>OZ252051.1:1402500-4480886 GCA_965247985.1 uncultured Binatia bacterium (SeqCode) | reverse complement strand
ACCTGAGCGCCAGCTTGTGGTTGAAACCCACAGCGACCATCTGCTTGACCGGGTACGCATGGATGTTCGCGACGACAAGGCGTCGCTGAAACCAGACGATGTTTCCGTGCTGTTCTTCGAACGTGGCGAATTGGATGTACACATTCATTCGCTCCGACTGGACGACATAGGAAATGTCCTGGACGCCCCGCCGAGCTATCGCCAGTTTTTTATGGAGGAAACAGGGCGGTCTCTCGGGCTCTAAGCAATGTGTGCCATTCTTGATGCAAATGTCGTCGCGGAAGTGTTCGGCCCCAGCGGGCGTTCGGAGGCTGGAGTAGGATTCTTTAAGTGGATCAATACGGGAAAGGGACGCTTGGTGGCCGGCGGCGATCTCTTTGAAGAACTGTGTAAAATCCAAAAATTTCAGGACTGGTGGAAAACGGCGCTTCTTGCTGGAAGGGCCAGAAGGATGGACAATGGGGAAGTTGGCGACAGGACGAAAGAGCTGAAGAGGCAGGACTTATGCCAGTCGAATGATGAACATGTTGTGGCCTTAGCTCAAATCAGCGGAGCCCGATTGTTGTATTCCAACGATCAAGCCCTGCGGCAGGATTTCAAGAATACGAGCCTGATTGCTGATCCGCCGGGAAAAGTCTACTCGACAAAACAGAACAGGAAGTTCGGGAAGACGCATAAGTCGCTTCTTCGGAGGAATGTGTGCGACTGAGGTTCTTATTATGGCTCAGACACATCTGAATTCAGGGGCAGGGGGTACGTGAGCACGCAAGACCAACTTGACGGAGGCTTAACCATACACCTTACGATACAAGAAGACGATCTTCGGGGGGCGGTGATCCTGCTGCATCTCCTCAGCGAAGCGCGTCGGCGCGGGTATTACCGAGTCAGTCTGGAAACGGGTTCGCAGCCAGCGTTGTGTCCCGATTGGAATATCCTTCGTCAATTGCTCCGAGCTTGTCAAACTCTCTACCGACCTGTCTGGAGTTTCGGCGCCAAAAGAACCCACCCGCGTAAGGTCCTTACAACCTCGTATATCAACCTGGCAGACCTTGTGGGAAATTCATCTGAAGTATTCACTGTGGGATCAGACGTATCGTATATCTCTTCTAAGCGCTTAACAATCAACCGGAAATAATACAGCCACATGTGCCACCGCACGCCCTGGTAAGCAGCAGCAGTGACCATCAAGTCGAAGAAAAAAATGCCCGCCCAGATGGGGTTTTTCCAGCGTTCTTCATCGAAGCCTTCTTCCCTTCTATTCAGGGAGGCAACAAAGTCCGGCGACTCATCCGAACGCAGCAACTTTAAAAGATGCTCCCCTATCGGTCTCCAGACCTCTAGGTTCTTCGCAGTGTTGGCGTCGGCAAAAAGGAAATGAAGAAGGCGGTTGCTTTCAGGAAAATTATATTCTTCCTGGGAAGAAATATTCTGGTCTTGTTCAAGCTCCTGATACAGTACGCTGCCGGTGTCGGAAATTAAATCGCCAAAATAGGCCTCCGAAAAATCACGTGTTTCATGCATCTCCAGCTGAAGCAGTGGTATGGCGAAGTAAGGTCTCGTCGTTGCAATGTAGCGCCTGAGATCTTCCGGTCGAAAAAGTACGCGCGCGATATCCTGTGCTGCGGTTTCAGCTCGACGCTGCGCGGGAACAAGGCTCGCAAGGCTGCCCGTCCAGCGTCGTACCTTCTTAGAAAACGAACTGCGCCGCTTCTCACGTTCAAATGCATCCCTGTCGTATATGAAGTAATGTAGAGCCGGATTATTACTCCGCATGACTGCTAAATGGTCATGAAGACTTTGTAGACGTAGCCTGCGGCGAGCCGCTTGGCCAATTAACGGCAGGTAAGGCTCGACAAGCTTTAGCACTTCGGCAAACCGTTGTTCGTAAACTAAATTGTCAACGAGTCGGGATAGCGTGGGTAGAGCGCGCGTCCTAGGCTGAGAGACGCTGTACCCGTAAACCACTCAAGCTAGCCATATCAGCACTACCAGAAAGGCTAACTGGGGCGGTGTAATGGAATCGTCGTCTGGAAATACCAGCCAATCACAAGCGCGTCCAAGAACAGCCGGACACGGTTGTCCGAGCACCTGAAAAAACTCCAGATACAAAACAAGAGCGAGAGCAAGGAGTGCCACGGAAATCGGCATAGCCAAGCCAAGTCTTGCACGAAGTTTTCCAACTGGAGTGGCAAGTGCGTAGATGGCAGCTACCAGGGTCAAAAACGTTAGAAATCCGTCTAGAGTCATAGGCTATCTTTTTGTTATCAGAGAAAAGGCTTATCCCGTTAGTTCCGGTGTTGCCAACATCTTGTAAGTCTTGGGTAGTGCCCAGCGCCTCATCCGACCTACGAGATTTGACCAACCAGGCAATCGTCTGGTTGGTAGCTACCGCTATAGTGGTCGAATAAGTTTTCCGTTGGAGGAAAGTCAGGGTTTGATCGTATGTCGTTCCACGTAGCTGAGCGCCGCTCGCGCAAGAAAGCCTGAGCGCGTTTCTCCTTCGCGGGCGGCAGCTTCGTCTACGATCGCCAGCACCCGCGCCGGTATGGTGATATTTACTCGTTTGGCTTTGCTCGACAGCTTTGAGATATCAATCGGCACCAGTGCCCAGGTTCCGCCTCTGAATTCCTTGTTGGCGCGGTGGGCTTCAAGTGACGCTTGCTCGGGAATCGTTTCCCCGTCCATCAGCAGCCCTTCAAGATGACAGGCAATAGCTTCGTGCGCCGAGTCGATGGCATCGTCCAGAGTGTCGCCAGCCGAAAAGCAGCCAGGCAGGTCGGGCACGGTGACACCGTAGCCGCTGTTGCGGTCTTTGTGGATGACAATTGGAAATCGCATCAGCGGTCCTCCCATTTCCAGCCGGCCTGTCGAAAGATGTTGCGGAGTGTCCCGATTGGAATATCCTTTGTCGGATGCTTGACCGTGACCCGGCCAGACTTTGTGGGATGAACGAATTGGTGGTGGCTCCCCTTGGTGTTCCGCACTACCCAACCCTCTCGCTTGAGCTTCCGAATGATGTCTCCGCTAGTCATGCTGGCTATAATGTGTATGGTACACATTGCCTTGAGCTTGTCAAACTCTATACCGACCTGTCTGAAGATTGACAGCCGGCACGTTGGCACGCTAAGGGCTTACAGAAAGGCTGCGTTCAAAGGGGGGAATATGGATCAGGGCGTGCGCAACGAAAGCCCAGGCCAGACAGCAGCGCCGGTGCTCGCCTTTACCGCCAAAGCGGTCGAGATGATTAAGCACGCCATGCGGCTGAAAGACATCCGGGACGGCGGTATTCGGATGACGGTCGCGGGCGGCGGCTGCAAGGGTTTTCAGTACAATCTGAACCTTGAGCGGACTGCGCAAGCGGACGATGCGGTGGTAATGCAGGACGGGATCAAAGCCTTCCTCGACCCGCCCAGCGCCCAACATCTACAAGGAACGCGGCTGGATTATGTCACCAATCGGCAGGGCACCGGGTTTCATTTTTTCGGGATGGAGTCTTCTCGGACCATTGGCTGTCGCTCCACTGTCCTGCTGCGGTGGTGTATTGAAAACAACACTCGGACCAAGGGCTGCGTCCAATGCGCCAAGCGACCGCTGATGGACATAGACCTGGAGGCGGCGACGACTTTTGTGGACAGCCGGCAAAGCATCTCTCACCCGGGTCTGCGCCCGATGCAGCTGTGTGAAAAGTGCCACTATGTCATCTGTCAGTGTGATAAGGAGTAAACGGAGCCAGGCCGGTCGCTCTGCGGGCTCCCTCAGTGACCGAGGTATGGTAAGCAGCCCGTTTCTTCTAAGAGCGGACCAATCTCGTCCAGGTTGTCAGCATTCAGCGCGGCAAATCGCCGCCGAAGCGTGGCGAGACATTTTTGCTGATAGCCGAACGGAGCTTGGGCATACGTCTGGCCGAGCAGTTCGACTTCAAATTGCTCGTCTCCCCGTTCTGCCGCCGCAGCATTGGCAACGAGAAATGGCAGATAGGTTTCAGCCGCTAAGCGCAGCAGTCCAAGCGTTGCAGCCGGCAGCGGTTCGTTTTCCGCATACCACTCGCCTTCCAGACCGGAGGCATCGTCGAGTTGGCGCGTCCAGCTTTCGGTGCGTTGGCTACGCTCTCGCATGATGGCCAGGGGCGTTGGATCTGTGGCCAATGTTTTGAGCTGCCCAAGCAGGCCGAAATCGGCGATGGATGGGCGGCTGCCAAAGAGGTGGTCGTGCAAGCCGACGTGGGTTTCGAGTAAGTCCAGCGTACGGGTATACGTGGCTTCAATAACGGGCGCATTGTGCGGAGTACACCCTACGAGCGGCATACGTTCAATCTGGCGCTGGGCGAAACTCTTTGCCGCTGCCGCGCGGGCCTCTCCCTTTTGGTCTGGGAAGAAATCGTCAGCGATCCACAACGACGCGTATTGAATGTCGGCGGCGTATGCCCAGCGGTAATGAAACATGGCTTTGGTCAGCCATTCGTCAGCAAAGTCTTCAATGAGGTAAGCGAGGAAGGCACGGCCAGGCGAATCAGGAATGATAGACCGCCCCCCAGGATGGCGCTGCTCCAGGGCATCGATAATCGGGGTTGAGTCAATCCGCCAGTGTTCTTCGCCGGGAAAGCGAATCATGGGCATGAGGAGGGGCTTCACCGCAGCGAACTCGCCCATATTCCGGTCGGTCCGAAGAACCCAGTCAAAGGGTAACCGACGATAGCGCATGACTGCGCGGAGTTTCATAGAATAGGGCGAGCCGTTCTGGCCGACGACGACATAGCGGTCACTGGAATCCATTCACACTTCCTTATGAAGCAATGCAGGACGTATCAAGCGCTTGGCCAAGATCGCTCAATAAACTTCCGTATGCTCACAGCCTGCACTCAAACGAATAAATCCCTCTGGGATGACGTCGCCGCCCCAGCGCGCTCGGCGTTCCGCAGTCGTATGTATCCCACCAAAACTTGTCGCCTCATACGCGAGTTGGCACGACTGGAGAAAATGTTCGGCATACCCTTGGTCTGGCAGAACAAAATTCACCACCGAGCCAAATAGTTTCATCTGCTTTTTGGCTATGGCATGGACTGGATCGTTGGGTAAGCCTGGATAGCGAACGCTGAGAACTTCGGTTCGTGCGGCAAGATATTCTGCAATTGACTGTGCATTGTGACATTGGCGCTCCAACCGGACGCCGAGTGTTGCGAGCGACCGATGCGCCAGCCAGACTTCCATGGGTCCGGCAATAGCCCCGTGCTGTGTGCGCCAGGCATGAACGCGCTCAGTCCATTCGGCAGCGTGTACTGCAACATGTCCAAGCAGCAAGTCAGAGTGACCTGTGAGTGCTTTTGTATCTGAAGCAACGGAGAAGTCTGCGCCAAGCGCAAGTGGGTTTTGTCCAAGGACCGTAGGCGTCGTATTATCAACTGCGACGAGGACGCCGGTCTGGTGTGCTTGCGCTACCAGGGCAGCAATGTCGCACACGTCGAGTCCAGGGTTACTGGGCGATTCGAGCCACAGCAGTTTTGCTCCGTCCAGACAATCCGCCAGGGCATTCCCCGTTGTTGGTGCCATACGCACCCGCACACCCATCTCACTCAAATAGCCCTGGGCAATGACGCGGGTGGTGTAGTAGCTGTCCGAAGGCAGAACAACGATATCTCCCGGTCGGAGAACAGTCCCAAAGACGGCTGTTACCGCTGCCATACCAGAAGAGAAGACAAACGCCTCTCCACCTTCCAACTCGCCGAGTGCCTGCTCAAACCGTGTCCAGGTTGGATTATGGAAACGGCCATACGTCTGTGGGACCTGGGATGGATCACCTGCTGCATGGTAAGGTGCAGCAAAGGTGGGACCGGGGAGGAAAGGCTCTCCTTGAGAGGCTGGCAATAGGCCAGCGCGTGTTACTCGTGTGTCATCATGCACGGGTTTCCTCCTGGAGCAGTCCTGCAGGTCGGATGAGCGAAGCGGAATTCGACACCACCCGGCTAGATTTGGAGCCCCGGCCACTTCGAGAATTCCGCATAGGTCCAATCCGTAGCGATTTTCCCGTCTTGACAGGTGAGTACGGCACAGAAGGGCAGGTTCCAGTCCGCGCCTTGGTCAGGGTCGAGCAGCACGGCCTCAAGCACGACCACGTTGCCGCTTGCGTGCTTGCGGTCAACCCGCATCTTTCGCTGTGGAGCGGCCCGGAGGACCTGCCGTTCAATGTCGATGAACTGTTCGTGTCCGCGAATAAAGCCTCCATTCACTTCGCAGTCAGGCGTGTAGACCTCAAAGACAAAGCGTTCAATGTCGTTGTTGTACATATCCTCATAGGCTTGGGCGACTGCAAGGCTGCGTTCTTCCTGTGTCATCGTTTCCTCCTTTTATTCAGTGATCCATTGCACAGAGTTCTAATGAGACTGTCTTGCAGCTTTCAGACAGGCGGGTCAATAGTCTGTCCGCCCTGGGGCGTGGCTGTATGGCCGGGCGGTCTGTCTGGGGGCGCAGGCTTCCAGCCTGCCACAGGGCGGCCAGGGTGGCCGCGTCCCCAGGAGAGAAGTGGGAAGTCAGGAGTATCGCGCGGGAATACTCCTGGCCGTATATAAGGCTGGCGGCGTAGAAGCTCCCCTCTCCGACCGACGGCTTCCTTTGCTCAGGGAATGCCAGTTGTGATACGAGTGTTGCCATTGTCAATTCTGAGAACAGAGGTACGGGTACGCATGTGCACGGGTAGCCTGTCTGCGAGCGTAAAAATCGGTGTAGTCCTGTTCCTGCTGGGCGCGGGGATAGTCTCTCCTCCACTCGCTACGGCCCAACCGCAGACCCTCACCGGCTGGTTCAGTATAACGGTCGCGGATTATCCATTAGAGTCCGGCCTTGCCTCTGAAATCACCTACGGGCTGACCGACGACCAGGGTGAGTATCACGAACTCCTGATTGATCAGGAACTCATGAAGCCGCTTGGCGGCCCGGTGGCCTTGAACCGCAAGCGGGTAACGGTTGAGGGCCATTACGCGGAAACGTTGTCTGACGCACCAGCGAAATTCTGGGTCCGGTCCATTCGGTTGGCCACGCCGCGGTCCGGGGCCGCTGCGCCCGAAGCGTCATCGGACGGAACCCCCAAGCTCCACACAACTTCCCAGGCCGCGGTGACAGGCTCCCAGGCGTGGGTAACTATTTTATGCCGCTTTGGAGATGCAACCGCTGTCACCCCGTATCCGGTTAGCCATTATGAACAGATGATGGGGTCATCCTATCCCGCTCTGGGGCACTATTGGAGAGAGGTCTCATACGGGAACACCCCCGATTTGAGAGGTAGCGTGGTGGTGGGCTGGTACAACCTGCCCCACCCCCGCTCGTATTATGTGTCTGATACGGACGGGGACGGAGAGGAAGATCATAATACCCAAAGAACAGTAGAAGATTGCGTTGCCGCCGCTGATGCGGATGTGTTCTTCCCGAATTTTGATGGTATCAACTTGGTCTTTAACCAGAATCTTCATGGCCCGGCCCAGGGTGGCGGTAGATTCTTGACATTGGATAGGAGGAGTGGATTCTGGGGTGTCACATGGCTGCCGGAGTGGGCGCATGAAAAACAGGACACCTGGGCACACGAGATGGGCCATGCCTTTGGCTTGCAGCATTCCTCCGGTCCGTATGGTCAGGATGATCCTCCCTACAGTCCCACCACATACGACTCTGAATGGGATGTCATGAGCGGGGGACAGTCTCTTTTCCCTTATCCTGAATACGGCTACCTCGGTGTGCATACCATCGCCTACCACAAAGACTTTCTGGGCTGGATTCCGCCGGCCCAGAAGTATGTAGCCACGTCCAACAGCACCCAGACCATTACCCTCGAACGCTTGGCACAGCCGGACACTGAGGGCTATCTGCTGGCCCAGATTCCCATTGGCACCTCGCCGACTGACTTCTACACGGTCGAGGCGCGGCTGTTTGCCGGTTACGATGAGGAAATCCCGGACGAAGCGATTGTCATCCATAAAGTCGATACCACACGGGAAGACCGGCTGGCCCAGGTGGTGGACGTGGACAACAACGGCGACCCGAACGATGAAGGTGCGATGTGGACGGTCGGCGAAATCTTTACCGACGCAGAGAACAACCTCCAGATCTCCATCGATGCGGCCTACGCCAGCGGTTACCGTGTGACCATCAATACCGATCCTGACACGTTCAGCACCTGCATTAATTTTCTATCTTCTTCCTCCCATCTCTTCGGGCCGGGGCGGGACAGTGCCAGCGTCCAGGTCAAGGCGGCGAACGATTGCGACTGGTCGGCAAGGAGCTATAGCGACTGGATTCGCGTGACGTCCGGGATCAGCAACAGCGGCCCTGGCAGTGTTCGCTATACGGTTGCGGCCAATCCCAGCCCTGCTGCCCGGACGGGCACACTCAGCATTGGGGGGTGGACGTTTACCGTAATTCAGGCGGGAGCTGATGACAGTCTGTTTGAATATGATGTGGAGGGTGACACAAGCGGCTGGTCTGGGGGCTCTCCCTGGGCCCGGACTACGGCTTCCTCCCGGAGCGGGACTCATGCCTGGACGGATAGTCCCGACGGCAATTACCAGAATGACCTCAATGTTGCCCTTTGGTCTCCGATTATTGATCTGACCGAGGTCGATTCCGCGACCCTGACCTTCTGGCATCGGTTCGACTTTGGGAGTGGCGACCGCGGGAACGTGTGGGTCGCACAACAAAGGGAGGATGGATGGTGGCGGACGGAGGAACGTTTACGACGTTTTACGGGTACTCAGACTAGCTGGCAGCAGACCTCACTCGACCTGAGCCCTTTCGTTGGAGAGCCAATACGCCTCGCTTTCCAATTGCTGTCCGATGCCAGCGGTACTGCCGACGGCTGGACTATCGACGACGTAGCCGTGTTCTCAACAGATTTCGTCTCCCCAGTGTTCCTGGATAACCCCCGGTCCGGCTCGTTCCAGAGTGGCATCGCAGCCATTTCGGGCTGGGCGTGTCATGCCCACGAGATTATCATCGAACTCAACGGCGTCCCCTACCGGGCGGGCTACGGCACGACCCGGACGGATACCCAAGGTGTCTGTGGGGATAGCGACAACGGGTTTAGTCTGTTGTGGAACTGGAACAACCTGGGGGCGGGAACGCATACGGTCCGGGCGCTGCTTGACGGGCAGGAGTTTGCCAACACGACAGTACGGGTGACCACCTTTGGGGAGCAGTTCTTACAGGGCGTGAGCGGTACATTCGACCTGCCCCACTTTCCCACCTCGGGCGAGACCACCGTCGTCCGGTGGGAAGAGTCGCTCCAGAACTTTGTGATCACTGACGGCAGCCCTGCCAGAGGCGGGGGGTATAATCGGGTGGCCGGTATCGAGGCGATTTTGGGAAACCCGTCGCTGGGGTCGGCGCAGAGTGGGGTGGGGGTGATTTCCGGCTGGGCGTGTGAGGCGGAAGAGATTGTCATTGAGTTGGATGGAATCCCGCTGCAAGCCGCCTACGGGACGGTACGGGAGGATACCCGTGGTGTCTGTGGCGATACCAATAATGGTTTCAGTCTGTTGTGGAACTGGAACAACTTAGGAAAGGGGGAGCATACAGTTCGGGCGCTGATTGACGGCGTGGAGTTTGCCTCTACCACGGTGCGGGTGACGACCTTTGGAGTACCGTTCCTGCGAGGGGTGAGTGGCACATTTACCGTGTCGGACTTTCCCAGGGCTGGGGACATGACCAGGGTGCGGTGGGAAGAGGCGTTGCAAAATTTTGTGATCGTGCCCTGACGGTGTGCGCCAAGCCGCGCTCAGGAGTGCGGGCTTCCAGCCCGCAAAAATGAGAAGAAGGCTGCGGGCAAGATGCCCGCGCTCCCAGGGGAAGGGCAGCTACAAGGGCTGCCCCTACGCTGAGGTTCCGGTTCATCAGCAGGCATCCAGTCCCCGCGTAGCACCCGCTGCCCTGCCTGATGGTTCTCATCGCAAAAAATACCTGTATAATAACGCCTTATCTGGCCACCTGAGCGGTCACTGAACGAATCCGGGAAGGGGAAAGTATGGGCGTATTATCTGGGTATAAAGTTGTTGAATTTGCCGGCATTGGCCCGGCACCAATGTGTGCGATGTTGCTCTCGGATATGGGAGCTGAGGTGTTGCGTATAGACCGGGCCGAAGATGCTGACCTCGGTATTGCGACCGACGCCAAGTTTAATCTGCTGGGGCGTGGTCGCCGCTCTGTGGCGATTGACCTCAAAAAGCAGGAAGGAACTGAGGCGGCCCTGAAACTTATCGAGCGGGCTGATGCGCTTATTGAAGGCTTCCGGCCCGGCGTGATGGAACGTCTGGGGCTGGGTCCCGAGGTGTGTATGGCCCGGAATCCGCGCCTTGTCTTTGGTCGCATGACTGGCTGGGGCCAAGAGGGACCGCTGGCCAATGCGGTTGGGCATGACATTAACTATATTGCCCTGATTGGGGCGCTGCATTCGATTGGGCGCAAAGACGAAGCGCCGCTTCCACCCCTGAATCTTGTTGGCGACTTTGGCGGCGGGGGTGTGTTCCTGGCTCTGGGCGTGGTCGGCGCTCTACTGGAAACCCAGAAGTCAGACAAAGGCCAGGTCATCGACGTGGCCATGATCGATGGCGCGGCCTCGCTGATGACCGCCATTTACGGCCTGCGGGCTGCCGGTAAGTGGACGGATAATCGCGGGGAAAACATTCTGGACACGGGCGCGCATTACTATAATGTGTATGAGACCGGCGATGGTCAGTATCTCTCCATCGGTTCGATTGAACCCAAGTTCTATGCAGAACTGCTGCGTTTGACCGGACTGGAGAGAGACGAGTTACCGCGCCAGAACGAGCGGGCTGAATGGCCGGTGCTGACTGAGAAACTGGCCGCGATTTTTAAGACCAAGACCCTCGCGGAGTGGAACAAACTCCTTGAGGGCAGCGACATCTGCTACGCGCCTGTCCTCAATATGGCCGATGCGCCCAACCATCCGCACAACAAAGAGCGCGGCACATTTGTTGAGGTCGAAGGCGTGCCGCAGCCGGCCCCGGCCCCGCGCTTTAGCCGTACCCCGAGTGCCATCCAACGCCCGCCCGCTAATCCGGGCGAGCATACGGAAGAGGCCTTACGCGATTGGGGCTTTGACACCGGAGAGCTTGAGCAGTTGCGAGGCAGCGGCGCGATTGGCGTTCGGACCGCGGCAAAATAGGCCCAGTCGCTCATAGAAGCGGTGCTGGGCGCATGCCCATCAGGGGAAAGTATCCCTTCGGCATCACCCGTGCAAAATCTCCTCCGCCTTGTTTTTGTAGGGGCAATTCATGAATTGCCCCTACGGCGCACACTTTGATATGCCCCTACCGCTCTACAACGGACAGGAGTCAGCACGATGCAACTCGGCATGATTGGTCTAGGCCGGATGGGTGGCAATATGGTGCGCCGCCTCATGCGCGGCGGACATGCGTGTGTGGTGTTTGACCTGAATGCCCAGACGGTCAGACAGTGTGAGCAGGACGGAGCGACTGGTGCATCTTCACTCGATGAGTTGATCCAAAAACTCACGCCGCCCCGCGCTGTCTGGGTCATGCTGCCGGCTGGCTCTGCGACGGATGAAACGGTGAACGCCCTGGCTGAAAAAATGGCTGCGGACGACATCATTATTGATGGCGGGAACTCACATTTTAAGGACGACATTCGACGCGCCAAAGCCCTCAAACCTCAAGGGCTCCATTATGTTGATATTGGGACAAGCGGTGGGGTGTGGGGGGTCGAGCGCGGCTATTGTCTGATGATCGGCGGTGAGAAAGAGGCGGTCCAGCGGCTCGACCCGATTTTCTGCACCTTGGCTCCCGGCACGGGTACCATCCCAAAAACGCCAGGTCGTGAGCATATGAACGCCACGGCTGAGGAAGGCTATTTGCACTGCGGCCCAGCCGGAGCGGGACATTTTGTGAAAATGGTCCATAACGGCATTGAATACGGGCTCATGCAGGCCTATGCCGAGGGCTTTGATATCATGCGTGGTGCCAGCGCCGGAGGGCTCGAATATCACTATGAGCTGAATCTGTCGGATATTGCCGAAGTGTGGCGTCGCGGCAGCGTCATTGGCTCGTGGTTGTTGGATTTGACTGCCATGGCACTGGCTGAAAGTCCGGCGCTGTCCGACTTCTCCGGCGAAGTCCAGGATTCAGGCGAAGGCCGCTGGACGGTTGAGACTGCTATTGAGGAAGCTGTTCCTGCCGACGTACTCTCAGCAGCGCTCTACACGCGCTTTCGGTCTCGCCAGTCCCATACCTTTGCCGAGAAAGTCTTATCGGCCATGCGCTTCAAGTTCGGCGGACACGTCGAGCCGCCAAAAGTATGACGAGCGCGTAACGGCATGGCTACAGCCGAGCGTGAATTGCCCTAGCCTTGCTGTACGTAGTCCAACATGAGAAAAAGCCGTCATGACAAGCTATGTCCTCGCTGGTGATATTGGCGGAACCAAGACGAACCTGGCCCTGTATGCGCTTGAGGGGCGGGAAACGTTCTCCCTCGTTCGGGAATCGTCTTTCCCGAGTGCGAATTATACCGGACTGGAAGAAGTCATTGCTGACTTTCGCCACACGGGGGCAGACGAATCAATAGCGGCCGGCGCGTTTGGTATTGCCGGGCCGGTTCTTGACGGTACGGTCGAGGCGACAAATTTTCCGTGGAAAGTCGAAGCTCCCGGCATACGCCGTGTCATCGGTGGCGGCCAGGTACGGCTCATGAACGATCTTGAGGCCACAGCCTATGGTGCCCTGTTCCTGTCGGCTGAGGAAGTCCATATGCTCAATACGGGCAAACCCCGGCGTGGCAACTGTGCGGTGATTGCGGTAGGAACCGGTCTGGGGCAGGCGTTTCTCTTTTGGGATGGACACCGCTATACGCCCTCTGCCACGGAAGGGGGTCATGCTGATTTCTCGCCTCGGGACGAAAAGGAAGTTGAGTTGCTGCGCTTCCTCAGAAAGCAGCACAACGGGCGGGTGTCCTGTGAGCGCGTTCTGTCCGGCCCTGGCTTAGTAAGCATCTTCAATTTTTTGCATCAGGTGCTGCAGCGCCCGGTGGCAGAGACCCTGCGGGCACGCATACAAACCGAAGACGCAGCCGCGATCATCGGTGAAGCTGGCATAGCTGGCACCTGCCAGACCTGTGTGGAAGCGGTGGAAATGTTTGTGAGTTTGTATGGGGCGCAAGCCGGTAATCTCGCCTTAACGGTGATGAGTATTGGCGGAGTGTATATTGGCGGTGGGATCGTGACCAAGCTGCTGCCCACAATGACGGCGGGTTTGTTTATGCAGTCCTTTACGGACAAAGGGCGCTTTACCCAGCTCCTGCAGGATATACCGGTGCGCATCATTTTGAATCCCAAAGCAGCCCAATTGGGCGCCGCCCACGCTGCCCGAGAACTCGTAGGGCACGATTGAACCGGACGACCTTTCCCCAGGACTACGCCCCTGGCCAGTATGACTGTCGGCCACGCTAAAAACGCGCTGGATAAAAACGCACTCTCGGTTTGAGCGTTTCAATCAGGGGACGAACGCTATTGCATCATATAAGAGAGTGGCGTCATGACCGAAAGAGCCATCTACATAACTGGCGCAGCCGTACTCCTGATCACCGCCCTCTTTTCCGTAGGCTATCACCAGTTCGATGAGCACTTCCAAATTTTGGAATTTGCGGGTGAAAAGTTGGGGCTGACCGAGGCAGAGCACTTACCCTGGGAGTACCACTATCAAACGCGACCGACCATACAACCGGCAATGGTCGTAGTGTTGCAGACCGTTCTCAATGCGGCGCACGTAACAGACCCGTTTGTCATTACGACCTGCTTACGAATCCTGTCCGGGCTGCTTTCTTTCCTGAGCATCCACCTTCTGTACACACTCTATCGACGAGACATACGGGATGTCTTGTTGCAGCAGTGGTTTTTGCTGCTCTCTTTCTTTCTCTGGTTTGCCGTATACAATAATGTCCGCTTCGCCTCGGAAAATTGGTCCGGGAGCGTTTTTCTCATTGCCTATTGCTTGTTTTTCTTAAAGCCCACACAGAGCAGCTGGCATTTCCTGTCCACCGGTCTTCTCTTTGGCCTGTCTTTCTTGTTTCGCTATCAAGTCGGCTTTCTTATTGCCGGCTTTGGAGCATGGCTCTTCTTCATTAAAAAAGAGAAGCTGTCTCATCTGATATTTTTGGGCGCGGGTATGTGCGTTGCTCTGGCAAGCGGTATTCTCATTGACCGTTGGTTCTATGGTGAGTGGACACTCACGGTATGGAACGACCTGGAGCAAGACCTGCTATTAGGCAAGCTGTCGGAATTTGGGGTTATGCCCTGGTGGTTTTATTTTAAAGCCATTTTCATTCGCGCCATACCGCCTTTCAGCCTTGTCTTCCTGTTGAGCTTTTTGATTTTTATCGTGTTCAGAAATAAGGCTGCGCTGACGTGGACCGTCGTGCCTTTCGTCGTAATCCATAGCCTGATTGGCCATAAAGAAACGCGCTACTTATTCCCTATCATCAGCTTCGCACCAGTCTGCATTGTACAGTCCATCGAGATTCTACAAGGGAGACTGCACCTTGATCTCATCAATCACACCGTATTCAGGCGCTGTGCTCAAGGATTTTTTATTGCCAATCTGGCCCTCTTACTTGTTGTCATGTTCCGCCCTGCCGATCCCCATATTGCGCTGTATAAAACGATATACGAGCACTATGAGGACCCGGTCACTCTCTATTATATTGGAAAGAATCCGTACCACCGCGTGTTGGATATCCAGTATTATAAACGCAGCAGTCTCACGCTCCAGTCGATCCGGTCGGTTGCCGAGATCGACTTTGGCAGCTCGGAGAAAGCCCTGTTCGTTACGAGAAAACCGGAGACGCTCAGCCGGGTCGAGTATGAGCAGGCATTGATATACCGAACGCTGCCTGAATGGGTTACGCTGTTCAACTTCAATAATTGGCTTGAACGAACGAAGCTGTGGTATCTGTATGAGATGAGGCCCGCAACAAACGCTGAGAGAGTCCATACCAGCTGATACCGACAAGGCCAGGGTAAAAAACGAGTCGTCCATGCCAAGCCCGCAAGACCCCGGAGTCGAGCTCTCGATTATTGTTCCAACCTATAATGAAAAGGAGAATATCACTGCGCTGATTATGCGCATTGATACCTGTCTGGCGAAGCAATCCGACCACTCGTGGGAAATTATATTTGTCGATGATGATTCTCCGGACGGAACCGCGGAGCTGATTCGGTCTTTGAGCCGGGATGATCGCCGTATTCGTTGTATGCAGCGGCTGAACCGCAGAGGGCTCTCTTCTGCGTGTATCGAAGGCATGCTGGCGAGTTCGGCTTCGTATCTCGCTGTCATGGATGCCGACCTGCAACATGACGAGCGATTGCTGCCGCATATGCTTGAGACCTTGAAGGCAGGGGATGACGATCTCGTTGTCGGCAGCCGCTATGTTGCCGGAGGAAGCGTGGGTGAGTGGGGTCCGGTCCGGGCTCGTATCAGCAGTCTGGCAACCCGGCTGAGTCACCTGGTGCTGCGGGTTCCCGTATCTGATCCCATGAGCGGCTTTTTCATGCTGCGCCGGAGTGCTTTTCTCGGTACGGCGCGTCACCTTTCCGGGGTCGGCTTTAAGCTCTTGTTTGATATTATTGCCTCTTCTCCTCAGCCGCTTCGGTTAAAAGAACTGCCCTATACCTTTCGTACCCGCCAATTCGGGGAGAGCAAGCTCGACGGACACGTTGGGTGGGAGTATCTCTTGATGCTTCTGGATCACGTGTTTGGCCGCTACGTTCCGATCCGTTTTCTCTCCTTTGCCCTTGTTGGTAGCCTTGGTGTTGGCATCCACCTGCTCGTCCTGGCGCTCTTGTTTGAGGGCCTGGAGGTTGCGTTTCTGCCGAGTCAAATCATTGCCACTCTCGTTGCCATGACAACCAACTTTGCCTTGAACAACGTCCTGACGTATCGGGACATGCGACTCCGAGGCTGGCGCTGGCTCCGAGGCTGGTTGTCCTTCAGTGCGGCCTGCGGGCTTGGAGCTGTAGCCAATATCAGTATCGCTGCCCATCTTTTTGAGAAAGGAACAGCGTGGATACTTGCTGCTCTGGCCGGTATTACCGTGGGCACTGTCTGGAATTACGCCATAACCGCGGTGTATACCTGGAAGAAGCCGCGCGCGGTCTGAACAGCCCTGACACCGGGTCAAAGAGACTTCTTTCTCAGCAGCAGCGTCTTTCGCAGTCTGACACCGGTTGGCTCAAATTCTTGAGGGATATCCCGGTCATTCACCGGATGCAGATAAAAGGTCCGGTCTCGTGCGGTAGCGCTCCCGTCTAAACTGATCTGCAAGTAGCGCTGAAGATGAGCGTGCCGGCCCCATCCGTCCCACTCTGAAGGATGAATCCCGACAATACTGTCCACGGGCACAACGCGACCAATTGCCCGAATGCCACGGAACACATGGCCGTCCCTATATGGTGTATTGATGAGGAACAGAGAAACAAGAATGATGCAGAGTAGGGCAGCTCCCCCTATCCGATAAAATAGTCGAAATGCCGGCTCTTTCCAGGTGAAGAGATACTGACGCAGCAGGGCTGCAAGAGAGGGCCGCAGTAGCAGGCCGAATGCCAGGGCAAAAAAGGGAAGGGTGGGAATAATATAAAACGAGCGCTGTTTATAGCTTAACAAAATAGGAAGGCTGCCCGAGAGGGCGATGACAAAACACGCCCCAGCTTTGCGCAGCATAGCTGGGGGTAAAGAGAGAGTGCCGCCATAGCGTGCAAACAGGAGGAGAAGCCCGGCTAGAGTGCTGTGCAGTGCCAGCTCTTTCCCCATAGAGTAGAGAAAAGAGAGACGTGAGGTTTCAGCGCTCCTCGCCCATCGCTGCCCTGTGAGGGAGGGAAGCAGCTGATCGCTGAGGTAGTGATTCAGGTTGATCCAGACCGGTTCGTAGAGGAGGAGAAAACCGAACAGCGCTAGGGCAAAAAAGACGCACAGCAGAGTGACTGAGACTCCTGAGCGGATGGCTTTGGAATCAACAAGAATAATGTACAAAAGCGGTGCGGTCAGAGGAAAAAGCCCGGTTGGCCCTTTCGTCAGAAGAGCAGCGACAACCATGAGCCCGGCGGCACAGGCATACAACGCGCGTCTGAATATCTGTTGGGTGTCTAACGCCTTCAGGCTACACGCAAACGAGAGTAAACAAAAAACCGTTAGGGTATTTTCCAGCAAATTATTTTTATAGGCCCACTGCCAGCGCGGCAGGGTTATCCAGAGCAATACCGGGAGCCACGCATAATAAAAAAAAGGACTCGCCGGCTGTGTGCACTGTCTCGTTAATTGATGCCATACAAAGACAATAAGACCCAAAGACAACAGCATCATGCTGAGGCAGTACACCTTTTCAACCAGATAATGATCGCCGAGGACCGTAAAGAAGACCGACTGGATAATGAATCCTAATGGTGGGTGCTCATAAAATTCAGGATGTAACATCGCCGTATAGTACGGCTTCCACCAGTGGCCCAATCCAAGGGCAAGATTCCTGCTGATGGCGGCATACGTCACCCCATCCAGAAACATCCCCCACGCGGTCAAAAAGGGCAACAAGATTCCTGCTATAAGCACCGAGACGACGAGCCAACCCATACGCTGCAGGTGAAGCTCGACAGGAGTGAGGTTTGGCATAGCGGGCGGCTCTGGAAGAGGGGTGAGGAGATCCCAGGACCAGGGTGGGAAATCAACCGGGACTGCCCAGCCCTCTTATTTGACTCTCCCTGTCCGCGTTGTATCGTACCCGTCCAATTGTTCGACTGCGTGTTTGAATGCGTCGGAGCGTATGACTGCGACAAGCTGCCGGCCTTTTTCGCTGTTGAAGAAGTCGGTGTGAAAGACGAGGTCGTATTCCTCACGCTCGATAGGAACAAAGTCGAGCCCCAGGGCTCTGGCGGCGGATTTGACGCCGAGACCGGTATCCACCAGACCGCTGGCAATCGCCACCGCGACCGCCATATGGGTGGTTTCTTCGCGTTCGTAGCCTTTGATGCGTTCCGGCTTGATACGCAGCTTGGCGAGTTTATAGTCCAACAGGACGCGGGTGCCGGCACCCGGCTGACGGTTGATAAAGGTGACGTCTTTGCGCGTGAGGTCTCTGAGGTTTTTGATCTTCCGGGGATTGCCCTTCGGAACAATCAGGCCTTGTTCCCGAATGACTAAGGTCATCACAACCGACTTGGTGAGCAGCCGCTGCTTTTTGAGGTCGGGCAGATTATACACCCCTGTGGCGGGATCAAGCAGGTGCGTCCCAATCATATGGGCTTCGCCCCGCTTGAGCGCGATCAGACCGCCGAGCGAGCCGATATTGCTGGCCGATATTTTCAGGCCTGGATGCTGGGCGCGGAGTTGGTCGTCGAGCACGCCAATGGTCAGGTCATTGCTGCCGGTAAACAGAATCGTGTTGGTGACCTCCTCTGCCGGTCGCAGGAGTTCGATGTCTACTGCTGTGCCGGCGTTCAGTCCTTCGTCCAAGGACGGAATGCGCAACACACCATCGGCTTTGACCATGGTGGTGATGACCCCGGCTCCGCGTCCGATGGGGTTGGCAACAATCTTGTCTCCAACCTGACCGAGGTTTACCCGTACAAACTCTTCCAGGCCGAGCCGCGACGGAACCTTGCGTGGTAGGACAGCCCTGATTTTTTGAGGCTCTTCCGCCGGCCGACCGAGATAATGGGCAATGAGTTTGCGCAGGACTTGCTGACAAATAACCACCGCGGACACCGGATAGCCGGGCAGGCCAATCACTGGTTTGCCGTCAATAACCGCCAGAATCGCCGGTTTGCCCGGCATGACATCAATGCCGTGGACCAGGATGTCGCCCAGCGATTCCAAGGCCCGCAGCGTAAAATCATGCTCGCCGGCCGAGGAGCCGGCGATGATAACAACGATGTCATGACGCTTGACCGCTTTTGCCAGCGCACGGGTAATTATTTTGAGATCATCGACCACGCGCGGCAGGCGCTTGGGCCGTCCGCCCCACTCTTCAACAAAAGCCCCGGCAACGCGGGAGTTGAATTCAATAATCTGGCCTGGCGTGGCCGGGGCGCCGGGTTCGATCAATTCGGAGCCGGTTGGAATAATGCCGACCGTTGGGGGCGCAATGACTGGAATTGTGGTGTGACCGGCGGCCAGCAGCGCTCCGAGATCGTACGGCCGGAGCTTATGGCCGCGTGGCAGTAGCGGTTCTGTGGCAACAATATCTTCGCCCACGAGGCGGACGTGCTGCCACGGCGTCGAAGAATCACGAATCTCCACTTCGGCATCATTTTTCCTGAACACCCGTTCAATCATGACGACCGCATTGGCCCAGGTTGGAATGGGGTTGCCGGTATCGACATATTGAAACCGGGCCGCAGCGTCTTTCTTTTTCCGGCTCGGCTGGTCATCTTTTGCGACCCGCTTGAGCGTCAGCGGAGAGAACTCACTGGCACCGAACGTATCCTCCGCTCGTACCGCAATGCCATCCATGGCTGCGCCGTGGTAATGCGGGGCGGACAGGACGGCAAAAATGGGTTCGGCTGTCGTGCGGTGGAGTGCTTTTTCGACTGGGACGTGTTCGGTTTTGGGCTTGGGTGGTACCGCGCCGAGAAAAATGTCGAGAGCGTCTACCAACGATTTCTTTTTGAGATAACGCTTGCGGTCCGTTGGGACGGATTGCTGTCCGGCCGGGTGATGATCGTGCATGATGAATCACGGGCAACCACAGGGGATTGCCCCTACAGTTTTCATTCCCTCTCCCCTTGGGGGAGAGGGTAGGGTGAGGGGTTCTTCACTAGAACAGAATCACTTCAACGTCTTCTCCCGCTTCTCGTCCTTCTTCATTATGTGGAATGCAGACCATGCCGTCGGCTTGCACCAGGCTGAAGATCGCGCCGGATTTTCCTGGCAGCGGCTGGGCAAGCTGAGCGCCCCGCTCCCCATTTGGGGAGGCGTGTTGCAGCCTGACCCGGACATAGTCCTCCCGTCCGGGGGCGGAGGCAATGTTCTGGGCCAGCCGGGCGCGGGTGGTGCGCAGCGGCACAAAGGCCGTATCCGCGGCCTCACCGCCTATCATCCGCACGAGCGGTGCACCAAAAAGGGCAAAGACAACCAGCGCCGACACCGGATGACCAGGCAGACCCATGACCGGCTTGCCGGCTGCGCGGGCAAAGATCGTCGGCTTGCCCGGCGCAATGGAAATACCGTGAAAGAACAGTTCCGAGCGCGGGAATGAACAGATGACCTCAAGCGCCATGTCCTTGATTCCCACCGAACTGCCCCCGGACACCATCACCACATCGGCGACTTTCAGCGCGGTGGTCATTGCCCGGGTAAATGCCTGGGGATCATCTTTAATGACACCCAAGTCCGTCACAGTCCCGCCACATTCGGTAATCATGGCGTGCAGGGAGTATTGGTTGACGTTCCGAATCTGGCCGGGGCGGGGTGAGCTTGAAGGGGGAATGATTTCATCTCCGGTGGAAATCAAGGCCACGTTCGGGCGCTTATGGACCGGCACTTTCGTAATCCCCACGCCGGTGAGCGCGCCGATATCGTGCGCGCGCAGGCGGCGGCCGGCAGGAAAAATTGGTTTCTTCTTTTTGATATCCTCGCCAATGCGGAGAATATTTTCCCACGGCGAAACACTGCGCAGAACCTCGACCGTACTGTCGCCCAGCTCTTCGGTGTATTCCACCATAACCATGGAGTTCGCGCCTGGCGGAAGCATGCCGCCGGTCGCAATACGCATGGTCTCGCCCTTCTTGAGCCGGCGTTTCGCTTCTGCGCCCATCTCGATTGCGCCCACGAGTTTCAGATAGGCCGGCAGACTGGCGGAGGCCCCGAAGGTATCCTGGGCACGGACCGCATAGCCGTCCATATTCGTCCGGTTGAAATGAGGCAGATCAACCGGCGAAGTCAAAGGCTGGGCCAGAGTCCGTCCACAGGCGTTGAGTACCGGAATGTTTTCGCTTTTGGTGCGTGGCGCAAAGGCGGCAAGCTGGGTGCGTGCTTCCTCGGAGGTTACGACCCGAAAAAAGGCTTTGACAGGGGCCGGGGCTAGAGCCGTTGATGCGCGAGGCACGGCAATTCCTTTCGCACTTTTTCCAGATAATCGAGGTCAATCTCTGCGGTAATAAAACATTCTCTGTCTGGCGCACGGGCAATAATCTTGCCCCACGGGTCGATAATCATGGAGTTGCCGTAATCGGCGAAGCCGTACACGTTTTTCCCGATCTGATTGGGCGCAATGAGATACACTTGGTTCTCAATGGCCCGGGCTCGAAGGAGGGCTTCCCAATGGGCCGCTCCGGTCGGAAAGGTAAACGCGGACGGTACGGAAATAATTTCTGCGCCTTTGTGTGAGAGTTCCCGGTAGAGCTCCGGGAAGCGGAGATCGTAGCAGACTGAAAGACCAACCGTGCCCAACGGCGTTGTGGCGGTGACAACTTCTCCACCCGGCTTCATACTGTCGGATTCTCGGATGCTGACCTGACCCGGAATATCAACATCAAAGAGATGGATTTTGCGGTACTGCGCCAGGAGGTCGCCCTGTGGGTTGATCAGCAGGCTGGTGTTATAGGCGCGTACTTCGTCCGATTTTTCGAGGAAAGAGCCGGCAAGCAGATGGACCCCGAGTTGGGTTGCCAAATTCTGGAGGCGATGTGTGGTCGGACCAGGGATGGCCTCGACCTGTTCAGGTTCTTTTCTATGCCGCCCGCGCCATGAAAATACCTCCGGAAGCACGACCAAGGCGGCCCCCCGTTCTGCGGCCAACCGAACAAACGTCTCGGCTTTGGCCAGATTCTCTTCTTTCGAAGCGGACGCGGTCATTTGAATGGCGGCGGCGAGATATGATCGCATGACTCAGCCTCCCTCAATCCCTGAGGACGAAGACTACCGAACGCCTCACAGGGGGTCAAGAGAAGAAGTGGGCGCTTTGGAGTCTGGAGGTGGCCGGAGAGCGTGATCTGCTCTTACAGCGGCTCCGGTAATTTTGGACGGGACTGGAAATCAGCGTTTGAAGAAGGCGAACAGGATACCGGTAATAACCCCGATCTGACCGGCCCAGAAAATGAACATCCATTTGATGAGGGTTGCTTCGACCGTGGCCAGCCGACGTTCAAATTTTTCCTCGGCAAGAGCCAGAAGATCTCCGCGTTCGCCTTCGCTGACCCTTCCCAAAAGCTCAACCAGAGCGTCGGCTCCTTACGTCGCCCAATTTCTCTCGAAGGGGACGGGGGATAGCAATAACGGCCATGGGCGCAGCCTAACACAGGAGTGACGCCGGAAGCAATGTAAACACGAGGATGGAGGCAAACCCGGCGCGCTGCTGGAAACATTGTTTCAGGGGTGATTCCCTATAGCCTGAAAGGGCAAAGTCCTCTAATCTCGACCCGGCTGTTCTCTGTTATGCGATTTCAGACGAATAGAGTGAACTGGCGGTGGCGGCTTCAACTCATGGGCGGAGTTCTGGCAGTCCTTGGGATGCTCCTCACCGGCTGCCAAACGCTTCAGCATGCAATGTCTTTTACCGAGTCGCGGCGGGACCCGCAGCTCGCCCGGATATTGGGTAAGCGGGCGGAACTGGAGGAGCAGTATTGGCAGTGCCGGGTCGAGCACGGGAGTGCCGACGCCGCCGCGTGTGCCGAGTACAAACGAGAATTGGACAAGCCGCTGGCGCTGCCGGCCGCCTCAGAGTAGGAGCCCCGACACCAGCGGACGGCTCCTCACTCAAGACCTTTGCATATCCATAACGGCCATGCCTTCCAAAGCCAGCCCGTAGCCCAGACCGTCGAGCATCAGTTTTTTGATCTGATGGGTGATGGAGATGCGTGCATACCGTAGCGTCAGCGGAGGCTGTTTGGCTAATTGTTCGGCCAGCTCCCAGGCGCGAGCGGACAGTTGATCCGGTGGCAGCACCTCATTCACCACCCCAAGGGTGAGCGCCTCTTGGGCGGACAGCTTTTGTCCGGTCAAGAGAAAATAGCGCCCCCGGTTGGCTCCCAAAAGCAACGGCCAGACCAGATGAACGCCGTCACCCGGCACAATACCGTTTGGAAAATGAGGGGCGTCCTGAAAAGTCGCCGTATCAGATGCCAGGACGATATCGCACAGGACCGGGATCTCTGCATGGATGAGGGCCGGCCCGTTGACTGCAGATATCATCGGGACGGGAATGTCGAGCAGATTCATGAGCAGGCGCTTGCCTTCCCAATACACGGTGTCCCAACCGCGTGGCGTACCCAAGCTGTCGCCAAAGCTGGCAAAATCAATATCCGCACAATAGCTGTCGCCCGTTCCAGCCAGAATAACAACTTTATTCTCTGGGTCGGCTCCGATATCAACGCAGGCATGACCGATTTCGCGGTGGACCGGCTCATTCCAGACCAGCGGTCCATCATTGACGTGAAAGGTAACTTCGAGAATGCCGTTGCGACGCTGCATTCTCATTGTTTCGTACTTATTGGCATACTCTTCAAATTGGCTCATCTGACCCCTCCTGTTTTCTTTTACATCCCTTCTAGCTCTTCTCTCAGGGCGCTGTCGAGAGATATAGTGTATGGGGAGAAATCAACCGTTCAGCCTCAATGCTGAGCGGAATGAAAGAGAAAGGTGAACGTCCATGCCTCATTTTGAGAAAACCGAGCGAACCCGATTACGCCGTATGCCGGAGCGCGCGTCATACGACGCAGCAGTCGTTGGGGCTATTCTGGCTGAAGGCTTGTACTGTCATATCGGCTTTAGTGTGGACGGGCAGCCGTATGTGATCCCGACGATCTACGCTCATATTGAGGATCGTGTGTATGTTCACGGTTCTGCCGCGAGCCGGATGCTGCGCGCGATTGGGGGAAGTATGCAGGTCTGCGTTACGGTTACTCTGTTGGACGGTCTGGTGCTGGCCCGTTCTGCCTTTCATCACTCGATGAATTATCGCTCTGTCGTGATCCTCGGCCAAGCGACAGAGGTCAGCGATCCTGACGAAAAGCAGGCCGCCCTCAAAGCCATTGTCGATCACGTTATGTCTGAACGTTGGGATGACGTCCGCGAACCGTCGGCTCAGGAACTGAAAGCCACCAGCGTAATCCGGGTGCCCTTAGAAGAAGTGTCGGCAAAAATTCGTACCGGGCCACCAGTGGATGCGGATGAAGATTATCAGCTCAACTGCTGGGCGGGCGAGCTGCCGTTGCACTTGGTGCCGCAACAGCCGGTTGCTGACCCGCAGCTCCGCGCAGGTATCGCTCTGCCGGAGTACGCACAAAACTATACCCGCCCCTGAGGGGAATTATGTACCGTCCAAAAGCATTTGTGGTTTCAGACCCCGAACAGCTACAGAGCTTTATCGAGCAATATAGCTTCGCCACGTTAGTGAACACCGTAGATGGACGCCCCTTTGCGACCCATCTGCCGTTCCTGCTTGATCCTAACACGTCAGCGCAAGGGGCACTGCTTGGCCACATGGCGCGGGCCAATCCGCAATGGCAGACTTTCGAGGGTGGTCAGGAGGTGCTTGTTATCTTTCAAGGGCCGCACGCCTATATATCCCCGAGTTGGTACGAGACTGCGCCCGCCGTTCCAACCTGGAATTATGCAGCGGTGCACGTGTATGGCGTGCCCCGCATTATCGAGGACAGTGAACGGCTCGCTACTCTGGTTGACCGCCTCACCGCTGTCTATGAGTCTGGGATGCCACAACCGTGGCCAGGGGATATCCCGGTGGACTTTAAGCAAAAGTTGCTCAAGGCCATTGTCGGCTTTGTGATCGATATCACGCGCATTGAAGGAAAATTCAAACTTGGTCAGAATAGATCGCTCGAAGATCAACAGGCTGTGGCTCAACGTCTCGCCACGCAGACTGACCCTGTTGCGCATGAATTGAGCAAGCTGACGCTGGCTCAGCTCGCAAGAAGGGCTTCAAAGGCTTCTTAGAACACCCGTGAAATTTCAGCTACTCAGAGAAAGGCTGTTCCCTTACTCCAACTGTACTGAATGCGCGAATCAGAGCCGAGAGCATATACCCCCCGAACGCCGAGCCCTATTCCGCCAGCGCTCCGCCGCAGGAACTGCCCGCGCCGGCGGTGCAACCATAGCAGTGTGAATCCAGACGAATGTCCCGACCGATGAGCTGCCGGACGAGACTGCTGGTTGAGTGTTCGCCTAAACGCAGAGGGGTACCGTTACCCAGCCGTAGATCAAGCATCTGGTTGAAATCACAGTCATACAGATAACCATCCCAGGAGATGCTCACCAAATGGCGACACATCAGGCTGTCAAGCGTGGCCGGATTAAAAGCCTGGGCCAATAGCCCCATATATTCGGCTAGCTTGCCATCTCGCTCCAGGCTATGGGCGAAGCGGGCGATGGGCATATTCGTAATCGTCAGGAGGTTGTTGAACGTCAGTCCAAAGCGTTCGCCGAGTTCTCGTTTATAATCCGCCTCCAAGTTTTGCTGAGGCGGCGGCAGGTGAGCGCCAACCGGGTTATAGACAAGATTGAGGACTAAGCCTGAACCTGCCTGCCCATAGCCGAGGGCGTTCAATTGCCGGAGGGCGGCGATGGATTTCTCGTAGACGCCGTGGCCGCGTTGCGCCGAGACATTCTCTTCTGAGTGGCAGGGCAAACTGGCAAAGATTTCAACCTGGTGTGCGGCCAGGAACTCGGCCAAGTCTTCCTGGCCAGGCTCAAACAGGACGGTCAAATTACAGCGGTCCAGCACATGCCGGCCGTCTTGTCGGTTTTGCTCAACCAGAAAGCGGAAGGATGGATTCAGCTCGGGCGCGCCGCCGGTCAGATCAACCGTCGGAGCCTTAGCGGCGCGGATGAGTTCCAGGGCCCGCTCGGCCGTCCGCGGCGCCATGATCTCGGTCCGTTTCGGGCCGGCGTCCACATGACAGTGGAGACAGGCCTGGTTACACAGTTTGCCCAGGTTGATCTGAACGGTTCCCAGCTCGGCCCGTTTAAGAGGAAGGCCCGCCTCTTGGCCTACCCGCTCTGTAAAAGGCTGAAAAGATTGTTCGGCAGCGTGCATGCGTAGGTATCCACTCCTTGGGCTAACAGCATTTGCTTGGCGCACAGCACGCCTGCGCGTCTGTGGTCGCTCGATAGTCGAGCGTCTTGGTGCCGGGTTCCCCTTTATGGGCAACCACGGTCATGGACCGGAAGGCGATACCTTCGACCGTTCGCCACGGCTGCTCATCGTGTTTGAGAACGGCGACGCCGGAGAAACCGGCTTCTTCGAACGCTGCGATGAATGCTGTTTCCTGCATGGCCCCAGAGACGCAGCCACTCCATAATTCGGGGTCAGCCTTCAGGTGGGCCGGCACCGCTTCGTCGGCAACGATATCGGAGATCACCGTCCGTCCGCCCTGGCGCAGCACCCGAAAGATTTCACCGAACAGTTGCCGCTTGTCTGCGTCCTGGACCAAGTTGAGCACACAGTTCGAGACGACAACGTCAACGCAACCGTCGGCAATCAGTGGCCGCTGCGTACGCTGTTCGGCCATGACGGCCTCAAAGGCTTGGAAATCGTCGAGCGAAGCCACCGGATGCTTACGCAGATAGGCATCCGCGGCCTTCAGATCGGTCCGCAAATCCTGAATTCTGCCCCGGTGAAACTCGACGTTGTGATAGCCCAATTGTTCGCCAATGGACTGGCGGTATTTCTCGGCGACGTTGAGCATCTCCGGCGTCATATCAACGCCGATAACCCGGCCTTCGGCCCCAACGACCTGGGCGGCGATATAACAGATTTTGCCTGCACCCGAGCCGAGATCGAGCACAGTTTCTCCCGGCTGGATGTGCTGCGAGGGGTCTCCGCAGCCATAATCGCGCTCAAGAATTTCTTCGGGGATGAGCGTGAGAAAGCGCGGGTTATAGTCTACCGGGCAACACAGCGCCGATTCTTCCCGCTGTGCTCCCGCGGCATAACGCGTCTTGACCGCCTGCTCGACATTAAACGCTGCTGTCATCGCTGCTTCTCCTTCCGGATCATGACCATTAGAGCTGTGTCGGCATACTAGCGTATCTCTTCATCAGTGTACTAGGGTGCCACGGGCGATCAAGCCGCCCGCTTCACCATTGGCCTATTCGCTTGGACAAAAGTATACATTTTCGTATACGGACAGAGAGGACCTCTATGCAAAGCGTTATGCTGCGCGTGAGCGCACGCTGCCGGGATACACTCCGCGAATTGTCTGCTCAGACTGGAGAGTCGATGCAGAGCATGGTTGACGAAGCCATAGAACTCTATCGGCGCCGACGGTTTCTTGAGGAAGTCAACGCCGCCTATATGCCCCTTCGCCAAAATGCCGAGACCTGGAAAGCAGTTGAGCAAGAGCGGAGCGAATGGGACATCGCGCTTGGGTACGGCTTACCGAAGAAGGAGGCCAGAATCGGGTCGGAGCACGACAGTCGTGAGCGAAAGAAAAGGACGTAGACAGCCCGTCCGAGGTGAGGTCTGGGCTGCGTCGGTTGCCCCTAAGCCCACCTCCCTGGTGCGAGCGAGGAGCCTACCCGCTCGCCTCCCGCGTCCGCCCGAATAAGGCTTCGCGCAGGCCATCCAACACTCCTTCCAGGCGCGCCATCCGCTGGAGCAGCGCATCCAGCCGGTGCTCAAACGTGTCCAGGTGTTTTTCCAGGCTATCCATGCGACTCTCTACGCGCTGCATGCGGTCCGTTAAGCGTTGCTCCACGCCCCGCAGCTCTTCTCGTACCCCTTTGATGCTGGTCAGGAGGAGCGCCGCCAGCGCCACACCCACACTCAGAATGCCAATCAATTCCGCGCTCATGATGGTTCCTCGTCTTCCTCAAGGAAAACCTTCTCGCGTCACCCCGTAAAGCTTACCTCAGGCACTGTCTGCAGAGCCCGTTCAATCGCCTCAGCCGGATGCGCATAGCGTTCGAGTTTTCCGGCGTGGTAGTCTGCATACGCGCTCATATCAAAATGACCGTGGCCGCTCAGATTAAACGCAATGACTTTCTTTTCGCCGCTTTCCCGGCACTGCACGGCCTCGTTCATTGCGACGCAGATCGCATGATTTGACTCGGGCGCCGGCACAATCCCTTCGGCCTTGGCAAACGCCACGCCCGCCTCAAAGGTCGCAAGCTGATCCAGCGCGGTAGCCTCAATATGACCGCCGTGGACCAGCGCACTCACCTGCGGCGACATGCCATGATAGCGCAGCCCACCGGCATGGATGGTCGCCGGCATAAACGTATGGCCCAGCGTATACATCTGACAAATCGGCGCGACACAGCCCGCGTCGGCCCAGTCCCAGGTGAAGGCGCCCTTGGTGAGGGTCGGACAGGCGGCCGGCTCAACCGCGATGATACGCGTGTTTTTGCCCTGCTTGAGTTTTTCTCGGATAAAGGGAAAGGCAAAACCGGCAAAATTCGACCCGCCCCCGGCGCAGCCGATGACAATATCCGGGTACTCGCCGGCCATTTCCATTTGCAGCAGGGTTTCTTCACCAATAATGGTTTGATGTAACAGGACGTGCGGCAGAACGGAGCCCAGGGTGTATTTTTTTGTCCCGCCGGACTGTTGGGCCGCTTCGATCCCTTCCGAGACCGCCATCCCCAGGGAACCGGGATGGTCCGGGTTCTCGGCCAGAAACCGCCGGCCGACCACGGTGCGGTCGGACGGACTGGCAAACACTTCCGCCCCATAGGCTTCAATCACGTGGCGACGATAGGGCTTTTGCTGAAACGAGATACGGACCATATACACTTCGCAGCCCAGCCCGAACATATTGCAGGCCATGGCCAACGCGGTGCCCCACTGGCCCGCGCCCGTTTCCGTCGTCAGCGTCTTGACCCCTTCTTGCTTGGCATAAAATGCCTGCGCCACGGCCGTGTTGGGCTTATGTGAACCAACCGGGCTGACGCCCTCGTATTTGTAATAGATATGGGCCGGTGTGCGGAGCGCCTGCTCCAGGCGGCGAGCCCGAAAAAAGGGGGTCGGTCGCCAGAGTTTATAAATCTCGCGGACCGGCTCCGGGATCTCAATATATTGTTCTTGGCTGACATCCTGAGCGAGCAGAGAGGTGAGGGCAAAGGACGTGAGGTACTCGGGCGTGACCGGCTGTTTTGTTTCCGGGTGGAGCGGCGGCATCAAGGGCACCGGCAGGTCGGCGTTTATATTATACCAGGCCGTGGGCATCCGGTGTTCTTCAAGCAGGTATTTGGTGGGGTCACTCATGCGGTGGTCCTTGTCAAAAATTTCCTCTCTCCTGGAACGTGTGATGCACACTCCCATGAACCTACGCTCGCCAGACGCGCTGTGGCCGTAGGCCGGGGTGGGTTCCTTTTTGCATCACACGTCTGGAGCGAGAGGGCTGGGGGGAGTCTCCCGCTATACCTGTGTCACGTCGCGGACCGCCCCTCGGGCCGCGCTTGTGGTCAGAGCCGCATAGGCCCGCAAGGCTGCTGACACCGGGCGTTTGCGTCCGAGCGGCTTGTAGGCGTCCGTGCCTTTGGCTTCCATCTTCTTCCGCCGTTCGGCCAACTCTTCTGTTGAGAGCAAGAGGTTGATCGAGCGCTGTGGGATATCGATTTTTATGATGTCACCCTCTTCGACCAGGGCAATGACGCCGCCTTCCGCGGCTTCGGGCGACACATGACCGATCGACAAGCCGCTGGTCCCGCCGCTGGCATCAATCACTTTTTTGACTTGCTGCCCGACCTCGTGCAGATGAACATGACCGGGCACGAACTGAGTAAACGAGTTGGCAATGGCAATGATCGGTTTTTGGAAATCTTCTTTTTTCATACCGGTCGCCCGCCACAGGGCGCGCGCACCGGCCATACGTCGTCCTTGGGTCGTGATGCTGCTCCGAAATCCGCGCTGTTGCATAATGCTTTACCTTCCTTATGCAGTCGGCCCGGCAGCATAACATCTTTTTTCGGAACGTCGCTAGTCTGTCGGAAAAAACCTCGCTTCTCGCGGCATGGGTGCTCATCCGCACACTGTCTCATTCATCTCTATGTGGGGGCGAGACCCCTGCGAGATATGCTTTCCCTTTATTGATAGCCTCCGACACGCTAGAAGAAACGCTCTGACACAGAGCAAGGAGGAGTATAGCATCATGGCAGGCCAAGTAGATGGAAAAATTGCATTGGTGACTGGCGGTGGGTCGGGTATTGGTCGGTCTACGTCATTAGCCTTAGCCCGCGAAGGCGCATCGGTCGTTGTTTCCGATGTGGTTGTTGAAGGTGGAGAGGAGACGGTCGATTTCATCAAATCCGCTGGGGGCGAGGCCGGGTTCGTGCAAACCGACGTGGCCCAGGCTGCGGAAGTCGAGGCCTTAGTCAAGTGGGCGGTTGAGATGTATGGGCGGCTTGACTGCGCATTCAACAACGCCGGAATTGCGGGGGCGGCTGCGCGGACCGGCGATTATACACCCAAACACTGGGACCGGGTGATTGCGATTAACCTGACCGGGGTGTGGCTGTGTATGAAGTATGAGCTCCAGCATATGCTGACGCAAGGCAGCGGCGCGATTGTCAATACCGCCTCAGTTGCCGGTCTGGTTGGGTTTCGGAGTGGACCCGCTTATGTGGCCGCCAAGCACGGTGTGGTCGGACTGACCAAGACCGCCGCACTGGAATACGCCAAAGCCGGCATTCGAGTGAACGCCGTCTGTCCGGGGGTCATCCGGACACCGATGTTTGAGCGCGGCATGAAGATAGACCCCCGCATAGAAGACGGTATGACCGCCAAAGAGCCGATTGGTCGCTTGGGAAAACCTGAGGAGATTGCCGAAGCCGTGGTCTGGCTCTGCTCAGATGCGGCGTCGTTTGTGACCGGCCATCCGATGGTTGTTGATGGCGGTTGGGTGGCCCAGTAGGACCATAAGACAGGAGCGGGAAAAGAGCAGACAGCACGCAATCTGCTGACAACCGTACTACGTCTTTTGCCCAAACGCGCTCACCGTCTCCGAGCGTGGGTCACGGCGGCTCCACTGTCCGGCTTTTACCGTCTGAAAGAATTCGTCGATCAAAACATTAAATCGTTCGGGCTCTTCCAAGTTCAACAGATGGCCGCTTTTAGGAAAGATACTGAGTCCTGAGTAGGGCATGGTACGTTTGAGATGCAGATTGACATCCAGACAGGATTCATCTTCATCGCCGACAACCAAGAGTGTCGGCGTCGTCACCGCCCGCAGCTCATCGGTGAGATCGTACAGCGAGGGCCGTTCGGCCTGGACGTGACGCAGGGTATAGGCTGAGCCCATGGCAGAGTGTTCAGACAAGTGGGCCGCAAACTGCTCCCAGACTGCATGGTTTTTGTTCTGAAGCTGTACCCGGCTGGGGCCGGAGGAAATTCCCGACGCATCGACTGAGTTCGCCTGTAACATTTTCTCTGCCACTGCGTTGGTATCAGCTAAGAACTGTTTACGCGTTTCTGGATACGCGCCTGAACCACCGCTGGCAAACACCAGAGCACGGACTCGTTCAGGCTGCTGCATGGTGAGCATGAGGCCCGTATAGGCTCCCATACTCAGGCCGACCACAAATGCCTGCTCAATATCGAGTGCATCAAGCACCCCCTTCAGATCAGCGGTGGAGAGCTGCTGGCCGTAGAGCGTCTCGTCTTCAGGCACATCCGAGGGTGGATAGCCCCGGGCGTTATAGACGACGCACCGATAGTGCTGAGAGAGCTGCTCGACTTGCGGCTGCCAGCTTCGGGCATCGCCGCCAAACTCGTGGACAAAGATAATCGACTCTCCCGAGCCGGTCTCTTCAACATGCAGGCTGACGCCATTTATTTGTATGCGTGTCATGCGCAATCCTTCCGAGCGCTATTTCTTTGGCCGACCCACTCGCGGGATGCCGGCAATCATTTCGCTTGCCAGTTCCGTGCGGACTATCCGAGCCCCGTCTGCCAGGGCTTTCATTTTGCCGCGCGCGGCGGCGCGAGAGCGGGGGATCATACCACAGTCCGTACACGGGTAGAGTTTGTCCGGCGCAACATAGGGAAGGGCGGCGCGAATGCGTTCGGCAACGCTGGCGGGTGCTTCGACCTCTTCCGTTCCCACGTCAATCACGCCAACCATGAGGTCTTTGCCTCGGGCCAGTTCGAGCACGGACGGATCAACACCAGAGGCGGCGCATTCGACTGAGATCATATCAATCGTACTCGTGCGAAGGAGGGGCAGCGTGCGGTGATAATGATGCCAATCCGTATTCGTTGTCTTCCAGGCCAAGACCTGGGGAACCCCATAGCCGTAGCAGATGTGGACCGCGGTCTTTGCTTGTACACCCTTGGCCGCGGCTTCAAGCGTGGAGATACCCCAATCCTCAACTTCATCGAGATAGATATTAAAGCACGGCTCATCAAACTGAATAATATTACAGCCGTTTTCGGCCAGCTCACACGCTTCGTCATTGAGGACGCTAGCCAGGTCCGCAGCTAAACGCCGTGTCTCTCCATAGTGCTCATCCGCCAGGGTATCCGCAGTTGTCATCGGACCCGGAAGGGTCACCTTTACGGGCTGGCTGGTGTGTTGCTTCACAAACCGCAGCGCGTCAAGAAAAATGGAGCGTGGGCGGCGGACCGCTCCCGTTACCCGCGCGACGTCTATCTGTGTCTTATAACGACCGCCGCGCGTTTCCTTTTTGACCATATGGTTGAAATCAATCCCGGTCAGTCCCTCGGTAAATCCCCAGATGTAATGCCGCCGGCGCTGTTCGCCGTCGGTCACAATATCCATGCCGGCGGCGTGCTGATCGACCACGGCCAGGCGTACGGCATCGTCCTGGCCTTCGGGTAAGGCCTCAGCCTCAAGCCGCAATGAGACAGACGAGATTTGGTTCTGCGGAGCGAGCCAGGTCGGGCGCGGCAGACTGCCGGTAATCATTGTTTTCAGCATGGCATTCCCTTGAGCCGTCTAAGACGACAAGCCGAGTCGCTCCTCGATGAGCCGAACGCGCTGCTCCAATTTGTACTCCGGCTCGTGCTTCGGCCAGATGGTATGACGTAGGTGTTGGTTGAGCAATGTCTGGTATTTCCCACCCTCCCGGTCTGCTTTCTCTTTGAAATAGTACACAATATCAGCGTCCAGACGGATATGAATATTGACCTTGGCGTTGGAGAGATCAATCTCCTCTTTTGTGAAGATATGGGGTTTGGGAATGTTACGGAAACGACTATGACTTTTCTTCGCGGTTGGCTTCTTCATATTCTTTTCTTTCTCTGCGCCGTTCTTGGGCGGGAATCGAATATGTATAGAGCGTATCCATAACGAAACGGATCGACAACGTGGGGAAAACCATTCAGCGCCAAGAGCGGGACGAGTATGGAGACTGTCCCTGGTTCCTGCGGAACGGTTTTGGTACAGTTCAGCGCAATGCTTTGAAGAATGGAGTCATTATGCGTAAACGCCTTCACTTCGGTGCTTTTCTTGCTCCGCATCATCCGCTGGGGGAGCATCCGACACTTCAGTTTCAGCGCGATCTCGAACTGGCCACATTTCTGGATGAGTTGCAGTTCGATGAGTTCTGGGTCGGTGAGCATCACTCGGCCGGTTGGGAAACCATCGGCTCGCCGGAAATGTTTCTGGTCGCTGCCGCGGAACGCACCCACCGAATCCGGTTGGGGACTGGCGTGGTTTCCGTGCCGTATCACCATCCCTTTAACATCGCCCAGCGTATCGTCCACCTCGACCATCTGAGTCGGGGCCGGGCCATCCTCGGCGTTGGCCCTGGTGCTCTGCCGTCTGATGCCATCATGCTGGGCATTGATCCAATGACTCAACGAGATCGTATGGATGAGGGGCTGGGTGTTGTCCTGCGTTTGCTGAACGAGGACGAGCCGATTACGGTTGAAAGCGATTGGTTCAAACTGAACGAAGCGGCGTTGCAATTACGACCGCTCCAAGATGAGATTCCAGTGGCGGTTGCCTCATCGATCTCTCCGTCCGGCATGAAGGCTGCCGGCAAGTACGGCGTGGGCGTGCTCTCAATTGCGTCGTATCTCGAAGAAGGACTGACCGCACTGCCAACCCAGTGGGGCTGGGGCGAGACTTCAGCGCGTGAGCATGGCCAACGTCTCGACCGGGCAGACTGGCGCATTGTGATGCCCTTCCATTTGTCCTCCTCAAAGGAACAAGCCTACCGAGAGGTGGCTGACGGGCTTCAGCGTTGGCAGAACGAGTATATCGTCGGCACACTCGGCACGCCCAAACGCAAGCCGTTTGAAGACGGCTATAAAGCGGCGCGGAGCCTGGATGCACACGGCGGGGGTATTTTCGGAACGCCCGAAGACGCGCTGGAGAAAATTGCGCACTTACAAGAACTGTCGGGTGGCTTCGGGACGCTCTTATGCTTTGTTCACGATTGGGCACCGCCGGAATTGGCACTCAAGAGCTATGACCTGCTTGCCCGGTATGTCATGCCACAGACGCAAGGTCTAATGCGTCGGCTAGAGACCTCTGCCGAGCGCGTGTCAGCAAACAAGAAGGAACTCATGGGGCAAGCCGGCGGGGCGATTTTGAAAGCCATTCGCGAGTACAACGCTGAACATCCACGAGAGCAATAGGGTATGGGTATTTTTACTGGGAAAGTCACCGTCGTGACCGGCGCCAGCCGCGGCCTGGGGAAACCTATTGCGCTTGAGCTGGCGGACGCCGGCGCGCGGCTGGCCTGCGTTGCGACACGGGCCGAAAACGCGGCAGAGACGGTCGCTGAGATTACGAATCAGGGTGGAGAGGCCATCGCTTTCGGCTGCCATGTCGAGGTTGCGGACGAGGTCACCCGTTTGTTTGCCGATGTCGAAGAACAACTCGGACCGGTCGATATCCTGGTGAATAATGCCGGCATCACCCGTCCGCAGTTGACACTGGAGATGACCGAAGAGAACTGGGACCAGCATATGGACATTAATGTGAAGTCCATTTTCTTGTGTTCCCAAGCGGCTGCGCGTCACATGACGCAGCATGGCGGCGGCTGCATTATCAATATCGGTTCGATTTTAGGCCGCAACGCTTTCCCTGCCACGCTCGGGTATTGCACGTCAAAAGCGGCGGTCGATCACATGACCCGGGTCATGGCGATAGAATGGGCCCGGTACGGCATTCGCGTGAACTGTATCGCACCGGGCTATATCGAGTCTGACATGGTCGTCGGCCTTGAAGAAGACGGCAAGCTCACCGCCATAGATTTGATCAAGCGCACGCCCCAACGCCGTCTGGGGTCGGGGGCGGATATTGCCAAGGCTGTGCGGTTTGTGGCCAGCGAGGACGCTGGTTTTATGACTGGCGAGGTCATGGTGATAGACGGCGGCTGGAGTGCGTTCGGGTATTATCAGACCAGAGCGGGGAAATAACAAGATGAGCGTGAAGAGAGGAGGGCCGTATGGCGCACGACACAGGCCAGACCGAGCTGTCAGAACGGGCACGCGGCTGGCTCAAATACCTGTACCGCAAGGCCATGGTGGATGACGACTGGTCCAAAGACGGCCGGCCGTCTGAAATGTGGGACGATAAAAGTCTGCCACCCATGGGCAATTTTCATCGTTTCGATGCCGTAGACTCATCCTACGCGGTCGCGTTGATGAGCGATATCACACCCGCCTGGCGCGAGGTGTACGCCAAGATTCTTGAAAGCCTGGTTGATCGGATTACCGCGTACTGGGGAACCTATGACTGGTCCGAGCAGATCGGCCCCGACCCGAAGCGCGAGCACTATCCCGATGAATTTTTCCCCTTGCTCATTCCAAACGAGCTGCGCGGAAAATATGACACGCCGGGCTGGGCAGCGAATGGTGTTGAGCCGTGGGGCTATGAGCCCGATCCGATCAAGGCGGCTGGGGCGATTTACTATAAAGGCTTTCTGTCGCTGACCATGGGCCTACACCTGTATGCCTCCGGTGACAAAAAATATAATGACGGCTTCAGCGTGGTGAATAATGGCGAGCATACGTTTCGCTACACCCACACCAGCATGAATGAGTACATCAGCGAACAATGGTGTGGCCGACCCGAAGGCTCGCATTGAGAGAACACTAAAGTGTGGCCGCTGTGACTCACGGTCACCAGCCTCGGTCTGAGGCTTTACGACACTTTCTACAACGGCAATACGTTCCGCGCGTTTGAGCAGTGGTATGAGTACGCCAAGAGAAACTATATTGCCCCGTCCGAAGACCCGCTCCTGCCCGAGTGGGTGACCATCTATTACGACCCGCTCATCGATTACAATAACACCCTGCCGGCGGTATTTAGCTGGATTATGTGGGGCTTTTACCTGCTGCCGAGCGACCGGGCTATGGCGACCCGCTTTTACGAGACCGCCAAGCGAGACTATCTGGTCGAAAAGCCGGACGGCACGGCATACATGACCTTCGCGCCCGGCGCGACCGAAGATCATCCGTATATGACGGTCCGGACCCTGAGTATTGCCAACGATCTGGGAGACGTGGAGACGGTCAGGAAAATGCGCGCCCATGTCGAGGCCAACTACGAGCCGACCTGGGACCGTAGCGCCGGCGAGTTCTATTATGGCTTCGGATTGAACGAGCCCTATCCGCGCGGGCAGTACAACGCCAATCTGATGGTGGCTGAGGTCGGCGGCCCAGGTTCCTGGTCACGCATCTATACCGAGCCGAACCTGGAGAAGTTTGACCAACCCAGCGTGTACGGTGTGGACTTTCCCCACCTGGGTTTGTCGCAGGCGTATTACGACCAGGAGCAGAAGACCCTGGTCTTGCAGACCTATACGGCTGACCCGGCCGCCCAGGGCCAGCCGACCAGCTTCCGCATCAAGAACCTGCAACAGCCGAGTACCTGTCGGGTGCTCATGGACGGTCAGACGTGTGACAACTGGAGCGTGCAGGACGGCGAGCTTGAGGTCTCAACCGAGATCGGCGCACATGCGTTCCAGATTATTGAAACGTGAGAGCGTGCGCGCCAAAGGAGTGAAGGCAATGACCACAGCGGATTGGAACAGCTTAGCCGAGCGCCTCACCAAGGCGCTGCGCCCGGTGGCCGCGCCGCTGGCGATTACCTTTAGCCCGACCCGACCGGAAAACATTCCGGCCTTTGACGAGCCGCTGGCCGAACCCACGCCGGACGGACGGACGGGGCGGGTACCCGCCGGCTGTGTCTTCTGGATCAAAGCTGGGGAACGCACCTTCAGTACAGTTGCCGAAGACCACGGCAACTGTAGCGTGGGCAGTCTCACCCACGGTTTCAAAACATTGGAAGAGGCAGCCCAGGGCAAAGACGTGGCGACCTTGCTGGACAGCGGCTGGGTGGCGGAGGAGGTCTTTCCCCATATTCCAACGGTCGCGGACAAGCCTGGGGCCGTTACTTACGGGCCGCTAGCGGAAACGCCGATTGATCCTGACGTTGTGCTGCTCCGCATCAACCCACACGCCGCCATGGTACTCTCGGACGCCCTGCCCGATCTCAAGGTCGAGGGCAAGCCACAGTGTCATATTGTGGCCATGGCGAAAGACGGCCAGGTCGCCGTGAGCGTCGGCTGCGCGCTGAGTCGGGCGCGAACCGGCATGCAGGCCACCGAGATGACGTGCGCCGTCCCCGCCCGGCGTCTGACCGAAGTCCTCGACAGTCTGGAGCGTACGTCCCGGATCGATACGCTGGTCGCGCGCTACGCCGGAGAAGACGCCCGCCGCTTTCAATAAGCGGTCGGTGTGTCAGCTGAGGTGGCCTCGGTAAGCACGTCGCGGGTTTTCCGGATTGCTTCAGCGGATCGCGACGGGATTGACAATCGTCTGCACCGCCCCGGCCATGCGCGGCGCGCCGAGTACGAACATGAACTCGTAGGCCGCATCTGCGGCCAGCGCGGCCGTGTTCATGTTCTCGAGGATGTAGGTGCCGTTCTTGGCCAATAGCTCCTGGTGGACCGGAAAGCGCTCTACCTCCTTCTCGAACGGGATGGCCTCCAGTGCCCAGGTGTCCGCCCCGACCGCAACGACGCCTTTCCCGGCCAGGTAGCGCGCGCCCTCGACGCCAATGCCCGGTTCGGGAAAGCCTATCCCCGGCTCGCCCCCACCCATCTGCGCGAATTGCTTCAGCCAGCCGGTGTGGAACAACACCACGTCGCCTTCGCGGATTTCTACACCTTGTCTCGTCGCGACCTCGTCGATCTCCTTGCCGTTGAAGGCCGTACCGTTGGGCACGAGGTCGACCGCATAATATTTCGTCATATCCAGCAGCACGCCGCGCGCCACGATGGGTGGGATGTTCTCCACGCCGAACTTCTTGATGCCCGTGAGCGAGAGGAAGTCCTGCGTCTTCCAGCCGTTGTAATGCACGTGATCGATGCCGACGTGGCCGAACCCGTCGATCTGGCTACCGACTCCCAGCCAGGTAACGGCCAAGTCGTCGGTGGTGGTAAGCTTGTTCGGTCCCCCCAGCACCAGCTCCCAGACGTACACCTTGTAGTGGCGGGGCGGGTAGGCCGGCGTGTCGGCGCCGGTCACCATCCCGAGCGGGTACGTCTTGCCGGTTTTGACCAGGCTGGCCGCGAGCCTCACACGCTCGGGAGTGATGTAGTTCGCGCTCCCGACCTCGTCCTCCGGCCCCCATTTCGATTGCGTCCACTCTTGTCCAGCGGCCGGATAACCCCACACGAGGACGGTCGCCAGCAGTGCTCCGAATAACACCTGTCGAGATTGTCGCTTGCTCATACGCTCACTCCTATACGCAACCTACTATACGACGCATCCTAAATGTAAAGCATAGACTGCTCTTCGATCTTGTAGGATAGTTTTCAGCATCCGCGTGACAATTGCCACGCCGTGTTCTTGCAGACCCAGAGATTACGGGGCTGGAGGCGCGTTCGGGTATGACCAGACCAGAGAAGGAAAATAGTCGGTGGCCGCCCGCCCTGGTGCGGAATCGTTGAAGAGCAATGCGCCGACAATGACGTTCGTATCGAAGACGAAGCGGGTCATTCTTCGTCCAGGATCGACTGCAATGTTGCCACGCAAGGGATGATAGAGATCGTTGACGCTCAACCGTTTATTCTGATCTCTCGCGCCTTCGGTAACGTTCAATCCGAGCGGTTCCAGACAGGCCACCCGTACAACCTTGCCGGGGTGTGGCGGATTCTTCATCGGCACGGCGGTCCTCCTTTCAGTTAAACGAGAGCCCGATCACCTTAAACGCTCCTCTTCCGTGACTCACCAACGGCGTCCAGAATATCCGCCGTGGTGGCCCGCGTCTTGACTCCTGGCACGTCAAACGGGGATTTAGTTGCGCTTTTTTTGACTTTGAGGAAAAAAACGCTGCCGTCTCGTCTGCGAATTTCCACTTCTTCTTTTTGCGCAAGAATCAACAGCCGGGCGAGATTCTGACGCGCTTCCGAATAGGTAAATGCCTTCATGGGTACTCACTCCAATACGTCGATCCCCAGATCACGCGCTATTTGTGGCACTCTTTTCTCACCTTCAGAGTGCCAGCCCCATTCGCTTCAGGCAGTCCTCGTGTCCATCGGTCGGGTGTGGGCCGCAGGGGCTACGACACAAGCCGGAAGCCTTGTTCGGCAAAGTGCCGGTCGAAGGCAAACACCGTGACCGTGCCGTGGTGGCGCATCACCGCGAAGCTCGTGCAGTCCACCAAGCTCAGGTTCCGTCTGTTGGCTCCGAGCAGGGTTGCGATGGCGTTCGTGTGGAGTGTCTCATCGAGCATGACCACGGTCACCATCGGCAATACATCATCGAACAGAACGCGCACCGCATCCATCCCGAGCCGCGCTTGAACGAGAGCGCAGGTCTCCACGCACACGTAATTCGAGGTCACCAATGGTTTACCGGCGCGGATCAGTCCGTGCCACCCCGCGCGTGCCTGAGCATGCACCTCATCGTCCGCGTCCAGCACGGCGTAGAAGGCGGACGTGTCAATAAAGACCTCTTCACCCCTCGGGTGTTTCATAAGCGGTGGCAAGATAGGCGTCATGGCGGCGGGCCACATCGGTGTGTCCTGAGTGGAAGCGTCCCGCGGCGGAGACCGTCCGCTGCGCCCGGTCTCCGTGTTCCGCCCGCTCGGCATGACCGAGGATATGGTCCACCCCGTTACGCACCAACTCGGAAATCGATAATCCTCGCTCCCCGGCAAGTTCTCGTAATCGGAGCAACTGCTGTTCTGTAAGCTGGACCTGAGTCCGAATCATAGCTGGCATGATGGCACACCATCATGGGAATGACAACATGAAGTCATCAGAAGAGGATCAATAGCTCGGCCAGCCCGGCTCTGCATCGTCAGTAGATATACCACAGACGCGAGACCCCGAGGGGGTACTCCCTCGGGGTCTCGCGTGAATGGATGGGTCAGATCAAAGATGTGGCTCGGGTAAGCGCCTCCTCACCCTATGCTCCACCTATGCCGGGACCGGGCGGGCGCGTTGGTTGTAGAGCATCTTGCGCAGCTGGTCTTTCTCTTCCTGTGAGAGCTTGGTGACATCAAACCCGAGATCGCTACCGACGGCCATGCCTTTTTTTACGCCCTCGCGTTCCGAGAGTTCGTCGAACCAGCGCTTGAAGTATTTGAACTCGTTGATGTCCTGGCCTTGGGACTCCCAGTTGACTGTCCAGGGGTAACAGATCATGTCGGCAATGGTGTATTCGTTCCCGACCAGATAGGGCTGCCGATATAACTGATTGTTCAGCACGCCGAACAGGCGATTGACCTCATCCGTAAAACGCCGGACCGCGTAGGTCTGATCGCCCTGGTCGTCGCCCAGGCGGCGAAAATGACCACACTCGCCACTCTTGGGCCCCTGGTTGGCCATCTGCCACATCACCCACTGATTCACCTCGTAGCGACCGCGCACATCCTGGGGATAAAACTGCCCGGCCTTCTCGGCGATATACATCATCATCGCCCCGGACTCGAAGATGCTGACCGGCTCGCCCCCACCGAGCGGCTCATGGTCCACCAGGGCCGGCATCCGATTGTTGGGGCAAATCCTGAGAAATTCGTCCGTGAACTGATCTCCCTGGGCGATGTTGCACGGAATCATCTTGTACGGCATACCGCACTCTTCCAACAGAATGGTGACTTTCTTCCCGTTCGGGGTGGGCCAATAGTGTAAATCTATCATACGCTCTTCCTCCTGACGGTTGGTTCATCTAGCTCATACTCGACATAAACGCGGCGTAATTATCCAGAATAGGGAGAACCTTGTCTTTGCTCTCTGACGGGACGGCGAAGATTGAGCGTTCAATACCCAGTTCCTGATACTGGTTGATCACCGCTTCTTCCGCAGGAGCCATAAAAGCCGAGACGGCCAGGTCCGAGGCTTGGCGGCCGAACTTTTCCGCCCGGGCGTGCATATCCCCGATCCAGCCCTTGAGGTCGGGAATTCTTGGCCCGATCGGAATCCAGCCGTCGCAGTAGTTGGCGACCCGATTCAACCCGCCTGGGGTGTGCGCCCCCAACAGAATGGGCGGATGGGGTTTCTGAAGCGGTTTGGGATAGGACCAGATTGGATCAAAGTTCACAAACTCACCGTGATACTCGGCTTCCTCTTCAGTCCAGATGGCTTTCATGGCCTCAATTTTTTCCCGCAAGATCTTCCAGCGTCGATCAAAGGGGGTGCCGTGATTTTCCATCTCTTCGGCATTCCAGCCGCCGCCAATCCCAAACAGCAAGCGGCCGTTCGAGAGCTGGTCTACGGTGGCAACCTCCTTGGCGAGCTTGATGGGGTCGTGCTCCTGTACCAGGCAGATGCCACTACCGACCTTGATCGTTTTCGTGGCTGCCGCGGCTGCCATAAGCGAAGCGAACAAATCGTGGGTATGCCAATAGTCTTTGGGTAACTCACCGCCACCTGGCCATGGGCTGCGCCGACTGGCTGGAATATGGGTGTGTTCCGGATACCAGACCGACTCAAAGCCGCGCTCTTCGCACTCTTTGGCAAAATCGTCAGGACGGATAGCGTAATCCGTGGCGAACATGACAACACCAAATTTCATACTCTCCTCCTTTGCATTGAAAGCTCTCCGCACTTCATGCGAATTCCGCAGGAGAGTCAAGCGGTGAAAGAGAAAGAGGGACAAGCGCTGCCCTGGCCCGCGTTTGTCCTGACTTGCCTATTCGCAAGCGAACCTGCCTCACCCCAGACCTAGCGCTCTTGAGTGCAAGCAGATACACACATCACGGAACACGGCTGCGGACGCTTGGACAAAGCGCTGATATCCTTTCCGCATACGCTGTATTCGTCAGTCTGTTTTTGAGGAGGACAGTGCATGGCAACCCAAACCACATTCCCCTACTCAGGGGCAATAGACGCCGATGGCCATATTCTTGAGCCGCCTGACATCTGGGAGAAATATATTGACCCCCAGTATCGGACCGGGCCATCCGCCTGCGTACTAATGCGCAGGGCTTGGAATACCTGGAAATCGATGGCCAGCCCTTTAAGTATATGCCCGCAGGTTCCTTGGCTGCCTTTGGAGCCATGGGCAAGAAACCGCCCGACCGAGCCAAGCCCGACCCAAGTATGACCTATGTCGGCGAGGCACCGTTTGGGTCCATGGACGCCCAGGAACGAGTCCGGCGGCTGGATCAAGAAGGCTTGGAAAAGGCGATCCTGTATCCCAGTATCGGTCTGATCTGGGAGACTGAGGAAGTTGGCGACCTGGCGTATCAGGCCGCCTTGACGACCGCGTATAACCGCTGGATTACGGAGTTCTGTGCGGATACCAATGGCCGGCTGATTCCGGTCGCGCATATTTCCATGGGCGATCCCCACGAGGCCGCAAAGGAGCTGGAACGCTCGGTCAAAGCCGGGGCCAAAGGGGCATTTTTTGCGCCGTTCACACCGACGGATAAATCCCACGCCCATCCGGACTACGATCCGTTCTGGGCCAAGGCTCAGGAACTCGGTGTGCCGGTCGGTATTCACCCGGCTGGTGAGCCACCTTCCAAGCGCGTCCACCAACGGTTCAAAGACATGCAGAAATGGGCCATGTGGCATTTCAATGTGCACGGCGGCCAAGGTCCGCTTCAGGCGTTTACGGCCATGTTTCAATACGGCCTGTTTGAGCGCTTTCCGAATATTAAAGTCATTGTCTTGGAGTCAGGCGCGGGCTGGGCCGGGTATCTGCTCAATCGGATGGACGCCGTGTATGACAGTCCGCTGGGTGATACGGTGCGGCTCAAAGAAAAGCCGAGCTATTACTTTCAGCGGCAGTGCTGGATTTCCGGTGACCCGGACGAAAAAGCCTTTGGCCACGTCGTAGACTTTGTCGGTGCGGACAAATTCTTCTGGGCCTCGGACTTCCCCCATCCCGATCACCCCGACAATTACATGCAAGAACTGGGTGAACTCGTCGCGCCGATGTCAGAATCGACCCGCCAGAAGGTGTTGGGAGAGAACGTGGCGAAGGTCTACGGCCTGTAAAGATGTTTGACCTCTGCAGCAGTCCGGGATGAGGCTCTCCCTGAGCCCTGAGCCCTGAGGTTATAAACTCCTGTACCAGTTCGCCAGCTCCGTCCCGATGAGATGTGGGTTGTCCTGGCGTACTTTCCTTTCTCGATGGCTGTCTTCTTTACCAGGCTTCAACCCACGGCCGCAGCACGACCTCAAAGGCCCAGGTCGAACGAGGCTGACGGTGGAGGTGCAGATAGGTCTCGGCAATGGACTCCGGGTCGGCCATATTGTCGTCCACCGTGGTCCCGGCCAGGCGATGCCAGCGGGTTCCGTCTTCCTGGGTCCAACCGATCGCCGCGTCAATCGGCACGTGGGCAATATGGATGCCCTTGGGCATGAGTTCTCTGGCCATACTCTCTGCCAGACCCGACTTGCCGTGACAGGCCATCGCAAACGCGCCACTCCGCGGATAGCCCTTAAAGGCCGCGCTGGCATTGGTGAAGATGATAGTGCCCCGGTGGCCGTCGGCACCGGGCTGGCTGGCGAGCATGCTCTTTGTCGCCTGTTGGCCTACGAGGAAGGCGCTATAGGCGGAGTTCAGCAGGGTATCGAGCACCAGGCCGGGGTCGGCCTCGGCGAGGTCTTTACGGAAAATGTTCGGGGTCCGGCCATCGATATTGTGCACAACCAGCGTAGGCCGTCCGAGATCAGCCTGCACCGCTTGAAACAGTGCCTCCACCGCCTCGGGCTCCCGCGCGTCGCACGCATAGCAGCGTACCCCATACTCGCTCGTCAGTTTCTTGAGTGCGGGTTTGTCCGGGGTGCGTGCGGCAACGGCCACCTGCATGCCCTCGCGGGAAAACAGCCGGGCACAACTCGCGCTGATTCCCGGACCGCCCCCAACGATCAGGGCTACCTCTGTCGTCATATTCCTCTCCTCTCGGTGCGTGTGGAACAGGACAATATTCCGTTTGTTCTGCCCACGAGCTGCCACCTCTGTCGTCACTCGCAAGCGTAGTCGATAGGCCGGGACTGTCAAGTAATATGAGGCGGACACACAGGAGTCGTTATACAGCTCGCCGGAGATTTGCGCTTTTGGCGGTCTTGTTGAGCAGACTCATGCCCGACCCTTTACTCACACCCTGCGGGGCGGGGGCTCCAGTTGAATGGTTTCTTGCCCAGCTGTTGGCCGTTGTAGGTCGAGGGGCTAGCGGGTGCATCCGGATGGTGCAGGATGCTGCAAAAATTTGCCTCGAACACGGCTCCTGTCACCGGGACTCCATTGGGGTCCAAGTCTACCGCGCTCATGCCGAGAGTCAGGTGTCGCCGGTACTGAGTATCCCACTTGAACGTAAGCCCCAGGATATTCCGCGCGGTTCCGGCCTCCGTATAAAATACCGTCCACAGCGGCTCGAACGTGACCGTATCGAGCCACAGCGCCACATACCCCGAGCCGGCACCCTTGTGGGCGCGTTTGCCGACCACCAGGAAGGCCGGGCGGAGCATCCACTGGTCGTCTGCAAACCAGCGGTTGACGGGCAAATACTGGGGAAACTCGTGCCGACTGTCGAATGCCGTCAGGACCGGGCGCTCGCCCAGCATCTCCCAGCCAAAGGCATGCTCGCGGGTGAATTGGGTCCCCGCCATTTTATCGCCCCGCGTGGTCGACGCCTGGCGCGGCCGACGCATCTTCATATTATACACATAAAAGCTCTCGGCTTTATCCCGCGCCCACGGCATCCAGCCCATCATTTGGTTGTCCTTTTGGTCGCCTGGGACGAGCGTCAGCGCACGGAGGCCGAAGCCCTGCGGGCCGAAGCCATTCCAGCCGTTGATTAAGAAGGGTCCGGTGAGGATTTTGGCCTGAGCCGCGAAAGGTATGCCCGAGATACTCAAAGCTCCCGCCCCGATTCCGACACAACAGATTCCAGACGGCTTTCAGTCCGGCGCGGTTCGCGCTGGGAGAGAGGCCTGGAAAGGGCAGCTCTCGCCCGCAGTGCGTTGTATCATCGAGTTCGCCGTTCGGTTTCAGCTGATGGATGCTGTCCGAAACCAGGACATCATAAGTACGGGAGGCGACCACGTCGAGCGCAGGGGCCGTGCCATTGGTCGCTTCGGAGGCGAGCAGTTGGGGTGCATGGGGCGGGAGCACTTCGACCAGCTCACCAGCCGGGTAGGAACCGGGCGGGAGAGCCCGCGGTGTGGCGGTCTGCGTCAACCACGTCCTGAGTTCCGCCGGCACCGCTTGGCCGAGCACATCTTGAGCACCGGCTTCTTGGGCCTCACTAGACCCCTCGCCCTCTGTCCACACCATGAGTCCAACATACAAACTGATAAGAATCCGAACGCCCCGATACATCATTAAGAGCCCTTCCTTGACAACTGCCTATATCTGACAGAGCTGTTGGGTACAGAGCAGCGGCTAGTGTGTCAAGGCAAGTTTGACGTATTGCGGAAGCGACCACCAAAAGAGTTCCGTCAGGCTTTACCGGCCTCACCTTACACTGACCAGACCTTTTGTTGTCCCTGCTGAAGTGATAAGGCCGTGACGAGAAGGGAGTCTTTTCTTATGGCTGTTACGGTTCCGTTGACGGGTGGCTGTGGCGCGATACGTTATTCATGCACGGCGGAGCCGCTCTTTATGTGGAAATGCCACTGTCGGGATTGTCAACGCTCCACGGGGGGCGGCGCTGCCGTTAATGTGGTTTTCTCCATGTCGGCCGTGCAGTTCACCAAAGGTGCTCCGAAGGAGCATGTCTGCACGGGTACGAGCGGGCACAAGACCCACCGGGGGTTCTGTGCAGAGTGCGGGTCACCCGTCTCGGCCCGCGCTGATCTGATCCCGGAGATCCGAGGCATCAGCGCAGCCAGTATGGACGACCCCAGCCGGCTGGAGCTGGTGGCCGATATCTGGACGGCGAGCGCCCAGCCGTGGGACGAGTTGTCTTCGACTCTGCCGCAGTTTGAGACGACGCCCACCCCGGAGGAACTCCAAGCGCTCGCCACCCATTAGAGCACCTAATATATGCGAAACGCCTCCCTCGGGAGGCCGGACGGAGAGAAGGGTGTATGGCTGCAGTAGTACCAGTAAGACCAGAGGCAAATATAGTGTTTCAACAGGCCATTGAAACCGCGATCCGCGAACACGGTGAGGTTGGCCTGCAAGTCGCAGTCTCTCACCACGGCGAGCTCGTTGTGGATGCCTGGGGCGGGATTGCGGATGAAACCACTGGGCGGAAAGTCGATGGCGACACCCTCTTTCCGGTCTTCTCCGTGGTCAAGGCGGTCACGGCAACAGCACTGCATATCCAAGCAGAGCGCGGGTTGATCGAATATGATCAGCCCATCGCCCGCTACTGGCCTGAGTTTGCGGCGCAAGGAAAAGAGCAAGCGACGATACGAGACGCCCTCAGCCACCGGCTGGGTATTCCGCAAATGCCAGATGGCGTGACGCCGGAGCTCATGAGTGACTACGACTGGATGGTTGACCAGTTGGCAAGGCTGAAGCCTCGCTTCGAGTCTGGCACCGACAATGGCTACATGTGTTACACGTTTGGCTGGGTGATTGCCGAATGTGTGCGCCGCACCGATCCACACCACCGGCCGTTTGGCACCTTCGTGCAGGAAGAAATCTGTGGCCCGCTCGGGATCACCGATCTGTGGCTCGGCATTCCTGATCGGGTGGCGTCGCGAGTGGCGAGGCTCAAGAACTCTACCCCGCGACCGCTGCCACCCGACTTACCTATTTTTGCTGCGATCCCACCCCAGGTGGCGACAGTCGAGGAGGTTTTTGGGCGCCCTGACGTGCGGCGTTCGTGTATCCCGGGCGCGAACGGGATCATGAACGCGCGGAGCGCAGTACGGCTATTCGCGCTGCTGGCGAATGGTGGGGCACTCGATGGCGTCCGCCTGTTGTCGGAAGAGCGGATGCGTACCTTTAGTGTCCCTCGTCCTGATACCGATCGTCCGGACACCATTCTTGGCTTTCCGGTGCGAGTGGGGACCGCAGGGTTTTGGCTGGGCGGTGACGTCAGCGCCGAGTATCCGTACCGTCTTGTGGGTGGGAACCCCCGCACGCTGTGCCATCCTGGCGCGGGTGGTTCGATTGGCTGGGCAGACCCGGATGCGCGCCTCGCGGTCGCGATTTGTCACAACCGGATGACCCATGCCCCGAGCGAGGCGTTTGCGCCAATCCGTGATGCGGTAGAACAGGTGTTCGGGGTCAGGTGAGGCAGGCTGCATAAATAACTGTGTCTACAGCGGTGATCCACTCGGCAGCCCGACCAAAGTGCGTCCGTATGCCTCCATCCCTGACTCATGGTGGAGGGCGATATGTTGGCTGACCGCATGGAGGTCACGCCAAATTCGCTGGACAGGGTGGTGTAGATACAGGGAACGGCCGCCGCTCAGCTCAAACAGCCGATCAACCACGCGGGTGGACTGCCGCACGATGTAGCTGCGCCAGGCATAATATTTAGCCCGCGCCTGCGCTGTCGGTACCCGGCCGGCATGCCCATACTCCGCCACGAGTTCGTCCGTGTTCTGCATCATCAGCCCTTCCAGCGCCTCGACCGTGGTGGCGGCTTCGGCCAGAGCGATATGGGCACTGGCCGTGCCGGGCAGCGGTGTCTCGCCTGGGCCGTAGACGGGGGCGCGGGTCCGGGTCCACTCCTGAAAATGGGCAATGGCCGAGCGGGCCGAGCCGATGGCCGTCGGCAGCAGCGCAACGCCCAGGGTGGGGATAAAGGGGAGTTGATACAAGGCGTTCGGATGCAGTTGTTGTCCAGGCGAAGTCCCGGTCCGTTCTGCGCGCTCCAACCAGTAGACCCGGTGGTGGGGCACAAACGCGTTCTCAACCACGACCGTATTACTATCGCTGCCCTGCAGGCCCACGACGTGCCAGCGGTCGTCGAGCCGATAATCCGGCTTGGGCACAAACATCATCGTCCATTCGGCCGGTGCGTCCGGCTGGGGTGCCACCCGAGCCCCGACCGCGATCCAATCGCTACACCACAAGCCGCTTAAAAAACTCCATTGCCCGTTGAGCCGGTATCCGCCGGAAACCTCTTGGGCGCTCCCCGTGGGTGCGAAGGAGTCGGCCATCATTACGCTCGAATCCTTCCCCCAGATCTCCTCTTGCAGTTCAGGCTCGACATAGCTGATCCAGAAGTAATGGATGCCCAGAATACAATACACCCAGCCGGTTGAGGTATCACCCTTGGCAATCTCGGTCGCCACTTGGACGAAGGTGCGCAAGTCTCGCTCATAGCCTCCCCAGTGGGCTGGCTGGAGGATGCGCAGCAACCCGGAGTCCTTCAGAGCCTGCATAAGCTCATCGGGCAGGCGGCGCTGCTGTTCGATGGCATGCGTTTGCTCAGCCGCCAGCCGGGCGATCTCACGGGCGCGCTCAAGCAAGGTGTCCGCTGTTATCTCGGTATGCTCATTGTCACGCATAGGTGCCTCCATTTCTGTCGTCTACGCTTGTGTTCCCTGTCTAGCAGAAAGTTGGCAGGAAGTGTTCAGGGCGTATTCAGTTCCCTTCTCACACCGGAGTCGAAGCTTCTGACCACCTGAGATCTGGTCAGATCTCGCGTCCAAGCTTCTCTCCTTCATAAATAACCGCGGCCAGCTTACGTGGGGCCACAACATCACCGACCCGGTGGACTTCTGGAAAACTGTCCCGAATCTGCTGAAACAGGGCATCGTTCGGTGTCCGTAGCATAGAGAGGATAACGCTATCTACGGCTGCGATCGTACGCGGCTTCCCACCCCAGATATTGTAAGTCTCGACGTTGTTCCCGTCTATCTTCTCAACGTGCTGCTGGGCCGTGAGCCGGACGCCCGCCTCAATGAGTTTAGGGAAGAGAACGGACATCTCTCCAGTGCTGAAGGTGTCTTCTCCGACAAACAGGTGCGGGGAAATGACCTCGACCTCCGCACCCCCTTGGGTCGCCAGTAGCTCGGCGAGGCCGAGCGGCAGGTAGGCCGCGGTCTCGTCAAGAATAACCACTCGCTTGCCGAGTGAGGTCGGATCCTGGAGGGTGCGCCTGGTAGCCGTTGCAACGTCCAAGACATGCTCCTGATCTGAGCCAGGAATGCTATCGCGCTCGGATCGATACGGACTGAAGCCTCCACCCGAGTCATACGTCGAGCCAGTGGCGCACACAATGGCGTCGGGTTCTGCCTTTTCTAGGAGGACCTTTGTCGCCGTCGTGCCAAGCCGCACCTCGACTCCGGCAGTTTCCAGCTCGTGCGTCAGATTATCAATCGCGCTTTGCCACTCGGCGCGGGTGGGCAGTCGTTTATGCAGATTCAGATGTCCACCGAGGTCGTCCTCTTTTTCGAGCAGGGTGACGTGATGGCCCCGCCTGGCTGCCATGGCCGCCGTTTTCATGCCTGCGGGGCCACCACCGACAATGAGTATCTTTTTCGCCTCGTTCGCCCCGACCGACTTGAGCGTTCCGTGTCCCCACTGGCGCTCACGCCCAACCGTGGGGTTCATCAGACAGATCACTTCGCGGTTGTTGAAGAGGCGATTGGCACACTCGTTTGCCCCTACACATCTGATGATTTCCCGTTCTCGGCCCTCGCGTGCTTTTGTCACAAGAAAGGGATCAGTCATTTGAGCCCGGGTCATGGCCACCATGTCGGCTGCCCCGTCGGCGAGGATCTGCTCTGCCATTCTGAGGTCGAGAATGCGACCGACAATAAAGATCTTAGCGCGCCCGCCAACGATCTCCTTGGCGCGTTTCCCAAAGGGGACCAGGAAGCCTTCTGGCGCACTTCCCATAGGGGGGGCAACGCGGTGGGGGGTATGATAGCCGCCGCCTGAGATGTTGAAGAAATTGAATACGCCAGCAGCAGCAAAGATTTCGATCTGCTCCTCGGCCTGCTCCTGGGTGATACCGACCTCGCCCATAAATTCGTCAAACGACAAACGAATGCCCAGCGTGAAGTCGCCGCCGACATGTTGTCTGATACTCTGGCCAATCTCAAGCGCGAGTTGGCAGCGTTTGCGCACGGAACCCCCATACCGATCCGTTCGCTTATTATAGGCAGGACTGAGAAACTGCCCGACCATGTAGCCATGCGCACCGTGAATCTCTACCCCGTCAAGCCCAGCGACCTGCACGTTCAGCGCTGACTCTCCAAAACCTTTTACCAAGTCATCGATGTGCTCCTGCTCCATCTCCATGGGGATCTCTTTCCTCAGCAATGAGGGGACACGCGATGCGGCCCATAGTGGGTGCCACTCGTCGATGAGCATCGTTCCTTGGTCGTGTACGCCGGCAGCAAAGAGTTGGACAAATTGTTTCGCGCCATGGGCGTGTACCGCCTCGGCCAGCTTCGCGTACTGAGGAATGGCGCGCTTTTCCCAGGCCGTACAGCCCATGTAGAAGGAACCCTTACTGAGGCGATGGCCCGCTTGCTGCTCAGTGATGAGCAGCGCCACTCCACCCCTGGCTCGTTCGCGGTAGTAGGCGATATGACGATCACTCAGAATATGATCTTCTCCGTACAGAACGGTTTGAGCCGTCATCATGATCCGGTGCTTGACCGTCGTGTGGCCGATAGTGAGAGGGCTCCATACCTGACGCAATTCGGCTAACGAGCCGCTCATAACTTCTCCTCATGCAGCGAATTATTCACATCTAGCCTTTGTCTATTCTCACACCATCTCCTCTTCTCTGGTCCGCAGCATACAAAGAGGTCATTGAGATAATCAAGCTGGCGATGGAATCAAAGGGCTATCCTTAAACGCGACGGGTGGGAAACTGGATGGCGCAGGTATATTGGGAAAGAGCGGCTATGGTATAGTCCATCAATTCTGTGGCCGATTCTGTCGTGAGGAGGGAGAACAGATGGGAATTCCAAGACTGATTTATATTTACCAATCTCCCTGGTCTGAACGGACACGCTGGGGATTTGAGTTCAAAGGGGTCCCCTACGAGAGGGTGGATTACCAAGTTGGGACCGGTGAAGAGGAGTTGAAGCAACAGACCGGTCAAGTCCAGGTGCCGGTGCTCGAGCTCGAAGGTACTTGGGTCTCTGATTCAACGACGATTCTCAACTGGCTGGAAGAACACCACCCCCAACCAGCACTCATGCCCCAATCGGAGAAAGAAAAAGCCGAAGTCATGCTCTGGGAGGAAATGATGGACGGAGTGCTCGGACCACAAGCACGCCTGCTCATAATCGGACGGTTGTTAGGCTCGACCGATACCCAAGTGCAACAACTGGGTCAGTTCCTGAGCCAGAAGTACCACTACTCAGCAGGCTATGTAGAAGAGCACGCCCGGTCGATAGTCAAGCGCAACCTCACGATTCTTGCCCACACGCTGGCCGGACGTCGCTATGTAGTGGGCGAGACGTTCACCCGGGCCGATTTAACCACGGCTTGTATGCTCGCCTTGGTGAATCCGCCGAGCGATGAGTTGTTTTTCGTGCCGTCCACGCTTGGTGACGATCAAGCTGATAATGCCGATAATGTTGGCGCCAAGCTCCGAGCGCTGTGGATTGAACCAACGGCTTTGGAGCCCGTCTACGCGCCGATCTTTACCTGGCGGGATGCCGTGTACCGAGAACACCGGGGAGGACAAGTAAAGCCCTAGCCGGATGGGATCATATCAGGGTCCGTTAGTAGCTTAGCGAGTTCTCTCTCCATCTCCTTCCGTCCGCCGTCCACTCTAGGCTTCACTATGGCCCTGTCAAGTTTGTGAGGCTGGACGGGGATACCATTCTAGTGCCCCTGGGTCTGGGCTTGGCCCCCTGTTACTGTGCCACGTCATACAAGCTGGAGTACGGACCAGCCAAGCGAGGGGAGAAGGACGCCTTCGAGTCTTTGATCCTGTGGAAGCTGAGGCTGAAGGCGTTAGCCAGCTTCCACTATGAGCGTCAGGGTGTCCATCCGTTCAGCCACGACTTCAGGTGAACCATTTCTCATCCCGCAGTTGAGCCCAGATTTTTTGGACCACTGCGCCGCCTTGGTGCTGAACCCGGGCGGCGTCATCACTCATACACTGACCGTGAAAAACCTGAAATTGACCGTCGACCATCACATGCCGGACGCTCAGACCATGCGCATACAGCAGATTGTTGAGCGGTTCGGGAGGTACGGCTCCGCTGCCAGTCAGGAAACCGGTGACGTCAACCGTACACAGGTCCGCTTTGGCACCTGGCGCAATGCGGCCCAGATCATCTCGGCCGAGGCCTTGGGCGGCTCCCAACGTTGCTCCTTGGACGGCATCCCAAATGGTTGGCAGTTGTAACGGCACGGCACTGCTGGCCTGTAGGAGTCGGGCGCGGGCGCGTCCGTATAGCACGGCGAGTTTCAGGTTTTCGATGTAATCGTTTGAATGCGTGTCGATGCCAATCGTTGTCCGGACACCAGCGGCCAGGGCTTCGGGGTAGGGTTGCGTTCCGCTACTGCCGCCAGCTCCATTACCCGACGGGCAGTGGGCGTAGGTCAACTTCTTGCCGGCTAAAAACGGGAGATCATGCTGGACATCAATCCCGGTGAAGTGGGCGCCAAAAATGTGCTCGGAATAAAAGCCCAACTCGTCTAACCATTCTGCTGGTCGTTTGCCCCATAAGCGCTGGACTGTTTTTGTCTCTTGGGCGCTTTGTGACAAGTGAATATGAATCCCATTGCCAATTTCTTTCGCTGCTGTCAGGACAGCGGCCATCGTCTTCGGCGTATGAGTGTCCGTGGCATGTGGGGCCATTTGGGGGCGAATCCTGCCGTCTTCGCTGCCATTATGGGTCAGGGCAAAGTGTCGGTTCGCCGCAATCTCAGCCAAGGTCTCCTGTTCCGAGTCGGTCAGGACTTGATCCGAACTCCGAAACCAGATGGGAAACAGCCGCGCAATACCGGGAATCATACCGCCCGGATATCCCCGCACGCCCCAACGCTTGGCAATGCGGACGTACGACTCTGCCTGGCGTACACTCAAACTCATTTCAACCTGGGTCGTACAGCCCGAGCGGAGCAACTCCGCCACGTTATAGGCGGTCAAGGCATCGAGATCTTCGGTGCTCAAAGACTCGACTAATTCGAGTGGTCGGGCATACGACCGACCACCCTCAATAATCCCCCGGGTTGGGGTTGCCGAACAGGCGTGGGTATGACCCGAAATAAAACCTGGCAATACCAGTTGGCCAGTGGCACGGACTCGGGGCGTGTTGCCCGGTAGCCGACCGCTTTTGACTTCTTCGATCCGGTCTCTCCGTACCCGCAGCGAGCAGTCCGGCAAAAGCTGTAAGCGTCCGTTGTGAAAAACCAGTCCCCACGGTGCTTCGATGATACAGTCGCGGTGGGGTGGTTTTTCCTGAAGCGGTGGCGGGTTGGCAAAAAGAGGGGGTGGAGAGTGAGAGGCTGAAGCCCCAAAAGCAGCGCCCGCAAGGCCACCTTGGACCAAGAGCTGACGGCGGGTGAGGCCGCTTTCAGGGTTCTCTTCAGACACTCTTGGACTACTACAGATAAAGCAGGCACCGTGAAGATCTGAATCAGACATCATCCTTTCTCTTACCTGCCTGTACGAGGTCAAAGCAAGCGTACGTTTGTGGACGGCTCCGGCCCAGAGTTTTTTACCGTTGGGGAAGGTGATACAGCGAAGAGATAAGGAGGGAAGCGAGATGAATCGTCATAGGTCTGGTCGACTCTTCGCTGGCGGGACGGTGGTGATAGGACTGCTCCTCGTAGGCTTCGTACAGGCAGCGGCCCATCAGCGCCATCCGAACGGAAAATTGCAACTCGCCTGGCGGGCGGAGCATATCAGCGCGGTCACCGCAATCGATATGGACGCCCGCACGAGTGGGGCGGCACCGTTCCGCTCGACCGACGCAGCCAGAGTCGAGCAGCGTGATGGACGCCAGTGTGTAGTTGGCGCGCTCCTGATGTTCGATGTCGATGATGCCTTTGCGTTCAATATTGATGAAACCGTGACCGTCGAGCTTGTACTGGACCGTGAAACGAGCACCGGCGTGGTGCACTACCACGACCGGGCGGGCCGTCGCCCACAGGCCGAGACTGTCCGCTTTGCACAGGACACGCAACGTTGGGCGAGTGTCACGCTCACCTTGGAGCATGCCCGCTTTGCCAACCGATTATTAACCGCAGCCGACTTTACGTTGGCTGCGCCAGGGATAGACCTGACCAGGTCGAAACCTGGAGATTCGCCAGAGATCGCCGTCTGTGACCTGAGCCTCAAACGGGAGGGTAAGCCAGCTCTGCATACCGGCCCAAAAGGGACGCTGCGGCTCGAGGTGCGGGATGAGGCAAAAGGCGCTCTGACACCGGCCCGCATCGGTCTGTACGATGCGCACGGTCGTCTGCCGTTGCCAAGTCAATCGGCACTGACGTTTACGCGCTGGGAAGACGAGACCATCTCCCAGAGCGAGTTGATTCCCGGTGTCGAAAAATGGCCGTACGACGGGCGGTATGTATTTTTCATTGACGGCACGTACGAAGCCGAGCTTGAGGCCGGAAGCTATGATCTCGTGATTGGTAAGGGGCCTGAGTATCGCGTTCTCCAACGCCAGATCACTATCACTGCGGGGGAGCGTACCGCGCTTGATGTGCCGCTCCCACGTTGGATAGATATGCCAGCCCACGGCTGGTACTCCGGAGACGATCATATCCATGTGCAGCGCGCAGCAGAGGACAACACCCGGATTTCAGTCCTTATGCGGGCGCAGGACGTCCATGTCGCAAACCTGCTGCAGATGGGCAATCCGAGTGAGTATTTTTTCTCACAATATGCTTTTGGACCCAAAGGGCAGTATCTGCTCGATCAGTATGCCCTGGTGACGGGCCAGGAATCTCCGCGCACCATGCAGCTCGGCCATACCATCGGCCTGAACGGCAAGCAGTACCATCATCCATTAGAGTATTTCCTGTATAACAAAACAGCCTCAGCGGTACGCCAGGACGGCGGGCTCTTCGGATATGCGCACACCGGGCTGGACTTCTTTGCCCAGCTCTCAGGCGCCCCCGCAGGCCTGGCCTTAGACCTGGTGGACGGACTCGTCGATTTCGTGGAGGTCTTGCAGTTCGGACAGCTGGGCACGGGACTGTGGTACGATTTTCTCAATCTTGGGTTTCGGCTCACGCCGTCAGCCGGCTCGGACTGGCCCTATCTGAGTTTGCCCGGCGCAGATCGCTACTACGTCCAGGTTGCAAGCGAGTTCTCGCCCCAAGCGTTCTTTGACGGCATGAAAGCCGGACGGCTCTTTGTCACCAACGGTCCCCTGCTTGAGCTGAATGCCGGCGGGCAGTCCATGGGATCAGAACTCCAGGTGAAGCCCGGACAGGCGATCACGCTTAAGGCCGTTGCGCGCCAGAATCCCGACTCCGGCTCGCTCGATCGTCTGGAACTCGTCGTGCACGGCGACGTGATCAAGACGGCGAAAGCCAAGCCCGGCGCTGAGACGGTGGAGTTGATCCACGAATTACAGCCCCAAACGAGTCTGTGGTTGGCGGTGCGTGCCTTTGGCTCGGAGATGGGCGTGGCGCACAGCGCGCCCGTCTATGTTGCGGTCGACGGTCACAAGCGATGCTGGAAGAAAGGGGCCGTCCCAGAGCTGGTCGCACGCTACAAGGCTGTCCTGGAAGCGCTTGCATCACTGGAAATCGATTGGGCTGCTCAACACGAGAAAGATAGTCTGTCGCCCGAGTTGCTCCGACTCCACTGGAACGCCCAGAGAGAGGCCCTCCAGCAACGCGTGAAAACAGCCCTCACCTGGTACGACAGCTTGCTCGCAGAAGCGTCCGCCGAGACCCCCGAATGACACGTCTCCAGAAGAGACAATAATTCCCGCTGAGTTGCGTCCCGTTTTTTCCCTTGCCTTCAGCAGGGTTGCGGTGTAGGGGTGGGGAGACGTCTGAACCGAGTGTAGGGGACAGGCGGAGATTCTGACGCGAACCAAAGGAGGGAACGAATATGCCAGCACACAAACCCGAAGAGTGTGATATGCAGTTGCTCGAAGCGCTGAAAGCGGGCGACCTGGACGCGGCCATAGCGATGTATGAGCCGGATGCCACGTTTGTGGTGTCGCCCGACCAGGTGGTCACCGGCCACGCCGCTATTCGCGAGGTCATGCAGGGCTTTATTAACGCCCAGGCCACGTTTAACGTCGAGGCGGTCACGGCGGTGCCGAGTACGGACGGGACGGTGGCGGTCACGCGGGTGAAGGGCAGCAGTACCAGTCCGGGTCCGGACGGCAACCCGGTCACGACGCCACTGCACAGTGTAGAGGTGGTGCGCAAGCAGGCCGACGGAACGTGGCTTTTCATCGTCGACGACCCTAGCGGCGAAGGCATAAAGTAAAGTACGGGGGCGCGCTTGGCGTCGCCGGCCCGCGCCCTCCCCTTCTGCCTGACCCTGTTCAGCGCCTCTAAGCCCGGCTGGGACTACGCCGCCACGGCTTTAGACGGGGCGCTCATAGGGTGCTCAGTTGACGCATGACGTACCGGCCTGTTCGGGGCCGCCCTCGTGGTATACCGCGGCGCGCCAGCCAACCTGCTCTCGCTATCAGTTGGGAAAGCGCGGCATGACTTCCTTGGCAAACAGACGCATCGAGCGGAGCGCCTTGTCGTGCGCCAGGCCGGGAAACTGCATCCGAACGATGAGATAATCCATCCCGAGCCGCTGCCGGTACTGCTCGATTTCCTGGCTCACGCTGTCCGGGTCGCCGATGATGAAGCGCCCCCGAATCTCCTCGAACTGCACCTCGGACTTGTCGGCCACCCGCTTACCCTGATCGGTGGTAAACGGACGCCACTGCGACCAGGCCCCATACCATTCGCGGTGAATATACACCACGTGCTCCCTGGCCTCGGCCTCGGCCTGGGCGGCCGTCTCCGCCACATACACGTCCCGCATGACCGGCCTGAGCTGGCCCTGGGTGCCGAACGAGTCGCAAAAGTCCTGGTACATGCTGTAATGGCTCTCAAGCTCTTCGAGGCGGTGGCGCGGAGAGGCCAGCAGCGGCAGGTCGTATCTGGCCACCCGACGCACGCCCTCTTTAATGGAAGCGCCGATCCAGATGGGCGGATGGGGTTGTTGGACCGGCTTGGGCGTGACGGCCATATCCGTATAGGAATAAAACTTGCCCTCAAACGAGAAGCGCTCCTGGGTCCAGGCCCGAATGAGGATGTTCATGATTTCTTCCATGCGCGCGCCGCGTTTTTCGCGGGGGATGCGAAACCCGGCGAATTCCTCGGGCCGGTATCCGGGAGCAATGCCGAATATCAGACGCCCCTCCGACAGCAGATCGACCACCGCCGCTTCTTCGGCCAGGTGAATCGGGTCGTACAGGGGCGGCAGGATCACGCCCAGGCCGATTTTGATGCGGCTCGTTCGCGTCGCCATACCCGCGGCGCAGGTCAGCAGCGCCGGCAGATAGCCATCCGGCAGAAAATGATGCTCGGTCAGCCAGACCGAATCATAGCCCAACTCCTCGGCGACCTCGACCTGTTCCAGCATCTCGCGGTAGAGCTGGACGTGGCTGAACCCGCTCCCCGGCGGGGCCTGCATTCCATACGGACCAAGACCAATCTTCATCGTCTGCTCCTCTCTCGTTCCGCACCCGGTCGATGCTGCACTGCTGCGACGAAAGACAATGCCTGCCGTCTCGCTTACGTCTCACCCAACAGGGGCATCCTATTAGTACGCATCCGCATACATGCGCCTGATGTCGGCTGTATCTTTGCCTTGAAGAAATGCGATCTCCCCAGCCTTGTGAGCCAGGAACACATCGACGAATTCCCTTGGGAACCAAGATCGCAGTAGCCGCTCATTATCGAGCAGGTCCAGGGCAGACTGCAGGTCGGACGGCAATCTGACGACACCGATTTTCGCAAGTTGGTCGTTCGTCAGCAGACTGAGGTCACCGGTCGTCGGTGTTGGTGCCGGCTCATTGTCTCGAATGCCTTGTAAGCCAGCTCTGGCCAGAACGGCCAGTTGCACATAGGGGTTGGCGGTTGCGTCTGCGGCTCTATATTCCACGTGGAATTGTGACTCAGCTGTGAAGCCTTCCAGTCCAATCACAGGACACACGCGCAGCGCTGCCTCTCGGTCATTCTCAGCAAAGTTATTGAAAGCAGCACTCCACCGATGCGGCTGCAAGCGCTCATACGAAACAACACTGGATGCCGTCAGCGCAAGCAGGCTGGGCAGGTATTTCCGAATACCGCCAAAGAAGCTCCCAGCCACGGTGTGCAAGCGCGCAGGACTGTTGGCGTCGTACGTACATGGCACACCGTCCCGATCAACAAGGCTGATATGAATATGGAGTCCGTTTCCGGTGCCCTCGTTCACAACGGGAGAAAAGCTCACTTTTCGTCCCGTTCTTTTGGCGACGGCACGGACCATTTCCCTGACAATGACACACTCATCGGCTGCCCGCAGGCCAATGCTGGGCGAAACCGTTACCTCATATTGATCCTGACCGTATTCCGGTAAGAAGGTATCGGGTTTGAGGCCAGCCGACCGCAGGGCGGCGAGAATCGTCTGTCCGAACTCTGCGCTGTGTCTGAAGCTTCCTAAACCGAAGCTTGACCAGGGTGCTGTCTGGTTTGCAACGCTCCAAAACTCATGTTCAAAAGCAACTTTCAGTTGCAAGCCGGCTTCAGAGAGTAGGTCGGCTAGGGCCCTTTGCAAGATCGAGCGCGGACAAAAATTCCAGGCCGCACCGTCCAAGGTCCGAATGTCCCCAAGCATAAAATGCTCTGGAGCACTGCCGTCGTCAAAAGCAACCCGCACTTCCGCCCGCTCGTCCGGAATAAGCAACAGGTCGCCGAGAGACCCAAAAGGACCGTCCGCAATCATGTTGAAACAGGTGATTAAGCTATTTGTCGGGACCCAACCAACACCGCGGAGGAGCCGCGTTGCTCTTTCTTTGGCGGGGACGCCTTTGCCACGCACCTGGTTCGCCAAATCCGCGCAGACGACCATAATGATGTCTTCGCTAATCATCGAGGCCCTTACCGAGATGCTCAATTTCGACAATCAAGTCCGCTGTCACGACTTGGCGACAATAGCCCTTGATCGCCTGCTCGCTTGCCTGCTGTCGGGCGGCTGAGTAGGTGGCACACGCGTCGGTGACCATGGTGACGAGATAGCCAAGATCACAGGCGTCCCGGATGGCGCTCTCCACACATTGATCGGTTGCGATCCCAGCAATCACTAAGTGTTTGATTCCGAGAGAACGCAGCACATAATCGATATTGGTTGCGTTGAAAACACTCGAGGCCGTCTTGCCGATGACAATCTCATCGCCCACCGGGGCAATTTCATCGAGTACCTGGGCGTCCCAGGAGCCTTTCGGTACGTTAAAGCCGGTAATCTTATAGTCGAGGCCACGATCTCGCCCGTCTTGGGTGAGGTTTTCGATCACGCAGAACATGACTTCTATTCCAGCGGTTCGGCAGCAGTGCTGGATACGAGCAATGTTCTTGACGGCCGGTTTGAGGGCGGCAAAGAAGAAGTCCCGTTCCGCTCGCTGTGCTTCCGGTATCGAGCGGACTTCTTCCCCATCTGGGTGAGCGCAGTAATTTTGTACGTCGATAATGAGAAAAGCCGACTCGCCTAGGCGGAGCGGCAGATCACGACTCAGGTTCATAGCCCCAGCTCCTCAAGACAGCCCTGAAGCGAGCGGGTCAATACGTGTCCCCAGCCTGACTGTCCGTCTGTTGTGCGAATACCATCGTTCCGTATTTCGATTAACACGTGGGGGATACCACGTGCCTCACCGAATCGCGGAATGGTATTGTCTTCATCATCAGCCACAACGTAGGGCTTGTTCATACCGATGGCTGCATCGGGTGCTTCGACGCGCAGGTGATTGGCCAGCAATGTCGCCAGCTCGTCATCGCGATTGAACAACAGCCCCATATGCCACGGTCGATCGACTCCGTTGAGCGTTGGGGTAAAACTATGGATACACACCAAAACAGTCGGCACGGATCGTTGCTCTCGATCGTCGAGTGTCTGCTCGATGATAGCACTGAAAGGTCGCCAAATCTCACGCATACGTTGCTCTCGTTGAGCGTCTGAAAGACGGACGTTGCCTGGGACTACGACCCCTACCGAGACTTCGGGAATTAAATCCGGCACCCCAAGCGGCCTATTACAATCCACCACCAGGCGCGAGTACTGTTGATAGATGAGTTCGCCCGGAAGACTATGCGCCAACTCCCGCGCAACGGCTAAAGCGCCGATGTCCCAGCCAATATGGCTGTGTAGTTCAGCCTGCGAGAGCCCGAGCGTACCGAGTTGTGACGGTATGGCGTTTCCCGCGTGCTCGCAGACAAGGAGAATGGGCGTATTCGCCTGCTGATGGAGATGGCCGATCGGATGGATATCATGAGGTTGGAGCAGCGATGGTTCAGGGAGGTCCAAGGGGCGAGCGTACAAAAATGAGAGCCGTATTTCAACATTGCTAATTTTGTATAATCCCCACTATGATTTCGTAGCGTTTATATCCAGCTTGACGCTTGGTCGCGTTTCGTAGTACGCCGACGGAACACGAGCTGAGAGTGACCTATTTATGAAGGAGGGACACCATGGGAGACCTTGACGCACGCGTACAAGCGCTTGAAGCGAAAGTCGAAGAATTACAGAGCCGGAATGAGATTCAAGAGCTCCGTTTTCGGTACCACTTGGCTGTCAATGAGAAAAAGCCGGAAATGATTCAGGACTTGTTTGCTGAGAACGGGGAGATTGACTTTGCCCACCTGGGGAAAGCGTCGGGTAGGTCGAGGCTGAATGCCTTCTACCAGCAAGCTCTGTCCGACTTAGTACCGTTTGTCAAACAGTTCATTCACAACCACATTATTACTCTGAAGGGGGATACTGGGACTGGGCTCAGCTATTTAGAGGCCAAACCGATCTTCAACGGAGAGAGCTTTCTGGTCGCCGCTCGATTTGATGACGAATATATCCGCGAAAATGGGCAGTGGAAATTTCGCAAGATGACCCTGGTACCGTACTTCATGGTCCCACTCAAGGAAGGCTGGGCTGGCGAGAATAAGATTCAGATGGTGCGGAAATAATCAGAACAGTATTCGGCCAGCCAAACCACGCTCAGTTCACGATAAGCGGCAGACTCTTCGGTCCTCGGATGATGATCGACTCCAATCGTGTGATCGGCTCGTCCGGGCGAGTGAGCGAGGGAAACTGGGCAAATAATTCTTCAAGGGTGATCTTCGCTTCGAGCCGGGCGAGCTGCGCGCCCAGGCAAAGATGAATGCCGTAGCCAAAGGCCAAGTGTCCGTCGGTATTGCGTGTGATGTCAAACCGATCGGGGTCGCCATGTGTTCCGCTCTTGTCATGCCGGCCGGCTTGCTCACCTGACAAGAAGAGAGGGAATAATTTATGATGCTAGCGGGTCTCATCCCGGTGCGCTTCGTAGTACGCGCGCAGGATGGCGTTAATGCGGCTTTGATAGCCCTTGCCCTGGGCTTTCATCCACGCCAGCACATCGGCGTCTAAGCGTAAGGTCAGTTGCTTTTTTCCAGGCGGGACCACCACCCGCGCCTTCTTGAAGAAGTCTTTATCCAACTCCGGGATGTCACTGTAATCAATATCTTGGTCGCCCTGGGCGTCAATGCGTTTCAAGTCGCTCTTGATAGATCTTTTGCTCACGACTATTAGCCTTTCTCATCGAAATGATCCGTGTCTTCTTACCGCGTGGGGTATGGGCGATGACCACTCCGCGGCCTTCCAACCGGCCTAAGGTAATGAACCGTTCTTCCCCATAGTCGTAACGTTTGTCCTCGAATGTCACGCACGCCCCAGCAAACACGAGAGGCGCATCTTCAAAGCTCAGCCCATGCTTGTATAGATTGTCGCGCTGCTTTGTCTTATCCCATTCATACCTGACCTTTGCCTGTAAGCGTAGTTACAATTGTAGTTTCAAAGCCGCTATTTTGTCAACAAAATGAACGTCTGCGTAGCGAGGAGCCGTCTTGATCTACCTGGCCCTCGGTGATGACAAAGGCCGTTCGCATGTTCTGCAATGGCTGATGTTTCAAATGGGCGGGATCGGCCCGATGATGGGCTAGGTCGGGTATCAACGGGCGGTCACATCTGCAACGCTGGATGGCAGGCAGCTCTCACGAGTTCTTCGTTCGTCATTGCGCTCCTTGACCGTCCTGAATTTTGACCTCGACGAAAACCGCTCCGGTCCATTCGGCCCGCTTATAGGTCCACGGACGCAGTTTCTTGAACCCCGCGCGGCTGCGCTCGGGATCGTCGAGAATGGGTGTGGCCCAGCCGGTCAGCTCCGTTCCCTGTATTAACATGCGGACTTCCGCGCCGCCTTCGAGGTGTTTCCACCAGCCAAAATCACTGCCGATATACACCATGTTTCCCTCGCGCAGATAATCCACCGGAAAGGTTTTCCTGTCCGAGGAGTCTCGCTTCTGCATGGTGATAAGCATGACGCCGTCGCTCAGCAGTCCATGCTGCTCGGAGCGAAGAATAGCCGAGACGATGGGATTGGCCGCCGCGACGAGTACGGAGATGCCGGCTAATACGGAAATAATAGTGACCATACGTTTTCTCGCAATTTTTTGGTCCGTTTTGCTATCGAAAATTACGGAGCCGGACACAGGCGGTAGCGAATCGAGACGTGCTTGGGACCGCCGACGAAGGTGGTTGCCGTGTACTCGGGTTTTCCGTTCAGTTCAATCGAGTCGAGACGCGACGAAGCAGCGTAGATATGGCCGGCTTTTCGTTGGCTGGGTGGGAGCGGCCGAGACTGCCGACTGACGCCCGCACCTATTCTTCTCCACCGATTCGGTAAGGGCCGGTGGTCGCGCAGGATTACAGAAAGTGCGGCATGAGATGGGTCTTCACTGCGTCCAGGGTGACCGCAGGCCTGATGCCCGGCACCTCGAACGCGACCGGACTGGTGAGTCCGGCATCGACGAGGGCGGCCAGCCTGTGGCGGCAGTGCGCCGGGTCGCCGGCAATCGCAAAGGTATCGATCATCCAATCCGTTACCAGGTCGACGGCCAGGTCACCGGCGGCAAACCGTTCGCCGAAACGCTGCACATCTCTGGCGGCAAGACCGGGACAGGAGAAGAGCGGATGCTCCGGCTGGCCGCTTAACAGCCCGATCCAGGTGGCCAGAAAGGGCTTGACGGCCTCACGGGCGGCAGCCGCGTCTTCGGCAACGGCAACGGTCAGCAGACCGCCGACCTCAAAGTCGGCCCAGGCTTTGCCAGCGGCGTCCGTTCCTCGTCTGAGACACTCCACAGCGTAGCGCACATAGGCTGGGCTCAGCAGAACGGCCAGCAAGGCCCCGTCGGCAATCTGGCCGGCCATGGCCAGGTTCTGCGGGCCCAGTACCCCCAGGTGAATCGGAACGTCCGGCCGGGGGGGCTGAAAATTGAAGCGGGCGGACGTGGTCTGGAACACCTGTCCCGTATACGTCACCGCCTCACCCCGAAAGAGCGCTCGGATAATCTCCACGCCTTCCCGCATTGAGGTGGCCGGTTTGGCGTACGGAATCCCGAGTTGGCCCTCAATCCAGGGGGCGACGCTTGCGCCCATACCCAACACCGCGCGACCGGCAGATATTTCTTCCAGGGAACCCAACTCCATAGCCGTCAGTACGGGGTGGCGCGTATAGGGGTTGAGCACACCTATGCCGATACGGAGCGAGGTTGTGCACGCCGCGATGGCGCTGGCCAGGCTGAACGCCCCGCGGTGCACATAATCTTCCGGCACCCAATAGGTCCCAAAGCCGTATGCTTCAGCCTGTCTGGCCGTCGCCATACACTCCCGGGCCGTCAGATTCTGGAAGCTCACCCCAAATTCCTTTATCTGTCCCATCGCAACCTCCGTCGGGTCGGACCCGCGCTGGGCGGGTCCCTTTTGTATGGTCCGCCCCGGTTGCTGTCAACGAAGGCCACGACGCTCTTGCCGCCTTCACCTCTCGGCGGGTATCGTGCCCTCGACCCCGTATCGGCTCGCTCGGAACATGACCCATGCCGCGCCACGTCCTCCAGTCCTCGGTTCTTATCGCCAGTGCCAGCGCTGTGCTGGGCTCGCTCGACACGTCCGTGAATATCGCCTTCCCGGCGATGACGGCCGACTTTGGCCTGGATGTCACCGCCATGCAGTGGGTCGTGGTCAGCTATGTCCTGACCTATGCCAGCCTGCTGCTCGGCTGCGGCAAGGTCGCCGACGTGTGGGGCCACAGCCGCGTCCTGAGCTGGGGCCTGATCGCCAGTGCCGTCGCTTTTTTGCTGTGCGGCCTGGCGCCCACCTTTCCCCTGCTGCTCGGAGCCCGGGTTGTGCAGGGCATCGCCGTGGCCCTTATTTTTGCCGCGGCTCCGGCGCTGGCCACGCTGTCGGTTCCGCCACAAGCCCGGGGGCGTGTCCTCGGCATTTTTCAGATGAGCGCGGCGGTCGGCTTTGCCTTGGGGCCCCTCGTCGGCGGCCTCCTGGTCGGCAGCTTTGGCTGGCGCGCGGTGTATCTGTTTCGGGTCGTGCCGGCCCTGGTGCTGGGCTGGTTGGCGTTCAGACAGACCCCGTCAGCCACCCGCCGGGCCGCCCGGCCCGCCTTTGACGCCCCCGCCATACTCACCCTGGCGGGCGGTATCGCGGGCTTGCTGCTGGCCCTGAGTCGGGGTCCGGCCGCAGGCTGGACCTCACCCTTGGTCCTGACCCTGCTGGGGTTCTCCGGCCTGAGCTTTGCCCTCTTTGTGAAAGCCGAACAGCGGGCCAACCCGCCGGTCGTGGACCTCAGCCTGTTCCGCAGCCCGGCCTTTGCGCTGGCCAACGCCCTGAACGTGCTGGCGAACGGCGCGATGTTTGCGATTTGGCTCCTCGTCCCCCACTATCTTGTTCAGGTCCTGGGCCATCCTGAAACCACCGCCGGGCTGGTATTGGTGGCAACCCCATTGGCAACCGCCCTGGTGGCTCCGCTGGCAGGCGCACTCACCGACCGGCTGGGGACCCGGCTGTTAAGTTCCGTGGGCCTCGGCCTCGAGGCCTGTGGACTGTGGCTGATGAGTGCCCTGCACGGCGAAACTGCCACTCTCCCGGTCGTGCTCACGCTCGGCCTCGTTGGGGCGGGCATCGGGATCTTCCAGGTGCCCAATATGAGTTTTGTGATGGGGGCGATTCCCCGCGACCAGCAGGGGGTCGCGGGGGGGATGAGTCAGATGATGCGGACGCTGGGTGTTGTCCTCGGCGTGACCGGTGCCAGTACGCTTTTTGCGAGTAGAAAGATGGTGTATGCGGCTGCCGCTCCTGGCTTCGGGACGTATGCAGACCCGTTTATGCCGGCCTTCCAGGACGTGTTCCTGGTCTGCGCGGGGGTCTGTTTGTGTGCGTGTGCGCTGTCCGTGCTCCGCCGGGGAACGGCCGGCTGAGTGCAGGCCGGCCCGTTTCAGGATGGTCCGTTCATCCCTCCCTCATGGATGCAGCACTATCTATGCCGTCGTCCGAACTCCTGCAGCAGAGACATCGGTCCGTTTTCCTTTGACTGACCAGCCCGTCGAGAGACCAAGGTGAAACCAGCCGAACGCCAGTATCCCTATTGCGAAAATCGTGTCGCCGACCACTCGTAGCCACCGGAATGTTTCGAGCACAGGCGTCTGTAAGAACTCAGCCGAGCGAGCATACCACATCCCATGCTCGACACTCGCCCAGGTCTGCGCCAACCCGACCGGGAGTAAACTGAGCACCACCTGCAACCCCATACCGATATTCATCGCCCAGAACGCAAATCCGAGTGCTGTTGTGTTCCACTCCTGCCGCATGGTGAGCAGCCGTAGACTCAACAGGGACAAACCTATCCCGAGCATGCCGTACACGCCAAACAGGGCCGTGTGGGCATGAACGGAGGTCGTGTTGAGGCCCTGCATATAGTACAGCGCAATGGGGGGATTAATGAGAAACCCAAACAGGCCAGCCCCGACCAGATTCCAAAAAGCCACAGCAACAAACCAATAAATTGGCCATTTATAGTGCTTGGCCCAAGGCGTGAGGTGGACCATCGACCAGTTTTCATAGGCTTCAAAGCCGATGAGAACCAGCGGCATAAGTTCCAGAGCGCTGAACGTACCACCGAGGACCAGAATGATGGGCGTCGTCCCCGTGAAGTAGAGATGGTGAAACATTCCGAGAACACCGCCCAGCAGATACAGGATCGTTGTGAACAACACGGCCATCGTGGCCGAGCGCACCCGGACGAGCCCCAAGCGGGTAAACGCAAAGGCAATGACCGTAACCGCGAAGATCTCAAAAAATCCTTCCACCCAGAGATGGACGACCCACCAGCGCCAATACTCCGCAATGGCCAGGTTCGTGTGCCGGCCCCACATCAACCCGGCGGCGTAGAACAAGGCGATGGCGGCCACGGCCATGACAAAGATGCCGAGCAACTGTTTATTTGCCCCACGGGCGCTGCGCAGTGCCGGCCACAGCGCACGGAGCATGAGACCAACCCAGAGAAAGAGTCCGACAACCAGCAGAATTTGCCAAAAGCGCCCCAGCTCGATGTATTCAAACCCCTGGTGGCCAAACCAGAAGTTGGTTCCGCCTTCCAGTTGGTGGTGAATCGCCAGGGCTTGGCCAACCATTGAGCCGGCGACAATGACGACAAGGGCGACAAACAGAAAGTTGACGCCCATACGTTGGTAGTTGGGCTCACGCCCGGCAATGGTCGGGGCAAGGCACAGACCGGTCGCCAGCCAGGACGTCGCAATCCACAGGATGCCAAGCTGTACATGCCAGGTTCGGGCCAGCGAGTACGGCAGCCAGTCGGCCAGGGGGATACCGTAGAAGCCGGTTCCTTCGACTCCGTAATGGGCCGTGACAATACCCATGAGCATCTGGATGACAAGGAGCGCTCCGACGATCCAGAAATACTTCTGGGTTGCCTGCATCGAGGGGGTGGGCGTCAATCCGAGCAGAGGATCGCCGGATGGCTGGTCATGCATATTGCGCCAGAATTCCCGGGTTGCCGCGTAGAACCAGGCAAGCGCACCAATCCCGCCCAGCAGCAGGACAAAGCTCGCCACCGAGACAACGATCATCGCCCCGGTTGGAACGTTTCCAACCAGTGCCTCGGGCGGCCAGTTGTTTGTATAAGTTATGACTTGGCCGGGTCGCTCGGTCACGCACGCCCAGGTCGCCCAGAAGAAGAAGGCGGTGAGGTGGCGAGCTTGCTCGGGCGTGGCCACCGTCCCTGCCGGCATCGCGTAGCTCTCGCGCAGGGCGGCATACTTGGGGTCGGAGCCAAACAAACCCATGTAGTGCGTCTGTACGCCAGTAATGGCCCTCGCCCTCAGAGCCGATAGGGTGATCGTTTCCGCCCTAGGATCATAGGTGTTTGTCCGCAGTTCATGCTGGAGCCGAGCCCGAAGTGCCGCTTGTCGCTCTCTTTCGAGTTCCTCGTAGCGACGCTGCCCTTCCTCGTATGCCCAGTGGTTGAGCAGCCAGACTGCCTCGCGGTGCAGCCAGTCAGCGGTCCAGTCCGGTGCCGTGTATGCTCCATGGCCCCAGATGGAGCCCAGGTCGTGTCCGCCAATTGAGCGCCACACGTCCTGGCCGGCTCGAATATCGTCTCCGGTGAAGACGACCGTACCGCCAGGGGTTAGGATACGCTCCGGAACCGGAGGTGCCATCTGGTAGACTTCGCGGCCGTAATAGAGCAACGCGCCGAACGATGCGATGACCACACCGGCAAGCACCATCCAGAGTGAACGGAAGCCCCTGTTCTCCTGCCACGCCTCTGCCATGCGGAGGTCCTCTATCGGTTGGGTGTGACTCGGACGGCAACCATATTGCCGGCCTGAACCCGTCCGGCCAGCGGCATGGCCCAATACGTAAACCAGGCCGCCCAGTATTTACCCTTATACGCCGCATTGATCCGATCTAAGATCGCGAGATCGGTCACGATCTGGGTTTCCCCGCTAAAAGCTGGCTCTCGCTTCTCATCCAGCCAGACCAAGGCCGGGCTCCCCTCCCGAATCCGGCGGGCTTTGAATGAGGTCGGAGCAGTGATGAAATAGACGGCCTCATCCTCATACGCGAACCAGATAGGGGCTGGGCGGCTCCAGTCACCATTGGCGCGCTTGGTGGCCACAGAGATTAATTTTTGTGTCGTCAGGAAAGTTTTGACCGATGAGTTCAATCCGCCTCCGCTATCTGCCATGCTCCCGCTACCCACACTCAAAGTGAGAACAATTCCAAGGAGCCTCTTCAGAATCATAATTGCTTCTCAGTGACTATTGCGCGTGCGGCATTGCCCGTCCGCTCAGCCGCCCGGACCGGGAGGGCGCACAAGCTGAGACAGGGATCGTCCCCCTGCTTCACTTGGCCACCGTCGCGGGCGTAACCCGTCAGATCCCGAAGAAGCGCCTGGCGTTCCCCCCCAGAATTTTATCCACCGACTCGGGCGGCAGCGAAGACAAGGTTTCGCGCGCTTTGCGCACGGGCTCCACAAAACCCTCGGCGTGGGGATAGTCGGAGCCGACAAAGAATTTTTCGTCGCCGGCAAACTGGACGATGAGGGGAAACATCTTCTCTTCAGGGTCGCCGTTAATCCAGATATTGCGCTCGAAGTATTCCGAGGCCGGGCGCTCCATCTGCGAGGTGTGGCCCATGTATTTATAGCGGTAGTCGAGCCGCTCCAGCCATTCGCCAATCCAGCCGACCATGGCCTCTATGGTAGCCACCCGCAGGCGGGGAAAGCGTTCCAGCACACCGTCGTAGACCATGGTAGTCAGCGCCATGCGCGGGTCCTGAATCAGATTCATGGTCACGAACATCATGCCGGGGTCGCGGTCGCGGTACCATTCGCGCCCGGTCGAATGCTTATGCCCGGTCAGGTGGATGCCGACACTCAGGTCCAGGTCCTGCACGGCGGCCCAAATGGGGTCCAGGTCCGGATGGCCGAAACTACGGCCGTTGATCGGAGCCGCGGCAACAAATATGGTTCGACAGCCCAGCTTGGCCACTCGATTGAGTTCGCGCACGGCCAGCTCGGCGTCGCGCAGGGAGATATGCGCCGCGGGGAAAAGCCGGTCGCTATGGCCGGCACACAGTTCAAATGCCCAGGTGTTATAGGCCCGGCTCAGGGCATCGGCAAAGACCGGGTCCTCCACAGTGCCTTCCCATAAGAGGCCCAGCGTGGGGTAGATGACCTGGGCCTGAATACCCTCGGCATCCAGAAACTCGACCCGTTTGTCCATATTCTGCCAGTCCGGGCTCAGCGCCAGATATTGATCGAAATGGCTGACGTCTCGACCCATCTCTTTCTGTCCATAGGCCACCACCGCGGCTAACAGGTCGGTGGTGTTGACCATCTTGAGGGGCCGGCCATCAATGAGGATGGCCGGCTCACCGCTGGCCGGGTCCTTTTCCACCCGCATGGCTCGGTCCCGAAATGCCGGGTCTATGTAGCGAGGGTAGAGATCAAGCGGTTCCATAAAGTGGCTGTCGCCATCGATCACGTGCATGTACATACTCCTCTCAGTTCGACTCCGGCAAAAAATTCCGATCGAGAACCTGCTCCAAAGCAAATGGACAAGCGGACGGAAACGTCACAATGGGCAAGCCGCTCTCATCCGCGGCCGCTTCACGCGCGTCCTGGTAGCAATCATCAAGAATGCGTTCACTATACGGTTGCAGGCTCGGGCTGTCGGCCAGTTCGTCGCGCACGCGGCGGCGGCGCTCTCGTATGGTTGCCCGCCAACTATTGGTCCGACGGTTGGACTGGTAGCGATACTTTAGGAGATGACTCAGGATGATGATGAGTGCGCTTTTCACAGCCCGGCGTTGGCTTCTCCCCATGTCCTCAATCTCCTCAGCCAGGTTCTCGATATCCAGCCTGTGCGTCTGGCCGGACCGCAGCGCTCCCACCTGTTCTCCAATCCAGGCGTGGAAGTCCTGCTCATACAATGCCTGTCCGCCCGGTTGAGAGGCTTGAGACGATGGAACAATTTTTTCTATGGGCTGTGCTCTCGCCATGTGAATCATTCTAACACTGGTAGGTGTGTTGAGAAATATCGCTATACCCCGTGTTGTTCGACGCTCTGCGCGGCGGTCATCTTGTTCTCCCCGTCGGCTTGGCTGCCCCACACCGTATCGTACGCAAAGTCGCTGCCGACCCGTGCCAGCTCGGCTTTGCACGTCGTATCAATAAAGTCCTGCTGTGCGGAGGATAATAACTCGGACGACCCGCCGCTGACTCCGCGGCGGATCATCTGCCGCTTGGGCGACGACCACGGAGTCAGTGCCGGCGGCTTGAACTTCTCATCCATGCCTTTCATATACGCAAACGAACTCTTCTGACATACCGCGGCAAATTCGTCTGGGGTCAACTCGACCTGCATGAACGCGGCAATGCGGCGTACGACCGCGGCCAGGTCTTGTTTCATCTCATCAAAGGTCAGGATCAGGAGGTTGGGGCGGTGGCGGTCTTGCCAGTAACCGTGCAGGTGTTTGGACCAGTTGAACGGCGCGGCATCGGAAAAAAAGAGCCGCAGACAGATCGGCACGGCGGGCATCAGCGGGCCGAACATGACATCCCGGATAAAGAGGTAACTCGACACAAAGGCGTCCTTGGGGTCGCGCAGAATGCAGATATAGCGAGCGTCTGGGGTGTAGGGAATGCGCTCCCACTCCAGATGGGTTTTAATCACCCGCAGGCCGGTGGGCGCGGCCTGGCGGGCGGTATCGTCCGACAGGGACGCGACCAGGTCCTGCCTGGCAAAATCCGGCCACGGCACCACATCGTGGATATGCCTGAAATCGCCCTTGCCCCGCATGGCGATTTGATACGCGATCTGCATGGTCCAGTTCGTGCCGCATTTGGGAAAGGTGCAGACCACCACATCGTGCCGGCTGGGGCGGTAGTCGCCAAAATCATACCCGGCCAGCATCTTGGTTTTCATCTTGCGGCCGACGGCGGCCCAGAAACGATCCGCATACCCGGCCATATCGACCAGCCACAGCAGCGGTTTGATGAGGACATAGGTCAATGCCAGAACGGGATAACGGATGTGGGCGGGGAAAAGATCGTGTTGAAACGAGAGGTGCGAAGAGACCATAGTTTCTCTCTTATTTTGTCTATTGTCCGTGCAACTCTTTCTTTTCCACCTTTTGCACCAGCTCGATACCGAACTGTTCGGCAGCGTTTCCACCCAGCATACGGGCCATGCTGGCGTCGTCAATGTGGGCCTGGCTCAGGGTCTCAATGGCATCCCAGGCGCTGGTCGTATCCTGCTGCGGATAGCGGGAGCCCCAGACGATCTTGTGAGCAAAGGTCTGGGGGAGCTGCTGGATCAGCCGCTCCTCGGCGTCAAAGGCGAGCAGCACCCGGCCCTCTTCCCACATGTCTTCCACATCGGTCCGCACGGGGTAGTAGTGCAGGGGAGGAATCGTCAGGGTGGACGCTTCCATCTTCTCCAGGACCTCTTCCATCCATGAAGCCTGGCCGCCGGCCATCACCACCTTCAGGTCGGGATAGCGCTGCATGGCCGTAAAACCGATCAAGGTCGCAGCCACGAACATATGATTATCCAGCCACGGAGACAGGATCGGAGCAACCGGATGCCCGATCGGCTGCTGGGCCCCAAACGTGAAATTGGGTCCATTGCCACCACCCGCAAACGGGCCACCGCCGGCTTCTCTGAACAGAGTGACCTGAGTGAGCCGGCGGTTGACTTTCTCAATAAACGCCGCGTGGGAGGTCCACTCCGGGTTCCACAAGCCGGTTGCCGGATGAACGGCGAGCGTCAGACCGAGCTGCTCAAGCTCGGCCCAGAACGGATCATAATAGGGATGCGTATAGTAGCGCCCCTGAATGAACATCGGTCGCAGAAACACGCCCCGAAAGCACGCAATGGAGGCAACTCGCTGTAGTTCGGCCAGGGCGTAATCCATGTTTTGCAAGGGAATCATGGCCGCGGCATACAGGCGGTCGGGCGCGGCCTGGCAAAAATCGGCGAGCCAGTTGTTATACGCCCGCGCCAGGGCGTTGGCGCTGTCCGGGTCTTTGACCAGGGGGAATCCCTCGGCAAACCAGGTCGGGTAGAGCAAGGTCTGGTCCACGCCCATGGCGTCCATATCCCGCAGCCGGGCCTGGGGGTCGGACGCGCCCTCGGTCATGGCATGCCGGGTATCGGGGTCAAGCGCACCGACCTGCTCCCAGGTCATGCCCGGTCGCCAAATGGCATGGCGGGGGATGTTGGGATTCACCCGAGCCATTTGATCATGGTAGGCCTCGCCATTGATTTTGAGGTAGGAGGCGTACTGGCCGTCCTCCCGCCATAAGGAGAATTTCCCCAGGGCACGGTAGTCCGGCTCCAGATATTTTTCCCAGATTTCGGGCGACTCAACAATATGTGAGTTGGCGTCAAAGACGGCAAAGCGCTTGGTCATGCCCGGGCTCCTTCAGTCGCATGGCCGTTTCCATTGGAGTGTCGTCCCCGTTCACGATAGGGCCGGCTGAGAGCGGCTTCGGGCTCCAGAGCACGCTTGACCTCGTCCTCGGTCGGCCACCAGTCCGGGCGTTCAATTTCGGTCACGCGCTCCCGGATGAACGTTTTCGGGGGGTCGATATGGTAGAGCGTGCGCGCGTTCTCTCCCAGGAATTTGCTCTGGTAGAACTCCGGCAGTTCACAGCTACGCATGGTCTCCAGCGCCCGCCACACATCGTCACCGTCGTGATGATACACGTCGGACGACCAGGCCAGGATATCCTGGTAAAACTCGGGCAAACGCGAGGGCGGAGCCTCATCGCCCTCAAAGCCGGTGACACAATGGGTGAAAAAGGTCTCGCTGGGCAGGCGCTTGAGCGGCGCTAACTCGCGCTCATTGCGGTACAGCGTATAGAACTTATCGCAGCGGTCCAGCAGAAAGCTCAGCCAGGTCGAAGACGCTTCAAACACGGCTGCCCGGAGCTTGGGATGGCGTTCAAAAAAGCCCGACATCAGGACCATGGTGACCCACAGCGCGGCCTCGGCCTGAAAGTTTTGTACATTGGTCAGAAACGAGTGTGGCAGACCCGCGGAGATAATGGTCCGGGCAATCAACTCCGCGCCCGAGTACTGTTCGGCATAACCGGCCGGCTTGAGTGAGCCAAAGGCCGGAAAGGGGTGCATGCCGTACACCACGCCGGCGTCTTCCATGGCCCGCCAGACCTGCTCATACTTGGGCTGGAGTGGATAATTGCCCATAGCGTCAACGGGCCGGACCAGGCCGACCCGACAGCCTTTAGCCGCCACCCGGTAGACTTCCTGAGCGGCATATTTCGGGTCCTGCATGGGTAGCATCGCGGCAAAAAAGAGCCGCTCGGGATTGGCCTGACAGTATTCATACGCCCATTCGTTATAGGCTTTGCACATGGCCTTGGCCCCAAGCGCGTTTTGCAACCAGGGATAGGTGTCGATATCAGTCGGGATAATCATCACCTGGTCTATGCCCTGGACATCCATATCCTGCAGGCGCTCTTCGGGTTTATAGGAGCCCTTGTGGTCCAGATAGTCGGCCTGCTCGGCGCTGAGGGCGGTCTCGGGATTCAGGTTGCGGACGTACAGGGCACGTTGGATATCATGTTTAAGGCCCGGCCCGGCAAAGGAGATGGCATGAATCCTGCCGCGCCGGCCACCAATCAGTTGTGAGCCGATTCCCGACCCAGGCACGCCATTCACAATCAGTTGCTTGCTTTCGGCGTCAAACCATATGGTGGTCTTGAGGGCTTCCAATTCATCTTTTGTGAGCCAGTCCTTAGCGCGCTCCCAAATCCAGGGCGGCTCGGTCACATGCGCATCGCAATCAAAGGTCGGGAAGTCCTTGGTCAGGGGAGCAAACTTTTGAATCGGCATGTCCTATTCCTCTATGTGTACTCTGCGCGACACAAAGCTTTTGATAAAGGCGTTCGTTTGGTCTGGGACTTCGAGTTGAAGAAAGTGGCCCGTCCCGATTGCCCGCGCAAATTCCACCTGCTTGAAATAGGATTTCAGATGCGTCGGGTCAGCGGCTTGGGGAAAGGCGTCTGCCATCCAGGGTCCGACCATGACGAGGGTGGGCTGTGACATTGCGGCTGCTTGTGTTGCCGTGTCAGCGGTCATCAGGCGGATCTCTTTGACCCGTACCTCGACCGGGGTGCGACAGGCCTCGGCGACCGCGGTCTCGACCAGCGTTCGGTCGGCCTGCGGACCGAAAAAGCTGGTGTATAACTCGCGGAAATACCCCTCTCCGTTTGGGGCTGTTAATTGTTCTATCATCTCGGCATAAAACCGATCGGTGCGTGTGGTCGGGTTCTCAACATCGGCCCCGGACGACACCGCGGAATCGACCATGATGTAGGCGCTGACCAAATCTGGATAGTCATGGCTGAGGGCGATGCCGGCCGGGGCGCCGCCGGCGTGCGCAATCGCCACAGCGTTGCTGAAGCCTTCGTGCCGGGCAATGGCAGCGATGTCCGCGGCGTGCTGTTGGGGCGTATGGCCGGAGCCGGGCGTGGTAGACTTGCCCATGCCCCGTCGGTCCATACGCAGGATGCGGTGGGAGTCCTGGAAGTAGGCCGCCTGCGCCTCCCAGTGGTTTAGATTGGAACACCAGCCGTGTATGAAGATCAGGTCGGGGTTGCCCCTATCCTTGCCCTCGACTTTATAGTGCAGCTCGGCTCCGTCGTCGGTTCTGAATGTCGGCATCACTTCCTCCTTGCGAGAGTTCCCTCATATCATATTGATGCCGCTTGACCACTCGCCTCCTTGGCGCTGGACAGTCTTGTAGGTCGGGTTAGCCGTAGGCGTAACCCGACCTACAAGACTGTCCATAATGGTGAAGGGCTCTAATAGCCCAACGCCCGCGCCGCGCCTTCCAGGACAAAGGGCACGGACCAAGCTGTGCGGGCGAGGCGAATGTCGTCGCTCTGGCCCGAAGCGTACAGACCGGCTGCACTCATCCAGAACGCTGCTGAGCGCAACTGATACAGCATGCCGTAATACTGGCAGACCGCTTCGTCGATCTCTATTCCAGTAGCTTTCTCGTAGTCCCGGAAAAAAGCATCCCGCTCAACAAGGTGAGACAGTAACGCGCTGCCCTCACGGTTGAGGTCAGTCAGCACATAGGCCACGTCGTACATCGGGTCTCCGATGACTTGCAGCTCCCAGTCGAGCACCGCAGAGATTTGATCGTTGTCGATTAACAGGTTGCCAGTACGATAGGCGCCGTGGACCAGCGTCAGACGCTTGGTCTCCGGGGCATTGGCCTTGAGCCAGCCAATGAGGTCTACGAGGATGGGGTGCGGCTCCTGCTGGGAGATTTCTACCAGCTCGCACCATTTTTGGACCTCACGCAGCGCAAAGTCGTTGCCTGACTCGGGCACGCCCAAGAACGACAGACCGGCCGCTTCCCAATCAATGCTGTGCAGGCTGGCCAGTGTATGGGTAAAACTCTCAGGCAGGCTGCCGCGCGCGGCAGCCTCGGCGTAAAAGCGTCTGCCAGCCGAACCCCACGGGCTCGGACATGTCCCGGCAACTTTCTCCATTACCAGGAACGGTTTGCCGAGAATGCCGGGGTCGCTCTCGTACCAGTACGGCTTGGGGGTGGGGAGGGGTGTGGACGCTAAACTTTGGAGAACCTGAAACTGCACACCGAGATCAGAGAAGTGTCGCAGCAGAGCATTGCCGGGGTCACGCCGCAGGCACAGACCCTGCGTTTTTGATGCGCCGCCCTCCGTCCAATGCGCGTCAAAGAGCCAGGTTTCATGCGACCAGCCCACGGCAATGCGCTCCATTGCTTCGAGGCGCAGGTCCGAGGCGTTGGGAAGTTGGGTCGCAATATACTGGCGGATGCGTTCCGCCATATCCCGGTCGTCGGTCGCTTGTTGTGTCATGCGGCGTACACCATCTCGCGGTCAATACGCGCTCGGAGCCGGGTGCGCACGCGCCCGATGAGGCTTTCAAAGCGTTCCTCACCCAGCTCGGACCGGGTTGCATATAAGGTTTCAATCAGAGCTGACACGCTCGCCGTATCGCAGTCTTGGCGCAGGGTATGCACCGCGGCCCGAAGGGCAGGGGGCGTCTCCGCTGAGGCGGTATCGAGTTCTCCGGCCAGCTCTGTCGCGAGTTCCTGCAAATCGTGCCGGCCGGCCGCGGCGTGTTCGTCAGCCAGACGCAGTTGGCCGGCGAGTTTTTGCAACACCACCGCCGCCATGAACGCCTGCGTCTTGGGGTAGGCGGCTTCAACCGCCGGGCCGATCTCTTTTTTGAGTGTCCGAGCGATGCGTTCCAAGAGTTCGTCCGGAGCCAGTTGGACGTAGTCCGACATCAGGCGTTCCCTCCGTCTGCTATCCGGGCGTTACGCCGCATCCGCGCCCAGCGGTGAACCGGCCACATGTCCTGGTCCTCACCGTGGCCGCTCTCTCCATTGATCTCCCAGCGTATCAGACTGTTGATATCGATAAACGTGTGGCGATTGATCACAATCCGACTCAAGGGCTCGCCTACAGCATGGAGTGCACGACCTTCGGTATCGTGGGCCTGAATCTCGACGCGGGTGATCCAGCCATTCTCTCTATCTCGCTCAAGACGGCGCTCGCCCCGAGTCAGGGGAAGCGTCCGTCCAGCGCGGTGGAGGAAGCCATACGCAACCGGATTTCTGTCTGCCTCCACGTTGGTGACGGCGAGAAAGCCGTGCTGTGGCGTGGCCACCCCGGTGACATAGGCCGCCTGACGCGGGCGGTCCTCCCGACGCCGTCCCCAGGTGCGGTCGCGCACGGCCAGGCAATCAATCGGGATCGTTTCTCCGTGCAGAATAATGTCTCCGCTCACCCGTCCGATCTGGTCGAAATGATGCGAACGCCCAAAAGTCGAACCCGTACTGGTCAGCGGCTCGGGCGGCATCACGCCCTCAAAACGCAGCGACGCCTGCAAACGCGGCTCATCATTATAGCCCAGCGCATAGGACATGCACGGTTCGATCACCCGAATCGAAACGCCGGTCGGTAATGTAATGTCGTTCAAATTTTGATCGCGCGGCAGCTCAAGGGCGGTGTAGTTTGCCGAATACAGGACCTCCCAGGGCAGATGGGCTGAATCGTCCCAAATCCAGGCACCGCCTGCGACCGTGCCGATATTGGGTCGCGCCATAGTGTAGAACCAGCCGCCCAAGCGCCGTTCCGGGTGGGAGAAAGAGAACCAGGCCGTCTCGGTCGCCCACCAGTCACCGGCCATCTCGTCGAAGTGAAAACAATCGTCACGGTCCGTGAATATGCGTTGCTCAGCCATACTGCTTTCTTTCTACTATTATACTCTTCATAATATTTCTCCCTGAGGTACAACTCCCAAGGGTCAACGTTCAGCGTGGTTGTGCAGGTATCCCTTGGCGCGGCAAGTCTGTTTTTTGATAACTCGTCCCCGGTCACGTCCATAGCGCAAGACAGGTTCTCTTGCCTCCAGGGCCCGGAACCGCTCGCCGTCCTCAAAAATCGCCTCCCGCTCGGGCGTATGAGACGCAATCCGGCGAGCGCTGGCAGAGGCTCTGATGGGAGATGGTTTTTGTCAACCTACAAGGACCACGAGGGAGACCAAAAGACTGGTGACAGTACGGAGGGCAGAATACACGAGCGATTCCTTCCTTTTCAGAAGAGTAGCATGCCTTAATAGCGATCAGCATGCTTGGCCGTCAAGCCTAGGCGCTGCGTCTCTGGACGGAACGCTGTCGGATTACGCTCCGCTAATCCGACCTACGGCTGGTCCAGGCCGGGGCGCGGCATCTGATGGTCAACCCGGCCTTTGACGCTATGGAGCATTTGGAGATCTTTGCCCAGGATATTATGCCCCAGCTGTAAAAGAAGAGGTCGGCCGGTCCGAGCCCTCGACGCGCACGGTAACAATATCAATGTTGTGATACTGTTGGTGGCGCACGGACGAGGCGAAGTGCCGCAGCAAACGCAGCGAGAGTTCACGCTCATTTGGTGTCTCCACATGTTCCCCGAGCAGCGCAATGTGGTCTTCAAGATTTTCCTCGCCAAGCGCCGCCATAAACTCCAACTCCACGGCATCGCCGTCCTGACGTGCGCTCACGCGTAAACGGCGCTCCACGCGAGCCACCGTCTTGTTGTCCCCTTGGTCTCTTTGGTCCAACAGGCTCACCAGCGCTTCCTCGCCGATCAAACACAGGCGTTGGGTCGCCTCCGCGTTCCACCTCAGGCGGGAGGCAAGGTCGCGCAGGAAAGCTTCAAGCTTTGGCAGGTCCGCGATAGCCAACTCTATTTCGAGCCGTCTGCGGTGGGACCCGGTCAGCTCCATGAATACGGTCAGCCCCAGCGCCGTGAGGCCACCGGCGGTCAGGCCGTCGTCAAGGAGTACCGCCCATATTCCACTCAGGTAGTCTGGGAAAATTACCTGATTCTGGAAGCCTATCCCGATCCAAAACGATACCCCGATGACGAGCGTCTTTCGGTAGTCGCTCCTCCCTTGAAGGGCGATCTGCATGCCCTGGACAAAAACAAGTCCGACCATAACGGTTGCATAGGCGGCAATCACCGGGCTCGGAATGGCGATCATCACGGCCACTACCTTCGGCAGGAACGCCAACAGGAGGAGAATGATGCCGAGGTACACGCCGACGCTGCGAGCAGCAACCCCGGTAAGCGCCACAAACGGAGCGCTTGTCGGACGGGTCGTACTCGGCATCGTACCAGCGATTCCACACAGCAGATTGCCCAAGCCGTCTACGGCAACCGCGTCCTGGACCGTGCGGAGATCGGTTGCCCGCTGCCTACGCCACGAGACCCGCTGGATGGCGACGGCTTGGCTGAGGGTCCCAACAGTCCCGATCAGCATCACGAATACGAACGCTGGCAAGAGGGTCCAGAATTTAGAGCCAAACGTCAGGTCAACCCCCGGCCAGGTGTTTGTGGGAAAGCCGATCCAGGGCGCAGCAAGTACCCGTTCGGTGTCGTACAGCCCAAACAGCGCGGCAACCGCGCAGCCTAGCACAACCCCAATGAGCGGCGTCCACAACCGCCACTTCTCTGAGGCCCGAAGCGCGATCGCCAAGATCGTGACAAAGGTTACCGCAGCACTCGTTGGAGCTGCGGCCCACGAAGTCCCCTCCGGCACATCGGTCAGCATCCGAAAGATAGCCGGCATGACGGGGACGGGAATCAGGGTGCTGAGCGTCCCGACCACAACCGGCGTGATGAAGCGCTGTAGCAACGAGAGACGTGCGGCCAACGCGAACTGAAACAACGATGAAAAGATAAGCAGGGTTGCCAGTAGAGACGGACCACCCTCAACGAGTGCGGTGATGGACACCGCGATGCAGGCGCCGGTGGGCCCCATAACGAGTATATACCCAGAGCCAAAGCGCCCGATGTGGAGAGCCTGTAATGCCGTGGTCACTCCATTGACCATAAACGCTGCGAAGACAACCCAGGACAGGTACAGCTCGTCTTGATTCGCTGCCCGCGTTACAATGATCGGGAGGAGCACATTAACAATCCCGTTTGTCATGGCGAGCTGAAGGCCAAGCCCAACAGTCAGGCCATACGGCGGGCGCTCATCAGGTTCGTAGAGGAGAGAAGGCATTATCTGACTCCATTCCACGCCAAGACGTTCTACACCAAGCTACACGGAGGTTGTCACAAAGCGCAAAGAATTTCGCGGTAATCGATAAATGCCAATATTTATGTCAATTTTGGGTCTCCCTCCCTCCTCTAATTCGACTCTGATGATTTCAGTTACTGAGACAGCTTTTATGTCAATTTCTTGCCAAAACCGGCCTTATTGCAACCCAGCATCATGCGCCGTTGTCTTTAGTATAGGCTGCTACATCGTCCACAAGTTTTGATGATTTGTCCAGGCGGCAACCCTCCTGGAGCTTGACCGTGACCACATCGTACATAGTGGAGCGTGCGGGTGTGATATGCCCGAGAAACACGACCAGTCCGCTGACAATGCCAATTACACCCCTCATGCTCTTCCTCCCTGAAGTGAAAGCCCTGTAGGTCGATGCTCAATGTTCCACTCAATATTCGACGGGAGCGTCAATGTTTCTCTTGTAGCGGAAACTTTGCCCTTTGATAACTTGCCCCGTTTGGGCAACCACAATAAAGTGACAGGACGGAGAGAGGAACACGACAGGAGGAGTTATATGGCGACACAGGACACGGGGAAGATAGGTCCGATTGTGGATGCCGACGGTCACGTGCTGGAGCCACTCGATACCTGGCAGAAATATATTGACCCCCAGTATCGAGACCGGGCCGTGCGCCTCGAACATGACGACAACGGCTGGGAAGTTCTCATGTTCGACAACAAGCCCCTGAACGTCATTCGCGGAACCCTAGGCGCGCTGGGCGGGATAGGCTCGGACGCCGCAGAGTCCGAAGCCTTCTTCACGCCGGGCCAGCGCACCTATGCCGATGGCTGTCCGCCGGGCAGCTACGATCCTGTCCCGCGTCTCAGAGTCATGGACAGCGAGGGCATTGATATCTCCCTCCTCTACCCCACCGTTGGCATTGTCTGGGAAGGTTGGGTCACCGACCCGAAACTCGCCACCGCCTACACCAGGGCGTATAACCGCTGGATCATCGATTTCTGTAGCGAGAATACAAAACGGCTCTATCCCATCGCGCATATCTCCCTGATCGATCCGGACGGCGCGGTTGACGAAGTCGTGTGGGCGAAAGAGCACGGCTGCGTCGGGGTGTTTCTTTCGCCGGATATGGTGGCGCGCGGCTGGAAGCACTTCAACGATCCCGCCTTTGTCCGCTTCTGGGAAACCGTCCAGGACTTGGAGATGCCGGTCGGCTTTCATGTCGTCCTGCGCGACGAGCCGTCGTGGCGAGACTGGATTCAGGGCGAGGGTGACTTCGGTCTGTTCAATTTTGCCTTTTTGGCCATTGATGTCATGGCGGCCTTTACCCAGATGATTTCCCTGGGGATGTTCGAGTTATACCCGCGTCTCAAGTGTACGGTCCTGGAGTGTGGTGCTAATTGGATTTCCGCCTGGCTGGACCGGCTGGACCATAAATACCAACCGTTGGCCGGACGGTCGGTGCTCAAGATGAAACCCAGCGAGTATTTCTATCGCCAATGCCTGGTCTCGGCCGACCCGGACGAGACGCTGACCGCCCGCATCATTGAGCATATCGGCGCTGATTATTTCGTGTGGGCCTCGGACTATCCCCATATCGACTCCGACTACGGGGTGGCGGCCGAACTCAAGGAACGCCTCGCTCCCCTCCCCCCGGCTGACCAACGCAAGGTCCTGGGGACGAATGCCCTCCGTTTCTACGGCATTGAGGCGTAGAGGCCGACCATCATTCTGTGGGCGTCAGTCCCGCGCACGCGGGAATCCAGGCATGGGAGCCTGCCCGATTCGCTTAGGAGTGCGGGCTTCCAGCCCGCAGAAGCAGGCTGCGGCCAAGATGGCCGCGCTCCGATTGTCGTAGGGGTAACTCCCTGTGGTGGCCTAGCCTGTCCAAGCTACACGCCCGCCGAACGAGAAACCTTCCGACCTTGACAGGCCGACTGAGGAGTCCCTAGCGTGCGTGGCAATACTCAGCTCACGCTGACGAGACACAATGCCGAGAAGGGAATGAATACGATGGCTGACGCGGATGAGAAGACATTGGTCTTTAGTTTTGACGGGACAGGTAACGAACCCAGCGATGCCGATGAATTCCAGGAAGATGAGAGTATCAGCAACATCTTGAAGCTCCACATTCTGATGGGAGGTGGGATTAACGAGGACGAGTCTGACACGAGAACGCCAGAGGGGAAACAGCAGACTACGTTCTACTTCAACGGTATTGGGACAAGGGAAGACGGGTGGCAAGTGCCTCTTCTAGGGAGATTGTTCTCGTTTGGGCAAAAGATGATCAATCAGGCTATAGCCCCAAGATTCGGTGATGCCCGAAGAATTCTGAATGAGGCCATGAGGGACTTCAAAGCGGCAAACTACAAGTCTGGTGATACCCTTGCCATATTCGGCTTCAGTCGTGGAGCGGCGCTGGCCCGGAAATTCGCCAGTATGATCTTGGAAGAGCATGCACAGTGCCGCGTATCCTTTCTGGGCGTGTTCGATACCGTTGCCGCGATGGGGTATGCATCGCAAAGGCGAACGTATCAGCAGCCATGTTGTCTTTGAGAACGGCACCTTGCATGAACGCATTGAACGGGCGGTGCATATCGTGTCGCTCGACGAGAGTCGGGTGTCGTTCGAGCCAACGCTCATCAACAAAGACGACCAGAATCCGAACCGTATTCTGGAAGTGTGGTTTCCCGGCGTCCATAGCGACATCGGCGGAGGCTACTGGTTCGACGGACTGTCCGATGTCGCGCTGACATTCATCATTGCTGAATGCAAGAAGACGCTTGGTGACCGTATTCGCATTAAGGCGGGGAACTACGAGGCCATCCAAGGGCTGCTGGAATCCCAGAAAAGCGAGTTGGCCGAGTTGGAAGTTGACGACATCGCCATCAACCCCCTGGTCCATGGCATACTGCACGCGAACTCGGGAGTGACGACGCTTCCGGGCCAGGAACCCAGACGGGTCTACGTCAACGACAATGACGTTCGGAGCCGGAACCCGCAAGACTTCCCGCTCGTGCACTATTCGGTAAAAGAGCGGTTCGACTCTGTTGCAGGCTATCGACCGGCAGCGTTGCGTGGACTGACGTTCAAACTGTTACGAGACGGAAAGACCAGTAAGCCGCTCCATGGTATCAGCCAGTTGCGGGAGTTTCAGTTGTCTTGAGATAGTTGAAAAAGCGTATGACCCGCCACCAAGCCCGCCATTGAGGATGGCGTATTAATAAATCTCTGGAAGCACACCGCGAATTCGACGAGCATAACAGGAATCGTTGACACCTTCTGGTTTGGTGTTGTCGGGCGGCCTCAGTTTGCTCAGGTTCGGTAGATCATCCGGATAGCACATCCAAAGAATATGGGTATGTTTATCGTGGCGAGCGAGAGACCGTAGCGTAGTAATCATCAAGTGACGGAATCTTGTATGATCTTCATTGTCGAGCCTCAACCTATCAATCAGTCTCTCTCCATTATCACTCAGCGCACTAATGGTCCCATCTCCATGAACCTCAATACATGCTCCGAAAGCAATCTTGCACGGGTCTGGAACTAGCTGGTCACCCTTAGCAGAATTACAAGTGCGGCAGGTGTACAGAAGATTCTCATAGTCAAGTCTGCGTTGAGGATTGCTGTGTTGCGGTGCGAAGTGGTCAATGTCCCACATGCCTCCTACGGTCCCCCACTGCTCGCGTCTAAGACAGAACACACAACGAAAGCTGAATTCATCACGCAGCCAGTCTCGATACGGCTCATAATTCATGTAGCCGTGCGGGCCGTGCTTCCGAACATGTGGAGTTGCCGGATAGGCGAAGGGCTCAGGAGTTCTTATTCCCCCTCCCATATACCCCTCCGCTTTAACTCCTCCCTCACTTCCTCTAGCTGTTTAATAGGTAATGGTGCCAGTAACCGAATTCTTGTATCAGTGAGATGCTGTAGATAAGCCAACTCGTACTTCTCATCAGATGAGATATTTCTTTTGACTTTCTTTTCAATGAGCTGAAAACGGCGCTTATTGGTCTGTTCCCAATCCACCGTAATAGCCAAGAGGTCGCTGAGCCTTAAAATTTCAGTGAAGCCTTGTGGGAAATACTCTTGCTGCTCAAACGGTACTCCCCGCCGCTCTACCCCAGAAAATAAGTCGAGCAGTTGCCGTTCTAAATGCGGCGGTAATCCATACAACCGGAGGACTTCGGCATCAATCCGCCAGTGAAGTGTTTTCAATTTGTCCAAGGTATTGGAAGGAATTGAGCCAGCTTCCTGAGTAGGGGCAACTTTTAGATAAGCGTTGACCGCCTCTAGCAGTGGAGTCACATCTACGGAGTCGATGTCAGGAATAGGCATGTCCCGCATCACTCCTACTAATACGTGCCGTTTCGTCGAAAATGTGTAGGAGTAGGCATTAGCGAAAGGTGAATTGCAGATTCCCCATAACGCCTCTAAAGGCCAGCCTTCGTTGCGAGGCCGAATAACAATAAAGGAACTGGTTACCGAATGTCCTTCTCTATCCAGAAACGCTTTCAGCCTCCACGGTCCACGACTGACCCGTGCATAATTCAACAACACCTGTGGAATTTCTGTTTTCGTTCCATGTCCAGGGCATCGAATAACTGAGGGGTTGAGACTGAACCAAGTCTTGTTGGGTTGTTGGTGGGTTTGTAAGGTTTTGCTGAGTCGCGCAAATCCCTCTGTCAAGCCTTTACATGGCGTATTGGATTCAGTTATTGCACCTTCCGGAAATCGGGGATCGCTTCTAGAACGAAATTCAAAACCCTTCCCAATCTCAGCGATATTGCCGAACTTTGGTAACTCTCGGCAGAATTCCCATACTTCCTGTAGGTCCGGAACAAAAAAATCCCATAGATTCGTATCTGAAAATCGTGACACTTGGACGTGAGATTCATATGTCGCTTCATAAGACCTTCTGAAGTCTTCAACGTTCTGCTCCCGCACTCGTCTGTAGAGAATAGGGCCTCGATTCTGTTTCTCGCGCTGTGACCGTCGGCCCAGAATAACGACCGACTCCATGTCGGAAGCAAAAACCTTATCTGGCAAGAGGCAGATTTCGTTGATTTCAAAATCCTCTGTCAGAAGATTCCTTAATGACGCGCCATCCTTGCTGTGAAGCAGTCCTTGCGGGAGAACGACGCCGAATACTGCTCCAGGTTGCATATTTGTAGCAATTCGGTGCAGGATTTCAGCAGCTTTATTCACGTGCGGCCCTCTTGCATCGTGAGAGGGTAACAAGTCACGCTCGCTGAGAGAGAAATTGGCAAACGGTGGGTTTGCCAGGATAATACTAGCCGCCTGTGAGTCGCGAGCTAATGAGTCGTCTTGAAGTATATCAGCAGGTTGCAGGTCCCAACCGTCTGGATTGGGTGCATCAGCAAGTGTCAATCTGAGTCGCGCGATCTCTAAAGCAAAGGAGTCCACGTCACAACCATGCAGGCGGGCGCGAAGATATTGATGTCTCTTACTGGGAGAAGACATCTCTGGTGGCAGTAAATCACCAAGGAGTTGCATAGCGGCAAGCAAAAATGCGGCATGCCCACATGCAGGTTCGAATACTTGGCGTTGTTTAACGGGAATCTCGTCAATCCAAGGCCGGAGCCTTCCGATAATATAATCAACCAAGTATGTTGGCGTGCTGTACGTTCCAAGCTTGGTGCGTATGTCTTTTGTAATGAGAGCGTTTTCGTACAGGTAGGCCACAGCATCGGTGCTCACTAAGCCTAAATGGCTGAACTGCGATATTTCTCGTGCGGATTCTCTTAATGCCCTTGCCCGTGATCTCACTCCAACCTGAACAGGTTCCGTTGCTCCATAGTGGTCAGCCACACGCTTGAATGTATCCTGTACGTTTTCAAGGTCGAGAGATGCAAATGCCTGAACGTTTTTGTCCTTCAGGAGCTTCGCCGCTAAGAGCCAGAAATGGGATTTTAATAACCATTGCCCTTGAAGCTGAGAAACCTCACTCCAATGGAGACTTGATTTGGCCTCCTGTACTACTCGCTCAATCAACTCTGTCAGTTTTTTACCGGCTTCCTCCTCCACCAAGGGCATAAGACCCACATCAACAAAGTCAAGCTGATAGCTTGTGTCGAGACGCGCCCACGTTTTCGCTCGATAAATGGATTCTGGAGAAAGCTCTTCCTTTTGTTTGAGAAAGAAGCTCGGAATCCCCTCGTGAGGTATCTGTCGTAGGAGCTTAGGCTTTGTCGTACTCTGCTGCCAGAGTTGCCATTGATTGGGGAAATAGAGGAATACCAGCGGTGCTCCCAGGGTACGACAAGAGGCGACAGTAGCTTCAGAGTCGGAAGCTCCATCGACAACAGCGATACACGCAGAACGTGAGTCATGGGGGGAGTGGGCAAAAGCAGCAAGGGGAACTGTGTAATGTTGTCCATTTCCCACTGCAACATTTGGTACAAGCTGTTGGTTACGGTAGCCACAACCATGCAAGTGGGGCCGTAGGAGAGCTACTCCTGGATGAGTCTGTCCAGCACTCATATCGATACCCGCCTACGTAATGATGCGAATTCTGGCATCGCTCAGGCCGCCTTTCCCAACTTCTCGATTTGCTCTCGGAGCGGGACGAGGAGAAGCATCTGGCGATGATGTTTGAGCAGGTCAATCACTTCATTATCGCTTGAGGCATAGTAGACGGAGTAGCCGTCCGTGAGAAGATATGCCTCGGATTCATCTAATCGCACCCCCTGCTGCTCAAGATTCCGGGAAACTTGTTGCACCTGGCGCGGTGTAAAACCAGATCGCCGTAGATAGCAGATAATTAATGCTTTGATAATTTCAACTGTTGAGTAAAACAGACCAGGCTGTCCAGGACGTGCCTTTGAGTCTCGCAGCTTGGGCTTGAGAAGTCCGATCTGCTCCCAGTAAGAGACTTGCTTACGCGTCATTCCCGTTAATCGGATCAGCTCCGGGGCCGTATAGAGCTTCTCCTTTAGCCCCTTTGGTAGAGATTTCCTATGCGGGACTAGCTTTTCCGCGATAATCGTTTTCTTACTTGTTGCCATTTCTGTAAGCAATTGTTTCTATTTTTGCTTACATTAGCGCACTCACATCATGAGGGCAAACGGGGAGATACTGCCCGGTGAGAAAATACCCCCATGCTTTCTTCACTCTTCACTTGCTCGAAAGACTAGGGCTGGTACAGCTCGTCAAAAAGAGAATTGCCTGACTTGCTAACAAGCCCGTCAGACTGAACCCTTCTCCACCGTGGACGGACACACCGAGCCACCCCCATACAGGGACATGACATGCTCCCAGCGGAGGGGCGGCTCCTGCTAGCCATGCACCACCAGCCGCTGGTATACATTCCGATATGAGCCAGTGACACAGGCGAAGGAGCCCAGGTGTTACCATCGTTATTTACATCAGACTACTTGTCTCGGCTGGAAACATTACGCATTCAGACCAGACGCCGCTTTCTTGGCAGCCGTCCCGGTGGCTATGTTTCGCTGCGCCGTAGAGCGGGGCTCGAATTTGCGGAGCATCGCCGCTACTCCCCCGGCGATGACCTGCGCAAGGTCCTGGGGACGAACGCCCTGCGTTTCTATGGCATTACGGCCTGAGCGGTGGCGCACTTAGTCCCGCTCAACCCAGTCATCGAGGACGGGCGGGACGCGCAGGCGTTCGGGCACGCGCTCCGCGCCAATGCGGCGGTCCAACTCTGCGTGCCAATGGTAGATGCGCCGCTCCTGGTAGTTGAGCGGCACCCCGCGAAACCCCGGTGGGGTGATCGACTCCTGGATCGGTTCCACAAAGGCGATGTCTTCATCCACAATACGGTCAAAGTTGGCAATGCGCGTCTCCCACAAAGGATGACGCTCGCCATCGCCCCAATCCGGGGCAAACCAGATGACATCCAAGATCGTGCGGTCCACGCTTTGGGGCCAGAATGCGACGGCTGGAATGCCGGTCGGTGCAATCGGTACGATCATATTCGGAAACACGTGGTAACTCGGATTGTGATCCCGCTCGATGGTCGTGGCCGTGGCCATTTCGGGCATACCGATAGTCCCCGGATCGACCCAATCGGGGCGCCGGTTGGGCGAAAGCATCAGCGAGTGCCCGTGCGCCCACAGGTGCACGCTGGTGCCGAGGTTATCGAAGATACGGTCGGTTGTGTGCCGGTGCAATAACCGGAAGTGATACGCTTCCAGAAAGTTTTCCAGCACGACCTTGTAATTGCCCCGTACCTCGACGCTGCGCTGATGGACGAGCCGTAAGTCGTGCAGGAGAAGATGGCGAAAATAGCGCGCCACCGGCTCAAGAAAATGCTCCAGGGACGGCGCCTCGGCCGCCTCGCACACAAAAATCCAGTTGCCCAGCAAGGCACACCGCACCGGCACTAGGCTGCGGCAGGACAGGTCCAGATTGACCCAGTCCCGCGGATCGGTGACGGCCGTGAGGGCTCCGGTCGTGTCATACGTCCAGCCGTGATAGCCGCAACTGAAGAAGCGGCCAGTCTTGCCCGCCTCCTGTTGCATCACCGGAGCCCCCCGGTGGCGACAGGTATTATAGAAGGCCCGAATCCGGCCGTCGGTGCCGCGGATCACCAGGATGGGGGTTCCCGTCCGGCGCCAGACGAGGAAGCTGCCGGACTCGGGTAGCTGGTCCGTATGCCCGACATAGACCCAGCCCTGTTTGAACAGCGCTTCGCGTTCCAGGGCAAAGAACTCCGGCTCCCAGTAGCGCCCGCCGGGAATGTCGGGCAGGGTCGGAAACCCGGCCGGAGCTGCAGTTCTGCCGCGCTCGAAGGCGATACTGTCTTTCCACCGCTCAATTGTCTGCGCGTCCATACCGCGACTATACGTGGTGCTGAGCGGATGAGCAATTCTGCTGGCCGGCCCCAAATCCAACGCCATTCGTCAGATTTGCAGGACCGTCTGTCACATATCCCCCGCTTCAGTGTAGCCGAGGCTCCGCACGTCCTGCCCGTGGCCGTGTCGGGTGATGGTGTATTTGCTGACCAGATAGATCGAAATCCAGGGGAGGGTCAGGCTGAGGGCGACATGAAAAGCGGCCAGGTTGCGTATCGGCTGCTGCATGGACTCCACGCTCGGATTGGCGACCGAGAAGCCGAACACCGACAGCAACAGTCCCACGATGAACACCCCGCCGGCGCTGATCATCTTCTGAGCCAGGGCTGGTCCCGCGGTCAACAGGCCCTCACTGCGCCGCCCGGTCTTGCGCTGGCTCTCCTCAACGATATCCGCGGTCATGGAGCCGACCAGGATAAAACCAATGACTCCCAACGACACCAGAAACGTACTGTGCAGCAAGAGCAGCCACCACAACACGTCGGTCCCATTGGCCGGAAATAACGGCACGGACACCAGGGGGTCGAGCAGCCGCAGCCCGACCGGCAGCGGCCCCAGCGTGGCCGACAGCAGAAACAGGCCGATTGCGGTCTGCTTCTTGTCCCGCCCGCGAGTCAGCGGATAGACCAGCAGCCCGCAACTCATGGCAATGAGCATATGGACAACGGGAAAGACCTGGACGTGTTCGGGCGTCCATTGCCAGAAATACAGGTCATAGTAACGGTCGGTATTGCTGTGCAGGCCGATATACAGGGCAAACACCAGCCCTGCGGCAAACAACATCAACCACGAGCGATTCGATAGCGTCTCTACGATTTCCCGGCCCAGCTTGCGCAGGCTGAAGCCCGCGGCAGAGTCGTCCTCGGGGACGTGCAGAGCGGGGATGTGGCTATGCAGGCCGAGCGTTGAGATCATGCCGGTCGCAAAAATGATCACTCCCCCAATCCAGGCCATGTCTCGATAGCCGTCCGGGTTCAGATAGGCCCGTGAGCCCTGATACTCGGCGGTCTCCGGCAACAGAAAGGCCAGCGCCAGCCAGGCAAACCCGGCTCCGCCAAACCAGCCGTAGGAGGTGCTCCAGCCGACCAGTTGCGTCCGCTGGTCGTAGTCCTTGGTGAGTTCCGGGCCGAGAGCGCTACGCGGAATTTCGTAGAAAGTCATCGACACCCGCACGGCCACGGCCAGACACAGGAGCCGCACGAACAGGCCGCTTTGGCTCATATCGGCCGGTGGCTGGAGGAGAGCATAGAATGAAACGGCAAAGGGCAGGATGCCGGCATACATAAAGGGGTGGCGGCGGCCCCAGCGCGTCCGTACCCGGTCCGACCAGACGCCGACCAGCGGGTCGGTAATCGCATCCACCACCAACGCCAGGGCCAAGGCCAGCCCGGCCAGAGCCGGCTCCAACCCGAGCACCTGATTGTAGTACACCAGCACCCAACTGCCGAAGACGTGGTTCTTCACGCCACTGGCGATAGCGCCGAAACCAAATGCGTTCAGGGTGCCGCGGCTGGCGCGGTGGGCTTGCACGGCCGGCTACGTGAGTGCCACGCCCTCCAGTTGGCCGGTGGACCGCCAGTCGTCAAGGATGCGAAAGAACTTGATGGGTCCAGCCCCGTAGGTACCGGCAAAAAAGCCATTGGAGGCATCAAGTTTGCCCTCGTTGTTGTAATAGCCGGGGGTGCACTCGGCGTAGAACCGCTCGGCGATACGCGCCTTGTCCTGCATCTCGGCCAGCCATAGCTCTTCGGCTTCGAGCGTGGCCTCAATCCGGCTTGCGTCGCGTTGACGCGCCTGGTCGAGGATATAGGTCACGTGTTTGGCCTGCTCGTTCAGGGCGTGCGGAACGTTCACCGAGAGGGCAGTCTGGGTGAAGCCGAGGAAAAAACAGTTCGGAAAACTATTGGCCTGGAGTCCGTACAGGGTACGCCAGCCGTTGGCCCACTTGTCGCTGAGGGAGAGACCGTTGCGGCCGATGATGTCGTAGCCGGCCCGGCGGGTGTAGCTGGTGCCGACCTCGAAGCCGGTAGCGAAGACGATGCAATCGACCGGGTACTCGGTTCCGTTGGCTACAATGCCCCGCTCGGTGATACGTTCGACGCCCTGACCATCGGTATTGACCAGGGTCACGTTCGGCCGATTGAAGGTCGGCAGGTATTCGTCATGGAAGCAGGGCCGCTTACAGAACTGCCGGTACCAGGGCTTGAGCGCCTCGGCGGTGTTCGGGTCATTAATAATGGCTTCGGCCCGGGAGCGAACCTGATTCATCTTCTGGAAGTCGAGCAGCTCGATGAGCTGACCCTTCTCCCGTGAGGAGAGACGCCGACCCAGCTCGCGCGAAGCCGTCTTGGCGGCAATGCCGGTCAGGTTGCGGAAAATCTCGGTCCAACCGTCCGCCACCAGGTCTTCCTCCTGGTCGCCCCCGCTGACCAGAATATTGAAGTTTTCCATGCGCCGCTGTTGCCAGCCCGGTTCGAGTTGCTGGACGAAGTCGGGGTCGGTTTCCCGGTTGGCACGCACATCGATTGACGAGGGGGTGCGCTGGAACACGTACAGGTGCTTGGCCCCTGCGCCGAGGTGGGGAATGCACTGGACCGCGGTCGCGCCAGTGCCAATAATCGCCACCCGTTTGTCGGCCAGGCCGGTCAGGTTCCCCTCAGAGTCGCCGCCGGTATAGTCGTAGTCCCAGCGGCTGGTGTGGAAGGTATGGCCCTTGAAGGTGGTGATGCCTGGGATACCCGGCAGTTTTGGCCGATTGAGCGGCCCGTTGGCCATGGCCACGAATTGGGCTCGGATGGCGTCACCCCGGTCGGTATGAATAATCCAGCGTCCGCTGGTATCGTCCCAGCGCATCTCGCTCACCCCGGTTTGGAGGCAGGCGTTGTCGTACAAGTCGTAGTGGCGGGCGATGGCCTTGCTGTGTTCAAAAATCTCGGGCGCGTATGAGTATTTGTGTTTCGGGACGTAGTTCAGTTCTTCGAGCAGCGGCAGATAGCAGTACGACTCGACATCGCACATCGCGCCGGGATAGCGGTTCCAATACCAGGTGCCGCCAAAATCTCCGGCCTTTTCAATGACTCTGAGGTCGTTGAAGCCGGCCTCACGCAGCCGGCCGCCCATGAGTAGCCCGCCGAACCCGCCGCCGATAATGGCCACCTGCACCTCGTCGTTGAGCGGGGCACGCTCAATCCGTTCGGTGTAGGGGTCGTCGTTGTAGTTGGCGAATTCGTCAACGACTTCCTGGTACTGGGCGTTGCCGTCCTCGCGCAGTCGTTTGTCGCGCTCGGAGCGATATTTGGCCCTGAGCTCATTTGGGTCAAAGCCTAATTTTTCCTTTGGGTCAGCGTCCAATAGGTCGATACTCATGCGTGTCTCCTCGATCCTACTTGCCGGTATGGCGTTGATTCCTCAACCGGTTGCTCGACATAATGAGCGAGCAGTCTAAAGAATATCCGGCGGTGCGTCTATTGGGCCGCCGCCGGGTTGCGGGCTTTTGAGTGGGTCGCCGTCGCGCTGCATCCGGCCCGGCGCAATAATCCCACGACTTCCTGTGGGAGCCGCCGCTGAGCGCCGTTTCGGCCTTGAAATGAGGCGAGAGGGAGGCCGAGGGTCGCATGACCACCACCTGCCGTATCTGCTAGAGCGTTTGACGCTAGAGCAGTGTTCAGAGTGGCGGAGCGGGCGGGCGCCAACCAGGGGCGCACTCCGCAGGCGTAAGCCGACAGCCCGGACGTGTCGGATTACGCTCCGCTCATCCGACCTGCTTACTGTCCGATTGGGAGCGATGGGCGGTTGACCCTGATCGACACGGCGGCGGCGCGTCCGAGGTCATCCACGACCCGCACCTCGAATTGTCCGGGGCGTGGTCTCCAGAAGTGGGCCTCACCACTCGCAACGCGGCCGACGAAGCGGTCGTTGACGAACCAGAACAGCTCGCGCGCGTCGCCGTCGGCGGCCGCGGAGAACAGCACGCCACGGTGTTCGTTGCCGGCCCGGGGGGCATGGTAGACCAGGCTGGGCTGCGGCGACTTGATGCGCGGCGGGTGGCCGGAGGCCGAGCTTACGTCCAGCCCGCACTCGGGCGACCAGGGCGGCGGGCGGCGGATAGCGATGCCGGCGCGACGGAACACCAGCGCCAGGTCCGAGGGCCAGAATTCGTAGACCTCCTGCCGTGTTCTTGCCGCATCGGGGTGACAGCTCCGCAGTCCCGTTGTCGGATCGACGCGTATCGCGCGATACACCGAGGACACCTTGATCGGCGACACGCCGGGAATGAACCAGGAGCGTGTCGTGTGCGGACAATGCGGCCCCGGCAGGTCGCCGGTGGTAGCGCAGACCTCCACGCGGCGCAGATTCAGACCGTGTGGCGGGTCGTCTTCGGCTCCGCTTTCCACCCAGCCTGACCGACTGTGGAGTTGGGGCTGTGGAAGCGCGCCGGCTCCAAGACTATTGACGATGCTGAAGAAGAGCGGCGCGGCGGCCTCTCGGCCGACGAGGGCCGGATTCGCACTGCCGTCGAAATTCCCGACCCAGACCGCGAGCACGTAGCGACCGACCACACCAAGACTCCAGGCATCCCGAAAGCCGAACGACGTGCCGGTCTTCCAGGCGACGGCCGGCCGGGACGCCGCCGGCAGTGCGGGTGCGTCGGGCCGCGGCACGTCGCGCAGGATGTCCAGCACCAAATAGCTGGCCTCGGCGCTGAGCAGACGCTGGGGCGGTGTGGCGGGCGCAGTACGCAGCACGGTGGCGAGGTCGCGCCGGATACCCCCGCCGGCAAGTATGGCGTACAGCCGGACCAGTTCCTCCATTGTGATTTCGCTGCCGCCGAGCGCGAGCGACAGGCCGTATTCCGCTGCCGGGCGGAGATTGCCTACCCCGGCGGCGCGGAGCCAGTTGCGAAACCGCGGCACGCCCAGCTTGGCCAGCAGGCCAACGGCGGGCACGTTGCGACTGTGGATCAGGGCCTCGCGGGCGAATATCGGACCCAGGAAACCGCGATCGAAGTTCTCCGGCGTATACAGCGCATAGCGGCGCGGCGCGTCCGCCAGCAGCGTCATGGGATGAATCAGACCAGCGTCCAGGGCCAGGGCGTACAGCAGCGGCTTGAGGGCCGAACCGGGAGACCGCCGCGCCCGCACGCCGTTCACCTGGCCGGCGGTGGTGACATCGAAAAAATCCACCGAGCCCACCAGCGCCAGCACCTCCATGCGCCGGTGATCTATCAACAGGGCGGCGGCGTTGCGGATGCCGTCCCGGCTGCGGCGGTCGACGTAGTCGCGGATACGGGTCTCCAGCAAGGTCTGCAAGTCCAGGTCGAGCGTGGTCCGAATCTCGGCGGCGGCGGTGCGTACCACATGATCGCGCACGAAGTGCCGGGCATGGGCGGGCAGGTCGGACGGCGCCCGGAACACGGGTTCGAGCCGGGCGCGCGCAAGCGTTTCCTCGTCTGCCCCGAGCGCGGGATGCGCGGCGCGCCAGGCCGTCAGCAGCCGCGCCCGTGCGGCGAGGAGATGCGCCCGGCCGGTGGCAGCGGCCGGGAAGCGGGCGCTAGGGTTCTGGGGAATGACCGCCAGCGCCAGCGCCTCGCCGTGGCTGAGGGCGCTCGCCGGCTTGTCGAAGTAGACCCGGCTGGCCGTACCGAGGCCCTCCACGCTGCCACCATAGGGCGCCAGGTTGAGGTAGGCTTCGAGGATTTCGGCCTTGGTGTAATGACGCTCCAGTTGCAGCGCACGGGCCGCTTGCACGAGCTTGCCAAGGGGTGAGCGCGTGTCGAGGTCGAAATGCATACGCACGAGTTGCATCGTAATGGTGGAACCGCCGACCAGCCGGCTGCGGCGGACGTAGGTGGTCCAGGCGGCCCGCGCCAGGGCGATGGGATCCACACCCGGATGGCGCTGGAAGCGACGGTCCTCGTACAGCAGCACCGCCTCCTGCGCCGCCGGGGCGATAGCAGCCAGGGGCGTGAACAGCCGATAGCGGCCGTCGTCCGCGGGCAGGAGCCTGAGCAATTGCCCGTGGCGGTCCGTGACCAGGGTCGAAAAGCCGACGCCTTGGTACAGGTCCGGTTTCGGCACCAGGCCCCAGGCCAAGCAGGCCGCCAGCCCTGCGCAGCCGAGCAGCCAGAACGCCCGCCGCCGAAGCGTCATGGGCTCTCAACGATCAGACGACCGGCGGCCGTGTGGGCGCGGATATCACGCTGGTACATGGCGGCGGCATAGGCGGCTGGGAGCGTGAAACTGCCTGGGCTGGTGGCCTTTACGCGATAGCGAATCTCGGTCATCCTTTCCCCAAAGCTGCCGTACACAACCAGCCGGTCTTCCCGCACGTCCCGATAGTCGAAGCTGCCTCCGTATTGCCTGCGGACGGAGTTGGTCACGATCTCAAAGCCGCCAGGCAAGAGATCGGTGAGCGCGACATTGGTAATCCGGCCGTTGAGCGAGCGGACGCGCAGACGGACAGTGAGCTCATCGCCAACGCCGACCCGCTCGACGCGTTCGCCCTGGCTATCAAGATAGACCCGGTCGAGCTCGATCCCCTGCGCGAGCGGGGCAGTCGGAACCTCAGCGTCGAAGCCGGACTGGCTGACGCTAAAGTACACCCCGTCGCCCGTTGCGCTGGTAATGTCCACGCTGTCGACCGCCACGGGCAGCACGGCCCGCGCAAACTCGCCTCCCGTCAGCTCGACCTCAACCGGCCCGTCGGGGCTGCGGGCCAGGATGTCGGGTGGCTCCAGGGCGTTCTGGCGCGCCAGCGCGCGGTGCACCTCACCCAGCGCCAGGATGGCGTAGGCCGCGGACAGGGTATTGAAACGATTCTCGAATAGCGGGGTCACGAGTTCGCGCAGCGCCTCGCCGTCGAGTCCGGCCAGGCGCTCCGGGAAGTGCTGCGCCAGCAGGTAAACATAGCGGGCATCGTGGCCCAGGCGGGTGTCGAAATCGGTGTCGGGCGACGTCGAGCTGCCGAGCCGATAGCCGGCAATCAAACGCTCGGCCAGCCTGTCCTTGTGGAGCAGGGCGTGAGCGGCGGCCATATAGGCACTGGCGATATCGGCCCGCCAGGTGTCGGCGTGGTCACGCTCCAGGATTTCCTGCAGGGCGCTCAGATAGTTGGTGGTGACGGCCCCGTTGCGCGTCAGGATATAGATGGCATACGCCCGGGTGCGAGCGTCCGTGAGGTTGGTCCCCGATCGCCGGTCACCGGTCGCGCCGGCGAGCCGCCGCAGATAGCCCAGGGCGTTCTTCAGCATATCGTCGGGCACCGCCATGCCCAGCGCCCGCGCATCGGTCATGAAGTGGGTGACGTATACCGAGGGGAAGGGCGCGGCCTCGGCAGAGCCGGGCCAGAAGCGGATGCCGCCAGTTGCGTCCTGGCGACTCCGCAGCAATGTCAGGGTCCTACCGAACAGGGTGCCGAACGCCGTCTGGTCGAGCGGGAAGGACGGCGTCTGCAACAGCCCCAACTGCGGGAAGACCTTGCTGACGAGCTGTTCCGCACAGGCGTGGGGGAAGGTGTCGAGGTATGCCAACATGCCGTCGGCCAGCATCAGCGGACTGGCCGAGGCCGCCACCCGGCGGCGGGCGAAGGCTGCGTGCAGGCGCCGCGGCAGCGCCAACTGCACGCGGCCGTCGGCGTCAAAACCGGAGCTCACGGTCGTCTCGAACGCGACCGCCGGGCGGACGGACAGTCCAACCGTGCGGCGCACCACGGTCTCGCCCAGGCGCGCGGTCAGCGTCAGCTCTGCCGCCCCCAGTGTCGCACCGGCGCGTACCCGGAAGAGCGCCCGGCCCTCACTCCCCTCGGCGACAGCCAGCGCCCGGCTGGTATCACCCTCCAGCGCGAGCCGGTCCGAGGGCGCGGCGCTCAGGGCCACCTCCGCCTGCGGGCCGGAATCTTCCAGATTGTTGGAGACCCCGACCGAAACGTCGAAGACATCGTTCGGCGCGACCGCCACGGGCAGGCTCGGCGTCAGGACGATGGGGCTGCGAACGGTGACGGCCGTCTCGTGGGCGCCCAGCTTGCCGGCGGAGACGCCCACCGCCATTACCCGCAGCTCGCCGTTGAAGTAGTCCGGAATCTCGAAGCGCACCTCGCGCTGCTCGGGCCCCGCGTCGACCACGTCCGTCCAAAACGCCACCGGTGGCTCGGACCGCCGCCGGAAGGGGTTCAGGTTGGCGCCGAGGAGACGTGCCGCCTCGCCGCCGCCCGCCGCCGCGCGGCGGCGGATGACGTTGTAGTCGGGCAGGATCAGATCGACCATCTGGTGGGTGACGACTTGCAGGGCTTTTTTGCGCAGGAAGATATCCAGGGGAGCCGGAGTCGCATACTGAGCCACCTGCAGAATGCCCTCGTCTACCGCGAAAATAACCAAACGCGACGGTGTCGGGGCCGTATAGCCCAGCACCAACTCGTCACCGGGACGCAGCAGGGCGGGCGCCGTGATATCGATGTCCAGTCGGCGCGCGGCGCGGTCGATGACGACGGGAGCGACCGCATAACTCAGGGGGCTGACAAAAATCTCCGGCGAATCGATGTCACGTATAAAGGCAATATTCACATAGGCGTTGCCCTCCAGATGGTCGGGCAGGCGAATACTTTGCAGGCTGGTGGTGGTGTCGGAACGGAACCACTTGAAGGCGTGCACCCGTTCCCGTTCGATGGTGATCAGACCGGTACCCGCGTAGGGGGCCACGATCTCCATGCTGATCTCGTCTCCGGGGCGATACTCGCGGCGGTCGAGCTTCAGGTCGAGCTCGGCATCGCGCTCCAGGTTGCCGGTCAGGTTGGTTGCGCCGGCGACAGTGAACTCGACCCGACTCAGCTTCACGCCGTCGCCGGTGACCAACTCCAGCGCGTAGCGTCCCGGCCGCGCCGTCGGCAGCGACCAGTCGCGGCCCGCCGCCGGCAACGCGAACGGCGCGCGCTCGACCTCGTTCTCCTTGGGCACGGATTGGTAGGCAAAAGTCCCGTCCCGCCGCTCCACGAGCGCGGATACGTAGCGGCGTTCGGACAGCACCGCCACGAGGCCGTCCAGGCCGGTCGGCGCGGCGTCTCGGCCCACGGCCAGAAAGCGCACGCTGCGCTCGGCGCCCCGGCTGATGAAGTACAGCTCGCCATCCGGCTTATAGCCGACCAGCGCCTCCGCCGGGGACATGAGCGTGCCGGCGACGGCCGTCACCCCACGCCCGCCGCCCGACTCGAAGCCCTCCGCCGTCACCCGCAGGCGGTAGATGCCGTTGTCGTATTGGCTGAGGTCGAAAGGCAGACGGGCGATGCCGTCGTCGCCGGTCGCGACCTCAGCCAGCTCGATGGTCACGGACCGCGGCAGGGCCTCGGGGTCTCGGAACGGGTCGGTGAACACGAAACCGGGGTGTTCGGCAAACTGCGGGGAGATGGGCTGTAAGACCAGCGTTCCGCGCACGCGGCGTCCCTGGGCGGGCGTGCCGAACAGGTTTTCCAGGGACACCCGAGCAAAATGGTCGCCGGGCTGTACCCAGCCGCGTGCGGGGCTGCCCTCGACCGCGGCCCGAATGCGCAGCCGGTCCGGCTGATAGTCCTCAACGCTGAAGGGCGTACCGCCCAGCGCCCGGTGATGGCCGTCGTTGTCGATGAGATACACCTGCGCCCGGTAGCGGCCCGTGGGTGACTCCAGGCGGGTGTCGAAGCGCCAGGCCAGCAAGCCGTCGGCGGGCAGGGCCGCCCGCGTACGCAACACCGTGCGGCCGCGCGCATCGTCAACCCGGAGCTCGATAGGCGCGCCGGGTACGGCGCTGAAGTCACTCCGGCGCACGATACCGAACAGGCGGACCGTCTCGCCTGGGCGGTAGAGACCGCGGTCCGTGTACAGCGCGGCCCTGAGCCGGTCGTCCGCGTCCACGTGCTCGCCGCCGATATCGAATCCGGACCAGGTCAGCCGCCGGCCGCTACGCTGATAGGGCATAAAGGTGACGTCGTCCTGGTAGCGGACCACGAAGACGACGGGTTTTTGGCCGCGCTTGAAGCCGCGCGCGGATGCAAGACGGGCCTGCCCACGCGCGTCGGTCGTTGCGGACAGCACTGCCAAGCCGTTCTTGCCGAGCAGTTCCACCCGCGCCTCCGCCAACGGCTCGCCACTCGCCACCGAATGCACGAACACCTGCTGGCTGTGATCGAGGTTGGTCTTGACCAGCAGGCCCAGGTCGGTGATCAGCGCCAGGCGCCGGTCGAGCCCGCCGACCGTGCGCTTGTGCCGCCGGTCCCAACCCTGGACCCGAACCAGGAACAGGCCGCCCGTGTCGAGGAAGGGGTTCAAGTCCAGCGTGGCGAAGACCCGCTCGCGTGGATGTCCGGGACTGACGTCGACGATACGGGTGGTCAGCGAGGCAATATTGTCGGCGGTGAAGGTTCTGCTCTTGAACGCAGGATTGCGGATGTCGCCGCCGGTCTGGCTGGCCAGATGGTTGAGCGCTCCCGGCCGGATCTGCTGGATCTCCACCTTGATGGCGGTCACGCCACGGGCGGACAGGGTGAGCCGCCGCTCTCCGGTCAGCGGCAGCAGGGCGCCCTCCAGGGCGATTCTGGCTGCCTTTGGATAGGCCGGAGCGGAAGCAACAGCGTCATGGGCGGACGCCATCACGAAGCCGCCCGTCGAGGTCAGGCCGTCGCCGATACGGAAATAAATACGACGGCCCTCCGGGGCGTCAAAGGTCACGCTCTGCAGGGCCGCGGTGTCGCGTTGGGTCGGGTTCAGCGTCAAATCCAGCGGCTCGGACCCTGCCAGCACCGCCGGCGTGACCTCCCGTGGCGACCGCCAGGGGTAGTGTCGGGTGGTCTGCGTTCCAACCCTACGATGCTCCGGCAGCAGCCAGGCCTGCACGCTCGCGCCGAAGTCAGTGGTGTTCACCTGGTCGGTGAACCTGACCACCGCGGTCTGCACCGGGTTGTCGTCGGCATCGTCGACCAGGGAGGTCTTGATGTCTTGAACGCGGAAGTAGTTGGCGCGGTCCGGGATGCGAACCTGGACGGACAACGGCGTGCCGAACGAGTCGTCCCCGGTCGCAGTCTTGAGGTCGGCCGCCGTTGCGACAGTGACGAAGTTTTCCTGCTCCCCGATAGGGATGATTTCCGAATGCACGTGGGCAGTCCGGTCGTGGGGGCCGTACCTGACCTCGTAGGTAAGCGGCCGCTTCGCCCCGACCTCGCCGCGGCCTGTCAGGATCGACAGGTGCAGGCGTTCCATAAGATCGGCCCGTGAGACGGGATGCGAGAACCTCAGACTCGCCACGATCCTGCGCTCCGCTGGCTTCTCGGGATGCTGGTAGAACTTCGCCGCAGTCACCGACGCGGTAAAGGCCGGCGTCGTAAACTCCGTCTCTGTATCGACGAGCTTAACCCCAGGTGCGAACAGCTCGCGTGCCAGCCGCACGCGATAGCTGCGGTTCGCCGGCCAGTCTTGCGCGGGTTCGAAGACCAGCCGGTTCTCGGTCTCAAAACGCCATTGGCCCGGCAGCGTAGGATGCAGCTCGACGCCCGTATCGAGGGCTTCCCCGACCAGATCCAGGCGCGCCGCCGACAGCGCTGGCGGCGACGGCAGATCGGGGTTGGGCAGGTAGCCGAAGTCGAGCCGGACCTGGGCCGGTCTCAGTGTGTCCCCGGCAATGGCGGTGAGGCCGGGCGGTCTGACCGTAATCGCCACGCGGAGCGGCTTGGGCAGGCTTTGGTAGTAGAGATAGCCGGCCGCAACCAGCCCGGTGACGCCCAGCGACACGAGCAGCCCCCAGCCGACACGGCGGGTGCCGATACGCTGCAACCAGCCGGGCGGAGTCCAGGAAAACTCGCCAAACAGATCCCTCAAAAGTTCTTTCAGCCGCACTGTCCCACCTCGTTACCGTGTCACGGGCCGGAAGGGACAAGGTATAATCTTCGGGGCAGGTAATCAATCGGAATTCCCCGTAAAAAATTGGGAATGGTTGATTTCTTTGGCCTCATTCCCGGATTCAGGTGAGATTCATCGGTCCTTCTTCGGCCTTGAAATGAGGCTACAGAATCGTTCTTGCCAGGCGTAACCCGACATCACGTACTTGTCGGATTACGCTCCGCTAATCCGACCTACTCACTCCTGGCCGCGTCATGCCGGATCAAGTCCGGCATGACGCGAGCGGAACAGCGTGGCTACAGTCTAACGTGAAATGCGCTAGGTTTTTGTCACGGGTCTGTGTACTATGCGGCAATCAAGGTGTGTTATTGGGGACCATTACCCCGGAAGGAGCAGGGCTATGCGACTCCAACTGGCGCTCAATGTTCGTGACCTCAATGAGGCGGTCGAGTATTACTCGAAGCTCTTTGCTGTCAAACCGCACAAACTGAGAGACGGGTATGCCAATTTTGCGATTGATACGCCGCCGCTCAAGCTGGTTTTGTTCGAGAACCCGGAGGCTGAGGAACGGCTGAATCATCTCGGGGTCGAGGTGTTTGATGAGGCCGAGATTGCCTCTGCTACGGAACGGTTCGAGGCTGCGGGCATCATGCCCGAAGTCCAACACAAGAAGACATGTTGCCACGCGACCCAGAACAAGGTGTGGGCCCTGGAACCGCAGGGACTGCGCTGGGAATGGTATCGGATCACCGACGATGAACCTGTGGAGTGAGATATGAGCTCGATGAATATGGAAGAGCTGGCAAAACGCCTTCAGGTGTTAGAAGACATTGAGGCGATTAAAAAAATGAAGGCTGAATTCCATGCCCTGTGTGATGAGGGCTATCAAGACCTGGACGGGATCATGGATTTCTTTGTCGAGGATGGGGTGTGGGACGGAGAGGCGTTTGGCATGTATGAAGGCCGGGCCGCTATCCGGGCGCTTTTTGCGGACGTGCCGAAAACGCTGCCGTTTGTCCGCCATCAGGTAATGAATCCGGTTATTGAGGTCGACGGCGATACCGCGACTGGCCAGTGGTATTTATTCCAGCCGAGTACCATGGTCGGGGACGATGGGGAGCAAGCCGTCTGGGGCTCAGCCAAATACGACGAGACGTATGTCCGGGTGGATGGGAAATGGAAGTTCCAGCGGCTCGGGGTCACATTGGGATTCTGGACGCCATACGACCAAGGCTGGGCTAAGAAGTGGACGATCCTGGATTAAATGCAGGAGAACAGTGTCGGGTTGTGGTCGAGTCGTGGAAAAGACTGTCGTTGCAGCATCGGTAAAAGAAAAGGAGTGCTGGTGGAGGATGGGGGGACGTTTGAGAAAACCCAATCCATGTTGGCCTCAGGCGCAAAGAAAGAAGTCATCCTGGGAGATGAGGAGCTGCTCATCCGTCACCATCACAAGGTGACGGAAAGATATTTCAATGCCTAGCGACGCACGATACGGACAAGATACGGAGGAGAACATATGGCTGAACCACCAACCAACCGGCATAATGGAAAAGCCCCTGATTGACCCTCTGAGCTGGCTCTCGCCCTCCCCCAAGCCGCAAGCGTATTACGAGGCCATCAAAAACAAATTCGCCGAGGAACGAAATCTCAGGCTGAGCTATCGACCGGAAGGGACGGCGCAGTATACCTCGGACCTGACCGGCGGGCTGGCGCACTACGAGGACGACCCCTACGGCGGCCCGCTTGTCCCGCGTGAGCCTATCAACGACAGGGTGGAATGCCTGTTCATCGGCGGCGGCTTTTCCGCCCTGCTGACCTCTGCCCGGCTGCGCAAATGTGGGGTGGAGAGCATCCGTATTGTTGAACGCGCAGCCGATGTGGGCGGCACCTGGTATTGGAACCGTTACCCAGGCGTGGCGTGTGACGTGCCGTCGTATGACTATCTGCCGTTGCTCGACGAGATGGACTATGTGCCCAAAGACCGCTTCGCCAAGGGAGCCGAGATTTACGCCCACTGTCAGGCGATCGCCAAGAAGTACGATCTGTATAATCTGGCGGTGTTCCAGACCACCGTCACATCCACGCTCTGGGACGAAGAGGAAGGGCTGTGGCATATCAGAACCGACCGGGGCGACCATATGCAGGCCCAGTTCGTGATCTGTGCCAACGGCACGCTGTCCAAGCCTAAGCTGACCAGGATCACCGGCATGGAGTCCTTTCAGGGACACTCTTTTCATACCTCGCGCTGGGACTACGCCTATACCAGGGAAGACCTGTCAGGTCTGGCAGACAAAGTCGTCGGTATTATCGGCACCGGGGCGACCGCGATCCAGGCTGTTCCGGGCTTGGGTGAAGCGGCCAAGGAATTGTACGTGTTCCAACGCACGCCGTCTTCCATTGACATCCGCGACGACCATCCGACCGATCCCAACTGGGCCCGCACGCTGACGCCCGGCTGGCAGACCGAGCGGCGGGACCGTATGCGGAAAATAATGGACCCACAGCTGACTGAGGAACAGAAAGCCCAGCGCGCTGCGCTCCCTCGCGAAGAGATCATCCGCCGTCAGGAGAACGCCAATATCGACTACATGCTGCGCATTCACCGGCGCATCGACGAGATTGTGAAAGATAAGGCGACTGCCGACGCGCTCAAGCCGTGGTATATGTTTATGTGCAAACGGCCGTGCTTTCACAATGAGTACTTGCCGACCTTCAACCGGCCCAACGTGCATCTGGTCGATACACACGGCAAGGGTATCAGCGAGATCACTGATAAGGGCGTGGTGTTTGAGGGCAAACAGTACGCCCTCGACCTGCTTATCTATGCCACCGGCTTCGAGGTCCAGAAGACCGGCATTTACAACCAGATTAGGGGCAAGGGTGGCCTCGACCTAACGGATAAATACGGCGCCGGTATCCGCACCCTGTTTGGTCTGCATACCCAGGGCTACCCGAATCTGTTTATCATGGGCGGCTACCAGTCTTCTTTTCAGTTCAATCTGACGGATATTCTCAACACCGAGGGCGATCACATCGCGGCCTGCATCGACTATGTGCGCCGCAATGGTCATCAGTCGATAGACCCGACTCCCGAGGCAGAGGAGTGGTGGGTACAGGAAGTCATCAAGCACCGGGGCAAGACCAGTCGCAACCGGGACTGTACGCCCGGCTATTACAACTTCGAGGGGGAGTCCAACCGCCGGCAGGACGGCAACTATAACGGCGGCTTCCATCGCTATGTGAGCTTCATGCAGGCAGCCCGGCAGAAGATGGACGCCCACTTCGTCTTCACCAGGCAGGAGTAAGCGCAGCCCGTCCTATTTATCTCGGGGTGGTGGCGGATTCGCGCCCCGGTCTGCAAACATGACCGGCCCTCTCTAATCCATAAACTCCGGCATGAGTTCGGCAAACATCTCAACCTGCCCCTTCACATCCTCAAGCGGCAGCAAGCCTTGGTCGCAGAACACTAAGAAATATTCAGGATTGAGCTGTTCCTGAACAGCGGCCAGTTGACGCCGGACATGGTCCGGGGTTCCGACAAAGGCAATGCCGGCATCAATGACTGGCTCCACGGTCGTTGGGATATTGGGGTAGAAATGAGAATGGTAGAGCCCAAGGAGATACATGACCCCCTGCTGCGCCACTGCCATGGCCGCTTCTTTTGTCTTCCCTAATGCCACGACACGGGCGAGCCCGACGCTTTCCCCCAGTTCAAGCGAACGACCGGCTTTGAGCGCCTCTTGCCAGTAGAATTCCGCCCCTTTGATGGCGATGTCCGGAAACGGCAAGAAGATCATGGGTACCACGCCTTCCCGCGCGTTCCAGCCAATTGTCTCTTGGGTCAAAGTCATAGCTTGTAGGAGCAACGGGTACGGTTTTTGGAACGGCTTCGGCACAGGAGAGATCTTGCGCAACCAGCCATCTTCATCGATTTCACCCGGCGCTCCATAGCGGCGCGCGGCCTCGGCTGCCGGCCATTTGATGCCTTCAGGCGGGCTGGGCACTTTGTAGTACTTGCCATCGAAAGAAAATGGCTCATCTTTCCAACATAGCTTCATGATGTGAAAGAGTTCTTGAGACACTTCGCGATTATGTAGCTCTGCATCCTTCCCTATTACGGACGGCTCGACCTGATAGCGCTGTCCAAGGGTATTCACCCAGTGGGGGAATACCCCTCTGGCAAATCCGGCGACTGACCGGCCCTTGGTGATCTGGTCTGCCCAGGCAATATATTCGGCAAGACGAATGGGGTCCCAGGTCGGGAGTACGTATCCGAGCGGTCCGATCTTGATCCGTTTCGTGTGCGACGCCAGATTGAGCAGATGCGGAGTCGGATTCGCCCCGGCAATAAACCCATCTGAGAAAAAATGGTGCTCCGAATACGTCAGAATCTCGAAGCCGCAATCCTCAGCAAGCTGGGCGAGTTCAACCATCTCGTCCAGCATGAGCTGGACTTTATCTGTTCTATGGAAAATAGGCCGGAGTTCCTCCCGTTCGGCTGGTGAGGCCGGGATGACAGGACCGATATGCAAGATAAATTTTATTGGTTGTCTCCTTTATGTTGGAGTGTATTTCCCAACGGTCTGCTGTCCTTCACCTTTCCTCCCCAGAATGCGCTCCTTGGGTCGGGCGTACAGCGCTACCGGTGCGTCGGCGGTCACTCCGGTCTCCAGGTCGCGCCTCCGCAATCCTATCCCTTTTCGTCCTCAGGTCTTTCTGGGCCGACGTTCGGTACCGACCCAGCCCGTCTGCGAGACGTCGAAAGTAACACCGTCAGGACCACTGTATCTGACCTCTGCATTACCCTGGTGGCCACTGCCGAGACCTAGACCGAGGGCTTGGTTGATATCATTGCGGGGAGTGGCACCGGCACCGGCTAGTTTCTGCGCGATTTCTTCTAAGTTTTCGACCTCAAACCCGATGTGGTGAATACCCGTCCAGTCTTGACCCCGCTCTGCGCCGGCGATTTGGTCGTTCTTGAAGTCAAGAATCGCCAGGTTGATTGTCCCATCGGTGAGAAAAGCGCCAGACACGATAGGAGTATCGATCGTGGAGATCTGGGTCAGGCCAAATGCTTCAATATAAAACTTGGCCGTCTGCTCGGCGTTTTGTGTCGCTATCGCAATATGTCTGATTTTCGCCATCATATTCCTCCCCAATAGATATGCTTCCCTTATCTGTCGTGTCGCGTCTGTTCGGAACCAGCTTTACCAAGGAGCGATTCATCTCTTGAAGTGTATTCCAGTGTCTCTGCTCGACGGCCAAGATATGCATTCAGCTGGCTATCATAGCGGCTGGTTGCCCCTGGGTTCTGAGTCCGGACGTAGGGTTCCCAGCGCGGTTGGCAGGCGCCCTCGGGGGTGTCGCCCGTCACCGTGACACGCTGGATGATGCGTTCCTCATCGAAGTCGTTCAGCACAAAGTGCTGTGTACAGCGATTGTCCCACATCGCGACTGTGCCTTCGCTCCAGTGATAGCGGACGGTGAAGCGCGACTGTGACGCCCAGCGCGTCAGATAGCCGAGTAATACCTTGCTCTCCTCGTGACTCAGTTCAACAATGCGCCGGGTAAAGTGCTCGTTGACAAATAGTGACTTGTGTTTGGTGACGGGATGAACACGCACCACAGGATGAACGGCCATTTTTTCGGGCTTGCCGTGTGGGCTTGCATCATGGAGAGCCGTCAGGCCCTCACACAGGTCCTGGAGCGGTGCTGACAGCTCCTCATAGGCTGTATACATATTGGCCCACAGGGTGTCCCCGCCGACCTCGGGACACTTCACCATATTGAGGATTGCCATCACGGACGGCTGTGGCTGGAAGGTAATGTCGCTGTGCCACTCATCCGCTACCCCGCCGCGGCTGGCCGCCAGGTCGAAGATCTCAGGATAGTCAGACAGGTTATGGAGGTGGGGGTGCCCTTCGATTGGTCCGAAGTGGCGGCCGAAAGCAATGTGCTCCTCAGGAGTCACATACTGTTCTGGAAAGAAGAGCACCAAGTGCTCCATGAGCAGAGACTGAATCATCCCGGCCTCTACTGGGCCGGTCTGCCCCAGCGAGATTCCGCGAATCTCAGCGCCAAGCACACCTGAAAGACGTTGAACCTTGAGGTTACCGTTCATGAGTATGCCCTCCTTCAGCCTCATGCTGGGAGCGAATATACCAGGTGAAACCTACTGGCTCCAGAGTTGCCAGAACTATTTGGACACAGGCTTGACTTGCGTTTCGACTGTCCTGAATTATACTCTGCCCGCTCTGGTGGGTACTGAGGAACGGGCCGTGAAAACTGGTATCAGCCTAAAGACGACGAGAAAAAAAGGAGGAACGATATGAATATGCAAGATATGCAAGATATGAAAAACCGGCTCGACCCGGAGCTGGCCGCGCCACTCGAAACCTTTCTCCATCTGACCGGAGGAGGGCTCAATCTGCATGATATCCCAGCCACCCGCCGTAGGATGGATGAGATGGCCGCGGCCCAAATGGCGCAGGCCCCTCCAATCGAGGGGATCACAACGGCGGATCGGCAGGTGCCCGGACCTGATGGAGAGGTGTTCATTCGCATCTATCAGCCAACGGCTCGGCCTGACACACTGCCGGCTCTTCTCTGGATTCATGGCGGTGGCTATGTACTGGGCAGCGTTGAGCGGGACGACTTGCTGGCCACGCATTTGGCCAAAGTCGCACAGTGCGTTGTGGTATCGGTCGAGTACCGGCTCGCTCCTGAGCATCCCTTTCCGGCTCCGGTCGAGGATTGTTATGCCGCGCTCAAGTGGCTGGCGACCCACACCGGCGAACTCGGCGTTGCGCCCTCACGGATTGCCATTGGTGGAGCGAGCGCCGGGGGTGGGCTGGCAGCCGGCCTGGCACTGTTGACGCGCGACCGGGCTGAAGTCGAGCTGGCCTTTCAACTGCTGATCTATCCCATGATTGACGACCGCAATGTCTCCCCTGCCAGCGAGACGCTGCCTGATACCTTTGTGTGGACCCGGGAAAACAATCGCATGGGTTGGCACGCCTACCTTGGCCGAGAACCCGGTGGAGAAGAGGTATCACCGTATGCCGCGGCCTCTCGGGCCACCGATCTCACGGGTTTACCGCCGACCTATATTCCGGTGGGTGACCTCGACTTATTCTTGGCCGAGAACATCGATTACGCGCAGCGTCTGCTTGCGGCCGGTGTCCCGACTGAACTACATGTCTATCCAGGCGGGTACCATGGCTTTAACGGTTTTGCTCCTGGTGCGGAGATTGCCCGGCGCTTCAACAATGAGCGCGATAATGCACTCAAGCGGATACTCCACCGTTAAGTCTGAACGGGATTGCGTAGCTCTCCCCGCCCCAATATGACAAACGCCGGCGTCCCGGCCGGCCGGCCGGGCCAGAAAAATTTCGAGACCCCTATCGAACTCCGTCCGAATATGATTTGTAGGGCGTCTACCCAGACGAACTACTGCTAGGTCGCCGGGTGTATTTTTTTGCCAGAGGAGGCAATTGTTGTGATGAAGTTATTTGTTGGTAATCTCTCATGGGATGCAACCCCGGCCGATCTCGAAGCGTTATTCGGCGAGGTTGGTGCGGTCACATCGGCGAATATCATTACCGATAGAGAGAGTGGGCGCTCCCGTGGGTTTGGCTTTATCGAAATGGAAAACGATGCGGAAGCCCGAACGGCTATTGAGCGTTTTCATGAATATGAGTTTATGGGACGGCCACTGACGGTCAATGAAGCACGACCCAGGGAGCGCCGCGAACGTCGGTGGTAGAGGTATGCCAGGAAGAGCAAAACCCACGAGTTTTCTCAAGCGCCAACGGGAACAATACCGTCAACAAAAGCAAAAGGAGAAAGCTGAGCGGCGGCGCGAGGCCAAAGCCCGAAAAGCGGCGAATCCTCGCGCCGAAGGGGACGAAGATCCCGACATTGCCGGCATTCGACCCGGCCCGCAGCCTCTTCCCGACCAGTGGGAGGCGCTCGACGAAGAGGAGTAAGCCTCTCGATTTCAGCGCCGAGGAACCTCAACATAATTGAGGCCCTCATCGAACGCAGAGTGCCCCGAATATCTTAGCCGCCTCGTTTTTTCCGCCGGGTTGTCAGCCCGGTGCCGCTCTTCTCCCCCGTTGCCTTAAAGACACTCGAGAATAGACAGCTACGTTCCCAGGGGTAGGGCAGCCCTCGATTGGACACAGTCTGCTCGGTCCGCTGTTTTCCGTGCTGTTTGCCGTTGCCACACGGCAACGGCACTCGCCGCTTTACAGTAATGGCTCCAATGCTTCTGCCCGCGTTGGAATGGCGTCCCGCGCGCGGTTGAGGCGCTGTTGGCGCTCGGCTTGGCGGACGAGGTCGACCCCTTGAACGGCCAAGGCGCGTTGTTCGAGTAACGCCCGGGCCTGCGTGCGTCGGTCGAGCTGGGCTTGACTGACATACCAGACTTCTTGTTCACCGACTGCAATGCGAGTTGCCTGGCCGTTCCAAACCAGCCAGGACAGCGCGTAGGACCAGTCGGTCACGCTGGTTTTCTTCCAGTCCGAGTCTGGTAGGGGACTGACATCAAGGCCGTCCCACTGGTTGGTGAGTCCCTGCGGTCTCCCGTATTTATTCACTACCGCCACGCGCATGGGAGCGCGGTATTCCAGGTCGCGGAGTTCGGCATCGTCTGTCTCGGGCGCATGCTGGACCGCTTCCGGCACGAACTCGATGCCAAGCGCATACAAGCCAAAATTACGATCAATCCGAAAGATAATAGTTCGCTCTTGCCAGGTGGCGTACAGCACGATTTCAGGACCCGAACGGATTGTGGCCGCGGCTTTCAGGCTGCCATCTGCCTCGCGTTCAAGACTGGGTAATTGTTCTATTTGCGCCAGCGTTGACTGCCACTCCACACCGAGCGGGAGGCGCAGTTCCGATTGGGCATGGGCAAGCGAGCATATACTCCCCAGTAGAAGAGACACGACAGTCAAGGAGAAGAGCAGCATGGAAAAAGTCTCTCACATTTTCCGGTGGGGTACCAATAGGGATTGAGACTTATCAATATCCATCACACTGCGCGATGCGCTCCCGGTGATAGGCGGCGGCGCCAAAGGCAAACTCATTCCACTTGGCCCGTTTGAACCAGAAGTGCAGATCGTGCTCCCAGGTAAAACCAATCCCGCCGTGCATTTGCACGGCCTTGTTCGTCGTGCGCGTATAGACCTCAGACAGACGGGCCTTGGCAACAGACGCCGCACGAGACGCATCGCCGGCACGAGTGTCAAAAGCGTAGGCCGCATACCAGACTAAAGACCGGGCAGGTTCAATCTCGCTCACCATTTCGGCAGCCATGTGTTTGAGTGCCTGGAAGGAGGCAATCGGCCGGTTGAACTGTTCGCGGACTTTGGTGTACTCGACTGCCATATCGAGCGCTTGTTGTGAGCCCCCAAGACTGTCGGCAGCTAAGGCAACGCAAGCCATATCTTGAAGCTGAGCAAGAAGTTTCCAACCTCTGCCCTTCCTGTCAAGAAAGCCGGAGACCGGAACCTCCTTGAACCTCACCTCGTACACGCGTCGCGTCCGATCAAAAATATCTAGAGGTTTCATTGTGAGGCCCGGTGCGTCCCGCTCGACCAGCACAAGACGGACGCCTTTTTCTCCTTTCCCACCGGTTCGCACGGCTACCACGAAAACGTCGGCAACAGCGGCAAACGGGACAAACATCTTGGTGCCACTTAGCATATACCCGGCGCGTTTTTTCTTGGCCTTGAGGGTGATGCCAGCGGCGTCCAGGCGGTCGCTGGCTTCAAGAAAAGCCAGGCTGCCAATGGCGTCACCTGAGGCGAGCCTGGGCAGCCAGGCCTTTTTCTGAGCAGCACTGCCGCCGCGCATGATGGCGAAAGTGGCCAGGGCTGAAGAAAAAAGAAACGGACCCGGAACTACGGCTCTGCCCATCTCTTCGAGCAGCAGGACCATATCAAGCAGACCGAGACCCAGCCCACCAAATTTTTCTGGAACAAGCAGGCCGGTCCAACCCAGCTGCGCCATTTTCCGATGCAACTCAGGCGAAAAACCTTGCGCGTCGTCTAACAGCACACGCACGAACTGGGGGGGGCATTCTTGGGTCAGAAATTCTCTGGCCGAGTTCTGGAGCAGGTTTTGTTCTTCCGATAAGCCGAAGTCCATAGTGAGGCCCCTTCTGGGTGAAAAAAGCGACTGCCTTCCCTGGTCTGAGTCAGCGCGACTTCGGCATGCCAAGCCCACGCTCGCTGATAATATTCTTCTGAATCTGGGATGTCCCGCCCCCGATAACGAGACCCAGCGTGAACATGAATTCATACGGCCAGATGCCATTGTCGATCACGTGTGAGGCCCCCCGGTTGAGCGGGGCGTAGGAATTCATGATTTCAAGGGCAAGGGTGCAAATATCGTGGTTTAGTTCGGTCCCGACCAATTTATTTACCATGGCTCCAATGCCAGGCTGCCGGCCTTTGGTTGCATCCGTGAGTTGCCGAAAGGAGTGATATTTCATGGCCTCGACCCGGGTTGTCAGCTCAGCCAACTGCTGGCGGATGAGCGCATCTTCCGCGGCGGGCCGGCCAGAGCGGCTATGGGTACGGGCCAGGCGCACGAGGTTTTGCAGCATGAGTTGCGTCCGGGTCGTCGAGCCCAGCGTGTTGCGCTCATGAAAAAGCGTGGCGTTGGCGACCAGCCAGCCTTGGTTGAGTTCACCGACCAGATTCTCTCGCGGGACGCGTACATTCTCAAAAAAGACCTCGTTGAAGCCGGCGTCGCCCGTCATTTGGACGAGGGGGCGGACCGTAATACCCGGTGTCTTCATATCAATCAAAATGTATGAGATGCCCCGATGCTTGGGTGCATCCGGGTCGGTCCGCACCAAACAGAACATCCAGTCTGAGAACTGGGCGCCGGAGGTCCAGACCTTTTGTCCGTTGACAATGAATTCGTCGCCAACGAGTTCGGCTTTGGTCCGCAGCGACGCTAGGTCCGAGCCCGAGCCCGGCTCGGAATAGCCCTGGCACCAAATTTCTTCTGCGGTGAGGACTTTGGGTAAATAGCGCTGTTTCTGCTCTTCAGAGCCGACTTGCAGCAGGGTTGGACCGAGCATGGTCAAACCGGACGCGCCGATCAAACCCGGTGCCCGCGCCAGGACCAGTTCTTCATTCACAATGGTCTGGCGCATGATATCGCTGTCGCCCTGACCGCCGTAGGCTTTTGGCCAGCCTAACGCCACATAGCCGGCCTCATACAGAGTGCGCTGCCAGTCCTTGGCGCGTTGGATGCGGGCCGGATCATTTGGTGGCAGGTCACTGACGGTTTTGTCTTTTTTCGGAACGTGCGTTTTGAGCCAGGTCCGAACCGTTTTCCGAAACGCTTCGTCTGCTTTGGAATATGCCAGATCCACGGCGTATCTCCTTCTTCAATGCTTACAAATTGGTCTATAAATTGGCCTATAAATTATACAAGCGCTTGGCGTTCTCACCGATGATTTTTTGCTGCGCCTGGGTTGGGAGTTTGGCACATGAGGCTTTGACTTCATCCACAACACCCGGAAAGGTGCAGTCGAAGTGGGGATAGTCTGACCCCCAGATGACACAGTCTTCGAGCCCCAGCTCGGCAATACTGCTCATAGTGCTCTCGTCGGGGTCCATAGAGATAAAGCACTGTTCGCGAAAGTGCTCACTCGGCCGCCTTTTGAGCCACGGGACATAATGGCCCATGGTATCAAAATGGCTGTCCATACGGTCTAGCCAATAGCCGAGCCAGCCGACCCCGGACTCCAGAAACGCCACTTTGAGACGGGGAAACTGAGATAAAACACCCCCACAAATAATATCCATACAGGCACCCTGCTGTTCCCAGGGGTGACAGACCATATGGAAAAAGAACGGGTCCTTATAGCGCTCTTGGCCCAGGGTCGGCATCTTGGTGCCGAAACTGCCATGAATAGCAACTGGAACGCTGAGTTCCTGGGCTTCTTGCCAGAGGGGGTGATAGGCTGGGTCGTTGAGCCGTCGGCCATTAAATGGATTGGGCCGAACAAAGACTGCGCGCATGCCCAGATCTTTGACAACACGACGCATTTCGGTAATGGCCTCATCGACATCCTGTAAGGGAAGAGGAGCCACGCCATAAAAACGCTGCGGATAAGCTTTGCAGAAGTCAGCCAGCCAGTTGTTATAGGCGCGACAGGCTGCGGCTGCGACCTGGGGGTCGATGATATCGCCGTAGATGAGCCATAGGGTGGGATAGAAAAACGCGACCTCAATGCCTTCAAGGTCCATATCTTTGATCCGTTCGTGCGGGTCGTAGCCGCCAGGCACAATGTCGGCCCACGACATGGTACGTGCCCGCTGGGCGTCTGACATGCCACCGGGCGTGCAGGCCGCGGCAATCGCCATATTGCGGTCGCGCCGCAGCTCTCCATTAATTTTGAGACAGTCCACCCCTTCCGCATCTTGAGCAATCTGAATCACCTCGGCCCGATAGGCCGGCTCGGTGTATTCTTCCCAAATGCTCGGCGGCTCAAGCAGATGTCCATCCGCATCAATGATTGTGGCCATGACTCCCTCCCGTATAGTGTGACATCTCTTGTCTGACAGCGGCATGACGTGGTGAGTCCGTGCTCATTGGGGCGGCTCCGGAGGGAGGACGCGTAAGTGATTGCTGATACGCTCGTAGCGGGATGTCCCCCCTTCTTCCACCAAGCCCTTTAACGACACGACACAACACTCTTCCGGGTCGCTCAACTCCTGCCAATCAACAGCTTCCGCGGGAATACCGAGTTTAATGATGACGGTATCGACCGACAGGATAAATTCTTCTAGGGCGGCAAACAGCTTCACCTGCGGCTCCAGCGGGGACACCACGATTTCTTTATAGGGCAAAGGCAGGCGTTCCTCAGGTACTAACTCATAGTCCAGGGTAACGCGCAGGACATCTTCAGCCGGCCGGGTGAGTATGGCATTCGAAATTTCGATGAGAGGTTTGTAGACCTCAGGCTCGGAGCAACTCCCCACGAGGAGCAGGAGAGGCAAGAGAAGGGTGCGCGGACTACGCTGAAACAGGGGAAAGAGATAGGCCATAAGAAATCTGTGCATAGGATTTTCTTTACATCTTTCGTGTGAGTGCCCTTGTGCCCTATCACGTGGATGAAGGGAAGAAAAACCCGGCGCGAGCCCTTTGTAGAAACTGGGAATGCTCAGGAAAGGGCGTTACCCTAACTGCACATCCCGCGCGAATTTTTCCATCATTTTCAGCATGTCTGCGTACGTACGGACGAAATTAAAGAAGGCCAAATACAGATAGGTCGCCCCGAGTTCCTGGTAACGGGGAATATCGTCAAGGATTTCGTCCGGCTTCTTGCCACGTGGGGAAACGCATAGGGTAATCTCAGCGAGGTCGCGGCCAGCCTTTGCCGCTTTTTCTTTGAGCTTATCCACCCGCGTGGCAAACTCCTGCGGACTGAACACCACGGCCGGCCAGCCGTCGCCGTATTCGACGACGCGTCGTAACGCAGGTCCGGTATGACCACCAATCCAAATGGGCGGATGGGGCTTCTGGACTGGTCGGGGCTCACAGCCGACATCGGCAAATTGGTAAAAGCGGCCAGCAAAGGATGGGTTTTCGTTTGTCCATAACTCCTTCATGACCGCGATGGTTTCTTCGCTGAGCGGGCCACGCTCGGAAAAGGGAGCATTCAGAATGGCGAACTCTTCCTCCATCCACCCGACCCCCACACCGCAGATGAGCCGACCCGCTGATAAGACATCCAGGGTGGCCAGCGTCTTGGCCGTGACGACCGCGTTGCGGTGGGGCAGTACGAGCACGGCCGTGCCTAAACGGATCTTCTGGGTGCAGGCGGCAACAAAGCTCAGCACACTCAAGGGTTCAAGCAGGGGCGCTTGGGGGTCAAGGGGAAAGGCCCCGTTCTGACTATAGGGATAGCGGGAGGCGATCTGCTTGGGCGTAATAATATGGTCGGCAACCCAGACAGAATCAAAACCCAGCGCTTCAGCCGTTTGAGCCGTAGTCTTGAGGCGGTTGAGGACATCCCCCTGAGCCAGGGGCCCGAGATGGGGTAGAAACGCGCCGTATTGCATAGTTATCCTCCACGGGTAGGGAATCCGACCTCTGCTACCATATCCTCAGGTGCAATGCCAACAGGCTGACTGCATCCGGCACGATCCGGATAGCACAAGGGTGTCACTCAGGTCTTGTAGCCATCCCCGTGTGGACATGCTACAGAGCGGTACCGAGGCCAGCCATGCCAAGTGACGTAAGGGATGCAGGGAGAGGTGAGGGCGTTTGTGTACTCTTGGTCCGACATGGAGAGACTGTCTGGAATCAAGAAAACCGCTGGCAGGGACAGGCCGACACGCCGCTCAGTGAGACGGGGTATGACCAGGCTCGGCAGCTCGCCCGACGTCTCCAGAATGAAGAACGGCCTATTCAGGCGATTTATACCAGCGATCTCAGTCGCGCGCGTGACACCGCAGATATCCTGGGCCAGGCGTTAGGCATCGCGCCGCTTGCGACAGCGGCCTGGCGTGAAATGGATATTGGAACCTGGAGTGGGCTGACAACGGCCGAGGTGGCTACCCGACATGCCGAGGAATGGGCGCGGCTGCGACAGGGCGAAGACCTGCCCCGCGGCGGGGGCGAAACCTTTGCCCAGTTTCAGGGTCGTCTGCTGCAATCGAGTCACCGATTTGTCCGAGACCATGCCGGCGGACAGATTGTCGTGGTGACACACGGCGGGGCGGTGAGAGCTTTCCTGTTACACTGTCGTGGTCTGGATGCGAGCCAATTCGGCCAGATTGAAAAAATTGGCAATACCGGAGTGAGCGAGGTCTCTCTCTTTCCAAACGGACAGACGAAGATTCATAGGATTAACAGTATTGTCCATCTCGACGGAGTGGCGCTGTCTGGCGAGAGCGTTGATGCCTAGAGCATAATCAGGGGATTGGGGACTGGGGGCTGGGGGCTGGGGATTGGGGAAACCTAGCCCCTAATCCCTAACACCCAATCCCTAATTTGAGGATATCAGCCTGTTGCAGTTTTTGTCCTCGCGCTGGTTCAAGGTGAGCGTCAGCCTTGGGCTGTTGTACGTTCTTTTCTCCTCCGTGGAGGTGGCCGGCTTCACCCGGCATCTGCGTGCGACCCGGCTGGACTATCTCGGTCTTGCCTTCTGCGGCTATCTACTGGGCCAGGCCGTCAGCGCCTATCGGTGGCGGCTGCTTGCTCAGCCGCTCGGATTCGGACAACCGCTTCAAACCTTTATGGCCTACTACTTTGCCGGGATGTCTCTGAATCTGTTTGCCCCGAGTGTTGTGGCAGGGGATGTGGGGCGGGGCTATCTGCTCGCCCAGGGCCGGGCGCGTTTGGGCGCCGCACTCCACTCCGTGCTCGCCGACCGGGTGAGTGGCTTGGTGATGCTGGTCTGGGTGAGCGCCGGCGGTTTTGTCCTGTGTGGTCCAAGTGGGCTGCCGGTTGAGTTGTATTATACCATGCTGGCCGCCGCCGGCGGGACCGTCGTCCTGTGGTGGGGCCTCCCCCGACTTGTTGAACGCTGCCTGCCCCCAAGCAATCGCATCCGGCGAGGTGTGGACCGGCTCATCCTGCCCTACCGCACGGACCTGACCCTGCTCAGCGCCGTGTGCGGCCTGTCTTTCTTCTTTCACCTCTTTCAAATCGGCTTACACGGCGTGGTGGCTGCCTCACTCGGGCTGACGGTTCCGGTGTGGTATCTCATCCTCTTTATCCCGGTGGTCCAAATCCTCAGCGCCCTGCCGATCAGTTTTAGCGGGCTGGGAGTCCGAGAATGGGGCTATGTGCTGTGCCTGGCCGTATGGGGGATTGGGCAGGATGAGGCACTCGCCTTTGGACTGGTCTGGAGTGCCATCGTTCTTGGCGCGAATATGTGTGGCGGCCTTGCCTTCCTCGTGTTCCCGGACGTTGGGTTCTCGATCGCTGCGCTTAAAAAAACGTTGGCCGGATCAGAATAGTTTCTTCTCGGCCAGCCCCGACGGAAATCATTTTGACGGGGACGTTGACCAGTTGTTCGAGTCGTTCGACATACCGACGGGCGTTGCGCGGCAGGGCGTCCAGGCTGCGCATACCGGTCAGGGGCTCGGTCCAGCCAGGCAGCTCTTCATAGATGGGTGTGACCTGTTCGAGGGTATGCGCGCTCGCCGGAACCTCGTCATATTTCCGTCCCTGGTAGGTGTAGCCAGTACAGACACGCAGGGTGGACAGTCCACTCAGCACGTCGATCTTGGTCAGCGCCATCGCATTCAGTCCACTCAGCCGCGCCGCCGTCCGCACCACGACGGCATCGAACCACCCACAGCGTCGGGGCCGGCCGGTGACGGTCCCAAACTCGCCTCCGTCACGCCGCAGCTTTTCGCCCTCAGGCCCATGCTCTTCAGTAGGGAAAGGACCGCTGCCGACCCGCGTGGTATACGCCTTGGAGATACCAATGACGTTGTGGAGCTGCTGGGGAGCAATCCCCGCTCCCGTGCACACCGCCCCCGCAATGGTGTTCGATGATGTCACAAACGGATAGGTGCCATGGTCAACATCGAGCATGGTCCCTTGCGCGCCTTCAAACAACACCTTCTGGCCGGCCGCAATCGCCTCGTGAATATAGCGTGAAGTGTTGGTGACATGGGGAGCGAGACGGTCACGCAGGCGACGGTATTGGTCGAAAATCTGTTGATATTCAAGGGGCTGTTCTTTCAGGAGGGTACCCAGGTAAATATTTTTCTCTTCGAGGTTACGTGCCAGCTTACGGGCGAACACGTCTTCATCCAAGAGATCGACAAAGCGAATCCCGACACGGGCCATTTTGTCTTCATACGCCGGCCCGATCCCTCTCCCGGTCGTCCCAATCTTGCCCTCGCCCCGGAGCCGTTCCCGCGCCAGATCAATGGCCTTGTGGTAGGGCGTAATAAGATGCGCTATTTCACTGATCTTGAGCGATTCCGGGTCAGACAGGCGCCCTTGCTGCTGGAGGGTATCGATTTCCTCAACCAGGACTTTGGGATCGACCACAACGCCATTGCCGATCACACACACCTTGCCGTCGTGCAACACGCCCGAGGGGATGAGCCGGACGATGGTTTTCTCACCACCAACCACAAGGGTGTGACCCGCGTTGTTGCCACCTTGAAAGCGGACAATGATATCTGCTTCGCGTGAGAGCAGATCAACAACCTTACCTTTGCCCTCATCGCCCCACTGGACGCCGACGACAATGAGTGTGCTCATTGGGTGTGTACTCCTTCAAGACTCATAAACGAATCAGTTGGGCCGACAGAATGGAGTCGAGTCTTCGTAATGCAGCCAAGATATCAGGCGAGACTTGGTCATCGACATGAATCAGGGAGATGGCTTCTCCACCGATTTTCTCTCGACCCAGTTCCAAACCAGCAATATTGATCCCCAAGGTGCCGAGGAGGGTGCCCACCTGACCGACCACACCAGGCACATCTTTATTGTTCAGTAGTAAAATCGTCCCTTCAGGGACGGCTTCCAGATGAAAATGATTGACGCGCACAAGCCGCACGGTCTGATTGCTAAAGACCGCTCCCGCGGCGGTGTTAGCACTGTCCTTGGTCTGCACGCTGACGGTGACAGAATTTAAAAAGTCACTTGAAGTGTTGCTCCGAGACTCGATGACGCGTATGCCTCGCTCACGAGCAATAAGCGGTGCATTCACATAATTGATCGTCTGTTCAAGAATCGGACTGAGCACACCTCGGAGTACTGCGGCGGTGGCTGGTGCGACCTCATACGCAGTAATGTCTCCGCTGTACTCGATGTGGATCTCACGCGGGGCGTGCGGCGTAATCTGCGCCAGAAAGCTGCCGAGCTTTTCTCCCAAGAGGAGATACGGTTCCAAAATGGTCAGTTGCTCTTGACTCAAGGCTGGAAAATTTACGGCGTTCTGAATCAGACCACGCTGGAGGAAATGGGCGACTTGGTCGGCAATGGCAATCGCGACGTTGATCTGTGCCTCGTCTGTTGCGGCTCCCAGGTGCGGGGTGCAAATAACATCCTGACGCTGCAGGAGGGGGTGGTCGGCGGGGGGCGGCTCGTCAACAAACACATCCAGGGCAGCGCCCGTGACTTTGCCGCTCTCAAGCGCCTCAAGGAGGGCTGCTTCGTCTATGATCCCACCCCGCGCGCAATTGATAATACGGACACCCGCTTTCATCTGCGCAAAGGCCCCCGTATCGATAAGCCCACGCGTTTCCTTTGTCAGCGGCGTATGAACGGTAATAAAATCTGCTTGCCGATACAGCTCGTCAAGCGGTGCGAGTTCAACATTCATCCTGGCGGCCGCTTCTGAGGTGACGAAGGGGTCGTAGGCAACGATCCGCATCCGCAGCCCCAGGGCGCGCTCTGCGACAATGCTTCCAATATTCCCCAGGCCGATCAAGCCGAGGACTTTATTGCAGACTTCGGTCCCCGTGAATTGTGAGCGCTTCCAGTGACCGGCTTTGAGCGAGGCGGTTGCTTGCGGAATATTCCGAGCCAAGGCGAGGAGCAGAGAGATGGTGTGCTCGGCTGTGGTGACGTTATTCCCGCCAGGAGTGTTCATGACCACAATGCCACGCCTGGTTGCGGCCTCAATATCGATATTATCGACGCCGATGCCAGCCCGACCAATCACGCGCAGGTTTTGTGCCGCCGCAATGACCTCTGGAGTGACCCGTGTCCCACTCCGAATAATCAGTCCATGATACGGGGTGACCTGCTGCGCAAGCTCCTGCTCGGTCAGTCCTGGGTGGACGGTAAAGTCTATATCCGACTGCGCTTGCAGCCGCGCCACGCCCTGCGGGGCGAGCGGATCTGTAATAAGCACTTTGTGTGACATTCCGATGCTCGTCGCTTACGGGCCGATCATTCGACTGCCGGCCAGGTTGGCAGTAAAACGGCTTCAGCAGCCTGGATGCCCCCGCCCAGCGCAAGAGCGACCCCAAATCGACTCAGGGCCATTTCAAGACTGCTGATCGCCGTGATGACATCAAAAGGGCCAGCATACCCGATGTGAGAAATGCGAGCGATTTTCCCTTTGAGGTGCCCCTGCCCGCCGGCAATATCGACACCCATACCGTCGCGCATATAGGTTAGCAACCGCACCCCATCAACCGTGGACGGGAGCCACACGCCTGTTGCGGCCGGGCTAGGATGGTCCGCTGCCAAGAGGCGGAGACCGAGGGCGCGGACAGCTGCACGTGTCGCGGTCATCAACACGGTATGGCGCGTCCATACCTGTTCGAGCCCTTCCTCCTGGAGCTGCCGGAGAACTTCGTGTAAGCCGGTAATCAGAGAAATGGCAGGGGTGTAGGCGGTGGTATGTTTGGCTTGTTCCTGCCGCTCCCGCTGCAAGTCAAAGTAGAAACGTGGAAGCTGTGCCTGCTGCGTGTGTTGCCAGGCTTTCGGACTGAGGGCGATAAAGGCGAGACCCGGGGGCAGCATCAGGGCTTTTTGTGAGCCAGTGATGAGCACATCAATCCCGGAGCGGTCCATGGGAATATCGGTTGCGCCAACCGCGGTAATGCCATCGACAACGAGCAAGGTCTCAGAGTCGCGCGTCAGGGCTGCAATGTCGTTGACAGGGTGAAGGACGGTGGTTGAGGTCTCACTGGCCTGCATCAGAATGGCCTTGGCTGTGGGCTGACGCCGCAGCGCCTGGGCCACCGCATCAACCGTAACGGCCTGGCCCCATTTGACCGAAACCTCTTCGGTTTGTACGCCAACCGCCGCGCAAATTTTAAGCCAGCGTTCACCAAACTTCCCGCCACTGACAACAATGACACAATCTCCCGGCGAGCAGGTATTCGTGACGGCCGCTTCCATTGCCCCAGAGCCCGAGGCGGCAAGGATGAGAACAGCCTGGGTGGTTTGGAAAAGCCATTGGAGGCCGCTTTGCACTTCGGCAAAGAGTTGGCTGAACTCAGGGGTACGATGATGAATAAGGGGCTGCGACATACGCAGCAAAACTTCAGGTGGAACTTGAGTTGGCCCTGGGGTGAGTAAATATCGTTTTAACATTGGCACGCCCACGCTACACGCATAAAAAAGCCCGGATGGACTCCCCGTATCCAGGCTGTCAGCTCTACACCCTCCCTCCTTGATAAAGACATGATGTATCGAAGCAGCGCAGCGGAGTCAATGCTCCTCATTGGCTCTCTTATCTGCCTAACCTGCCTAAAAGTCTTTAGTTTTTTCTTGACATGAAAAAAAACTCATAATATAGTTGTGGGAGAAAGTGGGAGAAAGTGGGAAATGGGGTACATTCGTGTTTCGCGGTAGTTTTGAACATACCATTGATGAGAAAGGAAGAGTCAGTATCCCCTCGAAATTTCGAGAAGTATTGGTTGGGAGGAACGATTCTCGACTGATTGTCACGAAATTCATCCTGGCATCCTTTCGCTGTCTTGATGTTTACCCCTATGCGGAATGGGAGAACTTTGAGCAAGACTTGAGAAAAAAGCCCCGCTTTGATCAAAATTTCTTAAAAATCGAGACCTTTTATCTGTCTAATGCCCAGGAATGTACAGTTGATAAACAAAGCCGTATTTTGATTCCCCCGCTCCTCAGAGAGTATGCCGGCCTTAAGAAGGATGTTATGTTTGCTGCTGCGCTTGAGAAATTCCGTATATGGAACAAGGCAATATGGCAAGAATTTAATGAAGAATCTGAAAAAGCCCTCGCTCAAGACCCAAGATTATTTAGTAATTTGAACGCAGGTGCGGCAGAAATATAGAGCAGGTCCAAGACAAACGGACCAGCGCAGAGAATAGCCTCAATGCAAGCAGCCTCCGTATCTTCAGCATCGACTCAGCCAGGCCAAGCGTCTATGGCCTCCGTGCATATCCCTGTCATGCTGGAGCAGGTGCTCTCTTTTCTGCAACCCTGTCTTGGCGGTGATATTCTTGACGGGACACTTGGGGGAGGCGGACACGCGGCTGCACTGCTGGAGGAAAGCCGTGGAAGAGGCAGGTTGCTCGGGCTTGACCGTGATCCACGTAGCCTGCTGGTCGCGCGAAAACGGCTCGCGCCGTTTATCGGTCAGAGTGTCATAGTTCATGCGAATTTCAGCCAAGCGGCGGCCGTCCTGAGTGAGTTGGGATGGGCGGGAGTCGATGGTGTACTCCTTGACCTGGGCTTTTCCTCGCTCCAGGTCGAAGACGGGGAGCGCGGCTTTAGTTTTTTACGCCCGGGTCCACTCGATATGCGGATGGACCAAAGTGACAGGCCGAGCGCGGCTGATATTGTTAATTCTTCCAGTGAAGAAGAATTACGGCGTATTTTTCGAGAATTCGGAGAAGAGCGAGCGGCGGGAGCGATTGCCCGGGCAGTCCTCCAGGAACGCAAACACAGACCGATAACAACAACGACAACGCTTGTGAAAATTATCGAGCGCACTGTCCGCCGGCCCGCCCGTCATAAGCGGCATCGAGTCCATGCGGCAACACAGACCTTTCAGGCCTTGCGCATCGCAGTGAATCAAGAACTCCAGCACTTAGCTCTATTTTTACGGGAGGGGTATACGTTGTTGCGGCCCGGGGGGCGTATGCTGGTGCTCTCGTACCATTCGCTTGAGGATCGTTTGGTGAAAGCAGCCTTCCGACGCTGGGCTTCAGCGTGTATCTGTCCACCCCAGCTCCAGGTGTGTGCCTGTGACTGGGAACCGCAGGTCCGGGTGCTAACGCCAAAGCCGTTGATACCAACCACCCAGGAAGTCGTGGATAATGCGCGTGCGCGGAGTGCGCACCTGCGTGTGGTTGAGAGACGCGAAGGAGGAGGGTGATGTGGAAGTTGCTGGCGTGGGGCAAGTATGGGGTGCTGGCGGCTGTTGGGCTGGCCCTGGTCCTGTCGCACATCTGGATTCGGCTTCAGGTGGTCTCTGCGGGATATGCGCTTGCCGATACGCGGCAGCTCATCAACGCACTGAAAGAGGAACAACACGCACTCACGGTAGAATGGGAAGCCGTCACGGCCCCTGACCGCCTATCTCAGCTCGCCGGCGACCGGCTTGGACTCTATTTGCCCCGCCCCGAGCAGATCATTGTCCTACCGTAGGAGGAGTACATGTCGAGGCGGATTAGTCTAGTGGCCGGGGTGTTGGCAGTGGGTTTGCTTGCTGTTTTCGCCCGTCTCGTCCACCTCACTGTGGTGCAGGGGGATGCGCTCGCAGAACGCGCTGCCGGACAACACCGTCAACGCGTGACCGTCAAGCCGCAGCGCGGTGCCATTGTCGATCGTAACGCGCGTCGGTTGGCCTTCAGTGTCGGAGCTGAATCACTTTTTGTGCGTCCATCAAAACTGTCGCCCCGGATTGGGGCAATGGTGCCTCTGCTGGCTGAGCAGTTGGCGCTCCCCGCCCAACGGGTTGATGCCCTCATCCATTCCTCCGCACCGTTTGTCTGGCTCAAGCGAGGGGTCTCACTCCAAGTAGCCGACCGGATTAAAGCCCTGAAGCTGTCCGGCCTTGACAGTGTACGGACACAACGCCGCATATATCCGCGCGGCACCTTAGCCGCCCCTCTGCTCGGATTTGTCGATGTGGATGCCCAAGGACTAGAAGGACTCGAAGCGGCGTATGATCGCTATTTGCTCGGCCAGGTGAGCCGCACCCTCGGTGAGCGTGATGCGCGCGGACGAACGATCTTGATCCATGGCAGTCCCCAGCAGCCCGAACCATTCCAAGTGCGTTTGACTCTGGATACTACGCTCCAGTACCTGGCTGAACGCGAGCTGGGACGTGCCGTGCTGCGCAGTCGTGCGCAGGCCGGGTCCGTGGTCATGCTTGACCCCCGGACATTTGCCATTCTTGCGCTTGCTCAAGTGCCTACCTTCGATCCGAATACGCCCGGCGATTTCCCGCCTGAGGTGCGTCGCAATCGCGTGGTTAGCGACTGCTACGAACCTGGATCAACGCTCAAGACATTAGTCGTTGCGGCCGCCTTGGATGCCGAACAGGTGAAAGAAGCGGACGAAATTTTTTGCGAACACGGTGCCTACCGTGTTGGCCGGCATACGATTCACGACCTACATCCCCATGACGGGCTCAGCGTTGACGCTGTCTTGGTCAAATCAAGCAATATCGGCGCGGCTAAGATCGGCGAACGTTTAGGGAAAAAACGCTACTACGACTACCTCCGGGCCTTTGGGCTGGGACAGAGAACCGGCGTTGATTTGCCTGGGGAGATAAGCGGTATTCTCCCTGCGCTCCAGGCCTGGTCTCGGATTAAGCTTGTGACTGCCAGCTTTGGGCAGGGAGTGGCAGTGACCCCCTTACAGTTGGCCTGTGCCTATGCCGCGCTCGCCAACGATGGAATGCTCATGCGTCCCTATGTGGTGAGTGAAGTCTTGAATGGCACCGGGGAAGTCGTTCACGCTCATGGCCCAACCCAGATCAGACAGGTTATTCGACCCGAAACCGCACGGCGGATGCGAACCTTGCTTGAGCACGTTGTAGAGCCGGGTGGAACGGGCTCGCGCGCACAAATTAAAGGGTTTCGGGTAGCGGGGAAAACGGGAACCTCGCAAAAAATTGATCCCCGTGGTGGGTATTCGGCGACCGGTCGGATCGCGTCTTTTATTGGGATGGTTCCTGCTGATCAGCCCCGACTTGTGATTTTAGTGCTTATTGATGAGCCCAAGACAGCCGTCTATGGGAGTATTGTTGCGGCACCAGTGTTTCAAGCGATTGCGCGTCAATCCCTTGCCTACCTTGGGGTTGCGGGGAGTGCCGCAGAAGGCGCGGACGTCCAATGGGCACACGCTCCTCATTTCTCGACCGCAAAGTTATCTTCTGAATCAGCGTTTTCGTCTGAAGACCAGAGTGCAGGGAGAGAGGACCCGCTATCCAGCCGCTCCGAGGACGATAACTTTATCGGTCTCAGTCTGCGGGCGGCCATGCGCAAAGCGTCTGTAAACGGGCTGCGGGTCGCTGCCCATGGGAGTGGGTATGTGACGGACCAGAGCGTCCGCAACGAGGTGCAGACCGGCGAACCCGTGTATGAACTCAGGCTTGAAGCCGGCTGGTGAGGTGTGATGTGACGTGGTTGCGGCAGATCCTGCCTCTTGATTCAGCTGGCCGAGTTGAAGCTGCGCTCCAGATTCACGGCCCTATCGATATTCCGATCGAGTCTCTCGTGTATGACTCTCGTCGTGTGACTCCAGGAGCCCTCTTTTTTGCACTGCCGGGAACGAAGACAGACGGGACTGCCTTTCTTGAACAAGCGCTCGACCAGGGGGCCCGGGCCATCGTCGCTCCGCCAGGTACGGAGGTACCCCCCGGTGTGACCGTGATCACCTCGGAGAATCCACGCCGGCTTCTTGGGGTAATAGCCGATCAATTTTATCATCGGCCGAGTGAACGCCTGACCTTGATCGGCGTGACCGGAACAAGTGGGAAAACAACCACAACGTATGTGTTGGAAGCCATTGGCAAAGCGCTGGGCTGGTCTGTTGGCGTGATCGGAACGGTCAACTACCGGTATGCCGACCAGGAGCGTCCCGCCCCCTTCACCACACCAGAGGCGGTTGAACTGCAAGCACTCTTACACGACATGGTGAGGGCTGGAGTGAGTCATGTCATTATGGAGGTCTCGTCTCACGCCTTAGCCCAAGAGCGGGTCTGGGGCTGCCGGTGGGATGGTGCGGTATTTACGAATCTTGGCCGTGACCATCTCGATTACCATCTCAATACAGAGGCATATTTTGCCGCAAAGGCGCGGCTCTTTCGTGACGGCCTGGCCGGGTCGCCAAAGCGTAGCCGCTTTGCTGCCATTAATGCTGATGACACCTGGGGCCAGAAACTGCTCACGGAGCGGTTTCCCTATCCAGTGCTGACGTATAGTCTCCACAAGGATACAACGGTCTCTGTCCAGCGCGTGAACTATAGTTTGGCTGGTATCCAGGCTGAGTTACAGGTTGGAAAAGATACGCTCTCCGCTGTGTCGTCCTTGATTGGTGAGCCGCATGTCTACAACATCCTTGCGGCGGCCACTGTTGCGCATGCCCTTGGTGCCTCACCCAAAAAGGTGGGTGAAGGGATCGCCCACTGTCGGCGTGTTCCAGGTCGGCTGGAAGCGCTCTCGGTCGGACAGCAATTTGAGGTATTCGTCGATTATGCCCACAAGCCCGAGGCGCTGGAAAAAGCGCTACTAGCCTTTCGGGCCTTAACCTCGAATCGGCTGATCACCGTATTCGGCTGCGGCGGAGATCGAGACAGAGGAAAGCGGCCACTGATGGGGGAAGTTGCCGGCCGCCTGAGTGATGTGGTGATTTTGACATCAGACAACCCCCGGACCGAAAACCCAGACCAGATCTTGACCGAAACGGAACCCGGACTCAGCCGGACCGGTATGGTCCGAGTAGAACCAGACCGAGTGAGGGGAGCGGCTGTCCCCACGAGCTCGTATATGGTCATTGCTGCTCGACGGAGCGCTATCCGACGGGCGCTGGACGAAGCCCAACCTGGAGATGTGGTGGTCATCGCTGGGAAGGGGCACGAGGATTATCAGATTATGGGAACGACGCAGTATCATTTTGATGATGCGGAAGAGGTCCGGCACTATCTGTCGTTGGAGGGCTGTGCGTAATGTTGTATGCCTTCTTATATGCCCTCCATACAACCTACTCCGGGTTTAACGTATTTCGCTACATTACGTTTAGAACCCTGTTAGCAGGATTATTTGCCCTGATTGTTTCTTTTGTCCTCGGACCATGGCTGATTGCTCGACTGACCGCGCTCAAGGCGGGTCAGCCCATCCGCTCAGATGGGCCCGCGGCGCATCTGAGCAAAGCTGGTACGCCAACCATGGGGGGAGCTTTGATTCTCTTCTCCCTCACGCTGGCGACCGTCTTGTTAGCGGACTTAACGAATCCGTATATCTGGTTGGTGCTTGGCGTTACTATCGGTTTTGGTTTGATTGGATTTCTCGACGATTACCGGAAAATCAGCCAGCAGAACTCGGTTGGCTTACGGGGGACATACAAACTCCTGGCGCAATGTGTGATTGCGCTGGCAGCGGCTCTGTGGCTCTTTGGCCAGCCCGGCTTTGACACCACGCTGACTATTCCCTTTTTAAAAGACGTCCGGCCAGCCCTTGGCTGGTGGTATGTCCCCTTTGCCACCCTGGTTGTGGTGGGAGCCTCGAGTGCGGTCAATCTTACTGATGGCCTGGATGGGTTAGCCATTGGGCCAGTGATGATCGCTGGGGTGACCTATGCCATTTTCACCTATGTGAGCGGCCATAGCAGAATTGCTGAATACTTGCAGGTGCCCTATGTGGCTGGCGCCGGTGAGGTGGCCGTCTTCTGTGGGGCATTGGCGGCCGCCGGGCTGGGCTTTTTGTGGTTTAACGCCTACCCAGCCCAAATGATTATGGGCGATGTTGGCTCACTCTCCCTCGGGGCTGCACTGGGCATGGTCGCGCTGATTAGTAAACAGGAAATAGTGCTGGCGATCGTGGGCGGGGTCTTTGTGATTGAGGCGGCCTCGGTCATCTTTCAGGTCAGCTCGTATAAATTGAGACAGAAACGCATTTTCCGGATGGCTCCGCTCCATCATCACTTTGAATTGCTTGGCTGGCCGGAACCGCTTATCATTGTCCGTTTTTGGATTGTTTCCATTATCTGTGCACTCGCCGCATTAAGCACGCTCAAACTGCGCTGAGAGAACGATTATGGATCTTGCGGAAAAAACCGTACTCGTCATTGGCCTGGGGCGAACGGGGAAAAGTGTTGCTCGGTGTATTATGGCCCACGGTGGCCAGGTCCGTGCTGTAGACAGCCAAGCCGGTGCGGCCACGTCAGCCCTCGCCCAGTTCGACGGTCTGCCTGTAGAAATCCGCCCTGACGACGATCCCGATGGGCTCCTGCGTGGGGTGCAGCTCGTGATTCCAAGTCCGGGCGTGCCGGCAACGCATCCGTTGCTGAGGGAGGCGGTGCGTCGGCAGGTTGCGGTGTGGAGTGAAATCGAGCTGGCCTATCAGCTGCTGACATGTCCGATTTTGGCAATCACCGGCACGAACGGGAAAAGCACAACGACGGCCCTCCTGGGGGAGATGATCCAGCAGTCTGGCACGGTAGCCTTCACTGGAGGAAACTTGGGAACCCCACTCATTGACGCGGTTGGCGCATCCTGCGCGGTTGGGGTGGCTGAGATTTCCAGCTTCCAACTCGAATGGGTCAAGCAGTTCCGTCCACAGATTGGTGTATTCCTCAATCTGAGTGAAGATCACTTAGACCGGCACGGAAGTTTTGAAAGCTATGGCCTGGCCAAGCGGCGCTTATTTGCTCAGCAGCGGCGGTCTGACTGGGTGGTCATGAATCGAGACGACCCCAGCGTATATGCGTTGTGTCAGGGGCTCCCCGGACGGCTGTTTTCTTTTGGCTGGACGCCTGCGGCTGGAGACAGTGCCGAAGGGGCATGGGTTGAGGCCGGGAGCCTCGTTCTCCGCCACGCTGGGCACGAGACGCACTATGCGATTGATGAGGTGCAGCTCCGTGGCAGGCATAATATTGCCAACGTCATGGCCGCGGTGAGTGCGGCAACGTTGTGGGGGGTCCCCTCTGCTGCCATCCAGACCGTGTTGGCCACCTTTACTGGCTTACCCCACCGGCTCGAGCTCGTGGCGGAGAAGGGTGGGGTGGCCTATGTCAACGACTCCAAAGGAACGAATATTGACGCAGTAGTCCAATCGCTCAACAGCCTTGAAGGACCGGTTATTCTTCTTGCTGGAGGGGTGGAGAAAGGCGGCGATTATCGCCCCCTCCGGGAGGTGCTGCGGACCAAGGGGAAAAGGCTGATTCTCTTTGGCCTGTCCCAGCGCGCCTTACACGCGGCGCTGGGACAGGAGATCGAAACACTTCTGGTCGACGCCCTGGGCGATGCCGTTCAGGCCGCCCACAGAGAGGCCCAAGCGGGAGATACCGTCCTCCTCTCTCCGGCGTGTGCGAGTTTTGATCAATTCCGGAACTATGCCCATCGTGGAGAAGCGTTCCGAGCCTACGTTGAGGCGTTATGAAGATTTTTTCCGACATGTTCTCAGGATCATGCACAGACGCCCACACCGCACACGTGATCCGCCGTGGTCCGGTTGACTCATGGCTGCTCGGCGCGGTGCTCCTGCTGGTCTTGAGCGGGGAGCTGTTCGTTTTTAACACGACCTATTTTTATGCGTTTGACCGTTTCGATGATCCCTACCTTTTTGTGCGGAGACATAATGTTGCCTTAGTGCTTGGTTGCCTTGGCTGTCTCGTGGCCCAGGCTCTCCCTTCGACGGTGTTCCGTGCGCTCGTCTACCCTGTATTGATCGTGGCATTCATAGGCTTATGTCTTGTCTTGCTGCCGAGCTTCAGTCATGGCAAAGTGCAGCGCTGGTTGTCCTTCGGAGCGCTGAATTTTCAACCCTCTGAATCCGCCAAGGGAGCCGTCGTGCTCTACCTCGCCTATGCTCTCACCAAAAAGGCGGACCGAATCCACAGCTTTGTGGATGGCTTGCTCCCCCCCCTCCTGGTGGTCGGGGGTATCGTGGTACTCATTGCCTTGGAGCCAGACTTAGGCGGGGCAGTGTTCATCTGCCTCCTTTTGGCCGCGTTGATTTTTGTTGCCGGCGCGCGCGGTCGTCATCTCGCCCTGCTGGCTGGAGTCGGGCTGCTGTGCCTCAGCTATGGAGTCCTGAGTGCGGGCTACCGGGCTGCCCGGCTCGACGCGTTTCTGAACCAATCGGCTGATGTGCAGGGGGCGGGCTATCAACTCCATCAGTCCCTCCTGGCCTTTGGAGCAGGCGGGCTGCGTGGGGTTGGGCTCGGAGAAAGTCGGCAGAAGATGTTTTACTTGCCAGAGGCCCACACAGACTTTGTCTTCTCCGTTATTGGCGAAGAAACCGGTTTATGGGGCACCACGGGCATCATACTCCTCTTTGGTCTCTTGGGGGCGCGGGGGCTGTGGGTCGCGTTGCGCCACCCGACGCAGTTTGGTCGTTTACTCGCATTTGGGTGTACGTTCTTAGTGGTCTGCCAGGCTGGGCTCAATATGGCGGTTGCCGTCGGACTGCTCCCGACAACCGGCCTGCCGCTGCCATTCGTCAGCTATGGCGGGTCTGCGTTAGTGACGCTCCTGGTCTATATCGGCGTGCTGCTTGGCCTCTCGCGTGAGGTCCAGCGGAGGAATACTGCCCATGCCTAAGGCTCCTCGACTGCTGCTTGCCGCGGGAGGAACCGGCGGACACCTCTTCCCTGGGGTTGCTGTGGCAGAGGGCGCGCAGCGCACCGCTGAGGCTGCGGTGTTGTTTGTCGGGACCACCGGTGGAATGGAAAAGGATATAATCCCACCGCTCGGATTTTCTCTTCGTTTCATTCCGGCCGAACAGCTGCACGGACGAACGTGGTGGGGTAAAATCCGAGCCCTAGGGGTCGCCGGCTATGGCGTCGGGAGTGCGTGGCGTATTATCCGTGAGTTCGCTCCCGATGTGATCTTCAGCATCGGTGGCTATGCGTCCGCTCCGACCGTCCTGGCCGGCTGGCTGCAACGCATCCCGTGCGTCCTGCTTGAGCCCAACGCGATTCCTGGGCTGGCAAATCGCTTCTTGAGCTGGTTTGCCGCACGGGTCTGCCTTGGATTTGAGACGGCAACCCGCTTTTTCCCTCCACACAAAGTTGTCCACACGGGTAATCCTGTACGACGCGCCTTGCGGGCACCGCTCCAGCCGGCAACACCGAACAAGCCTTTTACCATCCTCGTCTTTGGTGGTAGTGCCGGAGCACACCGGCTCAACCAAATCGTACCGCAGGCGTTAGCGCGGTTACAAAAAATAGGGACGAGGGGTTGGGGACTGGGGGTTGGGGAAGGCCGGTCGCCCCTATCCCCCAACCCCCAATCCCTCGTCCCCAATTTCCAGATCATTCATCAGACCGGACTGGCCGAGTATGCAGCCGTCACAGCATATTACGCGGAGGTGGGAATAGTGGCGCGGCTGGTACCGTTTATTGACGCCATGCAGGAGGTGTATGCCGAGGCCGACCTCGTGATTTGTCGGGCTGGGGCGATAACGATCGCGGAGCTGACCCTGCTCGGCAAACCCGCCATCCTTATTCCCTACCCATACGCGGCAGACGACCACCAACGAGCCAACGCCGAGGCCCTGGTGCAGGCTGGGGCGGCGGTGATGCTACTGGACCACACGCTGTCTCCTGAGTTACTAGAGCAGACTATTGCGCGGCTCGTCCAACAGAGCGACACGTTGGGAACGATGGCCCGGGCGGCGGCGGCTCTGGGCCGCCCTGACGCTACAGCCGCCATCCTGCAGACCTGTTTTGCGTGCACTTCTTATGCGTCTTCTTCCGGTCAGGAGGTTCCGTGCCAAGAAAGATGAAGGGACAGAGGATAGAAGGGACGAGGGAGTGGGTAGGGGTGCGGGGCGGGGCTGCCCCAACCCCCACTCCTCCTGTATTGTTCGATACCAACCGGCGTATTCACTTTGTCGGTATTGGTGGAGTCGGCATGAGTGGTATTGCCGAGGTATTACTCAATCTAGGCTACCAGATTAGCGGGTCGGATCTGATCGAATCCGAAACAACCGTGCGACTGAAACGCAACGGGGCGCACATTGTCTATGGCCACCAGCCGCAGCATGTCCATGCCGATACCGATGTTGTCGTCATCTCGTCGGCTGTGAAATATGCCAATCCGGAAGTCGCGCGTGCCCGCGCACTCAGTATCCCGGTCATTCCTCGGGCGGAAATGCTGGCCGAGCTGATGCGCCTCAAATACGGCATCGCTGTTGCCGGGACGCATGGCAAGACGACGACGACGTCCTTAATCGCAACAGCCCTCGATCATGCCCACTTTGATCCAACCATGGTCATTGGTGGACGACTCAATGTGCTGGGGGCGGGCGCCCGGCTGGGGCAGGGACGTTTTCTGGTTGCGGAGGCCGACGAGAGCGACGGGACGTTTCTGCTGCTCAGCCCAACGATTGTGGTGGTGACCAATATTGATCCCGAGCATCTTGATTACTACGGACATATGGATCGCGTCCAAGCCGCCTATCTCGATTTTATTAATCGGATCCCCTTTTACGGCCGTGCCGTGCTGTGCCTAGACAGCGTGCATGTCCGCGCGCTGCTTCCCCAGGTGCGCAAACGGTTTGTGACCTATGGCCTGAGTCCAGAAGCGGATGTGCAGGCCAAACAACTGACGGTCTCCGGCCTCACGACACGCTGTGAGGTCTGGCGTGGAACAGAGCGACTGGGCGACATCCAACTGAACTTGCCCGGGCACCACTCTGCGCTGAATGCCCTGGCGGTTGTGGCCGTCGCCCTTGAACTGGGTATTGCGTTCTCCCAAGTCCAGGAGGCCCTGCGGAGATTTACCGGTATTCAGCGGCGCTTTGAGATACGGGGAGAAGCGGCGGAGGTGTTGGTTGTTGACGATTACGCACATCACCCTGAAGAAGTACGAGCCACCTTGCGTGCTGCCAGGGAAGGCTTCGGTCGCCGTTTGGTGGCGCTCTTCCAACCCCATCGCTATTCACGCACAGTCCACCTCTTCGACGAGTTCCTGTCTGCATTTGATGATGCGGACGTTTTGGTGCTGACGGAAATTTACCCCGCTGGTGAAGAGCCACAGGCGGATATCTCAGGGGAAAAGCTGTATGAGGCCATTAAACGGCGCGGGCATGCTGAGGTGCACTTTGTTCCGCACCGCACAGAGTTGGCCCAGGTGGTACAGGCCCTTACCCGGGCGGGTGACTTGGTGTTGACGTTAGGGGCTGGGGATATTGTCCGGACTGGACCCGAACTGCTCGCACGACTCCGAAATGGAGGTGTGCATGCGGGCTGAGGTGCAGACTGAATTGAAGACACAGCTGCGCCGCGCCCTCGGTTCGTGTGTGCGTTTCGATGTCGACCTGGCCGGCTACACTTCGTTTCGTATTGGTGGGCCAGCAGATATTTTTGTCGAACCAAATACGCCGGCAGAGCTTCAGACGCTGATGCGTATCGTGACGGAACACGGAGCGCCTTGCTTCATCCTCGGTGGAGGGACCAATGTCCTCGTCAGTGACAAAGGTGTTCGCGGGGTGGTGATTCGGTTTGGGCGGGGTTTCGACTATTCCGAGTGGTCTGTCCGGCCTGAGCAGAAGAGTGTTGCTCAGGTTCGTGTCGGCGCCGGCCGTTCATTGGGACGATTTGTACGCGAAGCTGCACGCAAAGGGTATGGGGGGGTGGAATTTGCCGAGGGGATTCCTGGTCGCGTAGGGGGAGGGCTCTTAATGAATGCGGGGGCCTTTGGCGGTGAACTGAGCGAAGTGGTTGAGGCTATCGCGGGGCTTACACACTCAGGCCAGTACGTGCGCTTGGCCGGTGCCTCGATTGGCTTTGCCTATCGAGGCACCGTACTCCCTTCAAAATTTATCGTGAGCGAGGTTGTGTTTCGGCTCCCCCAAAAGCCCCAAGCCAGTATTACGGCCTTGATGCAACAGGCGCGTGAAAAACGTACACGGAACCAGCCCCACGGATATCCGAACGCTGGGTCCATCTTTAAGAATCCGCCGGGACGCTATGCGGGGCGCATGATCGAGGCAGTCGGCTGTAAGGGCAGCCGCCAGGGACAAGCGCAGGTCTCTGAGCAACACGCCAATTTTATTGTGAATGCTGGAGATGCCACTGCGACCCAGGTGTGGCGCCTCGTAGAACACGTGCAACGCCAGGTTTGGCAAGAACAACAGGTCTGGCTTGAGCCTGAGGTCCGTCGGGTTGGGGAATGGTAGCAGAGATGAGATCCGAACAGATTGTCGGTGTGGTCTGGGGCGGACTGTCGGCGGAACGGGAGATCTCCCGTCTGACTGGAAAGGCTGTCTGTGCGGCTCTGGAGAGCCGTGGCTATACGGTCCATTCTATCCCGGTTGAACCGGACGGAGCATGGATTGCGCAGGCGCAACAGGCGGACGTTATCTTTATCGCCTTACATGGAAAGTTTGGAGAAGATGGTGCCGTGCAAGGCGTACTGGAAACCCTGGGGATTCCCTACACCGGGTCCAGTGTCTTGGCGAGTGCCTTAGCCATGAATAAGCCGATGACGAAACGGATTTGGCAAACCTATGATTTGCCAACACCACCCTGGGAGGTTGTTGAGCAGGGGACGCTGGGCGAGCAGGTCGCGCGATCCTATCCGGTAGTTGTCAAGCCGATTGCGGAAGGCTCGAGTGTGGGCGTGAGCATCGTACGCTCCGAGGAGATGCTCATGCCCGCCCTGACTCAGGCGTTTCAGTATGACACGTCGTGTTTGGTGGAAGCCTACATTCCTGGTAAAGAGGTGACTGTTGGCATTGTCAAGGAGCAAGCGATTGGTGCAATGGAAGTTGTTGCCAGGGGGGAATTCCATTCCTATGAGGTCAAATACACGCCTGGGCGGGAAGAGTTTCTCATGCCGGCCCCGCTACCGGAAGCGACCTACGCGCAGGTGCTCAACCTGGCACTACAGGCCCATTTTGCCGTGGGGTGTACCGGATATAGCCGAGTCGATACACGGGTAAGCCCCACTGGAGAAATTTTCCTGATTGAATTGAACTCGCTGCCCGGCTTGATGGAATTAAGTTATTTGCCGCGCATTGCCGCCCATTATGGGTTGTCCTATGAGGACCTCGTGGAGGTCATCCTGCAGCAGGCGACACTCCATATTCCGCGAGGAGAAGTATGAGACCCCCAGCGCTCAAAAAGCCCATCCTGCCCATCCTGCCTCAGGTAAACCGCCGTCTATGGCGTGCCGTGGCACAACAGACCCTGATATCTGTCCGGTCCATACTCCTAGTGGGACTTGCGTGCATCGGTTGCGGTATCGGGGGAGTCGTCGTGGTGCACTATGCCAAGCACCATCCCTACTTCGCTGCCACGGATATTGTTGTCTCGACTGACGGTACGCTCACGCAGGACGAGATCACACACTGGGGTGGGGTGACGCAGGGGATGAATATTATAGCTCTGGACGTCCAGGTGGTGGAGCAGCGTCTCATGCAGCATCCCTGGGTCCACACTGCCGTTGTCACCCGAGAGTTCCCTCAACGTATTTACCTCACTATCCAGGAGCGTCACCCTATAGCGTTTATCCGGCGTCCAGAAGCAGCCTATCTGGACGGGCACGGTGAAAGTTTTGTCGCTCCCGTATCTGGTGTGCACGACCTGCCGTATGTGAGCGGACTCGAGCGCGTTCCCCTTGAAACACAGACGGTACAGACGGTCTTAGCGGAAGTGCGTCTGTGCCTTTCGCTGATCCAGGAATGGGGCGCCGCGTTGTCTGAAATCCATTGGGACGACCAGCGGGGATATACCCTGTTTTTGTCTGATCGTCAGGTCGTGATTCGGCTGGGTCAGAAGATCCGCCCCACCGTGTTTGTGCTGATACAACGAGTGTTGCAAAGCTGGCCGCAAGACAGACGGGCAACCATTTTTGATGCTCGCTTTACTGATCAGATCGTGGCGTCTCCTCTTCCGTTGAGGCCGTCTAGGGGAAGAGACGTGGGCTTAACTCGTACGCTATAGGGAGATGGTATGGAGAAAGAGGATTCTCTCCTGGTGAGTGTCGATATTGGGACGTATAAAACGTCTGTTTTAGTTGCTGAAACGACGCCTGATGGGGTAGCCGTTTTGGGGATGGGGACAGCGCCGTCTCAGGGGGTACGCAAGGGCCTGGTGAACAATGTCGAGAACGCTGTCCAAGGGCTGCAAAAGGCTGTGGCCGAGGCCGAAGCCAGCGCGAGCTGCGAAATTCACAATGTGTTCACCAGCCTGACCGGTGGACATATGGAGGGCATTTCGAGTCAGGGCGTTGTGCGGGTCAAAAGTGGCGAGGTGTCTGCGGACGACGTTGAGGAAGCGGTTGCTGTGGCGACGGCTATCGCATTACCTCCGGAATGTGAAATTTTGCACGTCTTCCCACAAGAGTTTCTTGTTGATGGACAAGAGCGCGGACGCGAGCCCGTTGGGGCAAGTGGCGTGCGGCTTGAGACCAATGTGCATGCTATCAGCGTTTCCTCGACCGCCCTGTACACACTCCAGAAATGCTGTGAGCGGGCGGGGCTCTATCTCAACGGCGTTCACTATAGCGCGCTTGCCGCAGCCGAAGCAGTTTTGACTCCGGAAGAGAAGGAACTGGGCGTTGTGGTGCTCGACATTGGGGCGGGCACGACGAGTGTGGCAGCATTTTATCAAGGCGCAGTCTACCATACCGCTGTCCTGCCGGTCGGTGGAGAAAACGTGACCAACGATTTGGCGGCGGGCTTATGTATTCCAGTGGCAGAAGCGGAGAAGCTGAAACAGCGTCACGGTTGTGCCTTGACCAACCTGATCCCTCCGGGCGAGGTGATTGAGATGCCCCGTATCGGCGAGCGTACCTCGATTCAGCTGCCACGGCGAAAAATGAGCGAAATTATCGAGCCGCGGGTTGAAGAGATTTTTGAGCTCGTCCGCGAGCAGCTCGATTTTGGGGATCTCCTTGACAGGCTCGGCGCGGGCGTGGTGCTCACCGGTGGGAGCGCCATCCTTCAGGGCATACCGGATTTAGCCCAACGCGTTTTCCATATGGCTGCGCGTCGTGGTATGCCTCGGTACGTCAGCGAGGTGGTTGATCCGGCCCATAGTCCCATGTATGCGGCCAACGTCGGCCTGATTCTGTGTAACATGCAAGACAACCTCCACTTTTCTCCTGTGGCCCAGATATGGAACGGACAAAACTGGCAGCGTATGCGGGCACGTGTCGTCGAGTGGTTTCGAGAATTTTTTTAGACCGTAGCCTCTCCTGTGGAGAAGTGCTAACTGAAGATGAAGGGGGTGGGAGATGATTGAGTTTGTGGAAAATGGGGGTAGTGGGGCTCAGCTCCGTATCGTCGGGATTGGAGGTGCCGGGGGGAATGCTGTCAATACGATGATTAGTAGTGGGTTGACCGGCATTGACTTTATTGTCGCGAATACCGACGCGCAAGCGTTGCGGGTCAATTTGGCACCGATCAAGGTTCAACTTGGCTCCGAGTTGACCAAAGGGCTCGGTGCGGGCGCCAATCCTGAGATCGGTCGAAATGCCACTATGGAAACCGAGGACGAGCTGCGGGAGCATCTGGTCGGTGCAGATATGGTTTTCATTACCGCGGGGATGGGTGGGGGCACTGGTACCGGTGGGGCGCCTATTGTTGCCCGGATTGCAAAGGAGAGTGGGGCGTTGACCGTTGGGGTTGTGACCAAACCCTTTCTCTTTGAGGGCAAACGTCGCATGCGGTATGCCGATGAGGGCATTCGCGAGTTGAAAGAAAACGTAGATACGCTGATTTGTATTCCGAACCAACGTTTATTGGCAGTCGCGAGCCGAAGCCAGCCACTCCTCGAAGCCTTTCACAAGGCGGATGAAGTATTGCTCCAGGCCGTCCGAGGCATTTCTGACCTGATTATGGTGAGTGGCCTGATTAATCTCGACTTCGCTGATGTGCGGACCATAATGGCCGAGATGGGGATGGCTATTATGGGAGCAGCCGCGGCGAGTGGGGAGAACCGAGCTGAAGAGGCCGCGCGTCGGGCAATTGCCAGCCCGCTCCTTGAAGATATCTCGATCCGTGGGGCACGGGGCGTGCTGATCAATGTGACCGGTGGCCATAGTCTCACCCTGCACGAAGTGAATGAGGCGGCATCGCTTATACAAGAAGAAGCTGACGAAGATGCCAATATTATCTTTGGCGCTGTCATTGACGAGACCTTGGATGAAGAGCTGCTCATCACGGTCATTGCAACAGGATTTGGCGAAGGGGAATCAACCCGATCGAGAGCGCGTTCGCTGAGTGCGGTGTCTGGTGGTAGGGGGAGAGAAAAAGGGCCTCTCGACAAATATGACCCAGCAGTGCTGGAACAGCCAACCTATATACGGAGACGTGTGGTAGGGCAAGTTCAGGTTGACCCTCCGACAGAGCCGGGCTTGGGGCAGAGTGACGAGACAGGAGAAGGGATGCCCGCATTTCTCCGAAAAAAGGCAAATTAATGGGAGCGCGGCTATCAGCATGGGCCACCGCCTTGCCCTTCCTGGGAGCGCGGCCATCCTGGCCGTGCCGAGTGCGGGCTGGAAGCCTGCACTCCGGAGCCCGCTTTGAACACCGTCTGTTTGGGGGGAGAAAGCTGCTTGTATGTGGCTGACCACCGAACGGGCCCGTAAACGTCTGGCGGCTGAAAGGCCAGTTCATTCAGCCGCTACTGATGGGAGCATTCCCATCTGCCTCATTTATCCAAACGGGTATGCGGTCGGAATGTCAAATCTGGGCTTCCAAGCCGTATACAGAATCTTTACCCAACATGCGTGCTGCCGCTGTGAGCGTGCTTTTCTCCCTGACCCAGATGAGGCCGATGTGCTGAGGCGGACCGGGACGCCGCTGGCCTCGCTAGAGACGCAGCGGCCCCTTGCCGATTTTGAGCTCCTCGCCTTCTCGATTTCGTTTGAAACGGACTACCTTCATATCCTTGATATTCTTGCTGCTGCGCATATCCCTCTGCGGGCTGCAGAACGGACGACGCGCCATCCCCTGGTCATTGCCGGTGGACCAGCAACCTTTCTCAATCCCGAGCCAATCGCGGATTTTATTGATCTGTTCCTGATCGGCGAAGGTGAGGAAATGATTCCGGAGTTCCTGGAGCAATACGCGTCTTTGGAGAGGGAGAAGAACGATCCAAAAAGCAGCTTGCAGGTGCTCAGTACAATAGCCGGGGCCTATGTACCAACCTTGTTCCAGCCGTCCTATGATGCGAGTGGACATATTGCCCAGGTTGCCCGTGTCGCACCTATTTCCCAGACTCCCGCTAGCGGTCAGGATGCACAGGCGGGAACCTGTGAGCCGACTGTGCAGCGTCGCTTGGTTATGGATTTGGATGCCTATCCGACGACATCGCAAATCCTGACACAAGAAACCGTTTTTGGCGATATGTTTCTCATCGAGGCGAGTCGCGGCTGTGAGTGGGGTTGTCGGTTTTGTGCAGCAGGGTTTATGTATCGACCCGTCCGTTACCGAAGTACAGCAGCCCTGACGCAACAAGCGACACACGGCTTACAGGAGCGGCAGACCATTGGCCTGATTGGGGCGGAAATGGCAAGCCAGCCGGGTATTGCCGGCTTGTGCGAATTCATTGGTCAGGCCGGTGGTCGGGCGTCCCCGTCCTCGTTAAAAGCCGACGTGATTACTCAGGACTTGGCGCGTGCTATCGGACGCAATAATACTCATTCGGTCACCGTGGCACCGGAAGCGGGCTCGGAACGGATGCGCCGGGTGATTAATAAGAACTTAACCGAGCCGGAAATCCTCCGCGCAACAGAACTATTAGTCGGCGGCGGAGTGCAGGCCCTCAAGCTGTACTTCATGATAGGCTTGCCCACCGAGACCCAAGACGATGTTGATGCGATTGTGACGCTGACACAAAAGATCCATACCCGGTTTTGTGGTAAACGCCCCAAGGTCGGGGGGATTACATTATCGGTCAATGCCTTTGTGCCCAAACCGTGGACCCCACTTCAGTGGGAGCCGATGGAGGAACTGCCTGCCCTCCGACGCAAGATGGCCCGGTTACGGAAACAGCTCGCTCGTCTGCCGCGCGTGACAGTCGATACCGAGTCTCCGCGTGAAGCCTACTACCAGACCATACTCTCACGCGGAGATCGGCGCGTCGGTCAGTTGCTGCTCGATATCCACACACAGGGGGGCGATTGGTGGAGCGTGGTCCAACGCTGGCGGCGTAAGGCAAAACGTCGGCCTGACGCTCCCAACCCCGACTTTTTTGTCTATCGACGCTATGGCTCGGAGGAGCGGCTGCCCTGGGACTTTATCGATCATGGCGTAAACAAACACTATCTTTGGGTCGAATGGCGCAAGGCGCTATTGGAACGCCAAACACCCCCGTGTGATGTGACCTCGTGCCAGAGTTGTGCCGCGTGTTAGACAAAGGCCACAGGCCATGATTTTTGGCATCGGCAATGATTTGGCCGAAGTCGATCGCGTCCAGGCTGCGCTCAAACGTCCCCGAACGGGCCACCGTTTCCGCGACCGAGTATTCACTGCTGGTGAGCAGGCGTACTGCGAACGCCGTGGGAAAGCCAAATACCAGAGTTATGCCGCTCGCTTTGCAGCCAAAGAAGCCACGATGAAAGCGCTCGGACGAGGCTGGGGTCGCTATGTTGGCTGGCGTGATGTTGAGGTCGTCCGGCAGCGTGGCTCACGCCCTGAGATTGTCCTGCACGGCAAAGCAAAAGAGTATGCTGCCGGGCACAGTATCCGCCGCTTTCACCTTGCGCTCACCCACACGGCTGCTGTGGCAGAAGCCCAGGTCATGGCCGAGCTGTAGGAAGCAGCGGGGCGACCACGCCCCGCTGCCCGAACCGTTACCTGGTATCGAGTGAAATCCGATTGCCGTGGGCAAGCAGGTCCGCCACGGTCTGGAGAAAAGCCCCGGCAGGGGCCCCATCTATGACGCGGTGATCAAACGTCAGGCTCAAGACCAGCGTCGAACGCTTGGCGACCTCGCCGCGATAGATCACCGGTTTTTCAACAATCCGGCCGACGCCGAGAATGCCGGACTGCGGGGTATTGATGATTGGTGTAAAGCTATCAACCCCGTACATGCCGAGGTTCGAGACGGTGAACGTCCCGCCAGAAACTTCTTCAAGTTTGAGTTGGCTGGCTCGAGCTTTCTCGGCCAATGTCCTGGCCTCTTCGGCAATGTCCTTGAGCGATTTTTTGTCCGTATCCCGGACGACTGGCACGATCAAGCCTTCGTCCAAAGCAACAGCCAGCCCCACGTGGATGTGGTTGTTGATGTGAATAGTATTCCCTTCGAGGGACGCATTCATGCGCGGGTGCTGCTTGAGGGCATGGGCACAGGCCTGCACAATAAAGTCGGTATACGTGACGTTGAATTCTTGACGGACTTCTTGACGCCGGTCAATCAACTGAGTGACATCGACCTCTGTGGTGATCGTAAGCTGGGCGCTGCCCTGGAGACTCTGCTGCATGCGCTCCGCAATCACTTTCCGCATGCCGCGTAAGGGAATGTCTGCCGCCGCTGCCGGGACTGCCGCCGCTGCCGGAGCTGGTTGACCACCACTATCAATAATTTTCTGAACATCCTCGCGCGTAATCCGACCGCGGGGACCAGTCCCGGTCACAAGAGCGAGATCAATACTATGTTCTTTGGCCAGCTTCCGGGCTGCGGGTGTCACTGGAACGCGCCCGCGCTTCTCTTCCGGTGCCGAGGGTGCTGCTGAAGCAACCACTGGAGCGGGCTCTGTCGCGGCGGCTGCCGGTGCCGCCGGTGCTGCCGCATCCGCGTACTGTGCCGCAATTTCAGCGACATCTTCTCCCGCTTCTGCAATAATTGCGATTGGAAGCCCTACGCCGACTACTGCTTCAACCGCATACAACAGTTTGGCGACCGTTCCATCCGCAGGCGCTTCAACTTCATACAGCACTTTTTCGGTTTCGACCTCAAAAAGGGCTTCGCCAGTTTTGATGCCATCGCCCTCGGATTTGAACCATTGTTGGATCGTGCCTTCGGTCATGGTCAGGCCGAACTTTGGCATTACAACTTCTACGGCCACAGGTGTATCCTTTCTTTACCGTGTCATTCCTTGGAAGAGAGAGCGCAGGGACTTAACCCAGCATCTCCTTGACCGCAGAGGAAATTTTCTTGTCGTTGGGAAGGACGAACTTCTCCAATGGCGGACTAAACGGGACCGGGACATCCGGCGCGGTCAGGCGCTTGACTGGGGCGTCCAGAGAGTCGAAGCCCTTATCTGCAATCACGGCGGATATCTCTGCCGCAGCCCCGCAACGGAGATGGCCTTCGTCAACAACCAAGACATTATGCGTCTTGGCCACGGAGGAGAGGATGGTGTCTTCATCCAGGGGAATCAGGCTGCGCGGGTCAACGACTTCGGCGGAAATACCCTCCTCTTCCAAGGCTTTTGCTGCCTTGAGGGCTTGGGAGACCATATAGCCAATAGCAACAATAGTGACATCCGAGCCTTCGCGTTTCACCGCAGCCTGCCCGATGGGAACAAGATACTCATCGTCCGGGACTTCTTCTTTGCTCCGGCCCAGTTTGAGGTGTTCGAAGACCAGCACCGGGTTATTGTCCCGAATGGCGCTCTTGAGGAGTCCCTTCATATCGTAGGCCCCCGAAGGAACCACAATTTTGAGTCCTGGCACACTCATGAACTGGGAGTAGACCGTCTCGGAATGCTGGGCTGCTGCCGAGCCGACCGCACCGCACACGGACCGAAACGTAATCGGCATGTCGGCTTGTCCGCCCGACATATAACGTAGCTTGGCCGCCTGATTACAGACCTGATCCCAGCAGCAGTAGAAAAAGCTGGCAAACTCGATTTCGACAATCGGCCGCATCCCTGCCATAGCCGCGCCCACCCCGGCTCCAGCATAGCCGGCTTCTGAAATGGGAGCGTTCAGAATCCGCTCGGCACCAAATTCGTCAGTCAAACCACTGGTTGCACCGAACGCGCCGACCCAGATGTCCAGGCCCATCATGAAGGTTGTCGGGTCGAGTCGGAGTTCTTCGGCGAGGGCCGTATTAATCGCTTGGATAAAATTAATTTCAGGCATGCTTTCCCCCTACGCGACTGAGAACATATCTTCCAGGGCTTCTTCCGGCTCCGGATACGGGCTGTCTTGAGCAAACTGGACGGCGGCGTCAATGGCTTGCTTCACCTCGGCCTGGACTGCATCGATCTCTTCCTGGCTGAATGTGTCTGGAACAAAACGTTGCTCAAAGGTAATAAGCGGACAGCGCTTCTTCCAGGCTTCTATTTCGTCTAAGGGACGATAACTGCGCTTGCCGAGAAACGCCTCCTCACCAACGACGTGACCCTCCCAGCGGTAGGTTTTACATTCAATCAAGGTTGGTCCTTCGCCTTTGCGCGCGCGTTCGACCGCCTGACTGGTTGCTTCGTAGACCTCGACGACATCATTGCCATTGACCACAACGCCGGGCATATCATGGCCGCGGGCCCGGTCGGCAATATCTTTGACTGAGGTGACGTCCTTGCCGGCAGTGAACTCTCCGTACAAATTGTTTTCACACACATAGACAACGGGCAACTTCCAGGACGAGGCGATGTTGAGCGATTCGTGAAACGTGCCTTCATTTGAGGCCCCATCGCCAAAGAAACAGGCTGCGACTTCACCACTGCCACGCACCTTTGCCGCCAGACCTGCGCCAGTCGCAATCGGCAGGCCGGCGCCCACAATGCCATTCGCGCCCAGGATACCCAGCTTAAAATTTGCAATGTGCATGGAGCCGCCTTTACCCTTGCAATAGCCGGTCTTTTTTCCAAACAACTCGGCCATCATGGGCTTGACTTCGCCGCCCTTGGCAATTAAATGCCCATGCCCGCGATGGGTGCTGGTGATGTAGTCCTGGTCGGTCAGGGTGGCTGCGACTCCGGTGGCAGAGGCCTCTTCGCCAATCGAGACGTGCACGAAGCCAGGGATTTGACCCTCTTGAAAAATATCTCGTACGCGGGATTCAAACTGCCGAATCGTTTGCATCGTGCGGTACATGTCGAGCAGCTTGTCTGTACTCAGTATGGTATCTGCCATGGACACTTCCTCCTTTTGTGTTTCCGCGGAAAGCCTCGTCTTCATAGTCTGAAATGGGGGCGAACGTCAACAACTCGGCAGCGGGGCGGCTAACGACACGCGGCCAAAGCCAACTCGACCAGCGTATTTGAGAATTGAAAAAAGCCCAGATAGTCCTGCTGGCCGGTATTCAGGAAGGTCAGAGACAATTGACGGTCGAGATCAGCCAGGCATACTTGGCCGCCTTTGCCTGGATGCCCGAACGTCCGTAGGGTCGCACCCTGCGCCAGATGACCCAGCATCCAGCCTTGTCCATAAATAATCGGTAAACGCAGTGAACGGTCGATATCCCCCGGTTTATTAGTCGGAGTAATAGAAAACTCTAAGGTCTCCTTGGACAGATACTGTTTCTCTGCCCACCGCGCGTCGAGCGAGACCATTGCGTAAAATTTGGCAATATCTCTGGCCGAGCCAATGCCGCCGCCAGCAGGCAGGACTATTCGATGGGTTTCAGGCCGATTAAAAATATTCTGGAGTTCCGGATACGCCAAGGTGGCCGGATCGATATCTTCATCAAAGTCGAGCGATTGCTGAAAGGCAAAATAGTCCTCGTCCGGAGTGATGCCCATGGCCTGTGCCGCAGCGGTTAAAGACGCACGATCCGAAGGGGCTTCGTACACACAGGCGACCCTGTCTTCCTCCGATTCCGGCAGGCCGATGAAGACACTGTCCAAACCCAGTGGCTGGGCGACCTCTTCCCGAAAAAACTGTCCGCAGTCGCGCCCATCGAGGCGTACCATCAGCTCGTTTAACATGAAGCCATAGTTGAGTGGATGGTAGCCATTGGCTTCCCCCGGTGTCCAGCGCGGTGTCATTTCTTCCATTGCCTTGGCACACTGGGCACGGTTCCCCCATAACGTATGGGTCAGCCAATCGGGTCCACGCGTGTTGCCGATCCGGTGTCCCAGCATATGGGTGATGGTTGCGGTCTCTTTCCCGTTTTGGGCAAACTCGGGCCAATACTGGGCGACCCGGTCATCATAGTTGAATTTGCCCCGGTCATGCAGCATATGCATACACAGTGCCGCTAGACCTTTTGTCGAAGAGTACAGGGTAAACATGGTCTCGGGCTTCACTGGGCTGTCGTTGCTGAGCCGAGCTACGCCTCCTCCAAGATCAAGGACCTTCTTCCCTTTCCGAAAGACAGCGAGCTGGGCACCCGCAAAGAGCTGCTGTTCTTCCACTGCGGTACGAAACGTCTGGGCCAACTTTTCAACGACCTCTGCATCCATATCAATGGCCTGCGGTGTGACTTCAGGATCGAGCTGATAAAATGTCATACAAACCTCCTTTGCTGTGGCACTATATGCTGAAGGTAGGCGCCCCCGAAAGACCGAGCCTGAGCAGAGCGAGGAGCTTATCGGATGAATGCTCCTCACCGTGACCCCAACGGGGCGGATCGGCGGGGCTGAGCTTGACCGGATGTAGCGCGAACGCGATTCCAGCGCCGCAGGAGGGCTTCCCAAGGAGGATATCGCCTGATCTCCACGCGAGAGGAGAGACCCAACGAGGTTTTAGAGTCAGGTCTTCACTCGCACGCGGTAGCCGATTTTCACTGCGCCGTTCTTCGGCACCGTGACCTCAAAACGCAAGGTATGCACGTCGGGCTTTTCGTACTGCTCCAGAGTCGAAGAAACGACTTCCCAGTCACCATACATGGGCTCTTCGATGCGGACCTGCACGTCTTCGTCCTTGTGATTACGGACGACGATTTGCCAGCTCACTTCTGACAAGTTTCGTGACAAACGTGTAAAGCTCGTTTGGCGACGCTCGCCAACGACATCAAATGCCTCGCCCATTTTAACGCTGACGGTTTCGTCTTTGGGCGTGTGGTCAATGCGGTCCTCACCGACAAACTGGAGGCTGTCTTGCGAGTCGGCTTTGTACACGCGGATGGTCCCTTTAGGCAAGGGTATGCCCAGGTGGTGCTGCTCGGCGTTTTCGATTTCGAGATAAACGCTGACTTTTTGCTGAGGAGGGGGCGCGTCAAAGGTTACCCGCGCATAATGGGGCTGACCGCGGAGAACGAGGCGTTTGGTAATGGGAATATCCGCGGCGGATAAAAGCGACATCTGCTTGGTCTGGTTGTCTTTCACCGTGGCCGGGCGGTCTAAGGTATAGAGGTGGTATTCGAAAAAGGACTCTTCCTGAAACTGTGGCTCTGAAGAAGCGCGGGTCGAAGCGGCCAGCGCTATGACCCGCTCGCGGAGAACTTCCGGTTCAACCCGATTGACATCGCCAGCTACCAATTTGAGAGCTGCGTTGCGATACGTGGTGCCGGATTTATTCTCAATTGAGACCCAACCGGACAGGTCTGCCAGGCTGTCGTCGCTGTTTAAGGCAGCGACATAATCGGCTTTCCACGTAATATCATTAGTTAAATACGAGGCTTCAATTGTGTGCGTGCTCGCAGCTGGAGTCTGGAGCAGCCACACGAGCGTCGGCTTGGCGATCAGGTTAGCTGGCAGTTGAGGTAAAATAACCCGACCAGGCAAGCCAATCGAGATTTCGTCCCCCACCTGATAAATCGGTGAGCCGTTATTGGAGAGCAGGGTAGCGGTTACAAGTTCTTCTTTGCCTGTATAGTAATTCTTGTCGAGCAGTTTCACTTTCTTGCCCACATATTTTTCGAGCAATTTCTCCGGACTGAGCAGATCGTACTCATAGTTCTGCTCTAACACTCGGAGATTTTCGGCATCGGTCCGCGACCGGATAAGCACCGTAGTGGGCATAATCCGGGCGGCGACATCCATGAACTGAAGACGGTTGGTGCCCTCGGCCAGTTCAATCTCACGGACATCTTTGACCAGTCCAAGGTTGGAATTATAGATCGTCAGCGAGACCTGAGTTTGATCGGCACGAGTGCTCGTGAGCGGAGCGGCGAAAAGGGGATGGGGACAAAAGACTTCAAAAACAAAAAGACTCACAGCAAGAAACCAGACAAGCTGAATACGTTTCATGGGCGGTATTGCGACTATTCCTTTCTACTCGAATGCTTCCAGCATAGCGGGTTTTCCGTACTAACACCAAAAAGACGACAGGACCGCAGAGCAATTCACTCAGATGACCCGTAAAACGTGAGCTACTCAGGAGGGAACTCGGTTGAGGGGGGACATTTTCGGGTCTTAGGCCATCTCAAATCGGGTCAGTAAACCCAGTTTCTTGGCCTGATAGAGCGCGTGCTGAAAATAGGCAATGGAAAGAATAAACAGCACTGCCGTCAAGCCGAAGGCCAGCAGCAGCGGCTGCCAGGCTAATTCCCCGGTTGCAATGGCGTGTCGCAGTCCTTCAAACACATGCGTGCTGGGGAGGGTGATGGCAATGCCCTGAACCCAGCCCGGCATACTGTCGAGCGGATAAAAAACACAACTGAAAGGCTGAATAATAAATCCGACTGACCAGGCCAGGACCTGAATACGGAGACCATAGCGAAAGATCAGCGCAGCGATGAGAATACCGATGACCCAGCCGAAGAGCAGCAGGACGCTAGTGAAGACGGCGATCGCTGTGCCGCCGATATCCATAATATTAAAGGCGTACAGGCTCCACGCCAGGAAATTGAGAAAAAGAAAACTCAGGATGCAGCGAATGAGACCAATAAGACCGATCGCCACAAAGAGTTCGATCGAGGTGACTGGTGAGGCAAACAGGTTATAAACATTGCGACTCCAGAAATCTTCGAGGATAAACGTCCCAACATCGGTTTGCGCCCGCCAGAACAAACTCCACAGCACCGCTCCGCCAAGAAAGAACTCCATGACTCCGGAGAACGAAGACGTTGACGCAATAAACATGCTGGTGAATCCCCACAATAAGAGGGAGATGACCGGCCAGTAGATAATGTCAAAAACACGGTCCAGACTGCGATAGCACAGACACGTAAACTTATAGACCAAGCCCCAAATTGCCGTGGTCGAAAAGCCCCAGTCGTGAGAGCTTAAGAAGCGCACGCCGCTCAGAGCTCCCCCCGTGCGACCTTAATGAAGACATCCTCAAGCGTTGGACGTGAGACATTGATATCGACAATTGGGCTACCGCTGTGTGTCAAGCGCTGGAGTAAAGGGTTGAGCTGGTGGGTTGGATCACTGAGGACAAAACGTAAGGCATGCTCTCCGTTCTGTTCAATCTGAGATATGCCATTCAACTGACGGAGGGCCGTGAGATCGGACCCCGCTTGAAAGGTCACCTCCACGATGTGGTGTGGAATGAGCTGCTTAATATGCTCAGCCGTATCAACTCGGAGAATCTCGCCTTTACTTAAAAAGGCAATCCGCCCACACAACTCTTCGACCTCATTCATATTATGTGAGGTGAAAAGAACAGTTGTTTTTCGTTCCTGTTGAACGGCCTGAAGCGCCCGCCGTGTTTTTTCGGCAATGTCCGGATCAAGGCCAAGCGTACACTCGTCCAGCAGCAAAAGTTCCGGGTCGTTCAGAAAGCCTTTACACAACGTGACGCGGGTGTGTTGGCCCGAGCTGAGGTGCTGCAAGCGGCGTTTGGCCAGGTCTGTAACCTCGAAGCGTTCGAGCAGTTCGTCGATTTTCCGGGGAAGACGTTTGACGCCATAGATCCGGCCATAGACCATCAGGTTTTCCCAAACGGTCAGAACGCCGTTCATGCTGGTAAACGCCGCGGCCACATTCATCCGGCGACGAATGGCAACGTGATTGGAAGCAAAGTCGTGGTCGAAAATTCGGATCGAGCCGCTGTCGGCAATGATGAGTCCAAGCAGGATATTGATCGTAGTGGATTTCCCTGCTCCGTTCGGGCCGAGCAAGCCAAAGAATTCTCCCCGCTCCACGTCTAACGAGAGACCCTGGAGAGCGTCAACCGTACCATAGCGTTTCCGCAGATCGCGGATTTCAAGGAGAGCCATTGGCGAGTAATGAGAGGCGTATAAGCGGCGTGAATACGGGGCGAGGTGCGCCCCGCCCCGTGCGCTTAAATCACGCCTTTTTCTTTGAGTTGGGCAACTTCTTCTCGGCTCACCCCAGCAAAGTGAGTATAAATATGCTCGTTATCATGGCCGACCGGGACGGACCCGCGCCAGATTTTGCCTGGTGTTTCTGAAAACGACGGACTGACTCCAGTCCCTGTGACCGTGCCGACTTGGTTATCCTCCCACTCGACATGGACCTTGCGGGCCTCGTAGTGAGGATCCTCCGCCATATCTTTGCTGTTCATAATCGGACAGCAGGCCACCTGCGCGGCATTCAGCTGTTCAACCACTTCCTCTACCGTGCGTTCGGCAATCCAACCCCGCAGCAGGGCGTCAAACTCGATTCCTTCCATACCGTTTATATCGGTACTGGCCTTCTGCCATTTCTCCTCCTCCGGGTCGAGGTCCAAGACACGACACACCCGGGAGAAAACAGCCAGGCCGACCGCACCGACCACAACCCAGCCATCACTGGCCTGGAACGCATCGTACGGCTGAAACGCGGTTGCTTTATTGCCCGTTCGTTCGCGGACAAAGCCATTGCTGAAATACTCGATCATCGTACCTGAGAGCAGGCGGTGGATCGCCTCGAACTGAGAGATATCAACGACCTGACCCTTGCCGGTGCGTTGGGCGGAAATATACCCGGCCAGGGACGACCACAGACAAAACAAGGCCGTAATATAGTCGGCCGTCCAGGGATTGGCCCGCACCGGTGGCTCTGGGTCGGGAAAGCCGGTTTGATACATGAGTCCGCCAAAAGCCTGGCCTATCATGTCATACGAGGCACGGCCCAGGTAGTCTCGATGACCTGTCTGACCGTAGCCGGAGACATGTGCAATGACGAGCTTGGGGTTAGCTTGGAGCACGGCCTCATCGGTGAGGCCCCACTTGGTATAGGAGCCGGACTTTGAACTCTCCATCCAGATGTCACACGATTTGACCAGCTTGAGAAACAGGTCTTTGCCCTCGGGCTTACTAAAGTCCAGCGTGACGTACCATTCGTTACGCCGTTCCTGAATCCAGGTGGTTGCCACTTGCCCCTGGCCGTCTTTGGTTGGTAATTGCATCCCCAAATGACGCCAAGCCGCGTCACCCTCTCCGGTTCGTTCGATCTGGATCACCTCAGCGCCCATCTCCGCAGCCAATGACGCGGCAAACGGCTGGGCGACTAATGTTCCGCTCGATACAATCCGCACGCCCTGCAATGGGCCGAACTGTTCCGGTAGCAGTGATGCCGGACGTGTCTCCATACCGATCCTCCCCTATAGCCTACAAGATACTGTCCATCCCTAACGGAAATCGAGGCTGAAGAAAAGAGATACCAACTGAATCATCCCCTTTCTAACCCCTATTTGCCGGCTGCCTGGGGCCGGGCAACCACAGGGGGTTGCCCCTACCCCCTCTATTTGCGGGTGGCCCGCCTCATGGGCTACCATGTCATCTTGCATCCCACATCAAAAAGGAGGGCGTATGTATAAAGTGATCGGGATTCTCAAGCGACCTGAAGGGATGGCGCTGGAGGACTTTCGCCGCTGGTGGCTGGAAGAACACGCCCCCAAGGTGAAGCAATGGCCTGGCTTGAAACGCTACTGTATCAACCTGGCGACAACCGACGATCAGCGCTACGACGGCGTGGCTGAGGTCTGGTTTGAGACTAAAGAAGATATGGACAAGGTCTTTGGTACATCCGAAGGCCAGACGGCCAGAAATAGCGCGACGGGCGGCTCTGCGGAAATTGTGATCTTATTAACGCAAGAGAATGTCATGGTGGACGGGTAGGGAAGAGAGATAGAGAACGGGGTGGTGTGTTGACCGCCCCGTTATTTTTTAGCGATCCGTACTGCGCAACACCTGTCCGGGTAAGCCACCCTGATACTCGTCATCCTGATATAGGACTTGGCCGGATACGACCGTTGTCTTGATGCCTTTGGATTTGGCAACGAAGCGTTTTCCGCCGCCGGGTAGGTCCCAGACATATTCCGGGTCTTTTGCATCGATCGTGTCAGGATCAAACAGCGTCAGGTCAGCCACCAGGCCCGGAGCGATCCGTCCCCGGTTGGGAATGCCGAACAAATCGGCCGGGACTGAGGTCAGTCGGCGGACGCCTTCTTCAATCGTCAACACCTGGTTGTCCCGCACCCAGCGACCGAGCAGATAGGTCGCATAGCCGGCGTCGCACAGCATATCCACGTGCGCGCCGCCGTCGGACAGACCGATCAGAAAGCGGGGGTCGCTGACCAGGTTTTTGACGCCTTCGGGCTCAAAATTGAAAGCCTGGAGGTCGAACATCAACTCCAGGCGGTCGGCCACCGCCAGGTCGAGAAAGGCGTCAACCACGTCCTTGCCCTGGTCACGCGCAATCTCGGCCACCGTCTTTTTGCTGGCTACGTGTTTTTTGATCTCTTCGCTTTGGGCATCAATGACCGTCATCCGACCCCACTGGCCGCGAAAGATACGCCGTTTATCCATCTCCTCACGAAAGGCGTTGCGAAAGCCCGGATCGGCATAAATCTGCATCTGCTCTTCGACACTCTTATTGAAGACATGGTGCCAGGCCGAGAAAATAGCGAAGAGGAACGGGTTCTTCATGTTGAACTGGACTCGCAACGGGCGGCAGGTGACCTGCGGCACGGCTTTGTCCCAGCCGAGGATGGGTTGGACTTTCTCCACCGCATTGAGGTAGGACTCCGGCTTGCCCGGCTTATTGAACAGGGCCAGGAAGGTGACCGGCCGTTGGCTTTCATCAACCAGGAATTTGAGCAGATCGTATTCGTCGTCTGAGACCTGCCCGACATTGGTACCGGTCAGGGCAAGCTCAATCGTGCCGCGGCCTTCTTCTTTCATAACCTGACACAGGGCGCTCCACTCGGCCCGGCTGGCATTACGGCAGGCGAGCGGGCGGCCCTCAAAGCCAATGTGATTATTCAGAATAGTACTGGTCAGGCCAAATGCCCCGGCCTGCATGGCGGTACGAAACAGCCGTTGCATCTCACTGATTTCGTCTGGTGTGGCTGCCCGCTCAAATGATTCTTCGCCCATCACATAATGCCGGAGTGGAGTGAGGGCGGCTAACGAGGCAACGTTGATGCCCATGCCACGTTTTTGTAAGACATCGAGATATTCGGCGTGGGTTTCCCACTGCCAGTCAATGCCCTGCTCCATGACCTCGAACGGAATCGCTTCGACATTGACCAAGTCCCACATGACAATGTCACGTGCTTTGGGCCGAACCGGCGCGACGCCTACACCGCAGTTGCCCATCACCACCGTGGTAATGCCGTGCCAGGAGGAGCACGTCACCAGAGGGTCCCAGGCGACTTGGGCATCGTAGTGGGTATGCGGATCAATAAAGCCCGGTGCCAGCACTAAGCCGTCGGCATGTATTTTCTTTTGTGCAGCCTCGCCAGTGCCTTTGCCAACTGCGGCAATCAAGCCATCTTTGACCGCGACAGTGCCGTAGAAGCTGGGCGTGCCTGTGCCGTCGCAGATACGGGCGTTTTCAATAATCAGATCATACATGTGTTATCCCTCCTCTTTACAAATCAACCCAAATCAATTTGGACACCTGCATCCATCCCCATAGCGACTCGATACCCGCCTTCCTGAGCCGCCTGGAATTTCTCACACCACGTCTGTACATTGTCTCGAATCTTCTGCTGCCGTTCGGCTGTGGTGGCATACTCACGCACCATGTCAAAAACGGGCTCGCCGTGGGCTTCGGCCTCACCGGCATGCGCATAGAAGAATTCAAGATCGTGCCTGGTCAGACCATATTTTTCTTTCAGCGCACGCACGAGGCCCTTCATAGAGTTATCGCTGCGTGTTTCGCCGCCGATCGACATGGAGGCCAGGGTGACGAGGCCGTACTCTTTCCTGCCAAGGTCAATCACCCAGTCAACATACGCGACCGACTCTCTGGCAACGACAGGCTGCCGCACCTCCTCCTCGGTGGCTCCGAGGGCTTTGGCCAGTCGCATGGACAGCATCCAGTGGGCGTCTTCCCCGCGGCCCATAATAGTTTCTTCGTCGATCAGATTTTCAACAATATGGCGTCGGATTTTTTGGTCCAGCGGTCCGAGGCCCGTATTCATAAAAATTCCACCAAACGCCCGGATATGCTGGCCTGTGACATAAAAGAGATTGAGCGCCCATTTTTTCAGTTGCTCACGAGAAAGCTCCCCGGCCAGAAGGCCCTGATAAAAATTGGGGCCAAGCAGGGGCTTTTCATCTTCGTGTTGGATGTAGCCCCGCAAATCAGTCAAAAATGTGTCAACCGTTGCCATGACGAACCCCTCCTTCTTTTTTCAGTATGTATCCTTTTGCAGGAGAAAAGCGCAAGAGAAACCAAGAAAAATGAAGATCTCAGGCTGCGGTTCTTACGGATCCCTGTCGCTTTCCGAGGCTGAGCGTGACAGGTCGAGGCTGACCAGGGTCGCGCCCCAACTGCCGGCCTCCATTGGTGCATCGGAAAAGTCTTTCACATAGGGCAGGCGAGCGAGTAGCGAACGGATACTCTCGCGTTGGATACCCTTGCCCTTGCCGTGAATGAGGCGCACCTGCGTGAACCCGGCTTTACAACATTCGAGTAAGTATTCCTCTACGACGCTACGGATTTCCTTGGGTGCAAAAGGATGGAGGTCAATCACATCCTCAATGGGCATGACAATGGGGTCGGGGAAGGGGGTGTCGTCAATGTCTTCCGGGGTGGAGGGAAGTGGTTCTTGATCCTTTTTTTGCATGAGCCTTTTCCTCGGTACCGTTCGCTACCATGTTCTCGGATCAAACGGATTGACTATCCGAGCACCGGTATTTTTAACGTCAGCAATATTTCGCGTTGCAAGCGTCAAGTCATGGACCTTTGCGGTTGCGGCCAAGAGACCATCCGTGACAGAAAGGGTCCGAGAAGCGTTCATCCGTCCCCACTCGTCAGCGATAGCCTGATCAATGGGAAAGATTCGTCCGCTAAATCGCTCGCAAACAGTCTGTAACCATTGCTCAAGTGCAAGGGCCTTGCCGGGGTCTCGGGGTCTGGCCTGCTCTATTCCTTTGCGAATCTCTCCGAGAACGAGGACGCTCAGATGGATCGCGTCGCTCGTAAGCGAGGCATACCAACGCGTAACATTGGTGTTGCAGCGCTTCCCCTTTCGTACCTCAGAGATAATATTGGTATCGATAAGGTAGTTCAGAGGTCTACCTCACGGCCCGTATCTTTACGGCGGGACAGGTCAATGCCTTCTAGTGGAGCTGAAGCGAGGAGGGCCTTCAGGTCAGATTGCGGCTCACGATCCACGAGGCGGTGAAGATGACTGCGAAGCTTTGCCGCGTGAACAGGATCACTCCATAGTGCCTTTGCGACTTGGCGAAGTAAGGGGGCATCCTCTTTCGCCGTTTTCACTTCAAGGCGCACCAGGCCGCGTTCCTTCAAGCGTCTCCGATAGGCTCGCACTGCTTTTTTTTGTATCGTTCGGTTAGACATATATCCGGTAATTTACCCGGATATATAGGAAATGACAATGCCATATGTTTTTGCCGTTTCCAGCGACTTGTGAGGCGGCTTTTGAGGTGTATCCTGTTCGGCCATTGCTTTAGTACCTTTGCTATCCAGCCTCCTCATCCTCTCGAATCGCCATTTCAATCGACCAGCGCACCTCTTCTTCTTTGAAAAAAAGGGCGCCGCGTTTTTTGCGTGGTAGACGGTCGGCTATGCTTGGATAGCGCTTTTGAGCGGTAGTAAAGACCTCCCGGAGGATGCTGCGCGACTCAACCGGGATATCCATATGGATGATGGTGAGGATGTACTGGTGTTCAAGGAGGTTGGTTGTCAGCGTTTCGATCAGGGCGATGGTAGCCTCATCCTGCCCATCATCCTGTCCATCTGCGGCTTTTGGAATAGCCTGCTCAGCGCGGTCGATATAATACCAATATTGATCCAGCGCGGTCCGGGCTGCGGTCGTATCCTGGGCGGTCAGCATGACTTCGGCTTCTGCCAATTTTTCTCGGGCAAAGCTAAGCGAGAGATTGACGACCTGCTGTGACGTCGTCGCCAGCCAGAGTTGTCCTGCTTCGTACCAGGAATCGAGTTGATACCAGGCCTTGTCCGGTGTACGGCCGGGTTCCGGCAACCATTCGATATCACCAAAGGCCGTGACAAAACCATGGCCGGCCAATGCAGGATAGGATGGATACGCAATGAGCAGAAAGCAAATCAGTAGAATGTTTTGCAGACTGTTTTGAAGGTAGGGATATTTCACGAGTGGGCCTGACTATTGGGTTCGGCGGATAGCGCCGATTCTTGCAGGACAGAATGAATGGTTGTATCTGCGTCGTCCGTATACTCGGCGACAGTGATCAAAAAATCGACCGGCAGATACTCTCCATTGGGCGCAAACTCCAGGAAGACTTTATACACGCCAGCGGTGGGAAAGACATGGTGCAGCGGCACGTCTGGACCAAAATACTCCTGCTTTGCCGGACGGCTCATGAGCTGTACCATGCGTTGGACCATCTGGTCTGACGACATGCTATGACCGCGCATGCTCTCCATAAAACGGGCCATCTGCGACGTGTACGTATGCTGGTGGCCAAAATGCTCACCGTCCAGGCGCCAGCTTGCCATATGGACTTCGGTTCCAAGATAGAGACCCAAATTCCTGACCGGCGTGCCCTCTGCGGAGGTGAGCTGACACACAATCTCTACCTCGTGGCCGGCAATAGGTGGAGAAGGGGAAGTTCGTAGGGAAACGCGATACGAACCGAACTGTTTCTCCTGGCGGAAATCGGGTTTGGGCGGTGGCCGGCCAGGCTCCCCCGTGACCGTCAGCGTGAAATGCTTGGTCCAACTTCTATCCTTGTGGGTAAACTCATTGACAATGAAATACTGTCCAGCTTTGGGAAAAGTGTATGGGAAATGGAAACGAGCGAGCTGCCGGTCTTGGCCGGTAAATGGAGTATAGTCCTCGTGGTGAGTATGGGCAAAGGTGGATAAATCACGGTTCACAATAAAGGTGTGGAGGGCTCGTTCGTGCAATATCTGTAAGTCAGAAACCGGTTGTTGCGTCTTCGTATGGGTCAGGTGAAAGGTGAGGGTCGTTTCTTGGCCGGCCCGTGGGAGGGTTGGTCCAAGATCAAGCGTAATACGATATGGCCCAACCGGCTTTGCCACCAGTCGAGTGTCTGCGCCATCCCAACAGCCGGTCAGGCCATGCAGGAGACACAGCAATCCACTCCAGAGCACGACATCCAGCCGCCAGCCTGTCCTGAGCCGAGTCGAAGGGGAGGAATCTCTTACACAGAGGAAAGCCAACTCCATTGACCTGACGGTATAAAAAAATGAAGTATTTGTCGATGCTTAGCGCAATGTTGAGGTTCTTGCTTTTCTGTGACCATTACTCTATACCGGGAAAGGCCTGGGGTGGCGAAAATCTTTTCTTGTCGGGAAGGGAGCCGAGCTTTTCGGGTGGAAGGTGGACATAACATGTCTGTAGATCCTCGGATGATTCATTTGTACAGCTATTACCGAGACGCCGAGCTACGGGGGGCGAGCCTCCTCTTAAAATTGACGATGCGAGTCGAAGATACTGAGTCACAAGTCAAATTATCTCGGCATCTCGCTGACGAAACCCGCCACGCCTGGCTGTGGACGAAACGTATTACCGACCTGGGTTATGAACCCGTCCATATTGATGATGGCTACCAAACCCGCATCGGCAAAGCCGTTGGCATTCCCCGCTCGTTGATTGATCTCTTCGCTCTCACCGTCGTGGTCGAAGAGCGCGCCCAGCGCCGGTATATTGAACATGCCCAGCGGACAGATGTCGATCCCGAGACGCTCGACATCCTGCACGAAGTGACCAAAGACGAAAAATGGCATATCGGCTGGATCAAAAACGAGCTGAAAGCGATGGCCAGAGCAAACGGTGGTGAAGGAAAAATGCGGGACACCCTGGGGCGCTACCGGGATATTGATCGGCAGGTCGTTGCTGACTTGGTGGCAAAGGAACGGGAAGCGTTTGGCTTTTCGTTTTCGGATGCACCAGCAGCCTAGCCGCCATTCCTGGTCTCTGTCGTAGTCGTGCCAGAAGGGATCATGGGCGCAGCGCAAGACCCTGCTGTGACGGCCCGGACCGAGCAGGCTGAACCCCCCTCAATCCCCCCTATCAGGAGGGAAGAAAAGGGGGGTGACCGGCCGCGCCGAAAAAAAATAATCCGTCTGGCTCGTGAGAAAAAGCACGCCCTCGCCCGGATCGAATACGTGCTGTTCCTTGTACTATTCACCTTCTTTCGGGTGTTACCATTTCGCGTCGCGTTTCGGCTCGGCGAAGGCATTGGGAATCTCCTCTACTGGATAGACTGGCCGCATCGCAAGGTGGGGCTGACGAATCTGGCGCTTGCTTTTCCGGCAAAGGCTAAAGCTGAACGGCAGCGTATTTTGCGTGAGAGCTTTCTGAACCTTGGCCGCTTACTGGCTGAGTTCTGCCATTTACGTTCCCTCACCCCAGAGAATATTCAAGAGCGGGTGCGGTTTGAGAACGAAGCGGAATGGCGCCAGCTTGTTGAGCCGCTGCGCGACACCGGCGCACTGATTCTGACCGGCCATTTTGGCAACTGGGAACTCTTCGCCCATGCGGCGGCGTGTTACGGCCTGCCCATACACATCGTCCATCGCCGTTTACGCAATGTTTTTATTGAAAAGATGCTGACCACAGAGCGCGAACGGTGCGGGACCAAGGTGATTAAGAAGACCACGGCCGGTCTTGAGGTCTTTCGGGCGATTAAGAAAAAAAGTCTTGTTGTTGCAGCCGTTGATCAGAATGCGTCCGGGCGGATGGGCATATTCGTGCCGTTTTTTTCACGGCTGGCCTCAACTTCGGCCGGCCTTGCCGGCTTGGCGCTGACGACTGGTGTGCCGGTTGTGCCGGCTTTTTTGGTTCGAGAAAACGGTTCGTGGAAGCATAGGATCGTGATCTTACCGTTGATCGAACCGGTCCGGACTGGTAACCAGGAAGAGGACGTACGCGCAACGACCGCAAAATTCACAGCCATATTTCAGGACATGGTCGAACACTATCCAGACCACTGGCTGTGGATACACAAGCGCTGGAAGCGTCGTCCGGATGGAGACGCCCCTGTCTATCTCTAGTTGTGTGCGTGGAGTACAAAAGTGAAGAAGAGCCAAGCCGGGCTCAGCGCCCTTGATATTTTGATTACCGTGCTTGTCTTGTCGGTCCTTTTATTAGCGGCCGCATATCAATTCGACGCCTATGAGGGGTTGTCCGCTCAACCCGCAACCCAATCAGCCGAAACGAAAAAATAAAGACGCCGGCTCGGCGTCCCGATCAAGACGGAAGCTGGGGCGTAGTGACGGCGGCGCTCAACTGAGACGTACCCGTCTCGTCCGCCTCGTCTGTTTACTGTTCAACTTGTTGCAATTCGACCTGAGAGGAAGCCAGCAATTCCTGTGTGGTGTGGAGCTTATATGCCTTCTCGTAAAAGATGCGCCGGATGCCGGTATTCACCAGCACTTTGAGACAATGGATACACGGGGTGTGGGTCACATAGATATCCGCCCCACTGATATTGGTGCCATTCTTTGCCGCTTGGGCAATGGCATTGATTTCCGCGTGGATGGTTCGGTAGCAGTTCTCCTCGGTCTCCCCAGTCGGGGTTTTTGATTCGTAAATCAGGCAGCCAACCTCGGTACAATGAGGCATGCCGGCCGGCGCGCCGTTATAGCCCGTGGTCAGAATATTCCGCTCGCGAACGATGACGGCCCCAACCTTGGCGCGCCGACAGGTCGAACGCTCGGCCACCTGGCGCGTGATGGTCATGAAATATTGATTCCAGGAAAGACGCTCGGTCATGGTTGATACACAAATGCCCAGGGGGGTAACGCTGACGACGTTGGTCTGTGTTCGAGCTGATAGGCCACTGGGATCATATCCCCCTCTGAGTGTGGAAGACCCGCAGATATGGTGATGGGGACGGGGGTAAAAGTCAAGATAAAGAGCCCAACCGTACACCAGCCGTAGATGGTCCGCTTGCGATCAAGGGGCAACACCTGGTCGCCCGTCGGCGGATGATCGATGCCCAAGACGGCGAGAAGGACGACCCACACAAACCAGCCTTGCCAGCCCTGAAAACCCAGCACCAGAATAATCAGCAGAAAGGCGCGCGCGACCCAGCGGTGGGCCAGCCCAAAGAGCGAGTAGACGACATGGCCGCCATCGAGTTGACCAACCGGCAGCAGATTGAGAAAGGTGACAAACAGGCCAAACCAGCCGGCAAGCGCAATCGGATGGAGTATGACGCTGACCTCATCAGCGGAAACGCCAAGAACGAGCGCTGTTAAGGCAGAGAACAGGAAAGAGTCGCCCAGAATGATGCCACCCGAAAGTGGACCGAGCGGGCGCACCTCGGACAGCGCTAGCCCGATGATAACCGCGGGAATGGCGAAGAAGACCCCGGCCCAGGGTCCGGCCGCGCCAATATCAAACAATGCACATCGATTTGCCGGGGCCGATTTCATCCGAATGAACGCGCCAAAAGTCCCAACAAAGAACGGTGGTCCGGGAATGAAATACGGCAGGCTGGCCCAGACGCCGTGGATACGAGCCAGGACGTAATGCCCCATCTCGTGACTGAGCAGGATAAGCATGAGGGTGAGCGCAAAAGGTAAACCTGACACTAGAGCATACGGATCGCTGAGGGGGTCGGCCCCTTCTTGAAAAGTCCCGGCTAAGGTTGTGGTGAAGAGGGTTGCTCCAAACAGGATGATATGGATGGGTGGGATTGTTCTGTGTGGAACGGTCCGGGGGGACACAACAGGTGACGAAAAGTCCGGCTGTACGGAGTGATCAGGCGATGGTTGAGTCATACGCTATACCCCAGCTTATACGTGACCATACCCTTGGCAATCCGCTCTCCAGTCGACGAAATGACATCGACCTCAACAAAGACGAGACTCCGTCCGCGCCGAATGACACGGGCTTCGGCGATGAGATCAACGGCGTGGGCTGCCAATAAATAGCTGACCGAGAGATCTGCCGTGGCTCCACGGGTTGCACTGGGGTCGGCATCAGACCACGCAGCGATTACCCCGGCGCTATCGATCAGGGTGGCAATAGCCCCACCGTGAACAACATCGCCGGTGGTACGCAACTCGGATGTGAAGGGAAGGCGGATACGGCAAAATTCCGGCCTCACCGTATCGAGCTGAAGACCTAATAGCGCCTGGAATGGATCGAGGGAAGGCTGGAAATCGGTCACGGTCGCTTCCTTATTTTGCTAGCGCGGAGCGCGGGCATCTTGTCCGCCCAGGAGCGGGCTGGAAGCCCGCACTCCCAGGAATCTGTTCTTTTCTGTACTCTCATGGCAGTGGAAGATGAACTGGCTGGTTTAATGGAGACTCGGTATCCTCTTGGGGTGAAGGCTCAGGCAAGAGGTCGGACTCTTCAGGACCTTCGTAGGGGAAGAAGGTCACGGCAATGACAATATACAGGATACACCACAATGCCATAAACGGGGTGCGCTCGGTGAACTTCAGCGGACCGAGTTGAATCTCTTTTGTTCCTTGTACGGTGCGGAGTAAGAAGATGAGTGGGATGACAATCAGAACAGCAGCAAGAGCCGGATACAGCATAAACGAAGCAGGAGTATACGTTGCGCCGGCATCAATATAGGGCTTGAGCCGCAGGCCGGACACAATTGCTGCGGATAATATTGCGATTGCAGTCACGAGCATTCCCAATAATTCTTTTTTCATACGGGCTCAAACAAACAAGCCAAAAGGCCGGAAGTCAAGGTGGCATAAATATGCTATATCAGCCACGGTCCTTTCCAGACGCTGAAGAGAACTAGCGTTCGGGCCGTACAATGGTGTGGCGTGAGTCAAAACGGTGAAAATTTCAAGTGTTGAGTTTGTTGGCGCAGCCGTGCGGCCGGGACTGTACCCGAAACTCCCTCAGCCGGAGATCGCTTTCGCCGGGCGTTCGAATGTCGGCAAGTCTTCGTTGATCAACCGCCTCCTGAACCAGAATATTGCCCGGACAAGTCAGACTCCAGGCCGCACGCGACAGCTCAATTTTTTTACCATCAATAATAGCTTGACCTTTGTTGACCTGCCCGGCTACGGCTATGCCAAAGTTGCCAAATCTGAACGCACGGCGTGGCAGCGTCTGATCGAAGACTATCTGATACACGCGCCGAACCTGTGTGGGGTAGTCATCATTATCGATATCCGGCGTGGTCCAGAAGAAGAGGAGGCGGCGCTGTCTGAATTTCTGGCCTATCACAACCGCCCCTTTCTCTTTGTGGCAACCAAATGTGATAAGCTGGGGCGCAACCAGCGAGAAAAGCAGCGCACGATCCTGACGCAGCGAATCGGTGGCGAGCCGCTGCTCCTTTTTTCGGCTCGGGATGGCCGTGGCAAAGCTGCCCTCTGGCAGGCGATGCTCTCCCTGACCTCAGCCCATCCCGCTGCTCTCGGTCCAAGTGGAATATCAGATGCCTAGCGTTTCGGTTATCATCCCGACCTATAATCGCCCCGCCTTTCTGCGTGAGGCGCTGGCCTCCGTCTTGGCTCAGACGTATCAGGCTAGTGAAATTATTGTCGTGGACGACGGCTCAACGCCCGCCGCACGGGACGCAACACGGCAGGTCGTTGAAGAATATGCCCGCGCGCGGTCCCGTCCCATACGCTATCTCTTTCAGCCGAATCAGGGCGTCTCCGCCGCGCGCAATCGTGGGGTAGCAGCCAGTCAAGGCGGGCTACTCGCCTTTCTTGATTCTGACGATATCTGGCAGCCCGAAAAATTGGTTCGCCAGGTCGCCTTTTTTGAGGCTCAGCCTAGGGCTCATATTTGTCAGACAGAGGAAACCTGGATTCGTCATGGGGTCCGTGTCAATCCGCACAATAAGCATCGGAAGCCGCACGGTGATATTTTTGTCCGGAGTTTAGCCCGCTGTCTTGTCAGTCCTTCGTCCGTGATGCTGCGCCGGGAATTGTTTGAGCGGGTGGGTGGCTTTGATACGCAGCTCCCGGCGTGTGAAGATTATGACCTGTGGCTGCGTATCAGCGTACAGGAGCCTGTCCATCTGCTTGATACTCCTTTAGTCCTGAAACGTGGCGGCCATGCCGATCAATTGTCACACCAGTTTTGGGGAATGGATCGTTTTCGGGTTGTCGCGCTCCGCAAACTGCTTGATTCGGGCCGACTCTCTGTCCGGCAACGGAACGCCACCATACGCATGCTACACAAGAAGTGTCGTATCTTGGCCAATGGAGCGCTTAAACGCGGAAAGTCGGCGGAACCATATCTGGTCCTGATGGCGCAATATCCCCCCGCTCAAAGAGACGCTGCACCGGAGTCGTATGTCTACACCGGATGAGCAGAAGCAACAGCACGCTCAACAGCTAGCGGCCTATGCCCAGCGTAAGCGTTTGAGCGCGACGACGCTGGCACGCTGGCAGGCGTGGCAAGACGCAGACCGGGCCGCTCTGTTCTCCCTGCTGCAAGATCTCCAATGCAGTGAGAATCACCTCAAAGACTTGCTCGATTGGTTAGAGGAGATTGCGCTGCGTGATGGGGAGGCCATTGCCGACATTCTCGAACAGAAAACACTCCGGAGAGCACGGGCAACACGGGGGTCGCGCAACGACAGGCTCAAAGCGATCAAAGCTGTGTTGCGCAAGAGACGCTACCCACGTCTGACACGGTTAGAAGAAAATACCCGCCAAGCGGTCAAGGCCCTCGACTTGGGTAGGCCAGTCCAGATATCTTTCCCGCCAGACTTTGAAGGAGATGAGGTGACGGTCACACTAACGGCCAGAAATGTTCAAGAACTCCAAGACCGGCTCGCGCAGCTTCAGCAACGGCTCACTGATGGTCGATTTCAGCGCGTGTTTGACGCGCTAGATGAAGTGTAACGGACGACGTGTATGCTGACGTATCAACCGACTGAAATTCTCATCGAACGCGGCGAGGAAGATGCGCCGGTCGTGCAACGGGCTTTGGCCCGGCTGCCTGAGACGCCGGTCCGCATTGTTGAAAGAGATTGGGAACACAAGGAGGCGCGGCCAGCCGGAAAAGATACGTTTGGAGCCGGCAAGCGCCGCCTGTTTTTTACCCGCCAGCGTGCCCGGTTTCTCGAACATTGTCCAGCCGGAACCCCTGGGCTGGTATGCTGCAACTATCTGGTTGTCAGTCTTATTTCAAACTGCCCGCTGGACTGTAGCTATTGTTTTTTACAAGAATATCTTGCCAATAATCCTACGCTCAAAGTCTTCACGAACAGTGACGACCTGCTGGGTGAAGTGGCAAACGTCGTCGATCGTCAGCCGTGGCGACAGTTTCGTATTGGGACTGGTGAGTTATCAGATAGCCTGGCCTTGGATTCTCTTTTAGGCTTCTCAGAAGACCTCGTTCCATTTTTCGCTGCTCGGAAAAACGTCCTGCTCGAACTCAAAACCAAAAGCGACTGTATCGACAATCTACTCACGCTCACGTCACACGGGCGCGTCGTGGTGTCCTGGACCCTGACTCCGCCAGCCATTGCCGACACGGAAGAGCACGGCACGGCGTCGTTTGCCGAGCGCGTACGTGCCGCCCGGCGCGTCCAGCAGGCCGGCTATAAAGTAGGTTTTCACTTTGATCCGCTCATCGAGTATCCCGAGTGGGAGACAGATTATCGGCAGGCAATGGAGCAGGTCTTTACGAGCGTCGATCCGCGTGGGGTCGCCTGGGTCAGCTTCGGCAGCCTACGCATAACCCCGCGTCTGCGGAAAGCCATGCGCCAACGCTTCCCTCGCACTCGCCTCTTATCCGGTGAGCAGGTCTTGTGTGATGATGGCAAATGGCGCACCTTTCAAGCCCTGCGCGTTAAGATGTACCGCACCGTAACCGCCCATCTGAACAGCCTTGCTCCCCAGGTCCCGGTGTATATGTGCATGGAAACCGCACCGGTGTGGCAAAAAGTGTTTGGCCGCGCTCCAGGCTGTGACAAGGACGTCGCTCGATCACTGACTGTACCGAATCTAGGCCAGGGGGCCGCGAATCAGTAGAGCAATTGACAGCCTGGGAGGCGCTCTGGTAGCTGTCGTAGGGGCGGGTTTCAAACCCGCCCCTACTTTTACCTAGCGGGGAGGCCGTATGGCAATTGATGGACGAGACTTACGAAATGCAATGGGGCTGTTTGCAACCGGGGTAACGGTCATCACGACCAAGGATGCCGCAGGAAAGCCGTTTGGCCTCACCGCAAATGCGTTCAGTTCGCTGTCTCTGGACCCACCGATGCTTTTAATCTGTGTTGATAAAGGCGTGGATTGCTATCAGTGTTTCGATGAGTCCAAGGTCTTTGCCGTCAACTTCCTGAGTATGGCACAAGAAGAGCTGTCCACTCGTTTTGCGACAAAAGGGATTGAGAAGTTTGAGGGCTTAGCCTATAGCGTCGGGGAACTCGGTGTGGCCCTGCTTGATGGCGCGCTGGCGCATTTTGAATGCACGGTCGCCCACGCGTACGAGGGTGGAGATCACACGATCTATGTTGGAGAGATTCAGAAGCTCATTACCTCACCAGGTGACCCGCTCCTCTTTTATCAGGGGAAATATCGTTCCCTGGCCCCGCAGTAGCCACCATGATTGGGGGATTAGGGATTGGGTTTTTGTTCCCTCTCCCTCTGGGAGAGGATTCGGGTGAGGCAGAGAGGGGCTGGGCTTACAAAATCGTTTTTGACTGAACCCGGCCCTCAGCGTCAATATCGTACACCACCGGGACGCCCGTTCCCAATTCAAGACTGAGGACGGCATCTCGGCTTAAGCGGTCGAGATGCATGATGATCGAACGCAAGCTATTGCCATGGGCTGCAATGAGCACGTTCTGGCCGGCTTGAACCACTGGGAGAATCCTGTCTTTCAAATAGGGCAGGGTCCGCGCGGCAGTATTTTCCAGACTTTCACCGCCCGGCGGGGCAATGTCATAGCTCCGTCGCCACAGTCGCACTTGCTCGTCGCCAAACTTCTTGGCGGTTTCGGCTTTATTGAGTCCCTGCAGATCGCCGTAATGTCGTTCGTTGAGGGCTTGGTCCTGTTCAAGGGGAAGATGGGCTTGCCCGAGCACCTCTAAGGCCAATTCGAGCGTCCGTGTAGCACGCTGAAGCACTGAGGTGAATGTGGTCTCAAATTGCAGGCCGGCGGCTTTCATCTTTTCCCCGGCTTGCCGAGCCTCCTCCTCGCCTTTCTCCGTCAGGGGAACGTCGACCCAACCGGTAAAGCGGTTTTCTAAGTTCCACTGTGACTGGCCATGCCGAAGGAGTACCAGAAGTGCCATCTATTCTCCCCGCCTCTAAGAATCCTCAGACCCTGGTCGAGGCTTCAGTCTTCCCGCCCGCCATACCAGGCAGGCCGTCCCTGGGCAAGCGCCCTTCGACTCCGCTCCGCTCAGGGTACACGGCTCCGTTGGTGCTGGGCGGAGCCCCAGAGGGGCGAAGTCGAAGGGCGGACAAGGAGCTCCATAAGATAGAGTGTCATGGCAAGGGGTATGAGGTAAGGCCAGAGCGGCTGTTGCTCGGCCGGTCCAAGCGGCGGGCTGAGCGTTGCCAACTCCGGGTTCAGCCCGCCGCCCGTTGCTCCTCCAAGCGTTTCCAATAGACGCAGATTGGGCCGGGGCTGGGGGGCTTCACGCGGGCGGAGGCGAGGCAGGGTGTAGCCGAGAGGGCCAAGCCGCTCACCGCTAGGAAGGGTGACATCAAGGCTATAGTCACCCGGCACGAGGGTGTCATGCTTGCCTTGATAGTGACCGGGAGCCAGGCGTTCAAAGAGAAGCAGCCGGGTCGTCCCATCCGGTGCCGTGAGGGTTGCTGTGACCGTTGCGCCAGGTTGGCCAGCCTCTTGCGCCCCATAGAAAAAGACCTCAACCAGCAGCCCCGTCTCGTTATGCCCGACCTCGACGGAAAACGGCGAGGCGTGCGGCCCATTTTGCTGGTCTGGCTCATCGCGTGCAAAACTCCAGCGGACGGTTTGATTCCAGAACTGACTGTAGCGCTCCCAGCGCACCCACGGCGCTGACCAACGGCCGTTGGCATCCGAGGTAAACGCTACGGCTTTGCCTTGGCCATAGGACCAAGAGGCTAACAGGGGTGGCTGCTTACCCTCATCCCACACGGACAAGTCTGCCCGCGCGCCCTTTTTGAGTCTGGTTTGCACATAGCCCTTCACTGCCGGTAGGCGCTGCTGGGCCAACCCCTTGAGCAGGGGAGAGCGTTGGTTCGGAATGGGGTTCAGTTGCCGTTCAACCATGGTTTTTTCTTCCGGTTTCTCTTCCAACTCGTCGAGGAACAGGTCGGGCAGGGCAGACGGGTCGGTTGTATGGTAGAATACTCCCCCACCGTAGTCTGCCAAACGGGATAACAGCCGCAGGTTTGGTTGCTTGCCCACGGCAATGGTTGAAATCGTGATCTTGAGTTCGTTGCGCAGGACTGAGGCCAGGTCCAGATAGTCGCCCCCGCTTCCGCCCGTCTCGCCGTCGGTCAGTATCACAATATGCTTGCGGGTTGCATGCTGGCGTTCCAACTGGCGTTTGGCCTCTTGGAGGGCCGGCAGCAGCAGGGTGCCTCCGGACGGCTTTAGGCGCTCAATCCGGGTGTCAAGCCGAGCGCGTGTTTTGCCCAAATAGTCGAGGGGGGCAACCACAAACGGGGCTTTGTCAAAACCAATCACCCCAAACAGGTCGGTGTCTTTGAGGTTACGCGCAACCGCGCGCGCGCCCAATTTGGCGTATACCAGTTTAGACTGTTTACGCATGCTGCCGGATTTATCAATGATCAGCAGCATGGCTGTGCGCTTCTCTTCTTTTTGGGGAGGGACGACCTGCACCGGCAGGACTTTTTCAATTGCCGTGCCGGAGTAGTGGCCCAGACCCAGGCCTTTTTCTCCCCCGACCATAATAAGACCGCCCCCCTTTTTGACATAGGCGTCTATCCCTCGCGCCAAAGCTGAGGGGAGCTGTGGGTGAGCAACGTTATTGAGAATCACTGCCGCAAAGGCATCAAGCGCCGGCAGCGAGGCTGGCGTGGCGTTCAGCGCGCGCGCCGTAACAGCAAGGCCACGACTTGTTAAGGCCTGTTCGAGATAGCGGTTGTCTCGTGTGGTTGCACTGAGCAGCAAGACTTTTTCAGTCGGTGCAACCTGTATCCACGCGGTTGCCTGATTGTCGTAGGGAAGAGTGTCGGGCGCGTCAGGCTGCGGGACGAATATGGCATGCAGGGGAACGAGGCCACTGCCGGATAAGCGCAGCGAATGGGTCAGCAGCGAGGTTCCCGGACCAAGCTCGGTTTCCTGCTGCCATACGACGCTATCGCGCTCGCGTAGCGTCAGCTCACCCCGCACGGGTCGAAGAGCTGTGTTCTCCAACGCAATCGTAATTTCAACGTCTTCTCCACCAGAGATGGCCTGTGGTGCGCCAAGCCGTCGCAGCGCAATATTGGGTGCGCCTGCTTCCGGCGGCGGGGGCAATGGGTACAGGCGGAGACCCTGCTTTGCCAGCGCCGGAAGCAGGGCGGTGGCTGTTCCCTGTGTTTCCCAGCCATCGCTGAAGACATAGACAAGCCGGGGCCGCTGCCCTTCCAAAAGATGACTCAGAGCAGCCTCAATATTGGTCTCTTCAGGCTGTACTCCCTCTGGGGGGGTCGCCAAAAGGGGCGGTACGTCTTGCCAGGTCAACCGCTGGCTGCCACCCCCAAAGAGAACAACCGGGGTGTCCGCCGCGGGCCGTATGTGGTCTGTAATCGTCTGCCGCATCCACTGCCGTTGGGTGACGGTCATACTGTCCGAAATATCGAGGACCAAGATGGGCGGAACGGGGCGTTGTCTGCCTCGGGTATAGGGGCCGGCGGCTGCGAGGATGAGCGCTATCAGGAAAAGCCCACGCAGCACCAGACTGGAAAACGAAGGACGCTGGCGGAAGGCAAGGTGTTGCCACAAGAGGAGCAGCGGAACCGCGAGCAGCCCGTACAGCAGAGTCGGCCGACTCCAGTCCACTGGAGGCAGAAGATCGGTCAGCAGCGTCAGGCCTTCCATAAACGACATTCGCAACGACACGTTATATGCTGCTCTCGGTAGGGGCGGGTTTCAAACCCGCCCCTACTCTTTTTCGAGCGACCCACCACCACTCCAGACTGCATAGGATGAGCACAGTGAGCAAGAGCCACGGCCATACAGGCTGCTCGTGTGTTCGGCTCATGCTGTCTGTCTGCGACCGCGCAGCGGCTGACTGTCCGACAGGCTCTCCAAGAACTAAGGACAGCGGCCGGCCCAAGTCAGTCTCTTCAAGGCTCAAGAGATTAACGGCCACGAGACGTTCCAGGCCATTTTCACGAAAAGTATACACCCCTTGCCGGTCCAATGAGACAGCCCGCTCGACCGGATGAAAGCGTGTCTGCTGAGGAAAGCGAACGTGCAGGGTCGGGTCTGGTGCCTGATGTGAGAGCGCGGCACGTGCCGGGGGTGTTGTACTGGCTGGGTGTGAATGCGGCCTTAGAACTGCCCCTGTTTTATACACCCCTGGCTGCTCAGCCCGGTCCAAGAGCCAACCCAAAATATTCAGGGTTAAAATGGATACCGGTAGGTTGCGTCCTCCCAGGTAGGGCAAGAGGTCGAATCCCGTCACAACGTAGCGTGTCCCTGTGCGTTCTCCAGCCAACAGGAGCGGGCCAACGGTACTCTCGATAATCGGTGTATTCCACACAGAGGAGTGGAGGGCTTGGGCATAGGCTGGAGTGAGTAGAGGGAAGGTTACATATGCCGTCAGGGGATGGCCATGGGTCCAGTGGGTGAGCTGAGGCTGCTGCGCGCTCTGTCCTAACGAGAAAAGAGGATTGCCGTCGGGCGGCAGAAAAAAGGCCGCCGGAGTCGGTGGCAGCCTGTCAGGGGCAGTGAGGTGAAAGAGAATACACATAAACTCAGACGCGTGTGTCATGTCGGAGGGGTCATAGTCCTGGGGGGCCATCCGCGTCAACTTGATATTTGGTATCTGAGCAAGACTGTCTCCGACCTCAGGCGTTGGGGTGACGAGTAAGACGGAAATAGCTTCAAGGGTCGGAAGAACGGCATAAGCCTCGTTATCGGCTGCCAGGCTGTCTGCGATGCCGGCTCCTGTGCGCTCTCCGCCGGCCTCTTCCTGGTCACCAAAAAGAATCCGGGCGCGGTAGGTTGTAGTGAGCGGGAGCTGTGAAAAGGAGAAGGTATGCTGTGTCGGCTCTTTGGCCTGTTGTACGGCGAGACGTTGCCTGGTCTGGCCGTCTTCAATGACAATCTGCCCAATGGGTAACTGGGGCAGGGCGTCTTGCTGAGCATGTATTCGGACCGTGGCTTGAATCTCATCCGGAAAGAATGGACTCCGGTACAAGCGAAATGCACCTATACCCATATTCGGCTGGGCAGTGCCCAGCGTCACCACGCGGAATGCTGGCCCGAGTGCCTGCCCGCCAATGGACTGCGTAACGGGACGGTCGGTCACAAAGAAGACCCGCACCAAGTTCTGCTCACCTAAGAGCCGAGTAAAAAAGGCCGACAGCGCTTCATCACTCGGGTCGGGTGCATCACTGACACTAATCCGGTCCAAAATGGCCCGAATATCAGAGCCGGTCATATCGGCCGTGATGGGCTCTCCGCCATCAGCCGGACCGCCGAGGTGATCGAGCAGTTCTTCAGGGAACGCTCCGAGTGGATTGGTGGTGAAGATGCTGAGGAGGCTCTTGTCTGGGACATCCGCAAGCTCCTGCCGGATTATGTCTTTTGCTGCCTCAAAAATTGATGCCCGGCCGGCAGAAGCGCGGGCTTGCATACTTGCCGAGGTGTCGAGGACGAGCGCAATTTTTTCAGCCGGGTCGCGTATCAAGACCGGACGGGCGGCAATGGTAACCAATAACAAGAGGATGAGGAGTTGGAGCAGAAAGAGCGGAGAAAGCCGGATTCTGCCCCATAGGCGGTGCCGAACCGGGGAAGAAATGCCCTGGTATAAAAAGAGAGCCGGAACAACCCTCCGTTCGTGTCGCTGCCGGAGCAAATAGGGCAAAAGCAGTAGGGGAAGCGCGAACAGGAGGGAAAATGCAGCAGGGGAAAGAAAACTGAAATTCATATCAGGATTATCAGGATTAAAGGATTAGCAGGATGGCGCTCCATTACATAAGGAGCCCCAACTCCGGCAGCTCGCGTAAAACAAAATGGGGCAAGTCCTGATGGGTTATGAAACGTGCATAGTGTACACCAGCCTGATGGCAGGAACTCTGCAATTCCCGGTTGTGTCGGTCCAAGCGTTGCATATAGGCCGGTTTGGCTTGGTCGTCGAAGTAGACCACGCTTTCCTCTCCACTTTCACTGTCCGTCAGCCGGGCTCCGCCCGGAAAGGTCGGCGGATCAATTTCCTCATGTCCGAGAATCTGAATCACCGCCAGGTCAAAGTTGGCCCCACGTAAAAGACTCAGGCCGGCGCGTACATCAGGCAGGGGAAATAAAAAGTCAGAAACCCAAACCGCCTTGCCCGGATGGTGGGACTTTTGCAACTGCTGAGCAAGAGATTGGACGAGGTTGACCTGACCCGCTGGACGGTAACTGTCGAGAAATTCTGCAAAATTGACCAACCGCTGGCGACCTCGAAAGAACGGCGTTGTGGATGGGGCCGATTGTGTCGTCGCATCGCCCAAGAGAGAGAGCTTGACGGCATCGCTGCCGGCCAGCACAACGTGGACAAGCGATAAAATGATATCCCGCGCGGCTTCGGACTTCCCGTCTTGAGCGGGATAGGCCATAGAAGCGCTACTATCCAGGAAGAGCGAGGTATACAGCTCTTCTTCTTCTTGAAACTGCTTGATATAGAGCCGGTCAGTGCGACCGTACAGATTCCAGTCAATATAGCGCAGGTCATCGCCTGGAGAGTAACGGCGATAATCCGCAAATTCGAGTCCCGCGCCACGGCGCAGCGAAAGATGGCCACCCGGACGGCTGCCAAGAAAGCGGCGTCTGGTCTGAATGCGCAGTGTTTCCAGCCGAGACAAGTAGTGTGATGTGAATAACGGTGGTAACACCTGTTTCCCTTCGTCTTTATCCCCGTCGCATAGTGGAGCTTATACCAGTGGCGAGTGGTGAGTGGCTAGTGGAGCGTAATCCGATACCCGAGCTATACAACCGAACCCTCATCTCCCCTGGAATTCTTTCCAGTCCTGCCCCCTCAGTTCACCTCTTGCCCTGTGCCCCCTGCCGTTCGTCGGCTTGGACCATGCAGACGAGCGTGTCATAGGCGGGAACAGAGACACTCGGACTGATGACCGGAGCACGGGCGCAAGGTATCCCTCAACGCCGACTCGTCAGGCCCAGTGCAGCCCGCCAAGTGTAACTCATGAATCTGGCGGCTGATCCTGCGCTCCCAGGGAGTCCGGGGGTCAGTCCTCTACGGGGACAAAGGCAGACAAGCGTCCTGGAGCGAGACAGCGCTGTACGGCCCAGTGGGCGGCCAGGGCGTCGTCGTGGGCGTAGTGGGCTAGGAGGTCAAGCGCGGCTGGGGCCGGCTCCCAATCAAAACATTCCTCCGAGGGGACCACCACTGCGGCTGGTCTGACGGCCCAGGGTTGCGCGCAATAGAGGATGGTTTCATACGGCGATTGCTCCTGAAACCAGGCGAGTACACGCGGCTCTGTTTTTTTTGCGGCCCGAGTGAGACGGTCCAGATCAGTAAAGGGAAGTGGCTGGGGGTAGGTACGGTCGAGCCTGACCAAAACGAGTTCCTGGATACGCTCTCGATAATTTCTCGGCGAGGTGAGCAGGGCGGCGCGATCACTGAACTCGATAGCCCGAAACTCCTCCGGGTCGAGGGTAAAAGCTAAGGTGCAGGCCGGGTACGGCAACCCGACCGCGCGGCTATGCCACGGATACCACCGACCGGTCAGGTCAAAAAAGTGACGAACGATTAGGACGCGATTCGTACTCAGCGGGTAGGGGCCGGAATCAATGCTCCCGAGATGGGCCTCGGCATTCAAAATAAAAGTATAGGATTCGAGCGCAGCGAGGAATTGAGCCGCTACTCGTCGCAGTTCAGCATCAACCGGAATAAGCGCGGCGGACAGTTGCCGAACGGTGGCGCTTGGCAGATATGGATTTGCCCAGCCGGCCTCGCTGTTATCCGCATGTCCGTCGGTGCGCGAGGCGGTTGCACACCGGTTCCAGCAGTCTAAAACAAGTCCGATATCCTCAGCATAGTCGGCTGCTCTGATCACCCCGAAATCGAGCAGTATCTCTCGCCCAACCAGAAAAGAGTGGCCAAACATCCATATGGCCAACGGAGAGACACTGGTGTCAAGCCGGCTGCTTCGCTGAGCAATCGCCTGAGGTGTCACCCGAGCAGAAAAATGCCGAACGCGATTCGGAAGCGTCCAAAAAAGATGGGTGGCGGCGAGGGAAAAAGACTGGTTGACCGGCAGCCGCGTTGGGGTAGGACCGACCGGACGGAGGATTTCCTGTCGGAACTTCACCCCCATACTGTGGATGAGCTGGTTTGTTGCCGCTCGGTCATATGTCGGTTCCTGGGCCACTTTCGTCGGCTTAGCGCAGGTGCTGCGGGTGGGTCAAGACGACGACTCTGCCCGTATCCTCACGTCCCTTCGCGCACTGCCGGCGCAGCAGTAGGAGCGTCGTGGTCCAATAACACGCGAGCCTTGCGCAGCAGGTCTGTATCCAAGCCCTCTGTAAACCAATCATAGACCTGTTGCAGGTCTCTACGGGCAGCCTGCCGCTTTTGCCGCGCTGTTGCAGGTTCTGCTTCATACTCTTGCCAAAGGCGGTTCAGACTTATCGCTGCCCGCAGCTCAAACAATTTTGCCCGCTGGCGACGCGCAATGCTGAGAGCCTGCTGAAAGCATTGCTCTATTTGGACGACAGAGTCAGGAGGAAGGGCGGAGGGGGTGAGAGCGTGTGAGGCCCGGCCTGTGGCTTTGCGGAATAACAGTTCTCCTTTGAGTCGGTGCAGCTCGGCTGCATAGATGCGTTCTCCTGTCCGCTCACTACAGGAGAGGGCTTCGGCCAAGCTGGTCAGGCCGGCTTCAACCAAGGTCTCGTCCAGCCCTTCTGCCTGATTTTTTTGGAGGCAGGCATCGGCTAACAGTCCAAGAAAATAGGACACGGCCAAGGCCGCACCGGTCTTACGAAATTCCCGGAGCCCGTGTTGGATCTGGGTAATCCCCTCAGTGACTTCTCCAACTTCTCCTTGTACGGCTCGGGCCCAGCCTTCCAGAATAGTCCCCATTGATAACCAATAGGGAAAGCCCTGTTCTTGCGAGAGCTGAATCATTGCCCCGGCATGCGTGCGAACCGCGTTCGCCTCATGTCGGAGCTGTGATAGCGCGGCCTCGAAAAAATGAGCATAGGTGAGTGTCAAGGGATGTGCGCGCTCGCTGGCATAGTCCACCATGGAGCGATTGCGCTCCTGGTGGGCTTGTTCGGGATAGCCCAGCACCAGCAGACTCAAGGTTTCGTAGCTCAGACAACCGACCTCCGGATGCTGGCCAAACACATAGGCAGAAGCGTCATCTATGCGTTTGGTATGCCGGAGTCCCTGGCCGATATGAGTGCGTGCGGACTCCAGTTCGCCGAGCCAGAAAAAAGTGCAGCCCAAGGCAAAACGCGCCTCAGCGTAGTACATGGAGTCCGTCATCCCCGCGGTCAGCGTCAACAGTTTTTCTCCGAGTTCCCGAGCGCGGTGGAGCTCTCCGCGTACAAGATGATGGACCCAGAACCCCCGCAGGATAGCGAAGAGTTGGGCCGTGTCCCCGATCTGTTCACACAGCTCCTGGGCTCTGCTATACGCCTGCGCTACTTCCGGTGCAGCCGAGCCACGGACGGCCATGAAGGATGTACCCAAGGCGGTCTGGAAGGCTAATTCGTGTCGGTCGCGCTGCGGGGTCAAGGGCAGGCTGTCCAGCAGGGCGAGGCCGGTATGCAGGTGACGAATGGCTTCCTTGTTCGCGGACCGTCCAACCGCCCGTTCTCCGGCCTGATACCAGTACGGCAGGGCCTCCTGCGTCAGTCCGGCCTGGGTGTAGTGATGGGCCAGTAATTCGGGATGAATATCGCCACTGACCGAGACATACGCGGTCAGCGTCCGCGCAATCTGTTCGTGGTAGTGCTGGCGCTTGCTCTTCAGCAGGGATTGGTAGGCCGCATCCTGGATCAGGGCGTGTTTGAAGGTGTACTCGGCATTGGGCAGAATCCCGCGCTGGTACAGGATTTCCGCCTCAACTAGCACCGCGAGCGCCTGTTGAAGCTCCGGTTCTGGCAACGGACAGACGACCTTGATGAGCTCAAATGAGAACTCCCGACCCAGGGTTGCGCCGAGTTGCGCAATTTCCCGGACGGGCGCGAGTCGGTCCAAGCGCGCCATGAGCGAGTCTTGCAGCGTAGTTGGAATGGCCAGGTCCGGCAGCGGTCCGATCAATGTATAGCCTTCAGCCTCTTCTCTCAGAAAATCCGATTCCACGACCATCTTGGTCAGTTCTTCGATAAACAGAGGAACCCCGTCCGTTTTGACGGCAATCTGTTCCGCAACCTCGGCCGGCAGGGTCTTCCCTTTGGTGACGTTGGTGATCATAACCTCGATGTGTTTGCGCGGCAGGCGGCTGAGCATCATCTGGGTCATATGCGAGCGGAGCGCCCACGGTGGCCGGAACTCGGGGCGATACGTCAGCAGCAATAGAATACGCGCCCTGGGAATATGATCGATCAGTAGGCCGAGAAATTCGAGCGAAGACGGGTCGGCCCAGTGCAGGTCTTCAACCACGCAATGCAGGGGCTGGCGCTCGGCTTCCTGCAGCAGCCAGGTTACGAGCGTTTCCTGCATTTTCTGCTTTTGCTGTTGCGGGGTGCCGACCAGGGCCGGACAGCCCGCGGGGTGGGGCAACGACAACAGGGCTGCAAACAGGGGCAGGACGGCGTCTCGCGAGAAGCCCTGCCGGTCCAGCGCACGGGCCAGTTTGTCGAGCTTCTGGTGGGGCATTTCATCCAGCTTGAAGTTGAGGATGCGTTGCAGGAAATCGATCAACGGATACAGGGCGCTGCTCTGATAATAGGGTGAGCAGCGGTACTCGATCAGCGTGGCCGAGGATGTCTGCGAGGCTTGCTCGGCCAGGGCCTGAATCAACCGCGACTTGCCGATACCGGCCTCGCCGCTCAACAGGATGACCTGACCGTGCTGCTCCTGCACCTGCTCCCAACGTTCGAGCAGCAGGCCGGCTTCTTTCTCCCGCCCGGTCAGCGGCGTAAGGCCGCTCTGGACCGGGGCTTCCAGTGGATGGCGGGCCTCGTTTGCCCGTATCACCCGGTAGACGGGGATGGGCGCGGACACGCCTCTGAGCGTCTGCGGGCCGAGGCTGACGGTCGTGAACAGTCCGGGGGCGAGCTGACAGGTAGCGGCGCTGGCTACCAGCTCGCCCGGCCGGGCAAATGCCTGGAGCCGCGCGGCGATATGCGGCGTTGTCCCGACAATATCCAGGGCGTCGTTGCCAACCTCGCCGGCCACCACCAGGCCGGTGTGAATGCCGATGCGCACCGCAAGCGGCTGTGTGAGCCGGGCGCTGAGTTGCTGTATCTCCTGGAGTATGCCCAAACCCGCGTGCAGCGAACGCGGCACGTCGTCTTCGTGGGCGGTCGGATAGCCAAAAAACACGAGCAAGCCGTCGCCGAGGTATTTCGCAATATGGCCGCCAAAACGCTCAATGACCTGGGTGCAGGTCGCGTGATACGCGCCGAGCACCTCGCGCCACTCTTCCGGGTCAAGCTGTTCGGACAACCGCGTCGAACCCACCAGGTCACAAAACATGACAGTGACTTGACGCCGGTCTCCGTCGACGGGCAGACGCTCGGTAAGGCCGGGTTTGAAACCCGCTCCTCCTGTTATGGGTGCGGCCTGGGGGGACGCTAAGACGTGTGGTGTGCTGAGAGCCTGCCCGCATGCACCGCAGAATTTTGCCTGGGGCGGATTCTCAAAATTGCAGCCCGGACACAGGTTGGCCAGCCGGGTGCCACACTCGATACAAAACTTCATCCCAGCCTGATTCTCAAAGCCGCAACTCGTGCACTGCATATCTGCCCCGCCCTCATAGCTCTATAGCCGTGGCCGCCGGGATTGCCAACCTCGTTGCCCCGCGGCTGAAAGACGCTTTCACAGACGCTCTGATGCCCGTATTGTCTTGATTTGCCTCGCGGACTTTTTTAGTTTTCAGTTTCGAGACATGTAGCCTGGATGGAACGGAGTGCAATCCGGGCCACTGGACCTCCCGGATTCCGTTGCCACTCCATCCAGGCTACATAAGCAAGAAGGAGAACGCAGCTCATCAAGAGGCGAGTCGCCACTGGTGTCGAGGATCGACGGCCTATAGAGCACCCGTCAAACATTTACGAGAGAGCTGCTAGTTGTGAGTTTTCAGTTTCTAGCAACTAAAAACTCACAAACTGCCTACTAAAAACATGGAACGGCTCTATCTGCTCGTCGTCAACCGGCCGAAGACCCTTCTCATTCTTCTGTTCCTGCTCACTTGTGCCTTTGGCCTGTACGCAAAAGATATTCGTCTGGACAGCTCGGTTGAAAGTCTCCTCAGCCAGGACAACCCGGACAGCCGCTACTACGCCGAAGTGCGCCAGCTCTTTGGCAGCGACGAAGTCGGGGTGGTCGGTCTGCTTGCCGATGACATCTATACGGCTGATGTCCTGCGCAGGATTACGCGGCTGACCGAAGCCCTGGAGAAAATCGAGGGCGTCCAGGAGGTGCTCAGCCTGACTAATGCGGTTGACCCTATTGCCGATGTGGTCGAGCCACCGCTTCTGGTCAAGCAGATTCCTACCGATCAGGCCGGTCTGGATATGCTCCGGGATACGCTGGCCGATCGTCCTATTTATATTAAAAATCTGGTCTCTGAAGACGGGAAAGCTGCCGCCATCAATATCTTCTTCGCCGATATGGACGACGATGAATTCATGCAGCGGGGTATCGATGAGCACATCCAGGCCCTCATAGATACAGAACGTGAGACCGGACCGGAGCAGTTGTTTTATACCGGCTTACCCCGCTTTAAGGTCTATTCTGCGCGAGCCATGCAGAGCGATTTAAGCCGCTTCGTCCCCCTGACCCTGTTGGCTATTGTTGTTGTGCTCTTCTTCAGCTTTCGCTCTCTCCGGGGTGTTTTGCTGCCGGCCTTGACGATTATCGTCAGTTTGATTTGGACGCTGGGAATCATGGTGCTCGCCGGGAGCAGCCTCAGCTTGGGGAGTATTGCCCTGCCACCCCTGATTCTGGTGTTAGGCACGGCCTATTCGCTCCACGTGGTGGCCGAGTATTATGAGTTGGCCCGGCCAGACGGAGCGGTGCAGGACGTTGTGCTGGAGACCCTCAGGAAAACCAGCCCGCCGATTTGTATTACCGCGTTTACAACTGTGCTCGGTTTCCTCTCCTTGGGTGTGAATCCGCTCACCAGTATTCGAGAAATGGGCATTTTCTCGTCGGTCGGTATTCTGATTGCTTTTCTCTTGTCCATTATCCTTGTCCCGGCCTTGCTCATGCAGTTGCACCTGCCGTCCAAGCCGGCAGAAGATTTTGCTCCTAGAGTCACCGCAGGTCTCCGGCGTATCGGTCGCTTTGCCATTCAGAACCGACTGACCGTTATTGGCGCGTCGCTGCTTTGCGCCGCTGTGGCGCTATGGAATATCTCCTCAATTCAGGTTGATTCGAACTTTCAGGCCTTCTTTCGCCCCAACGATCCGATTCGCCAGGCCACCGACGCTATTAACGAGCATCTGGTCGGCAGCATGGCTTTTTATGTGGTCATTGATGGCGCAGAAAAAGACGTGATGAAACAGTGGGATACCCTGCGCCGTATCAAAGACCTGCAGTCCTACATCGATAGCCTGCCCGGTGTGGATAAAACCGTTTCATTCGTTGACTATTGTGAGCTGCTCGACCGCGGGGCGCAGTCCGGCGGGGGTGAGATTATGGTCGGTCCGGGTGGCGAGATTATTATGGCTCCGTCCCCGGAAAACCCCACGACCTTTTGGCAGGAGCCGTCCCAACTCCGCGCCGTCATGCAACTCGTCGCCGGCAGTCCAACCAGTTTTCGGTCCGTCGCCAGCCCGGATTTTGCGCGCTCGAATATTCTGGTGCGCACCACGCTCTCAGGCTCACAGGAGATTTCAGCGCTCGCGGAGCATATTACGGCCTACGCCCAAGAGCGCTTTCCGCCTGATCTCAAGGTGCGTCCCACCGGCAATCTCATTCTGCTGACCGAGACAACCGGCGATATTATTACCGGCCAAATCCGCAGTCTGTCTCTTGCTGCCGGCGTCATCTTCATCATTATGTCGGCCATGTTTCTGTCCGCGCGGGTGGGTCTGATCGCCATGATCCCCAACATCTTTCCGATTGTGATTTTTTTCGGACTGATGGGTCTCTCCGGTGCGGTTCTCAATCTTGGGACCAGCATTATCGCTGCTATCGCGCTCGGCATTGCGGTGGACAATACCGTGCACCTGATGACCCGGCTGAGCGCTGAGGTGAATACGGCCCCGGACCAGGAGACGGCCCTGCTCCAAACCCTCGGGACCGTGGGCAAGCCCAGCCTGTATGCCTCCGTCATATTATTGCTTGGCTTTCTGGTGTTGTACTTCTCGACTTTTGTCCCAATCCGGGAATTTGGTATGCTCTCCGCGGCAACCATGGTGGTTGCCTTTGGGGCTGATGTCATCTTGCTGCCGGCCTTGCTTGCCAGCACGAAGATCATCACCCTGTGGGAGGTCTTATACCTGAAGCTTGGACGCGACCCGCATAAGACGATTCCCCTGTTTGAAGGGCTGCGTCCCGTGCAGGCCAAGATTGTGACGCTGATGGGAGAATTTCGAACCTTTGCCAAAGGGGAGCTCATCGTCAAGCAAGGCGACCTGGGCCGGGAGATGTTTGTGCTGATAAACGGCAGGGCAGACGCCCGGCTCAACATTGACGGCGAGTCAAAGCTGCTGCGCAGCATGGCGCGCGGTGATGTGGTTGGCGAGATGGCCCTCATTCGTCAGAACCGGCGGACCGCGGACGTGATTGCCGTAGACGACGCTGAGGCGATTGTCGTGGACGAGCGCTTTTTGTCTCGCATGCAAAAGCGCTATCCACGTATTGGCGCCCGGATATTCCTGAATATCGCCAAGATTTTGAGTGATCGTTTGGACGAAGCGTCCCGACGCGGGGCGGCGTAATATGCGCAACTCCAGCGCGGTGGACGGATGGAGGAAGCTGGCGACAAGCGCGCCCGGGAAACAGCCGTATGCTGCGTCATCTGCACGTTAAAAATTTAGCCTTGATCGATGATATCGAACTGTCGTTCGAGTCCGGCCTGAATGTGCTCACCGGAGAGACTGGTGCCGGCAAAAGTTTGCTCATGCACGGCATCGGCTTGGTCCTGGGCAGTCGAGCGACTGCCGATCTGATTCGCCGGGATACCACAGAAGCCGTTGTCGAGGCAGTCTTCAGCATCGACCGCGCGCGCATCGCCCCCCTCTTCGAGGAATATGAGCTGCTCGAAGCTGAAGAACTCCTCGTCCGCCGGGTGATTGCGGCGAGCGGGCGCAGTCGGGTGTATCTGAATGGCAGGTTGACGACAGTTGCGCTGTTGCGTCAGCTCAGCGCCAGGCTGATGTACATCTATGGACAGCATGAGCAACAGGTCATACGCGAAGCCGATTCCGCGCTCCACCTGCTCGACGATTTCGCTGACATCACTCAGCACGTCCAAGAAATGGCAACACGCTATCATGCCCTGCGACAGGCCTGGGAGCGCTTGCGCGGGCTGACCGAGGACAAAGAAGCGGCTGAAGCCCGCCAGGACTTTGTCCGTTTTCAGGTCGATGAAATCCGCCGCGCCGCGCTCCAGACCGGAGAGGAAGAGGAGTTGCGTCAAGAACGCGCCATTCTCATTCACGCCGAAAAACTGTATCAGACCGCGGCGGGTGGAGAAGAGGCACTCACTTCTAGTGACGGCGCGGTCACGGATCAGCTTGGACGCCTGGTGGCGCAACTGCGGGAACTGGTCCGGGTGGATGAAAGCCTGAACGAAGTGGTCGCGCTTCTGAGTGATGGGCTGGCCCAGGTCGAAGAGGCGGCTCTATTCCTGCGCAAATATGGCGAGCGCCTCAGTCCGAACCCCGAGCGTTTGGAAGAGATTGATGCGCGCCTCACGCGTATTGTGCAGCTCAAGAAAAAATACGGCGGGAGTATTGAGGCGATGCTGGCCCGGCAGGCCGCTCTGGAACAAGAGTTGGAACAGCTCGAAAGCGGTGAAGAGGCGATTGCCGCGCTGCAACAGGAAGTCGCCCAGGCTGGGCAAGCGGCGTGGGCCTGGGCTCAAGAACTGTCTCAAGAGCGACGCAGAGTCGCCCGGCAGCTTGAGAAAAGCATCCAGGCCGAGTTAAGCCAGCTCGGCATGCAGGGCGCCCGCTTTGGCGTCCAATTCCCGCAAGCTGATGAGGAGGAAAGCGAGAGTGCGCCGGGTTCTCCGTTTACCCAAAACGGCTTGCGTCTTGGAGAGCGCGGTTGTGATCAGGTCGAATTTTATCTGTCTGCAAATCCGGGTGAGCCGCTCTTGCCGCTCGTCCAGGTCGCATCCGGGGGCGAGCTGTCTCGGCTCATGCTGGCTCTCAAGGCACTTAGTGCGGCCGCGGAAGCAACGCCGACTCTGATTTTTGACGAAGTGGACGCTGGTATCGGCGGCGGGGTGGCCGAGGTCGTCGGGCGGCGGCTCAAAGCCCTGGCCGACCAGCATCAAGTGCTGTGCATTACGCATTTGCCGCAGATCGCGGCGTTTGCCGACCATGCCTACACCGTGACCAAAACGGTGACGGAAGGCCGCACGATCTCTTCCGCCAAACGTCTCACCCCACGCGAACGCCTGCAGGAACTCGCCCGGATGCTGGGCGGTGTGGAGATCACACCCGAAGCCCGCCGTCACGCCCGCGAAATGCTTGAAGGCGCACGGCGGGGCTGAGGGGACTAAGGGCTTTCCCCGTTACGAAATGACTCGATTGTCTCCGTAATAGCCTGGATTGCCGCGGGCTGGAGCGTGATATCTGCATGTCCAACTCCTGGCAGGAGAGTGACTGGAACTGGCCTTCCAGCCTCCTCGAACACGGCTGAGAACTGGTCGGCATAGAAGACCTCGTCGTCTTGACCAACCAGGACGCGCAGCGGTTGTTTCGCAGCGACAACATCTGCCCGGTAATCGTCATGGGGTCGAAAGTTTTTTTCCAGGGCATAGGAGTAGGTGGGCGTTAAGAACTGCTGCGCTTCGGCCGTCAACGCAAAAGCAAGCACCGGTAAAGTGTTGAACCGATTGATACCAAAACGGTTGAGAAACGTGAGCGCGATGATGCGGGCGACCCCGGTTGCGACCCAGCCGCCAGACCCAGGTCGATACGTTGGCGCATCTTGGTGAATGAATGGTGATAACAGCACATACTGGTCGAATAATTGCTGTCGCGTACTTGCGGCAAAACGCAACGCAAAACCCCCGCCGGCAGAAAATCCGACCAGGGTCTTATCGCCAGCGGGCCGGACGGCCTCCAGGAAATCCTCCACATCATCTTCAAGCTGGCCAATATAGATAATCTGGCCCTTCTGACCGGACTCTCCGTGGCCACGCATATCCAGGGCGTAGACCGCATAGCCGGCCTGCGCTAACCCCTTCGCCAATGGATGGAGGCTATTGCTGCGTGCGGACGACCCATGGACAAGCACCGCAGACCCTTTGGCCTGATTTGCACCAGGAGCGTAGGCACGAAACGCCAAACGTGCCCCGTCCCGAGCGGTATGCTGCTTGAGCCGGGCAAGGTCGGAGAAGTCCACGCTACGGAATGGAGCGTGGATACTTTCCAGCGGAGGGAGCGCCTGCGGACCGCCAAGCCCAATGGCCAACGCAAGTAGCGCTGACAGGACAACCACACCTAAAATGATAACAAACGCTATACGCTTCATGGGTCCTCATTGGTCAGATGAAAGAGATTTCAACGCTTCTCCGTCATCGTGCTCAACCCGTCATAACTTAGTATGGTGGATGTTTTTGTCTTCCTGTCAAGCCGGAATCGCCTTTCACCGCACTGACCGCAAGATAGACTTACGAGGAAAAATATTTTAGCTTGTGTCTATATATTTGGTATTATTTTTATCCTTATATTTGGTTGTATCTTAAGTAGGGGAATGTTCTGGATACATCACATCGGACACCGCCAGTTGTAATGGACACGAATGTTCTGGTCGCGGGCTCTTGTCGCCATGAATCCAGCCTCGCCTACCGAGTATTAATGGGAATCCTCAAAGGCGAAATTCCGTTAATGCTCACTGCTGCGATTGCTCTGGAGTATTCTCGATGTTCTCCAACGTCCGCGTGTGATGGAGTTGACAGGGTTGACCCATGCACAATCGGTTGACTTGGTGACGGAACTCATTTCTCTTTCACGGCAAGTTCAGACCCGTTTTAGCTGGAGACCAAATCTACATGACGAGGGCGACAACAAGTTTGTGGAAGCTGCAATCCATACTGCAGCGATTATTGTGACATATAATGAGAGACACTTTAGCTCGGCCGATTTGCCCCAATTGGGATGGCGGGTTATGACCCCTCAGGAGTTAGTGGCTCGTTATCTGTAAGAGACAGGAGACGATACTATGGCGACTCTTTCCCTTCGTATGCGCGATGACTTGAAGCGTAAAGCTCAAGACCTCGCCCACCGCCAGGGCGTTTCATTAAACAATTTTATCAATGCAACCGTCGCAGCTTCTATCGCACAGGAGGAAACGCTTACCTTCTTTCATGATCACCTCAAAGATATGGATTTAGGCGCGCTTCATCAACGTGTGATAGCTTTTATGACGCAGGCTACGCCTGGGGTAGGCCCTACAATGGAAGACCTTCAACGGGCTCTGGGGGATTCGTTTTGAGCCTCCGGTACAACACGAGGCTCGCCAAGAGGCTGGACGGCGGAGAGATCACAACGAAAGCACGTCGTCATACACGCGAAATGCTTGAAGACGCGCGGCGGGGATAGGGAAACGTTCCCGTGCTGGACCTGCTCAAGAAACATTTCGGCTACGACCAGTTCCGCCCGCTGCAAGCGGAGATCGTCGCCAGCGTGTTGGAACGGCGCGACACCCTGGTCCTGATGCCCACCGGCGGCGGCAAGTCTCTGTGCTATCAGTTGCCGGCGCTGCGCTTTGACGGACTGACACTGGTCGTCTCGCCGCTGATCGCCCTGATGAAAGACCAGGTGGATACGCTCAAGGCCAACGGAATCGCCGCGGAGTTCATCAACAGCAGCCTGACCTACCCGGAACTGAGCAGCGTGCGGACGCGCGTACGGCGGAACGCGGTCAAAATCCTGTACGTCGCCCCGGAGCGGCTGGCGTTATCCGGCTTCCAGGATTTCCTGGCCGGGCTGAAGGTCAGCCTGGTGGCCGTGGACGAGGCGCACTGCATCTCCATGTGGGGCCACGAGTTCCGGCCCGACTACCGCAACTTGGTCAATCTGCGCCGTCTCCTGCCGGGCGTCCCGTTCATCGCGTTGACCGCCACGGCCACCGATCAGGTCCGCCGTGACGTTGCCGAACAACTCGAATTGACCCGGCCGCAAGAGTTCATCGCCAGCTTCAACCGTGCCAACCTGACCTATACGGTACGGCCCAAGCGGAACTCCGTGGATGCGCTGGCAGACCTGCTGGACGAGTACCGGGGCGAGTCCTGCATCGTGTACTGCTTTTCGCGCAAGAGTACAGAAGACTTGGCCGCCAGCCTGTACGGCAGGGGCCTTTCCGCATTGCCCTACCACGCCGGCCTGGACAATACAGTACGGAGCGAGACACAGGAGAAATTCATCCGCGACGACGTGCTCATCATCGTGGCGACCATCGCCTTCGGGATGGGCATAGACAAGCCCGATGTCCGGCTGGTCGTACACTACGATCTACCCAAGTCACTCGAAGGCTATTACCAGGAGACGGGCCGCGCCGGGCGCGACGGCCTGCCCAGCGAGTGCGCGCTGTTCTACTCCTATGGCGACAAAGTGAAGCAGGATTTCTTCATTGACCAGATCGAGGACGCCGCGGAGCGGCGTAACGCCCAGCACAAGTTGGCCAAGGTCGTCGAGTTCTGCGGTTTGCAGACCTGCCGCCGAAAATATCTGCTGACCTATTTTGGCGAAGACTGGCAGCAGGACAACTGCGGGGGGTGCGACGTGTGTCTTACCCCCAGGGAGGAGTTCGACGCCACTATTATCGCCCAGAAAATCTTCTCAGCCATCGTGCGCACGGGCGAGCGGTTCGGCATCGCCCATGTAAGCCAGGTGCTGCGCGGTGCCAACACCAAGCGCGTGCGAGGATTGCGCCACGACACGCTAAGCGTGTACGGCATTGTCAAGGACTTCTCGGACGGCGAGATCAAAGAGCTGGCCGACTTGCTGCAAGCCGAGGGCCTGCTGCGCAAAAGCCGCGAATACGCCACCCTGGGCCTGACACCGGCCGGCCGAACATTCCTCAAAAACCGCGAGACACTGACCCTCACCCGCGCCAGACGGGACGAACCAGCCCCACGCCGTGCCGCTCCCGGCTCCGACCCGGCACTGGCGTGGCGCAGACGGGACGCCAGTGCCGGCGAGGCGGACGATGCCTACGACCCGGCGTTGTTTGAAAAGCTGAGCGTGCTACGCCGCCGGCTTGCCACAGAACGCAACGTACCGCCATACGTCATTTTCGGCGATCGAACGCTGCGGCAGATGGCATTTTACCTACCCCAGACAAAGGAGAGTCTGTCCCGCATTTCGGGCGTGGGCGCGACCAAGCTGGAACAGTGGGGCGAGGCATTTCTGGATATTATTCGCTCGCACGCCGGCGAGCAGGGTCTTGCGGAGCGCCCCGTACCGGGCTCGCGGCGCACTAGAGAGTCGTCAGGCAGTGGGGTGAGTCGGCAAGGCTCAACGTATGCCGCAACGAAACAGTTGCTTGAGCAGGGCCGGTCGATTGATGAGGTCGCGGCGGAGCGTGGCCTGTCTGTCCACACGGTAGTCGGCCACGTCGAGAAGCTGGTTGATAACGGCGAGGACCTTGACCTCGGCCCATTGCTGCCGGCATCGGATCGTCTGGAGGCCATTAGACAGGCGATAGAACGCTCCGGCGCCATCGCCCTGGCTCCGGTCAAAGCCATGCTGGGCAAAGACTACACCTACGAGGAGATCCGACTGGTGCGGGCGTTCATGCACCAATCGCACTGATGCAAGCGTGTCTCCGCTATGCGCCTGCGTCATACCGGGCTCGACCCTGGGAGCCAGACCGGTAGGGGAGGGTTTCAAATCCGCCCAGATATTTTGTCTCAACCCGCTTGCAACCAGACCGCAGAGTGTCTTACCCTGGCAGGAATAATTAAAGAATGAACAATCGACAGCGAGGAAATCAGTATGGATAAGACCCTTATGCTTTCACTCTACCGCGACATGATTCGCATTCGGCGCTTTGAGGAAGAAGCGGCCCGGTCGTATTCGCGGGGCAAGATCGGTGGCTTTCTGCATTTGTATAATGGCCAGGAGGCGGTTGCGGTTGGTGCCATGTCCGCGGTTGAGCCCACGGATTACATCGTGGCGACCTATCGGGATCATGGCCATTACCTGGCCCGGGTTGGGGATATGAACGCGGCCATGGCGGAATTGTTTGGCAAAGCCGATGGTTGTGCCAAAGGCCGCGGTGGCTCCATGCACTATTTTGATATCGCCAAACGCTTCATGGGCGGCCATGCTATCGTCGGCGGTCATGTGCCCATCGCGGCGGGTATTGCCTTTGCCTCGAAATATCGCGGCGAGTCGGATGTTACTTTGTGTTTCTTCGGCGAAGGCACGGCCAATATGGGCGCCTTTCACGAGGGCCTGTCGCTGGCTGCGCTGTGGAAACTGCCCGTCGTTTTTATTTGCGAGAACAATTTATATTCCATGGGCACGCCGCTGTATCGGACTCTGTCGGTTGAGGATGTCGCGGTGCGGGCCAAGGGCTATCCCATGGCCCAGGAGATTGTGAACGGCGACGACGTACTCGAAGTCCGGGAAGTCATTCGCCACGCAGCCAAACGCGCCCGCACGGAAAGCCTGCCCATTCTCATTGAAGCCAAGACCTACCGTTTTCGGGGTCATTCCATGTCCGACCCGGCGAAGTACCGCACAAAGGAAGAAGTCAAAGAGTGGATGAAACGCGACCCCATCCGGCTTTTGGCTGAACGCATCTATGCGCTAGGCATTGCCAATGAAGAACAGCTCAAAGCCATTGACGAGGAAGCCAAACAAGAAGTCGCCGGGGCCGTGAAGTTTGCGGATGCATCGCCGCCGCCCGACCCATCAACACTGTTCGATGCCATCTACTACGAACCCGCCCAACAGGAGCAGACCGAAAAGGTCGTGCCGCTCGAAAAGCGCCGTCAGCAGGCGAGTGCCTAAGAGAAGAGGACCCTCACCCGATCAAGATTACCAGGATTATCTTTTAATCCTGATCGGGTGAGGAAAGCGGAGAGCAAACATATGCGAGAGCTGACATATCGGGAGGCTTTGCGAGAGGCCATGGCTGAGGAGATGGAACGTGACGAGCGCGTTTTCCTCATGGGCGAAGAGGTTGGCCATTATAATGGTGCGTACAAAGTTTCTGAGGGGCTGCTCGACCGTTTTGGTGAACGCCGAGTGGTGGATACGCCTATTGCAGAAACCGGATTTGCGGGGGTCGGGATAGGCGCGGCTATGGTTGGGCTGCGGCCTATCATTGAGTTTATGACCTGGAATTTTTCGCTGTGTGCCTATGATCAATTAGTCAACAACGCGGCCAAGCTGCGCTATATGTCGGGTGGACAAATTACCCTGCCCATCGTGTTTCGCGGGCCGGGCGGGGCCGCCCACCAGCTTGCCGCCCAGCATTCCCAAGCAGTCGAGAGCCTGTACGCCTATGTGCCCGGGCTGAAGGTGATTGCGCCCTCAACTCCCGCCGATGCAAAGGGCCTGCTGAAAACGGCCATCCGGGACGAGAACCCTGTCATCTTCATCGAGGGCGAGGTGCTGTACGGCCGAAAAGGTGAGGTCCAGGAGGAGGAGTACCGCATTCCACTCGGCCAGGGCGAGGTCAAACGCAGCGGCACGGACGTGACCATCGTGGCGTGGTCCAAGATGGTGCATACCGCCCTGGACGCGGCAACAGAACTGGCAAAAGAAGGCATTGAACTCGAAGTGGTTGATCCGCGGACTCTCCGCCCGCTGGATGACCAGATGATTTTTGATTCAGTCAGAAAGACGAACCGCTGCATTATCCTAGAGGAAGGCTGGCCGTTTGCCGGTCTTGGGGCTGAAATCGCCTACCGCATTATGAAAGAGGGCTTTGATTATCTGGACGCGCCGGTTGTGCGGGTGACTGGTGAAGACGTGCCCATGCCGTATGCCAAAAACCTGGAACATGAAGTATTCCCAAGTGTTGAAAAAGTCGTCCGCGCGGTCAAGGACGTGTTGTACAGCTAGGGAGACGGAAGCGCTCCCCCCAGGCTATTGAAGCGGCGCTGCGCACGTGAAAAACCGGGATTGATTCGTAGCGCCTCGGTAAACTCAGCCCGCGCCGCCTCCGTCTGCCCAAGGCGCACATAGATTTCTCCCAGCTCATAGTGGGCCACATCATCGCTCGGACAAATGGCTAAGCCGGCTTTATAATAGGCTACCGCGGCAGTATCATCGGTCGCTTTTCGGGCGGAATCAAAGTCGTTGAACGCCCGATTGCAGGCCTCATTTTGCTGCTGTTGTCGGCTGCGTTGTTGCTGGAGGGCCTCAGTCTCTTGCCGCAACTGCTCGGCTTCCTGGCGTAAACGTTCGATTTCCGTGCGTTGTTGTTCGAGGACGGTATTGTCGAACAGACTACACCCGGCCAGCAATACGCACAGGACCACGACGCCGAACAGATCTCTGTAGGGGCGGATTTCAAACCCGCCCCTACTCACTATTTCAGTGGGCATAATCGGTGGTTTTCGGCTCAATATGGGCTACCGTCTTTGTGGGTAAATTGCCACTTTCCGCCTTCGTCGAGCACTGCTTGGATATCGTCGTCAGGGTAGTGGACGCTATCGCCCGGACCGCGATCGCCGACTTCAAGATACGTGACATCTTCGCTCGTGCGGTTCACAAGATGATGGGCGTTGCCCGTACCGGCCTTGAATCCGGCACACCTGCCGGGTGACAGAGGGGTTTCGCCCGCGTCTGTCACCAGAACCGGCTGCCCCGCCAGGATGTAAATGAATTCGTCCTGGCGCGAATGCGCATGGCGCAGAGCAGAGACGGCACCCGGAGCGAGTCGCGTCAAATTGACGCCAAAGTGTGACAGCCCGAACACCTCGCCGAGCTGGCGCTTCTCTCGACCGGCCATCCGTGAGGCAAACGGCTCCGGGTAGTTCGACGACTTGGCACGCAGCCCGGCCTCTTCAGCCAGGACCGCGGCCGGGAAACTGCCATCAGCCATACGGCTCTCTTCCCTCATCCTTAGAAATTGTCTTTCAGATGGCGGGTCTTTTCCAGGACCGACACCGGGTCGAGGGAGAGTCCCGGGAATGACTGCTGCACATGTTCCTGGAGTTCGGCGCTGTCTACCCGGACAAAGGGGTTGATCTCTTTTTCTTCTCCCACCGTGCCAGGAATGGTCGGCTGGTTTTTGGCCCGCAGCTCCTCGGCCCAGCGCAACTTTTCCTGGAGTTTCACATTGCCCGGCTCCAGGCTGAGGGCGAAGTTCAGGTTGGTGACGGTATATTCATGCCCGCAGTAAATCTTGGTGTCGTCCGGTAACTGCATCAGCTTGACCATATTGTTGTGCATGTCTGTGGCCGTTCCTTCAAACAAGCGTCCACAGCCGGCAATAAAGAGCGTATCGCCGGTAAAGACCGATTGTTGCGCTTCAAAATAGGCGGCAATATGGCCACTGGTATGACACGGGATAAAGAGAAAACGCGCTTCGAGATTGCCAATGCGGACCATATCGCCCTCATCGACCATATTGGTAATGCACGGCGTGCGCGTCTCGTCCTTCTTATGGCCGTACACCTTGAGCTGCGGAAACTCTTTGACGAGTGCTTCATTGCCACCCACATGGTCCCAGTGGTGGTGGGTATTGATGATGGTCGTAAAATTCACGCCCTCGCGTTTGACCGCAGCCGCAACCGGACCGGCCTCGGACGGATCAACCACGCCGGCCTCGTTGCTGGCTTCATCAATCAGCAAATAGGCATAGTTGTCGGACAATACAGGAATGGGAATGATTTTCATGACTCTCTCCTTACTGCTCCATCGGAAAGCCGTACAGCTTGGCCGCGTTTTCGTATACGAGCTTGCGGCGAACGTCTTCGGATAGATGGGCGAGCTGCTTTTGCAGAAATTCTTGTGAATCCGGCCACACCCCATCGGGATGCGGAAAGTCTGAGCCCCACATCACGTTGTTGACGCCGACGCGCTCGATCATATCCAGGCCGGTCTGGTCCTGCTGAAAGGTGGCGTACATCTGCCGGTACCAATACTCGCTCGGCTTCATTATGAGTTCGAGGTCCTGAAACTGATCTTCCCACTCGTAGTCCATACGTTCCAGGACGTAGGGAATCCAGCCGATGCCGGCTTCACCGATAACGACCCTGCACTGAGAGTAGCGCTCCAAGGCACCGCCATAGATGACGGCTCCAATAAAGCCGGCGGTGGCAATCTGAAACTCAGTCAGAACGGTGGCCAGCCACATACGCTTGGAACGATGGTCTGTAGCCCAGGTCATGTCCAGCTTGGGCCCGATGGTATGCAGATGAATCGGCAGGCCGGTATCATGCGAGGCTTCCCAGACCGGGTCCCAGTCGAGATGCCACAGCGGCATCATATCGTGACGGACGGGCAGCTCGGCTCCTTTGAGGCCCAGTTTCGCACAGCGCCGCACTTCCTCAGCCGTCTTCTGCGGAGACGAAGCTGGCAGACTCGCAACCGCGGCAAAACGACCAGGCTCCGCTCGACAAAAGTCCGCGGCAAAATCGTTATAGATCTTGACCACTGTGTCGGTCACTTCGGGGTCATCAATCCGAAAGGCCGCACCCAGGATGCCGTAGACGACTTCGCCAACGACCCCGTCACGTTCCTGATCCTCGACCCGCAGCGCGGGGACGGTCGTGCGCATAATACCCTTGCCTTGATCCTCATACAGGCCAGTTGAGGCCATCCGGTCGGCACGATGAATCTGGCCTGGGATATACTGCCGCCCGGCGGAACCCATGCCGCCAACCAGACCCATACTTGTCCCAGTGTGGGTGACCCAGGTTTTCCCCTCTGGTGCGTCCACCACCTGTGGCATTTTGTCTTTCAAGTGAGCCGGGGCATTCTCGGTGAAAAGAGTGGCCGGCAAACACGGGATGTCCATATGACCATCAGCGGAAATAACCGGATGATTAAACATAGCGGGTCCTCCATATGTGAGAGGTCAGTGGGCGCTGCCCACATTTCTTTCGGTGCGGTGACCACACCTGCGAGTATTTTCTTAGCAGAAAGCGGCAAGCAGAGGAAAGCGGGCGCGCTGCCTTGTTGGATGCATGGCCGTATGAAACAAGAAAGCTATCCACACACACTGAGCCTTTCGCTCTGAGACCCGCATTTTGAACTGGCGCGTTTTTTATATTCTGAACCTCGCGATTTTCACCTCTATGCTCGGCATGGGTATCGTGATTCCGTTCATGCCGATTTACGCCAAGACGCTGGGTGCGACCGGAGTCAGTATTGGCATCTTCTTTGCCAGTTTTCCCTTAGCGCAGATACTGTTCATGCCGACCATCGGGCGCCTGTCCGACCAGCGCGGACGCAAGGCATTTATTGCTGCCGGCCTGCTCCTCAGCAGCCTGATGTCGCTCGTCTATGTGTACGCCCCTAATATCGTGTACTTGACCCTTGGCCGATTTTTCCAGGGGATCGCGGTGGCCCTCATTATTCCCATCTCGACCGCGTATGTCGGCGACCTTGCTCCTGCGGAAAAGCGGGGTGAGCTGATGGGCATCTTCAATCTTGCGCTGACCAGTAGTATCGGCGTAGGCCCCCTGGCCGGTGGATGGCTGAGCGATACGTATGGCATGGCTATCAGTTTTTATTTGATGGGCGGCCTGAACGTCCTGGCCTTGCTCTTTGTCCTCTTCTTTTTAGACGAGGCCCGTTCTCCTCACGAGGAGGCGCAGCGACCGCCGTCGTACCGCGAACTCTTGCGCCGACCAAGTGTCCGCGGGATTACCCTGTTTCGCATGGTGACGGCCATTCAGATGGGATTATGGTTCTCTTTCTTACCGCTGCTCGCCGTAGAAGTGCTGCTCCTCAGCCAATCCCGCATTGGTATCATCATGGCGACGTATATGCTGGTGAACAGCCTGGTCCAGGTGCCGTTCGGCCGTCTGGCTGACCGCTATAGCAAGCGGCTATTGATTATCGTCAGTGGTTATCTGTCCTCCGCCGCTTTTGTGACCATCCTCTTTTCCCATAGCTTTTGGGAGCTGCTGCTCATTGGTGGATTCACTGGAATAATGGGCGCTCTCGCCGGCCCGGCCCTCACTGCCCTGGCCGTGGGGGAGGGCAAGCAAGGGGGGATGGGGGCGATTATGGGCGTACTGAATATGGCGCTGAGCGTCGGTATGATGCTCGGCCCGGTACTGGCTGGAATGCTGTCGGATGTTGTCGGCCTGCGGCCTTTATTCGGGTTTGGTGCTGTTGCCGGTGGCGTTGGGACGCTGGTGTTTACCTGGTTGACGACGGAGAAGAAGTTGGCAGCGGGTGAGGAGCAGGAGGTGGCCGCGGGTAGGGGTAATGCATGAATTGCCCCTACAATCTTCTCCCCGCTACTTTGCCTACACGTTCAGAGGGCAAGATGCACAATCGCACCGTTGTTGATGTCGAGACGACACTCTCCGCTGATGGGCAAATCCTCGCGCGGCTCTGGGGTGCGGGTGACCACCATGCGACGGGTGTGATACAGGCAATGGGAGCAATGGGAGAAAAATGAGACTACAGGAGAGACAGAGGAGGATATGAGTATGCCAGCTTATCTCGTCGGTGGAGTGGATGTGAGCGATCCCGCTTGGGTGGAAGAGTATGGACCGAAGGTTCAGACCCTGGTGCAGAAGCACGGGGGGCGGTACTTAGTGCGCGGGGGGGAGATGGATGTCGTGGAAGGAACAACGCCGGCCTCACGGGTGATAGTCGTGGTTGAGTTTCCATCCATGGAGAACGCGCGGGCGTGGTATAACGACCCGGAGTACGCCCCGCTTATCAAGCTACGCCAAACCGGTTCCGAGGCCGAGATTGTCCTGGTCGAGGGGCTCTAGCCAAACTGACGTACAAATTGCGTACAATTTGCGATTGTAGGGGCAATGCATGCACTGCCCCTACGGTGTCTCTCGGCTGTGTTTCCGGTGGTGGGATTCTTATGAGCCGCTCAGATGTTGCAGCGCGGCTTCTATCTGATTGAGGCCCTGCTCAAGATTCTGCATAGACGTGGCATAAGAAATACGGACGTGCTCCGCAGAGCCGAAACCCTCACCCGCCACAAGAGCAACCTTGGCTTCTTCCAGGAGATACAGCGAGAGGTCCATGGCCGACGCAATGGTTTTGTCCTGCCACTGTGACCCGAAGCAACCCGAGACCCGTGGAAAGACATAAAACGCGCCTTCCGGCAGCGTACAGCTGATGCCTGGGATGGCTCGCAACCGCTCAACCACATAATTGCGTCGTTTGGCAAACTCTTTGGCCATGATGCCCACTGGTTCCTGGTCCCCGGTCAGGGCTTCAATTGCCGCGGCCTGGGCGATTGAGTTCGGATTTGAGGTGCTCTGGCTCTGGATGGTTTCTATCGCCTTAATGACTTCCTGCGGTCCGGCGGCATAGCCTAAACGCCAGCCGGTCATGGCGTAGGTTTTTGAGACCGAATTGGCCACCAGGAGCCGGTCGCGCAGATTTGGCTTGAGAGCGAGCAAATGGGCGCAGCGCGGGGCGTCGTACAAAAACTTTTCGTATACGTCGTCGGAGATGGTGAAGAGGTCGCTGGACTCGATCACGTCTGCAATCCGGCTGAGCTCGTCTTCCGTGTAGGCGGCGCCGGTCGGATTGGACGGACTGTTGAGCAGCAGCACTTTGCTGTGCGGGCCGATGGCGGCTTGTAGTTGGGCCGCAGTGATTTTGAAACCCGTTTCTTCCGTTGTGGGAAGGAGTTTCGGGGTACCGCCAGCCAGGATCACGATGTCGGAATAGCTGACCCAATAGGGGGCTGGGATGAGGACTTCATCTCCGGGACCGACCAGGGCATGAAAGGCGTTAAAGAGGATATGTTTCCCGCCACAACTGGTCGTGACTTCCGGGAGTGTGTATTTGAGACTATTGTCTCGCTGGAGTTTCGCGATGATGGCCTCTTTGACGTCAGCCGTTCCGCCAACAGGCGTATATTTGGTCTTGCCTTGTTTGAGGGCGGCGATAGCCGCGTCTTTAATATGCTCCGGGGTATCAAAGTCGGGCTCGCCAGCCCCAAAATCAATCACTTCAATCCCCTCACGACGGAGCGCCGCGACTTTCACCGTGACCATGAGGGTCGGCGATGGTTTGACCTGCTCTAAACGTGGTGCAAGACGCATGATTTTACCCTATACTCCTCTTGTCTCACGCGTGGTCTGCACGCCGCTCATACCACGACGTGAAACGCTCATACGAGCATGTGCGAGCCTGTAATAGTCCGCGTTCAGGCCCTTTGCGCGAATTTCTCGCGGAGGCGCTTTTCGACATGGGGCGGAACGAGGCCCTTCACTGAACCGTTCAGACTGGCAATTTCTTTGACCAGGCGCGCCGCCGTGTAAAAATGGGCCGCCCCGGTTGTCAGAAAAACCGTATCAATCTCGGGCTTCATATGGCGGTTCATGAGGGCCATCTGAAACTCGTATTCAAAATCTGAGGCCGCGCGTAAACCCCGGATAATAATTCTGGCTTGCATTCTCTCGACGTAATCAACCAGCAGGCCATGAAAACTGTCGTAGATCACCCGGTCTCCCGCCTCCTGCAACTCCTCGCGAAACATGTCGAGACGTTCCTGTGGGGTGAAAAGATAGTTCTTTTTTTGGGGGTTGTACACGACCGCGACAACGACTTCGTCGGTGAGTTCAAGGCTGCGACGGACGATGTCTACATGTCCACACGTCGGTGGGTCAAAAGAGCCGGGATATATGGCGCGACGTTTCACTCGGATTCCTCATTCTCATGCTGGCTCATGCTGGCTCATGCTGGTAAAAAGACACCCCGGTTGTGCCGTAACGGCGGCGGTCCGTCAATACCAATGAGGTGTAGGCGGCGGCTCCGGCTTCCTGCCGCGCGTGTTCAACCACCACCCAGGCACCCGGAAGGAGGACCGGACTCCGCGCCAAACGCCGCAGAGTTTTATCCACCCAGCCCTGGTTATACGGCGGGTCAAGAAACACTCCGCCGAAACGGAGCCCTTGGTCTTCCAGGATACGAATGCCGGTGAGGGCGGCGGCCCGAAGCAGACGGCCGCGATGGAGCAGCTTGGTTGTTTTGAGGTTGGTACGGATAACCTTGTGGGCGTCCGGACTGGCATCAACGAATACGGCCGAGCGTCCGCCGCGGCTTAAGGCCTCTATGCCGAGCCCACCCGTGCCGGCGAACAGATCAAGAACGTCTATATCGGTGAGAGAAAATCGACTGGCGAGGATGTTGAATACAGACTCTCTGACTCGGTCGGCAGTGGGCCGGACCTTGTGTCCCTTGGGCACGCTGAGTGTGAGCCCACCTGCCGAGCCGGAGATAACCCGCATTTAGACGCTGAGAATGTGAACGGCCAGAGCGGCAGCTTCACCCCGGACCATACCGCCCCCGTTCTCGGTCAGCCCGACTTTGGCTCCTTCGACCTGGCGTTTGCCGGCTTCACCGCGTAGTTGCCAGAAAATCTCGGCAATCTGGGCCGTGCCGGTGGCACCGACCGGATGGCCTTTGGCCAGCAAACCGCCACTGGGATTCACTGGAGTTTTTCCGCCGAGTGCAGTCACCCCTTCGTCAATCAGGCGGCCCCCTTCGCCTTGTCGGCACAGGCCGAGTTCTTCATAGATGACGAGTTCTGCCGGCGCCGAAGCGTCGTGGACTTCGGCTACATCAATATCTTCAGGGCCGATGCCGGCGACTTCGTAGGCTTTCTTCGCCATGCGCTCTGTGACGCCGGGGTCACCAGGCTGGTGGTCTTTGCCCGAACCCAGCACTGAGGCTTTGACATAGACCGGCTTGGTGGTGAATTCTTTCGCTTTTTCTGCGCTGGTGAGCACCAGGGCGGCAGCACCGTCACCAATAGGTGAGCACATCATCCGGGTCAGCGGGTCGGCGATCATGGGTGAGGCAAGCACGTCTTCCATGCTGCGCGGGGTCTGAAACTGGGCGTGCGGGTTCAGACTGCCATTGGTGTGGTTCTTGGCGGCAATCCGTGCATAGTGCTCTTTGGTCGTGCCGTATTTGCGCATATGGCTGCGTGCAAACTCGGCGTAAAAGTCCATGAACATGCTGCGCGACTTGCCGGCCCCGGCTGCCTCGCCTTTTTCCTGGGTTGCCTTTTTCATATCCGCCAAGGTTTTTTGCATCAGCTCCACATCAATGGCGCTGCCAATAGCGGCAAACGATTTCTTTTTATCCTCGTGGTAGAGCTTTTCCATGCCCAGGGCGAGCACGACGTCATACATGCCTGACGCCACATACAACCAGGCCAGATGAAACGCGGTGGCCGCACTGGCGCAGGCGTTTTCGGTATTAATGACCGGAATACCGCCGATACCCATTTCGCGTAGGACCACTTGCCCGCGGATGCATTCCTGACCGGTAATCAGGCCGGCCATGGCGTTCCCGACCGCGACTGCCTCCAGCGCCTGGGCCTCAACCCCCGCGGAGGCGAGTGCCCCCTCAATGGCTTCGCGGGACAACTCTTTCATGCCTTTATCCAGATGCTTTGCAAAACGGGTCATGCCCGCACCAACCAGGGCAACTTCTCTCATGTGGCTCCTCCTTACTTTATGGGCAGTGTCTGATAGAGGCCCAACTATATCCATATTCCCCCTTGTTCTGCAAGGAGAATTTCTTCAGGATAGCTCAGGTGAACTTTGTTCTCGTGCCTATAAAAGCGCTCGCCCAAGGCAAGAGTCGCCTGTCAGTGCTCTTGTCCGATGCACAGCGCTATGCCTTGTCTCAGGCCATGTTGCGTGACGTGCTGACGCAGCTACGCCGGGCGGCTACGGTGGACGGCTTTGGCGTCGTGACCTCGGACCAGACCTTACTGGACATCGCGCGTGGTTTGGGCGCTGACGCCATTGATGAGGGTCACCCGCGAGGGCTCAACGGGGCCGTTGCTGTTGGGGCCGAGTTTTGTCTGCAACAGGGCGGGACAACGCTCCTGGTCCTGTTGTCAGACCTGCCGCTGGTCACATCCGAAGACATTGACCTCCTCTTGTGTGAAGCAAGGGATGAGCCCGAAGTGCTGCTGGTGACGTGCAAAGAAGGCGAGGGCACCAACGCGCTCTTGCGCACCCCGCCGCTCGTGATCCCAACCTGCTTTGGCGGACCGAGCCTCAACGCCCACCAAGTCCGGGCGCGGGAAGAGAATGTGACCTGCCGCGTGATTGAGGCTCCGCGTATTGCGTTTGACATTGATTCGGTTGAAGACCTCACCCTCTTTGCCTTGCAGCCAACTGCGACGCATACCTATCAAGCCTTGCAGGATTTGGAGGTTTTACCCGCCCTTGGGGTTGAGCCGCCGTTGTGAGGCGCCAAGAGAGGCGCCAAGAGAGGCGCCAAGAGTAGAGAAGAGGAGCCGTTTGGATGCGTTTTGCGCCCTGGCTGCCATGCTCCCTCGTGTGTCTCACACACTCACTGTGACATATGGAAACGCCGCCGATCGTTGTGATTACCGGACCGACAGCCACGGGAAAAACAGCGCTCGCGCTCACCCTCGCCCAACGCTATAACGCGGAGATTATCAGTGCGGATTCGCGTCAAGTATATCGGTACCTGGACATTGGTACCGCAAAGCCAACCACACAAGAGCAAGCCCAGGTCGCGCACCATGTGATTGATGTGGTCAATCCGGACGAACACTTTGATGTGGTACGATTTCGGGCACTCGCGCACGAAGCGATTGCCGCTATTACCCGGCGTGGCAAGCGCGTTTTTGTGGTGGGTGGAACAGGACTCTATATTCGTGCACTCACCCGTGGGCTCTTTGTTGGACCGCAGTCTGACCCTGCGCTGCGCACCCGTCTGAGCGCGCAGGAGAAAAAGCAGGGTCCCGGTTTTCTCCATAACTGGCTCCGTCAGGTTGATGCGGAAGCCGCTCGCCGACTCCATCCAAACGACCGAGTCCGGCTGATTCGGGCCTTAGAAGTCTGGCTGCTGAGTGGCAAGCCAATGAGTGCCTGGCAGCGAGAGCATGGCTTCCAAGAGCGACCCTTTTCGACTCTCCTCGTGTCCCTGGTCATGGAGCGAGAAGTCCTGGCCCAGCGCATTAAACAGCGCTGCCAGCAGATGATTCGTGAGGGCCTTGTTGACGAGGTCCGCCGGGTCTGGGATATGGGGTTTGGTGAGCAGCTTCCCACAATCCGAACCATAGGCTACGCCCAGATTGGGAACCTGTTACACGGACGATACACACTGGAGGAAGCACTGACCCACATGGCCAGGGAAACACGCCGGCTGGCCAAACGGCAGATGACGTGGCTGCGGGCGGAACCTGAGGTGCAGTGGTATGCGCCAACGCAAGAGCAAGACATTGACAGCCTGGTGCAGGCGTTCTTTAGACGGACGAGTAACACGTAGTGTGGAAGACGACGAAGCTCTTTCGTTCCGTTTCACGCCCTGTTGAGAAGGAGCAATTGTGCAGACAACCTATCTCGATTTTGAGCAACCTCTGGAGGAGTTGGATAAGCAGGTGCAGCACCTCACCCAGTTGGAAATCCGGCCAGCAGCGCAACAGACTGAACTGGCCGCACTAGAAGAACAGCTCCGGCAACGCGAGACAGAGGTGTTTGCTGCCCTCTCGCCGTGGCAACGGGTGCAACTCTCTCGACACCCGGACCGGCCCTACACGCTCGATTATATTGAGGCCCTCTGCTCCGAATTCGTGGAACTGCACGGCGATCGAGTCTTTGGCGATGATCCGGCAATTATCGGCGGTCTGGCGCGTTTTCGTGGCACGCCAGTTGTTGTTGTCGGCCATCAGCGCGGCAAGACGGTGGCTGAAAAAGTCCACCGGAATTTTGGGATGCCCCGTCCCGAGGGGTATCGCAAAGCGCTGCGTCTCTTTCGTCTAGCCGAGCGGTTCCGGCGGCCGGTATTGAGCTTTATTGATACCCAAGGTGCCTATCCCGGAGTTGGCGCTGAGGAGCGCGGCCAGGCCGAAGCCATTGCCAGGAATATCCAGGAAATGGCCGGCCTCAAGACCCCCATCATTGTCACGGTTATTGGAGAGGGGGGGAGTGGCGGCGCGCTGGCCCTGGGTGTTGGCGACCGCATTCTGATGCAGGAGAATGCCTGTTACTCGGTCATTACCCCCGAAGGCTGTGCGGCGATTCTGTTTGGAGAACGCACGCCGGAACGTTCGGCCTGGGCAGCCGAGGCGCTGAAGGTGACGGCTCCGCATCTGCTCTCTTTAGGCGTGATTGATGAGATGATCCCAGAGCCGTCAGGCGGAGCCCACCGTTATGCCCAGGCCGCTATAATCGACGTTGGAGAGGCAATCGCCCGCCACCTGCAAGTGGTGAGTAGCTTGTCCGTGGCCGAACTGATGGATCAACGCTACACGAAATTCCGTCGAATGGGAGAAATTGGCATTGTCGATAAGGCAGCGGGGCTGAAGACTGAAGAAAGAGTGGGCGGTGGATAGTGCAGAGTGGCAATCAGAAAGTCAGCAAGTCGGAAAGCAACCCCTCTCAATCCCCCCTATTAGGGGGGACATGGGGGGTTGCCCTGTGACCTGAGCGCATAGACTGGCTCAGGAAATCATAGTAAGAAACGCCGTGTGGCGCACAAACGTTCTTCCTCTTCGCAAGCGGCATCCCCCCTGGCCCCCCTTAGCAAGGGGGGTAGGGGGGATTTAGAGGCGTTCAGAGAGAAAATCGATCGTATCGATACCCAAATTCTTACCCTGTTAAATCGCCGCGCCCGCTTGGCCCAACAGATTGGAGCCAAGAAAGGGAAGACCAGCGCGGTCTATGTGCCGAGCCGGGAACGGGCCATTCTCGCCCGTTTAGCTGGGCTGAACACTGGGCCGCTCCCGGATGAATCCATTCAGGTCATTTATCGCGAGATTATTTCGGCCTCACGTGCGCTCGAAACGTCCTTGCGGGTTGCCTATCTTGGACCGGAGGCGAGTTATGCCCATATGGCGAGTGAGGAGCAGTTTGGATCGAACGCTGAGTTTGTCCCGGTAGAGACGATTCCTCAAGTTTTCTCAGCGGTTGAAAGTGGCCAGGTCGAATACGGGGTCGTGCCAGTCGAGAATTCGAGTCAGGGCTCGGTCGCTATCACGCTTGATCTCTTTATTGAAACGAATCTGCATATTATTGCGGAGCGCTCATTGGAAATTCGGCACTGTTTGCTCAGCCGCGCGGCAAAGCGGGAGCGGCTGCAACGCGTGCTGGCCCACCCGCAGTCGCTGGCACAATGTCAGCACTGGCTGGCCACGCATTTGCCGGGTGTTCCCACGCAGGCGGCATCGAGCAATTCCCGGGCTGCCGAACTGGTGCGGAGCGACCCACAGGCCGCGGCGATTGCCGGACGGTTGGCGGCGGAGCGCTATCGGCTCAATATCATAGCTGCGGATATCCAGGATCAAGCTGCGAACTACACCCGTTTCGCCATCCTGAGCCGGACCCCGCAGCGAGGCAAACCAACCGGGGATGACAAAACTTCCTTGGTGCTATCCGTCCGGGATGAGTCGGGCGTGCTGTACCAGGTGCTGAAGCCGTTTGCCGATCACAGTATTAACCTATTACGGATCGAATCCCGGCCACTCAAAGGACGACCGTGGGAATACGTCTTTTTTATCGATATTGAAGGGCATGTGAGCGGTCGGGCTCTCGCAGACGCACTGCGAGAGATCGAACCCCGCTGTCTGTCGGTCAAAGTGCTGGGTTCTTATGCGTCCTTTGTGCCGGCGGCTATGGCGGCACAGCAAAAACGGTGAGAGCGTATGGATATCCGAAAATATGTACCGGATTGGGTCTTGAGTCTCACCCCGTATCAGCCTGGAAAGCCGATTGAAGAGGTGGAGCGGGAATACGGTATCAGCAACTCGGTGAAGATCGCCTCAAACGAGAATCCCCTTGGTCCGTCTCCAAAAGCGGTTGAGGCGATTCGTGCGGCGCTGCCGCAGCTCAATCTGTATCCTGACGGCGATGCCTTTTATCTCAAACAACGCCTAGCCGAGAAATTCGGGCTGGACCGCGCGCGGATTATTATTGGCAACGGTTCAAACGAATTAATCGAAATGATCGTGCGTGCCTTTTTGCGCGTCGGTGAATCGATTGTCGCCGCGGAGCACGCGTTTGCCATTTATCATCTGTGTGTGCACGCGGCCGGCGGCCGCACCATTACCGTTCCCCACACCGGCTTTGCCTTTGATCTGGACGCAATGGCGCGGGCAATCGCGGACGATACGCGGATTGTGTTCCTGGATAACCCCAATAATCCCACTGGTACGATCTACACCAAGACGGACTGGGAGGCTTTTCTGGAGAAAGTGCCGCCCAGTGTGGTGATCGTCGTCGACGAAGCCTATTTTGAATTTGTCGAAGATGCAGACTACCCCAATTCGCTGGATTATCATTCGGATGAGCGAGTGCTCATCACCCTGCGCACGTTTTCCAAGATCTGTGGTCTGGCCGGCGTGCGCGTGGGGTATGGCCTTTCCTCACCGGAAGTGATTGATGCGCTCAACCGTATCCGTCAGCCCTTTAATGTGAATACGCTCGCCCAAGTGGGAGCCTTAGCGGCGCTTGATGATACCGAGCATATTCGCAAGACCCAGGACAATAATCGCCGCGGGCTGGCCTATCTGCGTCGGGAGTTGGACCGTCTGGGGGTGGAATACGCTCCCACCTGGGGGAATTTTCTCCTGGTGAAAGTTGGTCCTGGCGTAACGCAACAGCTTTTGCCCCAGGGCATTATCATTCGGCCCATGGAGGGCTATGGCTATCCTGGCTACGCCCGCGTGAGTGTGGGTCTGCCCGAAGAAAACGAACGCTTTATTGCGGCTCTGGAGAAGATGCAAGCCTAGGCGCACCGCCTGCGCCACACCTCATACACTATGCCACTTTTATTTCATCGCCTTCTTATCGTCGGGGTGGGGCTGATTGGCGGTTCGCTCGGACTGGCGGCCAAAGCTCGGGGCCTGGTTGAACAGGTGGTTGGCTTTGGTCGGACCGAAGCTAATCTTAAAATTGCGCTGGAGCGCGGCCTGATTGATTCCTATACGTTTGATCCGGCCGAGGCCGCTCAGGGCACGGATGCGCTCCTGCTGGCTGTTCCGGTTCGGGCGACCGGGCCGGTCATGCAGCAGTTTCTGCCCCATCTCCCGTCGGGCTGTATTGTGACGGATGCCGGCAGTGTCAAAGCGCCTGTTGTGGCCACGCTCGAAGCCCTGCTCCCCGCCTCGCTGCCCTGTGTGGCCGCCCATCCTATCGCCGGGACCGAGAATGCCGGAGCCGGGGCCGCCTTTGAAACGCTCTTTGAGGGACGCTTATGCGTGTTGACGCCGACCGACAGGACCGACGCTCACGCGCTGGCGCGGGTCCGAGCCTTGTGGGAAGGCGTGGGTATGCGCGTCGAAGAGATGGACGCTGAGGTCCACGATAGCATCCTCGCCCAGGTGAGCCATTTGCCCCATCTCATAGCGTTTAGCGTGATGAACGGACTCCTTGCGTCGTTTCTACACTCGCCCTCGTCACAGGCAGAACAGGTTGATCCGCTTGTTTATGCCGGCAGTGCGTTTGCCGACCTGACTCGGGTGGCGGTCAGTCCGGTAGAAATGTGGCGTGACATCTGTCTTGAGAATCGTGAGGCATTGCTGTCTGCTATTTCCAGTTTTGAAGCCGCGCTGGCTCAGATGAAAGTCGCGGTGGCTGAGGGGGACGGGAAAATACTCTCAGCGGATATTGAGCGGGCGCGAGAGGAGCGTCAGCGCCTGACTCGTCTGCGAGAGGGGAAATGAGTACGTCAGTAACGATCCCACCCGCTCCTCACGGCCTACGGGGTGAGGTCCGCCTGCCGGGCGATAAGTCCATAAGCCACCGCGCTGTGCTGTTTGCGGCATTGGCTCAAGGAGAAAGCTGCATCCGGGGTTGTTCGCTTGGTGAGGATAATCTGCGGACGATCCAGGCTGTTCAATTGCTGGGAGTTGACATCGCGCAACAGGACACAACGGTTATCGTGAGCAGCCCTGGCTGGGATCATTTACACCCGCCCACAGATGCCGACGCCAGCATAGATTGTGGGAATTCCGGAACCACGCTGCGTCTGCTTTCCGGTATCCTGGCTGGTTGCTCTTTTGCGTCCCGTCTGGACGGTGATGCGTCGCTCCGTCGCCGCCCCATGGGGCGGGTGATTGAGCCATTACGGCTGATGGGTGCCACGATTGAGAGTGAAGGCGGACAGAACTGCGCGCCTTTACGGATTACAGGCCAGGACGGGACACTCACCGGCATTACGTATGAGAGTCCCGTGGCTAGCGCCCAAGTCAAATCAGCCATCCTTTTGGCCGGTCTGCGCGCCAACGGGCGGACGACGGTCATAGAGCCTGAACGTTCCCGTGATCATACGGAACGCCTTTTACCTGCATTTGGGGGGCGGCTTGAGGTGCGGGGGCGAACGGTATCCGTTGAAGGCGGGACGTCCCTGCATGCCCAGGAGGTGAGTGTCCCCGGTGACTTCTCTTCCGCAGCTTTTTTTATTGGGGCCGCACTCCTGCTACCTCACTCGGAGTTGTGTATTCGCCATGTTGGACTCAATCCAACCCGGACTGGGATATTGGATATCTTTCGAGCCATGGGGGCACGGATAGAGATACGCAATACACAAGACGTCTGCGGGGAGCCCAGCGGGGACATGGTGATCCGCTCAAGCACTTTGCGCGGGATAGAAATTGACGGCGCGCTTGTTGTCCGAGCCATTGATGAACTGCCGCTGCTTGCTGTAGCCATGGCGTTTGCCCAAGGCACCTCGGTTATTCGTGGAGCTCAAGAGCTTCGCGTCAAAGAGAGTGATCGCATTCGCGCTTTGGCCGCCGCATTAGCCGCCCTCGGGGTGGCAGTTGAAGAACTGCCGGATGGACTGGTGATCGCTGGGCAGGCGCGTGTGCGGGGTGGAACGGTCCACAGCCAGGGGGACCATCGCATTGCCATGGCACTGAGCGTGGCCGGACTCGGCTCAGACGAGGGTGTCGTTGTCCGAGAGTCGGAGTGTATTGCTATTTCCTTTCCCGGCTATTACCGCCTGCTACAAGAGGTGGCCGGAGTCCAGCTGGGGACAGTCTGATGACGGAGACGAAGAAGGGCCTGATTATCGCTATCGATGGTCCGGCCGGTGCCGGCAAGAGTACGGTCAGCCGTCTTTTGGCCGAACGGCTCGGCTATCGCTATATTGATACTGGGGCACTCTACCGGACTATTGGCTTACTCGCCTGGGAGCAGGGCGTAAGTCCTGACGACGGCGAGCGACTGGCGGCGTTATGTGATACCGCGGATATTGAACTCTCGGAAACCCATATTCTTTTGGGAAATCGGGATATTACGGCCGATATCCGTCGCCCGGAAATGAGTCAGATGGCCTCGAAAGTCTCCGCTCAGCCGCGTGTTCGCCACGCTCTCCTCGGGCTTCAACGTCGGCTCGGAGGGATCGGAGCGGCAGTCCTTGAGGGGCGTGATATTGGGACGGTTGTTTTTCCGAATGCTGACATAAAGATATTTCTGGATGCCTCGATCGAAGAACGGGGTCGACGTCGCTATGTTGAGCTGCAACAGCGGGGAGAGGCCAATGTTTCGCTTGAGCAGACACTTCAAGAGATGGCTGAGCGAGACCGACGTGACAGCGAACGCGCCCATGCCCCCCTCCGACCTGCGGCTGATGCCGTGCGTATCGATACCACTGCATTGACCCAGGCTGAAGTAGTTGACAGTATGGCCAAATTAGTCCATGCCCATGCAAGTATTGAAAGCAAAAAGGAAAAGGTGGGCTCGTAGCTCTTGCAACCGAGCCGAGAGGAGAGTATGCAAAGGCAAGGTACGGGAGCTTCGTAGGGGGTAAACCATAACATGGAACATAACGAACACAACAACGTTGAAGAAACCACGCCAACTCACAGCGAGGTCACCACACAAGAGCAAGCCCAAACAAGTAGCGTTGACAATGAGAGCCAAGCGTCACACGAGAGCCAGTCGGCAGAGACGGTAGGGACTGGCAGTGAGACCCCGCCTGCGGCACCAGAACAGCTGGGAAAAGGCGTTGGGGAAGACTTTGGCCAAATGTTTGAAGAAAGCATGCGCTCGGTTCAACCGGGTGAGGTCGTCCGTGGGCGTGTGGTGAGTATTGGACCAGAATTTGTCACCATTGATATCGGATATAAATCAGAAGGACATATTCCTCTGGCTGAATTTCGCCAGCGTGATGGCCAGATAACGGTCAATGAAGGAGATGAAATAGAGGTCTATTTCGACTCGGCTGACTCTGACCAAGAGGGGATCGTTCTATCCCGAGCGAAAGCAGAACAATTCCGTATTTGGCGAGACATTGAAGAGGCGTTCAACAGTCACACTCCAGTCGATGGTTCAATTGTTGGAAAAGTCAAAGGCGGATTGCGCGTTGACATTGGTGTGACTGCGTTTTTACCTGGTTCTCATGTTGACATTCGTCCCATTCGAGACCTGGACCAGTTCCTAGGGCAAACTGGGAAGTTTGTTATCCTCAAATACAATCGTGCCCGCTCCAATGTGGTCGTATCGCGACGGGCAGTGCTAGAGCAAGAACGCGCCTCGCTTCGGGAAGAGACGCTCAAGGTTCTCGATGAAGGTGTCATCCTTGAGGGGACGGTCAAAAATATTACTGATTACGGGGCCTTTGTTGATCTGGGGGGGCTAGATGGTCTCCTGCATATCACCGATATGTCTTGGGGACGGATCGGCCACCCCGCTGAGATGATCAAAGCCGGGGAGACGATTCAGGTCGTGATCCTCAAGTTTGATGCGGAAAAGGAGCGTGTTTCACTTGGACTGAAACAACTCGTCCCCGACCCGTGGGGGTCGGTCACAGAACGCTACCTGCCCGGCAGTCGGGTGCAGGGCAAGATCGTGAGCTTGGCCGATTACGGGGCCTTTGTGGAACTGGAGCAGGGAGTGGAAGGCCTGTTACACGTCTCTGAAATGTCATGGACAAAACGGATTTCGCACCCCTCGAAATTGCTCTCGGTTGGAGATGAGGTCGAAGTCGTGGTACTCGACCTTGACCCTGCCCACCGCCGCATATCGTTAGGACTCAAACAAGTCTCTCCCAACCCGTGGGAGACGGTGCGCGCCACCCACCCGGTGGGCAGCCGCATCCACGGCAAAGTCAAAAGTATTACTGATTTCGGCGTATTTATTGAGGTTGAGGAAGGGATTGACGGTCTGGCGCATATCTCGGACCTGCATTGGACCCGAAAAATTAAGCATCCTTCAGAATTGTTTAAGAAGGGCGATGAGGTTGACGCTGTTATTCTCGGCATTGATGTTGACAACGAGCGTATTTCGCTCGGTATTAAACAATCTAGTGCCGACCCATGGGTCACCCTTCAACAGGAACATCCTGTGGGGAGTCGGGTCAACGGAAAAGTCACGAGTGTGACAGACTTTGGAGTATTTGTAGAAATAGCAGACGGCATTGAGGGGCTGGTCCACATCTCTCAACTCTCGACGGAGCGAGTGGAGAAACCCTCGTCGCTTTTTGAGGTCGGCAACGAGGTCGAGGCTGAGGTGATCCATATTGATCCCCGTGAACACAAAATGGGGCTGAGTGTGAAGGCATTACGACGCAGTGAAGAGCGAGCGGAAATGGAGGCCTACCTCCAGCGCGAACGAGACGGATCGCGGTTCTCCTTTGAGGATATCCTGGGAGAAGAGTTGCGCCTTGATCGGGATGACGGCGACCGACAGAAATCATAAGGCTTTCCTAATGGAGAGAACAGCAGCGTGACGAAAAGAGACTTGATCGAGGAAGTCGCTCAGCACTACCCTCGTTTTTCACGGCGAGATGCAGAGGTCATGGTCACTACGGTATTCGACAGCATGACTGAGGCCCTGGCAAAGACGGAACGGATTGAGATCCGCGGCTTCGGCAGTTTTATTGTCAAACGTCGCCCTGCTCGGGAAGGGCGCAATCCAAGAACTGGGGAAGTAGTCGCTGTTGCGGAAAAAAAGGTTCCGCTTTTCAAGGTCGGGAAAGAGCTGCGTCTCCGCGTTGACGGCCGGTCTCTTGAGGCGGTCGAACTCGAGACGAAGACCGAGGTGGATGGCGCGGGCGGACGAGATTGAGGCGCAGGCGGCAGGAGCGGTGTGGATGCCGGGAAAACAGCGGATGTCAGCGCCCCGACAGTTTCCGGCCCTCTCCGTCAGGTCTGCAACAGGCCCCATGCGTCTCACCTCTGCGGCTATGCCCCGTTCGCAGGCCGGTTGCCTGCACTCCCAGTAGAAGGAGACAATCCGCGTGCGGCTCCGTCCTCATCTTCCCCTCCATTTCTTTGGCAGCTCCCCATTCCAGATAGAAAATCTTGATACGGACCGGGAAGAACGTGTAGGAATATTCTGAATAAAGGCAGGCAGTATTGTGCAACAGGCAATTCCGACTGAAACGCTCCGTCGTGAAGTCCAGACGGTTGGTGATCTCAAGCAAGTAGACTATCAAGTTCTTTCCGTGCGAGAAGAGATGCGGGCGAATTTGATTCGTAGGCTCTCCGCGGGGGACAAATTGCTCCCCGGCATTATTGGCTTTGACGAGACCGTTATTCCAGAGATCGAAAATGCCGTGCTGGCTGGGCATCACATCGTCTTTCTGGGTGAGCGTGGACAGGCAAAATCGCGGGTGATTCGTGGCCTGACGACCTTGTTGGACGACTATGTACCCACCATTCGGGATGCTGAAATTCCAGAGAATCCCCTGGTGCCCATCTCTCCGCAAGCGCGTCGATTGGCCGCGGAACGCGGAGAGGCGCTTGAAGTCCGCTGGCTGTCACGCGACGAGCGCTATGCCGAGAAGCTGGCCACGCCAGATGTGTCCGTTGCCGACCTCATCGGTGAGGTTGATCCGATTAAGGTCGCCGAAGGGCGCTATCTGGCCGATGAGGAGACTATCCACTACGGCCTGATTCCGCGCACGAACCGAGGCATCTTCGCGGTCAACGAACTGCCCGACCTGACTGAGAAAGTGCAGGTTGGCCTGTTCAACCTCATGGAAGAGCAGGACTTTCAGGTCAAAGGCTTCAAGGTCCGTCTGCCGCTCGATGTTATTATTGTGGCCAGTGCGAATCCTGAAGACTATACCAGTCGGGGGCGCATTATCACGCCGCTGAAAGATCGTTTTGATGTCCAGATTCGCACCCACTATCCGCGCTCCATTGAGGAAGAAATCTCCATTATGGAGCAGGAAGCGGCCCGCTTCGCGCATGACGGCCTCGTAGTCGACACCCCGCGGTTCATGAAAGAGATCTGCGCCCAACTCACCATGGAGGCGCGCGGCTCAAACGAAATTAATCAATCGTCCGGTGTGAGTGTCCGCATGACGATCAATAACTTCGAGAGCTTGGTCAGTAATGCCGAGAAACGAGCCGTGCGCCTGGGCGAGCACGAGGCCGTGCCTCGCATCAGCGACCTGTACGCGCTCTATCCCTCTACCGCGGGAAAAATTGAGCTGGAATACATGGGTGAAGAGCAGAAAGATGGAGATCTCATTGAGCGTCTGGTGAATCGTGCCATCCAGAACGTGTTCGACAAATATATCAAGATCGAAAATCTCCAGCCGGTCATCGACTATTTTGCGAACGGCGGCGGCGTCGAGGTCTCGGACATGATGCCGTCTCAGGAGTATCTGGAGGGCGTCCAAAACATTGAAGGGCTGCAGGACAGTCTGGCGGTATTAGGTGTGGACGGCCAGCCCAGCTTCATTTCCACCGCAGCCGAATTCATCCTAGAAGGGCTGCACTTGCATCAGAAGCTGAACAAAGAGCGCCAGGGCGGCCGCCAGACCTATCGCGCCTAGAGCGGTTCACGATGCCACGTAGTCATAATAGTAGAATTTGAGGTCGTCAATATTATGGCACTCGGCGAGATTCTTTCTCCTACTGTCCCCTCTCAGTCCGATGCGAGATTCGTCAGATCAACATATGGACTATGCGTGTCACGATTCTCGCGGTTCGAATAACCCGTTGCGGGTCCGGCTTCCAGTTGCTTTGTTGAAAGCTGCCTCCGGTGGCGGCATCTAATAAGTCCAATCGTAAATATTCCATATCATCCTGCGCCCGTTTCGCTCTCCTGTTCATCTGTCTGAGGATGACGAACTCCGATATGACAACATGCTGGGCGGCGACAAGCTCTGCTTCCAAGCGCTTTTGTTCATATTCTGTTGCTCCGCCGGCAACCCAATATCTCGAGACGATCTCAAGTAAGGAATAAAGCCTATCTCTCAGCTCATCTACGCTACGAATCTGTCGATATAACCGGTATTGGAGGTGGTAGTTCCCAAGCCATCCCACTAAACCTCCAACGGTTGCTCCGATGATCGATGCAATGACAGGATCGGCCATCACTTTCCGCTCCATGCCTCATCAATGTATCGTTGAGCCAGTTTCACGAAATCCTCGAGTTCTAGTTCGGTTGTCCTCAAGATCAAATGTGTGTCGAGAAATTCTTTGGTCATTTCTTCGTCGCGGATGAGCCCGCCGAATGCCTCTTCTAAGAACGATGATCCAAAACCAGCCACACCATCGAAAATGACCTCCACCTGATCGTTACTGCCCCTCAGCGCAGGAACCAGAACATCCTTACGAAATGTCGTACCGTTGTATTTACCGTCGTCAGGATAGCGGCCAGCTGGATAGGCGGAAAAATCATCTGCTATCGAAATAGTGGTCTTGTTCATGGTGCCTCGCTTGGCTTGTTATTGTCCATTCGATCAGAGTTCCTAGCAAGGAACGACTGTGATTTATGAAAGAATCCGTACTCTGGCCGCTCGTAGGTTTCTCATGGATATATTCACCCTGAAGACTGACTACACGATAGCGACTACTACGACTGAGAATATTTACGTATTCTCGAACATCCCTTCCGAGGCCATGACCTCGATGACCTTGCCTTGTCCCTGATCTGCTTAACTCGTGCGCCGCTTGAATCATTCGCGCGTGATCTCTGCTAAAACGCTGGGGAATTAATTTTCTGATCTGTTCAGGAAATTTTCGTGGCAGTGTCTCAGGGATGCCCGCACCCTGATCATAGATCATGATAACCACTTCGCCAGTCTTTGCATTGCGTGAAGCTGATAGCCACCAGTTAGGCTTGGGCGGTGGTGGGTGGAGTCGACTCGGGTACGCGTGATGAACTACATTCGTCATCGCTTCTGTAACAGCGGCATAAAGATAGCGTTTATTAGGAACTCCGACGAAAGGGTCCAAGTCAGTTCTTCGTAGCTCCTCAATCGCTTCTCCGTCAACCTTATCTCCCGTGCGAAATTTTACAAAACCCAAACGGGAGGAAAGATTGCTAGAATCCGAATCTACTTGAGGGTTTGGTACACGAAGCAAATCGAAAAAGCCCATATCTGCAAGGAGCGACCGAACATCGGGGTCCCATTCGTTCACATCAATTGCGTGAAGCTTTGTGTTTTGCGTCCGTCTCAGAGGCGTGTGATTCCATCGGTCCAACTCCGCGGCGAGGACAAGTGCGGCCGACGGTGAGATATTTTCAATCTTTCTGAAGTCAATATATATCCGTTCATTTCTCTTTTTTTTGCTTTGTGTCCGGATTTGATCAAGGATGTCCATAATACTATCAAAGTTGGTTTCCAGCGAAAAATCCAGTGGACACTGGATAGTGACCGCCCTTTTCCCAACACTGCTAGGTACAGAACCCTCTCGATTTCTTTGTCTCGGTCGCGTCCTTCTTTTTCTTTTGAATTTCAGGCGTCGTTTATTCAAGCGATGGACATGGATACGATTCCAGCGCCTTGTTTTGGATGTGGGTTTACGCATTATCGTTCCTATGTCGTCTCGGAAAAGGTCATTCAAAGAGGGGAGGCTATACTCGGATTGCCTTGGAATCAAGAAAACTCCTTGTTCGAGAGGAAACCCACCCCGCCGCTGACGCGGCACCCCTCCCGAGAGGGGATTTCTTGCGGGCTGAACGCCCGCACTCCAGAACGCCCCGTTGAGTTGCGCTAGGTCAGTCTCTTCACAAGCTACCTCACGCATTGCTCATTCGTACTTGGCCTTGAGTTGGTCAAGGTCCGTGTATTCGGTCAGGCCCTCCCTGTCATGCGCTTGTCGCAACGCCTCGTGGGTCTCGGCGTTGGGGCTCTTTACCTCAAACGGGAGGCCGTGCTGCAAGGCCACCTGTCGATAGAATAGGGTGATAGCTTCGGTTGATGAGAGCCCGAGCTTTGAGAAGACTTCTTCAGCCTCATGCTTCAAGTCTGGTTCCACTCGGGCGCGGATCATTGCGGTCTTTGCCATACGGTCTCTCCTTTGGCCATCGTGTACCACAATCGGAGAGCGCCTCAACAATTACTTTTTCAACTGATAGCTCACGTTGCTTTGATTACTGCTGACAATAACGAGGCCACGCTTGACCAATTCGTCTATGAGAGCGCTCAGCTCGTTCTCTATTAAGCTCTTCTTGAAGAATGAATTGATCGAATTGGAGAGGGTTTTCAATTTTCTTGGTTTTGCATTGCCTCGGGCAATCAGGAATTCAACGATTTTCTGAACGCGCTCTGCTGTTATGGCTGAACCCGCAGGTTTTGAAACGTGAGCGGACCCCTTTTTTGTCGCTTTTGCCGGTTTTGGAAGGGGGATCTCACTGATGTCCTTATGCCTGTGTGCTCGAATTTTTTTAGATTCAAGATGTTTAATAAGCGGGTCAAACCCTCTATCTTTTGAAATGATGTGGAAATGGCCCTGGCCGTTTTCTTTGGAAAACTGGCCGATGTAGAACGCGATATGAAAATCAAGGGCGTTTGGTCCGTTGCCTTTAATTTTGATGTACTCGGCGTTTTCACCCAAATTCTGAACCGCTAGTACCAAATCAAATGATATCTTTGATTGGTTCTCGCCTACGAAAACAATAACCCTGAAGTCATGCCCGGCTAAAACACTCAGGTGTTCCGGCTGAACATTTTCCAAGTCAATTAAGACGTAATTTGTTTCCACACTTTCTCCTTCGTTGTCCATGTCCGCCGAGAAGCAGCCCTCGACCGCTTCATGGATATTCTTCTGCAATTCGTCGCATGTCTACCCCCAGGTTGCGCAGCCCAGTATAGCAGGCACCCCGGCCCAGTAGTCCCTTCTTCGGCTTCAGAGACAACAACTTTGCGTTTCCTGCTTCCTCTCTCAGGTCTGGCGTAGCTAAATCCAGAGGCCGGGCAAACCCCCTCACTCCCCCTTATCAGAGGGAAGGGGAACAGTTCGTCAGCATGAAGCAGGAGGGTCGCCGGGTATAGCGAAGGCGCGCGCGTTGCTCTATGATCCCGTCATCTCGTGACGACCGCGCTTCCGTACTGACATGATTACCATTCGTTATACCGACTGGGACGGCAGCCAGCGTATCCGGCTGTCTGCTGACAAAATTTTTGAAGAGCTGGCCGAACATCTGTCCTCGACGGACGATATGCAGCAGGCGCTTGAGCATCTCATGCGACAGGGCCTGGGGGATGAGGACGATAAGCTCAAGGGCCTGGATGATCTTGTGCGCGACCTGCGCGAAGAGATGCGCAAACGCTACCGTGAGTCCAATATGCGCTCCTCGCTCGACGAGATGCAGGAGCGTCTTGACTCCATTCTGAATCAGGAGCAACGCACGCTTGAGCAGCGCCGTCCTCAGCAGCCCGAACTCGAAGAGAAAGAACAGTTTCTCCAGCAGTTGCCGCAACGCTTAAGCGAGAAAATGGAGAAGCTGGCGGACTATCCGTTCGAGGACGAGGCCGCGCAAGCCGCGTTTGACGAGCTCATGCAGGAGTTTGACAATATTCAGTCGCTTGAGAACTTCCAGCGCCGTTTCAACGATCTGTTTAACGGACCGCGTCCGCTCAGCTATCAAGAGGCGCTGGAACTGATGGAGGAAATGGAACAGCTGCAAGAGATGGAGCAAAACCTGCTGTCAGGACATCCGGAGAAGATAGACCCGGCCCAGTTGCAGGAATTGATCGGCCAGGCGGCCAGCCAGGACTTCCAGAATCTCCAACAGATGCAGTCGTTGTTAGAAGAAGCCGGGTTCCTGATCTCCCGCGAAGGCCGGGTGCAGTTGTCGCCCAAAGGCGTCCGGCGGATTGGCCAGCTCGCCCTGCAAGACATCTATACCAATCTGCTGCGCGACCGGAACGGCTCTCACGCCACAGACCATCGCGGTGTTGCCGAGATCAAAATGGACGAAACGCGGCCGTACCAGTACGGTGACCCCATGCATCTCGATCTGGTCGGGACGCTCAAAAAGTCCATACAGCGGAACACGGGCGTCCCGGTGTCTATCCACCCGGAAGACTTTACGATCTTCGATACTGACCACACGACCACCACGTCAACCGTCCTCCTCCTTGATATGAGTTGGTCCATGAGCTGGGAAGGTCGATTCGGGGCTGCCAAAAAAGTCGCCCTGGCGCTGGAGAGTCTGATCCGCACCCGCTATCCCCGCGATTATTTCTCGATTGTCGGTTTTTTTACGCGAGCCGTGGAACTCAAGGTCAAAGACCTGCCCGAGGCGAGTTGGAATATGGGCGATCCGTTCACCAACCTCCAGGACGGTCTGCGTCTGGCCGGGGACCTGCTGCGTCGCCACCCCGGTCATAATCAACACATTATTGTCGTCACCGACGGCCAACCCACCGCGTATTTTTCTCAGGGTCGGCTCTATTGCGAATGGCCGCTCTCTTTTGGGGGGATCAGTATGCGGGCGGCCCAGGAAACCCTGCGAGAAGTAGAAAAAGTCACCAAGCGGGGGGTCACGATTAATACCTTCATGCTCGACGACAGCCCCAACCTGCGCACCTTTGTGGACAAAATGACCAAGATGAACCGGGGCCGCGCCTTTTACACCCGCCCGGATAATCTAGGGGAATATCTCCTGGTCGATTATGTCGCCAATCAAAAAAAGAAAATTTGAGCGGCTCGCCTGGCAGGCGGCCTTAGCTTGTTTCGTCCGGCCCAACCTGGGCTAAGGCGCGCTGCTCTTCTTGCTGCAGGTCGGCAAAAACAGCGGCCTCTATCTCCCGATAATGCCGCAGGGCAGCGTCCACCTTGTCCTTGCCTTCTTTGGCTTCGAGTTCAGCTATCTTTTCCCGAATCCAGGTCAGGTGGGTTTTCTCATCTGTCTGCATCTCGTGCAGCACGGCGAGCGTCTCTGGAGCGACATCGGACCGAGCGGCATGTTCTGCATAGCGTTTATAGGCCCGCTCGGCCACAATGCAGGTGAGCGCCAGCAGGTCAAGGAAATTGGCCGGCAGACCGGCCTTGCGTCGGAGTTGACGATGGTAGCCATTATCAATCCGCATCGGCTCACCCCCGAGCGCCCGAATGCGCTCGGTCCACAGCCAGGCATGATTGGTCGCATCGGCCAGATGACGGGCCAGTTTTTCTTGAATGTTCTGGTTCTCGGCATGGTTGATCAAACGCAGAATCAAGTCTGCCCCACGCAATTCGGCGTCACGATAATAATTGAACAACAGGATTTTATATGCGTTTTTTTCCATTCCGGTCCCTTCTGACTCGCAGTCCATCAGCTATCAGTGGAACACTCTTCGGACAAGGGTAAGGGCGTGGAAGAGAACAGACCCGAAAGTCCCTAGAGTTGTTCCAGACAGGCTGGGAGCGCGGTGAGCTGTGTAATCTCAAAATCGGGCTGGGCCAACTGGTCGAGATAGTCAAGATGGTCAGCGTTCGCCGTATCAGCCCTGCTGCTCCGCGTATAGGCTTGAATGACCTCTTGTTTGTGTTGTCGCTTGCGATTGAGCCAGACGCTATGCAGCCCGCTTTTTCGGGCGCCAACAACATCGTGCAGAAGAGAGTCGCCGATGTACACGGCTTCTTCAGGACGACAGTTGGCGGCTGTGAGAGCCGCGGAGAAAATAAAAGGCGCGGGTTTGCCTTGGGCAAACTCGCCACCGACGAAGATATCGCGGAAATAATCCTGGAGACCGGCTGCCTTCACTTTCGCCCGCTGCATGCCGGGTGCGCCGTTGGTGAGCAGACTTACATGAAAGCGTTGTGTCAGGTTTGACAGGAAGGGTAGAACATCAGGATAGGGTTGACAGGCGTGTAGACGCTGTTGCCAATAGGTCGTGGCTGCGTCGTGTTCCACTCCTGCCTCATGGTAGCCAAACCGTTCAAGGGTTTGCCGCCACAGGGAGGCCAGCATGGCCTCCGGTGACCCCAGGGGACGCAGGTAGCGATCATAATCTCCCCAGGCACGGTCGGAAATCTGGCGGTAGGTTGATTCAAGAGCCGTCGCCCCGAGGTCCGGCCAGCGTTCGCATATCACTGCACGTGCAGCGTGGAGGGCCTGATCAATCGTTGCGCCGTCGTCAGCCAGGGTTCCATCAAAGTCAAAAAAGACGGCTTTCAGCATAGCACTAGCAGCATGGCAGACGAGCGCTGGTCACGCCTGCCTTTCAGCAGGGGCCCTTTCTTGCTCCTCAACGAGTATGGCTACATCTTGCACTTCCTGGACGTGACGCGCAACGGCGCTGCCCTCCCGATTTTCGTTTTCCTCTCTTGACAGTCTCCTGAATGCCAGGAGAATAGGCCCGCACACCCAATCCAGGTAATCTCGCTCAGGCAATCTCGTATTTGGCACTGTTAGGAGGGACGTATGGACTTTGGTTTACAGGACCGTGTGGCAATCATTACCGGCGCGAGTTATGGTATTGGCCGCGCCATTGCGGAGAGTTTTGTCCAAGAGAAGGGGTGAAATTGCGCTGTGTGCCCGCAACCGGGAGCAGCTCGACCAAACAGCGCGCGAGCTGGGCTCTGACGTGCTGGCGATACAAGCGGACATGACCCAAGTAGCGGACATCGAAAGACTCTTTGCCCAAACAGGAGAGCGGTTCGGCCGGCTCGATATTCTGGTCAATAACGCCGGTGGGATGCATTTAAGTCAATTGCTCGATCTGCCTGATAAAGCCTGGCAGGAAAATATTGACGCGAATCTTTTTAGTGTGCTGCGCTGTTCCCGCCTCGCCCTGCCGCGCATGCGTGAGCAGCGCTGGGGTCGGATTATCAACATCTCTTCGATTTTCGGGAAGCAACCGGGCGGTGGTATGATTGATTATAACGCGACCAAGGCGGCGGTGATTAGTCTAACCAAGACATTGGCCGATGAACTCGCCAAAGACAATGTCCTGGTCAATGCCGTGTGTCCGGGGCCGGTTCGGACTCCGTTGTGGGAGAACGCTGCAAAGATGATTAACCCTGAAGACCCGGACGGAATGATCGAAGGGTTTGCGCAGGCGAATATCCCGCTGGGTCGTTTCGGCCGGCCTGAAGAGATTGCCAGCTTGGTGACCTTCCTGGCATCAGAGCGGGCGAGTTTTATTACGGGTGCGGCCTATGACATTGACGGTGGAATGGTGAAATACATGGTGTAGGGAGGAGGCGGTGCTGAAGGGAAAGCGCTTTAACTTTGTCCGCTTCCTGTGAAGTTGTCAAAAGAGCCGGATTGCGGCGGGCGCGGCACTGCGGGTGCGAAACGGGTGAGGCGCTGGCTACGTTGCAGTACGCCACACGGCATTGTATGGTCATGACCATGGTTATAACCATGAAACCGTAGCGAGACATATCCTTGTTCAAACGAAGAGCCACGCTGGAAGGCACACAATGAAAGACCGACACGATACACTGCTGAGCCCACGGACGATAAAAGCGTCGGAGTTCAAGGCCAAATGCCTCAAGCTCATGGACGAAGTTGCAGAGGACGGTGTCGAGATCATCATCACCAAAAACGGCCGCCCGGTCTCGCGGCTGGCACCGTACCGCCCGACCCCGAAGACGCCCTTTGGCCGGGACCGCGATGTGCTTCGGATACACGGCGACATCGTGGACCCGGTTGATGTGGAATGGGACGCAATGGCCGGCACGAACCGAGACGACCGACTGTGATCTTGCTGGACACCCACGTTCTGCTCTGGCTGCGCATTGGCGACAGGAGGCTCGGACGGCGGACTCGCAAAGCGGTTGAGTCGGCCTGGACAGCGCAAGCCGTCGCGGTCTCTGCGATCTCATTCTGGGAAGTCGCCATGCTGCACGACACGGGTAGGTTGACCTTATTGAGAGACACTGCTTCGTGGCGTCGCACCCTTCTGGAGGACGGTCTGGTCGAGATTCCCGTGGACGGCGAAATCGGCACCCGCGCTGCCGGGCTCGCGAGTCTCCCTGGCGATCCTGCCGACCGCCTGATCGTGGCGACGGCGCTGCTGGGGGGGCATCAACTGGTGAGTGCCGATCGGCGGATTCTCGGCTGGGCCGGCCGGCTGCGCCGGCTGGATGCAAGGGAGTGAGCGATCTGGACCCGCTGCGGCTCGCTGGCCGCCTGCCGCTCGAAGTCTGGAAAGAGAAATTCATAGGAGAGAGAAAGTCACAGTACAGGGAGGAAACGATTTTGCACAACGGTACGCCCCGGCGTAATGATATTCGAAACGTCGCCATTATCGCGCATGTTGATCATGGCAAAACGACACTCATTGACGCCCTCCTCAAACAGAGTGGGACCTTTCGGGACAATGAACAGGTGGTCGAGCGGGTGATGGACTCGTTTGCGCTTGAACGGGAACGGGGCATTACCATCTTGGCCAAGAATGCCGCGCTCTCGTATCAAGGCGTGAAAATTAATTTTGTCGATACGCCGGGTCATGCGGATTTTGGCGGAGAAGTCGAGCGCGCGCTGGCTATGGTTGACGGTGTGATGCTCTTGGTTGACGCCTCGGAAGGCCCGCTGCCCCAAACACGTTTTGTGCTGAAGAAAGCGCTGGAAGCCGGGCTGGCATCGATTGTCTGTATTAACAAGATTGACCGGCAAGACGCCCGAGTCTCCACAGTGCTGGATGAAATCTATGACCTCTTCATTGATCTGGATGCCTCAGACGAGCAGTTGGCGTTTCCCGTGGTGTACACCAACGCCCGGGCCGGTATTGCCAAACGCGACCTGGACGAAGAGGGGCACAATCTTCAGCCGCTCTTTGACCTGATTGTCTCTGCCCTACCCGGTCCGTCCCACGCTGTGGATGGGCCCGTTCAGTTCCACGTGAATAATCTGGACTACAACGATTATGTCGGCCGGATTGCTATCGGTCGCATTATCCAAGGCGAGCTTCGGAGCACGGAAGCCTATACGCTGTGTCGTGACGACGGCTCCCGCGTGCCGTGTAAAGTCGCCCAGCTGTATAGCTGGCAGGGTCTCAAACGGCACGAGATAGCGTCTGCGCAGGCCGGCGATATTGTCGCGGTGGCTGGTATTGAAGAGATTCAGATCGGTGAGACGATCTCTGATAGTGAGAATCCGGTGGCCCTGCCCACGATTCAGATCGATGAGCCGACTCTTGCTATGATCTTTGGGGTGAACATTGGCCCCTGGGCGGGACGGGAAGGACAATATGTGACGTCGCGTAGAATCCGCGAACGGCTCTTCGCCGAGGTGCATAAAAACGTAAGTCTGCACGTGGAAGAGACCGATTCCCCTGATGCCTTTCGGGTGCTGGGCCGGGGCGAACTCCAGCTCTCGGTCGTGATTGAAACCATGCGTCGGGAAGGCTACGAGCTCCAGGTTTTCAAGCCGACTGTCATCGTGAAAGAAATTGAGGGGCAACTCCAGGAGCCGATGGAGCTATTACTCATCGACGTCCAAGAAGATTATGTCGGCCAGGTCTCTCAACTCATGGCCCAGCGTAAAGGGATCATGACAAACATGGCTCCACCGGAGTCAGGTCGGGTGTGTCTGGAGTTCTCTGTTCCGTCACGCGGTTTGATTGGCTTTCGTTCGCGCTTTCTGACGGATACGCGCGGCACGGGCATTATGAATACCCTATTCAACGGATATGCCCCCTGGCACGGGCCGATCCAGAACCGCATTAACGGGGCCTTGGTCGCAGACCGCGAAGGGCCGGCGACCCCGTATTCGCTTTTTCATTTGCAGGAGCGCGGGGTGTTCTTTATCCCGGCCGGGACACGTGTGTACGAGGGTATGGTGGTCGGGGAAAATTCACGTGACAAAGATCTCGACGTGAATGTGAGTCGAGAGAAGAAGCTCACTAATGTCCGAGCGTCCGGTCGAGATGAGGCAGTACGCCTTGTTCCGTATAAAGCGATGGATTTAGAGGATGCCCTGGAATGGATCAGCGCTGATGAATTGGTTGAGGTGACGCCGCTGTCCATCCGCTTGCGCAAAAAGGTCTTAGACCGGAACATGCGGCCCAAACGTCGAGAGGATGGACCGCTCTCTGCTGCCAACGGTCAACTTGGGTAGCCCTATGTCTTTAGCAGATGATCTGACAGCGCTGCTTTCCTCAGAGCAGGTCTCAACCCAGCCGGCCGACCTGGAACTGGCCTCGCACGATGAGTCAGCCTGTCCGCCCACGTTACCCGAGGTCGTTGTCTGGCCGCAGACGACGGACGAGGTGTGCCGGGTCGTTGCGTATGCCTATCGGCATGAAGTGGCGCTGACTGCACGGGGAGCGGGGTCGAGCTTGGAGGGCAATCCCATTCCGGTCCGAGGCGGGATCGTTTTGGACCTCTCTCGTATGGATCGCATTGTGACCGTGCATGCAGAGGACCTTCAGGTCACGGTTCAGCCCGGTATTGTCTACAATGATCTGAACGACCAACTCAAAGCGTATGGCTTGTTTTTCCCTCCGTCGCCCGGTGGCAGCTCTGATGTTGCAACAATTGGTGGGATGGTGGCGAACAACGCCAGTGGCATCTATTCGGTCAAATACGGAGGAACCCGCGCCCACGTCAAAGCCGCCACCGTGGTGACCGGCACAGGCGAAGTCCTTGAACTTGGGACGCGCAGCCGTAAAACGTCTTCGGGCTACCATCTGCTGGGGCTGCTGATTGGTTCTGAAGGGACGTTGGGCATTGCGACCGAACTGACGCTCTCTCTGGTTGGTCTGCCGCAGGGGCGGAAACAAGGTGCGTTTACCTTTCCGTCTGAGAAAGCAGCGGTGACCGCCATCGCGTCCATGATGCGCTATGGTGTTGATCTTGCCGCGGTCGAGTTTCTTGACCAACGTTCCATCGCCGCCCTCAATCGCTTTCAAGATTTTGGTCTCACCGAGCTGCCCTCGTTGTTTATTGAAGTCCACGGTTCCGAGAGTTCAGTTGAAGAAGTTTTCGGGACGACGCACAGCCTGTGTGAAGAAAATCAGGGGAAGCAGATTCTCCTGCCCGGGGGACGCAACCCGTGGGAGATTCGCCATTTTACAACCCGTGCGATTCAGGCGCTCAACCCGCGCGCCAAAACGATTCGGACTGATATGGGTTTTCCCATCTCGCGTCTGCCTGAGGTCATTGAAAAGAGCTATACGATTGCCGCACAGCACGGCGTTGTCTTGCATACCTTTGGCCACGCCGGGCTTGGCATTCTGCATGCGCTGCTGCGGGAAGACCCGGCTGATACCCATCGCTGGGCCAGCGCTAACCGGGCCAAAGATGAGATGGTTGCTCTTGTCCTGTCTCTTGGAGGAACAGCTTCAGGAGAGCACGGCATTGGCCTCGGCAGCCGAAAATATGTTACGCAGGAGCACGGGCCTGCGGTGGCGCTGATGCAGGGCATCAAGCACGTCTTTGATCCAAAGGGTATTCTGAACCCGGGCAAAATCTGGCCCTGACAGCCGGCTCTCCCAAGAGGGGCGTTACGTGGTGTCTGCGTGCTGCTGCGAGAGCTGATCGCCAGCCTGTCGAATATCGGAAAAACTCACACCCGCAATCGGCAGGGCGATTAACCCTTGACCAATGAGGGTCAGAAACTGGACGGCGTTGAGGACCAAGCCGTAGGCTAGACCGTCAACCTCGCTCACCCCATAGAGTCCAAGGGCGAGCTGACACGCGTATTGATACGGCCCGATCATGCCTGGAAGATTCGGCAGCGCCGTGCCAAAACTGATAAAAATAAAAATGACCAGGGCCGCGCTAAAAGGAGCTGACAGGTCAAACGCGCGGATCATGATATAGCTCGACAAAATAGGCAGAAACCATAATGTCAGAGACACCAGAAAGACGGCTAGGAGCAGGCCGGGATTGGGAAGAATCCGCATTCCGGCGGTGATGGCAGCGAGAACGCTTTTGACCCGACCGCCAAAGCGCTCGGGGAGAACGCGCAGCACCCAGCGATCGACAAACGACTCACCTTTCCACCACAACAGCAAGACCACAGACACGAAGACGCCGGCAATTCCGGCTGGGACAAGCGCGCCTCGGCGGACCCACATCGGCAGGCTTTCAATCAGCAGCAGTCCGGTCAGCAGATACAAGACGATACAGATCGAATCCATCATCTTCTCTACAACCAGATTGCCGATGACGTTTGAGATCGACACCTGAGAGCGACGGGATAAGAGCCAGGGGCGGACGACTTCGCCCAGACGCACCGGCAGCAGATTGATGGCCATATAGGCGACCGAGGTCACGACCCACAGACGGCCAACCGGAACATGTTCGAGGGGGCGGAGTTCAAGTTGCCAGCGCCAGGCGCGCAACATCATGATGAGCAGGCTGACGACGACGGCAATACACAGCCAGCCGCCATTCACCCGTCCGAGTGCTTGTCCCAATTCATCAAGCTGAACGTTGCGAAACGCGAGATACAGAAAGCCCCCACTCACCACAAGGCTGAGTGCGAAATTCAGCAACCGCCGACCAGAAGATGCGTTCCCTGCCATGCCAACTCCTTCGCTGTGGTATCCATAGCATGGTGTGTCCCGCTGGTCAGGAGCTGTCCCAGTCGTTTGTGATAGTCGGAGACATTGATTTTGTATAAGATGACATCTCCTGTAGGGGCAGGTTTCAAACCTGCTCCTACGGCGGGGAAAGGAAACCGTACGAATGAGCCGAGACCAAAACCTTGCCGTTGCCCAGTCCGTTCGCTTGAAGCCGATCGAAGAGATTGCCGCTCAGTTATCGTTAGCGCCAGAACACCTTGAGCCCTACGGCCGCGTGAAGGCCAAAATTGCGCTTGAGGCGCTCTCTTCCGCGCCGGCTCAGACCCAGGCCAAGCTGATTCTTGTTTCCGCTATCAACCCGACCCCTGCTGGCGAAGGCAAGACCACCACGACGATTGGCTTAGGCCAGGCGCTGACCCGCCTTGGTAAAAAGGCGGCAGTGGCGGTCCGTGAACCCTCAATGGGGCCGGTGTTCGGGGTGAAGGGCGGAGGCTGTGGAGGTGGTCGCTCACAAGTGCTGCCCATGGAGGATATTAACCTGCATTTCACCGGCGACATTCACGCCGTCAGTTCTGCGCATAACCTTCTGTCTGCCATGCTGGATGCCGCCATGTTTCATCGAACCGTGGATTTGGATGTCCGTCAAATCCGCTGGCGGCGCGTCATGGACATGAATGACCGCGCGTTGCGTCAAATTGTGATGGGCCTCGGCGGACGCCTCATGGGCATCCCGCGCGAAGAGGGCTTTGATATTACCGCGGCATCGGAAGTCATGGCTATTCTGGCTCTGACGAGTGGACCCACGGATCTCATTCAGCGTCTGTCGCGTATTGTGCTTGGCTATTCGTCTCAGGGAGAGGCTGTCAGCGCGGACCGGATTCACGCGCCGGAGGCGATGGCGATTATTCTCAAGGACGCTCTGAAACCCAATCTGGTCCAGACCGTGGAAGGCGTGCCAGCCTTCATCCACGCTGGGCCGTTCGGTAATATCGCCCATGGCTGTAATAGTATCCTGGCCACGCGACTCGCGCTCGGCTATACCGATTATGTGGTGACCGAAGCCGGCTTCGGGTTTGATCTGGGTGGAGAGAAATTCCTCAATATCAAATGCCGTGAGGCTGACCTGTGGCCCGCCGCGGTTGTCCTGGTCGCAACGGTCAAGGCGCTCAAAATGCACGGCGGTACACCGGTGGCGGATGTGAACAAGCCTGATCTGTCAACCTTGAAGCAGGGTATGGAAAACTTGGCCAAACACGTTGAGAGTCTGGGTGCATTTGGCCTGCGGCCGATTGTTGCGGTGAATCGGTTTGCCACTGATACCGAAGAAGAGCTTCAGTTGGTCGTAGAAGAAAGTACAGCCCTGGGCGTAGGAGCAACGGTCATTGATGTGTTTGGTCAGGGGGGAGAGGGGGGGATAGCGCTGGCCGAAGCGGTGGTGCAAGCCTGCGACGGACCGGCCCCGGTGCAGCAGTTCCTGTATCCGGCGGAGATGCCGATTGAAGACAAGATCCGGACCATTGCCCAACAAATCTACGGCGCGGCAGATATCACTTTGCTGCAACGCGCGCGCAACGATCTCAAGCGGATCAACGACCTGGGCTATGGTCATGTGCCCATTTGTATGGCCAAGACCCAGATGTCCCTGTCCGATGATCCAAAACGCTACGGCCGGCCGCGTGATTTTGTGTTGAGCGTGCGTGAGATTCGCCTCTCGGCCGGGGCCGGCTTCTGCGTCCCCCTCACCGGGGATATGCTGACCATGCCCGGCCTGGGCGCAAAACCTGCGGCAGCCGGGATGCGGATGGACGAGAACGGCAAAATTTCTGGGATGTTCTGAGCGTAGGGACGGGTTTTGTACCCGCCCTACTTGGGCAACCACAAGGGTTGCCCCTACACGGCCTGCCGCCGGGCGAGTTCTGCGTAACAATAGACTAAGGCTAGCCCACGATACGGACGCCAACGTTCGGCAAAGTTGCGCATTTCGGTTTCGGTCGCCTTTTCTTGTTTGCCTAACATGCCCTGGGCAAGATATTTGACCACGCCCAAGTCGCCGCCCGGAAACGCGTCGGGTCTGGCTAAGCCGCGCATCAGCGCTGTTTCGGCAGACCAGCGGCCAATGCCTTTTAGTTGAATCAGTGCTTCAATCGCTTCTTCGTCCGGAAGTTGAGCGATTTCGCTCTGCTTCAAAGTCCGAGAGGCAAACGCTTCACCCAGGCGGATCAGTGTGCCGGCCTTGGCATTGCTCAGCCGGAAGCCGCGCATGGTCTCCATGCTCTGGCCGGCAAACCGTTGGGGCTCAGGAAATGTGTAATAGGTGTGTCCCTTGCACCGCCACTTGCGCCCAAACGTTTCAACCAGTTCTTTTTTAATGGAATAGGCAAAAGTAAGGTTGACCTGCTGGGAGAGGACCGCCATCACCAGCGCTTCAAAAATTGTTGGGCTGGCAGTGATCCGAAGTCCTCGAAAACGATTCACCAACGGTGCCAGCATCTCGTCCTTACGCGCCAATCGATAAAACGGTCTGGGGTCAAAGTCGGTACACAGGATATGGCAGAGTTGGGCTTGAAATTCCGCTTGCTTGAGCGCGGCCTTGGACGGGCTTGTGAGTTCAACCGCAAGCTGCGGTCTCGTAACAGTCCCGATATTTGTGACGGTTGCGAGCGCCAGTTGTCGGCCGACGGTCAGGAGCCGTTGGTATTGATTCCCTTCAATACGATCGACAATCTCACTTGCAAAGCGTAGAAAGCGAGTGACTGTGAAATCGAAAGAGTAGGGCGCTGTGGGCGTGATGGTGAAGGAATGGGTCATAGCGCTTCGCGCTAGGGGTTAGGGGCTGGGGGTTAGGGGCTGAGCTTCCCCAACCCCCAATTCCCTCATTAAATCACTTCCTCTTCTCTGAGCTGTGCCACATCTTCCCACGAATAGTCGAGCAGTTCGGTGAGAATGAGTTCGGTGTGCTCGCCGAATTCCGGGGCCGCACCTTTGGGATCGCCCGGGGTTTTGCTCAGGCGAACAGGAACGCCGACCACCTGCGTCTTGCCGATGCGGGGATGATCGTAATCGACAATATACTCGTTGGCGAGCATTTGTTCGTCATTGGGCAGGTCAGCAATAGTATTGACGACGGTGTAAATGAAGTCTCCACCCTCCTTGAGTGCCTTCATCCAGGCGTCTCGGGGCTGAGAAGCAAACGCCACGTCCAGAATAGGAATCAAGTCTTTTGCGTTGTCGGCCCGGTCGCCCATGGTGGCAAAGCGGGGGTCGTCTATGACCTGCTCGACGCCCAGGACTTTGCAGAAATCAGACCAGTAGCGCTCCTGTTGCGGCATGGCCAGACAGATCCACTTGCCATCGCCGCATTTGTAATGGTTCCACAGCGGGCTCGGCGCGGCGACGCGTGGTATGCGCTTAAACTCCTTGCCTAAAATTGTTTTACACGCCACATTGAGCCCTTGGAGCGCCGTCATGCTGCCCAGATGGGAGATATCGACTTCCTGACCCACACCATGTTTGTCGCGCGCCAGGAGCGCTGCCATGACACCATAGGCCAACATGATGGCGCCCATCTGATCGGCGATGCCGCCGGCAATGCTGAGTGGTTCCATATCGGGCTCACCCACCGCGGTCATGATGCCCGAGCGAGCCAGCCCCATATAGTCAAAGGAGGGCTCACCAGAATCCGGCCCGAACGGACCGTAGCCGGTTGCGCTGGCGTAGATGAGTTGCGGGTTGCGTTGGGAGAGCGTCTCGTAGCCGATACCCAGCTTGTCTGACACACCTTTCCGAAAGTTCTGGACAAAGACATCCGACTTCTCAGCCAACTTGTAGACAATCTCTATGGCCTTGGGGTTTTTGAGATCAAGGGTGAGACTCTGCTTATGCCGGTTATTGGCCTCAAAGTAGAAATTCGGGCCACTCGTCGCCCCAACTAATGCCCCGGCAATGCTGAGCACTCCCCGGCCTGGGTCACCTCCGACTCGCTCTTCGATCTTGATGACCTCAGCACCCAAGTCAGCCAACATCATGGTTGATACCGGCCCTTGTTGCCAAATCGTCCAGTCAATGATGCGGACTCCATCTAATGGTCGCTTCATAGCTTCCCCTCCTAATGGAATATCTCTGGTGAAATATCTCTGCTGGCATATCCGAGGTGAACGGACTGTAGCATAGGCCGGGCAGAGAACAAAGGAAGCGCATGAAAAAGGCAAGCCCGGTCTGAACGGGTACGCACTCTTGTACTCTTGCTTGGTTATCCAGAAGGCGGTATAGAAAGGCGGCCTACGAAACGGGAGTGTATCAAAAACAATGCGTATTGATTTCCACGTTCATACGACGCGCGGTAGCTCTGACAGTAACCTTGACCCCCTGCTGATGATCGATCAGGCGCAGAAAGTCGGCTTAGAGGGGATTTGCATCACCGAACACGACAATGCCTGGACTGACCCGGACATCGAGGAGTACGCCCGTGCACGTGGGGTGACGTTATTTCTTGGGATTGAGGTCACGACCGAATGGGGCCATGTCGGAGCCTTTGGCCTCGACCGCTATGTCGGCGGTATCTATAAGGTCAAAGAGTTACGGCGCATTATCGATGAGGTTGACGGCTTTCTCATCGCCAACCATCCGTTTCGCTACAAGCTCGATCCACGCTTCCAGTTTATTCACAAAACCGATCCTATAGACCAGGCCGATCCGGCGTCCGGGAGCAAAGCACTCGAAGTGCTGGAGTATGTAGACGCCATTGAGGTGGTGAACGGCGCCTGCTCGGAAGAAGAAAACCGGTACGCTCAGGCTGTTGCCGAGCATGGTGGCTACAAGCGAATTGGAGGCAGTGACAGCCACTCTGCCTCTTCAATCGGCTGTGCGGTCACAGTTTTTGAGCGTCCCCTCTCAACTACGCGGGAACTTATTGATGAACTCAAAGCCGGCCGCTATTCCACTGGCCAGGGGCTGAACACTGGCGAGCTGCGCGTATTCCCATAGACTCCGCCATGCCCTTTCGACCGGCGCGTACGAGACAATGAGGCCATGACACGACCGAAAGCCTTAACCATTGCCGGGTCAGATAGTGGAGGCGGGGCTGGTATTCAGGCCGATCTCAAAACTTTTATGGCACGCGGGGTGTATGGCCTGAGTGTGCTGACCGCGGTGACCGCCCAAAACACGCTTGGCGTCCAGGCTGTTGTTGAACTCCCGCCTGATTTTGTGGCGCAAGAGTTCGATAGTGTGTTCGGCGATATGCAAATCCAGGCAGTGAAGACCGGGATGCTGTCCTCCATTCCACTCGTCGAGGTAGTGAGTCGCAAGATAGAAGAGTATGGAATCCGCAAGCTGGTCGTTGACCCTGTTATGGTCGCAAAAGGGGGCCACGCTCTTCTCCAAGCAGACGCCCGCCAGGCACTGACCGAGAAACTGCTGCCGTTGGCGTTCATTCTGACACCCAATCTGCATGAAGCCGGCCTGCTGTCCGGCCTGGAAGTTGCCCAGCGGCCTGATATGGAAGAGGCGGCCCGCCGTATCAAAGCCTTAGGGCCGGCCTATGTTGTGGTGAAAGGCGGGCATCTCGAAGAAGATGCCTGTGATCTTTTGTTCGACGGAAGTACTTTTCGGGCCTACTCCTGCCAGAAAATGGAAACGGTCTGTACACATGGAGCCGGGTGTACCTTCTCGGCCGCGATCACGGCAGAGCTGGCCAAAGGCGAAACGGTTGAGGATGCGATCGCTCATGCGAAAGAGTTTGTGACTCGGGCGATTGCCGCTGGGTTCCGGATTGGGCACGGGCACGCTCCTCTCAATCATCAAGTTGATCTGCAAGACGACTTGTGCGAGTAAGCCGACTGCATCTATTCGGGTCATGTGGTATACCGCCCCTGCCAGACCCGGCTCCGCGGGGTATCCGTGCCTTGTGGCCCATTAGGGCCTCAGATACAATGCCGTTCCTTACTGTATGGATGGCTCTTCAAAAACTGCTACGAAAAAACGGACCGAGCTGCCAGTATGGCCAGAACCTCGTTCTGCACAGCAGCACAGTATGCATTTGCTCAAAGATATTGACGCCCTCTTCTCCCGCTCTCACGACTTACAAGTCACGCTTCAGGAAATTACCAAGATCATTACCCAGCGAATGGGGACCGATGTCTGTTCGCTCTATCTCTTAGACACCAAAGGGGAGCGGCTTACTCTCTGGGCAACGACTGGTTTGGATCGGGCGGCTATTGGTAACATCAGCCTGGACAAACATGAAGGGCTGACGGGTCTGGTGATTGAAACCGGGGAAGCCGTTGTCATCCCTGATGCCATGACGCACGAACGGAATAAATACTTTCCGGAAACCGGAGAGGAGCGATTCCATTCATTTCTGGGTCTGCCAATGAGCGAAAAAGGCAATATGCTTGGCGCGCTCATAGTCCAGAGTCGGAGTCGGCGCCGTTTTCCTCGGACAGAGGTCCGTTTGCTCAAAACGATCGCAACCCAGGTTGCGGGCGTTATTGTTCAAGCCCGATTGCAGGAATCACTCAAAACAAAGGAGCGGGAGCGTCAGGATTATCGGGCCCGCATGTTGGCGGCCATTCAACGCCCGAGTGCCTATGAGCGTAAGCGTGCGCAGCAAACACAGACGAAGGGGCGAGCGAGCCGTTTGCGGCTCACCGGAGTCAGTGCTTCGCCTGGGATCGGCTCAGGTCAAGCTTACCTGGTCCACCCCGTTGTTCGTCTTGACGCGATTGAAGAGCGTCGTACGGAAAATCCGGCTGCCGAGCTTCAGCATCTGCACGCCGCTCTTGTGCAGTCGGTTCGGGAAATTGATGCACTCAAAGAGCGAGTCCAGGAGCGTCTGCCAGAGATTGACCGGGCAATTTTTGATGTCCACCGCATGATGCTGGAAGACGCTGCGTTTATCGAAAAGATTGAAACCCATATCCAACACGGCGATGCCGCCGATACTGCTCTCAAAAAGGTCACGGAAGGCTATGTGGAGACCCTGGAGCGGGCCGGGGGTGAGCACCTGCGTGACCGGGCAGCCGATATTCGCGATATTGGCCAGCGCGTACTCCGCCATCTGCTCGGCCTGGAGGAGAAGAGCGGGCCAAAAGGGGAGAATCTCATTCTCGTTGCGGACGATCTCTCTCTGTCCGACCTCTGCCGAGTGGATCACAGTCATTTGAAAGGGGTGGTCCTCGCCAACGGCGGAGCCACCTCACATACGTCTATTCTGGCGAAGTCCTTTGAAATTCCAACTGTTGTGGGCGTCGAGCACGCCGCCTCTATCCAGCAAGGCGATGCGGTGATCGTGGACGGTAACGCCGGGGTGGCCTATGTCAATCCCGGCGCCGAAGTCGTGCGCGAGTACAGCCGCTTTGACCGCGAGTATCGGGCGTTTAACCGGACTCTCGAAGAGATCCACGATCTCCCTGCGGAAACGCAGGATGGGGTGCGTATTGCGCTCGGAGCCAATGTCGGCTTGCTGAGTGATGTTGACTTTGCCCAGCGCCACGGAGCGGAAGGCGTTGGACTGTACCGGACCGAGGTGCCGTTTCTTACCTATAGTGATTTCCCGGACGAAGAAGCCCAGTTGGCGCTGTATCAAAGAGTTTTGGCCGGCATGGCCGGGAAGCCCGTGACAATTCGGACCTTGGATCTCGGACCCGACAAATATCCTCCCTATATGAAGCTGCCCCAAGAAGATAACCCCTTCCTGGGCTGGCGCTCTATTCGGATCTCTTTGGAGATGGCGGACCTCTTTAAGGTGCAACTGCGCGCTATTTTACGTGCCGGAGTGCATGGGCCGGTCCGTATTTTGTTTCCCATGATCTCCAGCGTAGAAGAGCTGCTCCAAGTCAAGAACCTGCTGGCGCAGGCAAAGGATGAATTACAACAAGAGGGAAAAACGTTCGACCCGTGGATGCCGGTCGGCATTATGGTCGAGGTTCCAGCCGCGGTGTGGTTGGCAGACCGGCTCGCCCAGGAGGTTGACTTCTTCAGTATTGGGACGAACGACCTCATTCAGTATCTTCTTGCGGTGGACCGGAACAACCGTAAGGTCGCTTCTCTCTACGAGCCTCTCCATCCGGCTGTCCTGAATGCGATAGCCACAACCGTCCAGGCTGCGCAACGCGCCGGCAAACGGGTCAGCATGTGTGGCGAAATGGCCTCCGACCCGCTGTGTACGCTCGTGCTGCTTGGTAGCGGGTTGGATGAGCTCAGTATGGAGCCTTTCTTTGTCCCGGTTATCAAACGTCTCATTCGTTCGCTCTCCTATACCGACGCCCAATCTCTCACCGAGGAGGTTGTGCAACTGGGGACGGTTCGCGAGGTGAAAGGCCGCCTGTTTTCCGCGCTCAAAGACCTCGGTCTGATCGAACTGGTCGAGATGTATCGTTAGATTTTTGCTATTTTTACCTGGTTTTATTGACATTCCCGAGCCTGACGGATAAAAACTGAGCCTGAGTGGGCGGGAGCAGCGTAGACGATACTGATGAGAGTCGCCCGTGTTCTGCCCAACGACAGCCCCAGACGATTACGTCGTGTGGATGAGGTGAAGAGATATTGCTTAATCCGGGCCTGACACTTTTCTCTCTCGTTTCTGCTCGGAGCCGGCCGTCTCACGCTGTGATTGTGGAAGAAGGATGAGAGGAGGACAGGGACATAAGAAACGACCTGGGAGAGAGGAGCCAATACGCAAATGGTGAGTCGGGGGTGCTTCGTGGCAAGACCGCTCGACTTCTGGTGTGGGACGTAGTGTAGAACCCAATCGGGTTAGGAGGTTGGTAGCATGACGAAGACGGAGATGGTGAAAAAGTTAGCCGAGACATGGGGAGAGGCCTCAAACCGCGAGGCAGCCACTAAGCTGGATTCCTTTGTGGAGTTTATTACAAAAACGGTCGAAAAAGACAAAGAGTTGAAAATTCCCAACCTGGGGACATTTCGGCTGCGCCAGTTGAAGGCCCGAATGGGACGCAACCCGCAGACCGGGGAAGCCATTAGAATTTCGGCCCGAAAAAAAGTCGCCTTTACGCCGGCAAAAGTGTTTAAGGAATCTATTCTCGGCCCAGCGAAGAAGAAATAGTAAGTCTGACGGTTCTTGTATCTGCCGATGGGGCCTCCCCATCTCTTTTCTCTCCTCTTCCAGGTTTGACAAGGGACGTCTTTGGCGTCCCTTTCTTTTTTCATGAGTTACGTAGTCAAAGAGATTTTCTACACCCTCCAAGGCGAGGGGCGGTATAGCGGCCGGCCAGCGGTATTCTGTCGTTTTGCCGGATGTAATCTATGGTCCGGGCTGGAAAAGGACCGCGCTACGGCTGTCTGTCAGTTCTGCGATACCGATTTCGTTGGTACGGACGGCTCCGGGGGAGGGCGTTTCGCGTCCGCCCGTGAGCTGGCTGTGGCTGTCGCTGCCACATGGCCGACCTGGCGGCCCCCTCAAGGTGTTCCGTTTGTCGTGTGTACAGGTGGCGAACCATTGCTCCAGCTTGATGCTGCGCTTGTTGACGCCCTGCATGCAGAAGGTTTTGAAATTGCCATTGAGACAAATGGCACGCTGCTTCCTCCGCCTGGTATCGATTGGATCTGTGTCAGTCCCAAAGCTGGCTCGGCACTCGTTCTCAGGCATGGCGGGGAACTCAAACTTGTTTTTCCTCAGTTCGGTGTGGAGCCGGCGCTATTTGCTCAACTCGATTTTCAGGAATTTTTCCTGCAACCACTGGATGGTCCTGATCGGGAGCGCAATACCCACACGTGCCTGCAGTACTGTCTCAACCATCCGCGCTGGCGACTCAGCCTGCAAACGCATAAGCTGCTCGGGATTCCGTAGTCCGGCTCCGCCCGCCAGTACTATACGCAGAGAAGCCCCAGTGAAAGACGATTCAAACCAATCCGGCCAACAGGAAAAACTCCTTCGGCTTGCCGCGCAGCAGGCCGCTCGACAGGGAAAAAGTGTCGTCCGTTATCTGCGAGAACTCCAGGCTGAAGTCACCCGCCAAGAGCAAGCGACACTGCGAGGTGCAGAACCCCGGCAACGGGAGTCCCGCGAGAAATATGTGACGCTGACTCGTCGGGAGGTCGAGCGATTCTTTACCCAGATCACAGACGAGCGCGACCGTGCGCTGTTTGCCGCCATGTATTATTTCGGACTGCGCGCCTCTGAGGTTGGTCTCTTACTGCGCGAGCACGTTGACTTTCACACCCGCCGGATCCATATCCCACGCCTCAAGGGTGGCGTCGCCGGAGAGAAGACGATGACCGCAGAGTATCTGCGTCTGCTGCGCGATTATATACAAACTCGGAGTGATGCCCTGCCCTATCTCTTTCCGTCGCGGAATGCGCGTCCGGTCAGCCGTCAGCGTATTGATCGGCTCTTTCGCATGTATGCGGAGCACGCCAAGCTTCCGCCGTCTAAACGTCACAGCCACTGTTTACGCCATTCGGTTGCCGCCCATCTTCTCGAGGCCGGACATGCGCTAGAGGAGGTGCAGGCGCATTTGGGGCATAAATCTATTCACTCAACGGTCGTCTATACGAAAGTCTCTGCGCCACGACGACGCCCACTCTCTGTGCATATCCAACAGTCTGGAAACACGCGAACGGTGGTGCGGGTGCTGAAGAAGTCGGGCCGACGCTAAGCCGCACCCATAGTGGCCGGAAGCGGACGGCGTCCTTTTCTGAACGAGTCAAAATTTTTATTGTGACCCCTTGACTCGGAGTCAGTCGTCCTTAGATTTGGGTTGTGTCAGACAGAAACCCAAACACAGAGGAGGTCGATACGATGAGACGAGAACTGAGTGTAATGCGAGGACCGTTTGGAGCGATGAATCCATGGAGAAATGACATGGAGTCTGTTATGAACGATTTTTTCTCTTCCCGCAGTTGGCCAGTAGTGCGAACCGGAGTGCCTTCGGAAGCGTCGTTCAGAATTGACAGTTATGTGGCCGACAACAGGCTGCACATCAAAGCGGATTTGCCCGGCGTGGAGCCCAAGGATGTTGAGATTGCGCTGGACGGCAACCGCCTGACGGTCAAGGGAGAACGCAAAGCAGAGAACGAAGGGAAGAACGGTGGATACTTCCATAAAGAGCGTTCGTACGGCTCGTTTGCCCGGTCGTTTATTCTGCCCAAGGGCATAGATGCGGAGAAGATCGAAGCGAGTGCAAAGAACGGCACGCTCGAAGTCGTGGTGCCATTCCCGGAAGAGGTCAAGCCGAAACGTATTCCGGTTGAGGTGAAAACTGAAGTTGCTGCAGATGCAGCCTAAGACCGATTGCCTCTCTCCCTTCTCCCCATGCAGCGGGAGCTCCTCTGGGGCCCCCGTTTTTTTATACGGCTGCAAGAACCCAGTCTAGCCTTGTTCTTCTAACCACTGGTTAAAGCCTTCCGGTGTATTGCCATACGGCAGGCCCGCCGCATAGTAGTCCTCAAGGAGGCGCATATCGTTTTCTGAGAGCGTCAGAAAGCCACGCTGCTTCTGCTCCTCTTTTCGCCACGCCCGGTCCAGCATGTCCCGAATTTCACGGTCACGATCACTCATTTTTTCCTCGCTTCGTAGGGACTCTCCGCGATCCGGTAGACTCTCCTCCATCCATCCTCGTCTACCATACCCTGATAACACCATCGACAGGAGAAATCACTTCTCGTACACTACCTCACGAACAAGAGGCTGCCACGTGTATGGACTATAACGGAGGGAGATCACCATGGAACTGACCTCGTTTTCGGCTACGACGCTGGCTCGATTCATTCGGACGAAGCTCGTCTCTTCAGTTGCAGTGGTTGATGCCCATCTGTCCCGCCTTGAAGCAGTCAATCCAAAGCTCAACGCCGTCGTACAGCTTCGCGCCGATGCGGCTCGACAACAGGCCGGTGAGGCGGATGAGGTCCTCTCACGAGGAGAAGGCGTCGGACCGCTGCACGGCGTCCCCATCACGCTCAAGGATTCGTTAGACACAGCCGGCATGGTCAGTACCTGGGGGACGATGGGACGATCTGATTTTATCCCCAAGCGGGATGCCACAGTGGTGGCGCGTCTGCGTGCCGCGGGAGCCATCATCCTGGGCAAAACGAATACGCCGGAGTTTACCCTGGCGGGGATTACTGACAACGATGTCTATGGCCGGACAAACAATCCGTATGATGTGGAGCGATCACCCGCGGGCAGTAGTGGGGGAGCCGGGGCGGTTCTGGCGGCTGGCGGCTCGGCGCTCGACCTGGGGAGCGACACCGGCGGCAGCATTCGCATGCCGGCCCACTACTGCGGCCTTGCCGGTATCAAGCCCACCTCGGGCCGAGTCCCACGCACCGGGCATGCCATTTCATTTGATGTTGGCGCCCTGGATGCCTTTACCCAGATCGGTCCCCTGGCGCGGCATGTCGAAGACCTGATCCTCACCTTAGCCATTATTGCCGGCCCGGATGGACACGATCCGGCGATCGTGCCGGCTCCGCTGGGAGATCCTCAAGACGTGAGTGTGAGAGACCTGCGGGTCGCATTCTTCACGGACAACGGGATTAAATCCCCGAGCCCGGACACTGCCAGTACCGTTCGAACCGCAGCCAGCGTGCTTGCCGACCATGGAGTCTCGGTTACGGAAGATCGACCGCAGGGTGTGAGCGAAGCAGAGCGGCTGTGGTACAGTCTCTACCTTGCGGATGGAGGAGCGTGGATACGTCAGCTCATCCACACCGCCGGGACTGAGCGCATGTCTTCCGCCTTGGATTGGATGCAAACGGCTCAGCCGGTATCGCTCCCGGAGTTCACCCAGGAGCTGAGCCGATGGAATGTCTACCGGAGTGAAATGCTGGCGTTTATGGAGCCCTACGATGTGGTGCTGTGTCCTGTCAGCGCCACACCCGCCATGCGTCATGACGATCCCGACGGCCCGGATTTTACGTACACGTTCGCCCACAATCTGACCGGCTGGCCGGGCGCGGTCGTGCGCTGTGGGACGTCTACTGAAGGGTTACCGATTGGTGTCCAAATCGTCGCCCGTCCTTGGCGTGAAGATGTCGCCCTGGCCGTGGCCCAGTACCTGGAGACGAATCTGGGTGGTTGGCAAAGCCCGTCTGTGTAGCGTCGGACGTTTGACTCCGCTCACCAATCTTGTCGTTCTCAGGAGAACGCACAGCTTCAGCGTCTTTCCCCATTCATCTCAAACACCAGCCGTCCAGCTCCCTCTTGCGCTTGGATACGGGTCGCAACCTCGGGAGGAATCCGCAGCGGACGCTCAGCGGGAAATTTTTCTTCCTCTAAGGCGGGCCGTAAAAAAAAGAGAGCGGGGGAGGGTACCTGGGCCTGGGTCTTGACAGAAGTATCAAGATACCACTGCCGGCGCATAAAATCCGGACTAAAGAAAACAGCGACCTCCTGGGGCTCCCACTCTGTGACCCGATGACTGTCGTTCACAAAATATGACATCAGGTCATCTGAGACATCCCAGTACAGGGTAAACAACGAGCCATAGCCCCGCTCGCCCAAAGCCGGATTAAAAAGCTCGGCTATTCTCACCTCAACGTTGATGAGCTTACCGTTGGAGTCATATTTCTCGATACGCAAAGGGAAAAAAGAATGTTCTTCCAGCCAGAATAAGAGACGCGGCGCATAGTAATCGGGTAGCCATTCGGTACGGGCTTGGGCCTCCACAACATAGCACGCCACCCCGTCATTGGCGGTGTAATATTGATAGGTATTCCCCATAAGTTTTAGCTCAGCCGTCCGCCTCTCTTGGAACTGGCCGGTCTGTCCATTGCGTAACATGATTGCGGGCCGAGTATTGGGAAAGCGAACGGTTTGGTACAGGGTATCCAGACCCAGCACACGCCAAGAAAACTCCCAGGCATCGCGTCCATAATTGTCGTCAGGCGTAAGCGCCATATTGGGTATCTTGCTCTGCCGCCGCCGCGGCGCGTCGTGACGAACCCGGCGCCTGGACTGTGAGTACCGAAACCGCTCTTCTTTCTTGATAAATTCTTTGCTGGTGCGATAGCGAATCGACAGTCGTTGTGAACCTTCTGAAGCTGCGGGAGTAGTGCGTTGACTGAGAGACCGGTAGATTTCTTCGCCAGGCTTGAGGGTGAATTCGACTTCCACACCAGTCGTATTTGAGTTGTAGGCCAAAAAATTGGTCGCACTACCCGGGTTCAGGAGCACTCCTTGGGTAGAAATCGACGCCCACGCCCTGGCAAACACGGCCGACCAGCGTGGGCGTGAGGTGAACTCCATTAAACGATAGCCCATCTCCTCAGCAGTATAGGGAGGCGTAAAAGGATAGGGCTCAGCCGGCAGATATGGAACCTGGGGATGGCGCGGGGGGTGGGTCTCGAGGTCCAGCTTCTGGAGTTCCTGTGGAGAGGACTCTTCTACCGTTTTCCAGGTGCGGTTCCGGGAGCTGTTCGTCTCTTCAGCAGTGGCAGGGATAGAAGACCCGATAGTAAGGATGAGGGCCGAAAGGAGCCAGAAGGATATACGCGGGACCATGAGGCGCAATTAAACATAAGGCAAGAGAGTTTCATAGCTTTGTATTGGAGCAATCGGGCACTCGGAAATGCGGCTGCCTCTTGAAAGTTGGTGGGGTCAGCGCTAGCGGAGGAGTATCCACCCGGAAGTAGGGCTCTCCACTGAAAACCCAAAAGGAAGGCTGCGCATGGGACGTCACAAGCAGTATACAGGCTATCAATCCTACCAGTATTTAGACGCACCGCGCGACTACAAGCGCTTTCGGCTGGCCAAAGAAATCGGGCGGGTGGCCTCTTCTCAGCTTGCGCTCGCACCGGCTGAGGAAGAGCGAGTGCAGAGACTGTTAGCCGAGAATATTGCGATCTCCATGCACGACCATCCGGTCGTGGTCCCGGAGGAGGTCAACGATCTCTTCGAACAAAAGCGCCTGGGTCGGGACTTCACCGGCTTTCAGGGACTGGCGACCTCTGGGTTGGACGGCATCTTTGACAATTTGATGAACGGCCTGTGTACGATTACCTCGCAGGCCGGCTGGAAGTGGAATGATGTCATCCACGACTTGGGCATGCGTTTGTGCGACCTGGCCCACCAGGATTTTATTCTTATCTGCGACGGCGTTCGAGATATTATCGCGGCCCACGAGGCCCAGCGGCTCGCCCTGGTGCCGACGCTTGAGTCAGCAACGCCGATAGAGAACGAACTGGACCGGCTCGATGTGCTGTATGGATTTGGCGTGCGCAGCATGGGCGTCGCCTATAGTGAAGCCAACGCTTTGGGCAGCGGTTTGCGAGAGGGACGAGACGCCGGCCTGACCGATTTTGGACGCCAGGCGGTACGGCGTATGAATAAACTTGGAATCCTGATTGATACGGCCCATTGCGGCGATCAGACGACGTTGGACATTATTGAGGAAAGCGAGCTGCCCATCGTAATTTCCCACGCCGGGGCGCGGGCATTATGGGACACCCCACGACTCAAGCCGGACCACGTGTTGGAGGCTATGGCTGCCAAGGGAGGCATACTGGGAATCGAAGCAGCTCCGCACACGACCCTGACCGAGCAGCATCCGCGCCACAGTATAGAATCGTGCATGGAGCATTTTGAATATGCAGTCCGGCTGATCGGTATTGAGCATGTTGGGTTTGGACCGGACACCATGTTCGGCGATCATGTCGGGCTGCACCGTGCCTACGCGGCCCAGTTGTCGGTTGACAAGATACTCGGCACGAAGGCGTTTGAAGCAGTCGAGTACGTTGATGGCTTAGAGAATCCAGCCGATTTCCCTAATATCGTCCGGTGGCTCGTCAGGCAGGGCTATACGGATGCTGACATTGCCAAGGTCATAGGCGGCAATGTCGTACGCGTCCTCACACAGGTGTGGGTGCGCTGAGGGACGGTTCAAACACTGAACAACTCGGTCAGTGCCCGTGCTGAGCGACAAATTCCTCTAGCACCTGGTTAAATTCGAGCGGCCGTTCGATCTCGTAGCAGTGGCCGACTTCTTTGAGCACGCGCAGTTCGGCTCCGGGAATCCGCTCGGCCAGAAAACGATTGGCCGCGACTGGTGTCGCCTGGTCTTCCTCTCCGACCAGGACCAAGGTGGGCTGGGTAATCTCCTGTAAGCGATCTGAGATATCCCACTGCCACACACCGTTGGGGTCTTCCAGGCAGGCCAGGGCGACCCGACGTGGAAAGCCGCCCTCGTTCAGGAAGTTGTTCTTAATCATCTGACATACTTCGGGCCGCTCGGTCCGGGTCTTGGCCGAGAAACAGCGGGCGACCAGGTCTGCCGTGGCGGCCTCGTAATCGTTCTGAAAGCTGGCAATCAGCTCGGCGGCATCCAGGGTCTGGTTCAGATTGGTCGCACTGCTGATGATGACATTCCCGGCGACCAGATGTGGATAGTCGAGGCTCATCTGCATGGCCCGCATCCCGCCCATCGAGTTACCGACCAAAATTGCTCGATCTATACCCAGGGCCGCCAGGGCCGCAGCGTCGTCTGCCGCCATGTCCTGAATGGAATAGCCCGTGAGCGGCTTGGAGGAGAGCCCGTGTCCGCGCGCTTCAATGACGATGCAGTGGTATTTGTGGGCAAGGACTGGAGCCTGATACGCCCAGAGCCAAGCGTTGGCCGAAAAACCGTGTAAAAAGACCAGGGGAAACCCATGGCCATAGTGATTGTAGTGAATCCGAACTCCCTTTTCCCTTTCGACGTACGGCATAGACTCCCTCCTTAATGAAGCCAGCCATAGCCCGTTTTTCTTGTGCCTGTCAAGCTGTGGACTTTTCCATTGACCCACCGGTCAGCCGGCGCGTATGATCTGGGTATCTTATGTCTCAGGATCTCAGTCGGAGCAAAGCGCTGATTGCCCAGAGTCTGGTCTGGGACAATCATGGTTGCATGCCCCTACGGGCCGATGATGCATTTCTGCCCCAGCTTGAGCGCTATCGCCAGGCCGGCTTTACCGTCGTCAGCCTCAACGTTGGCTTTGACCAATTCGAGTGGCATCACACCTTCCGCATCATTGCCCACTTTCGACGCTGGATTGAGCGACATCCACGAGACTATATGCTGGCGCAGTCAGTCGCAGCCATTCAGGAAGCCCAGCGTACACATAAGCTTGCCGTCTTTTTCGATATTGAGGGCGGCGGGGCGATCGACGACCAAATCAACCTGATTCCCACCTATTATGATTTAGGCGTGCGCTGGATGCTGCTGGCCTATAATAAGAACAACCGCCTGGGGGGCGGCTGCCACGATGACGATTGTGGACTGACAGAGTTTGGCAAACAGACGTTGGACGAGATGGCGCGCGTCGGTATGGTAGCGTGCTGCTCACATGTCGGGCAGCGCACCGCGCTGGAGACCCTGGAGTATTCGTCCAACCCCGTTATCCTGTCCCATTCCAATCCGCGTGCGCTGTGGGATCACCCCCGTAATGTACGCGACGAAGTGATGAAAGCCTGTGCTGCCAGCGGGGGGGTCATGGGTCTCAACGGCATTGGTATTTTTCTGGGCAATAACGAGGCCACGGCCCAGCGCTATGTTGAGCACGTAGACTATGCCGTGCAACTCATCGGGCCGGACCATATCGGTATTGGCCTGGACTATGCTTTTGACCGGCAAGAACTGGACGACTACGTTCGGCAACACCCTGAGCTGTTTCCACCCGAGCAGGGATATACCAGCGGCATCAATATGCTCCCCCCGGACGCTCTCGGCGCGGTCGTCGAGGGGATGTTGGCGCGTGGCTACGCCGAGGCGGATATCAAAAAAATCCTGGGCGGAAATTTTTTGCGAGTCGCTCAGGCCGTCTGGAAATAAAAAGCGGTGTCAAAATCGACTCGCCTGACCTACAGCTTCACGACTTCATGCGGGAACGAGTCGTCCAGCGGCTCCAGGGGCGCGAGCACGGCAAGCAGTCCGTCTTTGTGACTCGGAGGCTTCACCTTTACTCTACTCACCCCGGTCCAAGGCCCGGTACTGGATCGCCTGCGCAATATGGGCACCGGTGATGTGGTCCTCACCGGCGAGGTCGGCTATGGTGCGAGCGACTTTGAGAATGCGGGTATACGCGCGGGCGCTCAGACCCAGGCGTTGCATGGCGTTTTCCAGGAGCTTCTCACCGGCTGCGTCGAGCTGACAATACGTGCGGATATCCCGGCTGGACATTTGGGCATTACAGAAGATATTGCGCTGTGAGAAGCGTTGGAGCTGAATTTCACGGGCATGGTTCACCCGTGTCCGAATGGTCGCCGAATCCTCACCCGTCGTTTTGTCACTCAGCTCTTTATACTTGACCGCCGGGACTTCGACTTGAATGTCGATGCGATCCAATAATGGGCCGGAAATCCTGGCTCGATAGCGTTGGACTTGGTGTGGGGAGCAGGTGCACTCGTGCTGCGGGTCACCGAAGAACCCGCAACTGCACGGATTCATCGCCGCAACCAGCATGATGTCCGCCGGATACGTAATTGATCCGATTGCGCGTGAAATGGTGACGCGGGCATCCTCCAAGGGCTGGCGCAAGACTTCGAGGACGTTCTTGCGGAACTCCGGCAGTTCATCCAGAAAGAGCACGCCATGATGCGCCAGGGAGACCTCGCCCGGTTTGGGGACACTGCCGCCGCCGATCATGCCAGCATCGGAGATGGTATGATGCGGGGTGCGGAAGGGCCGAATCGCAATGAGAGCGCTGCCGTTGAGGGAGCCGGCAACGCTGTGGACCTTGGTCGTTTCAATCGCTTCGGTGAGGGTCAGCATGGGCAGCACCGTTGGCAGGCGTCTGGCCAACATGGTCTTTCCAGACCCCGGTGGACCAACTAAGAGCAGGTTATGCCCTCCGCTGGCCGCGACTTCGAGCGCCCGCTTAACGTGCTCTTGACCTTTCACATCGTTAAAATCAACCTCGTACTTGGAGTGCTGGGTAAAGAGGGTGTTAACGTCAACAACCGTCGCGTCGAGGGGCTGCTCACCGTTGAGGAGCAGGAATGCCTCACTCAAGGTGGACACACCGAAGACCGCAACCCCGTCAACAACCGCGGCCTCGGCCGCGTTTTCTGTGGGTACAATCAATCCCTTGAGCCCTTTTTCCTTTGCCATAACGGCTAATGGCAGAGCCCCATGTATAGGCTTGACTCGTCCGTCGAGTGAGAGTTCGCCTAAGATTGCGTGGGATTCGAGTTGTTCTTTGGTGAGCCAGCCTTCAGCTGCAAGAATGCCCAGGGCAATCGGGAGGTCGTAGGCTGAGCCTTCTTTCTTGACGTCCGCGGGAGCGAGATTGACGGTAATGCGTCGCGCGGGAAATTCGTAGCCGGAATTCTTTATGGCAGAGCGGACCCGGTCTTTGCTCTCTCGGACGGCTCCCTCAGGCAGACCGACAGTGGTAAACTGGGGTAAACCCAGGGCTACATCAACCTCGACCTCAACCAGCAAGCCATCAATGCCAACCAAGGCCCCAGACAACGCGGTAGAAAGCATGTTTTCTGCTAACCGAAAGAGCCTCATAAATCAATAAACAAGAGTTGTCTGACAGTGGAGAGGTGATACGCTACACACCGCATTGAAAGCGTGCAGGACAAGAAAAAGGAGGTATTGCTATGGCCCGTATCGGAGTGGTTGCTGCCAATATGTCAGGACTGACGTTTACCGAGTTGCAGGACTTGGCCAGGAGTGCGGAGTCGGCTGGGTTTGAGGCGATTTTTTCACCGGAGTTTATGAATGACTCTCTGATCAACTGCCAGATTATGGCCCAGGCCACCTCACGGATTAAGGTCGGCACCTGGATTGCGAACATCTATTTGCGCCACGCCGCGCTGTGTGCGCAAACGGCCATTGCGATTGACGATACTTCAGACGGCCGGTTGATACTCGGTCTTGGGGTCAGCCACCGGCCTATTGTCGAAGGGCTGTACGAAGAAAAAATGGACAAACCGCGCACCTTCATGCGCCAGTATATTGGCGCGATTCGTGACATGGCCGCGGGCAAGGAACTGCCCGGCATGGCCATGCAACCGCGTGCGGCAACGAATCACATTCCCATTTACATCGGGGCGCTGGCCTTGGGCACAGTCACCCTGAGCGGAGAGCTGGCCGACGGCGTGATGCTGTATCTCTGTCCCAAGAGCCGCATCCCCGCCGCCCTGGCCGCGGTCGAGAAAGGGGCTGCCAAGGCCGGTCGTCCGATTTCAGACATTGATATTACCACGGGTATTCCGTCCTGCATTCACGACGATATGGATGCTGCTGTGGAAACGGCAAAAGCCAACTTAGGTTTTTATGGTGGCCTGCCCTTCTATAATAAGCTGTTTCACGACAGCGGGTTTGAAGCGGAAGCGGCGAAACTCGCCGACGGTCAGGGGCAGGGAGCGAACGACACGATGGCGGACGAGCTGTCAGTAATAGGCCCGCCCTCACGTTGCCGAGACCAACTCGCCGCCTTCCGCGAAGCTGGCATTCACATGCCGATCCTCAATCCAGTGCCGGTCGGAGACCAAACCTATGCCCAGGCCGTCCAGAAGGCGATTGAGACGTTTGCGCAGTAACATGAATCGGAGGGGCGCGACCTGCCGCGTCCCTATTGTTCTTATTGCCCTGTCGGAATCTTCCACCGCTCGCCAACAGCGAAAATTTTAATTGGACCGAGCGTCCCGCCGGCTTGCTCAATAACCCGCCGGAGTTCTCGCGGTGGCTCGTCTATGGGCTCATCGGTCAGCCGAAAGGTGCCCCAGTGACACGGCAGCATCCAGCGTGCTTTGAGATCCTGAAAGGCTTGATAGGCTTCGGTTGGGTTCAGGTGAGAATAGTGCATGATCCAGCGGGGCTCATAGGCTCCAATAGGCAGGATGGCAACATCAATCGGACCAAATTTCTTCCCGATCTCGGCAAAGCCGTGAAAATATCCGGTATCACCGGCGAAAAAATAGGTCCGTTCTGCATTGGCAATGACCCAGCCACACCACAGGGTCGAATCCCGTGATTGCTCAATACGTTGCGACCAATGTTGCACGGGAACGCAGGTGACCTGCCAGCGACCATGCTGCACAGTTTGCCACCAGTCGAGTTCGACCGCCTTTCTGCCCTTCTTTTCGATCCACTCGCCGAGTCCCATAGGGACAAACCAAGTCACGGTCCGGGGCAAATTCTCAACCGTATAGGCATCGAGATGGTCGTAATGATTATGCGAGACCACGGCAAAGGCGTTCCCCGGAATCGAGGTCATTGGTACGCCGGGTGGATGGTAACGCTTTGGGATAAGCGCCCGCTTGCCAAAGTGGGGGTCAGTCAGAAATACATCCTCGGCGTCATGGATAGCAAAAGTCGAATGCCCGACCCAGGTAACGGAGGCGGAGTGTTCGGGCGTGGCAAACGAGCTGCCATCGTTGTCCACCCGACGAACGACCGGCGGGTCGCGCCACTCGCCGCTATAGGCGCTACGCGAGACCACCCAGCGAAACAGATCGGTCCAGCGCTTGTTTGAAGGCCGCCAGGGATTGAACCACTCCCCAGGTTGACCGTGGGCTGCATACAGCAGCGACGGGTCAGGGTTCAGCTCGGGGGTACGGTCGGGGGGAAGCGAACAGGAGAGGGGCAAGAAAAACAGAAGAACGCTGGAGAGGACGAGGGTGGGCATGATTGGAAAGTCGAAAAGTCAAAAGTCGGAAAGTCGAAGAAAGATAGTCCCCGCGTATTCCTCCGGTCGTCGGGTCAGACGCTTGTTTTCATGTTTTATACAGAGATGTGACAAACTCTCCATAGCCGTTGTAGGGCAGGGTTGCCTTGACTTCTCTTGTCCCCAGGATGCGCTCACTCGCCTGGGACCAACGGGGATGAGGGACGGCGGGATTCACGTTGGCAACAAAGTCGTACTCCCAGGGGATTAAGGTATTCCAGAATGTCTTTGGCTGTTCTGCGACAAACTCTAAACGCACAATCGACTTGATGCTTTTATAGCCATACTTCCACGGCACCACGAGCCGAATCGGTGCACCGTGCTGTTTGGTCAGCTCGTGGCCATAAATGCCGGTCACGAACAGGGCCAGCTCATTGGTGGCCTCGGCCATGCTGAGCCCTTCGTGATACGGCCACGGATAGGTGTCATTGCGCATACCGGGCGCGTGTTCTGGGTCGTTGAACGTCACCATGCGCAGGTATCTGGCCGAGGCGAGCGGCTGGACGAGATCAACCAGCGCCTTGATGGGAAAGCCGGTCCAGGGCACGGCCATGGACCACGCTTCCACGCAGCGGTGGCGGTACAGGCGCTCTTCAAGCGGCATCTTCCGCACCAGGTCGTCAACATCAAAGGTCTGTGGCTTGTGAACCAGACCGGCCACCTCAACCTGCCAGGGGCGGGTCTGCCAGCGCTCGACCAGGCGCGCGACCAGCTTTTTACGCGAGCTGAACTCGTAAAAATTATTGTAATACGCGGCGTCCACTTCGTCCGTGAGGGGACGGTCAAGTGTAAACCGTTCGTTGCGCTGCGCCGGGTAGAGGTCGGCTGTTGCGCTTGGTTCAGGGACGCCTCGAACCAGAGGAGCTTCTTTTGCGCCCGAGCTTTCACACCCGGCCAGCCCAAAGGGACCCAGCGTGCTGATGCTAGCGATCCCGAGCGCTTGCAGAAATGTTCGACGGTTGAGGTAGATATCTTCCGGGGTTGCCGTACGCTCAGGAATTTCCCAGCCGTGTCGGGTTTGGATCAACATGACAGATCCTTTCTGCTGCGCTTTGTGTTTTTGCTGCGTGCCTGACCCAATCTTCTCAATCGCGCCCTTATTATCGTAGGTGACTGGCAACCTGAGTCAAGCGGACCATGCCTGCGACCTCATTGTCAATTCTGGATTGATCAGCCACAATCCAACAGGCTTAAGTCTATTGCGACTACTCTGAGGAGGAGAAATGGCTGACAATACGAAGGCTGCACAAAAACTCCTATCTGGCATAACAGTGCTCGACTTCACCCAGTATCTTGCCGGGCCATCTGCGACCCGGATTCTGGCCGACCTAGGCGCGGATGTGATCAAGATCGAACGCGCGCCCGGCGGTGATCTGGGACGTCAGATCCATCTTGTGGAGCATGGCCAAAGTGCGCTCTATCTCGCCGCCTGCGCCGGCAAGAAAAGTGTATGTGTTGAGATCAAGCATCCGAAGGGAAAGGAAATCGTCTATAAACTGGTGCGCAAGGCGGACGTTGTGGTTGAAAATTACAGTCCTGGGGTGATGGCCCGGCATGGGCTGGATTATGACACGCTCAAAGAGCTGAACGCCAAACTGATCATGTGCTCGGTGTCAGGCTATGGTCAGGATGGGCCATACGCCACCCATACCAGCTTTGACATTATCGCTCAGGCCCAGAGTGGCGTGATGGCCATGACCGGGGAACCGGATGGGCCACCGACCTATGTTGGTAACTATTTTGGTGATCCGAACGCGGGTATTCATGGGGCGCTCGCAATCTGCGCCGCGCTCTTTCACCGCGCCGGCAGTGGGGAGGGGCAGTATATTGACGTGTCGCAGCTCGAATCTCTGGTCTACCTGGACTACGTCAACTTCCCGCTTTTTATGATGAGTCAGGGTTCCATTGTGCCCCACCGTTTTGGTGGGGACTTTTTTAATTTGTGTCCCTATGGCGTGTACAAGGCAAAAAAAGGCTATCTCGTTTTTGCCGTCGCCGGTCACCAATGGCCGGCCTTAACCAAGGCGATGGGCAAGCCGGAACTGACGACGGACGAACGCTACGCCACAATGGAGGATCGTATACAGCGGAGTGCAGAGGTTCGTAAACATATCGAAGACTGGCTCCAAACGTTTGAAGACGACGAAACGCCACTGAAAATTTTGGCCGAAGCCCGGGTGCCGTCCGCTCCGATCCTGGATATTCCTGGTGCGGCTGCGCATCCGCAGTTGAAAGCCCGCGGCCTGTTTCAAGACGTGCCGCATCCGCTGCTGGGCTCAACCCCGATTGCCAAATCGCCCTTTCATTTTTCCAATGCGAACGTCGAGATTCCCTTTCGCGCCGCCTTCCTGGGTGAACATAATGAAGAGGTGCTGCGCGAGCAGTTGTCCTATTCAGCCGAACAGATCGCTGCGCTGTATGAAGAAGGCGCGATTATACAAGAGGCGCAGGTACAAGAGCTGCGGGAGGCGGGGAAGCTATAGACGCTGATCCATAGCAGGACGACCGCCTCGTCTTGCGTCTCTGCACGGGGACATTTCAGGGATATTTCAAGGATATTCAGGTCTCTTGGCTGGCATCCTGTCCCACTTGCTCCAGGCGCGCAATGACTTCTTTGGGATTAATCCGGTTCTTAAAAAAGAAGACACTCCCCGGAACGTCAGCGAAGTCTTCTTCGCCGACGTTGAGGTTGGCCGACACGGCAATCACCATGTCTGCTCGACCTGAACGGCGCAGCTTCATGAGTTTTTTTTCAAGATACTCCGGCCGCCAATAGCCCACGATTTCCATGAGCGCGGTGCGTCCGTCTGCGTGGCGAAAGGCGAAGTCCGGAATAAAGACCGTTTCTTTCAGATTGATAATGGCGACCTCCCGCTCAATCTGCCAGTCGCTATCAATCGCGTGAAAGCGTTCGGCAAAGGTCTTTTCGAGCAGAGAGTCATACATTGTGCTGTCACGATAGTGAGAGACGAGCTTGGCACTCTCGTCGAGTGGGAAGGAGCGCCGCTCGCCGTCGGGGGTGATAATCTCAGCCTCCATCTTCCAGCGGGTACACAGCAGTAAGGCCGGCAGGAAAACGGCCAGCTTGAGGCCATATTTCTGGGACAGGCGGAACATGCTGACCGGCCCGTCCAGCAGAATCTCATAGCCACTGTCAAGATCGCCCTCAATGGCGTGCATGAGCTGATAGAATTTGATGAACTTGAAGAGCTGCTTGTAGCGGCTCGGAATGTTCCGAAAGACCGACAGCTTCATCCGCACGCAGCGATACAGCAGCGCCTGCGCCAGGGCGACATTATAGCGTTGGAGCAGCCAGGTCGGCTCGGGCGGATCGAAGCGCGTCAGGATATGGTTTTCAGCCAGATCGGCGTAGAGCGCCCACGCGATCTGTTCCGGCTCGGCTTTATACTCGCGCGCGACCTCGGCGATCAGCTCGTCTTTGGTCACGGGGTGGATAAAGTCGGGCTGTAAGACCACGGGATGGTTTTCGCGGGCTAAGGTGAACAGGCGCTGACGGATCTCCATAGGGGGAGCAACCGCCTGCTCCTCAAATTCACACCGGTCATCGCGCAGCAGCTTGGCCAGCCCACGCTGGATGCGAAAATCAGTGCGGTCTTCCGCATACTGGTTGAGCGCCGTAGTCAGCTCCCGTCTGGGCTTGCCTGCATGAGCGGTATAGATGGAGATCAGCTCCTTGGCCATCCGTGTAAAGCGAGGAGTGTCGGTCCGAACATAACGTGGATAGAGATACGGACCTTCGGTCCGCGTCAGCAGGAGATCTGAGGTCAACATGACTCGTCTCAGTCTTTCTTGGGTTTGAGTCTGGAGATTTTCTCTCGTGAGGGCAAGAGGAGCGGAGACGGGCTAGACTGTTCGGACTGGTTCGCTATGGTTCGGGAAGAGTGAACGTGTCCTCCACTCAGATATAGTTGCCGGACACGTTTACTCTTTTTCTGGCAGGAGGGAATATGGCCTATCAAAATCTCATCGTCGAGAAAAAAGAGGCAATCGGCTATCTGACACTCAACCGGCCGCACAAGCTCAATTCGTTCAGCAAAGAACTGATGGCCGAATTGGGCGAGGCGCTCGATGCGATTGAAGCCGATGATGACATTCGGGTCGTGATTCTGACCGGAGCCGGGCGGGCGTTTTCCGCAGGGTTCAATATCGCGCCGCCGGAGGGTGAGCCCGAACTCTACGACCGCTCCGCGGAGAGCTGGCGGTCTGATTTGAAGTACAATATCGATATTTTTCTCAAGATCTGGCATTCCGGCAAACCGTATATTGCGGCGATTAACGGCTATGCCCTGGCTGGCGCGTGTGAACTCGCCCAGTTATGCGACATTAAAATCGCCTCCGAGCAAGCGGTATTGGGCGAGCCGGAAATCCGGTTCGGGACCGGCCCGCCGGTCTTGGTCACGCCGTTCAGCGTCGGGTTTGCCAAGGCCAAGGAACTGCTCCTGACCGGAGAGATGATCTCCGCCCACGAGGCTGAACGCCTGGGCATGATTAACCGGGTCGTGCCGCACGACCAGCTCATGCACGAATGCGAGAAGACGGCGCGCAAGCTGGTGAAGATCGCTCGGGTCGGGGTGAAGTTTAACAAGGCGGCCATTAACCGGGCGTATGAGAATATGGGTTTTCTGAACAGCATCTACCAGAATCTCGATCTGGTTGTCATGTTTGACACCACCCGGACGCAAGAGCAGGAGACGTTCAACCAGATCCGGAAGGAAAAAGGCCTGCGTGCCGCGCTCGACTGGCGCGACGCGCTGTTCAGGGAAGACGACTGAAGCCGCGCATATCTCTGCTCACCGCGGCCCTGGCCGTGCTGGCCCTGACCGCCTCGGTCGCGGCCGATACGCTGCCGCCGCCGGCCGGGCCTGCTACCCGGCCCATCCCCCTTAAGGATATGGAAGTCTCGGTGCTTGCTCCGGTGGCGTTGCTGGCCGCGCGGATTACCCAGCCCATCACCCTCGACGGCCAGCTGAACGAGCCGGTTTGGCAACGCGCGCCGGTTGGCAGTGATTTCCGCCAACGCGAACCTGACGAAGGCGCGCCCGCCTCTCAGGCGACCGAGGTGCGCGTCCTGTACACGGCGACCCATCTCTACGTCGGGGTGCTGTGTCACGACTCGGACCTGAGTGCGGCAGTTGCCACCCGCTTCAACCGGGACGCGAACCTGGCTGCTGACGATCGGGTGACGCTTTTGTTCGATACGTTTTCAGATCGTCGTAATGCGTTCAAATTTCAAACCAACTCGGTCGGCGCGCGGGTGGATGAGTTGATCGGTCATGAGGGTGAGACCGACAACCGGGACTGGAACGGCATATGGAATGTAAAGACCGCCCGCTCGCCGAGTGGCTGGAGCGCAGAATTTGAAATTCCGTTTCAGACCCTGAGCTACGCTCCAGGGCAATCAAGCTGGGGCTTCAACGTCCAGCGCATGATTAAGCGCGCAAACGAAGAAACGGTCTGGACCGGCTACCGCCAGACCCTAGACTTTGACCGGGTATCGCACGCCGGACGACTCACCGGACTGCACGATATGTCCCAGGGCCTGGGTCTTGATTTTTCGCCCTTTCTGACCACCGAGGTGCGCCGCGACGCCGCCTCCTTTAAGCCGGGCTTTGACCTGTTCTATAAGTTCACTCCCGGCCTGACGTTCAGCCTGACGATGAATACCGACTTTTCCGAAACCGAGGTGGATGACGCCCAGGTCAACCTGACGCGCTTTTCGCTGTTCTTTCCTGAGAAACGGCAGTTCTTTCTGGAAGATGCGCCAAACTTTGCCGTGAATGGTCTGACACCAACCTCCGGGCCGTTAGTGATTATTCCGTTTTTCAGTCGGCGCGTCGGTATTGCCGATGACGGCAAACCCGTGGACCTGATCGGTGGGGGTAAACTCAGCGGGCGGATAGGCAAGTATCATCTGGGTCTGCTCAGCGTTCAGACCCAGGAGCGCGACCCCGTTCCCGGTGAGAATTTCAGTGTTATCCGTGTCAAGCGCGATATCGGGCAGCAGGCCTCGTTCGGGCTGATTGCGACCCGCCGCAGCCCCGAGAACGGGGCTGCAACCGGGCTCTACGGGCATGATTTTTTGTACAAAACGACCAAGCTGTGGGGCGATAAGAATCTGACCGTTTCTTCGTTTGTCTTAAAAAGCTTCATTCCCGGCTCGCGCAAGAACTGGGCCTGGGGCAGTCAGATCAATCTTCCCAACGACACGTGGAATATATTCGGTACGTATCGGGAAGTGCAGCGAGATTTTGACGCCAGCCTGGGCTTTGTGCCGCGCAAAGGGATTCGGCGTTTTGGCTGGTTCTTACAAGCCGCCCCCCGTCCCAAGCACTGGAGTACGCGGCAAGTCGCGTGCGCCTTTGACGGCAATTATATTACCGACCAGACGACGAACCGACTCCTCACCCGTAATATTGTTTTTCCCTGCGAGTGGCGCTTCGAGAGCGGCGACACGCTCATGTTTCGGACCTGGCAGCAGTTTGAACGCTTGACCGAAGATTTTGAGATCAGCCGCGGCGTCCGCCTGGCACCCGACCGCTACACCTTTCGCCGCTATATGGTCAAGGCCGAGACCGCGGATAAACGCAAACTGTCGGCCAGTCTCGCCTATTACTGGGGTGACTATTACAGCGGCAAGCGGGACAGTTGGAACCTGCGTCTCAATTTCCAGCCCGGGCCGCGGCTGTTCCTGAGCCCGGAATATCTCCAGAACGATGTCCGGCTGCCCGAGGGCAACTTTGTTGTGCGGCTGTTACGGGTACGGCTGGATGTGGCCGTGAGTCCCAACCTGTCCTGGTTCAGCCTAATCCAGTATGACAACGTGGCGGACGTGTTCAGCCTCAACACGCGCATCCGCTGGATCATCGAACCGGGCAACGACATATTTCTGGTCTTCAACCAGCGCTGGCTGGACGACGAGGAGAGCGGCTTCCGCTCCATTGGCCGCGAAGGCCGCTTCAAGGTGCGCTACACCTACCGATTTTGAGAACGGCCTCAGACGCGTGACCAAGGTAGGCGTCTGAGGCCCGCTTTTTTCCTAGCGGCCCTGCCGCAAGTTCTGTACGGTGAATAGTTCGGGTCTTTGCTTTTCAATATGGCCCTTAAAACGTAGCAGGGTGGCATGATCGCGCTGGACATCAATCATATGGACCGAGTTGTCGATGTTGGCACCCGCCCCCTGATTGACCGGCAGATGGTAATCCGGATGGGATTTGCCAATCACAAAGATCTTCCACAGGTCACCCTTGCGATCGTAGATAAAGCTCAGCGGGTTCGTGTACTGTTCCGCGTCTTGGAACCACACCCGTTTGGAATACGGATAGGCCGGGTCCTTCGGCGTCACCTCGATAACGTAGACCTTGCGCAGTTGCCAGGTAATATTGGGAAACCACCCGGCTCGACCCCCAAACTCGATGTAGTGATAGCCCTCGTTATCGGTGTTACCCGAGATCGGATAATCGGGCAGCTTGAACTCCATTTCGTTATGCTTATACATGGGCATCAACAGGATTCTTTCGCCGATATACTCCCAGTTCATATCGGTGACCCGGCCCTCATAGCCCTCAAAGTCATCAACAAAGATGTTAGTGCCTAAGAACGAATCGGCCCGTTGTTCCTGGGACAGACGGCGGACACGGCGCTGAAACCCGAGATACAGCCACGAGTCATCGCGTTTGCGCTCGTCCTCGTATTGCCAGATCAAGACCTGGGTATCCTTGAGGTCAAAAGGTTCGTACACCCGGGCATAGATGCCACGAAACAAATCCTGGGGGTTGGGCAAGACCTCGGGCATCGGGTCGTGTCTGACCCGATGTTTGAAGTTGAGAAAGTAAAAATTGAAGTTGATGGTCTTCTCGATCGTGCCGTTCCCTTTGACGAAGGACCAGTAAAAGGGGCAGATGCAGGCATTATCGCCCCAGTTAAAGCCGCGCTTAAAACTCCACGCCAGCTTGATACCAGCCTGCGGATCGCTGGGGTCGGGTTGCCCAGGAAAGGCGAGTCCGGCGACATAATTCTGTAAATAGCCCTCGGGCGAAAGCGTCACTTGCTCGGCATATTTCCGAGTCGCCTCGACATATTCATCGGGCAAGGAAAAAGGCAGGGTCTCTCCGACTTTGATCTCCACCCAGCCCTTTTTGACGAGATCGAGATACTCGGGATACATGACCTCCTTGGCCACCTCCCAGTTGCTCTGGTTGATCACCAAACCCGGCTCGATCCCCGGCACCTGGGGAGCGCCGTGACGGTAGGGATAGAAGGTTTCCTGAATCGTGTCCTCGGATAACTCGGCCCGCACCTCAGCAGGCCAGCCTGCCGTGCTGAGCAGAGCACAGACCATAATGGCCACATACGCGCGAAAATGTCTCTTGCTATTCTGAGCGTCCTTGTTCATCACACCCTCCTTCTGTGTCGTCGCTCAACGCCCGCCTAGAACCGATAGCGCACCTTGAAAAAGAATTCGTGCCGGTCACGATACGTGCCGATGACCCCCTCGCGGAAGCGCCCGAACGGCTCCTCCGATTGAAAGCCCAGCAGCGTGTCAAACTTCTTCTGCTTGCCAAAGAAAAAATTAGAGCCCAGGGTAAAATCGATATGGTCAGTCCAAATAAACTGCACATTGGATAAGAGCAGATAGCCATTCGCCCGGTAGTCATAGGCTTGGGCGATCTGCGGAATGATCCGGTCTGACATATAGAAGCCCTGGATCAAGAGCGTAAAGACCACATTCATATCCGGGTCGGGCATCCCTCGGCGCGACCCCTGACTCTCATGATGGATCAGATGCGTAAAGAACGCCTGTCCCGAGAAGAGAAACGTCCGGTATGGGTTCAGCCAGCGGAGAAAACTTGGCCGGTCCCAACCAAAGAGATAGCGCACGGTGTCCGACTGCTTGAAGAGTCGCGGGCTGAGCGTGTTCGGAAACTCTTCGCCGTGGGTGCGGGTAAACTCAAAGCGCCAGGTTGAAGCCGTCCACGGGTCCGCCCAGTCGGCCGAACCGCCCAGGACCTCGATGGTCGGAAAATGGATCGCGCCGGCGGGGATGAAGTTTGGGGCCAGACCGCGCAAAGAGGGCAGTTGTTGCCGGCCATGAAAATAGTTGAGCGAGAAGCCGACCTGGCCATACACGCCCTCGATCCTGACCCCGAACTGGTTATTGCCGAGCTTGTTCGTCGGCTTATGCACACTCCGAACGCCAACCGCGCCGGGGGGAAAGGCTGCGCCCCCAAAGGCGTAGGGCAAGGGCGCTCCAGTGGTCGGATCGAATCCAATAGGCTGTCCGTCCACAAAGAGAAACCCGCCTTGATCATAAAGGAGCTTATTGGCCCGGAAGAAGTCTCCGGCCCCGAGAATGGGATAGGGCGCCCCGCCCTGACCCAGATCGGCAAACTCAAATTCCTGCCAGATCCAGTCAAACTCCAGGTTCAGGTCGGCAAAGGGGCCGACCGGTCCGAACTTCCACACCACCTGGGTCGCCCACTGGGGTTTACGGATCAGCTCATAGTCTTCGATGAAGAGATGCCGGCTATAATCCACAGGATTAATGACATCGAGCAGACGAAACAGGTCGGCGCGGCCCCACACGATGGGCTGTTTGCCGATACGCAGGAACAGATTATCCCCCGTGCCAAAGACATCCTCGAGTTCCAGGTCGGTATACATTTCCCGGAGATCAAAACGATAGCGGAGATCGTCGAGGTCATCGGCCATATAGCCGGACAGTCTCCCGCGCGGGTCATCCGGCCGCACCGGGACGGCGAGCTGGAACGGCCGTTTTCCCAGCAGACGAAACCCCCGGTTCGGACCAAAACCGGGTATCTGATCAGGTAGCCCTGGTAAGCGGCCCCCCGCGTCATTGCCAAACTCGTTGTCGTTCAGGTCGTAGACCCCATCGTAGAAGAAGCGGCCGTCAAAGAAGACGGTCCAGAAGGCAAGAGGGCCCCAATCCTTCAACAACTCAATATCGACCTCGAGCTCGACCGTGTTGCGGTTTTGCGTCAGTTCCGGACTTTCGTTAAAGTCTTCGGAACGGAAAATATTCAGAGACTCTACGAACCCATTCACCCTGACAGACTTCCCGGCGATCGTCGTCTCAATAGCCCAGACGACCGACGGCTTAGCTCCCAGAGTGATTCCCAAGAAGAACGTGGTTAATACGAGCGGCCAAAGGCTCGCCCTTCTTCTGATACTCACTGTGGTCCCTCCTTCCCCTGACAGTGTTGAGGCCTGAGTCAAACTGAGTCGCGTTGTCTGACTCCGGGCGCTATCCGACTCGGCCCCGTGTTTATTCCCCACTCCTTGCCGCAGCTAACGTATCCCTCCTGCCTCTTGTGTTGACAGCGTGTCGACGCTGCCCCTCCCTTTTTCGCTTATGCTCCCGGCCTGGACGATAAACGCGGGCCGCACCAGGACGGTCAGCGCCGGTAAGAGGAGCATCGCGCCGATCATATTCGCCACCATCAGAATCGATAATAACAGGCTCATCTCAGCCTGAAAGCGGAGACTCGACAGAAACGCCCAAAAGACGATCCCGCCCACCAGGGTACTGGCCGTGAAGGTGACGGCCATCCCGGCGGTGGAGATCGCCTCCTGGGCCGCTGCTTGGAGGTCCCCCAACCGGGAGTACTCCTGTTTAATCCGATCCATCAGATAGATCGCATAGTCAACGCCCACGCCAATGCCCACCGCGATCACCGGCGCGGTATTGACGTTGAGACCGACCCCCATCAGGGCGAGAAAAGCCTCCCCGGAGATCGTCGCCAGCGCGAGCGGAGCGGACACGAGAACCGCCGCCACCAGCGAGCGGTAGCCGGCGGTCATCAGGCAAAAGACCGCCACAAAGACGAGCGTCGTGATCGTGAGGTTGGAGGCGATGATTTCCTCATTCATGGCCGCCGTGACTCCCATCAGCCCACCGGCCAGACGCAGGGTCACGCCGTCCGGCGGGAAGGCGGCGAGAAAGGCATTGACCCGCTCAATCGCCCGGGCGATGGTCGGGCCCCGATGGTCTTTATAGTAAAACACAACATTCGCCCGGCGCTCATGGGCGTCAATATACTCGTCCAGGCTGCCCGGAATGGGCGCCGAGGCCATATAGGAAAACAACACGCCGCCCACAAACGCGGCATCGCGGGGAATCTGGGCCCACTTCGGGTCGTCGTGGTGGTTGATCTGGTTGACCAGTTTGACCAGATCAACAATGGATTTCGTACCACCCACCTCGGGGTCGTCCAGCATGTACTGCTGGAACTCCTCGAGATAGCGCAAGACGCGGGGGTCTTTGATATTGCCCTGCTGAGGCGTTTCCACGACCACGAACAATTCTTCGGAGCCGGGAAACTCACGGTTAATCATCGCCGCCGACATATTATAGTCCGCGTCCGGGTAGAGGATGGGCGAACCGGGTCGCGCGGTCCCCACAACCAGCCAGGAGCTCGCGTATAGTCCCAGCACGAACAGCACGGCCGACAACCCGACAATCACTTTCGCCACCCCCCGCTGCGTACACACCCGGGCAATGGCCGGCAGTATCCGCCGCAGGGCATTATGCTTCAGCCGCAGGTCTCGCGGCAGGGGCAAGGAGACGAGCAGCAAGGGCACCAGCAGGATGACCGTGGCGGCGATGCTCGCCGCCCAAAAGGTGCTGTAAAATGCGAGTTTGGTGTTGAGCGGGAACGCCCCGACCGCAATCAGCATCAGACCAGTGGCGTCGGTCACCACGCCGAGCAAGCCGGGCAGGCACATTTCGGCCATCGTCGCCCGACTTGCCGCCTCCCGATCCCCCAAGTGCTCCAGCTCTTCGTAAAAACGCTCGACAAACTGCACGGCATGACTGATGGCCCGCGCGGACACCAACACCGGGATGACCAGGGTGAGCGGGTCGAGGTTATAGCCCATGACCGCACAAAACCCGAGTCCCCAAATGGCGCTCAGCGTGGCGCACAGCAGGGGCACCAATACCCCGAAGAGACGCCGGAAATAATACGTCAGCAGCGAGATGATGACGGCGCCGGTCAGGGAGAAGATCAGGAGCAACTCATCGAGATAGTAATACACCCAGCCCATCAGGACAGGCTGACCGGTGGCATAGATCCGTACCCCAGGCCGGCCGTGTTGGGACCGGATCTTTTGCAGGCCGGCAAAAATCTGTTCATAGTCAAGCTGCCCCTCATGAAAATGGGCGGTCACCAGGGCCGAACGTAAATTGGGCGCAACCAAGCGCCCATACACGCGCGGACTCGAGATGACGTCCTCGCGCAGCCGGGTGAGCGCGTCTCCCTGGGGCGGATTCTGCGGCTCATAGAACGACTCGGACAGCACCATCCCCGTGTCCGTAATCCAGATCTTGCGGACTTTTTGGTGCGTTAAGGAAGCGATTTGATTGTGATCCACCCCAGGCAGAAGATCGACTTCCTGGGTAATATGGTACAGCGTTTCCAATACCTCGGGCTGAAAAATATCACCGCTTTCGACCTCGACGGCCAAAAGCACGATATTGGCGCCGCCAAAGATATCGCGCACCTCGTTGTGGAGTTGGATATAGGCATGGTTCTGCGGCAGGAGATCGTTGAATTCACTATACATCCTGAGGTGTGGCAGCTGCGCGGCAAAGAGGGCTGTCAGCGCAAAAATCAGCCCGATGATGGGCAGTCGGTAGCGCATGAGTGCGCCGACAAAGCGAGGCTCGGTTTGCTGATGGATACCGGATTCCGCTGTAGACACGCGCTCCCCCTCCTCGCTGCCTTGTGTCTGAATCAGTAGCCTGCGGCAGCCAGTCCCTCAGCTGGGCTGCTCTGCCTAACGCCTCTACTCTAATGACCAGCTATACTCCTGCCCCAACCAGCGTGCCTTGCGTGCCAACAAAGAAAGGGGCACCCTGTCCGGGAAAGACCAGATCGCGGAGATACGAGTACACCGGCCTGGCCAGACCGACTTTGCTCCACGTATTCCCATCATCAGTCGACTGAAGCACCAACCCCCTGCCGCCACAGGCGTAGAGCGGACAGGTGGGACACGCGGACCCGATAGCGAAGAGCGGCGCCTCATAGCCGGTCTGCCGCACCTCCCAGTGTCGCCCGCCGTTAGCGCTCAAGAAAATCCGACCTCCCGTAGACGGTGCCCAGCCCCGCTCCTGGTCGGCAAAATAGACCCCGAAGAGAATATCTTCCTCCCCCAGACCGCCCAAGGTGACCGTACTTACCCCTCCGGCACCAATATCGTCGGCCGCCATGAGTTCTTCCCAGGACAATTCCGCTCCGCCGGCGTCTGGGATTTGGCCGGCGACCTGTTCCCAGGTCTGTCCACCGTCCAGCGTTTTCAATACCGCTCCGTACTCTCCCACAACCCAGCCGGTCTGATCATCGAGAAAATACAGATCGTTGAGATTGACATCCTGCCCCAGGGAACGATCCTGCCAGTGTCGCCCGCCGTCCTCAGTGTGCAGCATCACGCCCGCCGCGCCGACGACCCAACCCTGTTTGGCATTCAGGAAAGCAATCCCAAACAGATTGTGTTCCGTCCCGCTCTTTTGCGCTGACCAGGTGCTGCCGCCATCGGTCGTATGGAAAATACTGCCACCCGCCCCGATCACCCAGCCGTCCTGGGCTGTCGAAAAACTCACTCCAAAGAGCGATTGGGTGGTGCCGGCAGACTGGAGAGACCAGCTCTGGCCTTGATCGTGGCTCAGGGCTATCTTGCCGTTTTGTCCGACAGCAACGATCTGGTCTGCTGCCAGGACGGTTGAGGCAAAGTATTGATCGTAGCGGGAAATGGCGTGTTTCTCCGCCTGCTCCTGGGCCGGTGTGCCCGGTGTGCCAGCTGAGTGACAACCGAGGAGTGCGATCAAGCAGCACGCGCTGAGCAGCGCTTCTTTTCTGGCCCCGCCTTCCATGGCCTCCATTCCTACTCTCGTCGTCTTAGATGCGACCCCTTCTCCATAGCATAATCAGACTCATAACTAAAATAATCTCCGGCGGGAATAGGACCAGTAAGACAAAGGTGTCCTCAAGCGATTCGGGCGCAATGATCATCTGCGTCGGCGTCCGCGGTTGCCGCGCAATGCGTGTTCCTCCCGCACCCTGGGTCAGCCACCGAATACACCCGACCACCACATCCCGGTTCGCCAGACGCGACAGCCCGGCGTTGGTCACAAAGCCCTGGCTGCCGAATACGGCCAGGCGCGTCGGGAACTGCGCTTGGGGAGCGGGGTATTCCCCGGTGATGCCGAATACGAGAAACCCCTGACCGGGGGCTCTCGCAGCAGCCAGTGTCGGAGAGAGTTGAGCGGACTCATCGCTGACCAGCGCGGGCTGCACCTCAGCCCCCCGAGGCAGCTCGCCCCAGACCCGGAGCGGGAAAAAGCCGGACAGCAGGGCCACGCTATTGCGGGGCACGACCTGAGCGAGGGGATGGCCGGTGACTGGACGGGCAGCGACACGCTGGGCCCGCCACTGGGTGTCCCAGACAATACCAAGCTTGGCAAACAGCTCCTGCCAGACTGTTGCCTGGGCCGGAGCGAGAAAGAAGAGGACCCTGCCGCCAGAACGCAGATACCGGGCAATCTCGTCCTGCTCCTCCAGCAGTGGGGCTGTGGTACCGGACGGCACAACGAGAAGGTCTGCATCAGCCGGGATCGCCAGCGTGCTGACCAACACCAGACGCCGCGGGCGGCAGCGCTCTTGCCGGAGGACGGCGGCGAGTTGGGCAAAGCCTGCCGGGCCAGAGTCGTCAAGGGCTGGCTCACCATGGCCGGCCAGAATATAGACACGCTTTGGTGTGGTCAGACCGAGGCGTCCAAGGGCGCTGGTGACCGCCTCCTCGGTCACGCGCGACAGAAATTCCGTGCGCTCGCCCATACGCAAGAGCAGGCCGTCGCCGGGCAGCGCGACCTCGGCCGCGGTATGCTCAGGGTCACCCCAGACCCTGACCCGGATAAGGTCTGAGGCGCGGCGATAGCGCTCTAGGACCGCCAGCGCTGCGGTCTCCCGTCGAGCGGGAAGGTTCACCACGACCTCGACCGGTTGCGACAGCGTACGCAGGACAGCCAGACTGGCCGGGGTGAGGCTGTGCACCCGGTCGGGAGTCAAATCGAGCCAGACTCTCTGGCCACTCAGCATCACTACCAGTACGCCCAGAATGGACACTCCGATCCACACCAGACGGCGCGACCAGAAAAAGGGGGAGAGCCGTGCGGAGCGGTCTCGCCGGACAACCCACTGTCCCCAGGTCCAGCCGCATACGCCGACAGCGGCCAGGCCCGCGTGGAGGAGGACAAAGAGGGTCGGGCCACCCATGAGATACCACCCAACCCCGGCAAACAGGCCACAGAGCAACCCGAGCAGCCCGCTCAGGCGTATCCAGCGTATCCAGCTCATGCGCTATCCGGTCCGGCTCAGGAGGAGGCTGCCTGAGGTCAGGAAAAGGAAAAAACACGTGGCTGCGACAAAATAGGTCATGTCCTGCCCGCTCAAGACTCCCTGGGCGAAACTTTCCATATGGCTCGACAGAGCCAGCCACTCCAGCGCTCGCGCCCCTGGCGTTGTGACAAAATTGTACGCCCAGGAGAAATCATACCAGACCACGGCACCCACATAGGCAAGTAGCACGGCCACACTTTGACGGGCGGTCAGGGACGAGCAAAAGAGCCCGAACCCAACCAGGGCCATCCCGACACAGGCCAGGCCGATAAACACGCCCAGCAGGGGTCCGACCGCGATACCCGCCTTCCAGGACAGGGCCAGCGGAAAGCCAAAGGCAATGACAATCATCACATTCAGAAACGACCAGCAGGCAAAGAATTTTCCAAGCGCGAGCTGGCCGACGGTCACCTGGCTGGTAAAGAGCAGCGCCAGGGTCCCCGTGCGTTTCTCTTCTGCCACGGTCCGCATCGTCAGTATGGGTACGAATACCGTCAGGAGCAGGACTAGCTGAAACAGAAAGGGGGTCAGGAGTTGGTCCTCGACATTCAGCTCAGGGGGTAAGGTTCCGGAAAGATCGGGCAAGACCAGCTGCATCTCTGCCCGAAACAGCAGTTCGTTATAGCGCTGGACGCGGTCAAAAAAGAACACCCCGGCCATGAGCCAAAATCCTCCGCACACGCCCAGCACCGCTGCCGAAGAGAAGAAGGTCTGCCATTCCTTATGCCATATCGCCAAAATTTTGCGCATCAATCCTCGGTCTGCATGCCTCCGCTACGGAGAGACTGATCGTACTGACGTAGTCCGTTGCCATAACGAAAGCAAGTCATGAGCGGCCGTATTTTCCTCCAGCCGTTCGTCAGCGACTATTTCACCGGACTGGAGGAATACCACCCGGTGACACCACTCCGCCACATCCTGCAGCAGGTGGGTGCTCAGCACTGTCGTCTGTCCGGTACTGACCTTGCGGAAAGTCCGGGCAACGGCGTCTCCCTCCACCGGATCCAGTCCATTCGCGGGCTCATCGAGGATGAGCAGGTCGGGTTCGTGCAGGCGCGCCTGGGCCAAGGAGACCCGTTGACGAAAGCCGAGGGACAAGGTGCGAATGACCTGAGCAGTCACCGCTCCAAGCTGGCACTCTTCCACAACCGCCGCAATCCGCGCGGCCAGACGAGCCTGGGATACCCCTTGCAGGGTGCCCATGAAGCCGAGATACGCCTGCACGCTTAAGTCCTCGTACAGGGCCGGTTGCTCAGGCACCAGCCCGATACGGGGCTGCACCCGGTCTCGTTGGCGGTAGAGGTCCACTGCGCCAAGCAGAACTCGGCCGCGGGTCGGGGCCAGACTGCCGGAGAGGAGGCGGAGCAGGGTCGTCTTGCCCGCACCGTTGGCTCCGACCACGGCGACGACCTCACCCGGCATTATGTCGAGGCTGATATCGCGCAAACACCAGCGGTCGCCCAGGAGGCGAGAGACATTTTCGAGTTTCAGGAGAGGGGGTTGCATGATGGGGTCTGCGCAACGGTAAAGTCTGATATTAGGACGACGGCTGGCCATGATGGGCCTTCTGGATTTTTGACAAGCGCCATACAAACCATGCCAGTCCGGTCAGGCCGGTCAGGACGCCGACAGATGCAAGTATCTCAATGAGAGCCACGATTTCTCCTCCTCAATCGAATCAACCAGACGATCAATCACCAGCATTTGTGTCAGAATGATTCTAACCAAAAGATAGGAAAGAGGTAAACCCAGAAGTCCGGCGACCACTTGCGTCCCCGCCGAGGTATAGGCGATTAAAATCCCAATTGATCCACCAAGCACGGCAAAGAAGGACACCATGAGAAATTTGAGTAATGCTATCTCCCATCGAATTTGTTCTACTCGTTTATCTGCCATCCCAATTTTCCTTCTCGTACGAAAATGCTTTTACCACCTTTCCCAAAATTAGCGACATCACCGCGAAAGCGTCAGCGTTGCTGCCGGAGCGGGTACGGAGGTCTCAACCTGGTAGCTCGTCCCGTCACTGCGTACCGTGACCGTGCCGCTCTGATCCGTTCTGAGCACCGCCACACCCTGCCGCTCATAGCGTGCGACAACTTCCGGGGCGGGAAACCGGAAGCGGTTGTGATGGCCCAGCGAGGCGATCGCGACGTGGGGAGACACGGCTTCAAGAAAGGGCAGGGTGCTTGAACTCCGGCTGCCATGATGCGGGACTTTGAGAATCTCACTTGCAAGTTGTGCCTGCGTTGAGAGAAGGACGTGTTCTCCAAGAGCCTCGACATCCCCAGAAAAAAGAATATCCACCTCCCCGTGACTGAGCCGGAGAACGAGGGAGGCGTTGTTTGTGTCCAAGCCGTACCGGCCGCAGGGCGGGTGCAGGATTTGTACCTGCACTCCGCTAATTTCCCGGTCGGGCGTATCGCGGCATAGCCTACGAGTACGGACTCCTTGTTCTTCGAGGGTAGTCATCAGCCGCTTGAATCGCTGGCTCTCTGACCGTTTGTCACCATTAAACCAGAAGGACGTCACGCCAAAGTGCTCAGCCAGAAATTCCAGTCCACCGTAGTGGTCGAGGTTGGGGTGACTGAGGACCAGCGTGTCTATGCGTCCGATTTTTTTCTGCCATAAGAAGGGCGCGACAATAGCCCGACCCGAATCAAACGTCTGACTCAGGAATCCGCCAGCGTCGATGAGCATGACGTGGGAGCCAGGAAACTCGACTACGGCTGCATCGCCCTGTCCGACGTCAAGAAAAGAGACCCGCAGGTCAGTATGAAAATAGCGTTGTGTGATCCAGTATAGACTGTCAAAGAGCATGAGACTGAACAGGCAGGAGAAAAAGACTCGCCGCAACCAGGGTGGCCGGAGGCGTGCATAGAAAAGGAGGGAAACACACAGGGTATAAAACAGGATGAGTTCAAAAAGTGTTGGTGTCACGATATGAACGGCTGCTGAGGGCCAGGCCGCGATTGCTTCAACTAACCACACGCCTGCTGAGACGACGGCTCCGGCACACCATACGACCAGGGTTGCGGCTCCAGTGTGAATAAACACCAGTGCTGCCGCAGCCAGACCTGAAACAACTGCCGCACTCCCGAGGAGAGGAACAACGAGCAGGTTGGCCAAGAATCCAACCAGAGAAACAGTATGAAAATGGGTCGCGATAAGAGGGAGAGTGCCGATCATCGCACTCAGAGAGACCAGGCAGTAGAGGACCGCCCAGCGACGGAGGCGTCGGCGCCATGGGGAGAGGTGGACATCTTGTGTTTCGTCTCGATTACCCCACCAGCTCTGGAAACGATGCAGGCCAAGGAAAATAGCAAGCACGGCGACAAAGGAAAGCTGAAAAGACACATCAAAGATGGCCCCTGGCCACAGGAACGAAATGAGGAGGGCGGCCAGGGCGAGGCTGCGGAAGACTTCCTCTTTTTGGTCAAGCAGCAGCGCAGTGAGAAAGACAGAAACCATAATGACCGCTCGCAAGGTCGAAACACTACCTCCGGCGAGTCCGGCGTACAGCAGCACGACCGGTATAGTGAAAAACGCGGCCAATTTTGGCAGCGTCCACATCAATAACACATACTGACTCCGTCCCAGGAGCCACCACCATACCCCATACGCCAGAGCCGCCACTAAGCCGATGTGGAGCCCTGAAATAGCAAGAACGTGGGCAACGCCCACACGCGTGAAGGCGGCGCGTACAGCCGGGTCGAGCTGACTTTTATCGCCGATAATCAGAGCGCGGAGGATGGTGGCGGCTCTGGCTGAAAGCTGCTCGTCAAAGACTGCGCCGACCGTCCGACGGACGTGTTCAATCCGGTGGCGGAGCCACGTTCCCCTCCTGTCGGCCGGCTCGACCTTTTTGATTTTCTTGTCATCCCACACAAAGGCGCTGAGGTAGATATTCCGCCGGGCCAGATAGCCCGCATAATCAAAGTTGCCTGGAGTATGAAAATTGCGTGGGGTTCGGAGCCTGAGTGGAATCCGCACGACATCGCCGTACCGCCAGTCGCCTTGCAGATGCCGAACCGTGACGAGGACCTTGCCCGTTGCAGGCTGTGATTTCCCGTCTTGCCAGACCCGTTGCGCCTCAAGATATAACCGGCCGCGGGTCGGACCTCGTTCCGGCTCTTGGAACAGCCAGCCTTCGAGGATGACTTTTTGCGGCACAGAAAGCTGCCGGAGGTGCTGCGGAGGAAAATCCGGAGCGTAGACCCGATGCAGGGTAAGATTGCCGGCCAGGAAAGAGACACTCAGTAGGCTGACCAGGACGGCCAGCCGGAGCCCGCCCATAATCCAGCTTGCCGCGCTGAATGCCAGCAGCCCGCCCAGCCATACGGGAGAAGCCACCTGCCACCCCCAGGCGATACTGGCCTGACCCACGAGATACAAGAGGGCGAGCTGAATGAGGACCGACTGCTCAAGCAGGTTCGTAATGCGAAGACAATGGTCTTTTAGAGACCCTCGCCAAGACGGCTGACGAGACATGATGCGCGAGCGATTGGCCGGCTGTGTCAGCGTGGTGCAGGATGTTCGCGTAAGTGCTGATGGATTTTTTCAGCTAAGGCTGGGGTAATTCCCGCCACCTGGTCCAACTCTTGAGGCGCGGCGGCACGCACCCGTTTGAGGCTGCCAAAATACCGTAAGAGAGCTTTGCGTTTGGCTGGGCCAACGCCGGTAACCGCATCAAGCGGCGAACCGAGGCGCTCTTTTGCACGCAGCTTGCGGTGATAGGTAATGGCAAAGCGATGAGCCTCATCCCTGACACGTTGTAAGAGGAAGAGGGCGGCTGCATTGGGTTTAAGGACGACTGGATTCTTTCGACCGGGCAGAAAGACGCGCTCAGAGGAATGGGCGACCTCTTCCGCAAATGGGTTCCGTTCGGTGCGCATCTTAGCCAGGCCAATCATATCAACCTCAGTGATTCCCATCTCTCGAAACACTTCAACCGCAACCCCGAGTTGGCCTTTGCCGCCATCAACCATGAGAAGGTCCGGTAGGTCGTGCTCCTCCAAGGCGCGCTGATAGCGGCGGGTGAGGACTTCATACATCATGCCAAAATCATCCGCTCCTTGTACTGTTTTGATCCGAAACCGACGGTAGCGGTTCTTATCCGGCTCACATTCGTCAAAGACGACCATGGAACCTACGGCGAGATTGCCCTGGATATTCGAGATGTCGAAACACTCAATCCGTTTTGGGACGTTTTGTAGATGCAGCGCACGGCGTAAGCTGTCCAGCGTTTTTTCTTTATGTTCTTCTCCGCGGCGTTTTTCGACAAAGCTGTGACGGGCGTTCTCCTGAGCCATTTCAACCAGCCGGAGTTTGTCCCCCCGCTGCGGACAAAGTAGACTGACTTTCTTCTGTTTGCGCTCTGTCAGGAGTTCGGCCCGGATAGCGGCATCGTCGAGCACGATGGGTAACAGGATCTCGTCGGGTGTAAACCGGCTGCCCTGGTAGAACTGACTCAGGAATTCAGCCACTACCTCTTCGTCAGGAAACTCATTGTCGTCAAAGCTATACGCCAGATTGCCAACGAGTTTCCCACCACGCACAAACAGGACTTGGCCTTCGATGAGTCCGCCTTCGCGATACAAACCGAAAATATCCTGATCATTGCCAAGAGGTGTGGCGACCTGCTGCTTTTCCGCGGTTTTTGTCATGGCCCGGATTTGATCGCGCAACCGCGCGGCTTCTTCAAAACGGAGGGCGTCGGCTGCCTCGTTCATCTGCCGGGTAAGTTGATCTGCCAGCTGCGTGCTTTTGCCTTCGAGCAGCAGCAGGGCGTTTTTCAGCTGGTGCTGGTAGTCTTCGGGATTGACCGGCAGCGTGCAGGGGCCGAGGCAGCGCTTGATCTGATATTCCAGGCACGGTCTGGTGCGGTTGCGAAAGACAGTGTCGGTACACGTCCGTAGGGGAAAGACTTTGCGAATAACTTCCAAGGTCTCTTGGACTGCGGTGCTGGAGTGAAACGGTCCAAGGTATTTACTACCATCTTTGGCAACCTGGCGAGTCAGGAGAAGGCGTGGCCAGTGGTCATGATTGGTGACCTTTACGTGCCAATAGGAGGCGTTGTCTTTGAGACGGATATTATACCGAGGCCGGAATTGCTTAATGAGGGTGTCTTCCAGCAGCAGGGCCTCTTTTTCGCTGTTGGTAACAATGACCTCGACATCGGTCAGTTGGGCGAGGAGAAAGCGGATTTGGACACGGCCATCTCCGCCGCGTGCATATTGTCTGACCCGCGCGCGTAGATTGTTCGCTTTCCCGACATAGAGAACGGTTCCGCCTTGATTCTTGAATTTATAAACGCCGGGACTGGTGGGCAGGGTTGTCAGCTTGGCTTCGAGTTCGGCACTATGGGAGAAGGCATTAGCCACACGAATCCTCAAAAAAAGAAGGGCGACCACGGAGGCCGCCCTGATAGAATTGTCATGCACCGCTACCTACCGTAATTTTCTCTTTCAGCGCCTCAAACGTTTTATCGCCAACGCCCTTCACGTTTTTCAGGTCTTCTACGGCCTGGAACGGGCCGTTTTCTCCACGATGGGCAATAATGGCTGCGGCTTTCGTTTCACCGATGCCGGGCAGGGTCTGCAACGTGGCGGCGTCCGCCATGTTGATGTCAACTGGCGCAGCGGCCTCGGTCGTCTCGGCCATCTTCTCAGCGGCCTCATGGTGATCCGCCCAGATGGGTGTTCCCATGAAGCAGCCAAGAGCGAAAACCCCAAGCGCTAACCATGTAGATATAGGTTTCATACTTCCTCCTTGGAAAATAGTAATGAGCAAAATACACTAGGTCTGCAACCCATATCTGTCAATATGTAATAAGGAATGTCTCGGTCGCGTTGACCGAGTAGGGTAAACCCGTTAGATGAAGGGCTGCTACACTATAGCCACTGAATAGCTACTGACTTGGCTTGCAGAAGGAGAACCGTTCAGTATGGCGACGATCATTACCGAAGACTGCATTAACTGTGGAGCGTGCGAACCGGAGTGTCCCAATACCGCCATCTATCAAGGGGGCGTGGAGTGGGACTTTAACGGGGCGCAACACCCGGCCATAGACGAAGACATCTTCTATATCGTGCCGGACAAATGTACCGAGTGTGTGGGCTTTTTCGATCAAGAAGCGTGTGCGGCGGTGTGTCCGGTGGACTGCTGCGTGCCCAACCCGGACATCGTAGAGACGGAAGCGGCTCTGCTGGCGCGGGCCAAGGAGTTGCACCCCGAGCAGACGTTCGGGGAGGATTTCCCGTCACGCTTCAAAGGCGGAGACGCTGCACCGGTGGCCGCCGAGGCGCCAGCGGCAAATGGCGCGGCTGAGCCTGTTGCACCACCCGTGGCGGCTCCTGCACCGGTGGCGACTGTTGCCGCGGCGCCAGCCGTAGCAGCGCCGACTCCCAAGCCGGTTGCGCCCAAAAAGGTTGTTGAGGAGAAAATCTTTGAAGGCGAACTGGCCGGCACGTATGCACAGGCTCTTGCCCGAGTCCAGCCAACGCAAAACAATTCAATTCTTGGGGTGCTTCTTGCCTCAGCCCAGCCCATCCTTGGCGCGTTGCCGCTCTCAACCAAGCGGGCGCTTGAGCAATCTGTTGGGGATACTCGTTATTTTCATGTCGGGACTGCGACCAGCCTGAATATTCTTTTCAATATGGTCCTGTATCCGAGTATTCTACTGGCCGTCTATAGCGTTGTTTTGGGGGGAGAACTCTTCAGTCAAGCGGCCAATAAGTTCATCTTTCTTGGCATGCTCATTGCCTCGGTGGAAACCTTAATCCGTTTGCGAGAGTCTTTCTTTCAGGGCGTTCCAACCGAAGAAACTCCACTGCGTGGGACGTTCTATGGTCTCCCGCTTGCTCCAGCCATGGCCCCTTTTCTCGGCGCTTCCAGAGGACGGACGCCTGATAAAGGCGACCAACCTATTGAGGGCTATTACACGCCGGAGTTTGATGAAAAGACCGAACGCTCGCGTCGCTATGGTGAGCGTTATACGGTTGAAGAACAGGGTAATGCCTATATCCTACGTATGGAATTCCCGCGCCGCGTCCCGATTTCTGCCACCAAGCGCGAGCTGGGGATCGGCGATGAAATGCCCGACTACGAGTACACTCTTGCTCTGAAAGCTGGCAATTTCTTGGTACGGGGCAGTATCGATGATCCTGATATGCGTAAACTCGCCGCGGTCTCATCCGCGTTTCCGCCCGATTTTAACAAACGGATTGAGGTGAGTGGAGCGATATCGAGTTTCAAGCATCGCTATAGCGATAAAACGCTCGAAGTTGTGCTCTTCAAACGCTAGGACTATTCTAGCGCTAATGGCAAGAGCGAGCGGAGGAGCCCCGGGCAAGGAAGTATGTCTCAAAAGCGAGTATTTGTCTCCGACTCGCATGCTGTCTTGCAAGATGCGCTCATTGCCGCCGTCCACACGCTGAAAGCCGCGGATGCGTTTACTCCACTCACGGTTATTGTTCCAAGTGACACAATCGGGACGCAGCTCAGCACCGCAATTGCCAGGGCTGGTAACGGGCATATTGGACTTCGGTTTACGACCCTGACCGACTGTGCCGCCCGTCTGACTGAAGACCGGCTGAGGCGGGAGGGGAAACGTCGCGTCTCAGCGGCGTTGGCTCCGCTTGTGGTGAAGAAACTCCTGCTGGAACAATCCGGCGGCGGATTTCAGGCTCTCGCCCGGCAGCCTCGGTTTCCCCGGTTCTTGAGCGAGACGCTGTCAGACCTCAAGCAGGCCGGCATTCAGCCCCACCATTTGCAAGTGTTTTATGCCCAGATTCCTGCGCGGGACGTATTATATCGAGAGAAAATATACAAGCTGCTGGACGTCTACACACGGTATGAAGAGTTCTTGGACGAACGGCAGCTCGTTGATGACGCCAGTCTGTTCACGCACGCAAGTGGCCGGTCTCACACGTCGGCGTCTGCCGACACGTCTGTGTGTGACGGACCGCTACTGGTGTATGGCTGTGTTGAGTATACCGCCCGGCAGCGTCGTTTTTTAGAAACGATTTTCACTCATAGTGATACCCTCGTCTTTCTTCCCTGGCGGCCCGGCTCGGCATACGAAGCGGTGGCTCCCGTATTGAGCTGGCTCAAGGGGTTCGGTTTTCAGTCTTCTCCATTAGCTCGTTCGCCGGCCCCACGCTGTGCTCTCTCTCAGGTGCAAACACGGCTTTTTGAACGAGCCTGGGAGGGGGAGGTAAAGGCTCAGACGGATCAGCGTCCTATTTCGACTCTCCCGGATGTCTCCCTTCAAATCATTTCTGCACTGGATCAAACCCAGGAGGCGCGTGAAATTGCGCGGACGATCTTTTCGCTTGTTCGAGACCGGGACTACACGTTTGATGAGATTGGCGTGCTCCTCAACGAGTCGAAAACATATGGCCCGCTGCTGCTGGAGACGTTCTCCCGCCTTGGGATTCCGTGTGCGCCGGTTGAGGATCAGCCGTTGCTCTCTACGCGGCGGGGGAAAGCCGTGCAAGCGCTGTGTCATGTATTGGCTGAAGACTGTCCGCGACAGCGTCTTTTTGCCTTCCTCTGGCTTGCCCACCCCCCGTTTCAAGACCTTATTGGTGAAACCGTTTCAGAGGCGCATATCGCCCAGTGGGAAGCACTCTGTCTGGAGGCCGGCATAGGCCGTGGAGGCCAGGAATGGCGCGTTCGACTCGCTGCGCTTGAAGCACGCTACCAAAAGGCAACGGAGGGGCAGACCGGACAGGTGGCGTCCCTCCTCCGTTTGTTCGTCAGATTTATGGCGCGTTTTCTGACTGACGTGAAAATGGTTCAAGACCAACAGACCTGGGGAGGATGGGTTGAACACTTCCTGCGACTGTATAGAGACTATGTGTCCAGCGATATCTCCAGTGAGATTTTTTGGAGTGACGAGGAACCGGACCGGGAAGGGGCAGGTCAGCATAGGCCGGACCAGACTCTGGTCATTGAGGAGACCCTGCGGAGCCTCTCTCCGCTTTTTCTATCGGACGAAACAGTCCGTACTGAGGCATGGGCCGAGGCTGTTCTTGCCATCCTCTCCCAGGCAAAAGTTCGACTCGGGAAAACGCAGCCGAGCGGGGTCTTTCTTGGCGATTTGACACACGCGTATGGTCTCCGCTTTCGAGCTGTCATCATACCCGGACTTGCGGAAGAATCCGGGCCGAGCCGACCGTCTTATGACCCTATTTTGCCCGATGCCGAGCGCCAGCATCTTGCCGAAGTGCTGACTATGGACGTGCCTGTACGCCGCCAGATTGCCGAACGCGAACAACTGCTTTTCACATTGGCAACCCACAGTGCGGAAGAGGTATTATGTCTGACCTACCCACGCAGCATACACGGTGTAGCACGCCCTCCCGCGGTACTCCTTTTACAGACTGTCAGTGTGCTGTGTGGCCGTCAGGCGACGTTTGCAGACCTGAAACACAGAAGTCGCTGGGTATCTGGCATACCAACAGACGGAGTATATGCACCAGACGCTCGGCCTGCGGTGGACGTTCTGGAATTCCACCTGGCCTATGCTTCTACCCATGCGCATACTCCTGTTCATCACGTCAAAAATGGCCTCTCTCTCCAAGCGGTTCACTCTGGACTACAGACATTGCCGTTCTTTGCTCCCGCCGCTCGGGCGATAGCGCAGCGTTGGGATAGCCCGCAACTCACAGCCTTTGATGGCTGTATGCAAGCGGAGAGCGTCAAGAACACGCTGCGTCAGCACCTCTTCCCCCAGGGGCTGTGTTTGTCCGCCAGCAGCCTGGAAACCTATGCGGGCTGTCCGTTCCGATATTTTCTGGAGACAGTGCTTGGTCTCAAGCCGTGGGAAGAGCCAGAGCAGACTTTTGTCCTCCTCCCGCGTGATCGTGGGGTGTTGTTGCACGATATCCTGTACACTTTTTTCTCCCGTCTCCGCCAGACTGACCAATTGCCCCTGTCCACGCTTTCGATTGATGACGAGCGGCGACTGCTGACCCGGATAGCGGAGGAGCATTTTGCCGCGTTTGCGCAGACCCGGCCGGTTGGACTGCCACTGCTCTGGGAGTTTGAGCGTGAACACCTGACGCGACGCTTATACGCCTTTCTCCAGCGAGAACGCCACACGGCGCGAGATTTCCGTCCGGAAGCTTTCGAGGTGTTCTTTGGTATTGGGGCAGGGGAGACGGAAAAGACAGCCGAGGAATTTTTTCCTATCCAATCTACTCCCTTTCTGCTCGATACCGGAGAAGAGGTACAACTCCGTGGGCGGATTGACCGGGTCGATGTCTCGGCTGAACATAACGCCGCGCGTATTCTTGACTATAAAACGGGCCGGGTACCCTCTCGGGGCTTTGCTGGTGGAACGGCGCTCCAATTGGCGCTCTATCTCTATGCGGCCCAGTATCTCCGACCGGATCTCCACTGGGTCTGTGCGGAGTATACGAGTGTTGACGGGACTGCTCCGCATGACAAAAAGTCTTTGACTTCAGAGACATTAGCGGCAACGTTGGGAACGTTACGGACAATAATCACACGTTTGGCCGAGGGCATGACTGCCGGTCTGTTCTTTCCCGTTACTGATTCCTGTCTGTCCTGTGCATTTCCCGAAGTCTGTCACCCGCATGGCTCTGAGTGGGCTGAACACAAATTGCAAGACCCCCAAATAGCTGCCTGGCGCTGGGTACGGTCACAAACATGACCCCATCTCCCCTCTCAGACAACCTCTCGGACAATCTCACTCAGCAGCGCATTGTCTCTGATTTTCAGACCACATTTTTGCTTGAAGCCGGGGCAGGAACAGGCAAGACGCAACTGTTGCTGAGCCGTTTGCGGGCACTGCTGCGAACCGGCCGGAGTCCCCTGAGCCGGATCGCTGTCATCACCTTTACGGATAAAGCCGCGACTGCGCTGCGGACGCGGCTACGAATGGCCGTTGAGTCTGCGCTCCAAACGGCCCTGTCTGAGGCCGAGCGAGCTGCCTTACAGTCTGTGCTGCCTCAGCTTGATCGGGCGATGGTGATGACCATACACGCGCTGTGCGCGGCGCTCTTACGTGAACGAGCGTTGGAGGTCGGACTGGACCCGGCCTTTACGGTCTTGAACCAGGCCCAGGCAGGCCTGTTGCACGACCAGGTCTGGCAGGCCTGGCTCACGCAAGAGCTGCAAGAGCCAAATAACAGCGCGGCCCTGATACGCCAGGCGTTTCGAGTTGGTCTCTCAGTTCCCCATCTGAAGTCTATGTGTGATTTTTTGGTTGAACAGCGTGACTGCCTGGCGTGGCTGCCCACATCAGTCGCCTCTCGTCTCCCACCATACTGTGCTGAGATACAAACGGCTGTCGTCCGGCTCACGACTTTACAGGGCTGTTGCCAAGACACAACTGACAACGTGTTCGAGCAAATTACTCACCTGATTGATATCGTTCCGGCGGCCCGCTATCAGGACAATGAAGAGGCGTGGGAGTATTTCCTGTTACACCGCCTGACGGTTCAGCCTCGAAAAGGGAGACAAACGAATTGGCAGCCGACTGCTGCGCTCCACGAAGCACGGACGCTACTCGCCCGGATAAAGGATCTCCATCTCAAGGCCCGAGCGACCTGGCTGCACAATCTGACGGTTGGACTGGCTGGCTGGTTGGGCAGATATCTTCAAGCCTATCAGGCAAAAAAGCAGCAACAGGGCTGCCTCGATTTTCTGGACCTGCTTGTGTTGATGCGGGATGGACTCAAGCAGAACCTCGAACTGCGGCGCTATTTTCAACGGAAATTCGATTTCCTGCTGGTTGACGAAGTCCAGGATACTGATCCCTTACAGGCCGAAATTCTGTTCTTCCTCGCCGAGGATCAACCCCAGACCGATCGCTGGACGCAGGCTGTACTCCGAGCCGGGAAACTGTTTCTGGTTGGTGATCCCCAACAGTCCATTTATCGCTTTCGTCGGGCTGATCTCGAAACCTATCACCTGCTTCGCTCGGCTATTGAACGCCAGGGCAGCGTCCTCGCCCTCTCAACGAATTTTCGGATGCGTGCGGCGCTGGTGGGGTGGATGAACGATACCTTTTCACGTGTGTTGGACAAGGCGGACGACCCGGACCAACCGGGGTATCTGCCCTTGCGTGCGGCGAGCGGTGAGGACCAAGAAGGACAAGAGGGACCAACTATTTTTCTCTTACACCTGCCCCAATCAGCGCCACACGAACAGGCGAATCAGGCCCATCAGGACGTACTACGCAACACCGAAGCGCGCTGTACCGTGCGGTTTATCCGTCAGACCGTTGAACACAAGACACTGGCTACACAAGCGGGTCAGCCCCTGACGTATGGCGATATCGCCATACTGTGTCGGACGAATCGAAGCGTGGAGACCTATGAAAGAGCCTTACGGGATGCACAGCTCCCGTACCGGAGTACGGGCACGCGGCGTGTTGCCTCAAGTCAGGAGCGGACAGATATTCAGGCGTGTGTACGCACGCTGATCCATCCGGCTGACGCTACCGCCCTGGTTGCAACCTTGCGCTCAGCACTCTTCGGCTTTTCAGACGAAGAGCTGGCACAATTTCGATGTGCGGGAGGAGCATTCGACTATCTCAGCGGTAGAGTTCCGGCACAGCTTGCCTGTGCTGACCGTTTCCATGCCGCTTTTGCTTTGCTGCGAACCTTACAGCGTAGACTGTCCCATACTGCGCAGGGCGCTCAGAGCGTCGGACTTTCTGCTCTGCTGTCTGAGATGTATACCCACACGCCGTTACTCCCGCTGTTTGCCCAGCGTCCGCATGGACAGCAGCGGGTCCGACACTTGTTTCAAATTGTTGAGGTGCTGCGCGGGATTTCCGATCAATACGGGGATGCGAGGGACTTCTCCCCGGACTCTTTAGACCGCCTGCTCATGTCCATTCTTGATGAGTCCGATTTTGGTGAGTCCGAGGATGGGCATGCGGAACAAGATAACGCTCTTGATGACCCGCACGACGCGCTCCACGTACTGACAATTCACAAGGCCAAAGGCTTGGAATTTCCGCTTGTCATTGTGGCGGAGTCCGGAGCGCCGCCCAGCCGCCTGACCCGTATGGGCCTTGTGAGCCGGAAAGAGGCTCGTCTTGAGCTCCACGTTGGTCCGCGCAACCTGCATTGTTGCACCCTTGGCTGGCAGGAGGCTGAGAGCCGGGAACGCAATCGGGAAGCTGCCGAGGAAAGACGCTTATGGTATGTGGCGACAACGCGCGCCCGAGAGTATGTCGTGTTTCCTATGCACCCACCATCCGACGCGAAAAAAAGAGACACCAATGTATTGCATACTGTCCTGCGCGATAGCTCGGCCCAAGCGCAGCATTCCGCTCATCATAGCGTGACTATAGAGCCCAGCCAGATGGACCAGCCTCAAGTTTCGTCCTTGCCTGACCTGGCCGGATTCCAAGAAAAGGAGACTGCATATCTTGCTACTCCTGAACGGGACCAATTTTCTTCTCCTGTCTCTGCTATACCTGAATCACCCATATCTCCAGGATTGGAGATAGATGACGATCAGCATTCCGATATCGTCTGGGTAACGGAAAGACGTCGACTCATTGCCAAAGGGCGGCGGAAGAGGCACACGCAGAAGGTGATTCGTCGGGAGCATGTATCGTGGCAGCAAGTTCAATTAGATCGTCTTATTACTCAGACGGCATTACAGGCGAGGCAAGAGAAGGGCGTGGGAGCGTATCCACAAGTGAAATCATCAGGCGGCCCTTTCAGTGACGATGTGCAGCAGTATGTTGCAAGAGCTGCGATCTGGCCACGTATTCAGGTTGCCCCGAAATGCATTGTGAATGAGGCGTTTGCGCTACCTTCCGGGAATGGTGTCCTCAAAGGGAGGATTCGACTGGCATTTCTCGAAGGCGAGAAATGGTTTATTGCTGATTTTTTCCTGGGAGAGACCGATCTCTCCGGAAAGGAACATAGTTTCACTTATGAAATGCTCGGACCCAGTGCGCTGGCCCTTGAGCAATTGACCCAGTTTCCCGTGCAGGAGATTCTCCTTTTCCTGGTTGATCGACAGCAGGAAATTCGCATTATATGGGATAGTCATGGGAAGGACTCTCTCCGAGAACAGCTATTGGGGTGAGTGGCTCCGTGGGTGACGAGAAGAAAGAGAGATGAAACCCACCACCCCTTGTTTTTCGGCCGCGGAGAAGGATTTCTACCTCAAAGAATTTCGGGGGAAGAGCCTCCTGTTTGTTCTGCGTGCCAAGGATATTACAGCGCCCAGGGATCGCGACGTGGTCCGGGAGGTCCTGTGCGCGCTCGTGTTGAATGAAACACGCGCGATCTTGCTCGTGGAAACAAGTAAATCCATAGCAGAACGTCGTACTATCGAGATATTACATACACAGTTGTCTAAGGTGCTGAACAGCATCTCTGCTCCCATAACCCTGTTGCCTGAGACTGATGAAGACCATCTGTGTCTTCACATTCTGGAAACCCTGCGTGCGGTTCCCGTTTTCATAGGGCTCTGGCCTGCGCAGGCACGCCTACCGGCCCTTCAGGGCGCGCAGCAGCTATCGAATCGCCTCAAAGTATACAAGCTTGTTCTCCTTGACCGGCAGGGAGGATTAACAGTGCGCGGAGAGCCTTTATCCTTTCTGAACGGTTCAAACTTGGAGGAGTTGCAGTCTCGTGGCGCCAGCAGTGATACCCCTCAAGAGAGGCGCTTGCAACTTGAGACAGCGCGATTAGCGTTAGAGGGTGGAGTCGCTTCAGTATCTCTGTGTACGCCGGCGAGCTTGGCAAAAGAGCTTTTTACCTACGAAGGGTGTGGGACGTTCTTTACTCTGACAGACTATTGTCAGGCGGAACGCTTAGCCCTGGATGATTTCTCCGAAGCCGAACGGCTCATAGAGCGAGGCGAACAAGAAGGGGTGCTCAAAAAAAGGACCTCCTCCGAGGTCAGTCAGTTGTTGCTGCACGGCTATGGGGCGCGGCTTGGTAAAGAGCAAGATCTCGTTGGGTTTTGCTCTCTATTGCCGTATGCTGCTGAAAATGCAGGAGAAATAGCCGGGCTCTACACCCTCACGCGGTTCCACGGCGAAGGTATTGGAAGCCGCCTTGTTTGGAAAGCCATCACTGAAGGACAGGAACGCAGTCTTTCCTATCTTTTTGCCTGTACGAACCAAGAGGGCGCGCGGCGGCTTTTTGAACGGTTTGATTTTTATCAAGTCACGCCAGACGCAGTCCCGGCGACGAAATGGTACGCCTATGCACCCGAACGAAGACGGGCTATTATGGTGTATAAGCGTGAATTTTCGTGAAATCCGATAGTGCGTCAGTTGAATCCCTTCTCCGGTATCTAGGCCCGTCGTCTAGTATTCCTGCGGAAGAACGGCACCCCTCCTTCCTCCTGGGAGCGTGGCTATCCTGGCCGCCCCCTGCTTCTACGGGTTGGAAGCCCGCACTCCCAGACCCGGCCTGATGAGGGCGTCCGCCCGGGCGCAAGCCGTTCTGACTCTCAACGCAATGCAAACTGACGCACTAGCAGATTTTCTCTTGACTTCCTATCTGACTGTCCTTATCATGTACTAGCTCCTTGTTTTTTCAGAAGCTCTGGCCAAGTGCATCGGCCTACCTATAAATTCTCTTGGATCAATTAAGCAGAAGTAGCTCTGTCGGAGAAGTTAAGCTTTTTCCTCGTTCCTTATATGTGTTGGGATGAAGGAATAGCCACATCCTGCCGTGTTTTGATGCCGCTTGTGTAAAGGGGGCTGAAGCGTCCTATGGAAAAAAAGAAAAACAGAAAAACGGCGACTGTTGCGCATACCCCACGAAAGACGTCCACGCTGATAAAGGCCCAAGCCGCCACTACTTTTTCTTCAGCCTCGCAGGGAGATGCGCCGACACAAGAAATAGAAAATGTCATGTCCATTCTTGAAGACATGGATATTGAGACTGTTAACGTTCTTGAGGAAGATAACTCCATCAGCATCGAAGAAGAGGGGCCCCCTGCTCCTGAGACTGCTAAACAGGACGAAGAGAGATGGGGGGAGAGAGTAGTGGCGGCTGGGGAGTCTGTGACGGGAGACACCTCAGACCCCGTCCGGATGTATCTCCAGGAGATGGGCAATATCCCACTCCTGAGCCGTGAGGAGGAGGTCGTGATTGCGAAAGAGATCGAGGCCGGGGAGAAGCGTATTCGCCAGGAAATCTTCTCTGCCCCTTTAGCTCTACAGTATATTTTATCTCTCGGTAGTCGTCTCAAACAGGACGAGACAGAAGCTCGGCGTATTTTCGGTGACGAAGAAGAGGATACTGATGCGTCCGGGAAGGAAGACCAGCGGATTGCGCTCTTTCTGAGCCGTATGGGACCGCTCAAACGCCTTGCCGGGGAGCGAGAAAAAGCTGAAAAATTGTCTCGCAAGCGGAGTCCGGTAAAAGAACGGGAGAAAGCCCTCAAGCGGCTTGGCGATATACACGAGAAGATCAGGACTTCACTTGATACGCTGCCTTTGGGCCGACGTCATATTACGATTGTTGCCGATAAATTAAAGGAAGTCGGTGTCATGCTGGAAAAGCAGGATCGGACTATCCGAAGACAAGAGTCCATTTTGAACTGCAAGGCATCTGAGATTGTTGCCCTGTCGCGTACGTCCACATCGAAGAATGGGAGTACCCGGGGGTCGAGAGCGGGAAAGGCATTGGGGAAAGCCCAGGAGCAGAAAATCCAAGAAGCCAGTCAGGTCGTCAAAGACGCAAACAAGGAAATTCAGCGCATTGAGGAGCAGCTTGGAACGAATATTGACGAGATGCGTCAGTCCCTGAGGACGATCTCACTAGGAGAGGCGCAGGCGCAGGAAGGCAAGCGCCGTCTCATTGAAGCCAATCTGCGCCTGGTGGTGAGTATTGCCAAACGCTATGTCAACCGCGGGCTGGGATTTCTCGACCTGATCCAGGAGGGCAATATTGGTCTTATGCGCGCGGTTGAGAAATTTGAGTATCAACGTGGCTATAAATTCTCGACCTATGCGACGTGGTGGATCCGACAGTCGGTGAGTCGGGCAATCGCTGACCAGGCCCGGACGATTCGTATCCCGGTACACATGATTGAGACGATCAATAAGGTGCTGCGGACCTCTCGCTATCTTGTCCAACAGCTCGGCCGGGAACCTTCGCCGGAAGAAATTGCCGCCCAAATGGAAGTCCCGGCGGACAAGGTCAGGAAAGTCCTCAAGATTGTGAAAGAGCCAGTCTCCCTGGAGACCCCGATTGGAGATGATGAAGAGAGTTCGCTGGGAGATTTTGTTGAAGATCGTCAAACCCTCTCTCCGGCAGACGCGGCTATGGCGCTGAGTTTAGAGGAGCAGACGCGCAAGGTGCTTGCCACACTGACACCGCGTGAGGAGCAAATTCTGCGGATGCGGTTTGGTATTGATGAAAAGACGGACTATACGCTTGAAGAAGTTGGACAGCGATTTGCCGTGACCCGTGAGCGCATTCGTCAGATTGAGGCCAAAGCGTTACGGAAACTGCGCAACCCAACCCGCGCGAAGAGTTTGGAAGCATTTATAGATGGCTGAGAAGCCGAAGATATTGGAGTAGTTATGGAGGAACGGGTGGATTCGAAGGACCTGGAACAACAACTCAAACGATGGCGGGAAGAACGTGGCCGCAAGCCGGTCCAGCTGTCTTCTCCCGTCTCAGATAAACGGACAGTTCGAGTGAACGGTCAAAATATTGTTGTTGTGAAGCGCTCCCGGAGCAAGACAGCGGGATAGTTGCCCTCCCAAGAGTCGTTGTACTCTTAGCCAAAGAGTACTTTTTGGACTTCAGCACAGAACTCAGTCGTTGATGCTGACCCACCCTGGTCAGGCGGGAGGGCCTCGCCGCTGGCATACACTTGCGCGACCGCATTCTCCAGGTGCTGGGCCTCGTTGGGCCAGCCAATATAGTCGAGGAGCAGTACGGCTGAGAGCAAGGTTGCGGTCGGATTAATGATATTCCGGCCGGCAATATCAGGGGCGGAGCCGTGGACGGACTCAAAATAGGCATAGGTGTCGCCATAGCAGCCGCTTGGTGCGAGTCCCAGGCCGCCAATAGTACCAGCGGCAACGTCGGACAGGATATCACCATACAAGTTCGGCATAACAACGACATCAAATTGCGACGGGCTAGCGACTAAGCGCCGCGCAAAATCATCGACAATGTATTGTTCATAGCCCAAGTCGGGATACTCTTTGGCCGTTGTTTCAACAACTTCACGGAACAATCCGTCACTTTTACGCAGCATATTGTACTTGCTGGTACAGGTGACGAGTCCCTTTCTCCCTTGGGCTTTGCGTTTGCGCGCAAGTTCAAAGGCGAAGCGGGCAATGCGGCGGGAGCCTGCCTCTGTAATCGCTTTAATGGCAAACAAGCCCTTCGCTGTTGTATCGAGCGGCTTGCGGGTAATCGCACTCTTTAACCCGAGCGGCGAGAGTGTATCCAGGTTGCCCTCCACCCCCACATACAGGTCTTCCAGATTTTCCCGAACCACAATAAAATCAATAGATTCCGGATTTTTGAGCGGACTCTGAAATCCCGGACGCCAGCGTGCCGGACGGACATTGGCATACGTCTGTTTACCCCAGCGCAGATACCCAATACCACCGGTAGTGCCATTGGTCGAACCAAACAGGGTCGAGTCCGATTGGTCAATCGCTTCACGCAGCGCCGTCTCAAATCCCTTCCGCGAGCCGTACTGTTTCACTCCTGCTTTACCGGATGGAAACTGGGTGAGGGTCATGTCGAGCGCAAAGTTTTTCAGGATTTCAACCGTCGGAGCCATTGCCTCGGGCGCAGCATCATCACCGGGAATAACCACAACACGCTTTGCCATATCTCTTTCCTCTCTGCTAGCTCAACCGCACGTCACGATAGTTCTTACCCGGAACAATTTTTCCCAGAACAGCGGGTCGCCTCGCGCCGGTTGCACTCGGTATATTCGAAGGCAGGCCGTGCAATGTAGCATAGGCTAAAACGGCAAACGCCAGGGCTTCCAAAGACTGGCTCTCATAGCCGGTCTCTTCAAGCAGTCGGACGCGGACATCGGGCAATGCCTGGGCGAATTGCGTCCGTAGGGTCGGGTTGAGTGCCCCACCACCTGTGAGATAGACCTCGGCGGGCGGACCGTGCGGCAGGATAAAGTCGTGGTACGCCTGGGCCATGCTCGTGGCGGTTAAGGCGGTTGCCGTCGCTGCCTGGTCGTTCGGAGGCAGGTTGAGTTGAGCCGCTCGTTTGAGAAAACGCGCGACAAACGGCGCACCGAATTCTTCCCTTCCGGTTGACTTGGGCGGACGCCGAGCAAAGTAGCGATGCTGGAGCAGTTCATGCAGCAGACGGGTGTGCACGCTCCCGGCTTTGGCCATCCGGCCGTTCCGGTCGTATAACTGCTTGCCCTTGGTGACTGTGTGCACAACGCTGTCAATCAACATATTCCCAGGGCCGGTATCAAAAGCCAGCAGGTCTTGTTGCGTGGAACGGGGAGGCAGGGAGGTAACGTTGGCGATCCCACCGATATTATGAACGGCGACCGCACGGCTGGGGTGTTGAAACAGGCAGGCGTGCACATAGGGAACGAGGGGTGCGCCCTCTCCGCCAAGCGCAACGTCTGCCGGTCGAAAGTCCGCTACCGTCGTGATACCAGTCCGATTCGCAATGACGGCAGGTTCTCCAATCTGGAGGGTCGAACCTGGTCTGGGTCGTTGGTGGGGGCTATGATAGACGGTATGCCCGTGTGAGCCGATGGCATCAACCTGCTCCCAGGAGATGGCGGCTCTTTCACACAGCTTTAACACCGCGCGCGCAAACAACTCGCCCAGGAGAACATTGACTTGTGAGACTTCGCCGGCATTAATCTGTGCTCCCTGGCTTAATTTCAACAGGCGGGACCGAACAGGTCGGGAATACGGGAATGAGCGAAAGGCCCGTTGTTGAATATGGAAGCGGCCCCTCACGCGGGCAATATCAACCAGCACGGCATCAATCCCATCATGAGACGTGCCGGACATCAGGCCGATAACAGTCCGTTTCGACATGCCGGCTCGTTTGGGTGTTCAGTCAGTCAGATCGAACTGGAAGACCGCGTCCATGCCCTTTGCCGCATCGGCATTGAACGCCTCTGGCATGCCGTCTATGACTTGCTGCACGGTTTCGGCTGGCGGGCTGCCGGCCTCTGCCGGTGTAAAGAGGTTTTGGAGTTTCAGCGCGAGGCCCATATCCCCAGCAATTTTCAGCTTACCACTCATGAATGCCATTTGCCCGTTGAGTTTGCCGTTGGCCATATCAAGGTAGTCGCCCTCCTTCATGGTCATGGTAATATTCGGGGCAGCATGGGTGCCCATCTGCATCTCAATGCTTTCGTTCGCTACACGGAAATGGTACTGAGTGGCCATCGCGGTTTCCTCCTCATAACTCCAGAATAAAGGTACGCTACCATATATCCTTTAGCCGAGAAACTGGAGAGTAGTGTGTGACATGGAGACGGATGATGCAAATAGAGTGTGTTGTCGAAAGTCGAAGGGGTGAGCATGACACAAGGTGATACGTCAGGGAAACTTCAATGGGCCGGGCTGGTGCTCCTTTTTGTGTGTGGAAGTGTATCAATGGGAACACCCGGCTCCGTTCAAGAGAGCCTGGCTCAGGAGAGCATGCTTCAGGCCGCACTCGCTCAGGTCGCTAATGAGTCAACGCTCGAAATCACCACCACAGGACGCAAGAGCGGCAAGCCGCGCACCAAACCCATCTGGTTTGTCTACGACCGAGGGGCTTTATACATCCAATCCGGAAAAGATGGAAAAACGCATTGGTATCGTAACTTGCAAAAAGACCCGCAGATGCAATTGAAAATCGGTCAACTCGTCCTCACCGGAAGAGCGCAGTTTGTGACAGACACGAATGAAATCGAAAGAGTCCACGACTTATTCCGCTCAAAATATACCTTCGCCCGTGTTGCCGGACTGGTCGGGGCCTCAATTGGGCATGGCAAGGTCGTTGTTGTTGCGCACCTCACTGAAGCCGCCCAGTAGGCCAGGAGTAGGCCGGGAGTAGACGTCGTATGCACGTCAATGTGGTCATTGTTGCCGCGGGAAAAGGCCGGCGGCTGCACAGCGAGCTACCCAAGCCCTTTCTCTCCGTTGCCGGCAGACCGATTCTCGTGCATACCTTACGGCGTTTTGAGCCCATCGAGGAGGTCCGGCGCATCGTTATTGTGGTTGCGCCCGAGCGCGAAGCCCTGTGCCGGGAGTTGCTCCGCACGCACGGACCCTGGTCAAAGCCGATTGCCGTTGTCCACGGGGGGGCGGAACGGCAGGATTCGGTCTGGAATGGTTTAGCCGCGCTTGAGACAGACTGTGAGATCGTGGCGATTCATGACGCGGCCCGGCCGTTTATCAGTGGTGAGGCGATTCAGCGCAGTATCGACGCGGCTGCCGAATCGGGCAGTGCGGTTGTGGCTGCCCCTGTCCGCGACACCCTCAAGCGTGCCAGCGCTCAACGTACCATCTATGAGACTGTCCCTCGGCATGATTTATGGCTGGCCCAAACTCCCCAAACCTTTCAGGTCGGAGTGATTCGCGCCGCCCACCGCTGGGCCAAGCAGCACGGCATCGTTGGCACGGACGATGCGGCCCTGGTTGAGCAAATGGGCCAACCGGTCCGCCTCGTTCCCGGCGACGCGCTCAATTTCAAAATTACGACCCCGGACGACCTGGCTCTCGCCCAGGCAGTGCTGCAAGCGTCCAGGGGCTGACTGGCCCGGGCCAAGGGATTGCGCATGTCGTCAAGCATTCTGGTTGACAGAGGAATCTCCGGGAGCTGTATTATGTGCAGAACTTTGTGAGGCGTAATTTTGGACGCCTTTGGACGGTGATATTACACCTAGCAGATTTGCTTGAAACAGGACTCAATATCGTATTAACAATCAGAATTGCTTGTTAATCAGTAGTTAGAACGCAGGGAAAGGTCAGTGAACCCTGGAACTACCTTCTTTATTGGTGGTGTTTGTGGCGCTGGAAAATCCACTATTGCACGGGAGCTAGCCAAGCGACTGCCGAAGTCGACATTCGCCGTCCATGACTTCGATGAGCGGGGTGTTCCGGCGAATACACCTAAGTCCTGGGTTACAGAAGAAGCAAAGTATTGGCTCGGAGTGGCCGCAGAAAACACCAAGGAGGAAGTATCGACGGTTATCTGTGGTAACGGTCCTGAAGTATTCTATGAATCTTGGAATGACATCGGGGCACCACGACCGAAATTCCTGCTTCTGGAAGTGTCGGATGAGGAAATCGTTCGACGCCTCAAAAAACGCTACAAGGATGCGAGACTCGCGCACTATCTAAGGCGCCAGTTGGGCCTCTCCCCTGAGGAGTTCATTCCAGTGGTTCTTACTGAAAAGCGCCAGCTGTCAGCGATTTTATCTAAACGGGGCTATGAGGCGACCGTTCTCGACACGACAGATGTACCGCCCCTTGAGACTGTAGAAGACGTTGTCTCCTGGATTCAGGATGATTCCACGATATAGGAAATTGGATTACGCTCTAACAAGGTGTTCGAGCGGACGCGGTTACTCGTTAGCTGCTTTTCCTTGGCGGTCCGTCCGCGCCGCTCAACTTGGTCGCTATGCGGCCACACGAGATGATTATAGACATACCTGACAGCGACGAGACTTGTGAGTGATACGTTCGACAGCATTCGGACGCTGATTTTCGAAGGCGGTGTCCGAATTTCGGGGCACGGATATGAAGAGGTCGCCAAGGATCGTTATTCTATTAGCTGGCGGCGATAAACGCATTTGTGGTAGCAGGACACGTTGTACCCGAGAATCCTTGAACGCTTTAGAACTCGAATCCGTGAGCGCCGGTATGTTGTCACGCTTCATGCCTTAGATGAGATGGATGAAGACACGCTGTCCGTATTTGACGTGGAGAGAGCAATTCTTACTGGAGAAATCATAGAGCGGCAACGTGATCAAGCAACTCGGGAATGGAAGTACTTAGTCCGAGGGAGTGCCGTTGACGGGCGCCAGATAATGGTCGTCAGCCAAGCTAGGATATACAGACAGACTCGTTATAATAACAGCGTGGGTGAATGATGAACAAGCTGAAATGTGACAACTGCGGAGAGCAAGAAGCCCAAATCCGCTACATCCCCCGTAGCTATGGTTCTGGTAAGGATCTGCTAGTGATTGAAGGGATTCCCCTGATCTCGTGCTCAAGCTGTGGTGAGAGCTATTTCGCTGCTGAGACGCTTCACGAGGTCGAACGCATAAAGCTTCATCGAGAAGGATTTGCAGAGACAAGGCCGGTGTCCGTGGCAAGGTTCCATCAGGCGGCCTAACCCGGCGTTCAAGGTGACGCGCCAAGGCGCGTCCCAGCTCTATGTTAGGCGACTTACCTTCGCCGTGTGAATGCCATGCTTGGGCTTTTCGTGCCAGCGTTGGTGACACCCTTGGAACTACTGGGCGGGAGCGATGAAACAGAATCTGAGTGATCCGGTAATCGACGAGATCCGGGAAGTCCGGCACCGCATCTCGGCGCGCTTTGATCATGACCCCACACAGATGGTGGCCTTCTACATAGAGCTGCAAAAGCAGTATCAGGAACGACTGATTGAGACCGCAAAGAGTACTGAGCACGGCGGCCAGCCAGCGGCCTAACACGGCGCTTCAGCGAAATATTTAAGCGTGTCCAGTCTCACGTCTGTCTCTGTGTAAGGCCGCTATCTGCGCGGGACGGCGCGGTCGGCTAGGCTGGCCTGCGCAAAGAGGTTCGGGGTCGTGCTCCTGGCCTGCGCTTCTGCCTGCGTAATAAGCCCTCGCGTAGCGAGGTCAATAAGGGCCATATCCATAGTCTGCATCCCATCCTTTTGGCCGACCTGTAGGGCTGAGGGGATTTGGTGGCCCTTGCCCTCGCGAATCAGAGTACGAATTGCCGGGCTGCCGACCAGGATTTCCAGGGCAGCGACTCGTCCCCCACCTTTCTTTTTACATAAGGTCTGGGTGATTATGGCTGCAATCGAATCGGCGAACTGGGCCCGAATCTGAGCTTGTTGGGCGGCTGGAAAGACGTCGATGACCCGGTCCACGGTCTGCGCCGCTCCGGGCGCGTGCAAGCTGCCGAAAACGAGATGGCCGGTTTCCGCGGCCGTGAGGGCGAGTTGGATAGTTTCCAGGTCGCGCATCTCCCCAATGAGAATAATGTCGGGGTCTTCGCGTAAGACGGCCCGTAGCGCGTTAGCAAACGAGCGGGTATGGACGCCGAGTTCACGCTGATTGACGAGACATTGCCTGGACTGGTGGGTGAATTCAATCGGGTCTTCAATCGTGATGATGTGACCGGCGGCAGTCGTGTTGAGATGGTCAACCATAGCGGCCAGGGTGGTTGATTTTCCACAGCCGGTTGGACCGGTCACCAGGATTAGCCCTTTTCTCCGCGTACACAATTGGCTGAGAAGCGGCGGTAGGCCGAGTTTCTGGAGCGAGGCAATTTCGGTGGGAATGGTCCGAAACACCGCCCCTTCACCGCGTTGCTGCATAAAGACATTCACCCGAAAGCGGCCCACCTCAGCCAAGTCACACGAGAAGTCGAGTTCGAGGCTTTCCTCAAAAACTTTCTGCTGGCTCTCATCCATCATATCGTACACCAGGGCGTGGACTTCCTCCCTGGAGAGCGGGGGACGGTCGAGCCGCTGCATAGCCCCGTCGAGTCGCATCATGGGCGGTGCACCACTGCTGAGGTGGACATCCGAAGCGCCGGATTGGACGGCAAAGGTGAGGAGCGCCATTGCATCCATTGACATGAGAACCTCCTTACTCTGCCGGCAACTGTATGCAGAAGAAGAGTGCGGAACAAGGATTATTCCCGGAATTTTCTGTTGGACTGCTGAGTTGCATTTTGTCCCTATGCACTCGCGGTCGCCTGTGGTAAGCCAAACGTTCCATTCCCCCTGCCAGCAGGGAAAGGAGGTCGCAGTATGGGATATGACGCCATTGTCTACGAGAAGGTTGAAGACAGGATTTTCCGCGTGACCCTGAATCGTCCGGAGAAGCTGAACGCCATGAGTCGGCAACTCTTGTCCGAGTTGGATGCGGCACTGGACGAGTTTGAAACGGACAATGATGCCAGTGTCCTGATTATTCGTGGGGCCGGGCGGGCCTTCTGCGCGGGGTATGACCTCCAGCCGGTTTCAGGGCCGGGCGGAGGCTTTACCGTCACCAGTGATCGGTGGGGATTGCGCAAGATCGTCGCACGCTGGCAGCGCCTCTGGAACCTGCCCAAACCGACTATTGCCCAGGTCCATAGCTATTGTCTGGCCGGCGCAACAGAGTTTGTCGGACATTGTGACCTTGTCTTTGCGGCCGACGATGCCCAGTTCGGCCATCCTGCCGGACGTTCGCTTGGTGTGCTCCCTTCGCTGGCGATGTGGCCCTATCTGATGGGGATGCGCAAGACAAAAGAATTTCTGTTCACCGGAGATTCCATGACCGCGGCTGAGGCGCTGGATAATGGCCTGATTAACCAAGTCTACCCAAAACAGCAGCTTGAGGATGAGGTGCTTCGTTACGCCCGCCGTGTAGCAGCTGTTCCGGTTGACCTGTTGACGCTCCATAAGGCGGCGACAAATCGCTTTTTTGAAGCCATGGGCCTGTATGCGGCTGAACAGTCGGCAACGGAATTTGATGTGATTGCCCACCAGACCGTAACGGTCAAAAATGAGGTCAAGAAAATGATGGAACGCGGACTCAAAGAGGCCCTGCGTGATCGTGACAAGCCATTTGCAAAGAAATAAACGGAAAGAGTGCGTATGGACGGGCATCGCATCTACCTTATGCGTCATGGGGAAACCCTGTATCAACGTGTGGCAAACGAAGGAGCGCTGGGTAATGGGGCACTGACCGAACGCGGGCAAGAACAGGTCGCAGCCGCAGCGCTGCTCTTTCGGGGTGTTCCGCTTGATGCGATTTACGCCAGTCCGCTTGAGCGGGCGTATGAAACCGCCCAGATTATTGCCAAGGAAAAAGAGCTGGACATTCAGGTTGCGCCAGAGCTGCGCGAGATCATCCCGAGTGATGCGGTACTAGCGCAAAAGAGCCTGACAGACATATTCAAGGAGATTCAAGAGTTTTTTAAGAATTCGGATTCCGACTGGGACGAATTGTACCTGGGCGGGGAGAGTTTCCGTCAGGTCTATGCCCGCGCTGGGCGACTCCTACAGACCCTCTTATACAAAGAGGACTGGCAAACCATCCTCCTCGTTGCGCATGGGGGCGTCAATAACGCATTTTTGGCCCACGCGACGGGGATAACAAGCGGGCGAGTCTTTAATATCGAGCAGGACTTCGGCTGTATTAATATTATTGACTTTGTTCATAATCGCCCCTTTCTCCGCTTGGCCAATTTTACATTATACGATCAACTCAAAATTAACCTACGAGAGCATAGCTTGGATATTATTCTCAATCTGTTGAGAGGACGTGGGGTTATTGACGCTGAGTGATCCTAAAGGGGACGGCTCGGTTTTCCTCAGGATACAATTTTTTTCATCGTTGAAAAAAAAGAATGCGAAATCTCTTGACTTTAATTTCCTCCTCCCTTATCTAGTCCAATTAAACTAATCTATGGGAGATCAAACATTAGCGTTCAACTCGTCATTTTAGGGTTGTTATCCGAGAAGCCGTTTCATGGCTATGAACTTCGGCAAGAAGTCGAGCACCGGCTGTACGCCAAGTATATCAACCTGAGTGGTGGCTCGCTCTACTATAACCTCGGGCAGCTTGAACAGGCCGGGTATGTAGAAAAGACCAAAGTAGAACAAAAGGGGAATTATCCGGCCCGGCAGGTCTACCAAATCACGTCGGCCGGCCACGACTATTTACGGGCCGAGTTGCGGCGTCAGCTGTTCGACACCGAGGAGCGAACCAAAGTCTTTGACCCCTTGAACGCCGCGCTCGCCTTTAGTCATCTGCTTGACGACTCGGAACTGCGTGATGCACTCCAGAGCCAACTTGAGTGGACCCGTAGACGTCTGGCCTGGGTCACCGAGCAGCAGGCCTACTGGAAGGAGCAGGATGTGACACTCCCGCAAGCCCAGATTATTATGCATGGCTTGTCGTATTTGAAAGGGGAGATTCATTGGCTTGAGGAATTCCTGACCACGGTCGGTGGACAGAACGGTCGGGGATTGAAGGCAGATGGGCTAATTGGCGTCTCTCCTTCAGAAAGAGAAGAGACAATGGAAAAAACGTAGACAAATCCCATACAAGAGGAGGGTTCAGAATGGAAGGTTTAAGTGTTCTCGATATGATCCAGCAGGGATGGTACATCACCTATCCCCTGATCGTGATGTCTATGGTTACCATCACGATTATATTCGAACGCATATTTGCCCTACGTGGTCTGATTGGGGGCACCCTGCAGACTGCCGGTGGACTGGTTGGGCAATTACAGAAAGGTGATTTCCGAGCGGCCCTTGCCACTGCTGAGGAGGATCAGAACAAGCCGGCCGGCCGGGTATTTCGCGATGTAATTTCCCAACAAGAAGGAGAGTCACTCGAATACTTGTCTGAAATCATTGAGGACCGACGCTTCGAGGAAATCGAGGCGCTCAAAGGCAGCATCTGGGTGCTGGGAACAGTGGGTGTGAGTGCACCCTTCATCGGGCTACTCGGTACCGTCATCGGGATTATCAAATCCTTCACAAGCATGGCGGTTGAGGGCAGTGGGGGTTTTGCGGTTGTAGCTGGTGGTATCTCTGAGGCGCTGGTTGCGACGGCGCTTGGTCTCGCGGTTGCGATTGTTGCTGTGATTTTTTACAACTACTTTCACACCAAACTGGAGCGGATCGAGGCGGCAATGACGATCAGCTCAGACCGTGTCCTCGAAGCCGTCCGCCTGGGGAGGAAAGCTCATGGGAATGACTAACCCACGCAAGAAGAGCGGGAGTGGATCCGATATTATGGCCGAGATCAATATCGTTCCCTTGTGCGACATCTTTTTGGTGCTACTGATCATCTTTATGGTGACCAGTGTGGCGATGGTCCAATCCGGAGCGGAGATTAGCCTGCCTGAGGTGCAAGAAACTGACTCGGAGCCGCGCCAGATTGTGATTACGGTTACGCCCCAAAAGGAAATCTTTGTAAACGCCAGACCGGTGACCATGGCCGATCTTGAGGTTGCTATTCGGCAGCAAGTCACCGCTAAGCCGGACGTGCCGGTTGTGCTCGAAGGTGATAAGGACGTCATTTTAGGAGAGGCGGTAAAAATTCTCTCCATTGCCCAACGAGCTGGAGCAGCTCAGGTCGCGATTGCTGCCAGACGGGCCGGTTAAGCGGTCCATCGCGATCTCTATAAGGAGGGCAGAGCCATGGCTTCACCCGAAGACAACACAAAAACATCCGAAACATCTGAGGCCACTTCAGTCGAGCGTAAAATCCAAGAGGACCTATGGCTGTATCGAGGAGGGGGATTTGGCAGAAACGCCCGCTGGTTTGCCTTCTCGACTGCGGCCCATATTCTCATTTTGTCCATCTTTGCAACGACGGCTGTGACCATCATGAAAGAGCCGGACATGATTAGGGTCCAGGCCTTGCCGTTGTCGCAAGAAGAATTAGACGCTATGGCTGAGGAAGTCCCCGACGACTGGGAAGGCGAGCCATCGCTAGAGGATATTCCAGGCATTCTGACCATGGAGGATCTGATTCCGAATAGAGCCCGGCCAACCGGCCCGGCGTCAACCGGCCCGCTCCAAGCGCCGATCCAACGGGCTGCAATTCCTATCTTTTCCGGAATCGGTCCGGTCACTATAGACGTGAAGCGCGCGGACAGCAGTTTCTCTGGTATCGACACGCAGCTCAGCGGTCTGGTCGGAGCTGGAGATTTTGGTGGTGGTGGTGGCTTTGGTGATTACGGTCGGGGGCTGCGTAAAGTTGGTCTTGATGTCGCCCTTGTAATCGACGCAACAGACAGCATGCAGTTTGTCATTAATTCGGTCCGTGACCGATTGACGAAGCTTGTGACTCTGTTGCGAAAGCTCGTTCCGACCTCGCGTATCGGTCTTGTAGCCTATCGTGACAGAGGCGAAGAGTATGTCACCAAATGGGTCGATTTAAGCTTTTCTACGCCAAAGCTCAAAGGCTTTTTGGCTAATATGCATTCCGACGGTGGCGGAGATTGGCCTGAGGCGGTGTATGAAGGCATGGATGCTGCCATGAACGACCTGAGCTGGCGTAAACGCTCACGGCGGGTGGTGATCCTCGTCGCTGGCTCTCCGCCACATCCGGAGAGCATGAGTAGCGTCCTGGGCTTGGCGCAAGGGTTCCAAGCTCGCGGTGGTGTTGTTAGTGTCATGGACTTGGCTGACAAGATGCACGAGGACTTTGAGTATGCGCTGTGGGAGCGGACCGGTAAAATTATGAACGTGGCCTTTAAGCCAACCCCGCTGCCCAGCTTCTACCGAGACTTCCGGAATACGATGGCGTCTGTGGCACAGGCCGGCGGAGGTGACTTCATTCCGCTGACTGAGGAAAGGGCGTTGACCAAGAATATCATTATTATGACCTTCGGTTCGCGCTGGGAAGTGGAAATGGCGAAGTACTTGCGGGACTTGGAGTAGGACACGGCCTGGGGGTCGCCTAGCGTGATACAAAAGAGCGCTTACTCAGGGTTGGGCAAGCGTGTCTCTTGATGCAGCTAGGGATAACGGACAGGGGTGGAATGCGGAAGCTTTAAGCGTAATATTATGGTCGTATCAAAAAGGAGTATAAGCGTGCGGCGTCTGGTTTCCATTATCGGTATTATCTCTCTGAGTGTGAACTTGGGTTGGCTGAGTCCCGAGGTCGAGGCGGCTACTATCGCTGAACTCTCTGCCCGGGCGAAGCAGGCCCGGAGCAAGGCCAATGCGCTCAAAACGGGGAGCTGGAATGCACAGGCCAAGCTGCAAGCCATTCAAATCCTCGGCCCGGTTGCCTTAGAGTTTGTTGCGCTCCCCAATTTGGCCCAATCGGTCAAAACCCCATCGAGCAAAAAAGCCATTCGCGATATCTACGAGACGCTTCAGGGCCCGCTCAACGATATCTATACCGGTAGTTTCAAGCGCGTTGACCAAATGACGCAGGATGTCATTGCGCGGGATGGCGACCTGGAGGCCGTACAAGACTCACAGGAATACCGGGCGGAACAAGGGGTGGCGGCGCGCGCCTTATATTTCTTGAACTGGCTGAACTACATCGGCTCGTTCACGTTCGATGAGAAGAAAAAGGAAACCCTGTTGACGAAAGCCATGAACGGCTTTGGTGAATTCGCGGTTGGCGATCAAGCCTCGCGACTCAAGAACGAGAGTCTGTTCGGCCGAGCGCTGAGCGAGCGCGAACTTGAGAAGTTTGACTGGGCCATACGAGACTTTGAACTGCTGCTTAAACAGCCCGGCGTGTCTGCCGATATGAAACGGAAGGCCCAGAGAGCGCTGAAGCAGACCCGGCGCTATGCCAAGCGTGGCGGGAAAGCCCAACCTTCTCCGACGGAATTGGCGCAGGCGCAATTCCAGCAGGCAAAGAGCATCGCCAAGCAGAGTAGAAAGGCGAGCGGCAAGAAGCGCAGCCAATTGCGCGGCCAACTCCTCGGATTGATTCTCGAACTCCGCAAGGCCGGCGGCAAGTGGAAGGACCGGGCCGATGCTTTGATGCAGGCAGAGCTGACACGGGAGGAAGAACTCGTCATTGCCGAACAGGAAAATCCGTTTCCGCCCTGGTTGAAAGCCAAAGAGCATATGCAGAAACGACGCTTTGCCAAGGCGGTTCCCTTTCTTGAGGAAGTCGTCGCCTCAAACGATCCCAACGCTGCCGTGTATCAAGCAGACGCGCAATACTACCTTGGCATCGGGCTGTATGAACAACGTCGCTATCGACAAGCCATCAATACCTTGGACACCTTCCTCAGCAACGGAGGAGCAAAGACTAAGCATGCGTCTGACGCGGAATACTTTCAGTTCAAGTCGGCGGAGTCCTTATACGCGCGGGATCAAAGTGCGCGGAACGGGAAGCTGTATGTGCAGGCGATTCGCGACTTCACGCGGAAATACCCCAAGCACCGGTCCATTTACGAAGCCCACTTCCGGCTGGGTGAGTATTACCAAGAGCAAGAGGAGTACTTGAAAGCAACCGATGCGTATAAAAAAGTGCGCGGTGCGCCGGCGTTCCGAGTGCGGGCAGACTATGCCACGCTTCAGGCGTACTTCGAGGTGCTGCATGCGATTGAAGACGGCGATACCAGTAGTGGGCTGAGTGAAGACGCTATCCGCCAGCGGATTGGAGCCAGTCTGGACGACTACTGGAAGAGCAGCGCGACGCTGGCCAAGAGCAGCCCCAAACTGGTGAAGCGGGACCCCTATCGCGAATATCCGGGCAAGGTCAGCGTGATGCACGCCGTCTATTTGAGTCACGATATGGACGCGAACGCCGAACAGATCGTCTCTTTTCTTGAAGGCTTTGAAGAGAAATATCCGAAGCAGCCCGATGCGTTTGAAACCGTTGCCCGTACCCGGCTGGTCGCGCTGCAGAAGACCGGGCGCTATGCCGAGCTCGCAAGAGACGTGGATACGATTTTAGAGCGCTATCAGCCCGACAAACAAGAGGAACTCCTGGCCGGCCTGTCTGGCGTGCTGGAAAAAGACATCCGTCAACTCCGCCGTCAGGATGATAAGGACAACGAACTTATTGCCAAGCGGACGCTGACGCGTCTGCATGAGGCATGGCTCAAGAACGATGGCGAATTTGCGGAGGATCAGTCCCCGGATCGCTTCCGGTATGACTTGGCCCAGCTCTATCTCGATACCAAGCAATACGACAAGGCTGAGGTTATCTATAAAAACCTTGAGCAAAAGCAAGGCGCCTATTCGATTGTATCCACCGTCGGGTTAGCCCAGATTTCTGAAGTCCGGGGGAATAAAAAACGTGCGCTCTCCCTGTGGGAGGCGATGCTCAAGGGTACTCAAGTCGGTGATCCGCTCTGGTTTCGCGGCACGTTTGAAGTCGCCCGACTCAATGATACTCTCGGCAACTCTACCCAAGCGTGTAAGACAGTCAGTAGTGCCCAAAAAATGCTGAAACGGCTTGGTGATACAAGCCTCAAGACCAAGATCAAGGACTTTGCCAGCCAAACGTGTGGGACATAAGCTTGTATTTGTTCTGACCATCTTCAGAGGGGCACGGCAGGTCGTGCCCCTTCTTTATTCTGTCTCAGAGGAAAAGTCATCGCTCATGAAAATCGCTGACAACGCTGCAAATCCACGTTCCGCCTTCCACTGGGGTGGTTATGCGCCTCGGGTCAAAGAGGGACGCCTGGTTGCCATGGATGCCACGCCCGAAGACCCAGACCCTTCTCCGCTTGGGCGCTCGTATGTGGAAGCCGTCAATGACGATCTGCGTATCCGCCAACCTATGGTGCGAGAAGGCTGGCTCAGGAACGGACCGTGCAGTGGCACCCGTGGGGGCGAGCCTTTTGTCGCGCTCAGTTGGGAGCGGGCGCTTGATCTTGTTGCCGCCGAACTCGAACGTATCCGGAGCACCTTCAGCAACCGGGCGATTTATGCTGGCTCGTACGGCTGGGGCAGTGCCGGTTCCTTCCATTTCCCCCAAGGCCAGTTGCATCGCTTCCTCAACCTTTTTGGTGGCTTTGTCCGTTCGATAAACACCTACAGCCATGCCGCGGCCGACGTGGCCATGCCCTATATTGCCGGGAATTTTTTTCGTCTGCTGGTCGAGCAAGCGTCGTGGCAGACGATCGCCCGACATTCCGAACTTGTGGTAGCGTTTGGTGGGATGCCGCTCAAAAATGCACAGGTGGCCTATGGCGGAGTGGCCCGGCATCGAACCCGAGAGGGCCTGGAAGCCTGTCGGCAGGCGGGTGTCGAATTCCTGAATATCGGTCCGGTGAAAAACGACACTGCCGACTTTGTGCAAGCCGAATGGCTGACCCCGCGGCCAAATACCGACGTGGCCCTCATGCTCGGCCTGGCGCATACCCTGGTCAAAGAGGGCTTGGCTGATCACGACTTTCTTGCACGGTACTGTGTTGGCTTTGAGAGATTTCGACCGTATCTGATGGGCGAATCCGACGGACAGCCCAAAGACGCTCATTGGGCGGCTCATATTACCGGCCTGAAGGCTGAGATCATTACAACGCTTGCCCGGCGGATGACTGCCCGGCGAACGTTGATCACGATAGCGTGGTCCCTGCAACGGGCGGATCATGGTGAGCAGACCTATTGGATGGCGGTCACGCTGGCCGCCATTTTGGGACAAATTGGTTTACCTGGTGGAGGCTTCGGATATGGCTACTCTTCAGTCGCAACAGTCGGAAACTCGTCCTCCCGCATTCCCTGGGCCACCTTAGACCGCTGTGTTCACCCGGTTGACGACGTCATCCCGGTTGCCCGAATTGCCGACCTGTTGCTGAATCCGAACACGGAGTTCGACTATAATGGACGCCGAGCGACATACCCTGATATTCACCTGATCTACTGGGTGGGTGGCAACGTCTTCCATCACCATCAGGACTTGAACCGCCTATTACGGGCCTGGCAAAAGCCAGAAACTATTATCGTCCATGAGCCGTGGTGGACGCCCATGGCGCGCCACGCAGATATCATCCTCCCGGCGACGACCCCGCTCGAACGCAACGACATGGTTTGCACGCCACGCGACGGCTTTGTGGTGGCCAATAAACAGGCGATTGAGCCGGTTGGTGAGGCGCGGAACGATCATGCTATTTTCGCAGACCTGGCAGAACGCCTGGGCTTTCGAGAAGGATTTACCGAAGGACGGGACGAAGCCGGCTGGCTGCGCCATCTCTACGCTCTCTCCCGCGAACGCGCGAGTGAGCGTGGTTTTGTTCTGCCCGACTTTGAGCAGTTTTGGGCAGACGGATATTTTGAACTCCCACCCCCATCCAAGCCCGCGCCTTTTCTGTCCGCTTTTCGAGCCGACCCCGACGCCCATCCCTTAGACACGCCATCCGGGAAGATTGAGATCTGGTCAGAGCGGATTGCGTCCTATCACTACGACGATTGTCCGCCGCACCCGACCTGGATGGAACCTGTCGAATGGCTGGGGAGCGAGAAAGCCGTGCACTACCCCCTCCACCTGACTTCTAATCAGCCGGTCGGACGTCTGCACAGCCAACTCGATCAGGGAGCGGTCAGTCGCAGCTTAAAGATCGCCGAACGCGAACCCATCTGGATACATCCGGACGATGCCCAAGCGCGTGAACTGCGCGAGGGCGATGTTGTCCGGGTCTTTAACGACCGAGGGCAATGCCTGGCAGGTGTCCGCATTACATCCAACATCCAAAAGAGTGTTGTCCAGCTCCCCACGGGAGCGTGGTACGACCCACTCGAACCGGGGGTGCCTGGGTCATTAGAAAAACACGGCAACCCAAATGTGCTCACTTTGGACAAAGGCACATCAAAGCTAGGTCAGGGGCCCAGTGCGCACACCACCCTGGTTCAAGTCGAGCGCTACCAGGGCGACCCACCACCCGTGACCGCGTTTATGCCGCCGAAAATTCGTCCAGACGACGCTTAAGAGCAGCCTACGAAAATCGCTCCCAGGCGGCTTGCCGACTCACCCCGAGGGCCTTTCCGATTTGCGTCCAGGTGATACCTCTCTTATGCAGGATCTGGACATGCTGCTTGAGGATGTCTGCTACTGAGTGAACGGTGGCAGCCGCCGGGCGTAGGATGCGCAGGAGTTCATCATCGGTGAGAGCATCCCAGCCCGGAAAGGCTGGGGTTGGTTTGCCGTCCAATATCTTGTTGCACACAGCCACGCAGGCGTCGCAAATATAGACCCCCGGTCCGCCAATGAGTTTTGCGACAGCGTTCGAGTCTTTCCGACAAAACGAACAGAAAAGAAGGTCCTTCTTAGTGGTTCCCATGACAGTCGCCTGGATGGGACGGGGCTGTCTTGCCGTACAAGATCTTGTTACACACATCCACGCAGGCGTCACAAATATAGACCCCTGGCCCACCAATGAGCTTGTTCACGGTCTCTGAGTCTTTCCGGCAAAACGAACAGAAAAGAAGCGGTTTCTTTTTTACACTTGCTCGCATAACGGCCTCCTCATAGTGCATATGTTAAGGATATCTTGACGCCCAGACCTTGTCAAGGGTACCTTGACAAGGTCTGCAGTTTCACACCGGTATGCCTGTGACGGGTTTTCGGCGTGCTGCCACCGAGCGTCCTGGTACGGTCGAAGCGAAGGCCCACGGACCAGACGTTAGAAGTCTACGCTGAAGCCCTCGTTCGCCTGGGTGCGCTCTTCAACGAGAAAACCCCGGGCGCCTGTATATGAGCCAGGCGGGAAAGAGAGGTAGCCCCGGGCTGTCGCGCCGGGCGCAATGGTCTGGTCCGTGAGGACAGGGGTCGGACTCTCTTCGTTTGCTTCCAGCGGTCTCACGCGTTCGCCGGACTCGGCGCGTAACGAGACCTTATTGGCTTTGAGCAGATAGGCGCGGTCGGTCCCATTGTTAATCTTCACTTCCACCACAAAGTTTTCACTGTCCCGAGCGCGCTCCCACCTGTCGTCCGTGGCCCTGCGCATGTCGTCTGTGGTCCTGCGTATAGCGGAGGAGCCTCTCCCCGGCGGGACGGCGATCACTGGGGCTATTGCGGTTAATGGCCGGACCTGTACTTCCACATTCTGTGGCTGAGCCTGAAGAAGGGACTCCGGAAAGACAGACAAAACAGAGACCACGAGGAAAATCAGACAAGCGCGGTGGACAAAATGCCAGCGGGCAAGCATGGCCGTGATTGGGTGGGACCTTTTCAAGTGGCCTCTCATGGCAGCGTCCTTTGGTGATCTTCTCTCATTCAAATCGTTCAGCATCATTTCGCATCCATATACTTTACCGGGACCAACCGGTGGCCAAGCATATCCACGGCCGCTTCGCATTGCTCAAGCGCAATATAGCCCAGCAATGGTTCGTATTCGCCGTTCTCCGGCTTCATATCTATAAACAGCACTTCATTGTAAATAGATCGAAATCCTTCCACGGTTATTTTTACCGGACCGCAGACTGTTCCTTGGACAACTTCTTGGGTCGCCGTTTGCAATTCAACCGTCTCCTCCGAAGCAAACGCGCCGAACCGACCCTTCCAGTGTAACGGTAAGGTAAGATAGCTTGCTCCGGTATTAACGAGGGCGTCCAGTTTCATGGACGAGCCGGTTTCGGAGAAGTTTTCGATATCCACCGTTGCGACTATTCTTCCCATTGCCTGCTAGCTCCTGGCAGTTCTCTGCGGCTTACCAGTCGGATAAAAAAAAGAAAAGGTCTCAGCCGGGTTTTTCCTTTCTGCAACACCCTTCCCCTCAGCGGGGAACTCCGCTACATATACCGCGCTATGCCAACACAGGTGGACTCACCAGGAATACTGTATTTTATCGGCCAGGGCGGGAATTTGATGTATATCATCATCGCCCTGTCTATTTTTGCGCTGGCTATCGTCCTTACGAAGTTTTGGGGCTTGGCGCGGTTTCGGTCTCAACTCAATCGACTGTGTGAGCGGCTGAATCTCCTCATTCAGGGGTCTGGAAAGAATCTCGACCAAGACGGCACCCTGAACGCTGCGCTCCAAGTCTGCCGTGAGCACAACACTCCGCTCGGCCGACTGTTCGAGACGGCCCTCTTGTATCGTTGTGAGGAGCGGGCGGAGCTGACTCGACGCCTGGAACGGTTTGGGGGCGACGTGGTGGCCGGGCTGGAGGCGTATATGACGGCCCTGGCAAGTGTGGTCGGGGTCGCGCCCATGCTGGGCTTCCTGGGCACGATTATTGGCCTAGTTGAAGCCTTTATGAGTTGGGAGACATTGGGCGACCAGATTACTGTTGGTGTTCTGGCTGGTGGTATTTATAAAGCCATGTTGACCACCGCGGCAGGATTGACTGTCGCGATCCCATACTATCTTTTATACAACCACCTGACCTCGCGGGTACAGAATTTGACTCGTCTGACCGAGGCGCGCACCGAAGAACTGCTTGATACGCTGACCGGTACGAGCGTGCAAGAAGCCCTCCCAGAGGCTGTACCACTACAAACCCAGGAGCCAGCCCGTCATGCGGTTTAAACGTGAGGCGAAATTTTTGACGAGTATGGAGCCGCTGGCGCTCACCGATATCGTCATTAATATGTTCATCTTCTTCTTCATAACGTTTAGTTTTCTGGCGACCTTTCAGAAAACACGTGAAGGCCAGGTCGATGTGAGCCTGCCCAAGGCTGCGTCAGCAAAACCCCCGGTCGAAAAAAAGCGCCTGAGTGTGAGCTTGAAGAAGGATGGCCAGTTATTCTTAGGTGAAACACCGACGACTATTGAAGAACTTGAAGTCCGCTTCAAAGTTGAAAAGGCCCAAGGGACAGACGTGACGCTTGTCATTCGGGCGGACGGCGATGTCACCCATAATCGGGTTGTGCAGGTCATGGACCTTGCCCGCACCGAAGGGCTGGGTCGCTTGGCTATTGCAACCCAGAATAGATAGAGACTCGGGATCAGGGGCTGGCCTCAACCCTGCTCTCCAACATCCAAACCCCACTCAGTCATGTCCCCGTGGCAAGAACACAACCTAGCGGAAATCACCCGTCGCCTTGCCCCACTCCGTCGCTCCCCGCAGGGCGTCGTGTTTGAGGAACGATCTCCTTATAATCATATTGTCGTCCGAAGAGGACGTGAGCAGCTTCTGCTGTGCTATAAACACCAGCAGAGTCGCGTTGAAGAAGTCCAATCTCGGCTCGATCCTGCCCACCCATTGGACCTTCCTTCCCCTTACACGCGGGCGATGCTGTTAGCGCTGATTTGGTGTCCACAACCACGGCGTATTCTGTTTATCGGCCTTGGTGGGGGACGGCTGCAAATGGTGTTGCACCATATTTTTGAAGCCGCGCAACTTGATACGGTTGAACTTGATCCTCACGTTGTTGACGTTGCTAAACGCTTCTTTGGATTTCTACCGGACGAGCGCCAATGCATCTTCCTCGCCGATGGAAGGTCTTATTTACGCGAAGCGGAGTCCGGTTCAGCCTATGACCTCATTTTTCTTGATGCGTACCAGGTCGCAGGGGTTCCAGCTCATTTATTGACATATGACTTCTACTCCGAATGCCGTTCGTCCTTGAATCCCCATGGACTTGTGGTTTCTAATCTACACTCTTTCACGCCAGTATATGATGCCGCCCGGAAGACGTTTGCCGCCTCATTTATGCACACAATGGCCTGCTCGGTGCCGAGCGGGAATGTCATTGTGATAGGCAGTGACACGGTTGCCTTGAATCCCAAGGCAATGCGTAACCAAGCACATAGGGCAGAGCAGGCATCTGAGAGAGCCCTCCCACTCTCGAAGTGGGCTAAGGATATCTCAGTACGAGTCCCTTATCGGAGGAATGCGTCTATTCTGCGGGACAGCGGGCTTTCGGTGCCGGTATAGGGACCTCTGTCTCTTGTTGATCGCTTGCTTCCATCGCTATGTGTTTTCGGCTACAACCTTTGAAAAAGAAATCTGACTCGCCAATAAGGCTGCTGTATGTCTGCCAAACACCGCTTGTATCTCCGGGTGGGAGATTATGTGATCCATCGTCACTATGAAGAATGGGGCTCAGGTGAGGTTGTTGAGGAAATGACCTCAGTCTTGGACGGTGGGACCTGCTTAGTGCGGGTGGATTTTGAGGATGGTCAGCAGCGCACCTTTGATAATAATCTCGATAGTCAGTCGTGTTGTTACTTTTTTGGTGTACGTCGCCATCAGCACCCCTTATTTGACCCAGATGGTGGCCCTGATTTAGCCGTCTCTTCCAAAAAGCCTATCAAGCGACATGCCAAACATAGCGTGCGTGCAGCCAAGCGTCTCCCACGTAGCTAAGCCGTCTATTTGTTCGGTTCCGCTGCCTTTTCCTGCTGTGCTTCGGCGCTTTCAAGGGCTTCGCCTTTGGGGCCGGTCCGCCTGACCTGTCTCAACTCAAGCGTTCTGACCGTATCAGGATTCACCCACGGCAGGCCCATCGCACAGGGCTTTGCCATACCTTCTTCCTCAACCTCTTCGTACTGCGGGAAGCCTTCCTTGCCGAAGTTGACCATCATCCGTTTGCCCATCTCTGAGTTCTCCCATCAATTCTCATATCATCTCATAGCGCGGTGATTTCAGTGTTCTTTTCTCCTTGATGATCTATTCTTGGCTCTTCTGTGACATGGGGTCAAGTCCGCCTGTCCATGCCGAGTGCCCTCTAGTAAAATTGTACCTCAATCGATAGCCTAGATTGCAAATCTAGCGTTCAGGTGAGGGATACCACGCGATGAACCCGGTTGCGGAAAACGTGAAGCTGGCTGAGGTCGAACTTGCAGTCCTACAGGCGTGGGACGATAACGATATTTTCAAGAAGACCTTGGCCAAAACCCAAGCGCAACCGCCCTTTATTTTCTATGACGGCCCGCCCTTTGCGACTGGGCTGCCGCACTACGGTCATCTCCTGGCTGGGACGATTAAAGACATTATCCCCCGATTTTGGACCATGCGCGGACGGTATGTTGACCGCCGCTTTGGCTGGGACTGCCACGGTCTGCCGGTCGAGATGGAAATCGAACAGGCCTTGGGGGTGAGTGGCAAAACCGAGATCGAAAAATTCGGGATTGCCAATTTCAACAATGAATGCCGGAAGATTGTCCTGCGCTACACCCAGGAGTGGGAAAAAACCGTTCGGCGGATGGGCCGCTGGGTTGATTTTCGTAATGACTACCGGACCATGGACGCCTCCTTTATGGAGACGGTATGGTGGATATTCCAGCAGATGTGGGACCAGGACTTGGTCTATGAAGGGTATAAAGTCCTACCGTTTTCAACCCGGCTGGGAACCGTCCTGTCAAATTTTGAAGCCAACTTGAACTACAAAGACGTCCAAGACCCGGCCATCACGGTTCGCTTTGCTGCTGAAGGCGAAGAGCAGGTCTTTTTTATTGCCTGGACCACCACACCGTGGACCCTGCCCTCCAATCTGGCCTTAGCCGTTGGCTCGGACATGGACTATGTGAAAGTCCGCGACCACATGGATAACGTGGGCTATATCCTAGCCGAAGCCCGACTTAAGACTTACTTTCCCAAAGAAGAGAGCTACACCATTGAGGCGCGTTATCAAGGTAAAGACTTGGCCGGACGAAGATTTGCTCCGCTTTTCCCCTATTTTGTCGATCAAAAGCAGGCCGGCGCTTTTCGCGTTATCGAGTCTGAGCATGTGACAACCGAAGACGGGACCGGCATCGTCCATATGGCCCCAGCCTTTGGGGAAGAGGACTTTTATGCCTGCCAGCAGGCGGGCATCCCATTGGTGAACCCGGTTGATGATGACGGCCGATTTACCCAGGTGGTGAGTGATTTTGCGGGCATGCATGTCAAAGAAGCCGACCCCAAAATCATTCAGCGACTCAAACAGGCAAAACAACTCGTTCACCAGGGCACGATCCAGCACAGTTATCCATTTTGTTGGCGGAGCGAGACACCGCTCATCTACAAGGCCGTGAATACCTGGTTTGTCCGCGTTGAAGCCTTTCGCGAGCGCTTGGTGAAAAATAATCAGCTGACAACCTGGGTCCCGGATCATCTGCGAGACGGGCGCTTCGGGAACTGGCTTGAGAACGCGCGGGACTGGGCGATTAGCCGCAACCGGTACTGGGGTACGCCGCTGCCGATTTGGAAAAGCGACGACGGCTCCGAAGTCGTGTGTCTGGGTAGCATTGATGCACTCGCCGAGCGAACCGGAACGCGAGTAGACGATCTCCATCGTGAATTCGTTGACGACCTGACCTTTCCTGATTCAACCGGTAATGGCGTCATGCGGCGGGTGCCGCAGGTATTCGATTGCTGGTTTGAAAGCGGCTCGATGCCTTATGCGCAAATCCACTATCCTTTTGAGAACAAAGAGAGTTTTTCTCGAGTGTTTCCCGCAGACTTTATCGCCGAAGGACTGGATCAGACCCGAGGCTGGTTTTACACCCTGGTGGTCATAGCTTCCGCGCTGTTTGACAAGCCCGCTTTCCACAACGTTGTTGTCAACGGACTCGTGTTAGCCGAAGACGGGAAGAAGATGAGCAAACGGCTCAAGAACTATTCTGAGCCCGAAGAGATTCTCGCCGAGCATGGGGCAGATGCCTTGCGCTTATACCTGATTAACTCGCCCTTGGTCCGCGCCGAGGAACTGCGCTTTAGTGAGCAAGGTGTGCGGGATACCGTGCGCCGCCTGCTCCTGCCCTGGTGGAATGCCTACAAATTCTTTGTCACGTATGCGTTAGTTGATGGCTGGCGCCCGTCCCCCACGCCAAGTGACGTTTCACCGAATATTTTGGATCGCTGGATCCTTTCGCGTAAACAAACGCTCATTCGTCGTGTCAGTGCTGAGATGGAGAAGTATCGGCTGTACAATGTTGTCCCCGCGTTGCTTGATTTTCTGAACGAGCTGACCAATTGGTATGTTCGTCTCAATCGGCGTCGTTTTTGGAGTGAGGAGGGCTCGGTAGACAAACAGTTTGCGTATCAAGCCTTGTATGATGTGTTGCTGACCTTTTCTAAACTCATGGCGCCGTTTACGCCGTTTCTGGCGGACGCCATTTATTCCAATCTCATTACGCTCCGAGAGACAGAGGCGGAAGAGAGTGTCCACCTCGAACCTTTTCCCGGTTACGATGAAAGCCAGGTTGACGCTCAGCTCGAAGATGCCGTGACCCGTATGCAACAAGTGATATTGCTTGGCCGGAGTCTCCGTAACGAACGTAAAGTCAAAGTACGCATTCCGCTCCAAACTCTGACTATCCTCCATCGTCAGCAGCCGATTCTCGATGAACTCCGTCCATTGGAAGGCTATATGCAGGAAGAATTAAACGTCAAGGAAATCGTGTACAGCACAGCCGAAGATGAAAAAATCGCTCTGACTGCACAGCCAAATGCGCGGCTCCTCGGCCCACGTTTTGGGAAGGCATTCGGCCAGGTTCGTACACAAGTGGCCGCTCTGGCCATTGACCAAATGCTCAGACTTGAGGCCGGAGAGCCAATTCAACTTAATGGCGAGACGTTCCAGTCCGAGGAGATTCTTATCCTCCGCCAAGCGCGAGAAGGAACCCCCGATGTTCGTTCAGATCGGTTTATCTCTATCGATTTTCCCTGCGACCTGGACGATAGCTTAATCGCGGAAGGACTTGCGCGCGAAGTCGTACATCACATCCAACAACTCCGCAAGGAAGCTGGCTATCATGTCGAAGACCGCATTGCCGTGACCTATGAGGCAGAGAGTCGCTTGCGTGATGCCATCACGCAACACAAGACCTATATCCAGCAAGAGACCTTGGCACGCACCCTTGTGCAGAGCCAACCGGCTGGAGATAAAGTCCATAGCGTAAAGATTGACGGAGCAGACCTGCTGGTTGGCGTACAGCGTGAATCTGTATAACTGCCAATGAGTCAACGAGTGCGCGTTGTCCTCTTGATGATAGGCAGCATTCTCCTCCTTGATCAGGTGACCAAGGCGTTCGTCGTGAGCCAGATGGTGCTGCATCAATCAGAGCCGATTATTGAGTCTTTCTTGCATCTGACCTATGTGCGTAATCCGGGAGCAGCGTTTGGTTTTTTGTCCCGTACTCCCGCCTGGTTTCGACAACCCTCCTTCTTTGCTGCAACCGTTGTTGCCGTCTTGGTACTGGGGATATTGTTACGTAACGCGGCTGAAACAGATCGCCTGACCAGTGTTGCCGTTGCGGCCATCCTGGGCGGAGTGTTTGGGAATTTGATTGATCGGCTCCGAGACGGCTCGGTGATCGATTTCCTTGATGTCCAATGGTACGAGTACCATTGGCCGGCATTCAATGTGGCGGACACTGCTATCCTCCTTGGTGTTATGGGCTTCGTTGCGTCAGTACTCTGTCGAGTCAAATGAAGCGCCCCCTTGATATTGACCCGATACCAGAGGCCGATTAAAGTAGAAAAGGTTAGAGCTTGCTCTGCATATCGGAGCGGAATTTTGGAAGGTAATAGTCTGGGAGGTGTGGGATGTTCATGAAGAGCGGAATACGATGGGGTGGTGTCCTAGCGCTATCGGTATTTTTTCTAAGCGCGTGCTCTCAACCACTCTCAACCCGAGAGAAGGGGACGCTTGGTGGTGCAGGTCTCGGTGCCGCAACCGGCGCGATTATCGGCGCCGTAGTTGGGAGTCCTGGAGCTGGAGCAGCCATTGGTGGGGCGCTGGGTGGCGTCACCGGCGCAGTCGTTGGTAACAAAATGCAGAATCAAGAAACCCAACAGGATGAACAGCAGCACCAGCTTGAGCAGCAGCGTCGTGAAATTGAACAGCAACGCCGCGAGCTTGAACAACTGAAGCAACAGCAAGAATACTAGACGCGAGAAAGTGCTGGTTATGACAAAGACAGTCCTTCATCTGCTGACGTTCGTGCTTGTCCTGATGGTTGGCTGTGCGCAGCCCTTGTCAACCCGAGAGAAGGGGGCGCTTGGTGGTGCAGGTCTCGGTGCCGCAACCGGCGCGATTATTGGTGCCGCGATTGGGAGTCCTGGGGCTGGGGCGGCCATTGGTGGTGCGCTGGGTGGCATCACCGGTGCGGTCGTTGGTGATCAATTTCAAAAGCGCGATAATGCAATGGCAGCTAACGAGCAGCAAATTGATCGGCAACGCCAAGAAATATCGCGCAACCGCCAACTGCTTGAAGAACTCAAGCGACGCAATCTTGAGGCGCGTGAGACTGAGCGCGGTGTGGTGGTCAATCTTCCGGATGTCTTGTTTGAATTTGGTCAGTCCGATTTGACCGGTGATGCTCGGAGTCGAGTCCAGGGCGTTGCTGACGTGCTGAATAATCAGGCTCGTGGGCGACGGGTATCGGTTGAAGGACACACCGACGCTATTGGCGGCGAAGAAGCGAACCAACGATTGTCTGAAAGACGGGCCGGGAGTGTCACCAGCGCCTTGGCGACATCTGGTGTCGACCAGGCGCGTATTACGACAACGGGGTATGGTGAGCGTTATCCTGTTGCGCCAAATACCACCCCCGATGGGTCGGACAACTCAGCTGGCCGAGCCAAAAACCGTCGGGTTGAGGTGGTGATTGAAAATTAGTGAAACGTGATCCGTGGTGGGTGCGAGGTTTTTCTTGGGGCATCTGAAAAGACGCCCCTCTCTTTTTTATTGAGCAACCTGCGTCTCATTCACGCGCGCAGCAGGACACGGGAACTCCTCATTCTAGCGACTCTTCTTCAAGAGGAGACTCTTCTCCGCCGCCCGTCTCTGAGACAGGAGGTGTCTCTTCTTCTAGCTCTGGCTTTTCCCAAAAATCTTCCGGATTTTTATCGAACCGAGCGAAAACATAGTCCCGTAGGGTAAAGACCGTCTCTCCCCCTGCCCGCATCGCAAAGCGCTTCTCTGTTCCATCTTGGGTTGCCTGGCCGAGAAAAACAGTCGCCAGTTTTTCACCGGACTCATTGGTGGCGACAAGGATGATCGTAGGCATATCGAGCCCGTAGAGACTCAAGTCCTGTGGGTTATCGGCGGCGATTTCAAAGCCACGCAATTCCCGCAGGTCAGCGACAAATTGGCCGAGTGTTGCCGTCTTGAGCGTTCCCTCAGACCGTGTGTCAATGTCCCAGGTGTTCTCTTCCTCCCGCGAAATGGTAAATCCTTTTCCCCTGTGGCGCGTCACCACTACTTGCGCGATATTCTCTTCCGGTATGCTGACAACGGTCTTATCTCGAAAGTCAGTGACTGACTTGCTTAGGTCCTTTAGCAGACCTGTGCGAACAAGGTAGAGCGTTTCTCCATCGTCACGTTTGAGGTAGCGTTGGGTTGCCCCAGCGTCTGCACTCTTCTCGTCTCCAACAGAGATCGTGCGCGTTGTGTCCTCCTCAAGGTGGAGCGAAACTGTCAGTTGAGCCGGGTCGAGGCCGAAGTCCGACATTTCGAGCAGCGGTTGTTCAACAAAATCTTCCGCCCGCATGCCTTCCAAGGTCGAAAGATACGTTTGTACGACGGTCGCATCGACTGGGTATGGAGCGCGGTGTTCAAACGTCCAGCGGCTCTCCGCTTTGGCCAAAACAAGACTCGTCTCAGCGGTATTGATTGCTATCCGGGTGACACTGGCTGTATCAAACGGCAGCACCGTTTTGTCCCGTAATTCTTTGACCGCTTTCGTGAGTCCCAAGCGAAACGCCTGGCGGGTGAGATGGAGCTGCGGATCGCCTTCTTTTTGAACATAGACGGAAAACCCTACTGGCGTATCTTTGCCAATCGACACTTTTGGCAGCGTCGTGCCGTCATGCAGGGTAATTTGCATGATGACTGGCGGCTGAGCCAAGCCGTACAAGGCGAGATCGACCGGCTCTTCGGGGGTCAGGCTGCGTGTGACCTCTTCGTCTGCCACGGTTGTCAACATATTATTCACAGTGGTGTCATCGGCTTTCGTCCGGATAGGAGCCGTGATGTCCCACTCACCCGTTGCGGTCTGTTGCAGGCGGAGTTCTCTCTCAGGATAGGTCAGGGTAAGCGTATCAACCGACTCCTTCTCAAATGCCAGAACCGTCGGTTTCTCAGCATCCTGTTTGGCTTTTGGCAACTCAACAAAATAGATATACGTCCCCAAGCCGAGGAGGACGAGCAGCATGAGAATAGTTCGTGGCACACTCATAAGCAGCATACAGGAGACACGGGAGGGTTAACGCCGCCGCCACCACGTGGCGAGCCCAGCAATGAGCAATATCTCGGGCAAGATCAGGACGGAAAGATAAAAGACCGTCGTCCCTTGGTCGGCAGTCAGCTGCACGCGTGAGGCGCGAATAGTCCGGGGACGGATAGAAATAAGCTCTTCTTCCCCTACGAGCCAACTCACGGTGTTCAGTAACAAGTCCCGATTAAAATACTGGCCAATAAACTGGTTGTTTGCAAAGCCGGCATTGCCGAATACAACCATCCGGGCCGAGTCCTCAAGCTCCTTACCCATTTCTTTAAGATTCACTGTGACCGCGGTGGCCAGCGAGATGGGGCCTTTGCGATCATGATCGTCGAGCCGGACGCTTTGTTTTTGGAATACTTCCTCAAGGTCGGTTTCCGCCCAAGCGCTCGGTCCGGTTTTGACTAAGCTGGTTGGTGTTATTCCAGCACGGCCGTCTGCGTCCGCTTCAACCGAGCGGGAAATCCCGTACGCAGTCAGAGCAGCAGAGCCGCGTCGACTCAGATCCGTAGTAATCGGATGTTCCCCATATGTCTGAGCCAATGGGGTGAGGGTAAACGTCCGACCGCGTAACAGTTGGAGTTGTTCATCTACGATGACATCATTGCCAACCTGAATACCCCACTGGGCAAGATACGGAACCAACTCTGGCGTTGCCCGCGGGTTGAGTAAAAAGAGCGCCGCTCCGGCTTTTTTCAAATAGATATCGATCAACTGGGTCTCATGTGCGAGCAATGACCGCTGCGCTCCAGCAACGATCAGAAGATTGGCCTCTTCTGGTACGGATGTATCTGGCGAGAGGACAAGCGTGTTGACTGCATAGCCCTCGTTTTCAAGCGCAGTCCTGAGTTGCCCGTAACTCCCGGAATCCTGGAGGTCCTGGGTGCTTGGTTCCCCGTGACCTTCGAGGAAGTAAATGGTTTTCTTGTCCGGGCGAGAGATTTTGATGATACCGTTGGTCAGGTCTTCTTCTGTTGTTTTGTTAATCAGATTGGTCCGGTCACCATACCGTAACACAACGGTCGGCATTGTTGTGACCTGAAATCGCTCGGCCAAATCGGGCCGTTGGTCAGGATCGATAATCCGGGAGGCAACTTTGTCCGAATCATACTCATAGCTACTCAGCAGCTCGCGCAGCTGAGGGTCCGAGCCGGCCTGGACAAAGGCGTCAATTTCAAGTTTTTTATCCAACTGGCGGAGCACGTTCTCCGACTGTGGAGAAAGACTATAGATATTGGCCTCAGTCAAGTCGAAGCGATGATGATGACGGGTAGAAAGATAATTCACCAGGATGAGAATACTGATAAAGAGCAGGGAATAGGCCGCGGCACTGGCTCCGTATTTGGTCGAACGCTCGCCAAGAAAGGTTTTGATCGATCCCTTGGACGAGACCAGTGCAACAATAACAGCAACGAGGCCGGTCAGCGTGTGAACGAGGACATACACCGAAAACTGGCGAGTCAGAAAATATGCCACTCCTGCAAATAGCAACAGAATGACCCCGACCACCCCGTAAAACGAACCAAGACGCGCCATGTGATTACCTCCAGCGCAGCGATTCAACCGAACGCTGGGTTAAGAATAGGGACAGCAGGATAAGGCTGGCAAAATACACCAAATCTTGCGTGTCAATGAGGCCGTTGACCATTTCAACAAAGTGTTCGGTGACGGATAAATAGCGCAGGAGGGGTCCAAGTACATCACCGGCGGTATCTGCCGGCCAGCCGATAATATACAGCAGCAGCGTGGCCACCAGCCCGCTCACTGCGGCAATGATCTGGTTTTCGGTAAACGACGAGGTGAGGAGGCCTACTGCGACGAAGGAAGTCGCCAATAGGAGCAACCCGAGATAGCCGGCCAGCAGGACTCCAAGCTCCGGATTGCCAAACGCAATCAGAACAGCCGGGTATACCCCTGTCATGCCAAGCATGATGCAGATGAACAGAAACGAGGCTAGGAATTTGCCTAACACAATTTCGCCCGCTCGGAGCGGAGAGGTCAGTAAGAGTTCGTAGGTGCCGCTTTTTTTTTCTTCCGCATAGGCTCGCATAGTGATCATGGGAACGAGAATGACGAGGACAATAGCTAGGTTGTGCATCAGCGGGGCAATGACAAAATCGTTCAGATTCAGCTGATCCGCTGCTCCCTGCTGTAACTGGGTATAAATACTGAGCAACACGTTAAAGCGGGAGAGGAGGTTAAAGAAAAACCAGCCGCCTAACAGGAGGAATCCAGTCAGGACGACGTAGGCGATGGGCGAGACAAAATACGCGCGCAGCTCTTTACGAATGATTGTTAATACGTTTCGCATTCCGCGGCCTCCTCCACCTGTTCCTCCACTCCCGGCTCTTCGTGTGCAATGGCTTTGAGAAAGACGTCTTCGAGCGTCTGGTCTTGGGCGAGGTTCGCTATCATATCCTCGGCCACTATTTTTCCGGCATTAATAATCACGACTTTCTCACACATCTGGGCGACTTCGGGCAGGATATGAGTGGACAGGACAACAGTATGTTCACCAGCAAGCTCCTTAATCAAGGATCGGATGCCAATAATCTGCTGCGGATCGAGGCCGATCGTTGGCTCATCGAGAATCAGTACGGTAGGGTTGTGGATAATCGCTTGGGCAAGTCCCACCCGTTGCCGATATCCTTTTGAAAGATAGCCTGTGACACGCTGAGCGACATCAGTCAGTCCACAGCGTTCAAGGGCACGGTCCAGGGCATCCGGGATATCCGAGCGAGCCATGCCTTTGATGTGTGCGACAAAACGTAAATAAGCGGTGACCGTCATATCGTTATAGAGCGGCGGGGTTTCCGGGAGATACCCAATCCGTTTGCGGGCCTCAAAGGACTCATCAAAGATGTCGAAGCCGGCCACTTTGACGGTTCCCGCTGTTGCCGGCATATAGCCCGTAATAATGCGCATGGTCGTGGTTTTCCCAGAACCGTTAGGCCCTAAAAATCCAAGAATCTGACCTGACTCAGCCTGGAATGAAATGTCAGACACCGCGGTCAAGTCACCATAGCGTTTGGTAAGATTTTGTACTTCTATCATGGTCTTTTTGCGCCTCGGAATGGGCAATACGTGGATGACAAAAATATGCTTTTGGCAAGAGTCTTCAGGAATCTTTAAGACCGGTTTCCCTTCTTGTCAAGTTGCTCAAGGGAATAGTGTTTCATCTGCTGGTGTTGGACGTGAAAACTCCCGAGCCATTCATGTGCCTTTCATTTGTCCTCCCAGTCGGCGAGGGCCTATTAGGAAAGACGATTACTCGATATTATAGACTAATATGGTCTGTGGCACGACTCCGTATCTTTTGGCTACTTTCTGCTGAATAGAATAGCCGCCCTCACGTCTCACCCTAAGGATGCTGGAAAACGGTGGAAGTAAGCGATTGGGAACTCGTCCGGCGTTGCAAGCAGGATGACCGACAGGCGTTTCAAGAACTGGTTGAGCGGTATCAGCGAAAGGCTGTGGCAATTGCGCTGGGAATGCTCCACGACCGTGACGACGCACTCGATGTCGCCCAAGAGGCGTTTACCAAGGTTTTTGCCAGTATCCGCAAGTTTAAGGAGGAATCCAGTTTTTACACCTGGCTGTATCGAATCATTGTCAATCTCTCTATTGACCGACAACGCCAGCGCAGCCGCAGATCAATATTCGAGCGGCATCAGTCACGGGGAGATGCTGATGACGATTGGATTGAGAATATTCCAGACGCGCAGGGACTTGACCCCTCAGATATAGTTGCCGATAGAGAGCTTGGACAGCATATTCGGGCCGCCATTGACGAGTTGACGCCTGCCCATAAAGCAGTCATATTACTACGGGCAGTTGAAGGACTGTCCTACGAAGAGATCAGTCAAGTGTTACAGTGTTCCAGGGGAACTGTGATGAGCCGCCTGCACTATGCGAGAAAAAGGCTTCAGGCACGCCTGGGGCACGACCTCTAATTAAAAATATTGCCTGCGTATGATTCATCCCTGTTGGAATACACTGTCTCCCTCCTTCCCCCGCTCTGTTCGATGGGAAGCTCGTTAAGATCAGGATAGAGCAACGTATGGCGAGTTGTTCTCACCCTGCGCGTCTCATTCCTCTTGTGTACGACGACGAGCTTGATGAGGCTCGGCGGCGCGAAGTAGCTTTTCAGATTGCTGATTGCCCAGAGTGTACCCGCCGCATGCAGATGCTTGAACGCACGCATGAGACGCTGTGTCAGACGCTCGACGAGGAAGTCGCCTGTATTGATTTTTCAGATTTCTGGTCTTGTATCGAGCGAGGAATCGAAGAGCAACCTCCAGCGAACCAGTGGGCGAGTCGCTTTCGACTCTGGCGCATGCAGTGGCAGGCTCCCTTTTCGTGGAATATTCCTGTGTGGGCAACGACCGCTGTGCTGTGTCTGTTTGCCGCGCTTGTCTTCACTCAACTCCCAACTTCGAGAGAAGCTGTGAGCGTCCCTGTTGAACGGAAACCTGTGATGCTTGCCTTCAATAATCAAGCCCAGATCGAATCTTTATCTGCGACCTCGGCCATCCTGGTCTGGAATGAGCCGACGAGTAATGTCACAGTGATCTGGGTCGATGAGATACTGGGGGAAGAGCTGCCATGAATATATGCCGCCTGACCTTTCCTGTTCCAGCCGTCCTCGGACTTTTCCTTTGTACCGCCTCAGCCGCCGCAGAGGACATGGTTCATCTCCGTGTTGAGACCGTCCTGGCAACTGACGCCTCCCAAGAATTTGATACTCGCCTGACCGGGATGCGTTCTCAGCTTTTAGCCTTTCGTTATTCTGCCTACCGCCTGGTTCAGGAGGAGCGTCGTAAAGTTGGTTTTGGTAAACAGGCGAATTTTTCTCTGCCCGGCGGACGGTTCCTCCAGGTTGTTCCAAAAGAGTATGTGAATGAACAGATTGCTCTTCACGTGATGCTTATGGAAGGAGTATCTCCTTCTCCGCTTATGAGTACGCTCTTATCAATTCCGAATCGTGGTATGCTCTTTGTTGGTGGACGCAAACACCAAGGTGGGACGCTCATCATTCGTATCGGCGCGTCGGCTGACACTCTCCCCTCCACAACAATCAAGACAGAAGAATAACCTCGCTCTTCTCCGGACGCGGTTCTTCTGGCAAGTCGGACAAGATAGTGGGACGCTGCTCCGCTTGGAAAAACGGGAATAGCGTTACCTCAGCAGGTGGAATCCTATGCTCACGAGACCACCGAGGGGCCATAAATACCACGCAAAAAGGTGAAACCGGTCCTGTCGGACAAGGCGTAGAGTAAGGGTAATTGCAGCATAGCCGACGCCACCGGCAACAACCATACCTGTGCAGTAGGGGCCGAGTGGAGGGAGGGTGTGTTCCTCCAGCTTTGAGACTTCAAGCAGGCTTGCTCCAAGAATAGCCGGAACGGATATGAGCAAGGAAAAGCGTGCTGCAAGTTCTCTATTCAGACCAAGTAAGATGCCTCCTGTAATGGTCGCCCCCGAACGAGATATCCCTGGGATAACGGCAAGTCCCTGAAGGATACCAATCACGAAAGCATGGGTCGCACGCATCTGTGCTGTCGTAGGATGGGGCTCTTGTCCTTTACCCCACCAGAGGAAGAAACCCGTAAGGAGGAACATACAGCCGACGACATCGGGCCGGGTGAAAAATGAGATAAAAATTGTGTCGATGCACAACCCGATAAGTACAGTCGGAATCAAGGCCAGAATGATGTAGACAACAGTTTGTCTTTCGTGCCCGGAGAATACGCTCGGCGAAGGCTGCGTGGTACGGCTGAGGCCGGTACACAGTCCGTGAATGTCTTGACGGAGATAGATCAGGAGGGCGACTGCAGTCGCCGCATGGAGGGCGACGTTATACAGGAGGTCAATTTCTCCTGAACTGCCAAAGAAATATTGGGCAAGGACGAGATGGCCGGAAGAAGAAACAGGCAGAAACTCGGTTAAACCTTGCAGGACAGCGAGCAGAAAGGCATCAAAATATCCCATGACACGATTATCAGCTTCTTCCTAGAGAGAGGCCGGCGATGAGGGGGAAGGCTGTAAGTGGTATATCAACAAATCCACGGGATGTTACTTCCTCTCGTTTTATCCGTTTGTGGGGAGGTAGGCGGAGATGGGGCCTCTGTTCTGCTCTGGTCTTGTCTATGGCTGAAATATTGGTAAGGATTCTTCAATATCTCGAAGGAAGGGGGCAGCAAGATCCTTTTCCGAGAGCACGGGCGTCCTTAATGGCCACTCAACGCCAATATCTGGATCATTCCAGGCCAGACCGATTTCGTCGGTCGGATCATAGAAATCCGTACACTTATAGGCAATTTGAGCACGTTCACTGAGGACAGCAAAGCCATGGGCAAAGCCAGGTGGAATATATACCTGGCGAAAATTTTTGGCTGATAGGACAACGCTTATCCAGTGCGTAAATGTCGCTGATCCTCGCCGAATATCCACCGCAACGTCAAAAATTTCGCCTTCCAAAGTCCGTATCAGTTTTCCTTGAGGGTGTCGGAGCTGAGCGTGGAGTCCTCGGAGCGTGCCGTGCGATGATTGTGAATGGTTATCCTGGACAAAAGTCGCCGTGATCCCGCCCTCCTGATATGTACGGGCATGGTAGGTTTCGAGGAAGAAACCGCGTGCATCGTGGTATACGTCTGGTTCAACCACAATGACGCCTGGCAGTTCGGTCGGGAGAAATCTCATGTCTTATCTATTCATTATGAATCAAACGTAAGAGATATTGGCCGTAGGCATTTCCCTTCATACTAGTGGCCTGCTGGATCACCTCAGTTTCGGAAATATAGCCCATGCCATACGCGATTTCTTCGACACAGGCGACCATCAAACCCTGACGGTCTTGCAGGGCTTGAATAAAATTCGAGGCGTGCAGCAGTGACTCATGGGTCCCGGTATCCAACCAGGCGATGCCGCGCCCGAGTTTTTCAACCTGTAGACCTCCCAGGCGCAGATAGGCCTGATTCACATCAGTGATTTCCAATTCTCCCCGCTTGGAGGGTCTGAGGTCTGAGGCAATAGAGACAATCTGATTGTCATAGAAATAGAGGCCGGTGATAGCATAGCTCGAGCGTGGTTTGGACGGCTTCTCTTCGAGACTGATGGCCCGTCCTTGGGTATCGAATTCAACCACGCCGTACCGTTCCGGGTTACGGACTTGATAGGCAAAAATGGTTGCACCGCTCGCGCGCTGAGTCGCTACACGCAGCGAGTCCGGAAAACCGTGTCCATAGAAGATGTTATCCCCAAGGACAAGCGCAACCGCGTCACTGCCAATGAAATCACGCCCAATCAGAAAGGCTTGGGCAATGCCCTCGGGGCGGGGTTGAGTCGCGTAGGTGATATCTATTCCAAGCCACTGGCCATCTTTCAAGAGACGCCGAAAGCCCTCCTGCTCATGTGGTGTAGTAATGACGAGGACCTGACGAATCCCTGCCAGCATGAGCGTGGAGAGTGGGTAATAGATCATAGGTTTATCGTAGATTGGCATGAGCTGTTTGCTGACTGCCCGGGTAATGGGATACAGCCGGGTGCCAGAACCACCAGCGAGAATAATGCCTTTCATGATATATCCTTTATCCCCAATCCCTAGTCTCTAATCCCTAGTCCCAGTCGCTCTCGATCATACGTGCCCGCAACAATAGATTCGCACCACTGCCTGTTGTCCAAATACCAACGGATCGTCTGTGCGAGGCCGCGCTCGAACGTGTATTGTGTCCGCCAGCCGAGATTGGTTCTGATTTTTGTTGCATCGATTGCATAGCGTCGATCGTGGCCAGGACGATCCTTAACAAATGTAATCAAGTCGGAGTAGGCAGCAATACCTTGCTTCTTGAGAGCCGCGTTTTTTGATGCGGGAAGCAGTTCTTCAAGAGTAGTGCAGATCTGATGCACAATTTCACGATTGGTCCGTTCATTGCCACCCCCGATATTGTATTTTTCACCACTCTTACCCTGACGCAAAGCAAGCAAGATACCCCGACAATGGTCTTCGACATGCAGCCAGTCACGGACGTGCTGTCCATCGCCATAGATTGGTAATGGTTTGCCCTCAACGGCGTTGAGAATCATCAGGGGGATGAGCTTTTCCAGAAACTGATACGGACCATAGTTATTGGAACAGTTGGTGATCAGGGTGTGAAGACCATAGGTTGCGTAATAGGCTTGAACAAAATGGTCAGCGCTCGCTTTTGAGGCGGAATATGGAGAATTGGGCGCGTATGGAGTGGATTCGGAAAAGCTGCCCGTAGGACCGAGGCTGCCGTAGACCTCGTCCGTCGAGACGTGCAGAAATCGAAACTGCTCCTTTACGTTCAGGGAAGCTGCATATTTCCGGGCTGCCTCAAGCACATAAAACGTTCCAACAAGATTCGTTTCAACAAAAGGCCACGGACTGTCAATTGAGCGATCCACATGGGTCTCCGCGGCACAGTTCACCACGGAATGAGGTTGGTACGTCCGGAATAATTCCGTAACTGCCGCCTGTTCCGCAATGTCGGTTCGGGAAAAGGTCACGCGCGGATGGTGAAGGACGTCTTCGACATTTTTTAGACTGCCGGCATACGTTAATTTATCAACGATAACGATAGCGTCGGTCGTTTCGGCCAAGGCAAGACGGACAAAATTACTACCGATAAACCCCGCGCCGCCGGTAATCAGCATGGTCTCCATACGCGCTCGTGCCTTTCGCTGCCAGCCTCAGCTTCAGCCGCTTGGCCGACATGCCTCATTGTAGACGAGCGGACAGATTGTTCACAGTCCGTCTGCCCGTCAGGCGGTCCGCATTGATACCGGGCCGGTTACGGGTGAGGCAGGAGTCGGCAGGAGGCGGGCCAGTCTCTCACGATAACTCATTGGATTCATGCGGAACGTCGGGTAATCCGGATCGATCCCAGTGTAATAGCGGAGCAGGGTCAGGTAGCGTCGGACCAATTCCGGCAGCAGGAAGTTTTGGCGGACATGCTCTTGGGCCTGCCGCCCGAGTTGGGCGGTTTGCTCCGGGGCATCCAGAATGCGAGCCATTTTCGTCGCAATAGCGTCAACATCCAGGGGATCGACCAGATAGCCCGTCTCCCCGTCAACTACCTGCTGCACAATCCCGCCCACGCGAGAGCCAATGACCGGGGTGCCTTGCCATAACGCCTCGGAGACGACGAGCCCGAAGCCCTCGCGGGTTGAGACGTGGATAAAGCCGCGGGCCAGACGCATCAGTGAGCCGACGACTTGGTCGTTGTTTTCGACATTGACCCAGAAGCGAACATCCGGGTCATCGCCGGCGAGCGCTTTGAGTTGCCCCAGCATGGCCTCGCCTTCGGGGTCGTCGGTGGCCGTATTACCGAGAAAAATGAGATAGGGGGCCGGGTCATACCTGCGCTCTTCACGCAGGCGTGTGAACGCACGCAGAATAGAGGCCTGATTTTTATGGATATCGTAGCGGGAAATGGCGGCGAGAATCGGACGGTCCGGGTCAACCGCGTGCTGCCGGAACAGTGGAGTGAGAATCTCTTTGGCACGTTCTTCGGTGTACTGAGCATTCTTTTCCGTACACGGGTCAATGCACGGCGTAATCTGGTACTGGGGAATCTGCAGCCCCGGCCCGACAAACTCGGGCATAGTAAAAATCGCCCCCGCATACTGATTGATATACGGAGCCAGGAGACGCCACACGGTCGGATTCGGGGTTGAGGTATCGATATGACACCGCCACAGCACATTGCCCAGCAGTACGCCGTGCATAATCAGTGCCGCAGGTTGAGGGTCATGCACAACGATCAAATCGGATTCCAGGGAAACGTTCTTGGCATTTGTTTCCAGATTGTCCAAATACGTTTCAAAAAGTTCCTGAAGAGCAATCGGCTGGTCTACACCCTGGAGCGTATTGTGGAATTTTTTGGTGACCTGAAAAAACGCATCATGGCCCTGGATGGTAAACCAGCGGGCGTGGACACCGAGTGAGCGGGCCAGCGGAATCACGCTCCGCAGCATCTCCGCCACCCCCCCGCCCACAAACGTGGAATTGATGTTTGCCCAGCCCTTGCCTTCAACCGCAGTGGCAAGACGCGTGAGGGCATTGACCCGTTCCCGACCGATATAGGGTTCGTATTCGTCAAGCGTCAGGATGGTTTCCGGCTGATATTCTTCCAGCATGTCATGCGTGTCACTCATGGTGTCTGTCCTTATGACCGCTCCCGTCTCTTGATGAGGACCTGCGGTTCAGCAGCAAGAATTCTTCTGCATTCTTGCTGCTGAATGCTGCGCATGGCCCATGTGAAACAAGAGGCGGTCAGAGAATATGGCGCTATAGAAAGTCTCAATCGAGACAGCTTGTCAATGGGGGAGCAGAAATGGGCTGATGCTCGGGACGTAAGAGGTCCATAACAGTCTTGACCGGATGAAACGTACTCCCCGGTACTTCTACAAAGGCGGTATTCCAGCCGGCCATAGCCCCGTTCCACAACCCCGGTAATTCGAGTGCCCGCAGGGAACGTCCGTCTTTTGATTTCTCAGAGATAAACCCAGTCGTCGGGTCGGTAAACCGCTGTAGATCAAAGGGGCGTCCACGATAGTCACGCACGCCACACACGAGATCGACCGGATTGAAATGGGTGGTCGCTTGCCAGATTGCTCGTTGCTCCGTGTTTGTCATATCGACTTGGGAAGACTCGACAATTTGGAGCGAGGTCGTACCGTTGGCCTGTCTGACCCAGAATGGTCCTCCACCTGGCTCCCCGGTATTTTTCACAACCCCACACACGCGCAATGGTCGATTGAGACGGTCAATGAGGATGGTGCGTTGTTCGGATAATGGGTAGCTCTCGAAGTCTTGCGGCAGAACGAGGGAGAGCCGGTCCTGCGCAAAGACACGCGCCGCGGCCGTCGCTCGGGCGTTCTCTGACTCAGTATGAACGCAGGCTTCAAGTCGGGTGAGATGCGAAAACGCCTGCTGTTGGAGATGCAGCAGATAACCACTCAAGAGTTTTTTATACCGATACGTATCGGGCTTGAGTCGGTCGGGCAGCACATTATCGATATTCTTCACAAAAATAATATCGCCCTGAAGGTCGTACAGGTTTTCCAATAAAGCCCCGTGCCCACCGGGACGAAACACCAGCGCCCCACTGCTATCCCTGAAGGGGATGTTGTCCGAATCCACGGCAAGTGTGTCTGTAGAGGACTTCTGAATAGAATACGAAATTTCGAATTGAGAGCCCCTCTGAGCGTAGCGGCGATACACGCTGTCAAGATACGTCTGAATAGATTGCCGGTGCGGCGCAGAAACCGTGAAATGCAGCCGCGCAATAGAGGAGGCATCCTGGGCATACTCCAGCGCTTCAACCAGGTGTTCCTCAAAAGCGGTTCGGGTGTGGTCTCCGTATGCATGAAATGGAACGAGTCCTTTGGGCAGGTTGGCGTAGTTCAACCCTGTTGGTGTGAGCACATAGGTGAGGAGCGTGTCATAGTGACCATGAGTCAGCAGCCCTTCCAGAGTATGGCCGTCTCTGTGTAAGACGGTCTGCAGCTCTTTGGAAAAGGCAAATTGGTCAAGATGGTCGAGGAAGCGTTGGAACGTCTGACAGTCGGCATCTCCAGCCAGAGCCCTCCTGGCAAGCCTGTGTTTCGTGAGCAACTCCGGCTGTTGGGAAAAGGAGAGGAGTAATTGAAACATCCGACTTGCTGCACCCGAGGCGGGAACAAACTTTGTCATGCGTCCTGCTGAGGCAGCCTGAGTGTATAATTGCTCTAGGTGAATAGTCTTATCCGGTACGGTGACAATGCCGTCACCGAGCACACACGGGCGGTCCAACCGGATAGGCGGGAAGCCCTGCTGAAACTGCTGAATATAGGCAGCAATCGTCTCGGGTGTGATGTGGCGTTCTCGAAGGGCTACACGGTCCTCATCCGTCAATGCGTCATGTCTCGTAATCAACTTCCACGCCTCCATAACCGAATGATTTCTCTCAAAGGGGGCTGCTTTCTCTGTACGCTTTCTGAGCCAGCCGGAAAAGCTCCCGGCTGGTTGACCGGATTCCGCTAGGCACTTGAAGGGGAATATGGTTACATGCGTGGGCTCGCGTTTCCGTCCGCACAAGGAGAGTCGTATGGCCGTTGAGATACCCGTCCTCACACAACAATTACAAGAATTCTGTCTGAGCCATTACGGAAAAGGCGCGCTCGTACGCCAGGTCGAGGCCATGCCCGGCCATGCTGGGCTGAGTTTTGGTTTTACGGTTACGTATCAAAAAGACGGACAGCCTGCGCACGAATCCTTGGTCATGCGTCTGCCACCCAAAGGCGTGCGTCAAAGTGGCAATACGGATGTCCTGCGCCAAGCGCCCTTACTGCGCGCGCTCAAGAAGAATGGCGTACCTGTCCCTGAAGTACGCTGGGTTGGTGATGACCTCCGTTGGTTTGAGGTGCCCTATCTGATGGCCGAACGCCTACCCGGCCGTACCTTCCACGTCTGGGAACCGGATGCGTCGTTTGACCGAAACGCCGAGGCGGTTGCGGTGCTCTACCAAAAAGGGGTGCAGGCCTTAGTCCAGGTCCATCGGCTCGATTGGAAAACTGAGCTGGCCGGTTGGGAAGCACCCCGCTCACTCGAACAGGAGATTCGCTTCTGGGACCCGATTCTGGCTAAGGCGGCTGAACCGGAATGGGTGACCTGGGGCGAAGAGGTGCGAGAACTGCTACTCACCCACCAGCCGGCAGACCCGCCAATCGGTCTTTTTCATGGCGACTACCAGGGAACTAACCTGCTTTTTGACAAACAGCCGAACGGCGAAAAACTTGTGGCGCTCCTGGATTGGGAGATTTCCGGCATCAGCGGCCATCTCCTGGACCTTGGCTGGCTGCTGGTTTTTATTGACCCGGAAAGCTGGGATTCTGAACGCCGTCCGATCTCAACCACCCCGCCGATTGATGAACTCGTGGCTCTGTATGAAGAAGGGATGCAGCGGAAAGTCCCTGATATTAATTGGTATCGTGCCTTGGCCGGCTATCGCTTTGGAGCGATCAGTTGCTTTAACGTCATGCTGCACCGTCGCGGCAAGCGTCATGACCCCGAATGGGACCTGATCGCCCCATCGGTGAAGACGCTTTTTGGCCGGGCCAAGGAGTTGCTGCTTGGTTAATGGCTTCAGAAGCGAGAGGCCGAGGAGGGAGGGGTCAGCCTGCCTCCGCCATAATCCTCTGGGCGCGTCGAACAAGCTGAGGAACCTTCCACTCAAACTCGGCGGCTTTCGGATTCGCAGCGGTTCCTTCGAGATACTGTCGATACAGGCCCTCCAGGATAACGGCGTACTTCCAGACCGCTAAGCAGCGATAGAATGGAAAGTGTTCCATGGTCCGGCCGGTGCGCTGCTCATAGCGCGCGGCCATCTCTTCGCGGGATAAAAAGCCCGGCAACTGGGTCATGGCATTGCTGTCAATGAGGTCTGCTGTGTCTTGCTTATCACCAGTTGGCCCCCAGAAGCTGAGCAGCCAGCCCAGGTCGGTTAACGGGTCGCCGAGGGTTGCCATTTCCCAGTCGAATATGGCGACTAAGCGGGCCGGTGTGGACGCCCGGAACATGACGTTATCGACTTTATAATCGCCGTGGACAACGGTCGATTCACCCGTTGGCGGCAGCCGCTGTTGCAGCCAGTCACCGACTTCCTTGAGTCCGGGCAACGGCCGGGTATGCGGCACGGTCAGCTCACACTGTTTGGTCCAACGCTTGAGTTGGCGTTCAAGATAGCCCTGCGGCCGGCCAAGGCCTTCCAGATCCGTGCCTTGCCATTGAACTGCGTGTAGCTCGGCCAGCGCGTCAATCAATTCTTCTCCGAGTCGTTGACGTTCTCCCTGCGCATCAAAAATTTCTGGTAGCGTTTCACGGATCACGACGCCGTCCACACGCTGCATCAGATAAAAGGGAACGCCGAGAACGTCCTGATCTTCGCACGCAATCACGGGCTGCGGAGTCCGAACGTCACATGCGGATAAGGCGGACAGCACTCGGTATTCGCGCAGCATGTCGTGGGCGGTCGGCAGCAGGTCTCCGCTCGGCGGACGCCGCAGGACCCAGCGCTGTTCTCCCCAGGAGACAAAAAACGTTTCGTTTGAATAGCCGGCTTCGTGTCTTTCAATCCTGATGTCGCCCTCTGTCAGAGAGAGGCTGTCACACAGAAAACGAATAAGATGCGGCAGATTGATGAGCGTGCTGTTTTCCTGAATCATTGCGACTCTCGCTTCTCTCCTGTTTTTTTAGACTTGATAGGCAGCGTGTTGGCGTCTGCGGTCACTGATACGTTCTTCAACTGTTCCCGCGGTAATGACCTCGTACAAAACCGCCTGCTTGCCTTCCCGTTTGCGGAGAATCCGGCCCAGACGCTGGACGTGCTCGCGGGTTGAACCGGAACCGGACAGAATAATGGCGACACTGGCTTCCGGTACGTTCACGCCTTCGTTCAATACTTTTGACGTTGCCAGCGCCAAATACGCTCCGTGGTTAAAGGCTTCGAGTATGGCTTTGCGTTCCTTGGTCGGAGTTTGATGGGTAATGGCCGGAATCAAAAACGCGGCTGAAATCGCGTGGACCGTATCATTATCACTCGTGAAAATAATGGTCCGTTCACGGGCATGTTTTTTCAGCAGGAAATCAAGTGTGCGAAGCTTGGCCTGGGTTCCCAACGCCAGTTTTTTCGCCCGCTGGTGGGCGAGCAAGGCGCTCCGACCCTTCCGACTCGTCGCGCTCTCACGAATAAAGCGATGCCAGCCAGCCAAGCCGTCCAGGACTATGCCGTGATCGACAATAAAATCATAGAACGTGCTGCGGGCCTGACGGTATTGCTCTTCTTCCTCTGGGGTGAGTGTTACCTTGATGCGTTCAACGACATAGTCGGCCAAATACTCCCCGGCCAGGTCGGTAATGCTCTTGGTGTACACCTGCGGTCCGATGAGATAGTCAAGGCGGTCATGCCGTCCGTCGGCCCGCTCCGGCGTGGCGGTTAAACCCAAACGATACGGCGCGAGGCACATTTCCGCGGCATGACTATACGTTGCGCCCGGCAGGTGGTGGCATTCGTCAAAGATGACCAGACCCCACCGGTTGCCCAGCCGGTCCATATGCCGATACGCGCTGTCATAGGTGGTAACGGTCAGGTCTTCAATTTCGTAATACCCCCCACCAATAAGTCCGATAGTTTCACCAAAGGCCGCGCACAGCAGGTCGTACCACTGATTCATGAGATCGATAGTTGGCGCAACGACGAGGGTACTCCGCTGGACAATTTCTATGGCCTCTTGGCCGACATAGCTCTTGCCGGCACCGGTTGGCAGAATGATCGTGCCGCGCCGGCCCGTGTTAACCCAGGCCTCAAGTGCCTCGCTTTGAAACGGCCGTGGCGCTTGGGTGAGACGACTGGACAACGTCAGCCGGCGGTAGGCCGGCGCGGCGTTCGTATAGGCTGTGTCGTGTTGTCTAAAGGTCTCAACCACCCGGCGATAGTGATGGGCTTGGGTACGCCAACGATCAACCCGGCCATCCCACTGAAAGCAGGCGGGCGGGACAAACCCTTCGGGCTGATCGTAGAGCACAAGAGTCCCAAGGTCGAATGACAGGCGCATGGGCTGGGGATTGGGGGCTGGGGGTTAGGGGTTGGGCTTCCCTAGTCCCCAACTCCCAACCCCCAGTTCCTATCGCTACACTACGTGCTTCTCGCGGAGCTGTGCAATTTTCTCTGCGCTCAGGCCCACGTTACTCAGGATTTCGTCCGTGTGCTGTCCGAGCGCGGGTGCAAAAGAGCGAATCGAACCTGGTGTATCCGACAGTTTAATGGCCACGCCGGCCTGTGTCACTTTTCCGGCTTGAGGATGATCGAGCGTGACTGCCATCTCGCGATGTTTGACCTGTGGGTCTTCAAAGACTTCGGGCACGTCGTAGACTTTTCCGACACATACATCCGCTTTGGTGAAAAAATCGTACCACTCGTCACGTGTTTTGGTGAGGAGAATATCCTGGAGTTCTTTTTTCACCTGCTGGTGGCGTTCGGTTGAGTGCTGAGAGAAATCACCCATCTTCATGCCGCAGTCCTTCCAATCCGGTCGGTCCAGGGCATCGCAGACATTATTCCACAGCCAGGGTTCGGTGCAGCCAATGGAGAGCTGTTTGCCGTCTTTGGTCTGATACACACTGTAATAGGCGTATCCGCCGCCAAAGACACCCTTGGCCCGACCCGGCATGGTCCCGTCAGCAAAATAATCACGCACATTCGGCGTAGCCGCCAGCAATGAAATGGTGGTGTCCAGGTAGGAGATATCAACCAGTTGACCCTGGCCTGTCTGTTGTCTGGCAAATAGCGCAAACATAATGCCTAAGGCGCCGTGCATGGAGGCACCGGCATAGTCGGCAATAATATTCAGCGGAATTGAGGGCGGCCCTTCGGGCGGTCCAATGAGGTCCAGCACGCCACTCAAAGAGAGATAATTCAGATCGTGGGCCGGAAAATTCCGGTACGGACCGTCCTGGCCATATCCGCTCAGCGAACAGTAAACAATTCCCGGGTTGATGTTCTTCAGGGTCTCATAGTCACCACCCAGGCGTTGCATCACTCCGGGCCGGAAGCCTTCAACCACTACGTCGTACTCCTTGGCTAAAGCGTGCAAGATGTCCTGCCCGGCCGGGTCCTTCAAATTCAGGCTGAGACTCTTTTTGTTTCGGTTCGTAAAGTTGGTGGCCAGTTTACGCGCCTCATCCGGCTTGGGTGACGCGCCCGAGCCGGCCAGCTTGCTGGTTGGGGGCGGCTCGATTTTTAACACCTCAGCGCCCATGTCGGCCAACATCATGGTACAGAATGCACCTGGCCCAACCCGAGTGAGTTCAAGAACTTTTATGCCATCCAGAGCTAATGCCATGCTTCCCTCCTTACGAGACTGAAGAGTATCGTCGGGGATTGTTATAAACGATCCACCTATATGGGCGCTAGGGCTATATGCCCATGCAAAAGTGTATGAGCGCCAAATTGTCCTACTCTCGTCTATCTGCTAGCGTGCAGTTGCTCGTATGAACACAGCCGCACAAATAGAGGTGAAGGATACTGTGGTGACTCCGCAAGAAAAACTGCAAAAAATCCGGACAGAACTCCAACACAGTTTTCTCGAACGCCAGGCGCTCATAGACGGCGCGCTGGCGGCGTTGTTAGCCTCACAGCACGTCCTGATTATTGGTCCGCCGGGGACGGCCAAGTCGATGCTGGCGGATGAGCTGTGTCGCCGTATTAGCGGAGCGCACTATTTCCAGTGGTTGCTGACGAAGTTTACCACGCCGGAAGAACTCTTTGGAGCGGTGAGCCTCAAAGCGCTCGAAGCCGATGACTATCGTCGGGTAACGGACAATAAACTCCCCGAGGCACATATCGCCTTTTTGGATGAAGTCTTTAAGTCAAGTTCATCGATATTGAACTCGATCCTCAGCATTATCAACGAGCGTGTCTTTCACAATGGCAAAGAAGCCGCTGCGGTGCCGCTCCTGACGCTCTTCGGGGCAAGCAATGAACTCCCCGAGGACGACGAACTCGTTGCGCTATACGACCGCTTCCTGCTGCGCTTCGCCGTGGATTACATCCAGGAGGACTTTCGCTTTCTGCATATGCTCCAGGCGCAGAGACCGGCTGAACGAACGACACTGGCACTCGACGAGCTGCGCCAGTTGCAGACCGAGACCCAAGCCGTCACCGTCCCTGACGCGGTTCTTGGGGTCATGGCTGAGCTGCGCCGCGAGCTACGGACAAAAGATATTATCGCGTCCGACCGTCGCTACCGCCAGAGTGTCGGTCTGCTACAAGCCGTGGCCTGTTTGGACGGACGCAGGGTCGTAGCCGAAACCGACATATTTTTTCTTGAACATACTCTGTGGAAGGAGCCGTCAGAGCAAACCACCGTGCATACTGTTATCCATGGCCTGATTCATGGCTATGAGGATGAGGTCCAAGAGCTCCTGTTTCAGACCAGGGAGTTGCGCGACTATGCCGAGCGGTCCTGGGACGATGCAGAGCAGCGCGCCCGGGCCGTTATCGAAGCGCATACCAAAATTCGGAATATTCTGACCAAGGTGGAAGAAATCCACCAGCACGTCCGGGAGGTCGGGCGAGCGGTCGAGAAGGTTGAAAGCGCGAAACGGGAGATTCAAGAGATCCAGGGCCAGTTATTGGAAAGGCTCTAAGACGTCCGCAAGATCAGCATAGGATCACCATGCCTCGACGGCGCGCCAGGAAAAAATCCAGATTCGCCCTCCCTCCACCGGAGCCGCTGCCGGATAATGTCTATTGGGTTGAGAGCGACTCGTATGATCGGGCGGTCTATAAAAAGCTCCGCGATGAATCCCCCTCTTTACGTACCCTCGAAGAAAGTGGTGCGCCTCTCCTGCCTCACTTTGGTGCACTCCTGCGCGATCTTTTTTGTGCGCTGTTCAAATATAATGTCGTCTTTTTCAAAGCTGACCAGGTTCTCCCCAGCGCAGCCGTGAGCCGAGAGTTACTCACCGCACTGCATACCGGCGAGTTAGCACGGCTGCTGCGAGAAGCTACGGTCCTGGATGAAGGTAGAGCCGGACTGGCCACCGTGCTGTTGGGCGAAGGGGCTTTGCGCCTGCTCAAATCTGAAAAGACGCTGACACGGCGCGACTTGCTTGATGTCTGGAACGTAGAGCAGCAGGAAGCACTGGTGCAAGAGCACATCGACGCAGCCCAGAATGCAAAAGAACTCGCTGAGCAGGCGGACACTGCTGCGGACGTATCAAAAGAAGTGAAAGAGTTGCTCGAACAGACGGCTGAGCGTATGGCCAGTCAGGCGCGGGCGGAAGAAACCCGCCTGCGACGGCAGGCCAAGCAACTCAACGAAGACCTGTCCCGTGTACAAAAAGAGACTCAGAATCGTTTTCTCAAAGAAGCAATTGAAGTGACGCAAAATCTCGATGACGCAACCCAGGAAGCTGAGGCGTGGGGGGTGGCCATTGGCAGTAGACACAAATCTTCAGCGGGCCGTCAGATTGAGCTGGGCAAGCGTCTGGCTGGGAACGACAAGCTGAAAAAGCTGGCCAAAATGGTGGGGCGGATGAAGCACCATGCGCTCGCCTTGCGACGAAAAATCTTTGAACGTACGAATGACGAGGTCTTTGAAGTTGGTGTTGGGGCTGAACTGAGCCGTTTGCTACCACATGAATTGGTGAGCTTGCAGCATCCCCTTTTACGCAAAGATTTTGTCCGACGTTTTGTCGATAACGAACTCTTACAGTACGACTTGCGCGGGGTAGAGGAGAAGGGCAAGGGCCCGGTTATCGTATGCCTGGATGGTAGCTCATCCATGCTGGGTGACAAAGAAATCTGGGCGAAAGCCCTGACCTTAACGCTCCTCGAAATTGCCCGACGCGAACGTCGCCTGTTTCGGGCGATCTGTTTCTCGTCTGCGAATGCTCCCTTGCATATTGTCGATCTCAATGCTCGCGTTCGTTATGAAGCGGAAATGGACAAGATCATGGAGCTGGCGGAATATTTCCCCGGCGGTGGAACTGATTTTGAAACACCGCTTGATGCTGCGTTGGAGTGCATTCAGGAGTCTCGTTTCAAACGCGGAGACATTGTCTTTATTACGGATGGAGAGTGCCAGGTTCACGCAGACTGGGCGGAACGCTTTGTGGCAGAAAAGGATGCGCTCGGCTTCTCGCTCTTTTCTATTCTGATTGACGTCGGTCATAGCTCTTCCAGCTCTTTTGGTCCGCTCAAACCTTTTAGCGACAGAATTACAAGTGTCTCTCAACTGACCAGCGAAGAGGTCAGGGAGGTGTTCGTCAAATGGGAGAGAGGAAGGGGAGGGAGGGCATCTCCATGACTGCCTTGTCCGGACTCCGTGCTCTTGACCTGACTGACATCACCGGGGCCATGTGCGCCAAACTCCTGGGCGATATGGGGGCGGATGTTATCAAAATCGAGCCACCGGATGGGGACGCCATGCGTCGCATCGGGCCATTTCTCGATGGCAAACCACACCATAACCGGAGCCTGCTGTTTTGGTTCTATAATACGAGCAAACGTGGCATTACCCTGGACCTGAACCAGAAAGCCGGACAGGAGCTTCTCAAACAACTGGTTGCAAAGGCGGACATTCTGGTTGAATCAGCCGCACCGGGGACCCTCGCCCGGCTCGGCCTGGGCTATGAGGACCTGAAAGCGATTAACCCCAAACTGGTATTCACCTCCATTACGCCCTTTGGTCAAACCGGGCCATATAAAGAGTACCGCTCCTCAGACCTGGTGGCCGAGGCCCTGGGCGGCATGATGTGGACCAACGGTTTTCCAGATGAGCCACCCTTGCATGGCATGGGCCTGCAAGCCTACCACAGCGCCTCCTTTTTTGCCGCGATCGGCACGATGTCGGCCCTATGGGCGCGGGATGCCATAGGCGAAGGCCAATGGGTAGACGTGAGCATGCAGGAAGCCGTGGCCGGGGCAGTGGAACATGTGGCGCCGTTTTATCACCAGGGGCTTGGCATTGAGACCCGCCGCGGCAGCCTGCACTGGAGTCGCTATTTTCGCGTGGCTCCATGTCGGGATGGCTATGTCATGCACTGCTCGCTGGGTGATTGGACCTCGCTGGTCGAATGGGTCAGGGGAGACGGTAAAGCCCCAGACCTTGAGGATGCACACTGGGAAGATCTGACCTATCGAAAAGAGCATGCCGAACACCTCTTCGATATGCTGGATGACTGGGCCAAAGACTACAGCGTGGCTGAACTCATGGAAGGCGCCCAGCTCCGGCGTATCCCGTATGCTATGGTCCGACCGCCCGAAGCCTTAGTGGATGATCCACAGTTGAACGACCGAGGCTTCTTCTCCGACATTGAGCATCCAGAGTTAGACCGCGCGATATCATACCCTGGCGGTCCAACCTATTTCACTGCTACGCCGTGGCGTATTGCACGCCGTCCGCCCCTGCTGGGCGAGCACAACACCGAGGTATATGAAGACGAACTCGGGCTTGATGCAGACCGTCTGTCAGCATTGCAGCAGGCGGGTGTGCTGTGAGACCGGCCACCTCTCGCCTATTCATCCCTGGCCGAATAGGGGCACGGGCATCCTGCCCGCGACTAGTGCCGGCTGGAAGCCTGCACTCCTCATCTGAGGGCGGTAGAGAAGAATCGTGAGTCTGCTAGAATTACGCCGTTGTTCGTTATGCGAGTATTGAATTTATCCGGAAGAGAGAAAACGTAGTCATGAGCGAACCCATTATATTAACAACCAGTGTCGAAGGCCTCCCTCCACCCCGACGCGGAAAAGTCCGTGATATTTACGAAACCGACGAACATTTATTGATCGTTGCAACCGACCGTGTCTCAGCTTTTGATGTCGTGCTGCACGAAGGCATACCAGGCAAGGGCCGGGTCTTGACCCAAGTGTCGCGCTTTTGGTTTGAGCGCTTAGCCGACGTTATGCCGCATCATCTCATTTCTGTTGATGTTGATGCGTTTCCGGCTGTTTTTCAGTCCGCTCGGGACAGCCTGACTGGCCGCTCCATGTTGGTCAAAAAAGCTGAGCCCTTGCCTGTAGAATGTATAGTCCGCGGGTATCTGGCCGGGTCTGGCTGGCAAGAATATCGTGCGAGTGGAACCGTGTGTGGTATCACGCTGCCCCAAGGATTACGGGAGAGTGAGCGGCTGCCGGAACCGATCTTTACGCCCTCAACCAAAGCCCCGGAAGGCGAGCATGACGAGAATATCTCCTTTGCGGAAGTCGAACGCTTAATTGGCTCGGACCTAGCCGCTCAAGTACGTGACCTCAGCCTGGCCCTGTACACCAACGCTCACGCCTATGCGGAAACCACCGGCTTCTTCTTAGCGGATACGAAATTCGAGTTCGGTCAGTGCGACGGCCAACTCATTCTTATTGATGAAGCCTTTACGCCAGACTCGTCGCGCTTTTGGCGGAGCGCAAGCTATCAGCCCGGTAAATCTCAGGACAGCCATGACAAACAGATTATTCGGAATTATCTGATTTCCCTGGGCTGGGACCGCAGACCGCCCGCGCCGCATTTGCCCCAGGATATTATCGATCAGGCTGCTTCCCGCTACCAGGAAATTTATCAGAATTTAACTGGGGAAATTTAACCGTCGCAGACAGTCAAACTCACGAGCTCACGCATGTCAGCCAGCCTTGGTCTCTGGATCGGTTTTACTGCTATTGTCCTCGTCTTGCTGATTCTGGACCTTGGGGTCTTCCATCGTGAAGCCCGCGAGGTGTCACGCAAAGAGGCCGGTGTATGGAGCCTTGTCTGGATCGGCCTGTCTCTGGTTTTTAACGCTGGGATTTATTACACTAGCGGGTCTGAACCGGCCCTGGAATTTCTTGCCGGTTATCTGATTGAGAAATCGCTCAGCGTGGACAACATCTTCGTCTTCCTGCTGATCTTCTCCTATTTTTCCGTTCCCCTGGCGTATCAGCATCGTATTCTGTTCTGGGGGATTCTCGGCGCGCTCGTCATGCGCGGTATTTTCATTGCCGTCGGGGCGACGCTGCTGCACTATTTTCACTGGGTCATGTATCTCTTCGGTGCCTTCCTGATCTTCACCGGGATCAGGATTGCCGTCTCTGATGAGACCGAATCCGATCCAGAGGATAATCCGGCGATTCGACTCTTACGGCGTGTTCTGCCGGTCACGGACAAATACGAGGGTCAACACTTCTTCGTCCGTCATCAGGGTCAACTCTTTGCCACTCCTCTCCTCGTCGTTCTTATCTCCGTCGAAAGTACGGACCTGATCTTTGCGATTGACTCGATTCCCGCCATTTTTGCTGTCACCGACGACCCCTTCATTGTCTACACCTCAAACGTCCTAGCCATTTTGGGCTTGCGCGCCTTGTATTTCCTGGTTGCGGGCGTGCTCGATCTGTTTGTCTATCTGCGCTACGGCCTGGGCGTGGTGCTGAGCTTTGTCGGCATCAAAATGGTATTGGTTGACGTGTACCATATCCCCATTGGCCTCTCCCTGGGCGTGATCGCGCTTGTCCTCACCATTACGGTCGTCGCCTCTCTGGTCTTTCCGCCCACAGAATCAGAGGGTCCCGCTCAGCCCAAGGAAGATATTTCTGAGGTGGTGTAGGGTGCCGCAAGACCATTCGACCACACAACAAAAAGGACGCCGCGCGCTTGAAGGCGTTCGGATTCTTGATTTCACCTGGGTGGTCGCGGGTCCGGTCGCGGTACGCATCCTGGCCGACCAGGGCGCTGAGATCATTAAAATCGAGCGGCGCGATACGCTGGACCTGGGGACGCGGCGGGGTGGCTTTTCCGGCAATCTGCACCGGGGCAAAGAGAGTACGGTTATCAATATGGCCGACCCGCGCGGGATTGAGATCGCCCAACAACTCGCGGCCCTATCAGATGTCGTGATCGACAATTTCAGCGCGCGGGTCATGCGCAACTGGGGGCTCGACTATGACAGCCTCAAAAAGATCAAGCCCGATATTATTGCGGTCTCCATGTCCGGCTTTGGGCATAGCGGGCCACACAAGGACTATGTCAGCTATGGGCCGACCCTCCAGGCCCTGTCCGGCTATACGCTCCAGATGCGGCATCCCGGCAAAGAGCCGGCCGGCTGGGGCTATTCATACGCGGACATGACCGGCGGCTATAGCGGCGCGCTGGCCGTATTGACGGCCCTGTGGCATCGCAAACAAACCGGCCAGGGGCAATTCGTGGACCTGTCGCAGTTTGAGGCTATTTCCAGCCTGGTCGGGCCGGGCTTGCTCGACATCTTGAATAATCAGGCGTCCAGTCAGCCGGTCGGCAATCGTTCCCAGGAAGCACCGGCGGCTCCGCACGGAGTGTATCGCTGCAAAGGCGACGACCGCTGGTGCGCGATTGCCGTCTTCACCGACGCAGAATGGCAGCGTCTATGTCAGGTCATGGGGCAGCCGGCCTGGACACACGAGGCGCGCTTTGCCAGCCTGGCCGACCGTCTCCAACATCAAGACGCCTTGGACGGGTATATTGAAGCCTGGACCCAGCAGCATACCGCAGAAGAAGTCATGACCCGCCTGCAAGAAGCCGCCATCGCCGCCGGCGTGGTTGCCAACGGGGAAGACCTGGACCGCGACCCGCAACTGCGGGCTCGGGGCTATTGGGCCCGGCTGCCGGCCCAGGAAGGCGGGAAGACGGAGGATATCATACTTGACGGGCCGCCGTTCAAGCTGTCTCGGACGCCGGGCTATGTGGCCGCGCCGGGCCCGCTGCTGGGTGAGCATACTGATAGCGTGCTGAGCCGCCTGCTCAACTATTCTGCCCAGCAGATCGCCCAACTCAAGGAAGATGGGGTGATCGCCGCGTCGGCAGAGATTCAAGCCGAGCGGGCCGGAGCGCGCTAAGGAAGAAGAAGGGGGGAAGTTATGCCGTTTGCCCCAATCAACGGGATTGAACTGTATTATGAAACGCACGGCACCGGCCCGGCTCTGGCGCTGGCGCACGGCGGCGGGGGTAGTCATCTCAGTTGGTGGCAGCAGGTCCCGGCGCTCTCCAAAACATATCAAGTTGTGACCTTTGACCATCGCGGCTTTGGGTATTCCCGCGATGTGGCTGCCGGACCGGGCCCGCGGGCGTTTATTGAGGATTTGAGCGGCTTACTCGATCATCTTGGGATTCGGACAGCGGCGCTTGCCGGGCAATCCATGGGCGGCTGGACCGTATGCGGCTTTGCCGCGGCCTGTCCGGAACGGGTCAGCGCGCTTATGCTGTGCGATACCACCGCCGGCATTGAAACGCCAGAAATCAATCAAACGCGTGCCAGCCTGCGCGAACGGGCAAAAGGCAATCTGGCCCAGCTTCTCACCAGCGCGTACGCTATGTCTTTTCCCGAGCGGGAACCCACGCGCTGTTTTCTCTACCAGCAGATCTCAGCCCTGAATCAGCATATCTCTCCCAATCTCGTCCCAACGCTGATGAGCATGCACAACAACGTCACGCCGATCGTTGAACACCAAATTCCTACCTTGCTTGTGGTTGGAGAAGAAGACGTTCTGGCCCCACCGCCGGCCATGCAGAGCATCACCACCCGAATTCCGCACGCACGCTTTGTGACGGTACCCAAGGCTGGCCATTCTGCGTATTTTGAACAACCGGAAGTTTTTAACCGTCTGGTAGATGAGTTTGTGCGAGAGCACCGACCGTCGTAACCGCTCAGCATAGGATGAATTTCAGGCAGTCGCCGGCAACTCCCAATAGCGCTGCTGCACAGCCCGAACATTGGGGAGCAAGCCCTGTCGTTGATATGCGGGGAGCGGGTGGTCGAGCCTGTCACCGCCCATTTCGTCCAGCACGTGGATCACTGACGTTTCAAGCCCTTCCAGATCGTAGCCGCCTTCGAGAATGGCGGCACAGCGGCCCTGGGCCTGATCACGCGCAACGCGCAGGAGAATACGGGCCAGGGCAGCGAAGCCTTCTTCCGTGACGGTCAGCCCCCCGAGTGGATCGCGTGCATGCGCATCAAAGCCGGCAGAGATCAACACAAACTCAGGCTGAAACTGCCGACAAATAGGATCAATCACCTCTTCAAAGAGCGGCACAATGGCAGCATCTCCCCAGCCGGCGCTGAGCGGCAGATTGACGGTATAGCCCTTGCCGCTGCCTTGGCCGGCTTCCTCAGCGGCCCCCGTGCCGGGGTAGTACGGATATTGGTGGGTCGAGAGATACAGCACGCCAGGGTCGTCGTAGAAACTGTGCTGGGTGCCATTGCCGTGGTGCAGGTCCCAATCCATCACCAGAATCCGGCTCAGCCCAAATCGTTCCCGCAGATATTGCGCCCCAACCGCAACGCTGTTGAAGAGACAAAAGCCCATGGCTCGGTTGCGTTCGGCATGATGACCGGGCGGTCGCACCAAGGCGAACCCATTGTCCACCTCGCGCTCCATGACCGCATCCAGAAGAGTCAACAGACCTCCGGTGGCCAGGAGTGCGGTCTCATACGACTGCGCGGACACGCGCGTATCCGCATCAAAGGCTGCGGCTTCGAGGCCGGCAGAGGCGGCGACTTGGCCAATCAGGCTGGTGTCGTGGACCAAAGCGAGTTCTTCATGCGTTGCTTGTCTGGGGTCAAAACGTTTCAACCCGTCGCGCTTATAGGAGGCGAAGCGACTGAGTAAGGTACCGATCCGCTCCGCGCGTTCCGGATGGCTCGGACCCGGGTTGTGGTCTTGATAGCGTGCGTCCAGCACGATGCCTGTCTGTAACATTGATCGCTCCTTACCGGGCCGGGAAAGACATCCCCCCTTATTAAGGGGGGATTGAGGGGGGATAGGCCCTGACCATAACTTGCGTCAGTTTTTCGATTATACTACCGTAGCCCACGAGGCAAATATGTTTGGAATCGGGATGCCGGAATTGGTGGTTATTATGGTCGTGGCACTGATCGTCCTCGGCCCCAAGCGCCTGCCCGAAGCGGCGCGCGGTTTGGGAAAAGCCTTTGCCGAGTTGCGCCGGGCAACAAGTGGCATCACCGAAGAACTCAATAACGCCCAAATCATGCTGGACGAAGAGGTACGCGCAACCGAACGCAACGTGCGGCCGAGCCACACGGCTCTGCCGGCTTCTCCTCCTTCCGCCTCGACACAGTCTGCGGAGACAACAGAAAAAAAAGAGGACGCCGGAGGGGACAACTAGGACATGGTCTATAATGACCGGTCCATGCCGCTCACCGGCCATCTGGATGAGTTGCGCAGCCGTCTCGTTCGGTCGTTGCTTGCCATCTTCATTGTCTTTCTGCCTGCCTATTTCTTTGCCAATGTGCTGTTCGATTTTCTCGCTCAGCCCCTCCATCACATAACGACTGATCCCCATGCTCTGATTGGCACCAGCCCGACTGAGGCATTCTTTACAAAAATCAAGGTGGCTTTTATTGCGGCGCTCTTTGGCGCCAGTCCCGCTATTTTCTATCAACTCTGGCAGTTCGTGGCTCCGGGCTTATACCCGCAGGAACGCCGCTACGTCTGGCCGTTTGTCATATTCTGTTCATTTTTCTTCGTGCTGGGGGCCGGCTTTTGTTATACCGTCGTCCTGCCGATTGCGTATGCGTTTTTCCTGGGAGAGTTCCGCAGCATCGGGGTACAGGCCACCCTAAAAATCAGCGAATATCTGACCTTCACGGCCAGAACGCTGCTCGCCTTTGGGGTGACGTTTGAACTGCCCGTACTCGCCTTTTTCTTTGCCCGTGTCGGACTCATCACCTACCATACCCTCATAGGCGCATTCCGGTACGCTGCGGTCGGCGTCTTTATCCTGGCCGCCATCCTCACTCCGCCCGACGCCATCTCCCAAATGCTCCTGGCCGTCCCGCTGCTCTTGCTGTACGTGCTCAGCATCGGGGTGGCCTATGTGTTTGGAAAAAAGACCGAGGCAAGTGAGGGGACGGAGGTGGAGAATGAGGACGAGTAACGGCTTTTTGATAGGCGAGTGTTTTCAGGCGAGATAAGATGCCTAGTCGCTTAGGCGGCGTGTGGAACGACATCCCTCTCTATTTGTTTCCCGACGGCTTGACGGGTGCGGCGGAGATCATAGGCACTTTGGAGATTGAGCCAGAATTCGGCCGAGGTCCCAAAGTAGCGAGCTACTCGTAAGGCCGTATCGGCCGTCACTACGCGCTGTGCGTTCAAAATAGCCGTAATACGATTCGTCGGCACATGCAGGGCCTGTGCAAAAGCCCGCGCAGAAAGCCCTAACTCCTCAAGCTCTTCCCGGAGATGTTCGCCTGGGTGAATCGGTCGCCTATTGTTTGGCATTGCAGGCCTTCCTAAGGAAAACCGTTACACAGCATCGACCACCACACGCACGTCGGCGTGCTTGGCCTGACGCGGTTTGTCCTTGATAACAATTTCGACGGACTTATCGAGCTTATTGAGAAAGCGAAACAAGCGTTCAGCCGAGAACCCGTCCAAATGGCCTTTCATGAGTGCAGAGACATTCGGCTGTTTGATATCGAGCAGCTTGGCGGCTTTGACCTGGGTGAGCTTCCGTGCCCGGATTATCTGGCAGATTTGAAAGGCAAGCTCCGCCTTGGCCAGATGTTCCTCTGGGTTGGGCAGTCCAATGTCCGCAAAAATATTGCCGCTACTCTCTTCATATTCGATGGGGTTCGTCGCGCTTTTTGTTCGTGTCATTTTCAGCGTCCTTTCACGCCAACCGTTGCTCGCAGTTCTGCCGCTGACTACAGTTGCGGCACTTGGCTGGCGTAGCGGGTGGGGGGAGGGGTTTGTCGAGCTGCTGACGATGCGCTCGAATGCGTTCCGCAATACCAATCACCCGCGAACGCAGCCGGCGCGTGTTTTTCACCTTGACCCGCTCACCGTCTCTCAAAATGATGAAGCCGTAGGGGGGCCGGACGCCGTACTCCTCTTCGACTAACACCAGGTACACACCGAGTTGGGCTTGATAGCTCTCGTTCATCTGCCGCCCGGACTTCTTTTCCTCTGGAATAAAACGTCTGCCACGCTGAACAATGCGATCGGGTTGACCGCGCAGCATATAGCGTTCGGAAGACAGCCGAACGTTATCGTGACTAATCGTCTTGCCGTAGCCAAAGCCAGCCCGCCGGCGACCTATGAGGGCAAAGACAAAGAGCAGGACGGAAAGACTGAGCAGAAGGGTCAGGATAAGCATTACGGTCCATACACGCGGAGCAGGATGCAGGCCAGAGCGATGCCCGCCACAATGAGAGCGGCTCGCATGAGCCGGGCAGTCCGGCGTTCAACCCGTTGCCAGGCAGCATGTGTTTCCGTACCCCGGCGGAGCGCCCGCACAGTGCCCGGCGGGATTTTGAGTCCATGCGTCAGCCGCCAGGCTTCCTCGCAATAGACATAGGTTCCAATTTCACTTGCAGTGACCCACTCAGAGTGTTTAGCCATAGTCGATCGGGTAGGGAGACACGGAGCAGGAGGGGCCGATGACCCGCCTTACGCTGCACCCGTCGTCTCCGGATGCATCTTCTCCATCAACCAGTCGTCAGAGTGGATTGGACGAGGGACTTGGTGCCAGTCCATGTGCTGGCGGAGGGATGCGAGCGCGGCCCAGGTATGCTCAATAAAGTCCGGCACGATCAGGAGCACAATAATGGCCTTTTTATTGTCAATCGTGCGCACAATGCCGAACTCTTCGTAGGACTCGATGATACATTTGATGAGCGCAATATCTGCCCGCTCAACCCGCAAGTAAATGTCGATAAGCTCCATGTCCGCACCACAAATACTGTCTGGAATACTGTCTGGAGTACTGCGTGCAAGGGCCGGCGTCAAGCTTGACGTGGTACCAGCGGCCTACTAGAGTCTGACTCTACTATACTGAATTTATCCGACCGGAAAGTAAGGAGGGAGTATGCCGGGTGCCTTATCGGGTTTTCGGATCGTTGAATGCGGCGAGATGGTCTCTGCCGCCTATGCAAGCAAGCTCATGGCCGACATGGGCGCAGAGGTGATTAAAATTGAAGCGCCGCAGGGTGGAGACGCGGCCCGTCAGCGTGGGCCGTTTCCGGGCGGCAGGCCCCACGCTGAAAAGAGCGGGCTGTATCTTTTCCTGAACACCAATAAACGCGGTATCACGCTCGACCTGGAACAAACGCAGGGCCAGGCGGTCTTTCAGCGTCTGGTCAAAGACGCGGATCTGCTTATTCATAATATCCATCCCACGCAGATGTCTGGCCTTGGTTTGGACTACGACCGCCTGGCGGACGTCAACCCCGGCTTGGTCATGACCTCCATTACGCCGTTTGGCCTACAGGGGCCGCACAAAGATTATGAGGCGTCTGACCTGACCCTGTGGAATGCCGGTGGACTGTGTTTTCTGAACGGTGGGGGGCCGGGCAGCGATCATCTCCCGCCGCTCAAAGCCTTTGGCCAGCAGGCCGGGTTTACCGCCGGCGTGCATGCCGCGGTGGCGTCGCTGGGCGCATTATTTGCCAAACTGCGTGATGGGCTGGGCCAGCACGTTGAGTTCTCTGTCCAAGAATGCCTGATGGGCATATCAGAGTTCGGCACCATGATGGCCTCCTATGCCGGTATGGCGGTGACGCGACTCGGGCACAAACCGATTCAACCCCTGGATCTGTTGGAATGCAAAGACGGCTGGATCTTTATTTGCTGCGTGGAGGAGCATCACTGGCACTCGTTTGTTGATCTGATGGACAATCCGGAGTGGGCCGCTGAGCCTATTTTCGGAGATCGCCTGAAACGGGGCGAAAGCTGGGACGCGCTCAAACTGCTCATTCAGGAATGGGTCAAGGATTTCACGGTGCAGGACCTGTATCTCAAGGCCCAGGCGCGTCGGATTCCCTTTGCTCCGGTCTCAACCATGGGCTATTTGCTGAACTCCGAACATCTCAACGCACGTGGCTTTTTTGTGCAGCTCGATCATCCTGAAGCCGGCACGCTGACCTATCCTGGCGCACCCCATATCTGCTCGGAAACGCCGTGGGAACTGCGCCGTCCGGCCCCGTGTTTGGGACAGCATAACGCTGAGGTCTATACCGAACTCGGCATGACCGCCCAGGACCTGGCTGCGCTTCAGCGAGCCGGGGCAGTCTAGTGCGAGGGCAAAAGGAGAAGATCATGAGCCGACCACCGTTAGATGGAATCCGCGTTGTTGACTTCTGTTGGGCCTGGGCCGGACCCTACGGTACCCTGCAACTGGCCCACCTGGGCGCGGACGTCATTCGGATCGAAAGTGAAAAACGCCTCTGTCCGTCACGTCTTATTCCGCCCTGGCCGGAGAACGAATCAGGCGTGAACCGGGCGGGCTATTTTAACCAGTACAACCAGGGGAAACGTTCGATTACCCTGGACCTGAAAGCCCCGGAAGCCATCGATATCGCCAAGACGCTGGTCTCAAAGAGCGATATTGTAATGAATAATTTTGCATCCGGAGTGATGGAAAAACTTGGGGTGGGCTATGACGTACTCCGCCAGGTCAAGCCCGATATCATCATGGTCTCTTTACCGGGCTATGGAACGAGTGGGCCGGAAAAAGACTTTGTGTCCTATGGTCCGCCCCAGGTCGCCCAGAGCGGTCTGTCGGCCCTGACGGGCTATGTGGGCGGTCCCCCCATGATGGCCGGCTTTTCCTACGGTGATCCCAACGGCGGTGTCCATGCCACGTTTGCAGTCATGAGTGCCCTGCTCCACCGTGAAAAAACCGGACAGGGCCAGTATATCGATCTCTCCCAATGGGAGGCTGCAATCATGTTACTGCCCGAAGCGCTCATGGACTACAGTATGAATGGCACCCAACCCGAACGGATGGGCAACCGCGACCCGCATATGTCACCCCACGGCGTATTTCGATCCAAAGGCGACGACCGCTGGGTGAGTCTGTCGGTCCGAGACGATGCCGAATGGCGGCGCTTATGTGAGATCATGGGCCAACCCGAGCTCGGTGCGGACGTGCGCTTTGCCACCCTCGCAGCGCGGAAAGAAAATGAAGCCGCGCTTGAAGAGATCGTCACGGCCTGGACCCAAGAGATCAGCGCGGATGAAGCGACGCAGGCCCTTCAGCAGGTCGGCATTCCCGCCTACCCGTCACTTGATGCGATCGACATGGTCAACAGCCCGCATGTTGGCGCGCGGGACTATTTTGTTGAACTGGAACATCCAGAAGTCGGCACCCGCCGGCATATGGGCATCCCCTGGACCATGTCCCGCACACCGTGTGAGGTGCAGCGTCCGGCTCCCTGCTTAGGCCAAGACACGGATGCTGTCCTCACCGAAATAGTCGGCTTGAGTCAGGACGAGATAGCCACGCTCCGAGAGAAGGATATCCTGACGTAGACAGGCAGGATGGTGGACCGGCTGCGCGCAGCGTAATCCGATTCGTCCCCCATCTTATAAGCCGTACAAACGTCGCGCATTCTCATAGGTGATCTTGCGCCTGACCTCGGCTGGAATACCGGCAAAATTTTGCTCTACCACCGCGCGCGAGCGCGGCCAGGTCGAGGCCCGGTGTGGAAAGTCTGAGGCCCACATGAGATTGTCTTCACCGCTCAGGTCGTAGGTCACAACCCCGGCCCGGTCGTCTTGAAACGTGGCATAGATCTGCCGTTTAAAATACTCGCTGGGTAAGAGGGTGTTCGGTGTTGGGTCCACATACTTGAGCGTTTCGGATGAGATGTCCAAGCGACTCAAATAATGGGCAATCCAGCCAATATCGTTTTCCGCTGAAACCAGCTTCAGCCGGGGAAAGCGTTCGCACACACCGTTGTAAATCAGATCGGTCAGCGAGTTTTGAACCTCGTGAATAATCGACATATTTGAGGCAACTCGTCCCTTTTTGAGTCGGATGTTCTGTTTCCCAGTGAGAATATGCAGGCTCACCGGCAGGCTCAGATCTTGAGCGGCCGCCCAGAACGAATCAAAGCTGGAATCGCTATAGGGCACCTCCCGGGGAGAAGCCGCGTTAATCATGATCCCGCGCAATCCTTTACCAGCAATACGCTGCAACTCGCCCACGGCCTGCTCGACATCCTGCATGGCAATAAGACCTAAGCCAATAAGGCGCTGCGGGGCATGACTGCTAAACTCGGCGATCCAATCGTTATAGGCCCGGAAACACGCCCACTGAAGGTTGACGTCTTTGAGGTGGAAGAGGAACATGCCGAGGGTCGTATACAGCACCTCGCCTTCGACCCCGTCGATATCTTGATCCTTGAGCCGTTCGACCGGGTCCCAGCCGCTCGGACGCGCCTGCTCGTAGCCGACGTTCTGATTGGTCGCCAAGTCTTTGGGGTCCTTGCCGGCGGCAAACCCACCACCAACCGGAAATGGCATGAGCCCTTCCGCAACAAAGAAGCTGCCCGGTTTGTCCTGATAGTCTTTGATGACGCGCGGCGCTCGGTCTCGAAAGCCCCGGTCCACCCGTTGTACCCACAAATCCGCAGGCTCTATGGTGTGCGAGTCTGCCGAAAAAATAGAACTCGGTGTTGGGTCCTGTGCCATGCTGTCTTCCCTCCTTAGTGGCTGTGATTATCCCGCGAGGAGCCTGGCAATGTCAATCCGAAAATGTCGAAAACGAGCCGGATGTGATGTATAGCAGCCTTATCCGCCCCACCCGAACCTCTCAGGGGGCTGTACCGATTACTGTGTCGAATGGGGTGTATAGATGGAGGGGTGAGGGGTAGAATTCGCCCTGAGTGTATCGAAGGGAAGAGAGAGACTCATGCGCTACATCATCTACGGAGCCGGGGGCATTGGAGGAGCTATTGGCGCTCGGCTGTTTCAGCGCGGGCATGAAGTTATTCTGATCTGCCGGGGCGAGCATTTACAGGCTATCCAATCCAGAGGACTGACCCTGAAGGTCCCCAATGAAACGCTCCAACTCAGGATCGCTGCGGTCAGCCATCCTGAAGAAATCGCGTTGACACCGGCTGATGTTGTTTTGCTGACGATGAAGTCCCAGGACACCGAAATGGCGCTACGCGATCTTGAGCGGGCAGGTGGTCGAGACCTCGCCGTCATCTGCGGGCAGAACGGGGTGGACAATGAACGCATGGCTGTTCGCCGGTTTGCGCGCGTCTACGGCATGGTTGTATGGATGCCGGCAACGTATCTGGAACCAGGACTGGTGCTGAATCATGCCGAGCCCATTGGCGGTATTCTGGATGCCGGCCGTTACCCCAGCGGTATTGATCCGCTCATTACCCAGGTGACGCGCGAGCTGACCAACTGTGGCTTCAGCGCTGCGCCTGACCCCAACATTATGCGCTGGAAATATACCAAGCTGCTGAGTAATGTGCGCAATTCCTTTCAAGCGGCGTGCGGATTTGAGACGCGCTCGCGAAAAATTATTCACGCCCTCCGCGCCGAAGCCCTGGCCTGCTACCGTGCGGCAGGCCTTGAGTATGTGCCCGAGGAGGAACTAAAAGCGCGCGTGCAGGCTCAGATTCAGCTCGTTGATATTGAGGGCCACCCGCGGACCGGAGGTTCTTCGTGGCAAAGTCTGATGCGCGGTTTGCCCACGGTCGAAACTGACTTTCTCAATGGGGAGATTGTCATGCTGGGTAGACTCCACGGGATTCCCACTCCCTGTAACCAGCTGCTGCAACACGTGGCTAATCATATGGCGCGCACCGGCCAAAAGCCGGGCAGCATTCCTGTTGAAGACCTGGAACGCCAGCTTGACGAGGCGAGTAGGAGCGAAAAATCTTTCGCCCCCACTTCTTAGGCGCGTTTGGGAGACGTTCTGTCTTGCGGAGATATCGGCTATAGTAGCGCCATGCCGTTTGCGTTTGAGTCAACCCTCCCCGCGTGGATGACATTCACCGCTGGTGAAGTCCCCATTGTTCTCGTCGCTCCGCACGGGGGTCGTCGCCCGGTGGACGCCCCGATTACGGATAGTATCAAGGTCAATGATCTGTACACTGCCGAGCTCACTCAAGACCTGGCTGCGCAAACCCGCAGCTATGCGCTGATTAACCACTCGCATGATCGTAATGAGCTGGACTTAAACCGCGTGAGCCAGGTCAGACAGGAGGCACCGTGGTTTCTCCGCACCCTGGTCGAGCTCCTGTCAGCGCTGACTGTGCAGCATGACTCGGTGCGCGTCTTTTTTATCCATGGCTGGAACGTGGTGCAGCCCGTGTGCGATATCGGTATCGGACTCCGCCAACGAGCGGGAAAACTGATGCAAGCCGGCAAGGGGGAGCCCACGCTTGACGTATCTTTCTTTTCCGATGTTGTGCTTCCCTTTTGTGACGCAGCACAGGAACAGAACATTGACGTAGCGATTGGACGGCGCTATGCCGCGGCCGCCCAAAATAATTTTATGCAGGTCTTTAGTGCCCGCTTCCTGCAAGATGACTCTGCGCAGATACGAACGTTGGCTGAACTGACCGTGCAGGGAAAAATTAACGCCGCCCAGTTAGAACTTGGCGTGGGTCTGCGTTGGCCCGGACAAGAGCGCGATCGCTTTGTCCACGTCTTTTGTCATACCTTAGGCAACTCGCTGCAGAGTGCAGCCGCGCCCGACCGGGACAGGAGCCGTGACTTTTCCGGGTTTTCTTTTCTTGAAGGCTCTTCCCAAGTGGACGAAACAGAGGACGAAACGCCGTACGATTCTTTGCTGCCTTGGACGTGGGAACGCGAGCCCACCCGTTTAGCCTTACACTTTCATGACCCGAGGAGTGGCTTAGGGGTGATGGGAGGTGTGGAATTTGATCCTGGTGCATCTGTCCACGCCGGTCGCTTGCTTCTCTCTCTTGGCGGGACTGAGATGGTTCTCTTTACCGGCGAAGATACGAGTGGGCTGGACCGCGGTCACGTTCAGGTCGGGCAATGTGTGTGGCGGCGACAGCCGGGCGGACTCTCCATCAACTACCGGGGCACACTCATGCGTTTTGCCCATCCCCAGGCATTTATTCGGCTCGAAGATGGACTGGCAGCTTCATGGATAGAGCCGGCTGAGGTGGACCTGCAGCTGGTGTTTCCTGCGTTGAATGCCAGCCGTCCGGCTCTTATTCAGCTCTGCCGACTCCAGGGAAGCGTGGCTTTCCCGGACCACAAGTATACGGTCAGCGCCTGGGGCTTTGTTGACGTACTCCGGCCTGATGAAACCGACCGCCTCCTGCCGCGCCGCTTATTGTCCTTGCCCTTTGGGCCTGATCTGGGGATTTTCCTGGCTCGGTCCGAAACTCCTGAAGGGCCACGTTCTGCCGGTATTGTCTATCAGCATGGCCGCCCACAGCCGCTTGACCCCGCAGACTGGCAGCTCGAATATGCCTTTGCGCATGGCCGGCCCACCCAATTCTCCGTCTCATTCTCTTCCTCTGCTCCCCTGTCGCTTGAGTGCCAGGGAGAAACCCTGACGGCTATTCCCATTGTACGCCATACCCACACAGGGCCGGCCCTGGCCGTGACATTCGGACTGTCCCGAACAGTGTGGCAGGGACGAGAGGCGTATGGGATCTATGAATTCTCCGAATACCTGAAGGATGCCTCAGCCCGGGGCGGACAGGGCGCAGACGACTGAGACGGGAGCCATTCTCTTCTGTGCAATAGCCTGTCTTAGGCAATAGCTTGGAGAACACGGTTCGAGGGCTCTGCCGCGGGTTGCGCCGGTTTTTCTTTCAGAAAATCAATGAATTTTTGTGTCGCCGGGGTAAAACGGCGGCCCCGCTTGGAAATAATGCTGAGTGGACGCATAAGAACTTCGCCGGAAAAATAGACCACCTTAAGGGTCTCATTCTTCACCTCAAGAGAAACAGACGGCTCTGGTACAATCGCGATCCCGGCTCCTATTTCGACCGCCCGCTTGATCGTTTCGACATTGTCCATTTCCATCATGTATTGGACTTTGACCCCATGCCGGCGGAAAAGACGATCAAGCGCCCGACGCGTCGGAATGTCGCGTTCAAAGCCGACAAATTTCTCTCCGTCGAGCTTCTTGATTTTCATCCGCCGGAGCGCGGCAAAGCGGTGTTGCGGGGCGCAAATCAGGACTAGCCGATCTTCCCGAAATGGGATGAGTTGAATCTGGGGCCGCTTGCTCGGATAGGCGACAATCCCCAAATCAATATCCCCACGACTCACATCTTCGTAGATTTTGTTGACGCGGGTATATTCCAGGTGGATGGTAACATCGGGAAATGTCTCCAGATAGCGCTTGAGTGGCGAAGACAGCTCATACAGCCCGACACTATACACCGTGGCAACCCGAACGGTTCCCGCAACCGAGCGTGATAGGCTCTGGATGCGGTCTTCGATTTCACGATACTTCTGAACGATCTCCTTGCCAGTCTCATACAAGACCTGACCTGCTTGTGTGAGGCGGACGTTCCCCTTCGAGCGTTCAACGAGTTCTCTGCCGTAGCGTTCTTCCAAGCCGCGAATCTGCTGGCTGACTGCAGATTGCGTAATAAAGTTTTTTGAGGAGGCCAGGGAAAAACTGCCTGTCTCAGCGAGATCACAAAAGACCTTAAGCGTTTCGATATGCATGGTTGCTAATAATTGAAAGAAGATTTTTTTACTTTACTTATAGATGGAATTTCGCTATTTTGCCAGGCTCACACGATATAAAGATGCTTATTACTTTTTTGTAGAGGAGAGGCTCTATGTTTGAACCAGACACCCTCTTGCCGGAGCAGTATTTTACCCTGCTCGGGCGCAAACCCCTGCAGGGTGAGAAACGGCTCCTGTTGGCCATGCTAGAGGATGCAGTCCATTGTTTCCAGACCTATTTGTTGGCAAAAAAACCTCACGAACGGCGACTCTTTCAAGAAGCCGAAGAGTGGATTGTAGCCGCTGATAGCCTCTGGTTTTTCTCTTTTGAAAATATTTGCGACGTGCTGGGAATCAATCCCGGTAGGATGCGGGAAGCGCTCAAAACGTGGAAAGAGGAGCAAACGCTCCGCTATGCACAACACGGCGAAGCGCTGGTCGATGTCGCTCTCAGCGCAGATATTCCTGTCCGCGCCGACATCTAACTTCCCCTTTCTGACTCATGAGCGAAGCGGGAGAGCGTCATGCGCACGCTTTCCCCGTAAGCTCTCCCTGAGTCCCCTACGATGCGGTGACAGCACTCCCCCCTGCGAGTAGGACGAAGAGGCAGAGCGCGGCTGTCTCAACAAGTTCTCCCACCGCACCCCAATTGTTTTCAGTGACTCCTCCCAGGCGGTGATTGCAAAACAGGGTAAAGCCTATAATGAGTCCGCCCAGGGGAAGAATGAGCGCAATGCCAACGATTTCAATCAGCGTAAACAGAACGCCCAGAGCGATGAGGCTGGAGAGGGCGAATTCATTGAACTGAACGCCCTGCACAAAGGCCGCGTCTGAGGCGTTGTTGCCGGCAGGACGTGAGCTATAGGCCATGACCACGCACGCCCACCGACCGAGCATCGGGCTGAGTAGCAGGGCAAGGTCTCGATAGCCGCCGTGTACAAAAGTCAGGGCCGACCCCTTGCACGCCAGGACGAAAACAAGAGCCAGGACGCCCCACCTCCCAAGTGGCCCGTCTCTCATACGGGCCACACGCTGCTGCGGGTCGGCTGTCCCCCACAGCCCGTCCGCACTCTTTCCCAGGCCGGTCAGTTGAAGGCCGCGACTCAAGACCGCCAGCAGTCCAACCAGAATGATACTGAGGAGGGTCGTTGGGAGTATCGGACGGAGCACCCAGTCCGCCCCCCAGACCAGAGCACCGATCAGGAGACCAATCAGCGGAAAAAAAGTTGCGGCTCGCCCCGCAGCCGTTTCGTCAACAGGGAGGCTTTTTTTCGGGCGAATAATGGTCAGCAAGTGTAAAGCGGTCAGGCAGTTGGTCAGCATCCTGGCTCGTATACCGCTTATCCCAACGACAAAAACGACTCCCTGGCCAAAGACATTGACGCGGACGGAAAGATGCCCATCAGAACGGTGCCGATTGCGGCTATCAGGATGGCGGCTCCCAGGGCGGAGCGGAGGGAGGGCAATGCGCTCAGTCCGACACTGGCGTCGCCCTCACGCATATACATATTGACTACGACGCGAATATAGTAATAGGCCGATACCGCGCTGTTCAGCACGCCGATCACAGCCAGCCAGATATAGCCGGCCTGCACCGCCGCACTGAAGATATAGAACTTGCCGGTGAATCCAACCAGTGGCGGGACGCCCGTGAGAGAGAGCATAAACACGGTCATGGCCATGCCCAGGGCTGGATGACGGAAACCGAGGCCGGCATAATCGTCAAGCTCTTCATTTGGCTCACCCTTACGCCCAACAGCGATCATCACCCCAAATGCGCCCAGATTCATCAACCCATAGGCCACCAGGTAATACATGAGGGCCGCACCGCCCAAGTCCTTGCCCGCGACCATAGCCACGAGGAGATAGCCCGCATGGGCAATGCTTGAATAGGCAAGCATGCGTTTGATGTTGGGCTGGACAAGCGCGGTGATGTTCCCCACCGTCATGGTGAGTGCTGCCACGATCCACAGAATGCCTTGCCAATCTGTATGGACCGAACCCAAGGTATGCAGGAACACCCGGGCAAATGCGGCAAAGGCAGCGGCTTTGACACCCACAGCCATAAAGGCGGTGACTGTTGTTGGTGCGCCTTGATACACATCTGGGGTCCAGACGTGGAACGGGACAGCGGCAACCTTAAAACCAAAGCCGACGATTAAGAGACCAATACCAATCAACAGTAAGGGCGAAGAGCCATGGGCGCTGACGTGTTCGGCAATGGCTCCAAGCTGAACACTGCCCGTCGCTCCATACATCAGGGCAATGCCATACAGCAGGAATCCACTCGCAAACGCGCCGAGGAGAAAATATTTGAGCGCGGCTTCATGCGCAGTGAGATGTTGCCGCCAGATCCCAGCCAGGACGTACACGGCAATCGACATGGTTTCCAGGCCCAGAAAGATAAGAATGAGGTCGGTGGCCGCCGCCATGACCACCATGCCAACCGTGGCAAAGAGAATGAGGGCGTAGTACTCTCCGTGCCGAATCTCTGCGGTTTCGAGATAGGTCAAAGACATCAACACCGTCAGACCCGCGACTAAACAAAAGACAATATTAAAGAACAAGGCATACGCATCGAGGGCGAACATGCCGCTAAAAGACGCAACATCACTATGGTCCCACAACAGAAAGGAACACAGCGCAGTGAGGACAATGCCAGTCAGGCTCAGCCAGCCGAGTAAAGAGCGCTCCTCGTCTTTGATCCAGATGTCCCAGAACAAGGCCAGCATGCCTGTCGCGGCAAGGAGCAGGGTCGGCAGGACCGAGAGCCAGTTAATGGCAGGGAGGGTGACATCCATACTCAACTCACTCGCGCGTATTACTCAGGCGGTGCGGCTTCAGACGAAGAAGCAAAGGTAAGGCGTAGTGAGGTGTCTTTTGTCTGTGCCATAGCATGTGTATTCGGTGCTTCTTCGTAGGTTTTGTTAATCCGGGCCAGGGTGGCTTCCACTGACTTCTCCATACGGCTGAGGAACGGCTTGGGGTAGAGGCCCATAAGCAGCATCAAGGCGATCAACGGAATAAATATGGCAAGCTCGCGCCGTGACAGGTCGGTCAGTTTGGCGTTCTCCGGGTTCGTCAGCGGTCCGAAGATAACGCGCTGATACATGCGCAGCATATAGACTGCACCCAGGACAATGCCTGAAACCGCGACCGCACCAGCGAGCGTGTTTGCCTGAAAGGTCCCCAAGAGGATAAGGAACTCTCCGACAAATCCGTTCAAGCCCGGCAGGCCGATCGACGACAGCGTGGCAATCAGAAAGACTGAGGCAAACAGCGGCAGTTGTTTCCATAACCCACCGTACTCACTGATGAGGCGCGTATGACGGCGTTCATACACCACGCCGACTAACAGGAAGAGAGCACCGGTTGATAAGCCATGACCGAGCATCTGATACAGCGCGCCTTCAGCGCCCTGTATGTTGAATGCAAACAGCCCGAGCATGACAAAGCCGAGGTGGCTGACGGACGAGTAGGCAACCAGCTTTTTCATGTCCGGCTGCACCAGGGCTACCAGCGCACCATACACGATGCCGATCACTGAGAGCGCCATGATAAGCGGGACTGCCGCATGGGCGGCATCCGGGAAGAGAGGCAGCGCAAAGCGCAGAAAGCCATAGGTACCCATTTTGAGGAGCACGCCGGCCAGAATCACAGACCCCCCGGTTGGGGCTTCAACGTGCGCATCCGGCAGCCAGGTATGAAAGGGGAAGAGGGGAACTTTAATGGCAAAGGACAAAGCAAACGCGGCGAACAGCCACATCTGGGTGCTGACTGGAATCTCAAGGGCATACCAACGCAGCAGGTCAAAAGTAATGCTGCCGTGCTGGCTATTGTGCAGATACGCCACATACAGGATGGCCACCAGCATCAAGAGACTGCCGAGCATGGTATACAGCAGAAATTTGAGTGCGGCATAGATGCGTCGTTCACCACCCCAGACACCGATCAGAAAATACATGGGAATGAGCATGACTTCCCAGAAGACGTAAAAGAGAAAGACATCAACCGCGACAAACGTCCCGATCATGCCGGTTTCCAGGATGAGGAAGAAAAAGAGATACTCTCTGACCCGCCGTTCAACGCTGCTCCAAGTGGACAGAATCACCAGCGGCGAAAGAAACGTCGTCAGCAGGACGAGGAACAGGCTGATGCCATCAACCCCAACATAGTATTCGATCCCAAAGTCGCTGATCCATGCATAGCGCTCAACGAATTGAAACTCGGCCGTCTCACTGTCAAAGCCGACGAGCAGGCCGAGCGATATCACAAAGGTGAGCAGCGAAGCGCCCAAGGCGGTTCGACGGGCCAGCTCTGCCTCATGCTTGTTGATGGTCAACAGGAAGAGCGCCGTAAACAGCGGAATAAAAACGATTACACTTACCACAGATAATACCCCAGAATAACAATCGCTCCGCAACAGAACGACAGGGCGTAGGTCTGGACATTGCCGGTTTGCCACAAGCGCAGCACCGAGCCATTGGCCTGAATCACCTGGGCCGTGCCGTTAACCAGGCCATCAATAACGACCGTATCCCACACCTTCCACAGCCAGTCCGAGGCGGCCAGCAGAGGCCGGACAATCGCCGCTTCGTAGAACTCATCGACATAATATTTATTCAGCAGCAGCCGGTGCAGGCCAGCGAACTGCCGGCTGAGGCGGTCGGCCCCTCCTCTACCAGGGGCGAAAGGGGGGTCTTGCACATACAGCCGATACGCCAGCCCAATCCCGCCCAGCCCCAGCAGGGTGGGCAGATATTTCACGAGTGGCGACACCTGGGGATGCGCATGGCCGTACAGCGGACTGAGCAGTTCGGGCACAGTAAAATAGCCGCCTATCAAAGACAGGATGGCGAGAACCACCAGGGGCATGGTCATGACCTGGGGCGATTCATGAATATGGCGGGCGATCTCAGGAGCAGAGCGGTTTTCTCCCCAAAACGTGACAAAGAGTAAGCGGAACATATAGAAAGCGGTTAAGCCTGCTCCTATGGTCCCAACCAGCCACAGCAGCGGAGAGCCATGCGGACTACCAAACGCGTGTTCCAGGATGAGATCTTTACTGAAAAAGCCGGACAGAAACGGAAAACCGGCGATCGCCAGACAGCCAACGGCAAACGTCCCATAGGTGGTTGGCATCTTACTTTTAAGCCCGCCCATCTTGCGGATGTCCTGCTCTTCGCTCATGCCGTGGATGACACTGCCGGCGCCGAGAAAAAGGAGGGCTTTAAAGAACGCGTGGGTCATCACATGAAACACGCCCGCGGCATACGCGCCAACACCAAGGCCCAGAAACATATAGCCCAACTGACTGACCGTTGAGTACGCCAGGACCTTTTTAATATCGGTTTGCACCAGGGCAATCGTGGCGGCAAACAGGGCGGTGGCGGCTCCGACCACGGCCACTACGGTTAGGGCGGTCTGGGACATGGAATACAGGAAATGCAGGCGCGCAATCAGATAGATGCCGGCAGTCACCATGGTGGCGGCATGGATGAGGGCACTCACCGGTGTGGGGCCGGCCATGGCATCCGGCAGCCACACATAGAGCGGAATTTGGGCAGACTTTCCAGCCGCGCCAACAAAGAAAAGCAGGCAGATGATAGTGACGGTCGCAACGGGCAGCACGGCGGCGTGGGCTTCGATTTCGCTGAACGACAGCGTCCACACGTCGTGGGCAGCCAGGCTCCAAAACAAGAGGAACAGGCCCAGCAGAAAACCGGCATCACCAATCCGGTTGACGATAAAGGCCTTCTTCCCGGCACTGGCTTTTTCATCGTCCGTGTACCAAAAGCCAATGAGTAAATAGGAGCACAGGCCGACGCCCTCCCAGCCCACGAAGAGCAGCAGGATATTATCCCCCAGCACCAGCAGCAGCATGGCTGTGGTAAAGAGGTTGAGATAGGCAAAGTAGCGCACCACGTCGCCGTCGTGGGCCATATAGCCAACGGAATAGACATGGATGAGAAAGCCGACGCCGGTGATGACCATGATCATTGTGCCGGACAAGGGATCAACCCGGAGCGCAATATCAACGTGCAGTGCCCCTGAGTAAATCCAGGGGTAGACACTATCGACCAGCGCGCCGCCGTCCGGCAGGTGGACAAAGGCCGCAAATGCAAAACAGAAGGCCAGGAAGATCATGCCGGGCGAAACCCAGTTGACGACCTGTCGGCCACAGCGGGGACCCAGGAAGAGGTTGAACACTACCCCCAGCAGCGGAAAGAGAACGATATAGCGGAGATACGAGACGGTCTGAACGGCGACTTCAACCGCGTGCGGATGTTCCATAGCTACAGTACCAATCCAGTGAGTTCAGAGAACATGTTCTTCCGTGTGGGTCTGGTCGTTTACCACCGCATCAGATTGAGTTCGTCCGCATTGACCGTCTCTTTGCCACGGAAAACGAGTAGGATAATGGCCAGCCCAACAGCAACTTCTGCCGCGGCAACAGACATGACAAAGAAGACAATGATCTGTCCGTCCATATTGCCGAAATGCCGGGCCAGAGCAACAAAAGACAAGTTGACGGCATTCAGCATGAGTTCAATCGCCATAAAAATGATGATGATATTGCGGCGCAAGAGCACACCGGTCACACCGATGGTGAACAGGATGGCGCTGAGAATGAGATGGTAACTGATTGGGACCATATCGCGCTCTTTCGCTCTAAAGAATAAACGAGTCCTCCAAGAGACATGCAGATGTTGACACGTTTACTCTTTACTATCGTTTTGCCAGGACCACTGCCCCAACAACCGCGACCAACAAGAGTAGCCCGGTGATTTCAAAGGGCAGCAAATACGTGGTAAATAGCTGACCGCCCAGGGCTTCGACAGTCCCGAAGTTCTCGGGCAAGCTGGCCACCTTGCTCTCGGCTTGCTCGGACGATGAGCGTTGCAGCAGCAGGCCAAGTTCCGCGGCCAGAATGACGCCGCCAATAATCGCTGCTCTGCCCAAGCCGGGTTGCCGTGCCGGCTGGGTATCGCTCTGCAAATTGAGCAGCATAATCACAAATAAAAACAGGACCATGATGGCCCCGGCATAGACAATGATCTGTAACGCGGCGACCATATGGGCATCCAGAAACAGAAAGTAGACCGCCAACAGAAAGAGCGTCAGGACCAGGAAGAGGGCACTATAGACCGGACTGGGATGGGCGATGACCATGGCCGCGATAACGACCAACGGAATGGCGAGGGCAAAGAAGGTCACGAAATCCATAGCGTCTACTCGAAGAGTAAAATAACCAGCGCCGTCAGCATCACGTTGACCAGCGCCAGCGGCAGGAGAATTTTCCAGCCCAGGCTGATGAGCTGGTCATAGCGGAAGCGGGGCAGGGTCCAGCGAATCATGATTTGCAGCCAGCAGAAGAAGACCACCTTCAGCGTAAAGGCCCCGACCTGAAGCAGCGTCACCAGGAGCGAGGGCAGGGCGAGTGTGCCTCCCCACGGGAAATGGAACCCGTCTCTCAGGAGAAACGGGACCTGCCAGCCGCCGAAGAAGAGGGTGGTAATCAGCCCGGCGACGATGATGACTTCAACAAAGTCGCCCAGCATGAACATGGCCTGCTTGGAGCCGGAATACTCGGTGAAATAGCCGGCTATCAACTCGGACTCGGCTTCGGGCAGATCAAAGGGAGTCCGTTTACTCTCGGCCATCCCCGCAGTCAGAAAAACCAGAAAAGCGACCGGCTGATACACAATGCCCCAGGCCGGCAGCCAGCCGCCGATCAAAGCACCCTGGGCGCGCGTAATCTCTTGCAAATCCAGCGAGCCAAAGGCCAGGACCACGCCGATCAGCGCCAGCCCCAGGGGAATCTCATACGAGATCATCTGGGCTGAGCCACGAATCCCACCCAGCAGCGCCCAGCGGTTATTGGAGGCCCAGCCACCCAGGACAACCCCGTACACACTGAGTGAGACCATAGCCAGGACATAGAGAATGCCGATATTCAGATCGGCGGCCTGGAGCGTGATTTCCCGCCCACCGATAATAAGCACATCGCCGAATGGAATAACGATAAAGGTGACTAATAAGGGGACCAGGCCAAGGGCCGGGGCAAGCGTATGCAACAGCTTGTCGGCCCCCGGCGGTACGAAGTCTTCTTTGGTAAACAGCTTGATGGGGTCGGCCACCAAGGTGTTCACAATGCCGAGATTAAAGGGCAGCTTGCCAAAGATGGCCGCTCGATTGGCCCCAATACGGTCTTGCAGAACGGCGCTGCCTTTGCGCTCAACCCACAACAGCAACCCGCCGAGATTGAGCACCATCAGGACCATCAGCAGGGTAAGGGTAAAAGTGATGATGAAGTCAATCATAGTCTCGACTAGGCCTGTTTTGCCAACTCATCGATAAGGCTGCGCATACTCTCCGGGGTCTGGTTCTCGTGATAGTCGTCGTTGACCTGGACAACCGGGGCTGTGCCACACGAACCCAGACATTCAACCTCACTCAATGAAAACACCTTATCGCTGGTAGTCTGACCGACTTTGACGCCCAGATTTTCTTCCAGACAGTGGACAATTTTTTCAGCCCCAACCAGGGTGCAGGACAGGTTGGTGCAGACCTGCACATGACATTTCCCCATCGGCTCCTTGTAGAACATGGTGTAAAAGGTCGCGACGCCATACACATAGGCTGGAGACAGGTCGAGCAGGCCAGCAATATACTCCATGACCTCGAGGCTCAGATAGCCGAACTCCGTTTGGGCCAACCAGAGGGTCGGCAGGATGGCGGCCTGCTTTGTCGGATAGCGAGTCAGCACCTCCTCAAACTGTTTCCGGGTTTCCTCTGAAAATTGGACAGCCATTTTACCAATCCTGCTGCATAGCCGCTCTGAGCGTTCTGGCCTTATCGGTCACACTCCCCGCCGATCATGTTGATCATGCCAAAAGTCGTAATAATATCGGAGATCAGACAGCCCCGTAACATCTCGCCAAGGGCGGCCATCCCGAAAAAACAGGGCGGCCGAACCCGGACTCGATACGGACGACCGCTGCCATCGCTCACCAGATAAAAGCTGAGTTCGCCGTTTGCGCCTTCAACGCTCAGAAACGCCTCTCCCGGCGGAATTTTCACGCCCTCAATGACCAACTTGAAATGGTTCATGAGGCCCTCGATATTGCCGTATACCTGCTTTTTCTCCGGTAGCGTAATCTGCGGGTCGTCAATACGAATCGGGCCGCTCGGAATACCGTTCAGCGCCTGATCGATAATAGCCATGCTCTGTGTGATTTCCTCAAAGCGCACGGCAAAACGGTCGTAATTGTCGCCCTGAGTGCCTGTTGGGATGTCAAAGTCAAAACGCTCGTAGCCCGAATACGGCTGCGCCTTGCGCACATCGTACGGGACGCCGGTGGCCCGCAGCAGGGGACCGGTGAGACTGTATGAAATCGCCTCTTCTTGCGAAATAGCTCCAACCCCGGACATGCGGTCAATGAAGATGCGATTCTTGGACAGCAGGGTGTCACAGTCACCCAGGAGGCGCCGCACGTCAGCGAACGCCGCCCGCACTTGAGCGGCAAAGTCATTCGGCAGGTCGTGGGTGACGCCGCCGACCCTGGCGTAGCTGACCGTCAGACGTGCGCCGGTCACTGCTGAGATCAAATCGTACAGCGTTTCACGCGACTCCATGAGATAGAACCCCACGGAGATCGCACCCGCTTCTGCGGCCGACATGCCCAAACACGTCAGATGGTCGGTAATCCGGGAGATCTCACTCATGATGACCCGGATATATTGACAGCGTTCCGGGACCTCAACGCCCAGCAGTTGTTCGGCAGTGAGGGCAAAGGCCACATTATTGATGAGCGGAGAGGAGTAATTCAGGCGATCCGTGTACGGTATACAGTGATTCCAGGTGCGCTGCTCACACATCTTCTCAAAGCCGCGATGCAGATAGCCAATCTCAACATCGCAGTTGAGGATTTTTTCTCCGTCCAGGGTGAGGTTGAATTTGATTGTGCCGTGGGTTGCCGGATGGGACGGACCCATCTGCAGCTCCATGATTTCAGAGGTTGGATCGTGTTCAGCAACCTGTTTTTGAGTACGAAGAGGGGGGGCCGCGGCTTCCGCCATAGATTGTTACCCTTTAGGCCATGGATTGGTAATGGGGTCGCGTTCTTCGACCAGGGGTTGACGTTTATTGACCGGATAGTCTTTACGGAGCGGATGGCCGCGAAATTCTTCATACATCAGGATACGCCGCAGGTCGGGATGGTCCGTAAACGTAATCCCGAACATGTCCCAGACTTCGCGCTCAAGCCAATTCGCCGATTTCCACACTGAAGAAGCCGATGGAATATCGGCATTGTCCTCGGGGAGTCGAACCTTTACCCGCAGGCGATGATTATGGAGCAGTGAATGGAGGTGGTAGACCACCTCAAAGCGCGGCTCCTGCCCGAAAAAGTCCACCCCGGTGATGTCGAGCAGCAGGTTGAAAGCGAAATCCGGATTCTCCTTGAGCTGACCCAGAACAGTTGGCAGGTCTCCCCGGTCGATGACAATCGTATCATTCCCATGCGAGGAGTGATGCTCTTGTATCTTGCCGGGGAATGCCGTTTCGATATGAGAGAGAATGTCTGCTGCGGCCATCTCTTCTTACATGCTGGGCCTACGTGCTGGTCAGGTAGATTCCAGCCCTCCCTTTTTCACCTCATAGACCAGACCCACAACCAGCACGAGAACGAAAAGGAGCATGGCCATGAATCCGAACAGTCCCAATTGGCGGAAAACGACAGCCCAGGGATAGAGGAAGACCACTTCTACATCAAAGACGATGAAGAGGATGGCTGCGAGATAGAATTTGACGGAGAAGCGTCCCCACGCAGAACCGGTGGGTGGATTGCCACACTCGAACGCTTCATCCTTGACCGCCGAGTGGGTTTTGACGCCGAGCAGAGTGCTGGCAAAGGTCATAACCAGGGCCACGACCCCACCAAGGATCAGCGCAATAAGAACCGGAACGTATTGATCCATTTGATCCATAGGGGGAATATACTCAGTCTAGCAGACGTACCGGGCGGCCTGCCAGCGGTCGGTCGTCTGCCGCGCGCTCTCGGCACAAGATACAGAGGCCCGACAAGGTGTCAACGACCCCAAGCGACCGCTTCAGGTCCGTCCGACAGGGGATTGATACCTGTTGCTGCTGTTCACTTTTTCGGAGATGTCTGCTCGGTCCGTTCCACTGCGGCCCCTTTCCCCATCCCTTCCTTGCAGGAGTACCAGGGAGGTGGTAAACGTCTTGCACGCATGTGACCTTGACGAGTGGGCCTGGGCGAGTGGGTCTGTTTTGGGGAGAGGTGCCAGAGTCCGGCCGATCGGGCACGACTGGAAATCGTGTGTACCTCCGGGTACCGAGGGTTCGAATCCCTCCCTCTCCGTCAGTGGTGATAGCTAGGTCCTGCGCAAGGGAAGCCGGGAAATCCGTCAGGTCCGGAAGGAAGCAGCGGTACCGGAACTCTCCCTGTGCCGTAGGGTAGCCTAGCTATCACCACTGACGACCGGCCTGTTCGTCCACCGCGTGAGATCGTGTCACCCCAGGTGTGACGCACCGGACAACTCCAAACTGTCTGCTATGGTATGAGCTATTTAGTCCTTGCCCGGAAGTGGCGCCCTCAGACGTTCGATGAAGTCATTGGGCAGGAGCATGTCACCCGGACCCTGCGCAATGCGATCCGCAGCGAGCGCGTGGCGCATGCCTTTCTGTTTACCGGTCCGCGCGGGGTGGGGAAAACGACAACGGCTCGGCTCTTGGCCAAGGCGTTGAATTGTGAAAAGGGGCCAACTCCAGACCCCTGTAATGCGTGCAGCCAGTGTGAGGAGATTACGAACGGCAGCTCGATTGACGTCTTGGAAATCGATGGCGCCTCGCATACCGGAGTGGACAATGTTCGGGATTTGACTGAAGGCGTACAGTATCGACCGGCGAAAGGTCGTTTTCGGGTAGTCATTATTGACGAAGTGCATATGCTCTCCAATGCGGCGTTCAACGCACTGCTGAAAACGCTGGAAGAGCCCCCGGCACATGTGAAATTTATTTTTGCGACCACCGAATCGCATAAAATTTTGCAGACGATTCTCTCCCGTTGCCAGCGCTACGACTTTAAGCGCATTCCACTGCGCGACCTCATACAGCAGCTCAGCCGCCTCGCGCAAGAAGAGGGCTTTCACTGTGACGAGGCCGGGCTCGCCCTGCTCGCGCGTGAGGCCGACGGGAGCCTGCGGGATGCCGAATCGCTCCTCGACCAGGTTGTTGCGTGGAGTAACGGTCGGGTCGATGAGGTGTCCGTCAGAGAAGCGTTGGGCGTCGCCGACCGCCAAGCCCTGTTTCGTGTGGTTGAGGCGGTACTGGCTGAAGATCCGGCCCAGGTGCTCCGGCTGACAGGCGATCTATACCAATATGGCTATGATCCGCGCCGCCTGTGTCACGACCTGCTCGAACATTTCCACGACCTGGTTGTTGCGAAAGTGAGTGCTGACCTGTCTGTCCTGGCCGACCTCCCGGATCACGAGGTCGAGATAGTCCGAAAACAGGCGGCCTCACGCTCACAGGAGGACCTCCAGCGCTTCTTTTCGCTCCTGTTAGAGACAGAAGAGGCGGTGCGGAGGTCGGCATACACCCAGCTCGTCATTGAGATGGCTCTGGTCAAGCTTGCGAGTCAGCCGCCTGTTCTCCCAATCGAGGCAGCACTTGCCAAACTCGAAGAGCTGCAACACCAATTGGCAAGCAGCAGTACGAGCGCAGTCCCCGCACGAGAGCAGTCCCGTCGATCCTCCACTTCAGCCACCCCCATACGGCCGAGCCCTGGAGCGGCTCCACCTGCTGCGACTGCTGATAAGCCAGCAGCATCAGCCCCACCGCCGCAGAGGCAACATCCCCAGAGTATTCGTACACCCGCCGGGCCGCAAGCTGAGGGGCAATCCCAGCCCGTTCCCTCCCCTCATACTTCCTCCGCTCCTGCGTCTGTCCCTGCCGCTCCTGTTGCGAGCGGTACTCTGGATCAACCGGATCAATTGGATCAATTGGAACAGGGCGAGCAGTGGGACGGCTTTCTGGCCACAGTTCAGAAAAAGAAAATCTCCCTCTTTTTTGCTCTCAAGGCGGGCTATTTGCTTGACTTGACACAGACCGCTTTGCAGATAGGGGTGGATAAGGACCCCTATCTGAAGGAGCTGTCACGGAAAGAAAATCGGACAGTGCTGGAGGAGTCTGCCGAACAGTTTTTTGGACGGAAGCTTACAGTTACAGTGCAAAAAGGTGGACAAGGACTTGCTGCACAAGAGCTCACCCCGCCATCAGGAGAGAGGGAAAAGCTCAACAAGGGTACCCAGGACCCGTCCGGTTCGGTAGACCCGCTGGTCAAAACCGCCCTCGATATCCTTGGCGGGGAAGTCCGGGAAAGGCAGACGCGAGCAAACGAGCCCAGCTAACACACAGGAGACTGTTCACCGTCGCAGAGGCATATTGGAGGACACGACATGGCACAGAATATGGGAGATATGATGAAGCAGGCCCAGCAGTTGCAGGCCAAACTGGCCCGGATTCAGGAAGAGGCCGGCAGCAAGACGATTGAAGCCTCAGCCGGTGGCAATATGGTCGTGGCGACGGTGAACGGCAGGTTGGAAGTCGTCGCGCTGCGTATTGATCCTGCGGTGGTCTCGGCCGATGATGTCGAAATGCTCCAAGACCTGGTTATGGCCGCCATGAACGAAGGCATTCGGCAAGCCCAACAGATGATGGCCAATGAAATGGGGAAAGTCACTGGAGGATTCAAGATTCCTGGTCTGAATGCGTAAGGCAGAGCCGCCTTTCTATAAGGATGAGCGGGGTACGAGATTGATGCCGAGGTGTGTATGACGACGCTGACCCCCGCCCTGGCTCGCTTGGTTCAAGAGTTGGGCAGACTCCCAGGGATTGGAGAAAAAACAGCGACTCGCTTAGCCATGTTCATCCTGGGCACCGGGCGGGATTATGTGGAAAGTCTGGCCGAGGCGCTTTGGGCGGTGAAGACCGAGACCACCCTGTGCCAGGAATGCTTTGGGCTGGCTGAAGGCGAGCGGTGTGCCATTTGTAACAATCCACAGCGGAGTACCGAATCTATCTGTGTCGTCGAAGAACCAGTGGACCTCATGGCCGTCGAACGGTCGCATGAATATCAGGGCCGGTACCATGTTCTACACGGCGTCCTAGCCCCCCTTGATGGTATTGGCCCGGATGAACTCAAAATTACCCCGCTCCTGGACCGCTTGCGCCGTGGTGCAGTCAAAGAGGTCATTATTGCGACCAACCCAAATGTCGAAGGAGAGGCAACCGCACTGTATTTGGCCAAGATCATTAAGCCGCTGGGCATCCAGGTGAGTCGGATTGCCCATGGCATTCCGATGGGCGGTGATGTGGAATACACCGACGCGGTCACGCTCGGCCGGGCGATTGAAGGCCGACGAGAGATGTAATCCCGCCTTTACACGTGTTTTTTCCTTTGCTACAAAACCCTGCTGCTCCCGTTTCCGTATTGATCCTCGGTAGCTCAATCGGCAGAGCAATCGGCTGTTAACCGATGGGTTGTTGGTTCGAGTCCAACCCGAGGAGCCATTTTTTCGGGCGCGAACTACAGCGCCTCGATAGTTAGCGCGAAGCCCCGGAGGGCGATCCCTTCGGGGGTTCGTCGTATCTGGCGCTTTTACAAGGGGTTACGTCCCTTTCTACATGTTCCTCGATTCTCCGGTTAGGAGAATCCACGCGGGGTGCCGCGTGCAACCAGGGGGGTTGCGCACGGGGACCCCGCGATTTCATTTCCGAATTCTCCGATTCTCCATTTTTCGCTGCGCATTGTTTAACAGCCCGTTTCGCCAAGGGCTCCCGCGTTTCGACATTTCCTAACCGGCGCCGGTAGGTATCCAGCGGAAGTCGGGCCACGGGGGTCCGGCTGATTACCAGACAACGGCAGCGGCCGTGAGAACGGAGCCCGTTGTGGGTGCCGGCGACATCGCCCCTTGCACGGTGTCGAGCGGACTCCAACGGCTCCTGACGACCGTTCCGTCCCGCCCGGCATCCACGACTGTCTCCTCTTCCGCGGCGCACCGCGAGGAGGACCGGATGTCGAACAATCCACCCATTCCCCACGCGCTCGACGAGGTCGTCACCGAGAGCGCCTCGATCCTGGCCCAGGGCTACCTGCGCCACCGCAAGAGGCGCTGCATCTCGCCCAAATCCGGGGGTGAAGCCAGGAAAGCTAAGTATTCTCAAGTGGTTACAGAGAAACGACTTGATAGTTCGGGCCACCGAAGCCTTCATTCATGACACGAGTTAACGCCCCGGAGACGGCTAAGCGGACGGACCGCCCGCCAGGGGCGGTCCGTGAACAGGATTTCTTGGGTGGAAGCAAACACGTGCCAACAGATCCAGGGGGTTTTCCCGGCTAAGCGGGAGTTTCGCGCCTGATCGTGGGTAGCCTACGCATCCTGGTCCCAATGACTGACTGGCCTATCGGTGCGCTTGCCAGAAGAACCCGGCTGGTCCGACGCTGGAAATGGCCAAATCTACCGTCTCTTTGATCACGTCGATTGAAATCACTTCGGCAAGGCCCGAATTCTCCACGAACATGACCGTCGGGTCTCCGGTCTGTTTGCTCACCACTATATCTCGGTAAGGGATGTAACTTTATTATATAGAGAAATTTTACATCGACATCGATGGAATGGTTTCCCAAATCTGGTAGTATTTCAAGAGGGGAGGGAGTCCTATAGTGACAGGTTGGTGTCGTTTGAGCATGGTGGTCTGCTCGCTCTGCCCACGCGTGTTTAAGAGATCCGAATCGGTTGCCAAGGCCGCAGTTTTATCGATATCAATTCGAACGCTAGGCACCAACGCACGATAGGCATTTGCTCGTCCATGGCCATGAGTCTGACTGAAACCATTCCTATTGTAGTTGGTATTCTGTGGGTCTATCTTTTCGGAGCTAATCTCGAGTATGCGTTGCACTTCAGCTCGAGTAAGCTCTGGATTGAGGTCCAGCAGCAACCCGGCAATACCGGCTACTAGCGGCGTAGCCGCAGACGTTCCGCCGGTGGCGCGGCGTAAGCCGACCAAAGGCTGCGAGACGAGCTGCTCAACGGCGAGATCTTCTACACGCCCAAGGAGGCGAAAATCATGATCGAAGCGTGGCGACGTTACTACAACACAATCAGATCGCGTTCGGCGCTCGGATACAGGCCGCCCGCCCCCTGATCAAGTAACATTCCAGCCGGACCACTCGATGGGGGCCGGCCAGTCGTCTGAAACCGAACCCGCGCGTCAAGCGATTTGGTAATTGAGGAAGGAGGAGAGCATGTCACACAAATACTCTGGAGGATGCGACCACATACATACGCACTCGGATAACGAGCCCGTGGACAGTCACGTTTGCCACTGCTCGGTCTGCAAGCGAGTCACCGGTCAGGAGACGACACATGTCGTATTTTTCAAGCACGGGGACATGGCAGTCGACAACCTCGACGGCTTGAACCGTCAGCCCTTCAACGACCAGAACCCGGATGGGCCCCTGGAACTCTGCACGTGCGCCGAATGCGGCACGCCGATCATGCTCGACGACAAGCAGCGGCGCATACGCGTAATCGTCCCCAACCTGATGGGCTACGACTCCGACAGCCTGTCGGCGACCTACCACGCGTTCTACGATCCGTCCACGGGCGTTCCGAGACCCGGCGACGGCCGGCCCGTTCACGGGGGCCTGCGTCCCGACTTCGTGTGGCCCGAACCAGCCTGAACCGCCGTGCCCCTTGCGTCCGTTCACGGCGTCGTATTCGCGCACGGTGCTGTAAATCCGCGTGAATGGTTCGAGCTCAAGCTTTGGCGGCGACGAGCTCGACCTCGACCAGCCATTCCGGCTTGGCCAGCGCCTTGACGATAATGCCCGTGGAAGCGGGCCGCGCATCACCAAAGAACTTGGCGCGGGCCTGCGCCATCGGCCAGAAGTCGTCCTCGCTCGTCACGTAGGTCGTTACTTTGACGACATCATCGATTCCCATACCGGCGGATTCCAGAATGGCCGTGAGATTAGTCCAGGCGGCTTCAGTCTGGGCCTCGATTCCATCGGGCGTCGTGCCGTCGGGCAATAGGCCTACCTGCCCCGCGGTGTAGAGGACTCGCGAGTTCGGCGGGATCTCGATGCCGTGGCTGTAGGCTGCGACCGGCGGCGCGATCGTGTCGGGTACATGCTTCTTGTTCATGGGACCTCCCTTGACTGTGACTAGAACGATGATGATTTTAGCTACTCTGCGGCGCGCCGCGGGCTGCCACCTCGTTTCGGGTTGACACGCGCTGCGCCGCCCCGCGCGATCCGCCGCTCAGGCTTCGACGAGCTCGAGAACGATGCCGTCCGGATCCCGGAAGCAGCAGAACTTGAAGTCGCCGAAGCCCGCGAAGTGCAGCGTCTGCGGGGGCGAGAGAAACGCCACGCCCTTGTCCTTGAGATCGCCGTAGGCCTTGTCGATGTCGCCGACTTTGAGCGCGATGCGCCCGATCCCGTTGTTGCTGCACTCGGGGTAAGGCCGGCCCGTCATCGCGGGCTCGATCCATTGCTCGACGTCGATGAGCAGCGCATCCTCGTCGTCACCAAGGCGTATGAGCGCCCAGCGCATGCGACCGTTCCCTTCGTAGCCAAAACCTCTGGCGATGATGGGATCGTCGGTCGTGACCTCGCCGTAGACCACGGAAAAGCCCAGCAAGTCGCGGTAAAACGCGAGCGTTCTGTCCAGATCCTCTACAACGATGTTAACGTGAAATATTCCCTGCAGCATGGCTTGCCTCGTCTTTCGTTGATAATGGCCGCGTCGATCACCGTGATCCCGCCGTGCTCAACCGTCGCGCGCACGACATCATCGGTGGTGTCGAGCGTCAGGCGGCCAAGTTTCTTAGGATACCCCCCAGATTTCGCGCCCAGCACAAATCGCGACATTATTATCCAGTATCATATAATTATCCAGTATCATATAAATACTGAAGTTGACGAGGCGTCGATCGTAGGTTGCATGAGTGGAAATGTATGCCTCGTAATAGCGGCCCAAGCCGGAACACAGGAAATCGGCGATCTGGGCGAAGACCTCGGCATAGAGATCCTCGTAGGGCCGCCACGCTGGCGGGTTCCGGAAGTCGTACCAGAGTCCGAACTTCACACCCGCGTTGACATCAGCGTAAGTGACCGGGGGAAAATAGAGATAGGAGATGGTCAGGTGCTGGTTTGGGACTACGGTAGGGATCACGATGTCCCGGCCTGAGTTCGGCACTTCCTTGAGTTCATATTCAACTGGAGGCCAAATATTGAAGTCCGGCAAAAGAGTGTGACTCAGCCGCACGTTCGTTGCCGCTCGTCTGCCTACGTTTCTTATGACAACCGAATGGGTATTTACAATGCCGGTGGCGCCGTTCCCCTGCTGGTAGTTGAATGAGGATACGTGCCCCCAGTGAGACAACAATACGGGGCGGTTCTCGAACCGACGATTAACCCAAACGCCGACGAAGAGAGTGAGTATAGGCGCTGCTACCTTTACGAAAAGCTGCCAGTCAACCATGACGAACCTTTGAGCCGAAGCTGAAACCCGTAGAGACCACTAGCCCTAAAAGGAGCAAGTCCATAACTTGGCAGCATATCGAGCCGGCCCGCCGCCGCTTCGAACACGTTTCGCTTGTCTTGCTGGAAAAGCGAGATACGATTCGAGGGTTTCAGTCATACGGCAACAGCCTGATCAGCCGTGATGCTGCGCGCCAGCGGCAGCGCCCAGCCGGGTAGATCTCGGCTGTTCTGCAAGAGATCGCGCTTCACATCGTCCGGGAGGTGGCGTCTCAGAGTCGAAACGACCTGAGCGTCTGTTGCCATGTTGGGGCTGAGCCACCGCACCGCCTGAACCACCGATGCCGACGGTTTTCCTGCCCACTTCATGACGCTAGGACCCGCATGTCGGAACTGGACCGTCTGTCCGTCGATCTTGAGCGTCCTCGTAGAGCCATCCGTCACGTAAGAGGCCTTCGCGGGCACCGCGTTGGTGAGACCGAGCTGATTCGCGGCCACTAGGCCATCGGGCATGGTGCGGACACCGTCCCGCCTTGCCAGTGCGGCGATGGCGGTATTCAGATCGACCGGCGCCGGTCGCTTCAGCACGTCGCTCATTCTGGGCATGTCGTACAGCCCGTGGCCGACCCGGCGCAGTTGGCCCGCCTTGACAAGGCGCGACAGCGCCTGATCGACAGCCTCACGGCTGCCGAGGTCCAGGAAGTCCTTCAGCGTGCACACCCACCTTCCTCTCTCGTGCGCGGATACCCTCTTCATGATCTTGTTGGCTATACGAGTCATTTGGTCATACCCTTCACGTGTGCGCTCTTGATGTGAGTCAGAAAGTTATTGTATTTATCTTGCATTATCAATGACGTTCTTATGGTGCCCTCGGGCCTAGTTCAGCGCCGCCGCCGGTCCAGTACGGCGCATCGGGCGCGCCCATGGCCTCCAGCCTCATAGGGTGCGTCAGTTCAAGCTCTCTAACATCACAGGGAAATCTCCTCCGCGATCAACGCCACGGCGCGCTGCTCCACCACCATCCGGCGCCGGGGGCAAATTGGCCATTCTCTCCCTGAGGGTCGTCATCTACTGTTCCCTCAGACTGGCTGCGGCTCGTAGCGCTCGACCTCGATCTCATCCTCTCGCGCTTGGGCCTGCGCGACATCGTAGGCGGCCTGCAACCGTATCCAGGTTTCCGTGGTCGAGCCAAAGGCCTTGGCCAGTCGGACCGCCATGTCGCCCGAGATGCGGGCGCGGCAGTTCACGACGTTTGAGAGCGCCTGGCGGCTGACTCCCAGGACCTTCGCGCCTTCGGTGACGCTGAGGCCAAGCGGCTCCAGGCAGGATACACGCACGACCTTGCCGGGGTGCGGCGGGTTCTTCATCGGCATGGTGTTTCTCCCTTCATCAGTGGTAGTCCATCAACTCCACATCGTGAACATCGCCGTCCTCGAAGCGGGAGATGATGCGCCAGTTGGCCCTCACAGTGACCGACCAATAGCCCTTCAGGTTTCCCTTGAGTCCGTGCAGCCGGTATTGGGGCAGGCGCATGGCTTCAGGAGAGCCGGCGACATCGAGCTGGGCGAGCATCACTTCCACGCGATCTTGCAGATCGGGACGAATGAGACTTCGATCCCCGCGCTCGTAGAAAGCGTTTGAGCCCGCGATGTCGGAAGCTCCGTATCATGAAACGTAATGTGTCTATAGACACTTGTCAATTAGAAAGCTGAGGTGATGCCGGCAGCGCCCGGAACGACGACCCGGATATCCTGGTCCCAATATTGGAGAGGGGGCTTCTCTAAACGAGGAGGCGGAAATGTGCTTGACAACGCTTCCGCTATTTACGAGTTCCCGTACATCCTCTCGAATTCTCCAGTTCGCAAATTCCACCTGGGGGTGCCGCGCGCCTGAACGCCACAAGGTCGAGACGTTGTTCAAAGAACTGACGGAGCGTTCCATACCGTAGTACCGACAAGAACCGACTGAAGGGCGGAGAGCCCTTTCCGAGTCGTTCACTCTCATCATGCCGGCGGCCTCCTCGGGGCTTGCCGACAGCCACAACCGACAGCCGGCGATCATCGACTCCGACCGGTATGACGACTGGCTCGATCCCACATCGCCACTGCCACGGCTCCATCGAGCTGGTGCGCGAACCCCATGCCCGTCCCTACGAGCGGCGCGCCGTCAGCACGAGGGTGAACGGTGTCCAGAACAAGGCAACAAGCTCGTTGGCCGCGACAAAGGCGGCGGCCTGCTCGATGGTGCAAATGCGCTCGGCCGGACGTGTCACGATCATCTCCCGATGATCCCCGCCCCGCCGTTTTACGGCTTACTTTGCATTGAACCACGCTTTTCAGATATTATACCGAAGACCGAATATTATTTTGACTGGCAGCGGGAACTAACCATGACTGACGAGATATCCAACTTTAGCATCGGCAACCTCAGCACGACCAACATGAGCAACCTCGAACACTCCAAATACCCTGCGCTATGTCGAACCGGCGCAGACGGGAAGGCGATTGCCATGAGCACTATTCCACGGCCGATATTCAAACATCTGATAGGCATAGGCGCAGTCCTCGCCGCCGCCCTGCTGCTCGGCTTCCCGGCGCCGGCGCACGCGGACGAGGCCGTGCTCGTAAGCAACATCGGACAAACCGACGCCAATACGTTTTTTTTGAATACTAATAAACTTGCTCAAGGGTTCTTCACGGGCGGGGCGGGTCCCTACGACCTGGGAAGTATCGAAGTCCGAATAGACCTCATTCCGGAGAATCAAACAGGTTCCGTCGTGAGCGCCAGTTTGCGCGCGGACGACGGAACGGGCAAACCGGCCAGCACTTCGCTATGCACGCTGGACATTCCGAGCCCCTGGGGATCGGGAACCAAGAGATTCGGAGCCGATAACTGTCCGCCTCTGAATTCAGGCACCTACTACTTCGTGGTATTGGATTTCCTCCAATCAAACAACTCGTTTTCTGTGCAATTGACGGCTACCAACAATGAAGATGCCAGCCCTGCCCAAGGCTGGAGCATCAACAATAAATACCACTATTTCTATGAATCCGTCCCAACTGCTTGGCAGGAAAGTACAGGAAACGAGGCTAAAATCAGAGTCCGGGCGGCCAACACTGCCCCCACGGTTTCCCCCGCCTCGCCGGAGGTGACCACAAACGAGGACACGGCGTACACCTTTACGGCGGGGAACTTCAACTTCTCGGATGCCGACTCCAATGACGAGCTGGCCAGCGTGAAGATTGCCACGCTGCCCACGGCGGGCACGCTGACGCTCAGCGACAACGCTGTCGAGGCGAACGATGACGTGACGGCGAACGATATCGGCAATCTCACGTACACCCCGGTCGCAAACGCGAACGGCACCCCCTATGCGACGTTCGGCTTCACGGTCAGTGACGGCTTGCACGACAGCGCGTCGGCCACCATGACCATTAACGTGACGGCGGTGAACGATGCGCCGGTGGTGAGCGGATCGATAGGGATCAATTACGCGGAGAACGGTACGGCGGCGGTGGCGACCTATACGGCCACCGACCAGGAGGGTGCCACCACGTTCACTTGGAACGTGGGGGAAAGCGGTACGGGGGGCGACGACAGCATCGACTTCGGCATTGTTAGCGGCGTTCTGTCCTTCAATACTTCACCCGACTTCGAGAACCCTACAGACGAAAACCCCGTTAACAATGTATATAAATTGCGGGTACTAGCGTTCGACGGACAAGATAATGGCGGGCTGGACGTCACCATCACCGTGACCAACGAGGACGACACGGAGGCGAGTGATGACGCCGTCGTGGCCTTCGTGAACACGGCGGACATCGTCATTAAGGTGTTGGCTAACGACTCGGGCGTGGAGGGCGCTATCCTCAGGGTGACCCATGTGGGCACACAGACCGCCCCGACCAACGGCACCGCCACCATCCCGGACGACGACGACACCATCATCACCTACACGCCCGACGCCGACTTCACCGGCATCGACACGTTTAGCTACACCGTCTCGGACGGGACCACCGAAGATACCGCCACGGTGACCGTAACGGTCCGTCTGCCGGACCGGGCCCGCCCGCGGGTAACGATTACGAGTGCGGCGTCGGCCCCGGTGGGGGGCCCGTTCACGGTGACGATCACCTTCTCCGAGAGCGTGTCGGGCTTCAGCCTCGCGGATATTGGTGTGAGCAACGGGACGGCGTCGCGTCTCAAGAAGGTGTCCTCACGGACGTACACCGCGACGATCACGCCCGCGGCGAGCGGGCCGGTGGAGGTGGCGGTGGGAGCGAACGTGGCCCGGGACCAGGTGGGCAACCGCAACCAGCCGGCGGAGCCCTTCGTCATCGCGGCGGACCTGGAGCGGCCGACGGTAACGATCAAAGGGCCGACAGAGTCTGTGGGCCTAGCGGAGTTCGCAGTGACGATCACCTTCTCCGAGCCGGTGGCGGATTTTGAGCAGGCAGATCTCCAGATCAGCAACGGAATGGTCACCGCCTTCACCGCGGTGTCCCCGAGTGCGTATCGCGCCACGATCACGCCGGAAGCCAGCGGGGAGGTCAAGGTCGTGGTGGAGGTCCCCGAGGACGTGGCTAAGGACCGGGCGGGCAACGGCAACCAGCCGGCGACGCCGTTCGTCATCGCGGCGGACCTGGAGCGGCCGACGGTAACGATCGAAGGGCCGACAGAGCTAGTGGGCATAACGGAGTTCGAAGTGACGATCACCTTCTCCGAGCCGGTGGAGGATTTTGAGCGGGCAGATCTCCAGATCAGCAACGGAATGGTCACCGCCTTCACCGCGGTGTCCCCGAGTGAGTATCGCGCCACGATCGCGCTGGAAGCCAGCGGGGCGGTCCGGGTCGCGGTGGGACCGGACGTGGCTAAGGACGAGACCGGCAACGGCAACCAGCCGGCGGCGTTCGTCATCGCGGCGGCCCTGCAAGGCCGTTTCGGGAGCCCGGCGGCCGGCACCACCGTGTCCGGCATTGACCTCATCCGGGGCTGGACGTTTGCCGAAGCGGCCGGTGTCGGGATTGCGGAGGTCGTGGTGTATATCGACGGGCAGCGCGAGACCACCATCCCGTGTTGCTCCGAGCGCCAGGACGTGCAAGCCGCCTATCCCGACTTTCCCGCGGCGAACACCGCGGTGAGCGGCTGGGGGCTGACCTACAACTGGGACGAGCTGGCCGCGGGGACCCATACCCTACGGGTGGTGGCCACGAGCAGCCAAGGGGACACGTGGGAGTCCGGCGTCCACACGATCCACGTGCTGAAGCCAGGCGAGGTGACCTTTGCGGACCGCTTCAGCCTGGCCACGGCAGAAGTCTGGCTCGAGGCCGAGGAGCTGGTACTGGACGGGGTGGTAATTCGGGACAAAGCGAGCCAGGAGGAACAGGAGATTGAAGCCCGCTATGGGTGGCAGACGGCGGTGCAGGGGCTCCAGCTGGTGGAGACCACACCGCTGGCGGCCGCGCCGGTGGAGAGCGTCCGGGCCGGGGTAGCGCGGCTGCTGGCCGGGCTGGCGGCCTGGGGGCGGTGGCTGCTGAACCCGGGGCAGGTGACGGCGGCGGCGGGGCTCACGGCGGCGTATGAAGCGCCAGCCGACCAGACCGTCGTGGCCGGTATCGGGCTCATCCGGGGATGGGCCTTTGCCGACATGGGGAGGGAGCTGGCCACGGTGAGCCTCCACATTGACGGGGCGGCCCGCGGGTCCGTGCCGTGTTGTTCGCGGCGGCCGGATGTAGCCGCGGCCTATCCGGATGAGATGGGCGCGCTGGACAGCGGCTGGGGGCTGGTGTTCAACTATGGCAATCTAGCGGTCGGGGCGCATACGATCGGGGTCCGGATTACGACCGAGGCGGGCGACGTGGAGACCACGGAGCATGCGGTCACGGTCGTCCAGCTGGGCGGGTATGCGTTTGTGGACGTGTTTGACGTATCCGGGGCTGAGGTCTGGCTTGAGGGGGAAGAGATTGTGCTGAGCGGGGTGGAGGTGCGGGACAAGGCGACGCAGGCGACGCAGCTGGTGGAGGTGCGGTTGCGCTGGTCGTCGGTCACCCAGGGATTGACCATTGTGGGCAGTGAGCCGGTGCCCTAGGGTGGCGGCCGGCCCGGCGCCCGGCTGGGCAGCCCCCGGTGCCAGGGGGGGGTACGCTTGCCCACCCAAGATGTCGGCGACGGATTCTCCCGTTCTCCGTTTTACAGCCTGCGTTGTTTAACGGCCCGTTGTGCCTCGGGACTCCCAAATCGACAGTGCCTCCAGTAGTCGTCGGTTGGATGAGCGCAGCGTAAGCCGCCCGACGACTGCTACACGGTCGCATGCTTGCTTCTTCTACCTTACCTAGCTAATACCTTACTTAGCTCAGCCTTTTGTAAGGAGCAACACATGGTCGTCAAGATTACGTCAAAGCGCCAAGTCACCTTTCCCGCGCGGGTACTGGACGCGCTGGGGGTGCGGCCCGGCGACCAGCTTGAGCTGGAAGAAGGCCCTGACGGCTTCGTTCTGCGGCCCCGGCGAATCGACCCGACCCGCCTTGCGCCGTTGCGTACCAAGCTGAAGGGTGGCCGTGGCCCGTTCGATCTCGACGCGTTCCGCGAGCAAGCCCATGACCCGACGCTTCGGGATTGATACGTCCGTGCTCGTACGGTTACTGACTGGTGAACCCGAGGCGGACTTCGCGCATTGCGTCGCCAAGCTGAGCGCCTTGATCGAGGATGAAGGAGCTGAGATCTTCGCCTCAAACCAAGTCATCGGCGAAGCCTATATCGCCGTCCAGCATCACTATGAGGTATCCAAGGCCGCTGCCCGTGCCGGCTTGCTCGACGTGCTGCACAGCGGGCTGGTTGCGCCGTTGAACGGGCGGGCGGTCTTCGCTGCCCTTGAGGCTTCCGGGGGTGCCGGCCTGTTTGACCGCCTCATTGCCGACGAGTACGCTCGCGCCAGCCTGCGAGTGCTGACGCTCGACAGACACATGGCCGCCCTGCCCGATGTACAGCGGCTGTCGTGACAGAGCCCGGATGAAGGGGAACGGGATTCGGGACTCCACCGTCTGCCTGATTCCGGATTTCACTCCGTTCCATCCAGGCTCCCGGCTGCTGGCCGGGAATCGAGGCCGGCCGGATCGACTGCGTGGCGATCTACAAGCTGTATCTCGACACGAGGCAGCTACCACAAGCTCTTGGTCCACAACGCCGGCATGACGGCTACCCTTGAGGCGCACTGGGGCCAACGGCTGGCCGTAGACCTCATAGCGGATGACTTTGACCTTCGATATAGAAGGGAGATACATTTTGGAGAAAAGTTTGTACGTGTTCTCGGTCGATAGGGCGCCGGAAGGCTTGATTCAGCGGCTGCTCACGCCGGGGTGAGTGCGGCCAGGTCGCTCACGTCGGTTTTGTCGTACTTGGCGAATCAAGGGGGAAGCGTGGTCGATTGGGGAAGAGCCGAATGCGATCAGGTGGAAGCGGTAGTCCGCAAGCTTTGCGGCTACCTGCCGATGGAGATGCCAGCAATCCATGTCGAGCCTCCGGAGCAAGTGCCCGGCCCCTACCGCAAGCTCTTGGTCCACAACGCCGGCATGACGGCCACCCTTGAGGCGCACTGGGGCCAACGGCTGGCCGTAGACCTCATAGCGGATGACATAGTTGTCGACGAACGCTCGCTCTACCGCTTCGTCGCGCTGTACACCGGGGAGGACGGAGAGCGCCAGGTGGTGGAACTGGCCGTTATTCGCATCGTGTTGGACGCCTTCCCGCTGCTGTTGCGTCCAGAGTTTATCGAAGGTGTCCGCCCCTTCGGGAGTATCCTGGCGCGCGCGGGCATCACTTTCCGCGCGCGACCAGCAGGATTTTTCCGGCTCGAAGCCGACGCATTCATCGCCCGGAAAGCGAGCATAGCTTTCGGCGCAACGCTCTACGGCCGGGTGAACGAACTGCGGGGTGAAGGCGATGTGCTGCTCTGCGAGACCGTGGAGATGTTGCCGCGCGCCTGAACGCCACAAGGTCGAGACCTTGTTCAAAGAACTGACGGAGCGTTCCATACCGTAGTACCGACAAGAACCGACTGAAGGGCGGAGAGCCCTTTCCGAGATGATCCCCGCCCCGCCGTTTTACGGCTCACTGTGCATTGGACAACGCTTTTCAGATATAATAACAAAGACCGAATATTATTTTGACTGGCAGCGGGAACTAACCATGACTGACGAGATATTCAACTTTAGCATCGGCAACCTCAGCACGACCAACATGAGCAACATCGAACACTCCAAATACCCTGCGCTATGTCGAGCAGGCGCAGATCACAAGGCAGTTTCTATGAGAACTTTCTCAAGGCTGACATTCATCGGCGCAGTCCTCGTCGCCGCCCTAGTGCTGTTTCCCGGCACCGCACTGACTCAGCCCGATATGCCCGAGAGCCTCAACGCCACCGTCGGTGGCGAGCTCACCTGGGAAGACCCCAATAATGGATCGATTACCCATTACGAATACCGCCTCTCCACCGACAACGGCATCACGTGGGATCCGGACTGGACCGTAATAGCCAATAGCAACGCGACCACCACCTCGTTCCTCCCTACCGGCCTGACCTACGGCATCAGCTACACGATCCGGTTACGTGCGGTGGACGGTAATAACACAGCGAGCGAGCCAGCCGCCAAGACCTTCACGCCGCTGCTTCCCGCGCCGAGCAATTTGGTGGCTCACCGTCCGCACTCCGGCCGGGTCGACTTGGAGTGGGACACGAATTTCGAGGTCACCCAATATCGGGTCGACGTGGACCCCGGCACTGAGTCTCGGGTGATCTCGGCCGCGGCGGGGCCGAAGACGGTCGCTACCATTCGCGGGTTGACCAACGGCACCGAATACACCTTCAGGGTGGTGGCGGTGGACGACTCGGACGACTCGTTGGAGACGAGCATGCCATCCAGCGTGAACGCCGAGCCGAGGGAGGCCCCCGACGGAGACGGGGTGACGATCTGGCCGGAGAGACTGACGGTGCCGGAGGGCGGCTCGGCGGACTATACGGTAGCGCTCAACACCCAGCCGACGGCCGAGGTCAAGATCACGGTGGGGCGGGGGGGGGCCGGGGGCGACCTAGATTTGGAGGCGAGCACGGACGAGTTGACCTTCAAGAGCGACAACTGGGATGATGATCCGCAGACGGTGACGGTCTCTGCGGCGGAGGACGACGACGGAAGGGCCGGGATCACCTCATTTACCCACAGCGTGAGCAGCACCGAGGGCAACCCCTATAACGGCATTGGGGCCGGCGGCGTCAGGGCAATCGAGAGCGACAACGACCCGGTCGGGGTGACGGTCTGGCCGCAGGCACTGAGGGTGCCGGAGGGCGGCTCGGCGAGCTACACGGTGAAGCTCGACACCCAGCCGTCGGAGGATGTCACGATCCAGGTGACGTCGGACCAATTGAGTGACGAGGATTTGACGGCGATCACGGAGGAGTTGATCAAGGACGAGTTGATCTTCACGGACCGGTTGATCTTCATGGTCTCAACCTGGGATGAGCCGCAGACGGTGACGGTCTCGGCGGCTGAGGACGCCGACAGGTTGGACGGCGTCGCGACCTTCAGCCACAGCTCGGCCAGCAACGACGAGGACTACTACGACCTCACTATCGCTCCGGTAACGGCGACCGAGGCCGACAAGGACCGGACCCGCCCGCGGGTAACGATTACGAGTGCGGCCGCGGCCCCGGTAACGGGCCCGTTCGAGGTGACGATCCGCTTCTCCGAGAACGTGTACGGCTTCAGCCTCGCGGATATTGCCGTGCGCAACGGGACGGCGGCGCATTTCAAGAAGAGATCCTCACGCACGTACACCGTGACAATCACGCCGGCAGCCAGCGGAGAGGTCCGGGTTGAGGTGGGCGCGAACGTGGCCCGGGACCGGGCCAGAAACGGCAACCGGCCGGCGGTGCCCTTCGTCATCGCGGCGGCCTTGGAGGCGGCGGCCCTGCAAAGCCGTTTCGAGAGCCCGGCGGCCGGCGCCACCGTGTCCGGCATTGACCTCATCCGGGGCTGGACGTTTGCCGAAGCGGCCGACGTCGAGATTGCGGAAGTGGTGGTGTATATCGACGGGCAGCGTGAGACCCCCATCCCGTGTTGTTCCGAGCGCCCGGACGTGCAAGCCGCCTATCCCGCCTATCCCGCGGCGAACACCACGGCGAGCGGCTGGGGGCTGACCTACAACTGGGGCGAGCTGGCCGCGGGGACGCATACCCTGCGGGTGGTGGCCACGAGCAGCCAAGGGGACACGTGGGAGTCGGGCGTCCACACGATCCGGGTGCTGAAGCCAGGCGATGTAGTGTTTGCGGACCGCTTCAGCCTGGCCACGGCAGAAGTCTGGCTCGAGGACGAGCGGCTGGTACTGGACGGGGTGATGATTCGGGACAAAGCGAGCCAGGAGGCACAGGAGATTGAAGCCCGCTATGGGTGGCAGACGGCGGCACAGGGGCTCCGGCTGGTGGAGACCACACCGCTGGCGGCCGCGCCGGTGGAGAGCGTCCGGGCCGGAGTAGCGCGGCTGCTGGCCGGGCTGGCGGCCTGGGGGCGGTGGCTGCTGAACCCGGGGCGGGTAACGGCGGCGGCGGGGCTCACGGCGGCGTATGAAGCGCCCGCCGACCAGGCCGTCGTGGCCGGCGTCGGGCTCATCCGGGGATGGGCCTTTGCCGACATGGGGAGGGAGCTGGCCACGGTGAGCCTGCGCATTGACGAGGCTGCTAGCGGGCCCGTGCCGTGTTGTTCGCGGCGGCCGGATGTGGCCGCGGCCTATCCGGATGAGGGGGGCGCGCTGGACAGCGGCTGGGGGCTGGTGTTCAACTATGGCAATCTAGCGGTCGGGGCGCATACGATCGGGGTCCGGATTACGACCGAGGCGGGCGACGTGGAGACCACGGAGCATGCGGTCACGGTCGTCCAGCTGGGCGGGTATGCGTTTGTGGACGTGTTTGACGTATCCGGGGCTGAGGTCTGGCTTGAGGGGGAAGAGATTGTGCTGAGCGGGGTGGAGGTGCGGGACAAGGCGACGCAGGCGACGCAGCTGGTGGAGGTGCGGTTGCGCTGGTCGTCGGTCACCCAGGGATTGACCATTGTGGGCAGTGAGCCGGTGCCCTAGGGCGGTGGCCGGCCCGGCGCCCGGCTGGGTGGCCAGGGGCGGACCGCTCCCCCCGGTAGCCCCCTTCGGCCGGCCGGCGGGGGCTCCTCTCTTCACGGGGTAACGCGCTGGTTTGCATCACCCGTCCCAGGGGCGAGGGAGCCAAAGGGTAGGGCTACCCGTGTCAGGGCCCGATCCCGTGGATGGTCCCACGACGTGCTGGCCAGCCCCCCGTGCCAGGGTGCCGTCGAAGTCATAGACAAGAGCCATACGGATGTGTTTGTTCGGCCTTGATTCCCTCCCCCCTCTCTCCCACGGGCGCAAGGAATTCCTCCCGAATCTTGCCCCCTTTCCTCGCGATCGGGTACAACCGTAGTCTACTTAAACTGATCGACGCAAGAATGAGATGCGCCAATGACGCCCGAACAGATAACAGCGCTAGTTGCAACCGGCGAATCCGAGACGCTGGAGTTCAAGAAAAGTCCGGCGAGACGCCGCGAGGCGGTCAGAGCCGGAGCATCTATCGGCTGGTGGACCTGCCGCCGATCGGCAACCCGGACCTGGTCACGGTGAGCCTGCCTTGTCGGGTACGTTCAGAGTCGATGGCCACCCACGGATCGATCACAACCGCTGATGTCCTCGTTGTCGGTGAACATGGGACGATTCACGCGGACATCAAGGCCGGCGAGGTACAGATCTACGGTGCCGTATTCGGGAATATCGAAAGCAACCGTCGGGTCGAGATCTACTCGACGGGCCGACTTCACGGGGACGTGCGGACGCCACAGCTTGTAATCGAGGAAGGAAGCGTTTTCGAAGGTCGCTGTCGCGGGACGTCGGACGACGAAACCGAAGAGCTGGCCCCGGACTTCGCTCCGGGCCAAGCCACGAAGACCTCCCGGTCCGCCAAGACCAAGAAGGAATTCGATTGGCCGGACAGCTTAGCTCCTTAGCGGTCCTGGTCTTCGCGTTCTTCAGTAGCAGTGTGGAATTCTTGGCCCACCTGTGCTGCGATCATTGCGCCGTGGGCGACGCTGCCGAAAGGATCTTTCGCTAGCTTGACCCGGGCGATTTCAAGCGGGAAGTCTGCTGCCCTCAAGGCCTGTGTAAAACGCTCGGTGAAACCGCGAGGCGTTGCTGTCCCTCCGGACAGGACAACCGGCACGGGTTCGCCCAGCTTGGGAATATTTACCATCTTTTCAACTTGCTTCGTCAACGTTGCCGCCACCGAATTGATGAGTTCGTCATAGGCAATCCCGAGAGCGCTTGGAATCTTGGAAACAGTGTCCGACTGGGTCAAGTCGAGCCCCTCTTCCTTGATAGAACAAACGTAGCTGGCATTTTCCCCGACAGCCATCGCCGTCCTCTCATCGATCCAGTCCCCGCTTCGGGTGATGCTGAACGTCAGCAGCGGGAGAGACCGGTAGGCGAAACAGATGTTGACCATGCCTCCCCCGAACGACACTCCGAGGCCGGTGAAGTGATCGTCACCTCCCAACTCCGCGAAAACGACGGCCAGACCCTCGTTTATCGGCTTGGCGTCGTAGCCGAGCTTTTGGAGCATCGACTGAAGCGTTTTCTTGTGGTATTCGAGGTTGACCTCCGTATCCAGTGGCTCTCCGGGAATCGAGTAGTACAGCGACTCGCCAGACTGTCGGGACACGCTGATCACACGGGAAACGATCCTCTCGATCATCGGAAGAGCTTCGCTTTCAGAAGGGCTGATTAAGCCAGTGCGCAGGGGCCGTCTCAGGTTTTGGTCCGAGACGTTGGCGAACTCCATCGCGGCATTTCCGACGATAAAGATGTCATTCTCGCTCTTGACGTATTCCATGTCGGCCATGGCGAGCATGGATTCCGTAAAGTCGGTTTGGTCCACGCTGACGAACGCGGTCCTCTCAGAACGAAACACGACTTCCTGACCGCTGAGCTCGGCCGAACGGACGAATGACGTTCCCACATCCAGGCCTTTCCCAAAATACCCATGTCTTCCTATCGACAAGTCATTTGCCCTGTCCATTATGTTTTGGCCCTCCCACAGAGATTCCGATCCGAAGGGAGTCGCCACCGCGAAAACCACAACTCCGAACCGGTCTGCTTCAAGTGTACGCCCCTCTCTTATACCAAGACGGCTCCTACCGCAACTACAAAACTTGAGTTGGGCGGGTGGATGCCGATCGAATCGTACGCGGTCGGGGGATCAACGCCGTTTCTCTTGGTGGGAACGCTTTGTTTGGTTTGACGGGTGTTTTCTTCTTCAGCCGTCCCTTCAGTGCTCACTTTGAGACGTAGGAGCTGGTGGGACCACAACTCCTGGAACCCAGAGGCGACCGGGAGTGATCCGTCACGATGGAGATGGAGGGTCACGCATGGGTTCGGAGATTGTCCCGCGGGGTGCATCTTCCGCGATGTCATTGAGGTGGACGTAACGGACAAGGGTGATGTGGCTCTCGTCTCGGCCTCGTGTGCGTCCGGGCTGCCTGATCATCTCCGCGAGCAACAGCAGTTGGCCCCATTGTGCAAGGCATACAAGCGGAGGTAGGCCAACTCCGGGAGGATATGAACCAGCAGAATCCAGCGTCTGCACAACGACATGAACGCGCAGTTTGATCGGCAGTTTCGGCTTATCCTCGCCCTGCTCGGGGCCTTTACCGTGTCCCTGGCGGCCACCATCAGCTTCGCCATCTGGGCCCGCCGCAGCCTTACCCGGCCTTTTGCAGACAAAGTCAAAACCCTCGAAGATGAATTGACCACCAACCGGCCCCACAGGCAGGCATTGCGGGAATCCTTACGGACGCTCAGTCCGCGCGCCCCCGAGCTTGCCGCTGTGCTCAAACTTCAATTTCTGAGGAGGGGGCTGCGGCGAGGACCTCCGCCTTATGTTCCCGGAGGAACTGCGCGACATCTTTTGAGGCGCGGAGCAGAATTTCGATGTAGGCCACGTCTGCACTCGATATGCCGGTAAGCGCGTGATGATATGCGCCAAGGGCGGATATGAGTTCTGTGTGCTTGTCCGGAATCACTGCAAACTTTTCCGTCAGACACTCGTTAATGCGTTCCGCCAAAGCGTCGAAGGTCTCCTGCTGGTCTTCTTCAATTATACTTGAGATCATCTCCTGCCAGAGCAGCTCTATGGCATAACGGGCGGGGTGGTCGCGCCGTAGCCCTGCGCTGAGCTGGTAGAGTTGATTGGCGAGCGGTTGCCAGCGCGGGGGACGTTTGTGGGACACTAAGGCATTCGCCTTCAGTAAACGTGCATGGAAGACGTTGAGACTATACTGTTCAGTTAAGAGGCGAATAATCGTATCAAACTCCCGTGAAGTGACATGCGCCATGCTGTTCCTTTCCGGCTGCATCCCTGCTCTATCCTGATGCCCTCATGTTACCATCAGGCAATCGTGCGATCATGACAAAAACCAATGCTGCCTGCAATGCTCCCGTTTTCTTGCTCCTCGGCCAGACTTGGTCTAAAGAAGAGATATCCAATGGGTAGGCGTTTGCAGGAGTAGTACCGGACTGGGGGGAACGTTCGAGAGAAAAAGGGGGTAAAGGATGACAACAGATCACGAAAAAATCCTTGAAATTATCCGCTTAAAGGATCAGGCCCCGCTTGTCCTTGCGCGGAGCAAAACCGCGCTGCTGGTGATTGATATGCAGCGCTATTTTGTGAGTCCTCACTATCCGCTGATGCAAACGTTTGAAAAATTGGTTCCGGGGGTGAGTGCCGCGTACTGCGAGCGGGTCAATGCGTCTGTCATTCCCAATATCAATCTTTTGCTTGGTTGCTTTCGGGCGCAGCAGATGCCGGTTATCTACACCGCAATCGGGACCTGCCTGAAGGACGGCCAGGATTTGAATCCCATGTGGAAGGCGCTGGACCAGCTCAGCCTGGACACGATCGGGAAACGTATGTTTCCCGCTGTTGACGCGCCAAGTTGGCAGATTGATGACAGCGTCGCGCCTCAGCCGGGTGAGCTGGTAGTTAATAAAACTTCGAGCGGTACCCTGAATTCAACCATGCTTGACCAAACGCTGCGCAATATGGGGATTGAATCGCTCTTGATCTGCGGCGTCACCACCGACGTCTGTGTGGAAACCACGGCCCGAGACGCGGCTGACCGTGGCTTTGATGTCACCATAGTGGAAGATGCCTGTACGGCCTTTAGTTCGGATTTGCACCGCGCGGCTCTGCAAGCCTTCAGCTACGCCTTTGGCCGAGTCCGAAAAACCCAAGCGCTCCTCGACACCGTCAATGCAGCAGAGGAAATATGAAGGCACTCGTCTTTGCCGCCAAGCCCCAAAAGGACGCGCCGCCGGCCCCGGACTTTTTACCCGGTCTGTCCCATCTCCAGTTGCGTGAGGTACCAACGCCCGACCTGCCCACTGAACGCTGGGTTGTGGTCAAGAGTAAAATTGCCGGTATTTGTGGCAGTGACCTTGGCTTTTTGCAGTGGAAATCCATGCAGGCCGCGGAGCCGTATTTCGAGTTGCCGATGATTCCCGGCCACGAACTGTTTGGAGAAGTCGAAGCAACCGGGAAGCACGTCCGTGGCCTGCATGTGGGCCAGCGAGTGACTATTGATCCCACGCTCGGCTGTCGGGAGCGGGGCTTCCGAAAACTCTGTCCACAGTGTCGAAACGGCAACCCTGGGATTTGTGAACATCTTGCCGAAGGTGTGCTGCGTCCCGGCCTGCTCATCGGCATTTGTCCCGACACCGGCGGCGGCTGGGGCGAGTACTTTGTTGCCCCGGCGCACCGTCTGACGCCCTTGCCGGATACGATTGATGATGATGAGGCCGCGCTGATTGAACCGTTTGCCGTCTGTCTTCGGGCGGTTCTCAATAATCCGCCTCGACGCAAAGAACTGGTGGTTGTGATCGGCGCCGGCACCATCGGCCTGATGAATATCGCCGCGCTCAAGGCAATTGAGCCGTCCTGTCGGGTGGCGTGTGTAGCCAAGTATCCGTTTCAAGCCAGACTGGCGCGCAGCCTGGGGGCCGATCACATTATTGATGCCCAAAAGCAGGATGTGATGGCGCAGATTGGTGAACTGGCCCACACCAAGGTCTATCCGCTCTCAAGCGGGGGCGCGGTCTTAGCCGGCGGTGTTCGGCTGGTGTACGATACGATCACCAACTCAGTGACGTTAAACCAGGCACTCCGCATGGTGCAGGGTAAGGGAGCGGTTGTTGTGCTCGGTTTGGCCGCCATGCCCGAAGGTGTTGATTGGACGCCGACCTGGATGAAAGAAATTTCCATCGTTGGGAGTCTGACCTATGGGGCGGAGACGTTTCGGGGTAAACGCCAGGATACGTTTGTTCGAGCGGTTGAACTACTGCGGCGCCGGCGGGCGGACCTGCGCGCGGTCCGTCCGCGCAAATATCCGCTTGAGCAGTTTCGACAGGCGCTGACCGAAGCTGCCAGCAAAAAGACATCGGGGGCGGTCAAGGTGTCGTTTATACCCTGATCGCCCCCGAAAAGAAGAGAGCTTCTTCCGGCGTTTACTGCAGGACGGCCATCAACGGCGCAATGGTTCCGCTATCGAAATAATCACACCATCTGGTGATTTTGCCGTCGGTGATGGTAAAGACGCCGAGGACGGGCAGCAAGACCTGAACGTCCCCTTTGACCCAGGTCTCCAGGCGCTCGTTGGTGACGACATTGCCAGATGAGGAAGTGTGTTTGATCTCCATCTTTTGCAGTAAGTTCGCGCCGATAAAAGGGTCAAGGACCTCCTGCACACCGGCATGTCCAGTCACCGGAGCCCAGGGTATATTATGATAGAAGACATCCTCTGACAGATAGGACACGACCTTGCTCATATCTCCGCCGGCTAATGCATTGCAGAAATCAGTCACGAATTGTTCCCGTTCAGCGCTCATACATTCTCCTTTTCTTCCTATGCTCGTGTCTCGCTACCATAGGGGTGTACCGGCTGCAAGCCTGAGTCCATGTTACGCTGCCCCCTTTCGCGTACAACACTATTCGTCTCCTTGGTGGATGTATGGCCCGTGTTGCACTGGATGGGCTGATTGTGCAAAACATGCAGCGAGGGCGGTCTGGCGGGTATCCCCTGGCAACCTGTGGAGCCGGCCTCCTGTTTGTCTTTTTTTATGCGTGAGCGCGACCTCCTGGCTTTAGAGTTTGACAAAGTCCTTCAGCTCCTGGCCGGCTGTGCCTTGTCGTCTGCTGGTCAAGAAGCCTGTCTGGCCCTCCGACCACAGATTGCCGAGCCGTTTGTCAAGGAAGACAGCGAGCGAACGTGGCAGTGCTTTCGTGTCGTGGAAGAACGCCTGAGCCTGCCGCTCGGAGCGTTCCCTGATATTCGTCCGACGTTTGAGTGGGCTGACCACGGCGGCGCGGCGCTTGAGGGACAAAAGCTCCTCGACATCCTGGCCGTTGTGACCCGCTCGCGACTCCTTGCCACGTTTTTCCGTCGAGACGCCGCCGGGTTCGACCGTCTGAGGGGGTATGCCGGGCGTCTCCCAGCCTTGCCTGACTTAGAGGCCGCCTTGCAGCGCTGCCTGGACGAGAACGGGACCCTCAAAGACGCGGCCAGTCCGGCCCTGCGTTCACTGCGGCGTCAGGTCCATAGCCTGGGAGAGGACATTGAACAACGCCTCCAACGCACCCTGCGCTCAAGCGAAGCCAGGGATGTGGTGACCGACCAGTTTGTCACGATTCGGAATAACCGTTTTGTTATTCCTGTCCGACCGAATTTTCAGGCTCGCTTAGCGGGGATCGTACAGGACCGCTCCGGGTCGGGCGAAACCGTGTTCATCGAACCGCTGTTTGCGGTCGAACTCAATAACAGGCTGCTGTTGGCGCACAAAGAAGCGGCGGCTGAGGAACACCGGATTCTGCTCTGGCTGACTGCTCTTGTGCGGGAGCATCTCGATCAGCTCAAGCAGGCGTTTGCAACGTTGACGGAAATCGATGTCCTCCACGCCAAGGTTGTGTTTGCTCAAAAATACGGCGCAACCAAGCCGCACTTTGGCTCAGCCATTCAACTGCGTTCGGCGAAGCATCCGTTGCTGCTGGCCTCGGACAAACCAGTTGTCCCCATCGATTTGCTTCTGCCGAACAATAAACGCGGGCTTATTATTACTGGTCCGAATACGGGTGGAAAAACGGTTGCCCTGAAAACCCTGGGCCTCATATGTCTCATGGCGCAGACCGGCTTTTTGATCCCGACAGACGAAGCCAATGAGCTGCCCATCTTTCGGGGTGTGTTTGCCGACATTGGTGATGCCCAGTCCCTGGAGCAGAGCTTATCCACCTTCTCGGCCCATATTACCAATGTCAGTGAAATCCTTGCCGCTCTGTCAGAGCCCGCGCTCGTACTCTTTGACGAACCCGGCGGCGGCACAGACCCTGCCGAAGGGGGTGCCTTGGCCAATGGGCTACTCACTTTTTTGAAAGAACGTCACGTAGCACTTGCTATTGCAACTCATCTGAGTCCGGTCAAACTCTTTACTCTGGTGGATGGGAGCTATCAGATTGCTGCGGTTGCCTTTGACCTGGATACCCTCCAGCCGCAGTATCAACTCCAATACGACGTGATGGGCCAGAGCCTCGGACTGCCCATGGCCCGTCGTCTCGGCTTACCGGAAGAAGTGTGTCGTGCGGCAGAAGCGACGTTATCTGGTGAAGCCCGTCAGTTCTCTGAAGCGCTGGCCCGGCTCGAAGCAGCCTCTGTCAGCCTGGAGCGCGAACGGACCCAGCTTCAGGCTGAACGTGAACAGGCGACCGCCCTGCGGATGCGCGGGCAGCGACTTCTGGCCGAAGCCGAGGAAAAACGCCGTCAGGTCTGGCAGGACGAGGTGCGCGAAGCCAAGCTGCTGGTCCGACGTGTACGCGAGGAAGGCCGCGAGGTCATAGCCCAGCTACGCAAAAATCTACAGACATCGCAGGTCTCTCCCGGCAGTGTCCGCCGAGACCTTGCGCAGTTCTTGCACGAGCAGGAAAAGGGGCTCAAAGCAAAAGAGCAGATATTCCGGACCGAGAGGGTCTCCGATATGCCACCGCCACAGATTGGGGATGAAGTCGAGATCCGCAAGGGGAAAATTCAGGGAACCTTACTGACGATTAACGGCACTAAAGCCCGGATTCGTCGCGGGGGAATGACGTTTGAAGTTCCCACTGCCCAAATCGCTCCAATGCGCGCTGCGCCCAAGCAAAAACAGGCGCGCGTGCGTGTTGCAGTAGAACACGCAGCGTCAAGTCGGCCTGAAATCAATTTACTCGGCCTCCGGGTTCGGGAGGCGTTGCCCCGCTTGGAAATTTTCCTGGACCGGGCCATCCTCAGTAATCAATCATCAGTTCGTATTGTGCATGGTATGGGAAGCGGTGCGTTGAGGCGGGCGGTACGAGAGTATCTCTCCGATTCGCCCTACTGTGCCTCCTTTGACGAAGCGCCGCGGCATGAAGGCGGCGGGGGCGCAACGGTTGCGGAACTCTCCTCATGAAAGTCTCTACGCGCGACGTGTTAGCCGGCCTGATTGTTGAAGCCTTGGACGATGCTGCGACAGCCGCCACGTTGCGCGGTCTTGTCGCCTACGCACGAACGTGCGAGGCAGAGCCTCACCCGCCGGCGCTTGATGAGGGGCTGCGCTCTGCGCTCCCTCCGGATTGTGATTCGGAGTGGCCGGCCATAAGAGCCAAACTCATACAATATGGGGCAGCCCTGGACGACTGGTCCGGGGAGACTTGGCCTGAGCTCAGTCGAAGGGCCGGCGCCTCAGCTCTTGAGGTTGTCCTGCAGAAAAGCGTTATGCTCTTTAACCATCAGCTCTTCTTTGAAGTGCATGAAGTCCTGGAACCGCAGTGGATGAAAGAGCAGGGCGAGGTCAAGCACTTTCTGCAAGGGCTGATTCAGATTGCCGTGGCGTTCTATCATCTCGGCCGTGGCAACCTGGCCGGAACCCGCTCTCTTCTGCATGAGGGACTGATAAAGATATCCCCACACTCCCCTGTATTTCTTGGGGTTGAATTACGAGACTTTATCGCCGAGCTTGAGACCTGCCGGGCGGTCGTGTTGGGTCTGAGCCCTGAAACATCTGAGCAGTTTTCCCCGGACTTGATTCCCCGGTTACGGCTCATCGCCTAGTTTTTGTTGATGCACTGTCATGCAAGTTGATCGGCTCATCATAACGGCCCGCGCGCAGCGCCTGACCGGTGTACTGACGAGCGAAGCCATACTGGCCGGCCTTGCCGACGGAAGGTGTGGCGACGCGGAGAGTATTCTTGTCACAACCGGAAAAGTCGGAGCCGGAGCGGCCTATATCCAAGCCGCTGAGGCGCTTCAGCAGCAGGGCCTTGTCGGCCTGATTGCCCCGGCCTTTTCCTGGCCGTTTTTTCGCGTCTGTCTCACGCTGGGCCTGCCGCCTCTGACCCTCTGGGGGGCCGGTGAAATTCGGACTGGTGATCGGTTACGGATCGATGTGAATAATCGGGTAGTGAAAGCCATGAGCGCCGGTACGCGCTATCCGATTCGAGACCTGTCTGAACTGCATATTGAGATGCTGGCCTGTGGCGGGATGGAAGGCTATGTGCGGGCGCGGCTGGTGGAACAGCAAATGGCGACTTCCTCCTGATCTCCGCTCCCGCTGGGAGAGGGTCAGGATGAGGGCTGCGACTTCCTGACCCTGCGTATCTTGCAAGCGCCCTCCATCCCGTTCCCCTCTTCTCTTTTCCCTCTTGGTCCGGGCTGGTAGCATACGCGCTGATAAAGGCAACTGGGCAACTGACATGCGACGCATTCGAGACCTGCGGAAATATGAGCTACCGGACTCTTTACTTGAAATCTGGGAACGCCAGCAGGGCGAATTTCTTCTCCCCGTGCAGGAAGTTGCGGTGCAGCGCTACGGGCTATTTGACGGCCGCAGCCTCGTCATCTCTTCTCCGACTTCGTCCGGCAAAACATTTGTGGGCGAAATGGCGGCCATGCGCGCAGCCTTTGCCGGCCAGCGCGTACTCTATTTGACGCCGCTGCGTGCGCTGGCGGAAGAAAAATATGAAACGTTTCGCGCGCGGTATGGAACGTATGGCGTAAAGGTAGTGGTGGCGACGCGTGATAGACGCGAGTTTGATCAAGATATTGAACGCGGCGACTTCCAGCTGGCTGTGCTGGTGTATGAAAAACTCGCCCAGTTGCTCGTCCGCCATCCGCATGTGCTGCGGACCGTTGCCCTCGTAGTGGTGGATGAGATCCAGATGCTGGGCGATCCGGAACGGGGGTCCGGGCTTGAACTGACGTTGACAAAACTCCTGAGTTCAGAGCCGCGTCCACAGCTGCTGGGACTCTCGGCTGTCCTGCGAGAGTCTGAGCAGGTCGCGGAATGGTTGGACGCCGATCTCCTCTTACAAGACGAACGGCCGGTTGAACTCTACCGTGGCGTGGCGCTCGGCGACCGCTTTCGCTACCGCACCTATAACACCGGCGAAGAAAGCGAGGAGCAACTGGCTGCTGTCGAGTCAGACGACCCGCGCGAACTCTTATTTGCTCACGTCCAGCATTTTGCGCAGCAGGGAGAGCAAGTCCTCATCTTTCTGAAAGGCAAACGGGATACTGTCCGGTGCGCCTTGGAACTGGTTGAAGAATGCGAGCTGCCGCCAGCACCCGACGCGCTTGCGGCGCTCGAACCGCTCGAAGAAACATCCCTCAAGACACAGTTGCGTGATGCCCTCAGTGGGGGCATCGCGTTTCACCATGCCGACCTGACCTCAGCGGAGCGGGCGATTGTTGAGTCAGCCTACCGCCAGGGCGAAGTGCGGGTCATCGCCTGTACCACAACGCTGGCCTTTGGGGTGAATCTGCCGGCCTCTACGGTGTTCATCGAAGCCGTCAAATGGGACATGGACAAGCGGACCGGCACGGCGATCGAAGTCCCGCTCTCCTGGGCCGAATATGAAAATATCTCGGGTCGGGCCGGACGGCTCGGATTTCGTGAAAAATTTGGCCGGTCCATCCTCATTGCCACCAATCAGTTCCAGGCCGACTTATTGTGGCGAGGCTATGTCATGGGCGAGCAAGAGCAGTTTACGCCGGCTCCAGGCCAGACCGGCCTAGCCGATCGTATTCTCAATCTGATCGCCTCCAAAATCTGCCTTTCGACTGATGAACTCCACGCTTTTTTGGGCCTGACCTATCTCGGATTTCAGCGGCGTGGCAAAAACGCTCATGTCTCAGGCATTGCCCCGGACCTTGCCCCGGACGAAGCAGAGCAGGCGCTGAACGTTCTCATGAAAGCGCAGCTTATCAATCGCGGCGAGGACGGGCGGCTGGAAGCGTCAACGCTGGGAGAGGTTGCAGCCCGCAAAGGCATACGCGCGGCCACCGCGGTGAAACTGGCCCGGTTCTTTGAGTCCGCCCAGGGACGTGACGTACCCGAGCTTGAACTCTTTTACGCGCTGAGTCTGACCGAAGACGGCCAAAAAATGCAGATTCCTTTGTCGTCTGCCGAACACCGGGGCCGGGGATACGAGAGCAAAGTGGGCGAGTGGATACGCGAACGGGGCTATGAGCCGGGCGACGAGCTCCAGAAACTCCTCAACGCCCGCATGCTGCCGACAACCCAAGAGGCGCGGTCGGCAAAGCTCTCGCTGCTGCTACTGGGCTGGATTAATGGGGATGAGCTGGCGTCTTTGGAAAATCGTTGCCAATGCTACGCCGGAACGATCCTCAGCCTGACGGATGAAGTCAGCTGGCTGGTGGATGCCGCGGCAGAGATTGCCGAGGTCATGGGCTGGGCGCCGGCCAAACAGTTGTCTGAACTCGCAGAACGGGCGCGGTTTGGTGTTGATCCGTCAAGCCTGGAGTTGGCGCGGGCTCACCTGCCCAGTCTCAACCGTGAAGAAATAAAGGCGCTGGTGTCCGCTGGTTTCGATTCGCCGAGGGCTGTGCGCGAAGCGCCCCCGGAAGTTCTGGAGCCATATTTGTCGCCGAAACAAATTGAGGCGCTCCGCACGCGCTGAGGCCCTTCGCTTTTTTCGAACCTATGACTACTCCTCTGACTCCTGTTGGCCTGTCTGAAATTGTGGAACTGGCCCTCCAGACCCTGGAAGCCGAATTGGTTGACCCCGATAGCCTAGTGTCCTTCCGGGCCACGCTGAATACAACTGAGCCGGTCGCTGAGGCGAACCGCTTACACTGGTATGCGAATGAGCAGGCCTGCATAGAACGTTCTGCTCACGGAACGCTGGCCTTCTTTTTGCCGGCCGTAGGCGCGCGTGCAGCTCCACGTCGTTTGGGGACCTTTGATCGCCATGGACGTTTACTCTCACTTTTTTTCTATTCTGCCGATGGTCTGGTGCAGAAGTTTAAGGTGCGCAATATAGACGGCCACTTCCTCGGTGTGGTGCGCGACGCGGTGTCTCATCTGGGCTGGGGCAGGTCTGACGTTATTGGGGCCTTGGCCGGCGAGGGCGGCTTTGATATGGACCGGACGCTGACCTTCTTCCGCTCAGTCGCGTATGAAGACCTGGATACCTTGCCGCCCTTGGATGATCCGATGCGCCTGCCGCACGGGGGCGGGGCAACGATCCTGAACGTGCTTGCGCGGTTGGGGCAGGACCAGGACAAACAGGCGCTCCGCTATTGCGGGCCATATCCCAGCGACCAGCTCTTTTTTACACTGCGAGAGTCGTTCAGCTGTGGCGGAGAGGTCGGGGCCAATCGGGAGCGTTTCACCCAAGAGGCGGAGGAGGCAGCCCTCCACCTGACTATGGTTGAGGCCGCAGTAGACTGGCGGCCGGCGCCGCACGAACGCTTTTATCCCGCGGCGCATACGTGTGCGCAACTGCGCAACGGCGTCGAAAAAGTCTACGATCACGGCCATACCTATTACCGGGCCGACCTTGTGGCCGAAGCCCATCGGCTGCGCGTGCTCCAGACCGAAGGGGGCCAGCGCCGCTATATAGCCAGCTTGACCATATTGGGACAAGCGCTTGAGGATCATCTTATCCTGGATGAACAAGGAGAGATTCTCGAGCGCCTCCCGAACGCCTCGCGGCGTTCTCTGCGGGGCGACCCAGTCCTCTCCCCAGACTGGAAGGCAGCGCTTGTTCGTCTGATCGCAGCAGAAAGCACCTCGCTACTGCATACCGCGCTGTGGCCGGTGATGGATGAGCTGAGCATGATGTGGGGTACGGTACATAAAGAACTGTGGGCGCTGAACGGCAATGAACTCGTTTTGCACGCGGGTATGGCCGCCGTCCATCGGGGGATGCAGAGCCGGGCAAACAGCGCCGGCGAAAAACTCCTGATCGCCGCCCGGTTTCTGTCCGAATTGGCTCGGCTGATTGGTCCCTTGATTCGCAGCCGCGCCCAAGCCCAACTAGCCAGCCTCTCGCCGGCTGACCAGAATGTTGCGCTACTGTTCGCTGCCTCGGACACGCCAGGGCTGTCGGATAACGAACTGCGGGCGTTTCTGACGGGTCTCGCCCAGGGGGAAGAACTGCCGCTGGTAGAGTAAAGGGCAGCATGATGGAATCGCTCAAAGAGCAGATTAAGCATGAGACTGAATTGCTCCGGCTATTGTGGATAACAGCAATTGTTATAACGGGAGGAGCACTTGGGCTTTTGCTAGGAGACGCCATTCCTGTTCGTATCCTCTTGGCAGGACTCGGCTTCCTCATTACACTGATTCTTATTGCAGTAATCCTTCGACAAGAGACCACAATCCGAAGGCTCTTACGGCAAATGCGAGAGAAGGAGCGGCAAGAATGACTGTTTTAGAGTGGTTTCAGTTAGCCATTGGCAGCGGCTTATTTATCTCACTCGCTGTCCTGGCCTGGGGGGTCACTCGGCACTCGCGGCGGGATAGCGACCTATAGTCTTTGCCGCTCTGACCGTCTGGCAGTGGGCGGCCACGATCCGGTTGATATCCCGCGCGTAGCCGCCGCCTAATGTCACCACCAGCGGTACGCCGGCCTGCCGGGCGAATGCGCACACGAGCCGATCACGTTCTCCCACCCCTGCCATAGAAAGCGCCAGTTTCCCAAATCGATCATTCCGCAGCACATCCACGCCGGCCTGATACAGGATCAGGTCCGGTCTGGCTCGTTCGAGCAGCGCCGACCGGCTCTCCTCCAGCCTTGCCAAATACTGCTCGTCCGTTGTTCCATCCGGCAGGGCGATATCCCACGAACTCTGTTCTTTGTGGGCTGGGTAGTTATTGGCTGCGTGCATGGAAAAGGTGAATGTATCAGGGTCGGCCTGACTCAGGGCCGCGGTTCCATTGCCTTGATGCACATCGAGATCAATAATCAGGGCCCGGCTGATACAGCCATCTGCCCGTAACCGCCGCAGGACAATGACCAGGTCGTTAAAAATACAGTAGCCTTCGCCGTGGTCGGCAAAGGCGTGATGGGTGCCGCCGGCGAGGTTGACCGCCACCCCGTCTCTGAGGGCTGCCTGGGCTGCTCCGAGCGTTCCGCCAATCACGGCAAACGCGCGTTGGACCAGTGCTTCGGACCACGGCAAGCCGAGGCGGAGCAGCGTCTTCCGCTCCAACGTCCCGTTGATAAAGGCGTGGACATACGCCGGGGTATGCACACGAAGAATATCTCCGAGAGCTATCGGCTCGGGCGTAATGATTTCGTCCGAGCTGAGCACCCTCTCGGCCAGCAGCCGCTGGGGGACCAAGCGATATTTATCCATGGGGTAAGAATGATTACCCATAGGCGCGGTATAACGAGCGGAAGTAAAGGCATGCATGACGAGTCACAAGTCAAAGGTCTGACTTTCCGACTTTCGGCTTTCAGATTTTCACTACTTCACCGTATCAAGCAGCGCTTGGATATCTGTCACCCGCACGACCCGCCACAAACCTTCGGAGGTATAACGGAATCCAATCTCAATCTCTTCGCCGCTGCTGAGTGGGACCGGAAAGTAACGCACCTGCTCTCGCGTTTCTCCGCCGACCAACGCTCCAATAACCGCAATAGTCGGAATCTGCGGCAGGTCCTGCTCCGGGTTTTGAAATGCCTGCCGTACGGCAAACTCTGCGCCGGCCTTGGCGATATCCTGGACATTCCGAGCCAGGCTCCTGAGCCCTTTCTTCAGGAGGTCGGTGAATGAGCCTGACGAAGAAGATTGCTGTTGCGGGACATCCGCCGAGCTGTGCCCCAACTCCTCAAGGGAATGGCCTACAACACTGCCAATATCGACATACTGGGTAAAGGTCTCATAGTTGCGCGTCTTGAGAGACTGTTGAATCTGATAGACCGCATAGGAAGGCGTTTGCAGCCAGGCGTAGACACCACCCAGCACGAGCAGTACCGGAATGACAATAAGCGTCCGTCGGCTTTTCATGCGGACCATCATACGTGAGGAATAGTCGCTACGGAACGCGGGTGGCCGCGGAATTTGGCTTTCGGTGCCGGCTTGACAGACGGGAGGACGAGGGCCACAATTCGCACGCTGTTTCCCCGCCTGCTGGAGCGAAGTGATATGCAAACCATAGGCATCCTGTACCCCGGTGATATGGGCCATAATGTTGGGCGCGTGCTGAAAGAGGACGGCTTTTCAGTTGTGACGACGCTGCTCGGTCGGAGCGCGCGTACGCGACAGCTCAGCGCCCAAGCCGCACTCACCGAGCTCGATTGCATGGCAGCGGTCGTCGAGCAGGCGGATATCGTCTTCTCAATTATTCCCCCAACTGCGGCACGAACCGTCTCGCGTGATTTTGCAAACGCTGTGCAGCAGGTGAACCGGACGCCGTTATTTATCGATGCGAATGCCGTATCGCCGATGACGGTACACGAGGTGGGCGAGACTATTCGGGCAACAGGATGTGACTTTCTCGATGCCTGTATTATCGGTCCGGCCCGGGATGTCCGGGGCCGCTGCACGTTCTATGTCAGCGGTCCGCAGGTCGAACTGTTTGAATCGGCCCTTGGACATTCGCTCCGCACCCACCTTTTGGGCAACACGATAGGCCAAGCCTCTGCCTTTAAGATGTTGTTTTCGGGACTCAATAAAGGGTTGGTGTCCGTGCTGAGTGAACTGACGGTGGCGGCGCAGGAATATGATTTCCTGGACGATCTGCTCGCCTGTTACACTGAGCTTTTTCCAGGGGTCATGCAGTCGCTGGAATGGCTTGTGCCGACCTATCCCTTTCATGCCGCCCGACGCGCTGAAGAAATGCGCGAACTGGCCGAGACGCTCGAACATGTGCAATCTTCCTCAGTCATGGCGCGAGGGACTCAGCAGACTTTGACTGAGATTGGCCAGCTCAAGCTGACTGAGCGGTTCCCGGAGTATGGAGAACAAGACTGGACCATGCGTCAAGTCATTGAAGCTCTGGGACAATGTGGCGCGCTGAAACGGAACTCCTGATAGGATACTGTCCGTATTCTACTGTAACTGGCCGGGCTCATATTGACATGTAAGGGGTGCTAGGCTAGGGACAAACGCAAATGTTCCAATAGTGAACGCTTGAGTAAAGTTCAAAAACAAGGAGCTTCCCATGTCACAAACCCATACCATCAACGCCACCTCTGATGCCATTTTCACGCAACTGCTTGATGTTCAGGACCGGGACATGCGCAATCTGTACGAGAAAGCCAAGCGCGATCAGTGGAACGCCTCGACTGACATTGACTGGGACAAGGGGGGCGACCCGGATTGTGGTATTCTGCCCGACGGCTTGATTGACATCTACGGAACACCATACTGGGACAACCTCGACGCTCGGCGGCGACTCGAACTCAATCGGCACTTCTCGGCCTGGCGCATCAGCCAGCTCATGTACGGTGAGCAATTTGCCCTGATGGTCTGTGGTCAGATCGCCAATATTGTTCCGGGTATCGACTCGAAATTTTTTATGGCTACTCAGGTCGCTGATGAGGCACGCCACTCCGAGGTGCTGGCCCGCTATCTCTACGACAAAGTCGGTGTGACATATCCGCTTACGGCGAACCTGAAGCAGATGTTCGACCACGTCCTGGCCATGCCGCAGTGGTATCTCAAGACCGTGGGAACGCAGCTTGTGGCGGAGACCTTAGCCGTGTCGCTGTTTCGGATGCTGGCCGACCACAGCCCGGACCCGTTAATCAGCCAGATTTGCCGCCGCATTCTTTCTGACGAATCCCGCCACATGGGTTTTGGCATGCTGAGTCTGCCCGACCAGATGAAGGAGCTGTCAGAGCAAGAACTCCAAACGGTGGAAGACTTCGCCTGTGAGGCGACTGCCGGACTACTGCAAGGACAGTTCCCCAGGGAAGCCTATGAAGCGGTCGGATTTTCCAAGGTCGAGGTCGAAGACATCCGAACCATGCGCCACGAAGTTGCCAAAAAGAACGAATATGTCGCCTTTCGGACGTTCTTTAAGAAAGATTTTCATGCTGCCCTGTGGAGCAATATGGAGAAAGTCGGCCTGCTGAGTGATCGGGCGATTGCAAAGCTCGGGACAATGGGCATTGTCGCTCCACAGGAACAACGGCGAGAGCAAGCGGCAGCGTAAGGGCGGACGTGTAGGGGCAGGTTTCAAACCCGCCTCTACTTTCTTCAGCAGGATGCTTCAGCGTCCTGCTTTTTTTGTTCTTGAATCCTCTTCCCCCGCTCTATAGTGTAATCAGGCGTGGACACGGACGGTCCGAATGAGCGATGTGAGCGTTCGGCTGGTCTGTGGCACTAATCGCACAGGTAAAAGGAGGGGTTATCATGGGGGAATTTGTTGAAGTCGCACAGGCCAGAACACTGTCCGGGCTGCGGCTGGTGCTGTCGCTCGGCGTTCCGGGGCCGTGGAGTGAGGCCGCCAAGGGTATTCTCTACGTCAAAAAAATTCCCTATACGCGCGTCCGTCAGGAAATCGGCGGGGCCAATGAAGACCTGACCGCATGGACCGCCCAGGCCACGGCGCCGGTTGCGGTCTGGAACGATGAACCGCCGCGCTCAACCTGGATAGAACAGCTCTTTTTGGCAGAGCGCCTGCAACCAACCCCGGCTTTGATCCCCGAGCATATCGAGGACCGGATGCTGATGTTCGGCTATTGCAACGAGCTGTGTGGCGAGCACGGCTATGGCTGGGCCAAACGTTTGATGCTGCTCCATCCGGTCCTGACCAACCCGGATGCGGAAGAATCGGCGCGCGGCTTCGCCTCTCATCTGGGCAATAAATACGGATATAATCGGGAAGAAGCCGCGGCGGCGGCGGCGCGGGTAGCCGAGATTCTGCAAGCCCTCGGCAGCCGCTTGGAGCAACAGCATAACAATGGCAGTAAGTTTTTTATTGGCGACCGGTTGTCCGCGCTCGATATTTATTGGTCCACGTTTGCCGCGCTCATCCAACCGCTGCCGCACGAGCTATGCCCGATGCCAGACGCTTTTCGCACCATGTACACCAATACAGACCCGGTGGTGCAAGCCGCGCTCAATCCGATCCTGCTCGAACACCGCGACTTCATCTATCACGACTACCTTGAGCTACCGATTGATTTGTAGGCCGGCTACTCAAAGCCGACTCTGTAGGTGGGTGAAAGGAGCGACTGTATGGCAACCAACCAAACCAATGTCCACAAGAAGATGGATAAGATATTGCAAAAGCTGAATACGCTGGAAAACAACGACAAAGCGCTGGCCAAGCAGACTAACTATCTTGCCCAATTGGTGGTGCTGGCCAAGCAGGATTCGGCTCGCCAGCACCAGGAGTCCCAAGCCATGCGGCGCGAGTCACAGGCCATGCTGCGTGACATGGGGCAGATACTCCTGGAAGTCAAGCAGTCTTCAGCCCGGACCGAGGAACGGGTAGCGGAAATTTTGGCCGAGGCGCGTCAGCATTGACCCCTTTACTGTACCCCGGTAATCACAAAGTTCTGTGACGCCGTAGTCCGAGGGCGAACAGGAAACCCACCCCGGCGCTCCGCGCCATCTCCCCGAGGAGGGGATGATGCTGAACTTGACCCCGCACTACGTCCCCTCCCCAGCGGGGCGTGCTCCGTAGGGGCAATTCATGAATTGCCCCTACACCGGCAAGTCCTGGAGCCTGGATGGAACGAGCCGCTGTTTCCCTTTGACTGACAGGCTGGCTATTCAAAGCCGACAAGGCGAACGTCTTCGAGTCGAAACTCGCCGTCACGCTGCGCGTACCAGCCGGTGAGTTCAAGCGGGGTGCCGGGCTGGGCCTGGGCAATTTTTGCCAGCGTGTCTCGGGGGCCGGTGACATCAAGGTCGGCTTTGCGTTTGCCGGCCCGGTGCAGGAAAATCTGATTCGGAGTGAGTCGGGGTGCATTCGGGGCGGTGACATTCGTGACTTCGAGTTGGAAGTCACCCCGATAGCCGGTGACGCCCAACTGGATGACGGCTAACGCATCCGGGGCCGGGTCGGTATTCAGAAAACCCGTGACCACAACTTTAAACGGGAAGCGACGGGTCTTGGCCGAGGGACGGTCTCCACCCACACCCGCTCCACCTTGGGCCAAGACTGAGGTCGCCGGCAACAGACTCAGGCAACAGACGAGCAGCAGCGCTTTTATGAACGCTTTCAGAATGAGGGCAGACATGAAAACCTCCTTACACCGTAGCTTTTGTAATAGACCGTTCCAGCAAATCAAGCGCCGCTTGCGTAAACGTCCACATATTCGCTTCCCGGTCCGAGCTTCCGGTTTCGAGGGTCAACGCCTCTTCCAGCGGACCGATGAGGGCAATGCAGGCATGGCCGGCGGCATCTCCATACGGGTTGCCGGTCGGACCGGTTGCGCCGGTTTCACTCAGTCCCCAGGTGGTCCCGAATCGTGCTCGAATCTGTCCGGCCAGACGCCGCGCATACTCCTCAGTACTCGCTCGCACGCCCTCAAGCGCCTCGTCCGGCATGGCCAATAATGTCCGCCGGGCTTCATGCGTGTAGATGACACCGCCGCCTAAAAAATAGGCTGACGCGCCAGGGACAGCGAGGAGGGCGGCTGAGATTAAGCCCCCGGCCGAAGACTCGGCCACCGCCAGCGTGTGTTGGCGTGCCTTGAGTAGCGCCCCAACCGTGCTTCCTAATGTCGTGAGATTTTTCATAGGCTTCTTGTACTGCGAGCGGGCAGAAAGAAAAAGCCCGGTCGGGTGATGGGTGTCCCTAGTGGATAGAGGTCAAGCGGGAGAAACGGCTCCGCCGCTGCAGTGCAGTCTGACAAACCGGACCCTATAACCGGCCCATGAGTGAAGCCATTGCCTTTGATACCTAGAGGTTTGTCAAGCGTCTGACCGAGAACGGTTTTACAGAGGCTCAGGCTGAGGTGCTGGCGGACGAGCAGGTCACGCTGCTGAACGGTAATCTCGCGACCAAGCAGAATATCGCCGATATTCGCAAAGAGATTGAAGTCCTGCGTCAGGAAACCAGGGCAGATATCGAACGGATCAAATCCGATCTGCTGAAATGGATGTTCGGAGCACTGATTGCCCAGGGTGGGCTGATTGTCGCTCTCATCAAGCTGTTGTAGTTAAGCCTCAGTCAGCCGCTTTCTCCGTGGCTCGGTCCAGCCACGTCAACACCGCATCAATAAATGGCGGCAGGCTTTTGTACAGCCGTACAGGCTGGGGCAGGGCGCGCAGGGCTGCGGCAAGTTGAGCGGCGCGCTCCGGCTGGGTGGCAATGTGGGCGAGCGGTTTGACGTAGACGCGGATGGTGAACAGGATATCTTGTGTATGCGGCAGACGGCGGAGGGTCTGGCGTTCCACGCGCAGCCAGAGTGTGTCCCCGGCATTCTCTGGGGTGATGTCGGCGTTGACCCCTTTTCGACTACGCCCGGTTGGCTGAAAAAGGGTCGGGTCGTCCATGAGGCTCCAATTGAGCCGCCAGACCGGCTTCTCGACTTTCAGCCGGTCAAAGAACCTGTCCATCGTTGTGGCGAGCTGTTCTTCATAGCCGGGAATCGGGGCGTGAATCATATTGAGTGGCTGGCCAATTTTGTCCGCCAAACGCCAGCGCGTCGGAAAGCATACCGACGCGCCGACCAGGTGGTAGACGCGCGTGTCCGCCTGCCACTGCATCAGACACAGGTCCTCTTGGACCAGCCGGCCGGCCAGGTCGAGTGGATGCAGGGGCGTGGTGGGCATCTCCCAGCGCTGACCTGTGGCCAGATTCTCGATCCGGCCGCCGCTGCTCTTGTAGAGCTGCGGGAAGCGAGTCGGGAGATGCGCAACCAGCAAGGCCAGGACTTCGGCTGCACTCGCCGCCGCTTCAGGCAGCGCGGCAAAGACCTCGGCATACCGTTCAGTGAGGAGGCGTTCTTTCTCTTGGAGTGCCCCGGCGAAATCCGTATCAATTTCAATCCAGTCTTTGAGGTCGAGTGGCATCAGCCCCATTGAGAGCCGAAACGGCTCGGCCGTGAATGGGGCGTAGTTAGGGGAAGCCGGAAAGGACACGGGTGAGGGCGGAGTTGTCATCAGTCTGCTACGTGCACCGGCGCTACGGTCTGGTCTTTTTTCTTACGCTGCGCAGCGAAAATATCAATCTCTTGCCATATGTCTCGGGAGAATCGCCACCATAAGCCAAAGCCAAACAGAGAGACGTTGATGGTTCCGGCCATCCACGGTCCCAGGGATTCGAGATTAGTAAAGAGAACCGAACCAAGGCTGAGCGGCGTGAATACACACACTAAAAGCGTAACCGTCAGGCCGGCGATCCAATGCGTATCTCCCGCACCACGCAGGGCTCCGGCAAAGGTAATGCCCATACCATCAAAAACTTGCAGCAGGGCGGCGCAGATCAACAAGCTGCTGCCGACCCGGATGACGGTCGGGTCTTGGCTGAAAAAACTGACGAAAGAGAAGCGAAACAGGAAATAGCATATGCCCATTAGGGTCATATATGACAGAGCCAAAAAGAAGGCTTCATACACCCGTTGCACGGCAAGTTCGGACTTTCCTTCTCCAATATAGCGTCCAACCAGCGCGGTCAGTGCCTGGCCGAGTCCCAGCGTCGGCATGAATGAGACCGTCATGTATTGAATAACGATATTACTGGCGGCCAATTGCTGCTTGCCAAACTGGCCAACCATTAAAATGATTAATACGCCCCAGCCCAAGACATCGAGGGCCATTTGCATCCCAGCCGGCCAGCCAATGTGCAGCAACCGGCGGGCGGATGTCCAGCGCGGTTTCCAGGCCACTCGGGTGCTGAACCGGGCTGCGTAAGACGGGGACAGGAACACCCAAAAGAGCACCGAAAATTGCACCATAAAGCTCAACACCATAGCCAGGGCTGCCCCCTTGAGACCCAGGGCCGGCACACCGAATTTTCCAAAAATCAAAGTATAGGCGAAAATGACGTTGGCGATATTGGCAATAACAGCGGCGACCAGCGGGACCTTGGGCCTGTGCAGCCCGTAGAAGAAACCACTCAGCGCGCCCATGGCAACCGAAAAACCAATCCCCCACAGCCGGACGCGGAAGTAGACGACTTCAAGCGCCACAATGTCCGGCTCATGTCCGAACAGGGAAAAGAAATAGGGCGCCAGCGGCCACAAGGCGAAGACCACGATGCCGACAACGACACTCAGGTAGAGAGCCTGCCAGGCGACCAGCGCCCCTTCGTCCGGCCTGCCTTGACCCAGGGCCTGGGCGGCGAACGTACTGACACACTGCGTAATGCCAAGCGGGAGGGCGGTAAGCGTATAGGCGATAATGCCGGCCGGCATGGCTGCGGCGACTTCAGCCGTGCCGACCTGGGCCACCATCCAGGTGTCAACAAAGCCGATCAGCGTGTACGAGGCCATCGACATGATAATCGGCAAGGCAAATTGCAGGATTTCGTTGAGTCCCGTTCGGGTAGGAATAAACATATGTCCGGTTTGCAGTGAGAGAGTGTTTTGTATAGGTGAACGTGTGTATGCTAGACCAATTCGACCTTATCATCATTGGCGGTGGAATCCTTGGCCTGGCGACTGCTCTGGAGGTGACCCGCCAATACCCAAAGATCAAACTTGGGGTCCTCGAAAAAGAGGCGCGCTTGGCTGCGCATCAAACCGGTCATAACAGCGGGGTTATTCACTCCGGTATTTATTATAAACCCGACTCCCTCAAGGCCCGGACCTGTGTGACCGGCGGAAAGCTGTTGACCGAATTCTGCGATCAACACGCTATCCCGTATGAACGCTGTGGGAAAGTCGTGGTGGCAACCTCAGAGGACGAACTGCCCCGGCTTGAGGAACTGCACCGGCGAGGCACGGCCAACAGTGTTGAGGGCCTGGAAATGATCGGGCCTGAGCGGCTGCGCGAACTCGAACCGCATGCCGCCGGCATCCGCGCCTTATATGTCCCCCAGACCGGGATTATCGATTATGTGCGGGTGGCCGAGCAGTATGCCGCCCTCGTGCAAGACGCCGGGGGCGAGATTCAGTGTGCACGGCAGGTGCAAAAAATTATCTCGACTGACGGCCATCTGGTGGTGGAGACTTCCACGGGTGTCGTCCATACGCGGGCAGTCATTAACTGTGGTGGTCTCCAGTGTGACCGGATTGCGCAGATGGCTGGCGCGGAGCCGACCCTGCAAATTGTTCCGTTCCGAGGGGAGTATTATACGCTTGCACCACACAAACACTCTCTGGTGAACAATCTCATCTATCCGGTTCCGGACCCGGCCTTTCCTTTTCTTGGCGTACATTTCACACGGACTATAGATGGTGAAAGAGAAGCTGGGCCGAATGCGGTATTGGCCTTTGCCCGAGAGGGCTACCAGTGGGCAGACCTAATCCCCCAAGAGTTATGGGAAACGCTGCGCTTCTCAGGTTTTCGGACGATAGCGCGCAAATACTGGCAGACCGGTCTTGGGGAAATATACCGCTCTTTGAATAAATCCGCTTTTCTGCATGCCCTCCAGCGCCTTGTGCCAGAGCTTCAGGCACAAGACTTATTGCCGGGCGGCAGTGGCGTGCGTGCCCAGGCTATTTCAACCGGCGGTGCTTTGGTGGACGATTTTGTCATTACCAGCTCGCCTCATGCCGTCCATGTGCTGAATGCTCCCTCGCCGGGCGCAACCGCCTCGCTTGCCATTGGGCGGCAGATTGTGAGTCAGGCTGCACGGGCGTTCTCGTGGCGGACGGAGCCGGCTTGAGAGGAGAGTGGAATACCGGCGGTGAACATTCCGTAGGTCTTGCCATTGGTCTTGCACGTATCAGGGGTGGAAACGGGCGATGTTTAGGCGAGTTTTTGTTGGTATCGGGTCAAACCTTGGCAACCGCCGGGCACAGTATCAAAAGGCGCTCGACAGGATTGCTGACCTGCCGCAGACGTTCGTTGTGAAATATTCTTCCTTATATGAGACTGAGCCGCTCGGGGAGGCGAAGAACTGGTATATCAATGGCGTGATTGAATTGGAGACCGAGTTTACCCCGCAGCAGCTCCTGAGCCGCCTGCAAAAAATCGAGTTGGCGCTCGGACGCAAGCGCACGGCGCGCACAAAAAAATGGGCGTCCCGAAAGATTGATCTCGATATCTTACTTTTTGACAATTACATTGTGGATGAAAAGAATTTGAAGATCCCTCATCCTGAAATGCACCGGCGTCGGTTTGTTCTTCTCCCGCTCTCCGAACTGACTCCGCAGTTTGCGCACCCTCACCTCGGTTCGACTGTTGCTGAGCTGCTGGCCGGTCTCGATGATGCGAAACGGGTCTTGCTCTTGCCGCCAAACGGTTGAGCGCGGGATACCGGTGGGTTGCTTGCAGAGGCCGCGTGCTCCAAGAGGTCTCCGGACGTATTATTCCGCGGCCAGCAGCGCCTCAACCCGAGTTGCCTGGTCTCGTAATGACTGGGTCCGGGACTGAAAATGGTCAAGACTACCAGGTTGAATGCGGAGTCGATCAGCCTCCGTGACGAGGCTTTCATACACATCGAGGAGCCGGTTAAAAGCCGTAAGCGAGGGCCGATCGGCATAGCGTCCAGCCACAATGCGGGAAAAGTCCCGAGCCCGTTCGAGCGGATACAGAAACTCACCCATCATGGTTGGAGTCATAGCGTCGTTGTCTTCTAGGAGCCGGCTCATCTTATCCGTCATCGCCTGCATGAGTTCGATATGCGTGTGCATGAGTTTTTCGTACTTGAGCCAGTAGCATCCTCCCAGACTCCACGGCAGCATAAGACACAGCAGGATGCTGACTCGGACCAGCCATTGGGGGGTGGGAGGCCGGGCTTGACGATTAGGAAACCAGCAGACTAACATAGTACTAAAAGAACATAGCTGAGCATCGTTCTCCGAACGATACCAAGCTCTCGGTGTTAAGTGGTCTTCCATGTTCCAGCTCCCCTCCATTTATTTTGAACGGCTCCTTGAAAGTTCTCTCGACATTGTGATTGCCGTCGATCATCGCGGTCAAATCATCTTTTACAACGACGGGGCGAGCAAGACCCTTGGCTATACCCGAGAGGAGGTCAAAGGGAAACGTGTCCTGCTCTATCCCAGTATCGAAGAAGCCCGGCGGGTGCTGGAGGTGATGCGCAGCGAGGAGATTGGGGAGAAGGGCAAGGTCAAGAGCTTTGAAACCGTCCTGGTCGCAAAAAGTGGAGAGCATATCCCCGTCTCTTTCTCGGGCTCGATTATCTACGACGAAAACGGGGCGGAAATCGGCTCAATCGGCTTTCATCGAGATCTGCGCGAGATCCGTTTACCGCCGGGCTATTTTGAGCGACTGCTGGAAAATTCACTCGATATCGTTATTGCGCTCGACCACAAGGGCCAGATTATTTTTTACAACGACGGAGCGCATCAGACGCTCGGCTATACCTCACAAGAGATCCACGGCAAGCGGGTCTGGACCTCTGTCTACCCGAGCATTGACGAGGCGCGCCGCGTCATGGAAGCCATGCGCGGCGCAGCGGTCGGTGAGCAGGGCAAGGTCAAGAATTTTGAAACCACGCTGGTGGCGAAAAACGGCGACCATATTCCGGCGGCGATTTCCGCTTCGATCATTTATGATGACGACGGGCAAGAGGCGGGCTCAATCGGCTTTTTGAAAGACCTACGGGAGATCCGCCGGCGCGATCAGTTAGCCACCCTGGGCGAATTGGCCGTTGGTCTGGGACATCGGATCAACAATCCACTTGAGGTCATCTTTAATAATTTGGATATTCTGACCAAACATATGGCGCAGAGCTTTCCGGACGAAGAATACGTTGTCCAAGAAGAACGCGTGGAATCCATCCAGCGTGAGCTGGCGAAGATCCGGGGAATTGTCTCCCGTATTGACGATATGGCCCACGGTGAGCGCTATGACACGACCGAGTACCTCCACGGCTCTCGGATGGCAGACCTCGGTCGGGATGAAGTTGTTGCTCCACATCCCATTGGTGTCCGGTCAGCAACGCCGATGCTGGTCGGCCTGCGTCTCCTGGTGGTCGATGATGATCTGGGCGTGTGCTACTCGTTGCGTGATGTATTGACCGAAGACGGCTGTAGCGTTGAGGTTGCGACCAACGGGATTGAGGCGCTGAAGATCCTTGATCGGAATTTTCTTGGTCAGAACCCTTTCCACATGGTGCTGAGTGACGTAGTGATGCCCGACTTGGACGGGTACGATCTCTACATGGAGGCAAAGGAGCGTTACCCCCAACTGCCGGTTGTCCTGATGACGGCCTATTTTTACGACAAAGACCACGTGATCAAACGGAGTCGTCTGGAAGGATTAGAGGACGTCTTATTCAAGAAGCCGGTTGATCCGGACCGGCTGAAAGAAATGATTCTCAAGCTGTGTAAACCCAAAGAAGCGAGTCAAGTATAGCCTCTTGATGCGATACTCCTCTCGGTGGAAACGAACCAGCGCTTCCTCCCCGCGGTTGAGTCTTCTCCTTCTCAATACTGGACGAAACTGCCTGAAAAATCTATTCTTTAAACCGGAAATATTCTTGACGCCCTACCAGGGGCGAGATATAAAAAAAACTTATCGTTTTCTGTCATAAGTATTAGAATCTACCCCTATCCAGAGGAGACCAATCTCACCATGCCAACCCCACTCGAACAATGGGTCGAAGAAACGGCCCAGCTCACGCGGCCAAAGAACATCCACTGGTGTGACGGGTCGGAAGAAGAGAACCAACGCCTGATTGAGGGCATGCTTGATGACGGGACCCTGATGGCGTTAAACCAAGAGCAATATCCGAACTGTTATTTGCACCGGAGTGATCCCAAAGATGTCGCCCGCACCGAGCACCTGACCTTTGTGTGTACACGGGAGAAAGAAGACGCCGGTCCGAATAATAACTGGATGGTCCCAGCGGAGGCCAAGGAAAAAGTCGGCGGCCTCTTTCAGGGTGCAATGAAAGATCGGACACTATACGTCGTGCCGTATATTATGGGGCCGGTTACGTCTCCCTATAGTCAGGTTGGCGTAGAAATCACGGATAGCCCCTACGTCGCAGCCAGTATGCGCATCATGACCCGAATGGGCAAGGCGGCACTTGAGCGGCTGGGTTCGTCAGAGAATTATGTCCAGGGTCTTCACTCTCTCGGAGACCTCAGCCCTGACCGTCGGTTTATCATGCACTACCCTGAAGACCGCGCGATCTGGTCCATTGGTTCCGGCTACGGTGGGAACGCGCTACTTGGGAAAAAGTGTTTCGCTTTACGGCTTGGGAGCTATATGGCGCGTGAGGAAGGCTGGCTGGCTGAGCATATGCTGATCATTGGCATTGAGGAGCCGAGCGGCCGCACAACGTATATTGCCGCGGCGTTCCCAAGCGCCTGCGGCAAAACGAATCTGGCCATGCTGATCCCACCAGAGAGTCAAAAGGGCTACAAAGTCTGGACGGTGGGAGACGATATTGCCTGGATGCATCCTGGTCCGGATGGACGGCTGTGGGCGATTAATCCAGAGGCCGGGTTTTTTGGCGTTGCGCCGGGAACAAACTCTCACACAAATCCGAACGTCATGACGACCGTTGCGAAGAACTCCATTTTTACAAATGTCGCACTCACTCCGGACGGCACTCCGTACTGGGAAGGCATGGACGGTGGTCCGCCGGCCGAGGCAATTGATTGGCAGGGCCAGCCCTGGACGCCACAGTCTGAGGGCAAAGCTGCCCACCCCAACTCTCGCTTCACCACGCCAGCCCGCCAGTGTCCGGTCATGTCTTCAGAGTGGGAATCTCCCCAAGGGGTGCCGATTTCGGCCTTCCTCTTCGGTGGCCGCCGCGCAGGTTTGATTCCACTCGTCTATCAGTCTTTCAACTGGCAGCATGGGGTGTCGCTTGGCACGACTATGGCCTCTGAAACAACGGCGGCGGCGACCGGAAAAGTCGGTAAGGTCCGGCGTGATCCCATGGCCATGTTGCCCTTCTGTGGCTACAACATGGGCGACTATTTCGGCCACTGGCTCAACATGGGTAAAAAGATCGCAAATCCACCCAAAATTTTTCGGGTGAACTGGTTCCGGACCAATGCAGAGGGCAAATTTCTCTGGCCCGGCTTTGGAGAAAACCTGCGGGCGCTGCGTTGGGTCATTGCTCGGGTACACGGTGAGGTCGAAGCGCGCGAGACCGAAATCGGCTATCTGCCGCATACCAACGATATTGATACGACAGGTATTGATGTCTCGCCGGCAGTGCTCGACGAACTCCTCAGCGTGGACCGTCAAGGCTGGGTAAAAGCGGCAGAGAATCAACGCGAATTCTTTCAACAGTTTGGGGACCGACTCCCACCGGAGCTGTGGCAGGAAAACGCGGCGCTTGATAAACGCCTGCAAGCCTGAAGAGGGACTCGGTTGCTCCGGCCCTGAGCCTCTCATCCCCAAGTCACAATGGTCCGCATTACAAAAGTCTATACCCGGACGGGTGATAAGGGTTCGACCCGCCTCGTCGGGGGCAAAAAGGTGGCTAAGGATGCCGCCCGTATCGCTGCCTATGGGACGCTAGACGAACTCAACTCTGTTGTGGGCCTGGCCCGGGTGTTCAACGAGGATCTGAAGCCAGAGCTGCCGGCCGCCAAACAGTTAGACGATATTTTCCGCCAACTCCAAAATGAGCTGTTCGACCTGGGGAGTGAACTTGCCACCCCTGCGGACTTTTCCTACGAGGGCATGTTTCGCGTCGGTGAGCAGGAGGTGAAGGGCCTCGAACGAATCATCGATTCTTGCCAGAAAGACCTGGAGCCACTCAACTCTTTTATCCTGCCCGGTGGCGGAAAAGTTGGCGGCTTCCTGCACCAGGCCCGCACAGTCTGTCGGCGGGCTGAACGAGATATCCTGCGCCTCTCGCGCCAAGAAGAGGTCAGCCCCTGGCCGCTCACGTATGTGAATCGGCTCAGCGATCTGCTGTTCGTATTATCCCGCTGGGTGAGTCAGAAGCTGGGCGAGCCGGAATATCTCTGGGAGCGTGGCCTGCGGAGTAGCGAGCGAAAAGCTGCCCGGACTGCAAAAAAAACGGCAAAAAAGACAACCGCCCGAAGAGCCAAAAAAGTCGCGAAAAAACGCTCAGCACAAAAGAAGGGGACGTGATGGCGGAGTCTTCCCTGTATTTCAAGCAAATTGAAATTGGCCCCATGCAGAATTTCGCCTACCTGATTGGGGATACGGCAACGCGCGAAGCGGCCGTTATCGACGCGGCCTGGGACATTCCTGCAATCATCCAGACCGCGGAACAAGACGGCTTCACCATTACCCAAGCGCTCGTGACTCACTATCACCAAGATCACCTTGGTGGAGATTTGTTCGGTACCCACATCCAGGGAGTGGTTGAACTGCTCGAACAGGTGAAAGCCAAGGTGTATATCCACAAGGCCGAGTCCGAATTTCTGGGCCGTCTGGTCGGCTTGTCCGATTCCGACATCGTGCAGGTCGCGGGTGGTGATACGACCGCTGTGGGCGCTCTCAGCATCAAGTTCATTCACACGCCCGGACATACGCCCGGCTCGCAATGCTTTTTGATTGAGAATCGTCTGGTGGCTGGCGATACGCTCTTTATTAACTCGTGCGGTCGGGTCGACCTGCCGGGCAGCAGTCCGGAAGACATGTATTCGAGTCTGCAAACTCTCTCGCAACTGGCAGACGAGACAGTGCTGTATCCCGGCCATAATTATGCTTCTCAGCCCTGGGATACCCTTGGTGAACAAAAACGCCACAATATGTATCTGCATCTCAGCGCCAAGGGTCGCCAGGAATTCCTCGCCGCCCTGAGATAAGCGTACAAAACGGGGTGCGTGTGCGTATCCGCAAAAAGCACCTCAGCCCGCCTTGCTTGTCTCGCCTTCACCCGGACTCGACGGCTGACAAAGCGCCAACAGCATGACATTCCGTCGGATCGTATGGCCCTTGGCGGTTGCGGAAACGCTGGTATGGGCAGCGCTGTATTATTCGTTTCCTGCCCTGCTGCTTGAGTGGGAACGCGACCTGGGGTGGTCGAAAACCGAACTCGCCGGGGCGCTGACGCTGGCCCTGGTGACCTCGGCTCTCCTCGGGCCCATGACCGGGCGCTTGATAGACCGTGGTTTCGGACGGGTCGTTTTCAGCGGCAGTGCAGCTCTGGGGGCCGTGCTGCTGGCCGGTCTCTCGTGGGTTGAACATCTGTGGCAATTCTACTGTCTGTGGTTCGGCATTGGCCTGGCGATGGCCGGCACGCTGTACGACGCCTGCTTTTCCCTGCTGACCCATGCCCTGGGCGACGAGGCCCGCAAGGCCATTACCCTGGTCACCCTGGTGGCCGGTTTTGCCGGGACGCTGGCCTTTCCGAGTATCCATGTGCTGGTCGGCTGGGTCGGCTGGAGAGATGCCGTGGTCATGGTCGCCGGCGTCGAGCTGTTGATTGCCGTTCCCCTCATCTGGAAGGCGTGTCAGTATGCGGACCAACACGGAGCTGCCGAACACACCCCAAGCAGCTCTCACACGGGAGCTGCCTCGATCACGCTGAGGACACCAGTCTTCTGGCTGCTCGCTGTGGCGTTTGCGATGGCGAATTTTGAACATTTCAGCCTGCTGACCCATCTCCTGCCACTGTTGGCTGAACGGGGTTTGTCGGATGCAGCCGCGGTGCTTACGGCCTCTTCGATTGGACCCATGCAAGTGACAGGTCGTCTGGCCATGCTGGCAGTAGAGAAATACGTGTCAACGTTGTGGATTGCGGTTGCCTGTTTCCTGGCCATGACCGCCGCCGCCACCGCCCTCTTTTTCGCCCAGACCGTCGCGGTGCTGCTCCCCTTCTTCGTCATTCTCCAAGGCGCGGGGATGGGGATGACCAGCATACTCCGCCCGGTGATGACAGCCGAACTGTTGGGCAGAGCCAATTTCGGGATCATCTCCGGATTCCTGGCTATCCCGTCCATCCTGGCGGCTGCCCTCGCCCCAACCCTGGCCGCAGTGGTGTGGAGAGTGGGAGGCTATGAAACGGTCATCCTGATGGCAGTCGCTACGACAGTGGTCGGGCTGGGTTGTATCAGCAGTACGGTCGTACTCGCCCGTCGAGGTTGATATCCTTCTCGGGCATCCTCGGGTAGGGGCAATTCATGCATTGCCCCTACAATCCGCTTACCCGGTCCGGCATCCAGTCTCCTATTCCGTGTTGCTCCCCCTATCCCGGTTGGTTATGATATCTCTCTCATCAGAGAGGCGGACACGCCTGGCACAGGAGGGAAGATCGTATGGCACTCTTGGACCGAGCCGAATGGTATGACATCGCCCGCGACACCAATTGGACTCCAAAGTATGTCACTGAAGACGAGCTTTTTCCTGAAGAGCAGAGTGGTGCGATGGGCTTACCGCTTGAGGTGTGGGAGAGTTACGATGAGCCCTATAAAGTAACCTATCGTGAGTACGTGCGGACCCAGCGTGAGAAGGACGCTGGAGTGTATTCGGTCAAAGCGGCGCTCCAGCGGGCCAATTTTCTCGATAAGGCCGCGCCGGGCTGGGTGAGTATCCTCAAGCTGCATTACGGTGCGTTTGCAACGCTTGAGGCGATGGCCTCAAGTGCGGAGTCTCGCATGGCCCGCTTTGGCAAGGCCGGTGGTATGCGTAACATGGCGACCTTTGGCTCGCTGGACGAGAATCGCCACGGTCAGATTCAACTCTATTTCCCACACGAACACGTCCAACGGAGTCGGCAATTTGACTGGGCGACCAAGTCGATGCACACCAACGAGTGGGCTGTTATTGCGGCCCGACATCTATTCGATGACATTATGGCTGGCCGCGATGCCGTTGGCGTGGCGCTGATGCTAACCTTTGCGTTTGAGACCGGATTTTCCAATTTGCAATTTCTTGGCCTTGCGGCCGATGCCGCTCAGGCGGGTGATATGTCCTTTTCAAACCTTGCCGCCAGTATCCAAACGGATGAAGCCCGGCACGCCCAGATTGGTGGCCCGGCTGTTAAAATCCTGATTGAGAACGGCAAGCAGGACGAAGCCCAGCGACTGGTTGATATTGCCATCTGGCGTGCTTGGACCTTGTTCGCCACCGTGACCGGCCCCTCCATGGATTATTACACCCCGCTCGACCGCCGCGAGAAATCCTTCAAAGAGTTCATGCAGGAGTGGGTCTTTGGCCAGTTCGAACGCACGCTCATCGACATTGGCCTGGAACGCCCCTGGTATTGGGACACCATGCTGGCAGACCTCGATACCCGTCATCACGGTATGCACGCAGGAATCTGGACCTTTCACAAATCGGTCTGGTGGGATGTCCCGCCGGGCATAAGCCGGGCGGAACGCGCCTGGTTAGAGGAAAAATATCCCGGCTGGGAAGAGACCTGGGGAGCGCATTTCTGGGACCCGATCATTGCCCGCTTCCTGAAAGACGGCCCGGTCGATACGGTGCTGCCAACCATGGTACAGCTGTGCAATATGGCCCAAGTGCCGATCACCGGCACGCCCGGCTGGACCCCAGGCAAGACCGGTCGGTCCTTGCAGGATTTTCCACTCGAACACGAAGGCCGCTTGTATCATTTCGGCTCGGAAGTAGACCGCTGGATATTTCAGCAGGACCCGGACCGCTACAAAGATCATCTGAGCGTTACCGACCGCATGGTGGCCGGGATGATCCAGCCACCGACCCTCGAAGGGCTGCTTGACTATTTTTCTCTCAAAGAGGGCGAACAAGGGGAAGACGCCCTCAAGCACAGTTGGTTAGAAGAGTACCGCCAGAGCCAGGTACAGGCAGCCTAGCAGCTTCTGAGGTCCGGCATGGCACAGATTCCCATTGTCCATAACCTGCATCAGGAGTTTGTCCTGTATGTCTCCATCGTCGATACAGAGAATACGATGGACGAAGTGTGCCACACGGCAGCCCAGTTGAGCATTGGTTTTGAGAAGAACCGAAAGACGGATGCGCCACTCCGCGTGCGGAAAGTCGGGACTGAAAAGCCGTTTCCGCGCGACATGACAGTTGAGGAGGCCGGCATCACGCCAATGATGAGCCTCGAACTCTTTTATGAAGCAGCCGAGTCTGCTGCGCCCGAGGCAACACCATGAGCACCGAATCCGAACCGCTCAAGCCGCTGCGGACCTGGAGTCATCTCGTCGGCCAACGCCGTCGCCCGAGCGAATATGAGATTGTCTCGACCAATCTCATGTACGATGCCAAGAATGCGGACTCTCCGTTTGAGTTGGGGCCGAATATCCCCCTCTCCAAGTGGTTCAAGAAATACCGCCATGACTCACCGCTCACCGGGCGTGATTGGGAGCAGTTCCGTGATCCTGACGAACTCACCTACCGCGCCTATAATATCCTGCAAGACGGCCAGGAGACCTATATCGAAGGGCTGTTCGACGAACATAATGAGCTTCGGTACGATGCCGGACTGGCCGCCGCCTGGGTCAATGTCCTGCAACGCTTGTATACGCCGGCCCGCTATCTGTTCCACACCGTGCAGATGACCGCGCATTATCTGGTCCAGATTGTGCCGTCGAGTACGATTCGGAACTGTGCAACCTATCAGGCCGCGGACGCGCTGCGGTGCGTGTCTCATATTGCGTATCGGACCGCCGAGTTGAAAAAGACTTGGCCGAACAGCGGATTTGGTACGACCGAGCAGGAGGCGTGGGAAAACGACGTAGCCTGGCAGGGCTTCCGTGAACTGATGGAAAAGGTCCTGGTCGCCTATGATTGGGGCGAGAGTTTTGTTGCCCTCAATCTGGTGGCAAAGCCGGCGATTGATGAGGTCCTCCTGCGCCAACTTGTCGCCACAGGCCGGCGGCAGGGCGACAGCCTGCTCGGCCTCATTGCCGATTCCGAATACCGTGATGTCCGGCGCTCCAGAACCTGGAGTACGGCCCTCGTCCGCTTTGCGATTGAACGACCCGAAAACGTGGCTGTGATACGTGGCTGGGTGGAGCAGTGGCTCCCGCTGGCCGAAGCAGCTATCGATGTATACTGTCATGCATTACCCGACAGTCCGCAGGCAGCGGCCACGGCCAAAGAGGCCGTTCATGACTTTTTACAATCTCTCGATTTAGAATGACCTCCCCGCAAGCATGGCGTTCACCCGAGTCTGTAGCCTCGACGATATCTGGCAGGGCGATATGGCCGCGTATGAGGTCGATGGGCAGTCCATTGTCCTGGTGTATCCCATAGACGGGACAGTGATTGCTATTCAGGGCTCTTGTCCGCATCAACAGTCCTCGTTAGCCGAGGGCGATTTCGATGGTCACAAGGTACTCACATGCAGCGCCCATGTATGGCAATTCGATGTCACGACGGGCAAGGGTGTCAATCCGCAAGACTGCGAACTGGCCCGCTATCCGGTCAAAATCGAGCATGACGAGGTCTATGTGGACGTCGTTGGCATACAGCCAAAGCGCGTCGGAGTGTGACTGCGAGGGCAGATATGGGTGAACGGTCAGGTAACAACAAAGTCGGCCCGGTGCTCAGCGCCGGGGAAATTGCGGATGCTGCCATTGAGGCTATCTACGAAGACAACCCGGACAAAGACGTGCGGGTTGAAAACCACCACGCCTACATTCGGGTCGAGACCGATAACGAGTGTCTTATCAGGCGGGAGACGATGGAGGCCATCCTGGGCCGGCCGTTTCATATGCAGGAACTAGAGACCGTGCTGAGTTCTTTTGCCGGCCAGATTGAAACCAGCGCCCACTACATGCGCTTCTATTTGACGAAGAATCTTTAGGGCTTGCTACGGGTAGGATGCCCGCCCGGGTAGTCAGGAAATCGGGAGATACCGAAACCCACCCCGGCGCTTTCCCTCCCCCGCTTTTACCGCCTTGACGGCGGTCCGGTGTGGGGGAGTGTGAGAGGGTCCTTTCAGGCGTTTGAGCTGACACCGTAGACTGTTAGCTCAACTTCATCAGTAGATTGCACTATCAGCAGGAGGAGGATCATCTGGAATGAAGGAAGAAGAGCTGCTTGGAGAAGTCGAGGATATCCTGCGGGCAATGCCATCTCGCTCAACACTAGGCGATCACAACGACGAGAACGTTGCGTGGCTAGGGCGCGTGTCCAATTTCATCGAAGTGTGGGATCCACCGAAATCCATCTCTCTTGGGTTTGCTATAAATGAGTTCCGCAGGCAGAGACCTATATCCGCGTCGGCCGTAGGGTTGGACCAGATTCTCACACTCCTGCATCAAGCACGGTATGACCTTCGGATGAAGACCATCGGACCAGTAAACACTGCCATTGGACAAGGCGACGTCTTTGACTACTTTGACGAACTTCGAAAACTCATAGAGACCGCTACGCGAGATCTGTTGTTCGTAGATCCGTACCTTAACGCGGAGTTTGTGTCCCGATACCTCCCACACGTTGCGGCAGGAGTTTCGATTAGGCTTCTTACCCAGAGACTATTGCCCAAGCTCCTTCCAGCGGTAAAGCTTTTTGTTCAGCAGTTCGATGTCGCAGTCGAGGTTCGATCGGCACCAGGATTCCACGACCGGTACGTACTCGTTGACCAGAACGCGTGTTATCAATCTGGGGCGTCGTTTAAGGATGGGGCAAAGAAGGCGCCCACAATATTGACTCAAATTACGGACGCTTTTCCGGCGGTACGCAAGACGTATGAAGACTTGTGGAGTCAGGCAAAAGTTGAGACCTAGACTGTCGTTACCAGCGTTATCGCTGGCATAGGTGCAGATTATGAGCGACTTGTATGGCAAGAGACCGGAGTATTTCTACAAATACAAACATATCGACAAGGATCATCTCGATTATTCTCGCTGCATATTCACTGACAATGAGCTGTATTTTTCTACAGCCGATGATTTTAACGATCCATTCGATTGCTCATATAGATTGGTCATAAATGGTTCAGAGGCCGATCCAGAATACGAGCAAATGAAGGTCGGACCGGAGTGGGGAATATGCTGTTTATCCGCAGTTCGAGATCACATTCTCATGTGGGCACACTATGCAAATGGGCATCGCGGCTTTTGTCTTCAGTTTTTGAATAACATAAATGACCCATTTTGTGCGAAACGGCGGCCAGATGATCCAGACCCAGCCGCCCAATCCCATTCGGACATATCTCCATTCCCGATTACGTACTCCATAAACTATCCAGTTGTCGATCGCAGCTTCGACTACGAGCAATTAGTACGAAACGGGCTTCTTACAAAAGCGACTCCGTGGAAATATGAGAAAGAATGGCGATTATTGGATCTCAACGGACGAGGAGTACGTAAGTTTCCGTCTCAATTCTTAACGGGCGTCATCTTTGGCTGCGAGATGTCGGAAGATCATAAGGAGAAGGTTCGTGAGTGGTGCAAAGGGCAGCCAGCGGTCAAATATTATCAAGCACGGCGGGCCGACGATGCCTATGCTCTCAACATTATCCCAGCATAGCCGGCAAGTCGGCATTCGAGAGAGCGGCCGCGGTCTTGCTGCAACGGTGTCACGTGTCTTGGTCGCATCCTCGTCACCCCCCACCCCGGTAAGGTTGTACCACATATGGGCCAGCGTATAGTCCTGCGGTACGCCCTGGCTCGGGTAGTACATGAGGCCGAGATTGTCCTGCGCCGCGGCATCGACTGAGTGCGCCGCCCGGTTTGCAGACGCGCGCACGAACGCATAAAAAGATCAGAAAGGGGAACGCCATGACTGAATACGAAACCGCCACCTTAGCGATCTCGCAGGCCCAGTTGGGCATCTCGCAGGCCCAAGTATGGGTGTCTGCTGGGGTCGGTGTCGTGCAATGCGGCTTGATCGGCTGGGGCTTATGGCGGGTGGGCAAAGCCTCGGACGACCGCAACCGCCAGCTGGACCAGCAGGCCGAGACGTTGGCCCAGGTCGGCCAGACCCTCGGACGGCAGAACGAAGTGTTGGCCGAGCTGTTATGCCGCAGCGCGTAAGCCAAAAAAGAATAGGGGGAAAGACATGGAAGCAGAGTAACTCGCATACGAGCGCGAGCTAGAGCTAGATGACATGACCGTGGGTGAGCCGGAGGAGTAAAGAAAAATATAGTCTGCCATGAAGGGTTCCTCCTTCCTCTTTTACCGCTCCGCCGTCAGCGGCCCCTCCCCTGCTCGCCCCGGATGGGACCATGCTGACGTTTACCGGTCATCTTCCCGGACCGGCTGCAACCCGTACCACTACCTCTCCCACGGTCTATACTCTGCCCCTCACGCCGCCCTTTACTCCACAGGCTATCGCACCGGGCTCCTTTGCCTGCTGGAATATGAGTGCTAGGTCGAAAGTCTGAAGTCAAAAGTCGAATGTCATAAAAGAGGGTTCATCCCGACTTCACAAGCTGCTCGATATTCTCCGTACAGGAAGCATAACCCATGAAGAACATCGTTCTCTGCTGTGACGGAACCGGCAACGAATACGGCCACAACAACACTAACGTGGTGGAAACCTATATCCTGGCCACGAAGAACGATTCCCAGGTCGTGTATTACGACCCCGGCATCGGGACCGGCGGCTGGGAATACCACGAGGACAGTGGCGACCTCCGTGCCCTGGGCGATCAGGCCACCGGCTACGGGCTGCAAAAGAATGTCGAGGATGCCTACCGCTACCTGATGGGCTGTTATGGAAAAGGGGACCGCGTATATCTCTTCGGCTTCAGCCGGGGCGCGTTCACTGTGCGTTCGCTGGCCGGGATGCTCCATAAATGCGGCCTGCTCGGGGCGGATGCCGGCAATCTGGTCGAGTACGCCTCCAAGGTCTACAACACGCAAGACAACGACGCCATCGCCCAGGGCTTTCGGGCTGCCTTCGGGCGAGCCTGTTCGGTCCACCTGATCGGCGTCTGGGACACCGTAGAATCGTTGGCGCTGAACGCGGGGAAACGCTTTCACGATGCCCGGCTGAATCCCGAAGTCAGATATGGTTTTCACGCCCTGGCCATTGACGAGAATCGGCGCGATTTTCTCCCTTCTCTGTGGGACGAGGATAACCTGGAGGAGAATCAGATCATCGAGCAGGTCTGGTTCGCTGGCGTCCATTCGGATATCGGCGGCGGATACACTGAGCGCGGTTTGTCCAATATCGCTCTGCATTGGATGCTGAGTAAGGCTACACGCTCTGGGCTGCGGATAGACCAGAACAGACTCGCCCAATACCGGCCCGAGCCGCATGACAGCCTGCACCGGTCGTTGGCGGGGTTCTGGAAGTTTCGCGGCCAATATACCCGTAAAATTCCGGTAGGGGCCAAGATTCACGCCAGCGTGTTCGAGCGCATGGACGATCCGGCCAACCGCTATCGGCCCAAAAATCTTCCAACTGAATACCAGACCGTGCAGTAGCAGCGTCCCGGCGTAAGCAACCAGCCAACGCTGCTCGCAACGACTTCAGGCGGCTTGCCAACCGGAAGCGGCGATGGGCACTTCTGTCGGGCGAGATGATTCGGGTGGGATGCCCGCACTCTCAGGGCACGATTTCGCTACGCCAACAACGTGCGGGCAATCACCTTGAGTTCCAGGACCGGCTTGACACCCTCGAAAATGGGCAGCACCAGGGCGTCTACGACATAGCGCGAGATTGCGTATTCTTCGCCATAGCCCCAGCCGCCGTGAATGAGTTGGCCTTCCTGCGTGACCCATACGGCCACATCGCAGGCCAGCAGTTTGGCCATAGCCGCGGTCAGTGTGGCAGCCTCGTCTTTGTCCATTGCCGGGGCCGCGGTGTAGGTCAGTTGGCGGGCCGCGGCAATATGGGCGGCCATGCGACCGAGCTTGTACTGGGTGAGCTGAAAATCCCCGAGCGATTTCTTAAATTGCTTGCGCTCGTCCGCATACGCCGTGCTAACCTCCAACGCGGCCTGAGCCAGCCCGGTGGCGCGTCCGCCGGTCTGGAGCCGCCCTGCGGCAAAGCCGGCCATTTGCAGATAAAAGCCTTTATGCAGTCCGGCCTCTCCACCAACCAGGTTGGCGGCCGGCACGAAGTATTTATCCAGATTCAACACATAGGAATGCATCCCCCGGTAGCCCAGGGTCGGAATGGCGTCGCCCTGGAGCACGCCGCCTGTTTCCTGTTGCATCTCAAACGAATGGCCGGTAAAGGCGTCTTTTTCAACAATGAATAAGGACAACCCGCGTGCGCCCGAACTGGTGTCTGGGTTGGTGCGGGCCAGCAAGGCAATGATGTCGGCCCGGCCGGCAAACGTACACCACGCCTTGGCCCCGTCGATCACATAGCCGCTCTGTCCGTTGACCACGGCCGGCTCGGCGCGGCATTTGACCGAGGCCACGTCCGAGCCGGTGTCCGGCTCGGTCACGGAAATGGCGACCATCAATTCTCCGGCGGCAATCGGCGGCAACCACTTTTGCTTCTGGTCTTCGGTGCCACCCCGCAGCAGGGCCTTGGTCAGAATTTCCGGGCGGGTAATCAGACTGCCGGCCACGCCGAGGGAGGCCGCGGACAGTTCTTCGGTGGTGATAATCATGGCCAGATTGCCCATGCCACCACCGCCGTACTCTTCGGGCACTGACATGCCGAAATAGCCCAGTTCGGACATATGCTTGATGACGGATTCAGGAATCAGTTCGTCGTTGCGATGGACGCGCTCCGCAATGGGCGCGACCTCGCTTCTGGCAAATTGACGCACCGAATCCCGCGTCATTTCCGCGATATCACTCTCCAACCACGCATGATTCACGCCTTTCGTTGTCAAAACGGACTGGCCGATTTCGCGGAAGCGACTTTCACGGGCTCCGTCCCGGATGGCGGCTTTGACCTGAGGCTGTCCGAGCGTGTCGTTCAGAAAAGATTCATCGAATCCGAAATCTTCAATATGGGTGCTGACTTGTCCGGTTAGCTTTTGGCCGACTTCGGCTGCATACCCCAAAGCCATACTGGCCGCCTGGCCGGTCTCGTTAGCGCGGTTCTCCCCGGCGGCTTGGGCATAATTCAGGCAGGACCGGGCGGCCTCGACTTCGGTCGCCAAATAGGCCAGCCGCTCAGCATGAACCTGATGGGCGTCAATGCCCTTGCCGTTGTCGGTCAGGCTGCGGCCCTGCCGGAGCGCTTCATCGCGGACTTTTTGGAGCGCTTCAACGATAAGGCTGGCTTGTTGGAGTACATCGGACATACGGTTCTCCTTACGAGTAGAAAGGTGACAAAGAAATAACACCCGGACCGCAGCCCGCCTAGGGAGGTTGGGGCGGTTGGGAGAGACGGGTGAATCTGATACATGCTGATTCCTGTTGTCGGCAATCCGGCCAAGCAGCCGGGCCTGCCTCCGGGCCTGTCTCCGGCGATGGGCGCCAAAACTCATGCGAGACAGCCGACCGCACAGACACACAGACTGTTATAGAGGAGGACCCTATGTTCGTACTTGATGAGGGCAAGCGTTTCGTCATTCCCCGCACTGAGATGACCTATCCCGGCCACAGCATGAAGCTCCACCGTAACGCAGCCGACCCGGTCAAGGCCCCGGTTGACCATGTGATGATGGACTTTGAAGACGCCTGCCCGTATGAGTTTAAGGGGCCGCAAAGTCGGGAATGCGTGGTTGAAGCATTGAATACTCTGGACTTTGGCAAGAAAGTCATTACGGTCCGGCCCAATAATATCCGCTCCGAGTTTTTCCTGGGCGACCTGGAAGCTATTGTGAAAGGCGCGCCGGATAAATTCCACGGCATCATCCTGCCCAAGACCCACGGGCCGGACGATATCAAATACGTCTCCAGCTTGCTCGATAATCTTGAGCGGGAAGCCGGCTGGAAATCGCGGGTGCAGATCGAATCCCTGATCGAAATTCCCCAGGCCATTGTCAACGCCTATGCCATCGCCACCGCTTCGGACCGCATGGCGGGTCTGATTTTTGGGATTGCCGACTTTGCCGCTACCCTGGGTATTCGTGAAGTGGTCAAAGACCAGAACATTAATTTTCTGTACTCCAAGCAAGCTGTGGTGGTGGCGGCCAAGGCTGCCGGTCTGCACGCGGTTGATAATGTCTATCTGCCGTTGTGGCGAAAAAGCGATCCTGAAGAGAAAGTCAAAGAAATCGAAGCGGGCCTGCGCGAGAAAAATATTGGCGCAGCCAATCTCGGCATGGATGGCACCTGGGTCATTCACCCGCAGCAGGCTGAAATTGCCAACGTCTGCTACACCCCCAACGACGAGCAGGTCCGCTATGCCACCCGAGTGTTGGACCTCTACCACGAGCAGGGCGGTGGCTCGATGCCCGACCCGGAAACCGGCGAAATGATCGACGAAGCGACCATTAAGATCGCGCTGATGGACCTGGCGAAAGCCGTGCAGGCTGAGACTGTCACGCCGGTCTACCTGACCGAACAGGCCGCCAAGAGTAAGGCGATTACCGGCTACGATATTCTGGAACAGATGCGACGGGTGGGGTGAAAGTCGGTGGGGATTGGGGGTTTGTTCCCTCTCCCTCTGGGAGAGGGCTAGGGTGAGGGGGAACAATCGAAAGTCGAAGGTCAAAAAGTCGAAAGTCTGAAAGTCATAAAACCTGCGCACGACAAGGATGATGTATGGAAACGGCCCGTTCTAAAGATCGGCCTTGGGTCATGCGGACCTATTCCGGTCACTCAACCGCCCAGGCGAGTAATGAGCTCTACCGGCTCAATCTGAGTAAGGGCCAAACCGGCCTCTCGGTTGCTTTCGACCTGCCGACGCAGACCGGCTATGACAGCGATCATGCCCTGGCGCGTGGAGAGGTTGGAAAAGTCGGCGTCCCTGTGTGCCATATCGGCGATATGGAAACCCTGTTTGCCGATATCCCGCTCGACCAGATGAATACGTCAATGACCATCAATGGAACCGCGGCCTGGCTGCTGGCGCTGTATATTGCCGCGGCAGAGCGACAAGGCGTGGAGCCTCAAGCTCTCCAGGGCACGACGCAGAACGACAGTGTGAAAGAATACCTGGCGCGTGGCACGTATATCTTTCCGCCCGAGCCGAGCCTGCGTCTGATGGGCGACGTGATTACCTATACGGTCAAAAATATTCCCAAATGGAACCCGGTCAACGTGTGCTCCTACCATCTGCAAGAAGCCGGTGCCACGCCGGTGCAAGAAGTCGCCTATGCGCTGTGTACGGCTATTGCTGTGCTCGACACGGTGCGCGCTTCCGGTCGGCTCGCAGCGGCCGAGTTTGCCGTCGCGGTCGGGCGTCTCAGCTTCTTTGTGAATTCCGGGGTACGCTTTATTGAGGAGGTGTGTAAGCTGCGCGCCTTTGGTCAACTCTGGGATGAGCTGACGCGTGAACGCTACGGCGTTGAGAATCCGAAGCTGCGCCGTTTTCGGTACGGCGTACAGGTCAACTCGCTGGGGCTGACTGAAGCACAACCGGAGAACAATATCCCTCGGATTGTCCTGGAGGCTTTGGGCGTGACGCTCAGCAAGGACGCGCGTTGTCGAGCCATGCAGTTACCGACCTGGAACGAGGCTCTGGGATTGCCGCGCCCGTGGGACCAGCAGTGGAGTCTGCGTATTCAACAGATACTGGCCTTTGAAACCGACCTGTTGGAGTATGGCGATATTTTTGACGGCAGCAAGGTTGTTGAGGCAAAAACCAGTGAGATTAAAAACGCAGCCTGGGCAGAGGTCGAGCGCGTGACGGACATGGGCGGAGCGATTGCGGCCTTGGGCTATATTAAAGAGCAGCTGGTGGCGAGTCATACCGAACGGGTGCGAAACATCTCTGCTGGAGATCAGGTCGTTGTGGGCGTCAACCAATTTACAGAGACGGCGGCGTCTCCCCTCTACACCGGTGATTCGTCGGCTATTCTTAAAGTGGACGAAGCGGCCGAGCGCGATCAGCTTGCGCGCCTGGAGGCGTTTCGTGCGACACGCAACCAGGCTGAGGTGGACACGGCTGTCTCCGGTCTGCGCGCCGCTGTCCTCAATGGTGAGAATATCATGCCGGTTTCCATTCGCTGCGCGCTGGCCGGTGTGACGACTGGCGAGTGGACGCAGACCTTGCGCGATATTTTTGGAGAATTCCGAGCGCCAACCGGTATTGGCGGGGCTGCGGCCGCGCGAACGATCAATGGAGAGGCCGCAGCGGCGCTTGAGGAACTGCGGGCGAGAGTCCGCAATAGTGCCGCTACGCTCGGCCGGCCGCTCAAGGTTCTGATCGGTAAGCCGGGCCTGGATGGACACTCGAACGGTGCCGAGCAAATCGCCGTCTGGTGTCGCGACGCGGGAATGGAAGTCGTGTATGAGGGCATCCGCCTTTCTCCTGAGCAAATCGTGACCAGTGTGCGCGATGAAGGCGTGCATCTGGTCGGTCTGAGTATCCTGTCCGGCTCCCACCTCCGCCTTGTCCCCGAGGTGCTCACCGGCCTGCGTGAGGAGGGTCTGAACGATGTCCCGGTTGTGGTTGGTGGTATTATTCCCGAGGACGACGCGGAAAGTCTGCGGCAGGCTGGCGTCGCGCGGGTATACACCCCCAAAGATTTTGAAATGCTGCGCATTCTGTCCGACATGGTCGATGTGGCCGAGGCGTCTGCCTGAGCGTTTTCACGAGTAGGGGCGCAGCCGGCTGCGCCCCTATCGCCTTCCGCATATTGTGGCAATCAAAGGCTCTTTGCAGATAGACGTTGCAGCCCTGATTGATTTTAATCGTCAGGCTATTGCGCGTGCGCTCAACCTCCTCGAAGACCGCCGCCCAAACCGCCAGGCCCAAGCGCTGACACTTCTGGATACCCTCTCGGCATTGCCCGTAGCGGCCCATGTCGTCGGGCTGACCGGTCCGCCCGGCGTTGGCAAAAGCTCGCTCATCTCTCGGCTGCTTGAGCCGCAGATGCAGGCCGATCGCCGTATCGCCATTATTGCGGTTGATCCATCGAGTAAGGTATCGGGTGGAGCCCTGTTGGGTGATCGTGGCCGGCTGCAACTGCCGGCCCACGCTCAGGTCTATGCTCGCAGTTATGCGGCGCGGGATCGTCTGGGCGGCCTCAGTCGAGAGGCGTGGGTCGCGGTTTTTCTGTTACGCCATTGCTGTGACCTGATTCTCGTCGAAACGGTTGGGGTGGGTCAAAATGAGACGGATATCGCCTGTCTTGCCGATACCACGGTCCTGGTAGTCCAGCCGTTTTCCGGCGACGTGCTCCAATTCATCAAAGCCGGAGTGATGGAAATACCGGATATTCTGGCGGTCAATAAGGCGGACGATCAGGCGCTGGCCGGCAAGGCGCTGTCTGACGTGCAGACGGCGCTCGCCCTTGAGCCGCAGCCGGCCGCGTCCGAATCCGGCGCGTGGCATACGCTGGCGCTGGCCGTCAGCGCTGCAACCAATCTGAATATTGACGCCCTCAATCAAGCCATCAGCTCGCACCAGCGGTATATACAATCAACCACTGACCTGAAAAAGAAACGTACTTTCCAACACCTGGAGTGGGTGATCGGAGAAATACTCCATGAGGTCGGGAAACGCGGTCTGGCGGTCCTGGGGGGCGTTGACGGCGTTCGTGCGGTATGGGAGCAGCAACCCGTCCACTGGAGCGCGGTCCGAAAACTCTCGGCATTGCTTGAGCGCGTGCAGTATCGGACCTGATAAAAAGAGAAGGAGAAGAGCATGTGGCATGTATTGCCGGGCATACTGCTCGCCTGGGTCTGTAGTGGAGGCGTCTTCGCCCCGCCGAGCTTTGCGCAGGACAATGACGCCGAGCAACTCCGGAGCCAGTGCAGTCGGTATCAACACCGTCCCAAAAAGCAGCAGTGCTACCACACCGGACTGGAAAAGCTTCTTCGGACCCAAGGCACTGAACACGCGCTGGCCATCCTGGGCGAGCTGACACAGCAAGACCCTGACGTGCTGCGTGACGCGCATCCCTACACCCACCATCTTGGGCGAGCCTCATTCGCCTATTATCAAGACGTTGCAGAAGCATTTGCCCGATGCCGTGAGACGTTCTGGTCGGGCTGTTACCACGGTGTGCTGGAAGGCTATGTGCGCAGTCTGCGCGAGATAAAACCCGAGACAATTGCAGCAGTCTGCACGCGGGATATTGATGCCTGGCAGTCCACGTTTTTGCAGTATCAATGTCTGCACGGCCTGGGGCACGGCCTCACCTTATACTTTGATTACCAGCTCCCCAAGGCGCTTGGCGGGTGCGATGCGTTAGCCTCGCCCTGGGAACGCGAGTCGTGTTATAGCGGCGTTTTTATGGAGAATGTCGTGGCCTTTCTCCAGCCGCATCATACGCATAAGGATGGACATCAGAGTCACGCCGATCGTCCCAGAAGCTTACTCCGGCCGGAAGACCCATTGTATCCATGTACAGCGCTGGACGAACCCTACCAACGGGCGTGTTACCGGATGCAATCCTCAGCCATCCTGGCCTTTTCGCAGCACGATTTTACTCGGGCTTTTGAGGTGTGCGCAGGCGCGCCGACGGCATTTGTGACCGTCTGCTCTGAAAGCCTGGGCCGCGATGTGAGCGGTTTCACGCAGCGTGACGCCGAGAAGACCATTCTGTTGTGTCAGCAGGGCAGCCCGGAACAGGCCACCCCGTGTCTTGTTGGCGCGGTGAAAGATTTTATTTTGACCCAGGCCAACCCACAGCCTGGCCTGGCGTTTTGTCGTCGGCTTGACGCTGCTTCAAAAGCAGCCTGCTACGCTGCGACCGGAGAGGTGCTTTTATCGCTCTACCCTGGCCGACAAAAGCGTGCCCAGTCATGTGCCCAAGCGGAGAGCGAGTATATTGAAGCGTGTCAGGCGGCAGCCTCCGCCTCGTCCCCAACCCCTAATCCCTAACCCCACTATAATCATAAAACCCCTTGCCCGTTTTCTTCCCCAAATAACGTGCGGCCACATAATTGCGCAGCAGCGGGCAGGGGCGATATTTGTCGTCGCCCAAACCGTGATGCAGCCGTTCCAACACCGCCAGACAGGTGTCCAGCCCGATTAAATCGGCCAGGGCGAGTGGACCCATGGGCTGATTGGTGCCGAGCTTCATCCCCTGGTCAATATCTTCGACCTCACCGACACCTTCGTACAGGGCGTAAATGGCTTCATTAATCATCGGCAGCAAAATACGATTCACGACAAAGCCGGCATAGTCCTTGGCCTGAATCGTGGTTTTGCCCATTTTCCTGGCCAAGGCATCAATAGCGGTATAGGTATCGTCAGCGGTGGCCAGGCCGCGCACGATCTCGACCAGTTGCATGACCACGGGTGGGTTCATGAAGTGCATGCCAATGACTTTTCCCGGTCGTTGGGTGACTGCCCCGAGCTGGGTCAGTGAGATGGACGAGGTGTTGCTGGCCAGGATGACCTCTGGCCGAGCGAGGTGGTCGAGCTTCCGAAAGATAGTCTCCTTGATGGAGTAGTCTTCAGGAGCGGCCTCAATAATGACATCGGCGACATGCAGATCTTCGAGGGTGGCTGTGCCACTCAGGCGACCGAGAATGGCGTGTTGCTCATCCAAGGACAACTTGCCACGGTCAGTCATGCGCACGAGTCCCTTTTGGATATTCCCCAGTGCGCGGTCAACGATCTCCGTGTTGACGTCATACAGTAACACCGACATGCCCGCTTGAGCGGCAACCTGACCGATGCCGCTCCCCATTTGTCCTGTGCCAACAATGCCGACTGTCCGAATATCCGTTGTCATAGGCGTGTTCTCGTCTTGTCCGGCTGCGCACCGCCTTTGTCGTCTGCCGGGGTGTCTTTCGGAGCGTTGAGCAGGCTGCCGTTTTTCCCCGTCTGCGAGCCTATCCACACCTCGCCGCCTTCGTACAGCTCTTTCTTCCAGATCGGGACCGTTTCTTTGAGCTGATTGATAGCGTAATGACACGCCTCAAACGCGGCGTGGCGGTGACTGGAAGACACGGCTATGGCAACACTGGCCTCTCCAATATCGACCCGCCCGAGCCGGTGTATCATTGCTATTTTTTTCACCGGCCAGCGCTCCAGGACCTCGTGTCCAATTTTGACCATCTCTCTTTCTGCCATGCCGGGATAACACTCGTACTCCAGCCGAATGACCTGGCGGCCATCATTGGTGTCTCGGGTTGTACCGACGAATGTTGCCATTGCGCCGGCACCGGGATCGGCCACAAAGGAGATCAGCTTGTCCAAACGAATAGGCTCCTGGGTGATCGTACAGGAAATACGACTGGGCGTGTCTGTCATAGCTCCCCCACTGACCGGTGGGATAAAGGCCAGCTCATCGTTATCCTGAAGAGGATAATCTCCATCAACGTATTCTTGGGCGACCGCAAAGGCGAGAGAACGCTCAACCTCCGCTAACGCCGGATGCTCTTGTTTGAGTATCTCCCAGACCGTACTGACCGTTGCTCCTTCAGGCACGTCACAGCTGTCTTCACTGCGGCCCAGTCGCTCTCGGAGTGAGGCAAAGAAGCGCAACCTAATGTGCATGGCGTTCGCCCCGTAGCAGGAACAGCATATGACCGAGCTCTGGCAGGACAAGTTTGGTCATGCCCAGCTCGACTGCGCCGGTTGAACCGGGCAAGGAAATAATGACTTTGCCGTTAGCGACCCCCGCGGTGGCGCGGGTCAGCATGGCCGCAGCGCCAATATCTGCGTAACTCAGCATACGGAACATCTCACCAAAACCGGTAATTTCTTTTTCGAGCAGGCTTTGGATCGCCTCGAATGTGGTATCGCGCGGAGCAATACCGGTCCCTCCATTGGTGATAATCGCGTCAACATCGGGCCGTGCCAGGAGTGACTGCACCACCGCACTGATCTGGTCCGGCTCGTCTTTAAGAATATGATACGAGACAACGGGCTGATCCTGCTCAGCCAGGAGTTCCCGTATGCGCTTGCCGCTTCCATCTGTCTCTTCGGTGCGGGTGTCACTCAGGGTGATAATCGCGCACCGGACCGTTCGGTGCGCTTTGCCTTTATGCTCTGTAACAGCCATAGCTCCTGTGTATATACTAGTTGAAGCAAAGAGTGAACGACTCGGGGAACGAGACGAGGACGCAAAGAGGGGAATATCAATGCCTGAAAAAATAAAGAAACTCGATCAACAGCGCCATGAACTCAAGGCGCTCCGGTATCTTTTGGATACCCATCCGGCAAGTATGCAAAGCCGTGACGATCTGCCGAGCCGCGAGGATTTCCAGATCGAGGAAAATCGATTGATTTTTGATGTCTTACTCACGGCAACAAGCCAACAGGAAGCCGTCCGCGCCATTGAAAACCTTGATCTTGAAGAGACCGAAGTCGAGTCCTTCCTGCGTCTTGGCGGGCAGTTCTACCACAGTTATCCCCACATGGTGAAAGAACGTGGTCAGGATTTTCGAGCTGGAAAAATTGAAGTTGTTGACCCCAGCGAGTGGGAGTAGCACCGCGCAAGGACGCGCCAAGCCATATCCTTCCCCCCTGAGGAGTCGGGCAACCACAGGGGGTTGCCCCTACATTTATTCCCTCGCCCCTCAGGGGAGAGGGCCAGGGTGAGGGGTATCCGTGTCCCGTTCAGACCCGTATATACGATCCCGGCACCGCCATACCGGCACATGCTTCTGGATGAAGTATCTCGGCGAGGATTTCCGCACTCTCCACAATGCGCGGACCGGGCCGGTTATAATAGGCATTGCCATCTGCCACATATACCCGGTTCTTTTGCACAGCCGGCAGCGTCTGCCAGTGTGGATGAGCCGTCAGTTGTGGGAGGTCACTTTGCGACTGCGGGATTTGAAAACCACACGGAGTGATAACGATGACCTCCGGTTGATAAGCGACTAAGGCATCCCAGGTAATGGTCGGCGTATGCGCGCCTGCATCAACAAGACCGTATTCTCCACCCGCCATATCCACCAGTTCGGGAATCCAGTTGCCGGCGGCCATCAAGGGATGAAGCCATTCCAGGCAGGCCACGCGCGGACGGGGTAAATGCTGTGTCTTTTGTTCGACTTTCCCGAGACGTTCTTTTGAATCCCGGATCAGCGCTTCCGCGTTTCCCTCCTGACCTGTGGCCTGGGCGACATGACGGATATCTGTCCAGATATCACTGAGCTTCTCCGGTCTGAGCGAAACGACCGTAACCTCAGGAGTCAGAAAACATTGCACCGCATTTTCAACGTCGGGCAGGGAAACGGCGCAGACTTCACACTGGTCCTGTGTCACGATGACATCCGGCTTCAGCTCTTGTAGCGCGTCCGTTTTCAGACGGTAGACGCTCAGCCCCTCCTGCACAATCTCGCGGACGCGGGTATCGATGTCGCTACTGGTCCCACGGGGATCGAGTTTGGGTTCGGTTAAGATGGGGAGACCGACAACGTCCGAGGGATAGTCACACTCGTGAGAGACGCCGACGAGTTGCGCGCGCAGACCAAGCGCGCATATAATTTCGGTGCTGCTGGGCAGGAGTGAGATAATGCGGTCTGTCATACGCTCGTCTGCTCCTTTACTGGCAAATAGATTGTCCTTATAGCCGTTGCGTTGCGGCTATGGAACGGCTACAAAAATCCCCGGACGGGCAACCACAGGGGGATTGCCCCTACATCACGTATGGAAACACGTACAGTCTATATTGAAACCTACGGCTGTCAGATGAATGTCGCTGACACCGAACTCATCCTGGGGTTACTGAAACCGCACGGATACGAACCCACGCGTACACCAGATGTCGCCGATGTCATCTTGCTGAACACCTGCGCGATTCGTGAGCGTGCGGAAGAACGGATCATTGGGCGACTGGGTGACTTCGTTAAATATAAAGCCCGTAAGCCGGGAGTCGTACTGGGACTCACTGGCTGCATGGCCCAGCACCATCGGGATGCCTTGCTGGATAAAGCACCCTTTCTTGATCTGGTGCTAGGACCGGATGCCTATCGCAATCTACCGGCCTTACTGGCGCAAGAAGGCGCGGACGAACCGCTCGTATCTGTACGCCTCGACCGGAATGAAACCTATGCTGACATCGCACCCGCGCGTGGGGAAGGCGTGCGGGCGTGGGTGACTATCATGCGCGGCTGCGACAAGTTCTGCACCTTTTGCATCGTGCCCTACGTTCGGGGGCGAGAACGCAGCGTCCCCGCGCCGGCGGTGTTAGACCAGGTACGAGAACTTGCCGACCAGGGGTATAAAGAAGTCGTCTATCTAGGCCAAACCGTCAATGCCTACCGAGATGGCAACGTCGACTTTGGCCAGCTCCTGCGCCAAACCGCGCGCATTGATGGGATCGAGCGGATTCGTTTTACCTCACCCCATCCGTCCGACATGAGCGACAGTGCGATTGATGCCATGGCGACGTGTGACAAAGTCGCCCCGTATCTCCACCTGCCCCTCCAGGCCGCCTCGAATCGTGTCTTGGAGCGCATGGAACGAGGCTACTCGGTCGAAGAATATGCCGCTCTTGTTGAACGGCTGCGCAAAGCGATTCCTCACTTGGCCTTATCAACCGATATTATTGTTGGTTTTCCCGGCGAAGAGGAAGACGATTTCCGAGCGACCTACGACTTTATGGCTGAGGCACGCTACGACTTTGCCTTTATGTTCAAGTATTCGGCCCGCACGGGAACCAAGGCGTATCAGTGGGACGAGACCGTATCCGAAAAAGAAAAGGGCCAGCGTTTACAGGAAATTATTCGCCTTCAGGAAGGCATTGGCGGAGAGGTCAATCAGCAACGTGTGGGCCAGTCCGTCGAGGTACTGGTTGAGGGGCCGGCCAAGAAGCAAAAAGACTGGCTGGCCGGCAAGGACCCGCAGTTCAAAACGGTTGTCTTTCCCGGCAACGGCGCCCGGCCCGGCGACCTGGTGCACGTTCGGGTGACCTCTGCCAATGCGCATACCCTGGTGGGCGTCCCCGAGCGTACCTATCCTGTGTAGGTCGGATTAGCGCAGCGTAATCCGACACCTCTCTAGACGCGGGCCAAAACAGCTTCCATCAATTCCTTTGCGGTGCGGGGCGACGGCGATACCTCAAGTAACCGCAGGTCGTAACGGCTGGGGGAGTCATGCTACATGACTCACGGTTGACGCTGGCTGGATGCGGGCAATCAGTCTTTTCTTTTTCTTGGCCAGGGCGCGAAAGTCACATTCGACCTGGAGGCCGTGCCAGAACTCGTCGGACTGACCGAAGAACGCGCCAAAGCGTATGGACATCGCCGGCGTAATGGAGCGTTTGCCGTGAACGATTTCGTTGATGGCCCGCGGGGCAACCCCGACAGCACGAGCCATGGCATTTTGCGAAATGCCCAGGGGCTTGAGATATTCTTCCAGAAGAATTTCGCCGGGAGTAATAGAATTTTGCATTCTTATACCGTGTAACGTTATAGGGGTTTTGTCAATGGTAATCGATGATAGCTACCTGTTCCGGCCCGGAATCCGTCCAGCGGAAGATAATGCGCCACTGAGCATTGATACGAATGGAATGAAAGCCCGAAAGTGCGCCCCGGAGCCCTTCTAAACGGTTGCCAGGCGGAACGGCTAAGTCACTGAGGATGCGGGCCTGATTCATTTGAATGAGTTTTCTCAGGGCAACCCGTGAGATCGCTGCAAAGCGGCGGCTTCTTTCCGAATGAAACAGGTTTTCGGTTTCCTTGTCGGCAAAGGAAAGTATCATGAGCGCGTTAGGAGTGATTTTCCAGGATGCAATAGACGAGGATTTTATATTGCTACTTACGGCTCATCGTCTCCTCATCTATTGCTTCCTCCGAGGCGATCCTCAGGGGAACCCATCCCGCCGCTACGCGGCACCCCTCCAAGGAGGGGCTTATGCTGAACTTGACACCTGGAGCCGAATCTTCCCCACTCGGCGGACGGAGCCACTTGATTTGGGGGTAAAACGGCCGGTCAGAGGGCGTGGCGGCGCTTTCTGGGCCCGTCCTGGCGCACAGAAAGCCCTGAGTGTCTTAAAGTGCATAATTCCCTCCCAGGTGGGGAAAAGCACGAACAGCTAATCCAACAACTCCAGCACCTTTTCAGACGGCCTGGCGATAACCGCCTGTTGATCCTTGATGATAACCGGTCGCTGCATCAGCTCAGGATGCCGGAGTAATACCTCGACTACCGCGTCTCGCGTCACATAATCGTCCGCGTTCAGACCGAGTTCTTTGAATTTCTTATCCTTACGGACCAGCTCCGCGGGTTCATCCGGCAGCAGGTCCAGAAAGCGTTCAAAGTCTGCTCGACTGAGGGGACTCTTGAGATACTCAATCACGTCGAACTCGACGCCGCGCTCTTGTAAAATATCGAGCGCTCCACGTGACTTACCTCAACCGGGATTGTGATACACAGCCAGCTTTTCCATAGCGCCTACCTCCTTCATACTCATAGCGCCTGCCAGCTTACCGAGTTGGTGGCCGGACGGCTAGACCGGATTGGCAACCCGCCCAACAGCCAGCTACAATTCCCGTATGGATACCCAAAAAACCCGGCAATTTGTCACAGACACCTGGGAGAACAATATTATCCCAACCCTGACGGAATACCTGGCCATTCCCAACCAATCTCCGGCCTATGACCCGGACTGGCAGACGAATGGCTATCTGGACCGAGCCGTTGACCTCATCGCCAACTGGATTCGCAGCCAGGAGATTCCGGGCTTGCTCCTTGAGGTGGTCCGTCTTGAAGGCCGCACGCCGTTACTCTTTATCGAGATTCCGGGGGATTCGGCTGAGACCGTGCTGCTCTACGGCCACCTGGATAAGCAGCCGCCCATGGACGGCTGGCATGACGGGCTCGGCCCCTGGCAGCCGGTTCTGAAAGACGGCAAACTGTATGGGCGGGGTGGCGCCGACGATGGCTATGCTGCCTTTGCTTCCCTGACAGCCATTGCGGCGCTCAAGCGCCAAGGCGTTCCGCTTGCCCGCTGTGTGGTTGTTATCGAAGCCTGTGAAGAGAGTGGTAGTGGAGATCTGCCCTACTATATGGATGCCCTGGCTGATCGAATCGGTACGCCGAGCTTCGTTGTCTGTCTTGACTCGGGCTGTGGCAACTACGACCAGCTCTGGGTGACGACTTCTTTGCGCGGTTTGGTGTCAGGTAATCTATCCGTTTCCACCCTCACCGAAGGGGTTCACTCAGGCGCGGCCAGCGGCATCGTGCCTTCAACTTTTCGTATTGTGCGCCACCTCCTGAGCCGCCTCGAAGACGAGAATACCGGAGAGATCCTCCCATCTGAATTCCAAGTCGAAATCCCAGACGAACGGCTACGTCAGGCCGAGACAACAGCAGCAGTGATGGGCCAGACTGTCTCGGAGGAGTTTCCTTTCCAGCCGGGAGCCCAAGCCGCCGCCGCTGACATCCGCCAACTTCTACTCAACCGGACCTGGCGCCCTCAACTCGAAATTACTGGCGCAGCCGGCTTACCCTCGCTCGATCAAGCCGGTAACGTCCTTCGTCCTGTGACTGCAGCCCAAGTGTCGCTGCGGATTCCGCCGACTTTGGATTCAAATGCTGCCTCAGCCGCCCTCAAAAAACTCTTGGAACACGACCCGCCATATGGGGCTCAGGTTTCCTTTGAGTCTGAGTGGAGCGCATCTGGCTGGAATGCACCGCCGCTCGCTCCCTGGCTTGAAAAAGCGTTAAACGCAGCCTCGCAGGAATTCTTTGGCAAAGACGCGTGTGCCATAGGCGAGGGCGGGACGATTCCCTTTATGGCCATGCTGGGTGAAAAATTTCCTCATGCCCAATTCATGATTACCGGGGTGCTTGGGCCCCACTCAAACGCCCACGGGCCGAATGAGTTTTTGGAACTTTCGATGGGCAAACGGCTCACTGCCTGTGTGGCCCGCGTATTGGCGGAACACTACACGGCCCTGGGCAGGTAAGTGACAGGAGAGGGAGCCAAAGCCATGTCTTTTTATGCCGACCTGCATATTCATTCCAAATACTCACGGGCTACCAGCAAAAATTGCGACTTGAAACATCTGGCCTATTGGGCCAGGAAAAAGGGCATTGCAGTCGTCGGAACCGGGGACTTCACCCATCCGGTCTGGCGGGCTGAACTCAAAGAGCAGTTGATCCCGGCCGAGCCGGGCCTGTTCCGCTTAAAACCCGACCTGGAAAAAGAAGTCACAGCGATGCTGCCACCCGCGTGTCAGGGCACGACGCGTTTTATGCTCTCGGTTGAAATCTCAACGATTTATAAGAAGAGCGAAAAGACACGTAAGGTCCATCACCTGCTGTACGCCCCGGACTTTCCCGCCGCTGATCGTATTGCCGAGAGTTTGTCCAAGATTGGAAATGTGAAGTCTGATGGAAGACCCATCCTGGGGTTGGATTCCCGCCATTTATTGGAAATCACGCTGGAGTCGGACCCCGGCTCGTATCTCGTCCCGGCCCATATCTGGACACCCTGGTTTGCCGCGCTGGGCTCAAAGTCAGGCTTTGATGCCATAGACGACTGTTACGCTGATCTTGCCCCCCATATTTTTGCCGTGGAGACGGGCCTGTCGTCAGACCCGGAGATGAATTGGCGGGTGTCGTCCCTGGACCGCTTCCGGCTGGTGTCAAACTCCGACGCGCATTCGCCCGAGAAGCTCGGTCGCGAAGCGTGTGTGTTTGATACGGAGCGTGATTATTTTTCGATTCGCCACGCCCTGGAGACCGGACAAGGCTATCGAGGCACAGTCGAGTTTTTTCCCGAAGAAGGTAAATACCACCTGGACGGTCATCGGAACTGTCATATCCGCCTGCTGCCGCACGAGACCAAACAACTTGACGGTCGTTGCCCCGAGTGTGGTAAGCCGCTGACGGTTGGCGTGATGCACCGGGTGGACGATTTAGCCGACCGTGAAGACGCAATGCAGCCCGAGACTGCCGGCGCGGTCCAGAGCCTCGTCCCACTCTCCGAGATGTTGTCTGAGATTCTGCATGTGGGTCCGAAAAGTAAGAAGGTCGGCCAACACTACGAGGGCTTACTCAACCAACTTGGACCCGAGCTACCGCTTATCAACAATATTCCATTAGAAGACATTCGGCAAAGTGGGGATACGCTTATTGCCGAAGCCATAGCCCGCCTACGCAAACAAGAAGTGATCCGCGAAGCTGGCTATGACGGGGTGTATGGGACAATCAAGCTGTTTCGGGCTGAAGAGCTTCGCCAAAAGACGAGTGGCGCGTCGTTGTTCAAAGAGGAGCATAAGCCCCAAGACAAACAGAACAATTTGCAGAACGATTTGCAGAAGGACTTACCTGTAGAGGACAGCCACAAGCAGGGAAAGGCGACTCAGCGAAAAGCGGACTCTTCACAAGTCCATACTCTCAGCTCGTTTCCCGTGACTGCGGAAGACACACAGGCAGCGCTGGCGGCAGATATCTTATCCGGACTTGATAGTGACCAGCGTCAGGCAGCGGAGATTATAGCAGGTCCGCTGCTGATTGTTGCCGGGCCGGGTTCCGGAAAAACACGAACGCTCACGCATCGCATTGCGCATCTCATTCGCCATCACCGTGTCCGTCCCGAGCACTGCTTGGCGATTACTTTTACCCGCCGGGCTGCGGACGAAATGCGAGAACGCTTACACACGCTCCTGCCCGATGTTGTAGACAATATCCCACTTTTTACGTTTCACGCTTTGGGCATGTCCATTCTTCAGGAGCATTGGAACGCAGCCGGTCTCCAGCGTGGCTTTCGGGTGGCGTCAGACGCGGAACGGCAACACCTGCTGCGCCAAACACTCGGCGTTTCGGCCCGCCAGACGCGCAGCCTACTCTCAGCCATTTCGCTTGCCAAACGAACCGGGCAGACGCCGGCTGGGGCAAAGCCGGCCACAGCCTATCGCCTCTACCAGCAGGCATTAGAAGCGCACAACCTGGTTGATTTCGACGACCTGATTGGCCGCACGATCCAGGCCCTCGAATCCGACGAAGATCTGCGGGCTGCGTATCGTGAGCAATACCAGTGGCTGTGTATTGACGAATACCAGGATGTGGACGAGCAGCAGGTCCGTCTCATTAAGCTGCTCGTTCCGCCTGACGGAAATATCTGTGCGATTGGCGACCCGGATCAGGCCATCTATCGTTTCCGTGGGGCGGATGTCCGCTTCTTCGCGCAGTTCACGACAGACTTCCCCGGTGCGCAAGTGGTTCGACTCACGCGGAATTATCGGTCTGACAGCAATATCGTACGACTCTCTTCCCAGGTTATTGCGCCGTCCGGGTCCGAGCAGCAATCCACTCCGGTCCTTAAAAACACCCCAAGTTTGATCACTATCCATGAGGCGCAGACTGAGAAGGCCGAGGCCGAGTTCATTGTGCAATCACTCGAAACGCTGCTAGGTGGACACAGCTTCTTTTCAATTGATAGCGGGCGCGCCCGAGACGCTGAGGGCCAGGACATCTCTTTTTCTGACATCGCTGTGCTGTACCGGACAGAAGCCCAATCAGAGGCAGTCGTGGAAGCACTCCAACGTTCGGGTATGCCGTTTCAGAAGCGCGCCCATACGCGGCTGCTCGACCATTCTGGGGTGGCGGTCCTGATTGATGCCCTGCGTGGACAGCCCGGCGACGGACCTCTCGTTGCGCGGCTTGAAGCAGCTTTTGAAAAAACGGAAGTCGATGAGGCAAGAGATGAGGCAGCAGAAGCCTTTGCGCTCTTACAACCGGTTGCTCAGGCGTGTGGGGATGATCTGGATCGATTTCTTTCCACCATTGCGCTGGAAACGCAAGTCGATACCTGGGATGCACGTGCCGACCGGATTTCCCTGCTGACCCTGCACGCTGCCAAAGGCTTGGAATTCCCCGTTGTCTTTATTGTTGGCTGTGAAGAGGGCATTCTACCGCTGAGCTGGGGCAAAGCCGAAGCTGCCGATCTTGACGAAGAGCGCCGCCTGTTCTACGTCGGCGTCACACGGGCAAAAACCAAACTCTATCTGTGTCATGCCAGGAAACGTCGCTGGCGCGGCACGGTGCAAGCCATGTCGCCCTCTCCGTATTTGGCCGATATTGAGGAACACCTGCTCGAACGTCGTCGGAGTCGGTTGAATGCCCGGGGGAAGAAGAAAGCGGATCAGTTGGAGCTGTTTTGAGGGGTGGTGGCCCATAAGGCTGATAGCCTGCGTAAAGCTGACCGGGAACGCTGCAGGGGTATCCCCGACTGGAATGATGCTGGGTCAGGTGTGGAGGCGATGAGCGCGGTGTTGTTTTCCTGCTGTGGTGTTAACCAAACAGGAGCTGCCGAATATGTTCGGGCTTGGCTACCAGGCCAGCCAGCTTGTGAAGTGAGGCATCAATAGCCTGGGCGAAAGCGGGAGGACCGCCGAATCGCTCCAGCGTGTCTGGTGGTATAAACTTGAACAGAAAATCGGCTGTACCGGGTGGCAGAGCGGCGAAGTGAACCGTCAGAATGCCATAATCCTGTAGGAGCAGCATAGCCAACGCGGCAGCCGCCTCATACGGAACAATCGGTGCCTCGCTCAGACCGGCCCGCTCCAGGAGCAATTCGAGCATATCGTCTGCAGGCAGCTCGGCGATCACTGGCGTTTCGTGTATACGGCTCCCCAAGAGAGCCCGCAGAGCGGTTGCGACTTGTTTGGTGCTATCAACCAGGACCTGCACACGTCCCGGTGTGTAGTCTTCCAGAGAGCGGACAACGGCCGGATACAGCAGGGGTCGGGCCTCAAGCCCAAACTCCCAGGCGCGAGCCCGGATGCGAGCAACAAGCTGTTTCTCACCTGCCATCAATCCAACCCGTGGACCGCTGGTGCCATACTTATCAAGCCCTGTCGCGCCCAGGTCTACGCCGAGTTCGAGCATCTTGGGCTGATCCAAGATAGCGGGACCGACCCGCGCCCCACCAGCCTCATCCGCATACACGAGGATACCCCTATCGTGAGCCAGACGGACGATTCGCTGCAATGCTTCAACGGACAGTGCCTCATAGGTCACCGCTAACCGCGTGAGCACAACCAGGGCGACTTCTTTTTCTCGCTCCATTACCGTAGTGAATTCCTCTACGCCTTTGGTATCCACGAGGCGCGCGCCGACGTGCGCCGCTGCCCGAATGACGGACGGATGGCTATGGCCGGCTGACACCCCGATGACGACAGCGCCCGGTTTCACCAGCACGAGATGGGTCGCCAATGTGGCAGCCGTGAGTCGATTAAAGAGCATCACGTCGTGACGATCTGGAGACCCGCCGAGGTGCTCCAGCGTCAGCTCGCGGAGCCGCTCTGTATACAGCGCGGGAGCGATCTCATCGTGGGCAAACAGGATATCCTCTCCGCTGAGCGGCAGGCCATGTTCGAGCCCGGTGAAGTTGAAGATTGCCTCAGGACCGTTCTCACCTATGCGGCGTCGGACAATCCGTCCCACCTGCTGAAGTTTGCGGAAATCATCCTCCGTACTGGTCAAGATAGCCCCTCGGGCGTACGGCAGAGCCTCGGCAAATAGGTTCCCGAAACGGTCGGTCTTCATGACGAAACCCTCCTCTCTCGTTTTGAATAATAGTCATGTCTTGGCGAAAATGCCAACGCGGCGTAGGATACTCATGCGTAAAGGAGGAATCTCCAGATGAAAGCCGCAGTCCTGTCGGAAGTTGGTGGCCAGTTGGCTATTGAGGATATTCCGCAGCCCCGTCCCAAGGCTGGTGAAGTATTGGTCAAAGTCACTGCGTGTGGTGTGTGTCATACCGATCTGCATGTGATGAAGGGTGAAGTGAAGTTCCCAGTGCCGTGTGTGCTAGGCCATGAGATCTCTGGCATTGTTGAGGAGGTCAGTCCTGAGGTGAAGACGACACAGACCGGAGAGAACGTGGTGTGTAGCTTTATCATGCCGTGCGGGCTGTGTTCGTACTGTGTGCAGGGGCGGGACGATCTGTGTAAAACCTTCTTCGCTCTGAACCGTCTGAAGGGTACGCTCTACGATGGGGAGAGTCGTCTCGCTCGTTCTGATGGTTCGACCCTGGCTATGTATAGTATGGGTGGCCTGGCTGAGTATGCGGTCGTTCCAGCCAGTGATGTCTTTCCTGCTCCTGCCAATGTGCCTCTGACCGATGCGTGTATTCTCGGCTGTGCCATGATGACAGCCTATGGCGCGGTGAAGAATCAGGCGCGAGTCCAACCGAGCGATAGCGTGGCCGTCGTCGGCACAGGCGGCGTGGGCTCAAACGTTATTCAGGTCGCCAAGGCTTTTGGGGCCGGCCAGATTATTGCGGTTGATGTGCGCGACGATAAGTTGGAAGCGGCCAAGGCCCTTGGCGCAACCCATACAGTGAATGCCAGTCAGGCAGACCCCGTCGCAGCAGTGAACGCCTGTACCAACGGCCAGGGGGTAGACGTGGCCATTGAAGCCTTAGGACGACCGGAGACAGTGGTGAACGCGTTCATGATGACGCGCGACGGTGGGCGGGTGGTGGTGATCGGTATTGCCCCAGGCACGACAACTGCAGGCATTGAAATTACACGTCTGGTCCGCCGCGGCATTCAGCTTATGGGCTCCTATGGCAGTCGTGTCCGCACCGACCTGCCTGAGGTACTGGCATTGGCAGCCCAGGGGCAGGTTAATGTGTCTCGACCCATTACTCGGCGCTACAGTCTGGAACAGGTTGATGAGGCGTATGCAGCCTTGAGTCGTGGCGAGATTATTGGACGAGCGATTATTAGTATGGCTTAGTACTGCGCATCTTTTACTTCGGAGAGAAGCGTATTTCTTGGAAAGCGATGGTCAGCCAGCCGCTTGCTCCGGTAGCGTGGCATCGTCTGTCGTAGCATCCTGGTGTCGTCCAGCTGGCCGCCGAGTGAACTCCAGCGCGCCGTCTGTCAGCGATCCGTAGGCGACCGTCCAGACATCCAGCATATAATTCTGATACGCTCTCCAGGGCACCCTCGCGCCCTGCTTGGGGAAGGCATCGATTGCTCTCTGGATATAACCCGAGGTGAAATCGATCATCGGCTCCCGCTCCATATCTAGGTCGTGTGGACGTGGGCAGCACTGCGCATAGCCGTTCGTCTCCATATGATTGAGCAGGCGGCAGACATACTCACACGTGAGATCGCATTTGAGCGTCCACGACGCGTTCGTATAGCCAACAGTTAGGGCCAGATTCGGCACGTCACTGAACATGACGCCTTTGTACGTCAGCGTCTTTGAGAACTCGACGGGCTCACCATCGACCGTCACCTCAAGACCACCCAGGAGTTGCAGATTGAGACCCGTGGCCGTCACGACGAGGTCGGCCTCAAGTGTTCCCCCCGAACGCAGGCGGATGCCTCGCTCGGTGAAGGTCTCGATATGGTCGGTCACAACCGAGACCTGGCCGGCTTTGATCGCTTTGAACAGGTCACTGTCCGGTACTAGGCACAGGCGCTGCTGCCATGGGTTGTAGTGGGGAGTGAAATGCTGCTCGACATCATAGTCAGGCCCCAGGGCCGCGCGAACCTGGCGCAAGAGAAACGCCTTGGCACGCTCCGGAGAACGGCGACAGAACCAAAAGAAGTAGGCCCCGATAAGCACATTCTTCCACCGGATCAGACGATAGACGAGGGTATTGGGGAGAAAACGTCGCAGCGCATTGGCGAGACGATCCTCCGACGGCAAGGAGAGAATATAGCTGGGCGAACGTTGCAGCATGGTGACATGGGCTGCCTGCTTGGCCATTGCAGGTACGAGCGTCACTGCGGTCGCTCCGCTCCCGATGACGATGACGCGCTTGTCCGCATAATCGAGATCAGCAGGCCAGTGTTGCGGATGCACAATCCGGCCTCGAAAGTGCTCGGTCCCGGCAAACTCCGGCGTATAGCCTGCGTCGTAGTTGTAATACCCGCTGCACATGAAGAGGAAATTGCAGGTGAGGCGACAGCTCTCGGCTGTATCGGTCCGTTCGACTTCGACCGTCCAACGCGCATCCGCTGTGGACCAGGCGGCCCGCTTCACGTGGTGGTGAAAACGAATGTTGCGATCGATACCGAATGCCGCGGCGGTCTCGTTGACGTAACGGCGGATGGCAGGCCCATCGGCGATGGCCTTGGGCTCGGTCCAGGGCCGGAACGAGTAGCCTAGCGTATACATGTCCGAATCCGAGCGGATACCGGGGTAGCGGAACAGGTCCCAGGTGCCGCCGAGTGTGGCGCGTCGTTCGAGAATGGCATACGTCCGGCCCGGACAGGCGGTTTGCAGATGATAGCCGGCGGCAATCCCGGAGATTCCCGCGCCGACGACCAGGACATCGAAATGTTCCGTACTCATAACTCCAGTATCTCAATTCGGGTGCTGGCTAGATATTCATACTATAGCGCTGGTGGTGGCTGACCAACTAGGGGGGTTAGACGGACAGAGATATGCGTACTGTAGGAAGTATAAGCGGGGGGATCGAGGAGGTTGGACCCCGTCAACGAAGGAGAAACCGGAGCCCAAGCATGCCTACTCAGCTTTACAAATACGCCAAGTTTCCCGCCTCGACAGGAACAACGGCAGGGTCCAGCCCGAGTTCGCGTCGGACTATGTTGACGCCTTGCACGAGAGCCACCATCTTATAGAAGGCATGCTTCCGGGGGATACCCTGGCGACCGAACCCACAGTCAGTGCTGAGAATTAAGCGTTCAGGTTCAACAAGCTTCAGGGCTTGGCGAACGGACTCGGCAATCTCTTCTGGTGTTTCGACTTGCAACGTTCTGTGCGATACGACGCCAATGGCAATTTTTTTGTCTTTACTGATAGCGGCTGCAACATCGGCGAGTTCGACAAAGTTGTTAAACTTCATCTCAAAGGTCAGCACGTCTACCTCAAGTTGATCGAGATACGGCAAAACGGGCTTATAGCGTGCGCCGTAGCCAAGGTTCTGTGCAAACGGGTTCCCCCAACAGGTGTGGCACCACACTTCGGTCTTGTCGCGTAGCCCAGCGACTTCCAGGTTAAATGCCTCCACGTAGACCTCAGGTGGGACTTCCCATTCAATATCTTCTACGAAGTGGAAACACGGCTCTTCGACCTGGACGATTGGGCAGCCGGCATCGGCCAGTTTATGGTATTCGGCATTAAGGGCTTGGGAGAGTGCCATGATCGTTTCTTGTCGATCCCGGTAATGCTCATTAATCACGAGCATATCTACAACCTGGGCGGAGCAGGCCCCAAATTTGACCGGACGTTCGGCCAACCCTTGGGCAGTTTTCCAAGCGATATCGTATTCGAGTGTGCCAGCGCTCACCGGCCCAGTGACTATGGGTGGCAGGCGGGTCACCATAATCTCATGAAAAATATCTCCGGGTTGGAGTTCCCGTGGAGAGCCGCCAAATGGGAGTGAGCGCAACGCACCGGGCGACAGGCCGGCAACCCGATCAAAGATATAGCCAAACCACGCCCGTCCACCGATATCCCGATCAAAACGCATGTCGCCATCCGTCATGATATCGATTCCAGCCCGGCGTTGATCGCTGATACAACTGGCAACCGCGTCAGTATATTGCTCGTGAAATTGGTAATCGCCTAATAATGCTGAGGACATGGATCGGCCGGCAAGATTGACCGTGAACCATTCGGGGCGTGGTAAAGAGCCGGTGATGGTCGTAGTCAGTGGACGATTGAGCGTTGCAACGAACATGGGCGTTCTCCTTTCAGGCATCCTGTGTTTCCCAATCCTTTGCTCTGTCCAATGCCTTCGTCCAGCCGGACTTGAGTTCCTCTCGGCGTTCTTGCGACAGGGCGGGCTCAAAAACATGATCAATTTTCCACTGGGTAGTAATCTCGCCTGGGTCTTTCCAATAGCCAACCGCTAAGCCGGCCAGATAGGCCGCCCCCAGCGCGGTTGTCTCTGCAATTTTTGGACGAACCACCGGAACGTCGAGTATGTCTGCCTGAAACTGCATCAGCAGATTATTCACTGTTGCGCCGCCATCTACGCGTAGCTGTGTGAGCCGGATGCCGGCATCTGCCTCCATGGCGGTCAGGACATCCATGGACTGATAGGCAATGCTTTCAAGCGCAGCCCGGGCAATGTGGGCGGCGGTCGATCCGCGCGTCAAACCGAGGAGTGCGCCGCGCGCGTATGGGTCCCAATGCGGTGCGCCCAGGCCGGAAAAGGCGGGAACGAGATACACACCATCTGTGTCCGGGACGCGTGCCGCCAGTGTCTCGACCTCTGAAGATGATGTGATAATGCCCAGTCCATCCCGCAGCCACTGCACGACGGCTCCTGCAATAAAGACACTGCCTTCCAACGCATACTGGGTGCGGTTATCGACACACCACGCCGCGGTGGTGAGCAGATTGTTCCGAGAGGCAACGGGGCTCTCTCCGGTTTGCATGAGCATGAAGCAGCCCGTGCCATACGTATTTTTCACCATGCCAGGCGTCGTGCACATTTGGCCAAATAATGCAGCGTGCTGATCGCCGGCAATCCCGCTAATGGGCACAGCCGTAGCGAGGAGATCCGTTGACGTTTGTGCGTAGACTTCGCTGGAACTATACACATCGGGCAGGAGCTGGCGGGGGATGTCGAGCGCTTCGAGTAATTCCTGATCCCACTCTCCCGTCCGGATATTGAACAACAGGGTGCGTGAAGCATTGGTGACGTCGGTGATATGTTTCCTGCCTTGGGTCAGCTTCCACACTAGCCAGGAATCAACAGTCCCAAAGGCCAGCCGGCCGGCTTCGGCCTGGTGGCGGGCGTTTGGAATATTGTCCAATATCCAACGGATTTTCGTACCCGAGAAATAGGGGTCGAGGACCAGTCCGGTCTTGTCTCGAAAAAATGTTTCCAGACCCTGTTGCTTCAGCGTGTTGCACAACGGCGCGGTGCGGCGGTCTTGCCAGACAATGGCATGATAAATCGGCTGGCCCGTTTCCCGGTCCCAGACGATGGTTGTTTCGCGCTGATTGGTGATGCCAAGGGCGATGACGTCCGTGCTCGACAGACCCGCCCGTGCCAGGACTTCCGTCATGGCCGCTGCCTGAGACGACCACATCTCATTGGCATCCTGTTCCACCCAGCCGGGCTGGGGAAACAGCGGGGTCAATGCTTTCTGAGCAATCCCGCGTATCGTACCCGCCTGGTCAAAGAGAATGGCGCGGGAGCTGGTCGTGCCTTGATCAAGCGCGAGAATACATTGAGCGGGTTGCACGGACATTCCTTACTCAGGTCAGCATCTCAATTTGGGCGTTGGCTCAGTATGGACAGTACAGCCTTTGGCGTTGTTTGGATATCCTGGGTGGGTGCAGGTATCGGTACACGTTGAAAGGCTAGCACTCAAACAGGCGTGGTGTTAGAACACTGCCTGAGGGTTGCAAATACGGGCCTGATGGGAGTCCTGCATGACGGAACTGATCGCCATTATTGGCACCGGCGTGGCCCTGGCTGGGGTGATTCTAGCTGGGCAGCGCGGAATCCGTGTGGAACAGCGTGACATCCGCACCGAGCAGCGGGAGCGCTTCAATGCGATGGATGTACGCTTCAACGCAATCGAGACACGCCTTGAGGTGATTCAAAACGAACAGGGCCGTTTACGCGAGCGTATGGCGCACCTAGAAGGCTTGCTCGACGGATTACGGGAAGCCATCAGTGGGCAGCGCGGGGCGGCCTGACGGAGCCGCCCGCACCCGGCCGCCAGAGTCTCCTGCCACCACTGTGTTCTCGCGTGTTCTACGCCGTGATAGCGGGAAGCCGTATGCCATCAGACTTTATACGGGGGATAAAAATGGGCGCCGGCTGCCTGGTCGGCGCCGGCGCGCTCTTACTCCTGATGTTGTTTGGCATGGCCATGTGTGCGGGACATTTTGAGGAGCAGATGCACGAACACTTACAGGAACAGTTTGAGGAGTTGCCACCTCGGGAACGACCGGACACGGACGCCGTCCGGTACTTGGAATTCCCGCATGTCCGCCAAGCCGAGTCACAATGGGCGAGTCGCGGTGGGATTTGCGCCAAGGAGGAATACTATGTCTCAGGAACATCCATTCGTACAAACCATAAAAAAGTATTATCACGGCTGTAGTACGGCGGACGTGGAGCTGATGCAATCGACCTTTACCGCTGACGTTGTCCACTACTTTACGCATCACGCTCCCATCCGAGGCGCACAATCGCTCGCTGCCTACTGGGCCAGGATGCAGCCGCGTATTCAGGCCACCTGGACCTGTGACCATGCCATCGTCCAAGGGGATGAGTGCGTCATCGAATGGACCATGACCTGGACACCGCCCACCGGCAAAGCCGAGGCCATACGCGGGGCGGAGTGGTATATCTTCCGTGGGGATAAAATCGCCGAGATTCGTGCCTACTACATCAACCGCCACTTGCCCTACGAACAGTCCAACTTTGAACTCGAAGACTTTCCGTATGCAGAGCGGGATTATACGGTCCCGCCTGATTCGTAAACGTTTTCAGGTGTGCAGCCCTTTCCGTATTGATTACGAGTCCGCCGCCGGAAAGGCGCGCTCAACGGCTGCCCGTACTGCCGCCTTCGCTCCGTGTGCCAGAAAACTCCCGTGGGCGCTCAGTAGCGCATCGAAGTCTTGGGTTAACAGCCGCTCGAATTCCTGCCTGAGCGAAGCTTCCGCGGGCGTCATGAGCTTCAGCCAAACAGGACCGACCAGGGTGGTTTTTGGAAAGCCTATAAACGGCAAAATCAGACGGGCCGGCAGATTGTTGTGTTTATAATCTCCGTAGTTCTGAATCGAGTCACAGGTGAGGAGCAAGCCGTTCCCGCGTTGCAGCACGAGCGCCGACTCAGGCTGCACTGTGCCATTGAAACAGAACAACTCCGCGTCCGGAAAGGGGAACGGGCCGGCAGGCTGCATTTCCACATCAATGGCGGGTTGGGTGTAGGTGGTGCCGCCAGGCTGGCACCAGAATTCCGCCTTAAACGTGTTGACGTAATACGGGTCATCGACACCATGCATAGGACCAAGACGCATGATGTGTTTTATTGTCCCTAGCGTCTGTAGTTTCTCTTCCTCGGCAGAATGTAACCGGATCGGGTTTACCAGGGTCAGCTCATCGTTATGGCGGATGACGGCCATGTTGCGTGTGATCCGTATGAGAGCATTCATTTTGATGCTGCCCCGGACCATGAAAACGTCTTGGGCAATCCCCTCAATCGGATCATGCGGATAGACCGGAGGGTAAACGGGATGAGATGCCGAATCGCTCATAGTGGACTCCTCCAAGTAGTCACTGCCTGCCTGAGTGACAAGGAAATCGAAAGCCAGCTATCAGAGACCGTCTGGACAGTCTGGCACACTACTAGTCGGTGGCAACTAGAGTTCGACATCTTTCTCAGATTCAGCCAGCGGAACCTGACTCGGCCAAATCCTCGGGGGCTTGAAGGTGACGCCGGTTTTTGCGTGGCCGACGACCCAGGGCGAATTCCGGCGGGCGGATTCCCGACTCTCCCTGGGCTGGGGCGGGTGGGGTGAAGTAGCCGAGGGCGTAACTCATCATGGTATAGCCGAGGAGTTCTTGCAGCGCGGGCTCCAGGTCTTTGGCCATTTCTGGCGGGCAGGAGAGATATTGGTTTTCTTCCTGACGCAGCCAGCCGAGCGAGTAGGTGATATTCAATCCTACCCGGTCGGCAGCACTGTTGTTTGCGCCGCCAGCGTGAATGACACTCCCCGAATAGACCAGCACAGAGCCACGCGGCATTTCCGCATAGCTGACTTCTTGTTCCTTTGCTTCTCGGTCCTTAGGCCACGCCGGGCTGCCGGGAACAACCTGGGTTGCGCCATTTTCATAGGTGAAATCCGTCAGCGCCCAGAGCGTATTGAGCTGTGGCTCAACCCCGCGTAAGTAATCGCCCCAGACCAAACGATCCCGGTGCAAAGGCTGTTTCTCCTGGCCGGGCATAAGGCGGATGACCTGGGCAAGATGGAGCTGGTAGCGGTTGCAGTTGGGCAGGAGGAACTCATTGCACGTCCCGATGATGCTGTCATGCATAACGAGGGCGCGGCAGGCTGGAGAACGCGCCACCAGAGCGCCCGTACGGGTGGTCTGGTGGCCGGCAAAGTCATCCGGGCCGGTGGGGGTTGCTTCGATATGAGGCCTGAGTTCAGCCAGGGTCGCGTCCACCTGTTTGGCATCCATCAGGTTTTTAATAATCACCGCGCCGTCCCGCTCAATGGCCCGTGTAATGTCTTGGGCCGCCGCCGTTGCAGAGAGCCGAGTGAGTTCACCCATGGGTCGTACTCCTTTTAGTCAGGCTGAATGGGATACAGCCGCAAGGCGTTATCCCACATAATTTTACGTTTACTCTCGTCTGACACGCCGGGCAATTCCATCATCTCCTTGACCGCCCAGGCATACTGTCGGCCCTCGGGGTGGCCAAAGTCTGTTGCCGTCACGATATTGTCATCTCCAATAGCATCAATCACCTGCTTAATACCTGGATCATCCGGATCAGCTGAGATATAGCACTGGCGTTTAAAATACTCGACCGGTGGCATGCTGAGCCCCTCAATGTCAAGGCCACGAAAGCCACCCTGTACGCCGGCGCCTAAGCGATCAAGCCAAAATGCGGCCCAGCCGGCGCCCGACTCCAGATGTACGACGCGCAGCCGAGGATGACGTTCCAGTACCCCACCCATAATCAGCGCGGTGCTGGCCAGCATATTCCCAATGGTGAAGGCCACGGTGGTCTGTGCGGAGCGTAACCGGGGGAGGTAATAGTACAGCATCTCATCGGCGGCTGTGCCGTTTCCGGTATGAACGGCGAGCGGTACGTTCAGTTCCTCCAGCGTCTCCCACAGCGGCTCATAGAATTCGTCGTATAAGCGGTGTTCACACACCGGGACAGGGTTAATATGAACTGCCTTGAAGTGAAACTCCGTAACGCATCGACGGACTTCCCGAGCTGCCTCCTGCGCATCACGCAGGTCGATGGAAGCGGCGCCGAACACCCGTCCTCCGGCAGCCGCACAAAAGTCGGCCAGCCAGTTGTTATACGCCCGACGATAGGCCGCGGCCGTATCGGCTGCCAGCTTTGGAACCGTCACCGAGAGGAGACCGCTGGTGGGATAGACGACCATATAGTCGATGCCGACCCGCTGCATGACCTCCGGGTAGATCTCAGGTGGGAAGTCCTGCTTGGCGTATGTGGCATAGGCTTCGTCATTCCCCGGCAGAAAGACGCGTTCACCGGCTTCCTGCGCTCCGCTATGCGGTTTGCCATCGGCCTGGGCGGGATCCCGCAGCGGGTCGCGCCCGAACGGCATCAGATATTCACCCCCATCCGGGTTGGGAATTCTGACCTCAAAACCAAAGCCGAGGGGCTCCCCTCGATAATTGGCCCACGCCTTGGGCATGGCTGAGCGATATCTGGAATCCAGATATTTCTCGAACATATCTTCGGGCTCGATAATATGGGCATCGCTATCAATGAATCCGTGTCCGTTTGGCATGGCGTATTTCCCTCCCTTATGCAAAGTGCGGCAAGACATCCGTACCGAAGCGCTCAATACAGCGCATGGTCTCTGCGTGGCTGGGACCGCTCGGGCAGCGTAGCATGAGAATCATATACTGGCATCCGGTTGCGCGCTCGTAGCGTTTGAGTTCGGTCACGACCTGCTCCGGCGTGCCGTAGATCAACCGGTTCGGTGCGACCCGCTCGCATGTCCATTCGGCGTCCGATGTGATCTCTTTCACCCAGGGTTCCCACTTGGCGTTAAATCGGCCCGAGGCAAAAAAGCCCAGCCGCAGGTAGAAGAGGTGATAATCCTTAACGTGCGGCCACCAGGTCCGCTCAATCTCGGCCTGGCTGTCGCCAACCCAGGCATTCCGCAGCAGAGCAATTTCCACTCGCGGATTTCCCGCCTGCTGCGCCGCAGCCCGGTACAGCTCGGACCAGGCCCGCATCACATCGAAGTTGTGGAGCGGGTCCGACAGCCAGCCATCGCCAATCCGGCCGGCGCGCGTGAGCGTGATCGTCGACATGGCGCCGATCCAAATCGGCGGCTGGCGCACGGGACGGGGGGTGATGGTAACATCGTCAAAATTGAAATGCTGGCCGTGATAAGAAAACGTCCGACCGCTCCAGGCCTGTCTGAGAATCTCGACCGATTCGGTAAAGCGCGTTGCCGCGGCAGAGAGCGGAATCTCAAAGGCGTTGAATTCGTGCTCAACAAGACCTAAGCCAGCCCCAAGGATAAAGCGCCCTTTGGCAATCGTGTCGATCACGGCAATTTGCTCGGCGACATGCAGCGGATGATACAGCGGGAGTTGGAGGATACCCGTACCAATCTGCGCGCGCTTGGTATGTGCTGCCAGAGCCGCGGCAAAGGTGAGGGGCGCCGGCAGATAGCCGTCCGGCATCTGATGATGTTCCGGCAGCAAAAACAACTCAAAGCCGGCCTCCTCGGCCAGGGCCGCCTGGGCAAACACCTCGTCATACAGTCGGGACAGGTGCTCTCCGTGGGGCGGGTCCTGGAGGGTGAAAATCAGTCCGAATTTCATGCCCCGTCCTGTGTCTGACACTCCGCCAGATAGCGCTGCAACACGTACAGGCCATCCGGTGTGAACGGCTCGGTCTGGGCCATGCGCAGAATATCAGACACGGACATGAACGCGCCACTCTCGACTTCTTCTTCCTGAAGGACGATTGCGCCATCGTATACGCACGAGAACGCTGCACCCCACACCCGGTTGTGCGTATCCTGATGATAAAACCGGAAAAGCGGCGTCAAGGGCACGCCTCGGACACCCATCTCCTCCTCGACCTCGCGCAACGCGCCCTGATCGTATGCTTCGCCCGCCAGCACGACCCCACCCGCTGCCGGGTCGTAATAGCCGGGAAAGACATCCTTGGTCAGGGTCCGTTTCTGGACATAGAGTTGGCCGCGCGCGTTAAAGACTAGGACATACGTGGCCCGATGGGGCAGGGACTTGGCGCGCATGTCCCTCCGAGGAGCAGCGCCCACAACGGTGTTGTTTTCATCAACGATAGCAACGATTTCGTCCGCAGCGCCCATGTGGACGAAACGATACTGAGCGGCTTGGAGAGTGTCAAGCGAAAGAGGGGCTCCCGCTATAAACTTCCCAATTCGTCATGCACGTTTGCCCTTCACCTCGATACACGCTACACCGCTGCCATGTCTGCCAACGCCCTGGTGATCTTTGCCAAATGGCCGCTGCCCGGACAGGTCAAGACGCGCCTGTGCCCGCCGCTCCACCCTGACCAAGCCGCAGAACTGGCGCGGTGCTTTCTCCTTGACACGGTTGAGCGTGTATCCCGGCTCGAAGAGGTGCAAGTCTGGGTCGCCTTTACCCCGGCTGATACCGAACCGCGCTTTCGTGAGCTGCTGCCCTCCTCCGTCCGTTACCTGCCGCAACGGGGCAATGATCTTGGGGAGCGTGAGCTGAATATCTTTGTCGATTTGCTAGGAAAAGAATCGACGCGTGTGGCGATCATGGGGAGTGATATTCCATCTGTTCCGCTCGCCCATCTGCAGTCGGCCTTCGACCTTTTGAAAAACCCAGGCTGTGATGCCGTATGCGGACCGAGTAGTGATGGCGGCTACTACTTTATCGGAGCAAAGGCCGGACATTCAGCGCTGCCAGTACTGTTTGAGGATATCGAGTGGAGTACGGAAAAGGTTATGGAACAGACGTTGAGACAGGCCCGCCTGAACAACATCAATGTGAGCCTGCTCCCGCGCTGGCATGATGTGGATACGGAAGAGGATTTACGGAAACTGGCGGATCAGTTAAAGGAAATACCGAGTGAAGAGGATGCCCCACGGACCCGATATTTTTTAGAACAGATCGCCTCCTTGCTGTGAGGAAACCCTTATGGCCGATCCGTTGTAGGGGCAATTCATGAATTGCCCCTACTCTTTACTTAACTTACGACGCCAGCTTTGCAATATCCGTCCCTATTAACTCCCCCAGTTCATGTTTCAGTCGCGCGAATACCCCTACGCCTTCCTTGACGACCGCCGAGCCGACCTGAATGGCCTTCACGCCCTGTTGGAGAATGGTGAGAGCTTGAGCACCGGTTGATACGCCCCCTACGCCGATAACATCGAGTTTTCCCTTCGCTGCCTCAAGAACGGCCTGCGCCTGAGACGGACCGCCGTTCGCAGCTGTGTTGTGACACATGGCAACGGGGAGATCATTCTGGACCAATGTGTGTGCGACGTCCGAAAGCGCGAGTGGAACCGTAACCGGGAGCTTGATAGCAATCGGGGCGGCAATCTGTCTTCGGAGCGCTGAAACGACCTCGTCCAAGCGTTTGACAGACTGAAATGGATGAACGTGGTCATGCACATGCGGATCGTTCAGATTGATCTCAATAAGGTCCGCACCGGCTTGCGTCAGTGCCTGGGCAGTATGAACGAACTCTTCGAGCGTGAGCCCGGCAACACTGGCAATAACTGGCTTGTCCCACTTGCGCAGCTCTGGAATGAGATCAACGTAGTAGTCGGTACCGGGGTTTTCCAGGCCACACTGCGCTCCAGGGTCAAGAAACGACGTTGGCGTAATCGACTTGGTGACAACGGCACCGCTTTCCGAATGGGCCTGGGCGAGCAACTCTTCTCGCGTGGTGGATAATGCGCCAGCCGCATTCATCAAACTAAAAGGGAATTGAATATCGGCAATTGTCGGAGCCGTGTGTGTCATGCTGATATCCCTACTCAACTCCGAACCGGCTCGGTGTGGTGTTCCAAAGCCTGGATAATGAAATCTGCGCTTCCCGTCTCACCCCACACACTTGAGTCGAGTTGGAGATTATACCCGTCCGAGTCGCGCCATTCCGCCTGGTAGAACTTGTGGACATAGTCTGTCCGCAGTTTATCCATCCCTGTGATGCGTCGCTTGGCCTCGTCTGTGGTGAGTCCCTCCACTTTCATAACGCGCTCAATGCGGGCGTCGAGCGGGGCAAAAACAAAAATATGGAGGGTCTGTGGCCTGTTGGCCAGAATGCAGTTTCCGCCGCGTCCGACAATAATGGTGCTGCCCTGCTGCGAGACCTCTTCGATCAGCTTGCGGGTTAATCGCGCGAGTTGGCTGTCTTTGAGACGCAACGGCGGGGGGATGTTATACGCGCTTTCAAAGCCGCCCACGCCAAATGATTCGACGACGCGTTCGATAAACGATCCCACTCGTTCATCTTTGGTTTCAATGTAATCCTCAGAGACATGTTGCTGGGACGCAATTGTCCGGACAATTTCTTTATCCCAGACTTTCCAGTTGAGGCGTTGTCCAAGATCGCGGGCAATCAGGCTCCCCCCACTGCCATACTGATGGGACAGCGTGAGAAGGGTAATGGGCGTATTCATTATTAGTTCCTTCCTCGGAGTCTTCTCGCAATTCTGATTAAAGGTGGACTCTCAGCGCGGCTATTCTAGGAGGAGGTGAATAGGGCTGTCAATTCTCAATTCTTATTGGGGGGGCGGTGCAGGCGCTAGTCTGGGATTCTTGGCAAACAAAAAGCATATGCCACCAAGGAAACTGCACACCGCCAACACCCCAAAAGCAACACTATAATCTCCCCGGACATCACGCACCCAACCGGCAAAGGGCGGCGCGACCAGCATGAGGATGTTCATAGGGACAGTGGACAGCCCGAGAATTTTGCCAAAAGAAGTTTGGCCAAAATAGTCGCCACGAATCGCAACCGTGAGCGGATTCCGTCCGCCGAACCCCATGCCAAAGAGGACGGCGAAGAGCATGAGCATAGGGATCGAAGTCGAGAAAGTCAGCACGACCACTCCAGCCGCTTGGAGAGAGGAGAAGATAAACAGGGCGATACGCTTTGGCATGCGATCACCGACATATCCGCCAACGAGCTGAAAGACCATGGAAATAGCGGTGTACACCGAGACGAGCCAGGCCGTTGTCTGAACCGAAAAGCCGGCATCCTCCATCAGCAGTCCCAGGTGGGCCATGATGGCCAAGAGCACCATGGAGGTAAAACCGTGGCCAAAGGAGATGAGCCAAAAGGCGGGTGTTCTGAGCGCTTGCGCTGCGGTCAGGTCGGCACTGTGGGTCGGGCTGATAGGCTGAGATGTCGCTGGGCGTTGTGGGTCGCTTGCTTCGGCCCTGTGCGCTGCTGGCGCTGCCGGCTCGCCATCGGGCAGCAGGTCATAGTCCTGTGGGCGGTCACGGATGAGCCGCGAAACCGGAATAGCAACCACAAGGGTAAAGACCCCCAGCAGCAGGGCGGTCGTCTGCCAGCCGAGACGGTCGTAGTCGGGGTCAATGGCCCAGGCAATCGCTGGGACGAGGAATAACGCCCCCAGGCGACTGCCGACATTGGCCCAGCCGATGGCGCTCGCCCGCCGGCGTACAAACCAGTGGGTCAGCATCGTCATCAGTGGCAGCCAGCCCCCAAACCCCTGGCCTACGGCCATGACGATGTAGGCGGTATAAAACATCCACAAGCCTTGAACCTGGCTGAACAGCAGGAAGCCCGTGGCCAGAAAAAAGAGGCCTATGAGAACCATACGGCGCGTGCCGAGACGATCAGCCAGATAGCCCTCGACCGGGCCCATCAAGCCCCCTTCAATACGAGTAAAGGTCAGTGCCAGGCTGAGTTGGGTCCGGCTCCAGCCAAATTCTCGTTCCAGGGCAACTGCCCACACCCCCATCGCGTGAAAAAGCGGTACGTGGGCAAGCATCATGATGAAGCCGCTGAGCGCGACCAACCACCAACCGTAGAAGACGCGGGGCTTGGGGTCCGGAGTTGGAGTCAAAGAGGAGGTATCCATAAAAGACATGCTGCTGTGTGGCTCGACAGACGCATCTGTCCAGGCTGCAAGGTGCCCAAGCCTATCGTGTTCGTACACCCCTCAACAAGTGGAGCTGGTAAGTGGACTCGGTCTGAGCGGCGGTCTTTGTGCAGTGCCGTCTCAACGACCTGCCGATTTGCGGAGATAGTCCGGATTTGGGTCTGCCCCTGCTAGACTAGCGTTTAAGAACGCAGGCGCTTAATGAGTCAACGCGCCCTCCAACAGACATGTAGATGTTGGCACGTTTACTCATTATAGTACTGACGTGCTTATCGCGCTTGCTGCTGTTCTGTGCGGGTTTGTGTGGGGGAAGGTTCACGGCCAGGTCTGGCTGCAACTGAACGTCCGCTGGATGGCGCGGGCCGCCCAATCCCTTCAGGGCGTTCGCAAAAGGCCAAATCGCCGCATGGAAGACGCCCCGCCTCCGTCCTTTACTGCCGTGCAGAAATTTCTGGCTACCCTCCTCGGAACCGTGGTCACTGGTGGAATTCTCGCTGTCCTTGCCCCCAACTGGTCTATCTTGGCGCTCTACCCGATTGGACTGTTTGCGGGTTTCTCCCCCGCTCTCATTCAGACGTATTGGCGCGCGTCTGCCATCGTTGGGGTAGTGATGCTTATTGGAGCGACGGGTGTTCTGCTGTATGACGGTGGGGCCGGTTCTGGCGAGCAGGCGCGCGTGTCAGAGAGGTCGGGCGGGCAGGAGTTGCCCCATCAGGACGCTGGTACACAACCGACACGGCCGCCGCTACCACCACCGACTCCTGCACAAGAGGAAGAGGACGCTCCACGGGGAGAAGAAGCTCCGGAAGAAATTATCCTGCGGGGTATTCCTTTTGCTTTCAGCGACTACACGGTTCAGCCGGAATTCCTGACGGAGCTGAATGAGGCGGTCCGTATTCTCAACGACAACCCGAATATATCTGTCCTGATTGAAGGTTACTCTGACGCGGTTGGCCCCGAGTCGTTTAACCAGGTACTCTCGTACAATCGAGCGGAAGCTGTACGAGAATATCTGGTGGAGCGCGGGATTACAGCCGAGCGTCTCCGATCAGTTGGACGAGGAGAAATCGACCCTCTCGCCCCGAATGCCAAAGATGATGGCTCGGACAATCCGGAAGGCAGAGCCATGAACCGCCGCGTCGAACTCTCGGTTGAATAGGCGCGCTGATTACACCGTCCGGTGAAAAAAGAGCTGCCTCGTTGCTATGCTCCGCTGGGAGGGGCGATGGGAATTGTCTCTGCCAACGCTGGAGTTTTCCCTTCTTCGTCTGAAAAACGTCCGGCGGCGATAGTGTCATCGTGAGAAAACGAAACCCATAAATCTTTCTCTCTGGCCTCCGCGTAGAGACGTTTTTTCGCGGCGATGGTCCCTAACGGGTCAGTGTCATACGCAGCATTCCAGGCCAGCCGCAGGTGCGAGGTCGTAGGCACAATATCGGCGAAGTGAATCAAGCCGGTTCCACTCGTCTCAACAATGACACACTGGTGTGGGCTGGTATGACCGCCCGAGACGGTTGTACGAACCTGAGCCGTCAGTCTCGTATCGCCGTCGATCAGTGCAATATGCTCAAGCGGCTCCAGGCATTCCGGGGCGTGCCGGTAGGCCGCAGCAATGCGTTCGTCCGGTGGATGGGTTGCCAGCTCCCATTCCGCCTTTTGCATAACAACGCGGGCGTTGGGAAAAACCGGGGTGATCGTCCCGTCGTCCGCTTTATCAATGACACCGCCCACATGATCAAAATGCAGATGGCTCAGCACGACGTGCGTCACGTCTTCTGGGGTGTAGCCGAGGGCGCGAAGCTGGCCAGTCAGACCGTCTCCGCGCCGGGGCGTAAAAAATTGTTGCTCACGTTCACTCAGACGATTGCCAATTCCGGTATCCACGACTATGAGTTCGTTGCGGGTCACAATCAGCGGACACGTCAGACTCATGGTAATGCGACCACGTTCGTTGGGTTGTTTCTCCCGTTGCCAGACTTCACGTGGGACAATACCGAACTGCGCGCCGCCGTCATCCCACCACAGCCCGTCGTTCAAAAAGTGAATGACTATATCGCCGGCTTTCAGCATGGGGCCGACTATAGCCGAGCCGTTCTATCCAGACAAATATAAATTTCTCTTCTCTCGTGATTCGTAGCTATGCTAGGCTTGGCGTTATACAAGTTTGTCGAGAAAGAAAGGAGGGCCGGTATGGCTACACTCAATACCGTGTTAGGGGAAATTGATGACAGTCAGATTGGGGGCACCATGTCCCACGTACATCTGACCATTGATATTCTGTGTTGGCACCAGCCGCCAGATTCTGGGGTGCTCAAGGGGCTCAGCGAGAGCAAGATTACGATGCAAAATCTTGGCCAAGTGCGTCGTAACGCCATGCTCTTTAAAGACAACCTCGTGCAGGATGACTTGGACCTGGCGATTCAGGAATCTGCTGAGTACAAGTTCGCCGGCGGGCAAACATTGATCAATGTTGATCTGCCCGGCATGGGACGTGACCCCATTGCGTTACAGAAAATTGCGCGTGCCACCGGCCTGCATATTGTGGCTTCAACAGGGTGGTATGTACAGTTTTCTCATCCGCCTGAAATCGCCGACAAGAATGTTGAAGAACTCTCCGACATTATGATCAAAGAGATCACGCAAGGGATCGGCAGCACGGGGATTAAAGCTGGCAACATTGGCGAAATCGCGATGAGCGGTCAACCCCATGAGCCGTTTCAACCGGGAGAAGAGAAGGTCTTGCGGGCGTCAGCCCGCGCCCAGAAAGCTACCGGAGTGTCGCTGACGGTTCATCCGAATTTTCCGGCAGACCACTGGGATACCTATATTGATATTTTGGAAAAAGAAGGCGCCGATCTGGGTAAATGTTATATGTCCCACCTGGGCCTCTTTCCCAACGCTGACGTACCCAAACGTATCCTGAACAAAGGGGTCGGCTTTGTCTCTTACGACCATTTTGGTCACGAGGAGTTGTTTGAAAGTGCGGGTGGCCCTGGGTTTGGGTTTTCGACAGATAAGGAAGAAGTCCGTGTCGTGCGAGATCTTTTGGATGCTGGCTATGCTGACCGGGTGCTGTTGTGTGCCGAGGTCGCCATGAAGACGTGCTATAAGAACTACGGCGGCTGGGGCTACTCGCACGTGTATGACAATATTATTCCCTGGCTCAAATCGTTAGGCGCTTCAGAGGCGGACGTCAATCTGATGATGGTCGATAATCCACGCCGGCTGCATGCAGTGGGGCAACGGAAGCCTCGTGGTAGGAAAAGAAAGTGAGCGCACTCCGTTCCTGCTCTATACGCTCGGGAAAGACTCGATATGGAGTATAAACAGCTCGGCAATACCGGCGTGGAAGATGTGGTTGGAGCGGCGATCAAAGATATCTGATCAGGTTCTGATTGCCTCGAAAGTTTCTGGCAGCCATCTGCAATACGCCGCTGTCCTACGAGCAGCAGAAGCGAGTTTGCGCGCCCTTGATATTGCCTGTATCGATTTATACTAAATCCATCAAGAAAAAGGGTAAAAAGACCCGTTCAAAAAGAAGGAGGGTCGTATGCCGGGCGTACATGACCGTGGGGGCTGGCCTGATGCCGAGCCTGTCAACCGGGCAGAACATGAACTGTCGTTTTGGGAGAAACGGACGGATGCCTTACTGGTGCTGCTGAGTAGCGCCGACCAGCGCGTGATCCGGGTGGATGAATTGCGTCGGGCAATCGAAAGTCTGCCGTCCGAGGCATATGAAACAATGAGTTATTACGAACGCTGGATAAGTGCAATTGAAACCCTCCTGATTGAAAAGAACGTCCTGACCAAAGTCGAGATTGACCATAAGGCCGAAGAGATTGTGGCGCAGCGGAGGGTCGAAACGACTGAGGGAAGTTCGGTGGGTGGCCCGGACGCTTCTGTTGCGTAGACACCCCGCACCCCGACCCTCTCCCCCAAGGGGCGAGGGAGTAGGAAGGGGAAAAACAAGGAGGAATATATGGGACGCCTCGATGGCAAAGTCGCATTCATTACCGGGGCTGGTTCAGGTATTGCTCGCTCTGCCGCCCGGATTTTTACCCAAGAGGGGGCGAAGGTCGCCATTGCCGAACTCAGGCCTGAGCTTGGACGCGAGACTGAACGCCTGGTCCATGACGCTGGTGGAGAGGCTGTTTTTATAGAAACCGATGTCACCCAAGAAGAGAGCGTGCAGAACGCTATCCACCAAACGGTGGCACGCTACGCCAGGCTTGATATTTTGTACAACTGCGCCGGCGGGTCCATTGCCGAAGATAAGACAGTGACTGAGGTTGATATGTCAGTCTGGCAGCATACCCAGTCGCTCGATTTGCTGGGCCCGTTTCTGTGCTGCCGGCACGGAATTCCTGAACTCATCAAGGCTGGTGGTGGCGCGATTGTCAATATGTCCTCCGTCGTCGCTTTGCGGGGATCGTTTCCGCTGCACGTCTACACCGCGGCCAAGGGTGGCGTCATTTCTTTTACCCAGGTGTTAGCTGGGACGTATGCCAAGGATAAGATTCGAGCCAATGCGATTTGTCCGGGCGTTATTATGACCGACCGGGTGCGGCAACGCCTGAGCGTCGATAGTCCGCAGTCGGCCGGCCAGTCCGCTGTCGTGAACCTGGAATCCCAACTGAAGAAATATCCGTTCTCTGTGGGCGAGCCTGAAGATATCGCCCGGGTGGCCCTCTTTCTGGCCTCGGATGAAGCCCGCATGATGACCGGCGCAATCGTGCCGGTTGATGGCGGGTTGTCGGCCTACTAGGGACGAACGGTGATGCCGCAGTACAAGCCCGGAGACCGCGTTCGCATCCGAGTCGCTAGCCCGTCCGGTCATTGCCGGACGCCAGCCTATATTCAAGGCAAAGTAGGGATCATAGAGACTGTCCATGGTACGTTCCGCAACCCCGAGACGCTGGCGTATGGTAAAGACGGACGCCCCAAGCAAGCGCTCTATTTAGTCCGCTTTGATCAAACCCATATCTGGGAACAATATGAATCTGCCTCTCAGTATCAGAATGATCAGTTATTGATTGATATGTATGAACACTGGCTGGAGCCCTGCCCCCAGGAGTAAGTAAGGAGTAAGTGATGCACGAACACGATGAGCCCGACCCGCACGTTCCTCTTGAAGAGGCTTCCGAGCTGACCTATTACGAGCAGCGGGTAGAAGCCATTCAGGTCCTGCTGATCGAAAAGGGATTGCTGAGCGCAGACGACGTTCGGCGCGCGGTCGAAGATATGGATGCCCGCACTCCGGCAGTCGGGGCGCGGGTGATTGCGCGCGCCTGGGTCGATCCGCACTTTAAGCAACACTTACTTGCAGACGCCAAGGCGGCCATTGCCACACTCGACATTGACGTGGACACCTGGAGTACGCTTGTGGCTGTGGAGAACACGCCTACCATCCACAACGTTGTGGTATGTACCTTGTGTTCCTGCTATCCGCGCGCGCTCCTCGGTCTCCCGCCCGACTGGTATAAAAGTCTGAACTACCGAGCCCGGGTGGTGAAAGAGCCGCGTGCCGTCCTCAAAGAATTTGGCTTGGAATTAGCGCCTGATATGGAGGTCCGGGTGTACGACAGTACGGCAGATATGCGCTATCTGGTGATTCCACAGCGGCCAACCGGCACGGAGGGGATGGGCGAGGATGATCTCGCCGAGTTGGTCACGCGAGACAGTATGATCGGCGTGACGCGGGCTCAGCAGCCACCGAAGCCTTGTAGGTCGGGTTAGCCGTAGGCGTAACCCGACAGCCCGGACGTGTCGGATTACGCTGCGCTAATCCGACCTACTGACTCGCTCCGCAAAGTCGTGCATTTCCTCAATGACGGCATCGGTCTCGTTGCTCAACGGCAGCATATACAGCACATCAACGCCGGCGGCCCGATACTCCTCAAGTTCTTTGTCGCCAGTCCTATTGGATAGGGCAAGAGCGGTAATCTCCAACTCGTTAAAATCGCGGCCGGCTTCGTCCATGAGTCCTTTGATTTGATCCAGTAAGCCAGGAATCCGCTCGGGCAGGACCAGGCCACAGTGCCAGCCATTGCCAAAGGCGGCTACGCGTCTCAAGGCCGGCTTGGATTCTCCCCCCACCCAAATGGGCGGATGGGGCTTTTGGAGCGGACGGGGCAGGACGTTGACATCTTCCTTCAGCTCGACGAATTTGCCGGAAAAACGGGGCGAGTCCTGCGTCCACAAGGCTTGCATCATAGCAATATATTCGCGCGTGCGAGCACCCCGTTCTTTGAAGGGGATATTCAGCAGACGAAATTCGTCCTCCAGCCAGCCGACTCCAATGCCCATGACAAAACGTCCGCCGGACAGCACATCAATGGTGGCTACCCGGCGCGCAACGTCAAAGGGATGCCGATACGGCACAATTACGACGCTGATGCCCAGGCGTATCCGCTCAGTAATCGCCGCCAGAAAGGCCATGGTGTCGAACGGGTCCAGCCAGACCATTTCGGTGTACACCGCATACGGCGTCTTGCCGCCCACATATTCGTCATAGGGCCAGGGGGCGGTAATCTGCTTGGGAATGACAATATGATCGCCAATCAGGAGCGAATCAAAGCCAAGTGCTTCTGCGGCAGTGGCGACTTTTTTGAGCGAGTCGCGCTGAGACACGGACGCCCCACCACCAAGTTGAATGCCATATTTCATGCTGTCCTCCTTTTTGTATTCAATCCCTTCCGTCAGTGTGGTAACGGAAAGGCTGCGCCGGAACAAGAAGTCAGAGCGAAGTCTTCTCCGTTACGAAGATCATGAACGAACCGGATGTCACCCTGACCGATTATGCAGTCGCGCTTGAGTGTGGACTGTTTGCCTATTGGCTGCTTGTATCTGGCCAGGCGGGCCAGGCGGGCCAGGCGGAGAACCCGCTGCGCCTCTGGTTTGCAATATTTTTTGCCTCGATTGGCGTGGCTGCCCTCAGTGGCGGAACGGTGCACGGCTACTTCCCTGGCGAGGGAACCGTTAGCCATAGCCTGCTGTGGGGAACGACCCTAATCGCGATTGGGGTCACCGCGCTATGCGGCTGGATTATTGGGGCGCAACTCTATTTCTCGGAAAGCGTGGCTGTGTGGATCAGGCAAGGCGCTGTTGTGCTCTTCGTCCTCTACTGCGGGGTTGTTCTGTTCGTCTCGCGCAATTTTCTTGTAGCGATTGTTTACTACCTGCCCGCAACGGTTTTTCTTTTAATTGTCTATGGTCTGGTGTATCAACAGGGGCGCGAGTCTGCGATTCTGATCGGCCTGCTCGGACTCGTCCTGACATTCGTTGCAGCAGGCATACAGCAAGCGCAGTGGGGCTTTCACTCCATATATTTGCCGGTGTCCCTGAGCCATAACGCCCTCTACCATGTGGTCCAGGCGTTGGCGTTATTCTTCATTTATTGGAGTGCGCGCTGGTTGATTATCACGCGTTGATCCTCCCCATCATTCAAACGCCGGACATGCTACAGAGGTAGGTATGGAACTCACACGCCTTTTCACCGAAAAGCCCGACTGGGCCACATCGTGGCTGGTCCAGGTCTGTGTCATTGTTTTCATCACCCTGGTGCTGGATTTCATTTTGCGGCGGCTCCTCAACCGCTTGCATCACAAAGCCCTGGACTCACAGGCGTATTGGGACGATGCGGTCGTCAAGGCCCTGCAAAGACCGCTGGCTTTTCTTGTGCTTTTTATCGGTCTGAGCTTGGCTCTTGATATTGTTCTGCGTCATTCCGAACCCACACTTTTTACTGAGCTTGGCCCCTTTCGGATGCTGGGAGTAATGTCCCTCTTCGCCTGGTTTTTGATGCGCCTCATTAAAGAAGGGGAAGGGGCGATCCTCGCAAAATATGAAGCCGAAGGCGAAGCCTACGACCGCACCACCCTGGATGCCATTGCCAAGTTGCTGCGCATGTTTGTCACGATTATAGCGACGTTGGTGATTCTGCAGACGCTGGGGGTGAGTGTATCCGGAGTGCTGGCGTTTGGCGGCATTGGCGGTATTGCCATTGGCTTTGCTGCCAAGGATTTATTGGCGAACTTTTTCGGGGGCTTGATGGTCTATCTTGATCGTCCGTTTGCGGTAGGCGATTGGATACGCTCTCCGGACCGTGAGATCGAGGGAACAGTTGAGCAGATCGGTTGGCGACAGACGCGCATCCGCACCTTTGATAGGCGGCCGTTATACATCCCGAACGCAGCCTTTGCCACTATTGCGGTGGAGAATCCTTCGCGGATGTCGAACCGTCGCATCTACGAGACGATCGGCATCCGCTATGACGATGCCGACAAGATGGAGCCTATTGTCCACGCGGTTGAGCGGATGCTGCGTTCCCATCCCGAGATTGATACCTCGCGGACCTTGATGGTCAATTTCAATGCCTTTGCCCCCTCTTCCCTAGACTTCTTTGTGTATACCTTCACCAAGACGACGAGTTGGACCTATTACCACAAGGTCAAGCAAGACGTGTTGCTGAAAATCCTGGAGATTATCGAGTCTCACGGCGCACAAACCGCCTTCCCAACCTCTACGATTCATGTACCTGAAGGGCTATCAATCCAGCCGGCTGGGCAAGCCGAGAATGCAGAAGAGATTCCACCCAAGCAGGCTGTGAGCTGATTTTTCACAGAGGGACACCGCCCTCAACAGCTATGGATCAAAGGTCAGGTGCTGTCTGATTTGAGAGAGTCGGGTTGAACCGACACGTTTGACTCGTGTTAGGAGGAAGGATATCCGTTTCATGAATGAGAGGGGGAGAGAGATGCCAAAGAAAATCCGCCGCATTGTGACCGGTCACAATGCTGAAGGAAAATCGGTCATTGCTGAAGATGCCACTGCCACGAGCATTCTAGATCTCGAAGCAGTGCCAGGACTGCGAGCCACTGATCTATGGGAGACGACAACTGCGCCTGCTGACCTGTCCAGTGATGCCGACCCGGTTGATCGTCCTATGCATCTTGAACCTCAGTCGACCGGGACAATCTGCCGCGTCGTCGAGTTTCCGCCTGATGCGGCATGGCAAGACCGTACTGATGCGAGCGAAGTCTTTTCCTCCATGGAGGCGGGTCATGCCGCTGATTCTACCAGCTCAACCCCGATGATGCATAAAACCGCCTCAGTAGACTACGCCATCGTCCTATCAGGTGAGATTTGGGCAGTCATGGACGAAGGTGAAACTTGCATGCAGGCTGGGGATGTCCTCATCCAGCGGGCGACCAATCATGCCTGGAGTAATCGTTCAGCAGAGCCAGCTCTGGTGGCTTTCGTTTTGGTTGGAGCACAATCCGGGTAAAAGAGGCGCTCCAGTTTCACCATCATGGTCGAGCGGGCGAGTCTACCGGGCAACGTGCCATACCGCCCCTACACGTTGCCGTCACCGCCAAAGAACGACGGGCAAATGGCGATCCGAGGCTCTCGCTTGAAGAGCGTTATCCCAGTCACGAGCACTCCGTTGAGGCCGTGACCCGCGCCGCCGCTGAGCTACAAGAAAAACGCTTGCTGCTGGCCGAAGACGCCGAGCGTTACGTCGCAACGGCCGCCGCCGCGTCAGTGGGCAGCTAGCGACCTGGGCCAGATTCTGCGGATTCCCTTGATGGCCTTGTGAAAGGCCGATTCAATTTTTGCCGTTGGGTATAGACGCTCTAGCGCACGGCGTGCACTTCCAGTTGAATTCCTTCTTGTTTCTGCAAATGCCCAATCACTTCAAAGAGATTCTTTGCTTGTGGATTGCCGCGCGGCCCAAACATGCGCATGAGGCTCTTTGCAGGCTTATTCGCGAGTGTACCTAACGCCTCAAAGCCAATTGTCGCATTGATATAGTCACGAAGTACCGCCTTCCCCGTCTCGACATCTCCTGCGAGTAAGGACTCCACCCCTTCCCTCAAAAGCGCGTCCCGGAAGGCGGGATCACTGTGCACTCGTGCCTGAATAGTTTCCTTAAAGCTCCGTGTTAACGGCATAGCTAGCTCTCCAGCCTTTTTCTTCGTTTGTAGTCTTGCCAAAGGGATTTTGCTGTCACGATGTCCTTTTGTTATTGTTTCTTCGTTCCTCCACCGAGCAGAATAACCAGCGTCTCTCCGTCCTTACCGAAATACACTCGGTAGCCAGGTCCAAAGTCAATCTTGTATTCAAAGATGCCCCCACCAACCCCTTTGACATTCGAGAAATTGCTCTGTTCTATACGAGTCAAGGCTACTGCGACCTTGGCCGCCGCTGGGGCATTGAGTCGATAAAACCAATTTGCATACGGGCTCTGCCCTCGGTCGGTAAGATATTCTCGGACTTCGGCCACGGGCAATTAGTAACACATATGGCACCACTTGACAAAGGAAAGATTCTCTCTTCTTATCCAGTTTTGGCTGTAACGTGTTTCCATATCATACGGGCAAGCGGAAAAGGTCAATTTTTCCAGGAACTTATGATACCCCTCGCTATACCTCATACACCCTCGCCACCTTGATCGCGAATTTGTGTCGATTGTGTACCACACGGGAGCCCCTGCGGATTTGCGAGTATGCGGCAACGCAGAGATATATACCCCTGCCAATAAGAGCATCGACATGAGTAAAGCCTCTTTTCCGTGCATTCCTGTTTATTTTAGCTGAATAGCTAAAATAATGCTGCGAAGAGAAAATGACATGAAATCTGTCTACGTTGACGACGCGCTCCATCGCACACTGAAGCGACTCGCCCAGGAGAACCAGCAGACTCTGCTTTTCCTGTTGGACCGCTTTGTACGAGAACGTGGTACATCTTATTGAAGCTCGAAACCGAACAGCTTCATGCTCCGAAAACTTTTTGGGAAGTGTATCGAGAAGAGCCTGACCGTTTCAAACCAATATTGCGGAAGTTGCGAGCGTTTACAAAAAGGCTTGAGCAGTTACCGCATATCTCCTTTATCGAAACAGAAGCAGGTTCATATGAGACGGCCCTCAAAACAGTGGACCGTCACCTCTTACTGCCTCGGGACGCCTATCATTGGTCTATTATGCAGGACCATGAGGTCTCCATCATTGCGACCACAGATACGGATTTCGCCCGCATTCCCGATGTCACGATCTATACCTGCAACGAGAAAATGCTGGCGGCGTGATTGCTCTCAAGGTCTTGAGGCGCGCGGCAGGCGAGGTAAACCCTTGACGCTGTCCCTTCCGGCTGTGTAGACATCAGAAGACTGGCCGGAGGGGATATGCAGTTCACATCCGAACCGATTGACGTTGAAGACTACCACGCCGCGGTCGAGTTGTTCTTTGAGCGCGGCTGGACCGATGGCTTGGCTATCGTGCCGCCGACTGAAGAACTGGTCGAGGCAACGATCAAAGCCTCCGGGCGTGACCCGCAAGAAGAGTTGGGCGAGATTCCGCCGGCTCAAGGCATTGCCACTATTGAAAAACTGGCGGTCAACAGTGTCATGGCCGGCTGTCGGCCTGAATACTTTCCGATTATTATCGCTGCGGTCGAGGCCATGCTGGAGCCGGAACACAATCTCAACGGCGTGCAGACCACCACCCATAGTTGTGTGCCGCTGACCATCGTCAACGGTCCGATTGCTACAGAACTCAAGTTCAATGCCAGCGACGGTGTGTTTGGTAACGGCTTCCGGGCCAACGGGACTGTTGGCCGTGCCATCCGTCTGCTCCTCTGGAATCTGGGCGGCAATATCCCCGGTGAGGTAGATAAGTCCACCCAGGCCCACCCCGGCAAGTGGAGCTTTTGTATTGCAGAAAAGGAAGAGTCGAATCCGTGGGAACCGCTGCACGTTGAGCGTGGGATCGAAGCCGGTAAAAATGCCGTGACCGTGTTTAGCTGTGAGGCCCCTCACTCGGTGTTATGCTACGGCACGGTCGCACAGATGCTGGCCTCACTGGTTAGCTCGCTCAGCGGCTTGGGCAGTAATAATGTCCAAGCCATGGGTGAAACCCTGGTTGTGCTGAATCCCTGGCAGGCGCGCCAGTTTCAGCGTGAAGGCTGGTCCAAGCCTGAGATTCGGGTCTACCTGTGGGAGCACGCCCGGGCCCGGCTGGGGGACATTCGAGCAGTGGACGCCCTTGGGATATCAGACCAGTTTTGGCCGAGTTGGGTGGAGAAGGATAATGACGACTACCGGGTGCCCATCACCGAGCGGCCCCGTAACATTCACATTGTGGTGGCTGGAGGAGAAACGTATTTCGCGGCGATCTGTCCAGGTTGGGGTGGACTGGGTGGATTTGCCGTGACCAAGGAAATTCAACACAGTCAGTGAGGTGCCATATGCGGGTACTCAGCCCCGTCGGAGTCCGACGACAATTTGCCGAAAAGAAAATCGATAGGAACGCTGCAGGCCGTGTCATCGGATTGGTGAACAATGGCTTTGGCAATGAGATCGCCGGGATGTTTTTTGAACGACTCAAGGAACTCCTGGAGGCGAAGCCGGCCGTGAGTAAGGTGTCGATCTGGCGCAAGCCGATGTTTACCCGTCCTTCGCCCGAGCAGTTGATTAACGAGGTCGCCGCAGCGTCGCAGCAGGCCGTTGTCGGCCTGTGCGCGTGAGGGTCGTGTACGTCGGGCTGTATGCTCGACTCAGCAAAACTGTGGAAGCGGGGGGTGCGAGCCGTTGCCGTGACTTTTGATACCTTTCTCGTTGCGGCCCAGGATCAAGCCAAAGCCATGGCCATGCCGGATATTCCCATCGTGGTCATTCCGCACATCAAGGCCGGGGAAAAGCCTGAGGATTTTCGTGGCCGCGCCGAAGAGGCGCTGGCCGAAATTGCGGTCCAGCTTGAATTGGACGGACCGCCTCTTCAGCGTGTCGCGCACGGTTGAATTGAAGATAAGCGAGAGTGGACGAGAGGAGAAACCAATCCATGCCGAAACTTGAAATCGTTGATCCCTGGGGCTTTGACCAGCGCTATACGTTCTCGCCGGCGGTGCGCAAGGGGAATCTGTTGTTTATTTCCGGCCTAACCGCGTTCAACGCAAAAGGCGAAGTCGTGGGCGAGGGTAATATTGTTGTCCAAACGCGCGAGATCTTTCAGAAGATCGGCAAGATCCTGGACGCAGCCGGAGCGAGCTTTGACGATATCGTCAAGACCGTGGACTATATCACCACCAAGGAAGGCTATCGCGGCACAGCCGAGGTCCGCCGCGAGTTTTTCAAAAACGGTTTCCCCGCGGCAACCGGGATTGTGGTCAAGGAACTGCTGCGTCCGGAAGCGCTCATAGAAATTGATGCGATTGCCGTGCTGGATGAGAAATAGATGCCAACTACCAAATACTTTGAAGATTTCGAGCTTGGTGAGGTCTATCGGAGTCCGGCCAAAACCCTGACCGATGCCCATTTTCTTTTTTTCTCCGGCATGACGGGCGACAACCACTCGATTCACTACGATGACGAATACGCCAAGACCACTCGCTTTGGCAAACGTGTCACCCACGGGCTGTTGGTGACCGCCCTGGGCTGTCTGGGTGCGTCCGAACTGTCGCCGTTGGTCGAAGAGTCGATGGTGGCCTTTCTTGAGCAGTCTTCCCGGTTTCTCAAACCGGTCCTGATCGGCGACACCGTGAAACCCGAGCTGGAAGTGAGCGAACTGATTCCCAAGACCGCTGTCGGCGTCCTGCGCCTCACAACCCGTATTATCAATCAACGCGACGAGGTCGTGCTTGAGGGTATGCACGCCTATCTGATTAAGAAGAGGCCGCAAACAGACAAGCCGTCTCGCCCGTAAAAAAAGGAGAGAAGCATGTCCTACGACATAGTGCTCAAAGGGGGGACGGTTATTGATGGAACCGGCCGGGAGCGGTTTGCCGCGGACGTAGCGCTGAGCGGAGATCGGATCGTTGCGGTTGAACCCACTATTCCGTCCCGCCAGGCGGCCACCGTCCTCGACATTGGTGGGCTGATCGTGTGCCCAGGATTTATTGACCATCACACCCATTACGACGCCCAAATTCTCTGGGACCCGCTGGCAACGTGTTCATCCTGGCACGGTGTGACTTCCATTATCATGGGGAACTGCGGGGTTGGCCTGGCGCCGTGCAAACCCGCCGACCGGGAGGCCCTGGTTGGCGACCTGGTCAATGTCGAGGGCATGTCCCTGGAGGTCCTCCAAAAAGGAGTCGGGTGGTCCTGGCAGGGCTTTGACGAATACCTCAACGCGCTCGGCAATAACGGGCTGGGAATGAATGTAGGAATGATGCTGCCGCTCTCGCCGCTGCGCCAATACGTGCTCGGAGAGGAGAGTAAGGAGCGAGCGGCAACGGAAGACGAGATCCGGCAACTCACGGGGCTCTTCCGCACTGCTATGGACGCTGGCGCGTTTGGTTTCTCGACGACCGTCTTACCCCAGCACTTAGGCTTTCGGGGCCGACCGCTGCCGTGCCGGATGGCCAGCCGGGACGAACTGGGGGCTTTGTCCGGCGTGCTCAAAGAACGCGGCCGGGGGAGTATCGAGATTGCGCTCACGCGGAGTCCGGGGTTTTTGTCTGATGACGAATATGACCTGCTGACCTTTTTGCTACTCCAGAGTGAACGGCCGGTAACGTGGCTGGGGCTGCTGCAAAAGCCGGAGGCGCCACCCGATGCCTGGCAGGCTGCGGTCAATCGGGTGGTGCCGCTCTTTGACCGGGGCTATCTGCCGCTGGGGCAAGTACCGTGTCATTACAAGAGCGCTCGGTTTAATCTGAAACGCCCGTTTATCTTTGGGAATTTTGATTGCTGGAAGCCGATCTTCGACCGGCCTCTGGACGAGCAGCAACGCATGTGTGCCGACCCTGTCTTTCGGGCCGCGTTTCGTGAAGAGCTGAAACAGCCGCGTATTTTCACCGGACAGTGGGAGCAGTTGAGCGTGTTCACGGTCAACAAGCCGGAGTTGCAACCCCTGCTGGACAAGAGCCTGGCCAGCCTGAGCCACGAGCGGGGGAAAGACCCGCTCGATCTGTTTTTTGATCTAGCCCTCAACGACGATCTGGACATGCAGTTCTTGTACGAGTTTGGCGAGGTCAATAAAGACATGCTCACGCATCCGCATACCCTGGTCGGTTTGTCGGATGGCGGGGCACATGCCGATATGCGCTGCGAGGCGGGCTACTCGACCTATCTGCTCGGAACGCTGGTGCGCGACAAACAGATGTTACCGCTCGAAGAGGCCATCCGGAAGTTGACGTCCGTCCCCGCTCAGGTCTTTGGCGTACCACTGCGCGGGACAGTCGCTGCGGGTATGATCGCCGATCTGGTGGTATTTGATCCTGAGACGGTCGACTGCGGAAAACAGGAGCCGGTGCATGATTTCCCCGGTGGAGGACTGCGCTACATCGAAAAATCGACGGGTATCGCGCATACGCTCCTGAACGGACAATTCCTGTTCTCAGATGGAGAGCAGACCGGCCCGTTGTCTGGCCGCGTGCTGCGCTCGAACGTGGAGGCGTGAGCTAAGCAGACAACACGTCCAGGTACTTCAGCCCCGAACCGGTATTAAACAGGACGACCCATTCGTCTGGTTTGACCTCACCCCGCTGAAGCAGACGCTTGAGCGCCGGCAGACAGGCAGCGCCCTCTGGTGCGGGAAAGATGCCCTCGGCTGAACCGATTTCACCGACCGCGGCGAGCAGTTCCTCGTCGCTGACACTTATAGCCGTGCCGCCGCTTTTTTTCAGAATATCGAGCATAATGAAATCGCCAATCGCCGCAGGTACGCGCAAGCCTGAGGCGACGGTGTGTGGCCTGGGAATCTCCGCGCCGTGTGACGCGCCAGTTGCAAAGGCGTGCACAATGGGGGCACAGCCGGCTGCTTGCACGCTCACCATGCGCGGCCGGCGTGAGTCGATCCAACCGAGCCGCTCCATTTCGTCAAAGGCTTTCCACATCCCGATCAGACCGGTCCCTCCGCCGGTGGGATACAGAATGACATCCGGCAGATGCCAGCCACACTGTTCTGCCAGCTCATAGCCCATCGTTTTCTTGCCTTCGATCCGATAGGGCTCCTTGAGGGTCGAGACATCGAACCAGCCTTCTTGCTCTTTGCGTTCGGCGACGATCTTTCCACAATCAGTAATAAGGCCCTCAACCAGGGTGACGTGTGCGCCCGTCTGTTCGCACTCAAGCCGATTGGCCAACGGAACATCTTTGGGCATAAAGATATGGGCTTCGAGTCCGGCCTGCGCCGCATAGGCGGCAAGTGCGCCAGCCGCGTTCCCGGCCGAGGGAACTGCCAGCTTCTTCGCCCCGAGTTCTTTTGCCATTGAGACGGCGACGGTCATCCCGCGAGCTTTGAATGATCCCGTGGGATTGAGCGACTCGTCTTTGATATGGAGCCGCGGCAGCCCGAGTTGTTCACCCAGCCGATGGGCGTGCAGCAATGGGGTCCAGCCCTCACCCAGACTGACGATATTGTCGTCTTGGATAACGGGCAGCACTTCCCGATAACGCCACAGGCTTGAAGAGCGAGCCGGTAGGCTGTCTTTTTTTAACGTCGTCGCAGCCCGCTCAAGATCGTAGTGAACCAATAACGGCTTCCCGCATTGGGTACACAGGTTATGGAGCTGATTGGGTGCGTAGTGGGCCCCACAGGCTGAACAAGAGAGATGGGTAACGTTCACGAGCGCTCACCCTTTCTCGTCGTTTTCGTCTTTGGCACGCAATGAGATGCTGAGTTCAGCAGCGGCGCGTTCGTAGATATTACTCCGGGGACCGAAGGCAATAATTTCGATGACGGAGCCTTTGATACGCAGGACAAGCCGGTTCCTGCCGACCCGATAACTTCGGAGCCATATCAATTCATCTTTGAGAGGCCTTGCCTGGTGCGGATTGCCCGCGATAGCTCGAAAGGCTGCTTTCACTCTTCGTTTGAGATGTGGGGGGAGGTGAATGATTGCATCTCGGACAGCTTTCGCGGTTTCTATACGATACCGGGGCGTTTTCGCCATACTCTTCCTTCAGAGCGGCTCCCCAAAGATATCTTCAAAAGTGAATCGTTGTCCTTTCTGGAGTTGCCGAAGTCCACGTTTAATTTCTCGCATCAATTCGGGATCCTGACGAATTGCTCTTGTTTCTTGCCAACTCGCGAATTCATCCGCACTCATCAGTACAGCGGCAGGACGCCCGTTCCGGGTGATGGTAATTTCTTCTTCTGTACTCTCTACATCTGCGATGATCTGGCTTAGTTTCGCTTTTGCCTCAGATAAAGGAAGATTGCGTGGCATCTCATTTCTCCTTTCAATAGACTAAAATTCAGACTAACTTTTCAGAAAAGAGAGAGCAAGGGAAACAAGCGATATTGCCCATTTCTTATTGAGACTGTGCCACGGTGGATAATGACTCGCGGGGAGCAAGAGCGCTCCCCGCATAATAGCCTGCGTCCGTTTAATTCAGCCCTTGCAGACTGTCAAGAATATCACCTGGCTCAAGCCGGGTGGTATAGTTTGCATCCACATAGGCCAGCGTAATGGTGCCGTCCTGGTCAATGACATAGGTGCCGGGTATCGGTAGTTCCCAAGCCTCATCGCCATTGTATGTGGGCAGTTGAATACCCATTTTTTCAAAGGTCTCCTGCAACTCATCAACAAATCGAAACGCCAGCCCGAACTGTCGGGCGACGGCGTTGCCGGCGTCGCTGAGAACCTCAAATTGAAGCTCATTCTTTTCTGCAACAGTCAACGAATTATCCGGGGTCTGGGGAGAGATGGCGATCAAGGACGCGCCTTGCGCCTGCATCTCAGCCAAGCGTTTTTGGTAAGCCTGCAACTGCAGGTTGCAGTACGGTCACCACGCGCCTCGATAAAAGGCAATGACGGCCGGTCCTTTGGCCAGGAGGTTTGAAAGCGTCACCGCCTCTCCACGCACGTTGGGCAGGGTGAAGTCAGGGGCTTTGTCTCCGACTTTCAGGGCCTTGGCCGTGATGCCGGATTTGACTTGATCTTCGGTCGTGCGGACCAGTACCTCACGAATCTCCGGTGGAATCTTTGGCAGCATTTCCTTTTGGAAGGCTACGATTTGTTGCTTGAGCTCGTTGTTGAGCCCTGCTTCTTGACCGCTCATACACATACTCCTTTCGGAAAAAAAGTGATCCTAGACTCTTCGGCCCATCAATATGGATTGTCCGGGGGTGCGTCAACTGGAGAAACGCAGGGGGCTGGAAAACTGGACTGGCTATTCCATCCATAGTATAGTCCGGCGCGAGGTCGAAGAGGGAGAAATGAAGCCTGCCCCCTTTGAGTATATTGCTCCGAAATCAATCGAACAGACGCTGGCCGTCCTTGGTCAGTATGGCGACGAGGCGAAGATTCTCGCTGGGGGCCAGAGTCTTATGCCGCTCCTCAATATGCGACTGACAACTCCCGGCGTGGTTGTGGACATCAACGGCTTGGACGAGTTGAGCTACATCCGTCAAGAGGCTGAGCGCCTGCATATTGGCGCTCTCACCCGGCAATACAGGCTTGAACGGGACGCTCGTATTCAGCGCACCGTGCCCGTGTTGGCTGCGGTCACGCGCCTGATCGGCCATCCGCCTATTCGGTATGCGGGAACAATTGGGGGGAGTCTGGCCCATGCCGACCCGGCCGCGGAACTGCCGGCGGCAATTTGCGCCTTAAACGCAGAGCTGCTCGTTGTCGGACCGTCCGGAGCACGCTGTATTCAGGCGGTTGATTTTTTTCAGGGTCCCCTGAGCGCGGATATCCGGCCTGACGAACTGCTGACCGAAGTCCGTATCCCCATCCGCAAGAACGTGGTGTGGGGGGTGCGGGAGTACACCCGACGGGCGGGGGATTTTGCCCTGGCCGGGGCGATCGTGCTGGCCGAGATGGGTGAGGACCGTTGTGCGCATGGACGTGTCGTCCTGTTTGGCGTGGAGGATCGCCCTCTGCGGGTCCCCCAGGCTGAAGCCGTGCTGACACAGCAGGTATTGTCTGACGGTCAGGCCGAGGCGGTTGCGGCGTCGGCTGTCGCAGGACTCGATTGTCACACTGATCTGCATGCCTCTGCCGAGTATCGGAAGCATCTCGCTCGGGTGATGGTCAAGCGCGCCTACCTGGATGCTGTTGCTATGTGGAAAGGGAAGGAAGGCCGAGAGAACACGGTCAGGAGAGCATAGTGCAGCCTCAACGCCGCATCATTGTCACGACCGCCGTCAACGGAACGCCAGTTGAAACGCTGGTTGACGTTCGCAAAACGCTGGCCGACTTTCTGCGCGAAGAGGCCGGCTGCACCAGCGTACATCTGGGGTGTGAGCAGGGGGTGTGCGGTGCCTGTACGGTGCTGGTTGATGGATTGCCCGTTCGTTCATGTTTGCGTTTGGCCCCGCAAGCGGCAGGACATGCGATCACCACGCTTGAAGGGATCATGCAAACCGACCTCGGAAAAACGGTCGGGCAGGCTTTTGTTGAGCACTTTGCTATGCAGTGCGGCTTTTGCACTGCCGGTTTCGCCCTTAGTCTGTGTCATCTCCTGGAGACCGCGCCAGAGCCGATTACGGACCGGGATATTCAAGAGACGCTGGGGGGGCATATATGTCGCTGCACCGGCTATGTGAGTATTGTGGAGGCAGCCAAGCGCTTGCGGGATCAAAGAAAGTGAACGGATTCAACCCCTGCGTGATAGTCCAACAGCGTCTTTCTTAGCATTATGTCTCAGCATCCAACCACCGCGCCGCCGCCCTCAACCGAAGGCCGGCGGCTCTTTGATCTTCAGGCCCAGTATATTGCCGACCTCAACCCGCTGCCCAATCTCGCCCATGCCGCGGTGGTGAGAAGCCCGTATGCGCATGCGCGTATTATAGACATTGATCCCAGCGCTGCGCTGGCGCTTCCGGGCGTCATCACTGTGCTGACCGGGCGTGAAATCCAAGGGTGGAGTCGGCCGTTTGCGGTGGCTGCCGAACGTCCGGGACGATACTATTCCTGCGCTATCGAAAAAGTACGCTATGTTGGCGAGCCGGTCGCGGTGGTGGTTGCCGCCGACCGATATATTGCTGAAGACGCCCGGGATAAAATCGAAGTGGAGTATGAGCCACTGCCTGCCGTGGTTGATGTTGAGGCCGCCATGCAGCCCTCGGCCCCCATCCTGCATGAGGAGCTTGCAACCAATGTCGCCATCGATCGTCAGCTCACCTACGGCGATGTGGAAGCGGTCTTCAGCACTGCGGATATGGTGTTCTCGCAGCGCTATGTTTTTCCCCGCTATCAGTCCTTTCCACTCGAAACCTATGGGATTATCGCCAGTTGGAATCCGTCCTCGTCACAGGTCAGTTTTTGGGCCAACTTTCACGGGCCGTATAGCATGCTGGCAGTTTTGGCTGGGGCGCTCCGTGTTCCCCTCAGCAAGCTGCGCGTAGTAACGCCACCGGATGTCGGTGGTTCATTCGGGAATAAGATCGCCCTGTATCCCTATATGGCCTTAATGGCGCTTGCTTCTCGGAAAGCCGGCCGTCCGGTCAAGTGGATCGAAGACCGCCTGGAGTCGCTCAGCGCAAGCTCGACCGGAACGGACCGGGTGACGGAACTTGAGGTCGCGGCACGCAATGATGGCCAACTGCTCGGTCTCAAAATGCGCCTCATGGACAATGTGGGGGCCTATATTCGTGCGCCGGAACCTGGCTGTTTGTTCCGTCCAGTCGGCAATTTCATGAACGCCTACAAGATCGAGCATCTTCAGGTCAACGCCCTGGCGGTCATGACGAATGTCTGTCCCAGCGGCCCGAATCGTGGCTATGCCTGCCAACAGCACTATTTCCCGATTGAGCGCGCGATTGACGAAATCGCCCTGAAGATTGGTAAAGACCCAGCCGAGGTCAGGTTGCAAAACCTCATCCAGCCACACGATATCCCCTACCGCACGGTGACGGGCGGACTGTACGACTCCGGGGATTATCCCCGTGCCACGCAGCGCGCGCTGGAACTGAGTGATTACTGGAAGCTACGGCAATCCACCGGCACTTCAGGGGGTACTTCAGGTCCGAGTGATGCCAGGGTGTGGCGCGGGGTTGGCATCGCCGTTGCAATAGATCCCTCGGGCTCGAATATGGGCTATATAGACGTGAGTAAGAAAGCCGCGCAGCGACGCCCAAACCTAGTCCGAGTCGGCTCGGCTCAGACGACACGTATCTACTTGGACGCGACGGGCGGCGTCACGGTTGAGTTGGAGACAGCGGCCCACGGACAGGGACAGGAAACGACTGCCGCTTTTATTGTCGCCCAAGCCTTGGGCATTGCGCCAGCAGACGTGACTGTCATCGCCGGGATGGATACCGGCTCCAGACCGTGGTCGGTTTCTTCAGGCAGCTATTCCAGTCGTTTTGGCGCGGTCGGGGCAAGTTCAATTGTCGCTGCTACCAAGCAGTTGCAAGACAATCTTATCCAGGCGGCTGCCTACTTCCTGGATGTTGAAGCGCATCGACTCAGCGTCCGGGAAGGCCGCATTGTTGCGCTCGATAACACCCAGCTCGGCCTGAGCCTGAAAGACGTCGCGGCGCGTCTGCACTGGTCAACCGGAACGCTGCCGCCGAAGTTGGAGACCGCCTGTAACGTTGAAGGAACGTTTATTGCCCGTGATCTCGACTATCCGAACGAGTACGATCAGGTGAACTCTTCTGCGGTCTATGCTTTCACTGCGGATGTTGCCGTTGTTGAGATCGATACAGAGACGCTCGATATCCGCGTGACCGACTACATTACTGTGCACGACGCCGGGAATATCCTGCACCCACAGATAGCCCGAGGACAGTTCGCCGGCGGTCTCTTACACGGCCTTGCCGGTGCTCTGTACGAGGAGCTGCGTTACACCGAGACGGGTGATTTTCTGACCGGAACGTTGATGGACTATCTGTGTCCGACGCTGAACGAAATGCCGGACAACGTGGTGATGGACCATATTGTGCTGCCGACTCCCCAGTCCTTAACCGGAGCCAAGGGCATCGGGGAAAGCACCGCCCAGACTGCGCCGATTGCCATTGCCAATGCGGTGGCCGATGCCGTCCGCCATCTTGGTATTGAAATTACCGAGTTGCCCCTGACCCCAAACAAGCTGTGGCAGCAGTTGGAGGCGAGTATGAAAGGAAGCCCTGCATGAATATCGCCAGCGTCATCGATATGGCCGCCGCTCGGTATCCCGAGGCAGAGGCTATTATTGATGGAGACCGGCGTCTGACCTACCGCGCCTGGCAGACTCGTATCAGCCGGGTGGCGCAGGCCTTACACCGGCGTGGTATTACCCGCGGTGACCATGTTGTGTTTTTGCTGAAAAACCGGCTCGAACATGCCACCGCGTACTGGGCGTGTCAGCGGATCGGCGCCATTGCGACGCCGCTTAACTGGCGCTGGTCAGCCGGGGATATCGCATTTTGTGTCCAGGACGCGGAAGCGGTTGCGGTCATATTTGAACAGGCAAGTCACGCGGCGGTCCAGGCGGCGCGGCCCTCACTGTCAACCGTTCATACCTGGATCTACGTTGGAGACAATCCCCCGGCAGACTGTCTTTCTTTTTCCGCTCTGTTAGAGGACGAAGGGACCGGCAGGGCATCGCCAGCTGAGGTTTCCGAAGCGGACAGCAGCATTATGCTGTATACGTCCGGCACAACCGGTCGGCCCAAAGGAGTGCCGCGCACGCATCGGGCCGAGTATAGTGCGGCCCTCGCCCATAGCCTGCAAAGCCAGAACAGCATTCGAGATCGCACCCTCGGAGTCATGCCGCTCTACCATACGATGGGTGTCCGCTCGATGCTTGTCATGGCCTTACTGAACGGTTGCTTGATCTGCCTGCCGGACTGGAGCCCGGAGACAGCCGTGAATCTGATTGCGAACGAGCAGGTCACGTCGCTCTATCTCGTTCCGACGCTGTATCACGATCTGGTCAATGTGCCGGATTGCACGCGGACGGCAATGGCGAGCGTCACCAAGCTGGGTTACGCCGGAGCGCCCATGTCCGGGACACTCACGCAACAGGTTGCGGATATTTTCCAGCCTCGGGTTTTTGTCAATCATCTCGGGAGTACCGAAATTTATACATTCACGATCTGTGATCGTATATTGGAGAAACCGACCTGTGCCGGCCGAGCCGGTATCTTTAGCCGGATCCGCATCGTGCGGGCTGATTCCGAAAGACAGGGTGACCCGGACGCCGTTCTGTCTCGGGGGGAAACCGGCGAGCTGATTGTCAGTCTCTCCTCGCCCGAAGCGTTTCAGGGCTATTGGCGGCGGCCCGAGGCGGATGCCAAAGCGCTGCGTGGCGGCTGGTATTTTAGCGGCGATCTCGTGTACGAGGACGAAGACGGAGATATTTTCACCGTTGGTCGGGTGGATGATATGGTCATTAGCGGTGGGGAGAATATTTATCCGCTTGAGGTTGAGGAGGTTGTCTCTCGTCACCCTGGGGTTGATGAAGCTTGTGTCGTCGGTCTACCGGACCAGCGCTGGGGACAGGTGGTCACTGCCTTTGTTATTCCCAAACGGGGGGCTGACGGGAGTCTTGTTGCGCTGCGTGCGGAAGACCTGGACGCCTTCTGTCGTCAGGCCGAGGACTTTGCCGACTTCAAACGTCCGCGGCGCTATGAGTTTGTGCCCGGCTTACCCAAGAGTCCGACGGGCAAATTATTGCGTCGCAGACTGCTTGAGGGAGAATATGAGACGGTGTGAAGTCTCATGAAAACTGATTTTGATTCCCCTCACCCTAGCCCTCTCCCCCAAGGGACGAGGGGATGTTGCTTGGAAGAAGAAAACAGGAAGAAGAACAATGAGTGATGTCATTCGCATAGAAAAGAACGGTGCTGAAGCAACTATCTGGATTGACCGTCAGACGCTGATGAACACCATCACCGTAGCCATGCGCAAAGAGCTGCCCGGCCTCATACTCAGTCTTGATGCGGACGACGCGGTGCGAGTGGTCATTATTCGCGGTGCGGGCGGAAAGGCGTTTAGTGCCGGCGGCGACCTGTCCGAATTCCTGACCCAAACGCCGGCCGACCTGGAAGAGTGGGGCGACACGCTGAGCTGGCCGGAGCGCTGTCGTAAGCCTGTGATTGCGGCCATTGATGGCTATACTATGGGAGCTGGTCTTGAACTCGCGCTGGCCTGCGACTTTCGTATTGCCACTGAGCGCTCACAGTTCGCGTTTCCTGAAATTCGTCTGGGGATGATCCCTGGCAGCGGTGGCACGCAGCGGGCCCTGCGCCTCATCGGTATGACGCGGGCGAAGTTGTTTATGATGACCGGTCGCCGCATTACAGCACCCCAAGCCGAGCAGTGGGGGTTGATTACGCAATGCGTTGCTGGCGACGAATTTGAGCGCGCCCTAGCCGAACTTTCGACTGAGTTGGCTGAGCGCGCGCCCCTAGCACTCCGGACCTTAAAGACGGTGCTCAATAAAGGCGCTGATGCCGCGCTGGAGACGGCCCTGGAGTTAGAGCGCAAGTCCTACGCCTGGCTGCGCTCCACCCATGATTACGAAGAAGGGGTCAATTCGTTTCTGGAGAAACGCGAGCCCAAGTATATTGGTCGGTAATCTCCTCGTGTCCCTCGTCTGTGTTGAATAATGCTCGTCCCCTCCCGAGAGAGGAGAAGATTGGAGGCCTACTCCCCATGTCAAACACTCCGCCTAAACTCTACCTCGCCGGACCCGAAGTCTTTCGCCCCGACGCGGTTGAGTACGCGCAGATTCAGCGGAGCCTGTGCGTACAGTACGGTTTCATTGGCCTCCATCCCATGGACAATAATGTGGACCTGAGTGAAAGCTCAATGCGAACGGCCACGAAGATCTATCGGGGCGACATCGGTCAGATCAAAGCCTGTGACATGATCGTTGCGAACTGTAATGCCTTTCGAGGAGGGTTAATCGACGACGGGACGGCGTATGAGTTGGGGTATGGTAACGCGCTCGGCAAACCAACCTATGGTTATATTGAGCGTTTGATTCCAGCGCAGGAATTCCTACCAAGCCGGTGCAGTTTTACGACCCTGCCGGACGGACAAAAGATCGACCAGGATGGCTTTCTGCTGGTTGACGACTTTGGGACCTCGATTAATCTTATGATGGAGTGCGGCATGCTTGATAGTGGCGGACGATTGGTCGAGGGCGATTTTGAGGCCTGTCTGAAAGCGGTTCGACAAGATTTGGATAGTGGTACCCTCCGCCTGTCGCTCAGTTAAGCGGACTTGGTGGACTTGCGGAGAGCGGAAAAGCACTGGCGGAGTTGCCCATACAGTTGCAGCGCGGTGCGCAGCAGGGCGGAGAAGCGCAGAGACGACTGGCCGCTGTGGCGATTGCGGAAGCGGATATCGACCCACTCAATGCCATAGTAGTGCTCTTGCAGGGCGGATAAAAAAACATTGGCCAAAGCAGGGTTGTCCGGGATGAGGGAGAGGCACTGGGCAACGCTGGAGACGGGCATCAGCCGATACGGGACGTTGGCGTCTCGGACCCAGGTGCCGGTTCCAAGATAGACGCACCACCGCAGGGCTCGTGATATCAGCACCCGTCTCAGGCCGTCGTCCCGTTTGGAGCGAAAACCGTACACGGGTTTCTTTGTGTTTCGTCTGTCCCACAGGCTGGAAAAGTAATGCACATCGCACTGACCATCAGAGTCTATTTGGAAGACCCACTCCGCATTGCGGGCGACCGCGGTCGCATACCCGCGCACACACGAGCGGCCGTGGCCAGCGTTGGCCTGATCCCGTATTTCGATCTCGGGAAACTCTGCGGACAGCGTCGTGAGAATGCGGAGACTCGCATCGGTCGAGCCATCATTAATGGCGTATAAGACGAAATTTTCACAGGCTGCTCTGAGAACGGGCAGCCATTCTTCGATCACCTCTCGCAGGGCAGCTTGTTCGTTGTACACCGGCAGGACAACGAAGAGCGTGTCAGAGTGTGAGGGCTGTTGCACTACACGCCCGCACAATCCGCCCGGATTTGCTGAAAGGTCTGGAGCGCTCTTTCCATGGCCTGGTCGGAGTTAATATAGGTATATTGCGCCAGCCGGCCACAAAAATAGACGTGTTTGTCCCGTGTTTCTCGTTGCGCGAGTTCTACATAGGATTGGTATAAGCGCTCATTCTCAGCCGCCGGGATAGGATAGAGCGGGTCGCCGTCCGCACCCGGATATTCATAGGCTACGACTGTGCCTGGGTGTCGTTGTCGGGTCAGGTGCTTGATCTCGGTTGAGCGGGTATAGGCATGCTGAGTCGGATAGTTGATTTGGACACAGGGCTGTTTGAACACCTGATCAAAGTATTCAAACTCGAATGCGGTCGAGCGCCAGGGAAGTTTGCCTAAACGGTAATCAAAATACGCATCTACCGGCCCGGAAAAGACTGTCGCTCTGCGCGGCCGGACTTCTTTGGCCGCGTCTTTGTAGCTGGCGTTCAGCCGGACTTCGATATTCGGGTGATTCAGCATGGCGGCGAACATGGCCGTAAACCCTTGCGCGGGAGTTTTTTGAAAAGTGTGGTCAACATAGCGTTCGTCTCTGTTGAAACGAATAGGAATGCGCCCAACGACGCTCGGATGTAAATCGCGCGGATGTTTGCCCCATGCCTTCAGGGTGTAGTGGAGATAAAATGCTTCGTACAACTCGCGTCCGACGCGGGACAATACGTATTCTTCGGCATTTTGCGGTTCGTTGATTTTTACCCGTAGGGTATCGAGTAACTGCTCGGCTGAAGCGGCGGTAAAAGGGCGGTGGAAAAACATTTCGAGCGTTGTGAGATTGATAGGGAAGGGGTGCAAGCGTCCGTTCACCCAGCTTTTTACAATATAGTTGCTGTCGATCCAGTTGGTGAATTGGGACAGATACTCGGCCAGAGCAGGGTTGCTGGTCCGAAAATAATGCGGCCCAAAGTGATGTATAAACACCCCGCTGGTATGCAGTCCGTCATAACACATGCCGGCAATATGGCTGCGTTGCTCAACCAGCAGGACCCGCCAACCGAGCTGGCTGGCGGCTCGCTCGGCGATAACACAACCGACCGGGCCGGCTCCGGCTATCAGCAGGTCGTACTCCGAATCTCTCCGGTTCATCGGTAGTGCCACACGCCTAAATCAGTTTCAGGGCTTCTTGGGTCAAACGCCTCAGGGCTTGCCGTATCACCTGTTCGAGGGCTCTGACTTCTTTTGCTTCAAGAGGTAGCTGTGTATAAATCTCCTGGCCGGCCAGCGTTTTCGATTGCACGTGGAGTGTCGCCCCCCCGAGTGTTTCTCCGGCTCCGTCTGCATAGCTCACGTCAATCTGCTGCACCCGCATGTTGAGTCTCCCATATACTCCCCGCTCGTGATGGGTGAAGTGTACTGCGACCTATATAGCCAAAATAGCTCTCTGGCAGAAGGGCGAAACACAGAGTGATATTCGCCGCTCAGACGAATCGTACAGTAAGTGAGCGGGGCGAATGGACATTTACCATATCTGGTGTAATTTCAGACACTGGAGAGACCTCCTTGATCCTGGGCGAGGCCGGGACAGGAGGAGTGCTAAGTGAGAGAATATGGCTGAGCACTCTCCACCAGCATTTCAGACAGCCAAGCCAATTCCAGATGGATAGCACACAGCGTCAACCAAAGAGGGCGACCTTTCCGGAAAGGCCGCCCTCTTTGGTGCGCGTTATGCGCTGAGAATCGACTATCAGTTGTCTGTGTTGTATGCCCGACTTGGCGGTAGTACAGCAGGCTTGTTCTGAACCCTGGCTGCTCCGGACTGTCCTCAGTCCGTTTTCCCGCTGGCCTTCTCTTGTTAGTCGGCCGTTTTCGGCCCCGTACTTTCGAGCACGACAGTCAGGCGGGGTCTGAGCATCAAGAGCGCGAACACAATAGCCACTGTCTAACGTGGCTGCTGCCCACCGTCGGCGGGCGTGTATATTCCGGCGGACTTTCCATTCGCACCTCCTGTCTCTCCTGTGGAGGGTTTTTTGACGGGCGCGCCGTCCTCGTCCGACGGGTCCACCAGAGACCCGATACTTTCTCCCACTCCGCTTGATTGTTCCGTGTCAAGTTTTTTAAGCGGCACAGAACTCGGTCAACTGCGTGGGTGCCTGCTGCTACCGACCTATCTGTTTCGGTCCCATGAGTTTTTCGTAAAGCTGAGCGGTTGGAATCGCTGGTAACGTCGTAATATGGACTGTGCCACGTGAACTCAAATCAACCGACAGATGGGCCACGGTTTCGTTGTCGGGCGCCTCAATAATGCTGACAAAATCATACGCGCCGAGCGTCGCAAACTGGCCCGTCACTTTACAACCAAACTCGGTAATCTCTTTGTTCACTTCTTCCAGACGATTCGGATGCTGATGGAGGGTTTTGTTGCCTTCGGGGGTGAGGGTGCTGAGCAAAATATAGGTCGGCATAACGGTTTCCTTTCTCAATGCTCTCCTGAAGAGTCGCGCTCTCGGAGGAACGCACATCGCGGACGTTTCTTTCTGCCCGATCCCGTTAGGGGCATATATGGCGGGCCTCGTTCTCTTCCCTTGGGAGGTTTCATCTTAATCCGTACCTCTGATCTCGATCCTGAGGAGCTCTCCCCTCAAGGCTGTTGTCACCCATGCTCTGCAAACGTGGCGACATGAGGCCGCACGAGCCAGGCAAAGTCAGCATAGCGCAGCCGGACCGTTTGATAGTGCGTCCCCGCGTTACAGACGATTTCCTCGTCCTCTGCCAGGGCAGTATCAACCCAGACGTCCAAGCCAAACAAATTCCCAAACGGCGGCTCTGCTCCGGTCTCGCAGTACGGGAACAACCGCCGGAACTCCTGTTCACCCTCAAGTTCGACCTCCCCCCCAAGAGATTCCTTCAGCCGGGTAAAATTCACCCGATGGCTTGCCGGCAGCACTGTCATGATGGGCCGTCCATCCTTTTTGACTATAACGACTTTTGCCATCTCTCTGCCAGGCACATGCTGGACCGCGGCCGTTTTTTGGCTGGAATAGGTCCGAGGGTGGGTCTGTAAGAGATAGGGGATATGGTTCGCTTCAAGCGCCTCTTGAAGAGCATTGAGCATTGGCATGATGACACCTCCTGATCGTTTTCCAAAAGTATGAAATCACGGTTCAATATGCATATTGAGATACGGCGTCTCATCCGGGTAGCCGAAGCAGGCGTCTGCTATTGTTCCCCAGAGCAGGACGACTACGACTATGAGACCGCCTCCAATAAAGCCGAGAATAGGTTTCATATCCCTTCCTCCTGTCTGTGGCTGAACGAAAACCAAGTCGGGGCAACGGCGGTGACCTATACGATCGGAGGACCACGCTTTCGCAGGCGGGTAGAAATAGAACAATCGTGTGGAGACAGCAGGAGAAAGATGCGAGCGGCTGAAAGAGGGGGAAGCAGACTCGGATGGGGCCTGGCGAACGGCGGGAGCAAATCCAGACTGTCCGCTGGTGGGGAAGGAGCACGGCTGTTGCTCCAGGTATTGCATAGTAGCGGATCCCCTCCAGTCTCATGTTTAGTGAGTGAATCCCCAACCACCACCTGCCACAGGCATCTAATCTTTCCCTAGCACTCTTTTTTGACGAGTCAAGTGTAGACAGTGAGTTTCCTGTGGTGGATACAGGCAATAGCACCGCGTCTCACCACGGGAGTACGCCTCCCAGAGAACAAGAAGGGAGGAGCCTGAACTATTTCGTCCGTCCCTGTTTGACAATCACATCAAACTCTTTTTTGGTCACCGGCATGACTGAGAGACGGCTCTGTTTGAGCAGAGCCATGTCCTGCAAGCGTTTCTCCTGTTTGATCTCGCTCAGCGTGACCGGCGTAGTCAAGGGTTCGACCGGTTCAATATCAACCACACTCCAGCGCTCATCATCAGTCGTGGGGTCCTGGTAGGCCGCTTTGATGACGCGCGCAATCCCAACAATCTCCAGCCCTTCGTTGCTGTGATAATACAAAACCCGGTCGTCCAGCCGCATGGCGCGCAGGTTATTCCGGGCCTGGTAGTTGCGCACGCCGTCCCAATACGTCCAGCCGTCTTTTTGGAGATCGTCCCAGGAGTATTTATACGGTTCGGATTTCACCAGCCAATACTTCATAGCACTGTGTTCCTTATCGGTTTTGTATGATGCTGAACAGCATACTCCCCCCGCGTTTTTTCACTTCGTCTTTTTGATTGCGTTTCCCAGCTTGTCTCTTTATAAGAAGGCTCAAAGGAGGGGGAATAATGCCACGCGAAAGTCGTCAGGAATATCGAATCATAACAGAAAAAGAGGTCCCGGCAGTCATGCGGGATGGGACGACATTATACGCCGATGTATATCGACCTGATGCCGAGGGGCGTTTCCCCGTTATTTTATTGCGCCTCCCGTATGGCAAACAATTGGCAGAGGTCTTTGGCGACCATGAGTATTTTCCTTCGCGTGGTTATGTGGTGGTCGTCCAGGACGGTCGCGGACGGTTTGCGTCAGAGGGGGAATACTACCCACTCATTGATGAAGCTCAGGATGGCTACGATACAGTCGAGTGGGCCGCTGCCCTGCCGTACTCGAACGGCATGGTCGGGACTCAGGGCCAGTCGTATCTCGGCGCAACCCAGTATCAACTCGCACCCACGCGGCCGCCACATCTCCAGTGTGCTTTCCCCATCTCTGCCGGGGCTGATTATCATCAAGGCTGGGTCTACCACACCGGTGGGGCCTTCTCCCTCGGTTGGCAAATCCCGTATGCTGTCTTCCTCGCGCGTAACACTATCGATCGCAAAGGCATAAAAGAGCAACTCTGGCCAAAGGTTCGGCCCGACCTGCTGCGTTCAATCAATTTTGGGAATCCGCTTTCAGAAGAAGCCTACCAACGCTTGCCGCTCATGTACTGGGCCGATTTGCTTGAAGAGGTTGCTCCGTATCTGCGCGATTACCTGACCCACCCCGAGGATGGTCCGTATTGGTGGCCGATCAACATTGAGCGTCAGCATCGCAACATCAACATCCCCATGTACCATGTCAGCTCGTGGTATGACATTTTCCTGCGCGATGCCTTAGTCCACTTCTGTGGCTTACAGGCGCGGGCCATGACGCCAGAAGCACGCGGGGGCCAGAAATTGCTGCTTGGACCGTGGGCCCACCTCTTTCCGTATACCACGCCAATTTCCGGTGGGACCGGAGATATTGATTTCGGTCCGAATGCTGCCATCGAACTGCACGAGACGCAGTTGCGCTGGTTTGACTATTGGCTCAAAGGAATTGACTCGGGAATTTCCGAGGAGCCACCTATCCGGCTGTTTGTGATGGGGACCAATCAATGGCGGGACGAATACGAATGGCCGCTCGCCCGGACGCAGTACACACCCTACTACTTCCACAGTCAGGGCCAGGCGAACAGCCTCAACGGCGATGGCGAGCTGAGTGTTGACCCCCCCCAGGACGAACCCAACGATCAGTATGAATATGATCCGGCCAATCCGGTGCCGACCTGTGGCGGCAACACGCTGATTATCCCGGTTGGCGTGGCAGACCAGCGTGAGGTAGAAAGCCGTTCGGACGTGTTGGTCTATACCGGAGCGCCGCTGGAAGCAGCGCTGGAAGTCACCGGACCCCTCAAGGTTGTGCTCTACGCTTCGTCTTCAGCCACCGACACCGATTTTACTGCCAAGCTGGTAGATGTCCGGCCCGACGGTTATGCCCAGAACATTGCTGATGGCATCCTGCGGGCACGCTATCGTGACTCCTTGAGCAGTCCGACTCTGCTGACCCCGGACGAGCCGTATGAGTTCAGCATAGACTTATGGGCAACCAGCCATGTGTTTCTGCCGGGGCATCGTCTCCGCGTAGAAGTGTCGTCGAGCAACTTCCCCCGCTTTGACCGCAACCTGAACACCGGCGGCGACCAGGCGACCGGCACGCAGTTCCACACCGCGCAGCAGACCGTTTTGCATAACAGTAAGTTTCGGTCACATATTGTGTTGCCAGTGATCCCCTAGGAGCCGAGGGACTGGATTCCGGCCTGCGTTGGAATGACAGCACCGTCGAGTCGTGTCCGTGTGTCCTCATACCTCTCCCACCCTTGCCCGCACCGGCTTTGGCTGATTCCCTATCCCCATGTCCGAGGTCTTGCCTCCCGCTCCAGAGAAAGCCGCGGCAGTGCGGGCAATGTTTGATCTGATCGCCCCGCAGTATGACCGGCTGAACCGGTGGCTGTCTCTGCGCCTCGATCAATACTGGCGCCGCAAGACTATCCGTAGCGTTGACGTCCGTGCTACCGATGTCGTGCTCGACCTAGCCTGCGGAACGGGAGATTTGAGCGAACTCGCCGCGGCGACCGGTGCCCGAGTGATGGGTGTTGACTTTGCCCGCAATATGCTTGTCGGCGCAACCCGGCGCCGGATCAAAGCGGACTTTATTCATGCCGATGCGAATGCCTTACCCTTACTGCCCGCCTCCGTTTCCGTTGTCTTGTCCGGCTTTGCTCTACGAAATTTTGTCTCAATACCACACGCACTCCAAGAAGCGGCGCGCGTCCTCAAGCCCGGCGGCCGCTTGGCTTTGCTTGAGGTTGATACGCCTCGCAATGCCCTCCTGAAATGGGGCCATAGATTCTATTTTCAGCGGCTCGTGCCCCTGCTGGGCGGTCTCATCTCAGACAGAAAGTCGTATCGCTATTTGCCGCGTTCTGTGGTGTATCTCCCGGAGGAAGCGGAACTGTTGGAGATGGTTCGAGCGGCGGGATTCGAGCAGGTCGTAAAGGAGAGTTTATCCGGTGGTGTGGCGCAGTTGATTACAGCGGTGAGACGATAAAGGGGGGGGTAGAGAAGTGTTCTCTGACTTCGTCTTGTCCGGGAAGCCCGGCTACCTGGATACTTGCTTTCGCGGGTATGACGTCAAGAGCCCACGGCCGGGTTCGTCCCTGGGTGTCCGTATAGACGTTGTAGGTCACTCCATTTTCGCGCAAGACCTGTTGCACTTCGTCCCGACGGCGACCCAGCTCTTGTCCGCCAAGAGCACTGAAAGCGCGCATGGCGTATTGCCAGTGGGGACGCACAGTTCCTGGAGCCGAACACATTTCATCGAAGCGCTCTGATGAAAAGGGATGGGGCGCAAGCGAATCGCCCTGAACCGCATCTCTCTGAAAACGGGTCTCCGCATAGGTGGACTCAGGCATATCCCCTCCTCTTCATCCGACTGCCCATTATCGTATGTGGACGCCACCTGGCAAGCTATGGGGCGAAAGGTCGGGGAGTCGAAAGTTGGAAAGTCGAAAGTGGGACTTGCGACTCTTGACTTATGACTTATACCTTTGCGGTATACCGGTTGATGTCATACAAGCGCTCAAGGTCCACGGTATTGAGCCCGCCGACGGCTTGACTGAGGGGGACCAGGCTGAGCTGGCAGGTCGGGCCAATGCCCTGAGCACTGACCATCTGTCCCCAGGCGCCGTGCCGCACGGCTTCGACGGCTGCCGTGCCAAACATCCGCCCCATAATCCGGTCCAGCGCCGACGGACTGCCGCCGCGCTGGCTATGGCCGATTACCAACTCGCGTGAATCAAAAGGCGTGTCGCGGCGAATCCGGTGGGCGAGTTGACTCCCAATGCCGCCCAAGCGTTCATGTCCGAAGGCATCCCGGCGGGCATCCAGCGTCACCACGCCCTCCTCAACCGCGTGCGCGCCCTCGGCCGCCACAATCACCGCATAGCGGGGATAGCGCCGGTCCTGCTCTCCACGCCTGAGCCGTTGGGTCAACAATTCATACACTCGTTCATACGCAAAAGGATACTCAGGGATAAGGGCCAGGGTCGCGCCTCCGGCGACCGCACTCCATAGGGCCAGATGGCCGGCATGACGGCCCATGACCTCAACCACCTGCACCCAATGGTGCGAGCCGGCCGGGGTGCGGGCCTGCTCGATGACACTGGTGCAATTGCGCAGCGCCGTATCAAATCCCAAGGTGTAGTCGGTGTGGCTGAGGTCTTTATCAATGGTTTTTGGAATGCCCACCACCGGGCAGCCTTTTTCACTCAGCCGGTGCGCCACGCCTAAGGTATCTTCTCCGCCCAGGGCGATAATGGCATCCAGGCCAAGCTGAGCGATATTGGCCATGACTTCATCCGACCGGTCTTGTGGACGATTTCGCGCACTCGCATCGCCCGGCACTGTCACGCGAAACGGGTTGGTGCGAGACGAACCCAGATTGGTGCCCCCATCGCGGTCCCAGCGCCGGACCTGGTAATCCTCCAGCCGGACGGCCTCGCCAACGCCTGCGTCGAGTAAACCGTACCAGCCGTCGGGCAGCCCCATCACTTCCACGCCCTCGGCTGTGGCGCGATACACAATCGCCTTGAGTGCCGGGTTCAAGCCAGGGGCATCGCCCCCTCCGGTTAACACTCCAATTCTTTGGATACGCATACTCTCCTCATGATAGCCCCTATACCATACGCTTGGTGGATGAGTGACAGGGGAGGGGCGAAAGTCAAAGAGAGCGCTTGCATTCACTCTCAATCTTGTTCGACTTGAGAGGCGTGCATGAGGAAGCGGAGGATCTCATTCCGGAGTTGTATATACCGTGGCAGGTCAATAATGGTCTCCCGTCGTCGGGGTCGAGGAATATCGATCTCGACACACTCGGCGAGAAAGGCTTCCGGGCCGGCGCTCATGAGGGCGATGCGATCCGATAGTAAAATCGCTTCATCCACATCGTGGGTTACCATGAAAACAGTTGTACCAGTCGCCTCCCACATCCTCATCAGCTCGTCCTGAATCACGCCCCGAGTGAGAGCATCGATTTGTGCAAAGGGCTCATCCAGCAGCAGCACTTTCGGTTGGACGGCAAAAGCACGTGCAAGCCCGACACGCTGACGCATGCCTCCCGATAAAAAGGTGGGCTTCTTATTGGCCGCCTGCTGTAAATTCATCATGGCGAGATATTTTTGTGTATGGGCATCCGTCTGTGACTTGTCCCACTCCGGGTAGGCGGCTTTCACCGCAATGCGGACATTGTCGAAGGCAGAGAGCCATGGCATCAAAGCAAAACTTTGAAAGACGACCATTCTATCTAAGCCGGGCTCAACGACTTCCCGACCGTCCAAGACCATGCCCCCTTCGGAGGCAGTCTCAAAGCCGGCAAGAATATTAAGCAGTGTACTCTTGCCACACCCCGAGTGACCAACCAGGGTGACGAATTCCCCCTCTTCAACAGTGAGCGAGATATCTTGGAAGACGCAGAAGGTCTCTGTCATCTGGGCAAGGTCAGTTGTCCCTTCACGCAGGGGGAAATGCTTGCTGACATGGTCAATTTCAAGGAAAGACATTCTACTCTTTCTGTAGCAGTATGCACTCTGGACTGGGCAGGTTACTCAGCATAGGTCACGAGGCGGGCGAGCTGATTAAAGCCGGAGTCTAGTATAATGCCCACCGATCCAACGACGAGAATGGCAAACATCACGCCAGAGATGTCGAGATTGTTCCATTCAATCCAAGTTAAATAGCCAAGACCGAGTTCGCCTAACAACATCTCCGCAGGCACTACTGCCACCAAAGCACTCCCAAAAGAGATGCGCAGACCTGCGATAATAGTCGGTGCTGCAGCGGGTAAGATAACCATGATAAGACGACGGAACCAGGACAGCTGTAGCAAGCGAGCAACTTGGATGTATTCTTTGCGGATCGAACTCACCCCAAATGCGGTATTCGCAATAGTTGGCCACAACGATGCCATAAAGACGACAAGAATGGCTGTCCAGGTAGAGTCTTGCACGCTGTATAATAAGAGAGGCATCCACGCCAGAGGCGAGATGGGCTTCAAGAGCTGAATAAAGGGGTTCAGGGCTTGATAGAGTGGTCGTGACATGCCGATAAGTATGCCGATACACACCGCAAGCACCGAGGCGGATATAAATCCGACTGCAAAACGCGTCACGGTATAGAATACGAGATAGCCAATCCCATGGTCGTTTGTTCCTTTCCTATGGAAAGGGTCCGAGAGTTCTTCGACGGATTTCTTTACCAGGACGAGGGGCCCTGGAATGCCCTGGATTTTGTCGGGATTATGGATGTAGATGCCACTCTCCGTTCTGATAATATCTCCATTAAACTCCATGGTCAGTAATTCGTCTTCTGTCCGGCCGGTTGGGTCAAAAGCTGGCCGAACCGTCGCCAGATGCCAGGCCACCAGAAAAAAGATCAGAAGAGTAACAGACAGAAGCCACGGCTGCCCCTGCGTGTATATTTTTTTCCTCATGGACTGTCGCAGAAGGGGGTCTTGTGAGGGCTCCTTTCCTTCTCCCTTACCCTGCGACTGTTGCGTCAATACGGCGGTCGCAGCATCTCGGATGGACAAGGCACGTGCGTTCATGAGGATCACCATTTCCGGTACGGGAGAAATTTTCCACTATAGGTCACAATCACTCGATCTCCTTTGGGGTCTGCCTTTTTCTGAATATCAATTTCAAAGTCGATGGCGCTCATAATGCCATCGCCGAACATTTCATGGATCACCGCTTTCATGGCTGTTCCGTAAATCTGAGTGATTTCGTGAAAGCGATAGATCAGGGGATCAACCGGAACCGTGCCGTCCAAGGCCCCTTTTAAGGGAGGCTCTTGCAGGGGCAGGGTCACATCCGGTGCCACGCCTAAGAGCTCGCTCAGCCGCTCAGCCTCTTCCGCAGATAATGTGGCTTGGCCCATAAAGGCCGCAGCGACCCACACTTTGTCTCTTCCCAGAATTGTTGCGATATCGCTAAAAGAGAGCCCTTTGTCTTTCTTGGCTACGAGTAGGAGAGCTGTTGCGTCGCTCCGTGTCATATTCCATCCTCCATTTTTGTGATGTTTGTTTCCTTTTGACGTACGCTGAGGGGCCGGAATCGGCTGACCTCTCTCTGCTGTGTTTATGTCAGATTATTTATGGGAAAGCTTTTGAGATATTCCTCTGGCTGGTTGGGATCAAAAGTTTTTCCCATGAGAACGTGGGAGCTATAGGTCTGTTGGTGAACGTCATAGCCGAGTTCCCGAGAGATTTTGTCGCATTCTGAGGCGAGATACACTTCTTCTGCAATCTTCTTGTAATCGAAATCGCCTTCGACATGCTTCCAGCGCTTCATCTGGGTCAGTATCCAGACTGCCATTGAGTGCCAGGGGAATGGGTCGAAATCGATCCGGTCCGGCACGGTCTTAATATTGCCAAGGCCGTCAGCAAATTTTCCGGTGAGGACCTGTTCGAGCACAATGGTAGGCTGGTTGAGATAGTTTTTCGGCGCAATGGCTTTTGCGATATCTTTACGGTTTTCGAGCTTTGAGGCGTAATGGGTTGCATCAACAATAGACCTAAACAGGGCCAGGAATGTATTGGGGTATGTTGTGGCGAATTCCTGAGAAATAGCGAAAGCACAGCAGGGGTGACCATCCCAAATTTCTTTTGACAGCAGGTAAATAAATCCGGCATTTTCGTACACCGCCCGTTGGTTAAACGGGTCGGGGGCCAGGTAGCCGTCTACGTTGTCGGCTTTGAGGTTAGCCACCATTTCCGGCGGCGGAACAACGCGGATCTGCACATCTTTGTCTGGGTGAACTCCGCCCTCCGCTAAATAATAGCGGAGCAAATAGTTGTGCATGGAGTAGCGAAAGGGTACACAAAAGCGGAAGCCCTTCATATCTTTTGCGGACTGTACGCCCGCATGCTTCGTATGCAGAGTGATGGCCTGGCCATTAATATTTTCAACGGCCGGCATGAAATACGGTACCTGTTGCGACCCGGCTCCTAACGTGATGGACAAGGGCATCGGGCTCAGCATATGGGCTGCGTCGACGTCCTTATTGATTGACCAGTCCCGAACCATGGCCCAGCCCGCTGCGCGGCGGACCTTCGCATTCAGCCCGTGTTTTTGATAGAATCCCATGGGTTCCGCCATAATAATAGGCGTTGCACAGGTAATTGGGATGAAGCCAATCGTCAGGTCTTTCTTTTCAATATTGCCAACCTGTTCCTGAGCCAAGGCCTTCGCCATTTTGAGAGGAAAGAGTGACTCGATGAGGGCCGCGGCGCTACTTGCACCAACGAGTTGCATGAAGCGCCTGCGGTTCACATCATTACCCCCGAATATGGCGCGGACAACCGTATTCTCCACTACTCGATCGATAATTTTTTCCGGGGTCTGGAGTGTAGAATGGGTCTCTGGCGGTGTCGGCTCTCCATGACTGTGGGAGTGATCGAGAGACGTATGCGGATCATAGGGATCGTGTAAACTCTTGCTTTGCATTGAGGGACCCTCCCTTATGTGTGCTTAACCCTTCTACGGAGCAGAAAGAGCAACATGCATGCCAATAGAGACCGCTTGGGAAAGAACGCGAAAAATACCAGCAGCCCTGGGGAGTTGGACATTCGGAAGAGAGGGGGAGCACCCGGCGAGAGGGAACGGATCAGCCAACAATATAGGCAGAGAAGCAATGAATTGTTGGCTAAGCAACATCTGGCTGATGGGACAGGAGGTTCACCCAGAATAGAGGGATTGCTCGGACCTCGCAGAAGAACATACTCTGTAACCATAAAGAAAAAGGACATACACCTCGATTTTTACAGGTCGAAGAGGAAAAGGAAGACAAAAAAAGGGACAGCCTGAGCTGCCCCTCCTTTCCTTGTGAGAACCCGTATGTCTGAGAAAAACTAAAACTTCAAGGTCGTCTCAATATAGCCAAAATTGGCGCTATCGTCGGGATAGATCTGGTCTACGATGCTGTCGCCGAAGACGTGGGCAAAAAAGACATTGACGTTGATGTGTTTGTTCAGGTTGTAGCTGAGGCTGGTTTCGATAATCTGAAACAAGTCGCGCTTGCCAAAGGTCGGCCGGCCGGCAAAGCCAAAGCCTCCCTGCCGGTCTCCCAGGGTCGCGCCAGCGCCCTGATACCACAGGTCATTCTTCTCGCTGACGCGGATATAGTGAAAGTCCGTGCGCCAGACCAGCCCTTTGAGCGGACGCAGTATGAGTTGGAAGAAGATATCTTCGTTATTCATCAGATTGTAGAAGGTCGAAAACGAATACACCCGAGCGGTCGGCAGCATCTGGAAAAAGGTGTCGTGGTCGCCGTCGTTGGGGTCGTCGTCGCCCGAGCTGCGGTTATAGCCAAACCGAAGCCAGGGTTTCCCCGGCAGCCCGCCGGGTTGCCAGCCGACCTCGGCGGCAAACGCCCAGCCGCGATGATCCTGCCGGCCCCAGTCGCCGCCCTGCACCACGCCCCAGCCCATCAGGTCAATCGGACCGGCCCCGGTCGGCACGACATGAATCAGGTGGCCACCGCCCGTGTTGATGGCCAGGTGACGGCGGTCGACGTTGCGGACGGCCGTCGGCCGGTTATCGGTGGGCCGCAGATTCCGCCCGTCGGCGTAGTAGATGTAGAACAGCCGCGCGTCGGTCGTCTTGGCGAACTCGGGCCGGGTGAGATTGAAGCCGACGTACAGGATGTCGATGTCGGTTATGGTCTTGTTCCCGGCCAGGTCAAAACCGGCCTGGGTCGGATGGGAGCCGTGCAGCGTGAAGTTGTAGGCGTCCTTGGTCCAGCTCAGGGTGAAGCCGTCATAGGAGCGTCCGATATGGGACCAACCAAAGGGGCCGAGCAGACGCTGGGAGACGCGCATTTTCTTGATCCAGTCAATGGTCGGGTCCTTGCTCAGCACTTCTGCGCCCTCGGCGATCGAGTGCCGTCCGCCCCTCAGGCGCAGGCCGGGGATACCGAGCTGTTTGAGGGTCAGGTGGGCCTGTTTGAGAAATACGCTGGCGTCGTTCTGGCGGCGATTATGGGACAGATAGACGGGGCCCAGGCCGAAGGCGCCCTGCGGGGCAGGAGCGCTGGCGTCATCGGGCAGACCCATCAAAGCGGTGTTTTGCGCCTCAAGGTACAGGTCAAACAGGTCTTGCTGCCATTTCAGGCCCAGCTTGGCTACGGTGGCCGCATAGGAATACGAGGAATCGCCCGAGCTGCCTTTGAACCAGTCCCAGAACTCGCCCCGCGCGCGCAGGCTCGCGAAAACTGACAGCTTTGGGGAAATCTGGGTGATTGGGACTTCCGCCTGAAGCGGAGCGGGCCACACAATAAGGAGCCAGAGGACGAGCAGCGAGGGACAGCCTCGTTGGATGAAAGCCGATGCCTTTCGATAGGTCGTCCTGGTGTATCTGGTGTATTCTGTAAAACTTCTTAGGCCTTGCATCATTCTCTCTCTCCCTCGTCTGTATGCCTTGCTCAGCGTTTCGGCAGAGCAAGACAGGCTAAACAATTGTGTTCTTTATCCTTGAGCGGCTTGAGAATTCATAGCTTGTGAATGTAAAAAAGGGAACGATATTTGATCGGAAAAGAGAGAGGGGCGGGGGCGGTCGGAGGGACAACCGCCCCCGGGGCAACCTAGAAGAGAGCGGAAGGAAGGGAAACTCTCTTCATCAAACTCAATCAAGAGCTCTGACTCACACATAGGTAATAAACAGGAGCAGGAAGCATGCCAAGCTGAAAGAGCGGAAAAGGCCGTATTTTTGAGTTGCCGCCGTTTTGAGCTGCCCATCTTTTCAGCATGACTGTGTTGTTTCCTGCTGCTGAGACAACAGTTTCCAGAGGGGATTAGGTGTTGGGGATTGGGGGTTAGGGCAGGCACAATGATAGGGGCAACCCGTTGTGGTTGCCCTTCCTAATCCCCAATCCCTTCCTCACAGTCGAGTGCGGCGTTTTCGTTTCCCCCAACTTTCGATGGGCATGTTGTGATACGCCTGTTTGACGCGCTGCGGGTCAAGACCGAGCTGCGTACACGTCCAGCGAAAAGATAAGAGCCCTTCACTCTCGTCTGCAATCCAGGTTTGATCCCGCTCGTACTGTGGCCGCGCTCCCTTATTGCCCTGATGCGCTGCATCTCTTACAAAAAAGGCATCGATAATAACTGCCCACCAGAGTTTCTGGCGGGGGCTTTCGTGCTGGGGCGGTCGTGCTTGCGGGGCTCCAATGGAGACCCCGATTGGGAGAAAATCAGGCGGTCCGCATTCTCCGTATAATCCGTATGCGGGGGATGCCGGGAAGGCGGGGGATGTGGTCTCAATCAACATCAGCGTCTCCTCTCCGTGCGTGCTCCGAGCGTCCTGCGGCCCGAGACGACTCGGAACCAGGGAAGTCCTCTTTATCCATAGTATCCATAGCAAAGAGAAGGCCACGGCAAAGAAACCATCCTGCTCCTCCCTTTTGACTTTGGGGGGTCTCAACGGATAAAGAAGGCAGGCAGTTAAATACGAGCCCTCGCTGGTGGTACGCGTATGCTTCCGCATGGACATTATCTGAATGAACACCATTTTCTGATTTTTCTGCTTCAGATCCTGCTGTTGCTGGTGATGGCACGTGGGTTTGGTGAAGTCTTACGCCATTGGGGCCATCCGCCCGTTGTTGGGGAAATCCTGGTTGGTCTGCTCCTTGGCCCCACGCTGCTTGGACGGCTCTTTCCCGAACTGTACCAGACCTTGTTTCCGCCCGACCCGATCCAATACACTATGCTGGAAACGGTCTCATGGTTTGGCGTGCTGCTGCTCTTGCTTGAGACGGGTCTTGAAGTCGACGTGTCCGCGGCCTGGCAGCAACGCGGCCCCGCCCTCCGCATTGGCATTATTGGCGTGATCGTTCCCCTGACCGTTGGCTTTCTCTTATCGCTGTTGCTGCCTGACTATTACCTCGCCATGCCGGACCAGCGGGTGACCTTCGCCCTCTTTTTAGGCACGACCATGGCCATCAGTGCCATGGTCATTATCGCCCGCGTACTGCACGACCTAGATTTGGTCAAGAGTGATTTGGGGTTGTTAACCCTGTGTGGCTATGCGGTGAACGATATTTTGGCCTGGGTGATTCTCAGCCTGGTATTCGCGACCGCGGCCGCGGCCAGCCTGAGTGTTGGTTCGGTCATCCTCCTGCTGGGGACCGCAGTCGGCTTTACCGCCTTTTGTCTCTCGCTGGGTTTACGCATTGTTGACCAATCGCTGACCGGACTGGTCAAACGCTTACCGCGCCAACCCGGCATTGTCCTCACCTTTGTGTGTTGCTTAGGGTTGCTGTGTGGGGCAGTCACCCAGTGGGTCGGGCTGACTGCCCTGCTTGGGTTTTTTCTGGCCGGGATTATGGCTGGGGATGCCGGGGCACTTTCTGAGCGGGTACGGCAGATCCTGACCCAGATGGTCCACGCGATTTTTGTGCCGCTCTATTTTGCGACTATCGCCCTGCAAATAGACTTCTTTGCAAACTTCGATGTCTTTCTGGTCTTTTTTGTGACCGTGGTATCAATCGGAGGGAAGTATTTTGGGGCCTGGCTGGGAGCTCAACAGGCCGGCCTGTCTCCCGGAGATCGGGTTTCAATCGGTATTGCTTTTACTCCCAGTGGCGTGACCGGCATTGTGGTTGCCGCGGTGGCGGTAGAGTATCAGATCATTACCATTCCAGTCTTTGTTTCCATTGTCCTCTCGGCGATTATCTCTTCTCTGATTGTCGGACCCTGGCTGATGTGGTCGATTCGACGCCGGCCGGCCATGAATATCGGTGAGCTGTTTGTCCGTCGGGCTCTGATTCCTCATTTGACCGGCCTGACACGTCAGGCGGTCATCCAGGAACTCTGTCAGGAAATAGCGGAACATAGTCCGATGTTGGACGGGGAAACTTTATTCACGGAGGTATACGCTCGGGAAGAACTGATGGGAACCGGAGTCGGGAGTGGGATTGCCATCCCGCACGCCCGTTTGGCGACTCTCTCGAAACCTGTGCTTACCTGTGGACGTTCGCTGGCTGGGGTCGATTGGGACGCACCGGATGGTTTGCCCGTGCAGTTGGTCTTTCTGCTGCTTACGCCTGTTCAGGACGAAGGTGCACAGTTACAGATTCTGGCGGCATTAGCCCGCAGTATGGGGGCAGAAGAGGTGCGGCACGGCCTGGTTCAGGCCGGGGATGCGGGAGAGCTGTGGCAACGCTTACAAGACGTGCTGCGGTCGGCGGAGGCCCAGGTTGTGACGCGGCGCTAGGCGGGGCGGTTGCGGGCCGGAAGCCCGCACTCCCAGGCTCAAACCCCGCAGTTCCCCACCGGGCGGTTCACGAGCCGCCCCTACACACCATGGCCCGTCATTCCTATGAAAGACCGTCACCCGTGTGAAAACAGGAGCCGGAATCCAGGCTCCCGGCCGGCGGCTACCGGATGGTGCGCAGGGCGCACCCTACAAGAATTGCTCTCCTCGCTACGTCAACAGACAAGGGCCAGGGTGAGGGTATCCGCCCAGTCACAAATTATAGCGTTTCATCCGCTCCCGCAGGACATTGCGGCTTACGCCCAGCAGACGAGCGGCCTGGACTTGATTGTAGCGAGAGAGTTCAAGCGCTTTGCTGACAACGAGCTGCTCAGAGCGAGCAAGGACATTGCCCGCATGCTGCGCAAACAGCTCCTCCAGGGTTGTATTCAGGGCGGCTTCGACGCTTGGTGGTGTGGGTTCGAGGCTTGCCTGCGCACCGGTGGTGGGCATGGTGAGGTCCTCTTCAGTGATGACGGGACCCCGTGTGTACAATACGGCTTGGGCAATAACGTTCTCAAGCTCTCGCACATTGCCAGGCCAGGGATAGGAGAGGAGTTTCTCACCTGCGGTCGAAGAAAACTCTTGCGGTCCGTTTTTATTGTCCTGGGTGTGCAGTTGAAGGAGATGCTTGGCTATGAGGAGGATGTCTTCACCGCGCTCCCGCAAAGGCGGCAGATTAATCCGCACGACATTGAGTCGATAGTATAAGTCTTCACGAAACCGTCCATCTTGAAGCAGCGTTTCGAGTGCTTGGTTGGTCGCCGCAATAATACGCACGTTTATCTGCCGCGACTTCCGTCCTCCCAGCCGGTATATCTCGCGTTCCTGCAAAACGCGGAGCAGTTTGGCCTGGAGGAGGGGTGGCATGTCTCCAATTTCATCCAAGAATAGCGTTCCGCCGTGGGCGAGCTCAAATTTCCCTGGGCGTGATTCGACTGCCCCGGAAAAGGCGCCGCGCTCATGGCCAAACAGCTCACTTTCCAGAAGGGAGTCCGGAATGGCTGCACAATTAATTGCCAGGAACGGTCCGTTACTGCGTTGCGAGTAGGTATGCAGGGCGTGGGCAACAAGCTCTTTGCCCGTACCGCTTTCGCCGGTAATCAAAATCGTAATGTCACGCGCCGCACTTTTGCCGATAATTTTATACACTTCCTGCATAGCCTGACTGTTCCCTAACATGGGAACCGCCTCGGGCGGCAGTGTTTCCGTACTCGCTCTGTCCGGGGGAATGGTGGGGTCTTCGGAGGGATGTTTTTGGAGCGTCCGGACAATAAGCTGCTTCAGGGTTTCGACATCAAACGGCTTGACCAGATAGTCATCCGCATCGAGCGTGGTAGACCGGATGGCCGTTTCGGCTGAAACAAAAGCCGTCATCATGATGACGGGGATGGTTGGCCGGCGCTGTTTGATTTCTTCTAGCGTAGAGAGTCCGTCGCGGTTGGGCATGCGTACGTCCATGAGGATGAGCCGTAAGGCCGGATCGTCTATTTTTTCCAGCGCTTCGACACCGGAGAATGCTGACAGCAATTCGTATTCCTGACCGAGGACGCGTCGAAAGGAATAGTGGACGTTCCGTTCATCATCGACAATAAGAATCTTTTCCATATGGCTAGAGTGGAAGGCGTATGCAAACCGTTGTTCCTGTTCCTGGCTGAGAGAAGAGGCGCAGTCGGCCGTTATGGCCCTCAATAATGCGCTGCGATATGGACAACCCGAGCCCGGTGCCGCCTTCTTTGGTCGTAAAAAACGGGTCAAAGAGCTGTGTCCGAACCTGTGGCGAGATTCCTTCACCTTGGTCAGCAATGGAGACCTGGAGGCTGCCGCCACCGACTCCGATGTGAATGGTCAGTGTCCCGCCGTGTGGCATGGCCTGAATGGCATTGAGCAAGAGGTTCAAAAACACCTGCTTGATCTGGGCCCCGTCAACCCAGGCCAAGGGGAGATCGTCGGCCCAATCCTTGCGGATGACGACCGCACGCACGCGCGCCTCCGGACCAATCAAAAGAAGGGTTTCTTCCATGACTTCCTGGAGTCGTTCGCGTTGAAAATGCGGCGGACGCGGTCCGGCAAATTCCAGAAACTGATCGAGGAGGAGTTGGATGCGTTGCAACTCGCCCTGGACAATATTGAGATCATCGGACAGCCCGTTCGGCAGGGCTTGGCCTCGCGGATACTCCCCCTGATACTTCTGGGCATGGTCCTGGGCCATGGCGTAGATCAACATGCTGACCGTATTCAGCGGGTTGCGCAGTTCATGGGCCAGTCCTGCGGACAGCTTGCCCAGAGCGGCCAATTTCTCAGATTGACGCAGCTGTTCTCTGGCCTGCATTTCTTCCCGATAGAGGGTGGCATTTTCTATGGCAATGGCGGATTGGCTGGCGAGCAAGGTCAGCAGCCGGACGTCACTCTCCTCAAAACTACGCGGTTCTGTAGTATAGACATTCAGCACGCCGATAATATCAGTCTTGGTCCGCAGCGGAACGGAGAGCAGTGAGCACAGTCCCTCACGTCGGGCCAAGTCTGCCACGCGGTAGCGTGTTTCTTTCCGAACATCCGGCGCGTACAGCGGCTGGCCGGTTTTGATCACTTCCCCGGTCAGACTGGTGGCTACCTCGCGTGCTGGCTGGGCGAGGTATTCTTCGCTCGCCCCCTCGGTGGCTGCGGGACGTAGCGTGCCTTCTTCGGGATTCAGGAGGAGGATCGAGGATACGCGCGCAGCCATGAGACGACGGGCATGGGCAACAATACGCTGGAGCACTTCTTCCAATTGTAAGGTTGATGAGATTTCAGCCCCAACGGTGAACAGCGCTTCGAGCCGTTCTTCGAGATGTCCCTGGCGCGTATTCATCCTGCTGCTCATGGTGGTTGGGGGTTAGAATGGCTGTATCGGCTTTGCCTGGGCCGTAGCGACCTCTCTCAATGGGACCGAGTAAAGAATATGGTGAGAGCCATATCCCCAAGGGTGTCCGATTGGAGTGGAAGCAGGACGGGAGGTTCCCGTCCTGCTTGGTGGTTATGCCTCCTCGGTACGGAGACGTGGAATTGGTTCTGCTAGCATCGATTGCTGGCTGGCCATACCCATAGTCGAACCCCCTGAGGAGAACATCTGAGAGGTTCCGTATGCCACGTTGCCATGCTCGCCAACATCCAAGCCCTCGGACTCTTCTTCCGGCGAGACCCGGAGTCCCATGGTGGTCTTAATGATGCTGAAAAGGATAAAGGCAAACGTAAAGGTAAAGATACCAATTGCGACGATACCGATGGCCTGACTGACGAGCTGCGCACCACCGGCCGAGTTACCGAAAATGCCGACGGCCAGGGTTCCCCAGATGCCACAGGTGAGGTGGACGGAGATGGCGCCGACCGGGTCGTCGATCTTGATTTTGTCAAAGAAAAGGACCGAGCTGACCACCAAGGCTCCTGCGATCAAGCCTATCAGTGTGGCTGACATGGCTGCCATTTGATCTGCACCAGCGGTAATACCGACGAGGCCGGCGAGAATCCCGTTTAAGGCCATGGATAGGTCCGGCTTTTGGAGGAGTATCCAAGAGGTTGCCATCGCGCTCACACCACCGGCCGAGGCTGCAATACAGGTCGTGACCAGGGTTAAAGAAACGAGATTGGGATCGCCTGAAAGGACGGAACCGCCATTAAATCCAAACCAACCCAGCCACAGCAAGAAGACGCCAATAGTGGCAAGCGGCATATTGCTGGGCAAAATGGGTCGAATACGGCCATCTGGGAGATATTTCCCCATCCGGGGGCCAAGTAGGATGGCACCGGCCAAGGCTCCCCAACCACCAACTGAATGGACTATGGTTGATCCGGCAAAGTCATAAAAGGGCGTTTCCATCATATCCAGCCAGCCCGCGCCCCACTTCCAACTACCGGTGATGGGATAGGAGATCGCTACAAAGAGAGTTGCAAACACCATGAAAGAGGACAGCTTAATACGTTCGGCAACGGCTCCGGATACGATGGTAGCGGCAGTGGCAGCAAACATGGCTTGGAAGAGAAAGTCTGTCCAATAGGTATAGCCCTCACTGTACAGACTGGTCTGTGAAGCCACTTCGTCCATCACCTCAACGCCAAACCCCGCAAACGCAAACCAGCCGGCAGAGTCTTCGGCAAAACCTGGATACATCAGATTAAACCCACACAGCGCGTAGGTAAGAATGCCGATGCAGATGACAAAGGTATTTTTGAATAGGATATTAACGGTATTCTTGGATTGCGTCAGACCTGACTCCAGGGTGGCAAAACCAAGGTGCATGACGAACACGAGCGCCGCCGCTATCATCATCCACAAGTTATGTGCAGTGAACAGGGCAAAACCCTGTGAAGCCGCAAATTCTGCGTAATCTTTGTACTGTGGTGCGTCCTCGGCAAAGGCGAGCGGTGCAAGCAGCCCGATGCCAAACGTGGCGAGTGACCCCAAAGCGAGTAAACGTTTCATCCCAACCTCCTTATGTCGTGCGATACCATTCCTTCATACCTACGTGTTGAGATGCCCCATTTTGCCCCACAGCAGTATCGAGAATTACAGCCTGATTCGATTTGATATTCTCGATGTTTCTGGTTGTCATGCCAGGGCTCCTTATCGATATTGCCCTCACAACATCAGAGCCCCGACACGAAATGAGTAAACGTGCCAACATCTGCATGTCTGTTGGAGGGCACGTTTACTCATTGTTACCGTTTAGATCGCGTCCGCTCCACGTTCGCCGGTTCGGATACGCACGACATCATCCATGGGGAGGATGAATATCTTACCATCACCAATGCGCCCTGTTCGGGCTGCAGCGATGATGGTATCCGTCACTTCGGCCGCTTTGTCATCCTCGATCAAGATTTCAATCTTGACCTTGGGCAAGAAGTCCACCACATACTCCGCACCACGATACAGTTCCGTATGCCCCTTTTGTCGACCAAAGCCCTTAACCTCGGTAATGGTCAAACCCTGCACACCCGTTTTGGAGAGGGCTTCCTTGACCTCATCGAGTTTAAACGGCTTAATGATCGCTTCAATCTTCTTCATAGGAGCCTCCTTATTAGAGAGATTCGGTTACATGAGGTAGGCGAACTCCAGAATCATCGAGTCCTGGTCATCCGTGTAGCTGCCGCCGTCGTTGAATACATCTTTGTTCGACCAGTCGTGGCGGAACTCCAAGCGGGCCTGCATGTTCTCCGTCATCTGCCATTTGAAGGTGCCGGTGACTTCCCGCAGGTCCTGCTCAATGCCGGTCCGGTAGCCGTCCGGGTCAGAGAACCACTCGCCGCGCAGCGCAAAAGACCAGTCGGCCAAGCCCTCGCCCAGCAGACCGCCGCCCAGGGTCACGATGCCCGACAGCCCGGTCCAGTTTGCGTCATCTCCGTCCACCTGTTCCGAGGCCGTGCCGTAGTCGAAGTTGGCCAGCAGGTCAACGTTGTCCATGGGTGAATAGGTCAGGACCGTATCAAACACGCCCGTCTTGGAGCTGCCGCTATCGTCATCCTCGGCCCCAAAGACGCCGTTGAAGGTCCAGGCCAAGTCGCCGAATTCCAGACCTAAACTCCCGAGAAAGGTCTTGCCGTTGTTGTTATCCCTCACATTGTCCCAGCCGTTCACGATGCCGGCTGTCAGGCTGATATTGTCGTTGAGGGCCGTGGAGAACAGCACCCCAGTGTGCGTGAGCGGAATGGCGTAGCCGAACATGAAGGAGCGCGACACATTGGGATTATAGGGCGATTCGATCACCTCGCCGCCCAGCAGCGTGGCGAACTTTCCGAACTTCATCTCGATGCCATTTCCGATTCCAAAGGTGTAGGTCATATAGGCCTGCTGAATCTCAAAGTTGTGAGCCAAGCCGTTGCCGCAGTCCAGATTGATACGTCTGCTCCGACCGGCTCCGACCGGCTCGCCCGTCTCTGTTACAACAACCGGGTCGCCACCGGCAGAAATCCCCACGAGCTCCCCAAAGGGCGCAGAGACCGGATATCCACCGGTGCCGCAGTCGGAACTGCCGCCCCAGTCAGACTGAATCAGGCCGGCGGTCTCACCATAGTCCAGTACGGCATGGAAGCCGATGCCGCTCTCGGTTTCTTTGGACACTTCGAGTTGCAACAAATCCATGGTGAAGTCGTTGTGGTTCTGGTCAAAGATGCGCATATTGTTGCTACCCGAGTCCGGGCTGTTGAAGTTGTAGTTGTACGACCCGTACATCAAGCCGCCGAATTGAAAGCCGTTGAGCCCGAGCACGTCGCCTTCCAGGGCCTCCACTCGGCTGGTGAGGTCCATAACCCCGGCCCCCCCCTCGCCACTTTCCCCAGAGCCTTCTTTCATACGGCTCATCTCACCTTCCAGCTCATCGATCCGCTGTTGCATTTTCTGCAGCATTTCCTGCATCTCATGCGAGTCAGCCCAAGCGTTCACGCTCCCCCCAACCACCAACGCAACCCCGAGAGCCGCAACGCTAATAAATCTCTTCATGCATTACCCCCTTAGATAAAAATATGCCCCTTGGATTCTGTATTGGGACATTCCTATATAATCAAATGAGCAAAGCTGATGCCAATTTCGTACAGGAGGAAACCCTAGAGAAACCAAAGAAGTTTTTCTTTTTTTGGAAGATGGTATGAAGATGCTGCTTAGAAGAGTGGCACCTGAAAGACAGGACTGCCTAAACTCTGAACAGACGAAGTTGACACAGCCCCCACCACATCTGCTATGTATCGTGTATCTATCAGGAAAAAGGGTGAAAGGAGAAAAACACCATGTCACACGCAGATTTCGAAGTACGCCAACTCCTCAAGGCATATCGCAAGGGCGTTATCTCGGACGCGCTGTTCGAGGAACAGATGAATGAACTGTCCAACGGCCAGGAGAATGGGGCCGCGGCCTATACCTACAACGGGATAAGTCACGCCACAGAGAAAGACATGATTCTCGCGTTGTTGGACGAGTTCCGGTGTGGAGAGAACTTTGCAGCCGAATATCTCAACGGCTGGATTGAGGTCAGTGACCAGGCCTGTGTGAAGGGCGGCTTGCAAACGATTCAGCAACGCGAAGCCTTTCACGCCCACCTCTTGGAAGCCCGGCTGCGCGAGCTGGGGGGGGACCCGCAGTGCACGGTCCCGGCCGAGCGGCGGGATAAAGAGCTGCCTTTCTTTACATCAAAAGAGAAAACTGATGTGGAAAAACTCCAATCCATTGCCGAGTTGCTCAAAGACCCCGAGGCCGCATTGAGGCCGCTGACCGATTCTATCGATCAGATTCAGGCTGATCAGCAGACCAAAGAACTCCTGCGGACCATCATTGACGACGAAATGTCGAGCATCAAATGGCTCATGGAGTCGTGTGAGATGCTCAGTGCGCCCAAAGCCGCCTAGCGGTCGCATCTTTTCATTCGTATCCACTGACAGAGGGACACGGCTGCCGTGTCCCTCTGTGTTTACAGTCCCCTCTCTTTCTGACGATGGTTCAGAATCAATGCCCAGTGACGTTTCCCCCGATATTCTCCGTCCCCTCCTTGCGCTGCGGGAGAAGCTGACTCCTTCCTGGAAGCATATTGTCGCTGGAGTTGCGCAGGCTCCAGACCCATCTTTAGCCGCGGCTAATCTGAGCCGTATATTAGAACATGGGTTTGGGACGGGCGTCGTCCTTCATTGTGCTGAGCTGTCCCGCGACCTGCTGTTTCTTTTGGGGGCAAGTCAGCATCTCACGAATGTGTTGGTTCACCAGGGACAAGACTGGGAGGCAGTTTTTTTGGCCGATCGCAGCGCTGAGGAAAAATCGACGCTGACCCACCTCCAGGCGTGTCGCGCCGCCCTCCCTCTTGATCTGGCGGAAGACGATTTTTTACACCGGCTGCGCGCTTACCGCAATCGTGAATATCTGCGGATTGGAACGCGAGACCTGCTCGCCCGTGCGTCCCTCGAAGAGACGACGCGCGACTTGAGCGCGCTGGCCGATGCCGCGGTTCAGATTGCGTACGAATATACGCGGGCAAGAATGGAGCGGGACTACGGTGAGGCCCTGATTGAAACGGATGAAGAGGCTGGAGATAAGCGCCCGATTGCCTTCGTCGTTTTTGGTATGGGTAAACTCGGGGGAGAAGAACTCAATTTCAGTTCGGACATCGACCTCATCTATCTATACGAATGTGATGCCGGCCTCACCACTGCTGGAAGCAAGGGCCAGGTTGACACACGGACCTATTTTACCGAGCTTGCCCAGCATCTCACCCAGGCCCTCAGCACCTCTGGTGCCGGTGGTTTTGTCTTCCGGGTTGACCTTCGCCTGCGGCCGGACGGGACGAATGGCCAGATTGTCAATTCTCTAGCAAATACAATATTGTATTATGAGTCTTGGGGCCAAACCTGGGAACGTATCGCTCTGCTCAAAGCGCGGCCCATTGCCGGCGAGCGAGTGTTGGGCGAGCGCTTTTTGCGTGAAGTCGCACCGTTTATCCTGCGCCGCTACCTCGACTTCAGCATGGTCGAGGATATGGAGGACCTGAAGACGCGGATCGAGCGCTCGCTGCGCCGGGCCGACCGAGAGCGGCTGAATGTGAAGCTCGGTCGGGGTGGCATCCGAGAGGTTGAATTTGTGACCCAAGTCTTGCAACTCATCCATGCCGGAAAAGACCCGCGCGTCCTGGGGCGTAACACGCTGGATGCCCTCGACCGTTTGGTTGAGGGTGCCTATCTCATCGCCTCGGATCGAGATGCCCTGGCAGCAGCCTATCGCTTCTTGCGTCATGTCGAGCACAAGCTACAAGTGGTGCACGACCGCCAAACGCATACGCTGCCTGGGTCTGAAGAAGAAATGCGGGCCTTGGCGCGTCGCCTGCGTATTGGGGGCACGGCCGAGGCCGAAGAAGACGCCGTATTTCTGACGACTCTCCAGGATCATACGCATGCGGTCCACACGATTTTCCGCTCTCTTTTCCACAGTCCTGAAGAGAGCTCCGAGGCTGACGAAACTGGAGAGCAAGCGGTCATTGAAGCACTTTTCCACGAGTTGCAGCACCCTGAGCGGACCAAGCAATGTCTGAAGCGACTTGGGTTTCGTGACCTGACACATACGTATGAGCGCCTGCGTTTGCTGCACGATGGCCCTCCGTATGCCCCCGCCTCGCCAAGACGGAGAAAGCTATTGTACGCCCTTGCTCCCACACTCTTCCATGAAGTGTGTCGAGCGGCAGATCCGGATCAGGCGTTAGCCTATATGGCGGATTTGGTTGCGTCGATTGGCGCCCGGTCGAACTTTTTATCGTTATTGCGTGAGAATCCACAGACGCTGCAAACGCTCATTGGTCTGTTTGGAAGTAGTCCCTACCTGTCCCGAATCTTTTTACGACGACCGGAATTACTCGACAGTCTGGTCCGGGCCGACCTGGTCCACGTGTATAAGTCTCAAGAGCGGATGCAAGACGAGTTGATGGCTCGGATTGAGGGTGCTCCAGAACTTGAGGACCGACTTGATATTTTACGTGAATATCGGAGTGAGGAGTTTCTGCGTATTGGCATTAACGACACCAACGGACAGCTTGATTTCCCGTCCGTGAGTGCCCAACTGTCAGACCTTGCGGAGACCTGTCTCCAGGGGGCGTACGAGACCGCCCGGTCGGCCTTGTTGGAGAAATTGGAGCGGACAGACCTGCCTGGCCGGATTGTCATCGTGGGCATGGGAAAACTGGGCGCGCGCGAGTTGAACTATAATTCGGACCTGGATCTCATCTTCCTGTATGAGCCAAATCCATCATCACCGGATGAGCAGGATGGGGCAGACCTCGTGGCGCAAGAAATCTTTGCCAAGCTGGTACAGCGCCTGATTTCCATTCTCCAGATCCAAACGCGTGAGGGCGCGGTGTATACAATTGACACCCGCTTGCGTCCCTCTGGCCGCGCGGGTTCCCTGGTGTCTTCTGTGGCAGCCTTTACCCGCTACCATCACAGCCAGGCGCAACTGTGGGAACGGCAAGCGCTCATTAAGGCGCGCGCAGTGGCGGGCGATAGCGCCCTTGCCGCTCAGGTCAATGCCTTGTTTGAGCGCTGCGTCTATAACGGCCCAATTCTGGCTGCCGATGTTGCCGAAATTCAGCGCTTGCGCGGACGGATGGAATCCGAGTTAGCCGGGGAGACGACCGAGCGATTTAATATTAAAACTGGTCGGGGTGGTCTTGTGGACATTGAGTTTCTTGTACAGATGTTGCAGCTCCGCTATGGTCATGGCTTTCCGGCACTGCGGCATAGGAATACACTTGCTGCCCTGGAGGCCTTGAGCGTATATCAGATACTCTCTGGTGAAGAGAGTCGGATGCTCAGGCTGGGCTACCAGTTCCTGCGTAAGCTGGAAAATCGGCTGCGCCTCGAACGAGACCAGCCCGTTGAGGCGCTGGAAAGCAATGCTGAGCAGTTGACGGCACTTGCCCGGCGGATGGGCTACGACGGGGCTGAGGCGGGTTCGCGTGTATTGGCCGAATACCACACGCAGCGGGAAACGATCCGGGCGTGCTATAGCCGGTTGTTTGAAAGAGAACAGGGAGATTTGCATGAGGGAAGAGACGGGCCCATCGCCCCCTGAAGAGGCGGTGACTGAAGAGAGCTTTGCCGCCCTACTCGAACATGAACAGACCGGACCTGCGCTGAGCAGTGGCCAGGTTGTGAAGGGCCGAGTCGTTCTCATTGGTGCGGATAGTGTCTTTATTGATGTCCGGGATAAAGGCGAGGGGATCATTGACCGTGCAGAGCTCGAAAATGAGCACGGCGAGCTTGACATTACGGTTGGAGACGAAGTGGAAGCAACGGTTCTCTCAACAGAGGGAGAGCTGCGGCTGTCAAAGAAATTGCTCAAGGGGGCCCACGCCCGACAGCGCTTGGCCCTGACGGTAGAGCAGCGCTTGCCGGTTGAAGGCACGGTGACTCGTGAGACCAAAGGCGGCTACGAAGTGACGGTCGCCGGGCTGCGTGCCTTTTGTCCCTTCTCTCAGATGGGACTCCACCGCCCGGATGCGGCGGAAGTCTTCCTTGACCAAACCCTTGAGTTCTATGTGACCCAATACAGCGAAAACGGGCGCAATATTGTCCTCTCGCGGCGTCGACTTTTAGAAGAGCGGGCCGAACAGGCCGCGCAAGAGACCCGCCGGAAATTGATTCCAGACGCGGTGCTGCCGGGGACGGTGGCCTCCTTAACAAATTTCGGCGCATTTATTGACCTTGGGGGAGTACAGGGCTTGGTACACATCTCTGAGATTTCGTATTCACGGCTGGGCACACCGGCCGACCGACTCAGCGTTGACGAAGCGGTCACAGTCAAAGTGCTCAAAGTTGATGCGGAAACCGGTAAGGTTGCGCTGAGTCTGAAAGCTCTTGAAGATGACCCGTGGACGGCAGCGATCGAGCAGCTGCGTGAACGCCAGGTGGTGAGCGGCCGTCTGGTTCGGATGACGGACTTTGGCGTCTTTGTCGAACTCTTGCCCGGCGTTGACGGGCTGCTGCACGTGAGTGAAATTCCACGTAGCCAACAGGGGGTATTGAAGGAGGCGGCCGCGACCAACGAGGAAGTGACCGTTCTTATTTTAACGATTGACCCTGACAAGCGGCGCATTGCCCTGGCCCTAGCCCCGGAAGGGTTCGCTCCAGGCGACCGAGCCGAGGAGATGGACCTGACGACCGGAACGGTTGTCACTGGAACGGTTGAGCGGGTTGAGTCGTTTGGGGTCTTTGTCCGGCTCGGTCCTGGGAAGACTGGACTGATTCCGAATGCGGAGATGGGGACGCCGCGTGGAGCAGATCACCGCAAAGAGTTTCCTCCTGGAACTGAAGTGAAGGTTGCCGTACTGGCAGTCGAAGAAGGGGGGAGGCGTATCCGCCTGTCTCGCACCAAGGCACGCACACATGAAGAGCAGGCTGAAACACAAGCCTACCTGGCTTCAACGCAACAGCAGTCGGGGTTCGGGCTCAGCCTGGGAGATCTCTTGCAGCAGGGTAAAAAGAGAAAATAGGCAGAGGAGATATTGAGCACTGCCCAGCCTCTACGTCTATTGTGAAAGGCTGGCGCGAAGCTGCCGCACGCCCTCGCCCGGCCCGCCTGGAGCCCCGAATACGGCAGAACCGGCAACAAGCAGAGAGGCCCCTGCGGCAACAACTGACGGGGCCGTTGTCGCATCAATACCGCCGTCAACCTCAATTGCTGCCTGGGCTCCGCGTTCTTGCAACAGATGATGGAGGCGACGGACTTTCTCCACACTCGAACCAATAAAGCGCTGCCCGCCAAAACCGGGATTCACACTCATGATGAGGACCTGGTCAACGCTGTCGATCACTTCTTCCAGCGTGGTAATCGAGGTGCCGGGATTGAGGACCACACCGGCTTGCTTGTCGAGCCGTTTAATCTGCTCAAGGGTGCGGTGCAGATGGGGGCAGGTTTCCTGGTGAACCAGGATGATATCAGCCCCGGCGCTCGCAAAATCGGCGAGATAGCGTTCGGGCTCAACAATCATCAAGTGTACGTCGAGCGGTAAGGTTGTACTCTTGCGGGCCGCCTCGACAATCAGCGGCCCAATCGTGATGTTTGGAACAAAACGGCCATCCATCACATCGACGTGGATGCGGTCTGCTCCAGCCTGCTCGACCTCGGCAATTTGTTGTCCGAGACAGCGAAAGTCGGCGGATAGGATCGAGGGGAGAATGTGGACCATGATGGACTATGATTTATGGGATTTGGAAATTTATATTATGAAGAGGAAACATAGCACAACATGTGTAGGGTGACTATGGAATGAACGAATCCACGGCCCGTATCAAGATCAATACGCTACTTGAAGCAGCCGGCTGGCGCTTCTTTGCCGATGGCGACAAGTCGGCGACTATTCGCCTTGAGCCCAGCGTCACCATACCTGATTCCTGAGTACGTCAAGGATTACGTCTCCCTCAATCAGTTTGCGGGATAAGGATTTCCACGTTTCGCGTAAAAAAGAGTGAATAGGAGGTATAAAATGCGTTCCCTTCACTCTTTTTTGGCAATATGGAGTGAATGGAATATAATAATGTCATGGCAACCTCACGCCCGATAAAGACCCGTATCCAGACCCTGAAACGGGAGTACGATACCGTGAGCCAGGGCAAGGAATCGCTGCTGTCGATGATTGATGAAGTGGAGATAGCCGAGAGCGTGTACAACTCGAACGCGATCGAGAACTCGACCCTCACGCTCGGGGAGACGGAAAGAATCCTACTGGAGCAGGTGTTGTCTCGGAATGTCTCTATGCGGGAAGTCTTTGAAGCGAAAAGCCTGGCCCGCGTTACCGAATATAAACGCATGAGGGCGCAAGACAGCGAACTGAACCAAGACCTGCTCCTGCTTTTGCATCAGATGCTTCTCGGCGGCATTGATGATGCCATCGCTGGCCGCTTCCCACCATTACGTTTTGGGATTTCAAAAGAGTTGTACTTTTCTGTTTCTGGTAACTTATACAGTAGATATGAAACTGTTTTCGGTTGTACACCGAGAATAGGCGCGACATCCTTCAATGTTCGGGCTGCCCGCAACTTCTCCAAGTCGGCCATAGGTTAGTTCTCAAGAGAAGGCTTACAGGCACTCCTGTGCGAAACGAAACCCTAGAGAACGATAGCTAACGATATCTAGCGTTGTTCAAGGATAGCCAGGGAGCGAGCGCACCCTGACATTCTGTCTTATATCGCGATACACGATAACAAGTCTGCCTGTAAGCCAATACACGCCGTGGCATATCGATGTTGGAATAGCAAGAAAAATAGAAAATGTTGCCAAGCCCAAAGCGGGCCACACCCTTGTCACTGCGAACCGTGCATTGATAGAACATTTTGAGAAGAAGGTTCCGGCAGGTGTGGGGAGAGGGCTCTTCTTGATATTTCCCGCGGCAGCATCCACTCTGAAAGGAGTATCGATCATGACCATGAGATACAAAATTGCCCTTCACCAATCGGACGAAGGCTATAGTGTGTCGATACCCGGCTTGCCCGGTTGTTGGTCCCAGGGAAAAACAGAAGCAGAGGCCCTTGCCAATATCGAAGACGCCATCCGTGAATATCTCAGCGTCGTAGAAGACCTGTTGGAGGACGTCGAAGTCCGAGAAATCGAAGTAGCCATATAAACATGCCCAAGATTCCGGGCGTCAACCATCTCGCTGCGGTGCGAGCTTTGGAAAAAGCGGGTTTTCGCATTGCACGTCAGGGCAAGCACATCATCATGACAGATGGAGTGCGTATTCTGACTGTTCCAAGAAATAATCCTGTGAATGCCTTTACTATGGGGGGAATTGTGAGGGCCGCAGGATTAACCATTGAAGAATTCCGCAAGCTTTTGTGACTGGAGCCGCTACGGTGTCTCTGTGAAATATGCCATCTTCATCGAAAGAACCGATACCAGCTACTCCATCAGGGCGATGAGTTGGCGCACGACAGGCACCAGTTTGCGGGGAACCTGCATCGCAGTGTAATCCTGCTCGAAGGCGGCCTCGTCTTCGGCGATAGTCTCTTCTTCCGTCCGGGTTTCGATGTGGTCAAGAACCTCCTGGACACGTTGCTTATTCCAGCCCGTGGGATATGTATTCCTGTCCATCTTATCGCCTCCTGCGTTGGCGTCGTCGGAGAGCACGTAATTCGTTACCGCGTATCTGTCGGCTTCCCTTCGCTTTCTGGGAGTGGACTTCTAGACCTCGTCCGAAAACCGGACGACCTGCTCACCGTCCCGTGACGGCTCACCGGCGAGGCTGTTGAGCCATTTCATGCCCTCGTCATAAATATCGTCATTCTGCGGCGCGCTCCCAGGAGATACGCTTCCGTATCCATGGCGGCATCCGAATCAGATGGCGGTCTTGGCTCCCATATTCCAGCAGGCAAAGGAGCCCGCTGCGATAGCCTGTGGAGTAAAGGGCGGCGTGAGGGGCAGAGTATAGACCGTGGGAGAGGTAGTGGTGCGGGTTGCAGCCGGTCCGGGAATGTGACCGGTAAACGTCAGCATGGTCCCATCCGGGGCGAGCAAGGGGTGAGAGGCGGCATACTGGTCAAAAAATGAAACCTGGAGCGTTTGTTCTCTGCTCGGCAGAAACCGGACCAGTTCCAGGCTTTCTCCCGTCAGCCGGTCATACCGATGCCACCTGAGCTGGCTGTGTTGTACGTCTACACTCAGATACAACAGACTGGTCCCGTGTGGAGCCCACAGGAACCCTGCGACTGGCGTTTCGAGGAGGAGCGTACTCTGGCCAGTGGACAGGTCGAGCATATGCAGCGAGGGAAAGAGCAGAGAGCCCTGGCGTTGTGTCCCGCCAAAGGCCAGGGCCTGCCCGTCCGGTGACCACAGGGCGGACGTCAGACCGCTTGTGTGGCTAATGGGCGCGCTCTCTCCACTCTGGATATCGAAGAGCCGTAAGGTCTGGACGCCCTCTGCATTCCGCTCCACATAGGTGAGTAAATCGCCGTCTGGGGACCAGACCGGAACGCGGAAGGTACCCGGACTGATACTGATCTCTCGGACGATGTCTCCCGTGGTGGTCTCAATCAGCACGACCCGCCCGGCAGTGGCGTTGCCGCCGGCGTGCGCGGCCACAAGCGGCCCCCGCGGCGCCCACGACCAAAAGAGCGGCGCGCCGCTGAGCAGGGTGTGCGTCTTGCCCGACTGAGCCATGACAATCGTTTCTAGCGAAAGCTGGCGGGCTTCACGCTGCACCAGGACGGTAAATATGTCAGCCTGGGGTGACCAGTTGCCATAAATAGGAGTTCCCTGCCCCAGGCTGGCCCGTTCCCAGGATTCAACGCCATCGGCTGACACCGTATGCACACTGGCCGGCCCGCCTTCACCGTGCCGGGCAAAGCAGGCGAGCTGTTTACTATCGGGCGACCAGGTCGGCCAGGCATAGGTCATGGGGGGTGGGGCCGGCTGCGACTCGGCCGGGTCCTGAGGGTTCTGCCAAATGTGCTGAGCTTGCTGAGCGTGCCAGCTCCAAGTGAGTTGGTGGGCCGTGTCTGACGGGAAGCGGCGCACAAAGATTTGCCCGTCTGGCCCAATATAAGCAAGCTGGATAGGTTGAGGAGCACGAGAGGCGTTGGAAGAGGCTGGCTGGCCGTGCTGACCCAGCGGACGACTTTCACTCACGCTTGGCTCCCTCCAAAATCAGGATGGGCCTTTTCTGGCCTCGTTTTCGTCTCAGCAGGATATACATAGCACCGGGTCCGCCATCATGGATACGGGCGCTGGCAAAGGCCAATACCAGTTTGGCCAGCCGGCCTCGGGTGAGCCACTGTTTCAGCTTATCCTTGAGGATCGGGAATTGCCCCGGCGAGTTTTTGCCGCGGCCATGAATGATGAGGACGCAGCGGACGCCAGCCTGGGTGGCCCGACTGAGAAACTGCTCCAGCTCGGGCTTGGCCTCAGCGGTCTTCATCCCATGTAAGTCCAAGACTGCCTGGCGTGCAAATTCTCCTTGTCTGAGCTTCTGGACCAAACGCGTATCAAGGCCAACGACACAGCCCTCGACATACTCGTCGGTATCCGTGACATCAAAGTCACTCCGCCCGGCGACGAGGTCATACAACTCGGCAATGGCTTCGTTCTCCCCTTCTTGCGGAGAACGGCGGGTGACGGCTGGTGGCGCATTGCTGACACGCGAGTCCTGCTTGAGCCGGGTGACATCTCGCATTTCCCGCTGGAAAAGGTCCGTGGGGCTTTCCTCAGTATTTCCAGCGGGATTGGGCGTACTCCTGGGTAAAGCCGAGGTGGTTGAGGCTCGCTCCGCTATGGATGGCCTGAGCGTCTTTTTGAGTTGGCGAAAAGGCGTATTGAAGCCCGCCATGGCTCTGCATGGTACACGGGAAACAGCATGAGGACAAGCAATGGAGGCGGGGAGAGACGATACGGCTCATTGCTGCCTCCATTGCCTTTCTGTATAACCGTTGTCCATGCAGGGACGGATGTGGGGAGTGTGGATGCTGATGAGTATGCTAGCTGGGTGTAGCAGCTCTGTGACGCGGCCCGTCCAGCCTGCTCGGTTTTCTCCTACCGCTCCTGCGTCTTCTGTGGCAATGCGTATCCATCAAGCGCCTGAGTCACGGACAGACCCGGCGGTACTGGCCGCTTCGACACCGCTCAGGAAGGGCACTCTTTCACCGTTTGGAGTGGTTCGTCCTTCACTTTTTGTGCAGACCGGAATCGCCTCATGGTATGGACCGGGATTCCATGGCAAGCGAACGGCAAACGGTGAAACCTATAACCAGTACGCTCTGACCGCGGCCCATCGCAGCCTGCCTCTGGGAACCCGTGTGATAGTGACAAACATTGTGAGTGGACAGGCGGTTGAAGTCCGCATCAATGACCGCGGCCCCTTTGTGGAAGGCCGCATTATCGACCTATCCTTTGCGGCGGCAAAACGCATTGGCGTGTATACCCCAGGGACCGCGCCAGTGCGCGTAGAGGTCCTCTCCGCTCCGACCCCTCGGCGCGCCGTCCTGTATGCCGTCCAAGTTGGCTCGTACACCGATGCAGACAAAGCGTTTGCGTTGAAGCACGCTTTAACACCGCGGTTCTCGTCAGTGTATATCAGTCCGTTGTCAATCGGCCGGTTGCGATACTATCAAGTGCGCCTCGGACCGTTCACGGAACGCGTCCACGCCGAACACCAGGCCCGCTGCGTTGCTCAGGCTGGCCTGCAAAGCATTGTCGTAGAAGAAGATGATCGCTGGGCTGAGTGGTAAAGTGACCGTTGCTCCGTTCGTCACTGCTCGTTGCGTGTCTCGCGTTGAATCCAGTCTAAATATTCTGCCGTCCCGGCCAGAACGGGCAGCGCGATGATCTCGGGGACGTCATAGGCGTGGAGGGCGCGAACCCGAGTCGCGAGTGCCTCAAAGAGACGCGCCTGTGTTTTGATGACCAACTGCCATTCCTGATCGTCCGCTATGCGCCCTTCCCAGCGATAGAGCGACCGCACCGGACTGGTCACATTCACACAGGCGGCGAGGCGCTCATGCAGGAGGGCTGTGGCAATGGTCTCGGCTTCTCGCTCGGAGCTGACCGTGACCAGGACAACGATGGCCGGCGTCATGGAAGACGCCTCGCCTCAGGAAGAGGGTGGCTCAGACGACGGCGCAGGGCCCTGGCTGTGACTCGATATTTGAATGCCTTCCGGCCGTTGATAAAGAGCACGGGAATGTCCTGGCCAAAGCCGGCTTCGAGTTCTGGTTGGGTTGAAATATCGATTTCTGTCAAGGTGAAGGCTGTGTCGGTCTGTACTTCAGCCACAATCGCTTTCATGTCTTCACACAAACAGCAGCCAGGACGAGAATACAATGTCACCGAGAGCGTCATGCTTCCTCAATGTAATTTTGTGCCATTTTTATACTTCCTGGAATTTGTAAAGTCGAAGGTCAAGAAGTCGCAAGTCACAAGTCGCATGTCAAAGGTCACAAGTCGCGGGTCAAATACCCCTTTCCACATCGTTTGGACTTTGGCCTTTCCGACTTTCGACTTCGGACCTTATGCCTTGTCAATCTTCATACTTCCTCTTGTAGCAGGGGGGCGGAGGGCGTGGGCGTGACATCTGACAATTTTTCTATTTTGACCTGGGTGACATGATGGTTATCGGTTTTGAGGACGGTCATGCGAAGAGTCTTGTACTCGAATATCTCATCAACCTCAGGGATACGCCCGAGCCACTTATTGATGAAGCCCCCCACGCTGGTGTAGTCGTTCCCCTCGGGCAGCTCAAATTCATGAATGTGATCGTTGACATCGGAAATAGAAAGGGCCGCGTTGACGATATAAGTTTGATTGGAGACTTTTTCAATATCGTGATTTTCGCTATCGTGCTCGTCCTGAATCTCTCCAACCAGCTCCTCAAGAATGTCTTCCATGGTGACCAGGCCGGCCGTGCTGCCGAACTCGTCCACAACCATGGCAAGATGCACCTTGCGGCGTTGAAACTCTCGCAACAGATCGTCGATCGGCTTCGTCTCCGGCACAAAGAACGCGGGTCGGAGGAGGTCTCGCAGAATGATCAGGTCCCGATGTTCCATGAGGGTAATCAGGTCCTTGGCGTGCACAACGCCAATAATATTGTCGAGTGAATCTTCATACACCGGTATCCGGCTATAGCCGCCTTCCACCAGCAAGTTGACTAGCTCACTTCGGGAGGAGGTAACCTCAATGGCGGCGATATTGGTCCGGGGAACCATGATTTCCCGCACAGTGGTCTCCCCAAACTCAAAGACGTTCTCTATGAGTTCGTGCTCCTCCTCCTCGATCGTGCCGCCCTCGCGGCCCTGCTCAAGCAGGAAGCGTAGCTCTTCCCCCGAATGATAATGCTCCGCTTCGCTCGCTGGCCTGATGCCAAACAGCCGTAGCACTTGGTTGGCGGTCCAGTTCAGGGCCACAATCGCCGGCGAAAAGATCAGATAAAAAACCCACAACGGAAAGGCGACCGCCAGCGTTGTTGATTGGGAGTGCTGAATGGCGAGCGCTTTGGGGGCGAGTTCGCCAAAGACAATAAGAAGAAATGTGAGCAGGATAAAGGCAACCGGCAGGGCGATACTGTGCGCCAAATCCGGGTCGGCTTCCAGGCCAACCAGGTGCATAATTTCAATAATGAGTTTGGCCACAATCGGCTCCCCGATCCAGCCCAAGCCCAGAGAAGCCAGGGTAATGCCAAGTTGGATCGTCGACAGGGAGGCATCGAGGTGAGAGATGAGATACTGGCCCATCTTGGCCGTTCGACTGCCGGCCTGAACCAGGAGTTCGATCTGGGACGCACGAACCTTGACGATTGCAAACTCAGCGGCGACAAAAAAGGCGTTGGCCAGGACCAGCAGGAATGTGATCAGCAGACCGAGGGCGGGACTCTCCATGCGTGCGCTTCACACCTCCCGGCTGGCTAAGGGGAGCCGCAGTTGAGTCTCAGACCACGGGCCATCAGATGGAGGGTCGTCCATACACGAGGAAGCATAATACGAGTCGGCCCTGTATTGCAAGTGGGAAGAGACCCGGCTTTTCATAAGTCCAGAGTCCAGGGTCACAAGTCCAGAGCGTCCAAAGTCACACGTCTTTCGACTTTTCGCCCTGGTTCTTACCGAGAAAACGCTGAATCTCGGCGGCGGACAGAGTGGTCCAACGCTCGGCCACGGTCACGGCTGCCTGTACTGAAAAACGCTCATTCTCTCCCACTATTTCACGCGTGACCGCATAGCGCCGGATGTGGCCCTGGAGTTGAAGGCTGCTCCCTTCTTGTAGCCACGCGGAACGATGCAGGAGAAGCGGCGGTGTGGGTAGGGAAGCGATGACATCCTGGAGCAGGGGGTCATCGCCATCAATCACAAAATGACAGCGGGCTCCGACCGCCAGGCACAATACGTGCATTTCATTCTGGAGTGTCTGGAGCACCTCAACATCGGTACTATAGCTCGGCGTCAACCTTGTCAGAATAGCAATATCAGGGCGGACAGTCCGGACCAGTTGCTGCATGTCGCCCTGATGGCGGATACCGAATTCGAGGACGAGTATGTCTAGGACATCAGTATTGAAGAGCGCGGTCCATACTGCCCGAGCGAAACTGCGGGCGAGATCCCACAAGCGGACTGAATCCAGTTCGATGTTGAGAATGGCTAGGGGCAGGCCAATATCGGTATTATATGAACGGGGATTGGGTTGTACCCGGTACCGCCGGGCCAAGAGCTCGGTCACAATGCGCTTGATAACTGTCTTTCCGTGGCTGCCGGCAATGGCAATAACACGGGGATTTTTCCGCCACAGAATAATACGGGCGAGTGTTTGCAAGATCCGAACGGCGAAGCGCCGCAGACGGTGGTGGGAAAAGAGGTTGAGCGAGGGATGGGGGGAGGGGAGGGACGGGACGCGCAAGGGTGCTGAGACCGTTGGTCGAGTCGCGTGGCGCTGACGAGTGCGACGCGACGCTGCCGGACTAAAGTAATCTGTGAGCCGCTCGAAGGCCGTTGTAATGTCGTCCGGCTCGCGTCCGAAGTTCAGACGGATATGGGCTTCTCCGCTGGGTCCAAAGGCACTGCCGGGGACAACGGCAACTTTTGCTTTTTCCAGAATATCGTACGCCAGGGCGGGCGAATTGTGTGCCTGGGCAACGACATCTTTCATCCGGGGAAAGACAAAATAGGCCCCTTCCGGCTTCTGGTAGTCGAACACATGCGAGAGCTGATCGAGATGGGTGAGCGTCAGGTCCCGGCGCTGCTTGAACGCCTGCCGAAAGGTCGTAATATGCTCCTGTCCATATTCGAGCGCCGCCAATGCTGCATACTGCGACACAACCGGAGCGCAGGTCACAAGGGCATCGTGCACTTTGAGAATTTCCTGGACATTCCTTGCGTCGGAGTGGAGATAGCCGACGCGCCAGCCCGTCATCCCATAGGCTTTGGAGAAGGTGAAAATCCGCACAATGCGATGACGGACATCAGCGACCTGGGCCGGACTGAAATAGGGCTCCGAAGTGTAGACAAAGTCTTTGTAGGCCTCATCAATAATAAGAAAGAGATTGTGCCGTTCGGCCAGAGCAATGAGGGCCCGCGTTTCCGTTTCCGAGAAGACCGTACCGGTTGGATTGTTCGGATTACAGTACAGGATCGCTCTGGTGTGTGGAGACAGACAGGCCTCGAACGCCTCTTCATGAAAGGCAAAATTCCGCTCCTCGTGTAACGGGGCAAACCGGGGCGTACAGCCGGCGATGCGGACGACCTCTTGGTACGAGGCATAGCTGGGAGAGGGCAGAATGATCTCATCGCCTGGTTGGGTGAGGGTCAGCAGGGTAGCGGCAATCGCCTCGATCGAGCCGCTGGAGACGATAATCTCCTGGTCCGGGTCGTAGTGCATGGCCTCCTGCAGCAGCGACTCGGCAATACACTCACGCAGTTGGGGTAAGCCTGGAGTGAGCGAGTATGTGGCACATGCGCCCTCTGCGATCTTTTGCTGGACAAAGGACTTTATCGGCTCGGGCGTATCAAAGCTTGGGATGCCTTGGGCGAGAGAGATCACGTCCGGAACCCGACTGGCCGCCAGCTCCATGGCCTTAATCGGCGACAGCTTCACATCAGCCGTGCGTGCAAATGGTCGCAATCGTTTTTGCTCTCCGCCTCCGCGAGTCACAAGTAATTCCTTAGTCAAAAGTCGAAGGTCGAAAGTCGAAGGTGGTTGCTCTTATCTTCCCCTGGGAGCGCGGGCAGCTTGCCCGCCACTATGCGGGCTGGAAGCTCGCACTCCCTGCAGCCCGTTGTGAGCGATACGGTACCCAGGGTCTGAGGGCTTTGCAATGGAGTGGAGAGTTGGGATATATCCCGGACAGGAGGGAATCATATGAGCGAGCGCTTTTTTTCTGAAGAAGAGATTCGTGAAATGGGAAAACGAACGGTGGACCGCTTAACCGAAGCCATTGACGCCGGGGAGGCTGAGCAAGCCAAGAAGATTGCCAACCGCATGTATAATGAATTCCTCGGGATGCATGACCTCTACCGGAACTGGACAACCGCGACGCTGAGCGAGGTGGGCAAACGCTTTGGGGATGAGGTTCTGGAAGAGATCATGACGGAAGGCGTCAAAGCCTGGTGGCTGCCGAATTTGGAAAAAATGCCGCACGCACCCCAGGACCTGCCCAGGAAGATTAAGATGTTCGTTGCCGGCCTGCGGGGGCATCTCCAGCCTATGCATATTGAAGAAGATGAGGAAAAGGTCGTCATTCAGATGCGTCCGTGCGGCAGTGGCGGGCGCCTTGTGCTGGAAGGCAAATACGACGGACCCGACGCATTTCATACTGTGGAAAAGCCGCAACGGATGACCTATAACCGAGCAGACTTTCCCGTGTACTGTGCGCATGAGCCGCCGATGGAACTGGTCGATATAGAAAAAAACGGCAAACCTTTTGTCGTGGTCGAGCCGGCTGCCGTCCTCGGCAAAGAGCACTGTTCCTTTATTATTTATAAAGACCCGGACAAAGTCCCGGAGAAATATTACGAACGGCTCGGCCTCAAGAAACCGGAATAGGCCGATTGTGAGGAGAAGTCATGCTCGCTGCTGGAGTCGGTCTCTCAAAACAACAAGATACGGAGCAGGCCGCGCGTGAAGCAGCCCAGGCCGCGTTGAGCCAAGCGGGTGGCGATAGCGCTGACTTTGCCTTGGTCTTTGCAACCGCCCACCATGGAGCTGCGTACGGGCGCGTCCTGCGCACTGTACGCGCCGAATTGCAAACGAGTCAGGTGGTTGGCTGTAGTGCCGGTGGAGTGCTGACATCGGGTGGAGAAGTGGAACGAGCGCCGGGTGTTGCGGTGTTGGCCGTGCAGTCAGACACGCTGTCCGCCCATCGTTTCTTTGTCCCCCAACTGCGCAGCCGGGCGCGTACCGTTGGCCAGGATGTCGTTTCCAACCTCACTCCCCACCTTGGTCCGGAAAATCTCGCGCTTGTCTTCCCCGATACGTATAATTTTGACTCACAGGCTTTCTTTGACGGGATAGCCGAGGGGGGGCTTTCGGATGTTCCTTTTGTTGGAGGTGGGGCGTCTGAGGACGGGAGCGTTGGTGAGACGTTCCAGTTATGTGGAGACACGGTCAGTAATGATGCAATAAGTGGTGCGCTGCTGAGTGGTCAGTTCACCTATACTATTGGCATTACCCAAGCCTGCCAACCGGTGAGTCCCGTGTATCGTGTCACCAAGGCACACAACAATCTCATTCTTGAGCTTGATGGAAAGCCGGCGTTTGAAGTCTTTGCCGCATTAGTGAGTCCGCAACTCCGGGAGGACCTCCGCCGCGCCGCGGCATTTATCTTTGCCGGCTTGCCAGTTGACGCCGAACGCCAGCATATTGCACCTGGCGAATATGTCGTTCGTAACCTTGTTGGCTTTGATCCAGAGCGCGGCATTATTGCGGTAGCGGACGAGATTGTCGAGGGCCAGAAGCTGGTTTTCACCTTACGGGACGGGAATGGAGCGCGGACAGATCTGAAACGTGAACTGGAAGCGCAGGGCCGGAGTTGGCAGCACAGCCGCCCAGCGTTTGGTCTCTATTTTAACTGTGTCGGACGCGGAAGCGGGCTGTACGGGATTCCCGATATCGACTCCTCCTATCTCAGCCAATACCTGGCCGGTGTCCCGATTATCGGGTTTTTTACTGGCTGTGAGATTGCACCTATTCAGCGCCAGGCAATCGTACACCAGTATTCCGGAGTACTCGTCCTCGTGGGTGAGAAACCGCTACACTAAGGTAATTTACGATTCCGTATAGCCAGCCAGTCCCTACCGTCATTCCGGCGCAAGCCGGAATCCAGGCTCCCAGCCCCCGACCGCTGGATGCCAGATCACGTTCGGCATGACGAGAGCGGAATGACATGGCTACAGCCTAGCGTGAAACGCTCTAAGGTAATCTGGAGTCAAAACGGTAACAAATCTCCGAAAAACCCATCTTCGTCATCACCGCTTGAGGCTCTCCGCTCGCCTTCGTCATCACCAACAAAGCCCTTGAACGGATTATACTTCGAGAGCAGGCCTGGCTCGGTAATGGTTTCTCCCGCCCCAGGGTCAATGTCACGGGCGCTGCCATACGTTGGCGTTGCGGTCGGAAATTGTTCCGGCTCCTGGAGATAGGTGAGGCCGAGATTACGGTCATCCTCACAGCAGCCCTTGCTAAACGGCAGCCAGGAACAGGACGCTCCGAACACGATTAGGCTCGCGCACAAGACCGCGCGGATATACGCACTCGGCGCTTTCACAGTATGGAAATTCGGGTAGTGTCTCAGTTTCAGATCTCCCTGTCGCTATTTCAGCCGAACCGCCGTTCCGGTCGCGACCAGCAGTAACATGCCTTTTCCTCCGCCGCTGATTTCGCTGTAGTCCATATCGACACCGACAACCGCATCGGCACCAAGCTGCGCGGCCTGATCTGCGAGTTCTTCCAGACAGGTCTCCTTGGCTTCCCGTAGCGCTTTCTGGTGGGTGCCGCTCCGGCCTCCAAAAAAGTCCCGTAGGCCACCCAGCATATCTCGAAAGACGTTGATACCCAAAACACACTCGGCGCTGACAATGCCAAGCGCTTCCTGAATGGTGCGGCCCGGAACCGCGGGGGTCGTGGTCATATTGTTTCTAACAATCGGCATAGACGACTTTCGTTAGGCTGTTGTCTCACGACGGTTATACATAACTGGAAAACTCCCCGGCAACTACCACACCGCCTACGCGTCCTTTCTCTCGGACGTTTTCACTATGAGAGAAAAATCAGAGCGGTGAGGTCTCCGGCAGCGGCCCAAACAAAACCCGCACAGCGATATCGGCCAGGATGAGGAAGAGGGCGATCATAATCAGGGCATTTTCAAGGGGATGGAGGAGGATTTTCTGGCCGCCACGAATGTGGGAAGTCAGTTCGTCGAAGGTCGGGTTGAGGCTACCGCCTGTTCCTTCAGCCAGGGCGTGTAGCAATGGCCGGTTGGGTTGTTGTTGGCGATATTCCTTAAACGCTCCGTATACTTCTTGCCCAACCAAAACCATCTGGCTCCTCTGGTTCAGGATCGTATTGCCTTTCCGCTTGACAATGGTGACGGGTACGTTGCCTGTGTATCGGGCGGGCAGGATGGCTTCGAAGATACGAGGGGCGACCGGCATGAGGGTCAGGGTCTCACTTCGGGTGCCGCTGGCCAGACGAGCTTGGAGGATGCCGCCTGCTGTATTGTCAAAGGATTCGACCCGTAAGATCGTCCGTTCGCCGCGCTTGGTAGCACTCAGTCGATAATCCAGTGGCGTTTCATTCCGCATGGCCCACCGGACCGCTTGAGACCAGAACTTCCCGAAGCGTTCCCAGCGTATCCAATCACCTGCGCCGGCGCCGCTCGGGTCAAACGGAACGGCGACGACTTTGCCCAGACCATACTGCCAGGTGGCGAGGAGTGGGTCCTGTTCGCCGTGGATGTCGGTATACAACTGGACGTTCGCCCGCTTCTTGGGCTTGGTCAGCATATATTCGTCAAGGGCCGGGAAGTCGGACAAGCCGCGTAAAATCTGTCCCCGTACGCCAACGTGGGGGACGATATCCTTGGGTCCTTCGTCTTCTTGATTTTGCTGGCGCAGTGTCCGCCGGGTATCTCTCACCAAGAGTTGGGGCAGTATCGTGGCATCTTCAACATGGTAAAATCGTCCACCCGTTTTTTCAGACATATAGGACAGCAGTTGCAGGTTGACGGTGTCGGTCCCAATCCGAATAGTCGTAATCGAGATCTGACGCTGGGCAATGGTTTTAATCAATGGATAATGATCGTTCGGACTGCGATTGGTATCGCCATCCGTGAGTAAAATAATATGGCGAATAGAGCGACGACTCCGACTCAATTGATCCGCCGCGGCTGCCAGCGCCTGATAGAAATCCGTCCCGCCGCCATAGCGCAGGCGCCCGATGCGACTCCGCAGCGTCGAGCGATTTTTTGACAGCCGTTCTAATGCGGACAGGGAATAGGCTTCTGAGTCAAAGGCAATGGCACCCGCCAGGTCGGTATTTTTGAGTTGGCCCAAGACGGCGGTTGCCGCCTTCTGCGCATACTCCATTTTCTGGCCATCGTGCAGACCGCGAACGCGGCTATTATAGCCCATGCTGTTCGAGCGGTCGATCAATAAAAAGAGGGCAATCGGAATACGCTTCTTCTTTTGCGGACGCTGCTGGTGAAAGGAGACCGGCAAGAGACGTTCTATAGCCGAGTTCTGGTAGTCGAGCGTCCCAAACGTCCGCGTCCCGCCCGTCATGAGAAAGCCCCCACCAAAGTCACGCACATAGCGCTCAATGACCGTCATCTGCTTCTTTGTCACCTCTTCGCGGCTGATGTCATCAAAGACCACGCTGTTATAGTCGAGGAGATTGGGCAGAGTGGTTGGCAGCCCTGCGGGACGACGAAACTCAATATCCACTTCTTTGAGTTGCAGGGCACGCGCCAGGTGAGTCCTGGGATTGTCGGTGATGACGAGGGCGCGCGTTTTCCCGGCAACGGCCAGGTTGGTGCTTTGGGTGTTGTTGCCGGCGATCGTATCCTTGTCTGTCTGAATCTCTGCCCGAAGCAAGTAGTTGCCACGCTGAAGGATTTGAGCGGGAACTTCCAAAACAGACAGGCCGGGCTCCAGACTCACCGCTTGACGGGTCAGAAGCTGATCGTCAGCAAAGATGTCTGCCCTGCCCGGAACGGGCTGGGCATGGCCGTTGCGAACAACGAGGCGCATGTCAAAGACGCTACCCTCACGGGTCAGGGGTGGAACAACAAATTTTTCCAGGGAGACCTCGGCCTTTTGTCCGCCCGGGGGGATGACCGGATAAATGGCAATACCCATTTGACGGGCGGTGGCTACGGCTTGGCGGGCCATGCCGGTGGTCTCATTGCCATCGGTCAGGAGGAGGAGGCGTTTTTCCGTCCCCTCGGGATACAGGGCAAAGGAGCGTTCAAGGGCTTGCGCAATATTCGTACTTGTTGCGTGCTCAGGCGACGGAAGCGACTCGGGCAGGGCTGCCTGGGTTGCCGGACCGGGAGCCAGAACGAGCTGCGTATCGGTTGCAAAGGAGAGGATTGAGAGTTCATCTTCCGCTGAGAGCGCCTCTTTAAGTTGCTCCAGATACGTTTGCATCCAGGTCCGAGCTTCTGAAGCAATACTGTCTGATGTATCAACCGCGGCCACCACGGCTAACTTCCGGTCGGACAGAATGGTCTGCTGACTCAGACCCGCCAGGGCCAGAATAATCAGACTCGCAGCCACAGTCCGCAGCAGCGTCGCGCCCACTATTACGCTACGCTGGGAGCGTGCGCGTAAGGGCAGCCACAGGAGCGGCAACAAGAGGAAGAGCCACAATAACCGGGGCGACAGGATGGTATACAGTTGGCCAAAAATTTCCGTTGTCATAACACGCGCTCCAGTATAGAGCGCCGTGCGGCGTACAGCCACTCACCCAAAAGAAGAAGCGCGGCCAGCCAGTATAGACTCCGGCCAAATTCGACCGGAACTTCACGGTGCACTTCTTCGGGTGTTGTGCGGACTCCCAGCGGTGACAGCCGAGGCTGCCCTATGTCCTCAACCGGCAATGCCGATCTGCCAATGTCGGACTCGGCTTCGTCAAACAGATTCGCGTACAGCACCGCACGATAGGGTGCCGCCTCAACACGGTAGATGCCAACCCGATTAAGCGGCACGGTGTCGGTTTCAAGTACCTGGGCTTCCGCCTGAGGCGTAGAGAGGTGTGCACCGTCAAGTGGAGTACCGGCGGGGAGAAAAAACATATCTCCGACGGGGAGGAGGTGGGGGTCGAGCGGATTGGGTGGACGCAGCCAGCGCAGGGCATTGAGAAAGAGGACGAGCAGGGTCAGATTGTCCGAGTCGGTGAGATTTCCCGTGCCCAGATCAAAGGCTAAACAGACGAGGCGATGACCATCCTTCTCGCCCGTCAGAGCAAGCGGGATCTCGCCGTGTTGGGTCCTTGAGGAAATGAGTACCTGTGCCCAGGCGGGCAGAGCCAGAATGCGGGCCTGCTTGAACGGCAGCGCTTCAACATATTGCAGGTTGTGCAAAATTTCGTGCTCGTCGTTCCAGTCCAGAATATTGAGGTCCGCGGCTTCGGTCAGAACGGGAAAGAGTGGATTCTCAACCGGCGGGAAGATGTAGAGACTATTGGCGGGCACTGCCTCGCCGGGAACAAACTGATGGAAAAGAACAACATCCTGTTCGTTCAGTTGATCGGGAGAGAAGTCCTCGGGCCTGGTGCTGATCAGCGTCATACCGGGGAGCGATTGACTGACCTGCTGGAGTTCCTGGTGCAGGTGGGCAACCGGAGAGACCAGGACTAATTGCCACGAATGCCGTTCAGCAATCCAGTTGAGGGCGTGATTGTCGACGGCTAAGGCATCCTCGGACTCGAGGTGGACAGCAAGCTGCCCAGGTCCGCTAAAACCGCTTAAAGAGAACGAACGGGTATTGTTAGCCGAGAGGCTGAACTCTTCCTGAAAGACCGATTGGCCATTGAGATCGGCGCGTAGCGTTGCGCTTTTTGGTCGATTGGCATAATTGCGCACGAGAATATAAGCCTGGGCTTGGGAGTAGTCCTGGAAGGGGTTCTGGTACACATGAACCGAGGCCAAAGCCATATTGTCGTCTGTCTCACCAACACGATGATAGCTCAACGCCTGTTGCTGCGCCTCTGACAGACTCAGATGGCTTTGCGACACGTCGGTAAAAACATGAATCTGGGCCTGCCGTCCGGCACGGTCGCGCTGAACGAGGGCGAGTTCAATTCCCAGTTCCAACTGCGTGCCGGTATCCTGTGGCTGTAGGCTTTCGAGGCGGTGCAACAACAAACGATGATCTGTGGTGAAGCCACTGACGACGCGGGGCCGGGCCGCAATGCTGATGAGCATGGCTTCGTCAAGGGGAGCCAGAGATTGGACCACATCTTTGGCCTGATCCAGGGCTAGATCAAACCGGCGTACGCCGTCTTCGCGGGCCTGCATACTGGCCGAAAGATCAAAGACGAGAATCTGTCGGTCTCCGCGAGTTTCGGTGACGACGCGCGACCAGTACGGATGCAGTAAACCACCAATGAGCAAAAGCAGGAGGAGGACTTGAAGGAAAAAGAGGAGATCGGGACGGAAGCGTCTGGAACGCACTCGATCTTCTGTAATGCTTTCCCACAACAAGAGGCTGGGAACTTCAATGCGGATGCGGGTGCGCTGGCGCAGATAGATAAGCATCAGAACGCCAAGAAGGGAGAAGAGCGGTAATGCCGCTGGATTGAGGATGCCCATACGCAGGGGAGGTTGCTCAGTGGAGGCTGACGAGTCCCACCTGGGCGAGTGTAGCCGTCACCGTCTCGGCGATGGGCTGCGCGGTGGAGAGACGAGCATACAGCACCCGATGTTGATGGCAGAACTGTTGGAGCGCGTCACAATGGACCGCCAGGGCGTGGTGGTATTTCTCAAGGTTGGCCCGACTGAGCGTGACCCAGCGTTCGGTTTGCTCTTCGACATCGTAGAGCTTGCCGCGCCGAAAAAGCCGTTCCGGGTGCAGCTCACTCTCGCCCAGAACCTGGATGGCTTTGACTTCATAGCCCCGCGCGATCAGCAAGAGCAGGGCGGCTTCATAGTGCTTGGGCTGGGTCAGAAAGTCTGAAACCAGGATGACCACGCCGGGTTCTTTGGTCTGCCGAATATAGGACTGGACAGACTCCCGGAGATAGGTCTTCCCGGTCGGTGTCAGCGCTTCCAAAAACGGCGCGACGCGCAGAAAACGGTTCCGATGACGTAAGAAGGGCGTTGCCCTGAAGGGCTGCCGGCTGGTGTGAGGCGAAGACAGGGCGGCAATGCGGAGCGTATTATTACTGGACAGCACAACATAACTCAGCGCCGTGACCAGGTCCGAAGCAAGGCCGAATTTCCCGTCTCCGGCGGGGGCGCCCATTGAGGCGCTGGTATCGAGAATGAGATGAAAAGGAATTTCCCGTTCAGCCGTAAACGTCTTGACCACCAGTTGATTGAGTCGCCCTGTCGCATTCCAATCCAAATAGCGAAAATCATCTCCAGGCGAATAGTCTTTATACGACTCGAATTCCACCCCCCAGGCCTGACTCGTGCGCGGAATAGGCGTCTCCCCAGGACGATGGCCGCGGGCCGCGCGCACGCGGATGCGCAGACGGTCAAGTTGCTTAAAAAAGGCGGGGTCGGTCAAGCTCACGCGCGGCACTATTCCTATCGTTGGATTTTTTTGGCGGACTGAAGAATACGCTCAATGATCGAGCCAGGATCGATATTATCCGCTTCCGCGGCAAAATTGAGCACCAGCCGGTGATTGAGCGCCGGCAGCATGACTTGGTTCACGTCTTCGTAACTGACGTTTACGCGCCCATCGAGCAAGGCGGCGACCTTCGCTCCCAGCATCAAGGTCTGGCCCCCCCGCGGACTTGAGCCGAAATTGACATAGCGACTCACCAGCTCGTCTTTCGGCAACGTCACTGCGGCCGTATCGGAGTGATTCACATACAGCGCATCCGCCGGCAGCGTGGCATGAATCAAGGCCGCGATATACTCTTCAATATGGGGAGCGACCATGACGTCTCGCACCAGATGGCGAAACGTCATAATTTTTTCAGCTGCGTCCACTTCAGAAAAAACAGGCTGAACATCCGGTTCAACGGTGGTCGTGGTTGAGCTGATAATGCGCCGGACCTCTTGGTGTGTGGGATAGGTCAGGCGGACCTTGAAAAAGAAGCGGTCGAGCTGGGCTTCGGGCAGAGGATAGGTGCCCTCCATTTCGATGGGGTTGAGCGTAGCCAGCACGAAAAAGGGTGGGTGCAGCTGATAGGTTGTACCGGCAACCGTGGCTTGGAGTTCAGCCATGGCTTCGAGCAGCGCCGCCTGGGTTTTGGGGGTTGAGCGGTTGATCTCATCAGCCAGGAGCACGTGAGAAAAAATCGGCCCTTCAACAAAGACAAAATCGCGCCGCCCACCGTCTTGATCCACGACCATACGGGTACCGGTGACGTCTGCCGGCATCAGGTCCACGGTGAACTGAATCCGGTTAAAACTGAGATTCAGGACGCGGGCGAGCAAACGAACCAGGAGTGTTTTGCCTGTCCCTGGCACGCCCTCGATAAGGACATGTCCGCCAGCAAAAAAGGCGATAAGAATATTTTGAATGAGCTCCTCATGGCCGATGATGACCTTGGCCAATTCGGACTGAATACGCTGAAAGGTATCCTGGAATTCAAGCACAAGATCGGTTGCAGGAGTAAACGTATCCTCCAATACATGCTGAGATGTTGACACGTTTACTCCTTCCGGTGTTTCACTCACTGTACTGCCCCCCGAGAAAAAAGACGTTTCACAATATCTTCATATTCAGGCGGAATTTGGGCATTGCGGATGGCATCGTCCAATGCCTGGTTTGCGCTGAGCTGACTGGTGGACTTCATAATCACCCCGCCGCCCTCGTCTTTGACAATCTCGCGCCCGGTACGGCTCTTCTCAAAACTGGCATCGAGAGACAGGCTGAAGGTCGGAGCCGTGGCTCCCAGATTGGCCTGGTTGCCGTACAGGCGTGGGTCTGTGCCCGTGCCCGCCCCGCTGCCGCCCCGGCCGGCCTGTCCCCCTCGACGCGGGAGTTGGGGATTGGCGGACTGAAAGGCCCCCACGGTTTTGCGCCGATCAAGACGGACCTGTTTGAGCTTTTGGAGGCCACTGCCCTGTTCCGGAGGTGTGCTACTGCCCTTACCCTGCGAAGCCATCTCAGCGTCATTCCCGGCCTGGCTTTCACCAACGGCCTGTTGGGTTGCCTCGCCTGCCTGCTGCTCGTCATTGAGAGCGAGACGGCTCTCGGCGGCGTCTCTTGCTTGCTGTCTGTCATCCAGCTCCTGAGACTCTTGCAGCCCTTGCAGAGCCGTCCGCAGGGCTTGTTGGATATCTTCAGGGAGAGACGCCAAGTCAAGCAGCTCCTGTCCCAGACCTTCTTTACCTTCTCCTTGATCTTGCAGACTCGCCTGACTGTTTGCCTGTTGGGACAGTGTCTCATCAAAAGGCAGGGGGTCCGGTGTCGGAGCTGTTGGGCCTTCCGGCAGCACGGATAGACGTTCGTCAACCAATTGTCCTGTCCGTTCAGACAACTCAGAGGTGATAAGCTCAAGATTGGTCAGTGAGAAGGGGACGGGTTCGGACGCCGGCGACAATAACGGGATGGAAGCCACAAAGAATGCGAGCAACAGTGCAGCCAGAAAAGGCAGGAAGCTCCAGGGCATGAGCCTTGGCGCCACCTTTTTGGTCTCCCACATAGACAGCCGGTCCATATTATCACGGAGGAGATACGTCCATAAGCGTGAAGCCGGAGGTCTATTGGGAGTACTCGCCATAATTTGGGCTGTCAGCGTTGACAGGCGCTGTTTGAGCCCAACCTGGAGGTCTATACGGCGGGCTGCTGTGTTCATATTTGTCCAATCCGCCACCCCCTGGCGGAGAAACCGAAAACAGACAAAGCCGGCCAGTGCGAAGAGCGGCCATGCTGCCAGCGTGAACCAGAACGAAGAGAGTGAGAAGGCTAAAAAAATAAAAAGTGCGAATCCGAGTGCGAGAACCGTTCCAACGCCATAGAACTGGTGTTGGGCGGTATAGAGGTTAAAACGCGCGCGAAGCTTTCGCAGTCTCGCTTCGACCTCGGCGAGCGCGCTCCGCTCCTCAGTGCCCGGTGACCAGTCCATACAGAGTCCTTAGTGCCTGTTCTCTTTGAAAAAGGCGCTCACACCATAGTTGAGAGCCTTTCTCAGGTCAACTCATAAGAGAGGGAGAAAAATTCCCGTTTGGGAGCTATTCTTTTATACTCTTACGGAGATGCAACACCGCGTTTGAACTGCTAGTGAATAGCTCGTATTTGATACAATACTGGCTCAAAGGTCCTCAAGCCTCACGATGATGTATTCTCTGTCTTATGCCAATGCGTACACGTGCCACCATCGGCCTGTCTGTTGGAGGGCACGTGTACGCATTGCTATCAGCCGCGTGCTCGTCTGGCTTGTATTGCTACTGGGCGTGGCGTGTGAAGAGCCGCTCCGACTGCCTTATATTGAGCCTGTGCTGCACAATTGGCCGGAACACTACCGAGGCGTGAGTCGGATCAAACTGCACGTCTTTGATACGGGCTCGCTAGAGGCTCCCAGCCGGCTTGTCTACCAGAATGGCAGCCTTCCGCAGCGGCACACACTCGACATCCTGGTGTTTGGTATCGAGCACCCCAAGCATGGCCTGGTGCTGGTTGGAACCGGGTTGAATCGAGAGATGGCGGAAGATGCGCCGGGTTACCTGGGGCCGTTCCGCTCAGTCCTTGGGCGGGCAGACATGCAGCCCGGCCAGGATATTCTCTCGCAGCTCAAGACGGCGCAGCTCTCAGTTGAAACTGTGAAATTCATTATTATGCCCGACCTGCGGTTCGATCACACCGGTGAGCTGGAGAGTCTGTCTCAAGCGGCCGTTGTGGTGACGCAGGCGGAACACGCCGCGGCGCTGAGCAGCCGTCCTGTCGGCAATATCGGTTTGTATATGCCGAGTGAATTCGACGCCGTCTCCACCTGGCAATTCGTTCATTTTTCAGCCGCTGAACCACTCGGTACTTTTGCGCGGAGTCATGACCTCTTCGGTGACGGCAGTATCGAGCTGATTGACGTCACAGGCGCAACTGCGGGCGGGCTTGCCGTCCTTATCCGTTTACCCAAGCAACCCGTTATCCTGTGTGGGAATCTGGCCTGGACACAAAGCCAGGCGCGCTATGCCTGGCTGCCCGGCCTGGCCTTTAACCGCGAGGTGTGGTGGGAGGCAATCTGGCGCCTCAAGAAATTTAAAGACCTCGTTCCTGAACTCGTCGTCCTGCCCGCTCATGACTGGGCTGCGGTCCAAAAGGTCCAAGCCGCAAACATCACTGTGCATGAATTTTCTCCCTCTGAAGAAGATGGGACTGGCACGTCTCCGGCCGCCCGGCTTTTCCGACCTGCTGAGGCCGGCTAGGGTAGGGAAGCAATGGAAGTCAGCATCATCGGTCATGGCTCATTGATGAGTGGCCGGGGCTTATCGTTTTCCGGCACATTTCATATGCAGACTGCCCGCATTGTGGCCTTGGATGGCTGCGTTCGAGGCTTCGCAAAACTCTCCAAATATGGCGACCGATTTGCGACCGACCTTGAGCTTGCGTATCCCGCCTTAGAGGGCGAAATCGTCTCGCCGGAAACCGCGCCTGATGGGAGGGTTGAAGCCCTGGGGCTTACTGTCTCGCTGGAAGACTGTGGCCGACTTGTCAAACGAGAAGGCTACCGGCCGCAGGCCATGCAGGTGCTGGTCGAGCGGGCACGAGACAGTGGGCTTGGGGTGGCTGAGTGGCTGTGGGATGTCGCTGCGGAGCATGGACATGATCTGGCTGCCTATCGTCGTCAGCTTTTCCAGATAACGGGTTATACCTCACCCCATTACATCCCCCATCCCGTTCGGCTGACTGAAGAAGGGTATGCGTTGATTTTTCTCGCGCCCGGCCCACAGGGAACCGGAACGCCGGATGTCGTCTCCATTCGTCAACAGACCGGTATCAATACCATCATGAATACCGCCGAGACGTGGCGTCGTAAGCCGAATGACGATCAGCTGGCCTATTTTCTGTCGTGTTTGCTGGGGGGGGTGCATGGAATCGACGTGCGGGATTTCCTGGCGAGCGTGTGGGATACGCGTGACTTGGCAGAAAGGCTGTATCAGCGTATCCAACCTGTGCTGGCCGAAGAAGTCGAGTGTTTCCTGCAGACGACAGGTTTGACACCAGAACAGTATGCGCCCGCGTTCAGCAGCCCTGAAGCGGCGTTGCGCCGGAGTGGCCTGGGAGACTTTCTTACTGGATTCGAAAGGTAAGAGGACAAACGTATGAGCATTTTCTCGGTGTCAATCGGAAAGGAACTATTACGTTTTACCGCGGCGCATTTCATTGCCTTCAAAGGCTTCCGAGAACCTTTACACGGTCACACCTACCAGGCCGAAGTGAAGGTGAGTGGACCTGTCGGGCCGGATGGCTATGTCGTGGATTTTCTGGTTCTGAAAAAGATCGCCGAAGAAGAATGTCAGAAGCTGCACTTTAGCACACTCCTGCCTGAACACAGCGATTGCCTGAGCATTGAAGCCAACACTGAAACGGTTCGGGTGGTGTGTGAAGACGGCTCGCACTTCAGCTTCCCGCGCCAAGATGTCTGCCTGCTGCCTATCGTGCACTCGTCATCGGAAGAGATTGCCCAATATCTGCTTGCACGCCTGCGCGCCCGCCTGGCGGAAGCACGCGGGAACAGCATCGAAACGATTGAAGTCCTGCTTGAGGACATCCCCGGCCAGGTGGCGGTATGCCGCGAGCCGTTTGCGACTCAGACCTGATAAAGAGCAGACATGCGAAGTGTCGTGCGATGCGTGGGGGTGGTGCTCCTGGGGCTGAGTATCGCAAGCTGTAATACGAACTTACCCGAGCCGGAATCCGTGGGAGCCAAGCTCTACGCCCAGCGCTGCTCCGGCTGTCACCGGCTGTATCAGCCCGGCCTGCTCACGCCGGAGATGTGGCAGTTCATGCTGGCGCGTATGGACAAGGAGTTTCTGCGTCTCGGCCGGCCGCCGCTATCCGTGGCCGAGCGCCGCACCCTGCTTGACTACCTCAGCACTCACGCCCAACGCCCAGCCGGCTAGAGCGTTTCACGATAGGCTCTCGCCGTGGAGCAGCACCTTCTACGATTGCGGTAGCCGCCGCTGAACACGAGCGGACGCGGAGATTACGCCCCCCGCCGGGCGGCCTCGATATCGTCCATCTCTTTTAGAATGGTACTGGTCAGCACGTCGTAGCCGTCGTCTGTTACGAGCACATCGTCCTCGATACGCACCCCAATACCCTGGTATGCTGCTGGCACGTCTGCGTCTGCGGCGATATACAGGCCGGGTTCAACTGTGAGGACCATGCCGGGTTCGAGCGTCCGTGACTCGTCGCCAAGTTTGTATTTGCCCACATCGTGTACGTCCATTCCCAGCCAGTGGCTCGTCCGGTGCATATAAAACTGGCGATAGTCGCCTTTCTCAAGAATGCTGTCTGTACTGCCGGACAGCAGACCGAGGTCGCGCAGGCCATTGATAAGAATTTCCGTTGCACATTGATGTACGTCGTCAAAGCCTACGCTGGGTCGAATCATTTCAATCGCCTGTTTTTGCGCGGTCAGCACCAGGCTGTAGATGTCTCGCTGTGGAGCCGAAAACGTACGCCCAACCGGAAACGTGCGGGTCACATCCGAGCAATAGCAGGCATACTCCGAGCCGGCGTCAATCAGCAACAGGTCGCCGTTCCGCATTTTCTGGTCATTGGCAATATAATGCAAAATCGTGGCATTGGCCCCCGAAGCAACAATCGACGGATAGGCCGGCCCCTCCGCTCCGTTACGACGGAAATGATACTCAAGGAGAGCTTCGATTTCGTATTCGTGCATGCCTGGTCGCGTTTCGTGCAGGGCGGCGTGGTGAGCCGCGGCGGACGCCGTGACCGCTTTGCGCATCAGGTCGATTTCCTGTGGTGTTTTGAACAAGCGCATTTCATGCAGCAGGTCGCTCGGATCAATAATCGAGACCGGTCCGTGCCCACTGCGCGGGCGTTGCAGCCGGCCCTGATTCACAAAGTCCAAAATCTTTGTGTTGAGGCGTTCGTCACGGCCGAGTCCGTAATAGATTTTCTCCGCGGCGAGCAGGTGTTCGGGCAGCACCTCGTCGAGCTGATCGATTGTATAGGCGGCATCCACGCCAAAGTATTCTTGTGCGCCCTCGACCCCAAAGCGTTTCCCCGTCCAGGTCTCTTTTTCTTTGTCACGTGGACGAACAAACAGAATGAACTGTTCCTTGTCGTGATTGGGCGAGAGCAGACACAGGGATTCCGGTTCCGGAAAACCGGTGAGATAATACAGGTCGTTGTCCTGGCGATAGCGATATTCCACGTCCTGGGAGCGAATTGAAGTCGGGGCGGCGGGAAAGATGGCAATACCATCACCCATATGTTTCAGAAACGCCTGTCGGCGGGCTGCATAGGTCGAAAGATTTCCATTCATTTGCATGATACAGTATAGTCCGTTTCAATAATTGAATACGTTCTCTACTATATGGCACACGAGCATTTGTATCCAGAGTCATTAAACGCCTTGCTGACCCGATTACCAGAACTGGAAATTGTTCTGGGCCCACAATCGAAGCCGGGCTTACACGCTGTCCAAAAGCTGCTCCAAGAAGCGGTTGCCGCACGCGCCGACGGCGACGTGCTCAAAGTCGCGTCAAAGATTGGGACGGCAATGGACACCTTGTCTCAGCTGGCTGATGGGCTTGACCCGCAGGAGGCAACGCTGATGCGGATGTTGTCCGCCCAGTTCAGACAAGCGCTGAGTATGGGCGATACGAGTGAGACCCAGCGGGTCTCGGACGTCATGCGCAGGAATGCAGGGGCGACCATCAAAAAGAAGCCGTAACCCATACACGGCGTCTGAGTGGAACCCACCCCGCCTTCGGCACCCCTCCGAGGAGGGGAAGGAAAAAGAATCCCCTCTTGGGAGGGGTGCCGCGATAGCGGTGGGGTGGGTTGGACGCTGCGTCCTTGACTTACTCAGGCCGGTTGGCTAGTCCAAAAGGCATGGCCGACGCACTGCAAGCATGTTGTGAAAAAGAACTGCAAATTCAACTCAAACAGATTGCCGAGACGTATCTCTCCTTTCCGGTAATCAAAGACATTCCCTGTCCCACCTGTCTGCGTATTATCCCGATTCGGGTGTATGAAAAACCGACTGAGGCCGAGTCTTGATACGGGGAGGCCGATATGGCGGAACGTGTGGACTTGAAGATTGTCAGAGTGAGCATTGAAAACGAGGACGAACCGTGTCGGGTGAGTATCAAAGCCGAGGTGGATTCTCCGGCTCAACTGCGCTCCATTGCCGGTAAGTTCAAGCCGTCAAAAGAGCGCATTCCCGCCCAATTGGTCATCGGCCCGCCCGAAGAAAAGCCCGAGTCTCCCGACACACTACGCGCCGAAGAGATCGAACAGGTCATTGTCGAAGGGCTGGCCGCCATGCAGCACTCCGGCCAGATCGCCCGCGACATCCTCCGAAAGTTTCAGGGCCGCTGCCTGGCCGGGGATGCGGAGTAAGTTCTCGCCACTTCCGCTTCTTTACCGAAAGGTCTAGCTCTTTTTTCTTTTCATCAGACTGTTTTTGTTTTTTGGGGAGAAATGTCTATCTCATTTCGGCGATGAACTGCCGTGCTTTTTGACCCTCGGCGGGATCGAGGCGGGTGATGATGGCGGCCTGTTCCTCGGCTTTTTTTCGGCTGCCGCCCAGGAAACGCGGAGCTTGCAGATAGTACTCCATCAGGTCCCAGCGGGCTGCCACGTGGTTGGGGTCGCAGGCGACCGCTTTTTCAAAGTGGGTTTGGACTTGCTTGGCGAGAAAGGGTTGGCGGAACAGGCTTACCTGCTGGGCTCGATGTCCGTAGGCGCGTCCCAGCCAGAGATGATATTCCGCATTGCACTGTTCTCCGTTTGCCGCTCGTGTGAACCACGCGATAGCTTGTTCATATCTTTTCTCCTCAAAGGCAATCCGCCCCAAATAGAACGTGGTGCTCGTATTCGTCGGTTGCTGCTTTTGCACGGCCTCAAAAAATTGACGCGCTTTGACAAGCTGGCCGGCCTCAAAGAGTTGAACGCCGGCTTGGAGATTATTCTGAGCAAAGACGGCCGGACCTGAGAAGAGATACAGCAGGACAAGGCAGACGGCCTGGCCCATATACTGATCACGAGAAGAAACCCCCCTCACCCTAGCCCTCTCCCTCCAGGGGAGAGGGAATGGAAAGTGTAGGGGCAACCCCCTGTGGTTGCCCTTTCCCCAGCCCCATAGGTCGGATTAGCGTAGCGTAATTCGACAGCCTTCGTGTAGCAGCACCGGTCCTGCACAGTCCTCACCCCAACCCTCTCCCACAGGGAGAGGGAGCGGGAGAAGCACGGCGTTCGACCTTTGACTTTTGATACCCTATTTCGCATCATACGTCTCTTGGCGGACTCGACAGCGCCTAAAACGTAATGAGCGGCTTGACGATATTGTCCGCCTTAGTCGTCATCATAGTGAACGCCGTCTCGACTTCTGCAAATGAAAACCGATGGGTGGTTAGTGGCGTGGGGTCAATCCGTCCGTTTTGAATCAGCCGCAGCAGACGCGAGACCTGCTCTCGTCCCCCTGGGCATAGCGCGGTATGAATCTTCTTGTCGCCCATGCCCAAGCCAAACTCTGGCAGCGGAATGCTCAGGGCATCGCCGGCTTCACCATGATAGCCGATATTCGAGATCACCCCGCCCGGTTTGGTGGCTTTGACGCAGCCTTCAAATGTCGCCGGAGCACCCAGGGCCTCAATGGCAGAGTCCACCCCCAGGCCGTTGGTAAGCTGCATAATCTGCTCAACCGCGTCCCCTTGGGTGGGATCAATAACCACATCGGCTCCCATTTTTTTGGCGAGTTCCTGGCGGTCCGGCTTTGAGTCCACGGCGATGACTAGCCCCGCGCCTAACAGACGCGCACTTGCCGTAGCGCACAGACCAACCGGACCCTGGGCAAATACTGCAACCGTGCCGCCGGCGGGAATCTCCGCATTCTCCGCCCCGACCAGGCCGGTGGACATCATATCCGTGGTGTAGAGCGCCTGCTCGTCCGTCAGGTCATCCGGGATGGCAACAACGTTGTAGTCTGCATCATTGACAAAAAAATACTCGGCCATATTGCCGTCGCGCTGGGTGGTGAATTTATAGCCGCCCAGCATGCCACCACACTGTGAGGTAATGCCACGCTGACAGGGATCACACTTGCCGCACGGCGTGATGGCGTTGACCACCACCCGGTCGCCCTCTTTACAGGTCGTGACATTTGCGCCGGCTTTATGGACGACACCAACGCTCTCGTGTCCGAGCACGCGACCTTCGGGAATGGCAATCACGCCCCGCACAGTATGCACATCCGAGGTGCAAATCAGCGAGGCTGTTGTTTTAATCACCGCATCATTCGGGCCGAGGTCAGGAATCGGTTTGTCAATAATGCCGACTGTGTCTATGCCTAAAAATGCAAGCGCTTTCATCTGGTCCTCCTGTTCGTCTCTGGTTCTTCACTTATTTCTATCTGGCAAAAATTTGCTCCTGATCCTTAAACGCCTTGAACTCCAGCCCGTTTTGGCTGGGGTCTAATAAAAACATGGTGGCCTGTTCGCCAATCTGACCACGAAAGCGAATGGAGGGCTCGATCAGGAACGAGACCCCTGCTTGTGTCAACTGCTCAGCCAATGCCTGCCAGGCTTCCCAATCGAGAATCACCCCAAAATGCCGGACTGGAACCTGCTGGCCATCTACCGGATTGGTGGCTGTGGGTTGGGGCTTTTCCGCACAAAGATGGGTGGTAACTTGGTGTCCGAAAAAATTGAAATCAATCCAGGTGGCACTCTCGCGTCCAACGGAACAGCCCAACAGGTCAACATAAAATGTTCGAGCAGCCTCCAAATCACGAACTGGAAGAGCGAGGTGAAAGGGCAGGCTGGGCATGGGTGGACGTCCGGATTGTCGGCTGGAGTGTTACAGCATGTGGCGCAAATCAGACAGCGTGTACGTCCCTGGCAGTTCGCGTCGCTCCGCCATTGTGTCTACCACCTGGGTGAGGAGGGCATTGATCGGAGTGGCAACACCGAGTTGCTGTCCCATCTCGCGGACACGGCCATTGAGATAGCGCGCTTCTGTTCTGCCACGCCGGCAGAACACATCTTGCCACATGGACGGGAAAACATGGGTCGAACGATCGGGCAACTGCTGTGGGGTAAAGTCCGGACGATGCAGCGCGGTCACCATATCCGGCAAGGGCTGGTCGCCGGGTAGGGTTTTGAGTTTGATCTCGGCCTGAGCCAGGACGTGCTGCGCTTCTTCCAGCATGTCGCCCAAGAAGAGGCGGGTGTCCTGGTCGTTGAACGCTTCCGCCCCGGAGACGTTGAGAATTGCGGCCGGTGCGTTCATCAGATTGATACAAAACTTTGCCCACTTGCAGGCCAGGATATCGTCCGTCAGCGCTCCGCCCATATTGGCGGCCTGCAGGGCGGCCACAACCTGTTCTGCTGTCTCGTCGAGCCCTTCGGGATAACGGCCAATCACCAGCGAATTGTCCCCCAAGTGGCCAACTTCGCCGGGAAAGATAAAACGGGACCCCAGATGCAAAGCCGCGCCATAGACATGGCTGAAATGCTCGGCCACCAGCTCTTCATTGGTCATCGTATTTTGCAGACAGAAGATGGGAGTTTCGGGCGGAACCTTGGCGCGTAATTGCTCGATGGCAACCGGGGTGTCATAGGTTTTGACGCACAAGAAAATAACGTCGTCCGCCTGGAAGTGCCAGTCGTCTACGGCGGAACAGGCCGGCGGCGAAGTGACGAACTCACCATACTTGCCCGACATTTTCAGCCCGTCAGACTGGATTTTCTCAATATGGGGTGGATCACCAATAAGCAGGACGTCAGTTCCGGCTTTTGAGAAATGCGCGCCTACAGTACTCCCGACTGCGCCCGCACCAAAGATGACAAACCGCATCTGATCTTCCTCCTGTGTCGGGCGCTAAGGTATGCTGTCGGACCGCAAGCGTCAAGGAAAAGCGCCCACAAGAGGGGCTCTCTATGGGTCTCTAAAGAAATGACATGAGGTCTTCATTTGTCATTTCACAATCTCGGAGAATTTTTGAGAATAATCCCGGACCAATACTTTCTCCGGCATGAAGAGGAACAACAGTCCTTCGGCCATCTTTGTGTTGTGGAAAATGGAGGCTTCCGCGAACTCGGATGGCCTCAAAACCAGCACGTTTGAGAGCAGCTAGTATCTTCTTACCAGTGAGTCGAGGCCGTTTCGTCATTGCCCTACGGCGATCTTTTGGACTCCAACGAATTCTAATGAATCCACTTGCTCGTCTTGGACTTCAAGGCATAGTTCGACCACTTCGCGAATTCGTACCATGAGCTTATCCAGCGACTTTGCTTGGGTATGACAACCCTGGAGCGTGGGAACAGATGCAACATAATAACCTTCAGAATCTCGCTCAATGATAACGTTAAATTCCTTGACCATAGATATTCCCCTCGCTAGGATTTCTTTCGTGGCCATAAGACTAATGGTGGTGGGCCTTGGGGGCTCTCGTTCGGACCTCGCAGGCTTTGACTCAAGCCAATGACGGCTTCTCCAAGCTGGCGCAGGTGGTCCCGAACTCGCGCATCGGTAATTTCTCCGCCCTGCATCTGATCTGCCCGAACATACACGCTGCCGGGGACGAGGTGCATATTGAACCAAGCCAATACTGGCTTCAGCTCTTGGTCGATGCTGAGGTAATGATGGTCTGTATAGGCGTTGCCGATCAAACCGGCGACTTTGCCCATGAACGCTTCAACCGGAATATGATCGAGCAGGTTTTTGAGTGCGCCGGTGTAGGAGCCCCGATAGATGGGCGTCCCGATGATATAGGCGTCGGCAGCGCTGATTCGCTCAAGGACGTGTGAGGTGTCGTCCGGGTAGTCTTCGGGTGGCCGCCCGTCACAAAAAGAGATGGTCACGTCACGCAGGTCAAGTACGTCAGTCGTGATATCCGGGGCTTTTGCCTGCGCCGCGGCCAGCGCGGCATCAACAACGGTCCGCGTACTGCCGCCGGCCGTCAGACTGCCTGAAATACCGAGTAGGGTGGTCATGAGTTTCTCCTCACTTTTCTGCTGTCTTATACCGCTTGGGCGAGCGAAAGAGAACCGTCTTTCCGGTCAGGCTGGCCAAGCAGGCTAGGAGGCTGGGGTCTAGTAGACCGGGGCGCGGGTCTCAGCCAGGCGAAGAATAAGCTCCGCGGCTTCCTCGGGGCCGTTGTGTCGGCGTAGGGTCTGTTGCATCCGCTGTGCCTGACGGGTGAAAGAGTCCTGGCTGAGAATAGTATGGATGGCGCGTGTGAGCCGGGCGGTGGTGAGCAGTCGTCGGTCCAGACGCAAACCGGCTCCGGCGTCTACACAGCGCTGGGCATTATCCGGTTGGTCTGCGCCGAGGGGAATACACAGGAGGGGAATCCCGTAGGCCAGCGCGCTCAGAACGGTATTCACGCCTCCGTGCGAGATAATCAGGTGAGGACGGGTTTTCGGCTCGGTTTGCAGCGCCGTCTGCGGAATATACGCTTCAATGCGTACGTTTGATGGAACAGCGGAGAAAAGACTCGGCGGGCAACCGGGGCCGGTGACAACCAGCCCGAAGACGTCGAGCTGACCGAGGGCGTGAATAATTTTTTGGAATACGCTGAGGCGCGTATTAAAAACTGTTCCCAGGGTGACATACACAAGCGGCCTGCCCTGTGGCAGGTTTGCAAGCCAACTCGGAACCTGCCAGTCAATGGGCCGGTCCCATACCGATGGACCAACATAATGGACCTGAGGCGGTAAGTCGTGCCGATTGTAATCATATTCCCGACTACAGGTATGAATGAGTAAAGACGGAGCAACGACATGTGGGGAGAGCGGGTCGGTATGAAGCGGTAGACCAAGCTGCCGCCGATAGTGATTCAAGGCCAAGCGCCACGGGGCCATCAGGGCTGTGGCTGCGCGGATCGCCCCTTTGAGTCCGAGCCGGTAGGACAGTTGTAGGGCCGGCTGCACGGTTTCTACTCGTGGAAAGCCTGCCGGAGGTGCATGCAGACTCGGGGACATGAAATGGGTCATCGGGCTCAGGACAGCCCACGGCAAGGACTGCTGCTCACAAAAAAGCTGGGCCGCAAAAGTCAACGGACCAGCCACAACCACGGTAGGCTGGAAGACCTGGGTAATCCGCCGGAGTTCCGGGATACGCGTAGAGATTGAGGCCATGAAAATACGCAAAAAGTCGTAGGTCACGCGGAGATAATGAATACGTAGATAACGAATGAGGGGGAAAAATTCTTCCAAACGTTCTTCGGAATAATGTGGGCCGAGTGGATAAAACGGAAAGCCTTCACGCTCGATGCGTGCTTGATAGAGCTGGCTCGTAGCCAGGGCTACTGTGTGGCCCCTGGCCTGGAGGTTGCGCATCACCGGCAGCAAAGGATGGACGTGGCCCATGCCGGGCTCGGTGACAAAGAGGATGCGTTGGGGTAGCTGTGGCATTGAGCGTGGAGAGGAGAGCGGTGGAACAAAAGCCCCTCACCTACGGCCGTGTCCGTTGGCGTGGTGTAGGTGAGGGGAAAGGGAGATGAGAGTTGTTTTTGGTTTAACCGTTTAGAACCGAGACGCTGTTAGTTTGACGTCCGCCTTGTCCCAGGCTTTTTTGAATTCCTCTTCAACGGCTTTCGCGTCTTTCTTCTTTCCTTGTGCACTTAAGCTCTGAGACAAGCCGTATAGCGACCAACCGTTATTGGGATACTGTTCAAGGTCTTTACGGTAGACTTGCTCAGCCTCGGCGTTCTTACCGGCAGCAAGTAGCACCGCGCCGAGGTTTTGGCGGACCGGGTAATACCAGGCCGGCGGTTCGTTATAGGCGAGGGTGTCTTGGACTTGGACGGCTTCTTCGAGGTGTTTGATCGCGTCGTCAGTACTACCCCTACCCTGCTTGGCTGCTAGCTCACCGGCGACCACATTCGATGCAATGGAAAGTAGCTTGGTCGCCACATTGCGGCCCATCAGCATGCGATCTTCTGGGATCTCCTTGGCAATAGCTTGCAACTTAGTCTGTTCCCTTTTTGCGTCTTCGACTTTATCTTTTGCCGTAAAAGCGAGCGCGCGGGCATAATGCCAAATAGCTGTCATATAGACGAGATCTTCTGGTGGCTGTGGTTCACTCAGAACGTCGTCCCATTTGCCGAAGCGGACCAGGGCACACAGCGGCATGGCTGTCCAGCCTTCTAACGGTGGTACCATGCGGGCGACGTCTGGGTTCGTTCGAGAAGCAAGCCGACGAGCAGCCTCGATTGCTTCCACACTTCGACCGGTCATTTGTCGCGCTGACCACAGAAAGTCGATGTTGTGAGGGTAGTACATCATCGGGTAGATGCCCTGCGGCTGTTCTTTCTCGATGTAGGCCTCATCAACCTCAACCGCCCGCGCATTGCTATCGCCAGCGTCTTCGTACAGGCCGACTCGGTTGTAGATATGCGAAGGCATATGAACGAGATGACCTGAGCCTGGAATCTGGGCTGCTAGCCGCCGTGCGTAGGGCAGGGCGCGCTCGGGCTGCGAAGAGGCTTCAACCGCATGAATATAATAATGAATGGCCCCAATATGGTCTGGGTTACGCTCTAACACGCTTTCCAGAGCAGCAACGAGTTCGAGGGTTCCATCCTTGGGCTGACTATCTGGTGTCCAGTAGTCCCAGGGACGAACGTTCATGAGGGACGCGGCAAATAGGGTGGCGGCATCCAGATCGTTCGGATAGCGCTGATGTAGGCTACGCATGGCGTCGGCATAGGCCTTATCTAGTTCCGTCCGATCTGCTTTTTCTGGATCGGCAGCGTAGCGGGCGGCCAACGCCTCAATATACGCCCGCTCATGGTCCCCAGCGTAGCGGGCTAATGCAATGGATTGCTGGATGGCTGCATATGCTTTCTTGCCACGGCTGGCATCCATCGGGTCGTTGATATTGGGTCCAAGTGAAAGCGCCAGCCCCCAGTACGCCATGGCACAGTTGGGATCCAGTCGGAGAACTTCCTGAAAGGCGCGACTCGCCTCTTTGTGATTAAATCCGTAGATGAGACGGAAGCCTTGGTTGAAATAACGCTGGGCCAGCTCTGAAGTGGTGCTGATCGGACGATGGTAGGTTCCCAGGTCCTCAAACAGAGGCACAGGAGCAGGGCCATTCGCGGACGCCTCATTCTGTTCTTCCGCCTGAACAGGTCCGCTCAAAACAAACAAGCACAAAAATGTTGGACATACCCAAGAAGATGCTCGTCCCACTGTATGTCTCCTTTTCTCTTGACTGAGAGAGTTCGATTATTTGCCTCGTCGCTCACTCTCATCTAGCAGTATCGTTATCTCTTTCAAGGCCGCCCCTGCGATTTGATTTAAGGATAGGGGCTACGAGACAAACTCTAGTTTGATCAACACGGGCGGCGCGTGGACGGAATTCTTCGTCCGCTAGCGTGCGTGCTTTCGCTTGGAGTTCTTGTTGTTCTGGGCTGAGACTGAATTGCATGGCCCTCTCCTCAGTAGTGCAATCGTTTATTGTATAGACCATAGCGCACTAGTGGGTTGAGGAAGAGGTCCATTTCACTCAATAAAATACGGGTAATGATGTGCCCGACTAGACGCAACTGGCTTAGCTCAGTATGAAAGAGACAGCGATCCATCGGCGGAGGTGAACACCGAATCTCGACCTGACTGCTAGCCGCTGATTGCTGTACGTGGAGGGTAGGATTGGAAACCAACGCTACGGGTGGTGGCTCGATTCGTGTGATAGGCGCAGGCCAGAACAATCTTAAAAACATTGATGTTCAGATCCCCTTAAACCAACTGACGGTAGTGACAGGCGTCAGTGGTTCGGGCAAGTCGAGCTTGGCTTTCGATATCTTGTATGCCGAAGGTCAGCGTCGCTACGTCGAGAGCTTCTCGGCCTACGCTCGGCAATTCCTCGACCGTATGGACAAACCCCAGGTCGAGCGCATTGACGGCATTCTGCCGGCTATTGCTATTGACCAAAACCGACTGGTGCGTACCTCGCGCTCAACCGTCGGGACCATGACCGAACTGCACGACCATCTCAAACTCCTGTTTGCCAAAATAGGCAGCTTGTACTGTCGGGAATGCGGCCAAGCGGTCGAGCGTGATTCGGCTGAGTCGGTGTATAAAAAGCTGTGCAAAGAGAAGCCGGACGGCTGCCGCTTTCTAGTGACTTTTCGCGTTTCAACGCCAGCCAGCCTGCCCTGGGAAGAAGTCCGAAACGGTCTGTTACAGGCTGGTTTTCATCGGATCGTTATGGCTGGAAAGCCGGTTGATATTCAGGAACTGGAAGAACGGCCTGCTGCTGAGCAGGAAACCTGCACCGTCCTGGTTGATCGGCTGACCCTGAAAAACCGCTCCAAAAAGCGCATTCACGATTCATTTGAACAAGCCTTTCAGTATGGCAAGGGACGCCTCACCCTGATTTTTCCGGACGAGGCTCAGGCTGTCATGCCGTTCTCGGACCAGCTTGAATGCGCGGCGTGTGGCATCGCGTATCAAGAGCCGGTGCCCAACATGTTCTCGTTCAATAGCCCGCTCGGGGCGTGTGATACCTGCCGCGGGTTTGGGCGCACGATTGATATTGATCCGGAGTTGATTGTCCCTGATCCGACCCTGACGCTGAAACACGGTGCGATTAAGCCCTGGCGGATCAAAGCGGCGCAGTGGGAGCGGCGCGAGCTGTTCTCCTTTTGTGAGCAGAACACTATCCCGACCGACGTGCCGTGGCAGGCGCTGAGCCAAGAACAGCAGCACGCCATCATGGAAGGGGAAAATGACTACTACGGCGTGCGGGGGTGGTTCAAATGGCTTGAAACCAAAACGTATAAAATGCACGTGCGCGTCTTTCTGGCGCGCTACCGGGGCTATTTCGAGTGTGAGGACTGTCACGGAGCGCGGCTCAAACCAGAGGGTCTGCTGTATCGGGTCGGGGGCAAGACCCTGGCTGATATCAATCTGCTGAACATCGGGGCGTGTGCGGAATTCTTTGGTGTCCTCAAGCTGACCGCCTACCAAGATCAGGTCGCCCGTCTCATTCTCGATGAGATTCGGAAACGCCTGCGCTATTTGGTTGAGGTCGGGGTTGAATACCTGACCCTGGATCGTCAATCCCGCACCCTGTCCGGCGGCGAACTGGAACGCGTGGACCTCACCACGGCGATTGGCTCTGCGCTGGTCAATACGCTCTATATTTTGGACGAACCGTCAATCGGGTTACATCCGCGCGATAGCCAGCGCCTGGTCCGTATCCTGCAAGACTTGCGCGACAACGGGAATACGGTCGTCGTGGTCGAGCATGACCCGGAGATTATTCGCGCGACCGACAATGTCATCGACCTTGGCCCGCTGGCTGGTGAAAAGGGCGGCGAGATTGTTTTTAATGGGCCATACGCCAAGCTGCTCAAAGACAAGAAGTCGTTGACGGGTCAATACCTCTCTGGCCGTCTGGCCATTCCGCTCCCTCAGAAACGACGGCCTGTCAAGAAAAAATATGCTCTGAGCGTCCGGGGGGCGAGGGCGCATAATCTTCAGGATATCGATGTCACCATTCCGCTGGGCTGCATGGTGTGTCTAACCGGGGTGTCCGGCTCGGGCAAGTCGACGCTGGTGGAAGACGTGCTGTATCGCGGCCTCAAAAAACAGCGTGGCGAGCCGGTCGGCATACCGGGCGCGTGTCGCGCTCTCCTGGGCGGAGAGCAGCTGGCTGATATTATTTTTGTTAACCAGTCGGCAATCGGCACAACGCCGCGCGCCAATCTGCTCACCTATACCAAGGCCTTTGATACGGTACGGCGCTTACTGTCGCAAACCGAACTGGCGCGTGTCCGTGGGTATACACCGAGTACATTCTCGTTCAACGTTGAAGGCGGACGCTGCGAATCGTGCAAAGGTGAAGGCTCTGAAAAAGTCGAGATGCAGTTTCTCTCGGACGTGTATGTCCCGTGCCCCGAATGTCAGGGCAAACGTTTTCGAGAAGAGGTGCTGGAAGTCCGCTATAAGGGCAAGAGTCTGACCGACATTCTTCACTTTACAGTCACTGAAGCAATAGAATTTTTTGGCGAGCAAAAAGAGCTCAAGCGCCGCCTTGCCCCGCTGGCTGCGGTCGGTCTGGAGTATATGCGTCTGGGCCAATCGCTGACGACGCTGTCCGGTGGTGAGGCGCAGCGGCTGAAGCTGGCCACGCATATTGCGAGGGAACGCTCTAAAGACCCTGATCTGGATATAAGCCACAGCACGCTGTTCATCTTTGATGAGCCAACAACTGGACTGCATTTTGCCGATATTCAGAAACTGCTCAACGCGTTCGACCAGCTCGTTGAACGGGGTCATTCGGTCCTCATCATTGAGCATAACCTTGAGGTCATTAAGTATGCCGACCATTTGATAGACCTGGGGCCGGAGGGCGGAGACGGGGGTGGGAGGATTATTGCCGAGGGTACGCCGGAACAGGTTGCGCAGGTTACGGCCTCGCATACGGGACGGTATTTGAAAGAGGTTTTGAGTCGGAAAGTCGGAAGTCGGGAAGTCGGAAGTCGAAAGTCGAGAAAATCCGCTCAGCCTCTTGCTGCTGAGGTGGGGAGTGGGAAGTCTATTGCCATTGTTGGAGCCAAGGAACACAACCTGCAAGATATTTCGGTTGATATTCCGCGCGACCAGATGGTGGTGGTGACGGGCCTGTCCGGGTCAGGGAAATCAACTCTGGTTTTCGATCTGGTCTATGCCGAGGGTCAACGCCGCTATATTGACAGTCTGTCGGCCTATTCACGCCAGTTCATTAAAGTCCTCGCCCGGCCTAATGTTGATCTGCTGACCGGTATTCCACCCACGATTGCCATTGAGCAGCGGATGAGTCGGGGCGGACGGAATTCGACCGTTGCCACCGTCACAGAACTCTCTCATTACCTGCGGTTGCTGTATGCCAAGATTGGTGTACAGCACTGTACGCAGTGCGGTGAGCCTTTGGCTGCTCAGAGCCGAAGTCAAATACTGGATCGTATTCAGGTTGATTTTCACGGTCAGGCAACAACCTTTCTGGCGCCCGTGGTGCGGGGGCGGAAGGGGTTTCATAAAGACACTTTAGATGGTGCGCGTAAGCTGGGCTTCCGGCAGGCGCGGATCGACGGCCACACAACGCCTTTGAAACCGGGTCTGAGTTTGCAGCGTTATAAAGAGCACGACATCGATATTGTTATTGGCGAAACGCTGGTGAATGGCGCGCATGACAATCGGCGCGACACCGAGGCCCTGCTCCAGTCTGCCCTGCGCGTCGGGAATGGTGCGGTACATTTGTTTGGTGAAGACGAGCGTATCTATAGCGAGAATCTATTCTGCGTAGCGTGCGGACTCGGGTTTGAAGAGCTCGACCCGCGCCTGTTTTCATTCAACAGCCGTCAAGGAGCCTGTCCGGCCTGCACGGGCGCGGGCTTTTTGTGGGAGTTTGATCCTGAACTTGTCGTCCCGGATGAGAGCAAGTCTCTCAAACAGGACGCCCTCCTGCCTCTCGTTCGCTCTGAGCTTACACGCAAGAAGAACAAGCTCTTACGGGGGCTCAAGAAGCTGAGTGTCCCGGTTGACCGACCATTTGGTGAACTGAGCCTGGAGCAGCGTGCATTGGTCTTTTCCGGGGATGGCAATGGGCTTCAGGGGACGTTCGATATCTTGAATGAAGTGCTTGAATACGGCGAGGATACGGGAGCCTCTTATTCTCTGTCGCAATTCCTGGGTGAGTCTGCCTGTCCCGAATGTCATGGTGAGCGCCTGAATCCACGCGCGCGGGCTGTGCAGGTCTATGGTCAATCTCTTCCGGCGCTCATGCGTTTGGCGGCAGATGATTGCCTCAGTCATATGCAGGACCTTCCGCTGTCCGAGCGTGATACGCTGGTCGGGGGACCGATTCTCAAAGAAATTGTCCCTCGACTCACCTTTCTCAATCACGTTGGCCTGTCGTATCTGTCGTTAGACCGCCGGGCTGATACGTTGTCTGGCGGAGAGGCGCAGCGCATTCGGCTGGCCGCCCAGCTTGGCTCCAACCTGTGTGGGGTGTGTTACATCTTGGACGAACCGACCATAGGGCTGCATCCACGTGATAATGCCCGCTTGATTGATACCCTGCGCAATCTGCAAGCACGCGGCAATACCGTCCTGGTTGTTGAACACGACGAGCAGACTATCGAAAATGCGGATGTGGTGATTGACCTTGGGCCAGGCGCCGGGGTGCATGGCGGTCACGTCGTGGCAATTGGCTCGCCCAATGAATTGCGGGAGAATGCGGATTCCCTTACAGGTCAGTTCCTCTCTTCCGCCCACCCGCGTCTGGGACCAGTCCGGGCTCTTAAAGATCGACCGGCGCTCAGTCTACGAGGAGTGCGAGAGAACAATCTTAAGAATATTGACATTGACATTCCCATCGGTACGTGGGTGTGCGTATCTGGGGTGTCTGGGTCTGGAAAAAGCTCTTTAGTTCAGGAAGTCCTCGTCAACGGGCTGCGGCGCAAGCTTGGGTTGTATGCTGGTCGGGTTGGTAGACATGACCATATCGAAAATTCAGAGTCTATCGAACGCGTAGTTGAGGTAGATCAATCGCCCATTGGGAAAACTCCGCGTTCGGTCCCGGCATCTTACGTGGGCCTTTGGGACGAAGCCCGCAGGCTGTTTTCTCTGCTGCCTGATGCGCGGCTGCGCGGATATAAACCCGGCCGCTTCTCTTTCAATGTGAAAGGTGGGCGGTGTGAGACCTGTACCGGCCAGGGACGCATTAAGATGGAGATGAGCTTCCTGCCCGACGTGTACGTCACCTGCGATATCTGTGGTGGTAGGCGCTATAACGAGGAGACCTTGGAAATTGCCTATAATGGCAAGCATATTTCTGATGTGCTTGAAATGACAATTGAAGAGGCCGCGACGTTCTTCATTGGGGTGCCAAAGATTGCGGAACCGCTAAAGCTGCTGAACGATATTGGCATGGGTTATATCCGGCTCGGTCAGGCCAGTAACACGCTGTCCGGTGGCGAAGCTCAGCGTATCAAACTGGCCTACGAGCTTGCAAAACGCTCGCGCGGCAAAACGCTATACGTCTTGGACGAGCCAACAACCGGGCTGCATTTCGTCGATATCGAAAAACTGATCCATACGCTCCATCGTCTGATTGATAAGGGCAATACGGTGGTGACGATTGAACACAATCTCGACATTCTCAAAGAAGCGGATTACATCATTGACCTCGGCCCCGAAGGCGGCGCAGCCGGTGGAAACATTGTTGCCAGCGGCACCCCAAAGCAGCTTATGAAGAAGGCCAAGCAGTCGTACACGGCGCAGTGTTTGAAAGAGTATCTGAATGGAGGGAATAATGGCGCGCGAGCAAATTGAACAGGAGATGGAGACCGCTGCTCATACCTATTTCGAGCGGGTCACGAACGGAGATGTAGGCGGCATTCTCGAATTATTTGCCGACGATGCGCAGCTCATCAATCCCGTAACCGGTGCCGCCGGGATTCGAGGCAAGGCTGCTCTCCGCGTGTTCTACGAAAAACTGACAGCCAGTCTCGTCGATTATACAGCCGCGGCTACGGACATCATTATCGAAGGTAATAAACTTATCGCGCCACTCCATCTCGAAGGGAAGACGACGGACGGAAAGCCGCTGGTGATGGACAACCTGAACTTCTGGACATTTGAGAATGGGAAGTTCAAGGTGTTGCGGATTTATATGGATACCCATCCTTACCGCGCGGCGCTCAGTCAGGCGCTGAGTGGGGAGGAGTAGAAGGGCTTCTTGAAGCAGGCTCGCCGGAGGCTGCCCTTCTGCTAGGGTGGGAACGCTAGAGGCCACCAAACTGGATGATTGACTCACTGGATCGACAAGCGAGCCGTTTAGGCGTGATCCGACAATCAGTTATTAAGACGTGGATTGCGGGCTAAAACGCTTGCTTCAACGCCTCCAGTAATTCCTTGAGATTCTTGCATCCCAATACCGCATCGCACATCGGCGTATAGCGACTCATAACGCTATCGCCGGTATCCCAGCGCTCTTCTGGTTCTGGATTGAGCCAGATGAGTTTCTTGGTACGGTCGCGGAGTTGAGTCAATAGATCAGGCCGGGGAGGGCGACGGTTGTTGCGGGCGTCACCCAGGATGAGGACGATAGTGTTTCGGGTGAGGGCGCGTTCGCCTTCAGTCTGCCAAAAGTTTTGGAGCACCTGGCCAAAGTCCGAGCGCGCATAGAGATCAAGATCGTCATGCGGGACGACATAGCCCTGTTCAAAAGAGACTTCACAGAGGCGATCGACATAGGCGAAGGTGCGGACATGGCGGAAATAGTCACGTGCCGGAGCGAGAAGGGCGAGCAGAAAGTCGCTTACGGTTGAGACTGATCTCGACAGATCACACCAGGCCAGCAGGTCGGGCTTGCCGGGTCGGCGGCCCTTCAGCAGCAAATTGATGGGCGCGCCGCCGTGTGAAATTGAAGCTCGGATTGTTCGACGGAAGTCGAGCCGCCCGCGTTTTGTCCTTCGATAGCGACGGCTGAGATGACCCCGGAAGCGGCGCGCTAAGTCTTCTACTAATTCTTTGGCTTCTTCAACATCCCGAGAGTCGAATAGACTCAGGGATTTATGTAAAAGCACCTTTCGTTTGGCGAGTCGGGCTTTTTCCTGTTTCTGCGTTTCGTCTTCTTCCGGGTTCTCGCCTGTTTCTGTTGCCGGCTGGAGGGACTGGGCTTTCTGTTTTTTCTTGTCTTTCTTCTCTTCTGATTCAGGCTCTTGAGCTTGTAGCCCCTGCGATGAGGCAGGCTTCTTCTCAGACTTCTTTTGCGGGCGTTCACGTGGTCGAGCGGACTCATTCTGCGCTGTTTGTGTCGCTCGCTGGCCTACTCCCTCACCGGAGTGCGGGCGTGGCTTTTTCCTGGCTCGTGGGTGAGAGCCGGCAAAGAAGCGGTTAAAGACTTCATCAAAGGCGAAACGGTCTTCTTCGTCTTTTACCACACAGGCTGCTAACGCTTCGCGCAGGACCTCTCGCTCAACCCCCGCCGCCGCAACCGCTTGTACGGCGTCCATGCTCTCGCTCAATGAGATTCGTAGCCCGGCAGTCCGGAGTTCATTAACGAAGTTGAGCGTGACAGAACGCATGAAGATGAGGGGGTGGGTACTGAGAGATGGGGAGCAGGAAGCCGACGGCGTTTTTTCTTAGAGCGGCCCCCTAACCCCCAGCCCCTAATCCCTTTTCTACACCTGCGGCTTGCGCTGCTCGCGGTAGATGCGCATGGCCTCGGCAAAGTCCTTTTCCTCAAGTGCGGCGGCGCGAGCCCGAGATATTTCCGACGGCCAGGCGTCCTGGTCTAGCGTCCAGGACTGATGCAGGAGATGCTTGGCGACCGCTGCGGCCCGGCCACCAACTTTTTGACAGCGCGCGACGAGAAGCTTGGTTTCTTCTTTGAGATTTTCGGCTTCAACGACCTTGGTCAGCAATCCCCACCGCTCGGCTTGTGAAGCGTCAAAGCGTTCACCTAAAATGAGAATTTCCTTGGCCTTGGCCAGGCCAACGAGTTGGGCGAGTTTATAGCTCTGGCTGGCGTCGGGCGGCGCGCCGTAGAGCACCTGGGGTAAAGAGAAGAACGCGGTATTGGCCGCAATCCGAAAATCACAGGCCAGGACCAACTCGCAACCAGCTCCAAGACAGGCGCCGTGGATTGATGCAATCGTCAGCGCATTGAGGTGTTCGAGCGTATCCAAGGCGCGTTGCCAGGGGGCCCAGGTGGCATCAATGGCCGCATTCGTTGAAGGCCGCATGGCCGCGGCCTTGAGATCCATGCCGGAACAAAACGCCCGGCCCTCGCCTTGCAACACCACCACTTGGAGGTCTGCATCTGCGTCAAGTGTTTGACACGCCGCTTCGAGGTCAGCCGTGAGTTGGTCGTTCACCGCGTTTAAGGACGCTGAACGGTCAAGTGTCAGAAAAGCCACATCGTCCTTTTTTTCAATATAGAGGGTGTCCCATTCCATACTTTCCTCCGTACTGCAGTCTCCGCGCTTTTTCTTATTCCTCCCGTAGCATACCAAGCTCCACTGACTTTGCCAGCATCTTCAGGTATATAGACCGCTCAAGGAGAAAGAACCGCACCCATGGCAAAACAAACACTGGACCAACTGCTCGAAAAAATGTCGTCCGGAAATAGCCGCGCGCTGGCTCGCCTGATGACGCTTGTGGAACGAGAAGGCGATGTGGTTGGACGGATTTTAGAGTCCATTGGGCCGAGACAAGGCAATGCCTTCACGCTTGGTATTACTGGACCTCCAGGAGCTGGAAAGTCGAGCCTGGTTGACGGCCTGACTACGCTGATGCGTCAGGCTGGGAAAAAAGTTGGTATTGTAGCAATTGACCCGTCGAGTCCCTTTACTGGTGGGGCGCTCCTTGGCGATCGGATTCGGATGACCAAGCACTACCTCGATACCGGCGTCTTCATTCGGAGCATGGCCACGCGTGGCAGTCACGGCGGACTGGCGCGGGCAACAAAAGATGTCATTAAACTCATGGATGCGGCTGGCCATGATTATATTCTTGTTGAGACGGTCGGCGTAGGGCAGACGGAGTTGGATGTCATGGGAACGACCGACACTGTGCTTGTGACCCTTGTTCCAGAAGCTGGCGATGGAGTCCAGATCATGAAGGCTGGACTCATGGAGATTGCGGACCTCTTTGTCGTCAATAAGGCTGACCGGGAGGGCTCGCAGCGGATGATGACCGAATTAAGCCTGATGCTGGAGCTGAAATACAGCAGTAAGCCGGCAGATGGGACAGCACAGTCGCAATGGCGCATTCCTGTGCTGTCGACGCAGGCGATTAATGGGACCGGCCTGCCTGAATTATTCCAATCCATTCAGGAGCATCATCAGTCATCAATTGAATCAGGAGAGCTCGAGCGCCGCCGCTCAGAGCGCCGTCGGGAAGAACTCATTTCACGAGTTGAATATGAAGTGCGCAAACGCTTAACTGCCAGGGCCCGGACCGACCCCGAGTTGTCCCGCTATTTTGATGCAGTCAGCGCAGGTGAGCTCGACCCCCATGCTGCGTCAAATAAGATCCTGGAAAGTTCAGCCCTCAGAGAGAGTATATAGAACGACAGCACACAGGAGGCAGTATGAAAGCCGCAGTACTATACGAACTCAAAAATCCACTCCAAGTCGAAGATGTTGATCTCGACAATCCCAAATCAAAAGAAGTGCGAGTCAAGGTTGCTGCTAATGGCGTGTGTCATAGCGACTATTCCATTATCCATGGTGTGATCCGCTCTCCGCTGCCTGTTGTCCCAGGTCATGAAGGCGCCGGTATTGTTGAAGAAGTCGGGCCGGACGTGACTATGGTGAAGCCCGGTGACCACGTTGTCCTGTCTTTCGCTCCCTACTGTGGACACTGCTACTACTGCGCGCAGGGCAGCCCCGTATTATGCGTGAATATGCGGACGATTATGGGCAAAGGCACGCTCCTTGATGGCACCTGTCGGCTGAGCAAAAACGGACAGAAGATTCATCATGCCGCCGGCTTATCGAGCTATGCAGAATATGCGGTTGTGCCTGAAATCGCCTGTGTCAAAATTCCGGACGCTGTGCCACTCGATAAAGCCTGTCTGGTCGGTTGTGGGGTTATGACTGGGGTCGGGGCAGCCATCAACACCGCCGCGGTCAGACCCGGCACGAGCGCCGTGGTCATCGGCTGTGGGGGGGTAGGGTTGAACGTGATTCAAGGCTGTGCGCTGGCCGGGGCGAGCGTTATCATCGCGGTTGACCTGATGGACAATAAGCTCGAATACGCCAAAGAGTTTGGCGCGACCCACAGCGTGAATCCGTCCCGAGACAATCTCACGAAGACCGTGCGAGACCTGACTGATGGGCGTGGCTCGGATTACGCTTTTGAAGTGGTCGGCCTGGGCAAAACCATTGAACAAGCCTATGCCTGCACCCGGCAGGGTGGAAGCACGATTGTTGTTGGCGCACCGGCGCGTGAAGAGACGGTGACTATTCCCGCGTTCAGCTTGCTCAACGAGAAAAAGATTCAAGGCTCAGTCTACGGCTCTTCCCGCCCGCACGTCGACATGCCGCGCCTGATTGAGCTGTATATGAACAACAAGCTCAAACTCGATGAACTTGTGACTCGGACCTACCCGCTCGATGAAGTGAACGCTGCCCTGACCGCACTAGAGAAAGGCGAAGTCGCCCGGAGTGTGGTCGTGATGTAAGCCGATGAAAAGAATTCATCGACGCGACAGGAAAATCCGGGGATGATATCCTTATTACCCTCTTGGATGGTACTTCCGATGCACCTCGCGTAAGCGGGCACTCGCCACGTGGGTATAGATTTGTGTCGTGGCAATATCAACGTGGCCCAGCATTGATTGTACCGCGCGTAAGTCCGCTCCCCCCTCCAGGAGATGCGTCGCAAAGGCGTGCCGGAAGGAATGGGGATAGAGTGGACCGCCCGCAGGGCTGTGTTTGGCACAGCGTTTGATAATAAACCAGAAGGCTTGACGGGTAAGAGGTTTCCCGGAGCGGGTCAGGAAAATATAGTCGCTGCTGCGGTGCTTCAAGAGGCCTGGGCGGACGGTGTCGAGATAGTGTTGGAGCTGCGAGAGTGCACGAGTCCCGAGTGGGACCAGGCGTTCTCTATTGCCCTTGCCCCGTACCCGGACGAATCCCGCTTCTCGATTGACCTGAGAGCCTGTCAGCTGCACCAGTTCGGAGACGCGCAGGCCGGTCGCGTATAAAACTTCGAGCATAGTCTGGTTGCGCATGCCGAGCGGGGTCGCTGCGTCTGGCACCGAGATCAGTGCGTTCACCTGTTCCTGGGAAGGGACGTGGGGTAGTGGGCGACCAAACTTGGGCAGATGGAGCAGCGCGGTTGGATTTTTCCCTGGCAGTTCGTTTTCCCGTTGGAGAAAACGGTACAGCCCTCGAAGCGCGGTTAAGACGCGGGATTGGGTGCGGGTTGATATTCCTTGCTTGTGTAGAACGCTGAGAAAGCCGACGACATGGCGCGAACCGGTTTGTCTGATATCCGAGATATCTTGGGTCGATACATATTGGCAGAATCGATGCAGGTCGCGGCTGTAGACCTCTACCGTGCGTGGCGTTAATCCCTTTTCCACTGTGAGATGTACCAGAAAGGTATCAAGCAGGGCGTCGCTCTGCGCACTCCTCTGGTCAGCAATGGCTGGCTGAGTCATGCCGCTTCCTCATGGCTGTGCAGACGCCCTTGCAGCACTTCCATCACATGGTCGGGATTGCCAACTTTCGCGCCGGTCACATCAGTAACGTAGAAGACATCAAGAACCTGATCGACATTCGTTGTGATCTTCGCCAGGTGGATCACCAGACCGAGTTGGAACAAGGCGTGGGTAATATCGAATAATAACCCTATCCGGTCCAGCGCGGTGATGTCGATCAAGGTGGACGTTGGTGACGTGGTGTTATCGATAGTAATCTCTGTCTGGAGACGAGGACGGGCGCGTTGAAGAAACGCCGGTGGCTTGGCCGCTTGCAGTAGGTCCTCAACCGTTCGCTCGCCTCGCAACACCGCGCTCAGCCGCGTATAAAATCGGGCCCAGGTATCCTCTGCAAGCATCGTTTCTTGACGGTCCAGGTACGACAGACGAAAGACATCCAGAGCAATGCCCTGTTGGCTGGTGGCAATGCGTGCTCCAGAAGTACTGAGTCCGCTGGCGGCGAGTACACCGGCGAGCATGGAAAAGAGCCCCGGTCGATCACGGGTGACCAGTGTGAGCTCACTATACTCCTGCTCTGGAAAGTGGCTCAGGCTGACGCGGTAGGGGTTGTCGAGTACGTCAGGCCCCGCCTGGACAAAACGGCTCATGAGTTGAAAATGCTCTGGTACAGCATCTTCCGGAGTTGTCAGGAAATAGCTATCTGGCATTGAGGTGAGGAAATGGGAGAGCTGTTCGGCAGCGGCCTGTGCGGCCAGGGTTTGTCGAATGCGCTCTTTCCGGCGCTGGAGGCGTGCGCCTTGATCCTCCTCACTAAGCGCTCCGGTTTCCAAGCGCTCTAGAGTACGTAGATAAAGCTCATTCAGGAGACTCCCTTTCCAACTATTCCAGACCTTAGGACCAACGGCCTTCATATCGGCAAATGTCAGAAGATAGAGCCTCTTTAAGCAGCCAGGATGCTCTACCGCCCGGGCGAAATCAGCAATTTGGGCGTCGTCTGAAAGATCGCGTCGCTGGGCGATGTGAGACATAAAGAGATGCTGGCGGACGAGGACTTTCCACTCGTGCGCCTCATCTGGCGGAAGTTGCCAACGCGTTACGGCTGCATCCACCAGCTCTGCACTCCGAGCGGCGTGCTCGACGCCAAACCCCTTGCCCACATCATGGAAGAGCATCGCCAGGAATAAGAGGTCCGCGCGATCAATCTCACGCATGACCTGAGTGAGGAGAGGCATCGTTTCTTTATACTCGCCGTCGCGCAAGCGTTCGAGTTCTGCAACGCCATGCAAGGTATGCTCGTCGATGGCATAGATATGGTACAGATCGCGCTGCGTGCGCCAGCGTAAGTGACCGAACTCGGGTAACAGCCATTCGAGTATCCCTACTTCGTGCATCGCTCGCACTGTTGAGGCAACACGCTGCTTCCAGGATAAGATGGTGAAAAAGGCATCCCGCAGAGCAGGGCGGTTCGCCGTGCTTGGAGGGAGGGCGGCAACCGCCTGGCGCATCGCCTGCTTGGTCTCACGGGTACACGCGACTCCGTGACGTTGGGCATCATGGAAGAGGGTGACGAGATTGAGCGGCTCGTGCGTGAGTATCTCAGGCTTGGTTACATGGAGGGTCTGTTCAACAATACGGACCCCCTCACGGATGTCCCGGCCGCGCGGGCGGCCCAAGAAGTTAAAGAATCGAGACGATGTGACGCAGCGCTCAAACATGAATCGGGTAAAATCATGAATGGTCGTGACGTGTTGGTAGTATATCCGCATGAAATGGGTCGCGTCCGGGAATCCAAAGGCCGGGGCGAGCTGATCTTGATGTGCAAAGGTCAGCTGGTCCCGTTCTGTCCGGTCAAGAAGATGGAGCCCGTTCCGGACCCGCCACAAGAAATCCTGGGCCGCTTCCACTGTGGCAAGGGTTGATTCCGAGATGACGCCTTTGACGATGAGTTCGCGCCAGTTGGTGAGCTTGAATGTGACTTTGGCCAACCACCAGGCGGTGTGCAAATCGCGCAACCCGCCACAGCCTTCTTTCAGATTTGGTTCGAGCAGATAGAGGGAATTCCCCTGGCGCTGGTGGCGGACGCGGCTCTCTTCGACTTTTGCTTGAAAAAACTGCTCGGTCCGTTTTTCCACCAGGTCCCGGTTAATGCTGGCCTGAAACTCCTGGGCCAAGGACTCTTCGCCACACAGATAGCGACTGTCGAGCAGGGAGGTTTTAATTTCGAAATCCCGATTGGCCTGACGAAGACATTCCCGAATATTACGGACGGCATGGCCGACCGTCCAGCCGGCGTCCATAAGACTGTAATAAATAGTTTCCCACACCGTCTCGGCATACGGGGTGATTTTCCAGTGGTAGAGAAAGAGTAAATCAATGTCAGAATGCGGACTCAACTCTCCCCGGCCATAGCCACCCAGGGCAAATACGCTACAGCGTTGGCTGAGGCTGGTATAGCGGCGAGTGTAGAGACGGGTCGCCGCGGTAAAGACATAGCGCACGAGCCGGTCTATGAGCGTGGTGTGGAGTTCGACCACGAAGCGTCCGCTCTGACTCTCGGCCTGATGCCGTACGAGTAATTCGTAGACCTGGGTGCGATAGGTTTTGGCAATCTGGCCGAGGTCCCAATTGGGTTCAATGTCCACATCCGGGTCTGACGACGGGAGTGGGGGAAGCTCAATGAGAAGGGGTGCAGACTGCTGTGGTGCACTGTCCATTTTGCTCTGTCTTTCTTGACGATATGGGCTTAGAGACTCTCCATACGTGGCAACTCTTCTTTGAGGAATCGAGCAATCCCGTGAAAAAGCCCCTCCGCTATTGCTTCCCGATAGGCTGAGGAACGCAACAGCCGACCTTGGACGCGGTGAGTCAGAAATGACACTTCGGCCAATACACACGGCATATGAGCTCCAACTAACACATAGAACGGCCCTTTTTTTACTCCAAGGTTGCGGACCCGGGTGTGACGTTTGGCAACCTGGGTTATCATAGAGGACTGCAGGACCTGGGCAAAGACGCGCGACTCTTCTGTTTTATTCTTTTGGATAAGATCACTCACAAGATCAGCAGTCTCAGCGGCAAAGGATAATTCGTTTTCCTGCTTCACGTACCGGAGGCCATTTTCAAGATTCGCCAGCCGACGCGTCGCGCGATCATTGGTATTATTCAGATAATAGGTCTCCACCCCTTGGGTGTGGGGATTGTCACTCGCATTGGCATGTATCGAAAGAAAAAGGTCAACTTTCTTCGCATTGGCCTGGGCCGTGCGTTCCTCCAAGGGAACAAAGACGTCCCTCTCTCGCGTATAGAAAACCTTCACCGGAAGGCGGGACTCCAGCTTTTTGCCGAGCTTTTTGCTGATTGCAAGGACCACGGTTTTTTCCTGGAGATCGCCGGTGCCGATCGCGCCTGGATCGCGGCCGCCGTGCCCGGGGTCAATCATAATTCGATATTGAGGGGGTGGGGGCGCTCGTGATTGCCTGGGCTGTTGGCGCACCGCCGTCTTCTTACTCTTACCTTTGACATCAATAATGAGGCGGTACGGAGAGTAGAGCGGGAAAGCCGTATAGCTCTCAATCTGTTCCAAATCGAGAACGACCCGGGCCGTTGTTGGCGAAAACTGGCCGGTCCGAATGCGTTTGAGCAGGCCGTCATGAACGAGAATCGGCGCACGCAGGCGCGGGTCAAGTTGGGTTGGAGAGAAATCGATGACAATACGGTCCGGTCGGTCATGCGCCCGGTCTGCTGCAACCCGAAAATGGCGGTGGTCGGCTCGGGCCGACAGGGTAATGATAACCCGGGTATAATCCGGGACTGAGGTATGGCGTATTTCTTCAAGCGCAGGGCGGGGCGGGGAGAGAGCAAAGACGATATGGGCCGCACTCGCAAGAAGAAAGACCCCCAGTCCCCAACAAAACACCCCACCGCCCATCATGGGTAGAGCTTATGTCCCAAATTCCCACGACGCAAGATAGCGCTTCTGCTCCGGAGTGAGCCGATCGAGCTGGATGTCCATGCTCGCGAGTTTGAGGCTGGAGACTTGATCCTCAATCTCTTTCGGTACAGCGTGCACGTGTGGCGTCAGCCGTTTTTGATGTTCCACGGTCCAGCGCACCGTTAAGGCTTGGGTGGCGAAACTCATATCCATCACGGCCGGCGGGTGGCCCTCAGCCGCGGCAAGATTGACCAGCCGCCCCTCGCCAATGACATACAGGCAGCGTCCATTCTCCAGATGATAACCGTCCAAGTGGGTGCGCACCTTGCGTTCAACTGTTTTGGCCATTTGCGTGAGCGCTTTAAGATCAATCTCAACGTCAAAGTGGCCTGAGTTGCACAGGATGGCGCCGTCTTTCATACGCAGAAAGTGCTCCTTGCGCAGTACGCTGGTGTCGCCGGTCACGGACACGAACAGCTCCCCCTCGCGGGCCGCTTCGCGCATGGGCATCACCCGAAAGCCGTCCATGGCGGCTTCGAGGCCGCGAATCGGGTCGATCTCGGTCACGATGACCTGTGCCCCCATCCCGCGGGCGCGCATGGCAACGCCCTTGCCGCACCAGCCGTAGCCGGCGACTACGACCGTTATGCCGGCCAGCAGGATATTGGTCGCCCGCAGAACCCCGTCCAGAGTGGACTGTCCGGTCCCGTAGCGATTGTCGAACAAATGCTTGGTGGTGGCGTCGTTCACGGCAATGACCGGGAACCTCAGGACGCCTTCCTTGTCCATGGCACGCAGCCGGATGACGCCGGTCGTGGTCTCTTCCATGCTGGCGCACATCTGTTCGGCGCGGTCGGCGTACTGCTTGTCGGTATGCAGCAGCGAGACTAGGTCAGCCCCGTCGTCCAGGGTTACGGTCGGGGTGTGGACCAGGGCCTGATGCAGGTGTTGATAATAGCTCTTGTTATTCTCCCCGCGAATCGCAAACGTCGGGATGCCCTCATGCTTGACCAGCCCGGCGGCAATGTCGTCCTGGGTGGACAGCGGGTTGGAGGCACACAGCGTCACGTCGGCCCCGCCGGCCTTGAGCGTCCGCATCAGATTGGCGGTCTCGGACGTGACGTGCAGGCAGGCCGCCAGCCGCACGCCTTTGAGGGGTTGCTCGCGTGAAAAAATCTCCCGCACCCGGCGCAGGGCCGGCATATGCTGGTCGGCCCACTCGTAGCGTTTCCGGCCTTCTTTGGCCAGCTTGGGGTCTTTGACATCGCCTCGGCTTGTACGCATGATTCCTCTTTCTGTGTATACCTGTCGTGTCAGGCGGTTGTTGCCGCACGCTTGAGGGCCTCTACACGGTCTATCTTCTCCCAGGGGAAGAGGCCATTCTCGGCCGGCCGGCCGAAATGGCCGTAGGCCGCAGTCGCCTGATAAATGGGACGTTTCAAATCGAAAGTTTCGATAATGGCTTCTGGCCGCAGGTTGAACTCGCCCCGCACGATTTTGTCAAGCCGTTCGTCGGGCAGCACACCGGTCCCGAAGGTGTCGACGTACGCACCGACCGGGTCGGCTTTGCCGATTGCGTAAGCGAGCTGTACCTCGCAACGCTTGGCCAAGTCCGCGGCTACAAGATTCTTGGCAATATAGCGCGCCATATACGCGGCTGAGCGGTCTACCTTGCTGGGGTCTTTGCCCGAAAACGCGCCGCCGCCATGCCGACCATAGCCGCCATAGGTGTCTACGATAATTTTCCGTCCGGTCAAGCCACAGTCGGCGTACGGGCCGCCATTGACGAAACGCCCGGTCGGATTGACGAGAAACGAGGTCTTGCCATCCAGAAACTCGGGTGGAATAACGCGCTTGACGACTTCTTCAACAATGGCTTCTTTGATCGTGTCATACGCCGCGTCAGGATCATGCTGGGTTGAGATCAGGACGGTATCGGCGCGAACCGGTTTGCCATCCCGGTATTCGACCGTGACCTGCGACTTGCTGTCCGGGCGCAGAAAGGGCAGTTCGCCTCTCTTGCGTATTGTGGCGAGTTCCTGGACAAGGCGGTGGGCAGTATAAATGGGAAAAGGCATATAGTCTTTGGTTTCATCGCAGGCAAAGCCAAACATCATGCCCTGGTCGCCGGCGCCCTGTTCTTCCTTGTAAAGCCCGGCTTCCTTGTCAACGCCTTGTTTGATGTCTTCCGATTGTTGGCTGAGTGCCGTCAGGACAGCGCAGGTATTGGCATCAAAACCCAGGGAAGAGTCGGTAAACCCGATGTCGCGCACGACCTGGCGGGTCACATCGGTATAGCTGATCTGCGCTTTGGTGGTAATTTCGCCGGCTACCACGACCATGCCGGTTTTGATCAGCGTTTCGCACGCCACACGACTATCCGGATCTTGTTCGAGTAGGGCGTCAAGGATGCCGTCCGAGATCTGATCACACATTTTGTCCGGATGGCCCTCTGAAACTGATTCGGACGTGAATAAATACTCTTTGCCTGCCATAGTTTCTCTCCTTGGCGTGATGCTGCCCGTACCCTCAACGGCTGGGCGCATATAATAGAATCCCTTTCTGAGCGTCAAGGGGTAGATTGTCTTGGGTAGAAGATCGGTTGAGAAGAATAGGGCTGCAATACTGGCTTGTGCAATATCATTATTATTCTTCGTAAAAGCGATTGGCTACCAGAAGGGTGAGCGTCGAGAGCGCTTCCTGTGCATCGACGCCCTGAATCTGCAGGTCGAGGACGCTGCCCTGCGGAGCGCCGAGTGTCAGCAGGTCGAGGACACTACGTCCATTCGCTGTTTGTCCTTCCCACACGACTGTGACCTCAACCTTGAGATCTTTGACGGCCTTGACGAACGCTGCCGCTGCTCGGGCATGTAAGCCCATTGAGTTGAGGAGGGTGAGCTGCGCTTGGACATGCGGTGGCGGTGTCATGCCGGTAAACTTTTTCGCGGTCTGTCGCGGTGATGAATGCGAACGGTATAGTCCCAGGCTTGGAGCTGTTTGCCCAATTCTTCGGCTACCACCACCGAGCGGTGCTGGCCGCCGGTACACCCGATGGCCAGGGTGAGATAGCTTTTCCCTTCTCTGGCGTACAGAGGCAGGGTCGATTTGAGTAAGGCAGACAACTGGTTCAGAAAGAGAGCCGTTTCCGCCTGACCGAGGACGAACTCCGCAACCGCCGGCTCTGTTCCGGTCTTGTGCCGGAGCGTATCAACAAAAAAGGGATTGGGCAGAAAACGGACATCCAACATGATGTCGGCATCAATCGGGACGCCGTATTTGTATCCGAACGATTCAACCGTAATGAGTAAGGGCTGTTGGGAGTGGGCGTAGCGTTCAATATGCTGAAGGAGGGCCTCCCGGAATTCATGCAGCGTATACGACGACGTGTCCATAACAAGGTCGGCTGACGCCCGCAGTTCGGCGAGTTGTTCCTCTTCGGTCCGAATCCCATGGAGGACCCCCTTGTCTCCGGCAGCGGGGTGAGGACGGCGAGTTTCGCTGAATCGTCGCACGAGGACGTCTGGGCTCGCTTCAAAATACAGGATTTTGATCCGGTGGCCCCCCTTGCGCAGCCCGTCAAGGACCGTCGGGTATTCGTGGAGGAAAATACGCTCGCGCAGATCAATGCCCAGAGCAACCCGGCTGATATGTTCCTGATTATTTTCGCTGAGCTCAAGAAATCGGGGGATGAGCGTGACCGGGAGATTATCGATACAGTAGAATCCAATATCTTCAAGGACGTGGATTGCGGTACTCTTCCCCGAGCCTGACAAACCCGTAACGACAATGACCTGCATAGCTGCACTTGCTGCGTGCTGCTCCACACTAAAGGTTGCTATCTTCCTGACAGATCAGCTGGTGTAAATCTGCTTGATCGCCGCCTTGGAGCAAGCGTTCTCGAAAAGCCTTGTCTTTCAGTAATCGAGAGACACGAGCCAGGGCCTTGAGGTGGACGCCGGCAGAATCTTCTGGAGCAACAAGCAAAAAGAACAGCCTCGTCAGCCTCCCGTCAAGGGAGCTACAGTCCACCCCGTGTGGACTCAGGCCAAAAACGGCGACCACGTCTTTGAGTCCGGGCAATTTCCCATGCGGTATGGCAATACCTTCACCAATTGCCGTTGTGCCGAGACGTTCACGATCCAGGAGCACGGCGACTAACTGCTCGGCGTCGACACCTGGCGTATGCTGGGCGAGGTGTTGGGCCAGCTCGCGTAAGACATCCGTCTTGGTACTGCCTTGGAGCTGAGGGAGAATGAATTCTTGGCTGAGGATATCAACGACACGCATTGGAGTATTCCTTGTTGAAGGGGAGCGGGCGTGCTTGCGCTTATTAGCGGGCGTACTTCCGCTTTGCCGAGGAGAGAATATTGAGGCCCTCTCTGTACTTGGCGACTGTCCGGCGGGCAATTTTTATGTGACTGCGGGCCAGCGCTTTCGCAATTTCTTCATCACTCAGGGGTTTGTGTGGGTCTTCCTGACCAATGAGTTCTCGAATTTGGGCCTTCACACTTTCTGCAGAAACGTCTTGTCCATAGTGACTCTTGAGTCCCGTCGTGAAGAATTTCTTGAGCGGATATAGCCCGCGTGGCGTGGCAATATACTTGCCCGCAATCGCCCGACTGACCGTTGACTCATGGGTGCCGATGTCATCAGCAACATCCCGCAACACGAGCGGACGCATATGTGAAACACCGTAATTCAGAAAATCCTGCTGAAACTTCACCAGACTCTCGGCAACCATGAGTAAGGTATGCTGGCGTTGATGAATGCTCTTAATGAGCCAGGCTGCAGCACGCAGTTTTTCCTGGACATACTCTTTTGCCTCGCCGCCTTGTGTCAGTAAATGGCGATACGAATTGCTCACCTTGAGACGAGGTAGACCCTCTTCGTTGAGCGTCACAATATACTCATCTCCGATTTTATGGACGTGCACATCTGGAGTGACATAGCGGATGTCTCCATCACCGTAATTACGTCCGGGTTTGGGTTCAAGAGCCATGATGAGTTTTACCGCCCGCTGGATTTCTTCCTCAGGGACGTTGAGTGCTTTTGCCAGCCGGTCATACCGCCGTCCTTCGAGGGCCTGTAGATGCTGCCGGACGATCGTTGTTGTCAAACGGAGCAGTGGCTCTTTAATCGCCTCTCCCTCTTGCTGAGGGGTGTTCAGTTGTAACAGGAGACATTCCTGGAGGTCTCGTGCGCCGACTCCAATCGGATCGCACGACTGGATAATCTGTAAGACCCGCTCGACCTCATCGGGACTGACTCCTGCGCTCTCTGCGAGTTCTTCGACCCCTGCCTCCAGATAGCCGTCAACGTCCAGATTTCCAATGATCAGAGAGGCGAGATGTTCTTGTGTTTCTGTCAGGGTGCGGAAACGCAACTGCCAGATGAGATGTTCGGCCAGCGACTCTGTGCGGGGCAAACGATCCTCTGGGGCATTTGGGCGTTCACCATCGGCGTCTTCGCCCCCGGTTGGAGGAAGGGCCGGCATGTCATTGTTATTATTATAGGTGCTGAGATAGGTCTGCCAGTCAATCTTATCTTTGTTATTGTTCGTGTCTTTTGTGTCAGTCCGGGGTGGTTCTTCGCCATTGCCGTGGCCGTCGTCAAAAATAGCTTCGTCTTCGGTGACGCGCTCAACGACCGGATTCTCGGCCAATTCTTCATCAATGAGAGTATCAAGCTCTCCACGTGGCAGTTGCAGAATCTTGATAGCTTGACGCAACTGGGGCGTCATAACCAGTCTCTGGGTTAATTTCTGAGTCAGTCTGATGTCCAATCCCATAAGACTGCAACCCTGCTTTCAGTGACTAGAGGCGGAAGCGCTCTCCGAGGTAGACCTCTCGGGCTCGACTACTGGCCGTAATTTCCTGTGGGGTTCCTTCCTCAAACACACTCCCATCGCTCAAAATATAGGCGCGATCACAAATGCTCAGCGTTTCTCGAACGTTATGGTCGGTGACGAGAATGCCGATCCCTTGTTTGCGTAATTGCATAATGATTTCTTGGATATCAACAATCGAAAGCGGATCGATTCCGGCAAAGGGTTCGTCAAGGAGCATAAATGTCGGCGACATGACAAGCGCGCGCGAAATTTCGACGCGCCGCCGTTCTCCGCCAGAGAGCGAATCCGCCCGGTTGGCCGCCAAATGGCTAATCCCCAACTCTGCAAGCAGTTGAGCCAAGCGTTCCTCGCGTTGCGCTTTGGTCAGCGATGTGGTCTCCAAAATAGCCATCACATTTTCCGCTACGGTCAACTTTCGGAAAACCGAGGGTTCTTGGGGCAGATAGGTCACTCCCCGCCGTGCTCGCTTATGCATGGGCAGGGTCGTAATATCTTCATCATCATAGCGTACTTCCCCTTTATCCGGTCGAATAATGCCGACTATGATCGAGAAGGTCGTCGTCTTGCCCGCCCCGTTGGGACCAAGTAAACCCACCACTTCGCCGCCTTTGACGTAAACACTGACATCCCGCAGAACAGTGCGTTTCCCATAGGTTTTCCACAAGCCTTCGGCTTGGAGGATTGGCGTATCACTCACTCGGTTATTCTTTCCTGGTCGTCCTTCTCATCGGTATAGCAGCAACGGCTGCCAGTGCGTCCTAGTTGGGAATAAGCACCATCTGGGCCTGACGCTTTCCCTTTCCGCCTTTTACAACACTGCGCTTCTCGTCCAGAAAGACCGTCACTATATCACCTTTGATTCGGTTGGAACCTTCTTGAAGAACCGCGCTCCCTCTGAGCGTGACCGTGCGCTTTTCCTCATTAAAAACCGCTTTGCGGCTCGTTGCGCGCCGTTCACCGGAAGTAATTTCAACATTCCCCTCAGCAACAATATGCTTGAGCCGTTGCTGAGCTGTGGTCTCCGAGGCGGCCGGTGTCGGTGCGAGGTCTTCATACAGCACCGTCAGCACATCGCTCTTTAAGGTCATATCGCCCTGGGTGACCACCACATTGCCGCGATACTGGATACGCTTTTCTTCATAGAAGAACTCGAGGTCATGAGAGCGAATATGAATGGGGTCTTTTCGAGAGGTGAGTGACAGGGAATCCGCAAAGGTAGCGCTCGAATCCTGGGCCGTTGGGGTGGTTTTGTTCTGTTGGGCGTCTTCGGCTGCCAGCGGCAATGAGTACAAGAAAAAGGGTATGGCAAGAATTGTGGGAAAGACCACCCAGCCAGTCCCCGCACGTGTTGGGCGCATTATCCGGCCTCCTGTGCAACCGTCGTATAGACCTCCGCATTCAGGGTCAGTTGCTTGGTATCAACGGCGACAGTATAACCTTTGCCCTCAGCCGTAAATCCTTGACCGACAATGTGAATGACCCCGTCTGAGGAGATGGTATTCTTCTGGCGGTCATAGGTTGCTTGATCGGTTTTTAGGGTGATATCTCCAATCTGTATTTCAAGCTCACCCCGGAGTTCGACGTGGAGCAGGCCTGAGCTCTCGTCCAGATGGAGCGTGCCCTCCTGACAGCGTAACGCGACCGATTCGCCGTCGCCGAAATAAAGCGAAACTTCGGGTGTGTCGATGACCACTTCGTTTTTGTCTGTAAAATAGCGTGCCTGCCGGGCCACAATTTCCCATACTTTTTTGCCGTCCTGCATCTTCACGCGTCGGAACTCCGTCATCCGTTGGCCCATATCCTCTTGAACGGCCTGGGACGAGAGCTCGTTGAGGAGTTGCACGGCCGCCGGCTCTTTTCCGACCTGAGAGCTGAGATAGCCCAGGGCAACGATAAGCCCGAGGACCGTAACACCCAACATGAAGCGGATTTGATGACGACTCATGACAATATTCCAATAAGTGTGCACAGCCTATCACCTCCTCTGAACCTAATCAAAGAAGGGTAAGAAACGAGCGCTGAAGGCCAAAAATTGACAGGTGAGGAAAGGCGCGTAGGCAGGCCAATCGTTACTGGGATGCTGGCACATTCTTGAGCAGGCAGTCGAGGCCAACGAGCGTGTGTAAAAGTGACTCAAGTTGCGCCAGCGGAAAGACTGTGGCCCTGTCACTCAAGGCCCGCTGCGGCTCCTCATGAACCTCCATAAACAGCCCATCAACCCCTACCGCCACAGCCGCCCGCGCCAACGGCGCAATAAATTCCCGCTGACCTCCAGACATTGGGCCACGCCCCCCGGGCAGTTGGACGCTATGGGTCGCGTCATACACCACCGGATAGCCGCACTGGGCAAGGATAGGCAGCGAGCGCATGTCGGACACAAGATTGTTATACCCAAAGGAAGCGCCTCGTTCCGTCAAAAGAATACGCCGGTTGCCGGTCGACGCGACTTTTTGCGCAACATATTCCATGTCGGACGGCGCGAGAAATTGGCCTTTCTTAATATTCACGGCTCGCTGGCTGTGTCCCGCTGCCAAAAGCAAATCGGTCTGGCGGCATAAAAAGGCGGGAATCTGGAGAATATCAGCGACTTCTGCGGTAGCTAAGACCTCCTGGGGCGCGTGCACATCTGTGAGGAGCGGCACGCCCACTTCGCGTTTGACCTCAGCGAGAATACTCAGCCCTTCCTCCATACCAAGTCCGCGGAAAGAGGAGTGGGAGGAGCGGTTTGCCTTGTCGTATGACGATTTATAGATAAACGGGACGTGCAAGCGTGCGGTTAACGAACGCAGGGCTTCCGCATGCCGGAGAGCCGAGTCTCGATTCTCAATCACACACGGGCCCGCGATCAGCACAAAGGGCCTACCACCGCCACACGTGAGTGAGCCAACAGACACTCCTGGCGGAGAGCATTCTCTGCGGGTCAATGCCTGGCCCCCTCAGCCTGGAAGAGCGCTGGCTGTGGGGAGGCAGCGCGCCGCTGTATCCCGGCCTGGATAAACCCGCTGAATAAGGGGTGGCATTCGAACGGGCGGGAGGTGAACTCTGGATGAAACTGAACCCCGATAAACCAGGGATGATCGCGTAACTCGACTGCCTCTACCAAAGTGCCGTCAGGGGAGAGGCCGCTAAAGATCATGCCCTTGGAAGAGAGGAGTTCACGGTACGCATTGTTGAACTCATACCGATGCCGATGGCGTTCGGCTATCTTTTTTTGCGTATACAGGCTCAGGGTTAGGCTACTGTCGGCAAGAACACAGGGGTAGGCACCGAGCCGCATGGTTCCACCTTTATCAACGATCTCCCGTTGCTCATCCATGAGCGCGATAACGGGGTCAGGCGTTTTTTCGTTGACTTCCGTCGAATTCGCTTCCTCAAGGCCACACATATGGCGAGCGAATTCGACCACTGCCATTTGCATGCCAAAACAAATGCCTAAAAAGGGGATATTGTTCTCCCTGGCATAGCGAATCGCCGCAATTTTCCCCTCTGCGCCTCGCTGCCCAAAGCCCATCGGTACCAGAATGCCGTCGGCCTGCTGTAAGGCTTCCGGGAAGATATCGTTTTCCAGTTGTTCCGAGTCTATATGGACGATGTCGACGCGGCATTCATTGGCAAAACCCCCATGCGCGAGCGCCTCATTGATACTCTTATACGAGTCTATAAGCTCAACGTATTTGCCAACCATGGCAATGCTGATGTGAGCGGTCGGGTTGCGAAATGCCTGGGTAATTTTTTCCCAGCGGCTCAGATTGGGTGAGCCGGTCCACATATTGAGCTTCTCCACGATCCGCTCATCAAGGCCCTCCTGGTGAAAGACCAGGGGCACTTCGTAGACACATTCCACATCTTTGGCCGTGATAACCGCACTTTCATCAACATTGCAGAAATGAGCGATTTTGGCTTTGACATTCGGTTCGAGATAGCGGTCCGTACGGCACAGCAACAGGTCGGGCTGGATGCCCAGGCTGGTCAACTCTTTGACGCTGTGTTGGGTCGGCTTGGTTTTGAGTTCACCGGCCGCGGCGATAAAGGGGACGAGCGTCAGGTGAATATATAAAACGTGCTCCTTGCCCCAGTCCCAGCGAAGCTGACGGATGGCTTCAAGAAAAGGCAGGCTTTCGATATCCCCGACCGTTCCACCAACCTCGCAGATAGCGACATCAAACCCTTCTGCCGCAGCCAGGATACGGCGCTTAATCTCGTCGGTGATATGCGGAATAACCTGGACGGTGCCACCCAGATAGTCGCCCCGGCGTTCGCGGGCAATCACCGCATCATAGACTTGGCCGGTGGTGAAACTGTTTTTGCGCGTCATCCGGGTCGAGACATAGCGCTCGTAGTGGCCGAGGTCGAGGTCGGTCTCGGCCCCGTCGTCGGTGACAAAGACCTCCCCGTGCTGGAAGGGATTCATCGTACCCGGATCGACATTGATATACGGGTCCATTTTGAGCATGGTGACGGTCAGGCCGCGACTTTCCAACAGGCCGCCAATAGAAGCTGCGGCGAGCCCCTTTCCAAGCGAGGACACCACCCCACCCGTAACGAAAATGAACTTTGTTTTGCGTCCATCCCTCCCAACATTACTCATGGCAATGCCTCCTCTGCACGGACCAGGTCTTCCGGGGTATCGATCTCTATTGTCGGACGTTCTGTTTGGGTGACACAGATTTTATAGCCCCATTCCAGGGCGCGGAGTTGCTCAAGCTTTTCCGTCTCTTCCAACGGAGTGGGTGCTAAGGAAGTGAAGGTCAGCAGAAAATCCTTACGATAGACGTACAGACCGATATGCCGGTAAGCCAGAATTTCGGCCCCCTCGTCCTGGCTTTCGGACGACGGAAGACTATCACGGGAGCACGGAATAGGGCTACGGGAGAAATACAGCGCATAGCCCTTGCGGTCGGTGACGACTTTCACAACGTTTGGGTTATGGAACTCTTCACCCTCGTAGATCGGTGTTTTGACCGTGGCCATAGCCGCCTCGGGCGACTGCTGGAGACGCGTGAGCGCCTCCTCAACCATCCGCGGGGGGAAGAAGGGCAGGTCGCCTTGAACGTTCACAATGATGTCCGCAGCTAATGGCTGAGCCGCCTCTGCGAGCCGATCTGTGCCCGTCGGGTGTGCGGAACTCGTCATGACCACTTCTCCACCGAAATTTTTCACAGCCTGCGCAATACGCCGATCGTCGGTCGCGACAAGGATACGGTCCAGACCTTGCACGAGACTGGTCCTCTCGTACACATGTTGGATCATTGGTGTGTGGCGGAGTAGAGCAAGCGGTTTCCCTGGGAATCGAGTTGATCCGTAGCGGGCAGGGATAATAGCAACAACTGACACGCTTGGGAAACCTCAGGACCCACGCAGCAAAGCCGCATCACAAAGCTACCGGGCCGTCGGGAGATCACTATACGGGAGAACCTCAACAGCGTCAAACCGAATCCGTGGGGGCGGTTGTTTTTACCCTCCGACACACCGGACGGAGCGGACACTGGGTGCAGCGGGGGACGCGAGCAATACAAATGGTTGCGCCAATATCCATAATGGCTTGATTAAAGATGTGGGCCTGCCCCTTTGGGGTAACCTGCCGGGCAACCATCCAGAGAAAGCGTGGAGTTTGCTGCTGGGGGTTGAGGGCAAAAAACCGCCGCAGGACACGCGCCGCGTTGGTATCAAGAATGGCGGCGTCCTCGTGGAAAGCGAAGCTTGAGATCGCCCCCGCGGTATACGGGCCAATACCGGGCAGTTTCGTCAGCTCTTCCGGCTTGCGGGGGAACTTGCCCTTATGCTGCGTAACGATTTGCTGCGTCGTTTTCTTAAGATTGTGGGCCCGTGCGTAATAGCCCAGGCCGTCCCAGGCTTCACGTACTTGGGTCTCTTGTGCGTGCGCCAGGTCCTGAGCCGTCGGATATTTCTGCAAGAATTTCTCGTAATAGAGTAAGGCCCGTTGGACTTGGGTCTGTTGCAGCATGACCTCAGACACCAAAATCGCATAGGGGTCACGCGTCCGCCGCCAGGGAAGATCACGGCCATGCTTTTTATACCAGGCAATAAGGCGGCGTTGGAACGCCCGGATTGTTGCCGGGTGAGCAATAGGCGGATCGTTTGTCCGCTGTTCTCGGTAAGACTTGGGTTTTGGCACGCGCGACACTGTGGGCCTCTTGTGACAGAAACCGGGCGCTTGGGAAAGGGGGGAAAAGAGTCAGCGTGCCAACATCTGCCTATGCGTTGGAGGGCACCTTGACTCTTTCTTCGTCTTGACTCTGACGGGGAGAGCCACTAAGGTAGCGGCGCGTTATACGGAGGAGGAAACGCAGTCATGACGGGCCAGGAAAACTTAGAGAAAATGATTGCAAAGATCCTTCATCGCCACTGTGAGTTTGGCTGGGCTCACTACTATATTCCCAGCGAGAAATTCCCCAATTTAGTAGAAGAGTTACTTAAGGTCTTACAGCCGTCTGACGAAGCGGGGGAAGACGAACTCGTCAAACTCTTCCTTGAGTTGAGACGGCATACCTCTGAGCAGGAACGCGTCGGCCAGATCCTCGCTAACTACCGGATTCTGAGACGGGGCGGAGCCTCTTCATAGCGCTGGTTTTCCATAGGTAACTGCACCGCCTACCGGCCTTTTCCACGTATTTCTTCGCTCTTCTCCGTGAGTCTCTTGGAGCAAGAAACGGTGGTCGGAGGGATTTGACAGCCCCCCATCAGACAGATAGTGCCTGTTCGATACCCGAGGTCGTGCATGAATGAACTGCAGCGGACCCGCCAGATTGTTGTCGGGCTCCTATTTCTTTGTTTTCTCCTCTATTTTTTAGATCTCGGACGTATCCCTTTTTACAATTACGAAGAGTCAAAAGAAGCCCTGATCGTCTGGGAAATGGTGAACGGTGGGGGGTGGATTCTTCCCCTGCGGAACGGGGTCGAACAGCCGCTCAAGCCGCCTCTGTTTCACTGGATTGGCGCCTTTTTCTCTCTGCTCAGCGGACAGGTGAGTGAGTTTGCAGTCCGCTTCCCATCCGCTCTGTTTTCCACCGCAACGGTACTGGGTACGTTTTTCTTTGGACGCGCTATCTGGAATTGGCGGGCCGGGCTCCTGGCGGCCTTGATCTTGGCTATTTCTCCGGAATGGGTGCGTTGGTCGATCAATGCGCGCAGCGATATGGTTCTGCTGTTCTTCCTCACCGCCACGCAGTTTTTCTTTTTCCGCGCCTTCCAAGAGCGGGCCACGCAGCGGCGAACGCTGTTCCTTTTCTATGGCAGTATCGGTTTTGCCGTCCTGGCCAAAGGCCCGCTGGGGCTGCTGCTGCCCGTTGTGGTGGTGGGAACTTTTCTATGGTGGACCAAAGAACTCGCGTTTCTTCGCCGCATGCGCATCGGCCAAGGGATGCTGATAGCGGGCTGTATTGCGGCGTCGTGGTATCTGCCGGCCCTTGTACAGGGTGGCGGAGAGTTTTTCCAACGCCAGATTCTGGATGAAAACGTATTTCGATTTTTTACAAGCGAGAAAGGCGGACCGAGCCGGGAGCACACCTTTCTGTATTACTTTCCAACGCTCTTTGTCGGGATGCTGCCCTGGAGTCTTTTCTTTCCTGCGCTTGGGCTTGCATTCTACCGGACAGGCGACACGTGGCAGGAGCGGAAACGGCTCTATCTCCTGATCTGGGTGGGGGCTGAACTCCTCTTTTTTACCTTAGCCTCTGGGAAACGCAGTAATTACATTTTGCCTCTCTATCCTGCGCTGGCCTTGCTGCTGGGGGTGTGGTGGCAAGAATTGATAGAAGGCTCGCGAGCAGTATCGCCCCTGATCAAACGAGTCGCCCGAGGCTGTGCGCTTGTCTTGTGTAGCGTTGGCGTACTGATGCTCATCGTGCTGGTCGCCCACGGAGTCGGCTTTGATCTGGATCATATGATTTCCCCTTTCCTCCATCCTCGGGACCGTGCGAATTCACCCATTGTCGCGCAGAGTTTGCAAAGTCATTTCTCTATCGTCTGTATTTGGATTGGGCTGCTCGCCGGGGCAACTGGCTGGTATATCTGGGGGTTTCGTCAGGACCGCTGGGTAGCGGTCTTTGCCGCGCTGACGGTTTCGATCTCGGCTTCGTTGTACTTTACGAATGCTCTTTTTCATCCCCTCCTGGCCCAAGAGCGAACGTATAAACCCTTTATGCTTGGCGTTCGCTCTATCGTACAGGATGCGCCGCTGTATTTTTACCAAGCCGCCTCTGACTATGGTGCCATTTTCTACGCCGGACGCCGTATTCCTGATTATCTGGGAGCCAAAGAGGGCGGAAGGCCGAATGCTGACGCGGCGCTGTATCTGCTCGTCCGCGAGACGGACTGGCCGGAGCTCTCAGAGAGTCAGCCTCAGTTTGAGCGCCTGGTAACGAGTGAAGGCAAGGGGCCGGACAAGAAACATCGCCTGGTGCTTGCCACGCTGCTCTCTCAGCCTGAGCAACCGGAAACCGGGACAGCAGCGGTCCCATCCGAATCCAAAGTGAGTGCATCGCCTGAAACCCCAGTTGAAACCCCGGACGAACCCGTGGATGAGAACTCCGCATCGTGAACATCCGTCCCGTGCGTGCTGTTCGGACTGTCGAGTAGAATCTGTTGCAACCCCGTATTCTCTTTGCCGGCTTTCTTCTCAGTCTTTTTTGTACGCTGGTCTTTGTCTGGGGCCTGGGCGACATCCCTTTTTACACCAAGGGGCAGCCGCGTGAGGCAACCGTTATCTGGGAGATCTATCACTATGATGACTGGGGTGACTGGATTCTCCCCTTGCGCAATGGCTATATCATTCCGTCCAAACCACCGCTCTTTCATTGGCTTGGAACGCTTGTTTCGCTCACCTTCGGACAGTTGAACGAATTTTCGATTCGTTTTCCTTCTGCGCTGTTAGCCCTGCTCGGTGTGCTCCTGACCTATCGGGTTGGAGCCGTCCTGTGGGGTGTTGAGGCTGGGCTGATTGCCGGTCTAACCCTGGCCACAAGTTTTGAGTGGGTCCGGGCCGCGACAACGGCCCGGGTGGATATGACGCTGACCTTCTTTATGGTCGTGGCCTTTTTTTCCTTTTGGTCTCTGTATCGAAAGCAACAGGCCTGTCCTGAGCCTGGTCGAAGGGTAGGGTGGGTCGAGGCGCTCGGCTTCTTCTGTTTACTCGGTCTTGCAACCTTAGCTAAAGGACCCATCGGAGTTGTGCTGCCGGGACTGGTAATCGGAGTATTCCTGTGTATCAAACGCGACCTGCTCTTTGTCCGCCACCTGCATCTCAGCCGTCTCATTGTCGGTGGACTCCTGTTCTTAATCGTTGCTGGATCATGGTACGCACTGGCACTGTGGCAAGGTGGTGAGGAGTTTTTTGAGAAGCAGATTATGAAAGAAAATGTGTTGCGGTTTGTGTCGAGCGGGTCGGCCGGAGCCGGGCATGTACATCCTTTCTATTATTTTATTCCGAACCTTTTTCTGGGTATGGCTCCGTGGAGCTTTTTTTTCCCGCCGCTGATCTATTTTTTATACCAATGTCGCCAGCGCTGGGCAGAGAAGAATTTTACCTATCTGATTGTCTGGATTGTCACGATTTTTCTGTTCTACTCGGCTTCGAGCAGTAAGCGTACGGTTTACATCCTGCCAATCTATCCGGCTATTGCCCTGTTGCTGGGTGCCTGGTGGCAGGAACTCCGTCGAGGAGAGATCGCCCTGCCACAGGGCTTTCTCATGCTGATGAAGGCCGCCGGTTATGGATGCTGTGGTGTGGTCAGTCTGGCTAGTATTGGAGTGATCGCTCACGCAAGTGGGTTTGATCCGCTCGGGCTGATTCGGCCATTTCTGCATCCTAAAGATCAGAGCAACCTGCCCTTGTTCACGGGCATCGTTGCCGACCATCCTGTCGCGTTTGCCGTGTGGTTTATGGGCGTTGGTGGCGCGATGGTCTTGTTAGTCTGGGGACTGCGCCGCCAGGCATGGGAGCGCGTGTTTGGAGGGCTGGTGGTGTTCACTACGAGTATCTTTCTGCTCATCAACCACGTGATTCAGCCCACCCTTGCCGCGGCTCGGACCTTTCGGCCATTTATGGGGCGCGTTGTTGAACGGGTGGAGGAACAGCCCCTCTTCTTTTTTCGGAGCTTTGATAGTGGAGCCTTGTACTATGCGGACCGGCGTATCCCCTTCTATTTCCCGCCAATAACCCCGCAGACCGCCTATTTCATTCTGCTCTGGGAAGAAGAGTGGGAGCGTCTTCAGGACAGCGGCTTTACGGAACAGCTCCACATCGTTGATACGAGCGAAGGAACGGGGCCAAAAGGCAACCATCATCTCCATCTGGTTAAGGTTGCCGCAAACTTAGAACTACCACCCTGGGAAGATGACCTGAAGGGGCTGATTCATAAGGATGCGATGTGATCGACGTCTTGGGCTGGTGTTATAGCTGAGGATGGTCCGCTTCTTGTCCAGCAGAGGTGCTCGCTGTGGGCAGCCTTGTGTCGGTACGCTTTGTCGTAGACTGCGACATCCATGCTATCGGCCTCACTACGTCCGACTCTTGACAAACCGCTTCGTCTGATCGTTGCTAACAATCCTACCGTAGCGCTCGGCGATCTCTTTTGGAACGAACCGTATCATTCGTCGCCTCGCTCTTCGCGGGACACGGCATTATAAATTGATTTATCAAAGATATTCACAGACTGAATCTCGCTGACTGGAATAATAATTTTTAGAGCGTGCAGTTGGTCAACAACGGACCGGATTTTTTCATTCCCTTCGCCCTGACGATTCCCCTCTTTAAGCTCGTCTTCTATCTGCTCTTCAAGTTCGTCTTCTGAAAGATCAGGATTTTCTTGTTGGATTCTTCGCCTCGTTTCCGTTACGAGGTTCTCGATTGCCCTTTCAAGGACTCGTTCATAGTCAATGTCTATGTGAAGCGCTGACGTTTCCCTATCCCTGTGCCCGCTATAGCTTCGTGAAAGAGTGAGGGATTGCACACCATAGACGGGATCAAAACTGGACACGAGCCGTCCAATGTAAACCTTCCCGCTTTTGACGGAAACAGAGATAAGACGATCTGATTCAAGAGCGTCTCTGAGCAAAATCTCCATAGGGTCTTGTTTATTTTCAATGACCCGTCGAAGGCACTCCTCCTTGCTAAGGTAGGGCCATATTTTCCCTAACAAATTCAAAGGCCACCACAAAAGTGATCCCATCAGAAATGCGAACGCCGCCTTGCCCGAATGCTTCAGGGGCACAAGGATATGCCAGCACTCGGCGAGCGCCTTACCGGAAGGGTGAGATAAGACTGCGAGAATTCCAACGGTCGCGAGAAAAAGAAGGATAGAGCCAGCGATGGAGGCCCAGAAAATGAGCCGGTACCCGTCGCTCCGAAGGACGTAGTATCTGGTCACGTACCATTGGGAAACAAAAATGAAGCCGCCGAGTACGCTTAAAAAGAGGATATTAAGCTGTGATGGGATAGGCCACCCTTTCGGGCGAGGAGGTTAAGCGGCTGTTTCTGGTTTTCCCTCACGTTTTTTCTGAAGAATCGCGTGGACTCGGCGGCGCAAGACATCGCCAGGCTTAATGTACAGCGTCCCAGAGCCAGAAATGCGTACATCATCCCACTTATGCGTATGCGCAGTTAGTTTCTTCTCTCGCGATGCACTCTTTCTCTTCATTGCGTTCCCCCCCTAGATGCAGCCATCCCGCACTCAGATTGCTCCTCCTCAATAGCCAGTTTTCCCACATAAAGCCAGAGGCTGACCTTTCATCTCTCCTAAAACAGTCTCCGCTCCCTGGCTACCTCTTCCAGTCCCTCTTTCTGGTTGAGAAGACCTTGCATGAGCTGCTTTTCCTTGTCGCCGTCTGGGAGAATTTCGCTGACGGCTTGGGCGAAGAGCCACAGGGAGTTGTTACTGGTGTGACCGCTTGCAGGATGGGCCTGCAAGTACCGAGCAATATAGAACGCTCGGAGAAGCCTCTCAGCCCAGAGTGGTATAGATCAGGCGACCGGCTACCAGTTGCCGCATCGGCATACAAGACAATGAGCAACAAAAAAGGGCGGGTGCAAAGACCCGCCCTTAAAGTGTCATAGTGAAAACGCCGGCTACACCAGCAGCGGCGCGATCACCAGGGACACGACTGCCATCAGCTTAATCAGAATGTTCAGCGATGGGCCTGAGGTGTCTTTGAACGGATCACCAACGGTGTCACCAACAACGGCAGCCTTATGGGCTTCTGAGCCTTTGCCCTCACCCTCGATATTACCCTGTTCAATCGCTTTCTTCGCATTGTCCCAGACGCCGCCGGCATTGGCCATAAAAAGAGCAAGCAGAACGCCTGTTACCGTTGCTCCGGCCAGCATGCCACCCAGGGCCGCCGCGCCGAGAGCCAAACCCACCACGACCGGAGCAATAACCGCGGTCAGACCGGGGAGAATCATTTCTTTGAGCGCAGCCGCGGTTGAAATATCCACGCAGCGGGCCGCGTCCGGTTTGACGCCTTCCTTACCTTCAAGCAGGCCAGGGATTTCGCGGAACTGACGCCGGATTTCATCCACCATCTGTCCTGCGGCTCGACCCACTGCGGTCATTGTCAGGGCACCGATAAAGAACGGTAGAATGCCACCCAAGAGGAGGCCAATGACCACGATCGGATTAGTCACAACGATGAGCAGCGGCTCCATTCCCGCGGCCAGTCGACTTTGGTCAACGGCTTGGGTGAACGCAGAAAACAGGGCTAACGCGGTGAGGGCGGCAGAGCCGATGGCGAATCCCTTACCCATTGCCGCAGTCGTATTGCCCAGGGCGTCCAGACCATCGGTGATCTTACGGACTTCCGGGCCAAGTTTGGCCATCTCGGAAATACCGCCGGCATTGTCCGCCACCGGGCCGTATGCATCCACGGTCATGGTCACGCCCACCGTGGCCAGCATGCCGACTCCGGCAATCCCAATGCCATACAGGCCGGCAAAGTGGTTGGCAACAAAGATGGCAGCGCAAATGGCCAGTACCGGCAGGGCGCAGCTCTCCAGGCCGACCGCCATACCGTGAATGATATTGGTGGCATAGCCCGTTTTGCTGGCTTCGGCCACGCGGGTGACCGGGGCGGCTGAGGTGTAATACTCAGTGATAAGCCCAATCCCGACCCCGACGACACAGCCGGCGGTCACGGCCCAGAAAATCCCGGTGGTCACCGGGAAGATGGAGACCAGAACCAGGGCCGCGGCAATAAAGACTCCGGCGGCAATAAAGCCGGAATAGCGTAGCGCATTCTGCGGGCCGGCGTTCTTGAGGACTTTCATTGAGAAGATGCCCAGAAACGAGGCCAGCAGACCGACGACGGCCATGCCGAGCGGCAGGGCCATGAGCGCGTTGCGCTCGCCTCCCAGATTCGTAAAGGCATCACCGTATACTGTGGCACCGATGGCAATCGTCGCAATGATGGAACCCACGTAGGATTCGAAAATGTCCGCGCCCATACCAGCCACGTCTCCGACATTATCGCCCACGTTATCGGCAATCACACCGGGATTACGGGGATCATCTTCGGGGATGCCGGCCTCAACCTTGCCAACCAGGTCACTGCCCACATCCGCGGCTTTGGTATAAATGCCGCCCCCGACCCGGGCAAACAGGGCGATGGAACTTGCGCCCATGGCAAAGCCACTGATGTACCTTGAGGTTTCCGGATCAGAGTACAGGCCAAGAAAAGCGCCGACACCGAGCAGACCGAGGCTCGCGACCGCCAGGCCCATGACCGCGCCGCCATTGAAAGCAACCAGCAGAGCGGCTCCTTCGCCCTCTGCCATGGCGGCCTGAGAGGTGCGGACATTCGCCTTGGTGGCCGACTGCATACCGAGATAGCCAGCCAGCGCGGAACAAATCGCTCCGACGAGAAAGGCTATACCTGTCTCAACAGCAACCTTCCAGGCGAGCAGGCCGAAGACGACCAGTACGAAAATGCTCAAGATCCGGTATTCACGCTTGAGAAAGGCCATTGCCCCTTCATAGATAGAGCCGGCAATCTCTTGCATGCGTTCATTGCCGGCGGGCTGACTGGAAACGGACTTGAAAATAGCAAACGCCACGATGAGCCCGACCGCGCCGAGAATCATTGCGTAGAGAGACACCGCATCAGAGGTGATGTCCATGTTTCTATTACCCTCCTCGTCTCTGGGAATACTGAATGACTGCCCTCCGCCGGGTGTCGGCACACGGGGCCACACCCGAAGCGGTACGCGGGGAAGATAAACGCTTCTGAGAAAAGAGTAAAGGGCCATACGTATGAAAAACGTGTGACAAGGAGGCCGGAAATACTAATACAAACCGGAAAATATCTATTAGTGGCCTTTTCCTTTCTCAGCCTCGGGTGCGGATGCCAGACCAGGTGCGGTTTGCTATGTAGAAACCTGTTTTCGAGGACAAGGAGACACAGATGCGACCAGTGCGGAATGTTTCAAAAGAAGAGAACTACCGGGTCCAGGTGATTGGGCCTGGGATGACAGAGACGGTGCGTGAACCGGTCGAGCCGGAACCGGTTGGGAGCCTTGTTGTGGTACCTTTTCGTATCGCAGGATACGAGGCGCAACCCGATGGTAGCTGCAGGGCTCGCTTGGAGCATATCAATACGGACGGAAGCGCGGTAGGTGGGGAGGCCAGCGGTATAGCGCTTCGGCCGACTTCGGCGCTCGTTGTTTCTGAAGAAGAGCTACCAAACCTGTTTAAAATGTGTGCTGCAAAATAGGGTGTTGCTGCCCCTGGTTTTACAGAGGTGATCTTGTGTAGGGGCAATTCATGAATTGCCCCTACGGAGAACGCCCCGCTGGGGTGAGGGTTCCCTTTTCCCTACATCTTCCTCAAACGGCCTTCAGGATCAACGCGGGTGCGTAGCACCTCAAGCTCTTCCTGGGTTGGCGCCGGGGTGGCTGGGGTCTGGGGTGGCATTTTGAGCGGAAAGCCGGTTTTGGACCGGACCTCTTCTTCCGTCACACCGGGGTGTAATGAGTGCAGACGCATATGCTTGTCTTCTTCGTCAAAATCCATGATGCACAGCGGTGTGACACAATACTTGGGTCCTCCGCCGGGGAGCCCTAGTTTTTTGCGGGCATCCGCCCCGCCCTCACCCCAGCCATAGCTACTCCTATAATCGCAGCGCTCAACCAGAATCCGCGGGGAGTGTGCATTGAGGACGATATAATAGCGGCCCACGTGGGTGCTGAGCGTTGGCGTCCCAACCGAACCTGGGCCGCGAAAGCGGAGTTTGGCATATTCCGGGCCAACCCCGATTAAGTTGGTATTGCCGTGTGGGTCAACCTGGACTCCGCCAATAAAGAAAACGCGCTTATGCCAGTGTTTAACATCTTCGAAACGGTGGCCGGTATCGCTGAACGACTCGGCCCAGCGCACCACCCGGTTATCCCAGGCAAAAGCCGGCATGGGGAGCGTATGCTGGTCCGCCACATTCATGCGGGTGCCAAAGAAGATCAATTCCATATTGGGGCCGTGCAGCAGATGGGCGAGGCGCACCGCGGCTTCAACAATAGGCATGGCCACCCCGACCATTAAATGCTCTGTGTCTTTCAAGTCGCGGGCCAGAAAAACCGCCATAATCTCTTGGGGGGAAACATCTTGGGCAGAAACATCGCTCGGCATGGTTTTTTCCTTGGGGTTTTTCCTTAGTACTCATGCAGTTCCAGGAGACGCGTAATGCCGATCTGCTCCAAATAGTCGGCATGGGTTGCCGGCTCTTGGCAGTAGCGGGCGAAATACGCCTGCAGGGCCTCAGCTTCGCCCTTGGTGGCGGCTGTTGAGGCGTCCAGATAGTCTTTCAGATGGGCGTTGTCCTGGACGTAATAGCCCCGGCTATAGAACGGATGGGCTCCGTAGGGGACCCGCACAATGGCATCTGCGCCGGCAATCGTTGTGGCCCAGGGGTCCTTGCGAATCTCTTCGTTGGACACGACTTTTTCAACTTGGACAATGGTGTGGTCCGCGGCGCGCTGCATAAACAGATCAATCCAGCCCGGTCCGCCAACGTGCTGTACATTCCCATACGCGTCAGAAACAGCAGCGTGCAAGATTGTCACATCGGGCTTGATCGGCGGTACGGCCAGCAAGGTCTCACCCCGAATCGGGTCGGTGAAGACCTTGAGGTCCGGATTGACGTCAGGCAGAGAGGTGCCTACGCCACCGCGCCACGGCATAAAGGGCAGACCCTGGGCGGCAGCTTGGAGGCCCGAGGTCAGGATGCCTTCTTCACATTCCCAGACTTCGATTTCTCCGCGCTCGGCTGCCCGGCGAAAGGCTGGCGCGACGGGCACGCCAAAACCGCCACCCGCGTAATAACTGACTACTTTTTTGACGCAACCGGCGGCAATGAGCATGTCCAATGACAGGCCGACATCGACCACGGTCAGGTCCTTCAGGCCGCGCCGGATGATCTGATGTACAAGGGCCATAGGTGTAGGCGAGCCTACGGCAATCGTCATGCCGTCTTTGATCCGGCTGGCGGCTTCGACTTCATCAATAACGTGAGAGGTGCGTTGTCCTGGTTCCACGAGTTTCCCTTTCTGGTGCTTGATATACGCCCCTGGGCGCTCCTTTGGCAATGGTCTAGGAAGGATTGGGGGTTGGGGATTGGGGGATAGTGTCTCCCCCAACCTCCACCCCCTAACCCCTAGCCCCCAGGTTGTGATTTACGGACAGACCGTGGTGGGTTACAATTAGTGACCCAAGATAGGCCGCTAGGGATAGGCCGCTTGCCGGCCCAGGATGAACAGGACGAACAGGGGGAGCGCACTATGGCAAAAACCGTACGGGACATCATGACCGTTGAGGTGACCACGCTGGGACGGAACGACACCCTACTGCTGGCAAAGGATATCATGAACCTGGGTCGTATCCGGCATTTTCCGGTCGTCGAGGACGACGAAGTGGTCGGGGTGGTCAGCCAGCGCGACCTGTACCGGGCCTCGCTCGGCACGGTCATGCAATACGGAGAAAAAGCCCAGCGCGCCTTTCTGGATAGCGTTGTCGTCAAGGAGATCATGGCCGATCCAATCTCTATCGGCCCGGGTGCGACGGTCCAGGACGCCGCCCGGCTGATGATAGAGCACAAGATCGGCTGCCTGCCCGTATTGGAGGGAAGCCGGCTAGTCGGTATTGTGACCGAGACCGATATGCTTCAGGTCGTGGTGGATGCGGCCTGAGGGGCTGCTTCGTTTCACCGGGCACGGTATAACGACACGACTGGAGTAAGAGACCGAAACCGTCCGAGGAGGAGAGGCCATGGAAGACAAAGACCGTCTGGGAACCAAGCTGCAACAAAAGGAGCGGGCCGAGGAAAGCCGCTATTTTGCAGAGCGCGACCGCGAGTTGATCGGCAAGCTGAAAGGGCAGCGCGAGGCCGAGCACGAGGACACGGTGCGTGAGCTGGCCCTGAACCGCTGCCCCAAGTGTGGAGTGGGCCTGACCACGCGGCTGATCGAAGAGGTCGAGATCGACGAGTGCGAGCAGTGTCAGGGCATGTGGCTCGACAAGGGCGAACTGGAAGCCATGTCCGAGCAGAAGGGCAGTCACTGGGTCAAGCAGTTTTTCGACGGCATGGGCCATATACTGACCGGCTCCAAAGGTTAGCCCACGCCCCATCAAGCGGAGCTGTGCTGCGAACCCAATCCACACCTTAAAACGGGTGCTGTGCTAAGGCCTGTCGTCAGCTCTTCATACCAAAGAAGTTGTTTCTTCGCAGGCAACGCTTTCAAGCGACCAAAGCCCTCCCAGTGGGGGCTTTTTTCATTCTCCATGGTTGCCGGCGGTGACGCTTGCTACGGCATCAGCCGCAGGCCGATATACACCAGAGTAAAGACCGTCAGGAAGACGATACCGGCCCAACTCAGCAGCCGCAGCCAGGGCGGAGGGTGGGCGGCTGCTGGCACGTGGGGGCTGAGGACGAGCCGATGGTTGGCCAGGGCAATAATCGGCGCGACCAGAAACGAGATAACGGTGGCCAGGTCAATGAGCGTGGTAAAGTTGGTGAGAAACAGCGCAATAATCAGATAGCCCCCAACCGCGCCAATGATGAGCCAGACGTTGTAAACAGTGCGGCTGTCCTGTCCGTTTTTCTCGCTGAAAAATAACAGTGCCCAGGTGCGGTCCATGGCCCTGGCATAGCCGTCAAAGATGACCAGGGCGGTGCCAAACATAACGGAAAAGGCCGAAGAGGCGATGATGATATAGCTCCAGTCCCCGAGGGTTGCGGTGTAGAGCCGAATCACCTCATGCGTGAACTGTGTCCCGCTCTGATTCGAGAATGACTGACCGGAACCGTACATGATGAACGCCCCCAGCGTCATAAAGCAGACGGCCAGAAACGCCGTCATCACATACGCGACATTAAAGTCGAGCAGCGTCTCGCGCAGGGTCGGCCGGTAGCCGGTTTGCTTGAAGCGTTCAAGCGTCCACAGGCTGTTGAGGGCGGATAAATCCAAGGGGGCCGGCATCCAGCCCATGAGGGCAATCAGAAAGGCAAAGCCCGAGGCGGTCCAGACCTCGGACGAGTAGAAGGCCACCGGCGCGGTCGGACCGCGTAAGAGGGTCAGGATAAAAGCGGTCAGGGTGGAGAGAAACAGCACCGTACAAATGACCTTAATGAGACTGTCCAGGACGCTGTATTTCCCGACCAGCAAAATGCTGACGCAGCCGACGATCAGGAACAGGGCGGTGCGGATAACGGGCAGGTCGAGGCCGAGCAGATTGTTCAGCAGTCCGGCGGTGGTAAAGCAGATTGCGGCGATAATAATGGACATCGGGCTGACCGTAATAAACAAATAGAGGTATAAGGCCCAGTTCCCGAAACGCTTATAGCCATCGATCAGGCTTTCGCCGGTCGCGTTCGCATAGCGCGAGCCGTACTCAAAGGACGGATATTTCAGGAGGTTGGCAAGAATAACCGCCCAGAGCAGCGCATAGCCATAGCTGGCCCCGGCGCGGGTTGACTGCACTAAATGTGAGACGCCAATGGCGGTGCTGGCAAAGAGCAGGCCCGGTCCCAGAGTTTTGAGCAGGCGGGTGAGCTGGCTGCCTTTTTCTTTCGAGGCGCTTGCCTCTCTAGGGGAGATCGCTTGTGTGTTTTCCATATAAAGCCTGGTATGACAGTCTTGTGACTTATGATTGCAGCAGAGAACATGGCTCTTTCTTCTCTGTCAAGAAGGAGTGGAGCGGCGGTGCTTTGTCACGCCTGATCTCGATTTCAGGAACCCATTCCAAAAAGGGGGGGAGCCATGGAAGTAGAGAGCAGTCAATACACAGATGGAATGCGGCACGCTGAGATAAGACTCCTGGACTTCCTGCGTGTAATAGAAGCTCACCTCGAAGGGCTCCACATCAATCGACTGGCCGAACAGAATGCCCAGTTGAAAGTAAGACTCGGGCAGACGGTCGAGGCCCTCCAGGCCGACCTGGCGCTCTTTTCTCCACCGGAGCCACTGCACGAGTTCCATGCCACGTTCAGCAAGGCGGTGCAGCACTGCGCTGACGCTTATACGTTTCTGTTGCGTTTTATCGGCCAGGAATTTGCCATGGATTTCCTGAAGGGGCGGTATGAGTTCTGCCGGGGAAAACATCTGCTGTATGCGCTGCGGGCCGGGCTGCCCATCCTCCAACAACACTGGGTTTTCCCGGATGTCCTGGCCTCGCTCCCCGCCTTGGAAATACAGGCGCCGGACCTGGACGTCCCGGTCGGTATCGTCCGCAAAGAACGGGAAGATCAACGCTCGGCCTATTCTTTATACGTGCCCGAGAATTACACCCCGCAGACGGAATGGCCGCTCATTATCTGCCTCCACAGCGGCTACAGTCGGGAGGACGACTATCTGCTGACGTGGCTACGGGCCGCCAAGAGTAAAGGCTATATGCTGCTCGCCCCGAAGTCGGTGCGGGAAACCTGGTCGGCTATTCGTTTGCCCGGCATTCCTCCCAATCCCGTTCTGGACCGCCGCTCCATCCGTACGATGCTGGAGGAGGTTTGGGATAGCTATGCGGTGGACCGCCGGCGCATATATCTCACCGGGTTCTCTGACGGTGGGATTTTTACCTATGTCCTGGGGCTGGCGTATGCGGATATTTTTGCCGGTATTGCCCCGGTGGCCGGGCGGATTCATCCCGCGATCAATCATCTCCTGCAGCGCGGCCAGGGCAAAGACCTGCCCATCTTCATCGTGCATGGCGAACAGGACCCGATCTTTAGCGTTGATGTCACCCGACAGACACATACCGGGCTGACAAAGCTGGGCTATAACGTGACCTATACGGAGCTGCCGGAGTGGGGCCACGCCTATCCGTACTCGATCAACGAGACGCTGGTGATGCCGTGGTTTGAAGACCTGGGGGCAGAGCGGCTACTTGGTTCGGCGTAGGGCATCAATGGCGCAATAGGCCAGGACGCCGGCAAACGCCAGGAAAACCAGGGAGACGATAATATCCATGTCACAACTCCCGTAAGCTTTCGATCAGTCTGTATACGCTGCGACCTACAGGAAATCGTAGCTTACGGTCACGCCACCGTAGGCGTTGATGCCGGCTGCCGGCTCAAAGAAACGTCCGCCCAGCGCATTCAGGCGGGTGAGGCCGTTATAGCCGTCGTCGGCGATGTTCCGGATACCGACAAAGGGCGCGACCCGACTATTCCCTATGGTCATCTCATAGCCCATGCGAAGACTCAGTACGGTGTAGGCGTCGTTCTCTGCCGAGTTGGCGTTGTCCACATAGAAGTCATCCACGTGCTGAATGCTGAGCGCGCCGTAGAAGCCGGAGGGATGCGCGTAGAAGAGTTCGGTGAAGAGCTGATGCGGGGGAATGCCCGGCTCGTCGTTATTATCAAAGCGCCCGTTCGGGGTAATGAAGCGGTCAAATTTGGCGTCCAGAAAGGTATAGGCCAGGGTCCAGCGCAGGCCGTCCAGCAGGGTGATATGAAACGCGAGTTCAGCCCCCTTCCGCTCCGAACGGCCCGCGTTGCGAAAGAAGTTCCGGCCCGACTCGCTCTCAAACGCCACCAGTTCGTCATCGATGACAATCCAGAACAGGGCAAAATTATAGGTGAGGCGGCTCCAGATATTGCCGCGCGCGCCGATTTCGTAATTCAGAGCCTGCTGCGGATTCAGGTCGGCATTGAAACCGCCCCCTTCGTCGGGCCGCGCCAGCTCGGTCGTGGTCGGAACCTGGAAGGCGGTTGAAACGTTGGCGTATACGTGCAGATTCTCAAGCGGGCTGTAGAGAATGCCCCCCATGGGGCTGATATGATCGAAGGTCTGCACGCCGGACTGGTCGCCGTCCCCGAGGAATTGGTCACTGACCGAAAAACGAACATTGTCGTAGCGCAGCCCAACACTGAGCTGGAGATTGTCGCGCAGATAGAAGACGTCGTGCACAAACGGCCCAACGCTGCGCACGTCTTCGTCCTGGTGGAAGCGCCGCTGACCGACATCCCCTTCGTGATTATCAAACCGGCGGCGGTTATCGGCCTGCAACTCGACGTCTATGCCCAGCATGAAACGATTCCGAAAACCGAGGAACCGGCCGTCATGGGCGTACTTGACGCTGCCGCCGACCCCAAAGCGGTCGAATTTGACCACCCCGGACCCGAAGCGGGGAATGATGGGCAGCTTGGTCTCGAACTGACGGAATACCGAGTACTGCGTGACTGTGAGTTCGTGCCCTGGGAGAAACTGGTTGCGATACACAAATCCGAGCTTTCCATGGGTCACCCGCTCGCCCGAATCGAGCAGGACATTGCGGTCGCGGGCCTGCTCGCGGTCCGCCTCGACCTGCGCCCGCGTGATGCCGCCCGGATCGGCGGCAAAGGGCGCGTCCATAAAGCTCATCAGCGTCGTGAGGTGGGAGGTGGGGCTGAGGGTGTATTTGAGCTTGCCGGTCAATAAGACATTCTGGGCGCGGCTGTGATTCCGAAAACCGCCCAGAGACAGATACGAGGCATTCAACATATAATTCAGCTTGCCGAACTGGCCGCCTGTTTTTGCCTGATATTTTTGCAGCCCGAACGATCCTCCCATCAGGCGCGTCTCAAAAAACGGGGTGGTTGGGCCGTCCTCGGTAATGATGTTGATGACGCCCCCGGACGCATTGCCATACAGCGAAGAAGAGGGTCCGCGCAAAACCTCGATTCGCTGGGCCGCTCCAAGATCGATATTATCGAGCTGGGTTTGCCCATCCGGGGAGGTTTCCGGGATGCCGTCAACCAGCACTTTGACCTCACGCACCCCAAAAGCCGTCCGCGTGCCAAAGCCCCGAATTGAGAGACGGAAGTCTTGGGCAAAGTTGGCGCTATTCTGGGTAAAAACACCGGGGACGCGGTTGAGCGGCTCCTCAAATCCGACCGTCGGCAGCCCGAGTTGGATATCTGATAGGTCGATGACACTCACCGCCGCCGGCACCTCGGCCAGGGAGGTGGCGCTCCGGGTTGCCGTCACGATGACGGGCTCAAGCACGGTCGGGCTCGATGACCGGGCCTGGGCGCTGGGCGTGTCTGAAGACCCTGGCGAGTCCTGCTCCTGAGCGAGTGCGTCGCTGCGCACGGCCAAAGGCTCTCCCAGGAATAATAGGCCAGAGAAAAGAAGAACAATAATCCTGTGGTACAAATCCCCCTCCAATTCCCGGACAAGAAAAGGTATAGCCTATGGGTGATCTGAGGATGGTGTCAAGAAGGATAATGCCCGCTCCGGCCGCTACCGGCCGTGAGCACGGCAGAGGGAGCGCCCGATGAATATTCAGATTTTTGGCCTGAAAAAATGTTCTGAGACCCGCAAGGCCCAGCGCTTTTTCAAAGAGCGCCGGATTCCTGTTCATTTTATTGATCTCAGCCAAAAGGAAATGGCAAAGGGAGAATTACGCTCGGTGGCGGCGCGGGTCCCGCTGGAGAACTTAATCGACACGACCGGCAAGCGCTTTGTTGAAAAAGGGCTGACGCATGCCTCGCTGAACGCCGCCCGGATCGAAACCCTGCTGCTCGAAGACGCCCTCCTGATACGAACGCCCGTTGTCCGCAACGGCAAGGAAGCAACGGTCGGGCATTGCCCCGAGGTCTGGAAAACCTGGTCCTGACCGGACCGAGCGCAAAGACCGGGGCCCGAGCCCCGGCTCTCAAGGGGTTGACTGCTTAGGCCAGCGGCTCCGGGGCGTGTTTGATCTGCTGCCACTGGGCCAGGTCGTGGCCGTAGATAATCGTCGCGCCTTGTTTGTCTTTCAGGTCGCGCAGCGTGCCGAGCGAGCGATACATCTCAGCCGTGTCATAGGCAATCGACGGCAGCATGTTCTCATCCATATTGCGCTGGGTGTAACAAGCATCCGCGGTCACCACGATGTCCGTGCCTTTGGTGATCCGAACGCGCATGGACTGGTGGCCTGGAGTATGGCCATGGGTTGGAAAAAGCACCAGCGTCCCATCGTCGAAGATGTCCAGCTCGCCGTCTACGGGTTGGTAGTTGAGTTTGTGATCGTAGTCCTTGGGGTCAAAAAAAGCTTTTTCTCGGAGGATCGGGTCTTTTGACGCCTCAAGCTCGTTTTTCTGGACGAGAAAGGTCGAGTGCGGAAAAAACTCATTTCCGCCCGCATGATCGAAGTGGAAGTGCGAGTTGACCACATACGTAATGTCATCCGGGGTAAGCTTGAATTGAGCCAATTGGCTGACAATTTCTTCGCCTGGCTTGGCTCGGGGAACAAACGTATCGGCAATGTCGCCCAGACGGCCCTTGGCGTCGTCTATGCAGGAACAGTGTACGCCGGTATCAAAGACCACATTCCCTTTGGGGTGGGTGAGCAAATAGCTCGGCACCGGGATCGTGATCTGCTCGCCCTGCTCGTCCTGCGGAAAGAAGAGCCGGCTGTCGAATTCGAGAAAGCCCACTGGCATAGAGAACACTTGAAGCATACATCCCTCCTGTTGCGTTGTGGCACGCGTAGATTATGCGGGCCACAATGTCAGGTATTGGATACGAGGTAAAGAGTAAACGTGTCCTCCACGAGACATAAGATGCTGGACACGTTCACTCTTTCCAGCCTGGCAGGTGGGGCCAGCCTGGGAGTGCGGGCGACTCGTCTACTATTCGCGTATTGCGGGTGGAGAAGTGAAGGAGGGGGCAGGCGCAAAAACGGCGGGCTGTCTGCCCGCCGTCACGTTGCATCTGAGAAGACGAGGTCTATAAACTGCGCTTGCCTCGCCGCAGATTGCGGCGACTGCCCTTGGGCTTTGCACCGCCTCTCGGTCCCCCCCACGGGCGTTCAAAAGAACGCTCGCCGCCGCCACCCGAAGGATGTGAGGGCCGGCGGGGAGGACGGTCCTCTGCCTGGTTGACCCGGAGATTTCTGCCGCCGAGTTCGTACCCGTCGAAGCGCTCTACCGCGACAGGAATGGAGGCGGGGTCGGTGAATTCGACAAAGGCGAATCCACGCGGCCGACCGGTCGTTCTATCCGACGGGAGAAAAACCTCGACGAGTTCGCCCACTTCAGAAAAAAGAGCTTCCAGCTCACCCTGGTTGGTGTCAAAGTTCAAATTCCCAACAAAAACCTTGTTTCCGATGATGACCTCCTCTCGGGTCAGTCCACACCGGCTTGAGTCGGTGCGGAATACCTCCGGCCTGTTACGGCCACGTTGGAATGCGATAATCCCTCTCCTGGCAAACTGGACACACGGATGCAATAAGGTTGGCAGTATGACGCGAAATGCGACAATGTACAACCCTATGGGAGCGTCCGGGGCGATGGCACCGGCAATCAGCGCGCCTTGCCGGTACGAGGCTTTCTTTCGGGCCAGCCCAAGGAGATTGATGACCGCATGGGCAGGTGTGGTCATGCCGGTACGAGGGAATGGTTAGCGCGGGCCGGCGGGAGCGGCTGAGCGGACGGCATGGGTGGCTGTCAGGATGCAAGAATAGCAGTGGATCAGAATCCCAAACATTTTGAATGTGTCTTCGGTTCCGATTTTTCCAGGGATGAGGTTTATATCAATGGCCACACTGACGCCAAAGCAGACGCAGGCAAGGAGAAAGAGTGCATAGTCCGTCTACTCAAGGATGAGCCGCCAGAACTGAAGAAGGAGGAAGCCCATATACACGGCATAGACGAGGTAAAAGCTCATCTCAGGCAGGTGCAAGTACACTGGAATAATGGTCGTGCACCATAAACAAATCATCGAGCAGCAGCATGGCTGCCAATATGCCCATCCAGACTAAGAACCGAGCCGATAGGCTGTCAGGATGGCTGTGGCGTATGAGAAAAGTGGAAAAGAGCATAACGGAAGAAGTAGCAGCACACCAGGCTAAGACGCCGAGATAGGACAGCAAGCCGAGATAGACCGGCAGGTGCAGTCGCTGTAAAGGATCGCGCGACAGCTTGGTCATCTGTACGCCGAATACATCAAAGATTCCAATCAGCAGGAGCAGGCACAGCCCCATAAGCCCAAGGTATTTGGTATGGTGAAGGATACGCATAGGCAGTAGGCGCACGTTAAGATGAGGGAAGACGTAGGGGGAACGTCTCTACCCAAGCCCGAAACGCCAGCGTGAACAGGGCGAAGAAACCAACCAGAACCCCCAATTCTATCCACCCAAGCGGAAGCCAGCCTTCATGCCAGATGGAAGGGACAACGAGAATATAACGCTCAAGCCACATGCCGACGAGGATAATGGTACTGATGCAGGCCAGCACAGCAGGGACACGCTTGACCCATTGCAGGAGAAGAATGGGGAAAGGCAGGAGAAAGTTACAGAGCAGGACAAGAGCGCTGATCTGTGTCCACGGCGTATCAAACAATCGGACAACGAGAAAACCGGTCTCCTCGGGCAGATTGCCATACCAGATCGGCAAATACTGACACCAGAACAGATACGTCCATAAGACACAAAAGCCAAAGATAAGCTTACCGAGATCGTGGGCACGTTCAGGAGGAAAAAGAGCTGTGGATGAGCGCATCAGCACGGCAAGCAGGGCGAGCAGGCTGAGTCCCGCATACATATTCCCAATACAAAAATAGGCTCCGAATAAGGTGCTGATCCAGTGCGGCTCAAGCGACATCACCAGATCAAAGGCAAACAGGCTGAATACAATCGCATAGAGCACAATGAAAACGGGCGAGAGGAGCGTGAGCTGTCGCTTTCCCCCTGCTGTATCGGCTGCCCTCTCTTGGGAAACAAACAGGACAAAGACGCCGGGCCGAGCGCCGGCTGCATAGCGTGCCGCCAGGCTTCCACTTGCTTGGAGTGAGGCCCGAAGCAGGGCGAACCCGCAGCCGTAGAGGACAACCAGACCAAAGAGGTTGCGGAGAATCAGGAAGGGCTCGTTCAGCCAGGCTTGTTTCGCCGGCACCGGGTCAAGTATCCACGGGTAGAGCTGCTCGCTGCCAAGAAAGAGCACAAGAACAAGAAAAAAGGAAATCGGTAGAAAAGCGGCCAGCGCCTCAGCAAGCTGTCGCAACGGTCCGGCCCATTCCGCTTTGGTGACCTGAAGAATGGCTGAAAAAGTCAGTCCGCTGAGCGCCAGCCCTGACCAGAAAAGCCAGTTGACAAGATAGGCTTGCCACGCCCGTTGGGGGTGCTCCCCGGCAACGCCAATGAGAAAAGTGAGTATTCCAACCCCAGCCAGAACCCATAGGCCACGGGAGAAAGGGCCAGAGCGCTCAGCCGGAGGCGCGCTCCGGGAAACTGCCGTATGGGCCTCGGTACTCATTATGGCTGACTCTGCTGAGCTTCCTGCTGAGACTGCTGTAATTGCTGTTGGAGGTGGCGGACGTAATTCACGATGTCCCACCGCTCTGTGGTTGAAAGCGCGTGCTGATAGGCTGGCATCACCAATCCACCACTCCGGATGGTGGCATACAAATATCCGTCTTTTTGGTTTCTGATTCTCTCGGCGTGCAGGTTTGAAGACGGCATGACCTTCCCGACCATCGGGCCGTCGCCTCTGCCCTGCGCGCCATGACACAGCTCACAGTAAATCCGAAATAATACCTTTCCGTTGTGGACGGACCGTGGTGTGGCTTCAACCGGATTGCGGAGGCGCAGGCCGGCCTTCATGCGCTCGGTAATACGCGACGATATCGGCGGTTCAATTCCTGTGGTTGGAACGCTATTGGCCACCGGTGGCTGAGCGGCTGTTCCGGCCTCAAGTTCAGGCTGCCAATACATGTCGTCATTCCAAGGCAGGGCATGGGCAAGGGTGACGGAGAGCAACCCGAGGCCGAGGGAAAAACAGGATAGGCGGGCACGTAAAAGTGAGCGCGTTCTTGGCCGTCTGTCGAGCCATTTTTGGGTGCGCAGGGCGCACCCTACAAAAGGATGATTATACACCCTGGCCATAGACTTCCTCTGCGCCACCGGCAGTAATTGACCGCTGAATAGCTAGTGTCTGCTCGGCGGTACACGGGACGAGCAGGCCAAAGCGATCTTCTGAAAAGCGTGGGTCATGCGTGATGACAACCGAACGCGAAGGCAGCCGGGCATTGATGAGCAGTCCGATCACAGTGGCAATAGCCCCAAAGAGAATAGTCAGTTCAAAGGCGATAATGGCAAAGGCCGGGAGAGCGACAATCGGCTTAGCACTCGTTTGGAGCGGCCAGTCCAAGGCCGTATACGTGGGTAAGGCGAAGCCGATAGCACAACCCAGCAGGCCTCCGATCAACGTAAAATAGCGAATTGGACTTTTGCGTGTGCCCAGGGCTGCTTCAAGCTCATGACTGGGAAACGGCGAGACGACGCTGATGTTCTTATATCCGTCCTGCCGGAGAGTGTGGACTGCTGCGACGAGCTTTTCCAGGTGGGTAAAGACGCCAACCAAACCGACCTCTGACTCGTGGGATTCGTAGGATTTATAGGATTCATTTGGGGCAGGGGTTGAAGGGGTGGTATGCGAAGAGGGCGGCAGATGTTCTTTGACTTCGGCCAACGACACCAGCGGCAGGAACTTAATGAAGAGTAGAAAGAACAAAAAGAACCAGGCAAAACTGCCGACCGTAATGCCCACTTCAACCCACGAAGGCTGATACAGACCCCAGGCGGCAGGATCAAACTCATGCGACAATGAGCTCACGATAATGACAAAGCGCTCAAGCCACATACCGACATTGACCAGCAGCGCAATACTAAACAACCACAGCGTATTGGTTCGGATCGACTTCCAGCACAGCAACATGGGGATTGCACAGTTGCAACTGAGCATCAGCCAAAACAGCGGGGCATAGTCGCCGACCGCGCGATACCAGAAGATGCTGCGCTCGTACGGATTGGCGCTATACCAGGCAATAAAGAATTCGCTGGCGTAGGAATAGCTCAGAATCAGCGAGGTGAGAATAATCATCTTGCCCAGATTGTCGAAGTGATAGTCGGTGATATAGGCTTCGAGGCCAAAAATCTTGCGGAGCGGAATGAGCAAGGTCAGGACCATAGCCAAGCCGGAGAAGATTGCGCCCGCCACAAAATAGGGTGCAAAGATGGTGCTATGCCAGCCGGGCACGATGGACATGGCAAAATCCCATGACACCACGCTATGCACCGACACCACGAGCGGTGTTGCCAGCGCAGCCAGAAAACCATAGGCGCTCAGATAGTGATGCCACTGCCGATCCGTGCCCTGCCAGCCAAGTGAGAACAGGCCGTACAGCTTTTTGCGCAGCCCCGAGGTGCGGTCGCGAGCCGCCCCTAAGTCAGGGACCAGACCGATATACCAGAACATGAAACTCACCGCGAAATAGGTGCTGATCGCAAACGCATCCCAGACCAGGGGTGACTGAAAATTGACCCAGAGCTGACGCTGGTTGGGATAGGGCAGCAGCCAATAAAAATTCCAGGCTCGGCCAATATGGATAATGGGAAACAGGCCGGCCGTCATCACCGCAAAAATCGTCATGGCCTCAGCGCTGCGGGCAATTGGGGTACGCCAGCCGGCGCGAAATAAAAACAGCACCGCCGAGATCAGTGTGCCTGAGTGGGCAATACCGACCCAGAACACAAAATTGGTGATATATACGCCCCAGCCAACCGGGTGAGCCAGACCGGTCACGCCCAGTCCTGCGTGAATCTGATAGCCCCAGCAGTAGATTCCAAAAGCCAATACCAGCAGGTCACAGCCGAGCAGGGCATACCAGATACGCGTGGGCGAGGTGAGCAGGTTTTTGAGCAGGTCGTGGTTGACCTGGAGATAGCTGAGGGTGGTCTGCATGGGATGTTATTCAGGGTCGCGGCGTACTTTTTTGAGATAGGTGATCGCGGGTCTGGTGTTCAATGAATCAAAGACTTTATACCCGCGTGAGTCGCGCGATTGCCGGGAAACGCGACTGGTGGGGTCTTTCACATTGCCAAATGTAATTGCCTGTGTCGGGCAGGTCTGGGCACAGGCCGGCGTGATCTCGCCGTCGCGCACTGGGCGGTCTTCGTCTTTCGCTCTGTCTTTGCCTGCCTGAATACGCTGGACACAAAAGGTACATTTCTCCATGACGCCCGATTCCCGTATGGTGACATCCGGGTTGAGCTGACGATTGAGCGGTTCCGGCCAGTCCGCCTCGCCCCAGTTAAAGCGCCGCACCTTATACGAGCAGTTGTTGGCGCAATAGCGAGTGCCGACACAACGATTATAGATCTGGGCGTTGAGGCCCTCCGGGTTGTGATAGGTGGCATACACCGGACAGACCGGTTCGCAGGGCGCATTGCCGCAGTGCTGACACAGCATGGGCGCGAAGCGGGTTTCGGGCGCATCCGCTCCTTCTTGTTGCTCCTCGAAATAACGCTCAATCCGCAGCCAGGACATTTCCCGGCCTTGGGCGACCATATCCTTGCCGACAACCGGAATATTATTTTCCGCATAACAGGCCGTGACACAGGCTCCACAGCCGATGCAGGCCGACAGGTCGATACTCATCCCCCAGCGGTACTCGGCATACTCCACCTCAGGATACATATCCCGAGCGGGATGCTCCGCGTGGTCCGCTGTGGTTTGGTGATGTTCGCCATTCTGTCCTGCCGTTACCGCTTGGGCGATGCCTCGGCCTAGCTGCTGACGACTACCGTCGGTCGTGACCAGCGGCGCCCGTTTCCCGGTTCGAGTGAGCCGGACTGTGGTCGAAAGCCAGGGGAAGCCGCCCGAGGCTGTCTCGGCTTGGGCGGACAGCAGGTGAACCGGGTTGGAGCCGTGTCCCTGGGCGTAGCGACCATAACTGCTATGGCCCAGGCCAATCGGCATAGCCACCGCGTCGCGCCGCAGACCGGCGTAGAAATAGGCACTCGCCTCGATTGTCCCATGCGGTGAGGTAATCGTCAGCAGGTCTCCCTCAGCGATCCCCAGTCGTCCGGCGGTCTCAGGATGAATTTCAAGCCAGGAATCCCAAACCGCTTGCGTCATGGGGTCGGGCAGCTCTTGGAGCCAGGGCTTATTGGCTCCGCGGCCGTCATAATAGCGTGACGATGGGTAGGCAATAAATGTCAGCCTGTCTTCGTCCCCTCTATCGGGGCCGTCAAAAGTCGGCTTGGAAAAACTTGTCTCAAAGACCGCTGAGGAGAGTTGCACCGGTATCTGCTTTTCCGCTTGCCATATCCCACCCTGTTGAAGCGCCTGGCGCCAGAAGGTGTCAAAGTCGCCCGACTCACTACTCTTGCTATGCCGTTCTTGCCAGGACGTTTGCAAATACTCGAAAAAACTCTTCCACGGCAGCGATTCCGAGAGCGTCTCATCAACCTGCGTGGCGACTGACAGCAAGATCTCGCCCAGCGCTCGTGTCTCAAACACGGGCTGCATGACGGGCTGCATCAGGCCATACACGCCGGCTTCGGGCTGGGAGTCTCCCCAGCTCTCCAGCGGCGTATGATCCGGCAAAATAAGATGGGCCTGTTCTGTTGTTTCATCCAGGAAAGACGAAAAGCTCACCACGAAAGGCACTTGAGCGAGCGCCTGAGCAAAACCTGAAGACCGTGGCAGGCTGAAGGCGGGATTGGTGTTGGTCAGCAACAGGAGGGGTACTTCTCCACGCTGCATCTCATCAATCAGGGCTAACAGGGCTGAATACGAACTGACTTGCTGCGTTTCTTGGGTTTCATAAAAACGGACCGTCTCGCCGATATTGCCGGCGACATAATTCAGCAGATTGACCGCAATCAGGCTGGCTGTCTCTTGCCGGGAACTTGCGGCTATCCCCCCCCCAAGGGCAAGGCTTGGACTGTGATTGACGAATTCCTGGGCCAGGCGACGGATCGACGCAGCGGGCACTTCTGTCACACGCGCAACCTGTTCCGGCGAATAGGGCTCAAGCAGTTGGCTGAGCTGTGTCTTTTCTTCAGCAGGAACTGAACTGTCCGGTAAAATCAGATGCGCCAGCCCCAGGGCAAAAAAGGCTTCCCGACCGGGCTTAATCGCGATCCATTCGTCAGCATTCGCTCCGGTGAGCGACAGGCGGGATTCGACCTGGACCATTCTTCCCGCCGGCGCGTTCGCCGCACTATGCATCTGGCTAAACGCCTTGGCATAGTGCGGCGGAGAACGCCACGTCTCCAGAAAATCAGCACCCAAGCTGATGAGAAAGCGGGCCTGGGCCATGTCATAGGTTGGAATCGAAGACTGCTGAAAACAGATCTGGTTCGCCTGTCTCAGTGCTTCGAAACCAAAGGGTTCATACGTCACCTGGCGGTTTGAACCGAGGGCGGCAAGCCACTTCGTGGCCAAACTATACACACTGTCAGGGAGCTGACCGGCGAGAAATGTGATCTTGTCCGCCTGTCCCTCTGCCCGGATTTTTTGCAGGCGTTCGACCAGCAGCGCTTCCGCCTCCGGCCAGGACAGCGGGGTGAGTGCGCCGGCCTCATTGCGATACAGCGGCTGGCGGATACGGTCCGGGTTATACAGTCCTTGCAAAGACGCCTGGCCGCGTGCACACAGGCCACCTTGATTGACCGGGTGGGATGGATTGCCTTCGACTTTGACGGCCCGGCCTTCTCTGGTCCGAACGAGCATACCACAGCCGGCCGGGCATTCCTGACAGACCGTGGCATAATGCGTGGCGACCCCCGGCGTGATCTCCTCGGGCTGGACAACATACGGAATAAGGGTTTCAACCGGTTTTGAGGCACAACTGACGACTGGTGCGGCTGCACTCGCCCCCAGCAGTTTCAAAAAATCTCTTCTATCGAGTCCGTTTCCCATGCTTGCTTCTTCCGCATCAATAGTGACACACGAGACAGTCCTTGCTCGCTTGATGGGCATCGTGGCAGGTCACGCACCAGCCCATCTTGAGCGAAGACACCTGTTCAACCCGTTGCATTCGTTGGACCTCGCCGTGGCAGGACTGACAGGCGACCCCGGCGCGGACATGGCGCTTGTGATTAAAGCGGGTGAAAGCCGGCAGGGCGTGGACGCGAATCCACGGAATCGGCTCTTGGTTTTTCCAGTAGGTCTGAATTTTTTTGATTTCCGGGTTCTGTGTTGGTCTGGCATGACAGCCTATACACGTCTGGACTGGCGGGACATGCGCCGCCGGTGAGACGCGGGCGGCGCTGTGACAGTACAGGCAGTCCAAACCATATTCGCCGGCGTGCAGCTTATGGCTGAAGGCAATCGGCTGTTTGGGTGCATTCCCCCAGCCCGTCAGTCCCAGGTCGAGTAATTGGTAATCCCACCACACGGCTTTCCCGGATTGCCACACCCGACCGCTCACATCGGGTCGGTACAGGACGGCTGACAGCACAGCGAGGATTGCAACAACAAGCAAGCTGATCCGAAAAACAGGCAAAGAACGTAGAGGAAACCGCATAGAGCCTTATCTCACGGCACGCTCTCGCTCGGCGGCACGAGGCATTCCCTATATCCCATCTCTCTCTTTTCAGCCAGCACGGGAGAGCGTGACTTCCACAGGGAGCTTGTGGTCTGCGGTGACCGTCAACGAACGAGCGTGCTCTCCGAGTTCCTCATGCCAGACCCTCAGCGCGTACTCTCCTGGAGGAAGGTCTGTGAGTTGAAAGGCTCCAGTTTCGTCTGTCAGCGCATAATAGGGGTGATCTTGCACGACGACCCAGGCGGTCATCCAGTCGTGAACGTCACAGGTCACACGGATAATCTCCGGCTGGGCAAAGGTTTTCGAGATAATTTTCTTGAACTTAGGCTGGGCCGTATTAAAAGCCGGATTTTTCTCACTATAGGTATGGATGTTGTGCAAAATTCCGTCACTGTTTTTGATATCAACTGTCGCGCCGGCTGGAACAAGCAGGACGTGAGGAGCGTAGATACAGCCAAGTTGATCAAGCGCGGGATTCGATGCAGGGAGTGAGAGGGATTTTCCACCGGCAATCGCGAGGAAGACAACCGCATTTTTGATCCCTCTGTCCGGACCAACAAGAAGCGCTTCAGGAAACTTCTCTGTCTTCCCACACACTTCAACATCCTTACTTATCGTCAACTCTTGTGGCTGTGGCGCATCCCCGTCAAACACAACGCGTCCGACAATAGCGCCACGTCCGTCTGAGTCTGCCTTCGATGGAGCAATTGGCTCAGGCGGGAGCGGCGGCGGGACTGCTTCCTGCTCTGAGGGCTGCGGTGAGACCTCTTGCTTGGTTGGAGCGTGCTGCGCTGTTTGATCGTTATTGGCTTGTCCGCCACATGCGCTGAAAAGAATAACTGAGTGCAGGAGGATAATGGCTAGGGTACGGCCGATGCGTGGATAGTGCTGCATGATCGTCCTCTTTACTCCTTACTCCTTCTATCTGGCCCTATTGAGGGTGTATAGCAGAGTTTTGGGACAGACAAGACAGACCGTTGCGTTGTGAGATTTTTCATACTCTTGGCGTTTGTATGAGAGGAGTTCGGCGGCCTGCACCGCCGTAGTATGGATCAAAACAGTACCGTATCTCCTCTTGCCGCCTTCCTTGACCGGACCCTGAAAAGCAAGTACTTTTCGACCGCATTATACCCAGGTTTTATGTATGGTTTTCCGTGGGGTTTTGCACATCAAGGAGGGAAGCATATGCACAGATATTGGTTGCAGAAAATTCTCATGGGCGTGTGTTGTCTGACGCTGCTATGCACCCCCCACCGCGCCCAGGCGGTCGGTGGGCGTGCGGATACCCAGCCCGAACCCGCAAAAAATCAGCCAACCACACCCACGGCGAAACCGGCCGACTCGGCCAAACCTGCCGCAGCCAGCCCGACCTCGAACGGCAGCCTCGACAGATATACATTTCACTCCATCACCCAGAACCACCTGCTCCAAGGTACGGACGACCCGACCTATTGGCTGATGTACGGCGGCAATTACGCCGGTTGGCGGTTCAGCCCACTCACTGACATCAACCGCGATAATGTCAAGAACATGAAAGCGGCCTGGATGTTCCAGACCGGTATCCCGGCCCAAATGCAGGCCTCGCCCATTGTTGCCGACGGCATTCTCTATCTGACGGCCGCCTATAACCACCTGTTTGCCCTCGATGCGGTCACGGGCGAGTTGCTGTGGCGCTATGAACACGAGTTGCCGGACGACATGCGGGTGTGCTGCGGGCCGTCGAATAAAGGCGCGGCCATTGCGGGCGATAAAATTTTTATGGCAACCCTTGATGCCCATGTGGTTGCCCTGAATCGCAAAACCGGAGCAGTCGTCTGGAACACCGAGATGGACCGCTATTCCGACGGATTCAGCGCTACTGTTGCTCCACTCGTTGTCCGGGACAATCTGATCGTTGGTATTGCGGGGGGAGAGTACGGCGTCCGCGGCTATATAGATTCCTATGATATCAATACTGGCGAACGGAAATGGCGCCGCTACACCATCCCGGAAGCAGGTGAGAAGGGCTCTGAGACCTGGGCCGGCGACTCCTGGAAACATGGTGGTGCCCCCACCTGGGTAACGGGGTCATACGACCCTGATGAAGATTTGCTGTATTGGGCGACGGGCAACACTGCGCCGGATTGGAACGGCGATGTCCGCAAAGGCGATAATCTCTACGCGGATTCCGTGCTTGCCCTTGACCCGGATACGGGTGAGATAAAGTGGTACTTCCAGTTTACGCCACACGATATCTGGGATTATGACGGCAATACCGACCTGTTTCTGGTCAATATTGAACGCAGTGGCCAGACGGTCAAAGCCTTGGCCCAGCCGAACCGAAACGGCTATGTGTATGTATTGGACCGCACCTCGGGCAACTACCTGCACGGTACCCAATATGTCGACAAGCTGAATTGGTCAAAAGGTCTGGATGAGTCCGGACGGCCGATTGTTGATCCTCAGTTCGTTCCCACCGCGGAAGGCAAAGAATTTATCTGCCCTGGTTCCGTTGGTGGAAAAAACGGCTCGTACACCGCGGCCTATAGCCCGCTGACCAAGCTGATGTATGTGCCTGTGGTGGAAAGCTGCTGGCAGATGAAGAAGTCAACGGCTCTCTTTATCAAAGGCATCCCGTTCTGGGGCGGTGGACCAGGAAAAACCCAGGGCGATGATGGATCATCCTATGGTCATCTGTCTGCCATTGATCCATCCACCGGCGAGATCAAATGGCGCTATCAGGATGACTATCCCATGATGGGTGGTGCCCTCGCGACGGCCGGTGGTCTGGTGTTTTCCGGCAACCTCGAAGGCCATGCCCTGGCCTTTGATGACTCGACCGGCGAGCTGTTATGGAAATTCCAGACTGGCTCATCCATGCGCGCTCAGCCCATCACCTATAGGGCTGGGGGACGGCAATATGTGGCCATCCCCAGTGGCGGCGGTGGTTTGGCCGTCACCCTGGTTGGCGAGCCACCGCTGACGAGTAAAGGCAGCGCGTTACTGGTGTTTGCCTTACCGGAGTAAACCGGTGGAGTACGCTAGAGTGAGGCCGCTGTATTCTGTGCTGCGTAGCTCTTGGGTCCCCACCGGAGCGACGGTTTGGGTAGAACCTGCCAGAGGTGCTGTCGTTTCGGTGCTCGGTTTTTTTTCTTTTCTTTTTTTTCTGGCCTTGCCGGCGCAGCTCTCCGCGCAGGAAGTCTCCCAACTCCGGGTCTGCTTTCTGGGAAAGAATCTGCCCTTTTCTGCTCAGCAGGGAGAGCGCGGCTTCGACGTCGACGTGGCGCGGGCCATTGCCAGGACGCTGGGGCGCAGGCTGGTCCCGGTCTGGGTCAAAAATGACGAGCGTATCACCGAAGTTGATGAGAGTGACTTCCCGCTTCGTCGGTTATCAAAAAACGACTGTGACGCCATTTTGAGTGTGCCCGGCCGAGACGCTGTGCGCGAAGCAACCAATGTGGCTATCGGCAACGCCTACTACGGAGCAGCTTTTGAGCTCCTGGGCCGGGCGGGGCAGACGCCGGCGTCCTTACACGACATTGAGTCTCAAGTCGTTGCCGTCCAAGCACAAACGATTGCCAGCTTTATTCTGGAGTCGCTCAAAATTTCGATGCAGACGTTTTTCTCAACCGAGGAATCACTCGCTGCTGTAATACGAGGAGACGCACCGTTGGCCTTTGTGTGGGGTCCGACCGCGGGTTGGTATGCGAAGCAGAACCCCGAGCCAAAGCTGACGTTTGCCACGGCTGAGCCGCTCTCAGTAGCGCGCTGGAACGAACATGCCGCCACCCGCACAGAAGATACGGCGCTCCGCACAGCTATAGATGCCGCGCTCACACAACTGAGAAATACCGGAGAACTCAAGACCATAGCCGCGCGGTATGGCGTGCCGTTGTATCCTCCATTCAAAAAAACCTATGACGTCATGGAGATGTTTCAACTCTCCCGAGAAAAAGAGTAAACGCGCCCAGCCTTGCTTTGGAGATGTAAAGGGCACGTTTACTCTTTGCCGCAAAGAAATGAGGAGGTCTATGAAACATGTGTCTGGTGTTGTGTTGGTCAGTCTGCTGATGGGTATGCCGACGATCGGGCTGGCCGATGAGGCGGTGCAGAACCCGGTTGCCGGCGATGCCGCGGCGATTGCGGAAGGCCAGATGCTGTTTGAGGCGGTGTGTTCCGGCTATTGTCATGTGAAGGCCGGCGCTGACCGGGACGGCAAATGTCCCAATCTGTTCGACTGCGACTGGGCGAACGGCTCGGGGACGGACGCAGAAATGTTCAAGGTCGTCAGCGAGGGTGTGCCCAAGACCGAGATGGTCGGCTTTGCCGGGCAATTGCCGGATGATATGCTCTGGCAAATTTTGGCCTATGTCCGCGCGGCCTCGAAGTGTCAGTCCGACGAGGCAGCAAGTCGGCAGACCGACGGAGCAGCGGCTGTTGCCAACGCGCCGTCATCCGAGGCCGTGGCAGTGCTGGCCCACAAATAAGGGAGAGTCACGCATGAAAACACGTAATCCGCTGTCTATGTTTCTGGCCGGCCTGCCGCTGCTGGCGTATCTGGTTTCATCGCCGGTGTTTGCCCAACCGTTCGCCTACGTCACCCACGAGGAGTCGAACGATGTGTGGGTGATTGATACGCACACGGATGAGGTTGTAGCCAAAGTACCGGTCGGCAAACGCCCGCGCGGGGTGCTGGTCTCGGCGGACGGCACGCGGGTGTATATCGCCAACGGTAACTCTAACGACATCTCGGTCATTGACGCTAAGACGAATACGGTCATGGAGACCTTTCCGGTCGGTATCGATCCCGAGGGGATCGACCTCAGCAACGACGAAAAACTGCTGTTCGTCGTGAATGAGAACGAGGGCGTGATGCGCGTCGTCGATCTGGCAAGCAAAGAGGTCGTTGCTACCGTCCAGGCCGGCATAGAGCCGGAGACCGTGGTGCTCTCGCCCAATGGCAAGCTGGCCTTCGTGCCGAATGAGACTTCGCATGACGTGACGGTCATTGATACCCAGACTTATAAAGTCCTCAGTTCGATCAAGGTTGGTGAGAATCCGCGCGGCGTGGCCTTCATGCCGGACGGGAAAACCGCCTATGTGAGTAGTGAGCGGACTCACACCGTCTCGGTCATCGATACCGAAAAACTGGCCGTGACCGAGACGATCAGCATGGGAGAACGCCCGGTTGGCATCTCGGTCCTGCCCGATGGCTCGAAGATTTATGTCGTACACGGCCGGGCCAACGATGTGCGCGTGATTGACCCGGCTACCAACACGGTGACCAAGACCATCGCCCTGGGCGGTAAGCGCTGCTGGTGGTCGGCCCTGACCCCGGACGGCAAAAAATTATACGCCACCATGGGCCGGTCCGACGGCGTGGCGGTAATCGATACCACCACCGATACGCTGCTCAAGACGATTGCGGTCGGGAATATCCCCTGGGGCGTAGCTGTCACGCCGTAAATCCTCCTCAGAAGCGCCAGGCCAACAGGAACTGAGGCAGGCTTTCGTCGTTCTTCGTGCCCAATTTGTTCCGCCAATACTGGTACTCCATCCCGACAAAAAGCCGCTCCGCACCACCGTTCAGCAGCTTGCCCAGGTCCAGGCGGAACTGTGGCTGGGCCAGAATCCAGCTTTTGACATGGTTGCCGAACTCGTCGGTCCGGCTGTGCATGTACTCGGCATAGCCTTCGATCGAGAAATCCAGGTTGCCGATACTGAAGGGATAGGCCCAGTTGAGGTTGAACATGAAGCCGTCGGTCTGTTTGGGAGCACCGCCGCGCGAGACGCCTCGACTGGCGTCAATACAGGCGGTCAGGTCGGTATTCAGAAAAGCAAAACCCGGCAGGTCCCAGGACGCGCGCAGGCCGGGCAGATATTTGATGACCTTGGCGTCCACGCTGACGTTGAGGCCGACGAGCAGGGAGAAATCTTTGATCGGCCCGATTCCAAGTTTTTTGTGTGTCAGCTTGCCGAGGCTCAGGCTCGGAAACCACTCGAAGTACAAGTCGGTGTCGTTGAAGCCGTCGCCCTCGACGTCTTCGACGAAATCGGCAAAAAAGAAACTCTCGCCGTATTTCCAGCCCAGGGCGTTCTGCAAGGTCAGGATGAAGGTATTCTCGTTGGCGTCCGAGAACGGATTCTCAATATGGCCGTACTGAAAGTGCAGCTCGGTCGTACTCCAGTCAACCAGGGCTGACGCTGGTGAGGCTGTCAGGAATAGTACTGTGGCTGAGGCGCAGAGAAAAATCCTGTGGGATAACTCGCGGCTGCCAACACAACGATTGTGCAGGGGATGCATCGGCGGCAGGTGGTGGAGACTTGGGTTACTTGCCGGCAGGAATAAGTTGGAGCACTTTTGCCTGCACGCCCTCCATGAGCGTCTCTTGTACAAACGTACTGGCGTTTAAGATTTCAATCCCAATCAGATCGCCGCTCTCATTCAGCTCCGCCGTAATGTTGGGACTCAGCTCGACGCTGCTCGCTTCGTCCCCCTCGGAAACAACAAGATGTAGAATATCTTCTCGCTCGAAGTACGCCAGTTTTGGCTTTTTCATATTACCGTTGGCCGCGAGGTGCTCTCGGATGGCATCTCGGATATTTTCCGGGGCTTTTGCTTCGGTTGCTTCTTGCGACTAGCAACCGGGCAGACTAGAACAATTTGCGACTCTGTGTAGCCGCAGGTCGGATGAGCGCAGCGTAATTCGACAGCGGTCCGTCCAGAGACGCAGCGACTGGGGCTGTCGGGTTACGCCTACGGCTAACCCGACCTACTAGAAACCATCGTGAAACGCTACAGCTTTCTTCGGACTTTTGCAGAACAATCCTGTCCCACATGGCGTTTCCCTACCCTTGCTGCATATGCTGGCGGGTTAGGGCTTTGGCTTAGCTTTCGAGGGCGGCGCGCACGATGGGCTCAAGCTCCCCACGGCTGTGCATTTCCTGGATAATGTCGCAGCCACCAATGAGCTCGCCATTCACATACACCTGCGGAATAGTCGGCCAGTTTGAATAGCGCTTAATGCCATCCCGCACCGCAGGGTCTTGCAACACATCGACGGTCTCGTACGGAACGCCCAGAGAATCGAAAATCTGGATGGTTGCGGCTGAGAAACCGCACATCGGGAAAGTCCGATTGCCTTTCATATAGATGAGGACTTTGTTGTTTTTTACCGTCTCATCAATGTGGGCGTGAATAGCGTCTGCCATGTTTTCCTCCTCGTCACTGTTGTGACTTGTGTGCATTGGTTATGCGTCTTTTTGTTATGACTTGCTCGTTTCGATATTGACCAGCCCCGAATTCTGGGCCTCAGCCTCGAATTCTTGGGGTGTCATTGTCTTGAGTGCCAGGGCGTGAATACGTTCGACCATGGCATCCTGGAGAGCGCCGTACACTAATCGATGCCGGGCGACGGCATTCTTGCCGTCGAACGCTGCGGAAACAACAACGGCTTCGTAGTGATCTCCTCCGCCAGTGTAATCGCGAATGTGAACCTGCGCATCGGGCAGGGCCTCTACAATGCGGGACTGTATTTCGTCTGCGGCAATGGGTGCTACGCCTTCCGGCATGGCTATCAACCTCCAAGTCTTATGGTCTTATGCGAGCGGTTGTCTGTAACGGGCGTGAACAGTACTGGTCATGCTATCTGAGCACCTGTCTGTCTTGCAAGGCCGTTTTTTGAGAGGGCGTGATAAAAAAAGGGCACCCTGCGAGCGGTGCCCTGTATTGATATTGCGCTATTGCGATGCCCTGCCGTTACCCTCTTTGAGAGAGCGGTGAGAAACGAGGCTATTTTTTCTGCATCTCAGCGCCGCAGCACTTGATTGCGCCGTCTCCACCTTTGGTCACGATGACCTGAGCGCCGCAGCTTCCGCATAGATACATTTTACCGAGCTGGTTTGCCATACTACTGTACCTCCTGTTGTTCTCTTAGCGTCCGGTAAATCGAGGTTTCCGCTTGGCTAAGAAAGATTCTACACCCTCGGCCCGATCGTGGGTTGTCTGGAGAAGAGCATAGAGGTCTTCTTCCAATCGAACTCCCTGATCCAGCGTCAGATCCATTGCCTTATGTACCGCTTCTTTGCCTAGTCGTAAAGCGATGGGGCCTTTGCCTAACAGACCGGACAGGACCTCGTCAACACGGGTCGAAAAGTCGCTTGCAGCAATCACTTCATTGACCAGTCCGATGCGGTACGCTTCAGTTGCGTCAAGCTGTTTGCCGGTCAGGATCATTTCCAATGCCTTTGCCTGCCCGACCATACGCGGCAGGCGTTGCGTCCCGCCACCGCAGGGAATCATATTCTCGGTAATCTGGGGTAGGCCGAACTGGGCTGTAGAAACGGCCAGGCGGAGATCGCAGGCTAAGGCCAGCTCCAGCCCGAGTCCGAACGCACTGCCATTGAGGACCGCGAGCGTCGGTTTTGTTATTGCTGCGAGCGCTTCGACGCACCGGATGGAGCCGAACTGCTCACGAATTTTCTGCGCTGTATTGGCCGCTTGTGTCAGGCCCTCACAAAAACCATGCTCCGAGCCAGTGAGGACACCAATCTCGACCGCATCGTCCTGCTCAACCGCCTGGCAGGCGGCGGCCAGTTCCTGGTCCAGCAGGGGAGTGAGTCGGTTGCCTTGGTCTGGACAAGACAGTCGCAGCCAAGCCACCCTCTCTCGAATCTCGTACACAAGGTCAGACACAATAAAACTGTCACAAAAAGGGCGTCTATTCAGATATACCTCTGCGGACGCCCCTGCTCCCTATTCGTACTGCGCTTTGAGCTCTCTCTTGAGGACTTTCCCCAAAGGGTTCTTGGGCAACTCGTCAAGAAAATTAATCTCCTCGGGTTTTTTAAAGCTGGCCAGACGTTCCTTGCAAAAATCTCCAACTTCATCCGCAGTGGGAGCCTGACCCGGCTTGAGCGCGACAAAGGCAACAATCTTTTGTCCCCAATCGACATCCGGAACACCGATGATTGCGGCTTCATCGACTGCCGGGTGGGCGTGCAGCACCGCTTCGATTTCGGCCGGAGCGATATTTTCACCGCCACGAATGATGATGTCGTCCTTGCGCCCGACCAGGTAGACATAGCCGTCTTCGTCGATATAGCCCATGTCGCGGGTATGCAGCCAGCCATTTTCATCCAGCAGCGCGGCTGTCGCGCTTTCCTGGTTGGCATAGCCCTTCATCACGCGTGGAGTACGAATAACGACTTCGCCTATCTCATTGGCCGGCAGCTCTTTGTTATCGTCGTCAAGCACTTGGACTTCCACATCCGGCAGCGGTTTGCCGACCGAGGTTAAGCGCTTGAGATTGCGTTCCACTTCTTCCGGCGTGCCGTTCAGCTTATGATCGTCCGGCCCGAGCACGGTCAAAGTCGAGTTGGTTTCGGTCTGGCCAAAGGCATTCACAAAACCGGTCGAGTCCGGAAACATATCAATGGCCTTGCGAATGACGGGGAAGGCCATGGGCGCACCGCCATAGGAGACGTTCTGTAAACTCGATAAGTCGTAGTTCGAGAATTCGGGATGATCGATGAGTTGTTTGAGCATGGTGGGAACAACAAAAGCATGTGTGACCTGCTCGCTCTGGACTGCCTCCAGCCACTCTTTGGTATCGAACTGACGCAGAATAGCGATCTTCCGGCCGTTCCAGAGCGCGGTCATAATGTTCATCGTTCCGGCAATGTGGTAGAGCGGGGCGCACAGTAGCGAAGTGCCGCGCGGCGTGCCGTCCGCCATCTCTATAGTGCCAATCACATAGTTGGTAAATCCGCCATAGGTCAGCATCACGCCCTTGGGCAAAGAAGTCGTACCGCTGGTATACATCAGGATGGACAGGTCGCCCTCATCCACTTCGACCTCTTCGATGTCAGGCGAACCCTGCTCAATAAAGTCGTCGTAGTGCAGCATCTCGTCACGCCGCGTTTCGAGCGTGACATATTTCTCAACACAGCCAAGATTGGGCTTGAGGGTATTGACCAAGTCAATATAGCGCTCGCCCACAAACAGAATTTTGGTCTCTGCCGCGGTAATCATATATTCCAGTTCAGGTGGCTTGGCCCGATAGTTCAGCGGCACAAATGTCGCGCCCAGCGTCGCAGTGGCATAATAGGCTTCGATGTACTGGTTGCAGTTGGTCTGCAAGATGGCGACGCGGTCGCCGGGTTGAATCCCCTGGTCACGCAAACTGCTGGCCAGCCGTTTGACTCGGTCCACGAGGGTTCCATAAGTCAACCGCGCGCCTTCAAAGGCCAGGATTTCCTGGTCCGGAAACATCATACCCGGAATGCCGATGAACTGTGAGGTATTCATTATTACTCCTTCAGCAGTGCAAATAGATTTTGTTCCAGTCGCAAGCCATCGGATAAATGCAGGTCAGCTCCTTGTCGGACGGCCCGTTTTGCCAGGGCTACGACTGTCGGATGATAACGGGACAGTGTGTATGCCAGAGATTTAGCCTCCGTCAAGAGGGTAGCCAGGGGCACCACCTGATTTACCAGGCCAATTTGGAGGGCCTGGTCTGCCTTGAGCCGCTTTCCGGTGAGGACCATATCCAGGGCGCGGCCTAAGCCGATTGCACGCGGCGCGGTCTGCGTTCCGGCCACCCCAGGGATCATGCCCAGGCTCGTTTCCGGGAAAAAGAATACTGTATCATCGGCAGCAATGCACAAGTCACACAGCAGCGCCATTTCCATCCCGCCCCCGACGGTATAGCCATGGACCGCCGCAATGGTGGGTTGGGGCAAGTGCAACAGCATCCCCCAGTTATCACGTTGCCAACGGACTTCACGGGCACGCACCGGAGAGGGCGCGGACCCGAACTCTGACACATCTCCGCCAGTCGAAAAGGCAGGGCCTTCTCCCCGCAAGATCATGACCCGGACCTCGGGATCATCCCGGACGGCCTGGAGGATTTCATACAAATCGTCCCGCATCTCCACGTTATAGGCGTTGAGCATCGTAGGCCGGTTGAGGCTGACAATGGCTACACCAGCGTCTTTTTCGTATAGGACTGCGGGGGAAGACATACAATCTCTTTATGCCGAATAGACAATCTGTCCGTCAATGATTGTTGTGTGGACGCTTGCAGTGCTTATTGCCTCAGCAGGGAGCCTCGTCAAGTCGCTATCGAGGATGTCCACATCCGCACGCATTCCAGGTGTGATGCTGCCAGTCCGGTTTTCCTCAAATCCAACCCAGGCTCCGGCTTGGGTGAAAAGACCAATCGCCTCAGGCAGGGAGAGTCGTTCGGAAGGATTGAGTAGAACTCCGGTTCGGGACTGGCGTGTTATGGCAGTTTGAACCGCTACCAATGGTGCCTGGGGGGCGATTGGACAATCTGAGCTGCCGACAATTGGAATGTTCCGATCCTGGAAACTTTTTGCCCGGTACAGCCAATCCTGCAAATCCGGATCAATCTCTGCGGCATATTTGTCGCCATAAAAATGAAGAAAGCCTGGCTGCATCACCACCGCACAGCCCGTCTCGGCCAGGGTGTCGAGAAACGGCGGGGGACAGAGCGTACAGTGTTCAATACGATGACGATGATCTCGGCGAGGCAGCCGCTGTTGTGCCTGCTGAATCGCTTCGAGTGCTGCGCATATGGGGGCTTCTTCAACCGCATGGATGGCGACCTGAAAACCATGTTGATGAACCTGCCATACCATTTCAGCCAGATCATCCAGAGGTGGATACAACTCGCCCCTACTTTCGTGCAGCATGATTTTGATACTGCCAAGACGGACGCGGTCATACGGACCGAAAGACGGGAGTTCGGTCTCCAGGATTTCTGGGAAAGCATCAATCCCGACCATGACGGTTGCATGGGGACGTACTATCCCGTTCGCGCATAATGTGGAGAATCGCTCTATATCCTCAAGTGTATTGCCGGCACTCGCATCATGAAACGAACAGATCCCATGTCTGAGTAATTCGCTGTTGACTCGCCTTAATCCCGCCTGAAACTCCTGCGACCGGAGTGGAGGGATTGTAGTCCGAAGAAACGACTCCAATTCGTAGACGACGCCCGTTGGTTCGCCGCTTGCATCGCGCTCGACGTGTCCGCCCCGTGGAGGGGTAAAATTTGCATGTATGCCGGCTTGCCGGAGCGCTACGCTATTCAGAACGGCAGCATGGCCGGTCCGATGACGCAGGATCACAGGCCGGTCAGTCGCTACGGCATCGAGGTCGTAGCGATTCGGCTGACGTTGTTCTTGGAGAAAGAACTCGTCATAGCCATACCCACGCAGCCAGTCTGGCAAGCTGAGGGTATCCAATCGCGCCCGGAGTTGAGACTGGATTTCAGCAATTGACCGGGCCGTACTCAGGTCTGCGCCACAGGAGCGGCTCGCCCATGCAGAAAGATGCAGGTGGGGGTCGATAAATCCTGGGAGGACCGTTCTCCCGGCGCATGGTAAGGTGTGTGTTTTTTGCGAGACATAGGGCCGGAGCTCTTGCTCGGTACCAACCGCGAGGATTTTTCCTGCGGCTATGGCGATGGCTTCGACTTCAGGCTGGTTCGGGTCGAGGGTGAGGATATGCCCACCGTAGAGAAGCAGGTCCGCGGTGTGAGGAAACGTTGCCAATAGAAATACGTAGGGGCGACCGACCGGTCGCCCCTACTCCATAATGGTTGCCATTCAAGCAGCCGTACACGCTGTTTGAACGGATTTTTTGTTGCGCCGCATTAGTCAGACGACGGAAGCGGCTTGGCTTCCTTGAGCGGCATTTCTTTATCGCAGCAGTTGAGCGCGCCGTCGCCCGGCTTGTTGCAAAGAACCTCAGTCCCGCATTCTTCACACATATAGCGTTTACCAAGTTGTGCCATGTATACCTCCTACCCTTCTGTCGTGATGTGCCTCTACGAGTAATATTTACTGTAGAAACGGTAACTTGGTCACTTCGGCTATCATGTCCGTGTCTGGTCTGTCAATCCGTAGCCGGCTGCCCGGCTCGCCATATTCCCGCCGGACATAGCCCAAGGCAATAGGCCGGCCCAGCGTTGGGGAGGCTGTAACACTGGTCAGCCAGCCGACTTCCTTAGTATCCTTAAAAAGTTTGTCGCCTCGTGTGGGCAATGAATCCCATGAATCCTGGTCCTCACCCAGCAGAAACCCGCTCAGTTGACGATTCATGTGTCCGCGGGCCGACGCCCGCTCAACGACTTCCTGTCCCAGATAACAGCCCTTATTAAAACTAATGGCTCGGTCGAGGCCAACCTCCAGCACAATTCTGTCCTCGTCCATATCGAGGCCATACCACGGAATGCCGGCCTCAACACGCAGCATATTCAGTGCTGTGTGGCCGACTGGAAGAAGCCCGTTCAGTTGAGAGAGTGCTTGCCAGACGGTGGTTGCCCGACCGCTCGGAACGTGGAACTCATAGCCACCCTTACCGGTCCGGTCGGAGCGAATTACGCGGACGTGTACATCCGCAATCGTTCCGGCCTGATGCTGCAAATCCTGCTCCGGTAAAGAAGACAGACCGGCTCCCGCCAGGACCTCTGCTGCGCTAGGGCCTTGGACTGCAATGGTCACCTGGTGGGCGCTCAGGTCTTCGATTTCCACATCATCGGCAATGAGAAAACGGCCGAGGGCTTCAACGGTCTTATCCTTGATATGGGCATCAAGGTCGAGGAGCACTGCCGACTCTTCCGCATAGACGCGCACCTCCGCAACAATCCGTCCCTGCTCCGTTAGGAGGGTTGCCAGGCACCCGGCACCCGGCTGTAGCGCTTTGACGTCGTTTGACAGCATGCCCTGAAGAAAATCGTTCCGGTCTTCTCCCGTGAGTTTCACCTGGGTGCGGAAGGAGAGATCGATCAGGCCCGCCTTTTTGCAGACTGTTGCGTGTTCGTCTTGCGGGTTGGTGAAGGCGTTCGGGAGTTCAATGCCTCGATCAGCAGTGAGGGATATGCCTTGGCTTTCAAGCCAGGCAGACAATGCGCTTTTCATAAGACGCAGGCTAGCAAAGAGCGAGGTATGAGGAAAGGTCGGAGGGCTCGGCCCTCATGCGTTTGGTCGCGCGTTCGGTGCAACCGGCTTAACGGAGCGCAAGATGGCAAGGCCAGAACGGATACTCCACCGAAAATAACGAGACCTCCACTAACAGCAATCCAGTCCATTATTGGTTCTCCACCTTATCGAGAAAAAAGGCTGTCTTCACGAGGCCGCATTCAGACGACGCAAATCCCGTACAGCCCGGATGCGTTCCTGGGCCAGCGTAACGGCCAAACGGTGGGGCGGGACAGCTCGCTGCTTGGCTTGGGCAAAAATCGTTTTCAGGGTGGAGTAAATCTGTTCGGTCTTGGCCTTGGCCCGCTCGCGCCGATAGCCGCCCGGACCCAACTCGTCCGCGACGTTAATCAGCCCACCGGCATTAATCGCAAAGTCGGGCGCATATAGAATACTGCGCGCGTGAAGCGCGTCTCCATCTGCCTCGGTAAGGAGCTGATTGTTGGCCCCACCCCCGATAATACGGCACTGGAGCTGAGGAATGGTGCCCGGATTGAAAATGCCACCCGCGGCACAGGGGGCGAGGATGTCGCACTGCTGAGTAAGAATATCGGTCGGACCGACAACCTCGGCGTTGAGTTCGGTCTCCGCCTTTTGGGTCCGAGCTGCATCCACATCTGCGACTATCAGCCGTGCCCCGGCTTCGTGCAGGTATTGAGCCAGAGAGTATCCGACCTTCCCCAGACCGGGCAGGGCCACGCTCAATCCCTGAAATTCCGCCTTGCCATCCGTTTCTTCAAGACAGGCGCGTAGGCCACAGAAGATTCCCCAGGCTGTCATGGGGGACGGGTCTCCGCCGCCGCCAAACGCTTCCGCTCGTCCGACCCCGAACCGACTCTCTGCCCGGACGTGTTCAATGTCGGCAGTCGTCGTGCCCATGTCTTCGGTTGGAATATAGCGACCCGTTAAAGACTCTACGGCGCGGCCCAGCGCGCGAAACAATACCTCTCTACTCGTGGGCATCTCATTCGCAACGACAACCGCCTTTCCGCCGCCATATTCCAGGCCGGCCAGAGAGGCTTTATAGGTCATGGCCTGAGAAAGACGCAGCACGTCTGTCACTGCATCGTCTTCGCTGTCATAGGTCCGCATGCGGATGCCACCCAGCGAGGGACCTAAGGTTGTGTTGTGGATGGCAATCAGGGCCGTGAGTCCGGCGTTCCGGTCTGTGCAAAAGACCACCTGTTCGTGGTCTTCCGCCTGCATGCGTTCAAAGAGGGGCATACGGGTTGATTTATACAGCGACTAAAACGTCGTCGCCGTCCACTTTGACTTCATAGGTGTCTTGTTTTTCGTCCGGGTCTTCGCTGTTTTCTCCGGTCGTCACATCAAAGTCCCAGGCGTGCCACGGGCAGGTGACCATATTGCCGTCCAGCTCGCCTTCGCCTAATGGACCCCCCTGGTGCGGGCACACGTTATCCAGCGCGTAGAACGTACCATCTACATTGAAAATGGCTACTTGCTGATCGTTGACCTCAAAACACCGGCCTTCACCTTCGGGGATCTCATTCGTTGAGGCCACTTTTACAAAATCGGCCATGCTGTCCTCCTGTGTCTGAAATATCGGCGAATTAAACAAATTCCTCTACAGGCCGCAAGGTTAGTCCAGGTTCGTTTAGATTCGTTCAGATTCGTCAAGATTCGGCCAGAGAGGCTGGCGCATAAAAAAGCCCCTGTGTCAGACAGTGCGGACGACACAGGGGCTATGAGCCAGCAACACAATGGTTTTAGCCGCCGTAGAAGACCTTGTCTCCCAGGTCGGCCATATGCAGCGTCGCAAGGTCAGCGCGTCCTTCGGGCTGTTTCTGAACAACCGCATTCACCACTTTTCCAATGAAAATGGAGTGGTCGCCGTTCTCGACCGTTTGCTCTAACGAGCACTCGACATACGCCGGTACGCTTGCGAGCACCGGAGCGCCGGTACTGCCGGCGCTGTACACCTCACCATTAATCTTGTTGCCATCTTTTTCAACCGGTTTGAAAAAGGCAAAGGCCGGGCCCTGTTGGCCCTTGCCCAGGATATTGAGGGCAAAAGAGCCGGCTTTTTTCACGATTGCGTGCGCACTGGCGTCAGTCTTGACGCCCACGACGACCAGCGGCGGTTCAAAGGCGGTCTGCGTCACCCAGTTCACGGTTGCCGCGGCGATCTCGCCGTCTTTTTCCGCGGTCAGCACATACAGGCCATAGGGGATCATGCGTAAAGCTGTTTTCTTGGCATCTGCATCCATCAGTCTTTCTCCCTTTTCTGACAAATTGTTCCTGCGTTGTATCTGCCCCCTCCCGCGCGTTCAAGTCCGGCACGTTTTAGTGTCACCCCTCACTCCGGTATAGCCTAGGGCTTGCTCGCAGATGAATCCGGCTATGTAAAGGAGATGGGAATCGTGATGCAGAAAAGAGCAGATACCAATACCGGGATAGAATACCAGCAGCGTGGTGCCGCATACTTTGAGCAACGCCAATTGCGGCGCCACGCCCGAGTCTGGTCGCTGTGGGCGCTGGGTGTCGGAGCTGTGATCTCGGGCGACTTCTTTGGCTGGAACTTTGGTCTGGCGGCTGGTGGTTTTTGGGGGTTATTTATCGCGACGGTTATCATCACCGTCATGTACATCGGCTTATGCTATTCCATTGCCGAGATGTCCCCCGCCTTGCCGCACACCGGCGGTGCGTACTCGTTCGGTCGATCAGCCATAGGACCTTGGGGCGGTTTTATCACCGGACTCGGGGAGAACATCGAGTATGTGCTGACCCCAGCGGTGATTGTGGTTGGCATTGGCGGTTATCTGGGCGCGATCTTTGAGACGCCTGAGGCATTTGCTCCATTATGGTGGCTGCTGGCGTATGTTCTCTTTGTTGGCCTGAACATCTGGGGGGTGGAAATCACGTTTCGGTTTGCCGTATTCACGACGTTTGTTGCTTTAGCTATCTTACTGATTTTCTGTATCGGGGCGGTGTCACATTTCTCTTGGGAGTGGGTGCTGAACATCGAACCGGAAGGAGGAGCTAGCCAGGTCTTGCCCAAAGGCTGGCTGGGAATTGCGTGGGCCTTGCCGTTTGCGATTTGGTTTTATCTGGCGATTGAGGAATTGCCTTTGGCGGCAGAAGAGTCCCACGATCCAAAACAAGACATGCCGAAAAGCATTCTGTTGGGCTTGCTGACCCTCATCTTCACCGCCTTCTTAATTCTCTTCCTGAACGCGGGTATAGCACCTGGAGCCAAAGAGGTTGGGCTGTCTGACGAACCGCTGTTCCTAGGCTTTCGGACGATCTTTGGTCAGGGGATAGGCACAAAGCTGTTAGCCCTTATTGCGGTGGCCGGTTTGATCGCGAGCTTCCACACCATCATCTTTGCGTATGGGCGTAACATCTACTCCCTGTCCCGAGCGGGCTATTTCCCCCACTGGATGTCGATCACTCACCGGACCCGTCAAACGCCCCATATCGCGCTCATTATTGGTGCGATTATAGGCTACGTTGTGGCATTGAGTATTCATTACTCCGAGGCAGTATTCGGCGACGTTCCGGTGGGGGCGGTGCTGCTCAATATGGCAGTATTTGGAGCAGTGATCTCGTATATGCTGCAGATGCTGTCGTTCGTCCTGTTGCGTAAAAATCTGCCAAATATTGAACGCCCGTATCGCAGTCCGATCGGCGTGCCCGGTGCATGGACCGCTTTCGTCATTGCACTGATTACGCTGCTCTTTTTATTCCTCAACCCAGACTACCGAGTCGGCGTCTGGGGCTGTGCGGTGTGGTATGCTACGGCTTTACTCTATTTTGCCGTCTACGGTCGTAAAACCCTCGTCCACTCGCCCGAAGAGGACTTCGCCGTTACACAGCGGGCCGCGCACGGCCTGGAATAAGACACCTGCCTGTGGACCGGCAGGAACACTTACCCAACAGCTTGTCCCTGCCACGTATAGAAACCGTGGCTCGCACGAACGCTCCACTTACTCTTCAACTTCCACCATCCAGCCGTGTCGGTCCGGCTTCAGGCCACGCTGGATGGCGGACAGCTCGTCGAACAGGCGTTGGGACAGCGGGCCGACCTGGCCGTCGTTGATGACAATACTCTCGTCTTTGTAGGACAGCTCGCTGACCGGTGAGATGACGGCCGCGGTGCCGGCTCCGAACACCTCGCGCAACATGCCATTCCGCGCCGCAGTCAATACTTCAGTGATCGTAATCGGTCGCTCTGCCACCTGCATTCCAAAGTCCTGGGCGAGCTGGAGCACGGAGGCGCGGGTCACGCCTTCGAGAATAGTCCCGGTGACTGGTGGGGTGACGAGCTCATCACCGATCACAAAGGCAATATTCATTGAGCCGACTTCTTCGATGTATTGCTGTTCCACGCCATCGAGCCACAGCACTTGGGCAAAGCCGTCTTTGTGGGCTTCTTCGCCGGCGAATAAACTACCGGCATAATTCCCGGCTGTTTTCGCGGCCCCGGTTCCACCTCGCACGGCCCGGACATAACGGTCTTCAACCCGGATGCGTAGCGGCTTAAAGCCTTCGGCATAGTAGGCGGCGACAGGCGAAAGGATAATAAAGAACTGGTAGGTGTGAGACGGCCGCACCCGCAGGTCGGGATCGCGCGCAAAAGCAACCGGCCGGATATATAAGGAGGTGCCGAGCGAACGCGGCACCCAGTCCTGGTCCAGTTTCACAAGCTGCTTGAGCGCTGAGAGAAAGAGTTCCGGGTCAATAGGCGGGATACACAGCCGGGCGGCAGAGCGCTTGAAGCGGGCGATATTCCGGTCTGGCCGAAAGAGTAGAATTTTGTCGTCCGGCGAACGATAAGCCTTGAGTCCTTCAAAGATGGCTTGTGCATAGTGGAGCCCGACGGTGGCCGGTTCCAGCGCAAGGGGACCATACGGTACGATACGCGGGTTGGACCAGCCCGTATCGGCAACACCATCCATGAGAAACATATGGTCGGTAAAGACCTGGCCAAAACCGAGTGCGTCGTCTTGTGGTTTGGGTTTGGGCTGACTGTTGTGGGTGATGGGAATGTGCATATTCATGACGGTGCTCACTCTCCGCGACAGGCCGGAGTGTAACAGAGATGAGAGTTGTATCGAAGGAGGTGTGCGCATTGACTTCGGCCTGCTCTGCACGCTAGGGTCGGTGCCTGTTTGATGCCGACACAAAGGAGGAAGCATGGCGCGTATTCCCTATCCCAGGGTTGAAGACTTACCGGAAAAAGTCCGCACTGCCGCGGAAAGGCTCCCACCGCTCAATATTATGAAGATGTTCCTGAATGCGCCGACGAATGCCATCCCGCTGCTCTCTTTTGGCCAGTCCATTTTGATGAAACAAGAGCTGGACGACCACCTGCGCGAGCTGGCTATTCTGCGCGTGGCGCATCTGACCGGGGCCAACTATGAATGGACCCAGCACGTACCCATAGCCAAAGAGACTGGTGTCACGGACGCCCAGGTGAGCGCCATTCCTCAAGGAGCGGATGGGGCCGGTGCGGACGCTTTTAACGATGTGGAAAAGCGTGTGCTCCGTTTTACTGATGAGGTGACGCAGGATGTCAAAGCCTCGGCTGAGACTTTCGAAGCGTTAGAGAAAGATTTGGGGCCGCGTCAAATGGTCGAGCTGGCGCTGGCCATTGGTTTCTACGGAATGGTGGCGCGGGTTATGGAATCGTTCGAGGTCGAGTTAGAGCCCACGGCTGGGACGTATTCGATTGAGCAGCTTCGGCGCTGAGATCAATCGGCATAGTAAATCCGGGGGACTTTCCAGCGTTCAAAGAAACCAACTCTGAAGCCACCCTTGGGCTTCTCATCTGCCTTGAGGTCTTCGACATGCGTATCAATGTCCTGGTACAGCCGGGCAACATCAATCCCGTGTGACGTGGGGCGAAAGTCTTCGAGCCGCATGAGGGCTTGGGTCAAAAGATTAATCGCGCCCTGTGAGCCACCCCGATTGAAACGCATGTGGAGGCCCGTGGCCAGACGGATTAAGGCTTCGTACAATGCTTTGTCTTCCGCCTCGGCTTCATGCCAGATCTCTTCGAGCACCTGGTGGCTGTCAAAGTATTCCCGACGGTTAAAGAGCCGAACGGCCTCCTTGAGCTTTGGATGCATGACGATTATGACAAGAGAGAAATTTTGAAAGCGAGGATTATTCTATGCCGCTACGCACGGTTGAGCAATACAAACACAGCTTGAAGGACGACCGGCTGGTATACTTTCGAGGCCAGCGTATCCCCGACGTGACCGCGCATGCGCTCATTCAAACCGCCATTGAGCACGAAGCCACCGACTATCGTCTCATGCACGACCCGGAGTACCGGGAGCTGGCCGTTGTCCGTAACCCCGAAACCGGTGAAGAGATGAGCCGCTATTTTCTGCCGCCGCAGAATACCGAACAACTGCTCAAACGGAGTGAGTTGATTGAAACCGCCTGTCGAGAAGGCGGGACGCTCGTCGTGCTGGCGAAAGTGGTGGGCAGTGATGCCCTGTTTGGCCTGCTGCGGACTTCTCAGAAAATAGATGAAGCGTGTGGCACCTCCTACCACCAACGGGTCAAAGCCTTCTATGATTACTGTTGCACAGAAGATGTCAGCTTTGCCCTGGCCCAAACCGATACCAAAGGCGACCGGGCGCTGCGTCCCTCGGAACAGGAAGACCCGGACCTATACCTGCGGATTGTTGAAGAACGCCCTGACGGCATTGTGGTGCGTGGGGCCAAGGTCCACACCTCAAACACCACCCACGCCAATGAGATGATCGTCCTGCCCACGCGGGCCATGGGCGAAGAGGACAAAGACTACGCGGTCTCGTTTGCGATCCCGCTGAATACCCCCGGTCTCAAGCTGCTGATGAGCGGCTATGGCTCGTACACGCAGCGCAACAGCTTCGATCATCCGGTCAGCTCAGGCGTAAAAATGACGGAAACGCTGACCATCTTTGACGATGTGTTTGTGCCCAACGAACGAATTTTCTTACAAGGCGAATGGCAGTTTGCCGGTCCCTTGGCGCTGTCGTTTGTTGAGTATCATCGCCTGACCGCGATTTCGTATAAACTTCCTTTCCTGGACCTCTTGGCCGGTGCCGGGCGCTTGATGGCCGAGTACAACGGCATTGAAAAAGCCGCGCATGTCAAAGAAAAATTGTTCTGGCTGGCGAGCTACGCCGAAACCACCCGCTTGCTGACCCATATGGCGTGTATGAAGACGCGCGCTACGGACTTTGGGATGGTCATCCCTGACCCCCCGGCGGTGAATATTGCCAAGCACCATTTTGCGGCCGATTTTCACCAAGCCCTGTCCCACGTCCAGGATTTGGCCGGCGGCATTATTGTCACCGGACCGGCAGTGGAAGACCTGCGCAGCGAAGAGACCGGACCGTTGATCGAGAAATACATGAAGGGCAAGAAGGGCACCTCGGGCAAAGAACGGCTCCAGGTGATTAATTTGATTCAGGACATCACCACCTCAGACTTTGGCGGCTATAACGCCGTGCTGGCTTTGCACGCCGAAGGCTCTATGGAAGCCGAAAAGATGCAGCTCTATCGTGAGTATGACTGGCAGCGGGTGCGCGATTATGCCAGCAAAATGGCGCGGATAGGCAAGGAATAAGGGCTGTCTCTGCCCGATAGCAGGTCGGGACAATCGCAGGGGTGGCTGGTGAGCCGCCCCGTTTTTGTTTGGCACACAGTTGGAACAGGGCCATAGCACACAGGAGGGCCGCCCATGTCATACGAAACGCTGATCTACGAAAAGCAGGACAGTATAGCGACCGTCACGATTAATCGTCCCGAGAAGCGCAACGCGTGGACCACCCAAATGTCGGAAGAGATCATCGACGTCTTCGGCACGATGGAAGACGACCCGGAAGTCCTGGTCACCATTCTGACCGGCAGCGGGGACAAGGCGTTTTCCGCCGGTGCGGATTTGGGTAATGCCAAGACCCATAAGGTCACCACCGTTGGCGCCCACCTGGCCTCTGTCTCGCCCAAAGGCTTCCCTGTCTTCAATGCGGTCGCTGACTTTCCCAAACCCGTCGTGGCCGCGATTAACGGCTTTGCCGTCGGGATAGGCTGTCTGATTACGCTGTGCTGCGATATTCTGCTTGCCTCGGACAATGCCGAACTCGGCGTACCCCAGGTCCCGCTCGGTATTCTGCCGGCCTATGGCGGGGCGGTTCGGCTCGCGCGCTATGTCGGGCGAGGGAAAGCCATGGAAATGGTGCTGCTTGGAGAACGCATTAGCGCAGAGGAAGCCTACCGGGTCGGGTTGGTCAATAAAGTCGTGTCGCTCCCGGAACTCGGGCCCTTGGCGCAGGACTACGCCCGCCGGCTTGCCGCCCTGCCGCCGCTTGCAGTGCGGATGGCCAAAGAGTCGCTGAATAAAGGCCTCGATATCGCCTCGCTCAAAGAGGCGGCGCAGACCGACATCTATCGATTCATGCTGCTCGGTCAGACTGAAGATAGTCACGAGGCCCATCAAGCTTGGCGGGAGCGCCGAAAACCCGTATTCAAGGGACAATAGATACACAGCACACGACCGAATACGGAGCCCTGATGATGACCCGCTATGACTTGGGCAGACTCACAGGCCTGCGCCCTACGGAGGCGTAGCTTGCCGGTCTGCGGTCGGCAAGCTACGGATCGTCTTGCCAGCCTGTCGTTCGGCGACCGCCAAGTCAAACTGAGCCTGAAGGTTGAGCCAGAATTGCGGCTCAACGCCGAACCAGTGTCCGAACCGCAAGGCCGTGTCGCCGGTCACGGCCCGCTTGCCGGCGATGATCTGGCTGACACGGTTTGGAGGCACCTTGATCTGTCGTGCGAACGCCGTGGGTGTCACGCCCATTTCCGCCAACTCGTCTTTGAGGATTTCTCCGGGATGAACGATCCGCTTCAGCATGTAATCCTCCTCTACCCTTGATGATAATCAACGATCTCGACATGGCTTGGTCCCGGATGTCCGTCCGGCCAAGCGAAGCAGAGTCGCCATTGTCGATTGATTCGAATGGCGTACTGTCCTTTTCTGTCGCCTTTGAGGGTCTCCAGCCGGTTGCTCGGTAAGGCCCGCAAGGTCGCCAACGACGGTGCCGCGTTCAAGATTGCAAGCCGTTTTGCAGCCTGTGTTTCAAAACTTTGAAACGTCCTGACGAATGCCCCAGCGGCAAACCTCCGGGTTTTTTCGTCCCTGTAATGCAGTATCATTCAAGTATGGACATCAGCCTATGACGATAGACGTCAAGCGTCAATCCATTAACGTTAATTGTTAAGCTTGGCGGGAGCGCCGAAAACCCGTATTCAAAGGACAATAGATACACAGTATGACTGAAGGAGGGGAATATGAATCGGTACGGAGAAAACACGCAGCCACAGGCCGCGGCCGGCTGGCAGTTGGCGCGTCTCTCGTCGCCCAGCGCGCTGTTCGGGGCGAATGGGATGCGCATGGGCTCGGATGGGAAACTCTATGTTGTCCAGGCGTTTGGCAGTCAGGTGAGTGCGGTCGATACGGGCAGCGGTGGATGTGAAACGATCTCGCCGGTTGGTGGGCCGATCGTTGCGCCGGATGATATCGCCTTTGACTCGCACGATGTCATGTATGTGACCGAGGTCATGAGCGCGCGGGTCAGCGCCCGCACGCCCAGCGGTGAGGTCCGCGTCATTGCGGATAATGTACCGGCGGCAAACGGGATCACCGCCTACCAGGATCGCTTGTTCATGGATGAGTGCCGACCTGGCGGCCGTCTGTTTGAACTGTATCCGGACGGCCGGGAGCCGCGGGTGATGGCCGAGAATCTGCCGCTGCCGAATGCGCTCTCGGTTGGGCCTGACGGCAAGCTGTATTTCCCGCAAATCGCGGCGGGTGAGATCTGGCGCTGCCCGCTCGAAGGTGGAGCGCCTGAGCGCTTTATGGCTGGCTTTGCCGTTCCGACTGCGGTCAAGTTCGACCAGAACGGCCTGCTGATAACAACCCAAGCCGCCAGTGGGGAAGTGACAAAGATCGATATCCAAAGCGGAGAAAAGACCGTTGTCGCCAACGTCCGACCGGGGATCGACAATCTTGCCTTTGCGGATGACAATCGCCTCTTTATTTCGCACTTTGTGGACGGTGGGGTCGCCGAGATTCTGGCGGATGGAACCGAGCGTGTCTTGGTCCCCGCGGGTTTGCTCGGTCCGTTCGGCATCACTGTGACCGGTGACGGGACGGTCTATGCGGCCGACGGTATGAGCATGATCTCCGTCAGCCGGGACGGGCAGGTCAGCCGTCCGACGATGTTTACCCAAGAGGGCTATCCCGGCTTTATCCGCGGTATTGCCGCCGGTCCGGCCAACAATGTGTATGTCACGACCTCAGCCGGCGAAGTCGTCCTGTATAATTTCAGCACGCGTGAGGCGCAGACGCTGGTTAACGAACTCAACGAACTCTATAGCCTCGCGCCGACCCCGGACGGCGCGGTTGTGGTCGCAGAGGGCGGCGAGGGACGCCTGCTCAAGGTGACCGCAGACGGCAACGTCACCGTCTTAGCCCGTGGTCTTGGCCGACCGAATGGCGTGGCCGTGGCTGATGACGGGTCGTGCTATGTCAGCGAGCCCGACAAAGGTCAGGTGTCACATGTGAATGGTGGCAGCTCAGCCGTGGTCGAAGGCTTGTCGTCGCCCCAGGGGCTCGGCCTACTTGGCGATCAACTCCTGATTGTTGACGCAGGCAGCAAAGAACTCATCGCGGTGTCGCTCGGCACTAAACAGCAACAGACGCTTGCTTCCGGCCTGCCGGTCGGCGCCCAGCCTGGGGTGACACCGCAAATACTCATGGGGATTGCCGGTCTGATCCAGGGGCCGCTCACACCCTTCTCCGGCTTGGCCGTGGGTGGAGACGGGACGGTCTATATTGCTGCCGATGGCGAGGGCAGTGTGTTGACGCTGAAACGAGCCTAGACATGGGTGAGGGACGGTTGACGCCGTCCCTCCGTCAGACCACAGACGGCGCTTACGGGACCTCCAGAATAATCTTGCCGAAATTTTTATTATCTTCCATGTATTGATGTGCCTCGCTTGCCCGCTCCAAGGGAAAGCTGCAATCAATAATAGGCTTGATCCTGCCTGCGGTTAAAAGCGGCAGCCAGTTCGCCTGAAAGCGGCGGGTGATGTCGATTTTATCCGCCAGGGTCCGAGTGCGCAGCACGGAGCCAAACACCTGGAGGCGTTTTCTCAGGATCAGACCCAGATTCGTCTCCACTTTGACTCCGCCCATCACACCGACAAGGACCAGCCGGCCGCCAAGCGTGAGACTCTTGAGGTTCCGGTCCCAATACGCCGCGCCAATAAAATCTTCTATGACCTCCACGCCTTTTCCATTGGTAGTGCGTTGAATCCACTCGGCGAAGTCCTGCTCTTTGTAGTTGCAGCCGGCAGTCGCGCCGAGGTCCACACAGCGTCGGATTTTTTCGGTCGAGCCGGCTGTGACCAGCACGGTGGCGCCGGTCTCGCGGGCCATCTGAATACCGGCTGTCCCAACTCCACTGGCCCCGGCGTGTATCAGAATGGTTTCTCCCCGCTTCAGACCGGCCAGCGTAAAAATCGTTTCTTGAGCGGTAAAATACACTTCCGGCACAGCCGCAGCTTGGGCGAAGCTCCAGCCCTCGGGCATCGGCATGGCCATACGGGCATCAATGACAGCTTTTTCCGCATAGCCACCCCCACCGACCAGGCCGAAGACGTGCTCGCCTACTGCAATATTGGTCACTGCTGAGCCCACGGCTTCTACCTCACCGGCGAGTTCGAGTCCGAGGATATCGGACTCGCCCGGCGGCGGTGGATATTGGCCTTGGCGCTGGAGCGTATCAGCCCGGTTCAGTGCGGTTGCCCGCACCCGAACAAGAATCTGTTCGGGTGTTGGCGTTGGATCAGGAGCGTGGCCCAGCTTGAGGACCTCCGGGCCGCCGGGTGTCTCCATGGTAATGGCTTGCATAGTGTCTATTCCTTGTTTTGTCCTCTCCTCGGAGGGGAACCCTCACCCCAGCCCTCTCCCAAAGAGAGAGGCGACGTATTTCGGGGTCAAGTTCAGCATAATCCCCTCCTCGGAGGGATGGTCCTGAGCTTGTCGAAGGGCCGGGGTGGGTTCCTGAATCGTCCGAAACACACCGTTTAATCGTTTAGTTACTTGCCTTTGAAATTCGCCTTACGTTTCTCTACAAAGGCCGTAATTCCCTCTGCGAAATCGGGCGTTCCCATCGACAGGGTGATCGAACGGGCTTCACTATGCAGTTGTTCGTGTAAGGAGTTACCGAGGCTTTGATTGAGCAGCAATTTGGTCCGTCCAAACGCGGCGGTCGGACCCTGGGCCAATTCCTCGGCCAGTTTTCTCGCCTCGGCCATGACTTGGTCGGACTCGACCACCGCGGTGAGCAGCCCCAGGTTCAGCGCCTCTTCAGCCGGAACGGGTTTGTTGCGCAAAAACATTTCGGTCGCCTTGGCCAGTCCCACATGCCGCGGCAGGAAAAAGGTTGAGCTGGAGTCCGGGCTTGCGCCAATGCCCAGAAAGGCGGTGACGAGAGTGACCTGGGGCGAGGCAATGCGGAAATCACAGGCGAGCGCCAAACCAAACCCTCCCCCTGCGGCCACGCCGTTGAGCGCTGCAATGACGGGTTTGGGAATTTCGCGGACCATGGCAATGGCCGCGTGCAGGACGGGCATCATTTTCTCAATGCTTGGAACAATACGCTGCTGGGCCAACGCTTCAACAAAGAACTTAATATCGCCGCCACCACTAAATGCCTTGCCGTTACCAGTGAGAATAATCGCCCGCACCTCGTCATCATCCCAGCACTCCATCAGGGCCTGGCGTAAGCCGGCCGAGAGTTCGTTGTTCATCACGTTAAACTGGGCCGGCCGGTTGAGGGTAATGGTTGCAATACTGCCTTCACGACTCCAATAGACGGCTTCTTCCATTGCGTTTTCCTCTTTCTCTCTCATGTTTGCCTCGCTTGACGGATGACCAGGGGTACAGGAGTATACTGGCTGTGTGTGAAAACATTTCCATAGCAGACCCAATAGCGACAACAAAAGGGAGGTCACACCATGGCAATTGCTCAGATAACCCCACCGGACGCTCACCAGACGCTGAGCCAGGATGCAGCAGTCGTCTACCTGGACGTGCGAACCGAGGCGGAATTCCAGGCCGGCCACCCTGCGCGCGCCATCAATATTCCCGTGGTATTTTTTGATCAAGCCGCCGGTCGTCCGGTCCCGAATCAGCACTTCTTAAGCGTTGTTGAAGCGACCATACCAAAGGAGGCCACCGTCGTCGTTGGCTGCCAGGCCGGCGGCCGTTCGCAACGCGCCGCCGAGATCATGGAACAGGCCGGGTATACGCATGTCTCGAACATGCTGGGCGGATTTGGCGGGGGACAGGATCAAACGGGCCAGGCTGTAGCCGGCTGGCAGGAAGCCGGCCTGCCGGTGAATACTGACAACAGTGACGGGGTCAGCTATGCGTCTTTGGCAGAGAAGGCGGGGGCTGGGGGGTAGCCTCCAAAAACAAAAATGGCCGGCCCGGCTTTGATTGACCGGCAGGCGTGAGTGTGCTTGAAACCAGGGTACGGATACAAGCATGGCGACTATCGCATTCGATACTCACGCCTTTGTGAAAGAGTTGACTCAAGCCGGGATGCCGGAGGGGCAGGCCGAGGTGCTGGCACACTCACAGGCGGCCTTGATCGATGAAAAATTAGCCACGAAACAAGACTTGAAAGAGTTGGAAGTTCTCCTTCGCCGTGACTTGAAAGAGTTGGAAGTTCTCCTTCGCCGTGACTTGAAAGAGTTGGAAGTGCGTCTCACCCGGGACCTGAAAGAACTCGAAGATCGCCTTACCCGGGACCTGAAAGAACTCGAAGCCCGCCTCACCCGCGATATGAAAGAGCTGGAATTACGGCTGACGGTCCGCCTCGGCTCAATGATGGTCGTAGCTGTCGGCGCGGTCGCCGCACTGGTGAAACTGTTGTGAGTATGGGACCTGCGGAAGACTCATGAGCACAATCGTCTTCGACACTCATGCGTTAGTGAAAGAACTGACTCAAGCCGGGATGCCGGAAGCGCAGGCCGAGGTGCTGGCGCGCTCGCAGGCGACCTTGATTGACGAGAAACTTGCTACGAAACAGGACCTGAAGGAACTCGAAGCTCGCCTTCGCCGGGATATGAAAGAGCTGGAATTGCGGCTAAAGCATGACTTAACGCTGCGTCTCGGCTCAATGATGGTGGTGGCCATCGGCGTGGTCGCCGCGCTGGTGAAACTGCTGTAAGTGTGGGACATGCGGAGTGCGCATGAGCCCTATCGTCTTTGATACCCACGCATTCGTAAAAGAGTTGACCCAAGCCGGGATGCCGGAAACGCAGGCCGAGGTACTGGCGCGCTCGCAGGCGACCCTGATTGACGAAAAACTGGCCACCAAGCAAGACCTGAAGGAGCTGGAACTACGGCTGACAATCCGTCTCGGCTCAATGATGGTCGTAGCCGTGGGCGTGGTCGCCGCGTTGGTGAAACTGCTGTGAGGTCAGGATTAGGAGTGACTTTCCTGTCGTGTGTTCTTGACGGCGGACTGTAAGGTCTGTCCTACGACGCCAAACACTCCTGAATCGCCGCGTCAATAAAATCCTTGTCCTTCGGCTCTATTCTAATTTCCGCCAAATATCTTTACCGACAGGATGGGACTCAGCGTTGCGTGTAGCTCAGATTGGGAAGAACGGTTTAAGAACTAAGGAAACGAGATGGAATTGGATGACAATGGATTTTTAGGCGAATCGGTTGAGAAATGGTCCGGTGAATTCAAGAAAAAACGCCGTCCTCTCCTTGATCGTTGTGAACAACTGAACCGGGATGCGTATTCTTTGCTCTATTCAGTCGAAGTGCATACAGAGGACGGGAGAGAAATCATTGTCGCGTGTCTATTTATGCGGGCGGTTGAGTTTTATCAGGCGACGATTCTCCTGCTTGAAAAGGGAATGCAGACTTCAGCAAAAGGGAACGTTCGCAGCCTTCTCGAATCAGTTTTTATTCTGAAGGCAGTCGCCAGGGATGACACAATGCTGAAGACATATATCAAGCAAGATGAGCGTCAGCGTCTGAAACTGATCAACAAAGCGCAATATAACAAGACGCCTAATCTTGAACTGCTTCAACAAGAGAATCTCGACCCAATTAAAAATGAGATCAATCGGACAATTAAAGAGGAAGAGATAGAACACATCTCTATTGAGGAATTCAGTAGACGGGCCAATATGCACGATTGGTATGTGGATATCTACTCGTCGTGGCTAAGTCCGGCTACTCATTCTTCTGTACGCGATCTTGAAAAAGACCTTGTATTGACCGAGCAGGGAGAAATATCGAGATTGCGGTATGGACCTGAAGATTCCGAAGCGCCTTCGTTACTCGCTCATGCCTCACATTGCTTGATAATGGGTTTCCCCGCTGTTGCCAACGTCTTCTTCAACGGCAACTCGGAAAAATTAAGCGGCCTGAAACAATCGTGGGATGCTCATTGCGACTTCTTCAAATCGGTGGTCGACGAATTGAACGCGCAGGAACCGCTCGACCGCGCATAGTGCCGCCACGGTTCGTGGAAACAAGTCTGCTAAGCTTTGATTGACCGGTAGGGGCGAGTATGCTTGAAACCAGGGTAGGGATATAAGCATGGCGACTCTCGCGTTCGACACTCATGCCTTTGTGAAAGAACTGACTCAAGCCGGGATGCCGGAAGCGCAGGCCGAGGTGCTGGCGCGCTCGCAGGCAACGCTGATCGATGAGAAACTGGCCACCAAGCAGGACCTCAAGGAACTCGAAGCTCACCTCACCCGGGATCTGAAAGAACTGGAAGCCCGTCTGACCCGGGACCTGAAGGAACTGGAAGACCGGCGGACACGAGACATGAGAGAGTTGGAGTTGCGTCTGAAGCACGACTTGACGTTGCGTCTCGGTTCAATGATGGTCGTCGCCGTCGGTGCGGTCGCCGCGTTGGTGAAACTGCTGTGAGTGTGGAACATACGGACCGCGCATGAGCATAATCGTCTTTGACACCCATGCCTTTGTGAAAGAGTTGACCCAAGCCGGGATGCCGGAAGCGTAGGCCGAGGTGCTGGCGCGCTCGTAGGCAATGTTGATCGACGAAAAACTGGCTACCAAGCAAGACCTGAAAGAGCTGGAATTACGGCTGACGATCCGCCTCGGCTCAATGATGGTCGTGGCCATCGGCGTGGTCGCCGCGTTGGTGAAACTATTGTAAGCAGCGGGAGTGCATCGCAGCGTCGGCCTGTTTCCGACCCAATCCCGCCCTACGACGCCAAACACTCCTGAATCGCCGCATCAATAAAATCATTGTCCTCCGGATTCATGCCGATTCCCGCCAGGTGTCCCCAAATCGATGGGATCGGTCTGAACGTTGCGTGTGGCATACAGGCCACTTCTGCTTCACTATCTTCCGGTGGAAAATAGAGATCGGTCCGACTGGGCATAATCATGGCCTTGGCGGAGACTGTGGCCAGCGCTTTCTGCCAGTCTCCATCAAATCCCGGCGAGTCGCCGACATTATGATCCTGCCACGTCTTTGCTTGAGCCAGTAGATTATTGGCATCGCACTGGAGAAAAAAGTTCTCCCAAAAATAGACCAGGAAATCTTCGACGCTCGGATGCCCGAGCTGCTTGTACAGCTCTTCTCGATACCAGGCCTGCGACAGGCCCCAGCCGGCATATACCCGGGCCATGGCCCGAACGCCCGTGGCCGGCGCTTGGGCGTAATGGCCGTGGTTCCAGGCTGCGTCCGCTCGGAGCGCAGAAGTAAAGCCTTCGATAAAAACATGGGTATGCGGAGTGGTCCGCGCCGCGCCACACCACGGCGCGATTCGTTCGACCATACCCGGATAACTGACCGCCCACTGAAAGCACTGCTGCGCGCCCATCGAGTAGCCGGAGACCAGGCTGAGCGACTCGATCCCAAGACTCTGCACGAGTTCGTGCTGTGCCCGCACGTTGTCGCGGATAGTCGTTGCCGGAAAATGTGGTCCATTCATGGGAACGGGCGTCGTGCTGGGAGAAGAGGACAGCCCGTTGGTGAACATATTGACGCCAATCACATAATATTTGCTTGGGTCGAAACACTTGCCGTTTTGGATCAAAAACTCATAGCCAGTGTGATCGCCGGAATACCACGAGCACAGCAGGATGGCGTTATCCTTGCGGCTGTTGAGTTCGCCATAGACCTGATAGGCGAGCTGCGCCTTACGCAACACCAGGCCGCATTCGAGCGGAAAATCCCCTAACGAAAAAAGCTTATGCTCCGGCATGTGAGTCCTCCTTTATAGGTGTGTCCATCGTTGCTCTTCTGTGGCGCGTTGCAGTCGATCAATCCGGCCCCATACCTGCGAGTAGCTTCTCAACGCTGGTCGTCACTGCGTACTGAGCCGGCGACTCAGCTATGTTGAGGGCGTTAAAGTGCGCCTTTCCACATTCAATCTTGGCACTCTCAACGCTACGAAGATCGCTGGCGAACAGGCTCCCCTTTGTTTCGACCACGAAGTACAGCCTCTCACCCTTGTCGGAATCGATCAAGACAGCCCAGTCCGGGTTATAGATGCCGAGCGGCGTAGGGACCTGGAACCAGCCGGGAAGCTTGGCATACATCTTGACCGCAGTATTCTTCTCAAGCTGGTCGGCAAAGACGGCCTCAACGCCCGATTCGTAAATGACCTGCTCGTAGACTGACTTTGTTGTATTGAGCATGTTCTTCAGATAGCCGGTCAACTCTTCCTTCTCGAAAAGTTCCTGTGCGTAATAGGACTCGTCTCCGAGGCGCTGGTATTTGATCCCGTCCACCAAGGCTTGCTGCTTGCAGCGATTGATGGCCTGTGCGGCAAGCTCGATGAACTGCTGCGGATTGCGCTTGAAGTCATCAAGGCGGCCACTCTCGCACAGAATACGCTGAATGCTGCATACGCCGTTACGTCCGCCTCACCTGGCTCTCCAGGTGCACAGTCTGGCAGCGGTGTCGGTCGGTCTGTCTTACCGCTGATTTACGCCTTATACCCGAGCGCACTCAGGTAGGCTTCGACTCGCGTTGAGCAATTTCCTTCACGGCGATGAGCAGGTCGTCGTCAACGCTCAGAGTGGTTGGTATCGTGGGTTTTCCCTTATGTCATCGTCAGGCCGGAATCCTCGAATCGGCGAAAGTCCGCCACATTCGCAGTCGCGATGGGCGCGTCGTCGACGAGCGCCGTTGCTGCAATCATGCAGTCGATCAATGAGCCCCGTCGCCTGCCCGACTCATTAAATAAACGGGCGGCAATCGTAGCGTGCTCCGGCGTGAAGTCACGGCGCTGTCCGACTATCTCAGTGGCCAATTCCATCTCGGAGCGGTCAAGTGGGCCGCACAGGAACTCTGCCCAAGCGACCGTACTCATTACCAGTGTTTCGCCTTCTTCAATCCAACGCCGCAGTCTGCGGTCTTCAGATGATCCCGGTTTCAGGGCTTGGATCAGAAAGCTCGTATCCAAGTGGATCATTGAGACTTGGAAGATAGCCGCGGAGCAGCCGCTTGGCGTTCAGCATTGAGAGTCCGTGCCCACCGTGCGACATTGACCTTGCGCTTGCGCAGAGAAGCTTGCAATTGGTCAAGGGCGCTTAGTGCCACACCACTCTCCGGCTCCCCCTCCATCGCTGCTCTTCGAATAGCACGCCGCAACACTTCGGACTTCGACACCTTCCAGCGTTGTGCCAACGCCTCCAGTGTGTTTACGGATTCGACATCCAACGAATATGTCGATTTGATGGTTTGTGTAGCCATGTGGGTAATGTATTGTCGGACTCAAGCCGCGTCAATCTTGTTGGGTATCGAGGGAAGGGCAACCCAGGGCTACGCCTTATACCCGAGCGCGTTCAGGTAGGCTTTCACGCTTGATACCAGCCCTATGTAGAGCGCGTCGCAAATCAGGGCGTGACCAATAGACACTTCGAGCAAACCGGGTAAATGCTCCACCAGATAAGGCAGGTTATCCAAGTTGAGATCATGGCCCGCATTCAGACCCAGGCCAACTTCTTGCGCCGCTTGTGCTGCGGTGTGATACGCGGCATAGACTTGGTCCTGCTCGACACTCCCAAACAGACGTGCGTATCGTTCCGTATAGAGTTCAATCCGGTCTGCGCCGACCTCTTTTACCCGGCTCACCTGATTTCTATCCGGATCAAGAAAAAGACTGGTTCGTATGCCGTTGTCGTGTAAACGCCGTAACACATCGCTGAGCCAGGTGACATCGCCGCTGAGGTCCCAGCCGGCATTCGAGGTGAGCACGTCGGGCGGGTCGGGCACCAGGGTGCACTGGGTTGGTCGCATTTGGCAGACTAGGTCCAGAAACTCGACTGAAGGATAGCCCTCAATATTGAATTCAAGGCTGTTATAGCCCGCGAGCAGGGCGGCTACGTCTCTCACGTCCTGATGACGAATATGGCGACCGTCCGGGCGTGGATGCAGAGTGATGCCGTGGCAGCCGGCGTCGATGCACGTTTGGGCAGCCCGAACGACATTCGGCTGGTCGCCGCCCCGAGCATTGCGCAGGGTGGCGATTTTATTGACGTTGACACTGAGTTTGATCATGGCGACTATGACGGGACCTTGGCGCGTGGCAGTGTATTTCACCACGCCGGGAAAAGGGCTGTACGGGCCGTCTCGATTTTTCTAGTATTATGCTTCCTGCATCAAAATAGAAAGGGTAATAACTGTATGGCTACCTATCTGCAAGAACTTGCCAGCCGTCTGGTTGGCTATGACACCGTGAGTCAAAAGAGCAATGTCGAAGCCATGGCCTATCTCGGCAATCATTTGGAGGGACACGGCTTCCAGGTTGCTTTGCAGCAAACGGAAGTCGCTGGAGTGCCCAAAGCGAATCTGATCGCTTTTGCCGGACCTCCCGAGTCGGACGGCCTGATTCTCTCCGGGCATGTGGATACGGTGCCGTTTATTGATCAGCCAGGCTGGACACGCGATCCACTGACCCTTGGAGTTGAAGATGAGCGTGTCTACGGACGCGGCACATCGGATATGAAAATCTTTTTGACGCAGTGTGTGGATGCCGCGGCAGTACTCGACCCCAAGCGGCTCACACGACCGGTCGTCTTTCTCTTTACCGCGGATGAAGAAGTTGGCTGTCTGGGCGCCGCACGACTCATGCCCGCGTTGTCAGATTTGTTGGGCCACGTCCCTCAGCCTCGCCTGGCCTGGATCGGTGAGCCGACCTCCTATCAAGTCTTTCATACCCATAAGGGGGTGGCGCTTTTTTCGATTAGCATACGCGGCCTTGGCGGCCATAGCAGCACGCCTGAGACCGGAGTGAATGCGATTGCGGTTGCCGGCAAGGTCATTGCAGCAATTGGCCACTATCAGGCCGAATTACGCGCCGCCCCGTCGGCTGAATTTGCCGAGCTGTTCCTGGACTCAGCGTATCCAACCCTGAACTTCGGGTTAGTGCGAGGCGGGACTGCGGGAAACATGATCGCCGAGCAATGCACAGTTCAAGTCAGCTACCGGCCCCTGCCCAAGGCCGACCCGCTCGACTGCTTTCATGAGATTGCCCGTCGGGTACGAGTGCTTGACCTGGTTGACTTCAGCGGCTCCGCGCATCGGGCCAGTGTCGAGTTCTCAGAACCGCTGGTGGTGCCGCCGCTGTTTTCGCCTCGGGAAACTCCCCTCGAAGGTGCATTGTTCGAGGTGGTCGGTCACCAGACCAGCGGTGGTGCACCGTTTGCGACCGACGGCTGTCAGTTTGCCTCAGGCGGTATAGCGTCTTTGATTTGTGGGCCTGGAGACCTGGACCAAGCCCACCAGCCCAATGAGAGCATACGGCGCGAGACCTTCGAGAATGGGACGGGCCGTATTCTGTCCGTTATTGAAAAATTGTGTATGGCTGACCAGTCCTAGGAGTGAACGATGCCGGTGCATGAGATACACCATCCTTTAGTGCGGCATAAAATGGGTCTGATCCGACAGGATGAAGCCGGGCCAAAGCTCTTTCGCGAACTGAGCGCGGAACTCGCGGCGCTGCTCACATATGAAGCGCTGCGGGATCTGACGACTGAAAGGAAAACGATCCAGGGATGGGCTGGCGCGGTTGAGGTGGATCATCTGAGAGTGGACCTGTTGACGGTTGTCCCAATCTTACGTGCCGGACTGGGCCTCTTACCCGGTGTGCTTCAGATTCTCCCCCATATCGACGTGAGTCTTGTGGGTGTGTATCGGAATGAAGAAACCTTGGAGCCGGTACCCTATTTTGAAAAGCTGGTGGAACGTCTGCATGAGCGGACCGCGCTTATTCTTGACCCCATGCTGGCCACGGGCGGAAGCTGTATCGCCACGATTGAGATGTTGAAGCGGGCCGGCTGTCCGTCCATCCGGGGCATTTTTCTGGTGGCCGCTCCCGAGGGGATAGCCCGGCTAGAGGCGGCCCATCCTGAGGTGAGCGTGTATACGGCAGCAATTGACGACCGCCTCAACGAAGTTGGTTATATTTTGCCCGGTCTTGGCGATGCGGGGGATCGGATTTTCGGGACGCCGGCCGGCGGCTGAAATCATGCTGGGCGTATGCGCGCGACAATAGGAGGAATAAATGAAATTCGCATTAGTAGGAGTCGGCAGTGGATCAACCGTTCGGCCTGAGCCCTTAACGGAAGTGGCCCAAAAGGCAGAAACGCTCGGCTATGAATCGGTCTGGATTCCCGAGCACTTGGCCGTACCGGTTGACATGCAGGCGCGTTATCCGGGCTCTGCGGACGGGAAATTCCCCGGCGGGCCGGGAGTTAACCTGCATGACCCGTTTGTGGCCCTGTCCTTTGTGGCGGCCCACACCACAACGATTAAGCTGGGAACCGGAGTCTTTGTGCTCCCGCTGCGTAACACCCTGTCGGTGGCTAAAGCGGTGGCCAGCCTGGATGTCTTGTCGCAGGGCCGGGTGATCTTTGGTATTGGCGTCGGCTGGTGCGAAGAAGAGTTTGACGCGGTCGGGATGCCGTTTCGTGACCGGGCCGCGCGTACGCGTGAAGCGGTCAAAGTCATGCGAGCCCTGTGGACTGAAGAGACACCGCAGTTTTCCGGCAAGTTTCATGACTTTAAGCCGGTTGGGTTTAATCCCAAGCCGGTCCAGGACCCCTATCCACCGCTCGTTTTTGGGGGAGAGAGTCGGGCCGCCCTCAAGCGCGCGGCTGAATTGGCGGACGGCTGGTGTGGGATTCGTTATACGCCCGAGAGCGTCAAACCGTATGTGACGCAATTGCGGGAACTCGCCGAGCAGGCCGGGCGCGATTTCTCCCAATTCGAAATCACCGCCGGACTTGAGCCCGGCGTCCAACCCACGCTTGATAGCGTTAAACAGTTTGAAGATGCAGGGGTGCACCGTTTGTTCGTGTTTGCCCCCGGCTGGGTGCCGCGTCGGAAATTCCAAACCGAGCTGTATCCGCAGATGGAAACGTTTGCCAACGACGTTATGGCCAAGGTGTGACGGACGGTTCAAAGTGGTCATGGTGGTCATGACACCAAGCAGAGGATAACGTATGGCGAAAGAGCAGATATCGCGTCGGACCTTTCTCAAGAATACCAGCGCAGTGGTGACCGCAGCCGCATTAGCCGGCAATCTTTCTCAGCCCCAACCGGCTGCGGCACAATCTACCGGTCGGCTCCGGTTCGGAGTGCAAACCCCACCGCAGCATGTGCCCTACAGTCAAGTGCAAGACGTATGGCTGGAAGCTGATGAACTTGGCTATGATAGCGCCTTTGGTTTTGATCACTTTCTGCCTATCCTTTCCGATCCAACCGGCCCGTGTTTGGAAGGCTGGACCTTGCTCGCCGCGCTTGCCGCTCAGACGAAGCGGTTGAAAACCGGCCTGCTCGTCACTGGCAACACGTATCGTAATCCGGCATTGCTCGCCAAAATGGCGGCAACGGTCGATCATGTGAGTGGCGGGCGCTTGATTCTGGGGATGGGCGCGGGCTGGTTTAAGCTGGAACACGACGCGTTTGGAATCCCGTTTTACACGCCGGGCGGGCGGGCACGACGGCTCGTCGAATCTGTCGAACTCATCAAAATGCTATTCACCCAGGAAAAGACAACGTATGCGGGCAAATACTATCAGGTCAAAGATGCCTCGTTTGAGCCCAAGCCGATCCAGAAACCCTATCCGCCGATTTTGATCGGTGGAATGGGACCCAAAGTCGTCCAGCCGCTGGTCGCCCGACATGCCGACATCTGGCATTTCTTTGTGCGCCAAGGAGGAGCCGAAGCCGTCAAAAAGGTCGCTGTAAAATTTGACGCCATCTGCAAAGAGGTCGGGCGCGACCCCGCCGAGATACAGAAGTCTACATCGCTCAGTCCTGGGCAGCTCAAACAGTCGCCTGACACTGTCAAAGCAGTGGTCCAGGCGTATGCGGATGCTGGAGTGCAGTATTTCATTGTGTCGATGTATCCCGACTACGATATGGCGTCCTTCCGTCGCTTTGCCAAAGAAGTCATGCCAGCATTCCGTCAGGCGTAGGAGCGTATGCAAACGAAAATTCCGGCTGTTTTTATGCGGGGTGGGACCAGCCGGGCGGTCTGCTTCAGAGAAGAAGTGTTGGCGCCATATCCGCAGGCGGTCCGTGAGCGCATTATCCTGGCGGCCCTGGGCAGCCCGGATGTCCACGGCCGCCAGATAGACGGGCTCGGCGGCGGGATTTCTTCGCTCAGCAAAGTGGTGATTGTGGGCCGCAGTACGGAGGCGGACAGTGATGTGACTTTCACTTTTGGTCAGGTTGACGTGCGGACGCCACACATCGACTGGAGTGGGACCTGCGGCAATATGTCGGCTGCGGTCGGACCGTTTGCCATTGATGAGGGCATTGTCCCCGCGGTAGAGCCAGTGACCACAGTCCGCGTGTTCTCGACCAATACCGGTAAACGCTATGTCGCCCACATCCCGGTGTACAACGGTCAGGCGGCTGTTGAAGGCGAGTACAGCATTGATGGTGTACCCGCTCCGGGGGCGTGTATCACCCTGGAATACCCGGACCCGGGTGGCTCGCTCGGAGGGGGGCTGTTGCCCACCGGCATCCCTCGCCAGCAGTGTGAACTGGCTGACTCACGTATAGTGACGATCTCTATTATCGATGCTGCGATTCCGACGGTCTTCGTCCGCGCAGGCGAACTGGATGTTGAGGCAACTCAGCTTGCACCCGCGCTTGATGCTGACCATGCTGTACAAAAGACCTTAGAAGAGATCCGGTGCAAATCCGCTCTCCTGCTTGGTCTCACACCGAGCTTTGAGGAAGCCCACGAGAAATTTCAGCATACGCCAAAAGTCGTTTTGGTCGCTCCACCAGCAACGTATACTGCAAGCAGCGGAAAGCGAGTGGAAGCGGAAAACATCGACTTGGTTGCCCGCGCAATTTCCATGCGTAACACACACCGCACCTATCCTGGGACGGTTTCGATGTGTACCGCAGTTGCCGCCCAGGTCGAAGGCTCTGTCGTGCACGAAGTCGCACGGAAGACTGCCTCACACGGCCTCCGGATCGGGCATCCGGCCGGAGTCATGCAGGTCGGGGCGACGGTCTCACGCCAGGGCGGGGAATGGTACGCTGAGCATGTGACTACGAAGCGGACTGCTCGGCGCATTATGGAAGGGTCGATCCTGGTGCCTCAAAAATATCTGGACGGCACGGCCTGGTTTGAGGGGGAGGGGGGAGAAACGTAGGGGCGAAGCAAAATGCTTCGCCCGAACCGGCTTCGCTGTCTTGAGACAATCAGATCAATGTGAACAGTCCTGCATTAACTCCAAGGTCGTGCCGTCCGGGTCACGAAAATAGACGGCTTTGACTTTCCCGTAGCCTTCCCCCTCCAGATCGAACATCTGTGGACGCGAATAAAACTCAACGCCCTTGGCACTCAGGTCCTGGTAGGTCTTTTCAATATCTTTGACCCAAAACGCGACCTCGGTGATGCCGGGGTTGGCCAGTCCCGGGTACGGTTTGCCCGTGTCGCCGGGCTCAATGAAGTGCAGGAGTTCGATCGGCGGACCTTTGGGGTCATCCTCGTAGCGCAGGTAGACGGCGCGCAGTTTGGTATCCGGCACCTGCGTGACCGTGCTCGCCTCTTCCCCTTCAATGGTCACATCACCAATGACCCTGAGCCCCAGCGTGTCTCGATAAAACTCGACGGCCCGGTCCATATCCCGAACCGTAATACCAACATGTGCAACAGCTCCGAGCATGATTGTTCCCTCCTTATTCTATTCCCCGGTGAGGGGGGTGACGCACAGCGCCAAGATGGATTTCTTTGGTCCTAGCACAGTTCTCTGGCACAATGGGAGGGGCGAGCGACGATTATTCTGTCGGGCCTCCCAGGGGGGATCATCCATACCCCGTCGTGACTTCCACCTGGATATTGTCCGGGTCGCGCATATACACCGAGCCTTTCTCGCGCGAACCGTGCAGAGAGTAGGGCAGATGCTTTTCGTCCAGGTTGGCTAATAATGCCTGGAACTGCTCGGACGTGGCCTTGAGCGCCACATGATGCATGCTGCCCACGCCCCGCACGGTCGGCTCGGTGTCTTTTCGTGGAAAATCAAAGAACGCGAGCTGGTTCCCACCACCCATATCCAGAAAGATATGGGTGGACGTTGGCTCGTCACGATTCGTTACGATCTTGGTCAACCGCATGCCGATGACCTCGGTATAGAACTGAATCGTCTTTTCGAGGTCTAAACTAATCAGCGCCAGATGGTCGACTCCGCCGGTATACTGCGGCGACGCTGGTGGTCTGTCATCGGCGAGATATTTTTGCCTAAGCGTTTCTCGACGCGTTTGGTAGGTGCTGAGGTCGGTCATGATTACCTCCTATGCCGCTCTTCTTTTCCGAGGAGTTTTCTTGTGTCCTTCTATCTGCGAGATGCCTTACAACCGCTCCCAGTCCACACTTTGCTCAAACGCATACGCAAGCTGAAAGAGCCTGCTCTCCTTCCAACGTCGGCCAACGAGCTGAAGGCCGATTGGTAAGCCGTCGCGTAGGCCGCAGGGCAGATTCAGCGCGGGATGGCCTGATAGATTAAACGGGCTGGTATTCTGGCCGGCTGCTGCGCTGCGCCGGACGAGGTCTTTGAGTCCTAATCCGGCTTCGAGCTTTGGGGCACGCATGGGCGTGGTGGGCAGGGCAAGAATATCAACTTCCTGAAGGGCGTGTTCGATCTGTTGGGTGAAGCTGAGGCGGAGATTTTGGGCCAGGGCGTAATACCGATTATTGTACTCGCGGCGGAGATAATTCCCAACTGGTAGAATGAGCTTCAGAAACGGCGGCAGGTCGTTGGCCCGGGCGCGGCGGGCGCGACCAAAGGTTTCGACCCAGCCGACATTGCTCGCGCCACCATGCCCGTAGCCTTCGCCGTCAGACTCGATTATGGCCGGGATAGAATGGCTGGCAATACCCGTCCAAATGGCCCAGGCGTTTTTGAACATGGGGAGAGAAATCTCAGTGCAGCTGGCACCAAGGGTGCCAAGCTGAGCCAGACTCTTTTGAAAGGCGTCAACCACTTCAGGCTCGACGGCCCGGCCTTCCAATCCTTCTTTGACAATTCCGATACGGAGACCTTGAATGTCGGTTGTCAGCGCTTGGGTATACGGCTCAGTCTGAATTGCACCGCGCACCCACTGGGGATCGCGTGGATCATCGCCGGCAATCACCTCAAGTGTCTGAGCAACCTCTTGGACGGTACGCGCCATAGGACAAATAAAGTCCAAAGTATGGTCCATATAGGTCAAGCCAAAAGAGGGCACCAGGCCGTGGGTGGCTTTGATACTGGTAATGCCACACCAGGCGGCCGGAATGCGGCCACTGCCGCCTTCATCCACCCCCAGGGCGATATCGACATCACCATTGGCAACCGCAGCGCCACTCCCACCGGATGAACCGCCCGGCGAATGGTCCGGGTTGCGTGGGTTGCGGGCATAGCCGAACTCGCTGGTTTCCGCGGAAGGGGAGAGCGCGAAGCTGTCCATATTGAGCTTGCCGACGATTTCAGCGCCGGCGTCCAACAGACGCTCGACTACAGTGGCATCACAATCCGGCACATAGCCTGCGGCAAGCCGTGAACCATTTGTCAGCGGAATACCTGCCACGGCGATGTTATCTTTTAGACCGATCTTCTTACCGGCGAGCGGGCCGCTGGATGCACCAGTGACACGACACTTGCGGATAAAAATATTATACGGGTCTTCTTCTGGAGTCGGCCGATAACCGGGGTCGCGGTCGGTGTATTTTATGGGCCAGCGTGGCTGGGGCAGCTCGTCCAGACGATCTAAGGTACTGAGCAGCCCTTCACTCAGCTCCTCAAGGTCGAGCGCTTCCTGGGGTGTGAGTCGTAGATAGGACCGCTCGGCCAAATCAGACAATTCTTGTGCGGTCGGTCGCCGAATTTTCCCGGTTGAGCGGAGTCGTCGCATAGGGGTGGTCCTTACGCTGCTTACTTCTTCTTATTTGGCGGCCACGGCGCGACGGCGTAGGGTTTCTTCGGTATCTATGGCCATGGCGTCTGGCTGGATCACGACGCCGTAATCACGCTCCGCACTGTCTATGCTGATAAATTCATCCAGTACGTCATCCAGGACTTTTTGAGGATCACGGACAAGCGGGTTGCCCCAGCCCCCCCCGCCGCCCTTAAAGGTGGCAATGATTGATCCTGGCGGCGAGGGGCGATTAGTGGCTGACTCCAGCACTTCTTCCTCATGCTCTGTTCCCCAATTCAGGACATAGCGGCTGCTCGCGCCGTTCTTTCCGCCAGCAAAGCCAGGGGAGGAGTGGCGCACGCCTGTCAGCGCCACGTTAATCATGGATGTGTCCCGGACACTTTCCCGCTTCATGGCAAAACCCGGCACCCCGCGCCACTGGCCCGGTGCGGCTGTATCCCCAACATATTCATACTGGTGGTAGAAAAAGGGGAATTGAATCTCGCTCATTTCAACCGTGGAGTAAATTAACCCGCACATAGGAGCCGGCCAGCCGCCCCAGCCGTCCTGACCCTGCGTCCCGCCGGCGGCCACGAGCGTATTCCCGTACTCAATGGTCACAAACATTTCGCCATAGCGGGAGTCATGCCCATAGGTGGTGCACAGACAGTAGTTCAACGACACTGAGCCGACTTTGTTGGGAATGGCCTGCTCCAAGGCCCGCATGGTGGCCGTGCCGACATCGCCGCCAATAACGACCGTACTGAACATACACGGGGCCGGTGGCAGCGGGTTCACGACTGTGCCTTCCGGCGCAGTGATAGTCACGGCCCGAAACACACCGGAGTTGATCGGGATGTCTTCGGGCAGCACCGAACACAAGGCGGTATAGACCCACGAGGCCGTATTGCCGAACGGACTGTTCACAAAGCCTGGCGTTTCCGGGCTGGAGCCGCTCAGGTCAACGCTCAGATCAGAGCCGTTGATGGTGACGGTTGTCTTGACTTCGACATCATGGTTGCCAAGACTGTCGTGATCCAAGGTTGCGCTGCCCCGGTATTCTCCGTCCGGCCACTTGGCGACCTCGGCCCGAAAGCGCTTTTCGGCATAGTCGAGCGTGTATTCAATACTTTCATTGACAACATCCCCACCATATTTGGTGAACAGGGCGTGGACGCGCTGCTCCGCCAGATTGCAGGCCCCGAACATGGCGGCCATATCGCCCCGCAACACATTGGGAATGCGCGAGTTGGCCAGAATCCAGTCGAGCATGTCTTGACGCAAGACGCCCTTCTCGAAGAGTTTGATAGGCGGAATACGCAGGGCTTCTTGCCAGATATCCTTGGCCTCAGGGTTATACCCACCAGCGACCGGCCCGCCAAAATCGGCCATGTGAGCCCGGACCGAGGGGAACAGCACCGGCTTGCCGTCAAAGAAGACGGGTTTCATCACTGTCCAGTCGGCGTGATGCGTGCCGCCGTAATACGGGTCGTTCAACATGACGACATCGCCTTCATGCAGATCGTCTTGAAACGATTCCATAAGGGCTTCAACTGAAAGAATGGAGGCAAAGATATGGACGGGAATAGCAGTCGCCCGGGCGACCAGACGCACGTCGCTCCCATCATAAAAGAACACCCCGGTCGAGTAGTCGTGCACCTCGTTGAACAGCGGATGCACCGCGGTGCGCTCAACCGTTTTACTCATTTCTTCAGAGATCGCTTCCAAAGAATCTTTGATAACCAGGGCGGTAATACGGTCAATCATGCTCAGTCTCCTTTGTGGGGGTTAGGGGTTGGGGATTGGGGGTTGGGGAGAGGGAACGGACAGCCGGGACGGCCACACCCGGTGACGGTAAAAGGCAGGGGAGGGGGGGTGACCTGCGCTGTCAACTGATGTGCTGGCGGCAGTGTACAGTGCGCCTGACGCAGGGCTGTCGCTACGGCCTGAACGATTGCCTGACTTGGCTGGTAGGGCGACCACCCAACCGACATGGGCAACTTGGCGTGTAAAAAAGTGTCGTCAGGAAGGGATATCTGTAGGTGCTGGAAAATTCCTTCATTGGCAGGCAGAGAAGGCCAGAGCGATAAAAAGGGAATTGTGGCGGCGGCCAGAGTGGTGGCTGCGGTGGTGTTCACAAAGCCTTTGGCCGCAGGAGAACTGCCGGAGAAATCAAGCGTAACGGCTTCGCCCGAAACGCTCGCTCGGACTGTGACGTGCAAGTCCGTTTCTTCCAAACAACAGTGTATGGGCGGACTCTCCGCCTGCCACTCCCCCTGGGGCAGCTCAGACAGGCCGGCCCGAGTCTGGGCGGCCGTGGCGCTGATGAGCTGGTCCAGGGCTTGCGTATAGACTGCCGGCGTCTGGCTGGTGGCCAGCGTGGTAATGGCCGTATTGGACAGTTCTAGAATAGCCACCATACTCTCCACGTCTTTTTCTATCAGATGCGGCAGCCGGCTATTGAGCGTCAGCAGGGTGAGCGCGTCGCGGCGTAAGACGCCCTGGCGGTACAGCTTGGCCGGCGTGACCCGAATGCCCTCGGCCCAAATTTCAAGGGCAAAGGGATAATACCCGCCCAAGGCCATGCCACCGAGGTCGGGCAGGGGCGTCTGGACAATGGCCCAACTGACGAGCTGATCAGCGACAAACAGCGGTCGCAGCAGGGTCAGGTCCTGAATATGCGTTCCGCCCGAAAACGGGTCGTTGGTGAGGATGATGTCTCCCTCAGCCACATCGTCGCCAAAGGTGTCGCAGACCGCCCGGACCACTGCCCGGACAATGCCCAGGCGAGCCGGGGTGTCTATACCAACCACGCGCCCATCCGCTGTTGCGAGCGCCACTGTGACGTGACGACGATCGATTAAAGCTAAAGACGCGAGGCGACGCAGGAGGGTTGGCCGTGCGCGGCTGAGTGTCGCCCCGAGCGTGGTTATCACGTCCTGGTGTAGGTCTAGGTGATTACAGGTGGCTGCCATATCACTCGACCTCAATCACATAGGTGAGATGCTCGTCGAGGCTGGCCCGCTGGCCGGCAAAAAGGACGATTGAGGTCCGGGCTTCTTCAATAATGGCCGGGCCGACCACACAATTCCCCGGAACGATTCGCTCGCCATTGTAAATATCGGTCTCAACATAGTCTTGGGCCGCGGCCGAATAGACAGGCCGGCTGCCTCTCAATGCCGCACGCGCATCCTGACTGCCCCGGGTGGCTGTTTGCAAACTCGGTTTCGACCTTCGCCCGACGAGGTCGAGGTGGATGTTCAGAATTTCGACTTCGTCCTCGGGCTTTTGAAAGGTGTACAATTGTTCATGCAGGTTGTGGAATCCTTGGATAGTCGTCTCCATATCTGTGGCGCTCAGCTGCTCTCCCTGCTGCACAACGGGAACCGTCACCTCATGCGTCTGGCCACTATAGCGCATCTCAAGCGAGAATTGGGTGAAAGTCTGCTCCAGGTGACGCTGCTGACTCCCAAACAGGACTCTGGCTTCCGCGCGCATACGCCGGAATTGCTCATTCATTGCATTCAGATCAATTTCGCTCCCCCGCGCATAGAAACTGCGGACTCGACTCACCCGTAGGTCGGACAAGAGATCGCCCAGAGCGCACAGGACTGGGGCCGTGCCTTTTGGAATAAGGATGGTCTGAATGCCAAGGTCTTCAACCAATGCCCCGGCATGGATTGCGCCGGCACCGCCAAAAGCGGTCAGGGCGAAGTCACGCGGGTCGTAGCCTTTGGCGAGCGAAACCTGACGCACACTATTGCTCATACTATTATTGACAATGCGAAAGATGCCACTCGCCGCTTCCAGCAGGCTCATCTCCAGCGGCCGAGCGACTTTGGCCTCGATGGCCTGTCGGGCAGCCTCAGCGTTCAGCTGCATTTCACCGCCCAGGAAAGAATCGGGACTGATATAGCCCAGGACCACGTCTGCATCTGTGACCGTTGCCTCCTGACCGCCAAAGCCGTAACACGCCGGGCCCGGATGGGCTCGAGCGCTCTGTGGGCCAACCCGCAGCGCGCCGCCCTCGTCGACCCAGGCGATACTGCCGCCACCAGCGCCAATGGTGTGAATATCGATAAATGGAACCGCCACCCGGTAGCGGCTCATCCATTGATCGGTTCCGGTTTTGGGACGCCCCTCCTGAACCAGGCACACGTCAAAGCTCGTGCCCCCCATATCAACGGTGATGACATCCTTGAAATCGGACACCTGACCCAGATACGCGCCAGCCACAACGCCGCTGGCCGGCCCGGATAGGAGGGTCTGCACGCCGTGAGCCCTGGCCTGTTCCAGGCCAACGACGCCGCCATTGCCCTGCATGATGAAGATGTCGCCCTGGAATCCACGCTCACGGAGTTCCGTGTCCAGCCGCTGTAAATACTTCTGTAAACGCGGGGTGATATAGGCATCGACCAGAGTTGTGCTCAAGCGCTCGAACTCTCGGACTTGGGGCAGGACCTCTGACGAAAGCGAGATATGGACATCCGGCAGTATCTCGCGGATAAGCTCCCGCGTGCGCAGTTCGTGGACTGGATTCAAAAATGCAAACAGATAACACACCGCTATGGCTTCGACCTGCATATCCGCCAAGCGCTGCACCGCGGTGCGGACTTCCTCTTCCGCCAGGGGTTTGACGATCTGGCCGGCGTAATCAATCCGCTCGGTCACGCCGAGGCGACAGCGGCGCGGGACGATTTGATACGGGGCCGAGAGGCGCAGGTCAAAGGCCGCTTCTTTATAGTTGCGGCGGATCTCGATGGTATCGCGAAAGCCGGCGGTGGTAATCAGGCCGGTGGTGGCTCCGGTGTATTCCAACATGGTGTTGGTGGCGACCGTTGTGCCATGCACAACAACCGATATCTGACTGAGAAAATCGTGCTCGGCCAGTCCGTATTGGAGGGCCAGTTTGCCGATGCCACTGAGCACTCCAAGGGCCTGGTTCTCTCCTGTTGTCAGGACCTTCTCGGTGTGGGTCTGTCCGGCCTCGTCCGCGCACACCAAGTCGGTAAAGGTCCCGCCGACGTCGATGCCTAAGCTATAGGTTGGCATGGTGTATTTTGTATGATGCCGGCTGAGATAGCGGCTCGGCTGGAACGCTCCCTACTCTCTCTGTGTTCCGTCCCCTCCAAGGAGGGAAAGAGGAAACGTGTCAACACCTACCTGTTCTGTTGAGGACACGTTTCCTCTTTGTGGCCGAAGGCCGGGGTGGGTTCCTAGACCGGCCCGAAACACACCCCGCCGCTATGCGGCCCCCCTCTCAAGAGGAGAAATCTATTGACGACGAGACCTACTGTCCGACAAACTGCTGATTGACCCAGCCTTGCTCAAACGGGGTCCAGCACTCTGGAGCGAGGATCAGGTTGTGTATTTTCCACTCCCCGTCCACCCGGACGTATTCTTCTTCGTATTTGGCCACCCCCCAGACCGCTTGCTCGCCGCCTTCGACCATGGTGCAGGGCTCCAAGAGGTACCAATAGCCGGTGGCCCGGTCGCCGGTGACCTCAAGGCGGGGGTTCATAACGTAGTGGATGGCAAACGACAGGACCTCGGGAATAGTACGAAAAAAGGCCCGAATGGCGGCTTTGCCTTCATAGTGTCCGAAGTTGCCGCCGTCCCAGACGGCGTCTTCGGTGAAGCAGCCGACAAACTTCTCTTCATCCCGCTCATCTGCCCCGGCACAGTAACGGGCCTTGAGCTTTTTGAGGGCTTCGATGTCTTCGAGCGTCTGGACTCGTTGGGCGATATCTTCGAGATTCATAACTCCCTCCTTGTGTTTAGAGCCTGGTTTAGAGTCCAAAAAATTGGACCGCGTTTTCTCCCAATATTTTGTTGACCGATGCCTCCGGCAGTTTGTCCAAGGCGTTCCGGGCTTTGGCAACCGGATCGGTAAAGCCTTCGGCATGCGGATAGTCCGAACCAATAAAAAACTTGTGGTCGCCGAGCAGCTCAACCATATATGGCAGCAGGCGCTCATCCGGGTCGGCCGCAATCCAGATATTCCGCTCAAAATACTCGCTGGCCGGACGTTCCATCTGACACGAGTGGCCCATATAGCTGTAGCGATAATCGAGTCGGTCGAGCCATTCCACCACCCAACCGCTGGCGGATTCAATGGTGGCGACGCGCAGCTTGGGAAAGCGCTCAAACACGCCGTCGTAGACCATGGTGGTGAGGGCCATGCGCGGATCCTGAATGCCATTCATGCTCAGGAACATGAAGCCCGGTCGTCGGTCCGTATACCAGTCGTGGCCCAGATAGTTGCGATGCACGACCAGATGAATGCCTACGGCCATGTCGTGATACTGGGCGACCTCCCAGACCGGGTCAAAATCCGGGCTGCCAAAACTTTTTCCGTCAACCGGCAGGGCCCCGACAAAGATCGTCCGCATGCCCGCATCGGCCAGACGCTCGATCTCGCGTACAGCCTGCGCGGGATGGCGCAGAGAAATATGCCCGACCGGATACAGCCGGCTGCGGTGCTGGGCGCATACCTCCAGCGTCCAGGTGTTATAGGCGCGACAATGGGCGGCCGCCAAATCCGGGTCGGTCACCTGACCTTCCCACATCAGCCCCAGGGTCGGATAGATAAACTGGCACTCAAAACCCTCGTTATCCAGGTAGGCGATACGCTGGTCCATGTCTTCGAGGGTATTATTAAACGCGCTGGAAAAGTCGAAAGAACCCAGCCCGGAGCCAGCCTCCTTTTGACCGTAGCCTACGCCCACGCCCAGCATGTCTTCCATGCTGAACTCACCCACCCCACGAATATGTTTTGATTCGTTGATGCGCATGACCTGCCTGCCGGTCTCCGGGTCCTGGGTGAAGCGCAGGCAGCGGGAACGGAACTCCGGCTCAATATAGCGCTCCCATAAATCGAGCGGTTCCATGAAATGGCTATCCGCGTCAATAATACGGCTCATACGTTTCCTTTCCTTACCCCCTCTTCTCGTAGCGAAAGACGGGCGACTTGAAAAGCCTTTGATACAACAAAAAAGGGGCACGGCATGCCGTGCCCCTACAGATTCCCTGTTTGTTATGGTCGCTTGCGACTAGGCGGCTTTCTGGAGTCTGGCTTTGCTTGGCGTGAGCTGACAGTCATAGAACTCACCGTCCTTCATGATGGCGTGCAGGTTCTTTCTGTCTTGTAAGATGGTGATGTCTTTGGCCGGGTTGCCTTTGACGATGAGTAAGTCCGCGATCTTGCCTCGCTCAATAGTCCCCAGCTCATCGCCCCTGCCGAGTAACTCTGCGCCGTTCTTGGTGGCCCAACGCAAAACATCTATAGCCGGGATGCCGGCACCTTTCACATAGGCTTCAAGCTCATGCGTATATTCGCCGTGCGGCATGGCCGCGATACCGAAGTCGTCACCAATAACCAGTTTCACCCCGGCCTCATTGGCTTTGGGCAGAACTTCATACGAGTGCTCCAAATTCCGTTCCATGCTATCGACACCACCCCAACCGCTCGAACCCGTGCGGCGTTTTTCCTCGACGACCTTCCACGGGAAGTACAGGCTCGGGGTCACAAAGGTGCCTTGTTTGAGCATGCCCTCAATGCATTCGTCATCCATCCGGTCACCGTGGTCAATGACATCCATACCGGCTTGAAGGGCGGCCAGGATGCCTTTCTTGGAAATGATGTGGCCGCGGATTTTTCGGCCTCGCTCATGCGCGGCTGTGGTCGCCGCATCAATTTCGTCCTGGCTCATGGTCATGGTGTCCTCGTCCCACATCAGCCCGTGGCCGCCGGTCGGGTAGAGTTTGATGATGTCCACGCCCATCTTGATTTCCTCACGCACGGCTTTCCGAAAATCGTCCGGTCCGTCGCATACGCGGGCTAAGCCCTCCATGCCCATCTTCCAGAAGTTGGGATGGCAATCGACCGAATCGCCAGTAGTGACCACATCGCGGCCGCAGGCTAGAAACCGCGGGCCCGGAATCATGCCCGAGTTAATGGCCTTTTTCAGCGTGACATCGATATTGTGCATCGTGCCGGCGCCAGCCGCCCCGGTGTAGCCACAGCTCAGCAGCAGCTCGGCATTCTTGGCTGCGATGAGCGTCAAATAGGTCGGCGGATGTTTCATGTCAATATCGTTCATATCGCCGACATTGGCGTAGGCGACATGATAGTGGCACTGGACCATGCCGGGCATGAGAGATTTGCCGCTGAGATCGTACACCACATCTTTGGATGTGGGTTTGGGAACATCTCCATTTTTCCCAACCGCACTGATGCGTTTGCCCTGCACGACAACGGTGGAATTGGGTTGTGGCTTATGCTCACCGTCGATCAGATTGACTCCACGAAAAAATATACGTCCCATACGATGCCCTCCTCTATAGGCGTTGTTCCAAAAAGTTCGTCTCAGGGTACTGCTCTTTCTCTATCGTATTTTTGGCGATGTGCAAAACGGATTCTGGCTCTATAGGTCTTTCACCCCAGGAATGACTTCATTCGCAAAACGGGTCATAGCGGCTTTGACCTGCTCATGTGGTACCATGCCGCCCGGATTAAACCAACAGATCAGTTCGTTCATATCGAGTTCTGCATGCAGCATCCGAATACGGTCTACACACTCGTGGGAAGAGCCGAAAATAGCCATGCTGTCGACGACTTGCTCAAAGGTAATACTCTCCAGATTTTTACGGATCTCTGCCGTATAGCGGTACGATTCCATATCCTCCTGTTTTGTCGTGCCGCTTGTCATCATGCCCAGGACGCTGCCGAAGTAATTTTGAATACTCGGCTCCACGGCCTGACGCACCTGATCCAGGCTTTCACCCGGATGCATAAAAAACATCGTCGAGACATCTTGGGGAGCGTACCTGGGGTGAGTGGCCTGCCCGCTATGGGGGGCGTGTTCATTCCAGGCGTGGCGATAGGTTGCCACTTGCTCAAACATCTTGGGCAGTGGATTGGTCACTGAGGCCACAAATATCGGATGGCCGGTTTTCCCCGCGAACACCGCGGTCTCCGGGCTGTTGGCCGCAACCCTGATGGGAGGATGGGGCTGTTGCAGCGGTTTCGGTACGACAGTGGTCTCAGGAATCTTGTAATAGCTGCCGTCATATGAAAACGACTCCTGGGTCCAGGCCTGTTTGATGATGGCGAGGCTTTCTTCAAAGCGTTCGCGGCTCTTGTCCCGAGAGCGATCGAATCCGGCAAAATGGAGCGGAATCGTCCCGCGTCCGACTCCGAACTCCAGTCGCCCGTTACTCAACAGATCGACCGTCGCACCCTCTTCCGCGTTGCGGACCGGGTGCCATAACGGCAGGAGGTTGACGGCAATGCCCAGGCGGATGCGCTCCGTCTGTTGGGCAATAGCCGTGGCCACAATCAGGGGCGACGACATAATCGAGAAGTGCTTATAAAAGTGCAGCTCCGCAAGCCAGGCACAATCGAAACCCAGTTGCTCGGCGTGAATGATCTGTTCAATGGTCTCTTGATAGCGCGCTGCCTGTGTCTGGGTATCTGCGCACGGTAACTGATAGAAAAGGCCAAATCTCACGTATTCCCCCCTGTGCTCTCCATACACTCATGCGGAGTCTATTGTTTGTGTTGAGCATGCCCGGCCTGTGTCTGTCAAGAACAAGGTCGATAGCAGGCAAGAGTGGGCACGGAGAGGGGAAGAAGCAAGACGAGAAGCCGGACGGGGCGGCTCTTGTTCTAGCCGCGTGCCCTAGGGTATAGTCCCCAGGCTCAATATTTTGCAGCAAGGAGGGATGACATGGCGAATCAAAGCGACCTTGAGAAGGGAATCGAAATTCGGAAAAAGCTGAGCGGCGACCGTTTTGGGAAGTCGGCCAGTGCGCTGGCCGAACTCGCCCCGGACCTTGAAGAGATGTTGAACGAAGTCGTCTTCGGACGGGTGTGGACCAGACCAGGGCTTGAGCTGAAAATGCGCAGTGTGGCCGTGATTGCGGCTCTCACGGCCATGCAGCGGCTGCCCCAACTCAAGAGCCATATCGCCAATGGTCTGAATGCCGGTCTGACCAAAGAGGAAATTATTGAGATTTTAATCCAGATGGCCTTTTATGCCGGCGCGCCAACCGCAGTCAACGCGTTTCAGGTCGCCAAAGAAGTCTTTGAAGCCGAGGGCGTGTAAGGAGCAACGTCCCGGTATGGTGTGGCCCTGGAACCGATTGAGCTGGCGGAGCGTCGCTCAGCCGCGTGTTCAGCCCCGTGCTCAGCCCATCGATCTCAGTCAGTGGACGCTGAATACCGCTCGTTTTCTGCGGGTGCTGCGTGCCATGGTTGCCGTTGGTGAGCGGTTGCAGAATTCCCCGTCCAAGGAGCAGCCGCCACCACAAGAGGATCTCGCCGGAGATATCGTTCTCGACGAATTATCAGCCCATACCGCCCGTGGCCGCCTGCAGGTGGAACGGGTGAGTTATGCCGAAGGCCGGGGGAATCTTATCCTGAGCTATCCAGGTCGGTCTTCTGGACGCGCCCACAAAACCATTGCTTTTGTGGGCGCGCATCTTGATGTGGTGCCGGCCGACCCAAAAGACTGGCAGCGCCCGCCCTTTGAGTTGCAGATTGAGGGAGACCGTTTGTATGGCCGGGGTGTCACCGACTGTCTGGGACATGTCGCCGTTCTGACCGACCTTTTTGCTCAGTTGGCTGAATCTGAAGTGGAACTCGACCATAGTGTGGTCGGGGTCATTATTGCCGACGAAGAACTCTCAAACACGCACGGCGTAGGGATTGGTCGGCTGGTCAAAGACGGTCGGCTCGATCACCTCAAGAACGGACCAGTGTATTGGATCGATAGTGCCGACTTTGGACCAACAACGGCCACTGCCGGGATGGCCCTGTGGAGGCTGGCCATTGAAGGCAAGGCTAGCCACTCGGGATTTCCGCAAAACGGGATTAATGCCGCAGAACTGGCGAATGAAGCGACCCGCGTCCTACAGCAGTGGTTCTACGCCCACTATCCCGCTCATCCAAAAGAGCAGGAGTACGGTTTTCGAGCGCCGTCGTCTCTCAAACCTACACGGGTGCAGGTTGAGAATGATACGTTGACGAAAATTCCGTCCAAGGCCCTTATTGAAGGCGATATTCGTCTGACCCCGTGGTATGACCCTGACGAAGTGAAAAAAGGGCTGGCCGCTTTTATGGAAACGCTGGATGTCAGCCGGCTGCCAGTCTTTGGCCCGGGCCGCTATGCCTGCAACGGACAGGTCGGGACTGCACGCTTTGAGATGTTGGGAACGCCGTCCGGCGGAATGGCATGTGACCGGACCTCAGCCGGCTATGCGGCCTTAGCCCAAGCGGTTGCGGCAGTGCGGCCCGACGCTCAGCCCTTCGCCCTGACGGGCAGTCTGCCTTATGTCCGCTTTTTGCAGGAGCACGACTTTGACGTGCAAATTACTGGTTTTGGCAGAAATGAAGCCTATCATGCGCCGAACGAATTTGCCGAGCTGTCTCATATGCAGGACGGCTTTCGCATTCTGTGTCATATGCTGCGCCACTTCGGCTAGAAGGGGGCGTTAGCGATGGCGGAAGGTGATCCGGCCACGTTCGAGATCGTACGGGGAGAGCTGAACCGTGACGCTGTCACCCTGAATGATTTTGATAAAAAACTTGCGCATCTTGCCGGCAACATGGGCGAGGATGGAGTGGCCGTTCTCAAGCTCAACACGAAAAAATGCGTTGGGTAAGACTTCGGTAACGGTCCCATTCATTTCAATGACATCTTTTTCAGCCTTGGGCTCTGTGTTTCGTTCCTTCCGCCTCCGCTTGCCACCGCCGCCGCCTCTTCGATGTGGTCTGGCCATAAGACCTCCTCTGTACACACTAAAAAGAAACCCCGGGTGACGCGTACACGGCCTCCAGGGTTGCAGTGTTGACAATCAATACAAACGAAAAAATTCAAGTAACAATGGCGAAAAAATATCAGATCACTCCAGTGAAGACAACCAGAGGTACTGTCCCAATTAGGCCGTTTGAAGCTTTTGAGCAATTGGAAAATCAAAGACTTAGCTTGGCAAATTAAGCCGTTTGGCTTCAAATTAGGACAGCACCGGGCACCCCCGCTCAACCAATTACGCGCAAAAAAGAAAACCCCAGCGTTGCGGCTGGGGTCTCTATCCGACGAGTCCCATCCCTTCAATTACACCAGATTGACCCCCCACACTCCGAGACAACCTGCATCATCGGCCACCCCAAGAAGGTGTGGACATCGATGGCGACATCGTAGCGGGGAAAACGCGGGCACTGCGGCCGTTCGTGCACCGCGACCACATAGGTATGCCGTTTCAGCGCACGCTCTATGGGGGTTTCCAAGCACGTAGCCGATAACCAGAGCAGCGCCTCCTGGGCCGCCGCCCGCTCAGGCGGGCTCAGGCGCTCCATCCCATCTCCGCGCCAGTGCACAAAAGCCAGATCCCAGAGGACCAGGACACTACAGACCAGAAGGAAACGGGACAGAGATCGCCAGCGCATACTACCACCACTGCAGGATCCACCAGCCCCAGTAAAACCGGTTCTCCAACAGCAACCTTGGAGCGGACGCCCCCCATACACCACGGATTGTCAATGCGGCAGGCGTTATCCCCACGGCGGGTCGTCTCTTGGCCATTCAGCCGCATGCGCGTCGAGGCATCGTTGCCGCGGACGGCAAACGACCAGCACCCGTGATACCACGTTTTCTTGCGGATGAGTCTGGCATTGTACGTCCCAAAGGAAAACGCATGCAGATCGCTATCCAAGATCCCGGCCGTCCCGCAATCGTCATACGGGCGCGGGAGGTTCGTCCAGGTCGTGCAGGTCCATCATGTCACGCCCGCGGTGCTGCTACCACCGTCTGACTCTGCAACCCGAATCGGCTTCGGGTCGACCAGAAAAAAGAAAATCACAAATGCCACCGCGGCAAGACCTGCGGCCACCAGAAAGGGTAGCGCCCAGTTGCCGGTGGCCGCAACAAGAAAGCCGGCCGTCATTGGCCCAAAAATGCCGGCAAAGTTTCCCGAGCCGTTCATCACCCCGGATATCGCGCCAACCAACTGCGGGTTCAGTTCCAACGGTATCGCCCAATAGCCTCCGCCGGCAATATTCATCAGAAACAGATAGGCCGTAAAACAGGCCACGGAAGCGCCGCCTGAGGAAACCAATACCGCCGCAACTAAAAAAGGAACACCCAGCGCAATACACAGCGACGGGGCCTGGGCGCGGGCAAAACGCACACTGAAGCCGCGCTGTAACAGCAGATCCGACAGCGTACCGCCTCCGACCAGCCCGGCAAAACTGGCGAAGGTGGGAATCATACCAACCCAGCCCATCTGTTGGAGGGTAAAGCCGCGGACTCTGACCATATAGGTCGGCAGCCACAACACGATCATCCACAGGCCGTAGACCAACAGCAAATACGACAGAGACAGCAGCAAGACCTGGCGCTCTTTGGCGACAGCCCAGGGAGAAAACTTGTGCTCCTGACGTGGGGCGAGATTGGACTCGATATACGCCAGTTCTTGCCGGCTGATTTTGGGATGCTCTGCTGGTGTGTGGGTAGCAAAAGCCATCCAGGCGATCAGCCACACCCCGCCAAGCAGGGCATTGCAATAAAAAACCATAGGCCAGGCAAACAGGGTCAACAGCCAGGTCGTCAGCGGGTAGGCTATGGCCTGACCGAGATAGGCGCCGGAGATGCTGAGGGTTTGCGCGCGGCTGTACTCCTGGCGGGGAATCCAGCGCGCATTCAGGGCGGCATAGGCCGGGAAGGTGATGGATTCAAACATGCCCACCCCAAAGCGGATGGCCAACATCAGCCCAAACGCCAACTGTCCCATGGGGGTGAGGGCAGTAAAAACAGAAAAGCCAATACAGACTAGAATGAGCAGTTTATGCGTATTCCAGCGATCGGCCAGGACACCCCCTGGAAATTGGAGGAGGGCATAGCCGACCAGAAAAGCCGAGAAGACCAGACCGAAGCGGCCCTCGTCCCAGCCCAGGGATTCCATCATCACTGGCGCGGCAACAGCGATATTGACCCGATCGAGATAGTTGATCATGCTGCCGGTGGTCAGCAAACCGACCAGCCGATAGCGGACCGGAAAGGCCATGCCAGCCATGAGTATTCTATACACTGCTCCTACTTCAAATGCGCACCAGCGAGAAAGGCGATGACGTGGCAAGGCTCATCCCCAGGGTTGTGCCAACGGTGCATGGTCCCGCTCTGAACGATCACATCCCCTGCGCCAAGCTCGGTTTTTGAGCCGTCGTCGAGTTCGAGCACGCAGCGCCCAGACACGATATACAGCGTATCGACTGTCGCCGAGCGATGCATGCCTGGATCATCCGGTTCCATGGTCGCCAACAACCCCGGAAACAGGCGTTCGGCTTCGGCAGCAGCTTCTTCTGGGTTGGTGGCGGCAGGCGGCGTACTTTCGGGAGCCAAAACAAATGAGGCAAAGCGAAAACCGCCGACTGGCGGAAACCAGTCGTGATGACGCGGCTCGCTCCCAGCGTCAGGATATGAGAGCGTTTCGTCCGCACCCCACAGGGTAGTCAATGTCGCCCCGGGCAGGCCAGGAACGTCGATGCCTGCGACTTCTCCATCGCTGGCAATGATTGATTTGCCGTCCGCTCGGTGACCGGTAACAACGCGTCGGATTGTCGTCATTTGTTTCTCCTTTGTCCTTCTTGCGTGGAAAATTTGTCCCTTGCGTGTATGCCTCCCTGGTTCGGTGTGTCAACTGAAGCGGCAAAAAATTCTGTCTTGTCCGAATAATGTCGGATGAGTAGATACTGAGTTGTCCTCCCCTCCATTCCCTGTTCTTATCTCCTTGGTAAGCGGTACTGAGGGGTAAGCGTTACTGAGGTTTGGAGGTGGTATGTTCTACGGTGAACTTTTTGCACTCACGGCTGCATGCTTGTGGGGGACGGCGCCGATTTTTGTCCGCAAGGGGCTTCCACATGCGAGTGCCTCGGTCGGGGTGCTGTGTGGGTTATTGGCGAGCCTGCCGTTGATGGCGCTAGTCTTTGGGCTTCATCCGCGCTCAGTGACGCAGGTCATCACCCCCCAGGCTGCCATGTGGTTTATAGCCGCTGGCATCTCCGGTCCGTGTTTAGGCCGCCTGTTCAATTACCTGGGAGTTGCCCATCTTGGGGCGGCCAGGAGTACGCCGCTGGTGAATACGGCGCCGCTTTTTACGACGGTTTTTGCCCTTCTTTTTCTGCATGAACACCTCACCCTCAAAATGCTGTGCGGCATATTGAGCGTCGTGGCTGGGGTGGTGATTCTGACCGGGCAAAATCGAAAGAAGGGGAGGAGATGAGGCCGAACGGTATCCTCTACCCGTTTCTCGCCGCGTTCTGCTATGGGACCAATCCTATTGTCGCAAAACTCGGTTTGCAGTCGAGTAACGAGCCTTTGCTGGGTGCGTGCATCGGCATTGTGGCCGGTATGGCGGTGTATACAACCTACTTTTTTGCGAGTGGTCAGAGAGCCGAGTTATTCCCCTTGCCGCGTCAGGCCGGCCTGTATTTTGGTCTCGCCGGCCTGACATCGACCTTAGCCATCTTTTCGCTTTTTTTGGCGCTTGAGTATCTGCCGGTTGTTGTTGCTGCTCCGTTGACCTCAACCGTGCCGCTGGTCACGCTCATCCTGAGTCATCTGATTCTTCATGATGTCGAACGCATAACCAAGGCCGACGTGGCCGGGACGATTTTAATCGTCGCTGGGATAGTGTTGCTGGTCAGTTGAAATACGGGCCAGCGAGCTATCCCTACAATTATGCCGATTATGCGAATGACGGCGTCTCCGAAAACGCCAGCACCTCCGCACACCACGCGCCAACCGCTAGCAGCTTTTCTTCGCCAAAGGCTGCTGCCATGAGCTGAATACTCAAGGGCAGGCCGGCCTGACTCACCCCTGACGGCAAGGCCAGGCTGGGCAGGCCGGAAAAAGTTGCCGGGCCGTTAAACGTCGGATCACCGGTGGTTTTGAAGCCTTTCGGCGCGGGGGCCGGGGTTGCTGGAGTCAGGAGGGCGTCGACTGTTCGGCACAGCGCATCCATCTCGGTACGAAAAGTGTGCTGGTGTCGTTGGGTCTCCATATACTCCACGCCGGAGACCTTGCGGCCCTTCTCGATCAAGTCCTGCATCTGCGGACTGTACTGCTCTTTATACTGGTCGTAGACCTCACTATGGGAGTAGGCCGATTCAACGAACATCATATTGAAGTGCGCTTCGGGCGCGCCTTTGAAGCTCTCCGGTAGCGAGACCTCGGTGATATGCGCCCCGGCTTGGGTCAGTTGATCCACAACTGCCGCGATATGCTGTTGGGTTTCCGTATCAGCTTTTTCAAGAAAAAACTCTCGGACCAAGCCGATGCGCGGTGGCTGCGGATGTGCCAGCGCGGCAGCATAGTTTGGGACAGGCTGGGCCGCGCTCATCGGGTCGTTCGCGTCTTCTCTAGCTAAGACCTGAAGCAGCAGAGCTATGTCTGCGACTGTGCGGGAAAAAATTCCAACATGGTCCAGACTGCTTGACAAGGGATAGACCCCGTAGGTGCTGATCCGGCCAAAGGTCGGCTTGAGGCCGACGCAGCCACAGTAGGCCGCGGGGCGTATGGTTGAGCCATAGGTCTGAGAGCCCAGCGCGCCAAAACACATCTGCGCAGCGACAGCCGCGGCAGAGCCACTGCTGGAACCGCCCGGCGTGTGTTCAAGATTCCATGGATTCCGGGTGGGCGACGGAGCCAGGGCGGCAAATTCGGTGGTTTGCGCTTTCCCGAGTATGACCGCTCCTGCTTCCTTGAGGAGGCGCACGGATGTGGCGTCATAGTCCGGGACATAGTGAGCGTATATGGACGACCCCATGGTCGTCTGCATACCCGCAGTAAAGAAAATGTCCTTGAGCCCGAGCGGGATGCCGTGCAACGGACCCCGGTAGTGTCCGTTCCTGATTTCCGTTTCGTGCTGCTGGGCTGTGGCCAAGGCGCCCTCATGATCGACGGTTACCCAAGCGCGGAGCTGCGGTTCAAGCTGGTCAAGGCGGTCCAAACAGGATTGGACGAGGGTCACGGGAGAGAGCTGCTGGGTGCGAATGCGTTCGGCCGCGGCGGCGATGGTGAGAGCGTATGGTTGTGTCATGCTGACTCCTTACGATTAGTCTTCCACCAACTCGTCAAGCTGGACCAGAATGCCATCCGGGTCACGCAGGAAAGCACTGTTAAAGTTGCCGTCCTGGGTCTTTGTGACTGTCGGCGGCACGACAAAATCGGCGCCTTTGGCTTTTAACTCTTCATAGACCTGGGGGAGATCCTCCACCCAAAATGCATAGTGGTGGATGCCAATCTGGTCGAGCTTAATTGGCTCGCCGCTGACCGGCTTATCCGAATGTTCGGATAAGACCAGAAATGCCTCGTGCGGGCCTTTTTTCCAATACAGGGTTGCCACCCGTCGCTGGTCATGCGGTTCGTGATACAAGGCCGGCAGGACCGTCCCCCGTGTTTCTTGTACCTCATCCCGGACCACCTCAAAGCCGAGCAGATCACGATAAAACCGGAGCGAGGCGTCCATGTCACGCACGCCAACCGCAATATGGGACACACCATTTGTCAGCATGAATCATCCCTCCTTGGTTCTCTGTCTGCCATTAGGACAGAGGAGAAGTCAAGCGAGGGCGTTGCTCGGTCGTGTCTCACTCCGAACGCCACCGGACCCTACCCCCCCCTGTTACCCGTGTCGCTGGTCTATACAGTGGAAGACGAGTGAGCGGGGATTCACGCCGAGAGACTCACGAGAATGCGTAAGCGGGAAAAAAGGATGGGATATGCAGCAACAATCCGGACTCAAAGCGGAAGGTGTGTGTTGGGACCTTGGGGGACTGTATGCCAGCCCGGACGATGCCCGGCTTGAGGCTGATCTAGCGGAAGCGCGCCGTCTCGCAGAAGTATTTGCGCAGACCTACCGAGGCAGGATTGAAAGCGGGCAGGTCGATGGTCCGGCACTCGCCCAGGCATTGGCTGAATATGAAGCTATCGCTGAGCTACAGCACCGCCCCGCCTTTTATGCGTCGCTCCTGTTTGCGGCTAACACCCAGAACCAGCCGGTCCAGCAGCTTGTTCAGCACACGCGTGAAACCGCCACCAGTATTGAGAATCTGTTGGTTTTCTTTTCTTTGGAACTCATTGCGTTAACGGACGAGCAGCTTGCCCATCTCCTCACAACGCCGGAGCTGCAAGACTATCAACACCATCTGGAAGTTGTCCGACGCTTTAAACCGCATACGTTGAGTGAAAAAGAAGAACAACTCCTGAACCACAAAAACCTGTCGGGCAAACAGGCATTTGTGCAGCTCTACGACCAGCTCAGTGGCTCGCTCCGTTTTCCGCTCACCAGAGACGGTGAAGAATATATACTCACCGATGGTGAGATTATGGCCCTGCTGCGCCAGCCGGACAGCGACCTGCGAGAGCGTGCCCTTGCCACGTTTTTGGAGACCTATGCCCAGCACTCGCTTGTTCTCACCTCTATTTTCAACAATTTATTGCTCGATCATAAAATTGAGTGCGAGCAGCGTCAGTATGCCGAGGTGACTCTTCCTACGCATTTGTCGAACGAGATTGCCCCCCCAACGGTCGAGGCCATGCTGCAGGCCGTCGAACGCCATTATCCTCTGGCGCAGGAATATTTTCGGCTGAAGGCAGAATTGCTCGGGGTCGAACGCCTCAAAAATACGGACCTGTACGCGCCACTTGAAACCGTGGCGGAGGAAATCTCCTTTGCCGACGCTCAGGATTTGATCCTGACCGCCTTTGGCAAGTTTAACGAACAGTTTGCTGCCCTGGCCGGGGAGTTTTTCCAGCAACGTTGGATTGATGCTGAAGTCCGCGCCGGGAAACGCGGCGGCGCCTTTTGCGCCGCCCTGTCACCCGACCACCACCCATACGTGCTGTGCAGCTACACCGGCACCGGGCGCGCTGTTTCGACGCTGGCCCACGAGCTGGGTCACGGTATTCATTACCTGTTAGCGCGACGCCAGAAATTCCTGCACTACGACGCGCCCCTGGTGCTCGCTGAGACCGCCTCGGTCTTTGCGGAAATCGTGCTGACCCGGCACTTGCTGGATAAGGCCGAGCAGCCGGATACGCGCCGCGCCCTGCTGTGCGAGGTCTTGGAGGAAATATACGGCACAGTCTTTCGACAGACTGCCCTCACCCGCTTTGAGATGGCGGCCCATGCCAAACGACAGGACAGGTCCCTGAGCGCCGACGATATCTGCGATCTATGGATGGCCGAACAAGGCAAGCTCTTTGGCGAGAGTGTTGAACTGTTGCCCGTTTATCGCTGGGGCTGGTCGTATATCCCGCATTTTATTCATAGCCGGTTCTACTGTTATTCCTATCCGTTCGGCGAGCTGCTCACCCTGGCCCTGTATCAGCGCTATCTCGATCAGGGAGAAGACTTTGTGCCGGGCTATTTACACGTATTGGAAAGCGGCGGGTCGCAACGTCCGGAACACGTCTTGGCCCATATTGGTATAGATATCAATCAGCCCGAATTCTGGGACCGGAGCTTTCAGGTGATTCAGGGCTTCCTGACTGACCTCCGGGCAACCTTATAAAAGGAACCCAATCGATGCATGCACGCGTGATTCCCGTCCACTGCAAACCCGGCCTGCTGACTGACTTCCTGTCCGTCTCCCGCGGCGCGGTGATACCGCCGCTGATTCAAGAACCCGGCTTCAGCGGTGGCTTGGTGGTGTCTGACCCGGAGGTGCATACCGGCTTCATCGTCACCTTGTGGAACTCCGCAGCCGCGCTGACCCGCTCCGAACTGAAGAGCCGCAAGGCCGTTGCCGCCATGCTGTTGCCGTTTCTGACTGAACACCCGCAGCCTGAACAGTACGAAGTCCTGGTCCGGGCCGGCCAGCATATAGGTGGGCGTTTCGCCAGGGTGATTACTCTGCCTGTTCCCGAAGAGCGCGTTGACCCGGCGCGTGCTGTGTATGAGCAAGACTATCTGCCATTACTGAAGCAGCAGCCCGGTTTTCAGGGCGTGCTGTGGCTGGCCAATCGCTCTCAAGGAACCGGACGTGGGCTGAGCTTTTGGACCAGCCGAGAACACATGCAGGCCGCGGACCGGGAGAACGAATTTTTTCCGCGCGTCCTGTCCCGGCTGGCGAAATACTTTTCCGCTCCAACTGAGATGGGCTATTACGCCGTTGAGGTACAAATATAGCCGGTGTAGCGCGTCGCCGCCGTCATCCGCTACTTCTCCGACACCATCAACTAATCCTTCTTTTGTCCTGGGAGCGCGGTCATCTTGGCCGCAGCCTTTATCATTATTGCGGGCTGGAAGCCCGCACTCCTATAATTGCTGTTTGGCTGTGATGTCTTGCTCCAGGGTCTTGCCGGTCAGCCAGAAAAAGACGGCGGACAGCAGACTGGTGCTGACTGCTACCCCGAGCAGGGAGTAGCGAATCGCCTCCGGCGTACCGATCAGGTCATTGAGGATGCCGACCGTTTGGGGGCCGGCGCCCAGGCCGATCATCGTCAGGATAAAAATAAAGACCGCCGAAGCCGTGGCCCGCATGGCCGGCGGAGCGAGGTCTTGCACAATCGAGCCGGCCGGTCCCAACCACATCGTGCCAAATACATTCGCCGGAAAGAGACACAGCAAGGCCAGGGTGGTGTCTTCAAGGAGCAAGGCTCCGACGATAAAGGGAATCGAACACAGCGCGCCAACCAGACTGATATGGGCACGCGCCTTGGGCGCGTGCCTGACCCCCCGGTCCGCAAGCCAGCCGCCGGAAAAGGCGCCGAGTGCTCCGCCTATTCCGGTAATCCAGGACAGCCACAATCCCAACTCTCCGGTTGTCATACCGTGCAGACGAATAAAAAAGGCAGGAATCCAAGCCGCTAGTCCGTAACCGACAAAGGCTTGAAAGGCCGCCCCCAAACTAATTCGACGGCCGCTGGGCAGTCGGGTCAGAAACCGCCAGGTTTCACCCAGGCTGTAAGGACGACTCGCCGCTGCCGTACGCTCACTCATGCCCCGCAGGGGCTCACGGACAGTGAACCGAACCACGAAGGCCATGACCACACCGGGCAGCCCGATGACCATAAACGCCACCCGCCAGCCAAAGGCGTCATTCAGCCAGCCGCCCAACCAGAAGCCCAGACCCACGCCCATATAAATGCCACACGCATACACGGCCAACACGGTCGCGCGTTTCTCCGGCGGAAAATAGTCAGACAGGAGAGAATGCGCCGGCGGGGTACAACCGGCTTCGCCAATGCCGACGCCAACACGTGCCAGGGCCAACTCGCTAAAATTCCGGGCCAGACCTGAGGCCGCGGTCATCAGGCTCCAGGTCGCAATGCTCAGGGCAATTAAACTCCGCCGGACCCAGCGGTCAGCCACACGGGCGAGTGGCAGGCCGGCAATCGCGTAAAAAACAGCAAAGGCAAAGCCGGTCAGAAAACCCATAGCCGTGTCTGAGACTTGCAGGTCTTCCTTAATCGGCTGGAGCAAGATGGCCAGAATCTGACGATCAATGAAATTAAACACATACACCACAAAGAGGACGGCCAGGACGTAATAGGCATACGGTCCTCCGACCTCAGGGGGGGCGTCGGGCGGCTGAGACGGAGAGGTGTTGCGGTCGCGATGGTCTTCGGTTTCGGCGGTTGGCATGCGTTCCCCTTTTTGACAAACGCTCTCCTTCTGGCCTGAAGCGCCCTCGGTTGTCAAGAATCGTCTCAGCAGAAAAGACACCAATCCGCACTGATGAATAGCTGACGGTATAAAAGGGACGTGCTACAGTCGCGCGACCAAACAGAGTCACACGGGAACGGAGGAAGTATGTATGGCCCACAAAATCTCAATTGGCATCGACTGGCAAGGCAAGCTCGACTACACGGCGCTGTGTGAAAAGGTCCGAATCGCGGATGCAGCCGGTGTGCATTCGGCCTGGGTGCCGGAAGCCTGGGGCCGGGATGCGTTCACCATTTTGACCCTTTTGGCGGACAAGACTGAAAAAATCAACCTCGGCACGGCGATTGTGAATACCTACTCCCGCACGCCTGCGGCGCTTGCCCAGCACTTTGCCACCCTGGATGAGGTCTCCGGCGGGCGGATGCTGCTCGGCCTGGGGACGAGCGGCCCGCAAGTCATTGAGCATTTTCATGGGGTCGCGTTTCAACCGCCACTCCAGCGCATGCGTGAGTATGTGGAAATCATCAACACCATTATGAAAGGCGCGCCGCTCAAATATTCAGGCAAGCTGTTTGACCTGCAACGCGGCTTTACGCTGCGCTTCCAACCCGTTCGCGACCATATTCCGATTTATCTGGCAACGATTAATGCCAAGAGTGTGAAAATGACGGCAGAGCTGGCAGACGGCTGGCTACCGATTATGATTCCGCTCGAACATCTCAAGAGTGAAATTGACAATCTACGCCAAGCCAGCGTGGCCGCCGGACGTTCGGCCCATGCGGTCGCCGTCCGTTCGCCGGGTACGGTCACGGTGACTGCGCAGGTTGATAAAGCCCGCGCAGCCTCAGCCGCTATGCTGGCCTTTTACATCGGCCGCATGGGCACGTTCTACGCCGCCCAGCTCAGTCGGCTGGGCTATGGGGAAACGGTTGAGACCGTCAAAAAAGCCTGGGAGGGTGGCTCGCGCGCCGCCGGCGAAGCCGTGCCCGATCAGTTGGTTGACGCAACCGGCTGTGTGGGGTCGGTGGAAGCAGGCATTGACCGTCTGCAAGCCCAGGAAGAGTGTGGGGTAGACCTGCATCACGTCAATGTGCAGGCAGAGAATAATAAAGAGTACGAGCGGATTTTGACGAAGCTGGTCGGGTAATGTGTCGGGGCGGTCTGTGTGCTCGCCCTTATCCATTCCCTACTCCCCTCCTCGGAGGGGTGGCCGAAGGCCGGGGTGGGTTTCCCCTCCCACGGCTCTTGCCCTTGCCCCGTCACCACCAGCCACAGCTCAAAAGAGTGGGCCAAGTTAGCGTCGCGTACTCTCCTCCCACTCTTGACGCGCCCTTTTCTTCTCAAGAATCCTCTAAGTAGTAGAAACTATTCTGAAATCCTCCTGGATTTTTCCTGGACAATGCGCTTAATTTTATGATGTAAAGTATTTTACTTTATTATATGTAAAATATATGCTCTATTGCCTTTATGAATCTGAGCGCAGGGGCCGCAGAGGTAGTGGATGACGCTGGAAGAGATTAAGCAACTGATTGCCGAGGGGCGGTACAGATTCTCAGGGAAGGTGCAAAGCTTCATAGAAGACGGTTTCTTCGATGAAGAAGATTTAAGACACTGCGTACTCTCGGCAAATAGAATCTATAAGAAGGAGCGTGATGAGAAAAGACAGGACGTGCATGGCATGAAATACGTAATTATTGGGAGGGACACTCATGGACGGCTGTTTTACACGGCTGGAAAAGTCCGTTCTACAGAAAATGGTCGTTTCTATTTCTACATAACAGCTCACCAAGCGGACAAAGAAGACTAAAGGGATGAGAGCTATGGAAACAGAAGCGTTATTTGAGTTCACATGCCCGGAATGCGAAAAGGGCACTGTACGAACCATCCGTATCCACAACTACAAAACGAAAATAAAAGGGTATCCCTTTACTGTAGACGAGGCGCTGATTGGAGTATGTGACGAGTGCAAGGCTCAATCATTTGCGCCCGAAGAGACACAGCGATGGGATGAACTCTTTTCTCACTCGCTCCAAGCCCGCCACGCTTTTCTTACGCCTGAAGAAATCACACAGATTCGGAAAGGCCTTAGCGTCTCAATGGAAGACTTTGCCCGGCTGATCGGTAGTACACGGCAATCGGTCTCCATGTGGGAGAAGGCGAGTCGAACGACACCACCCGTTCGGACAGCGGACCTCCTGATGAAGCTTGTTCGCCAGTCGCTAACGGGTGAGCCTGTCGATGTGCTGCCTTTTCTATTGGACGAAGCAAGGAAGTGGGGTGTCGTTATTGAGCTGCGAAGGCCGCAAAGACAAAATGAAGGGGCCATTTTCCGCCGCAGTTCAAATCCACCTACTCCCCCCGGGAGCAAATAGAGAGAAGGGTTGTGAAAGCTTTTGAAGGAACACGAGGTGAGGATGAAAATGATGAGAGGAATAATATGGACCCGACGAGCTATTTTCTAGAGAAATTAGAAACCGCCAAAGAAAAATATGAAGATAAACGACTCAGGTATTTCCGCATTGCTATTGCACCAGACTTTTGGGAGAAGGTTCGAGAGATCATTAAAAGGAAAGCTGCTACGACGTCAAACCCGAAACTTCCGGTACTATTTTTCCTTTTCGATAGAAGAGATGTGGAGGACCTCCAACCCCTTGATCGATTTTTAGGCTACTTGAAGGAGAATAAAGAAGAACCGAGGTATCAAGGTGGATTTTGGAGTCTAGCAAGACTCCTACAGGATAAAACAGCAGCCTATAGGCAAGTCGCTGGGGCTATTTTCGAAATGGAAATTCTGAGCCGTCTTTTGGAGAAGAACCCAGGAGGTTCTTTCGACCCATATCCACAAGTCCAAGAAAACAACCCAGACGCGCGGATTATCCTAGGAGGGAAGACGGTCTACTTTGAAGCTACCATTCGCTCACAGTCAGAAGAGCAGGAACGCGATTGGGAAATCGGTTTTTCCTCTTCTCCAGTTGTGTTTAATTACGGCGATCTACAAGGCGACGCTTGCCGGATAATCAGAAGGATTAAGGATAAACAAAGCCAGCAAGTAGCCCGGGCGCCAAATATTCTCTGTATTGGACTCCCTGATTTTAGTACCGATACTCTAATCCTAGAGGGGGAGCTTCCTCCTGTTTTTGAAGAGGAACCTCAGCTCACAGGCATCTTAGTCTTTCGGTGGGAGAGTTCAGGTTTTCTTCCAGAAGAGAAATTTATTAATCCATCTACACATCCTGATAGCCAGCTCTCAGAAGAAGAATGGCAAACTATTCTGGATTGGTTTGGCTTTTCCTAAGACTAAGTGACATTATTACTGCCCAAATACCTCAACCAGCATATGCATATCTTCCCCGGTGATTTGGCTCGTAGGTGGAGATGCGACGATGGGCTGCTGCACACCGGCGTCGATAAAATGACCGAGTTGGGTACGGCAGTCTTCGGGCGGGCCGAACACAAACAGTTCTTCAACCATGGAATCTGGAATAGCTTCTTCCGCCCCCCTGCGATCTCCAGCCTGCCAACGGGCATGTACTTCGTCCAGAATGTCGCTATACCCAAAACGGCGAAAGCCTTGGATATACGTGTTGGCTTGACAGTAGCCAACCAATACATGCCGGAGTTGTTTGAGCGCCAGCTCGCGGTCCTGTTTGACTAGCGTATGCACATAGCAGCCGATCTCAATATCGCTCAGACTGCGCCCGGCGCGTTCCGCCCCTTTGGCTATCTCGGCGAGCGAATGCTGAATCTGCCGGGCCGGCAGCCAGGCCAGCAACACGCCGTCGGCAATTTCTCCAGCTAACTGAAGCATGCGTGGATTCACGGCCGCCAGATAAATTGGTATTGGCTCGGAAAGCGCGATGCTGAGTCGAAACCCCTGGGGCTTATAGAACTGTCCGTCTTGCGTCACCCGCTCGCCGGCCAGCACACGGCGGACAATATCCACGTATTCGCGGGTCCGCGCCACCGGATGATCCCAGGCAATGCCGTGAAAAGTATTGATGTTCCGGGTGCTCACCCCAATACCCAGGCGTGCGCGACCGGGCGCAATCAAATCCATGCTGGCGGCCTGCATGGCGGTCAGGGTCGGCGGGCGGAGATAGAGCGAGATAATGCCGGTGCCGATATGAATCCGCCGGGTGCAGGCGAGAAAAGCGGTGACCATGGTACTCGTCTCCGTTCCCCAGGCCTCGCCGAACCACAGACTCTCAAAGCCGCGTTCCTCTGCCTTGAGCGCAACTTCTTTATACACCTCAAAGTGGTGTCCGGTCGGCGGCAGGCCCAATCCTATGCGCATACTGGTTGCTCCTCTCTCTATCGGCCCATCTCCGGTCTAATAGCTGTCGTGTTCTTCTTCGTGTTCTTCGGCTAATGCCGTCCACTCCGTATACTGAGTGGCGAGGTGCTGCTTGACCTGCTCATATTGGACGGTTGCCTCACGTGCTTTTACTTGATCTTGAAATGTCTTTTCATCGGCGAGGCGGCTTTCGAGTGTTTCTTTCTGGTCCTCCAGGGTGGCGATATATTGCTCAAGCGCGGCTAAACGTTTGGCCCGTTTTTGACGTTCGGCCCGTACGGCCTTTTGCTGTTGGTAGGAGAGTTTCCCGCGTTTGGCTGCACGAATGGCTGCCAGCGTCCCTTCAATACCGTCCGCGTTTGCTGTAGACGGAGAAGCGGTTGCCCGCGGAACTGTCTTCTGAGTGAGGGCCTGTTTCTTGAGCGGAGACTGGCCTGTCTGTCGTTCCTTCCAGGCCAGAAACTCCTCAAACGTTCCGGGGTAGGCCGTGCAGCGCCCGTCCTGGAGTTCTATCACTTTCGTTACGAGACCATTAAGAAAATAGCGATCATGCGACGCTATGACAAAAGTCCCGCTATACTGAAGCAGGGCTTCTTTTAAGATGTCTTTGGTCCGGATATCGAGATGATTGGTCGGCTCATCAAGAATGAGCATATTTGAGGCCTGCAACAGCATTTTGGCTAAGGCCAGACGACTCTTTTCTCCGCCGCTCAGTACGGCGACCCGCTTCTCAACCGTATCCCCGGAAAAGAGAAATGCCCCTAACAGAGTGCGGAGCTGGGGGATAACGTCGGTTGCAGCTTCTCGGGCGATCTCTTCATAGACGGTGTTGTTGGTCTGCAAGCGTTCAGCCTGTTGCTGGGCATAGTAATCAAGAACGACCTGATGCCCAAGCTGGCGACTGCCTGAGGTTGGCTCTTCAACCCCGGATAAGATGCGACTCAGAGTGGACTTGCCGGCTCCGTTGACGCCGACCAAAGCAACCCGATCTCCGCGTTCAATCACTAGATCCAGATTCTCGAATACCTGCAGGTTGTCATAGCGTTTACTGCTACCCTGCAACTCAATCACTCGCCGTCCGCTCCGCGGTGCCTGAGGAAAATGAAAGCGCACGCCTTTGGGCACAGTTTGGGGAGGGTCGAGCTTTTCCATCTTCTCAAGCTGCTTGACGCGACTCTGGACCTGAGGCGCTTTCCGGGCGTTATAGCGAAACGTATTGATAAAGCGGGTCATGCGTTCAATCTCTTCCCGCTGGGCCTCATAGGCTTTTCGATACGCTTCCAGGTGTTCTTCAAATACGTGCTCAAACGTAGAGTAATTGCCCGTATATTCGGTCAGGGTAGAGCGGTGCAGGGCGACCACACGATTGACCATACGATCCAGAAAGGTCCGATCGTGCGACACGATGACAATGCTGCCACGATAAGTGCGCAGATACGACTCAAGCCACAGAAGCGAGTCGAGATCGAGGTGATTGGTCGGCTCGTCTAGCAGCAAGACATCGGGTTGTTGGAGCAGGAGCTTGGCCAGCGCGATCCGCATTTGCCAGCCCCCGCTGAAAGTCTCAATCCGCGCTGTAAACTGCGCTTGGTGAAAGCCCAAGCCGGTGAGGACTTTGGCGACTTGGGCATCGGCCTGAAACCCGCCGAGTTCTTCGAGGCGATGCTGGATGTCTCCGTAGCGCGTAATCAGTTCCTCTTGCAGCTCCTCTTGCAGTTCCTCTTGCGACGCTTGCGTCAGCGGGTTGGAGGCCGAGCCATCAGTGTTATCGAGCGTTGCTTGAATTGTCGCCAATTCGTGTTGCAGCGCGGTCAGCTCCGGCAGAGCAGCGCGCGTTTCAGAGAAGAGATCGCGCCCGGAAATTTCGATTCCTTCCTGGGGCAGATAGCCGATGCTGAGGTCGCGGCCGCGTTGCAGCACGCCGGTATCCGGCTCAATTTGTCCGGTCAACAGGCGGAAGAGTGTGGTCTTGCCCGCACCGTTGGGTCCAACCAAACCCACCCGGTCGCCTTTACGAATATGCCAGTTGAGATTGCGAAACAGTTCCTGTCCGCCAAAGGCGAGGGATAGATTAATGAGTTGCAGCATATATTCCGGTAGCGTGTCGGCCGCGTGTCTTTATCCACGGCTTAGGGAACGGAGAGCGACGCTTCAGTCATCGATAGTACCGACCTGCTTCTTGGCCGGCGGACGACTTAGCTCCATATATCTTCTCGGGACTCCCAGTATGTCTTTACTTCGTCGAATCTGCCGATTCGATCTTGGATCTTGAGAATTTCTTTCGGGTAAAACTCGAGCATGGCGTCACATAGCTGGAGCATCCATTTCTTTCGAGAATTGCCCTCAACCAGTTTTATAATATTCGAGTTGGCAATTTGGATCTGACCCCAACCCAATGCGCCTATCGTTAAGTATTCCCGATCCAGAAATTCGATCGGCGTGAAGCTGACTTCGGTTGCAATAACCTTTCAAGGAGGGGTGCTATCAGAACAGAAGTCTTCCAGTCTGCGCACATATACACTGTTGCGTTCGATTTCAGGGTCGGTTTTAAGGCTTTGATGACACTGTGAAACCGCTTCTGATATTCTCGTTCCCCCTTCTCCTTAAACGGAGTGTCGTTGTAGTTCTTGGAAAGATTATAGGGCGGGTCCAAGACGAGTAGGTCAACAAAATTGCCGGGCAAATGTGACATCACATCAAGCGTGTCGCCGCAGATGACTCCGCCTTCAAGTCCGTTTTCTCCTACGGATCTCTCGACTGAGAGGATTTGACCGGACAGGCGTTTGATATCAGTCGAGTTGCATTTCAACAGTCGATTTTTTGGCGCCCTTTCTTTCATTGCTCACTGATTCCTTTAAGAGGTCTCCGGTCCGGTGGGAGAACTCTATCCTTATATGGCTCGATCAACGAGAGACTGCTGTTGAACTACAGGCTCTTATATACCAGGGGAGGCAGGTCATGATCCAGGCCGGGCGATAGCGTGTGATGGATGGTGCGATGAACGGCTGTGACTATTCGTCGTCTTCTGGAGGTAATAACAGGGCTTCTCCCAGCGAACGGATCAACCAGCGATGCACATCTGCGACCAGGGTAGCCGCCTGCGGACCGGCCAGCAGCCAGTGACCTTGGTCTGGGTAGGCCAGACTGGCTGTCTGTAGAGAATCGGCCAGCCAACGCACAGCCGGAGCAGGCACCATGCGGTCTGCCTGTCCCCAGACAACCAGGCCGGGACAGGGCGGGGGGGAGGCCGGAAAATCGGTCTGGCCTCGGGTGAGGGTACGGACGACTTTGCCCGAGTCTGGCTCAAGCTGGGCGTGTAACTGGTCGTGCAGCGTTGCTGGGACCGTATGGAAAAGAAAGTCGCGCGCAAGACGACGAGACGGGGGGGGATGGGCGCGATTCCAAAGGAGAGCCGGCAGGGCTGCGAGTCGAACAAGAGGAAGGGCAGGGCGCAGATCAGGCTGCCAGTTGCAGGGCAGCAGGGGAGAGATGCACACGAGGGCGCGAGGTTGTATACGGGCGGTGACGAGGAGGGCGAGCAGGCTGCCCAGATCAAAACCGATCACAATGGGCGAGCACTCGAGCGCAGCAGCGGCAGTGGTAAGGGTAGTGAGATGATCTTCAAGGGAGGTGTGGCCACGCTGGCGGCGTGGCTTCTGCTCATACAGGTCAAGCGCCCAGCATACCCAACCACGCTGAGAAAACCCCCACGCGACTTCATGCCATATCCAACTTCCTGTCCATAAACCGGGAAGCAAGAGAAGAGGGGCTGTAAATTTTTCGCGTTCCGGGAAGATAACCTCAGCGGTGTACGCGGCGAGTCGCTGTTTCATACACACAAAAGAAAAAAGGCCCCAGGTGGGCCTTTTTTGAGGATCCTCCGCCTCGTGTATCGTTGTCGCGTTTAGCGACCCCTCGCCGTTTTCTTCTTGGCCGTTTTCTTCTTGGCTACTTTTTTGGCTGGTGCTTTCCTGGCTACTTTTTTGGCTGGCGCTTTCTTGGCTACTTTCTTCACTGTCTTCTTGGCCGCTTTCTTGGCTACTTTCCTGGCTACTTTTTTGGCTGGCGCTTTCTTGGCTACTTTCTTCACTGTCTTCTTGGCCGCTTTCTTCACTGTCTTCTTAGCAGGCATAGTGACCTCCTTCGTTATAAGTGTGGGAACCCCTTAGTTCATAGGAACTGTCTCTGTAAGGCAGAGGATTATTTATATTATTACCTATCAGATCAATACCTCTGCTGCAACAAAAATACACCAGAACAGGATGTCAGCCTTGTGTTATAAATGCGTTTTTACCGGCATACACGGCGCGCCGTCCGAGTTCTTCTTCAATACGTAACAGTTGGTTATACTTGGCCGTACGTTCGCCGCGGCAGACGCTCCCGGTTTTGATTTGTCCTGCATTCAAGGCCACAGACAGGTCGGCAATTGTCGTATCCTCTGTTTCTCCTGAACGATGCGAGATCACTGCGGCATAGCCATGCTTTTTCCCCAAGGCCACTGTTTCCAGGGTTTCGCTTAATGTTCCGATTTGATTGACCTTGACGAGGATGGCATTAGCAGCACCATCCGCAATGCCGCGAGCGAGCCGTTTCGGGTTGGTGACAAACAAATCATCACCCACGAGCTGTACTTTTGTTCCGAGCTCCTGGGTGAGTACTCGCCACCCGTCCCAGTCGTCTTCGGCCAGTCCGTCCTCGATAGAGACCAGTGGATAGTGCGTAGCCCATTTCGCATACTGTTGGATGAGGTCCTCAGCGTGCCGAGCAGCTCCGCCCGCTTTATGAAAAATGTATTGGCCGCCTTTTTCTCCCTGGTACAGTTCGGTCGCTGCGACGTCGAGGGCAAGCGAGACGTGCCGACCTGGGGTGTAGCCAGCTTGCGTCACGGACTCAAGCAAGATATCGAACGCCTCTTCATTTGAGCGAAGGTCGGGGGCCACTCCACCTTCATCCCCTACGGCCGTGGGGAGGCCCTTTTTTTGGAGAATATTTTTCAGTGCGGCAAACACTTCCGCACCAACGCGAAGGGCATCGCGAAATGATCGTGTGCCGGCAGGAACGATCATAAATTCCTGAATGTCAAGATTATTGGTGGCATGGACTCCTCCGTTGAGGACGTTGATGAGCGGAACCGGAAGGGTACGCGCCCGCGTACCACCCAGGAAGCGATAGAGCGGCTGTCCAGTAGATGCGGCGGCTGCTTTCGCGACGGCAAGCGATGTTGCTATGAGCGCATTTGCCCCCAAGCGCTTCTTATTTGCCGTGCCGTCCAAGTCGAGGAGGAGTTGATCAATTGTGTGCTGGTCGCTGGCGTCCTTGCCTTTCAGGCGCCGGGCGATGTGTTCGTTCACATGCGTCGCCGCCTTTTGGACGCCTTTCCCGCCATAGCGTTTCCTGGCTCGATCCCGGAGCTCCCACGCCTCATGTGCTCCGGTTGACGCCCCTGAAGGTGCAGCTGCACGTCCAAACGCACCGTCCGTAAGGACAACCTCAACCTCAACTGTCGGATTCCCCCGGCTATCCAGAATTTCCCGACCAATAATTCTCCTGATCTTCACATGCGCCTCCCGTTTTGTAAAAGAGCAAACGTGCCCTCCAAATCTACAAAGCTGTTGGCGCGTTTGCTCTTTCTGGTGTCTTTGTCTTGTTCCGTTCCAGCGACAGAAGTTGCCCCAACTCCCCGCAGTCAGTAGAATGCTTTCATGAGGTGGATGGTGATGCGGTGGGTACGAGGGATGTGGGTCCCCTCAGTTCTCGTGTTGTACGCCTTACTCATGTATTCAACCGTACGGAGCGAACGCGGGCTCCCTCAGCTCTTCCAGCTAAACGAAGAGCAACGTGCATTGGAAACGCAAGTACGGACGCTGCTGAGCGAGAATGCTGATCTCAAGGAACGAATTCGGCGCCTGCATACGGACGGTGTTTTTTTGGAGAAAATTGCACGCGAAGACCTCAGCTTAGTGCGTGAACACGAGATTGTCTATCGATTCCGTGATCCAATAAAGCCCTCGTTAGCCCAGTGAAAGCGTTGCCTCAAGAGGTGTCGGCTGCCTTGTCCATCGAGCGCGGTGTTCTCCGCGCTTTTCCCCTCCCTTTCTTCGTACTGTTGCCGTGAGCGTGCCCCTATTGTGTCGATCCGCTCAGTCCCCGTGCCATGTCTTCGACAATACCGCGCGCGGCCTGGCGTGGATCTGTGGCATCACGAATAGGTCTGCCGACAACCAGATAATTCGCTCCGGCTTGCATGGCCTGGTGTGGTGTCAGGATTCGTTTTTGGTCATGGGCCGTGCTGCCCTGAGGCCGAACGCCTGGAGTGACGAGGGTCAGTTTGTCTCCACAGGCGCGGCGTACTACGGCAATTTCTTGAGGAGAGGCAACAAGACCGTCAACGCCGGCTTGCTGGGCAAGTCGGGCAAGCCGCACGACCTGAGCCGCCGGTCCAGCTCTGACCCCGATATGCTTGAGGTCGTCTCGGCCCAGGCTTGTCAGCACGGTGACCGCGAGGAGGGTGGGGCGAGTGAGATGTTCTGCTCGACACACTGTGCGGACCGCCTTGTGGGCCTGCTGCAACATGTCCGTGCCGCCGGAGGCGTGCAGGGTGAACATCTTCACCCCAAGACGGGTGGCTTCTACCGAGGCTGAAGCCACCGTCTGTGGAATGTCATGGAATTTGAGGTCAAGAAAGACGTCGCCGCCTTTGGCGTGGATGCGGCGGGCGACCTCCGGACCAGCGTGTACGAACAGTTGCTTGCCGACCTTAAACAGGCCGACCTCGTCTGCAAGCAGAGCAACGTAGTGATCAACTTCTTGCAGTGAAGCAACATCAAGCGCAAAGATAAGTCGGCTGCGCGCGCGCGGCTGGCCGGTTTTCCTGGCGCTCCGACGTCGTGCCTGGGTGTTGGTTGCCTGATCAACGAGGCGAGGAGCCATAGTGGTACACGCTCCCTGGACTCAGCTGGTCGCCGGACTTCTGAGCGCATTCTGGATAGCTTCGACCGCCCGGTCTACCGGCACTTCTGTCATTTCCCCATCCAGGCGTTGCTTTAATTCGATCACTCCGCGGGCGAGAGACTTGCCGCCGATAGTGGCCCGGAGGGGAATGCCCAATAAGTCAGCGTCCTTAAATTTCACCCCCGGCCGCTCTGCCCGGTCGTCAAATAATACCTCTGTCCCGGCCTGCCGAAGTGTTGCGTACAGGTCTTCTGCCGCATTCCGGGTGGCTTCGTCATTCCAATTGATCGGCACAATATGGAGGTCTGCGGGGGCGAGCGGCTTGGGCCAGACAATGCCGGCAGCATCATGGTTTTGTTCAATGGCCGCGGCAACGGTCCGGGTAATGCCAATGCCATAACAGCCCATCTGCATGGGATGCTGTGCGCCGTTGGCATCCAAATACGTCGCGTTCATAGCCTGGCTGTACTTCGTTCCAAGATAAAACGTCTGACCGACTTCAATGCCGCGATGGGCGGTAAACGTCCCTTGCTCGCAGCGCGGGCACGTATCGCCGGCTGTCGCCCGACGCAGGTCGGCGAACTGGAGAGCGGGCAGGTCGCGTTCGATATCAAGCCCGGTTATATGCAGGTCGCGCTCGTTTGCGCCACACACCAGACCTTTTGCACCGCGCAGGGTCTGGTCGCTGATAAGCTGAGCCTTGATATGTATTGGTCCGGCAAAGCCGGTTGGTGCGCCAGTGGCCTTGTGGACGGTTTCTTCATCCGCCAGTACGACCCACTGACAGCCGAGCAAGTTTTTCAGCTTGGGCTCACTGAGCTCATGGTCTCCCCGTACCAGGGCAGCAACAACGGTGTCCGTATCGGTCACGTATAGCAGGGTTTTGACGAATCGCTCCGGGGGCTGACCCAGGAAAGCCGAGACTTCTTCGATGGTCCGCTGGTCCGGTGTCTCGACCTGGGTGAGAGCCGACCCGTGCGTGGACGCTGGAGTCGGAGGGGGGGCGAGTTCGGCTTTTTCCACATTGGCGGCATAATCACACGAGTCGCAACTGACGAGGGCATCTTCGCCGGAATCCGCCAATACCTGGAACTCATGCGACAGACTGCCCCCAATGGCGCCGGTATCTGCCTCGACCGGACGGTAGGTCAGACCGCAGCGGTCAAAGATGCGACTGTAGGCGTCGTACATATTGCGGTATTCGCGCTGGCAGTCTTCCAGGTCGGTATGAAAGGAATAGGCGTCTTTCATGATAAACTCACGCCCGCGCATCAAGCCAAAACGGGGCCGGACTTCATCCCGAAACTTGGTCTGGATCTGATACAGATTGAGCGGCAGGTCTCGGTAGGAGCGGACCTCACGCCGGACGATGTCGGTCACGACCTCCTCATGGGTCGGACCAAAGCAAAAGTCCCGGTCGTGTCGATCCTTGATGCGCAGCAGCTCTCTGCCATACACATCCCAGCGGCCGCTTTCCTGCCAGAGTTCAGCCGGACAGATTGCCGGCATGAGAATTTCCTGGGCGCCCGCGCGGTTCATTTCCTCGCGCACAATGTTTTCGACTTTGCGCACGACACGCAGCCCAAGCGGCAGAAAGTCATACACGCCGCGCGCCACTTGGCGCATCATACCGGCGCGCAGTAAGAGTTTATGGCTGATGACTTCGGCTTCAGCCGGATCTTCACGTAATGTTGGGATGAATGTTTGGCGATAACGCACCCGGACCCCCGATCAGCAGCATTGAGCATCGTTGAAAAAGATTTCGGGGTCAATTAGTCAGCGTGAGGGCCGGGTGTCAAGTCGGGCGCGATCTTTAGCCCTTCAGGCTACAAGGCTTGCTGTCTGGAAGAAGGTTTACATAACATGGTACTATTCCTGTAAAAATTCTCCAAAGGAGGGTGCTCATGCAGGCTACAGTTGAAACACGTTACGAGCACAGTGTGCTCCGCCAAGACAACGTCGCCAGTATTGCCGGAACCAATACGAAAGTCGTCGAACTGATAGAGGAGATACGGGCCTATGGCTGGAGCCCCGAAGAGTTGCATTTTCAGCATTCATACCTGACTCTCGGACAGATTCACTCGGCCCTGGCCTATTATTGGGACCACCAGTATGAACTCGATCAAGACCTTGAGCAGAGGCTTCAAAACGTCGATCACATGCAGAAATAGCAGCCTGGATGGAACGAAGTGGAATCCGGGAAACTGGGGACCCCCGGATTCCGTTACCACTTCATCCAGACTACGGGAGAAGGAAGTAGAAAAATTCTCTTCCCTCCGGCCCCTTTCCTTTCCTCCGACCAAAAACTATAATTCGCCCGCGATACTTTCCCGCTACAGGAGTACGGCGTGGACTTTGACTATTCCCCACAAGAAGAATCGTTTCGGCAGGAACTCCGTTCGTGGCTCGAAGCCAACCCAGCGGATAACTACGATCCGGGCACCTTTGAGATCATTGGCCAGGAAGAGCGCTTTCAGATCAAATTCGACTGGCAGAAGAAGCTGTATGGTGAGGGTTGGGTCGGCATTCATTGGCCCACGGAGTATGGCGGTCGGGGCGCGACGATTATGGAGCAGACCATTTACCAGCAAGAGATGGCGCGGGTGCGAGCGCCCGGCTTAGCCAATCCGCTGGGCATTTCGCTGGTCGGTCCGACATTGATGCACTGGGGAACGGAGGAGCAGAAAGACCGTTTTGTCCCCAAGATTCTCAGCGCTGACGAACTGTGGTGCCAGGGCTATTCCGAGCCGGGTTCCGGCTCGGACCTGGCCTCACTCCAAACCCGTGCGGTTGACGATGGCGATGACTTTGTGGTCAACGGCCAGAAAGTCTGGACGAGTTTTGCCCATAAAGCCGACTACTGCATTCTTGTGGCTCGGACCGACCCTGACGCGCCTAAGCATAAGGGGCTGTCCTATCTCTTGGTGGATATGCACTCGCCTGGGGTGACGGTCCGGCCGTTGGTCCAAATCTCTGGTGATGCGGAATTTAATGAAGTCTTCTTCGAGGATGTCCGAGTACCCAAAGCCAATCTGGTTGGCGAACGGAATAACGGCTGGCAGGTCGCGATTACCACGCTCATGTTTGAGCGGGCGAACTTTGGCATGGTGTACAATCTGGAACCCATGCTGGACAAACTGAAGACTATGATCGAAGACCTGGAAGTCAACGGCCGGCCGGCGGCCGACGATCCGGATGTCCGACAAAAAATGGCAGCCTTTCATATTGAAACCCAAGCGTTGAAGTTCAACGGCTATCGGCAGCTCACCCAACAGTTACGCGGCAATCCGCCGGGACCGGAAGGCTCGATCAGTAAGCTGGCCGGGAGTGAACTCTATATCCGTATGGCGCATTTTGCGATGGAGCTACTGGGTCCGTACAGTCAGTGTGCATTGGGTGAAGAACAGGGAATCGATAATGGGTTTTGGGCGCGCCGCGCCTTAGGCTCTCGCTTGTACACTATTGCGGGCGGGACGTCGGAAATCATGCGCAATATTGTTGGTGAGCGCGTCCTGCAGTTGCCAAAGGGATAACAGAAGTATTGAGCATCTCAAATCGCATCAGGATGGCAGGCTCAATACTTCTGAAGGAGGAATCATGGATTTTGGTTTTAGTGAAGATCAAGAATTGCTGCGCGACTCAACCCGAAAATTCCTGGCCGCGGAATGTCCAACCACATTCGTGCGCAAGATGATGGAGGATGACAGCGCCCACGCCACAGAACTCTGGAAAAAGGCGGCAGAGTTGGGCTGGATGGGTATCCTGATTCCTGAGGAGCATGGCGGCATTGGCGGGAGTTTTCTCGATCTTGTTGTCGTGCTGGAAGAGATGGGCAAGTCTCTTATGCCCGGGCCGTTCCTGGCGACAGTGCTCCTGGGCAGTACGGCCGTGCTGGCCGGCGGGTCAGACGACCAAAAGGCCGCCACACTCCCCAAGGTTGCCGCGGGTGAATTATTGATGACCCTGGCCCAAGCCGAAAAGAGCGGCCGCTATGACGCCGGTGGAATCAGTATGCCGGCAACGGCTCGGGGCGGTGACTTTACCCTGTCCGGGGAAAAACTCTTTGTGCCGGACGCGCATGTTGCCGATCAGATGGTGGTCGCTGCGCGTACCGGCTCAAATGGTTCTGCGGAAGATGGCATTACCCTCTTTCTTGTCGATGCCAAATCGCCAGGGGTCGAGATTACCCAACTGAAAACCGTCGATATGACGCGTCGCCAGTGTCATGTCGCTTTTCAAGACGTGGCTGTGGCCGACTCGCAGGTCATCGGTGAAGTGGGCCAGGGCTGGCCGATTCTCAAGCGCGTCCTCGCTCAAGCCACCGCCGGGCTGTGTACCGAGATGGTCGGGACCGGACAGCGAGCGCTCGATATGGCCGTCGAGTACGCCAAAGAGCGGGTTCAGTTCGGGAAACCGATTGGCAGCTTTCAGGCCGTCAAACACAAATGTGTGGATATGATGGTACAGGTCGAAAATGCGCGCTCACTGACCTATTACGCGGCCTGGACGGTTGATGAGAATGTGGCCGAAGCGTCCCAGGCTGTGCCCATGGCCAAGGCGTATTGCAGTGATATGTGTAAAACCGTGACCAGTGAGGCGATTCAGGTCCACGGCGGCATTGGTTTTACCTGGGAGCACGATATGCACTTATTTTATCGGCGCGGTCTGGCTTCCGAAGCCGCCTTTGGCAGTGCCCCAACGCACCGTGAGGTGGTGGCCCGGACGTTGGATTTATAGGAGCGACCGGCTACCCAATGACCCCCGCTCTCATCATTCACGGCGGTGCGGGAGCGGCGACTCCACCAGAACTACAAGCTGAGCGTCGATCAGGGCTGGGGGCTGCCTTTGAGGCTGGCTGGAGTATTCTTGCTCAGGGAGGTGCTGCACTCGATGCGGTTATCCAGGCAACCGTAACCCTCGAAGATCATCCCCTCTTCAATGCTGGCATTGGCTCTTGTCTCACCGAAGACGGGACGGTCGAAGTTGACGCTTCCCTCATGGAGGGCGCGACATTTCAGACTGGTGCAGTCGGAGCGGTCAGGAATATCAAGAACGCCATCCGACTTGCGCACGCCGTTATGACGGAAGGGCGTCACGTTTTTCTCGTAGGCAAAGGGGCTGAACGATTCGCACGAGAGCAAGGTCTGCCGCAAGCCACAGCAGACGAACTGATTACCGAACGTCAACACCAGCGCTGGCAAACGCAGCGAACCACAGGCGAATCACATACTGTTGGGGGTACGGTTGGTGCGGTTGCTCTGGATTCATCGGGAAGGCTGGCGGCGGCCACCTCAACCGGCGGCGTGCTCAACAAGCAATCCGGTCGAGTGGGGGACTCTGCCATCATTGGGGCTGGGACGTATGCGGATAGCGCAATTGGCGCGTGCTCAGCAACGGGCGATGGTGAAGCCAGTATTCGGGCGACCCTCGCCCGCACCGCGGTGGAATTGACGCGCGGCGGGAAAGACCCTGCGCAAGCGGCCCGCACTGCGCTCGCCCGCCTCAAAAGACAGACACGGGGAGAGGCCGGTCTGATTGTGCTTGATCCCTTTGGTCGGAGCGGCTTTGCGTATAACACGGAATCGATGAGTGTGGTCTTGCGGGCTGAGGGCCGGCTTGTGGTGCGGGTGTGACATGAGGAGCACCATGAATTGCCCCTATATTCCAAGAAAAAATTGGCAACTTGTCTCTCGTTGACATACTATAAATAGTATATACACTTTTTTCGGTGTGGGGTATCTTCGAGCATCGACGAATTGACCGTCAACTCAGACGGCTCCCTCATGAAATTCTCAGGCGGTACGAAAAATGGAAGGACATCGTTTCAATCTCCGGGCCTGAGGGGCTCCGACAAATCCAAGGGTTCCATGACGAGAGCCTGCGTGGGGCGTGGAGAGGTCATAGGTCCTCACGGCTCAATGACCAGTATCGGGTCATTTACAGAATTGAACGGGAACGAGTGTATGTTGAAGTCGTGAACCTTACCCTTCATGACTATAGGAGGAAATGATGTCTGACTATCGCAGGGCAAAGAAGCGAGTTGAACTATCAGTCGGCGAATCCGTTCGTATCATTCGTGAACTCCAGGAACTCAGCCAGAATGAATTGGCCGTTGCGACCGGCATCCCGCAATCAACGATTTCAGCAATAGAAAGAGAGAGGGTGAAACTTGGCCTGGAGCGGGCAAAAATACTCGCTCGGGCCTTGCGGGTTCACCCCGCGGTGCTCGTGTTTCCAGGCTGGGAAGTTGAGCGAGAATCAAGCGCCGCGTAACACGCCCCCTCGCATGAATTGCCCCTTCTCTTCCTGCCTCTGGCATTTCCGTACGCACTAAGGATAAGATGCCCCGTCACACGGGACTGAACTGAAAAGAAATCGGAAGAAAGGGGAAACAGCAATGGCAGAAGTTGATGGCAATTCATTAGTGGTCAAATCGCTCAAGGACGAGGGCGTTGATACGGTTTTCTACATTACCGGTGGGCCGATGGTCGATGTGGCCTCCAAGTGTATTGAGATTGGGTTTAACTCGGTCGATGTGCGCCACGAGCAAGGGGCTTCTATGGCCGCCCACGCCTATAGTCGGGTACTGGGCAAGCCGGGGGTATGCTTTGCCGCCTCCGGCCCTGGTGTCACCAATTTGATCACTGGTGTTGGCAATGCGTATTTGGATGCGGTTCCGGTTGTTGCTCTGGGCGGGGCGAGTGCCATATCCCAGGACGGTATGGGCGCGTTCCAGGAGATGGATCAGGTGAGTATGTTCAAGCCCATCACCAAAATGGCTGAACGGGTGAAAGATGCCCAGCGTATCCCGGAAATCATCAACAAAGCCTTTCGGGTTGCCACCAGCGGCCAGCCCGGCCCGGTCTATGTCGATCTGCCAGGGGATGTCCTCTACCGAATGGTGGAAGAAAACGACATCGTGTTTCCCAAGCGACCCCACCAGGTCCCACGGGTGTCGGGCGACCCTGCGCAGATCAAGGAAGCCATTGCCCTGCTCAAGGGCGCGGAGCGGCCCCTGGTGATTACCGGGACCGGCATTGTCTGGTCGGGTGCGATGCAGGAACTCAAAGAGTTTGTTGAAATGACCGGCATCCCCTTTTACACCACCCCCCAAGGGCGGGGCGTCATTCCCGAGGATCATGCCCTGAGCTTTCTGGGCGCCCGGAACCGGGCCTGGAAAGAGGCTGATGTGGTGCTGGTTGTCGGTACGCGCTTCAATTTCATTCTGGGTTTTGGACAGGCGCCGCGTTTTGCGGAAGATGTCAAAATGATTCAGGTCGATATCGCGGACGAAGAGATCGGCCGCAACCGCGCGGTTGATGTCGGGATCGTGGGTGACGCCAAGGTGGTCTTACGCCAACTGATCGACGAGGCCAGCGACTCTTTCAAAGGGCGGGACGAACTGGCCTGGATCGATACGCTGCGCGGGTATGACAAACGTTCTCAAGAAAAGATGGAAGCCATTATGAGCGCGGAGTCCTCGCCGATGCACCCCCTCCGGTTGTGCAAAGAAGTCCGGGACTTTATGGACCGCGATGCCATTATTGTCGTTGACGGCCATGAGATTCTCAATTTTGCGCGCCAATCCGTGCCGACCTACGCTCCCGGCCACCGGGTCAACGCCGGCCCGAACGGCTGCATGGGCGTGGCCGTGCCGTTCGGACTCGGGGCAAAAGTGGCCAAACCGGACACCCAGGTGATTGTCCTCAGCGGGGACGGTTCGTTTGGTATGAACGGTATGGAAATCGACACGATGGTGCGCAAGAACATCCCGGCCATTATCGTGATTAGTAATAATGGTGGCTGGGCCGGCGCGGGTGTGATGACCGCCGGACGCGACCTGGGCTTCAGCCGGTATGATGAGATGGCCAAGGTTTTTGGTGCGCACGGCGAGTTTGTTGAAAGGCCGGAAGACATTCGGCCGGCGCTCGAACGCGCCGTTGCCTCTGGTAAGCCGGCGGTGGTCAATGTGGTGACCGATCCCACCGCGCGCTCTTCAACGCAGTCGTTTGCCGCCTACCGGGCGATTTAACCCTGTTTGTTGCATTTGCTGTAGGGGCAGCCCCCTGTGGCTGCCCTCTCTGTTGAGCCGATGTCCGAAGCTGTGACACAGAGTGAAGCGATTCTGACCTTCTGGTTTGGTGCAATCCAAGACGAGCGGTCATGTTTTGAAGAACGCTCAAAGCTCTGGTTTGCTCAGAATCCGGCATTCGACCAGGAGATTGTCCACCGTTTCCAACCCGACTATGAGCTGGCCGCTCAAGGCCAACTCACCCACTGGACACAGACAGCGCGGGGCGGCTTGGCGCTTGTCCTTGTCCTGGATCAGTTTCCGCGCAATATGTTTCGTAACGACCCGCGCGCCTTTGCGACCGACCAACAGGCGCAGCAAGTAGCGGAGCGAGTGATCGCCGCAGGGTTTGACCGGCAGTTGCGTTCGGTCGAGCGCTATTTTGTGTACGTCCCGTTTATGCACAGCGAGAAGAGAGAACATCAGCAGCGCTCCGTTACTCTCTTTCAGCAGCTTGCCGAACAACGAGAGTATTTCGACACCTCCTATGCCGTGAGACATAAGGATGTGATTGACCGCTTCGGTCGATTTCCCCACCGCAACAACGTCCTTGGCCGGGCTTCGACCTCGGAAGAGTTGGAGTTTCTCAAGCAGCCCGGCTCCTCATTCTAGGTTGCTCACACGACACGGGGTGTAGCCTTTTCTCCGCAGGCTGGATATCCTGCCTCCCGGTATCCATACCTGGTCATCGTGAGGAGTTGAAACGCATGGGGGAAGCCATACACGCGATTGTCATCAACAGGGTTGAGAAAAAAATCTCGTCCGAACTGAAAGAAATCACTCTGGACGACCTGCCGGAAGGGGATGTGACCGTCAAGGTTGCCTATTCCACGCTGAATTACAAAGACGGCTTGGCCGTCTCCGGGACCGCGCCCATTGCGCGCACCTACCCCATGATTGGCGGGATCGACCTGGCCGGGACGGTCGAGTCCTCCAGTTCGCCAGCCTATCAGCCCGGAGACAAGGTCCTCATTACCGGCTGGGAACTCAGCATGACCCACGGCGGTGGCTATGCCCAGAAACAGCGGGTCAAATCCGAATGGCTGACGCGCGTTCCTGAAGCCTTTAGCCTCAAACAAGCCATGGCCGTGGGTACGGCCGGTTATACCGCCATGCTGTGCATCCTGGACCTCGAACGCATGGGCGTGACGCCCGGCGAGAAAGAAGTGATTGTGACCGGTGCCGGCGGCGGCGTGGGTAGCGTCGCGGTCGCGGTGCTGTCCCAGCTTGGCTACACGGTGGCCGCGTCAACCGGGCGGCCGGAATTAGGCGAGTATCTCACCAGCCTGGGTGCTTCGACCATTGTTGAACGGGCAGAACTCGCTGAGCCCTCGGGTCGCCCTCTGGACGCCGAACGCTGGGCGGGCGGTGTCGATTCCGTGGGCGGACAGACCCTGGCCTCGGTGCTGCGGGGGACCTGTTATGGCGGGGCGGTGGCGGCCTGCGGTCTGGCCGGCGGGGCTGATCTGCCGACATCGGTCCTGCCGTTCATTCTGCGGAACGTCAGTTTGATTGGGGTGGACTCGGTGATGTGTCCGAATCCCAAACGGCAAACTGCTTGGGACCGGCTCGCTCAGGACCTGCCGCTTGAAAAGCTGGACGCCATGACCGTGGTTGAACCCATGTCAAAAGTGTTGGAGCTGGCTCCGCAGATTCTACAAGGCCACGTCCGTGGCCGCGTTGTCATTGACGTGAATGCCTGAGCGCCAGGTGAGAAGGTAGTAACGTGGCCGTGGCTGGTATGAACAACGGCAATGCCGAAGAGGGGCTGATTCTTCCTGCCCGTACTTTGCGGTTTCCTGTGGATCGCTCTATGGGGGAGCTTTTCATTCGGGATGGCGTACATCACGCTGATGACTATGCCTTTTGGAAGTCGATTGGTCGGGCGCAGGGTGGTCTGTCCATTACAGCCGGCAAAGAACTCCGGCTCAATGTGAATCCGCAAGCGTCCACCGACCTCTCACCGTTTCGCGCCATTCCTGCGAACGCCATTCAATATCTGCAACTCTCGGCCTCGCGGGTGAATAATGAAAGTCTGGCCCATCTGGCCCATCTGACCGGCCTGCGCGTGCTGTGGCTGTATGATACCCGCATCAGCGATGCCGGTCTGGTCCATCTGCAAAGCCTGACCAGCCTGCGCGTGCTCAATCTGCGCAGCACGCTGGCCAGTCGCGGCGGCATTGACGCGCTTCAGGCAAAGCTGCCCAAGTGTGAGTTCCGGCGACCGTGGTGAGCTGCTTGGCGGTTGTGTAGTCGAGTCCCGTAGGTCGGGTTAGCCAAAGGCGTAACCCGACATGTTCGGGCGGACCGTATTGTCGGATTACGCTGCGCTAATCCGACCTACGTTTTCGTCCGACCGACTCTTCAAGGGTTGTTCCATCTCGACCAACTCCAGAACGGTACCGTCCGGGTCTTTGAAACACACAAAGCGCGCACTCGGAGCGTCGGGGGGAGCGAGGAGGACGGGCTCGGAGATAAACTCGACTCCATGCTCTTTCAGGGTTTGGACATCAGCATCAAGATTCGCGCTGAGCAGAGCAATCCGAGCGATCCCAAGGTGGTATAGATGCGGGTACGGCGGGTCGTTGTCTCGAGGCTCTTTCCATTCCAAGAGATCGATAAGCGGTGTGGTGGGTGATCCCTCCAACTGGAGCAAGGCACCCCGTACAAGATACGGTGGCATGCCGACCGCTGCGGCCACTTCCGGGGTGTTCCGCTCCGGCACTTTCCACATGACCTTGAACCCGAGCAACTCGTAAAACTCACACGAACGCTCATAATCACGACAGTTGACATTGACGTGCATCATTCCCGAGATGTGCATAACGCTGCTCCTCGCTCTATGGGGCGTCTTTCGAGGACGATGGTCTGTATTAAAAAGAGAATATCTCTCGGAAACCAAGTCGGGTTTCCGAAAGAAGAGAAAGATTACTTGCCGGTATAGCCAGGGTTGGTAGGGTTATCGAGCCAGTCACGCCGTTTGTCATACGGCAGGTCTATATAGGTCTGCATGGCCAGCAGGCCGTCGTCGGACAGCATAGTTTCCAGAAAGGCCGAGCTTTCAATATCGAGCCCGGCGGCGAGATGGGTATCATTGCCGGCATAGACCGAGTGCTTGGCGCGGGCGACGGCAATCGGCGGGAAATTCGCAATCTCGCGGGCGATTTCTGTGGCGCGGGCGAGCGCGTCGTCGGCCACTTCGTGGACCAGACCGAAATGGAGTGCTTCGTCGGGCGGGACCACGCGAGAGCGAATAACAAATTCCAACGCGCGGCCAATCCCGATCAGCCGCGATAGGCGTTGGGTGCCGCTGCCACCGGGCAGAATGCCGAGTTTGACTTCCGGAAATCCATACCGATAATCACCCTTCTGTCCGATCCGCAGGTCGCACGACAGGCTGAGTTCAAACCCCCCACCCATGGTGTCGCCGTTCATAGCAACGATAATCGCCTTGGGCAGCTCGCTCAAATTCTTCAGCATGGCGTGATAGGCGGCGGTGAGTGAGGTGCCGGCCTGGCGCATGGCCTCTCTATCTTTGGCCAGATCAACCAGCTCCTCCACGCTGTAGTGGGTAATGAACTTGCCTTCCATCGCGCCGGTTAAAACGACCGCACGGATAGAAGGATCGCGCCATTCCTCAATCAGCTTCCACAACTCTTGCGTGCCCTCGGCGCAGAAATAATTCATAGGGGGGTTATGATATTTTGCGATCACAACCCCAGCGCTCAATTCAGTCTGCCAATAGCTCATGTTGATGTCCTCTTCTCTTCATTTTCATCTAACCACTAGTCACTCAGAACCCATCCAGACGCTGACGCGCCACCCCCTTCGACAGGCTCAGGATAGGCCTCCCAGGAGGGGATGGAGGAGGGAAAAAAAGAGCCCACCGGGTTGCGATGGGCTCTTGTGACGCATCAGCGAGCGTGTCCATGAGTCAGCACAGGCGCTTATCGATCAGCCTTTCGGGACTTGATCGAGACAACCTTCTTCTCTATGTCCTGAGCGGTTTCCCAGGCATCATGCTGAAGTGCACAGTGCATGAGCACCCTGGCTAGGGTGTCTTTATGCTCACTGCCAGCAGCCTGGCAGTCGCCGCAATACCATTGATCCTCTTTGATATTGCCGATTTCTCCACCAATAACTTGTGGCATACTCACCTCCTGTTTTTTTCTTTCTCTTGTAGCGCAAAATGAGTAAACGTGCCAACATCTGTATGTCTATTGAGGGTGCGTTTACTCATTTGAGATATTGTCAGGTCCAGGGGTTGATCTCCCGGCGACGCTATGTAACTCAAGACACGTATAAACATCCAATAGAGGAGGGTATCAGAATGAGTACAACGGTTGTTCTGCTGGAAATACAGGTCAAGCCTGAATGCGTGGAAGAGGTGAAAGCCTTTCTGAAGGAGGTCTTACCGGATACGCGCGCCTACGCCGGCTGTCAGGGCATTGATATCTACGGCAATCTCGACGAGTCAACCAATCTCGTGTTCTATGAACGCTGGGATACGCGCGATCACTATCAGAAATATCTGAACTGGCGGACCGAGACCGGCGCGCTCGAACAGCTCGGCGCAAAGTTGGTTGGCCCGCCGAGTATTCGGTATTACGATAGAATTGATGTGTAGGGCCTCTGCTTCCATCTCCTCACTCCACTGAGGGGATGGACAACGGTTCTGTTACGGTGGTCCGGTTAATAATCTGTCGGACGAGTACCTCTATGAATTTTAGAATACGTCGAATTTTAGAATACGTCGGGAAGAATGTGAAAGCCTTCCCGATATCCGACATCACGTAATCGCCGGTCGAAGGTGATAAAACCTTGGCCTACTGTCTGCCCCCGACACCACATGATGGCTGCGGCGAGTTGGAACGCATCCGCTATACGGACAGGATGTACAGATAATAAGCGTTCGGCGGTGTTCCGTAATGCGTCACTCGGTAGCATCTCAGTCCAGGTTTCCATCAGGGTGTGCAATACTTGACGCGCGGCGCGTTCGTTAGCCAGCGTCAAACCACCCTCCCGTGTCCGACGCGCTAGTGCGGAAATACACTCGGTTCGTGTACCCCACCACACAACTATAGACGAATCTTGCACAAGGATGTCGCGGACGTCGGCTCGTGTACGCAGAGCGGCACGATTGCCGACGTATCCCAGAATATCACCGGCCCTTTTCCCGCTCACGCACAACCGCCGAACGGACGGCTGCCTGGGGATCGGAAGGGCGTAGGAGATCCCAAAAATCGGCTGGCAACGGCCGTTCCCCACGCCTCACAAAACCGTTTTTTTCCATGTCTCGCAGGTGATCGGGGAGGGATACTGGACTCGGGGGGAGCAAACGTGCGACAGGGTGGCCATACTGGGTGATGACCACTTCCTCACCGGCTTTGACTTGGCGCAAATACGCACTGAGCGACGCTTTGAGCTTGGATATGGTCGTAGTCTGCATGACAATCTCTATCGGTAATGTGTTTCGGCCAGAATAAACTGATTCTTCTATCGTGCCAAGGGTAAGGCGCAGCAGAGGTTGGACGGCCAATTGACAAGCCGATTCTCGGCCTCCCTAGACAGTCGCCGTCTGCGTCAGATACGTAACCGGACGGAAGAAGAAACACGACGCTTTGGCACTATCCTGTTGTTTGCCTGCAACGAGAACGGGCATCGAGTAACACACCAAGGAGGAGTTATGACACAAAAACCGGCCATCGCTTTAGTCGCCGTCGCTGGACGAAGAAAACAAACCCTGGAAGTGGCAACCCAAATCGAAAAAGAAGGCTTTAGCGGTATTTACTGTCAGAGTGTCGGCGACTGTATAGGCTTGTGTGAGGCCCTGGCCTTTGCCACCAACGAGATTCCGCTCGGGACCAGTATCGCCAATATGTATACGCGCCATCCGTATGATTTTGCGCAAACCGCGGCCCTGATTCACGAAGTCTCGGACGGACGCTTCCGTTTTGGCGTGGGTGTGAGTCATGGCCCTATGCTGAACCGGCTGAAGGTTCAGGCCGGCAAACCGCTCGCCGATATGCGTCAATTTGTCTCCGACCTGCAAGCCAGCGTCGGCCGAAAAGATGCGCTGCCGCCCATTGTCCTGGCAACCTTACGTAAGGCTATGGTCAAATTGTCGGCTGAGATTGCACAAGGCGCGGTATGGGCGAATGCCGCGCTGTCTCATATGCCGACGTCGCTGAGCTTTCTGCCTCAAGAGAAAATGCAGGACGACGATTTTTTTGTCGGCAATATGGTTCCAACCGTTATTACGGACGACAAAGAAGCCGCGGCGAAAGTCCATCGTCGGACACTCAGCACCTACGTCCGCTTACCCAACTACCAGAAGTATTGGATCGAAGCGGGCTATGAAGAGGAAATGCAAGCCATTCAGCAGGCCATAGCCAATAAAGAAGATGAGAAGATCCCGTCCCTGATGTCTGACCGCTGGCTGAGTCAGGTCACCCTGTACGGCAGTGTGTCTGAAGTACGGGAAGGCGTTGAAGCCTGGTATGACACTGGCCTCAAAACGCCCATTTTGGTGCCGTCGTCAGCGAATGGCAACCAAATGGTAGCCTTGCAGGAAGTGATTGAGGCGTTTCGATAGGAGGTCCGCATAGGCCCGTTCTCCTTCGATAGGCTCTGGACGAACGGTAAAAATATTTGAGGAGTCTGGTATGAAAGTTCTTATAGAAAAAGACGGTCCAATAACGACTATTGTCCTAAATCGACCTGAGCGCCGGAACGCCGTTGATGATGAGACAGCACGGCTCCTCAAGCAGGCATTTACCGAATTCGATACAAACGCCGAGCAAGCGGTCGCCGTTCTGTGTGGAACTGGTGAGACCTTTTGTGCTGGCTATGATTTACAGTCACTGTCTGAAGGCAGCCTGGAAACTCCCTACGACCCTGCAGGTGATGGGCCGCTTGGTCCAAGCCGTATGCTGCTCAGTAAGCCGGTCATCTGTGCCGTAGAAGGATACGCAGTTGCTGGTGGGCTCGAGCTTACGTTGTTGTGCGATATGCGCGTTGCGTCTGAGACTGCGCAGTTCGGTGTGTTCTGTCGGCGTTGGGGTGTTCCGCTGGTTGATGGTGGCACGGTTCGCTTACCCCGACTGATTGGTATGAGCCGGGCGCTCGACATGATCCTGACTGGTCGATCAGTTGGTGCTCAGGAAGCTTTGGAGTTCGGCCTGGCTAACCGCGTTGTGCCGGCTGGACAGGCCAGAGTAGAAGCTGAGAAGGTCGCTCATGAGATTGCCCAGTTCCCTCCAATTTGTATGAGGACCGATCGCGCATCAGCCTATAAGCAGTGGGATTTGGACCTTCCCGACGCCCTCATTAACGAAGGTCGGGAAGGTCTCGTGCCGATCAAACAAGAAGCCCGAGCCGGAGCGGCCCGCTTTGCCAGGGGTAAAGGCCGCGGCGGTGACTTTACGAATATCTAGGCTGGTCGGACTACTGACTCCAATCGCTTTTAATCAAGGCGTTTACGAACAGAACAGATTGTTCTCAAGGCAGGGTCAATCGATGTGAGGTCCAGAGTGTTTTTCTCCTTTACGTTCACGGTGTGAGAAATTCAACGATCCGCTTATTGACTTCTGCCGGCTTTTCCAAATGCAGGAAATGACCTGCCCCTGGATAGATTTCTTTTTCCAAGCCGTTGGTGAACAAATGATCCATGGCGTTAAAGGCATCAAGGCGGCCCGGCCGGTCTCTTGTCCCATGCAGGGCCAGCGTCGGAACCGTAGTGGGGGCGGCCAGCTTTTCTTGGAGAGACTGTAAGGCCGGGTCTCGATTATCGGGGTGAAAGGTATGCCGGTAGTAGTTGAGCGCGGCGGTCACCACCCCCGGTTGCCGAAAGGTCGCCTTTACACTGGCCATGATATCTGTCGGAATGTCATACTCGGGCGACGCATCCTGCCACCAACGCGCGATAAATTCAAAATCATTGGCTGACACTGCTTGTTCGGCAAACGGCATCTGAAAAAAGTACATGTGCCAGCCACCTTTAATCATGTCGTAGTTAGACGCTAATGCGCCCAGCATGGCCCCTGGATGCGCGACCGCAAGGGTGACAATTTTCTGCACCTGTTGCGGCGCAAGGGCCGCCGCCCCAAAGGTCGCAAATGCCCCCCAGTCATGCCCAACGATACACGTCTGCTCAGCCCCTAAAGCCGTAATCAAAGCGACGGCATCTTGTGCGAGTAGGACAGATTGATAACGTTCGTCCGCTGGAGCAGACGTCGGAGTATAGCCGCGCATAAACGGCGCAACTGCGTAAAAACCAGCCTCCGCAAGGGCAGGTAAGAGTGCGCGGTAGGTATACGCATTATCCGGAAAGCCGTGCAAACAGAGGACGAGCGGTCCGCTGCCGGCTTCGAGACAGTGAAATTGGATTCCGTTTGCCGTCACTGTGCGTGTTTGAAACTCCATACTTTCCTCCCCGATATACGCTTGTGGACACCCGCTTTTACAGGGACGCCGGCCCATGTTGCGAGACCTACGAAGACAGGCATCCAGGCCAGCGGTAAAAGCTACGCACCGTCAGCAACAAGCGGTTGCTTTGTAGATGCAGTCTTTTTCCAGCGCTCTCGCACAATCCTCAGTGCAGCCTCAAATGGCGTACACTGTGAGCGTTTGCTCCGTGAGAGAACCAGCCTGGTATTCTAATACGCTCGCTGACAAAGGCAAAGGATTCCTGTGTCCCAAGGCCCTGAATATCAGCCAGCGCCGCCAAGACTCCGCCGCCGTTTGAGACAAAATCAGGTACGATGCCAATCCCACGCTGGGACAGTCGATTTGCAATCGGCAAGCGAAAAGGAATATTCGCCGCCGGGACCACCAGTCTGGCCTGAATCCGGTCAACATTCTTTGCGTGGATGACATCCGGGCGGGCGCCGGGAATGAGGATGTCAACCGGCAGGGTGAAGAGAGCGTTCCGGGAAAGCAGCCTCCCGCCTCGATACTGACGGACTACATCATCCCCATGCTTGTGGCGGAGGTCCAAAAGCCGCTCGACATCCAGACCCTTGGGGTCGTACCGGGTGCCCAACACTGTCGAAACTGCCACCACCTGCGCCCCTGCGCGGACAAAGAAGCGTGCCGCCCCGCCCCCAACCTTGCCGAAACCCTCAATCGCAACCGTGACACCTTGTATGGGGAGTTGAAAAACCTTGGCCGCCACCAGTGCTGACTCAACCACGCCAAATCCCGTCAATTGGTCTTCAAGTGGCAGTCCTTCAAACTGTTTCGCGCGCAACCCACTATAGCGCCGCTTACCCGGTTTATTCCGCAGCGGCAGAAAGTCATCATCCGACGTACCCATGTCAGCTCCGGGATAGTAGGTTCGCTTTTCATACAGGGGTTGAAGAACCCGCAGAAAGGCGTCCATCACCGCCTGGCGGTCCTGGGTTGCGGGGTTATACCAGATGCCGGCTTTTGCGCCACCGGCTGGGAATTCGAGCATCAAGTATTTATACGTCATGGCCCGAGCCAGGCGAATCATCTCTTCAACTGACAGGTCGGGCAACATCCGCACGCCACCCGCGCTCATACCAAAAGTCGTCGTGTCAATAACGATCACTGCCCGCATCTGACTGGCCGGATCATAAAAGGATAGAATTCGTTCCGGCCCAGTCGCGTCCTGATGCTGGGAGAAGGGAAATGATCGCTGTGCTTTTTGCATCATTGCACGAGGTCGCATACCGCTCCGCATGGGTCAATGGGGCGAGTGAGGCCGGATGGATGTGAGGCCGGACTGCCGGGCCGCCCGAAACTTTTTTCCTATTCTGATATAATACAACGAGTCAATGAACGGACGGGAGGGGGAAGTCACATGCCACAAGCAAAGGGAATAAACGGACCGCTCAGTTTTTTTGAGAATGTGAACCGGAGTTTCGATAGGGCGGCCCGATTCCTGACCTATCCAGATGGTCTGCTCACGCAGATACGCACCTGCAATAGTGTGTATACTGTGCAGTTCCCCATCAAAACCCAGCACGGCTACGAAGTGATACCCGGCTGGCGGGTTCAACACAGCCACCACAAAGTGCCGTGTAAGGGCGGGATTCGGTATGCGCCAGAGGTGAATGAACATGAAGTGAAAGCGCTGGCTGCATTGATGACCTATAAGTGTGCGCTTGTTGATGTTCCGTTCGGTGGTGCAAAGGGCGGAGTCCAAATTGATCCAAAGCACTATACGGTTGATGAATTGGAACGAATCACACGGCGCTACACGGCCGAACTGATTAAGAAGAATTTCATTGGCCCCGGGGTTGATGTCCCGGCCCCGGACTATGGTACCAGCGGTCGTGAGATGGCCTGGATTTTTGATACCTATGCCTCGTTTCATCCGGGCCAGATTGATGCTGCGGCCTGTGTGACCGGAAAACCCATTACCCAGGGAGGAGTACAGGGCCGTGTCGAGGCAACCGGGCGCGGGGTGTACTTCGGGCTGCGCGAAGCGTGTGAGAGCGCTGAGGATATGAAACGGGTCGGCCTCAGCCCCGGCCTGGCGGACAAGACGGTCATCGTGCAGGGATTAGGCAATGTGGGTTACCATGCCGCGAAATTCTGCCAAGAGGGAGGCTGCCGTATTGTCGGCATCGCAGAATATGAAGGCGGGATTTTTAACGCCCAGGGATTAGATGTTGACGCTGTCCTCGCCCACCGTACCCAGACGCAATCCATCCTGGACTTCCCTGGGGCGGAGAACGTCCCGCAATCACCGGCTGTTTTAGAACGGGCCTGCGATATCCTGATCCCAGCCGCACTCGAAAACCAAATCACCGTGACCAATGCGCCGCGCATTCAGGCCAAGATTGTTGCAGAGGCAGCGAACGGTCCTCTAACCGCCCAGGCTGAAGACATATTATCTGCCAAGGGTGTGCTGGTTATTCCCGACGTCTATCTGAATGCCGGCGGGGTCACGGTATCGTATTTTGAATGGCTTAAAAATCTGTCGCACGTCCAGTTGGGCCGTATGGGGAAGCGATTTGATCAATCAGCTTTTGATAAAATATTGCAAACGGTTGAACGCACGACGGGCAAGCGTCTGACAGAGGGGGAGCGTCAGGAGGCCGCGCGCGGCGCAGATGAAATCGATTTAGTGAATTCGGGGCTGGAAGAAACCATGATTACGGCCTACCATCAGATTTACAAAGAATGGAAAGCCGATACACAGGTGCCCAACTTACGAACGGCAGCATTTATCAGTGCTATTAAAAAAATTGCCGTCTCGTATATGGAACTCGGTATTTTCCCCTGAATAGCTCCTGTCAACAGCCATGAAGCGTGTCTACACCGCTCACGATCCGACTGAAGCGCATCTGGTGAAGGGTCTGCTCGAAGCCGACGGCATCGAAGCCATTGTCCAGGGCGAGCATTTATTCCCTCTCCGCGGCAGCCTGCCCGTCACGTCTGACACCAATCCATCTGTATGGGTGGTGAACGATGTGGACTTTGACAAGGGCCGTACGATTACCCAAGCTTATGATCACGGTGCTCGTGCCGACCAGGCGCACGCCCCACACTGGCACTGTCCACAGTGCGGGGAGCGTCTTGAAGGCCAGTTTACTGCGTGCTGGAAATGTGGGGCGATTCGACCGTTGGCGTAACGCCGAGTCCGGCTACGCGTTACTTCGCCAACCCCAGTGTCTCCGTCCGTGTGGGCTTCATGACAACCAGAACCCGGGGCTGCGTTTTCATGCTTTCAAGATATTCCTCTCCGCCTTCCTCGCCCCGATACTTCACCACGATTTTTCGGGTATCGGCCCAAATGTCTTTTTCTCGGATTTCCGCCGTGCCTTCGGCCACGACATAACCAAAGCCGGCAACGTCATCGATACACAGGCTCATGCGGGCGTCGCGGACCAGGTTTTTATACTTTGCCCGCTCGGTCGTGACGGAGATGATGAATTGCTCGCCATCCCACACAAACCAGACTGGGGTGAGCTGGGGCGTGCCATTGGCTCGAATTGTGGCCATCGTGGCATTCCGACTTTCGGCGAGAAAGCTCTCAACTGTCCGTTTGCCCTCCTGGGCCCACACCGGGCCGGTCATGCCGAGGGTGAGGATGATCCCCCATACGATGCTCCTGTACGCATTGTTCCGCATCATGGTGCTCCCTTCGTGTAATGGTTTCTATGGGCTACATAGCAGAGGACAGGCGGCGAGAGTAGTTCTACGCCGCGCGGGAAACATCCGCCTAGGCGACTGCCTTGCGCCAGACGGTTGCCAACCAGGGTTGTTGCTGACGCGGCTTCCCCGCTGGACGGTAGTAATGTGCGACTTCTTGAAATTTTGCATTCGTGAGCAACTGCCGCCACGTCTCAAACGTGTAGAAACTGCCGTACCGATGGTCCTGCCATCCTTCCTGGTCATTGCCGCGCGGATTCGAGCTGAACAGGATACCGTTCGGTTTGAGCGTATCCCAAAGCTGAGGGAGTACGCGGGGTAACTCTTGGCTGGGAATATGAAAGAGTGAGGCATTGGCAAAAATACCGTCAAAGCGTTCAGGCGGTAAGGTCAGATCGAGAAAGTCTTGATGCCATACCTCGCAGCCGGTCTGTCGCGCTGCCATTTCAACAAAGCGTTCCGCTCCATCCAGCCCAACCGTCTCGTGGCCCAGACCATGAAAGGCCGCAAGGTCACGGCCTGGGCCACAGCCAAAATCGAGGATTGAATACGGGCCATCTCCCGGTAAATGAGCGAGCAAGGCGGCTCGATTCTGACTGACATCATGGTCCTGCGTCCCGCGCTGAAACGCCTCCGCAAACTGGTCATAGAAAGCAAGGGTCGTGCGGGAGGTCTGCGTGACTGCTTCAGGGCCAAGGTGTTCAAGTTGGTTTAGTTGTTTCATGCTGGATCAGGTAGAAAAAGAGACTCTGGGTGTGACTGCTTCTTTCCGCAAACACCCGCTCATAGTGCTTACCTCATTACCCTAAAGTACGCCCCCGTAGCGCAAGCATACCCTTCGGCTTGATAGCACATATCTCTTCGTTTTGTCTTGGAAGCCTGGCTAGCTGCTTGCGCAGGTATGACACCGCACGGCCTGTCATTCTCCGGGAAACGAGAATCCGGGCGGGAGCCGTATTCTTTTAAGGGATTTCTTTCCCCCCTCCTTTTTGACACAATGCACTCCTAACCAGGGGACGCTCTATGCCACACATTATCGGAACTGCCGGACATATTGACCACGGCAAGACCTCATTACTCAAAGCCTTGACCGGACACGACACTGACCGGCTCAAAGAGGAAAAGGAACGTGGCATCTCCATTGATCTCGGTTTTGCCTATTTGGATTTGCCCAACGGCGAGCGGGCCGGGATTGTTGATGTGCCTGGTCACGAGCGTTTTATCCGGAATATGCTGGCTGGTGCCCAAGGGATAGACTTGGTGCTGTTTACCGTCGCCGCGGACGATGGTGTGATGCCCCAAACCGAGGAGCATTTCGACTTTCTCCACCTCCTTGGTGTGCAGAAGGGGCTCTTCGCCATTACCAAAGCCGATATGGTAGACCCCGAGCGGATTGAAGAGGTACGGGAAGAAATCGAGATTCTGACTATTGACACGGTCTTTGAAGGCGCGCCCATCCTGCCGGTCTCCTCTCTTACCGGCCAGGGCTTAGACGGACTCCAACAAGAGATTGCTCAGCAGCTTGAAACCTATACGCGACCCTCTCGACCGGGATACTTTCGGTTGCCGGTCGATCGGGTATTTACGCTCAAAGGTCATGGGGTTGTTGTGACTGGTACCGCGCTTGCCGGGACCGTAGGCGAAGGCGAGACCGTCCGCGTACTGCCGTCGCAGCGGGAAGCCCGGGTGCGGTCGCTCCAAGTCCATGGCGAGTCAGTGTCCGAAGCACGCTGGGGGCAGCGGGTTGCGCTGAATCTGGTAGGACTGGATAAGGTGGATATTGCCCGTGGTCATGTTGTGTGTCATCCCAAAATCTCAATGACGACAACACGTTTTGATGCCAGGGTTGAAATTCGGCCGGGGGCGGGGCGCGAGATTGTGAACCACGAGCGGGTGCGCATTCATCTTGGGACAGCAGAAGTCATTGGGAAAATGATCTTTCTTGGTGGACGTGAAGTCTTGTCGCCGAAATCGACGGCCCTGTGTCAAATTGTGACACAGGAGCCGCTGGTTGCCCTGCGAGGAGACCACTTCGTGCTGCGGAATCAAACCGCGCAAGGGACATTGGGTGGTGGAGTGGTGGTGCATCCTTTTGCACAACGCCACCGCAAGGCGGAAACACAGGTCACGGAACGTGTAGAGGCACTCCAAACAACAGATCTGCGTCAGGCGTGTCATGCCTATCTGGAAGTGTGCCCGCAGTTTGCCGTCCGGCTGGACGAAATCTACCATGGTGTGAACGCGCAGGAAGAAGAAGTTATTTCACTGCTTGCGAACGATGAAACCGTTTTGCCTTTTCCTGACGCGCAGCATCCTGAAGCGTATTCCAGTGCAACAAAGTGGCGGCGGTTGGTCGCCGCAGTCGAAAAGATGCTGGCCGCCTTCCACGCCCGGACCCCGCTGGCTCAGGGGATGGAAATGGAGTCGGTGCGGAGCCAATTGCTGTTTCGCTTAACGCCCAAGATTTTTCGGATTGTGGCTGAGCGGCTTATTGAGGAAGGGGTTGTCGCTCGCCACGAGAGCCTGCTGCGTCTGCCGTCTCACACTGTGTCGCTGAGCCAGGAAGAGCAAGCAATCGCCGCTCGACTCGAACGTATCGTGCAGGACGGAAAATTCACCCCGCCGGACGTGAAGGGGCTAGAGGAAGCACTGCAACTCCCTCGCAAGCGGCTGAACGATTTCTTGGCTGTGCTTGAGTCACGGGGTGCGCTCGTCAAAATTACACCGGATTTCTACATAAGCGGAACAATGCTGGATCAAGCGCAGGTGGCATTGACTCACTACATGACAACCCACGGAGAAATTACCGCGGCCATATTTCGGGATATGCTGGGCATTAGTCGTAAAACGGCTATTCCCCTGTTAGAATACTTCGACCGAAGTGGCCTCACTGTCCGTGTCGGTGACGTGCGCAAGCTGCGTAAAACATAGGAGAAACTGGTGTGTGCCTTGGGCTCCGTACAGAACGGATGTGCTATCGGAACAGAACGCTAAGGGCGGGAGGGGGAGTACCATGGCCGTAAATAGCTTTGCGGCCATGGTACTCCAGTAAGCAAGAAGGGCTCACCCAAGAGCCCGTGCCCCAAAAAATGGGACAGATCCATCAACCACCACCACCACCACCACCACCTTTTCCTAGAATAAACGAATTGCATTCATATTTCAAGCTCTGGATGAACTTTTTATTCTAACCAACTGCCAAACAAGAAAAATGGCTATTCCATTATGAGACCTGGCTGAGTTGACTCACTCCATTATGTCGGTTCAGACCTAGTCTGTTCACTAATCTGGTAATTTGTGCGATACGAACTTTTTCTGAGTCTGCGTTATCTGCGCGCCAGACGGCGTGAAGTATTCATCTCGTTAATCACGATGATCTCCATAGTCGGGGTCATGATCGGCGTGATGACGCTGAATATCGTCTTGGCGGTTATGACTGGATTTGAAGAGGATCTGCGTGACCGTATTCTTGGCTTTAATCCGCATGTCGTGATTTCCAGTTTACAGGGCTTTGTTGACGGATATGCGGAGGTGGTCAATGACGTGAGACAGATGCCGGATGTGGCTGCCGTGGCACCATTTGTCTACGGTCAGGTGATGGTCAGTGCGGGACAGAGTGTGTCTGGCTCGCTTGTGCGTGGAGTAGACCCTTCGTTGGCCAGTGCGGTGGTGGATATCGCGGCCCATCTGTCTTTTGGTGAACTCGACCAGCTCGGCCAAAAACAGGAGTTGACGTTTCAGACTGAGGAAACAACCCAAACGGTTCAGCTCTCCGGCGTGCTCATCGGGCACGAACTCGCCCGTCAACTGGGCGTCTTTGTCGGCGACCCGATCAATATTATTTCTCCGCTGAGCACCACCCCCGGTCCCCTTGGCGTTGTGCCCAGGGTCAAGCGCTTTGTGGTTGTCGGGGTGTTTGACGCCGGTATGTTTGAATATGATAGCGCCCTGATTTATATGTCGCTGGCCGATGCGCAGCAGTTTTTTACCCTGGGGGAACAGGTGACTGGCGTTGAGGTCAAGATTCACGATGTCTATCAAGCCCAAACCGTGGCCCGCGAGTTGGAAAGCGTGTTGGGCTTCCCGTATACGGCCCGCGACTGGACTGAGGTGAACGGCAATATCTTTGCCGCGCTGAAACTTGAAAAGGTGGTATACTTTATCGTGCTTTTGCTCATTGTTCTGGTTGCCGCGTTCAATATTATTGCGACGTTGATTATGGTGGTGATGGAAAAGCGCAAAGACATTGCTGTGCTGAAATCCATGGGGGCAACGGGCAGCGCGATGAGTCGCGTCTTTATTTATAAAGGACTCATAATCGGCGTTGTCGGGACGCTGATGGGAACACTACTGGGTTGGGTCGGCTGTTGGCTGTTGGACCGCTATGAGTTCATCGAACTCCCGAAAGACGTCTTCTATGTTTCTACCCTCCCAGTAAAAATGTACGCGGAGAATTTTTTCATTGTTGGGGTAGCGTCTGTGATCATCTGCTTGCTCGCCACCATCTACCCCGCGCGCCAGGCAGCACGATTAGCTCCGGTCGAAGTCATTCGCTACGAGTAGGTAACGGACCCACGAAGCATTGAATTGACATGTCAGATTTTCTCCTCCGAGCCACGCAGCTCAGCAAACAGTATGGAGAGGGCGAACACGCGATTCGCGTGCTCGAAAACTTGGACCTCGCCCTTCGGCCGGCCGAGCGTACCGCTATCATCGGTGAGTCCGGGGTGGGGAAGAGTACGCTGCTACATATTCTGGGCACGCTGGATCGTCCAACCTCAGGTCACATCGTGCTCAACGGCGAGGACCTGTCTGGTCTGCCTGAATTGGAACTGGCAGCCTTACGCAACAGGGAGATTGGCTTTGTCTTTCAACTGCATCATCTCTTGCCGGATTTTAGCGCACTCGAGAATGTGATGATGCCCGGGCTGATCGCTGGACTCAGCCAGGAGGAAGCCCGTACCCGTGCCGCTGAGATATTGGAGTGGGTTGGCATGTCTGCCCGTCTGAGCCACCGGCCGGGAGAATTGTCCGGGGGGGAACAGCAGCGGGTAGCGGTTGCGCGTGCCCTGGTCCTTGGTCCCCGTCTGGTGCTGGCAGATGAGCCGACCGGCAATCTTGACCCTGAGACGGGCGAGGGTGTGCTGCGTTTGCTGCTCGCCCTGAATCAGGCCAGGGGCGCGGCCATGGTTGTTGTCACGCATAGCGAAAAACTTGCCGCGGCGATGGACCGGACGCTTCGACTCAGAAATGGTATGCTTACTGAGATAGGATGAGGAGACGGGGCATCCTTACCCGAGCTATAATAGGGACCGTGTTCGTGAGGGCGTGGAGGGGCAGGGGCTTCGGTTACGGCGCGTGCTGTGCGGGAACTCTCGTATTTGTCACGTCCTCTGCCTCTTTCAGGGAGGGTGCGAAGGGTAGTGCTGCCTTTACAATTTGGGGTGATTTTGGTAGGGGAGAGGGCGGCTTCAAAGGGAGACGGAACACGCATGGCTCGCACATTTCTCGTAATCAGTAGCATATGTTTGTTCACCCTTTGCTCTGGGGTCCTAGCCTCTGCCCAGGCTGACGACGCAGAACTCTCGGAAGAGAGTATTCCTTACGCTCTGCCTGACGATATTTTTGCAGTGGACGGCGCTGAAACCGAGACCGCCGACGAAGCCGGAGTCGAAGACCTTGATCTGGATACCGACGAGGCTCCCCTGCCGGCCACATCCGGGGCGGAGGTCGCAGAAACGCAAGACGCCGAATTCGACTCGGCTCAGGCTGATAATCAGTTGGAAACTGCCGACGTTGTTGATGAGATTGTGATTGGCGGCAACGACCGCGTTGAGGAAGAGGCGATCCGCATTCGGACCTCCGCGCTGCCCGGTACCGAGTTGAGTCGGGATACGGTCGATGCCGATATTCGGTCTATTTATGACATGGGATTCTTCCATAATGTGGAAGCCCGTTTTGAGCCAGAGAATGGGCGTAACGTCTTGACCTATTGGGTCAGTGAACGCCCGCTCATTCGTGAAGTACGCTTCGAGGGGAATAAGAAGCTCGACAAAGAAGCGCTTGAGGTTGCGCTCAAAATTCATCCTCGTACCATCCTCAACCCTACCCGCATCAGGCGAGGGATAGAAGATGCCAAAAAAGCCTATGAAGAAAAAGGCTATTTAGACGCCGATATCTCGTATCGTGCCGAGCGGATCGGTCCGGGAGAAACTGCGGTTACCTTCACGATCGAAGAACAGGAGACAACCGGCATTGCCCAAATACACTTTGAGGGCAATGAGACGTTTGAGGATGCCCGGCTGCAATCCATTATGGCGACGCGCAAGAAGAATTTCTTATCTCGATTCATGAGCGTCGGAACGCTCAACCGAGAAGCGCTCAAGACGGACACGGAACGGATTACCGCCTATTACTACGATAATGGCTATATCAACGTCAAAGTCGATGAGCCGAAAATCGAACGTCAAGATGACGGTATGCATGTGACGATTCGTATTGATGAGGGAGAGCAATACACCATTGGCGAAGTACATATTGTCGGCGATTTCCCTGGGAGTGAAGATCAGGCCCTGCGCGCGGTTGCCCTGGCAGAAGGAGAGGTGTTTAAGGCCAGTCATCTCCGAGAAGATGTCTTTCGTTTAACCGGATATTTCAGCAACCATGGTTTTGCTTTTGTGAACGTCGAGCCGGAAACCCAAGTCGAGCAAGACGACAGCGTCGTCAGTATCTCCTACCGGGTCGATAAGGGCCCGGAAGTCTATATCGACCGGGTTGATATTGCCGGGAATACCAAGACGCGAGACAAAGTGATCCGGCGAGAATTGCGGATTGCTGAGCAGAGTAAGTTCAACGCAACCGGTATAGAGCATAGCCGCGGGCGAGTGCAGCGACTCGGATTTTTCCAGGATGTGAATATTGCCACGCGCCGGGGGGCGCGGAGCGATTTACTCAATGTGTTGGTTGATGTCAAAGAGGCCCAAACCGGATCCTTCAGCATTGGGGCCGGGTTTAACACGGCGACCAGTCTCATTGGTTCTGCCCGTATTCAGGAAAGCAATCTCTTTGGGTATGGCCAGCAGTTTGTTATCAGTGGCAATATGGGCAGCCGGTATCGGAACTCAACCATCAGTTGGACCGACCCCTATTTCCTGGATACCCATCTGACCTTAGGGCTGGAGGTCTTTGACTGGCGCTTCGCGTTTGAAGATTTTGACCGCGCCGGGACGGGAGGTGGTGCACGTATCTTCTACCCCATTGACGAGTTGGGGCTCAAAACCTTGTGGGGATTTCCCCTGGAAGATGTGTCGATTGGTATGCAATATCAGTGGGAAAAATCCAAGGTCAGCAATTTTGAACCTATTGCCCCTGATGCTGTGCGGGCCGAAAAGGGGACCAAAATCGCGAGTAAAATTACACCAACCTTTAGGCGGAACACCCTCAACCATCCCATGGATCCGACCGCTGGATCCTATCAACAAATTCTTTTCAGTCAGGCGGGTCTCGGTGGGGACACGACGTATAGTAAAGCGGAATTTCAGGCCCAGTTTTTTTTCCCAGTCTATCGGCACCCGCGCTTCGGGCAGTTGACCTGGATGTCGAATACCTTCTTTGGATATGGGGTGGGTGATATTGACTTTAGTGACGAACCCGTTATCGGCGGGGAGGCTGAAAAAATCCTGGAGGATGACCTCCCGCTGTTTGACCGCTATTTCCCTGGCGGACTGCACTCCATTCGGGGGTTTGGTGAACGGAGTTTAGGGCCGCGTCAACCTGTCACGGTCTTGATTAATGATTCAGAGTCGCCTAATGGGATACGCGCGGAAACGTATCATCGGCCGATTGGCGGCAGCCAACAGGTGACGTTCCAGAATGAGCTTAGTTTTCCCATTGTCAAACAACTGAATCTGAAGGGCGTGGTCTTTAACGATATCGGCAATGCCTTTACTGCCGAACAGGGCGTTGACCTCGGGGACCTGCGTTACTCAGTTGGGGCCGGCATCCGTTGGAAATCGCCGTTTGGACCCATCCGGATTGATCTCGCCAAGGCACTCAATCCGAAAAAAAATGAGCGCACCAGTAATATCCACTTTTCGTTCGGTGGCTCTGCTGCCAGTGGTGGTATTGGCGGAGGACGAGGCGGGTATGGCGGGTTCTAGTTTGCAGGTGTGAACTGCAGGGGGTCGTGTGCCCGCCGCGTATGCCCAGAGAGATGTTTAGATAAAGCGTTATAACCATGGAGAGAGCTATGTATTGGAAAAGAATAGTCTATATTGCCGTGAGTGTCGGATTCCTCCTCTTCCCCCATAGCGCCGCCGCGGCTGAAGTCAGAGTTGGCTATGTGGATCTCCAGACCGCGCTGAATACTTCGAGTGCCGGAAAAAAAGCGAAAGACAGCTTTAAGGCTGAAGTGGGCCGGATGGAACAGAAACTCGAAGAACGCAGAAAAAAAGTTGAAAAGCTCAAGGAAGAGCTTGAGAAAAAAGCACTCTTATTACGGGATGACGAACGGATTGCGTTGCAGCGAGACTACCGCCAAGAGTTACGCGACTTTGAACGCCTGTATAAAGACGCCCAAGAGGATCTCAAGATCAGAGACCGTGAACTGACCGCGCGTATCCTGGTTGAACTGCGCCAAGTCGTCAATGATCTCGGAGAACAAGGCAGTTATTCGGTGATTCTCGAAGGAAATAACACGGTCGTGCTGTACGGCTCAAAAAGTATTGATCTGACTGAGTCGGTCATCAAAGCCTATAATAAAAGGGGCACCAGGATCTCTTTTAAGCGTTAAGAGCCGGTTTTGAGACCACTGCTGCATGGATACTCCCCCCGTCGCCTCTATCCTCCCGCATCGCTACCCGTTCTTACTTGTTGACCGGGTGGTGGAAATCTTAGCCGGGAAACGTATTGTCGCGCTCAAAAACGTCACAATCAACGAGCCTTTCTTTACCGGCCATTTCCCGGATCACCCACTTATGCCTGGGGTGTTAATCTGCGAAGCGGTTGTGCAGGCCGGAGGCATTCTGGCTCGCTCGGCTATCGACCCTTCCGAGGAGTCCTCGGCGACTCCCCAGCTCCTCGTCTCGTCGCCGGACCGGCTGGCGATGTTGACCGGGCTGGACCGCGTCCGCTTTCGACGCCAGGTCGTCCCTGGTGATCAGTTGTTGATGGAAGTCGAAATCCTGCATCGCCGCGGCACGTTCTGGAAAATGCAGGGAACCGCTCGGGTTGAGGGGCAGCTTGCGGCGGAACTCGAATTTACGGTTGTTGATGTTGATCCGGAAAGCGAGACGTCGGCGTGAGTACCGAGACATCCATCCATCCGTCGGCTAGGATCGCACCTGGCGCGGAGCTTGATCATGGGGTCCGGGTCGGACCCTATGCGGTGATTGGCCCGCATGTCCGTATTGGCCAGAATTCGAGTATCGGGCCCCATAGCGTGATCGAGGGCCGCACAACGATTGGGCGCGAGAATCAGATTTTCCAGTTCGCTAGCGTTGGCGCGATCCCACAAGATAAAAAATATCAGGGAGAAGCTAGTCGTCTCACTATTGGTGATAGAAACACCATTCGTGAGTTCGCAACCTTAAATATCGGAACCGCCGGGGGCGGGATGGTGACGCGGGTGGGGAATGATAATCTCTTCATGGTGTACTCCCATGTGGGGCACGACTGCCAGATCGGAAACCAGGTGATCTTAGCAAACTGTGCGACCCTCGCCGGCCACGTCATCCTCGAAGATTATGTTGGCGTTGGTGGGCTGGTCGCCATCCATCAGTTTACGCGGGTTGGGGAGTCGGCCTACCTCGGTGGGGGAGCGATGGTCTCTCTTGATGTTCCGCCGTACTGCGTTGCCCAGGGAGACCGGGCCCGTCTGTTTGGCCTGAATCTCATAGGACTCAAACGGCGCGGGTTCGGTGAGGAACAACTGAGCGCCCTCAAAAAGGCCTATCGGACGCTTTTCGCTGAGGGTTTGACTCTGAAAGAGGCGGCCGAACGAACACGCCGGGAACAGGCGTCATCCCGTGAGGCCGTCCATTTGGCGGACTTCATTACCGCCTCACAACGGGGCCTGTGTCGTCCGCGAGGGAATGCCGGCCAAGAGAGCCAAGAGAGTGAAAATGATCTTGGCTAACCGTGCCGTGCCCGTATAGAGAGCGTCTGAGCCCATGGCCCGTCTTGGTCTCATTGCCGGTAATGGACAGTTTCCGCTCATCTTCTGTGCGGCAGCCCGAGCAGAGGGGGCCGAGGTCATTGTTGTTGCCCACCAGGGGGAAACCCCCCAGGCTATTACTGACCACGCGCCCCACGTCACCTGGGTACGCGTTGGGGAGCTCGGGAAGATCATTGCGACCTTCCACGAGGCGGGGGTGACCCAAGCCGTTATGGCTGGAGGCATCTACAAGACCGGCGCCCTGACACATATACAGCCGGATGCACGGGGGCTCGCTTTCATCAGCAAACTGCCTAATCTGAAAGATGATGTGATCCTGAGAGGGGTGGCTCAGGAACTCGAAGACGAGGGTATTACGATTGTTGAATCAACGCGCTTCTTATCATCCCTGGTGCCCCAGGAGGGGATACTGACCCGCGATGAGCCGGATGTTCAGCAGTGGGAGGATATCCGGCTCGGAGTTGCAGTGGCAAGAGAGATTGGTCGCTGGGATATCGGCCAGAGCGTTGTCGTCAAGCGTGGAACGGTCCTGGCTGTTGAAGGCGTGGAAGGCACAAACGCCGCTATCCGGCGCGGTGGAGCATTGGGCGGAGAGGGCGGCATTGTGGTGAAAGTCAGCAAGCCGCAACAGGATTTACGCTTTGATGTGCCGGCCGTTGGGCCGGATACCATCATCGTGATGCACGAGGTCAAAGCTGCCGTTTTAGCAATAGAGGCTGGGAAGACGCTCATGATAGAGCGACCGAGGCTGCTTGCGGGTGCTCAGGGCAAGGGTATCCGGGTGGTTGCGGTTGGAGCACAAAGGGCCGGAGAGACTGCTGAATAAATATGAATAAACGCTGCATCGTGCGGTCCGTTGTTTTTTCTCTGGTGCTTTTTGCCGGGCTCACCGGCATAGCCCGTGCTGCGATTCACGTGGCATTAGGGAGTCCGAGCGAGGGCCAGTTTGTGAGCGGCATTCGGCCCATTTCCGGCTGGGCGTTTGCTGTCTCTGATGATCCCGACAATCCGGTTGCCCTTCCCGTTACTATTCGACTCTTTATTGATAACCAGCTCTCCGGTGAGATTCCCTGTTGTGTCGACCGGGAAGATGTTCAAGCAGTCTTTGGCGAGCACGCGCTCAAGAGCGGCTTTGGCCAGGTGTTCAACTTCGGCGAACTCAAAGGCATCGGGGAGGGTTCGGAGGAAAGAGGGACGGAGCAGGCTCAGGGACGACATACGATTCGCATTGAGGTCTCCGCGACTGGTCTTGCGAGTAAGAGTGTTGAACACACCGTGACCGTTGTCAGACCGGGTGGCTATAGCTTCCTTGAACGGCCGAGTTTGCTCGGTGCCACGAATCCCGAGATTATTACTGACGCTCAAGAAATCATGTTCCGCAACGTCACTTTTAGGGAGAAAGACAGCGACGCTACGCAAACAGGCGAACTCTGGTTAGCCTGGCAGGAAAATATCCAGCAACTAGCCGTGGTCGGCTCACGGATATTGTCGGAGGGAACCGATACGCCTCCAGACCCCCTGGGGGAATCAATGCTGAATGACGAGACTCAGATTACTGCGAGCCTTGATAATCCGCCGGACCCAAAAGTTCTTAACTATCTTACCCAGGTCACAGCCGGGGGGGTCGGGATGGTTTCCGGCTGGACGTTTACAGAAAACCCTGATGCAGAGATTGAGCGCGTTTCTCTACGGGTAGACGGCGCCGCGCCGCTCACGGTTGGGGAGGAAATTCCGTGCTGCTCGGAACGGCCTGACGTGCCAGAGGTTTTCTCCCAGGCTCCACCGAACACCGGTTTTGGCGGCCTCGTCAATTTTAATCTGATTCCCAGCGGCGCGCGCACTATTGGGGTCGAAATCCAGGACACTTCGGACCCAACCGAGACACGTATTATCGATCATGAGGTCTCCGTGGTCCGGCTGGGGGATGCTGAGTTCCTCGACAGGTTTACTCTGACCGAAGAGAGCAGCGCAACGGTAACCGGCGCGTTATTGACCCTTCAAGATGTCGAGGTCAGGGCCAAGGGCGACGCTGAAACAATGACGCTGCACGCTGGATTTGTCTGGAACGAGAGTTGCCAGTGTTTTCTTCCCTGGCCTCTGTGTGGCAACGGTGGGCGAGACGTTGGAGAGGGTTGTGACGGGACGGCATTTGGTGACCTGAGCTGTGAGACGTTCGGGTTTAGTAGCGGTGAGCTGACTTGCAATGCGTTTTGTGAAGTCGATTCGAGTGCGTGTGAGGGGGGGAGTGGAGCCAAGGTCTATGTAACCCTGGTGAATGATGACGCCGTGGCTGTGATTAGTACGACCACGAACGAGGTGACTCCGGTGATCCCGGTTGGTGACCGCCCACGCGGCATAGCGATCAGTCCGGATGGGAAAGAGGCCTATGTGGCGAATGCTGGAGACAATACTGTTTCCGTTATCGACACTGCCACAAAGAGTGTGGTTGCTACGATCTCGGTTGGCCGTGAGCCGCAGGGGGTCGCATTTGCCCCGGATGGAGCAACAGCGTATGTGACGAATATTCGGGATAACAATGTTTCCGTACTCAACACGGCCACGCGGACACAGACAACAACCATAGCGGTTGGCAGGCGTCCGCAGTCCATTGCCGTCACCCCGGATGGCCAACGAGGGTATGTGCCGAACTTTGAGGATGACACGGTGACCGTGATTGACCTGACGACGAATACCCCACTCCCTGACCCGATTGTGGTGGGAGAAGGGCCGCTCGGGGTTGCTGTCAAATCAGATGGGACCCGCGTCTATGTCACGAATTTCGGTGCGACTAATACCAGTGAAGGCGATGGAAATGGAGATACGGTCTCTCTTATTAATACAACAACGAACACCGTCATTGATACTGACCCTGAGGAAGAGGGGGTGCAGCATCTACAAGTCGGCGTGCAGCCTGCCGGGGTAGCCGTTATCCCGGCAACGGCACTGGAGCAGGTGAAACGAGAGGGGCCGGATGCTTTTGTCGCAAACTTTCTTGATGCAACAGTATCGGTGATAACGGAGAAGGACATTAATCCGGAACTAACAACCCCCTCTTTTGGAGTTGCATTTAATCCGCGCTTCAACGCGGTTAATAATGAACCGTACGGCCTTGCGATTACGCCAAACGGCCTGCGGGGTTATGTTACTCTTTTCGGTTCCCGTAAGGACGAGGGTGAGATCGTCCAAGTCTTCAGTACCCTCACCCAAGGAATCGTCGCAACGGTTAAGGTGGGGAATAAGCCGTTTGCTATTGCCATTGGGCCACAATAGGGACCAGCCGTGAGTTGACGCGCGCTGGAGAACATGGCACTATTCCCGCACTTCATACACAAACGCATTGACCCAACATCCATGCGTTTGACACTGTGGGGCCGTAGCTCAGTTGGGAGAGCGCTTGAATGGCATTCAAGAGGTCGTGAGTTCAATTCTCATCGGCTCCACTTCTCTTCTCCTTCATAAAATATTGAGCAGGCTGCAAATAACCGTCCGCTAAGAGGAGACCCCAGCCCGCCTTCTTGATGTCCGGGCCGGCCTCTCTGTCTTTATTTTCTCGCCGCTCCACAAGCTGCACCGATAGCGCCTCAATGTCGATATATTGCGAGGCCCCTGAGAGCGTCGCCACTACGAGGCGGTCCTGATTATCAAATGATAGTTATTTTTATTTGACTTAGAAAATAGACTAAGTCCATAAGATAAACTATATTAATCTTCTTTGTCTCGTATATTTAAGGAGAAGTGGCATGCCTGTTGTCAATATTCATGAGGCCAAGACCCATCTTTCAAAACTGCTTGACCGGATGCTCAGAGGAGAGGAAATTGTCATTGCCCGAGCTGGGAAACCGATTGCGCGCTTAACACCGGTCGGCATCCGTTTGCCTCGGGTACCAGGCATCGCTCGGGGAAAGGTCACCGAGGCGTTTTTTGAGCCCTTGTCAGAGGATGAATTAAAGGTGTGGGAGCAATGAAGTATCTGCTCGATACCCATGCGCTCTTATGGTGGCTGTTTGATGACCCTAAACTTTCCTCCGCCGCACGAGAAGCCATTGCAAGACCGGATAATGAGATCCTGACAAGTGCGGCCTCGGCCTGGGAAATCTCCACTAAGCATCGGATTGGCAAGCTGCCTGAGGCCGGAGACATAGTCCGTCAATTGCCGGCGTATATACGCAAGGAGCGCTTTACGGAACTCGACGTTTCCTTCGAACACGCGCTGTTAGCCGGCGATCTGCCCGGCCCGCATCGAGACCCTTTTGACCGGATGCTGATTGCCCAAGCCAAACTTCTACGTGTTCCTATTGTCACCATTGATTCCGTTTTTCGTGACTACGGAGTGACGGTGCTGTGGTGAGGCAGGGGAATACAGCGGGAACCCACGACCTGCTCGCCCCGTTCTATGATTGGTTCACAGAAGGATTCTATACCGTTTGTGAGATATATAGAGTAGAGAGAGGAATACGTAACAGTGCATACCCGCGCATTGATCAGTAACCGTGGCGAGATCGCCATTCGCATTGCCAAATCTGCAACCGCCTTGGGCCTGGAATCAGTCGGTGTGTATCCTGCTATAGACGCGCTTTCGCTGCATACCCGCTGTATGACGGAAAGCCATGCGATCGGTACGGCAGCAGACTCCGTTGGTGCGTATTTGAACGCGCAAGCGCTCGTGCAGACTGCCAAAGCACGCGGCTGTGACTGTCTGCACCCTGGCTATGGTTTCTTGTCCGAGAATGCTCCATTTGCCGAGTTGTGTGCTGCCGAGGGGATCACCTTCATTGGTCCGCCGCCAGAGGCGCTCGCATTATTCGGAGATAAAGTCAGAGCGCGAGCGCTTGCCGAGTCGTTGGCCATTCCTGTTGTCCCCGGTAGCGCTGATTCCGTGGGTTCAGCGCGGGAAGCAGAAAGGCTGGCGCACGATATTGGTTATCCGGTGATGCTCAAGGCGTCGGCCGGGGGCGGGGGGCGCGGTATGCGAGTCGTTGAAAGGGCTGAGCAGATGGCCGAAGCCTTTGAGCGCTGTTGCAGCGAAGCCCAGGCCGCGTTCGGTGATGGAGCCGTTTTTCTCGAACGGTTGGTCGCTCGGCCGAGACATATTGAAGTCCAAATTCTGGCTGACTCATATGGCAATGCAGTCCATCTGCACGAACGGGACTGCTCGGTGCAATTACGACACCAGAAGGTGGTTGAGGTGGCCCCCGCTCCGGGTCTGACCTCCACTCTGCGAGAACAGATGCTTACCGATGCGATCACGCTTGTGAAGGCGGCTTCGTATGTGAATGCCGGCACCGTCGAGTTCCTGGTCTCGCCTGAGACGGGCGAGTATTTTTTTATTGAATGCAATCCGCGTATTCAGGTTGAGCATACGGTCACTGAGCAGGTCACTGGTATTGATCTGGTCGAGGCGCAGTTTCGTATCGCAGCGGGTGAAACGCTCGCCTCGATGGGGCTTGGTGACCAGCACGCGCTAGGCGCGCCACGAGGTTTTGCCGTGCAGGCCCGTGTCGTTGCCACAAGTACGGGAAGTATTACGGCGTATAAGGAGCCCTCGGGCGCGGGCATTCGGGTGGATGCGTGTGGCTATCTGGGCTATGCCCCACCACCGCAGTTCGACCCTTTGCTGGCGAAACTCATTTGTACATCCGGCTCATACGCAGCGGCGATTGAACGCACGCTGCATGCGCTTGATGAGTTCCATATTGGTGGTCTGCAAACTAACCTGCACCAACTGCGCGCCATATTATCGCAGCCGGCTGTTCGGGCCGGTGATGCCAGAACGTCCTTGTTAGCAGAGGCCCCGGAGATCAACACCGCTTCTTTCTCCGCTGCCGAAGGCAGCCCACTCGCATTACTGGAACAACAGGCCGCCAATATGGGCAGTATGAACAAGACGGGCAAAATAGGCGGCGCGGCTCCAGCAGCAGTCCAGTCTTTCTCGACACGCCTGCCGGCGTTGGAGGTGGCAGAGGGCCAGGAGGTCGTGAAATGTCCTATGGAGAGTTCCGTTGTGGAGGTGTGTGTCAGCGAAGGTGACAGCGTGTCGCCCGGTGACACGCTGCTGGTCGTGAGCGCAATGAAGATGGAAACCATGGTCACGGCAAGCTGTGCCGGCATCATAGCGGCACTGCAACCACTCCAGACCGGGGATACCGTCGCCGCAGGACAGGTTGTGGCAGTCCTGTCTCCGTTACACGCCGACACCCCTCAGATGACAGAGGGTGCACAGCCCTGGAAATCAGTGCTGGAAGAAGTCACGCTCTTACAAAACTTTGCCAAACAGAGGTTGGAGCCCGGCTCCGATGATCCGGGCGTAGTGCGCCAACGCTCGCGTGGCAAGCTGACGTGCCGGGAACGTATTGATTTATTGCTGGACGAGGGGTCATTTCGTGAAGTCGGCAGTATGGCGGGTTTTGCGTCATACGACGAAGAGGGCGCAATAACCGGGTTTACACCCGCAAATAGCGTTGGTGGCTGGGGGAAAATAGATAGTCGCAGCGTCATTGTGTGTGCGGATGATTTCACTTCCCGGGGTGGCCACGCAGATGGGGCGATTGCGGCAAAAAGTGGCTATCTGGATCGCCTCGCCACGGAAATGCGCATGCCCTCGCTGCGGCTGCTGGACGGGTCGTCCGGTGGTGGCAGCGTTGCGGCTATGGTTCCGGCACAGAAAAAGGAGGGTGAGAGTAGCGCCAAAGAAAGCTCGGGGGCAATCAAAGCCGGCCGGCCGCGGGTGGCGGGTGGCGGCGGATCGTATCTACCCGGACACCTGGGCAGCAGCATGTATACCGAGCAGTTATCGACCATACCAGTGGTCAATTTGCTACTCGGCAGTGTTGTTGGCATTGGCGCGGCCAAGGCTGTCCTGGGGCACTTCTCGGTGATGGTGCGCGATATCGCCCAGCTCTTTGTCGCCGGACCGCCGGTTGTCTCGCATGCCATGGGGTATGATATCACCAAGGAGGAACTCGGTGGCTGGCATATTCACTGCACCAATGGCTCGGTAGACAACCTGGCAGAATCCGAAGAAGAAGCCATGGAAATGACCCGGACATTTCTCTCCTATCTGCCCTCCAGCGTGTACGAGACCCCGCCTGTGCGTGCGGCCAATGCGAGCGATCCGATTGACCGGCGCGAAGAGGCACTCGCCAGCCTCATAGCCAGAAAACGTACCACGACATTCGATATTCGTCAGGCCATCAGATTGATGGCCGACCGGGATTCTTTTTTTGAGATTGGTCCCTTGTGGGGGACCGACCAGGTCGCGGGCTTTGTGAGATTCAACGGCTACCCCCTGGGTGTGATTGCTTCTGACAGCCAACACGCCAATGGGGGCGCGCTCACCGCAGACGGCTGCGACAAGCTGACGCGCCACCTGGATTTGTGCGATCTGTTCCATCTCCCGCTCTTGAACCTGGTCGATAATCCCGGCTTCGCGGTCGGCTTGGAGCACGAGATGACGGGGACGATTCGCAAAGGGGCTGAATGGATGATCGCTTTCGCCCAGGTACGGGTCCCCATCTTCACCGTCCTGATGCGCCGCAGTTTTGGGGTTGCCGGGAATAATTATGCCACGCCACGGGCAGAACCTTCGATACGTGTCGCCTGGCCGGCTGCGGATGTCGGCGGGATTCCACCCGAAGGCGGCATCGAAGCGGCCTATAAACGTCAGTTGGCAGAAGCGGACGACCCAGTCGCACTACGCGCAGAACTCAACGCCCGGATCGAGAGCGCCCGGGGACCGATAGGCCCGTTAAACAAATTCCAGATTGAAGAGATGATCGATCCCAGGGATACCCGACGGTATATTTGTGAGTGGGTTGAAACCGCGTATAAGGTGGTGTCTCAGCCTGCGCGGCTTGTGCCGCGGGCCTTGCAGTTTCGGCCGTAGGTGGCTGGGTTGGCGGGGCCCCTCAGCCCATGATTGAGAGACAGTGATTCAGGTGCGCGAGTAACTCCTTCGGAGGAAAGACTATGACTCAGAATACCCAGTCAGCACAACGGCTGATGCAAGATGACAAAGAGAGTGGGCAAATGCCTTTGACCGGCCAAGAGTTTCTTGACAGCCTGCACGATGATCGGGAGGTCTGGATTTATGGTGAGCGCGTCACAGACGTCACGCAGCACCCGGCCTTTCGGAATTCCGCCCGTATGCTGGCGCGGATGTATGATGCCCTGCACGACCCGCAAAAAGGACTGACTATCAGAACGCAGACGGATACCGGGAACGGGGGGTTCACGCATAAGTTTTACAAGGTACCGAGGAGTACGGAAGACCTGGTGGGCAGTCGTGATGCCATTGCCGCGTGGGCGCGTATTTCCTACGGCTGGATGGGGCGCTCGCCGGACTACAAAGCCAGCTTAACCGGCACCCTGGGCGCGAATGCCGAATTCTACGCGCCGTATCAGGACAATGCCTTACGTTGGTATCGTCGCACCCAAGAGCGTTGCTTATTTCTCAACCATGCGCTGGTGAACCCGCCTATCGATAAAGGGAAGTCCCCTGACGACGTGAAAGACGTGTATGTGCATGTAGAAAAAGAAACCGATGCGGGCGTCATCGTAAGTGGCGCCAAAGTAGTCGCGACCGGCTCTGCCCTGACTCATCACAATTTCATTGGCTTTTACGGTCCCACGCCATTAGGCAAACCTGAGATGGCGCTGTTTGCCATGATTTCCATGGATAGTGCGGGAGTGAAGCTCATCTGTCGCCCGTCGTATGAATTGCACGCCGCCACGCTGGGCAGTCCGTTTGACTACCCGTTGTCTTCGCGTCTGGATGAAAATGACGCCATTCTGATATTGGACAAGGTCCTGATCCCCTGGGAAAATATTTTCGTCTACCGCGACCTGGACAAGGCCAACGCCTTTTTTCCCGGTTCGGGTTTTATCCCGCGCTTTACCCTGCACGGCTGTACCCGTTTTGCAGTCAAACTCGACTTTCTGGCCGGCTTGCTGCTGAAGGCTACGGAAGCCATTGGCGCGCAGGACCAGCGCAGCGCCCAGGTTCAGGTGGGTGAGGTGCTGGCCTGGCGGCATATGTTTTGGGGCTTGACTGAGGCCATGACCAAGACCCCGGAGCAGTGGGTCAACGGCGCACTTCAGCCCAACACGGAGTACGGGCTCGCCTACCGCGCTCTAGCTCCGGTTGCTTACCCGCGTATCAAAGAGATTATCGAGCAAACCATTTCGAGCGGTCTGATTTATCTCAACTCGCATGCGAAAGATTTCAAAACGCCGGAGCTGCGGCCGTATCTTGAGAAGTATTTACGCGGCTCCAACGACTACGATGCCCTGGAGCGAGTCAAGCTGCTCAAGATTCTGTGGGATGCGGTCGGGACCGAGTTTGGTGGGCGGCACGAACTATACGAGCGCAACTACGCCGGCAACTACGAGAACATTAAACTCGAAAACCTGCCGGCGGCCGTGGCCATGGGCCGAGCGGACCAACTCAAGGGGTTTGTTGAGCAATGCATGGCGGAATACGACATCGACGGTTGGACGGCCCCGGACCTGATAAACCCGGATGACGTTAATCTGATTCTGCGTAAATCCGAGCGTTGATAATGAAGCCGAAAACAAGACACAGGAGACCGTACTCATGACAGACAAGGCGTCGAAACAACAACGCGTGATTGATATGGCTGCGAGGCATGCAGACGATTTCCAGACGCGGGTGGCCCAGCACGATGAGGAGAGCAGTTTTCCGCATGAGAACGTAGCGGCCATGAAGGCGTCGGGCTATACCGCGCTCATCGTGCCGGAAGAGCTGGGTGGGACTGGAGCCACCCCGCTTGATATTGCTCTGGCCCAGGAACGCCTGGCATACGGCGACCTGCCTATGGCTATTGCGGTCAACATGCACCACATCGTGATTGCTATTCTGGCCGACCTGTGGCGACTCAACCGGAAAGGCGAGGGGCCACAGGTGGATGCCCTGGAGCCCATGCTCAAGGCGACCGTCAATGACAGGATCATCTTTGCCGGCCCGGTCAGCGATCCCAAGATGAATAGCTCGGTCGGTTTTGCCGGTATCAATGATACGACCCGTCAGGCGACCAAAGTGGACGGTGGCTACCGGCTGAACGGCAAAAGTGGCTTCGGCACCATGTCCGCGGGGGCCGACTATCTGCTAACGACCGCGCGGTATGAAGACCCTGACAACGGCCCGCAATGCCTGCTGTGCTTCTTTCCGACCACGGCTGAGGGCGTCGAAATTCAGACCAACTGGGATACGATGAGCATCCGTTCCTCGCAGAGCAATGACGTGGTCTGGAATAATGTGTTTGTTTCTGACGATGCCGCGGTATTACGACCGGCGCAAAGCTGGGACGCTATCGCAGATATTACCGCCTCGTGGTGGGTGGCCTCCGGCCCGGCGTGTTATATCGGCCTGGCCCAGGCTGCCCGCGATTACGCCATGAACTGGGTGTCCGGGCGTACCCAGCAGCCGTTTGACCAGCCCATGACCCACTATCCGAGCAACCAACTCCTGGCCGCGGAAATGGAAATCGGCCTGCGCTCGGCGCGGGCCATGCTGCATCAGGCCATTGCCCCTCATGACGATGTGAACGTGCGCACTCAGGAAGATCTCGTCAACCTGATTTCGTGTTTTCAGTTTGTGATGGAAACCTGCTTCCAAGTTGTTGATAAAGCCATGCGCATGGTCGGTGGAGCAGCCTTGTTCAAAAAGAGTCCCATGGAACAGATGTACCGCGATGTGCGGGCCGCAATTATCCACCAGCCCTTTGCCGGCATGGAAGGCAAAGCCCTGCTCGGGCGGCGGACCTTCGGCCTACCGGTGTATACCAGTCCGCGCTTTGTGTAACCGTCACTTTGCACCGCAGCCTGCGGAGTCTTTAGGCGCGCCGTCAGGTTGTGGTATGGTGAGATCCAAAGAGCCCACTTCAGTTTCCTGTATCGCAGGGAAAGGAGTCGGTATGAGTGCCGTCCATGAACGTTTTGTGACTGATAGGGATGGAAAGCGGATAGCTGTGTTACTGGATATGGACGAGTACGCCAAGTTGCTTCAGGAATTGGAAGAACTTGAATCGCTCAAAGCCTATGACGCGGCCAAATCAACCCAGGATGAATCCATTCCGCTCGAACGAGCCCTCGCCGAAATCGAAAAGAATCGGTAGTGTCCTATTCCGTCGCTATCTTGAGGCGTGCTCAGAAAGAACTCGCCGGGCTGCCGTCGGACACGTATAACCGTGTGAGTGAGGCACTCCGCCGTCTAGGATCCGTCCCACGTCCCGCGGGCTGTACCAAGTTGAGTGGCCGGGAAGGGTGGCGTATTCGGGTCGGCAACTATCGGATAATTTACGAGATTGATGATACACAGCGTCACATTACGATACTCCACGTTGGGCATAGACGCGATGTTTACCGGTAAAAACCTCGATTGACCGAGCCCGACAGGTGCCGCTTGCCATACCAGCCCGCGCTTTGTGTAAGGAAAGAGAGGAAAAACGTATATGACCGAACCCAGTTTGAACCCCCAAAACCTCAAACACGGCTCGCAAGACCTACGCATCGTCATTATCGGCGCGGGCATGGCCGGCATTCTGTCCGCCATTAAGTTTCGTGAGGCCGGCTATGATAACTTCACCATCTATGAAAAATCAGACGCCCTGGGTGGCACCTGGCGGGCGAATACCTATCCGGGACTGGCCTGCGACGTGCCGGCGCATTCGTACACCTATTCTTTTGAGCCCAACCCGGACTGGAGTCAGGTGTTTGCCCCGGGCCCTGAGATTCGGACTTATTTCGAGAATGTTGCTCAGAAGTACGCCGTAAGCGACCGGGTCCGTTTTGAGGAAGAGATCACTGCGTGCGAATTCATCGATGGCCGCTGGCAGATTCGGACCAGCCGGGGGCGCACAGACCAGGCGGATATCATCATTGCCGCTACCGGCGTGCTGCACCATCCCAATCGGGCGGCCCTCCCCGGTCTCGACACCTTCGAGGGCGCGCACTTCCACAGCGCCGAGTGGGACCACAGTGTCCCGCTCGACGGTGCGCGGGTCGGTGTGGTCGGCACCGGCTCAACCGCGATCCAAATTACAACAGCCCTGGTCGAACGTGTGGCCAGCTATAAATTATTCCAGCGGACCGCGCAGTGGGTCTTCAAAATGGAGAATAACGCCTACGCGGCTGCCGAGCGAGCCGCATTCGCCAACGACCCGGAGAAAATATACGCGCTGCGCAAAGAACAGAATGGGTTTTTTGAAAATTTTAGTAAGGCGGTCATTGATTCTGATTCCCCCGAGATGAAGGAGATTGAAGCCGTCTGCCTGGCCAACCTTGAAGATACGGTGAAAGACCCGGAATTACGTGAGAAACTCCGACCAAATTATCGGGCGGCGTGTAAGCGTTTGATTCTGTCGCCCAATTTCTACGAGTCCATTCAGCATCCGAATGCCGAACTCGTGGTCTCCGGCATTGAAACCGTCGAACCCAAGGGTGTCAGGACCCAGGACGGAAAACTGCACGAACTGGATGTCCTTGTGCTAGCGACCGGTTTTCGGGCCGACCGTTTTATCCGACCGACTCTCGTGCGTGGCCGGGGAGGCGTTGATCTTGACGACGTATGGGCGGATCATCCGGTGGCCTATCTCTCGATTTCAATTCCAGAGTTCCCGAACCTTTTTATGCTGAACGGCCCCAACGGTCCGGTCGGAAACTTTTCTTTGATCCGTATTGCCGAACTGCAACTGGGCTATATCCTGCAACTCATGGAAAAAATACGCAGGGGCGAGTGCGGGGAAATCAGTGCCAGCCGTGCGGCAACGGACGACTATGAGCTGGTCCGGGCTCAGGCCGCCAAGACCTCGATTTGGGCGACGGGGTGTAAGAGCTGGTATCTGGACAAGAATGGCGTGCCGGCAAGCTGGCCATGGTCCCAAGCCCATTTCGACGCAGAGATGGCAGCGCCCAAACTCGAAGCCTATGACGTTGTCTCGGGGAGATAGCGAGGGTGTTGGGGACGCCCTGCTGGCGTTCCCAGCCTGCTTCTGTGGCCTGAGCCGCCTGTGTTTTGTATTATAGGTTGACAGTCGATCCGAACCGGGACACAACATCCGAAAGAGGACTGTGACCGGGAACGTAACGATTCGGAAGGAGTCCTAGCCATGAGCATCCAGACTGTCGGCTCAGTCGCATCCGGCACCGGTCTGAACGGCCGGCAACCGATTGGAGACCTTGAGCGGGACGTGCGCGACTACATCATGGACCGGCCCGAGCAGGGCATGTTTACGGTAGACCGGGACGTGTTCCGGGACCCTCGCATCTTTGACCTGGAGATGCAGCACATCTTCGAGGGCAGTTGGATCTACCTGGCGCATGAGAGTCAGCTTGCCCGACCCCACGATTTCTTTACGACGAGTATGGGCCGCCAACCGGTCATCCTCATGCGCGACAAGGCCGGTCGGGTCGGCGCGTTCATCAACACCTGCCCGCATCGGGGCGCCACTGTGTGCCAGTTCAAACGCGGCAATCAGCGGGTGTTGACCTGCCCGTATCACGGCTGGTCGTTCAATACCGCCGGTGCGCTGATCAGCGTCAAAGACCATGCCAACGGTGCCTATCCGGCCGCGTTCGAGGAACAGCCCCACGGCCTCACGCCCATCGCTCGACTGGCCAATTACAAAGGCTTTCTGTTCGGCTCGCTCAATAGCGACGTGCCCGCTCTCGAAGACCACCTGGCCGCGGCCCTACCGCTCATCGACATGCTGGCCGACCAGGCCCCGGACGGCTGGGAGGTGGTCGCTGGTAGTGCGGACTACACCTATCACGGCAACTGGAAGCTCCAGGTGGAAAATGGCGTGGACGGCTATCATTTCGATGTGGTCCACCGCACCTTTGTGGGCGTGGTCCAGCGCCGCGCGCAGTCGGGCTCGGACGAGGTACAATCTTTGGACGCCGAACGCCTGGACGCTCCGACCAATGCGACCGGCTGTTACGACCTGGGCAACGGCCACACCCTGCTGTGGACCGACTACCCCAACCCGCAGGTCCGGCCCTCGTATGCCCAACGGGAGGCCCTGCGTGCCCAATACGGGGAAGCGCAGGCGCGCTGGATGGTCGAGCGTCTGCGCAACCTGTTGCTCTACCCGAATGTATTTCTGATGGATCAGATCTCGGCCCAGATTCGGGTCGTGATCCCGCTGGCAGTGGATAAGACCCGAGTCTCGACCTATTGTCTCGCGCCGGTGGGCGAGGCCCCCGAGACGCGGGCGCACCGGCTGCGCCAGTACGAAGACTTCTTCAACGCCAGCGGGGTCGGCACCCCGGACGACCTGGCCGCGTTCGAGGCCTGCCAGCGCGGCTTTAACGGCCACCAGGTGCGCTGGCAGCAGGGCTATGTGCGCGGCACCGGCCGGGCCGTCTCGGGCGCCGATGCCGAAGCTCGCTCGGCTGGCCTGCAACCAGTCGCCAGCAGTAGCAATTTTCAGGACGAGATCATCTTTCAGGGCCAGTACCGGCGCTGGCTGGCGCTCATGAGCCAGGGCCAGGGCGCTGCACGTGGAAACGGCCATGACGGCTGAGCTGCTGGCGCACTGCACCCAGGTACTGTTTGACGAAGCCGCCTGTCTGGACCAGCACCGCTGGGCCGACTGGCTGGCCCTATACGCCGACGATGCGGAATACTGGCTGCCGGCCTGGACCGATGACGGCCGGCCCACGAATGACCCGCAGACCGAGCTATCGCTGATCTACTACAACAGTAAGGCCGGCCTGGAAGACCGGATCTGGCGGATCGAGTCGGGCCTGTCGCCGGCCTCCCAGCCCCTGGACCGGACCTGCCATTTGATTACCAATGTCCGTCTCACCAACGAGGATGCTGAGCGGCCGGCCGTGGCGGCGCACTGGCAGGTGAATGCCTACAAACCCGGAAAACAGCTGTCGTTTCTCTATTACGGCTTTTATGAGTATGTGCTCCGGCGGACGCCGGCGGGCTATCGGATCGCCAAAAAAAAGATCATCCTCCTGAATGACACTATTGAGGGGGTGTTGGATATCTACCATATCTGAACAATCCCACCGACGAGAAAGATGTCTATGGAGTCTGTTGATCTGTCGTATGGCCGTTCGTTTGCCAACGGCTTTCCGCACGAATTTTTCCGCTACCTGCGGCGCGAGACCCCAGTCTGGTGGCATGCGCCGACCGAGCATACGCCGGGCGGTGAGGGATTCTGGGTAGTCAGCCGCTACGATGATGTGGTCCGTGTTTTTAAGGATGCGGAGACGTTTTCCTCTGAGTTGGGCGGCACACAGATTTTTGACGGCAAGGGCGTCGGCTATCAACTGAACCAGACGGATGACCCCAAGCATCGCCGGCTACGCGAATTGGTCAATACCGGTTTCCTGCCGCGCATGATCGGCCGTCTGGAAGGTCAGCTCAGAGAACGGACCCGCCATATTCTTGATGGCATCTCCCCCGGTGAGCCATTTGATTTCGTGCCGAGCGTGGCGCGTGAACTGCCGCTTCAGGCCATCTGCATTATTCTCGGGATTCCGCAGGAAGATCGAGAAGAACTCGGGCATATTGTTGACCTGGCCATTGGTGCCGGGACGGGCGAAGTCTTGGCCCTGGAGCATATCAAACGTCTGGGCGCGTATGCGGATAGGATCGTGGAGCAGAAACGCCGCGCACCCGCGGACGACATCCTGTCCGTGATTGTTCACGCCCGGTTAGAGGACGGCTCGCCGCAGCTCGATAACCGCGAACTGCGGGCGTTCTTTGCCTTACTTTTTCCGGCGGGGGCCGAGACCACGCGCAGCTCGATTGCCGGCGGCCTGGTGGCGCTGATTGAAAATCCGCCTGAACTGAAACGGCTGCGGACTGATCCGGCACTGATGAAGACTGCGGTCGAAGAGATGGTGCGCTGGACCTCACCGTCCGTTTACAAGCGCCGGACGACGACGCGCGATGTAGAGTTGGGCGGACAGCTCATCCGCCAAGGGCAAAAGGTCACCATATGGGAGATGTCGGCCAACCGGGATGAAGATGAGTTCGTAGACCCGTTCCGCTTCGATATCGGTAGGAATCCGAATTTTCATATTGGCTTTGGTCTGGGCACTCACTTCTGTTTGGGGGCCAATCTTGCGCGGCTGGAAATCCGGGTGGTGTTCGAAGAACTCCTGGCCCGGTATGCGGACTTCGAGATTGTTGGCGATCTCGAATGGACGAATAACAACCGTCTCGTTGGTCTGACCCACCTGCCACTCAGAGTGACGCCCAAGGCAACCGCCTAGGTTTGTAGGATCACCTTTTGTGTGGAATAGCCATCACACCGACGGCAGCATCCATGACAGACTGTCCTATGTTATTTGATACCACACCTGGTTCTCTTGAGGTCTGCCAAACCTGATGGGGTCGTCTTCAGAGGGGTCGATTTTGACGCGTGATATGTGTGAGACGTGGGTTCACCGCGTCTCGCCACCAGAGAGGAATAAGCCCTACTGCAATCCCGAGTGCTGCCCAGGCCCATAGACTCGACTCTCCGGGTAAGCGCATCATCAGTTTCCCGAGCCCAATCAGCGTCAAAAAAACCGACAGCGCCAACAGGAGGGTGATTTTAAGGGCCTGCACTAGCTGTCTCACCGGCAGCTGGGGAGGATCGCCCATGCGCCGCGCGGTGTTGCTCCAGAATCCCATTGGCCGCACCTGTTGGTAAAACCGATTTAACACGTCATCCGCAGTGCCTGGTGTCACATACGTGATGCCAATCGCCACCCCGGTTGAGACTATCCCCATCACCGCTAAGTGAAGCCATTCGGCGTCGGTGGTTATCAGTAAGAGCGGCGCGACGACCAATGAGACCGCCATTGCCGCTAATTCGGAAAAGAGAGTGATGCGTTCCCAGAGCCAGCGCAATACCAGTACAGAACCCACGCCCGCACCAAATAACAACGAGACAAACCAGGCTTGCTGAATGGAGCCGAGGTGGGCCATCAGCGTGAGGGCGATGACCAAAATAAGGACATTCGAGAGACGGGCGACAACGACCAACTCATGGTTATCAGGCTTACGCCTCAGCCAGTGGTGGCAAATCAAGCGTTGGTAAATATCATTACTCCAATAGCTTGCGCCCCAGTTCAGATGGGTATCAATTGTCGAGGCCAAGGCAGCTAAGAGGCCGACGAACATGACGCCACGAATACCAACGGGAAGCAGGTCATTGATGCCCGTCACAAACAGAATTTCTCGACTCGTAGTGAACGCAGCGTCGCTACTGAGGTTTGGCGTAAGCGGCGCGAACGGATAGATCACCAGGAGGCCCACCCCAATCACCAACCAGAGCAGGCTGCGTGCCACGATCTGTACCCAGGTGAATACGAGGCTAGCGATCCGAGCATCGCGGTCCGTGGCACAGGCCATCGCGCGTTGGGCCAGGTATCCGCTGCCATCGCTGTTCACTTGAAAGAACCATTGCATGCCAATAATGGCGAGAAAGGGCAGCAACATCTCGCCACCGGGCGGGGCAAACGATAACATGCTGCTGGCGGCTTCTGCCCCGTATAACTCTACGAGCTGCTCGGTCAGCGCGCCGAAACCGCCGACGTGATACCAGACGATACAGGCATAGAGCAGGGTTCCCCCCATGGCCATGCTTAATTGCACAATGTCAGTCGCCACCACGCTACGCAGTCCGCCAGTCATAGAATACAGTGTGGTAAACCCGACCAGAGCAAGAATGCTCAGCGTATTATTGGTAGTCGCCACCACAGGCGCGAGATCGGTTGCGCCCGAGGTAAGGGAGATGCCCAGCGCCTCAACAGCGCCCATAAGCCCCTGGTAGAACCTGACGGGCAACCAGGCATGCCACGGTAAAAAAACTTCAGCAATCCGCAGGGCGGCCACTAACACCATGGCCATCACCACACAGTTAATGATGGTGCCAAAATACACAGCTTTGAGCACGCGAAGCAGTAAGACGCCGGGGCCGCTGTAGCGTGTTTCAGTCAGTTCCGCATCGGTAAGCACACCGGCCCGCCGCCAGCCAACGGCGAACACAAAGCCCATGAGTAAGAAGGCAACGGCATAGATCCATAAGCGCCACACAACAAAGATACCGCCGGTCGCAATCAGGCCGGTGACTAAGAGCGGTGTATCAGCGCCATATTGAGTAGCGGCCATGCTCATGCCGGCCTTCCAGCCAGTGAGCGTTTTTCCGGCGAGAAAATACTCCTGCAAGCTTCTGGAGGCCTGCCGGCGCGCGTGAAATCCTGCCGAAACGGCATAGACGACGAACGCCAGCACGATGAGCAGGTCAATCATACTGCGAGTCCACGGCTTAGCGATGACAGAGAGGTCTCCCCGTATTACGGCGTGCAGCCCGAAGAGTCACTCACAAAATTCCATCCTATCCGTAGGTCTGGATGCTGCCTTGGCAGGTATGACACAATGCCGTCCGTCGTTCCCGTGGAAACGGGAATCCAGGGAAGAGAGGGACCAGCTAAGAACTCACGTCCGTGAGGTCCGGTCAGCATTGGTACGCTCAGAATGGTGACATGAGTTTCTCTCGCGTACTTCGAAGCCGAAAACCCGAGCTGCGTTGAGCCCGAGTATCTTGGCGCGCTCGTTGTCATCAAGCATCCCCATTGTGCGTTCGATCGCTGCGGCTGAGTGCGGCCAGGTCCCTTCGTGATGGGGATAGTCGTTGGCCCACATAAAGTTGTCGACGAGTCGGTGTTCGCGCGCCAAGGCGAGCCCCGAAGGATCTTCACCGAAGGTTGCGAACCCATGGGCGCGGAAGTATTCGCTGGGCAGGTTTTTGAGCTTTGGCCGGGCGTACATATGATGCTTCTTGTATGCCTCATCCATGGCGTCGAGCGTCCACGGCAGCCAGCCGATGCCGGCTTCGATCGTCCCGAAGCGTAACTTGGGAAAGCGCTCAAGTACTCCAGAAGAGCAGAGATTCGCTACCGGTTCGATTGCTTGTGTCAGCGCGTGGGCCGCGTAGTTAATGACCGCGCCACCGTTGCCCCGGGACGTGCGGGGGTCGCGGCCCGTCGCAATGTGAAAAGTAATCGGGAGATCAACGTCTTGAATAGCGGCCCACAACGGATCGTATTCGGGCAGGTTGTAGTTGGATTGCTCATGGTCGGGCGGGCCCCAAATCGGTTTACAGGGAAGCGTTAAACCGCGAAACCCGAGCTTGGCTACGCGCTCGATCTCAGAGATTGCGGCCTCAATGTTCGCAGTGGCGATACAGCCCAGCGGTGCCAGTTGCTCCTTGTAAGGGCCAAAGGTCTCCCAGGCCCAATCGTTCCACACTCGGCACATTGCGTCTGCGAAGAGGGGGTCGGATGTCGCCCACATCGACAGCCCCTTATTGGGAAAGATAAGCTCGGCGTCAATGCCGTCGCGCGCGTGGTCTCGCAGACGTTCTTCCGGCGTTCGTCCAGCTCGATTGCGTTCTCGGTCTTCGCCCTCGAAGACAATATGGCGAACGCGCACCGGGCGGAAACCCTCACTGACCTGAACGGTCGCGCCGTCGCGCCCTTTCTGCATACGCGGTAAGCGATCAACATACGCTTTGTCTATACGCTCGTGCCACAGTGTTGACGGTTCGTTGGCGTGACAATCAGCCGACACCATGAAGTACTTCTTCAGGTCATCGGCACGGGCGGTACGCGGCCAGCCGTTTGCGCCGGGGGTTTCGCCCCGCCAGGACCAGGGGTCCAGTTGTGGTTGGGTTTCCTTGGATTCGTTCATCATTCCGTCCTTTTATCCCCTCCTTGGAGGGGTGGCCAAAGGCCGGGGTGGGTTCCCTTTGATGGCCTCACTTGAGGGTGAGGCCACGGGCCACTGAGAGTTCGTTATTCCGGCAGCACCTCACCAGAACCGCCCATTTCGGCCGGCACATCTTTCTGTTTGACAATGCCGTCGTGGATGCGCAGCACGGTTTCTCCGTAGAAGACGTGCACGCCGGGCTGAAAAGGAAAGTCCGGGATCACGGCAGCATAGACATCCGTCAGGCCCATGCCGGGATGCTCGGTAAACACGTGACCGCCACAGGTTTTGCACCACTTGCGGTGACTATTATCGGTCTTGGCATAACTCTCGATATTATCCGCTCCTTGGGTGACCTGCACTGAAGCGGGCGGCCACAAGGTAAAGGCGTTGACCGGCCCTGCCGACCAATGGCGGCAGGATTCACAGTGGCAGTAGCCCATAGCCGCGGGAGCGCCGCTGACCGTTAATTGGACTGCTCCACAAAAACAACTTCCGTTATAGGTATTCTCACCCATGCTGGACCTCCTTGATTGGTTTTTTGTTTATCCTTTCAGTTCATCTTGGTCTTCCCCCTCATTCCTAGCCCCGTGGGATATGCCTCGCAACCCCGCGCTGTCGCAGCAAACCCCGCACCGGACATCCTGAACCTATCGTGCTCTTAAAGCGGTTGCCATGTGGGCGGGTAAACCTATATGCTGTTGCAATTCTGGATTTCGTGTCGGACGCAGCACTATAAGAGAGGTCTATTCATGCATGAAGTAGTCATTCGTGGCGGAAATATTGTTGACGGAACGGGCAAGCCGGCTTTTCACGCTGATGTCGCCATTGCGGATGGTAACGCCGATCCGCTCCACGAGCTGATCTGTGATCCCATTACAGTTATGGGTGGCAGTGATGCCGGTGCGCACGTGCGTCAGATTATTGACGCGGGTGTCCCAACCTATGCGTTGACCCACTGGGTGCGTGACAAAGCCGATGACGATCCCAAGCACCTGCCGCTGGAGTTCGTGGTTAAGAAACTCACCCACGATGGCGCGCGTTTGTTCGGTATGCAAGACCGGGGTACGCTTGAGCCAGGGGCCAAGGCTGACGTGAACCTGATTGATTATGACACTCTGAGCGTCAGTCATCCCGAGATGATCTACGATCTGCCTGCCGGTATGCCGCGCTTGATGCAAACCGCTCAGGGCTATGAGAAAACCTATGTGAGCGGTGAAGTCGTTCAAGAAAACGGAAAAGACACGGGCGCACGGCCAGGTCGTATTGTGCGGAGTGCGTAACGCGCTTTTTCTGCAGATGACGGCAGCGGATATTATTCGTGATGCCCGCTGCCTCTTCCCTTCCCGAGCCTATAACTCCCATCTTAGTAGTATGCATAATAAGGAGGGCAATGTATGGATATTGGTATCCTCGTGCCAGCAACAGTAGAGACGCAGGACATAACCGGAATCGCGCAACGGGTCGAAGGATTAGGCTTCGAATCCCTCTGGATACCCGAACACCCGGTGATTCCCGTAGGCTTCAAAACCGAGGTGCCTGGGGGTGGGACCCTCCCCGAGCACTACAACCGTTGGGCCGACCCGTTTGTTGCGCTGACCATGGCTGCCGCCGCCACCACCAGGATCAAGCTGGCCACCGGTATTTGTTTGTTCCCGGAGCGTGAGCCGCTCATTACGGCAAAAGTGATCGCCACCCTTGATCTGTATTCGGGCGGGCGGACCATTATTGGAGTCGGTGCAGGCTGGCTGCGCGAAGAAACCGAGGTCATGGGAACGAACTTTCGGCTCCGCTGGCGACGCTTGCGCGAAACAACCGAAGCCTTGCGCGTGTGTTGGACCGAGCAAGAGCCCAGCTATCAAGGCGAAATGGTCCAGTTTCCGCCCGTGTTCTGCGATCCCAAGCCAGTCCAAAAGGCTGGCCCACCAATCTTTTTGGGCGGCCATGTACCCAAGGCGCTGGAGCGTGTAGCCCGGACCTACGATGGCTGGTGTCCGCTCGCGTTTGATCCTGAGGACTATAAAACGAAGGTCGCATCGATACGTACAATGGCCAGAGAGTTTGGTCGTGACCCGGACGCGTTGCAGATGTCGGCCTTTGTTGATCCCAAAGACGGTGCCCTGTCAGTCGATGAGATGCAAGCCTATCGTGATGCCGGCGCCAGTCGGATTGTGCTCTTCTCCCAGCCCTTTGCACAAGCGATTGCGACCGGCCAAGCCATGGCGTGCATAGACAAGGTCGCGCCTGTTGTGGAGGCGGCGCAGGGGGTGTAGGTCTGGCCTCCTCTCCCAGGACGTGTGATGCAACCAGGAACCCACCCCGGCCTTCGGCCACCGTGCGTCTGTCGAGCGCGGGTTCAGGGTCATGGGCAGTACACGTCTACGGGGCGAGGGAATAGCTTGACAAAACACATTGACAATACCGACCACAGTAAGGAGTTGCATAATGTTCGGGCCGTGGCGTTTTTCAGTACATCTTCCCTGTCTTCCCCTGATGCGTTTTTCTCTCATCACCAGCCTGGCTATCCTGCTGGCGAGTTCCTCTGCGTGGGCCGGCCCGAATATTAAAATCCTGGACAATCCCATACGGATGCGTTTTTCCAGTTTTTCTACCTCGCTGGCCATGCTGAGCGATGTGACAGGTGATGGCATCCCGGATTATCTCGTCGGCGCGTATGACCAACCCTATGCCAAGGACGGTATGACCGGGAAGGAGCTTGGGTTCGGTGGTGCTGAAAAGATTGGTCAAAATGTTGACCATCAAGGCCGGGCCTTTGTCTTTGACGGCCAGACGGCCAAGCTGTTGTACACCCTCGATCATCCGTTTCCGCAAAAAGCCGCGGCGTTTGCCTGCTCGGTAGCCGCGGCTGGGGATGTGAATCAGGACGCTGTACCGGATTTATTGATTGGTGCCTTTGGTCAGAATAAAGGTGGCCAAGCCTATGTCTTTAGCGGGGCGGACGGGGCGTATTTGCTGACTCTCAAACCCCCTCAGTCCCAATCCGGCGCGGGATTTGGTTGGTCGGTGGACGGCATTGGCGATGTTACTGGCGACGGCACTCCCGAGTTGGTAGTGGGTGCCTACAATCAAGATGGAGAGGGCAGGGCGTTTGTCTATAGCGGCCAAGACGGCCGGCTGGTGTATACGCTTGCTCCCCCCACCGACCGGGGTGGCTCTGCGTTTGGCTGGTTTGTGCACGCAGCCGGGGACCTCAATCAGGACGGCGTGCAGGAGATCGCCGTGGGTGCTCCCTACACAACCGTCGGCAATCTGAGTATCCAGGGGCGAGCGTATATCTATAGCGGAGCAGATGGCGCCTTGTTGCTTACGATCGACAACCCGGAGCCAAAAGAGGGGTCAACCTTTGGCTGGCGTGTGGTCAGCGCTGGGGACCTGGATAAAGACGGCACGCCCGATCTGCTGATTGGTGCTCCCTACCATGACGTTGGCGCGTATCCGGGCCAGGGCATTGCCTACGCCATCAGCGGCAAAGACGGCTCGGTTATCTATGCTCTCAAAGACCCGTTTCCGCGTAAACATGCCGGCTTTGGCTGGGCGCTGGCCACTAGCATGGATGTGAATGCCGACGATGTGCCTGAAATTTTAGTCGGGGCTCCGTTTCAGGCCGTGGATGCGTTCGATATTCAGGGCGAGGTGTTTGTCTATAACGGGCGTGACGGGCGGCATCTGATGACGCTCGACAATCCGTGGGGCCATCAGGGCTCAAAATTCGGCTATACCGTTCTCTCGCCCGGTGATCTGAATGAGGACGGTATCCCAGAGTTTGCCATGAGCACACCCGGTCAGCACATCATGGGCGAGGTCAACGTCGGGCGCGTGTATCTGTTCGAGTCCAAGCGTTAGGCGGGGTCAATCGAATGCGCGACAGCAGGGGCATACATCCCTGCTGTCGAAGTTGCTTAACTTGCTGAGCGTGCCTCCTTGCCTAAAGTTCCTGGCAGCACGCCTATCCATACTGGTCTCTCGGCGTCGCCGCCTTGAAATAGAAGCCAGACTGTTTCTCCAATACTTGGGAGCGTCTCGACTCCCGGCGACAGACACGGGACTGCCCAGCCAGTCACGCCTGGAACCTCAAAGACCTCGACCTGTAGCCGAAGCCGCTTTTCTGGGTCGCGGTTTTCTTTCACAATACCCTGATAAACGCCCCCATAACGACCCATAGATTCTTGTTGTTTCCTTTCTCGAAGATGGTCACGCTGCAAGCTTGATTGTATCGGTTGTAACCGGGAAGTCACAATGAGGAAACTAGAACGCATCTCATACATAGAAAAGTAGCCTAGATGGAACGAAGTGGAATCCGGGAAGTCGGATATCCCGGATTCCGGTACCCCTTCATCCAGGCTACAGAAGAAAGCAGGAGCCCGCAGCTCCTCAAGAGGCGCATCGCCACTTGAGGAGCGGAGCGACGGGCTCTGGAGCAGCTGGCAAACATGTATGAGATAGCTGCTAGTCCCTCGTCGCGTATCGACTGGCGTTTTACTCGTTGCCGTACTATCTTCCTCCGCACACCGTAAGTGAGGAGAAGTCTGATGCAACTTCCTGATGAAACCGTCACTACGCAGGAGGTCAAGAGCTGGAAAGGTATCCATCTCTTACACTTTCATGGCTCCGCGTGCTCTCAGAAGGTCCGGATCTTATTGGCGGAAAAGGAGATTGGGTGGGAATCCCATCCGGTCGATCTCATCCGGCAGGCGCATGCAACGCCCTGGTTTCTCGGCATCAATCCCAGAGGCGTTGTCCCGGTGTTAGTCCATGAGGGTGTTGTCCATGTTGAGAGTAATGACATCATGGCATATCTCGATGCGCTGCCCTCAACGACGCCCTCGTTCTTCCCCCAGGATGCGTCCGAGCGAGCGATAGTCCAAGAATCCCTGGCGCTTGAAGACTCGCTCCATATGGACCTGCGGACGATTACCATGGGGTTTTTGATACCGCGCGCCCTGGCCACAAAATCTCCCAAGACACTGGAAGCCTACGAAAAAAGCGGAGCCCCGGACACCAAGCGAGATAAAGAAGTTGCCTGGTGGCGTGCCTTTGCCAAGGACGGAGTGCCGCCGGACCATGCCCGGGCATCCGCCCACGCCTTTGCCACGGCTTTTGCGACGCTTGAGCAATGGTTAGAGACGAATGCGTGGCTGATTGGGGAGCGGGTTTCCGTGCTCGAAATCGCCTGGTTTATCTCTATCCATCGGCTGGTCCTGGCCGGCTACCCCATCGACCGTCACCCTCGACTCAAGACCCACTATGCAAGCCTCCTCAAACGGCCCTCTTTCGCCCGAGAGATTAAGGCTCCCGGATTACCGGGCGCACTCTTGCACCTCTATAACGGCTTCCAGCGCTTGAAGGGGAATACCCTGGCGAGGGTGATGGCCGAGGCGTGAGAAGGCACAGCCGACGTGTGGGATCTGGCGAGTTGCCAGACTGATCCCGCACGTATTGCCCTGCTGGCTGTTGTCGATTCTTGAGCTCGCTTATAGCGCCCCGACGAGCACCTCACGAAAGGCGGGTTCCGTTTGTTTGAGCGCAACAACCCTTTCTGTGCCTTGTGTCACGGTGTGATGCGCACAGCGGTTGAGGAGGACCGAGACCTTGTGGTCTTTGCCGCGTACCATAATCACCGGCTGGGTGCCGACATGACGAGTAATAAAGTCTCCCGGCTGCGGCACTTCACTGTCATGACCAATAAACACCCAGCCGTGGTAGAAAATCTTTTCTAATTCATCAGTAAAAATGTGTGGATCGGTGTAGAGCGAGGTATGAACGCGGTCGTTTTGCACCAGGGTATTGTACTGGACCGGGTCGACTTCAGTCTGTTGCATATGAGTCCTCTCCAACTGGGTTATTTCTTTTGTAAGCGATCCATTGGTCAAACTTAAACGCGAGCCGAGGCTTGCGGGATCTTATGCTCTCCCTGCTCGCCGATAACAATGCGAACCGGCATGCCGATCTGAACAGTGGACGGGTCAATAGCAACAATATTTGTTGTGATCTCCGGCCCTTCGTCTAAGGTCACGACTGCGACTACGTACGGAATGATCTCTTTGAAGTATGGATGATACGACTTGTCAAAAACAATAAAAGTCCGAATAGTCCCCCGGCCTGAGGCAGGCACCCAGGTGAGTGAATTCGCCTGGGCTCCACACCACAAACACGCCTGTGTCCGAGCGTAATAGGCTCCACACGTACAGCGAGCCAGCATGAACTCACCGCTATCAATTGCATCCCAGAACGATTGGTCTTCTATCGGAACAATACGGCGGGGTGGAGGAGGCGTAGGCTGGTTATTGTTCATTGCTTGTTCCTTCTGGATTCATTCCACGCCAAGGATGGCAGCTGACTGTGCCATTCCTGCACCAGTGATACCAACATTGGTGATGAGCGCAGTCCGTGCGTTAGCGACCTGTGTCGGACCGCCCTCGCCGCGTAGCTGACGGATACCTTCAGCCACGTGAGTAAAACCCTGGACATAGCCCCAGGAATGAAGCGTGCCAGATGTATTGCACGGACGCTTGGAGTCCCAGCGGAAGTTCCCGGCGCGAACCCAGTCCGCGGCTTCTCCAGGTCCGCATAAACCATAGGCTTCGATTTGCAGTGCGGCGATAATTGTGAACGCGTCGTAAAACTCGAACACATCGATATCCTCAATGCTCAACCCGGCCGTTTCAAAGGCCCTGCTTCGTCCTGGCTCAACAGTAAGATCAGACGGGCCAAGAACTGTATTCGAGCCGCGTGAGTAGCCTTGGCCAACCTCATGGCTGGTACCCAACCCCAGCAGATGAACCGGCGTTGTCTTCAGGTCACGTGCCCGCTCTGCCGTCGTCACGATAAAGGCTATCGCACCATCCGTGACCAGACAGTAATCAAGTAGATGCAGCGGGCGCACAATGAAGCGAGAGTTCTGATGGTCGTCAACCGTAATCGGACGACCAGACATATAGGCATCCCTACGTGGAACGGCGTTGGCGCGTAGGGCAACCGCGAGTTCAGCGAGATCTGCTGAAGATTGACTATATTTATGCAGATAGCCTTGGGCCATCAGAGCGGCCTGAGCACCAGGGGAGAAGAGGCCGTAGATAGCGTTCGGATCTTGGCTTTTGTTCTGTTCATCTGCACCAACTGTGACTTTTTGAGAGCGGGCATTGGTCGCGTGGACGCACATCACGTACTCAGCGGTTCCCGCCGCAATCAGGCCGACTGCCGCAATCAGAGCGAAGTTGCCGGTCGCGCCGCTGGAGTTAATTTGTAATGTTGAATGTGTCCCGAGACCAGCTCGGCTGGCAGCCATGCCAGAGACGCCTTCGCCGAACCCAGGCTGGTAGACGTAGCCGTTCACCTGGCTGCGTTCGAGCCCTGAATCGGCCAAGGCTAACTCAATTGCATCCCAGGCGAGCTGCTCCGCACTCGTGTCCGGTATCACGCCTTGCTCAGTGACACCCAAGCCTGCGATAGTGTATTTTTGCATGGTGTGTCCATCGCTCCCTATGCGTCTAACGACCATACCGCAGGTCGGATGGGCGGAGCGTAATCCGACACTACAGCCAGCACCGCGCCTATCGATTCACAAACACCGGGTCGCGCTTTTCTCGGAACGCGGCGACTGCCTCGCGCATATCTTCACCCGTCGTGCAGGCGAGCCCCAGATGGGCATCGGCGTAGGTAATATCTCCCGCTTTGTTGGTGCTGAGGGCTTTGAAAAATTCTTTGGTTCGACGCAGGGCCATAGGCGGCTTGTTGAGCAATTTTTGAGCAAAGGCGTGTACGGCGTCGTATAGCTCCTCCAACGGAACGACCTGGTTGACCAATCCAACCTCAAGGGCCTCTTCGGCGGTCAGTTCATCACAGGTCATGACAAGTTCTTTTGCTTTGGCCATACCGATCAGATTAATCATGCGGGTAATGGAGCCCCACATATAGGGCACGCCCAGCCGCACCTCGGGCAGCCACATGCGGGCACCACTGGCGGCGATGCGAAAATCGCACGCCATGGCCAACGACACGCCGCCACCCACCGCAAAGCCATTGACCGCGGCAATGCTGATCTGATCCAGGCGCTCCCACTCGTCCATGATCCGCCAGCCGAGTTTCGCCATACGCAACCTGGCGGTGTCTGTCAGCTTGGCTTGGGTTTCCGGTTTTGCGCTGCTGGACAGGGCTTCCATATCCGCGCCAACGCTGAACGAACGGCCCTTGCCGGTCAGAATCACAACGCGTGAGTCTTCGTCCTCTTGCAGCTCGTAGGTAATGGCCAGAAACTCGCGCAGCACCTGCTCATTGAGTGGATTGAGTTTTGCCGGTCGATTAAAAGAGACGGTGACAATCGGACCGGAGCGTTCGAGCGTAAAGGTTTCGTATGGTGTGGTCATAGGCAATACTCTCCTGCTTTTCCTGATTTTTTATCACTACTTTTGACTTATCTTTTCGTAAAAACAAAGTTGTCTGCCATCTGCACTCGGACTTCTTTTAAGTGCGTCACGTATCTGGGAAAGCCACCGTTATAATTGCCGTCCTGACGGCGTTGAAATTCACCCTCGAAATTATAATAGCCTGGCGTGCAGTCCTGGTTACGGCTGGTCTTGCCGCGATGATGAATCACTTCCTGTACCCACCACTCTTCTGCCTCGGGAGTCACGTCAATGGACTGATAGTCATGCCGTCGCGCATAGTCGATGCAGGCCGCAATGTGATCGCCCTGTGATTGCAGCATGTCTGTCAGGTTGAACTGAAACGACGCCTGGTAGCCGCCCATGATAAACAGGTTGGGATAGCCCTGGGAGTGAATGCCGAGCAGGGTACGGATGCCGGTGCTGTATTTGTCATTGAGGTCTACCCCACGCTCGCCTTTGATCTGGTTGTAAATACCCGTCTTCTGCACCTCAAAGCCGGTGGCATAGATAAGGAGATCAAGCTCGTACTGTTTACCCTCAAACACTGGCCCCTGGGCATTGATCTCGGTGATGCCCTTACCGTGGGTGTCTATCAGGTGAACATTAGGCAGGTTGAAGGTCGGTAAATAGTCATTGTGAAAACATGGTCGCTTACACATGAACATATACCACGGCTTGAGAGCCTCCGCGGTAGTTTTGTCCTTCACAATCTCGTCGATGCGTTTGTGAATCTTCATCATGTAGTCGATGTTGGCGTTTTCCTGTCGCCTGATCTTCTCCTCACGAGACATGGCCGAGCGCTCGGCTTTCTGCTCATTGGTCCGCCGCGGCCCTCGCATGGCGCGTGCGCGCCGCTTGGCCTGCCAGCCAGACTTCAGTTTACGCGCCCAGTTAGGATCGGTCGGCCAGTCGTCCCGGATGTCAATCGACGACGGCGTGCGTTGGAACACATACAACTCTTTCGATGACGCGCCGAGTCCGGGAATAGCTTGCACTGCGGTGGCCCCCGTGCCGATGATGCCGACCACTTTGTCTTCCAGGCCGGACAAGTCTTCCTTGGTGTAGGCATAGTCCCAGCGCGAGGTATGAAAGGAGTGGCCTTTGAAGGACTCCATTCCCTTGATTTTGGACAGCTTGGGCTTGGACAGGGTGCCGTTCGCACAGATGACGAAGCGCGCTTTCATGTGGTCGCCCCGGTCAGTGGTGAGGTGCCACATCTCTTCTTCTTCATTCCATACTGTGGAGGTCACGGTTGTTTGAAAGACCGCCAGACCATACAAGTCGTACTTCCTGGCGATTGCCTGACAGTGAACCAAAATCTCCGGGCCCCTGGAATAATGGTGCTTGGGCACATAGTCCATCTCGTCGAGCAGCGGGAGGTAGTCATACGAGATCACGTCGCAGGCTACGCCAGGATAGCGGTTCCAATACCAGGTGCCGCCCACATCGGCCCCGCGTTCGACTATACGAATGCGCTCGACACCATATTCCCGCAGCCGGGCTGAGGTGAGCAGCGCAGAAAATCCGCCGCCAATAAACAAACATTCGACCGTATCGTTGAGCGGCTCGCGGGGGAGGATCTCCCCGCCGTAAGGATCGGTCTCGTACTTGGTGAAAGTACCGGACAGGTCAGACGTGTACTGTTGCGTGCCTTCGGGGCGATAGTGCAGCCGCAGGTCACGCTCTTCGGCAAACTTTTGTTTGATGGCAGCGTAGTACGCTTGCGGCTTTTTCGGCTTTGAGAGCCCGTCCATAGTGCCGATTAGAGGCTTCTCCGGCTTCTCCTGCACTTCACTCATGTATCAATCCTCCGTGTATATGCTCGTTGGGTGACGATGATCAGGCTCTGACTCAAGATCACTAAAGATGATTTGTCGGCATCAGTACCAGTCGTCTTCGCAACCGTCTGACTATAACAGAGCCGTGGTGCAACGGGAAAGCGGAGCACGGTTTCAAGGGAGAACGCTCCTGGAGTGCGCGCGTTGTAAAAATTTTATCGATATGCAAAACTTCGCGCTGACGAATAAATTGAGATGCTTCGCAAGGAAGACATCCTCATCGAGAAGGAGGGCTGACACGATGAGTCAAGCTGTAGAACAATCCCAACCGAACGCAATTCCAACTCCCGAAGAGTTGGGCTTCGACCCGGCTGAACTGCGCCGGAAGTACGCCGATGAGCGTACCAGGCGTCTCCGCGCGGATGGGAACAACCAATATCAGGAAATCACAGGCCAACACGAGCATTACAACACTGACCCCTACGTAGAGCCGGGCTTCACGCGCCCCGCACTTCAAGAAGAACTCGACGCGGTGATTGTCGGCGGGGGCTTTGGTGGCCTCCTTGCGGCAGCTCGGCTGCAGAAGGCCGGAATCACCAATTTTCGTATCATCGAGACGGCCGGGGATTTTGGCGGGACTTGGTACTGGAACCGCTATCCCGGCGCCCAGTGTGACATCGAATCCTATGTATATTTGCCGCTGCTCGAAGAGACCGGATACATCCCGAAGGAAAAGTACTCCTTCGCGCCGGAGATATTTGAGCACGCCCAGCGGATTGGCAAGCACTTCAACCTCTACGAGAGAACGTGCTTCCAGACGAAGGTCAAGGAGGCGCGCTGGGACGATGAGGACGGCCGCTGGACGGTCAAAACCGACCGCAACGATGTCTTCAAGGCGCGCTTTGTGATCATGTCGAGTGGTCCTCTGAACCGGCCCAAGCTGCCGGCGATCCTTGGAGTCGAGAGGTTCAAGGGGCATACCTTCCACACCAGTCGCTGGGACTACGACTACACCGGTGGCGATACCACCGGCGGCATGCACAAACTCAAAGACAAACGTGTCGGCATCATCGGGACCGGGGCCACTGCGATCCAGTCCGTGTCACATCTCGGTGAGAGCGCCAAACAGCTCTACGTGTTCCAGCGCACGCCGTCGTCGGTGGACGAACGCGGCAACAAGCCGACCGACCCGGAATGGGTCAGGACGCTGAAGCCCGGCTGGCAGGATTACCGCAACAACAATTTCTGCTCCATCCTGGCCGGACTTCCCGTTGAGGAAGACCTGGTCGGCGACAAGTGGACCAGCCTCTTCAAAAAGCTTTCTGAGCTTCTCTCAAGCAAGGGTGACTCTAACCTCTCGGACGAAGGCATGGCGCTCATGTCGGAGATCGCCGACTATCAGAAGATGAACGAAATTCGCGACCGCGTGGCCACGACTGTCGGCGACCCGGAGACGGCGGAGGCGCTCAAGCCCTGGTACGGCCAGTGGTGCAAGCGCCCGACCTTCAACGACGAATACCTGCCCACCTTCAACCGGCCCAATGTGAAGCTAGTGGACACAAAGGGAAAGGGCGTCGAGCGGGTGACCGAGAACGCGGTGGTCGTGGACGGTGTCGAATACGAAGTGGACTGCCTGATCTACGCCACTGGCTTCGAGGTCGGGACGGCGTACACGCGGCGCGCCGAGTTCGAGGTGTACGGCCGTGACGGGCTCTCACTGACCGACTACTGGGCCGCCGGCATGAGGACCTACCACGGCTTCCTGAGCTACGGCTTCCCGAACTGCTTCCATATGGGGCTCACCCAGACTGGTCTCGCGCCCAACTTCACCTATATGCTGAACGGGCAGGCTACCCACATCGCCCACATCATCACCCAGGTGGGCGCGCGCGAAGCGAAATCCGTTGAGCCCATCCCCGAGGCCGAGGCCGAGTGGGTGAAACTGCTGACCGGACCGACCTTCATGACCGAGTACCAGAACACCTGTACGCCGGGCTATTACAACGGAGAGGGGAAAAACGAGGGACGGGGCTTCATCGAGGTCCAGTACCCCGAAGGGGCAGTGCCCTTTTACGACATGCTCGCCGCCTGGCGCGAGCAGGGTGACTTCGAAGGGCTGATTGTTCGCTAGGTCGCTTGGGGGCCGCACGGCCCCCAGCCCGTTAGCGTTTTAGGCCTTGGCGGCGAGCCAGGACTCGGTCTCGGCCAGCGCGTCTTTCAGACGTTGCAGGAGCAGGCCGACCTCCTGCTGGGTGATGATCAACGGCGGTGCCATAAAAATCACATCAGGTCCCAGGTCACGCACGAGGAGCCCGCGCTTCAGGGCCGCCCGACGGACGTAGTCTGCGACGTTGTACTCAAGCGGAAAAGGCTCGCGGGTGTCTTTATTGCGGACGAACTCCAGGCCCGCGGTTAATCCCAAGCCCCGCACATCGCCGACGATGGGCGAGGACCGCAACTCGGCCAGCCCCTCGTGAAAGAGCGTCCCCATCTGAGCCGCGTGGTCGACGAGTTGCTCCCGTTCCATAATTTCAAGCGTCTTCAGCCCGGCCGCGCAGCACACCGGATGACCGGAGTTCGTATAGCCGTGGGAGAAATCGGTGCCTTCGGGAGCGTGCAGAAAGGTATCGTAAATCTTCTCGTGTAAGAGCACTGCGCCGAGCGGCAGATAACCGCTATTGATGCCCTTGGCCGTGCTGATCATATCCGGGATAACGCCCGCGTGCTCAATGGCAAACATCTTGCCCGTTCGTCCGAAACCGGTAATGACTTCATCGGACACCATGAGCACATCATATTTGTCACAGATGGCCCGGATACGTTGGAAATATTCCGGGGGAAGGGGGATGCAGCCACCGCCTCCCAGCACGGGTTCGGCAATAAAGAAGGCAACGGTCTCCGGCCCTTCTTCGAGAATGACCTTTTCCAGCATATCCGCACAGGCGAGCGTGCAGGCCGGCTGCGTCCCACACTGCTCACAGCGATAGCGGTACGGGGTGGGGATATGTCGAACCTTTGACAGCATAGGCTCAAAGTGTTCGTGCATATGCGGCAGCCCCGTCAGGCTGGCGGCCCCATACGTTGCCCCATGATAGCTGCGGTCCAGCGCAATTGCCGTAGTTTTCTTCTCAAAACCGCGCAGCCGGAAATAGAGGCGACTGACCTTGATGACCGTCTCATTGGCTTCTGAACCGCCTGAGACAAAAATCACTCGGTTCAGTCCGTCTGGTGCCTGCGCGGCTAACTTTGCCGCCAGTTCAATGGAGGGTGGGGTGGAGAAATTCCAGCCGCCCAAATGAAACGGGAGGGTCTTCATTTGCGCGTGGACCGCGTCGGCAATCTCGGTCTGGTCGTAGCCCAAGCCAACATTGCCAATGCCGGAGCAGCCATCGAGATACTGATTGCCCTCAGCATCCCAGAGATAGATCCCTTTCCCGGCTACAATAACGGTGAAATCTCCATCGGCATGATCCCGAAAGGTCGTAAAGACCGGCAGTTTATTCTGGCGTTCCAAGTCTCGTAGTTTCTCAACGTCCAGCTCAAAGGGACGCGGGGCGGGCTGCTGCGCATAGGCTTGCGGCTGACTCATATCTTACCCTCCTTATTCTTGAGTCTGGGTTGGGGATGTCACGCAGAGCGTAGGACCATTACCGACCAGAGTCAAATGGCGAGCCAGATCGTGAACGACAACCGGCTTGCACGTCCCTTGCTGCCTTATTTACTGCGCCACATAGCCGCCATCGACTGCCATGGGATGGCCGGTCACAAACGAGGCTGCGTCCGAACACAGCCACGCTACCGCTTCCCCGATCTCGGACGGTTGGGCCAGCCGACCGACCGGTTCCGCGCTCGATATCCCTTCGGCCATTTCGGGGACTTTTTCAAAGGCCCGTTTGAGCATCGGCGTCTCCACACCGCCCGGACAGACCACATTCACCCGAATGCCAGCCTTGGCGTACTCAAGCGCCGCGGTCTTGGTGAGTCCAACCACGCCGTGTTTGGCCGCGACATAGGCAGACGCAGCGGGCATGCCTTGCAGCCCCGCCACCGAGGCCGTGTTCACAATCGCCCCTCCACCTTGGCTGAGCATCTGCCGGACTTCGGCTTTCATGCTCAACCACACGCCTTTGAGGTTAATGCCGATCACCCTATCCCACGTTGCCTCAGGATAGTCCGGTGTTGGCAGGAAATCTCCCTCGATCCCCGCATTATTAAACGCGCAGTCCAGCCGGCCATAGGTTTCAACCACGGTCTTGACCATCGCCTCTGTGTCAGCCGTTTGAGATACGTCAGCCTGGATAAAGACTGCTTCACCCCCGGCGTCGGTAATCAATCGCACGGTTTCCTGTGCGCCTTCGACATTCACATCCGCCACCGCAACCTTTGCCCCTTCCCGCGCAAAAATCTGGGCGGTCGCCCGGCCAATCCCCGTACTCCCACCCGTAATCAAAGCCACCTTTCCCTCTAATAATCCTGCCATACAATTCCCTATCTCTGTCTCTCTATGTATCCAATTATTGCCATGCACCTGACGTGCTGGATTGGTAGCCGAGCGCACGGTAGACGGCATCGACCAGGCTCTGCCCCCGCTCGTTGAGCGATGCACCCGAACCCATCCGGTTCATGGTGTAGCCAAAGGACATGCCGGCTTGGGGATCTGCAAAACCAAACGAGCCACCCGCGCCGACATGACCGAAGGCTTCCTCAGAGAACAGGACACTGTCCTGTACGCCAGCCGGCTCCTGGCGGTTGTCCATGGTTTTCATGAAACCCAGGGCAAACCGAGTCGGCATGACCAGCACGGCGTCTCTGCCCGTAGAAGACGACACGCGGCCCATACGCGCCAGGGTCTCGGTGTTGACCAGTTCGACGTCGCCCTTTTTGCCGCCCAGGGCGAGCGGTTCATACAGACCGGCCAGTCCACGGGCGTTGGTGATCCCGCCCGCACCGCCGATTTCCGCGGCGTGTGCGGCCCGGCTGTCATACTCGGGAACAGCGCCCATATAGCCACCTACATTGAGTATTGCCAGCGCCGCCAGCGTGCCCGGCTTGGTCATCTCTTGAAAGAGCAGGCTGGCCGGGTCTGGCTCCGCGGCAATCATGGGCGCAACCCGCGACTCTTTGTCTTCGGGTAGACCGATCCAGAAGTCCAGGCCAAGGGGCTGGGCGATCTCGTCCCGAAAGAAGGTGCCGAGCGACTTGCCGGATACGCGCCGAACCACCTCGCCGACCAGCCAGCCATAGGTGAGGGCATGATAGCCGTTCCGGGTGCCAGGCTCCCAAAACGGTTCTTCTTTGGCCAGCGCGTTGACCATCAAATCCCAATCGGCATAGGCACCTTGCGGCAGATTTTCACGCACCGCAGGTAGCCCGGCCTGATGATTCAGCAGCATTTTGACCGGGATGTGTTCTTTGCCGGCCTGGGCAAATTCGGGCCAATACGTGGCGACCGGCGCGTCCAGGTCGAGCTGGCCGCGTGACGCCAGGACATGGGCGCAGATGGCGGTTGCCCCTTTTGTTGAGGAAAAGACGATACTGACCGTTTCATCGGTCCACGGCGTCTCGGTCTCGGGGTTGGCCGTCCCGCCCCACAGATCGACAACCGTTTGCCCGCCTACGGTTACACACACCGATGCGCCAACTTCGTCGCGCTCTGCAAAATTGCGCTCAAACTCCTGACGCACTTCCTGAAACTTTTGATCGCAGGTTCCTTGGACTGCCATAGTGTCCCTCCTTTTTTGTTACGCTACTGCCATCTTTGCTGTATCAAACCGGAGCGGCAAAGTCTGTGGGTCTCGGACAATGATCGATGCAATGTGATCGATCTTTTCCGTATTATCCAAGTCTTTTCTGGCGCTCGCGTAGCAAGAGAAACAGTGGCATACCCGCGGCAAATGCCACCAGCCACGAGACCACAATACAGATAATAAAGTTGCGCGTACCAAGGGTCCGACCTTCTGCAAACAGCAAGACATTGAACGCTATAAACGCAATCAACAGATCGAACAGCAGCGAGGCTGTCACTGCGCTCTCCATCGGCACGGTGAAGAAATCGACCAGGAGATTGCCACCTGCGCCCATATACTGAACGTTGTAATACATGGGTATGAGAACCCCCAAGACAACCAGAACCGCATAGACCATCTCACGTGTCGTCATCTCTCAGACCTCCTGTTCACAGTCACCTGTCTCGTACTGGGCTGAATTAACGCATCTCTTAAAGATTGACCATACACATGTCTTTGCCCATTACTTCGTCTGCAAGCCACTGCGTCGTCCCCTCGGGCTGACGTAGAGTGTCCGCCGAACCTTGACCGCCGTCATGGGACCCCCCCTTTTGAGCACAGCGTCCGGTCTCACACGTTCAGCCCATAGAAACGGATGGCATTCTCGCCGAGCACTTTGCGTTGGTCTGCCTCGGGTAACGGTGCAATGCGTTCCTTGAGTTCTTTGACCACCCCAAAGTCGGCATCAATATGTGGATAGTCTGAGGCCCACAGAAAATAGTCGGAACCAATATGCTCGATGACCTTGGCGGTCAGGGTCTCATCAGGGTCTGCCGACACCAGGCATTGGCGGTAGAAATACTCACTCGGCGGCATTGTCAGGGAAGTCCGGCTGGCCATGGGGCGATACTTATGATCCAGGCGGTCAAGCCAGGAAGATATCCAGTTGGCACCAGACTCCAGCACGCTGCATTTCAAGCGCGGGTATTTCTCAAACATGCCGAGTGACATCATCTGGGTGAAGGCGGCCATGACATCAATGGCCAGAAAGGCAAAATTGAACAAGCCAAAATCTGCGCCTGGTCTGATCCACTCTCGAAACGAAGGCTGATCGCGTACGACGACATGAAAGCCGATTGGCATTTCCAAATCCTGCACTGTCTCCCAAAAACGAACAAAGGCCGGATCATCAAAATGCTTGCCACCCCGCGCCGGCATGTCTGGGGACAGATACACCCCAACACAGCCATTTTCTTTGGCCCATTTGGTTTCTTCAACAGCGCCTTCCGGGTCAAGGAGCGAGATATGGGCAACCGGAAATAGCCGTTTGGGGTGGTCGCTGCAGAAGTCGATGATCCAACGGTTATACGCGCGGGTATAGGCCGAGGCGAGTTTGGCCTCATTCACCCATCCTTCCCAGAATATCCCAATAGTCGGATACAGCAGAGCAACATCAATCTGCTCCTCATCCATAACCTTGATACGGGCAGTCGGATCGTAACTGCCTGGGGGGGAACCATCGGCATACGTCCGTTCGCCTGGGGTGAGGAAGGCTGCGAGTTCTTCGGTATCGGAACCTACACCGCCAATAGCGCCGAGCGTGCCCCGCACGACCTCGCACGGCTTATTATCAACCAGCAACACCTCCCAGCCGTTATCATCGTGCTCCAGGCGCACGGCTCGGTTCCGGTACTGGGGGTCGATATATTTCTGCCACGTATCCAATGGCTCCAGGACATGGCCATCGGCATCGACGATCACTCCACTCTGTGAGTTGCTCATATGTTTCCTCTTTCTTTCAGTCTCATCAGCCCCGTATTAACCGTTTTTCAGAGGAGCCTTTCGTTCGTATAAAACCGCCGCCAACGTCTCGCGGTAGATGGATTGGATTATCTCAGGCACATGATACACGGCACCGCGCAGATTCGGAATCTTCTATGTGATTTTCTGGTAATGTCCCAGTATGCCCGGTGGGGGGCGGGGGGTGTCCGGTGCGGGATGATGGCCCGGTGGGGGGCGGTTGTCCTCGGGGCGGGCGGAGGGGCGGGCAGGCACGGGGGCCTGCCCCTACGGTGGACGACGACGATCCCGCATCGGGTGATTGAATGGTGATAATGCCGTGGATGTGGTTGGGCATGATGATGAATGCGTCTGTTTCAATGCCGAGGTAACTCATCGGCAATTCATCCCACACGCTCTGCACCCTTTGGCCTGCATCGTTCAATACCATCTCACCATCCACAACATCGCCAAACAGATATTCGTTGTTTTGGGTGCAGATAGTGACAAAATACGCTCCCGGCTGCGAATAATTATGTCCCTGCAAACGGATGGAGCGGCGGTGATGTTTGGCTGGGTCGTATGTCATCATTTGATAGGGCAGGCATGAACAGGGCAGGTACGGGGGCCTGCCCCTACGGTGTCATTCTGCCTCGATTGTCACAGTCGAAGGTTTGACGGCTTCGCCTCAGCTACTCCCGAGAAAACGGGGTCCCCCAGGCATCCGCAAACGCCAACTCTTCTACCGACCGCCGCGAGATCGGCCCGTGCCCTCGCAGGACGGGATAACCAATCGGTACGACCGCGGCCGTCCCCCACGGGTCGGGGATACCTAAGAGTTTGCGTACTTCCGGTTCTTCCATACACAGCAGCGTCGTAATCACACACCCCAGCCCCTCAGCGCGGCAGGCGAGGAGGAGGTTTTCCACTGCTGGGTAGATCGACCCACCCCCCACAACGGACAGGCGGTCAAGCTTCGCGTCAGTCACTGCCAGCCCTTCGGGGTTAAAACACACGACCAGCAGCACCGGAGATTCGCCAAAGTGTTCAGCCAGGTAGGTGCTGGCGCGGATCGTCCGCTCGGCTTTTCTGCGTTCCTCCTCGGGAGCACCGGCCAGCCGATCCATATACGATTTGGTATAGGGAAGTGTGACCTGCTTATATAATTCGCCCAACCGCTGTTTGCGAGCCGGGTCTTTGACCACAATGATGCGCCAGGCCTGGCGATTCCCGCCAGACGGTGCCCAGGTGGCGGCCTCCAAGACCCGATATAATACATCTTCCGGAATAGGATCCGGGCGCAGCCGCCGCACGGCGCGTAAGGTCTGCATCGCTTCGTAGAGATCAAGCGTCGCCATCATATCCTCCTGGTATCGGCTGTGTGGAAATGGGGAAGGACATATTTGGCAAACCGCTCCATGGACTGCATGACCAGTTCGTGAGCCATCCCGCCCCAGTTGAGAAAATAGATGAACTGATCCATCTGCAAGTCTTTCTGAAAGCGTTCCAGCTTGGCAATGACTTGGTCGGGATCGCCAATCAGCGTGCGCTCGTTATACAGGACGTCATACGTGAGAGTTTTCATGGTCGGCGCAAACTGCGCGTACGCTCTGTACTGCTCGGATTTGATCTTTTTGGGGAAGAGAGAGCTGGCCAAGTCCACATAGTCCATCACCGCTTGCTCGGCTTCTGCTTTGGCTTTTTCGGCTGTTTCCCCCACATAGGTGTGGAACAAGGCGATGACCTCTGTGTCCGCATGCCCATGCTGGCGGAGTTTATCTTTGTAAGCGGCAACTTGGCCCTGCGTCACTTCAATCGGCAGAGGATAGGGCACTTGCAGAATATTATAGCCTTTGCGAGCGGCCCAGTCATAGCTTTCGGGGCTGAGTGCGGCAGTGTACAGGGGAGGGTGGGGTTTTTGGATAGGGCGCGGCAGGATCGTGAGGTCGGTGACGTTCGTGAATTGTCCCGCAAAAGTGAGGGGGGCCTCCTGCCACGCTCGCAGGATCATCTCCACGCCCTCTTCCAGCCGCTGGCGGCCCTCGTCTTGCGACACGCCGATCCCGTCATATTCAAACGGAAACAGCCCACGCCCAACTCCAAAGTTCAGCCGCCCACCACTCAGCACATCAACCAAGGCAAAATCCTCAGCCGCGCGGATGGGGTTATCAAAGGGCACGAGGCTCACCGCCGTGCCCAGACGAATCCGTGTGGTGCGTTCGGCCATGGCTGCGAGCAAAACCTGGGGGCGGGGCAGGATGCCGCCATAGCGGGTGAAGTGGTGCTCAGACACCCAGGCTGAGTCAAACCCCAGCTCCTCGGCTCGCTGGGTGAGATCGAGAAAATCCGTCAAATACTGTTGGGCCGACTTGACCTCGGGCCAGTGATCGAAAATACAAAACACTCCGATTTTCATACAGTCTCTCCCGCGCTCACTATATATAGTGGGCGTATGACGTGTACGATGGGTTATCGCCCCGCGCCGCCGCCCGGACACGGCAGGCCCAGGCGGTCGGCTCGGGTTTAGTGTTTATCCGGCGACTGCAAGGCGTTAATCGGATCGTCAAGCGCCTTGAGCGACAGCTTAAAGCGATCCTGCATGCGCGCATCGTCGGCGGTGAACTCGCGCATCAAGCAGCAATACTCTAAAGAGATGCCGTTCGGGTCTTTGAAATAGATCGATTTGGCCCAGTTGTGATCCACGACCTCACTGACCTTAATGCCTTTCGCGCGGAGTTCGTCGCGTTTTTGCGCCAGGGCGGCTTCGTTGCCGGCCTCGAACGCGAAGTGATAAAAGCCGCCTGGCACGCCGAGCCCGCTGTTGATACCGGCGTCATATTCACGCGGCACTCCGGGCACGTCCCGCGCTTCCATGAAGGCGAGGAGTTGGTGATGGCCGGTATCAAAGAAGATGTGGCGAATTTTCCCTCCTTCTTCTATTTCAATGGTATCGCACACCACCGGCTTGAAACCGAGCAGGTCTTCGTAGAACTCCCGCGTTTTATCAAGATCAAGCGTCGAAAGGCCAATGTGAGAAAATCCTCTGGGTGACATGTATCAGTCCTCCTTTTGTGTGATGCACCAAATGCCTAGCACTTCTTCCGTGGTCATACCATCGCTTGTAGACAGTCCTCTCCCCTCAGGCCGCGGCCTGCATGGGCTGTGGCGAGATATCCTGTAGGGCAGGCAGGACTTCCCGGGCAAAGAGTTGCATACTCTTTTCCGCCACGTCCTGCGGCATCCCACCGTATTTGAAAACGAACATAATTTCCGACGTGCCAAACGCTTCGGCTAAACGCTTTGCTTTGGCAATGATCTGGTCCGGGGTGCCCCAGGGATGCTCTCTGTAGAAACCCAGCCGAAACGGGCTGGAGTCTTGACGCAAGGCATCGCTGAGCGCGCCATACGCTTGGTAGCCGTGTAGCTCCTTCAGATGCGTGCCGAGCAGTTCATAATGGCGCAGTGCGGAGTCCGTGTATTCACCCATATACTGTTTGGCACCGGCCTCAGCCGCACTCTCGGTTTCAGTACAGTAAGTCCACAGCGCGAGCTTGGTGTCTGACGGTGCGAGCCCGGCTTCCTCTCGCAGTTGCATATAGCCCCGTGCGTTTCGGAGCGCGTCGTCGAGAGAGGTCGTGGGAATAATGAGCGGCCTGACGTCGTGTTTGGCAATAAGCTGAACCGTCTCGGGCGTGCCGCCGGCACAGTACAGTTGCGCGCTCAGATCAGTGTCGGGCTGTGGGCGCAGCCGCGCGTCTTGAACGGTGAAATGTTTGCCTTCAAAGCTGCACCGACCTGTTGACAGCAGTTGGCGCAGAATCAGCAGCCCCTCGTCAAAGCGCTCGCGCGCCTCGGCCTGATCGACGCTCAGGCCGTTATACTCGCGCCGACCAAGCCCGCGTCCAACGCCACACAGGATGTCCCGATCCGGTCCCAACAGCGCATCGAGCATATTGACATCCTCTGCCACGCGCACCGGATTATGCCACGGCAGGACGACCACCATGGTTCCGAGGTCAACCCGTTGGGTAATGCCAGCCAGATAGGTCAGGAATTGCAGCGGGTTGGTCACCATCGTGTACGGAGTAAAGTGGTGCTCGACCGTCCACACACTGTCAAAGCCGGTGTCATCGGCAATCCGGGCAATATTCACTTCCTCAAGAAAAATCGACCGATCTGATGTGGCCGGCCGGACCGGGACGCTTTCCCCGCGCTCCTCCGCCTCGTAGCGATCCCAGTCGTTATAGTTCTGAACAAATATGGTCGCTCCTACTCGCACAGGGTTATCCCTTCTCGTTCGCAGTCATCTCGTTCGCAGTCATCTCGTTCGCAGTCAACAAGCGCTTTGGCTCATCTCCACGCCTCACCGTTTCAGCGAGGCATAGGTCGCCGCGATAATCCTGGCCGAACGCTGATCACCCAGCGTGCTTTCGCCCATTTTGTTCATCACATAGGCGATTGAGGTACGGGTATCGGGATCGACCACGGCAATTGAGCCGCCCCAACCACCCCAGTAGAAGGCGCCGGGGCTCGGCGTGAACGGAATCCGCGGGTTCATCAGGCCAAAGCCCAGGCCGAAAAGCATCCACACGCCGAGCACGAGGTCCTTGCCGTTGGTCTGCCGTTGCTGGGCCATGGCTACCGTTTCGGGTGCCATCAGCCGGACGCCATCAAGAGCGCCGCCCGCAGCCAGCGCGCCGTGCACGCGGGCAACGGCCCGCGCGTTGCCGATCCCGCCCGCGGCCGGAATTTCTGCCGCACGCCACGCGCGCGTCTGCGGCTCGCGGCCCGTCAACGCGGCAGACCGAAAGGTCCGCGTGGCAATCGAATCCGGGTCGCCCGGAATCTGATCCATCGTGGCCGCAGGAGGCACCATCTCGCCAACGCGATCATCGTGTTGGACATCCAGCCCGATATGAAAATCGACGCTGAGCGGGGTCGCGACCTCCTCGCGGAAAAACGTCCCCAGGCTGCGGCCGTCGACCCGGCGCAGGATTTCTCCCTGTAGATAGCCCTGCGTAATGGCGTGGTAGCCCGAGGCGGCCCCAGGCTCCCACCAGGGTGCCTGACGGGCCAACCTGCCGCAGATGTCATCCCAGTTGTAGAGTTCCTCGATCTCGACGCGTGAGTCGAAACCGGCCAACCCGGCCGAGTGGCTCATCACATGGCGAACCAGCACGCCCTCCTTGCCGTTTTGCGCGAACTCGGGCCAGTAACGCGCAACCGGAGCGTCGAACGCAATCAGCCCGCGGTCGGCGAGCATCAACATGCAGACCGCCGCCATGGTTTTGGTGGTGGAGTACACGTTGACAATAGTGTCCTGCTGCCAGGGCTGGCCACTCGGCGCTGCGGAGCCACCCCACAGATCAACGACTACTGCTCCGTCGTGTACGACACACGCACTGGCGCCAAGCTCCTCGCCCGTTGCGAAGTTCTCCTGAAACGCCTCGTGCACGGCCGCGAATGCGTCCGCACAGTATCCCTGGGGTTCCATCATGGCGTTAATTCCTCAGTTTTTCCTTCAAGACCCTGAGCGCTTTTTTGTTCGCGTTCCTGATCGCCTCCATCGTCGGCGGCTCGCCACTGATATCGCCGAGCTCTGCCAGAACGACGTGCACGTCGTCGTGTCCGTCAACTTGTTTCATTTCGCCTAACCAACGTTGCACGTTGGGGAAGGGCTCAAAATCGTAGACGTTGGTAAAACCCGGTTGCAACTGCCCGATCTCCACGTATGCGGCAAAGTCGGCCAGGGTGAGTTGTTCGCCCGTCAAATAGCGGGATTGCGCCAGCCAACTCGACTCCAAAGCGTGGAGTGCCTTCGTCAGTGTCGCGTGTGCGGCCTGTTGAATGATGTCCGGGATATTCAGATCCTTGCGGATCTTCGGTGCGACCAACCCGACGGAGGCGTCGCGAACGTTGCGATGGTGGTAGTGCAAATACCAGTCCACCTTGGCGCGCAGCCGATGATCCGTCGGGTAGACGTCTTCCCAGCCGTGCGTGTTGCTCAAATAACACATGATGGCATGCGCCTCGCTGAGCACGAAGCCGGTGTCCGGTTCCTCGATCGCCGGAATCGTCCCGCCGGGATTTTTGGCCAGATAGACCGGATTGCGGCTCCCGGTTTCCCCTTTTGAACCCGGGTTGATCAGGACCATTTCAAACGGCGTCCGCTTATACAGCATCAGCCACATGACCGCGCGTACCGGTTGCGAAAACGGCACGCCATACAAGAGGATAGGTTGCATCGTATTCCTCATCTATTTCACAATAAGACCTGCAAAGTCGCCCTTTTCACGCCACTCGGTGAGCATGTCGTAAAAGGCCAGCGCGCCCTTGGGGTAGATGGCCTGGAGGAAGCCCTGCCCCTCGTTTGTGCCCTCGCCGTTGTAGTACCCCGGCGTGCAGACGTCCTGGTAGTTAGTCATCATGTTCGGTCCGTTCACGAGTTGCACCCACTCGGCCTCAGCCTCGGGGGTCGGCTCGATTGATTGCGCGTTGCGGCGATCGACCAGCGTGATGAGCTGGGCAACGTGCTGGGCCTGATTATCGAGCATATAGGTGAAGTTCGCCGTGAGGCCGGTCTGCGTCAGCCCCATGTGAAAACAGTTCGGAAACCCGCAGCTCAGGAAACCGTGGAAGGTCCGCATCCCGTCTACCCAGGCGTCGGCGAGCGACAGCCCGTCACGGCCGTACATGCCGAACTCGGCCCGCCGCGTGTAGGCGGTCCCCACCTCGAAGCCCGTGGCGAAGATCAGGCAGTCCATCTCGTACTCAACCCCATCCACCATGACGCCGTGCTCGGTCACGCGATCGACACCTTCCCCGCTGGTATCTACAAGCTTGACGCTCGGTCGGTTAAAGGTCGGCAAATACTCATCGTTGAAGGTCGGGCGCTTGCACCACTGGCCGAACCACGGCTTGAGCGCCTCGGCGGTGTGCGGGTCGCGTACGGTTGTGGACACACGATCGCGAATCTCATTCATCTTCTGAAAGTCGGCAATCTCCGCCAGGAGCGCCTTGTCTTTGCCGGAGAGATCCGAGTCATTCTGGCTTGAGAGAAGATCACTAAGCTTCTTGAGCGGGCTGGTCCACTTGTCGCGGACCTGATCGTCCTCCAACTGCACCCCGTCCAGGAGGGCGGTGAAGTTGCGGTTCCGATATACCTGCCAGCCGGGCTTGAGCGTCTTCGCCCATTCCGGGTTGGTGGGTGTGTTGTTGCGTTCGTCCACCGAGGACGGCGTACGCTGAAAGACATACAACTGCTGTGCATGCTCGCCCAGATGGGGGATGCACTGAATCGCCGTGGCACCTGTCCCAATGATGCCGACGCGTTTATCGTGGAGTTTGTGTAAGCCGCCGGTGGTATCACCACCAGTGTAGCCATAGTCCCAGCGACTGGTATGGAATGTATGGCCTTTGAAATTTTCGATCCCAGGAATCCCAGGCAACTTGGGCTTGTTCAGCGGCCCACTCGACATGATCACAAAGCGCGTCTTGAACGCATCGTCACGATCAGTGGTGACACTCCAACGTCCTGCTTCCTCATCCCAGCGGGCCTCTTTGACTTTCGTCTGGAAACAGGTGCGTTCGTACAAATTGTAGTGCTTGCCAATCCGTTGCGCGTGAGCATATATCTCCGGTGCGAAAGAGTAGCGTTCCTTCGGGATGTAATTGAGCTCTTCGAGCAGGGGCAGGTAAAGATAGCCTTCGATGTCACACTGGGCGCCCGGATAGCGGTTCCAATACCAGGTGCCACCAAAATCTCCGGCTTTCTCGATGATACGAAAATTGGTAATCCCGGCCTTCTGCAGCCGGACTGCCGCCAACATGCCCCCAAAGCCCCCGCCGACGATGAGGACATCGATGTCTTCTTGCAGCGCGGGGCGAGTGAAGCCCGGCTCTACATAGTGGTCTTCGTTATAATGCGCGAACTGGCCGGTAATTTCCTGATATTGATTGTTCGCGTCTGCACGCAGACGTTTCACGCGCTCGGCGGCATATTTCTCACGCAGGGCGCCGGGATCAAAGCCCAGCTCGTCGGCAGTCGGTATTCCGCTCGATTCCGTTTGGGGTACGGTTTGACTCATGCTGTCAGTCCTCCTTCTCGGGTCTCAGTTCTTCGTGCAAACATTAAACGGGCAGTATATCCTTTGGAGACAATATTGCTCAATCCATCCCGACGGCTTCCTTCAGCAAGCTTTGCTCAGAAAAATGAAGGGTGAGAGCTCTGAAATCTACTCGGTCGCTTGTACCTGAGATTGTCGGTGTGGTCATGGGCTCGGCGTGAGGTAGAGCGTCAGATGTCGCTCGCGGAAGCCTACTTGTACGAAGTTAAAGAAATCACGGCCTAAAAGATTCCGGCGTATTGATCGTTCCGCAAAACCAACTTCCAGATCGAATTCCCCGACGAGACCATGCGCTATGCTGATGCGGTGGAGCTTCCCTTCGAGCGTCAGGCCCCGCACCGACGATCCCCATTGCCGGGCTGGCGCGTTGGTGAGATCGAGACCTAGTATGGCCGCGTACTGTGGATCAAAGAGAGAAATCTCAGCCCCAGAGTCTAAAAAAACATCGGTATCGATGGCCCGACTCGGCTCCGCCAGATTTGTAAGACGGACGAGCAGTCTTGGGAATGAACGGTTATTGCGAGGATCGACCGTATAGGGAATTTCATAGGCGTAGTCGATGGTCGGCATGGACTACAAACCCATATGGATACTGTCGTTAGGGGTGTCGTCAACAAAGAAGATATACGGAACAGTGATTCCCTGGGTCCGGGCCTCTTCGACGACTTGAACGGCATCAGGTCCGTGGCTCACAATGGTTTCTCCGTCGAGAACAACCCATTGCCCCGCCAATTGGCGAAATTCCTCGCCATGAGTCTGTCGCCATGCGAGTTCACGGCTTCGAGATGTCGAGGTCGATAGGGATTGAGGCGAATGTCCTGAGGCCCGTTTCGTCTGATAGCTTTTACGGCGACTCGCTCGGTAGGCTTCCGGGTTACGCCAGTACGCTGCCTTTTTCGCGCAGGTTGAGGTGCAGTATTTTTTGACTGCTGGGCCCATAAACGATTTTCCACACTGGGGACAACTCTTGTGCTGAAGCGGAATCCGGCGTGTTACCGAGACAGTCAAGACTCTTTCTGAGGATTTTTGATCCATAGAGATGATCTATTGACGTGAGGTTACGACGTCAAGAGAGTTACTTCCTCTCTTGACATATTCGCGACAGTTCAAGTGAGAAGGTAAATGCTATCGACCATGCGTTCCATTCGATGCCCACCGTGTCTTTCCTCAGAAGGCGGACGTTTCACGCACAGGGCCGGAAAAGCATTGGCGTCACGAGCGGTTAAGCTGGTCTGTTTGACTGAGGTTAGGGGCTCACCTAGAATCGCGTTCGGGACGGATAGCTGTCCACTTAGAGTACTGGTAGTGTGACGAGGAAAATCCCGGTTATGACCCGCTCTTGCTGCTCGGTCTATAGAGGATGACCTTTAACACGAAGGAGAAATATCATGCCAACCGACGTTCGCGGTCTTGATATCACTGTGACGAATGCTGAGGCTCTTACCGAGTATGACAAGGTGCTGACGGACCTGTGGAATTATCGTCTCGCGGCGCCAAAAAATCTGAAGCGTGTCCTCGAACTCGACCCGGATTTTCCAATGGCACACGTTGTCCGAGGTTACATTATGTCCATGCTCGAGACGGTCGCGGTCCGCCCGAAAATGCTTGCCAGTGCGTCACACGCCCGCGAACATCTTGCGGCTGACGCCCGCCGCGAACGTCTGCATTGTGACGCATTGGAAGGGTTAGCAACGGGTAATCTCGAACGGGCTTGTGCCGCGTGGGAGGCCATACTGGCCGACTATCCTCACGACTTGCTGGCTCTCAAAATGCACCACCATTCGACTTTCTGGACTGGTCGGAGTTATGTCATTCGCAATACCGTCGCCGGCGTGTTCGACTTGTGGGATGAGTCGATCCCCGGTTACAGCTTCGTCCTCGGCATGTTGGCCTTTGCGCTTGAAGAATGCGGCGATTATGCGCAGGCAGAAGCTTTTGGTCGCCAGTCCATTGACCTGAATCCGGATGACCTGTGGGCGATCCACTCAGTCGCGCACGTGATGGAGATGCAGGGGCGTCTGGACGAAGGGATTGCATTGATCGATCGGCCGGTCGATCAGTGGGCTGATCGAAACCCGTTTCAAGGCCATAATTGGTGGCACTTGGCCTTATTCACGCTTGAGAGGGGTGACTATGATTTTACGTTGGACGTCTATGACAATAGGATACTGACCTCTAACACGGAATTCTTCCTGGATGTTCAAAACGGTGCTTCGATGCTCAAGCGCCTGGAATTGCTGGGGGTTGATGTTGGTGATCGCTGGGAGCCCTTGGCGGAGTATGCGCGGAAGCGGGTCGATGATCATGTGCTGGCTTTTACCGATCTGCATAGCTTGATGGCGCTGGCATCTGCGGACGACAAGGAGACCGCGCAGGCGTATATCAATGCACTCGAATCATTTGCACATACACCAGACAATTATGCTGCTTCGCTGATGGCGGATGTAGTGGTGCCGATGGGTGAAGGAGTGCTGGCGTTTGAAAACGAGGAGTATGCTCGGGCGGTCGATGTCTTGTGGCCGCTGCGCGATCGCTGGTTTGGGATCGGAGGATCTCATGCGCAGCGAGATATCTTTACGCAGATTCTCATCGAGGCAGCCATTCGCGCTGAACGCTATGAGCAGGCACGGGCGCTTCTGGCGCAGCGGGCGTTGTTGAGACCGAACAGTCTTGGGAGCTGGCAAAAGTACGCAACCGTGTTACAGGCGTGCGGCGACGACTCGCGTGCGGAACACGCGCTGCAAAGAGCTGCTGGCTTGCACTCTTAGGGAGGGTTTCGACAATGCATTACATGCTGACTGAGTCGCAGATTGCGTTACGGGCGCGGGCGCACGAATTGGCACGGGACGTGATCGCACCGCGCGCCGCAGAGGTTGATCGAAGCGAACAATACCCCTGGGATAATGTCCGGGCGTTAAATGAGGCGGGATTCTTTGGCATGACAATCCCGCCGGAGTTTGGTGGGGCTGGACTGAGCTATCTCGACGTGGTGCTCGTCATCGAAGAGATGGCAAAAGTTTGCGGGGTGACCGGACGTATTGTGGTCGAAGCGAATATGGGGGCTCTTTCAGCCATCATGCACTACGGCACGCCGGCGCAAAAAGAGCGTGCGGCTGCTCTTGTCTTGGCTGGGGATAAGCCCGCCATCTGTATTACCGAGCCTCACGCCGGCAGTGCGGCATCAGAGATGACCACGCGGGCTGATAAACGCGGCGATACGTATGTGCTGAACGGCATGAAGCATTGGATTACCGGGGGCGGTGTCTCGAAACTCCATCTGATCTTCGCCCGCGTGTTTGACGGACAAGGGACAGAGCAAGGCATCGGTGGATTTATCGCGGTTCGCGACCAGGATCGTGGCTTGCGCATCGGTCAGCGTGAACCCACGATGGGCTTACGAGGCATTCCTGAGGCCGAAGTGTATTTGGAAGATCTCGAACTGCCTGCCGACCAAGTAGTAACACCGCCAGGCGGATTCAGGCGTGGCTTTGCTGAATTAATGAACGCCTACAACACCCAACGGGTTGGCGCGGGCACTGTTGCTTTAGGGCTTGCAACCGGAGCCTATGAAGGGGCAAAACAATACGCTTTAGACCGAGAACAGTTTGGTCGGCCGATTGCCGAGTTTCAGGGCCTGCAGTGGATGCTGGCCGATATGTCGACGCAGATCGAAGCGGCGCGGCTCATGATCCACAGCGCGGCCCGTTCGCGCGGCTCCCACAAGAGTCCGTTCCCGGATCCGAATGCGGCTGCGCAAGCAAAGCTGTTCGCATCGGAAATGGCAATTAAGGTCACAAATGACGCCTTACAGGTGTTTGGCGCCAAAGGCTATTCGCGCAACACGCCGGCTGAACGCATGGTGCGTGACGCTCGAATGTTCACTATTGGGGGCGGTACTGCCCAGATCCTGCGCACAGTCATCGCTTCGCGGATTTTAGACCGCCGCTTGCCGCAGACCCGGGATGGGTACGCGCGACTGGCTCGTAAAGCCCAAGAACGGTAGGTGCTCTTTACGTGGTTTCCATGCGCTCAGGGCGAACAGGGAAAGTCACGGCGAGACAGTCCAAACCCGTTCGTGCTGAGCCTGTCGAAGCAGGACGATCGGTACGGGAGTTTCTCTACCTTAACGGACGGAGCAGCGACTGGGATTTATTTAAACTCGACCAGGACCTCCCGATACGGCGTTGTACCGGCGTTGCGTGCCTTATGACGTGCCGGGACGCACATCCCCTTTCCTGGCCCGGATAAAACCTCGATTTCGCCATTGCCCACTTTCAGCGAAAAGATTGCGCCCGTCGGCACGTCCATTGTGCCCAAGTCGTTCTCGTTCTCGTCGATAACCTGTAAGGGCGCACCTGATATCGCGTACCACATATAGCTGTGCTCGTGCGTGTGCACGGGCGTTTCCTCGCCTGGGGCGAGCTCGAAGTTCCAAACGATTACCTTGTCGTTCTCGAAGACCTTTTCAGACCCTACATCTGCCATTGCATGACCTCCCAAATTAAATGATTTTCTTACCCGAGCACGGAAATTCCCGCACGTCAAGTGAGAGTCATGGGTGGTGAATTCTAAAACCTATTCCGAACCGTCGCAGGTGCAAAAGCCGCTCGGGCGGTAAGGCCTTCATTCACTTCAGTCGATGAACGTCTCGGCGACATGCTGGGTGTCCATGTATTCCGTTCCATTGTTTCCATTTTTCGTCTCTTGGAGCCGCCGCTGGTAGCATGATGTTAATTGGTGGGGCTAGAGCCGTTCGCTTTGAGATTGGCTTTCTTTCGGGCCACAGCAATGAGATGAGTACCCCCATCAAGATACCCTGGCTGTGCACAGGCTTCCAGCTCCATTTCCAAGATCAACTCCCAGGTCTCGCGTACCTTCCTGCTCCGCTCCAAAGCTTCCCCCCACTGCGTAGAGAGGGCATTTGATGCCGACATCGCAACTACTTCAAGGCTATGACGCTGGAAGAGTTGACGGAACTCCTCGGCTCGAAACAGATGACAGTGGTGCGTGCTCCTTGGAGCATGGGCCACTGTCAAATCTCCAGTCCGAAGAATAAGACGATTGTTCTCCGCCGGTAAGTTCAGCCCCTCACCCAAAAACTCGTGAATGGTCCCCCAGAGGGACATCACACTGGTCACGAACACTCCGTCAGGCTGGAGCACCCGTAGGCATTCCTGCAGGGCGTGCTCCCGCTGCTCAAAGACGTAGCTCAGTGGACCCCCATAGCACACGACAGCATCGAATGATTGGGCAGCAAGCACTGACATGTCACACACATCAAGCTGTAGCCAATCCTCAACTACCTCACGAAATCCGAGCTCTGCAGCATGCTTCCGATTCAATGCCAGCTGAGCCGCTCCCCGATAAGTTGACAATACGTCACGAGGGACTGCCGGTCCTCTGATACTTATGAGGCAGTGCTCTCCTTGAGCATATACTCCTCGTGAAAAGGATTATCGATGAGGATGCGCCACGTCCCATCGGGCTGACGGCGGGCCACATTCGCATCCCGGCCGGACAGAGTCTGCTCTTGACCATCAGGTCCTGTGACCTGCATGGTCCACTGACAGCAGTACAACGCGATGTCGCCAGCCTCCACCACATGCTTCATCTCAATCTTGAGTTGGGGCCTCAGCTTCGTAAAAGCGCGTAGCTTCTCGCGCAAAGACTCGCCGGCTCCACGCACCACGGGTTGTCCCGGCTGGGAGACAAAGACTTGGTCCGGCTCATAGAGGGCTAGCATAGCCTCAACATCACCCTCATTCATGGCTTTCACAAACAGATGATCGATTTCTTCGGGCGTGCGTGCCTGCATAGCATCTCCTTTGCGGTAAATGGTCTTCGTTCAAACATGGACGTGCATCCCCTATCGCGGAGGTCCAGTCCAATGCCAACCGGAAAATATCCAATCTGCATATCTCTCCCCTTTACTGAAACTCTGCTAATCCGAACTGTAGAGCCGTCATGAACGAATGGCAATCATGAAGGCGATTCGAAAGAGATTGTTGATAGGGCTCTGGACGGTAGAGCCACACGCCGCGGCTAATAATTTCCTGCGAGAATCGAGGACTCTTATATGTGCCTGTGATCCGTAAGGACATCTCATGGTTGCTGCACACCACAACGACGCTTCACAAGAGCGCGATAACGTGACAATACGATGACGATCCATCCGGTTGTTTCTCTCGTCATTTTTTGGAACCATGCTCACCGGAGCAAGTAAATCCGCTGGCTCCGCGACTCTCGAGAAATCTTGAGGACCAGACCTATGAGCGAAATCACCTTGTATACCGCCCCGACTGCGAACGGCTGGAAAGTCTCCATCGCCCTTGAAGAGCTTGGCATTGATTACGACACGGTGTATCTCCATTTCGACAAAAATGAGCAGAAGACGGCGGAGTTTCTCACACTGAATCCGAATGGACGCATCCCAGTCATAGTCGACCATGACCATGAGGAATTCGTACTCGCAGAATCGGGAGCGATTTTGCTCTACCTGGCAGAGCGGAGCGGCAAGCTCTGGCCGACAGATCCCAAGCTTCGTCACCAGGCCATGCAGTGGCTCATGTTCCAGATGAGCGCGGTCGGCCCGATGCTCGGGCAGGCGATGTTTTTTCAGCGCATCGCGGCACCAAAGGGTATTGTCGACGAATATGCGATCGAACGTTACGTCGAAGAATCGAAACGTCTGCTGGGCGTCTTGAATGAGGCGCTCCGCGACAATACGTATCTCTGCGGCGAGTATTCGATGGTCGATATTGCTACATTTCCTTGGGCGCGCGCGTATCGTTGGGCTAACGTAGACGTCTCGGACCTCACCCACTTGACCGCCTGGCTCGCGCGTATCGAAGCACGCGAGGCCGTACAGCGCGGGCTGTGCGTCCCGGCTGGTAAGCCCCGATTCGACTACAGCGACGACGAACTGAAAGCGGCGGCACGGCGCAATGCCCAACTGTACGACGCCTGAGCAAGGTGCAGTCTAAAAAAATTGTTGTACTGGAACCTTCCATGCCGACCGCGCGGTTCCTTGCGGCTACGTCGGCTGTGGATACCGACCGGTCATATCTTTATACCCATGCAGGTGCGTTGGCGTGACGTGTACGATCAACTCTCCTGACCCGCTGTTGATTTGCCCATAGGTCTCGGCTAACGCCTGCCCCATATAGCGCCCCCCAATCCGTGTCGCCCAATAGCGCACTTGGTCTGCATCATCGGACATGACGGCTGTGCCTGCGAGTTCGACATACGCGAACGGTGTCACCTCATCATCGACACACATACTGACCCGGGGATCGTGACGTATATTTCGTGCCTTGATCGAGTCACGCCCAGTCATAAAGACAAGGGTCTCTCCCTCAAGATCATACCACACTGGCACGACCAGGGGCCGGCCATCTTTCCGCACGGTGGCGAGCTTGCCGGTCCGCACCGGACTGAGTAAGAAACTCCGGCATTCTTCAGGAGTCATGCGTTCCATCCCTGCTCCTCCCTCTGAATTAACGGGCTGGGTTCCTCATGGAGCGCCAGCCGTCTGCGAGTTTCTCACAGCCAAGGTTTCGTGCGCAAGCCCAGACCGAGAGTGCTGACGAGTCTGCCGACACCAGGTCTCCGCCCCACTTCTTTTCCCTACCATGATGGTTTGGTATGTAGGGTGCGAGGAAAGGGGGACTTGCTATGGCCTCTATCGAATTCGAGGAAGACAAGTTAGAAGAAAGCGTGCAGATCCAACACGACGGGCCGGCCACGATGACTCTTCACAAGAGGCCAATAACTTGACAATACTATGAGGGGAGCTGACCGTCGCACATACGAGACGATGATGACGTAGTCATGCAGGTCTTTAGTCAGAGCAATCAGAAAGGAGTAATACAATGACAACAGCTATATCACACCAGAACGATCAGCCTCTCTTACCGGGTCGTCTCGGCAATCCTGACCAAGTCTTGAAGACCGATCCGCGCACCGATCCCCGCTTGGTTGCCGCCTGTGCGCCCTTTAAGCTCGACGTGGCCCTGCCGCCGGTGCCGGTCAACGCGGACTCGCCCTTGCCGGAGCAGCTCGACTTCTGTGCGGCAAGCGAGGCTGGCATGGCAACAGTGTTTGCCGCCCTGTGCGCTGACCTGCCAGCGATTCCGAATGTTGAGCGGCGGACCGAGGTCATCAAAGGCGTGGACGGTAACGACATCAATCTGTACATTCATACGCCCCAGAACGTGTCTGGCCCGCTGCCCTGTGTGTATCATATGCACGGCGGCGGCATGGTTATCCTGACAGCCGATGATCCATCGTATCGACGCTGGCGCGACGAACTCGCGGCCCGCGGCCTGATCGCCGTTGGGGTGGAATTCCGTAATGGCGCGGGCAAGCTTGGCAACCATCCGTTTCCGGCCGGTCTCAACGACTGCACGAGCGGACTGCAATGGACGTTTGACCACAAGGCCAGCCTGGGGGTCTCGAAGATCATTGTGTCCGGTGAGTCTGGCGGAGGGAATCTCGCTCTGGCCACGTGTTTGCAGGCCAAGCAGGACGGACGTCTCGAACAAATAGCTGGCGTCTATGCCTTGTGCCCGTATATTTATGGAGGGTGGGCACAGCCGGGCCAGGAGCTGCGCTCTCTGTACGAGAACGACAACTACTTGATCAACTGCCACCAGATGGAGGTGCTGGCAGGCGTCTATGACCCTGAAGGCAAGAACGCGAAAAATCCGCTGTGCTGGCCATACTGGGCCACCGGCGAAGACCTGCAGGGGTTGCCCCCGCACGTCATCTCGGTCAACGAATTAGACCCCCTGCGGGACGAGGGGCTCACATATTATCAGATGCTCATGGCAGCCGGGGTGCCAGTATACAGTCGGACCGTCAACGGCACCTGCCACGCCGCCGACGTTCTTTTCCCCAAAGCAATCCCGGACGTATACGCTGCCACCGTTCGCGACATCAAAGGATTTGCAGATTCGCTGTAGGTTTGGTGTAGGAGGCGCAGCGTTATGGAACAGATTTCGTCGTTTGTTCCTCTGCTGTGGCCCTCCTGGCGTACAGTGAGGCAGGCCGGCGGTCTGTCTCACCCTACTGCGAGGCCCGTTGCCAGGTTATGACAGCCCGCCTGAGGGGGTTCGGCTGACGGCGTGAACACCGAGGAGGAAGACCGCATGGCAGACTACATCGACATCGAGCAAGCTCAAACCCTGGACGGATTACGGATTGTTGCCCCTCCGGGCCGCCCCAACCCGTGGGCCGAGGGGCTCAAGGGTATGTGTTACATCAAGAACCTGCCATACGTGCTGGTCGGCAAAGCGCCTGGGCACGATGCTGCCCTGCAAGACTGGACCCGTCAGAGCAGCGCGCCCGTAGCCGTCTGGAATGAGGAACGGCCGCGCACCACCTGGAATGAACAACTCTATTTGGTTGAGCGGCTTGCCCCGCAGTCATCGCTCGTGCCGGACGATGAGACCGATCGCATTCTCATGTTCGGGCTGTGTAATGAGTTGTGTGGTGAGGCTGGCTTTGGCTGGTCCCGCCGTATCATGATCGTCCATGGCATCTTGTCCAACCCTGAAGTGGGCGAGCAAGGCAAAGCGGCGGCGTCCTACCTGGGCGGCAAGTACGGCCATAGCCCGGCCACTGCCGAAGCCGCCCCCCGGCGTGTCGCCCATATCCTGCGGACCTTGAGTGGCCGGTTAGCCGAGCAGCAGGCTCAAGGCCGCCAGTATCTGATCGGGGACACACTGTCCGCCTTGGACATTTATTGGTCCACCTTTGCCGTACTCGTCGAGCCCCTGCCGCTCGATCTGTGTCCGATGGATGTGGCCTTCCGGGCCTCGTTTGTGAACACCGACCCCGTGGTGGCTGAGGCGCTGTCTCCCCAATTATTGGAGCACCGCGACCGGATCTATCGCGATCATTTACGACTGCCTATGGACTTTTAAGGTTCTGTCAGGTTATTGCGTCGTCACACGAACCTCGCTGAATATGATTCCGAATCAGTTAACAGGTTGGTCCTGCTCTAGCCAGGCCCCAATTTTTTTACTAGGACCCCTTCGCCCAAGTCGGTATACAGCAGTCGCTTCGCGTATATGAGCAGGGCGAGCGCAAACTTCCAGAGTTCCACGTTCTTTGTCAGGTCTTGCGATGTTTCTTCTTTTTGGGTCTCTAGGTAATATCGGGAGTGCTCGAATGTATCTTTGTGGTGACGGGCAATTTCCGCTAGTTCTTCAACGCTGGTTGGGTGAGATCCTTGGCCGAGTTTCGTGTCTTTCGGGATATTCTCGAACTGTTGAGCGGACTCGGCGACCCCCTGTTTATCCACCGGTTGGAGGTCTTCCCAGAGGCATTCGAGGTCGTGCGTTTTCCGGCACTCACCGTTCGGACTTGCTCTTATAGCGAGCGCTTTCATGCTGTGCTCCGCCGAAAGGGCGAGGGAGACGGAGGCGGACAAAGTTATCGCATTCCGCCAGTCATGTTCGTTCAGCGGCTGTTGACCAGTGACTTTCCCGAACAGGTCTCTTTGTTCGTTTATCTCATCCGGGCTTTGCCATATCATTTGAGAGGCGCCGGCAAGAGTTCCTTCCGCCATGTTGAGCCAGCCAAGCCAGCTCTGGCGTATCAATGGAACTTTCTTTTTTGCCATCTTGAACCTCATCAAGGGGGGGTACTGGTCTAATGAGGCGCTGGGTGTCCTAAGCTGAAGAAAGTTTGTTCTAATTCAGGCGTGGAGCTTATAGACCAGTCGCTAGATCAATCAAACCGTGCGGCTGTCTTCCGTGGGCGACATTTTATGAAAAACCCATCACATCGCGGTAGTAATTCCAATAGCCACGCAGAGCCGTCTCAGTTATGAGGTTTTCCTGGTCCTCTGTACCAGCACCACCCAATTCGAGCATTGAGCATTCGTCCTGTTCTCTGACAATCGCTTGCTGTACCAGCTCTGTTGCATAGCCGTCTTCCATTGAGACATAGCCGGCTGGCCCGGCTAAATTGGCCTGTTTGATACGGATGCGGCGCATCTCCTCGTCATCATTTTCAAAGCCAAAGAAGGTAAACACGAGCTCAAACCGATCCGGTCCCTTGGGCAAAATCTGTCGAGTGGCAAGGGTGTTTTGAATCTGCTGGACAACCAAGCTCGGGAAGATCGTCTGGATTTGGACATTTAAGTCGACATCAAATTCTTGCCGCGAGGTGAGGATAGAAGGATCGGCCAGGGCATAGTCTTTTTGATAGCTATGCATATTCTTGCCTCGATACGCAGCAGTCTCTTCTTGCTCCGTCTTCCTGTAGGCGCGCACTACGCTGTGTCGGCCAGTCTCATCCATGGTGATGCCACCGCCTTGGGAGGAACGGTACAGGCCAAAAGTGGTGAGGAAGAGATGGAGCAGACTGGCATGATAGGGATCTTTCACATTCTCCGAATAGAGTTTCCAGTTGGCATGGGTGAATTGTCGGGTATAGCCCAAGACTTGCACGGGCCGATTGAAAACCCGGTCGAGCCACGGACGCATGGCCGGGCCAAGATAGTCGAAGAGGGGCTCAACCTCAGAAGAGAACGACGCGAAGATCAGACCTTTGTACGTATCGACCTGGAGTTTCTGGAGTGAATGTTGCGCAGGATCAAAGTCGGCTGGGTAGCCGCCCTGTTGATTAATCCCCTTACGGAACGGCACCCCAATCAGGTCGCCTTTCTGGTTATAACTCCACTGATGGTAAATACAGGTATGGCTCGCCTTATTCCCACGAGACTCGCGGCAGACCATGGCTCCCCGATGCGCGCAGCGATTGATAAAGGCGTGCAGAACGCCTTCTTTGTCACGCGACACCACAATCGGCGTGTCGCCAATAAACGTGGCCTTAAAGTCGCCAGGGCTGGCAACCTCAGCTTCGAGCCCGACATAACTCCAGGTTGGACCTCTGAAGATGCGTTCCTGTTCGAGGCTATACACCGCAGGATCACAAAAGACTTGATACGGGACTGAGGTCATACCGGCTGTCGGCCAGTTGAAATCGACGCGAGAGTTTTCCATAGGTGAAAGGCTCATTGGGGCACCTCCCTGACGCTCTCTGACATGGAACGACTGACGCGCTCCGCTCTTCCGGCCCATAGTAGATACCGATTTGTCTGTATTCGCAAGTCAAGACTCCACAGCGAGGCAGGGGGGCTGGTCGCCCGCGCCCAAGCAGTTTAGAAGATCGTCATAGACTGTATCATTGTTGAGGTCGGAGCATGACATTAACATGGCTTGAAGAGCGAATCGCTCGAGCGCATGAATGCCGGGGGATCTACATCAGTACCATTGTATTGCGCATGATGATCGGTTTTGCCTTCATTCCCGCAGGGCTCAAGAAGCTGCTGGGACAGCCGTTTACCGATCCAGTGAACACGGGGGTTTTTCACGAGTTCCTGCATGCCTTTCATGCTACCGGTCGGTTCTATCAATTTGTAGGGGCACTGCAGCTCACGGTCGCCGTGTTGCTTATAACGCAGCGCCACGCGACTTTGGGGGCGGCGCTTGCCGCTCCTATTCTTGTGGCAATTTTTGTGTTTTGCTGGAGCACAGGGGCGGTGCCCACCGCTATCGTCGTCACCTTGATGAGTTTGGGGCTACTGGCGTTAATCCTCTGGGATATTCAGCGATGGAAGGCGCTATTGGGCATGACAACTCCGGCACCGCCGCCCGCCCACCCAGTGGTCAACATGCGGCTCTGGAGCCGTTGCGGCTGGCTCATTCTGTTGCTCTATTTTGGCAATACGGCGATAACCGGCCAGGTCTATCGGCCCATGGGTGTGGAGTGGTCCAACCCCTCGTTTATTGTGCTATTGATTATCGCCGTTTTACCTGTGGTGACCTTCGCTCTGGACTCACCGCCGGCTAAAGATTGAGCGTTTACTGGGGGAAGGTCAACAGCGTAAGAGTACTTCTTTGTCTGTATGCGCAAGGCAAACGTGAGACGTCAGGAAACCAGAGGGCGTTCTTGAACGACTGGAATACATGAGGGCAGTGGAGAGAAAGAAACCTTGAAGGGAAGAGGATTTAGCAGTACCATTCTCCGCAGACCATGGGGACATGAGCTGCTTCAGACTACTAGCTGGTGTGAATGGGAGCGCCACCGAAGGAGGCGAAAAATGATCCGTGTAACCGAAGCAATGCGACAAGCTTTCTCAAGCGATGGCGTGATCAAGGCTGAGGGGCTTTTGAGCGCGGCTGAGCTCGGCGAGTGTCGGCGTTGTTTGGACTTCAACCTCGCGAACCCAGGTCCGACGGCTCTCGAGATCTACGAAGGCACGAGCGATTCGCACTACAACGATCTCGGCACCGCCAAATCACTCGAAGTCTACCGACCGATGCTGGAGAAACTGGCTTTCGCGGAGTTCCTCGCAGATCTCTGGGGGTCGGAGCATGTCTGGTATTTTGGTGAGGAGATTTTTGTTAAAGACGGCGGAAAAGCGGGTCGTACCCTGTGGCACCAAGACACGCCCTATTTCCCGGCCGAAGGGTCTCATCTGGCGAATATCTGGATCAGTTTCGAGGCGTTGCCGGCTCGGAACGCCCTGGAAGTAATCAAGGGCTCCCATCTCGGCCCCATGTACGATGGTGCGGCGTTTATGGACTCCAAGGACCCGACTAGGCCCCTGTGGGGTGCCGAGCATTTTCCACGCTTGCCGGACATCGAAGCCGAGCGGGCCAAGGATCCAAATTCGTGGGACGCGCGCTCTTGGGATTTGGAACCCGGTGATGCCGTCGTGCTTCATTCGGGGGCGTTGCACGGCGGAGCGCCGGTCGATACCGCCTGCCCGACCCGCCATACCGTAGTGCTGCGTTTCTTCGGTGACGATCTCCGCTATCGGCCCTTCCCGGACGCCAAACCTGATTACTTCATGGATCTACGCGCCTTTGATGTCGGCTCGCTGAAAGCCGGCGATTTGTACAGAGGTGAGCATTTCTTGCAGTTGCGTTGAGACCGCCCGCGGGGGATGGCAACGATTCGGGAGAAACTGGGCCATTGGGAAAATGAAAGATAGATATTCTCGGGGCTTGGCAGATATGTAGTCACTACCTATTACTACTTCTTCCCCTTGCCTTTTCTACGCGAGCCCGCCTTATAGGCAGGTGTCGGTAGGTGCTGCAGCCGACACTGGAACGGCATTTAAGCGGTCGTGAGTTCAATGCTCAGAGGTCGGGTCAGACGCAGCGGGTTCCCCGCTGCGTCTGCTGTTCTTCTTAGAAGAAGATATAGGAGCGGACCACGACGTTCTTGCGACAGGAGGCGTCTTCGGGTGCAGTCGGGTCGACGCAGGCCGAGTGGAAAGACCAACGTGAGACGGAGCCGTCGGTCACCGAGTCGTAGCACTTGAGCATCGACACCTCGGTCGACTTCTGCTGGGGAAGCCAGTACCACTCGTGGTCGGGGCGATGGGTGAAGCGGGTGGTCTCACCCACGCGGTCGTCGTAGATCCGGTAGTTGTTGATGTACGGCTGGTCAGCGAAAGAGGGCCAAGCGCACAGCACGAAGGGGTTCTGACGCACGGTCTCCATCGGCTTGGCGAGGTTGATCGACATGAACCGCCGCGACATCTTCGCGTCGGCCTCCGCCTCCGTGTAGTGCTGCGTGCGCCCGAAGTTCCGCAGATTCTTTGTGAGTAGCTCGCGGCAGCGCACACGGCCGCTGTTGTCGTTCAGGTCGTTGTGCACGATGTCGGCGTAGTAGGTGTTGACCCCCGGGTCCTTATTGTCCTGATCCTCCTTAACGTCGCCCTTGTAATCCTTGTCAAACACGCCGTGGTTGTACACGAACGCATCCGTCGCATCGGGAAAGAAATTGAGGAGGAGTTGCTCTATCTCCGGGTAGAACACGCGCTCGACCTCCGCGGCGTCGTAGAAGTTCTCGCACTTGGACTCGCAGTGGGCGAGCGAGACACCAAGCTTGTCCATGCACGCGGAGCTGGTGGGCGAGAGACCGGGGTAGTATTCCGCTATGCGCCGCGCATCGCGCAGTATCTGCGGAAAATAGAGGCATCCCCGACTGATGTCTTGCGCTTCCCTGCGCAACATTTTTGCCTCGGCCACGCGCGCCGGGTCCCGCCAGAGTGAGTTAGACGGGACGATGGAGTAGGACGGCTGCTCGAGGACGGTGTAGGGTAGCGGCAGTGCGACGCCGCCTTCAGGGGCTTGGATGTTGTTCGCCCGAATATAGTCCAGGCACTCTGCGTAGCTACGAAAGCCGACGCCCCACTTGGTCTCAATGGGGCCGGGAGGAGCGCTGTTGATCCTGTCGATAACCGCTTGCTCTTCCCCCTCGGTAATCTGGCGGAGCGCCGCCTCCGTCGCCGCCGCAGTACCCGCATCCCCGTCCCGATCGAACGACATATAGGATAAACCACCGTTCGCCGCGATAGGGGCTGGCTGCCCTACTGTGAGTTGGAGGGGAGGCACATAGGCCGATGAATTTGTCTCCGTAACCCCCACAATGTTGTTCTCGGCGGCGTTGACCCGGTCCATAATATACCCCCCAGTTAAAGATACCCTACCGTGGCACGCAGGGCTTGTCTTGGCAAGGGTAGGGTCAAGTTGTCGGACGGTATTGTCAAGTTATTAATCCTTTGTGAAGAGTTACTGTCTGTCGTATGCAGTAATCATCAGATGCTCTTACCTACCCACTCGTCAAGGCGAACGCCACATGCGCGGGTTTAAGTCCCTTCGACATGTGCAACGCTTTCTTTCCGTTCATAGCTCCACCAACAATCTCTTTCGCGCTGGTCGCCACTTCATGAAGGTATGCCACTATCGGTTGTTTCGAGATCAAGCATTTGCAACTTGGCGAGGGGTGACCGCGGGGCTGGATTCCTGCTTTCGCAGGAATGACGGGTGGCTATACGGAATCGTGAATTGCTCTAGTGGAACCCCAGCCCGGGCAGTGGGCCGCGATCCGCGACGGGTGCACGCTTGGTCCCGGCTCCCAAGGTAACCGAGCCGGGCTGGCGCTCAAACGGGTCTGTGATACCGATCTCCCGTGCGTGATCCTTTAGCTCCGGCATCACCTCTTCCGCGAATAAGCGCATGCTGGTGCGCCGCTCGTCATCACTGTGCGGTCCCTGAAGGTGCAGGATGATGAAGATCCCGACCCGCAGGACGCTCATGATCGCCTTGATTTTGGGGATCACGGTCGTGGGCGTGCCGACAATCACCTGCATATTCTGCTGCCCGCGCTCCAGCGCCGCCTGCAGCTTGCCCCGGATAGCAGTATAATCGATCTCTTCGTCCGCTACGCCCTGCTTCTGCTCTTTTAGCTTCTGGCCGCTGATCCCGAGCCATACGCTACTCTGGGTCTTTGCCAAGTTGCGAATGGCCGCTTTCGAGTTGTAGCCCGGCGGCATCATGAATTCCGCCCCCGAGAAGGCATTCTGCCCTCCCCCGTAGACGAATCCTGCCGCGGCCTGCTGCGCTTTCTCCTCCGTCTCTCCCACGGCTGTTGCGACCATATAGCCGAAATTCTCCGGCCCGGCTTGATAGCCATGCTTGGCCGCTTCGTCCGCGTAGAAGTCCCATAACTCGCACGTGGCCGGTAGCGGGGTGCCAAGCCCGATATACGGATACCGATGTGCGGCAGACCACTCGACGGTCTCAGGGCTCAGCGTCCCAGGAATCCACATCGGCGGATAGGGTTTTTGGTAGGGCAGCGCCCATGGATTGACGTGGCGATAATGAAAATGTTTACCCTCGTAGCGCCATGGACCGGGTTTAGTCCAGGCCTGCACGATAAAGTCATGCGCTTCGTTGAACAGCTCGCGGTTGTAGGCCGGATTGGCATTATTGAAGAACTGCTCGCTGCCCGCGCCGCGCACCCAGCCGGTGACCAGGCGGCCACGCGAGATCAAATCGATCTCGGCCAACTCTTCGGCCATCCGCAGCGGATGCTTGATAACCGGCAAGGGGTTCCCGACCAGAACAATTTTGGCTTTGCTGGTAATCCGAGCCAGGATAGAGGCTTCTACATTCATGACCGACCCCATGCAGATCGGGTTGCCATGATGCTCATTCAGGGCCAGGGCGTCGAAGCCCAGGTCCTCGGCGTAGCAATATTCGTCGAGGTAGTAATTGTAGTCATCGGCCGCCTTTTCGCGGTCGAAATGCTCGTTCGATATGGCGAAAAACGCCCGATTCTTCAAAACGAGCTCTTCCGGCAGCCAGCGATACGGTCGTTCGGTGAAATATCCGATTTGCATCTGGGGTTCCCTCGACGGATTGTGGTCAGCTCAAGCCTTCGTTTTCGGCCCGCGACATCTTCTCCTCGCGCTCGCTCTCGGGATGATGCCCCGTGCCTTCGAGTGTCGCTTCCTGCGCGGGCTCTCGACTCATAGCATCGCTGTCGCCCCGCCGGAAGGCCGTTGTGGGTATTGTCAGGTACGCTTCACTGTGCTTGTTCCATTGTCGGATCAATCACCTCTGCAACGTGGGCCAGGCGGTGTTCGATCAGTCTGTCGCCGCCGCCCGTCACCCGAGAGCGAGCAGTTTCTTCCGGTTTGCCTTTGACTGCGGCGAGTTCGGCACGCGAGCGTTGTGAGTTCGGCTCGGCTCGCTGGTAGTCCGGCAAGCCATCGGCTTCGCGGAATTCGGGCATGACTTCCTCGGAAACGATCTGCATGTGCTTCATGACCATCCAGTTCGGCATCGGTCCGTAGGGCGAGCCCGGGCCGATCATACCACCCGCGCCAACTTCGTCGCAGTAGTGGCCGAGTTCGTTCTTGACCGTCTCGGGAGAGCCGACAATGATATAGCGATCGGCGATCAGCTCGTCATAGGTCAGGTTGACTTGCGGTTTGACCTTCCCTTTTTGCAGCAGGCCGATGAAGTTGCGAAACGACTTGGTCGACATATAGCCCGGCGGGAAAAAGAATTGGTCAGGGATTTTGAGCCCTGTGTTGAAGACCCACGACAGGTGGGCTTTAGCCTCGCGGTGAGCTTGTTCGTCGGTCTCGGCGACGTAGGTTGGTACGCAGGCGTTGAACATACTCTTGGGTGCGTCGTAACCGAGCCGATTACACTCTTCCCGCAGGCCGTCGAACGCCATCTTGGTGAACCACAAGGGAGAGAACACCATCATATAGGTGTATTTGTGTTCCGCAATGAACTGTAACGTTTCGAGCGAGCCTTGGCCTGGGATCCAGATCGGCGGATGTGGTTGCTGAATCGGGCGCGGAATTGGATTGACATTAGGGACGTAGAAATGATCGCCCTGCCAGGTAAATGGGCCGTCATCAGTCCAGGCTTTGAGGATCAAGTCATGGGCTTCATTGAAGCGTTCCAGCGAATCGGCCGGCGCGATACCGTTGTTGAAATATTCACAACCGATGCCGCGCACAAAGCCTGAAATAATGCGACCGCCCGAAATAACGTCGAGCATGGCGATTTCCTCGGCGACCCGCAGGGGGTTGCCATGCAGGGGGATGGCGTTGCCGATAATGCCGATCGGGATTTCTTTCGTCCGCTGCACAAGCATCGCTGCGATAATGTTTGGCGACGGCATAGTGCCATAGAAATTCGCGTGATGTTCGTTTACAGCAATCGCGTCGAAACCGAATTGTTCAGCAGCGGCGAGTTGGTCGAGGTATTCGTTGTACAGCGAGTGGCCGCGATGTGGGTCATAATACTTATTCGACAACGACACCCAGGTTGACTGGATTTCAGACGCCGGCGGAATGTACGGGTAGGGCATCAAGTGAAAGAAATAAAAACGCAGCTTGTTCATTGTGTAGCCTCCTCGATAAAAACCGTCAGAATAGCAGCGAGTTCACGCGGCCGTTCCAAAAGCGGTTCGTGGCCGGTGCCCGCGATGCGGATCAGTCGGCAGTTAGGTAATACTGCGGCAAATTTATCCGACATGGCGTTAGGGACGAGGCGGTCTTCTTCAGCCCCAATTACCTGGGTTGGACAGGTCAGTCGCTGTAGGCGGTGTTCGAGCTTGAGGTTGTAGCGCGGTGCCCACATGAGGCGCGCCGCGGCAGAGGATTCACTATACATATGAATGCCTTCATCGAAATCCTCCCCGTCCGGTAACCATTCCTGCATCACGTCCTTGTCCTTGAATAGACGGTCCATGACTTCGGGTGGGGAGAGCTGAAAAATGTCGACTCCAGGATCGTCTTCAAGACGCAGTCCAACCGGTGTGATGAGCGAGAGCGATTTGAGCCGGCGCGGATAAAACGAAGCAAACTCGGCGGCTGCCCAGCCACCCATCGAAAAACCAATGAGGTGGATTTGGGAGAGTTCAAGCTGCTCGAACAACTGGTCATAGAGGATGGTGAGATCATCGAAACCGCGCACCCACTGCGGCAGCGGAGTTTCACCAAAACCGGGGCACTCAGGGGCAACGAAGTCCAGTTTTTCTGCAAGCATGGCATAGAACGGAAGCCACATGCGTGTGAAGCCGGCCCCGTGAAACAAAACCGTAGCTTCGCCCGCCCCCTCGCGGCGATACGCGATCGGAAGGCCAAGCACCTCTTCAAAATAGGGCTCGGTATAATGCTTCTGCGGTCTTGGTATGTCGATTTTCTCGACGACGTCGATATAACTCATGCGCGTGAATCCTCCTAAGAACGCTCTGCATCTGACCTCACGCTACGTGAGTTCATGCCTTCGAGCGCGATCCGGTAGAGCTTCGCCACGTTGTGGCAGACGATCTGTCCATACCGTGGTATGACCCTCACTGTTTTCTTTAGTTGTCAAACGTGATGAGTGCAAGGTTGTGGCCTCAATTCCATGCTTACGGAGGCGGAGCTGCTTGTCCAACGATATGCACAGGAGTACAACGGCTCCGAGAGCAGGCTCTGACCTGTGATGAAGCTGAACTACGTACGCGAGTTATGACACAGCAAAGGTCTAGGGGCCTATCGCACGCGAAAGCGGCGCTTCGATCTGGATGCTGAGCATTTGGAAGACCTCGCTGTCATGAATGTAGGGGGTAATGCGTATGCCTGCGTTAACCGATTTGAGGGACCAAGCCTGCATCGTCGGCATCGGCGAAACAGACTACACGCGCGGCACGCCTAAGAGCGCGCTCGAACTCGCCCTGGACGCGTCGCTGGGCGCGATCGAGGATGCCGGCATACAGCCTGGAGACATCGATGCGGTGATCTCATAAACAGGGGGAAGGGGCGGCTCAACAAGCAGACGCTCGAGTGAGGCAACAAGCCGTTAGCCGGAGAGGCGCAAAGAATTTATTCGTCCGTCACGCAGCCTTCGGAGGCATTTTTCACGCTCTTGATATATTTGTACAGCGTCCCTCGCGTCGCCTTGTACGGCGGCATGGTCCACTGTGCCTGACGGCGTGCCAGCTCCTCGTCACTGACGGCAACGTCAAGGCTGTTTTGCTCCGCATCAATGGTGATGATGTCGCCGTCCTGAATCAGGCCGATCGGGCCGCCTTCCTGCGCTTCGGGTACGATATGACCGATGAGGAAACCGTGCGAGCCGCCGGAAAAACGTCCGTCGGTCAAGAGCGCGACGCCCCCACCCAGACCGGCACCCACCAGGGCTGACGTGGGGGTCAGCATTTCCGGCATACCCGGTCCGCCTTTCGGACCCTCGTAGCGAATGACCACGACATCGCCGTGTTTGATCTCCTGGCGTTCGAGCGCATGCAGCATATCCTCTTCCGAGTCGAAGACCTTGGCTGGTCCAGTGAAAACCAAACCTTCTTTCCCGGTAATTTTACCCACCGCCCCACCTGGTGCGAGATTGCCTTTGAGAATACAAATATGCCCCGTCTCTTTAATCGGACGTTCGAGCGGCTGAATAATGTCCTGTTCTTCCGGGAGTCCGGGCAGATCTCGCAGATTTTCGGCCAGGGTCTTGCCCGTCACCGTCAGGCAGTCACCATGCAGCAGCCCTTTGTCCAGGAGGTACTGCATCACTGCTGGGGTGCCGCCGATGTTATGCAGATCTTCCATCACGTACTTGCCGCTGGGTTTGAGGTCGGCCACATACGGCACACGGTCACTCACCGCCTGGAAGTCGTCGAGGGTGAGTGCCACGTCAACAGCGCGAGCCATAGCGATCAGATGCAGCACGGCGTTGGTGGAGCCGCCTAGCGCCATGAGCATAACCATGGCGTTTTCGAACGCTTGACGGGTCATAATATCGCGCGGTTTGATATCCTGCTCCAGCAAGGCGCGCATCGCCTGTCCAGCCCGGAGGCTCTCGTCGAGCTTGCCGGGGTCGGTGGCCGGCGTCGAGGAGCTGAACGGCAGGCTCATGCCCAGCGCTTCAATGGCTGAGGCCATGGTGTTGGCGGTGTACATGCCGCCACACGCCCCGGCGCCGGGGCAGGCATGGCGGACGACATCCTGGCGCTCGGCGTCGGTGATGGTTTTGGTAATATACTGGCCATAGCACTGGAACGCCGACACGATATCGAGCGTCTTACCGCCGCTGTGACCGGGGCGGATGGTGCCGCCGTAGATCATCAAGGCCGGGCGATTCACACGTCCCATCGCCATGATGACGCCGGGCATATTTTTGTCGCAGCCGGGGATGGTGATGAGGCCGTCATACCATTGCGCACCCATAACGGTTTCGATGGAGTCGGCGATGAGGTCGCGCGATTGCAGCGAGAAGCTCATGCCGCTCGTGCCCATAGAAATGCCGTCGGACACCCCAATCGTGTTGAAACGCATCCCGACCATGTCGGCGGCAACCACGCCTTCTTTGACCTTCGTGGCGATGTCGCCCAGGTGCATGTTGCACGGATTGCCGTCGAACCACACGCTGGCGATACCGACTTGGGCGCGCTGCATATCGGCTTCGGTCAGCCCCGTGGCGTACAGCATAGCCTGAGACGCCCCCTGCGACTTGGGCTGGGTGATGTGGGCGCTGGTACGATTCAGTTGTGTGTCAGCCATGATGATTCCTCACGAAAAACCGCTCGGGGCGCGCAGGACAAAAATAACGGCCACTCATGACGGGACGGGTGACCTCGCAGACGACAAGGTCGCCCGGCGGCATCCAGGCACGTCCTGCGGCGCGTGCCAGCACTTTTTCCGTCATTGTCAACACCCTACTCTTCTCCCTCAATACCGATCAAAAGAGTGTTTTAGTGGAGTGACGACGCAGTCTACTGAGAAGCCCCAGAGCTGTCAACGCATACTGCGAGATGGAGCGATGCTGGGCCAGAGCGAAGCATCCCACCAACATGCCCTGGAGGAACGTGAGGCGCAGCTGCTCCTCGTTTTTGTTGCCCAAACGCGCTACCCTGGGCCGATCTTTTACGCGGCAAGCCTGCATGGAAGCTTCGATGTGAGGAGCCCGTCCAGGCATTCTGTGACGGCTGATCAAACAACACGCAGCCCAAGGGAGCAACACATGACCATCGACCAACACAACGATTTGGAAGCGATCCGCCAGCTCAAAGCGCGCTATTTCCGATTGATGGACACGCGGCAGTGGGATCTTTTGAGCGAATGTTTCGCTGCCGATGTTTCGGCGGTATACGAGGGCGCACCGCGCGCCAGCGAGGATCTGCCGCGCGACATCAAGATCGAGGGCCGCGACGCGCTGGTTGACGGCATCCGTACGCTGATGACCGGCGCAAAATCGATACATCAGGGCTACATGCCGGAAATCGAACTGACCAGCCCAACAACCGCACGCGGTGTCTGGTCGATGTTTGACGATGTGCGCCTGCCGACCTGCAACTTTAAGGGCTGGGGACATTATCACGAAGACTATGTGAAGGAAGATGGCCGGTGGAAGATGAAAAAGATTCACCTGACCCGCCTGCATACAGAGGAGGAATGGCTGTAGCCCGATCTTTGCCGAAGCCACATCCTGGAAACTATGTCATACCTGTAGGGGGCAATGCGTATGCCTGCGTTAACCGATTTGAGGGACCAAGCCTGCATCGTCGGCATCGGCGAAACAGACTACACGCGCGGCACGCCTAAGAGCGCGCTCGAACTCGCCCTGGACGCGTCGCTGGGCGCGATCGAGGATGCCGGCATACAGCCTGGAGACATCGATGCGGTGATTCTCCCCAACGGCGCCGGGAGCGGCGGCACGGCGGGTGATTTTTGTGCGAACCTGGGGCTGCAAGATTTGCATTACACCACCTCTCTCCAGGAAATGGGCGGGGCCATGTGTGTGTCTGCCGTTGAGTCCGCCGCCACCGCGCTGGCCAGTGGGATTGCGCAGTATGCATTGATTCCTCTGTGCAGCCGGTTCTATTCCGGACGGAGAGCTCGGCAGGTGACGTCTGACCCTGGGACGGGACTACAAGCGGCGGAAACCATCAGGGACTACTACGCGCCGTTCGGCGTGGCGGCGCCGCCCCAACATTACGCATGGATGACGCAGCGACATATGCAACGGTATGGCACCACCCACGAGCAACTGGGTGCGGTGGCGGTGGCGATGCGCAAACATGCCCAGTTGCACCCCAACGCCCTCATGCAGCGGGCGCCGCTCACCTTGGAGGATTACTTGTCGTCGCGGTGGATCAGTTATCCCTACCGGCTGTTGGATTGTTGCCTGGAGACCGATGGCGCTGCAGCGTTACTCATGACGTCTGCCGAGCGCGCCAAAGATCTGCGCAAGAAGCCTGTCTATGTGACGGGCGTGGCGTCGGGCCATCCGTTTCCACCCCACGACATTCCCAATCGACCCGATATCCTCAAAATCGGACTCGACTTTTGTGCGTCGCGCGCCTACGCGATGGCCGGGGTCCAGCCGAGCGATATTGATTTCGCCGAGATTTACGACTGCTTCACCGGGCAGGCCATTTTGCAAATCGAGTCGGCGGGATTCTGCAAGAAAGGCGAAGGTGGACCTTTCGTTGAAAACGGACGGATCGAACTCGGCGGCGCGCTGCCGGTGAATACGCACGGCGGTCTGCTCTCACAGGCGCACAATACCGGTATGAACCACCTGGTTGAGGCTGTCGTGCAACTCCGCCACGAGGCTGGCTCGCGTCAAGTGCAAGACGCCGAGTTCGGGGTGGTGACCGGCTGGGGAGGTCACGGGCATGGGTCGATCGCGATTTTACGTCACTGAGGGAGTCGCAACATGACGACTGAGAATGCAACACCGCTTGTTCGATTGCCCGTCTTAGGGGGCTACACAAAGGAATTCTATGACTGGTGTCAGCAGCGGGAGCTGCGCTTTCAATGCTGTCAGCAGTGTGGAACGTGGCGTCATCCGCCGCGGCCCATGTGCACCGGTTGTCACTCCCTGGAGTGGGAATGGGCTCCGACGAAAGGAACAGGCACGGTCTATTGTTGGACGACCGTGTATCAGGCGCTCGACCCGGCATTCGCCGAGGACGTTCCATATGCAGCAGTGGTGGTCGAACTGGATGAGGGGCCGCGACTCACAACGTGGGTGACGGGAGTAGTGCCTGACGAGCTCCAAGTCGGTATGCCGGTTGAAGTCTGGTTCGACACTGTCAGTGACGACGTGACGCTGCCTAAATTTAAACCTCAGCTGCCCCTTGAATGATGCCCCGAGTTCGCAATCGAAATCATCGAAGAGTAATGAGGCCCCGCACTGTCAAGTGATCAGGATAGGGAACAAAATCTGAACAACTCGACCCGGAAGAACTCCAAATCGTCGTTGTGGTCCTAATACTGCTGCAAATGCTCCCGCAGGATTCCGCCTTCATACTCCTTCCGAAACAATCCCCGCTTCTGCAACACCGGAATGAGCAAGTCTACTATCTCTTCAAAGTAATCCGGCCCATAGTAGGCCGGGCTGAATTGGAACCCATCGCCCCCACCTTCCTTGTGCAAGTAGGCTAGCTGGTCGGCCACCTGCTCCGACGTACCTATAAGATGCGGCATAGCTATCCCTGCTCCATAGAGGGTGGCTACCTCCCGCAACGTTGGTTTTTTCCCGGGCTGCTGAGTGAAGATATCCACCATGCCCTGGATACCTGGCACTTCAAGGTTCTCAAATGGCTGGTCCAAATCCAGCTGTGACAGATCGTAATTGAAATGACCCGACATCAGTGCTAGCCCGGCCTCAATCGGAATGCGTTCAAGACCGGCCCGCTTTTTTGCCTTGGCCTCCTCTTCTGTCTTCCCCACAATAGGAATCACCCCCCAGAGAATTTTGATGTCTTCAGGTTTGCGGCCGTACTTTTTAGCCCGAGCCCGCATGTCGTCGGCAAACGCACGCATCGCTTGGGGGGTGCGTTGCAGCCCGAAAATGCACTCCGCGTGCTTGGCGGCAAACTCCCGGCCTCGGCCCGATGCGCCGGCCTGGATGAGCACTGGATGGCCTTGCGGTGAAGGCATGACACTCGACGGTCCCGTACACTGAAACCATCTACCCTTAAAGTCTATCTTCCGGACCTTAGTTGGATCAGCAAACACTCCCCTCTCCATGTCCATTACCACTGCGTCCGAGTCCCAACTGTTCCACAGCTGATAACACACCTCCATGTACTCTTCGGCTCGCTCATACCGCTCATCATGAGGAATGACCATCTCCAGGCCCAAGTTCCGAGCTTCGTTTCCGTGAAAGGAGGTGACAATGTTCCAGCCGACGCGGCCTTTTGTCAGATGGTCTAGCGTAGAGAGCTTCCGAACCAACATGTAGGGAGCGTAATAAGTGGCGGACATGGTAATGGCAAACCCGAGTTTTTCGGTTACCGTCGACAAGGCGGGGACCAAAACAACCGGGTCGTGGATGGGAAACTGAAGAGCATAACGGAGAGTGGGCTCCATGCTGCCTTTGTAGGCATCATAGGCGGCTAGCTGGTCGGCAAAAAAGAACATATCAAACTTACCCCGCTCCAGGGTGCGGGCAATGGTCTGCCAATACTCAGGCTCATACCAGTAATGCCGCGTCTTCTCTCGTGGATATATCCACGAGAGAAGAGTGTGGGGTGCCGGACAATGAACCATAAAACCCGTCAGGTGCATCATTTTATTCATAGCTATTCCCTTTCCGGCTTTAACCCTGAGAGCGCTTTATGATATCGGCGTCGGCCTCCCATGCGGTGAGGGCTACCAAAGGAATCTGCAAAGTTTCCCGACTACATGCAGAGGCCTACCGTGGGTATTGTCAAGTGAACGAGGCCCTTGTGAAGTAGCGGCTTTCCATGTCGTAACGAGGGTATGCGTTCTCGTAGCACAAGTCTGTATCGAAAGCATCGCTTTCCGCCTGATATTATCAGCCACGCCGTATGGCTGTACCATCGCTTTAGTCTCAGCTTTCGTGAGGTGGAGGAACTGCTCGCCGAACGCGGCGTGACCGTCAGCTACGAAGCGGTCCGCCTGTGGTGTCTCAAATTCGGCCAAGCCTTCGCGAAGAAGTTACGGCACCGGCGAGGACGACCAAGCGACACCTGGCACCTGGATGAGTTGTTCATCCGCATTCGAGGGAAGCGGTACTATCTCTGGCGGGCCGTCGATCAGGATGGCCAGACACTCGATATTCTGGTGCAGAAACGCTGCAACACAGGGGCGGCCAAACGCTCCTTCCGTAAATTACTGAAGGGATTGCAGTACGTCCCCTCTGTCTGCCCGTGTCCTTGAATTACCGAAATAACTCTGCTGAGCGAAAGAGACGTAAAAACCCTTGAAGAGAAGCAGACTCAGTAGGTGCATTCTGAGAGAGGACAGCCGAACTGTTCGCTTTACCCGATGGCGTCCCGCTCCGGGTAAGCGATCTCGTTCGAAGGTAGAAAGAACGGCCCGCCCGCTTTGAACAGTCTTGCAATATGTATCCTGTGGGATACGATTGTTGTCGTGGCTCAGCTCAAAGCAACCTCGAAGTTCACTCGGTGGCTGGATCGCCTCAAGGATTTGCAGGGCCGTGCCCGAATTCAGGCCCGGATCCAACGCCTTGCGGAAGGGAACCCCGGCCAACACCGGAACCTGAAGTCTGGCCTTTCTGAGTTGAAGATCGATATCGGTCCTGGCTATCGGGTCTACTACACCCTGCGGCAGGATGTACTTGTTATCCTGCTCTGCGGCGGAGACAAATCGAGCCAGGCCAAGGACATTAAGTTGGCCTATGAGTTGTTGCAGGGCCTGGAGGTCTGAAATGGCTACGAAAATTTATGATTACGATGTTGCCGAACATCTTCGCACCCCAGAGGAAATGGCCGCGTACCTGGAAGCATCCATCGCCGAGTGTGATGGGGATCCCGCGTTTGTGGCAAAGGCCCTGGGAAATATTGCCCGGGCCAAGGGCATGGCGGCCCTGGCGCGTGAAACTGGCTTGGGTCGAGAGAGCCTTTACAAAGCGCTCTCGGAAGACGGCAACCCACAGCTTGGTACTGTCCTGAAGATTGCCAAGGCGCTGGGGTTGGAGTTTAGCGTCAAGCCGGCCGCGTAGCACGGGTTGCTTATGAGAGTAAGAAAGGAGACGTTGCCGTTTTATTAACCTGACTGATGAACAGTGCCTATCCGCCTTCTACTGGGCGGAGGACCCTAAGATAAAGACAGTAAGTTTGCAAGGCCTCTTCTGTTCCAAGTCTGGGAACTCACGTATAACCGAGTCGTGCACTTGGGGCTCACAAGCCGGATCGGGGGGCGCAGTCATCAAGAGAAATGGGGATCATGAGCGTGATCGAAACTGACTATCTTATCGTCGGAGCCGGGGCTTCCGGTATGGCGTTTACCGACGCGCTCATCGCTGAGTGTGATGCTGCCGTCGTCATGGTCGATCGGCGCCACTGTCCGGGCGGCCATTGGAACGATGCTTACCCGTTCGTGCGCATTCACCACGCCTCGGCCTGCTACGGGGTCAACTCGCGGATGCTGGGCACGGATTCGATCGACCAAACCGGTCCGAACGCAGGATTCTATGAGCGCTCGACGGCTCTTGATCGCTGGCAGACCAACGCCAAACAGGCGTTAAAAAATGCCGAACGGCTGCTGGCTGAAGCCTCGCCGCCGAGCTGAATCGCGGTCGATAATCGTGCAGTCGGATCGGAATGCGGGCTCGGGGCGTGTCGGCCAATCAGCTTCATGCCATGATGAATGCCGCCCAGCGTATTCGGGACGCCAAGCGCACGGATTACACAGTCAATAATGACGAGAGAGGAGCCCAAACGTGAAAAAATTGATGCATCTGAATGGTTTTGTGATGTTTGGCCCGATGAATCATTCTGTGGGCTCATGGTTGCATCCTGACAGCCAGGTCGCCGGCTCGTTTGCGAAACCTGAAATCTGGCAGGACATGGCGCGGACGCTGGAACGCGGCAAGTTCGATGCAATCTTTTTTGCCGATACCTTAGCGGCATTCGGGAATTACCGTAATCGGATGGACGAAGCGCTCACCCATGCCATCCAGTTTCCCATGCACGATCCGACCTTGGTCATTCCGATGCTGGCTGCTGTGACCGAGAGGCTCGGTTACGCGGTGACCCTGTCCCTGACCTACTACCAGCCGTACATGGCGGTGCGCAAATTGAGCACGCTTGACCATCTGACCAAAGGGCGGATTGGATGGAACATCGTCACCTCCGCCCACGTGGCCGAGGCCGTGAACCTTGGAATGGAAAAAATGGTCCCGCACACCGAGCGCTATGAGCGTGCAGACGAATACATGGAGGTCTGCCATAAATTATGGAATAGCTGGGAGCCAGACGCGGTCGTAGCGGACAAGAAGACGGGGGTGTTTGTTGATGCCAGCAAAGTCCACCCGATCAATCACAAAGGCAAATGGTTTTCATGCCCCGGTATTTCGGCGGTTGAACCCTCGCCGCAGGGGCACCCCGTACTTTTTCAGGCGGGCGCGTCAGATGCAGGTCGTGACTTTTGCGCCAAGCATGCGGAGGCGGCATTTGGTGTGCAGCTCACCACGCGTGCGTTGAAGTCTTTTGCCGACGATATGCGGGGAAGGTTAAAGAAAAACGGAAGAGATCCATCCAGCCTCAAGTACATCTGGGGCATTCAGACTATCCTGGGTGGGACCGAAGCAGAGGCGAAGCGCAGGCATCAAGAGTTTAATGAATTGGTCCCGTATGAAGGCGGCCTCGCGCTCCTTTCTGGGCACTCCAACCATGATTTGTCGCAGTACGATATTGATGAGCCGATTGAAGACATCGAGGTCGAAGGCATCCAGGGCTTATTGGATATTTTTACCAAGATGTATAAGGCCGGCGACTTAGGAAAAGACAAACTGACCATGCGCGAAGTCGGAAAAATCTACGGTGCAACGATTGGCTGCCCACAAATTGTCGGGACGCCTGAACAAGTCGCTGACCAGATGGAAGCCATACTCGATGAAACCGGTGGCGACGGCTTTAACATCACACCGACAGTCATGCCGAACAACCTCAAAGAATTCGTGGACGAGGTCGTACCTCTATTGCAAAAGCGCGGGCGGCACCGGCGCGAATACACCGGCGACACACTCCGCGACCATCTCAATCAGGACGTCTGTGGGTAAGCAGGCCGCAGCCTGTTGCCCGATATAGCCGAGGGTGCGACACGGTATGCGAACAACCGCGCTGAGGTGTCGCACCAGCCTACCCGCCAACGCGAACGGCAGCTGCGCGGCTTTAAATCTCTACGCCACGTCCAACGCTTTCTTTCCGTCCACAGCCCCATCAATAATCTCTTTCGGACTGGACGCCATCTCTTGAAGGCAGCCCACTATCGGCTGTTTCGAGAACGGGCCTTTATGACCTGGCGTGTGGCGACAACGGATCGGATGCCTGCGTAAAAAGGACTCTAACCTATCTCACAGTAAGTGAATTTCGTGCTCTCCCTCCGAAAACTTGACAGGGCCTTCCTGGCTTCATTTCGCGGCCACGACCTCCAGCTCGATCAGCATATTCGGCCAAACGAGACCGGGGAGTAGGGTGAGCATTGAGGCTGGAGCGCACGTCCCCAAATACCGTGATCGTATTTCTCGATAGATTTTCAAGTCTTCCCGCCGAATAAGATGCTGGGTCAGTTTGACGATATCTTCAACACCCATATCCGCCCGCTTGAGAATGTTCACGACGTTGCGCCAGGCGAGATCCGCTTGCTTGGCGAAGTCGTCCGGCAAGTGGCCACTGTCCGCGTCAATACCGGGGGTACCGGACACATAGATAATTCGTTGTGCGGAATCAATCTCTACCGCATCGCTGTATGTACCGATGTGCTTCGCGACCCCCGCATCATGTTTCCTATTCATCAGTCTCTACCCTCCGGATCATTAAATTCATGAAATCGCATGAGCGGCCCCGTACCTTCGAACTACAATCAGGCCGCCGCACACAACCCGTACACGCTGCAACTCCTTGCCGTCTAACACCGTCCCCCAAGGAAGCTGTCTGCGACCAAATTATGATTGCATAGTACAAATTTACAGAGGCAAATGCGAACGTGGGGTTCATAAGGGCATTGTCAAATTATTGGCCTCTTGTGAAGCAGTGCCGTGATGTGCAGGGTATTTGGGGTCAGACTCGACTAATGGGACTCCTTCCTCAGCGGTAGGAAACAATGCTGCGGGGCTCTAGCGCTTTATGATCCTTCCATATGGCTTGGGTGGATAAGTCGAGTCTGACCCTACTTTCTCGCATCTGGTCCTTCGACGTACTGCGACATCCAGTGACAACCTCCCCCCTTTTGAGGGCCCTCCAGCGAGGCGGACCCAACGTAACCAGACAGTGCGGCTAAGGCAAAGGGATTTTGGAAAGGGAGTGGACGGAGAAAGGAAGGGATCATTCTACACAGGTGACAACAGACAGGGGAGAGGTGGGCGCCCAAGACGAGCACTGGGTGATGTTTAGTCGCTGCTCGCAGACGCCATGCCCTTATGATACTTATCTCCAATTCTCAGTGCTTCGATTCTGAAAACAGATACAGCCTATCATTTAGGTGGAAAGGAGTAAGAATGAAGAGAACACCTATCACTATATCCCCTTTTTTCAAAAACATTGGAGTTCCTCAGGGAGAGATCATAGAAGACTATACCCGAATTGTGTTTGTTACTGGCCAAGTTGCGATGGACGAAGAGACAGGAGAACCTTGTCACGTAGGTGATATGCGCGCACAGATGGCCATGGCAATAGACAATGTGGAACGTGTTCTGAAAGAAGCTGACATGGATCTACCTGACATTGTTCATTACTTCATATACACTACTGATGTGCAACAAACTAATGCGAATTTAGATGTGCTAACTAAAGCCTTTGGCGATTCTACTCCTACGGGTAGTGCGCTGCATGGAGTGACCGAGCTCTATGCTCCGGGGGCTATGTTTGAAATATCAGCCATCGCTATGGACTAAGATCACCCTAAGGGTTTGAAGTATTCAGGAGGCGACGTGGAATACTCCCGAGGGTCCACCCTGAACAGCGCCCGACGGCTCAGAGCTCCCCGCGCAACCGGCGAGACCCATCGTCAGAGCGCACTGATGTTTGACCTCGATACCCTCTTCGCGATTGCCGCATCCGGTCTCTTGGCCGGCATTGCGGGCTATCTGATCGCGCGCAGGGCCACCGGTCGGTAGGCCATCGTGAGCTGCACGCCCGCCGTCTAACAAGTCGTTGCAGCTGACACCGGCACGCTTTGAGCGCATTCGGCCTTGGGGAGGCGCCTGGCGGCCGGCTTCTTGGTATCCTTGGCTGAACTCTTGTAGCGGCCGCTGAAGATATATGGGGTCCGACTCGCCTAATGGGACTCCTTCCGCAAATGCTGCGGGGATATCCCACTTTATGATCCTTCCATATGGCTTGGGTGGATAAGTCGAGTCGGACCCCTACTTTCCCATAGTTCCGGACCCTTGCTCGCTCCAGTGTCCGGGGCCAGCCTTTAGTGCCAGACCGCCTTGGGTCTGATCGGCTCTCGTTGTATTCTGTCGCCAAGACGCCATCTCGTGAGAATTCAGAGGAACAGACTATGAAACTCGGATTGCTGCTGCCCAATCAGGGCGTTGTGTTTGGTGCGACCACGGTGCCGGAACTGCTTGAACTCGCTGAGCACGCCGAAGGCTCCGGCGTATTCGAAAGCCTGCGGGTCGGTGACAACCTGCTCGCCAAGCCGCGGCTTGAATCGGTGACGCTGCTGTCCGCCCTCGCCGGGCGAACCCAGCGCTGCCGGCTCGGCACGGCGTGTATGGCCAGCTTTCCGCTCCGCCAGCCCATCATACTCGCGGCACAGTGGGGCGCGCTCGATTGCCTCGCCGACGGCCGAACGGTGCTAACGGCTTGCATCGGTGGTGGCGGCGCGAAAGGGCATATCGCCGGGGGATTCGATACAGAGTACGAGGCGATGCAAATCAATCCGCGCGAGCGCGTCGCTCGGATGGAGGAGGGTATTGAGGTGCTGCGCGTGTTGTGGACCGAAGACCCAGCGAGCTTCGAGGGGCAATTCTTTCGTTTCAACGACATTGCGGTGCGTCCGCAGCCGGTGCAGAAACCGTGCCCTCCGATCTGGATTGCGAACAACCCGTGGGTGTTTGGTACCCCGAATTCGGGTCCGAACCGCAAGCAGGTGGACCGCGTCGCGCGCCTTGCTGACGGGTGGATGACAGTAGGTGCGACGCCGAAACAGTTCAGCATGGCTTGGCAGGAGATTCTGACCGCCACCGTTAACCATGGCAGAGCGCCCGCGCGGATGGAAAATGCAATGTACTTCAACCTCAACATCAACGACGACCGTGCAGCCGCATACACGGAAAGTAAGCGTTTCCTCGATGAGTACTACAGTTCGGATTGGCCGGAATGGAAAGTGAACGTATGGACCGGCTACGGTGCACCCGCAGAGTGTGCGGAGCGGCTGCGCGCGTTCGACGCGGCCGGCGTGCAAACGATGATCATCCGTTTCCCCTCATACGACCAGAAGGGGCAGCTCGCGCGCTTTCTTTCTGAGGTAGCGCCGCAGCTTTGATCGCGTGCGATAACCGTTGCACGCAGATTTGCAGATGCTATCATTTTGTGAAATTTTTGATCTCTCTTAATTTGCTTCCGAGGAATTCTATGTCATTAAGCCATGGCCGTCACTATCTTGCCATTCCGGGTCCTTCGGTGATTCCGGACCGCGTCCTGCAGGCAATGCACCAAGCTGCGCCGAATATCTATGAGGGCGTCCTCCACGAAATGGTGGAAGGCATGATTCCGGATTTGAACCGGGTGGCCAAGAGTTCCGGGGAAGTCGCCATCTACATCGCCAACGGGCACGGCACCTGGGAGGCAGCCCTGACCAACACCCTCTCGCACGGGGACAGGGTGCTTGCCCTGGCTACGGGACGCTTCGCCTTCTTCTGGGCCAACATGGCTGAACGGCTAGGGGTGGAAGTCGACCTGGTAGATTTCGGCAAATCGGCTCCGGTGGACATAGATCAGGTAGAAGCCAAGCTGAAAGCCGATTCGAACCGTAGCTACAAAGCGATTCTGGTCGTGCAAACGGACACGGCCAGTTCGGTGAGAAACGATATCGCCGCCCTGGGCGAGTGCATCCGTTCCTCCGGGCACCCGGCCTTGTACATGGTCGACTCCATGGCCAGCTTGGCCTGTGAACCCTTTGAAATGGATAGCTGGGGCGTAGACCTGATGGTGGCGGGCAGCCAGAAAGGCCTCATGACTCCGCCGGGACTGGGTTTCATGTTTTTCAACCAGCGTGTGCTCGAAGCTCGTAAGCAAGCGGACCTGGTTACTCCTTACTGGGACCTCCGTCCGCGAATCAACCCGGAAGTGTTTTATGAATACTTTTTCGGCACCGCCCCGACTCACCATCTTTTTGGACTGCGTGAAGCTTTGACCATGCTGCTGGAAGAGGAAGGACTCGAGGCAGCCTGGGACAGGCATGCGAAACTCAGCCGAGCAGTCTGGGCTGCGTTCGATGCTTGGGGAATGGGCAGTTCCATTCGTCTCAACATCAACGACCCAAAAGACCGTTCCCACTCGGTCACTGCCGCTTCCATGGATGCCCCTCATGCCACCGAACTGAGACGCTGGACCGAAAAAAAGTCCGGGGTGACCCTAGGCATCGGACTGGGCATGGCGGAACCTTCCGACCCCGCCTACCATGGTTTCTTCCGGGTCGCCCACATGGGTCATGTGAATGCGCACATGACCTTGGGCATGCTCGCAGTGATCGACGCAGGTCTGAAAGCGCTGAACGTCCCCCATGGCGAAGGGGCCATCGAAGCCGCGAGCCGTGTCGTTAGCGAAGCTTAGTTGAGAACCTGTGACAATTTAGGAATACGATTTCCTGTTCTGGGTACTCTGGCAACATCTCTATTTCCAAGAGAAAAGGGACGTTGCAGCTTTATCAACCTTACTGATGAATAGCCCATCAGTCTTCTACGGGGGCGAAAGATCCGAAGATAAAGATAGTAATGTTGCAACGTCCCCTAAGGCTCTGCCCTCAATAACTGGTCCGGTATTGTCAAGTTGTTGGCCCCTCGTTACTGCAGCATAAAATCCTCATACCCGTTGGCAGCAGCTTCGGCACACTTGGCCCGATACTCCGGCGCGGGCAGTGGGTTCAGCAGGACGGCGGGCCGCTTGCCGGGAATATTCGTGCCCATAAACCACGCCGACTTGGCCTTGGTATACATCGCCCCCTCGGCCACCGTGTTGACGTGCTCGATCCACGCGTCTTCTACCTCCGGCTTCGGCGCAATGCGCTGCAAGCCCTTCTCCCGCAGGTGGCCAATACAATCGGTAATCCATTCCACGATCGACTCGGTGCACACCGTGTAGTTACAAAACACCGCATTAATGGCGGTGAAGAAGTTCGGAAAGCCCGCGATCTGCAGCCCCAGGTAATTGCGCGGTCCATTGGCCAATTTGTCCTGGATGGTTTGGCCGCCTTCGCCGCGTATATCGATCCGGGTCAACGCTCCCGTCACGGCGTCAAACCCCGTGGCGTAGATGATCATGTCGAATTCGTACTCCTGCTCCGTCGTCTCGATCCCCTTGGGAGTAATGCGCTGGATCGGCGCTTCCCGCACGTCCACCAGCAGGACGTTGTCCCGATTGTAGGCGTCATAATAGCCGGTCTCTAACGGGATGCGCTTGGACCCGAAAGGATGATCCTTGGGGACGAGCTTTTCCGCCACCACCGGATCGTGGACGCGCGCCCGGATCTTGTCGCGCACGAATTCGGCGAAATCCTCGTTCGCTTCCAGGTCGGTCATAATGTCGTGAAAATTGCTCAACCACTTCGTAAAGCCGGGCTTGGCCCATAAGTCTTCATAGAACGCCAGCCGCTCCTCCTTGGGCACGTCGAACGTGTTGCGCGGGTCGAAGTCATGTTCAAAAGCGACGGGGGTCTCGCGAATCCGTTTGTGAATTTTGTCGTAGGTGGCTTTCCAGTGCGCCTGCTCCTCATCGGTCACCGGTGAGTTGCGGCACGGCGCACAGTAGTTGGGCGTTCGTTGGAAGACGGTCAGATGCCCCACCTCTGGCGCGATTTCGGGAATCAGCTGCACCGCCGTGGCTCCAGTGCCAATGACCGCCACACGCTTCCCCGTGAAGTCCACTTTCTCCTGCGGCCACCGCGACGTATGAAACGACTCCCCCTCGAAGCTGTCCACGCCCTCAAACGGCGGGGTGTGGCGCGCGGACAACAACCCGACCGCCGCGATGAGAAACTGGGCCTGGGCACGCTGGCCACTCTCCAATTGAATCGTCCAGCGATTTGCCTGCTCGTCGAAGACGGCCGAGGTGACGTGTGCATTGAATTGAATGTCTTTGCGGAGATCGAATTTCCCGGTGACATAGCGCAGGTATTTCTCGTTCTCCGGCTGCCCCGAGTAATGTTCCTTCCAGTCCCATTCTTGGAGCAGTTCCTTGGACCACGAGTAGCCGTAGGTCTCGCTCTCGGAATCGAACCGGCAGCCCGGGTAGCGGTTCCAATGCCACGTGCCGCCCACGTCGCCGCCGTCCTCGAAGCACCGAACCGACAGACCCAGCTCACGGAGCCGGTACAGTTGATAGAGGCCGGCCACGCCGGCGCCGATCACGATTGCGTCAAACTGCTCGACGGACCCTGGGTCCGCCTCCGATGGGTGTGATTGCGTCTTCGCCATAGCCTTCCTCCTTTTGACATGCGTCGTCACTCACTGCTGTTATTCGGCCTCAACCCCTCTGTGGGATACGGACGGTTCGTCGACAAAGCCTGCGCCGCTATTTGCCGTCTGCCGAGAAACCGATCAGCGCATTGCCCGACATCCCGCCCCAATAGCCATACCCTGACGTGATGTATACCATGCCGTCCACGATGGTCGAACCTGGGCCACTTGACGGTAAAAGTCAAGGGAAATTCAGTCGTTGACCCCTGAGATATCACTCAATGTGACTACCTCCCGCCGTACGCCTTCCCCCGGCCGCCGGCTCTTCGCCTCTACGCCAAAACCCTTGCCTTTTTACACACTTCGCGCGCCGTCCAGTGGTGCCCCTTCCGTCCCGGGCAACTCGCGGAGCAGGCCAGAGCCCGAAATGGCCCACTTTCCCCCGAATCGTTGCCGTTCCCCATATGGCTTGGGTGGATAGGTCGAGTCTGACCCTACTTTCCGTCAATGAAAACCTCATTTATTGTGATGCTTGACGGCAAGCGATGTGCGGGCTTGTCCCGCCTGTCTTCGCATGAGCGCAAAATGACCTAAAACCCGAACGTCAACTCAGATTCAAGGGGAGGGAAGATGAATATTCGAAACCAATTGATTTGTGCCTGGTCCGCGATAGGGTTCACCGCGATTTGTCTGGCCGGGTTTTTGTTCGCGAATTTCATTCCGCCGATTTCGCCGAACCTCAGCGCCGAAGAAGTTGCGGCGATCTATAGCGAAAACGCCCTGTCCATGCGCTTCGGGATTTTGCTGATTATGAGCAGTGCCGGGTTTATTTGTTCGTTTGCTGCGGCGCTGGCCATGCAGATGAAACGTATCGAAGGCGATCTCGTCCCCGTATTTACGTTCGCGCAACTTGGCGCTGGCTGTGTTACCACGCTGGTGTTTGTGTTTGCAAGCGTGTTTTGGACGGGGGCGGCATTCCGGCCTGATCACGATCCGGAGTTGACCCGGATGCTGAACGATCTTGGTTGGATCACGCTGTTAATGACCTTCGCGCCGTTCATAATCCAGAACATTGCCCTTGGCCTGTGTATCTTGAGTGATAAGCAGGCCGAGCCGGTATTCCCGCGTTGGGTGGGTTACTACAATCTCTGGGTGGCGGTGCTGTTTGTTCCTGGCGGGCTTTTAACCTTTTTCAAGACGGGGCCATTCGCGTGGGATGGCTTGTTTGTCTGGTGGGTCCCCTTTGCGGTCTTTTTTACCTGGTATCTCGCGATGTTCTACATCCTTCTGGGCACGATAAAACGGCAGGCGCAATCTGAGCCGGCGGTGGCCGCCTAGAAAGACGGCTCATCAATGTCTTCAACTTCCGCGCTGCCGGACTCGGTCAAGCCGCACCTGCCTGGCGAAACCGGCGTGTGGATGTTCATCATCGGCGATGTCCTGGTCTTTTCGCTGTTGTTCTCGGTATTTGTCTACGATCGATCGCAAGAAGTCGCGTTATTCGTCGAACAGCAGCAACTGCTTAACCAAACCCTCGGGCTACTCAACACCGTGCTCCTGTTGACGAGTTCTTGGCTCGTCGCACTCGCCGTTCACGGCGCTCGGGCAGGCCAGCTTTCGCGGGCCCGCGGCTGTTTCGTGTTGGCAATCCTTTGCGGTATTGGTTTCGTCGTCATCAAATATTTTGAATGGGGCGAAAAGATCGCCGCCGATTTGACGATAGAGACGAATAATTTCTTTATGTATTACTACCTGATGACTGGTATTCACCTGATGCACATGGTGATTGGGATTGGTGTGCTGGTTTTCCTCTGGCAGTTCGTGCGCGATGCGAAATTTGATGCTCAAGGCGTGGGCGTGCTCGAAAGCGGGGCGTGTTTTTGGCACCTCGTGGACATCTTGTGGATCGCGCTTTTCGCGCTGCTGTATCTGATGCGGTGACTCATGGCAGTTTCGCTTCAATCCAGAGTGACCGGTATTTGGGCCGGCTTGATAGTGGCGACGGGATTGTCGTGGCAGCTTGGGCATGGATTCGGTTTTGGGGAGAAATTTCACTACGCGACCGCCGCCATTTTGATTATCACCTTTGTCAAAATTCGTTTCGTCTTTCTTGATTTCATGGAACTCAGAACGGCGCCATGGCCACTGCGAATGGCGTTTGAAGTGTGGGCCATCTCGGTCTGTGTCACCCTCATTGGACTGTATTGGTTAGGGGTGTAGTGCAGCTGATTCAGTATATAGGATCAGACTCGACTAATGAGATTCCCTCCGCTGTGGCAGGGAAAAAATGCTGCAGGGAGATACCGCTTTATGATCTTTGCATATGGTTTGGATGGATAAGTCGAGTCTGACCCACTTTTTCACGCACTTTTCCACGTAATGACCAAGACGAGTAATTGCGATTAGCGATGACAAGCTTGTACATGTATGTCTTCTTCGATTCCGAAAATCGAACGTGGCGCTTCCTTTGATAGGGCGATCATGTCCGCGAATGGGTCAGTAGAGGCCGTCCGGCATACCCGTGCTTGGAATGGACTGCCGAACGACCGATATGCCACGCCAGCATACCGACGTCCTTCCACAAAAGCGGATCGGTATAGTGTAGCGCCCGGGTCGATGTTCTGAGGCGCTCAGGACGCGGCGGAGACGTCTACGTTGTTCTCCTCCTCAAACACGAACCCCTCGTAGCCCTTGGCGGCAGCCTCAGAGATGCGCTGAAAGTACAGCGGACCACCCAGGTGGACGCAGAACTGACGGGGCTTGCCTGGGATGTTGGCGCCTGTGTACCAGGAGTCAGTGAGGGGGTAGAGCGTCTCGTTGGCGAGTTCGTTGACCTCTTTGTCCCAGTCTTTCTCGGCGTCCGGCGTCGCCTCGATGGCACCCAGACCACGTTCGCGTAGATATTGCACGCAGTTGCCGATCCACTCCGTCTCGCGCTCGGCACCGAGCGGCATGTTATATAGCACTGAGGGTGAGCCTGGGCCATGGATCATAAACAGATTGGGGAAGTCGGCAATCGCCATACCAAGGTAGTTATCGAAGCGACTGCTCCACTTCTCCTTTAGGCCGACGCCGCCACGCCCCTTGGGGTTGAGGCGCAGCATAGTGCCGCTGATGGCGTCGAAGCCCGTTGCCATCACGATCATATCGAGCGGATGTTCGCCGGTCTCAGTCCGTACACCTGTTGAAGTGACCGTCTGAATCGGGTCTTCGCGTAAGTCTACTAAAGTGACGTTAGCGCGATTGAAGGTTTCGTAGTAGCCATTATCGAGGATCTGGCGCTTGGTGCCCAGATAGTAGTCTGGCATCAGCTTCTCGGCAATCTCGGGGTCCTTCACGCACTCGCGAATCTTACCGCGTACAAAATCGGCCAGCGTGCGGTTGGTCTCCTTATTGGTCAGGAGGTCGGCATAGCTGCCGAAAAGGAGGTTGAAGCTGCCCTTCTGCCACAGCTCTTCGTAGAGCGCTTGGCGTTGTTCGGGGGTGTCCTCGGTGCCCAAGCGCGCGGTGGTCTCGAACGGCATGCCTACGGGATGGGCGTTCATTTTCGCCCGGACTTCGTCCCAGTTTTCGCGGGCGTACTGCATTAACTCAGGCTCGAGGGGACGGTTACGTGCCGGGATGCTGTACTGCGGTGTGCGTTGGAACACCGTCAGGTGTGCTGCCTCGCGGGCGATTTCAGGAACCGCCTGTACCCCCGAGGAGCCAGTCCCGATCACGCCAACGCGTTTGCCCTCAAAAGAAACAGGCTCCTGCGGCCAGCGGCCGGTGTGGTAGCACTCACCGGTAAAATCGTCGAGTCCAGAGAAGTCGGGTTTGTGGGCCGCCGAGAGGGTGCCGACTGCGCAGATCAAAAATTGAGTCGAGACACGCTCGCCACCGCTGGTCTCAACTGTCCAGCGCTGTACCGCTTCGTCATAACGGGCGTCGCGTATCCAGGTCTCAAGTTGGATGTCGCGGCGCAGGTCGAGCCGATCAGCGACGTGCTCAAGGTAGTCCAGTACCTGCTCTTGGCTTGGCTGGGTCTCGGCCCAGTCCCACTCCCGCACCAGCTCTTCTGAGAAGGTGTAGCAGTAGAAAGGACTGCCCGGACCATCGACCCGTGCACCGGGGTAGCGGTTCCACCACCAGGTTCCGCCGATACCGCCGGCGCCGTCGTACACGCGCACTGACAGGCCCATTTCGCGCAGGTGGTGTAAGGCGTACATGCCGCCAACGCCCGCTCCGATGATGACGGCGTCACAGTGTTCGAGCGATCCGTTTCTGTGTAGCTGTTGAGTCGTGTTCGTCATGGTGTTCCATCCTCTATTATCCTACGTCGGTTTTCAGGTTGCTTAGATATATCTTATCGACTCTCCGATAGGAAGCTGTCCCAGTTGCAAACTAAGCACGGCTAATTTTTGACACCGCTGTGACCGGGCATGCATTCCTATGGGAAAGTCTAACTGCTCCTGTGTGAGATGCTGTCCCCCAGTCAGGTCGGCCTCATCTCAGCCCCACACTCGAGAGTTCCTTCACGTGTGCGCTCAGGTCTCCGACTAAAGGGGAGCGAATGACGCGTTTAGTAAATCGCCAGCGATCCCGGAGATACCGCTTTATGATCCTTCCATATGGCTTGGGCGGATAAGTCGAGTCTGACCCTACTTTCCCCCATAACTGCTAGAGTGTGAACACACCCTAGTGTATGTGCGGCACGATGTGCGATGTAAAAAGATCGAGCGATCTTTGGCTTTCCTGCGGACTCAATGAGCCCCATGCGAACGAACCGACGAAATAATTGATCCCACTCTCCGCAACCAAGCGTTGGATTTGATCGCGGACTGTGTCGACCGACCCGATCAGTATCGTTTCTCCCGCGAGGCAGGGGTCCCACGCGAAAAAATTGTCGTAGGCGTGATCACTGTTCTGATGCCACAGCTGCATGATGGAGTGGTACCAGTCCTCGTACGCCGGCTTCGCCACCGCATGCGCTTGTTCGTCGGTTTCCGCCACATAGATTTGACGCATTGCGCCCAGTTTCAGCGTGTCGGTGCCGCCATTGCCGATGTCAGCGGCGCATTCTCGATAGCGAGCCATGAGTTTGGTGATGAGCGACGGTGGGCCGAGGGTCATGAAGTTCATTCCTTCACGCGCGGCAAATTCGACCCCGGCTTCACTGAAGGATGGATACCACAGAGGCGGATACGGGGCCTGGAACGGTTTGATCGTCATGGGCACATCTCGAAATTCGAAATGTTTCCCGGCGTAATTCAGGACCTCGGCGCACATCCCCTTCCGGAATATCTCAAGGACTTCGGTGAAGATTTCCCGGGTCTTTTCCGGATCGACACTGTAGGTGGCGATTTCGTACGGCGACACGCCGCGGCTGACGCCGAGTTCCATGCGCCCGTTCGAAAGATGGTCCAGCATACAGACTTCCTCTATGAGGCGCAGCGGGTGATACATCGGCAACAAATACGCCATGGGGCTGAAGCGGATATGCTTGGTCCTCTGCGCGAGCGCCGCGAAGAACACCGATGGAGAGGGCGCCATACCGAGCGGAGTCGAATGGTGTTCCGCCAGATGATAACCGTAGAAACCAGCCTTGTCCGCCGATTCGATCAGTTTGAGACGCGACTCGTAAAGATCACCTACCGAATTTGGGCCGCGATCAACCCAGTCAAACATCCCGAATTCGATTTTTGCCGACATCGCCGATCTCCTTCTCCACCCAGATCTTCATATCGTCTGCGAAGGGATCACTCGGTGTCCTCGCAGGTCGACATGGTATCAGGCGGCCTGCTGTTGGGCGTCCAACACCGCTTTGAAGTCCGCGGTGTGTAATGTTGCTGTCACGTTCAAATCGGCGTCGAGCATATCGAACAAGGCGTCGCTCTCACCGCGCACGCTGTAGTACAAAACGCAGCCGTTGGGACCGCCGCCTTCATCATGGGCATCCCGCCCCGTGCCGAAGGTATACTGGCCCGCCGGGCGCACCTCTCTGACACTCCCGTCGGGTTCATAAATCACATGATCCCCCTCAACGACAAAGGTATTGGTATCGGCAAGATGCCGATGTAATAACACCTTTTCATTCGGGTCAAATTTGATCAGCAAGTCGACGCGGTTGCGGGCTTCATCGATAAAGAAGATCGAAACCAGCATATGTTTGAAACCCTCGAGTTCACGCCACTGAATGTTCTGATCATCGAACTGACGGGGGGTCATTGGGGATGCAGCGGTTGTCATGGTGTATGCTCCTTCCATCTTAATTGACGTCTTACTGACCTTAGCTGGACGCAACAAACTCCACTAAAACCCGACACTCAATCGATTCGCGCGCGGGTGTGGAAGCATCCGAGTCGGCGAGGCGAAAAGAGGTATGCGCGGTGTTTGGCGGACATTGTTCGGCGGTGCACGCCCCGAGTTCGGACGCAGAGTCGAACACTTTAAAAATTAAAGCCTCGTTATGACGCATTTCGCTATAGTAGATCCAACGATGCTCGGAATTTCGCAGTACAGAGGCAGTTTCACCCACGCGATCGGGATAAATATACTGACTGCTGAGGAAGTCCTCCGGACGGGCAGATTGAGCATCGAGTACTGCGAGTGGGTAATCCAAGACTGGGTAGTCCTTGCGGAAATGCCGCCAGACATTAAAGAGCCCAAACCGTCCAGACACGATTTCTTCCGCCTCGCGCTCCGTTAATGGCGGTTTGGGCAAGGTCAAACTACCGCCCGCCTCTTTCGCTTGAGACAATAAGCGCACCCGATTTTTCGCCGAAGCGCTCGTGTTGTCGTTGTGCGCCGTACTCGCATAGCCGCCGACGTTCTCGCCGTTGGTCTCTTTTTCGCCGTTGGCTTTTCGGACCCTTGAGCGAATCGTGTGGTCGAAAACAATTGCACGTTTCACAGCATCGGCACCGCCAAGCGCTTCAGTGACGAGGCGACGAATTTCAGGGTAATACGTATTCACGATCTTCTCAGAGTCCAAGCCCTCGTGCTGTAAATCGAGTGCTGTGTCGAAATCCCTGGCCAGGCAATAGCCATTTCTCATTAACGCTGGGGGCTTTGACAACGTCCGGCCGTCGTGCACCTCAACGGTAAACGATTTTGATTCACCATTCTTGCGCCGCGTCACCCCGGCAGGCAGTTGTTTAAAACTGTTGTCATACGTGTAGCGCTGGCTGCCATCCGAGTTCGGGATTGCATAATGAATCTGTGCTGTCGTTATCATGGCGCGCCCCAAAAACTTATTCTTACCAAGAAATTATGACACGACTATCAGCCACCTGCTTGCCGGCGGCGATTTTTTTGATGATGCCTTGTTTCTTCCCTGTGAAAGATATTGTCAAGTTGCTGGCCCTTTGTGAAGGGTAGTGGTGAAGTACACCACGTCATGGCATGTCCTCACCTACCACAAGTCAGTACAAGAATCAGCGGTATCACCGCTTCAGCCTCAGCTTATGTCAGCGCTTCCAATAACGCCTTCGCCTTTCGACTTGTGACACACCCGCCAACCTGCTAGGGCCGTAGGCAAAAGGAGGATTCTATTATGCCAGTTTCAACGCCCTTTACGGGTGGGTGCGCGTGTGGCGCGATTCGGTATGAATGTTCGGCTGAGCCTATGATGTCTCTCAATTGTCACTGTCGCGACTGCCAACGCGCCACGGGCAGCGCATACAATACCGTAGTTGGTGTTCCTGCCGCCAAGGTGCAGTTCACCCAAGGGAGTCCCCAATACTATGAGACGTCTGGGGAGCGCGGGACCTCGGTCCGCCATGGCTTCTGTCCGACGTGTGGCTCTCCGCTGGTCGCCCTCCCGTCGGCGTATCCCGTTATGATGTCCATTCATGCCAGTAGCTTGGATGATCCTAGTTGGGTTCGGCCTGCCGCCGACATTTGGACGGCCAGTGCCCAACCGTGGGATGCGATGAATCCTTCTATTCCGAAGTTTGAGACCCAGCCAACAGAGGAGGAATTTCAGGCCATCCTAGCCCCACGGAGCTAATCACCGCCCGTGCATGCAGACGTTTGCTAAGTGGCTCCGCCACCGCCGGGGCCGATCGGGAGACACCTGGCATTACTGACGGACCCGCACCGCAAAGAAGAAAGCTTCCGCCACACTGAATGGATGGCTCAGCTAGTGAGCGAGACGAAACCGCTCTTGGCTGCGGGGCAGACGCAGCAGGAGCTGCGTCTGCTTGTCTTCTTAGAAGAAGATAAAGGAGCGGACCACGACGTTCTTGCGACAGGGGGCGTCGTCGGGCGCGGTTGGGTCGACGCAGGCAGAGTGGAAAGACCAGCGCGAGACGGAGCCGTCGGTGACCGAGTCGTAGCACTTGAGCATCGAGACCTCGGTCGACTTCTGCTGGGGAAGCCAGTACCACTCGTGGTTGGGGCGGTAGGTGAAGCGGGTGGTCTCGCCGACGCGGTCGTCGTAGATACGGTAGTTGGTGATATACGGCTGGTCGGCGAAAGAGGGCCAGGCGCAGAGTACGAAGGGATTCTGGCGCACGGTCTCTATCGGCTTGGCGAGGTTGATCGACATGAACCGCCGCGACATCTTCGCGTCGGCCTCCGCCGCCGTGTAGTGCTGTGTGCGCCCGAAGTTGCGCAGGTTCTTCGTGAGTAGCTCGCGGCAGCGCACGCGGCCGCTGTTGTCATTCAGGTCGTTGTGCACGATGTTGGCGTAGAAGGTGTTGACCCCAGGATTCTTGTTGTCCTGATCCTCCTTGACAGCGCCCGTGTAATCCTTGTTAAACACGTCGTGGTTGTACACCAGCGCATCGGTCGCACCGGGGAAGAACCCGAGCAGGAGTTTCTCTATCTCCGGGTAGAACACGCGCTCTACCTCGGCCGCGTCGTAGAAATTCTGGCACTTCGATTCGCAGTGGGCGAGCGACACGCCGAGCTTGTCCATACACTCGGAGCTCGTGGGCGAGAGACCGGGGTAGTACTCCTTCATCCGTCGCGCGTCGCGCAGTATCTGCGGGAAATAGAGACCTCGCCGCCCGATCTCCTGCTCTTCCTTGCGAAACATTTTTGCCTCGGCCGCGTGCGCCGGGTCCCGCCAGATGGCGTTGGACGCGACGATGGAGTAGGACGGCTGTTCGTGGACAGTGTAGCGCAGCGGAAGTGCGACGCCGCCTTCAGGAGCCTCGATGTTGTTCGCCCGAATATATTCCAGGCACTCTGCGTAGCTATGAAAGCCGAGACCCCACCTGGTCTCGATCGGGCCGGGAGGGGCGTTCTCGATCATGTCGATGACCGCTTGCCCTTCACCCTCGGCAACCTGGCGGAGCGCCGCCTCCATTGCCGCAGCAGTTCCAGCATCCCCGTCCTGATCGAACGACATATAGGATAAACCGCCGTTCGCCGCGATGGGTGCCGGCTGCCCTTGTGTGAGTTGGAAGGGGGGCACATAGGCCGACGAAACGCTCTCCGTAACCCCCACAATGTTGTTATCGATGGTATTAAGCCCCATAACATGCCCTCCAATTAAAGATAGCTGATCGTGGCACACAGGGTTTGTCTTGGCAAGAGCCTATATTGCCTGGTCACACGAACGAATTGTTTATTGAGCGTTCAAGATTGCAGGAAATGTGCTGTTGAGAAACTCCAGATACGAGGCAAAGTCCTGGTTAATCAGGTCGGGCGTCAACTGATAGTCTGCCGGGTCATAGGTGAACGCGCCTAATTTGTGGATGGGATTCGCCGCCTCCCAGTTGCGTATGTTTTGTAAAGCCCCATCACCCAAGGTCATGCCACAGAATTCATACACCTTGGTGGCGACGTCCTCACTGGGACCAGTGACTTCATTATAGGGAATATCCAGAATCTTAATGTCTGGCCGGCTTTGCCTGTTCTTCAGATGTTGCTCCATTCCCATCGCGAGCCCCATTCTGAGCGTTTCATACTCCGGTGGCTTGTTGGAAAACGGGGCGTGAAAGGTATCCAGTAAGCGGCACAGGCTTGGGACGGTCTTGTGCGGAGTGCGATGGGTCATGAGCAGGCGGGCATCCGGAAAGACATCCACAATAAACGGTTCCAGGCCACACCACAGCGGGCTTTTTAAGACCCAGGGTTTGTTTTCACCCGATTGCCATTGCAGGTATTTTAGCATATCGCGCAGGTATTCTACGGTAATGGTCGGGTTCTGAGTGGCCAACCACTGCATATAACTGCTCATCGTATTGAATGCGCTAAAGACGCCGCTGACCAGGCTATGTTCGAGTACGAGACTTTCCTCCTCCGGTTCAAAGGTTTGAAAACGGTGCCCCAACTTGGCATCCGGTGACATGCTATCGAACCAGCGGATAAATGCGTCCGCTTCCTCAATTCGGGGTTGCGGTGACTCCGTCATGGACCCGGTGAGCAGCGACGGGTTATACGTCTGCCAGAAGGGCAGATAGTGAAAATCCCCAGAGGCGGCCAGGAGCTTCTGTATCTTTGTGGTGCCGCTTCTCAGCTGGCCATAGACAAAGACAGGATTTGTAATCTGAATCTCCGCAATTTCCGGATGCTGGGCAAAGTCCCGTTGCATCCGCAAGCGGTTACAGAGCAGGCGCAATAATTTTTTTCAATGGCGATCGCGCCCTGTTCGTGCAGGCAGGCATCGGTGTTATACGCGGTATGTAAAATCCGGAACGGTTCCACGGCCGCTTCATCGATGATGTCGATACCAGTGATCTCGCGTGCCTGGGCCAGCATGTGATCCGCGGACATCTGCAACAGAAATGGCTTTCCTTCTTGACTCATAATGGTGCTCTATTGGTCGGGACGACTTGCTCTCGTGATATGGAACCGGGGAATAACTCGGCGACGGATATAAGCGTTACGGTGGACGTGAGATACCCCGCTGAAAATGTCCTGTCAACGGCCATCGTCGCCTCCGAGACTCGAGTCTTGGAAGTGAGGCAGCTTAGTCCAAGGCGTAGATCGTGCCCGAGATCGACCGCGTCGCTAAATCCCACACTTCGACGAAGAAAAAGCAATTCCCGTCTGTGGCCATGTTAATCGCCTTCACTTCCCGCTGGTGGTGCCCACTCTTGCGCCACACCCCCGTGACGACTTGGGGCACCACGCTGCCATCCGGGCGAAAATCTTGGACCCGGCCCGTCAGTGGGCCCGTCTCCCCGGCCGCATCCACCGCCGGGCCGAACGTTGCCGTATACATATACGTGCCGAACGACCCGGCGTCTCCCTCGGCATTCATCACGGAGCCCTCCGCCGTTATCGTTGCTGACGTGACCTTCCCCGTGTAATCCGAAACCTTCTCCCCAATTGGACCCATCGCTCTACTCCTTTCCTCGGCCGGTCGTCCCAGGTCCAGCCTACGGCCCGCTCTGCACCCGCTCGATGATATCCGGGTGCTCGACTGGAGCCAGATAGCCTCTATAGCGTAGCATCCGTTTTCTCCGAGAATTTCTCGCCTAGGGAAACAGGCGGACTTTGGGTCCGAGCTGTCGGGCCTGTTTGCCACACAGAAAGGCCAGGGCATGAATCAGGTACCGACGGGTCTCGGGCGGTTCAATAATATCATCAACCCCAAATGCGGCCGCGGCTTCGTAGACCGATCCCTGGCTACTGTACTTGGCCTCCAGTTCAGCCTGCAACTGGTCTGGGTCGCGCACTTCTTGCAGCTCTCGGCTGTGGACCGTATAGACGGCCGAGGTCGGACCAGTGCCGGTCATGATCGCTAGCGGCCAGGCAATTTGTAGATCAGGCGAATACGGGCTACCGCGTCCACCCATGGCCCACATCGCCGCGCCATGCGCCTTGCGCAGAATGAGAGTGATCTTGGGGGTGCTTGCCCGCTCCACCGCATCAATCAGCGTACCGCCCCAGTAGAGCATATTGCTGGTCTCGGCCTGTTGGCCAATGAGAAAGCCTGGTTGGTCCTGCAGAAAAACGAGCGGAATGTGAAACGAGTCACAGACTGCAATAAAACGGCGTACCTTGGCCGCTGACGCCCAGTCCAGGGCCCCGGCCTGGTAGTCCGGCTGACTGGCCACAATCCCAACCACGAGCCCGTCAAGACGGGCTAGGCAGGTCATGACGCTTTGGCCGAAGTCTGGCTTGTAGGCAAAGGTCTGGCCGTGGTCAACAAGAGCGGCGATCACCCGGGCGACGTCGTACGGCTTGCGTAGACGAGTAGGTACGATATCGAGCAGTTCAGGGCACAGACGGTTGGGGTCATCGGTGGAGGGTTCGCGCGGAGGCAGCTCCCAGCAGTTTTGAGGCATAAAGGTGAGAAAGGTCCGGATAGCAGCAATACACTCCTGCTCATTAGATGAGACCCGATCAACAAACCCGGTTGTCCGGGCGTGCATATCAGGGCCGGCTAGGCGGTCGATATCGACCTCTTCGCCAAGCCCGCCCCGGACTAGGGTCGGTCCGGACCAGCCGACAAAGCCAGAACCTTTGACCATCAGCGTAAAATCGGCGTACAGCCCATCAATGGGCGGCCGGCCAAAACAGGCACCCAGCATGGCGGCGACCTGAGGAATCATCCCTACACAATCGGTGACCTCTCGAAAGGCCGGCACTTGGGTCATCTGGCGGGCCTGCATCGAGTCCTGGAAGCGGATGGCAGAGCCTTCATAGAGGCCAATGAAAGGATAGCCCTGTTCCAGGGCCAAGCGGCGCAGGCGAAAGCGTTTAGCGATATTTTTCAGGCTGGCCGCTCCTCCCACCAAGGTGCCGTCGTCAGCCACCACACACACAGGGCGGCCGTGTATCGTGCCCCAGCCCGTTACCACTCCGTCGGCTGGGAGGTGCTGGGCGGGTTTCCCAGGCGTGTCTACGCTGCCTTCGGCCAGCAGTCCAATTTCGTGGAAGCTGTCCTCATCTAGTAGTAAGGCCAGCCGTTCACGGGCTGTCAGCTTCCCCCGCCTATGCGCCCGAGCGATGGCCTCGGGACCGCCCTGGCTCCGTGCTTCAGTCTTTCGGTGCCGGAGTTGTGCGAGATAATCGTCCCAACCTGGTGCTGGCATTCGTGTTTCCTCTGTCTTAAAAAACAACGAATAGTGCTCTTGCGTCACCGGCTTAGCCCACGGCCAGCGTACTGGGGGCGACAACCAGGACCAGTCCCAGGCCGATCAGGCCAAGGCCCGTGCCTTTACCCATTGCCACCCCGTAGGGAAGAATCTTCTCCATAAAAATAATCAGGGTCAAAACACCCATCCACACTAGGTTCATGGTGCCGACAACGAACAGCACGGCCATCAGACTCCAGCAACACCCCAGGCAGTAGGCGCCATGGTGAAAGCCCGTCCGAAACGCCCCCCAATACCCGTCTTGCCAACTATTGAGCAGGAAGCCGAGTGGGGAGCGACATTTCGACAGGCATACGTATTTGAGCGGGCTGAGCTGATACAGGCCGGCGATGATAAGGGTCAGCCCACCGATAACAGAGCCATACGTTCGCAAGCCAAGAAAAGTGTCGGGCAGGGACTGGATGGCGATGTCCCCAGCATAGGCCACCCCGCCAGTCAGGGTCCACAGTACGGCATACCCAGCGATAAAGAGCCAAGCCGGAACAAATGGGGCAGCCTGCTCTCGTTTTTGGCGCGTTACAGTGGCGAACAGCACGGCCATTGGCGCTACAGACGGGAACATCATGGCCACCATCATGACGCCCCAGAGTACCATGTACAGGACTGCATTAGAGACCGAGAATGGCAGGCCCATAGTCATACTCATGGTCGTCAGGCCTAGCCCCATCCCTCCGGCCTGATGCACGGTGGCAATCCAGGCCAGAACGGACAGCAGCACGAGGGCGGTGACGATGATGATCTTATCTCGTAAGGTCATGGCCAGCAGTCTATTCCCTCACCTCAGCCCTTTTCCAACGGGGAAAGGGCAACCAGGTCGATATGGGTCGGGGGCTGAACGCAAGGTCCAGCCACGTTCAAACATGCTAATTCTGCCAGCTAAACGGCGCAAAATGGCCGTTGGTATTACTGACGTCCCAGGCCAGGTTGTGGTCGGTGTAGCGATACGCGTTGGATTTGGCCAGCGACAGCTTGGGCGAAACCGGGTGATTGGCGTTGGTTACCCATAGCGGCTCACTGCCGTCCCGACCGGTCAGTGCCTCAATGTCGATCTCCAGCACGTCCGGAATCGTCAGCCGCCGATTGTTGGCGTCCACTGTAAACGCAATGGGAGCGGTCTTGATCCCCAGAAAATTACTGATCAGCCCCGAGACCAGCTGCATGGGCCCACCCGCCTGACCGGAGAAAATCGTGCTCAGCCCCTCTTGCTGGTCTGTGGAGGCCTTGTCGTCCACGTACAGGGCCGCAGTCCAGTTGCCGTCCCCCATCTTGCCCGGACCGGGAAAGGACACCACGAGCACGGCGTTCAGACCGCCGAGGCTCGTCTGGCCATAGCTACCCTGATTAACATGAAACGCCAGGGCCGCGTCACACCGCCCACGAGGGGGCGGATTCTGGATCAAACAGGCACAGACCGTGTCACAATTACACGATTCAAAATAATCACCCTCAATTTTCCATTTTTCAGCCATATGTCCCTCCCTTGCAGCAGTCAGCTCGTCTTAGGGGTATTGACCATCTCTTGAGCCTAGGCTTCGATTGTCCCACTAGGGTAAACGTCATATGGGCGCGGTCAAGCACCTGCGGACCTTTACGTACGCGTCACAAGGAGGGACTCTCATGGCCGGCAGTATTAGTGCCCAAGATCTAAAAGCGCTCCTAGACAGCCAGGCGCTGTATGCGGTCATTGATGTCCGGGACTGGGGAGAATTTTCCCTGGGCCAGATTCCTGGCACCAACTGCATCCCGCGCGGATCATTAGAAAAATATATTTCGGTGTTAGTCCCTAAGACCGATATCCATACGGTTCTGTACTGCGATACCGGCCAACGTTCGACTCGGGCGGCCCTCAGCCTGGAAACCCTGGGCTATAGCAATGTGTCGGTCCTGGACAGCGGTCTCACAGCTTGGACAGCGGCTGGCTATGAGACAATGCATGGCTGGAGTTTACGGGGCAAGGTATATGGCGAGCGTCTCCAGGTCGAAGAGGACATCCCCGAGATGACGGCCGAAGAACTCCATGCGCGCCTTAAGCAAGGCGAACAGCTGTATATCTTTGATACCCGCACTGAGCCGGAATTCAAGGCTGCGCATTTGCCAGGCGCGTATTGCGCCCCAGGCGGGCAGTTAGCCCTGATCGCGCCCGAGGTTGTACCAGACAAAGGCCGGACGATTGTCACCAACTGTGCCGGCCGCACGCGCAGCTTGCTGGGAGCTCATACTTTACGGCGGATGGGTTTTACCGACGTCTACGCGCTGAAAGGTGGCACCGGGGCCTGGCGCATTGCCGGCTACACCGAGGAACTTGAGAAAGGCGACGGCGTCCCCGTGCCCCGACTTTCTGAGACTGGTATCTCAACTTGCAAACAGTTTGCCGAGCACGTTGCCACACAAGACAATATTTCCAGCATCACTCCTCAGGACTTGCACGCTCGGCAGGAAAAGGGCGAGTTGCTCTACCTGCTCGATGTACGTTTGCTCGACGAGTATCAGGCCGGCCATATTCCCGGCGCCCATTTTTGTCCCGCGACCCAGATTGCCCTCCTGGTCGAGAGTTTGGTCGGAGTGAAGAACGCACCGATTATCACCATGTGTGCCGGCCGCGCCCGGGCGATTATCGCCGCGTCTTTACTCAAGGGAGCTGGCTATCCAAACGTTAGTGTCCTAGACGGCGGCACTACCGCCTGGAAAGCAGCCGGGTTTGATCTTGAGACTGGCGATCCCCAAGAGATTGATTTTGGCCAGCCCGTATGGATGGCGCGGCTGCTGCAGGGATTACCGGCCGGGGTAAAGCCCCTGGCCCTACCGATCCCTGGCCTGGCTGAAGCTCGTGCGCAGGCCGAACTCCTCACTCCGCAAGCCTTGCAGACTCAGCTAGATGCTGGCGAGCAGCCTGCGCTGCTCGACATGCGGAGTATAGGCGATTTCGCCACTGCTCATGTGCCGGGCGCACGCTGGCTCTCGCGGGGCAAGCTCGACCTCCAGATTGAACACGAAGTACCGGACAAAACGACCCTGGTGGTTCTGATGTGCCGCAAGGGGAATCTCTCGCCCTTATCCGTCCCCACCTTAAAAGCCATGGGCTATACACGCGTCGCAGTATTGCAGGGTGGATTTGACGCCTGGCAGGCTGCCGAGCTGCCGACTGAGCAAGGCTTAGGCGATTTATCTAGCAATGCTGAATTAGAGCAGCTGGCGATTGAAGAAGTCGGTTTATTCGGGAGCGGGCCGTATGGATTTAGCCATGAACGGATGGCCAAATATCTGCACGATGAGGAGGCGTTAGGTCAGAAATATCGGCGTAAACGAGTCTAAACGTTGCAGGGAATTTCGGATTAAAGTTTCCGCTCCCTACTTCATAGTCGTTCCTATTAAGAAAGCCTCTAAGGCCGCAACTGCTCCCTTCCTTGTTCAACGCCCGGCACAGCTTCTTAGGGCTCCGCTGAAGGTTGCTCCGTCGTACAGAACCATTGATAGCTCTCTACCAAATTGCCGAACTCCACCCAAATCGGGTCCTCACCAACTTTCAGCAACATATCTTTATGCGCTATTAACGAGTGGGGATAGTGATTGATCCACAGCACGCGCTTTTGCTGACCATCGTCACGCACGGCCCATAGATGCGACCGACCACCGACCTGTTTGACCTGCTCGTGCTGTTGACGCACATTGTGGAGGAGCGGCTCCCAGTTGACGGCCAGGACATCAAAGATGTTCACTCCGAAATAAGGCGCCGGGGTACTCGCCAACTGTTCGGCGAAGACAACGGCCCACACTTTTCTTTCTGACGCAGGTATAGGCATGGTATTTCCTCCCTCCAGCAGCAGCTCCCCCGGCTTGTTGACGCGCTCGTATGACACATGACGAAGGCACGAACTCCTTGAGAGCCGCGCGGACTTGGCCGGGGTGTTCTTCTTGGACGTATGATTAACAGATTGTGGAAACTCTCCCTTTTGCCGTGATCCATGCTGGACCTCGGCCGCGGATAGCGCTGCCGATCACCTACAGACCTGAGCCTCCGGGTCTCGTGGAGAAAAGGCGATTTGCCCCTCGTCCAATCCAGGGTAAGTTAGCGTCTCACTGGTCGGCGCAGAAGAAACCTCACATCGGCTGAGATGGACACAGCTGCCTTGGAGTGATGTATGCCTAGACCGCTGTTGTTTTCGGCGTTCGTCATGAACACCACGTCTCACATCCTGCATGGTGTGTGGCGCCGACCGGATGCTCGCCAGATCGAATTCAACTCCCTGGAGCTGTGGGTCAACCTGGCGAAGGAACTGGAGGCCGGGCTGTTCGATGTTATTTTTTTTGCGGACGTCGTTGGACTGTATAACGATTTCAATGGTTCCTACCGAAAACACGTCGATGCGGGCTTACAGATACCCAGCAACGATCCGTCGGTCATCTTGTCTGCCTTGGCGTACAACACCGAACATCTCGGGCTGGCTTTTACGAGCAATATCGTGTAGGAACACCCGTTCAATTTTGCGCGTAAGATTTCGACGCTCGATCACGCCTCCAAGGGGCGCATTGCATGGAATATTGTCACCAATGCGTTGGTCAATGCCGCCCACAACTTTGGTCAGGAACTTACGCCGCACGATGAACGCTACGAGTGGGCCAGCGAGTATGTTGACGTCACCTATAAGCTGTGGGAAGGCTCATGGGACGACGGCGCGCTGTTGCAGGATCGTGAGGCTGGGACTCACGCTGACTTTGAGAAGATCCATCGCATCCATCATGTTGGAGAACGCTACTCAGTCGAAGGGCCGCATCTCGTCGCCCCTTCGCCGCAGCACACGCCCCTGCTATTTCAGGCTGGAGCGTCCGAAGCCGGAATGCGATTCGAGCAGCTAACGCCGAGGCGCAGTTTATGATTGCCCCACGGCCCGAGGTTGCTGCCTCGATCATCGAGACCATGAGCGGTCTGCTCAAACAGGCTGGCCGACGCCGCGAGGACGTCAAATTCTTCCAAGGCCTCTCGTTCGTGGTCGGCAGCACCGAGGAAGAGGCGCAGCGCAAAGCCCGTGCACTTGATGAGGTGATCAACGATGAGACGATGATCTGCCATCTGGGCGGCGCCATGGCCGTCGCTCTGGGCGCGTACTCCCTGTGGACGACCCGCTCACCGACATTCAGGCAGAGGGCGTCCGCAGCATACTCGACTGGGCGCAGGCGCAGGCAGCGGCTGTGGGACGTGAGCCGACCGTGCGTGACATTGCCGTTCAGAACAGCAGGGCGCGCCGATGCCTCCAGACAGCCCCCTCTGTCTCGCTTGACTTCTCCGCGGAATGTCCGTGAAGTGTCTCAAGTAATAACGGCGGCAGGCGCATATGAAAATCGGTGCAAGGAGGGCGATCATGAGTCGGAACGGAACTATCAGTAACACAGAACTGCGGAAGCAGCTGAACCATCCGATCATTGACGCCGACGGACACTGGCTTGAGTTTGGGCCGTTGGTCCAGGAACGGCTGCGAAAGATTGGTGGGGACGTGGCCGTGGAGGGGTTTTCATTACGCCCCGAGCTGGTCGACCAGCAGCTCTCGATGTCTGTGGCTGAGCGGCGCAAGCGACGGATTGGGCAGCAGGGTTTCTGGGGATTTCCGACCAAGAATACGCGTGACCGCGCTACGGCGTTTATGCCTCAGTTGCTGTATGAACGCGTGGAGGAACTCGGTTTCGATTTTTCGGTCATGTATCCGACTATAGGTATGTCACTCCCCACGATTGCCGATGACGAGATGCGGCGGGTGACCTGCCGCGCATTCAATACGTTTAGCGCCGATTATTTTCGAGACTTCTCGGATCGTCTGACGCCGGTAGCCGTGATTCCAATGCACACGCCGGAAGAAGCCATTGAAGAACTCGAACATGTGAAACACCAACTGGGCTTAAAGGTCGTCATGCTGGGCAGCATGATTCGACGTCAGATACCCGCTTTTGCAGAGGAACATCCTACAGCAGCCGGCGTTGCCGCCTGGTACGATGTCCTCGGACTCGACAGCGAATATGATTATGACCCCGTGTGGGCCAAGTGTGTCGAGTTGGGCTTCTCGCCGACATTCCATGCCGGTAGCAAAGGCTATGGCTTGCGCGTCTCGCCCTCGAACTTTTGCTACAACCATATTGGCCATTTTGCTGCTGCCGGTGAAGCGGTATGTAAAGCGCTCTTTTTGGGCGGCGTGACCCGCCGGTTTCCGACCCTGAAGTTTGGTTTTCTGGAAGGCGGCGTAGGCTGGGCATGCCAGCTGTACATTGACCTGATCGAGCACTGGGAGAAACGTAATGTGGACGCCTTGGAGGAAGTCAAGCCAGAAAACCTCGATGTGGATTTGCTGCGGCAGTTGGCTGAATCGTACGGAAGTCAAGAAATCGTCGATGCATTAAAAGAGAGTGAATCTCCCCTGGACACGGCAACGCAGCCGTATGGTCCCGAGACGGGTGGTATCGAGAATCTGGACGATTACGCCGCATGCCAGATCGAAAAGAAGCAGGACTTTCACGAGCTGTTTGCCAAGAATTTTTATTTCGGCTGTGAGGCGGATGACAAAATGAACGCCATAGCTTTTAATCGGAAGAATCTTCCGCTCGGCTCGCAGCTGAACGCCTTATTCGGTTCGGACATTGGCCATTTCGACGTTACAGACATGGCTGGGGTCTTACGCGAAGCATACGAACTGGTTGAGGATGGCTTGATGGATGCAGACAATTTTCGTGACTTCGTGCTGACGAATCCGGTACATTTCTTGGCCGACGCCAACCCTGATTTCTTCAAAGGCACGCTGGTCGAGCAAGAGACCGCCGCCGTGCTCGCCGCAGGAACCCCCGCCGTGCAAGTGAATGGGGCGGCGACCAGCCCGCTGTCGAAGTAGGTGAGCAGAGAGAGCGCATTGGCCGCTTACGTCTGGTGCCGAGGTGAGCTTTTGGTCTGGGGAAAGTAGGCAAGAGTAGTGGCCAAGAGGGAGGGGGGTGCCTTTAACCTCTCAAAGATTAAGGTCTGGAGAGACAACGAGGGGGTCGTAAACGATCAGAAGGTCTAACACGGTGACTATTGCCTGTCCACAAGCCCTGGAGATAGAGTTGAGCACGGTTGGAGATTCATTGACAATGGCATTCTGAACGGGTAGAGGCCCACTCGGCCGGCGAACCTAGGGCCGAAAATACGGAATCACATCTTTCCCAAACAGCTTGATCGAGTCCATGATGTTTTGATGCGGAATGCCCCCAAACTGCATAAAGCACAGGACCTGATCAATGCCTGCTTCTTCATATTTTATGAGCGTCTGTATGCATGTATCCGGAGCGCCCATACAGAACATTCCACCGTCCATCAGCTCTACGTAGCAGTTACACGGAGAGGGTTGTAAGATTTCTAACAACCTGGATTTCACTGCAACGTCCCCATGACCTTGGGCAGGGCTTCGTCATCTTCTTAGCTCGACCGTATGGTTGGCTTTTCAATGTCTCTTTGACTTTCAGAAGCCAAAGAGCATATACTCCCCGCACGAATTCTCTGACAATTCGCTGACGAAAAGGAGGATGTCCCATGGCACACACGACAGCGTTTGATCCGCACAGGAAAACCGATTGGCGCATTGATCCCGCAAACGTCGCGCTTCTCGTTATCGATATGGAGAACGACGTCCTGCTACCTGGAGCGCACAGCGAGGTACCGGCCGCTCGTGAGATCGTCCCAACCATCAACCGGCTGGCTCACACGTGCCGGCAAGCGGGAGTACCTGTCATTTGGATCCGGCATGTTGAACGGAAAGACGGCAGCGATGCCGGCCTGATGTGGGATTTTCTGCCGCCCATGATCGAAGGGACGACAGGGGTCGAGCTCTACGCCGAGCTTGACGTCCAGCCTGAAGATCATCAGGTCCAAAAGTGTCGCTGGAGCGCGCTCATTCCTGGCTCGTCTAACCTTGAGGGCCTCTTGCGAGGTCTCAAAAGGGAAAGTCTGATTATCACCGGGGTTGCTACCAATATCTGTTGTGAGTCCACCGCACGGGACGCTGCGATGCTGGACTATAAGGTGTTTTTTGTCGGCGACGCCAACGCCACCTATTCGCAACAGGCCCATGAGGCAAGCCTCGAAATTCTGCGTCTGGCCTTCTGCCGGGTTCTCACGAGCGATGAAGTGATCGCTGAGCTCGAAGTGCCAGACAGCCTGCGGGCGACTGCCTAAATACGAGCGCTCGCCACAAGGGGAGGGGACTGATGCGTGTGCTGCTACTCGGAGGCGCGGGCACCCAAGGCTCTCGGATTGCCAAGCTTTTGGCCCAGGAAAACAGTATTACTGAACTTGTTGTCTCAGATTTGGACGGCGAGCGGGCCAAGCGGGTTGCTCAAGAGGTTGGGGCGAGCGCAGGTCTCGGTCTGGACATTCGTGATCATATGGCCCTCTTGGCGGCCGCGCGCAACACAGATCTCATCGGCAACTTTGCCGGCCCGTATTCCGATACGGGTCTGTCCGGTATGCGCGCTGCTGTAGAGGCGGGAGTCCACTATGTCGATATCAACGATGATCTCAACGTAAGTGATCTGGCGGCTCAATATAGTGGAGAAGCTGAGCGGCGTGGCTGTACGCTCGTCCTGGGAATCGGAGGTTCCCCAGGACTGACGAACCTCTGGGCCCGAGCTGGGGCAGATAGGCTGGAGCGCGTAGATCGGATTGGTCTAAATTGGATTGCCAGCATCAGCGTTTTTGCCCGCGCCCTGTGGATCCATCGGATGGGTATGGCGAGCGCCTCTGTTCCTGTCTGTCGCGCTGGCCAGGTCCAAGAGATCCAGGCCTGGACAGAGGAGGAAAGCTTAAATTTTCCCCCGCCGATCGGTCGGCAGACCGTACGAGTAGTAGGACATGGGGAGCCCTTGATGCTCCACGCCTCTCGTGCCCTGCTCAAGGAGCCGCAGGCAGTCGTGTGTAAGGGTGGGTATTGGGTGGAGGAGTTTAACTCACTCCTGACCTTTCTGCGAGACGCGCGTTTGTGCACCACAGAACCCTTGCAAGTTGGCGAGAGTCCTATTGTCCCCTTTGATTTTATGGTGGAGTTTTTGACCTCGCGGTACTTTGTCGAGAGCCCACTATTCCAACGGATTACAGCGCTCGATGCTGCCAAGGGGACTGGATTTGGGGTCGTTGTCTATGTCGAGGGAGAGAAGCACGGTGTCCGTACCCGCTGTACGTTTCGTGGGGCTTCAGCCGATCGAAACCTGATGATCACCGGACCAGCGGTCACTGCCATCATGCTCTTAGCCGATGGGACAATTACGCAGCGAGGGGTCCTTTTCCCTGAAGCCCTGCCTTCTGAACCGGTCTTGAACTACTTGAGGAAGCGTATGACATGGGAGGAGGAAATGGAAAGCCTGGAGGATACTCAGATATCTCCCACATAAGGATAACGGCCTATCTTTGTCCCTACAACCCCTGTTCTCAGCATAGAAGCTTCTGCACACAATCAGGAGGAAAAGTCCAATGCCACTCGACAGTTTATCAGATGCTGGAATTGAGACCCGGGCGCTCTCGGCGCACCGACCAGCTATCATGGGAAAAGCCTATTAGGGTCAAAAGCCTATTAGGGTCAAGTCTTGCAATCATACACTCTGGCGCGCCTTGTAGCGCTTTAACCGCCGACTGACCGTTGAGTAGTGCACCTTAAGCTGATGGGCGATCTCTTTCAACCGATAGCCATGCTCCCGATACGCCTGCCCGATCTCCTCCGGTGTCCCCGATTTGACCACATCGGCTAACGTCAGGCGGAGGGGCTGTCGCTGCACCCGAGGAATTTCGGCGGCCGTGCCTCCTGCTGGCAACCCGGCAATAAAGGTCTCATCTCCATAATAAATCTGGCCACTGAGTTCCTGCCACGGCTGGTGCCCCACCCCCTCCGCCACAAACCGGCAATACGCCCGACGCGCCTTTCGCAAGTCCGTCCCAAACTGGCTGAGAGTCCAGGCGACATTCAGCCAAGTCGGGCGGCGCCCCAACGGCCACGTCATGGCACGATAATTACTCCAGGGCCAGTCGGCTGCTGTCTCCACCAAACCAGCTCGTACTGGGTTTAAGACCACGTACCGACACAATTCTAATAAGTGGGTATCTTTTTGCACGACGATGGCCTTGTAGCGCCCTTGAAAGACGTGACCCACCTGCCCATGGCGTCGATTGAAGCGTTGCGTGTAGACGCCTACGTATTGCGCCGTTTCTGCACGAGAATATCGAGCGTCTGCCCGTCCTGATCGACGGCGCGCCATAAGTAGTAGCGCTCCCCCCTGATCTTGATAAACAGTTCGTCGAGATGCCACGTATCTCCTGGTCGTCCGCGGCGATGTCGTAACTTCTTGGCGAAGGCTTGGCCGAATTTGAGACACCAGAGACGGACCGCTTCGTAACTGACGACCACACCCCGTTCGGCTAACAACTCCTCCACTTCGCGGAAGCTGAGACTGAAGCGATGATACAGCCAGACGGCATGGGCAATGATCTCGGGTGGAAACCGATGCTTTCGATACAGACTCGTGCTATGGGAACTCATGCCTCACTTACCGCATACGACACCGATGTCTGGCAAGCCCCTCGGTAAGTTGACAATGCCGTCCAAGATGTAATTGACAAAGTACCTTACAGGTCCATTATATGAGTTTCACTAAAGAAGATCATCCTCCATGACGCTGCAGGACGTACCAACTGGGAAAAAGGAGCTTCATACGGCAACCAACAGCACCTCTGTGTATATCCCCTCCTCTAGTCGAGGATATACGGATTCTCCAAGCGTGAGATGCGAACATAGCTCTCTATAGATCTCTCAAGCCCCGAACTGCTCTTGAAGATGAGGGTACCGTGTCCGCCATTGACATCATTAAGCGCCGGCTCAAAGAAGACCGCATCTCAGACACCCCGGAAGACATTGGGGAGAAGAAAAAGCGCCCGCGAGAGGTCGCTTTTATGGACGTGAACCTCTGCTTTCCCTGTGGCAAGTGTCCCGAGTTCTGTCCGGTGCAGTGTATTGAGTATCTTGCCCCCAATACACTGCCCGGCCGAGGGGTGCAGCCCGTTCAAGATCGCTTTCAGGAATGTATCGGATGTTACATCTGCGTGGAGGTCTGCGCCCTGCTGACCGACTATGATGCGGTGCGGATGTATGACGTGAACCTGGTAGAACAGCTGATCGGCGAGACCGTTGGCGATCGAAAACCAGACGCATACATCCCAGCTCAACCGTACGAGGAATATTTTTCTGAAGGGGAGGAAAAGAGTGTCCGACATCTGGGGACGGGCTCTCGTATCCGGGAGAAAATGAACGCTGAAGAGCGGGCACTCTTAGAAAGCGAGCGAGTGCGATCATAACAGCAATGCATCAATAAGCCCCACAGGAACTCTGACGAGGAGATCAAGGTGGCAGCTGCCACCAATACAATCGAAGCCCTGACCAACCAGGAACGCCGCAACATCTTTCCTTAGTGAGGTGCTATACGCCCGAGGAGGTCAGGGAATTGAAGCAGATGGAGAAGGAATGGGGTTTCGCCATGTCGAAGCGGGTCCCTTGGTCCGCAGCTCGTATTACGCTGAGGGGCAGGTGCCAAAAGCGGAATCTGTCTTGGGCCAGGGAAATGCCAAGTGGTGACAATGCCTCTCTGTTCCTAGCCTCGCCGACCTCGTCAGGAGCCTACCATGACCACCAATCGTCAGCTGACTGCCACCTGGACCTATCATAACGGCACGAAGCACTCGTGGGAGAGTATTCGCAGCGATCCGCACAGCCTCGACTGGAAAAATTATCCGCTGGCGTTTAAAATGTACGCCACTCTGGATCCGGTGCCGCTGCCTCACGAGTGGCCGCCCGTGTCGCTGCCAACCCTCTCGGCCATTGCGGGAACCAGTCCTGAACAGAACGACGAGTGCATCCCGGACCTGTTGACGCTGGCCAAGCTCTTGTTTCTTTCGGCGGGTATCACCAAACGCCGGACACACGCTGGCGGGGAGATGTACTTTCGCGCCGCAGCCTGCACCGGCGCCCTCTACCATATTGACCTCTATCTCGTGTGTGGGCAGCTCCCCGACCTGTCGGCCGGAGTCTACCATTTCGGCCCCAACGACTTCGCCCTGCGCTGCCTCCGCCCGGGGGATTATCGGCAGGTACTCATCCAAGCCAGTGGTCAGGAACCTGCGGTGGCCTGCGCCCCGGCACTGCTCGTGTGCACGAGCACGTACTGGCGCAACGCGTGGAAGTATCAAGCCCGCACCTATCGCCACTGCTTTTGGGATGCCGGGACGTTGCTGGCCAACACGCTGGCAGCGGGAGCAGGGCTGAAACTACCCATACGGATTGTTGCAGGGTTTGCTGATTCTGTAGTGAACCAACTCCTGGATCTCGATACGGACCGTGAAGTCGCCCTCGCTCTTGTGCCAGTCGGCTCTACCACGAGATCCGGCCCTGATACGCCACCGGCGATTGAACCCCTCCAGTTGCCGACCGTTCCGTCCTCAAAGACAGAAGTGGATTATCCGGCGATTCGGGTGATGCATGCCGCCTCGACCTTAACGCAGGACGAGGTCCTCTCGTGGCGGGGAGCCCTTTCCGCCCGAGCTGTTCCTCCCTGCACTGGTCGCCTGTTTCCGCTCGTGCCCCCCAGTGCCCACGAGTTCCCTGATACCGGGCTTGAGCACGTGATTCGGCACCGCGGCTCAAGTCGGGCTTTTGCCCCTGAAGCCATTACCTTGGCCCAGCTCTCAGCCATGCTGCAACAGTCGACCTGTGGCGTGCCAGCTGACTGCCTCGATCCCTTTGGGGCGACGTTTACCGCTCTCTACCTGATCGTCAATGCGGTTGATGCGCTGCCTTCAGGCAGCTACGTCTTCCACCGCGAGCAGAACGCACTGGAAGTATTGCGGGAAGGAGATTTTCGGGGCGAGGCAGGGCATTTGGGGTTAGGACAGGAGTTGCCGGCTGATGCGAGCGTCAATATTTTTTGCCTTGTCGAGCTTCCCCCTCTATTAGAGCGCTTCGGGAATCGCGGCTATCGCGCCGCCCAACTCGAATCGGCCATCATTGGGGGTAAAGTCTACCTGGCAGCGTACGGGCAACGCTTGGGGGCGACGGGCCTGACGTTTTTTGATGATGAGGTGACGCAGTTCTTCTCTCCGCACGCCGCAGGTAAGAGTGTCATGTTTCTCATGGCTGTTGGGAAGCCGGTCAAGAGGCGGCTAGAGATACAGAAATGAGCTCAGGAGCTGAGGCTCGGTGAGGAATGGAGATCTCTTAAAACAATAAGGCTGTTACTGTCGTCGTGAAGAGCTTCAAGGAGGGTAAGCGTATGATGAATGAAGACACCTTCAATATGGAAGTGCGGAAATTTCTGAAAAAGGTTGGCGTCACCTCTCAGCAGGAAATTGAGAGAGCGGTGAGGGAGGCGGTGAAAGGCGGGAGCTTGGCTGGCTCCGAGCGCCTCAAGGCGCGGATGAAGCTTGAAGTCGAAGGCGTCAATGTGGACCTGACGATTGAGGGTGAGATTGCACTCTCCTAAACAGCCGCTCCCAAGAGTGAGAGGAGGCTACCATTACAAAAGGCGAACAAGGCCGGCAGCACTTGGCGAGTGCGGCGAAAGACGCCGTGCTCTGGCTTGAACGCCACCAGGACTGCTTGATAGATCCGAACATGATCACAGATGCGCTGCGGCGACAGTGGCAAGCCCAGGCAAAGGCACTCAGGCGAGCCGTGCGGGAAGTCGACGCTACGCTTGGAACGACCTATCGACCCGCACCTCGGTCCTAGTTGGACTCCGGCAACGAAACATCGACGAACCATGTCCCGGAGAAATTGCCCGATGCACTACCTGTCTCCTCAACAGTAATGAATCTTGCACTCCTTCGGACCACAACCCCGCGCATCGTGCGCCGTAATGGCGAGACATATCAGGAAGGGGTGCTACAAGCTGCTATAGAGAGAGTCGGCCCTGCTCCGGTTTGAGCGTTTTGAACAGAGAACCACAGTCCTTCAACTTCGCTCCGCTACGTCTCGAAGCTCGTTATCTCTTCGGCTTCCCGTTTGTCAGCCTGGGTCTTTTTCAAGCGGGCTCGCTCAAACCGCTGACGATGGACGTTCCGCCAGTGAAAGGATTGGGGCGGCTGGAGCTGACGTTTAAGACTTTGGAGCAGCGCCTCTTTGCGGTCTGAACGACCAAAGCAGTGCTCGCCCAGCCACATCTCCCAACCGGGCCGCTTTTTCCCATCAGGGCCGGTAATGTTACAGCGGACAAAGTGGGGTCTTGGCGCGACGGTGGGTTTTGGGATAAGCGCTTCGGTTTCCTCAGCTGTTTTCCTGAGCTGCTGTATCATACGTCCTACTCGTCCAAATGAAGGCGGGTTGTGGTCTGGAGGACGATCGGGAAGTGCGACCAGGGGCAGGGCTGCCCATCGTGTTTGTGGCGGGGAAGGATAGCATTTGAACCAGTATCAAATACACGAGCGGACCGAAATTTATGTTGCATCTCGTCGCCTGGGCAAACGACGTATTCTCCGTGCTCAGGTTTGCGCATTATGCCTCCGGATATAAGACTATTTCTTTGAGATATGTCACGACACCAGCCGCTCTATAGTTACGAGAGCCAGTCGTGTTTTTGTACAAATACACTGGTTCACTATCTGCTTTGACGAATGGACCCATCACGAGCTTCAGCTCACCGGCCGGTGAGCCCGTGAACAGTGATTCTTGGGAGTCACAGCCGTGTGGGGGATGTTGGCTACGTAGGGGCGGGGGGTTGAATTGTGTCAGGCAGGCAGACGTAGCGGCGCGGATGCTGGGCAGGTTTATTTTTATTCAGTTCCGTGGATTTCTGCTGGCACTGCGCCAGGTCGGTGTAGGTCGAAACGGGTATCCAGGCGGCCGTCGGGTTACGCGTTTTCCCTTCTTCAATCCTCCACGGAATGAAGAACGTGAAAGCCACAAGCAGGAGGTGTGTTTTCATACGGTATTGAATAGCACGATTCCCCGCCCGATCCGTGCCGCCAGAACATTGTGCCAGCGCGCACCGCATTGTGCAACGGCAACAGCAACAGAAACGTCCCGATCCGAACCCGACTGGTCATGGTCGCCACAGCGCTGGCAATCGGCAGGAGGGAAGGCGAGTAGCCATCTTCGGCAAAGTGATGTTCGGTCAACCAAACGGTGTCATAGCCGAGTTCTTCGGCTATCTGGGTTTGTTTGAGTTGCTCGGCATAAAACTGCGGCCACGGTTTGCGCCACTGGGGCGGATTGCGAAACGGAAATAATAATCCTACGTCCATGTCATCCTCCTTATGATCGGGCGGGGCACCTCGGAGCCTCCGGGGGACGCCTTCATCAGGCAGCAGGCCTATCAGCACCGACTAATAATTGCACTCCTTACGCACCAAAAATAATCCACAGGGGGCAGCCACAGGGGGTTGCCCCTACAGGGAAATTGCGGCGCGGGGGGCGATGAATAGGTGATTCATGCCATCCAGGCCTCCTCGGCATATTCGGACGCGCGTTCCCGGACCATAGGGGATGGATGGGGGACCGTATAAACGGTCGGATTCCCATTTTGCCGGGTTGTTGATGATGTATGCACGAATGCGGTGCAGTTCCCGTTCGTTGCGGACGATGTGGTCCCAATAGTTGCGCTGCCATAATCGGCCGGGAAACGGTTTCCAGCCGGTGTGTTTGACGGCCTCCGTGTATCGTTTCGTGGTCAATGTTTTGTACCGATGAACCACATCCGGCAACGCCATGATCATCGCCGTAGGGGCAACCCCCTGTGGTTGCCCGGCGGGGGGCGGTTGTTCTCGGGGCATACGGAGGGGAGGGCAGGCACGGGGGCCTGCCCCTACGTTGTTACGTTTTCACGGCCTGCCGTACCCGACCCCTTAGCGCAGCACAAAATCCTGATAGCCGTTGGCGGCGGCCTCCCGACATTCCTTGCGATATTCCGGGACGGTGTTGGCATACAGGAGCAGGGCGGGGGCTTTGCCGGGGATATTCCTCCCCATAAACCAGGACTTCGTATCGGTCAGGAGCGTATACGAAGCCAGCTCGTTGGCGTGCTCCACCCAGGCGTCTTCGGCCTGGGGGGTAGGTGCAATACTCGACAGGTTCTTCTCGCGTACATAGCCGATACAATCCGCAATCCATTCCACGATCATTTCGGCACAAACGGTGTAGTTGCAGAACGCCGAGCTGGCGGCAATGAAGAAATTCGGGAAGCCGGCAGTCTGAATGCCGAGATGGGTCCGCGGACCGTTGGCCCATTTGTCCTTAAACGTCTGTCCGCCTTCCCCGCGAATATCGATCCGGGTCAGCGGTCCGGACACCGCGTCAAAACCGGTCGCATAGATGATGACGTCGAATTCGTACTCGGCAGCCTGAGTTTTCACGCCTTTGGGGGTGATGCGTTCGATCGGGGCCTTGCGGACATCGACCAGCTCCACATTGTCCCGGTTATACGCCTCGTAATAGTGGGTTTCCAAGGGGATACGCTTCGAACCGAACGGATGGTCCTTTGGGGCGAGTAGTTCGGCTACCTCGGGATCGTGCACACGCTCGCGGATTTTGTTGCGAACGAACTCGGCAAAGGTCTCATTGGCCTCCCGGTTGGTCATAATGTCGTGGAAATTGCCCAGCCATTTGGTGAAGCCGGGTTGCGCCCATAATTTCTCGTACAGCGCCAGTCGTTCTTCTTCTGAGACCTCCAGAGCCGAGCGCGGGTCGAATTCATGTTCAAAGCCGGCCGAGGTTTCGCGGCACTTTTTATGGATTTTCGGGTAATTGGCCTTCCAGACCGCCTGGGTCTCTGGATTGACCTCCGCATTGCGCAAGGGCGCGCAGTAGTTGGGGGTACGCTGAAAGACGGTCAGCTGGCCGGCTTCCTGGGCCACGATGGGGATGAGCTGGACCGCGGTCGCCCCCGCGCCGATACAGCCCACCCGCTGACCACTCAAGTCGACCTTTTCCTTTGGCCAGCTCGAGGTGTGAAACGACAGGCCCTCGAAGCTGTCGATGCCTTCAAATGGCGGCGTATACTTCGCCGACAGGACACCGACCGCACCAATGAAAAACTGCGCCCGCGCGCGCTGGCCACCCTCGACCTGGACCTCCCAGCGATGCGCGTCCTCGTCGTAGACCGCCGAGTTGACCCGAGAATTGAGCTGAATGTGTGGGCGCAGGTTGAACTTGTCCGCCACAAAGTTGAGGTAGCGCTCGTTCTCTGGCTGGCCGGAAAAATGCTCCTTCCAGTTCCATTCCTGGAGCAGTTCCTCCGACCATGAATAGCCATAGGTTTCACTCTCGGAGTCAAAGCGACAGCCTGGATAGCGGTTCCAATACCAGGTGCCGCCCACGCCGCCCGCGTCCTCAAAGACGCGCACCGACAGCCCCATCTCTCTGAGTTTGTACAATTGGTATAATCCCGACACCCCGGCACCGATCACGATCGCGTCATAGTGCTCGACCGTTCCGTTCCCGTTTGGTTTTTGTGGGTGTTGTCCAGTGTGTGCCATCGTGTTCCTCCCCTATGAGATATCAACTTAGTGTGATGTATACTCCTGCGCGCCGTCACTGCATAGGACTTCTTGAACGTCTCGCTTCCCGGAATATCCGGCAGCCTGGGCCGGTTGAGGAGACCCCTGGCCCTGAGCACAAAAACGGCGGTGAGGTTTGGCCCGGTCGTGAGTCATCCAGCCCCTCCGGTCTAGCGCAGCACAAACCCCTCATAGCCGTTGGCCGCGACCTCATGACATTTCTTCCGGTATTCTCGGGCACTGTTCGCGTAGAGGAGGACCGCCCGTTTCTTGCCAGGAATATTCGCCCCCACAAACCAGGAGTCCGCAGCGGTCAAAATCGTCCCCGCGGCCAGCTCGTTGGCGTGATCCACCCAGGCTTCCTCCGCCTCCAGGGTGGGCTGAATGGAGGCCAGGCTCTTCTCACGCAGATGGCCGATACAATCTGCAATCCATTCCACAATCAGCTCGGCACACACGGTGTAGTTGCACAGCGCAGAGTTCATGCCGATAAAGAAATTCGGAAAGCCGGCACTCTGCAGACCAAGATAGCTGCGCGGCCCGGCAGCCCATTTGTCCTTGAAGGTCTGTCCACCCTCGCCGCGGATATCGATCCGGGTCAACGGCCCGGACACCGCGTCAAAACCGGTCGCATAGATGATAACATCGAATTCGTACTCGGCGTCCTGAGTCTGCACGCCCTTCGGGGTGATGCCCACGATCGGTGCCTTGCGGATATCGACCAGCAGGACATTGTCCCGATTGTAAGCTTCGTAATAGTGGGTCTCCAGGGGGATGCGCTTGGCACCGAAGGGATGATCCTTGGGGACCAACATTTCCGCGACGACCGGATCGTTGACCCGCTCGCGTATTTTATTGCGGACGAACTCGGCAAAGGTCTCGTTGGCCTCCATATTCGTCATGATGTCGTGGAAATTACCCAACCATTTCTTGAACCCGGGCAGGGCCCACAACTCCTCGTAGAGTACCAGCCGTTCTTCCTCTGAGACCTCCAGCGCTGAGCGTGGGTCGAAGTCGTACCTGAAGCCGGCCGGGCTTTCGCGACACCGTTGGTGGATTTCCGGGTAGGTAGCCTTCCACTGGCTCTGAATCTCCGGGGCGACCTCCGCGTTCCGTAGCGGCGCGCAGTAGTTCGGGGTGCGCTGAAAGACGGTCAGCTGGCCGGCTTCCTGGGCCACGATTGGGATGAGCTGGACAGCCGTAGCGCCCGTCCCGATACAGCCGACTCGCTTGCCGGTAAAATCCACCTTTTCCTTGGGCCAGTTCGAGGTGTGAAACGACAGGCCCCCGAAGCTGTCCATGCCTGCGAAGGGGGGCGTATACTTCGCCGACAGGATGCCGACCGCGCCGATGAGAAACTGCGCCCGGGCGCGCTGGCCACCCTCGACCCGGACCTCCCATTGATGCGCATTCTCATCGTAGACTGCTGAGCTGACCCGAGAACTGAGCTGGATGTTTTTGCGCAGCTCGAACTTATCGGCGACAAAGTTGAGGTAGCGCTCGTTTTCCGGCTGGCCGGAAAAATGCTCTTTCCAGTCCCATTCTTGGGACAGTTCCTCGGAGAAGGAGTAGCCGTAGGTTTCGCTCTCGGAATCGAAGCGACAGCCAGGGTAGCGGTTCCAATACCAGGTGCCGCCCACGCCGTCTGCGTCCTCAAAGACGCGGACCGAAATCCCCATCTTGCGCAGACGGTAGAGTTGATATAATCCCACCACCCCCGCGCCGATAATGATTGCGTCGTATTGTTCGACCGCTCCGTTCCCGTTTGGTTTGTGTGGATGTTGGTCCGTGTGTGCCATCGTTTTCCTCTCGATCCCCGTTTTCTTATCAAGTAGCGGTCCTTTTCACGGCATAGTGATAGCGGAGAACAAGGGGGTTGCATAGGCGACGATCAGGGAAAGTTTCGTCCAAGCGGACTGTTCAATGTGGGTGAGAGACACGGAGTCGGACACCCGGCATCCCCGTTCAGAACAGTGGGTCGAGCGGCTCGCCGCCGAGTAATACCCGTCCGGCGGAATGCTGAACGCCACGCGAGGATTCATAGCCAAAGGCGATGGCGTGCAGATTTCTGAGCGCCCGTTCCAGTGGGTTGCCCCGCATGAACCCTGCGCGCGTGCCCCGGGCGTACAGCTGGCTGACGGTATCCCGCGCCGTGTCCAAGACATAGAAAGTGGAGGCGTATAGTTCCGCCCGGAGCTGCAGCGGGACCTCGGCGCCGGTACTCGCCAGGTCCCAGACTGCGTTCGTTGCAGCAAAAAGTCCGGCGCGGGACGCCCGTAACGCGGCGCTGCTGTGAGCAATTAGCTCCTGAATCGGGGTTTGGTCACGGACCGTCTGTCCGCTAAAGGAGGAGACCTTTGCACCCAGCGCTTCTCTGGCACTCGCCACAGCGGTGTCCAAGGCTCCCAGGGCGACGGCAACACCGGCAGGCGCAAACAACAAGGGGAGTGGGAGGCGATACAGGGGACGGTCGATCACTCGTGGCTTGGCCGGGGTATGGGCGAATCCTTCAGGCACGAATACCTGGTGGACACTCACCGTGTGACTGCCTGTTCCACGCATGGCCACAGCCCCCTGCCAGGTAGGAGAGATGACTATGTCCGCCGTTGGAATCAGGAAAAGCCGTCCATCGGCTACGCCATTCACCTGGCGCGGCGTATCTCCATCCATGACCAGACCCGCCAGGGCGCACCAGCTCGCATCCTCACAGCCCGTGACAACCGGCCACTGACCACTGAGGCGATAGCCGTTGTTTTCCGGAACGGCACGCCCGGCCGGTGCCGCTGAGAAGCCGAAGTTGCGATTCGGCTCGGCAAAGAGTTTCGCCCGCTCGTCCTCAGCTAGCCAGCCGGCAGCCAAGCAGGCCGGCTGAGAGTTTCCGATACACCAACCAACGGCCGGGTCGGCGGCACTGACCGCCTCGATAGCGGCGAGCGCGACAGCCGGAGAGACTTCCAAGCCACCGACTTCGCGCGGGGCGAAGAGTCGGAAGAGTCCGGCCTGGCCGACCGCGGCGAACACTGCGTTCGCGAGCCTGGCTGCCTTCTCTCCTTCGCCAAGATACTTCCGGATTATGGGTTGCAGTTCGATCGCCGCAGTGACGACAGGGTCGGGGTTCATACGTCCGCTCCTTATGGATTGTCTGGATGTTCTATCTACTCCACGCTCTCAAGGGAGCAAGAATATGTGATGTAGCACTGCTTCGACCTCTTGCCTCCCCACTCTGGGCTGTTATGGGAGCAGTATAAAACTTTGGGGAGGCAAAATGAATCAGCCGAAGCATGTGCTTGATGGCTACAAGGTATTGGACTTCTCACAGATTGTGGCAGGACCGACCTGTACGCTGATGCTGGCGGAAATGGGAGCCGAGGTGATCAAGGTCGAACTGGCTCCGGCCGGCGACGGCGCGCGCATCGGTCCAGTCTTGGTTGATGGCCGGAGCGGCTATTTTGTCCAACACAATCGTGGCAAGAAGGACTTGTGCCTTGACGCCAAAACACCAGAGGGGCTCACCATCCTCAAGGGGCTGGTGGAGAAAGTCGATGTACTGGTGGAGAACTATGCCCCCGGAGTCATCGGGCGCTTGGGACTCGGCTACGACGTGGCGAGCACGCTCAATCCGGGGCTGGTGATGTGTTCGATTTCCGCCTTTGGGCAGACCGGCCCGCTCGCGCATGAACCCGGCTTCGACTGGGTGGGCGCGGCCTACTCAGGCATCACCTCGATGGGTGGCGAAAAGGATGGTCCACCCATATTCCCGATGGTGGCCTTGGGCGATGTCTCAACCGGAGCGCATGCCATGGGCGCGGTGTGTGCGGCGTTGTTATACCGCGAGCGGACCGGGCGCGGACAGCATTTGGACCTCGCGCTGCTCGATACCTATGCGCATTATCATGAAGCCAGCTTCCAGATGTACAGCCTGAGCAAGGGGGAAATAAACCCGACGCGCTCAGGCGCGCATTCGTGGTATGCGGCTCCTGCCGGCGTGTTTAAGGGACGTGAGCGGTATATGATTCTTATCGCGCCCCTGGAGCAGCACTGGACCAAGCTGTGCGAAGCAATGGGACAGCCGGAGCTGGCCCGCGACCCACGATTTACTGACAACGAATCGCGCATGAAGAACTTGGACGAACTAGTGGACACCATCGAGAGTTGGCTCCGCTCTCAGCCGAGTGATGACGCGGCCATTGCGACACTGAAAGAATATCATGTGCCAATCGCGCCCATTCTATCCGTACCCGAGGCGCTCCAGCATCCGCATCTGCGCCAGCGCGGTACGGTCCGAACAGTCCATGACCGCATCCTCGGCGACATGGATGTACCAGGGTTCGCGCTGAGGTTTTCGGAATTTCCCCAGACCCTTGAGCTCCAAGCTCCGACGCTGGGCGAGCATAATCGGGAAATCCTGACCCAATGGCTCGGCTATACGCCAGATCAAGTGCAAGAGTTGGAACGTAAGCAGATTCTGCGCAGCGGCCCGGCGTGAACGCGAGCCGAGTAATCTACCCCTGATGGACTTTGAAATCCTTGGCGATATCCGAAACATTGAGCCAATTGCGAGAGGGACCGGTGTTCATGATCGAACCCGTTTACGGAAACACTATGGCAAAGGTCGCTGGAGAAAGATGAAAGGCTTTGCCACCGTTCGCCTCGTCGATAGTACAGTGCACACGGCTGAGTTACACTGGTACGAAGCACATGGCATTGGACGGAGAGAGTTCAAGATAAAATTTCCTTTGCTGGACTAGCTATGAAAAAGAAACACACAAAAGCCTCTTCCTTCGCGGTCTGTATCAGTAACGAGGATTACAGAGCGTCGTTGGAGGTGGGGAAATTATACCGAGTCATTCCAGATGAAGAAGCGGCCTCTCACGGATACATTCGTGTTGTTGACGAGAGTGGGGAAGATTATGGTTATGCAGCAGCCCGATTTTTCCCACTCGAAATCCCCCAAGCCTTGGTAGACGCACTACGGATAGCTGGGTGAGCAGTATACACATCCTGCAAAATACCTCAAAATCTGCAAGGTTTGTTCCTCTTCAATTCACGCTGTACGCGGGAATCTGAAAGCGACTAGGATTGCTTGGACCATAGGTAACAATACGGTCGCCTAAGAAGATCACTAAATAAGATGGTTGCTCTGGTGTACCGAAAGCCTGGATACCTGCTTGCGCAGGTATGACACAACACAGACTGTCATTCCCGTGTGAACGGGAATCTAGAGGGACGCTCTTAGCTACTTCGCCGAAATTCGCTCACCCGCGGCTGGATCATTCGCTGATACTGTAGCTCGCTCTTCTCGGAAATGGGGCATCACGTGTTTGGCGAATAACTCCATGGAATGAAAGATCGTCTCTTTGGGCATGCCGCCCCAGTCAAACATGACCATCAGATGGCGAATACCAGCCGAGTGATAGGTTCTGACTTTTTCAAGACAGCGCGCGGGATCGCCAAAAATAGACAAGGCGTCGAGTTGATCAATCGTGGCGGTGGCCAGGAATTGGCCAACTTTGGCAAACGCCTCGTATCCACCGCCGGTGCCGGGCTTGGCCCAGACTTTAGTCGAGCTGCCCAGTTTGCGTTTCATACCCGCCTCGGCTTCCCGGAGGGCCTGCTCAGTTGTATCTGCCAGGTGGGTCCAAAAGACATGGGGGAGATCGTCTGCGGGTTGCCCATGGCCAGACGCTGTAAAGGTTTGTCGGTAACGGTCCAATTGCGCCGTAATTTCTCCTGGAGACGGGCTGGAGGCGAAGGGGGCAGCGCAAAAGGCATAGCCTTTTTTGGCAATCTCTTCTGCTGAACCGGGCGATACCGCCGCAACCCAAATCGGAGGACAGGGGTGTTATATGGGACGCGGCAGCAGGGCGATGTCTTGACACTGATAATACGTTCCCGCATACGAAAACTGCTCCTGGGTCCAGATGCCATGAATGATGTCCAGGCATTCCCAAAAGCGCGCTTTGGCGGTGTCCATGGGAATATTAAAACCAGCAAATTCATGTGGCTGGTAGCCTCTGCCGGCCCCAAAGCACACCCGCCCGTGACTGAGCAGGTCTAGGGCGGCGATATCTTCGGCTAGGCGAACCGGATCATTGACCGGCAAGACACTCACCCCGATGCCCAGTCGCAGGCGGGTGGTCCGCTGGGAGATCGCGGCAAGGAGCATCTGGGGTGATGGAAACACACGCTGGCTGGCCTGAAAGTGATGCTCACCAACCCAAAAGCCGTCGTAGCCGAGGGCTTCAGCATACTCGGCCTCGTCTAACACTTCATGATAGAACTGCTCGTGCGAGCGTAGATGGGCGTAATTATCGCCGAGAGTCAGAAGCGAAAAACGCATGGTCATAGCGAGTATCCTTTGGGGAGCTAGCTTCCGAGGGCTGCAGGTCTTAGCTCAGATTGTAGAACTGCATCGCACCCCCAGCCAGCACTGTACGCCGGTGTTCCTCCGGCAGTTTTTCGGCAATCTGCTCCGGTGCCCCAGGAAAGAAACCGTCGGGATGGGGATAGTCGGTCGCCCACAGGATTTTGTGCGGGCCGATATAGTCCACCATATGGGTGAGGTTACCTTCCACCGGTTCATACGAAATCCAACACTGGCGCTTGAAATACTCGCTGGGCGGCATGGTCAGCGAAGAATCGTTGAACAATCCCTTATCTTCAAAGTGGCGGTCCATACGGTCCAGCCAGGGGGCCATCCATCCACCGCCTGACTCCAGAAAACCAATGCGTACCTTGGGGAAGCGTTCGCATACGCCGTCCCAGATGATGGAGAGAGCGGCCAGCATCATCTCCATGGTGTGGGACACCATGTGTTTGGCCCCAAAACTCCGAAAGCGATCCACCCCAACGGCTGGCATGCCGCCGGTTCCTTCGTGGATGCCAACCGAAAAGTCGAGGTCTTGGGCTTCGGCCCAAAACACATCGTAATCCCGGTGTCCGAGCATTTTGTCGTTATACGGATTGGGACGCAGAAAACCGGCCCGCATGCCGAGTTCGGTGCGCGCATAGCGCATTTCTTCTACCGCCAGCTCAATCGACTGCATGGGCAGCATGGCTACGCCGAACAGCCGGTCCGGGTAGGGGGCGCAGTAATCGGTCAGCCAGCGGTTATAGGCCCGGCTGGCAGCCGCGGCCAGCTGCGGGTCCTCGATCGCGCCGGCAAAGAGGCCAAGGCTGGGATACAGAAAGGCCGCATCAATGCCATCCAGGTCCATGTCCGGAATCCGGGCGTGCGGGTCAAAGCCACCCTTGCGCCCCTGGGTGTATTCCATGTTGATCTCCACTTTCGGTGCATGGACCCATTTCCCGTCAACCTTTTTGCGCACCCCAATGGCCCCGATCAACCCCAGTCCGACGGGCGGACCAAGCAATTTACCCTCTACCTGAAAGCGCTCTTTGCCGGCTTTATCAACGATCAACTCAGGTGCCTGATCGCGATAGGCCGGGTCAATATATTCCCGCCAGAAATTGCGAGGTTCCAAGACATGCCCATCCGAATCAATGACATTATACGTGCGTCCCATGTGTTCCCTCCCTTGCACCGCGGATTTACTGCATAAAAGCCTATTCAGGGCCGATTCTCAGCCTCTAACACCAGAGACCCCCTAATACAAGAAAGCTGAAAGTCTTTTGAGAGTGATGAACACATTCCAATTCGTGTCTCCAAGAAAATGCGACCCGCCTTTCATCTTGTGAACATCAGATGTTCCTCTTGATTTCCCATGTGACTCGGGAATATATCTTCATCATGGCACTCCAACTTCTTATTACACGCTCCCCGGAGGTCATGGGAGGAATCCCGGTCTTTGCTGGTACTCGAGTGCCGGTGCAGACCTTGCTAGACTATCTGGAGGGGGGCGAGACCATAGACGACTTTCTTGAGGGGTTTCCTACGGTCCGACGAGAACAGGTTGTGGCTTTCCTCGAAGAGGCTAAGGACCGAATGATAGCTACTGCTTTGTGAAGATACTGCTCGATGAGTGCGTTGACCGTCGGCTTGCAAAGGAAATTGCCGGTCATGAGGTCAAGACCGTCCCGCAAATGGGATGGGCAACGATAAAAAATGGAGAGCTGCTTGCGCTTGCTGAGAGAGAGTTTGAGGCATTTGTCACAGTAGATCGGAACTTATCCTTCCAGCAATATTTGCCACGCTATGCTATTGCTGTTCTCGTTCTCCGAGTACGGAGCAACCGCTTACAAGACTTGCGGCCTTTAATGCCTAAGCTGCTTGCAGCGCTGCCCACTGCCAAACGAGGCGATGTGCTTTGGATCAGCAGCCCATCTCGCGCCGGGTGAGAAAGCTGCCCCCGTTTCCCACCGTAAGGACAAAAAAGGCTGAGAAGGAGTCCCTCCTCAGCCCTGAATGTTTTATCACTTGTTGGAAATCTACTCTCACCTTATGCTGCGGCAGCGACGCTCTCGCGTTTGGCTTCGTCCCCTGCGGCTGGAGCTTCGACTTTGTAGAGCTGCTGCGCATTGTCCCACAAAATCTTGCGCCGGACCGACTCCTCACAGTCGGATAAGCCACCTTTGATCCGCTTGTGGACTTCATCCCCATACAGCGATGTGGGGTGTGGAAAGTCGGTCTCAAACAAAATATTATCGACCCCAACCTTGTCGATCAGCCGGCGGGGCGCGGTCTGCTCGAACCAGTAACAGGCGTAGATATTGCGGGCGAAGTACTCGGACGGCAGCATGTCAAACTCCGGATTGTCCTTGGCTACCCCATTGTCCTGAAACTGATAATCCAGCGCTTCGAGCACAAACGGAATCCAGCCTATCCCACTCTCAACCGAGATGAACTGAATCTCCGGATACCGAGCCAAGACGCCAGACATAATCAAGTCAGCCATTTGCATGCCGTTGCGCAGAAAGACGTCCACGGACAATTCGGTAAACGCCGCCATCTTGCCGTAGGACTCGATCTTGTCCTTCAACAGACCCAGCTCCATATTGCCCGACCCGATGTGGAAGCTGATCGGCAAGTCCAACTCAATCGATACCTCCCAGAGGGGATTCCAATGCTGGTCGCCGAGCAGCGGCTGCCCCCAGAACTGTGGCTCGCCGGTGAACAGGATGCCCTTATGTCCCATAGCGGCACACCGCCGTATTTCCGTGACCGCGGCATCAACATCCCAGAAGGGCAGCGAGGTGATAGGCAGCAAGCGTCGCGTGTCAACCGAGGCCCATTCGGTCTGCCAGTCATTATAGATCTGCACGCAGGTCAGCATCAGCTCAGGGTCGTTCAACTTTAAGAACTCCTGGGCGCCGAACCCGCCGACGTTGGGATACATGACCATGGCCCAGATGCCCATCTGATCCATATACTTGAGCCGCTCTTGGGCATCATGCGCCCCTGGGTGCATCTCCTCGTAGTTCTTGGGTGGATTCTGCATATTGCCCCGGCCGGCGGTGGCGGTCATACCGGGGTTGGCCAATAATGACTCTCCCCCCACAAACCAGGACAAACGACCGTCTTTGTCGGTTTCGACGTGGGGCACCCGGTCGCGCATCTTCTCCGGCGCCCGACTTGTCCACAGGTCCGGACTCTCGGTTACATGTGTATCGACATCAATAATCGTGTAGCCGCTCATACATTCCCTCCTTCGGATTGTTTGCTAACAGCTGGTGAAAAGAGTGATTGACAATAACAGCCTCGCCGCTGTTGAGCTATGCCGTACAAAAAAAGTCTTTTCATTTTCTTGTCATAAAACAGGGCTGGCTGCAATTTTGTGGGGCAGGTAGAGATTGATACCGGACGGAAAGGGCGATAATCTCTCCTGAACGAATCGATAAAGAGGAGATTGAGTTATGAAGCGTTTCCTGAGTTGCATTGTCGGGGTTATTGCCGTGTTGGTATCCGTACCGACGTATGCCTGTACCTGTCTCACACCGCCGTCGCCAAGCGGAGGAGCGAAAGCCGTGGACGTGGTTTTTGTGGGAAAGGTAGCGGACGTTGAGCATATTGAGGCCGACGGCTGGCTGTACGGTTCTTGGAAATCCATGCTGGGGGCTGAACATATGTACGAATTTGAGACTCTCCGCGTCACCATGGATGTCGGCACTGCGATTAAGGGCACTGACAAGTCTCAACTGATGCTCGAAACAGCAGCCACAACCGAACTGTGTGGGGTGTTGTTCAAAGAAGGGGAAGAATATCTGGTCTATGCCTTCAATGGAGCCGGCGAGACCGTGACAACGGATATGTGCACCAGAACAGCGACCTCAACAAAGGCGGCGTCCGATATCAAAGCGCTGGTGAATAATGAAATCACGCCCATCTGTGAGGGCTGGACGTGCATTAACGACTAGGGCTCGTGCTGAGGAAGGCCTGCAGCTCCACTATCCTGACTCTCCTGACGCTATTGGCCTATCGGACTGGGACTTCTGGCGCAAAAATCTTGAAGAACGGGAAGGCGCCCAGGTTGTTGTCTCGGATATCGTCGTTGAGGGTGGTGAGGAAACCGTGCAGCAGATCACCGCTGCAGGCGGACAGGCCACCTTTGTGAAAGCCGATGTCGCCCAAGCCAGTGAGGTCGAGGCGTTGGTCAATTCGGCTGTTGCAACCTACGGACGGATCGACTGCGCGTTTAATAACGCTGGTATCGAAGGTGAGCAGTCTCCCACCAATGAGTGCAGCGAAGCCAACTGGGAGCGGGTCGTGGCTATCGACCTAAAGGGAGTCTGGCTGTGTCTCAAGTATGAAATTCCGCAGATGCCCAAACAGGGAGGTGGGGCCATTGTCAACACGGCCTCTGTCGCCGGGTTGGTTGGCTTTCAAGGCATCGCTCCCTATGTTGCGGCCAAGCACGGGGTCGTGGGGCTGACAAAAACAGCGGCTTTGGAATATGCCAAGTCCGGGATTCGGGTCAATGCGGTCTGTCCCGGCGTGATTGACACCCCCATGGTCAGGCGGGCCTTTGGCCAAAATCCGCAGATGGCGGAGTCGGTCGCGGCGGTCGAGCCGGTCGGCCGTCTCGGCCAGCCCCAAGAGATTGCAGAGGCTGTTGTGTGGCTGTGTTCTGATGCAGCCTCGTTTGTGACGGGCCACCCCATGGCGGTTGATGGTGGCCTGGTAACCCAGTAGGAGGAAAATATGCCGGGACGATTGGACAACAAAATTGCACTCGTGACCGGGGCGGGGTCCGGTATTGGTCGGGCCACGGCGCTCGTCTTTGCCCGAGAAGGCGCCAAAGTTGTTGTGTCAGATATTGTCGTTGAGGGAGGTGAGGAAACCGTGCGGCAGATCGCAGCCGCGGGTGGAGAAGCCATCTTTGTCAAAGCCGATGTGTCGCAGGCCGCAGACGTTGAGGCGCTGATCACACAAACGGTTGAGACGTATGGCCGTCTCGACTGCGCGTTTAATAATGCTGGAATCGAGGGGGGTCTGAAGCCGACCATTGACTGCACCGAGGAAGAGTTTGACCGGACGATTGCGGTCAATCTGACTGGCGTGTGGCTGTGCATGAAGTATGAGATCCAACACATGCTCAGCCAGGGCGGTGGGGCTATTGTGAATACAGCATCGGCTGCCGGTCTGGTTGGTTTTATCGGCCTGCCCGACTATGTGGCCAGCAAACACGGCGTGGTCGGGCTGACCAAGACCGCGGCGCTTGAATATGCCAAAGCCGGCATTCGGGTCAACGCGGTCTGTCCGGGAGTAATCCAAACCCCCATGGTCGAACGCGGAGTACAGATGTCGCCGGGGTTTGACGAACTCGCCCTGTCCATGGAACCGATCGGACGCTTTGGCCAGCCCTCGGAAATTGGGGAAGCCGTGGTCTGGCTGTGTTCCGACGCGGCCTCGTTTGTGACGGGTATTCCCATGCAGGTGGATGGTGGCTTGGTGGCGCAGTAGCGTGTTCCGATATTGATGAGCTGCGTTCTCTTTCTTTCTTCTGTAGCCTGGATGGAGGGGTACCGAAATCCGGGAGTTCGGCGTCCTGGATTGCACTTCGTTCCATCCAGGCTACCTGTCTTTCATTGCACGCCACTCGGCGTGTTTCTCGGCGCGACGCGCACGAAACTCCTCAATCAGGGTGACAGCTTCCGCGCGTTGGGCCGGGGTCAGTTCGGCCCGGATGGCTAATCCCATTGCCAGCAGTTCTTCAAACAGGGCAGTGTGAATCTGATTCAGATTCGCTTGCAGGCTAGTAAAGTCACTTGCAACGACCTCTGATTCTCCCAAGAGTTGGTCCATTACTGCTTTGCGCGTCTCTTTCAGTTCCTTTTTTAGGCCGGTCAGGCTTTCCTGATGAGCTTCTTTGATCGCATCAATATTGGCCTGCTGCGTGTCAGTCAGATCCAAATTCTGTAACACCCGTAAGGGGAAGAGCCCAGGCCCGCCCCGACCAAAGCGCCCGTGTCCGGGTCGGGCCGACACGAGTGAGGCGAGCATGAGTCCTGCGGTTACTACGCTTACACACACGATACTCCATTTTCTTTTTGTCATACACTGACCTCCTTGGTATGTGAGTCTGTCTGATTAGACACGCACGGACGGATTCCGGGTTACCGTGATTCGACCGGTGGGGGATTGGATTGAAAGTCCTTATGCCAGCCAAACCCATGGCGGCCACGACGGGGGCTCTTGTTGAATTGTTCGAGCAACTTGGCGCGTTGTTCCTGGCTCAGAAGAGCACGGACGCGGAGCATGGTCTTTAATTGCTCTTTGCGGAGTTCCGTCCGCAGGCCACCAATAACGTCGACTTGTTCCAGGAGTTCCGTTTCACGGGGATCTTCTTCTTCTAGCAGGCTTCGCATTTGTTTGCCTGCTTCGCGCAACTGGCGCCGCAGGGTCCGTTCTTTGGTGCGTGAAGCATCAATAATAGCGTCTACTTGCGCCAGCGTTCTTTCATCCAGCCCCAACTCTTCGACGAGCCGCTCCAGACGTGGTCCAGGAGGAGCATGAAGGGCAGGCGGCCCTGGAGGCCGTGCCCCGACGCTAGACGCCCAGCCGCCCCATTCACCCAAGGTGAACACAGCAACAAGAACCAGCATGACAGCCTTTCTCATACCAGCCTCCTCACAGCAGCTCAAAAGCATCAGCTAGGGCCATATATTCATCGGGCAGAAAGTCAGTATACGCTTCTGATTGGTCGTAGGCATACGTCAAAAGGTTGGAGTGAGATGGCGTGTCCTGCGTGTCCGACGGACCCGCTCCTGAGGTGTCCTGCGCGAGAGTTGATGGTGCGGACGGTGGGGTGAAGTCTTTGAAGTTCGGGCTGGAAGCCCGCTGCGAAGGGAGTGCAAACCACAGCAGCAGGGCTGCACAAATAGGGACAAGAAGGCTGGCTGGCCGCAGGAAAGGAAGCCGGGCAGAGCCGGCTAGCCGTTCTTCAAGCTTGCGATCAAACGTCGCCTGCCGGGCCGCTGAAAGTGACGCTGGCGTATAGTGCTCGGCCACCCGCTGAATAAAACGCCGGTCGTCGGGCGTAAGGTTTTTATATTCATCTGAAGACAGCATGACTACGCGCCTCCTGTCTGCGTTGCATCTACTGTGCATTCGTCCAGGTCGGCCAGTTCCGCGCGCAGCCTGACCAGGGCGCGATGCAGATGGCTCTTCACCGTCCCGCTGGGTTTTCCCAAAAAATCGGCGCACTCCTGAACCGTAAAGCCCTCAAGATGGACCAGTACAAAGGCTTCGCGCTGCCGACGTGAGAGCTGCTCCAGGGCGTGAGCGATGCGCCGACGGAGCCCTGGATCGCCTTGCGCTTTTGGTGTTGGATCTGCGGGTTCTGCTTCGCTTTCATTCTGCCAGAGTGTCCGCACTGCCCGCCAGCGACGATAGTTATGCGCCTGACGGACGAGGATACGATAGAACCACGTTTCGAGACTGGCCTCACCCCGAAAGCTGTCAAGCGCTTGATATGCCTTGACAAAAGCATCTTGGGTAACATCTTCGGCCGCAGCTTCGTCGCCCCCGACCAAGCGCCAGGCCAGCCGCCTCGCCCGGTCACGCTGAAAGGCAACAAACGTGCTGAAACACTCCTCACGTTCAGCCGTTAGTACTCCCATCTCGGCTGTTCCAACTCCGACTAGCATGGACGCGGTCATCCTCTTATGTATGAGACACCTGAGGCAGACGTTTGGTTTACAGACCCGGACGAACTATCTACACCCAAATCATACTGCGGATATCCGGTAGAGATAATTCATGCTGCCCCTACTCTGATGCTGTGGCAAGTTTGCGTAACGCTTGACCGCTGAGCCGGTAGGACAGCCATTCATCCATATGACCCATGCCAAGACGATGGTAGAACTCGCGGGCGGGGTTCCAGTCCAAAACCTGAAGCTCCAAGCGCTGATAGCCGCGTTCGACTGCAATGGCGGCCAGTTTGGCCATTAAGGCCCGCCCGACTCCATGCTGACGCGCCGATTCGATAACAAACAGGTCTTCGAGATACAGGCTTGGCCGCCCCTCCCAGGTGGAGTAGGTCACAAAGAACAGGGCAAAGCCAGCCGGCTCTGCATTGATCTCGGCAATCAGCACCTCGAATTGAGGCCGTTCGCCAAAGCCGTCGCGCAGCAGGTCTTCTTGTGTAGTCTTGACCGCCTCCGGTTCGTTTTCAAAGGCTGCTAAGCCTTTGATGAGTTCAAGGATGAGCGGCACGTCGTCCGGAGTGGCGGAGCGGATGGTGATGGCAGGCATGGGTGTGTATAAACGATTGTTGTTGGCCACTAATTACGGCTGGTCTTTCACCAAACGAAAATCGCCTTTGACGGCGTTGCGGTATAAATTGATCTGCCCGATATGCCGCGCGCGGCCTTCCTCGTCCGTCATTCCCAGCCCTTCCTCTGGGGCGAGACATAGCACACCAATTTTTCCAATCTGCGTATTATGATGCACCCGATACGCGGTTGAATTGACCAGCGGCATGGAAGCCGACTCTTCCCAGGTGAGATGGGGCGGCTTGGGCATGAGCTGGTTGGCCCGGACAACGGCAATTTCAGCCAGAGCGCCAAAATTGGTTTCAAAGCCCCAGATACGCTGGTCCGGGTCGAGCATCGAATCGTCGTGGCCGTCCGGGGCCTGCATGTCCACGTAGTTGCAGTGAATGGTGACTTCGTCGCCGGGTTTGAACAGATTTACCCCAGGCCCGACTTTCAACACCACCCCGGACGCGTCGCTGCCCAGGATATGATAGGGCAGATTATGCCGACTATCCCACGGGCTTTTTTTGGCGTTTCGTTCTAAGAACAAAAAAGTTGGGAGTGGCTCAAAGATGGCACTCCAGACCGTATTGAAGTTAATGCTGGAGGCCATGATCGCGACCAGGGCTTCATTCGGGCCGACTTCCGGGACGGAGACTTGATCGAGGTGCAGGCTTTTTCTGGGGTCTTTTTCCCAGGACTCCAGCCCCTCGAACATGCCCACTTCGTCTTTATGCGTGGTGACGGCCAGCATCCATTCCGGGAGCGGAAGCCCCTCAAAGTCTTCCGTCTTGGCTTGGCCATCCATGATGGCTTCACGAATGTTCTTCATCTCGGCCGTCACGGCTATGTACTTCTCCTCCTCGTGTGATGCACCGTTGGAATCAGTGGCTCGGGTCGATTAACACTCCCGGATTCAACAGGCCCTGCGGATCAAGGGCGGCTTTCGCAGCCTGAAGGGCGCTGGCAAACAGGTCCGGGCGCTGCTTCTCATACTGCGGCCGGTGGGTGCGACCGACTGAGTGGTGATGCGTCACCGTACCCCCATACCGTACGACCGCCTCCGAGGCCGCGGTTTTGATTTCATGCCACTGTTCCAGCTCGCTGCCTTTTGTGCCCATGCCGGTAAAGGTGAAATACGGCGCGGGACCGTCAGGATAGACATGGGTAAAGCGGCACGACAGCACGCCACCCCCACACACCTCATCCAGCGCTTTTTGTACATCCCGCATCACGCCGGCGTGGAATGCGTAAAAAGCGTTCCACGGAATCGAGCTCTCGGTTGTGTCGAATATCACACCCATGGCCGCCATAGTCGAAAAGGCGTAGGGCATGCGGATAAAGGCGTTGCGCCAGTCTCCGACCGAGCCGCCCCGCCCCGTGGTTTCTCCGCCGCCTTTAATCACAACCCCATTCGGCGTCGTTCCGCCGAGGTCGGTACAGCATTCAAGCGCCCGATTGATCCAGGGTTCGAGCGGATGGTCCGCGGATTCAAAGCCGAGCATGAGCAGGCTGCCACCCGTGCCATTGCCGACATTATTCCGTTTGACCTCAGTCGGGTCGAGAATACGACAATTGGTGGGGTAGAGGCCGGACTGGCTGAGCAAACGAATCGCCTCAACCCCGTTCTCGAATTTTTCAAAGTGAACCGCGGTGGACGCCCGATAGACAGGCCGGTGCTGCAAACGCATCCAGGCTTCGGTGATGATGCCCAGAATCCCCTCCGAGCCAATAAACATGCGGTCCGGGCTGGGGCCGGCTCCTGATCCCGGCAGGCGACGCGAGGCGACAATGCCGTTTGGGGTGACGACCCGGGTGGATTCGACCAGGTCATCAATATGGGTGTACAGCGTGGCAAAATGTCCACCTGAACGGGTAGCGATCCAGCCGCCCAGCGTCGAGAACTCAAACGACTGGGGATAATGCCGCAGGGTATAACCGTGTGGTTTGAGCTGGGCTTCTAAGGCAGGTCCGTAGACACCGGCCTGAATGCGGGCCGCGCGCGAGGCTTCATCAATTTCCAGCACTTTGTCGAGCTGACGCAGGTCAATGGACACGCTGCCGGGATAGGCGTCGCCGGTCGGCGGCTCGACGCCGCTGGTCACGCTCGATCCGCCCCCAAAGGGAATGGTTGCCGCACCAACCTCGTTGCACCAGTCCAATACTGAGACCACATCTTCTTCGGTCCTGGGAAAGGCCACGACATCGGGCGGATTCGGAAAGTCCAAACGAAAGGCTTTCACAATATCGGGCAGGGCTTTGCCATAGGAATGGGCCGCGCGATCGTAGGTCTCGGTTGAGCAGATGCCGGCCAGGGACGCCGGCGGTGAGAGGCGCGGCGCTCGGAGCTGAATATCTTCAACGTGCGGCTCCGGATCAAGTGCAAAGTCGCTGGCTCCAACACTCTCGGCAATGCCTTTGGCAATATTTTTTTTCTGTTCCGGGGTCGGCTGTTCATCCTCAAATCCCCAGCCCCAAATGGTGGTGCGACGGTGTGCCATGCTGTCTCCTTGCTCTAGTATTTCCCGAAGGGGGGTTCCTGAATGGTCATTTGATATTCAATGAGATGCATCTCGCCGGAGGCGAGTGCCGTGTCCAAGGCCGATTGTAATGCTGCCGGAGACTGGACGCGCGTTGCTTGGACGCCAAATGCCCCTGCGAATGCGAGGAAGTCCGGATTGGTGAGTTGCTCTTGATATGCCTCTTGATACGCAGAACGCTGCAAATAGCCAATCACCCCAAACGCATTATCGTTGACCACAACGAGTGGAAAGCCAATGTTGTGGCGCACGCAGGTCGCCAATTCCTGGGCCGTGTAGAGAAAGCCCCCGTCACCGATCATGCCGACCACAGGGGTATCAGGCCGCGCCGCCTTGACGCCAATGGCTGCTGGAAAACTGAATCCGAGCAGCCCCGAGCCCTTGGCCCCGATGATCCCGTTGGCCTGGTAGGATGGGTAAAAATACTCGGCCCAATAGCCAAGCTGGGTATTATCAACAACGAGCGTACTGTCTCGTGGCAGCACAGCCCGAATCGCCCTGAGCGACTGAATTTCCGGACGCTCGTGGCTGAGTCGCTCGATCTCTGCGTCAGCCGCATGCCGCCAGGCCGCAGTCCGTTCCTGACGCGGCCCGGTGTACGGCTCTCCTTCGAGCTGATTCCGCAGCGCTTGGGTAATGGCGCCAATATCTCCGACGAGCGGAACCGCGGCTGGATAATTTTTGCTGATCCAGCGTTCGTCCCAATCGACATGGATCAACTGTGCGGGTAGGGCCAAGCCACGCCGCTTTGCGTCAACTTCACGCAGCCGAGAGCCAATCACGACTGCCGCATCACAGCCGGGTACGATTTCTTTGACAACCAGTTTGCGGGCTGCATTGCCAAACGCCAGAGGATGATCTTCCGCAACCACACCTTTGCCCGGAGTGTTGGTGATGACGGGTGCGCATAATGCTTCGGCTAAGGCTTGCAGGTCTCCGGCCAAGTCTCCCACAACACTCGCCCGCGCCGCGTCCGTCCCAGCAAGAATGAGGGGCTGTTTTGCGTTGCGGAGAATGGCGACGGCCTCGTCCAGGCGTGCAGGAAGCGGCGGAGAGGCTGGAGTACTGTCCGCTAGTGTCGGCGTCGCCGCAGACGCTTCTCCGGACATAAGATCAGTCGGGACTTCCAAACATACCGGCCCAGGCCGGCCTGACTGAGCGAGGGCGATAGCGTGCCGTGCGACGGCATACACATCATCGTCCGGCTGGGGAATAATCACGTCTTTGGTAATGGTCCGAAAGAGAGCGGTCTGCTCTTCCAGTTCGTGTAGGACGCCCAAGCCCTTGCCAATCTTTGTTGCCTCGATATTGGTCGTGATCATCAGGACCGGTGAGCAACTCCCCCAGGCTTCCTGTAGCGCGGACACCGTAAAGCCCGCTCCTGGGCCGGTTGACGAGACAATCACACCCGGGCCGCCGCTCGCCCGCGCATAGCCGTCTGCCATATGGGTTGCGCCAGCTTCGTGCCGACACACAATATGCCGAATTGAGGGCTCGTGGCGTAAGGACTCGTACAGGCCAATATTATGAATGCTCGGAATGCCGAAAATAGTTGAGACGTCCGCCTCTTTCAGGGCCTGAACTATTCCATCCGCTCTTCGGGGCATACACTCCTTCTTCCTTTGTAGGGGCGAAAGATTTTTCGCCCCTACGTGTCATCCGATACCCTGGCGTCACTTCCTACTTCACCACACCTTTATGTTTCAGTTGTTCAACCTCATCTCCACTCAAGCCCATCTCCTGCAAGATCTCCCAGGTATGCTGACCAAGGGTCGGGGGGGCGAGGCGCACGGCGCCGGGCGTTTTCTTGAGCTTGGCCGGAATGCCGCCAACCTTGAGTTTTCCGACTCGCGCATGGTCCACCTCGACCGCCATATTGTTATGCTGGACTTGGGGGTCGGCAAAGGTTTCGGGCAAGGTGTTCACCGGCGCGGCCATCACGTCGGCGGCGCTTAAACGCTGCATCATGTCAGCCGCATCTTTTTTGGAAAACTCGGTCTGCAACACCTCGTTGAGTTCGGCCTCGTGTTGCAAACGCCGCTCTCCGGTTTCAAAACGCGGATCAGCCATCAGGTCCTCCCGTTCTACCGCCCGGCAGATATTCTGGAAGAACTTGTTATTAAAAGAGGCAATCTGGATGTCTTTGCCGTCTTGACAGGTGAACGTCCCGTAGGGCGCATAAAACGGACTGGCATTGCCTACGCGCGGCTGGATGAAATTATTCAAAAAGAATTGTCCGACCTGTGAGGGCTGAACATGGATCAGCCCGTCCATCAGGCAGACCTCAATCTGCTGACCAATCCCCTGTTGCTCGCGGGCCCACAGGCCGACCATGGCGGCAAAGGCGACCAGATTGGCACAGGTGGCGTCGGCGATAGCCGGTCCAGCCTTCATCGGCTTTCCGTTCCGGTCTCCGGTGACGCTCATAAAGCCGGTCAGCGCCTGGGCCAGCGGGTCAATGCCTGGCCGTCCGCCATACGGTCCGTCCTGGCCAAATGCGCTGACAGAGATGCAGATGATTTTCTCGTTATACTGACAGGTTTCTTCGTATGTCACACCCAGCTTGGCTTTGGCCTGGGGGCGGAGGTTATCGACAATAATGTCGGCCGTTCGGACCAGCCGAAAATACAGGGCTTTGCCTTCCGGCTGGGTCAGGTCAAGCACCATCCCGCGTTTATTGCGGTTAATACCGACATAAAAGCCACTGTCATTCTCGACTTTGGGACCAATGGCGCGGGACTCGTCTCCGTAGGGAGGCTCGATCTTAATCACGTCAGCACCCATGTCGCCCAGCATGGTCGCGCCGTAGGGACCGGCTAACATACTGGCGATATCCAGCACGCGAATCCCTTGTAGCGGCAGTGCCATTGTCGCCTCCTTCCTGCTTTAACGCGCTCTGCCCGACACCTTGGCGCAGACGCTAGCACACCCCACCCGGAATGCCAAAGGCAGGAGCGCTGCCTGGAGTGGTCGCAATGAGTAAACGGGCCAACATCTACAGGTCTGTTGAGGGCACGTTTACTCAGCGGGGTATGCTGGGTGCGGTTTTTTTGCTATGCCCCGAACAAGTTTATCCCAGAAGGAGGGAAATCGTATGCCGCTCTATTTAGACGAGATCTATTGGGACCCAACCCGGACCAAGGAAGTCCATAACATGTTTAAGGGGGTATTAAGCGGAGAAACCGGCTTTCCCGAGGGGGTGACGCTCAAAGCCGGGCCGTGGGCCTCGAACGAAGAGGCGAAGATGGTGCTGGTTCTGGATATCCAAGATCATGCCAAAACCTTCACCACCTTTTCGACTCTGGTTGCCCAGGGCATGATTACCAAACGCCGCCTCACGCCGATTGTCGAGTGGAGTGGCATGGACGGTGTCGTGAAAAATCTCTCGTAATGGGGAGAAGGGGAGAAGGATAGGGTGTGCTGACTCTATGCCTGTATCCCCCCCCCTTCCCGAGAATTTGGTCCCCTCTTGGTCCTCTCATCGAGCGTGCCGAATAACAGCGCCGCTAAAAAGTAATGCCCTCTTCCCCTCCTCCTGCTCGCCCGCTCGCCATCACTGTTTACTGCGCCTCGAGCCAACGCTGTCCGCAAGTGTATCTGGACGTAGCAACTGAACTTGGCCAACTGCTGGCGCAGCGAGAGTACACCTTAATTTATGGCGGGGGGAATACTGGTCTGATGGGAGCGCTGTCCCAATCCATGCTTGCCGCGGGTGGTAAGGTGATAGGCGTTATCCTGTCGCGATTCCTCGAACAAGGGTACGGGCAAGATGGGCATGAAATGCATACCGCGGATGATATGCGCAGCCGCAAGCAAGGGCTTGATGAGCGCGGAGACGCCTTTATCACTCTTCCTGGCGGGTTTGGGACTTTTGAGGAAGCCCTTGAAGTGATCGCCTTGAAACAGCTCGGCTTCCACTCCAAGCCTATCGTGCTGGTGAATACGAACGGCTATTTCGACGGCTTGTTGCAGCAATTCGAGCGCGGTTTTGCCGAAGCGCTCATCAACCAGAAGTTTCGCGGTCTCTACACCGCGGTCTCCACGCCTCAGCAAGCCTTGGACTGTATCGAGCAGGAACTGGGCCATTGCACTGCCTTACCATCATCCGAGGAATAAATATCCTCTTCCTCTTCGAGCCACTCAAAGCTTCCTGCTGAAGCAACAAGCTCGGTGAGTTCTTGAACTGAAAGATCGTTCGTGAGGAGTTGGGGCTGCTGGAGTTTACGGCGAGCGAGAATGAAGGCCGCAAAGGTTTCGACTTGTGCCTGTTCTTGAGGCGTTAATTCTTTGAGCAACTGGGGCAGTCTTTGGAGCATGGCAAAAACTCTTACGCCTTATTGTAATGAAAAGTGAGAAGATTGGAATGGGCGTAAGATATGATGCGCTACCTGCCCCGAAACTCTGGCATGACCTCCTGGGCAAATAGTTCCAGCGAGCGCGTGACCTTTTGGGGGTCGAGTCCTGGGAGTTGCGTACCCAGCACAAAATGGGTGCAGTGAAAACGCTGGCGGAACTTTTCCATTTTGCAGGCGACCTGGTCCGGGGTGCCGATCAGGGTGGCGGCAATACCGGCCTGATGGGAGCCGTATCCCAGTCCACGCTGGCCGCCGGTGAACTCAATGCCGAAGAGAGGGACGCGGCGCTATTCGCGGTGAACGTGGACCTGAACCTCTTCTCCGCCTACCGCGCCAGCCGTGCCGTGATCGATGGCATGGTCGAGCGCAGCTACGGACGCATCGTCAACATCGGCTCCGGCTACGCGAAACGGTCGGGAGGCGGCGCGGCCTACACGGCGGCCAAGCACGGCCTGATCGGCCTGACCCGGGCCATGGCCGCACAGGTCGCCACGCGGGGCGTGACCGTCAACTGCCTGTGTCCGGGATGGACCAATACGCAACTGGTGAATCTCGATGCGATGGCGCGCGCCCGCGGCACGGATGTGGCGACGGTGCGAACGGAGATCGAGTCCGAGAATCTCCAGGGGCGCATCCTCGAACCGGAGGAACTTGGACCCATGGCGGCGCTGCTGGCGGCGCCGGAGTCGGCGGGCATCACGGGGTAGGTGATCTCGGTGGACGGCGGGTACAGGGTCTAGGCGGGTCCTGTCGCCCGCTCCAGGCCGCAAGGCCTTGATGCGTGAGTTGAGGTGGCGGGGCGCGGACCCAACCTAGCCGGTGGCGAGCTGCCCCCGGTCGAACATCGCGTAGACCCGCGTGTCGCTCACGCGCCCCGCGTTGTTGAGACGTTCGCGCTTCAACGTGGCCTCCCACTCGAAGCCTAGCCGCTCGGCGACGGCCCGGCTTCGCCAGTTGTCCGTGTCCATGCAGATGACGACCCGACGGCTTGCGAGAGTGTCAAAAGCGAATAGCGTTAGCGCGCGGGCGGCTTCGGTGACGTAGCCCTGGCCGGCAAATGCCGTGTGCACCCAGTAGCCGATCTCGAAGCTCGGTACGTCGGCGTTCCACCCCATGAGGCCGGCGCCGCCGATGATCCTGCCGTCACCGGGCAACGTCAGCAGCGTCGGGAAGTCCCGGCCCTCCTCGAACTTGGCACGGGCGTCGTTACAGAACCAGCGCGCCTCGTCGATGCCGTATGGCGCCTTCGCCCAGTCCATCCAGCGGTGCAGTTCGGGGTAGGAGGCGGTCACGGCATCAAGCACGCCCTCTGCGTCCAATGCGGTGGGGGCACGGAGCACCAGCCGTCGGGTGACCAGGCGTTCGGGAAAGCGGCTCATGCCCCATCTCCTGTCTCGGCGCCTTCTGCCAAACGAGCCGAACGTTCTGTGCGTGGGATATGCAGAGCCTGAAATTCGCCCGCGGCATAACCCTGCCCGGCACCCAGATCAAAGCGCCCGTTGGACCAGATATCGATGCACGTCGTGTCTTCTGCCACCCGGACCGGATGCTGAAACGGCATCAGCAGAATATAGGTCCCGATCCGAATGCGGCTCGTTCGTGCGGCAATGGCCGCGGCGGTCGGCAGGGTGGACGGATTATAGCCGTCTTCGGTGAAATGATGTTCCGCCAGCCAGACGTTGTCATAGCCCAACTCTTCAGCCCGAACGATTTGATCGAGCAGGGTGTGATATAGCTCTGGATACGGGCGGTGCCATTGGGCTGGATTGCGAAAGTCATGGATAATGCCGAATTTCATGCGAGTGCTCCTCTGTGTTGCCGTGTCGCATATTTGGGCTGGACAGTCCAGTAAATGAGCAGAACTATAGAGCACGGGCTTGTCGCCCGTCCGTTTTACTTGTTACGTTTTACACATCTTGAGGAGGGACACTATGTCAGCAACACATTCCCACACAGCATCTCCACACAATGAATGGCGCAAACAGACCCCAGGCCATACCGGCTGGGCGCGGACTGCCCGTGCCGATGATCCGCAGAAATACTATATGGTCTCGGTCGATACGCATGGGGTCGAACCGAACGATTATTTGGAAAGGCGCATTGAGAAAAAATATCTTGATCGCATTCCGCGCATGGAGATTGACGCAGATGGGGCGCAGTGGACGATCTGCGAGGGCATGAAACCCGTACTGATCAAACCGGGCCGCAATTATGAAAAACACCTGCCGGCGCTGGAGTCGTTTGAAGATATCGATATGTTTCAGCCCTACTCAAAGCGCTTTGAGGCAGAAGACCTGCGCCGCAACCAGGCCGGAACCGACATGAAACAGCGTCTTGCCGACGCGGCTGCGGATGGCATTGATGCGGAGATTATTTTCCCGAATAAGGGCCTGTTGGCCTTTGGCACGCCTGACCCGGTGTTCCAGGGCGCGATGTTCCGGGCCTGGAACCGCTGGGCGCAAGAGACCTTTGGCGGCCACTGGGCGCGCTTCATGCCTATGGCCATGATTGCCAGCGGTGATCTTGCGGGGGCTATGGCGGAAGTGCAGTGGGCCGCAGAGCAGGGGTTCAAAGGACTCACCCTGCCGAATAAACCTATCTTTGGACCACTCAAGGATGGCGAGCTGCAATACAACGACAAATCGTTTGAGCCCCTATGGTCACTGATTGAAGACGTTGACCTGCCCATAACCTTCCATGTTTCCACCGGCCGCGACCCGCGGGCGGTTGGGGGGAATGGCGGGGCGCTGATTAACTATGTGTCGCACTCGATGTCTACCGTCATGGACCCGCTGGTTCACCTGATTTCGTCCGGCGTGTTTGAGCGCCATCCCAGCCTCAAGGCCGGCTCTATCGAAGGTGGCATCGGTTGGGTGCCGTGGATGGTCGAAACCCTCGACTACGCCCACCAGGCCCACCATATGTGGGTCCGTCCGGTCTTGCCCGAACCGCCCAGCTTCTATTATCGGCGCAACTGTTTCTCGGCTTTCATGAACGACCGTTCCACCTTGCTGCTGGCCGAAGAACTGGACCTGGTCGAGAACTTCCTGTGGTCCAACGACTACCCCCATCACGAGGGCAGTTGGCCATACTCGGCCGCCAGCATCGAACGTCAGATGGACACCCTGTCCGAAGCCAGCCGAGAGAAGATTCTAGGTCTGAATGCCGCCCACATCTTCAAGCTGGATGTGCCGGAGTAAGATCGGACCGGAAACGGTAACGTATATAATATGGTCGGACATTGATGTGCGGGGGGAAGAGGATGGCAATCACAAGGCTGAAGCTCGAACGATTCACCGCGTTTGAGAGACTCGATGTCACGGTATCTCCAGGTATCAACGTGCTTGTCGGTGCTAACGGAACCGGCAAGACCCATCTTATGAAGCTGGCCTATGCCGCGGGCGGCATCAGCAAGACCCAGGACGGTTTTGCAGAAAGGCTCATCCGTGTGTTCATGCCGACCGGCAGAAACCTTGGCCGAATGGTGAAACGACATCATGTGAGCTCGAATTGCGCCGTCGAGGTACACCGTCAGCAATAATGCAGTGTATTTCACACCCTGGCAGACTGCTGAAGCGGGAGCCTCATCCTCCCTACTGCGCAGACGAGACAAGGAGAACACGTTGTGGATCGAAAATACTGGACGTTTGTGATTCCAGCGCTTGAGCCGGATTTTGCGGAAACTGTTCGGAAGTTAGAAGCCCGAGGTATTGCTGGCGTAGCCGTTCCTCAAGTCTACGGCTCGCCCTTTGCCCCGTTATCCGCGGTCGCGGCGGTGACAAGCACGCTCGAACTCGCCACCGGCATTGCCATTGGTCTGACGCGCAGCCCGTTTGAAACGGCGATTTCCTCGATAGAGCTCGATCAGTTATCAAAGGGACGATTTATTCTCGGGCTGGGCACCGGCCCGAAGCACTGGACCAATGGCTATTTTGGGATGCCGTACGATAAACCGGTGTCGCGGCTGCGTGAAGTAGTACAGGTCCTCCGTCACGTCGAAGACGGGGCGCGGTCCGGGGACATGCAGCCCTGGGAGGGGCAGTTCTATCAGCTCAGGTTTGATTCCTATCAACCCACGCTCCCTCCGTATCGAGCACGTATTCCCGTCTGGATTGCGGCCCTGCGCCAGCGCATGTGCGAATTGACGGGCGAGGTAGGCGACGGCTTGATCGGGCATCCGGTCTGGTCGGTCGAATGGGCCCTGGGCCAGGCCCAGGAGTCGTTGGCCGTTGGCGCAGCGCGTACCGGCCGCGATCCGGCCTCCATTCATTTTCAACCCTGGGTAACGGCGTCCATTGATGAAGACGAACAGGTCGCGTTGCATGACGCCAAACCCTGGCTGGCATTCTACTCGGGCTTCAGCCAGTACTCCCCCTATTTTGAGGCGCACGGCTTCGGGGCCGAAGCACGCAAGATCAGCGAAGCCTCCAAGACGATGAACTGCGTGCGGGCCGCGCAATACGTGCCCGATGAAATGGTCCGGGCCTTTGGTGCGCACGGTACGCCGGATCAGGTCCGCGAGCGGATTGAGCCTTTGTGGCAACGGGCGAACTCCATGTGTATCGTGCCGCCTAACTGGGGAATGACACCCGAAAAATTGGCGAAAAAGGTCCAGGCGATTGCCGATACCTTCTGGCCGCAGTAGGAATACGCGCCACGATGGTCTCTCTCAGGAGGAAGCCCATGGATTTTCGTTATCTGCTCATTGAACACAACCACGGCATTTGCCGTATGACCCTCAACCGACCCGAACGCCTGAATGCGATTAATATTCGAGTCGGCCTGGAACTGCTCCAGGCACTTGAGGACTGTGATTATGATGAATCGGTCCGGGCCGTTATCCTGACCGGTGCAGGGCGCGCCTTCTGTGCTGGCGACGATCTCAAGGGCATGGCCGAACCCGATCAACCGGAACGGAGATTCGCGGACACGGTGAAGCACTACGTCCAAGGTGAAGGTCGCTGGCCCCTGGTGGTGGCGCGGATGCGCGCTCTGTCCAAGCCGGTCATAGGCATGATTAACGGCCACGCGCACGGGGCCGGCTTTAACCTTGCGCTGGGCTGTGACTTGCGTGTGATGGCGGATTCGGCAACCCTGTGCATTCCGTTCGTGAAGCGTGGTATCGCAACCGGCACAAGCCTGCTGCAACAGTTTGTTGGTATTGGCAAAGCAATGGAGTGGGCGCTGCTCGGACCCCAGCTTTCGGCCCAGGAGGCGGAACGCTGGGGACTGGTCAATCGTGTCGTGCCCTTAGAAAAACTGGAAGAAGCCACGCTGGAATTGGCCGGTGAATTAGCCCAGGGACCGACGCAAACCTACGGCTTCACCAAGTCGGCGGTCATTCATGGTTGGGAAGCACCGCCCGAACGGGCGTATGAATACCAGGGCCAGGCTTTTCTGCTGTCACATCAGACAGAAGACTTCCAGGAAGGACGGCAGGCCTTTCTCGAAAAACGTCCCCCGCGTTTTCAGGGGCGATAAATCAGTCCGTAGGAGACTCGTGCACACCGAGACCAGACACCCACCCCGGCGCTCCGCGCCACCCCTCCGGGGAGGGGGTGGGGGAAATCCATGACCCAACCGACCCACAGGAGTATCGCATGGCGAAACAACACACGATCGTTTTTCTACACGCCCGTGGTTTAGTACCCCCAGAGGTTATTCAGATGGTCAATGAGCAGCTTCCAGCGGGCTTCCTCATAGACTTTTTGGAGCAGAGTTCTCCGGCGGACACGCGCTTGGAGAAAATATCGCGCGCAGACTTTATGCTGGCCTATCCGGGCAATCCCAGCGCTGACGAACTCAACGCGGCAAAACAGCTCAAGCTGTTTCAGATGTTGAGTGCGGGCTATGAATGGATCGACTTAGGTCTTTTTCAAAGGCTCGGGGTGCCGGTTGCCAATAACGGTGGCGCCAATGCGCCAACTGTGGCTGAGCACGCCATTCTCCTAATTTTGGCTGTCTTCAAAAAACTTCCCCTCCACCACAACACGCTCCGCGCGGGAAAATGGCTTGGCGCGCAGGAGACGCTACGCATGCGTGAGTTGCGCGGCAAGACTGTGGGAATTGTTGGTTTCGGGCGTATCGGCCAAGAACTGGCGCGCATTGCCAAAGGGTTTCAGGCCAACATTATCTATTGTGACGCTGTCCAGGCTCCAGCTTCTGTCGAGCAAGAGGTTGGTGCCGAGCGGTTAGCGCTTGACGATCTCCTGCAACAAGTGGATGTGGTTTCTGTTCATACCCCGCTGACTGCTGAGACCAAAGGACTCATCAATGCCCGGACGCTCGGCTTGATGAAACCCTCGGCTATTCTGGTCAATACGTCGCGCGGACCGGTTATCGATGAACCCGCACTCATAGAAGCGCTACAAAACAATCGCATCGCCGGGGCTGGGTTGGACGTTTTTACCGCCGAGCCCTTAGAAACCGACAGCCCGCTGTTATCGCTGGACAATGTGGTGCTGACCTCGCATATTGCCGGAGTAACGCTAGATACCTGGAGCCGCCGGATTGCGTTCGGTTTTGCCAATATCGAACGGGTTGCCGCAGGGCAGCCGCCGGAGTCGGTGATTGCGGGGTAGGGAAGTCGTTGGGTCCTTTGGGTTGGTTGGGTCACGGAGTATAGAGTATCAATGTCGTGGTTGTGCTGCCCCTTTCGCCTTATCATTGTCCTCCTCTCAAGCCTTGGACTCACTGCCTCTGCCAGCGTGACTTCGGCGACCGCAGCCGACCTTGAACACTATGTCCACAGGCTGGTTAATGAGCATCGGGTTTCGCAAGGACTCAAGCCTTTAGCCTTCAATCCTGAAATCTCCATTATTGCCCGTAACCATAGTCGGAATATGGCGAGCGGTCAGGTCGGGTTTGGTCATGGAGGAATTGAAAGTCGCCGACAAGAGATAGCCGGATTCATTGCGCGAGCTGGGGTTGGTGAGAATGTTGCGATGGTTCCGAAAAGACCGTCACGCGCCGGCGCGGTCGCCGTTTCCAATTGGTTGGAGAGTCCCGGCCACCGGCGCAATATTGAAGGTGCGTATGACCTGACGGGAGTCGGCATTGCCCAAGGACCGACCGGAGCGTACTTCTTTACTCAACTCTTTGTGAGGACGCCGTCTTACCGTCCGGAAATATATGGAGGCGAGACACCGTATGCGCGTTCTGCCTCTACACCGCGTGCCACAAAGAGCGAGCAGCAAGGCGTCGAAACCCGGCAGCCGTATCGCTACAGGAGCGGGCAAAGGAAACCGCGCCGCGAAAAAGACCCCCGGAAGCGCCCTGGACGAAAAAGAACTGCCGATGGATGGGTCCAGACGCTGGATTGAACTCTGTCGTTGTCCCACTGACTCCAGGCAAGGAGGAGGCGCTGCCCGGTCTCAGTGGGAGGAATGGATTGTCCAGTGTGTGAAACTGGGTTTAGGGATGCGCATTTATTCAGCCTCACATAAGAATTCGTCCAAACCTGCTGTATGGGTATGGAGATGAAGAACTGCTGCACTCAGTTCTCCGAACAACTCGTCCTTTTCTTTGGTCGAATCCGGACGATTTTCTAACCGCTGTATCAACGCAGCAACACGCTCGCATTCTTCGCGTAATTCGCTCAGCAATACATCGACTGTACTTGACGTCAGATCAACAGCATTGCTCTTCGCGGCTCCCATTACTTCCTCCTGAGACGTTTTCTTGCGCGGATAATGCCCGCCTCAAAGGCTTTAATTTCTCGTTCCCAGTAGCGAATCAATCTTGCATTTGGTACATCTTTGGCCTGTTCAGTTCTAATTTTTTCCTGATGCTCTTGCAAACGTCTGCGTAGACTCTGCTCCTGCTGTTGATACCTCCGCTTCCCCACAATAGGACAGCCTACGGGCAACAGGCCGAAACCTCAAGAATTCTATACAAAAAAGAATAGTCGCTCCGGGCTGCCCCTGTAGGTGAGAGAGCGCTCAATAGCCCCGCAGCCGCGCCCAGCGGTCTCGGTGCCAGGCGGCATCACCAAAGGTCATTTCCGCGGCTCGGGCGCGTTTCAGATATAGGCCGGCATCGTACTCGTCGGTCATGCCGATACCGCCGTGCATTTGGACGCCTTCATTGGTCGCCAAAACAAAGGCATCGGAGCACCGGGCTTTGGCTAAGGAGACCAGCAGGGCCAAGTCACTGTCACCGCCATCCGCGGCCTGAGCCGCGACCAGCACGGCCGAGCGACACAGTTCGATTTCCATAAAAACTTGCGCCGCCCGATGCTTGAGGGCCTGGAATGAGCCGATGACAACGCCGAATTGCTCGCGTGTCTTGAGATATTCGAGCGTATCATCAAAAATCTGACTCATCCCACCCAGCATCTCGGCACACAGGCCGACTGTGGCGAGATCAACACTATGTGAGAGTATTTGAAAGCCGTGACCGGCGCTGCCGAGAATGCTGTCAGGCCCGGCTTTCATCCCATCGAGATTGACCAAGGCCGCGGCGCGGCCATCCACCCGTCCTTGTGGGGTGATGGTCAGGCCAGGGGTATCCGCGGCAATCAGAAAAAGGGTGATCCCGTCCTGGTCGTTGTTCGTGCCCCCTGTGCGGGCCGAGACAATAATCGCGTCCGCGCTCTGGGCGTCCAGGACCTGAATTTTTTCACCCGACAGTCTCCAGGCGTCTCCCTCGGCTGTGGCCTGCGTGGTGACCCGATGCAGGTCATAGCGACTGCGGGCCTCTTGATAGGCGCAGGCGAGAATCTTTTCGCCCGTGGCAATGCCTGGGAGCCAGGTCTGTTTTTGTTCAGCATTGCCGGCCTGGGCAATCAATTGACCACCGAGCAGGACGGTTGAAAGAAAAGGCTCCGGAGCAAGATTGCGTCCCAGGGCTTCCAGCACGACCGCGAGGTCGGCCAGACCCATACCGGCGCCACCATATGCCTCGGGAATCAGAATGCCGGTCCACCCGAGTTGGGCCATCTCCTGCCACAAATCACGCGTAAACCCCACGCTATCTTGGGCGTCACGCAGAGCGCGAAGCCGGCTGACCGGGGAGTTCGTTCGGACGAAATCACGCGCAGTCTGCGCCAGGAGTTCCTGGTCTTCTGTCAGCACCAGTGCCACAATACATCTCCTCAATCCCCTCCTCGGAGGGGTGCCGCGTAGCGGCGGGGTGGGTTCCCCCTGCAGCCGTTCTCTTAATCAGGCAAGCCCAACACTCGCTTGGCAATAATATTCAGTTGAATCTCACTGGTCCCGCCTTCAATCGTGTTGCCTCGGGAACGCAGCCAGTCGCGGGTGAGGGTGAGCTCAACGTCTTCAAAGCCGGGTCCTTCCCACCCCAGGGCGTGCGGGCCGGCAATCGACAATAATAACTCAAGACGGCGTTGGTTGAGCTCGGTCCCGTAGATCTTGAACATCGAGCTTTCCGGACCTGGGGGCCGACCGGCCTTGGCCGCGTCGCGGGCGCGTTCCGTAGTGAGTCGAAAGGCGCGGCTGTCCATTTCGTACTGCGCCATCCGCTCCCTGATTGCGGCGTCAGCGACCCGGTCACCCTCCATCTCACAATGCTCCTTGGCCCAGTCGCGCATGGTCCGGCCTTTGCCGGCAGTGCTGCCAAAGGCCGAGGCAATCATATTGCGCTCATGATTCAGCAGAGACTTGGCCACCGTCCAGCCTTTGTTCACCTCAAAGATGACATTCCTGGCCGGGGCCTGCACATCGGTCAAAAACGTCTCACAAAAAGGTGAGGCTCCGCTGATGAGTTTAATGGGGCGGGTTTCCACACCGGGGGACTCCATGTCTACCAATAGGAATGTGATGCCCTCTTGTTTTTTGGCCTCCGGGTCGGTGCGGACGAGCATGAACATCCAGTCGGCCAGATTGGCAAACGAGGTCCAGACCTTTTGGCCATTAATGACATAGTGGTCGCCCTCAAGCACAGCTCGGGTTTTGAGTGAGGCCAGATCGCTGCCCGATCCCGGTTCGGAATAACCCTGACACCAGCGAATCTCACCTTTGATGATCCCAGGCAGATGTTCGTGCTTTTGTTCTTCGGTTCCGTATTGCAAGAGAGTCGGGCCAATCATGGTCAGGCCGAAACCGATCAGCGGTGCCGGCAATCGCAGGGCGTTCATCTCTTGCTGCAGCACCTTGGCTTCTTCTTTTGACAAATCCCCACCGCCGTACTGCGTGGGCCACTCGGGCGCAGTCCAGCCGCGTTCGGCCATCCTGTCGAGCCAGACTTTCATATCGGGATTGGGGTATCTCGCCTTGCGGCCACCCCAGTTCCCGTCAAGCAGGGTGTTGCCGACGCCTCGAATCGAAGCCGGGGCGTTGGCGTCCAACCACTGGTGTGTCTCAGCACGAAAGGTTTCGAGATCGGCCATATGATGATTCCTCCTCAATATATAAGGGCGACCAAACGGTCGCCCTTATTCGAGCAAGATTCCGCGCTTTGGACAAGCGCAGGGTGAATATCTATTAGTGCTTACGCAGCCGCCACGGCCGGAGCCGGCATATTCAGCGGTTCCGGTTCCTGGAGCGGAGTCGTATCCCACTTCTTGAGTTCCGGCAGGACATGCTTGGCAAAGCACTTCATGCTGCCCTCAGCCTCATCATACGGCATCCCTGCGTAGCTGAAGTTGCACATAATGGCTTTCATGTCGATCGTGTCGCGGATGAATTCGAGTTTCCGCAGCACCTGGTCGGGCGTTCCCCACGGCATGAGTTTGACGAAGTCTCTGGCTGCTCCGTCCATGCCATGTTGCTCAATATACTTGCCGACGTTGCTATAGAACTCATAGCCTTTGTTCTGGCCGAAATGTTTGGCCGTCATCTGATAGTGATTCATGGCCGTGTGATAATAGGCCCCGATCCACTTGGTGGCATTCTCTTCGGCCCGCTTGGCATCTTCATCCACATAGAAGAACCCGCCGCAGAACGGCTGGGGCGGCTTGATGCCGGGATTCTCTTCCTGCCAGACCTTGTGGTAGACCTCGAAGTCTCCTCTGACGACATCCCACGGTTTTTGCGGAATGACCAGCAGGCCGATACCGAGCCGGGCCATGATCGGCATGGACTCCGGTGAGACCGCCGCGGCGTAGGTGCGGCCCTTGAACGAGTAGGCCGGGTAGGGGCGGATATCGCGGCGGGGCTGCTGGGTTGTCAGGCCGCCTTCGATATAGCCGTTCTCCAAGCCATTGATAATGAGTTCGGCGTACTCAACAAAGCGTTCGCGGCCTTCGTTCTGGTCAATCCGAAAGCCGTCATACTCCACCCGGGCCAGCCCTCGTCCAAAGCCCAGAATCATCCGCCCGCCCGACACATGGTCAAGCAGAGAGATTTGCTCAGCAACACGAACAGGATCGTGCCAGGGAAGAACGATGACCATGGTGCCCAGTTTGGCCGTTTTGGTTCTGCCGGCCATATAGGACAGGAACTGCACCGCATCGGGACACATGGTGTAATCCGTAAAGTGATGCTCGATAGACCAAATCGAGTCAAATCCTAGGGGCTCAGCCATCTCAGCGATCCGAAGCTCCTCACGGTAGACTTCGGCATCCGAGCGGGCGTTTCCAGGGTTCTGAAATACTGGGGCGTAACCAACGTGCATAAGGCCTCCTTCGTGATCTTTGCTATGAAATTATGAAGTCCGTATTATATACAAGCCAGTTCAGCCCGCATAGTCCCTTGTGGTGTGGGAATTGCCCCTGCCTTGCGTTGTTGTGTTCCCTGGAGAGAGTTAGGGTGAGGGTGTGCGAAAACCTTTACCATCCGTGTTGTAGGGCGGGATTATGGTTGTTTACTTAATCTTGGAGATGTGAGAAGTCGAGAAATTCTAAGCCAAGATTGAGTTGTTCCTTTCTCGAAAAGGTTCGTCCTTGTCTCAACTCGTCAACCATATCTACCGCCATTCGTATCGGACGGCCAGCATTTTCCAATAGGGATTTGGGGGCTTCCTTGCGAGCTACCAACCAACCTACTAAGGCGAACATTTCTGGCGTCAATTGATGGTCAAGACTGTCATAGTAGAGGCAGGCAATAAGTAAGATACGATCGATAGCCTTTTCCCATTCTATCTCATCGAGAAGTTCTGTAGGGTCTTTCTCAGCGTGCTTAAGAAAGTTGTCATATTCACGCATCTTTTGAAGGACCACTTTCTTTTCCTTTGTATCCAACGTCGCATTGATAGCATCGGCCACGATGTTCTTATTCCGTTTAGCGGCGAGATCACGAAGAACCTGGAGTCCCGACATGGTGAGCTTATATATGGCTATCGGGTCCTCCCCATTAAAAAGCATCCGAATTGCAGCATCAATCTGTCGCCTTGCTGCTTCTGGCTTATCTATTTTTTTCTTAATCACGCCGCCATCCGCCGCTTTACGCGTCTCTTATCCGTCAGCATCACCAGCGTTTCTTCCTGCGTGCAAGTCCCTTTGACTGAATTGTAGTTTCCACACAGCATAGGAGAGGCTCCTGTCGAGGAATCTTATCCGGCCCGTAATGCTTCGAGCACTTTAGCCGGATGATCGGCGGCTTTGGCGACCCGTTTCCAGTGTTTTTTCACCTTGCCGTTGGGGCCAATCCAGACGGTTGAGCGAATGGTGCCGATGGTTTTTTTGCCGTACATCATTTTCTCACCCCAGGCCCCGTATTTTTCCATGACCTTTTTGTCGGGATCGCACAACAGCGTGAACGGGAGTTTATACTGCGTTGCAAACTTCTGGTGTGAGGCTGCGCTGTCTGGTGAGACACCGAGGACAACCGCATCCTGTTTTTGAATGTCCTTCCACAAATCCCGAAAGCCACAGGCCTCTTTGGTACAACCGGGCGTATTATCTCTGGGATAAAAATAGACAATCACGTTTTGACCACGCAAGTCTTTGAGCGCGACCCTATTCCCTGCCGCGCCTTTTAAGGTAAACGCCGGCGCTGCTTTTCCTTCTTCAATCGGCATATTTTCCTCCTCCATAACATCCGCCCCATATATCACACACTTGTCCGGTTTGACTCACTCAGCGGTATTTCCTAAGGTAGCTCGGCTCTTTCGTATAAAAGAAAAATGTGCGACTCGAAGGAAGGAGAGGCAGACATGGATTTTGATTATTCCCCCAAAGTACAGGACCTGAGAAAAAAGGTCTCTCAATTTATGGACGACCACGTCCATCCGAACGAACAGACGTTTGAGGACCAACTGAACTCCGGTCCGGACCGCTGGCAGATTCCGCCCGTTCTCGAAGAGATCAAAGAAAAGGCCAAGGCTGCCGGGCTCTGGAACCTGTTTCTGCCGGAGAGTGGGTACGGCTATGGCCTGACCAACCTCGAATACGCTCCCCTGTCGGAAATCATGGGCCGGGTGCATTGGGGTTCGGAGGTCTTTAATTGCTCTGCGCCGGACACCGGCAATATGGAAGTGATCTCTCGCTATGGCACGCCTGAGCAGCAAAAGGAATGGCTGGAACCGCTGCTCGAAGGCAAGATTCGTTCCTGCTTTGCCATGACGGAACCCGCGGTGGCCTCGTCTGACGCCACGAATATCGAATCCAGAATCGTTCGTGATGGGGATGAATACGTCATCAACGGCCGCAAGTGGTGGTCATCCGGCATGGGCGACCCGCGCTGTAAAATTCTCATCTTCATGGGCAAGACCGACCCGGATAATCCGAACCGCTATCTCCAGCAGTCTCAGATTCTGATTCCGCGTGACACGCCGGGCGTGAATATCCTGCGGATGCTGACCGTGTTTGGCTATGACGATGCCCCCCACGGTCATGCCGAGGTCGAGTTCAAAGACGTACGGGTGCCGGCCTCGAATATGATTCTGGGTGAAGGCCGTGGGTTTGAGATTGCCCAAGGCCGTCTGGGCCCTGGTCGTATTCACCACTGTATGCGCCTGATCGGGCAGGCCGAACGCGCGCTGGAGAAGATGTGCACACGCGCCAAGTCCCGGACTGCGTTCGGCAAACTGGTCTCTGAACGGACGGTGACGTTGGAGCGGATTGCCGAGGCGCGGATTCGGATTGAACAAGCTCGGCTGCTAACGCTCAAGGCGGCGCATATGATGGACACCGTCGGCAACAAAGCCGCCCGGGCGGAAATTGCCATGATTAAAGTGGCGGCGCCGAATATGGCGCTGCAAGTGATTGACTGGGCCATGCAGGTGCATGGCGGTGGCGGAGTGGCCGAAGACTTTGGGCTGGCGCGCGCCTATGCCTCAGCGCGGACCTTACGTTTTGCCGATGGACCGGACGAAGTCCACCGGAATCAGATTGGCCGTTTAGAGCTGCGCAAATACGATTAAGCCTATGAAATTCGGCCTGCATTTCCAACTGCCGTGTGCGGACACGCAGTCGCCTGTTCAGCGCTACCGAGACACGCTCGACCAGGCGATTCACGCCGAAGCGCTGGGATTTGAATCGGTCTGGCCGGTGGAGCAGCACTTCAACCCTGGGCTTTCGATTCTTCCGTCCCCGTTGCTGCTCCTGTCGGCTCTTGCCGAGCGGACCCAGACACTCCGACTTGGGATCGCTATTATCCTCTTACCCCTGTCTCATCCAATTCGCGTCGCCGAAGAGGTGGCGACCTTAGACGTTTTGAGTAATGGCCGAGTGGAGTTCGGGATTGGGCGAGGCTCTCTCCCGAATCATTTCAGCGGATTCGGGCTGGACCAAGCCGAAAGCCGGGAGCGGATGCTTGAAGCGCTGGCAATGATTCGCCAGGCGTGGACCCACGACCGGTTTTCATTCCAGGGACAATTTTTTCAGGTTGAAGATATCTCAGTGGTGCCTCGGCCAGTCCAGCAGCCGTATCCGCCCATTCGGGTCGCTGCCAATAGTACGGAAACCTTCGAGCTGATGGGCCGTCTGGGCTATCCCATCTTTGTTGCCTCGCAGGTCAACCCGTTTGCCAAAATGCGAGAGTATATCCCCCTCTATCGTGAAACCCGGGCCGCGGCTGGGCATCCAGACCGTGGTGGCGAGGATGTGACCCTGCTTGGTCCGCTGTATGTCGGCCCGAGCCACGCCCAAATCCGCCAGGAGCTGGAACCCAGCATCCGTCGTTTTCTGGAGTCGGTCGCCGCCATTGCAGCAGCCCAGGGCGCGACCTTGGGCAAACAGTCGCAGCGCGTCAAAGAAGTCTTCGACCGGGTGCGGCGGATGACCTATGAGAAGGTGGACGAGGTGATGGCAATTTTTGATACGCCGGACGCGTGTGTAGAGCGACTCAAACAGCTTGAAGAGGAATTCGGTATGGGACGGTTTGTGTGTTGGTTCAATCCCGGCGGCATGGTGCCACATGCCCAAGTCATGCGCAGCATGGAGCTGTTTGCCACCGAGGTGATGCCGCATTTTGCGGAATAGATTGACGGCAGAATAGATTGGCGGATTGAGAGAGAAGGAAAAGTGGAGTGGACTACAGACGTGAATTTCTCAACTTCCTGCTCAAAAAAAACGCGCTCAAAATTGCCAGCGACCCAGGTTCCTTCTTTCAATTAAAAAGTGGGCGCGTCAGTCCGAGCTTTGTCTCGCTGGGCTCACTGACCGATGGCGAAAGCCTCATTACGCTCAAAAAATGCTATAGCCGGGCGGCCCTGGAAGGCATACAGCAAGGCATTCTCCAAGACTTTGAGTACGTCTTTGGTCCGGCCTATAAAGGCATCACCCTGGGGGCGCTGCTGTGTGAAGGGCTCCAGGAATACGCCAACAAGTCTACGTCTCTCCTCTACGACCGCAAAGAAGAGAAAGCCCATGGAGAGGTGACCCAGGCCAGTCCGGTTGGAAAGATCATTGTTGGGGCTGAAAATTTTGTCCCAGGGAGTGCGATTTTACTTGTTGATGATGTGGTCACGACCGGCAAAGCAAAATATGAAGCGCTCGAAAAGATACGCCTGCTGGGCGAGCACCGGATCGCCGGGATGGTCGTCGCGGTCGATCGGCAGGAAGTGCTGGGCGGGGCAAACGAGGGTGGCCGCCTCAGTGCCATCCAGGCGCTCGAACAAGAGTTCGGTATTCGCACCTTCGCCATTCTCAGCATGCAGGAGATTTTCACTCTGGTGAAAGACTCTCTCTCAGAAGAAGTTCGGCAGGCCTGGATTGCGTACTATGAACGCTATGGGGCCGTCCAACTCGGGTAGAGACGTTGAAGTCCAACAGAGGAGAAAGAGCGAGTTGGTAGGTCGGATGAGCGTGGCGTAATCCGACAGGGGCAGGGCGGAGGGCTGTCGGGTTACGCCTACGGCTCACCCGCTCTACGGAACTGAGGGATAATGCTGACTGCAATCGAACACATCAACAATATCGTCAACGCACTGGTATGGGGTCCGCCGCTGATGGCCCTCCTCCTTGGCACTGGGGTGTATCTCAGTTTTCGACTGGGATTTTTACAATTCACCAAACTGCCCTTGATCTGGCGTACCACCCTGGGGAGTCTCTTCTCCCGTCGCGGGGGAGCGGGGGCGGGCGCGTTGAGCGCATTCCAGGCCGTTAGTTCGGCTATGGCGGCAACCGTTGGCGTGGGCAATATCGTTGGGGTCAGCACGGCCATGTATTGGGGTGGGCCGGGTGCGCTGTTCTGGATGTGGATGACTGCCAGCTTTGGCATGGCGACCAAATTCAGCGAAGTCGTGCTGGGCATGAAGTATCGCCGGGTCAAGGCTGAAAACGGCGAGATTGCCGGTGGGCCGATGTATTATATTGCCGACGGGCTGGGTCGAAAATGGCTGGCCGGCGCGTATGCTTTTTTAACCGGGGTCGCCGCGCTGGGCATTGGCAATATGATTCAGGCCAACGCGGTCGCAACGAGTTTGCACGAAACCGTCGTCCTGCCCCGCCCCCTTGCCGGCGGCCTTGTTGTGGCGCTGGTCGCCCTAGTCATTCTGGGCGGGGTGAAGCGCATTGGCCGAACAGCTGAATACTTAGTCCCGTTCATGGCACTCCTCTATCTGGTCGGTGGAGTGTGTATTCTCCTCCGCTATGCCTCAGCCCTGCCCGATGCCGTGAGCACGATCGTGACGTCCGCGTTTACTCCCGCGGCTCCGGTTGGAGCCTGGGGCGGGGCAACGGTCATGCTGGCCCTGCGCTACGGGATTGCCCGCGGTATTGCGTCCAATGAGGCGGGGCTGGGCTCTGCATCGATCATCCACGCCCAAGCCCAGAACACGCCGGTGGGTCAGGGCTTTTGGGGCATGTGGGAAGTCTGCGTCGATACGCTGATTATCGCCAGCATCACCGGACTGGTGATTATGGTGACCGGTGTCCTCGGCGAGCCGGGGCTGTCTCCAGATGTGCTTGCGGCCACGGCCTTTGCGCGTGGCCTGCCCGGCATCGGCCAGCACCTCGTCTTTATCTGTCTCATTCTGTTTGCGTACAGCACCATGCTGACCTGGAGTTTTTACGGCGAGAAGGCCTGGGAATATCTGTTCGGCAAGGTGGTCGTCATCCCGTACCGGGTGTTGTTTCTCGCCTTTCTGTATGTCGGGGCAATTGGCGGCCTGCGGCTGGTCTGGGATGTGTCCGATACGCTGAATGGGATGATGGCAATCCCGAATTTGGTTGCGTTGCTGGTGCTCGCCAGGGTCGTGGTTGGAGAGAAGAAAGCCGTCCTGTCGTAACGGCGCGTCCGTACTGCCTCTCTCTCCACGCTGACCAGGCTGACTAGATGCTGAACCGCTCCTGCATCCGCTCCCACCATTTGGCCAAGGACGGAGCCGCATCAAACACTGGCTCGTTGCTGATCCGCGTCACCCAGGTAAACGTGCCGAACAGGCTGAAATCGGCATAGGTCAAAACCTCAAACAAATACTCATGGCCTAAGGCGACTGCCTCCAGGTCGGCGAGTACGGATTTGAGACGGGGGCGAAGGTCGTCGCGTTTGGCGGCGATGTCTTCAAGCGGTGCGCCGAGCCGGGCTTCACGGTTTTCTCGAAAGTAGTCACGGTCTACTGGCTCAATCTTTTCAAAGATGTCGTACACTACGACCGGAAAGAGCGCCGGATGGAGCGTATTGTCGATATACAGATTAAAGAACCGACAGGCCTCCTTCATACCCGGACCGGGGAAGAGCTTGGACTCCGGATAGTGGTCTTCCAGGTATTCGGCAATCTTCCACGAATCAGAGACAACCGTGCCGTTGTCCGTAATGACCGGCACCCGGTCCTGATTGGAAAAGATCAGTTTGTCTTTATCGCAGAAGCGAATCGGTACAGTCGTATAGTCCAAGCCCTTGTAGCGTAACGCGGCCTTGGTACGCGAGCAAAATGGGCTAAAGCGTACATTGTTGGCTCCGGTCAAGTCGTAGACTTCGATCATTGGTTTCTCCTCTCGGGTGGCGTCTTTCGTCATTTCCAAAAATACTGAAGAAGTCAAGGCGCAGGTCCTGTCCTAATTAGGGGACCTATATACTAAGGTACCCAAATCAGCGCACGGGCCGTACAGGTGCGGAGGGGGCGTGGGTGTTCAGCGCGACATGATAGGACAGATCCCGATGACCGGGATCTGTCCCGCTATGACTTGGCCTTCCCGGCTTGTTTGACCTTTTTCATCACGTCCCGACCACGCAAGACCGGGAGCATGACTGGCGGGAGTCCCATTCGGGCGACGAGACTCTGCACAAACTCACGCCAATAGGGCCAGATATTAAAGATGCCGTTCGTCTCGGCAAAGGTGGCCAGCATGTCAGCATCAACGGGAAAGTCTTGAGGGAGATGATACTGGAGTTCAAAACTCGTTGTGACCGACACCAGCGGCGTCCTCTTTGCCTCGTCCGAGACAAGGCGCGCCCTCATCGTAGCCACAACAAAAAACGTCCCATCGTCGTGCTGTTCGCTAATCTTCGCCTTTTGAGTGGTCCGCAGCTCGACAGCGCCCGTATCAGGGAGCGACCGGGCCTGCGTTTTCGCCGTCGCTTCAACAAGGCGCACCCCTTCGATTTCGACCTTGGCGATCAATGCTTTCAAAGCATCGGCGGCCTCACTCATGCAGCAGCCTCCATATCCATCCCATCAGCGGAGACGTGTTGGAGAGGGAAGGCGGGGGGGGAAGACTTGATCGGCTTCTGAAGCCAAGAAACAGGAGTCTGACGCCTACGCTTGACCACTCCCACGTGCCGATCTTTGGAGAGCGTAATCGTGACATGAGAACCCAACGCATCGGCCACGCCCGCGAGTGTCCGGAGCGTCAGATTCCGGTCGCCCGACAAGAGTTGCGTAATAAATCCTTTGGTTCTCCCCATGCGCTTGGCAAGCTCGGTTTTCGAGATGTCTTCGTCCTGCATCATCGAGCTGACCGCTTCCGTCACGTCCAAGATCAGCCCTTCCTCGCACAGGAGTCGTTTGTTGCGCGTCGAGGATTGCTCAAAGAGTTCATATTCCGTCAGGTTGTGGCTCATAGTGCGTCCTTTCTTTGATCCGTCTATCGCTTTTCTCGGTCATCGTTTTCTTGGAGCATCTCCACGCCCTTCTGAATTTCCACGGCGGGCAAATCATCACGCTTTTTTCGGAGCCCATGAGCAATGATAAAGCGCTTGTTTGGCCGGTAATCCCCGAGAAAACGATGTTGGAAACTCTTAAATTCCCATAAGGCTATACCTTTCCCTTTTGTGTTGATGATAAGTTTTTTGAATTGTTCTTTGTTTTTAATGAACCTGTTGTCGGCCAATCGTTGAAAAAGCCGCAGCACTTTTGCTTGGTCATCAAGGGAAAGAGTATGAAAATACGCCTGTGCGGGCCGCTTTCCGTTGGCGTTGGTTGCCCATTCGATCGTTCCCCATTGCCCCTTAGCTACAATTCGCGGCAGATGTTTTCCTCCCATAGAGTAAGGCAGTTTATATATATGTCAACTCTTGTCAAGGCGAAGTTCAGTCAATGGAATCGCTCAGGGAAGTCGTTGACGCATGCCTGTCGTAATGCGCTGAGTGACGTTTTATGAAACCCAGGAGGAAGAAGCGGAGGGTATTCCGGCTTGTCGGAAGGAAGCACGCGCCGGATACCATCGTGACTCTTTTACTGACGCAAGTATATTATTACCCAAATTAGGACAGGACCCAAGGCTCAGGCCCGGTTGGCGGAATGGCCCGCCTGGGATAGGCTGGCGCAAACATTATACGAGACCAACAACAAAGGAGGCCATATTCATGCGAGAAGCCGTTGTTGTATCATCAGCCCGGACCGGAATTGGCAAAGCCTTTCGGGGCAGCCTGAACAAAACTAGCGGCGCGACCTTGGGCGCGCATGTCATTAAAAATGCGGTTGAGCGGGCAGGGGTGGACCCGGCGGAAGTGGAAGATGTGGTGTTTGGCTGCGGGCTGCCGGAAGGCTCAACCGGGCATAACGTGGCGCGGACCTCAGCCGTGAAGGCCGGCCTGCCCGTGACCACTTCTGGTATGACTATCAACCGCTACTGCTCCTCTGGCCTGCAAGCGATCAGTACCGCAGCCAACCGGATTATCGTCGATGGGGCCGACGTCATGGTGGCCGGTGGAGTGGAGTCGATCAGCCTGGTACAGAACAACCTGAATACCAAGAATTTTGTTGACGGCTGGCTCATGGACAACAAGCCCGAGATCTATTTCCCCATGTTGAAGACGGCCGAGATTGTCGCCCAACGCTATCAGGTCTCGCGCGAGTCGCAAGACGAGTACGCTTTGGCCAGTCAGCAGCGGACCGCGGCCGGCCAGACGTCCGGCAAATTCGACGACGAGATCGTGCCCATCACCACGGTCATGGATGTAGCTGACAAGGAGACCGGCGAGGTCAGCCAGAAAGAGGTCACGCTCGCTCGGGATGAGGGCAATCGACCCACTACCAATCTGGAAGGACTCTCAGCTCTCCCGTCTGTGACAGAGGGCTCGATTACTGCTGGCAATTCCAGCCAGTTGTCCGATGGTGCAGCCGCTGTTGTTTTGATGGAAGCCAAAGCGGCTGAGAAGCGTGGTCTGCAACCCCTGGGTCTCTACAAAGGGCTGGTCGCCGCAGGCTGTGAGCCGGATGAGATGGGTATTGGTCCGGTCTTCGCGATCCCCAAGCTGCTTGAGCGTCATGGCCTGAAGATGGACGATGTTGATCTGTGGGAACTCAACGAAGCCTTTGCCGTGCAGACGGTCTATTGCCGCAATCGACTTGGCATTCCCATGGAGAACTACAATGTGAACGGCGGCGCTATCTCAATTGGCCATCCGTACGGCATGACCGGCGCCCGTCAGGTCGGCCACATCCTGCGTGAAGGCAAACGCCGGGGTGCCAAAAATGTGGTGGTCACCATGTGTGTCGGCGGTGGCATGGGCGTGGCCGGGTTGTTCGAGGTGCTGTAAACCCAAACCTCGCCGGAGTCAACCAGAGCGTTTTACGATAGGCCCTCTCCGTGTAGATGCGCTCTCGTCATGCCGGACGTGATCCGGCATCCAGCGGACGGAGGGAGGAGCGAGGTCTTTCCTCGCCCCCAGAGAATTGCTGGAGAATTGTACAGACTCTACGCAGCCGCGGCCTTGGCTGCGTTCAGCGCTGCATCGTAATCCGGCTCATTGGCAATCTCAGACACGTACTCAACGTGCTTTACTGAACCGTCTTTGCCTACGACGAAAACCGCGCGCGCGGTCACACCAGCCAGCGGACCATCTGTAATCAAGACGCCGTAGCCTTCGGCAAACGCATGCTCCCGAAAATCTGACAGGGTTTTTACTTGCTCAACGCCGGCCGCTCCGCACCAGCGTTTCTGGGCAAACGGCAGGTCCATACTCAAGGTCCAGATTTCAATCCCTTCACCGAGCTTAGCCGCTTCTTCATTAAAGCGTCGTGTTTCAGTGTCGCATACTGGAGTGTCAACCGAAGGGACAGAACTCAAAATTATGACTTTGCCCTGCGCCTCACTGAGTGTGACTGGCTGTAGATCGTTGTTCACTGCGGTGAAGTCCGGGGCGGCTTGGCCAACCGACACTTCTGATCCGCCCAAGGTGAGAGGATTGCCGCGTAACGTCACTGATGCCATTTCGACCTCCTTGTCTTGCTCCAAAATAAAGTTGTTGAATAACGAAAGCGGGCTGTATTCTATCCAGACAAAGTCGAATTGCAAAGTGCCTGAGGATGACGCATGATCGGGTCAAAGAGTTCCGTGGTTGGAGACTGTCCCCCGCAGCAAGGAGGCGCGTGATATGTGTGGCCGCTACAGCCTGACGGCAGATGAAAAGCGGATCAACGCTCGGTTTGTGGCGCGGTCCATGCCTTCTCCGCAGACCGCGCGCTACAATATCGCGCCGACCCAGCCGGTGTGGGCGCTTGTGCATACGGAGGAACCCAGGGTCGTGGCGCTGCGTTGGGGGCTTATCCCGTCATGGGCAAAGGACAAAGCGATTGGGAACCGGATGATTAACGCCCGCGCTGAAGGGATTGCGGAAAAGCCGAGTTTTCGGCGAGCGATTCGCAAACGTCGTTGTCTGGTCCTGGCCGACGGTTTTTATGAATGGAAAAAGGCGGGTTCATCCAAGGTGCCACACTATATTCGGCTGAAATCTGGTGAGCCGTTTGGTTTTGCCGGCTTATGGGAACGCTGGTCTGCACCGTCCGGGGAAACGATTCATTCGTGTACAATTATCACCACGACGCCCAACGAACTCATGGCAGACATCCATCACCGCATGCCGGTTATTGTACCCCGTGAGGCAGAAGAACAATGGCTCGATCCAACCCTCGAAGACCCACAAAAAGTTCTTCCCTTACTCCAACCGTATCCTGAAGATGAGATGGAAGCCTATGCGGTCTCGACTATCGTGAATTCACCGCGCAATGATATGGCTACCTGTATTGAGCCGGCATAGTATAGCCCCGTTTGTCTTGACTCTCGTCAACATCAATCTTCAAGATCAACCTGGGTCGCTGTGAGGAAACGGACAACCATATTATAGAAGGCGGTATTCAAGCTGAGTTCGACGATCTGTTCCTCATTGAGAAAGGCGCGGAGCGCGTCAAAGGTCGTATCCGCAATCTGCACCTGCTCGGTCATCTCGGTTGCGTAGCGAATAACGACGCGTTCGTGTTCGTTAAAAGCCGGGCTCGTCTCCCAGTCCGCAAGTTCTTCTACTTGTTCGGGACTCACACCAACTCGTTTGGCCAAGGCTTTATGGTGGGTGTATTCATACGCGCAGTCGGTGAGTCTGCCGACCGTCATAATAGCGAGTTCCCGCAACCGAGGATCAAGCGTGGTCCGATTCCGTAGCCCATCGCTGAAGTATAGCATGCGACGTAGGAGCAACGGGCTGTGCGCCACGATCCGAAAGATATTGCCAATTGAGCCGCGTTGCTTGAGAAGATCATCAAAAATATCGCGCTCAAGCTCAGGCAGGTCATCTCGGTCCAGATAGGGTAAACGGGCCATGCTGACTTCCTTTCCAGTGTTATTACTCCGAATTCTTCCCGGAGGTTTCTCCAAATTTGGGCGCACGCTTGTCTAAGAATGCGCGCATGCCCTCGCGCGCGTCGTCGGACAAAAAAGCCGCCTTCTGAGCCCGGTACTCATAGGCCAGAGCTTGTTCGAGCGAAGCGTTGGCGCCGAGGTAGACGCCTTCTTTGATCCGAGCCAGCGTCTCGGCCGGACCCGTGGCTAGGGTGCGCGCAAAAGTGAGCGTCTCTTCCCAGAAACCTTCAAGTGGATAGACATGGTTCAGCAGTCCCAAACGCAGGGCTTCTTCAGCTTTGATCCGGTCGCCGGTCATCATGAGTTCCATTGCCTTGGCCGTCCCAATCAGGCGAGACAAAAAAAAGAAACCGCCCCAATCGGGCACCAGGCCAATCTTCACAAAGCTCTCGGAGAAGAGGGCCTTGTCTGAGCCAAGTCGAAAGTCGCAGCTTAGCGCCAGGTTCGCGCCAGCGCCGGCCGCGGCGCCATTCACCGCCGCAATGATGGGCTGGGGCATACGCCGGAGCAACTGGACGACTTGGCTGCCCAGGACCATGCGCTGTTCAACGACCTGTGTCGTGTGGTCGTCTTGGAGCTTGGCCATACTGGCGATATCCCCGCCGGCGCAAAAGGCTTTACCCGTACCCGTAATAATAATGCAACGGATGTGACGGTCCGTTGAAAACTGTTCGAGCTGACCGAGGAGTTGGCCGCGCATGGTGTCAGAGAACGCATTCATGACATCGGGCCGGTTGAGGGTCAGTATCCCAATATGGTCGACCACTGTGGTGAGCACATGGCTCTCGCTCATGTTGTCCTCCGGGACGTTTCGTGTATACAGCCCATTTCAACTAAGCAGATCCATGAGTTCGGTAATCCGTGCTGCTTCTAAGATTTCCAGACTATCAACAAGCTGAATACACCGCTGTGTTTGCTCTTCAGTCAGATGCATGTTCAGGCAGTCTCGAATTTTGACCAAGTGTTCGTCTCGCTGTAGGGGCGGGCGGCCCCAAAAGCCTTGTGGGCCAGTACACCGAGCAGTCAGGCGCTGGTCGTCTTGCAGTTCTATCGCAACATCGACCCACATTTTTTCCAAAACGCCAGGAATCGTCTCATCCTGGGTCAGGCGAGTACGAGACAGGAGACCGGCCAGACTTGGCCGCGCGCAATAGTCATCCGAGAATGTCCGAATTGACACTGCGCCGTCGAGCAGGGCCGCGGCAACCGTATACTGAAAGCTGAATTTCCCGTCTAAACCACTGTGGGGCGTAGGGCGATCGACATAGGGCATGACAGGAGCGGTAATGTGGACGGCCCGAATTGAGTCGGGACTGTCAATCTGCTGGTAAAGTTCCAGCGCCGCTAAGATGCCAAAATGCGTGCCGTACTGACACGGAAACATCTTCATCACAAAGCCTGGGTTGACCATGCGGTACGACTGTCCAAGGCTCAGCAATTCATCATAATGAAACTGCTCGCCAAAGAAGTATTCGACATAGCCGTTCGGCGCTTCAAAAACCGTTGCGTTGCCGGTAAATCCACGCGACGCCAATAAGGCCGCATCCAAACCGGACAATGCTGCCCAGCCACAGTGGGTCGCCTTAGCCATGGTTCCGACGTTGGCCATCAGCCCACCGGCACGAGATGCCGTAATACCAAGCGCATGTTGAAGCTGCTCTTGACCGAGTCCCAGCATATGGGCTGAGGCCACAGCCGCGCCCATCAGGCCGACGCTACTTGGTGGATGGACGGTAAACTCGCCAGGCACGTATTGATGGGAGGCCAGCCGAATGTGTCCTTGAAGCTCACAGCCTTTGACAAAAGCGGTGATGATCTCTCGGCCAGTACTCCGTCGCTCTTCCGCCAAGGCTAAGATGGCCGGCAGCGTTGGCGACGTTGCATGCGTGGGCGGACTCCACATCGGCTCATAGTCCAAGACATGCATGGAGATGCCGTTCGCATACGCCGCCAAAATAGGCGAAGTCCGAAAGCCTTGGCCAATGACCGTTGCCATTTCTTTTCCGCTTTGACTTTTGACATGCTCGGCTGCAATGGTTGGCCCCGGCTGTTTGGCCCCGGCCACTGCAACCGCAATGCCGTCGAGGATGACGCGCTTTGCAACCGCAACAACCTCGTCCGAAAGTGACGCAAAGGTCATCCGGGTCAGGGTATGACACAGTTCAGCCGTAACGTTCATTCTCGTGTTTCTCCATGCACTCTACCCCCTCCTCTTCATTTCATTCTTTCTTCAAAAACCGCTGCTGCAAGGCTTGCACCTCAGTCAGCCCAATAATCTCTTCCCGTTCAGCAAAAGATGCCATGTCTTCTGCCATCGCTTCCGTATGTCCGTGTCTGCGGATTTCGGCCGCGGCGCGCTGCATGGCCCGAATAGCGGCGCGCTGGATATCTGACGGAACAATCATGATGCGATATCCGAGTGCGGCGAGCTGCTCGGCTGGAACCAGTGGCGTTTTGCCACCCCGGAACATGTTGATCAAAAGAGGAGCCTTGACTTCCAGGGCTATCCGTTCGATCTCTTCCATTGATTGTGGCGCTTCCACGAAAATCACGTCCGCGCCTGCCTCGACATAGGCATTCCCACGTTCAATCGCCGCCTCCAACCCAAGCACAGCCCGAGCGTCCGTCCGGGCGATAATGACCAGTCTACTCTCGTCACCGGCCTCCACCGCGGCCTGAATTTTTTGGGCCATCTCTGCGATGCTGACCACGTGTTTGCCTGCGTAATGGCCGCAGCGTTTGGGTTCCACCTGGTCTTCAAGATGAAGCGCCGCCGCGCCAGAGCGCGCATACGCCCGAACCGTCCGGATGACGTTAATGGCATTCCCATAGCCGGTGTCGGCATCCACAATAAGTGGCAGAGCGGTGACAGCGCGAATCTCTTCCAGCCGCTTTTGCATTTCTGTGAGGGTGACCAAGCCAACGTCAGGATAGCCCATGCTGCGCGCAATGGCGCCGCCGCTGATATACAGAGCCGCCACGCCAGCGGCTTCAGCAATCTTGGCCGATAGCCCATCGTACACGCCCGGAGCCGTGAGCAATGCCTCCTGTGCAAGTAGAGCTCTGAGCTCGGTCGGACCTTGGGCGGCGTGCAACACGGGGCTATTCTCCTCGCGCGTATCGCGCTGCGTGCGTCCCGGCCAGCCGGCCGAAGACCGCGCCGCGCATCAACCCGGAGCCGCCCGGATAGTTCCGATAGAAAAAGCCGCCAGTCATTTCTCCGGTGGCGAACAGGCCGGGGATAGGCCGGTCCAAGTGGTCGATGACTGCCGCATCGGTGTTGATCCGAATACCGCCAAAGGTGAAAGTGATGCCGAGAGAGACCGGATAGGCGTAAAAGGGCGGCTGATCGAGCCGGGTGGCCCAGTTGGTTTTTTCCGGTCGCAGACCACGCGTGCGTTTGCCGTCTTTGATGTCAGGATCGAAAGGTTCGTCTTGAACCGCGGCGTTATAGGCTTCAAGTGTGGCACAGAAAGCGTCTCTCCGAAAATCCAGGGCAGCGTGGCGTTCCTCGATTTGATCTGCCAACTCGCTCAGGCTGCCGGCGATGATGGGAGTGCCGGTATTATAGCGCGTCTCCAACAGAGAGACCGTTTGTTGGTCAAAGACTTGAAAGATAGTTGCGCTGCGTTGCTGCAAAATGTCGCGACCCATTCTGGCGTAGGTGTACAGATTAAAATCCTCGCCCTCGTCAACAAACCGTTCTCCATCAAGATTGACCATGACCGAGAACGGATAGGACAGCCGGTTGGTTTTGTCGGTGAGTCGTAGGTCGCCATAGGTCGGGGCGTCAGCATCAATCGGCGTGGCGTGACAGCCCGCCCATTCGCCATAACTCTGAGCCCCAATCGACAGGGCCGCGCGCGTCATCTCGCCGGTGTTAAAACGGCTGCCTCTGACTTTGACCAAGCTCCAACTCGGACCGAGATAGGCCGTGCGCATTTCCGGGTTCGCCTGAAATCCGCCGCTGGCCAGAACAAGCGCTTTGCAGTTGACTGTCCGCAGGCCGCTGGGATCACGTATGGCAATACCCGTCACTCGACCATCAGCCGCGGTGATAATGTGTTGGGCTTGGGTTTCGTACCAGACTGGAATGTCCGCTTCGGCAGCCAAGCGAAACAGGGTGCCGGACAGCAGGACGCCCTCGCCTTTGGCGCGGAGCGCGCCCCCGCGGGCGAGTTTGATCTTCTGGGCTCCGGCAATGGCGACCGGACCAACGGCCCGGTTAAACTCCCAGGCCACTCCCAGGTCGGCCATCCAGCGTACCGTATCATATGAGCGCGTGATCAAGGTCTGAATCAGCGCGGGGTCGGCCCGTCCACCGGTGACACGGTCGATGTCTTGCTGAAAATCCTCAGATGTATAGGGATCGACTGCCACATCGCTGGGGTCATCGTTGTCTCGGATAAGCGCAACCAGGTCGTCGATACCGTTATAGGTGCAGCGGAACAGACCACCGGTAAAGCGTGTGTTGCCACCGCGTAATTTTTGGGTTGCCTTTTCGAGGACACCGACCCGGGCTCCCTCAGCCCGAGCGGCCAGAGCGGCAGTAAAGGCTGCATTGCCGGCCCCGATAACGATCACATCAAACGTTTCTGGTGTCTGCTGAGCCAATGGCCTATCCTCCGCAGCAACTATAGCGTTTCTGTCCGTGGCGTGAATCCCCTTGATTTTCGCTGTTGTCTCTTGACCGAGAGATTACTCCTGACATAGACAGGAACAAAACAACATCTAACTGTGCCGCGTTGAGAGGCACAGCCAAAGAGGAGGGATGGTTATGAACCCACGTGGAATGTCACACGTTGCTCTGTGCACGAACGATTTTGAGCGCTCCATGCACTTCTATCGGGATTTGCTTGGATTCAAGGTGGCCCAGGAGGGAACCACTGTTGAAGAGGGAGAGTATCAGCAGGGGATATATAAGAAGAAAAACCAGCAGGTGAAGTTTGCTATTCTGCGCCACGGCAAGAAAAAAGCCACACCGTATGGACTCAATGAAGATGCGCCGGTGATTGCCCTGCTCGCCCCGACTCAGAGCAAAGCGACTGGAAAGTCGATCCTGGTTGACCAGATTGGCATTTCCCATTTCGGGATATGGGTCAAAGGTCTGAACAAAGTCCACAAAGACCTCGTAAGCAAAGGTGTGGAATTTGCCGCTCCACCGCACGTCCTGGCCAGGACCAAAGAAGGCACGATTCGCAGCGCCTTTGTCAAAGACCCGGATGGGATCATTATCCAGTTGGACGAAATGGTCCCGGCCCGGACGTAGAGATTTCGTGACGCTCCCCGACTTTCTCCCCTCCTGGGAGGGGAAAGCGGGAGGGTTCTAATGTCCAACCTCCGTCGGCTGCGGCTGGGCCTGTTTGGTTCGGATGTCCTTGGCCCTGGCCTGCATATCCCCAGCCTCAGCCTGGCGCTTCAGCTTTTGCAGCAAATCGGCATATTTTTCGAGTAGGACGGCCACTGCCGGATGGTCCGTTCCGAGTTTTTCCTCACGGATCTCGAGCGCGCGTTGAAAGAGCGGCTCAGCCTCGGCAGGCTTGTCCTGGGCAATGGCCAGCTCGGCCAAACCGCTCAGGCTGGTCGAGACAGCCGGGTGAGTCGGGCCAAGGGCCTGTTGTCTGATTTTAAGAGAGCGCTGGAAATAAGACTCCGCTTCAGCGTAGCGTTCTTGGCTCATATAGACGGCGGCCAGATTGTTCAGACAATTGGTGATTCTGTAATGCGTAGGACCCACCAGGGCTTCGGCGATTTTCAGCGCCCGCTGGAGGAAAGTCTCTGCTTCAGCGTATCGGCCGAGTTCCCGATACAGAGAGGCCAGATTATTCAGACTCTGCGCCACCCACGGATGGTGGGGGCCATAGTGCGCCTCTCGGATAGACAATGCCCGCTCATAATACCCCGCGGCTTCGGATTGCTTGCCTTGATTATGCGATAAGCTCCCCAGGTTGTTCAGGACAACGGCGACGCGTGAGTCTTGTGGACCAAATTTTTCAGCTTCCTGGAGGGCATCCCGGAACTGTTGCTCGGCTTCGACATAATGACCCTTTTGATACCGACGTGCGCCGGCTTCGTTCGCCGCCGCCCAGTTGATATCGCTCATAGCGCCCCCTTTTATACAGCGGTTCATACGCCACAACCGTTATCCCTATCAGTCACCAGAACAGACTGCGAGACGCTTGGGCAGAACGGAACTGTCAAGGCAGGACTCTGGTCGGGGAGACTAGGCCGCTTCCCGAATCACCGGCATTCCGCCAGACGGAGCAAAGGTAATACTCCGCCGGACAACCCGCACGGTCTGTCCCGGAACCGGTCGGAGTGAGACCCGAGACAACACTTGGGCCAGGACAATTTTCATCTCATACGTGGCAAAGGCTGCACCCAGGCAGTGGCGGACTCCTCCGCCAAAGGGGAAGAAGGTATAGGGATCGACCCGTTTTCCAACAAACCGGTCGGGGTTAAACGTCTCAGGCTCGGGCCACAATTCTGGCCGACGGTGGGTGAGGTAAATACACGGCGCGGCCACACAGCCCGCCGGCATTTCGTACTCACCAATCTGGGTTGGGTGTTCGAGATAGCGCGCTACCAGTGGGACAATAGGATTGAGCCGGGCCGTCTCTTTGATTGTGGCGTCGAGGTACTCAAGCTCTGAGACGTGCTCGGCCTGTATGGGACCATCTCCGATCACGCGCTGTAGTTCGGCTCGAACCTTTTCGAGAACGGTCGGGTTTTGTAACAAGCGGTGAACGACCCAAGACAGCGAGGTGGCTGTGGTCTCATGTCCGGCCAGCAGCATGGTGATCATCTCATCCCGAAGTTCTTGATCGCTCATGGGCTGGCCGTCTTCGTCTCGGGCTTCGACCAGCATGGCCATAATGTCGGTCCGTCCGTTTTGTGCCGCGGCTTTGCGTTGGGCAATCTGTTCGTACAAAACCGTATCGATTTCACGGCTGAGTTTACCCATGCGTTGCCACGAGGTGAGCGGGCCCAGGTTGATTTGCAGCCAACGGATGAGAAGCAGGGGGTTGTTCCCTACGAGCTTGAGAAACTCGATCAGCAAAGCGCGCAGCTTTTGGAGCAGCGGCCCTTCGTCCACCCCAAAGACGGTCCGCAGAATAATATTAAGCGTAATGGCCTGCATCCGTTCGTGAATGGGAAAGGGCTGTTCCACTGGCCAGGTGTCAATTGACCGATCCGCAATCTCTCGCATGATGTCGCCATAGAGACGCATGCGTTCGCCATGAAACGGTGGCATGAGCAATTTGCGTTCCCGTTTATGGCGCGCGCCATCCAGCAGCAACACTGAGTGTTCACCCAAAATCGGTTTGAGTATCACATTCGCCTTGCCCGCTTGGGCGTGCTCAGGAGCGGCGGTAAATATCTGTTTAATGGCAACCGGATCACTAAAGAACGAAAACGGTGGCGCGCCAACCAAACGCACGGTGAAACACTCACCATACTCCTTGACACACGTCTGCATGAAAGGAATGGGTTTGCGGACCCATTTTAGGGTTTGGAATAGACGAGGGGCCTTGGGGCCGGGGGGGAGCGTGCTCATGGGAAAAACCTACGAGACTATGAAACGGGGGGCAAGGGTGGAACATATCATTTTCAATGGGGACTCTTTCTGGCGGGGTCTTATTATGGTTGGCTATCTTCTCGACGGAATGGAGGTTCAGACATGAGCCCGGCACAGGCACTCACCACCGTCTTTTTAGTCTTTCTCGCAATGGGGCTGATCGGTTTGTTTATCGTTTTTACCGACGAAGGGCTGCGGTGGAAAAAAATAATTCTCTTATTCAGTCTCTACTCTTACACCTAAATCACCCCATCCTCTTTGAGCTGACTAATCTCTGCCTCAGACAAGCCGAGCAGCGTGCTATACACCAGTTCATTATGCTCACCGAGATTCGGACTCGGTGCGTCGTTGGGGGGCTGTTCGCCGTTGAAGCGCCAGGGGGCCCCCAGAACGGTGACGTTGCCGGCGGTGGGATGGTTGATATCTTTGAGGATACCGCGTTCGCGGAGATGAGGGTCGTTGAGGACTTCTTCAACGTTCTGGACTGCACCACAGGTGATATCCGCCTCGCCACACAGCCGCATGATTTCGTGTTTTGGATGTTGTTTTGTCCAGGCGATGACAATCTCGTCCACCTCATCCGCGTGCTTGGAGCGGGCTCTGTTGGTGGCGAATTTCTCGTCCTGGGCGATATCCTCGCGCCCCATGAGGGTACACAACGTCTGCCAACGCTGATTGTCCGAGGTCAGCAATAAGACATGGCCGTCACTGGCCGGATAACAGTTATACGGAGAGAAGGCGCGGTTCGGCGCCCGGTTGCCTGCCCGCTCGTAGGTGTCGCCTTGGGCGCGGTAGGCCGAGATTTGGGCGGTCATCGGCCCAATGGCCGATTCAAACAGCGAGGTTTCCAATTCGAGACCCTCTCCGGTGCGGTCGCGCTGATGCAGGGCAGCTAATATGCCCGCCGCAAAATGAATCCCGCCCATGATGTCCATAATCGGGGGCCCAGCCTTCATAGGTGGGCCGGCTGGATCACCCGTTGTGCTCATAATGCCGGACAGGGCTTGAACAATGGAATCAAACGCAGGGTAGGCGCTGTACGGGCCGGTCTTTCCGTAGCCCGAGCTTGAGGCGTAAATAATGCGCGGATTGATTTGTTTTAAGACCTTATAGCCTAAACCCAGCTTGTCCATGGTGCCGGCGGTGAAGTTCTCGACCACAATATCAACTTGTTCAACAAATTGTTTGAACAGCTCTTTTCCACGCTCAGACTTGAGATTGAGCGTAATCCCCTTTTTATTCGAGTTGAGCATCACAAAGGGGTAGCTCTGCTTTTCGGCGTCCGGGATCGGAAAAATGCTGCGCGCGCGCTCACCGTAGGGAAGCGGCTCGATCTTAATGACTTCAGCCCCAAGCAGGCCTAAAACCTGGGCGGCATAGGGACCGTTAAAGACGTGGGTGAGATCAAGAACACGAATGTCATCTAATGCTCGCATAGACAGTTCCCCTCATCAGCGGTGAGCTATCAGCCGAGGCAGGGAAAGGCAAGCAAGCCCAGGGGATTTTCTGAGAGGAGAAGAAAGGAGTACAAAGAGGAGGGGAAACACCCAGGAGGCGCACCATGCTTGATCTCATCATTACCGGGGGAACCGTTGTTACGCCGCACACCGTGGCTGCGTTGGATGTTGGCATTAGCGGGGAGCACATCGTCGCCGTGGGTCAACCGGGTACGCTGAATGCCGCTGCCGGACGGGTTATCGATGCAACCGGAAAGATCGTGTTACCGGGCGGGATTGAGCCACATGCGCATATTGGCATTCCCGTACCGCCGGATTGGACCGGCCAGCCGGACGTGATGACCCAGCCCCCTGAGGCCGCCAGTCGGGCTGCCGCGTATGGTGGGGTGACAACCATTATTGATTTTGCGGGCGACTTGTCTCGTAAGGCTCTGCGTGGAGAACAGCGTCGCCCGCTGCTTGAGGTGCTTGAGCGGCGGCGGACTGTCTTTCGAGATCATTGCTACACCGACTTTGCCTTTCATTACATGCTTGCCGGGGAATGCGGGCATGAGTCTGCCGGCCAGATTGCTGAGGCATTACAAGAAGGCGTGGGCAGCTTCAAGATTTTTACCACCACGGAAGTACGCATTCCGTATGGACATCTGTGGGAGATTTTTGCGGAAGTGGCCAAGCACGGCGGCATGATGGCTGTCCATGCCGAAGAAGATGAGGTCGTGAATTATATGCTTGAAAAGCTCAAACGCGAGGGCCGCGATCACGCCTATAATATGCATCTTGTCCACAACAACCTGTCTGAAGATCTCGCCTTTCGCACTATTATTCGTCTGGCCGAGCACACTGGCACGGGGGTGTATTTCGTGCATACCACGGCAAAAGAAGGCGTGCGGGCCATTGACGAAGCACGCCAGCGCGGACAGCCGGTGTACGGCGAAGCCTTGCATCACTATCTGCACTTCACTTGTGAAAATTATAAAAAGCCGGAAGGCATGGCGATTCATACCTATCCGGCGCTGAAATTCGCCGATGACAGAGATGCCCTGCTCGACGGCTTGCTTGACGGACGACTGTGCACCACGGCTACGGATGAGTATACGACCTATAAAGGCCCCAAACTGTTCAGCGATCGTATCGAGTCCATCTGTGGTGGACATAATGGGGTAGAGACGCGCGTGCCCGTTTCTTTCACCAAATGTGTAGTCGAGCGCAATATGCCACTGCAACGCTTTGCCGACATTATCGCTACCAACGCCGCCAAGATTCTAGGCCTGTATCCGCAGAAGGGCGCCATTCAGCCGGGGAGCGATGCCGACATTGTGCTGCTTGATCCAAACCTGACCAAAACGCTTGCCGTGGATGATCTGCACGCGGACTCTGACTACAGCATTTGGGAAGGATTTACGTGCAAAGGCTATCCGGTCATGACGCTCTTGCGCGGGAAGGTTATTGTCGAGGATGGGAAGCTGGTCGGGCATTCGACGGATGGGCGTTGGCTGAAGCGGAAGGTTGGAGGGGATGTTTTGGTTCGACCTGCCATTTGAGCACGTTTGACGCCTGACGTTTTTTCAGGACTATTTGTTTTCCATGACGACGTGGGACCCACAACAATACCAGCGTTTTCAAAAGGAACGCGCTCAGCCTTTTTTCGATTTATTGAGCCGTGTTCCAGATGGGAACGTGACCACTGCTGCCGACCTGGGTTGCGGGCCGGGCACGCTCACGGCGACGCTGACTGAACGCTGGCCGCAGGCAAGCGTGTGGGGGGTGGATAATTCGCCTCAGATGTTGGCCGAGGCCAGGGCGCTGCCGGCTCAGACCCGTCTGCATTTTGTGGAAGCGGATATTGCCGTGTGGCAGCCACCGCAACGGCTGGATCGCATCGTATCGAACGCGGCGCTACATTGGGTGCCCAAGCACAAGGCTATCTTACAGCGACTGGTCAGCCTGCTGACTCCACGCGGCGTACTGGCGGTGCAGATGCCGAACAATCAGGCCGAGGCCGCGCACCGGATTCTGAGTGAGTTCATTCAGCACGAGCCGTGGGTGTCTCTGCTAACGGGCTTGGAGGAGCGTTTTTTTATTCAGACTCCACACTGGTACACCCGCACGCTCCAGGACCTTGGGTGTGTGGTCCAGGTGTGGGAGACGATTTATTACCACATATTGTCAGGTGAGCATGCGGTATTGGAATGGATAAAAGGCACGGCCTTGCGGCCTGTGCTTGGTCGGCTCGGTGCGGACCGCCAAGCACTCTTTCTGGAGGAGTATGGCCGGCAACTCAGCGCCGCGTATCCGCCAGGTCGGCACGGGACGCTGTTTCCTTTTCGCCGCTTATTCTTTATTGCCCAGCGCGGCTAGCCCAGCCGTCTTTTTCTGGTCGGTTAATCTCAGCATGGGGGCCTCTGTGGGAAAGTGGTTAGTTGGGGGAGCAATCCCCCCGCCCTACGGGCTTCCCCCCTTATTAAGGGGGGCTAGGGGGGATTCCTCGTTGCTACGTGCTGCAACAAGCTCTGATGAACGCCGTCCAGGTTTTGCAGAACTTCTTCGTTCGTAAATCGTATGACCGTGAGACCGTACCCTTCCAATATTTTTGTCCTCTCTTCGTCATAGACCTTTCCAGCTTGGATGAAGTGACTGCCTCCGTCAATTTCCACGACGAGTTTCAGTTCGGCGCAATAGAAATCGACGATGAAGTTGGCAATTGGCCGTTGCCTGAGCCAACGCAAGTCTTCAAATTGCTTGTTCCTGAAGATATCGTACCAAATTTTCTTCTCCGCTTTTGTCATGTTTTTCCGGAGTTCTTTGGCGCGGAGTACGAGATCTTTATTGTATGGCAGGAAGAAATCCTCCCGCCCTACGGGCTGCTCTTGTCGGTCGCTTTGCTGCGGCCAGGTGACCGAGCAATCCCCCCGCCCTACGGGTTGCCCCCCTTGATAAGGGGGGTTAGGGGGGATTCCCTGCCTTCGGTTCATAGAATAACCCACCGTTGGCCTAAAAGAACTTGATAACGCTCCGGGCCACTCCACCGCCCTCTTTCAACAGATCGTAGGCTTCAATTGACCTGTTCGAGAGGAAGGGTGGTATTAAAATTTCTCCACGCTGTCATCCGCCTTCGGCAGCAGAGGCGGTTCCACAAACCGCTAGTTCAGCAGGCTTTTGCTGGTATCGCTGACACCTACATAGTCGCTGTCACGAAACGTCCGTACCTTGCGTTGCAACTACGGCACAAGCGGCAGCATCAGCTTTTCCATAGTCGTACCGCGTAGCGTCTCGTCTGCGGGAAACCATCGAGCCGTGGGGGGCGAGAATAGCGTGTGGGGAATAGGGGAAGTTAGGATGCAGGGCCATGATGTCAGCCCAACAACCGCCTGTTGGCCGTTAGTAGGGATATTCCCTGGCCATCGAAGTCGCGGTCATCGGTGATCAGTTTCAAGCCCCTGCCCCTACACAGATCCCGGATAACTTGGTCGTTGAAGTCAACGCCGCCCTTTGCATATTCGTTAATCAAGCCGTCTACGTCCAACGTCTCAAAGCCGCTTTCTATCCGCGAACAATGGTTCAACACTCGCTTTATAGAGTCGGCGACTTCTCGGGCGACCGTCTTGAAGTCTGGACTGTTACGAAATTTCTTGAAATCCGTGTCGTCTGTACTAAGCCGCCATTTCAGTCTGGTGTAAGTGTTGATAAATTCCGAGACAACGAGGACGTCGATATAGATACGGCTCTGCGCTTCCAGAATACGACGAAGTGCCGAGGAGTAGGTGTACATCTTTTTGGAAGGATTTTGCGGGCCGTAGACGAACAACCAGATATTGGTATCCAGAAATAATTCATCCTCAGACGTGAAATCGTAATTCTCGACATGTGAAACGTCATGTGTCATCGCCGTCATCCTCCAGCACATCCCGCACCACGTTGTTGAATCTCTCCGGGTCTTGAAAATATTGCTTGGCCGTGTCAACGACGCGCTTCAGTAGCGTGACGTCATCAGATTCCATATCTTCTACCTTCAGCAAGGCGCGAATCTGCTTTTCGTTGAATTCGCCGTATAACTGGCCGATCGCTGTATTGAGGAATGCCGACGTCAGTGTGGACACGTTGCGGAACGAAAGCGAGACGCGTCGGTCTTGTTTCAGTGCTGCGGCAAGGCGGTCGTAAACTTTTTGCCCGTCGCCCGAAGCAACGCACAAGGGGCTACCGACGACTTCGAATATGGATACCACAATGTCTTTGCTCATGGGAAATGCCTTAGAATATCTCGTCGTCTTCGGGTTCTGAGGAGAGTCTGTAAGCGCTATGGTCTGCGGTGTTGATTTCTACGTTGACGATCGTACCTGGAAACGGCCGGGTGAGTGGGGACGTAGAGGTTCGGTTATCTTTTCGTTGCCAATAGCCGGCGTCCGACGCTATTTGAATGTGGCCCCCGTTCAGATCAATAAACTCGCTCAGTAGGGTTAGCCCAAGTCCGCCGGGAATGTTGCCGTGCTTCGTCGTATGGCGTTCCTGAATAGCCCAGATGATGGCGTCCACCGCGTCAAGATCGCTCTGCATATGGTCGCAGACGTTTTTTCGTATACCGACTCCCAGATCCACCACGGTGAAATCGAGTCGGTTCCTGGTGGGGAAAAACTGTCCACAACTGAAAATTCCCAATTCGGTGTGAGAGTGCAGCACGGCGTTACTGAATATCTCGAAAACGCTCTCGCGGAATTTTTTTAATAACCCCGGGGACATTTCCGGCATTTCGGGACGATGAATGAACTCCTGCTCAATGTAGCCGGAGAAATAGCGGTCGTCCTCGACGTCGAATCGTTGATACGCGACTGTCGTTCCCCAATGGTCGGGAATTCTCTGTCGTCCATAGTGACTGAGGAAGCCGTTTTTGGAGAGAATATTCTCCACTTTGGGGCTGATATTGGTCAAACTGATGGTATTCAGATTGTCTCCCAGCCGGTACAGAAGCGCACCGAACGCCGCACACATGTCAGCGTCGAACCAAGCCGTTGACGTCATGTCGATCTCGACCTCATTGACAAAGCACTGCTCGGTCTGCGCATGGAGGTTCGCCAGAGCGGCAAAACCTTCCTGGTCATGCCGGATTGGCGGCAGGGCGAATTTCACACCGACACCTCCACAATCGTCATGGTGTCATTGCCGAAGATGTCTACCACCTTGACGGCTATCTTGCGTCGGACCGGTGGGCATTCGTGCGCTACGCTCATGAGTTCCGGGGAACGGTCTTTTTTGGTACGGAAGCTTTGCCACTCGTTCTCAAAGATGTAGTCGCCTGTCCACTGCTCCGTGACCTCACCCGTATCCGGCTGTTGTAGGCGGATAATCTCCTGTTTTTCCTGGTCGGTTAATTTCAGCATGGGGGCCTCTGTGGGAAAGTGGTTAGTTGGGGAAGAAATTCTCCCGCCCTACGGGCTGCCCCCCTTGATAAGGGGGGTTAGGGGGGATTTCGACACCATGCTGCCTTCGGTTCATAGAATAACCCACCGTTGGCCTAAAAGAACTTGATAACGCTCCGGGCCACCCCGCCACCCGTTTTCAGCAGATCGTAGGCTTCATTGACCTGTTCGAGCGAAAACGTCTTGGAGACCAGTTCGTCAATCTTGATTTTTTTATCCATATACATGTCGAGCAAGCGGGGCATATCGACGCGAGGGCGGGTCGAACCGTAATACGAGCCCTGAATCCGTTTCTCCATCAAACAAAAGACGTTCGGATTGATCGAGATGCGTGAGCCGTCGGGGGACACGCCGACCACCGTACATAACCCGCCCCGGCCTGTCATCTTAAAGGCAAGCTCAATAGTCTTAGGCGAACTAATAACCTCAAAGGCGTAATCTGCGCCCCGTCCACTGGTCAGTTCCATAACGGCTTTGAACGGATCGTCCTGGCCTGGGTTGATGGTATGGGTGGCGCCGAAGGTCTTGGCAAACTCCAGTTTCGAGTCAAGCAAATCAACCGCGATAACCTGTCGCGCGCCGGACAGAGCGCAGCCTTGAATGACATTCAGACCCACGCCGCCACAGCCAATCACAACGGTTGATGAGCCGGGCTGGACATTGGCGGTGTTGACTGCCGCACCAACCCCGGTCATGGTTCCACAGCCAACAAAACACGCCCGGTCGAGCGGAATGTCTTCTCGGATTTTTATGGCACAGCTCTCATGGACAATGGCCTCTTCGGCGAATGAGGCCGTGTACGCAAAGTGAAATATCTCGTCATTGCTCTTGCGTAAGCGCGTTGTCCCATCCAAGAGCGTGCCGAGTGCTTTGGGCCGGGTTTCACACAAATGGGGTTTTCCCTGGGTACAATAATAGCAGGTGCCACAGACCGGGTTGAAAGACAGCACAACATGGTCGCCTTCTTTGACCGAGGTCACGCCTGCGCCAACCTCAGCCACAATACCAGCGCCCTCATGACCCAGAACCATGGGCAGCGGCATCCGCATATCGCCGGTCATCACGTGCAAATCACTATGGCAGGCTCCGTTGGCCGCCACCTTGACCTTGACCTCTCCGGCTTTTGGTGGATCAATGTGTAAATCTTCAATCACGAGTGGTTTGTTCGGCTCATATAGGACCGCAGCTTTCATGAAACTTCCCTCCTGTTGATACAAAATGCCCGATGCAGAACACCAGGATGATAAACGGCTTGAAGGGAGCTGTCCAGAAAGCCGAGCCTGACTTTTTACGCGGTTGCCAAACGGTCCGGGCTCAGGCAAAACGAAGAATATCTTACAGAAAAGGAGACAGCGCATGATTTCATTTGTTGCCAAGCTGACGATTCAAGAGGGGAAGGAGCAGGATTTTATTGACGCCATGAAGGATGTGGTGCCGGCTGTGCGTGATGAGCCGGGGAATAACGCCTATATTATGAACCGTTCAAAAGAAAATCCGAGCATGTTCGTGTTCTACGAAGAGTATACGGATCAGGCCGCTTTTGATGCCCATCGCAAGCATCTGGGCGAACTCGGGGTTGATCTGAGGGCCATCCTTGCCGGTGCGCCGACGCTCGAATTCTATGAGAAGATCTACTAAGGCGCGTTCTTCATCGGAGTCGCCTATCTATTAAGAAGGGGCGAGAAGGGGCACGGCAGACCGTGTCCCTTTTTTCGTTTGCTTGTATGAGCCGTGAATATTTCCTCATCCTGTGCTCTCTTGGCGGCCTGTCGGTCTTAGCCTGGATTGTCACGGCGCAGCATATGGGCGGGATGGGGTATGCGTTGGTGACGGGCAGCATGACAATGGGCATGCCCTTCTCTGTCACGCATATGCTGCTGTATATCGGCCTGTGGGGAGTCATGATGGTGGCCATGATGTTTCCTGCCGTTGCCCCTGTTGCTGGCATATTTGCCACCATGGCCAGACAAAAACGAGAACAACAGCTTCCGGCTACGTCGGTCTGGGTGTTTGTGTCCGGCTATGCGGTGCTGTGGACGCTCACGGGCAGCGTTGGCTATGCCGCGGACTTGACTATGCAGACCTTACCGGCACACTTTCCTGTGCTGAAAACCTACAGTACGCCCATCAGCGGTGCATTGCTGATTGTTGCTGGTATATACCAACTGACCCCACTCAAAGACCGCTGCTTATCGCACTGTCGTTCGCCTTTTGCGTTTCTCATGCAGCACTGGCGGGATGGGTACGGAGGAGCGTTTCAGATGGGGGTGTCCCACGGCCTGTACTGTCTGGCCTGTTGCTGGAGCCTGATGATGGTCATGTTTATCATGGGGACGATGAATCTCGTCTGGATGGGGATTCTGAGCATTGCCATATTGCTTGAAAAGAGTCTGCCCGCCGGTACGACGTTCGGACGTGGGGTCGGGGCTGCTCTAATTCTGCTGGGTATTGCGTTGAGTACGGGCATGCTTGTGTAGTATTGAGGTGAAGAGCCACACCACGAACGAGGGAAACATCAAGAACCTACTCCAGGCGCTGTAGTTGTGGAGATCGCGGATGTAGCCCCAGCGAACTGTTCACAGTCCAACGGATATGCTACCGCTTGGTCGTATTCAGCGAGTTAGGCATGCCGGACCTTGATGGCCTCAAGGAAGAGACCACCTGAAGTTATGGCTAGGCATTCTGATTGTGACAGGAATCGGCTTAGTCGGGTGGCTACTCAGGAATGTTAGCACCGCGCCCTGACTCCTCATTGGAGGCAGTATGATTGTGCTTCTATCCATCGGTTTTGGCTGCTTTAGCCTCCATCAGCGTATTGAGTACAAAATTGACGAAATTAAGGAGGTTATAGGTATGGATGTCTTCATGGCTCTTGTTCTTGTCATTGCCGGAGGGTTTCTTACCTATCTGGCACTTGATGCCGCGCGGCGTGCAAAATAACAAGACCCGACTTGGGAAGTTCAGGCTGTTCTATGCTCGAAATTGACCCGAAGGCGAAACAGGGTGTCCAACTCGGTCCGGTGACAGTCACCGCCGAGGATATTCAGTCCTTTGCCCAAGCCCTGGGTGATCTCAACCCGCTCTACTTTGATGCCGAGGCGGCGCGTGCCGGCGGCTATCCGAATGTGATTGCGCCACCTATGTTTTGTATGCGGATGCGCGGCGGCGGCATGCTTCCCGAGGTGCCGCTGCCGTCCGGCTTAGTGAGTCTGCACGCGGGACAAGAGCTCGAATTCCACGCTGAGATTGTTGCCGGGCAGACGTATACCATTACCGCGCGTGTGGCGGATGTGTATGAAAAAACAGGCCGGAGCGGTCCCATGCATATCATTGTCCGGGAGTCGACGATTACGGATATGGATGGTCGGACTATCGTGACTATCCGCGAGCGACAAATCGTGCGCTCACCGGAAAAGAAAATCTAGCAATCGCAGTCACAAACACCGCCTGAATACCGCACGGATGGGCCTGCACGTTTGCGGAGATAAGGACCAATGCGTATCAGTTTAGACCCCTGGGGGGGCGATTACGGCAGCCAGATTTCGACACCACAGGCTGTCGATGAGGAGCAACTCTCCGCCCAAGCCACCGGGCAGCAGATTGAGGCCGGTCCGTGGCAGCCCCGGACACCCGCCCCTGAGCATATGCCGAACATGACCGTGGTGATTGACGGTGTTATGCGGGTCGATGCGCCCGCGGTCCTGAGTGACGACGAATCCCGCTTCCTGGCGCTGTTCGGCTCGTATGCAGCCGGGGCGGTTGCCATTGATCGTCGCGTCGAGATTATCGAAGAACAGCTCGACCGCCTTTTTATTGTCGGCGGGCAGCAATCCGGACAGGATGTGACGGTTGCGGCAGGGACGGGTGGCAAGATTCCCATGCGCTACCGAAGTGTGAGCGCGTCGGAGCTGACTCCGGACTCCTTACGCGAAAGCCTGCTAACGGCCATGCGACGAGCGGAGAACGACCTGGCCCGCACGCTGTCCGGGGATGAGCGTCTGGTCCTTGCGGACGGCAATCTGACCTTTCTGGGCGACAGCTCGTCTGTGGTCGGGGTCATCAAAACGATCCAACGTATGTATCTTGCGCCTCCGGAGGCAAAAATTCTCGAACGGCTTCAGCCGGGGGAACGTACACCCCTGTTTCAGTTTTCCGGCAGCCGGCGAAAAGGTTTTGAGGTGTTCACCTGTTATCTGCGCCTGGCCAACCCCCGCCCGATTGAGCACCCCTTTACCGGTCTGGTGCGTCTGGAAGTGAAAGCCGGGCTGGGCATTCAGAAGGCCGCGGCGCTGTTGGACCAAGCCGCCCAGGCCGTCTCGGGCCTGGCCTCCCGTGCACCCAAAGACCCCCGCGCGCCACAAAACTTAATTCCCATTGGTGGATTGGAGCGGCGGCTGCGGCACCGACTTGGCGACCCCAAGCTGGTGCGGCGCTGTATTGAAAAAGCCCTATTGAACCAGATATAGCCGAACCAAATGTGAAGGAGGGCGCATGGGAAGAGTCATCGGGACTCAAGATGCCACCCCACTCGAATTCTGGGTGTGGCTCGAAGAAGGCGAAGCGATCCAGGTCGATGATGCCATCGTGGTTGAGACTGACTCGCCCAACGGACCCCTGAAATTATTCGGGATGGTCGATATTGTGCGGGCACGCCATCAAGGCTCAACGTTTGACTCTGACGTGGTTGAAGCGGAACGCGGCCTGCCGGTCGAACTTTCCATAGCCGCGCATGTCAAAGTCACCCGTTTGATGCCGGAGTATTATTATCCGCCGATGCCGGGTGACACGGTCCGAGTGGTCACGGATGAGGAGTTTGCTCAAGCCCTGTTCATGGACAAAATGGAGCGCAAGTTCCCGATCGGTCTGTCCTTGTCCGGCAAAGAGGTCGTGTACGGCAATCTTGAATTTCTGAATGGTCGCAAGGGTGCGCATATGAATATCAGCGGCGTGTCCGGTATTGCGACCAAGACGACCTACGCCACCTTTCTGTTGCACAGCCTGCTGCACTGCGGGCAGTTGACGGACGCCAAAAACACCCACGCCATTATCTTCAATGTCAAAGGCGAGGACCTTTTGTTCTTGGACAAAGCCAGTAATGCCATCGAACTCGAAGACGAAGCCCTCTATGAACAACTGGGCCTCCCTGCCGAGCCGTTTGATTCGGTCCAGTTCTATGTTCCGCCGACAGAGAACGCGCGTGGGCCGCTCATGCCCAAGGTCGGCTCTCGCAAGGCAGACGAAGTCACGCCTTATTTTTGGACGGTGCGTGATTTTTGCCGGCAGCGCTTGCTGCGCTATCTGTTTACTGAAGGCGGGGAGGACGCCTCGTTGCTCTCAACTTTGATTTATCAGGTCGAGCGCAAGCTGCTTGAAGCCGCCGAGAACGTGGACAAGGAGGGCCCTGGTCCGGGAGTGTTTGTGCAACTTGAGAAAAAAGAAGACGAAGAGGAGGAAACGGCAGCTCCTCCGACCGAGATTCGAGATTTTCCGACCCTCCTCCGGGCGATGGAAGCGCTTGCCAACTCAACCAACCATTCGCCGGGCACGGTTGGCGCGTTTATGCGCCGTCTGTACGGTGCGGAAGATAAGGTCTCGTATATTGTCCGCGACCCCGAAGACTCTGACGCGGCCCAGCATACGATCAACTGGCGCAATAAGCAGGTCACAGTCATCAGCTTGAGTGGCTTGTACGAGGTGGGCAAGAGCTTTGTGGTCGGCTCGGTATTACAACAAATCCAGCAAGAAAAAGAAGCCACCGGATCGGCCGAACCCCTCTGCTTTATTGTGGTGGATGAGCTGAATCGCTATGCCCCACGCGACGGCTGGTCGCCCATTCGAGAACGGCTGCTTGAAATTGCCGAGCGCGGGCGTTCCAGTGGCACCATTCTGATCGGTGCCCAGCAAACGGCCTCTGAGGTCGAGCGCCGCATTGTCGCCAATCCTGCCTTTCGGATTGTCGGTCGGCTGGATGCGGCTGAAGCCGAACGGGCTGAGTATGGCTTTTTACCTCCAACCTTGCGCAAGCGGGCTGCCATTCTCACGTCCGGGCGGATGATCGTGTCTCAGCCCGATATTCCAACTCCCATCCCCATTCTCTTTCCTATGCCGGCTTGGGCGACCCGGGCGGATGAACAGAAACTGCCGCCAGCGAACCTGAAGCTGCGCCGTGTCAGGGAAAGTGAGTATTAGGAATACCGGTTGGCTATGAAGTTTCTGCACACCTCAGACTGGCATGTTGGTCGGACCATCCGCAATCGTTCTCGAATGGATGAGCATCGGGCTGTGTTCGCCGAGATCGTTGACATTGCCAAGCGCGAGCAGGTCGATGCGGTTCTCGTCACTGGAGACGTCTTCCACGAGCGGCGCCCACCTATTGCTGCTGAGCAACTGGTTGCGCAAACTCTGGCACAACTCGCCAGCGAAAACATCGTATCCGTAGTCATTCCCGGCAATCACGATGATGCCGCCCGCCTGCGTACCCTGAAACCTCTGGGCGATTTGCTCCGGGTGCATATGATGACGGACTTGAGCGAGAACCCGTCGGATCTCATTGTGTCCATTCCTCAGCGAAAAGGCGCTGAAAAGGCGCTGGTGAGTTGTTTGCCTTATCTGCATCCGCACCAGGTCCTGACCGCGGCCGAAGGAACTGACAAAAGTGAGAGTGAACGCCTGAGTACCTACCAGAGTATGGTGCAGGACTATCTGCGAGACTTGGAGGGATCGATGCGACGCATGGATAGCAATGCGGTGTCCGTCGTGCTGGCCCATGCGCATATTTCAGGCACAGAGTTTGGTGGTGGTGAATGGCGTTCAAGTGTATTCCCCATTGATCCTGGGATTTTACCCAGTCGAGTCCATTATGTGGCTCTGGGGCATATGCATCAGCCGCAAAAGGTGTCCGGGACGACTGCGCAGACGCGCTATGCCGGCTCGATCCTGCAAATGGACTTTGGCGAGCGGGGCCAACAAAAAAGTGTATGTCTCATTGAGGCTCATCCGGGCAAACCGGCAGAAGTCTCGCAGATTGAGCTGACACAAGGCAAGTCGCTGCTGCGCCGGACGGGAACAGCCGAAGAGATTCTGTCGCAGACGGAAGAATTCACCAATGCGTGGGTTGAAGTCGTCGTAAAGCCGGAAGGCCAAACGTCGGAGTTGATCGAACGCATACGCGCTTTGCCCGCGGTTGTGTCGCTCCGGTTTGAAGACACGCAAACGAGAGACTCGGTGAGCGGAGTGGTACACAATCCGAGTGAGCGACCCGCGGCAGAGCTTTTCAGGGACTATTATAAGTCAAAACGTAACGCCGAGCCCGAGCCCCAACTCGTGGCCTTGTTTGAGCGATTGTATCAAGAGGTCAGTACCGCGCGTGACGAGCCGCTGTGAAAGAGCAATTCTCTAACCCCCAACCCCTAACCCCCACAAACCCATGCGTCCACAAAAACTCAGCCTCAAAAATTTCATGCCCTTTCGGGTGACAGGAGATCAGGTCCACGAAGTGGACTTTTCGCGGCTTGAGCTCTTCTCCATCACTGGCCCGATGGCTAGCGGTAAGTCTGCGCTGATTGACGCTATGGTCTGGTGTCTGTATGGCCGCACGGCCCGCTACGGTGCGGATTCCAAAGGGGTGATCTCAACCGGTGAGCATACGTGTGAAGTCGCGCTTGACTTCACTGTTGGTGAGCGTTGGTTTCGGGCGGTCCGTAGAACGGGCAAAATGACAGAGTCGGGTCTCAGTGAACGTGAAGGCGAAGAGTGGATACAGGATCAATCCGGGTCCGCGTTGCTGACCCGGCGCATTGAAGAACTCTTGGGGCTCGACTTTGACAGTTTCACCAAAACCGTCATTTTGCCCCAGGGCCGCTATGCGGAGTTTCTGACCAGCGAGCCGAAAAAACGACGCGACCTGCTGGCGAAAATTTTAGAACTTGGTGTGTACGCTCGCGTAGCCGACCAGGCTAAACTTGTTGCCGGTCAAGCCAAAACTCGTACCGAAACCCTGCGTGAAACCTTGGTCCAATACGCCGGGCTGAGTCAGGACCACATTGCACTTCAGAAAGAAGAGCTCTCTAAACTCAAACAACGCATTGAACACGTCGCTCAGCAAGAGCAACTCTTGCAAAGTGTGGCCCAACAAGTCGATCAAGTAGCCGGCTTGCGAAGTCGGGTTGCCGAGCTTCAGACAGAAGTGCAGTCTCGCACTCAGGAGAAAGAGCTGGCGCAAAAGAAGGCTGATGAGGATATCGCCCAGGTTGCCGGCCTGGCCAATGAATTAGCAAAGATCGGTCAAGAACGAGACGCGCTGGGATATGACGCAGCGCGTCTCGAAGTCGTCAAACGGGCCGCCAACCATCTCAAGAAATGGGCGGTCGCTCAAAAGGAAGCTGAGCAGAAAAACGCCGAACATACCCGTGTCCGGGGGGAAGTTGAGGCGCTTGCCCAACAGGTCGTCGCGCATACACAGCATGTTGAACAGGCGCAGACTCAATATGAGTCTCACACTGGCGCGTTGAAGCAACTCGTTGCCGAAGCCGGCGACGTGGCCGATCTCACGGAAAAGCTCGGTGCGGCAAAACGCTGGAAAGAGCTGCAACAGGAACAACAGGAACTAACAGACCAGAGAGCTTCCCTACGTCAAAAACAGACCTCGACCCAACACACTCTGGATGATTTGAAGCAGCAGGAAGTGAGCCACGGGCAGACCGCCCAGAAATTGCAAGAAAAACTCGAACGGACAAAAGAAGACGAGCGGGAAAAGCGCCAATTGAGGGCTGAAGCAGAGCGCCTGAGTCGGGAACTACAAGAAGCGGTGCAGGCGGAAAAACGGGTGCAATCCGAATGTGAGACTGCCCGCACGGCGCTGAGCAAAGCGGAACAAGCGATGCAGCACGTCCGGCACGATCTCGTTCAAGCTGAAGAACAAGAGCAAGCAGCCCGCACCGCGCTTGAAGACAACCAACGCCAGCACGAAGCCGCACATCTCCGGGAGCCGCTTCACGTCGGCGACGCCTGTCCTGTGTGTCAGGCCACCATCAGCGAAATTCCTGCTGCCCAAGAAGCAGGAGACGATCTGAAGATGCTTCAGGCGCACCTTGAACAGGCCACACAGACCACTGAGCAAAAACGCAAGGAAGCGCAGGAAGCAAACACCGAGGTTGCCGCACGACAGGCGAGGCTTGATGCTGCGGATCGGGAGTTGAAAGAACGCGAACGCCTCAGGCAAAAAGTCCAAGACAGCTTCGTGTCACGTTTTCCTGGCTACGCGTCTCCTTTTGAAGCCCTCAGGGCTGTACAGACCCAGCAAAAAGAGCTGGACGCAGCGATCAAAGATATGGAAGCTCAGGCCGTATCTGCCGAGCAGGAAAAGGCGAGACTGTCAGACCAACGGGAGACCGCGCAACAGGACACTGCAAAGCTCACTGAAGCGCTGCGAGGGACAACGGAAAGGCTGGACACCGACAAACGTCAGTTGGCAGTGCTTGGGCGTGAGATTGCAGCGTTTCTCACGACGAGTGAAGACCCTGAGCAGAGTGTGGCACAACGCCGGACCACGGTGACGCGGGCTGAGCAACAGATGAAGGAGTCAGAGAAAGCCCTCCGTCAGGTAGAATCGGCTCTCAACTCGCTGAATACAACGCAAGTCCGAAAAGAGGGCGACCTCAAATTGCTCGCCTCTGAATACGATGGAGCGTTACTACGAGCCGAGCGCGAAGCGCAGGCCGTACGAGCCTGCCTTGGTATGGTGGACGACGCGCCTCTCCCAAAGACTGAAGACGTAGAGGATGAACTCGACATACTCGTACACAAGCAAACCCGGCACGCAGATTTGTCGCAGCGCGAAGAAAAAATGCAGGCCAGGCGAGCACAGGCCGAACGTCAGGCCGCCGAGTCTCAGGCTGACCTTCAAGCCCGGACGCGCATGTTGGAAGAATCGCAGCAGAAGCAGCGGCAGGCTCAAAGCAGGCTCGAAAAAGAACGGGAAAAGCTTCAGGAGGCGATTGCCCAACACAACCTCACTGACACGGGCGCGGACGGAGAGGATATCAAACCCCAACTTGAAACGGTCCGAGGGCGAATGATGTCTCTCCAGGAACACCGCGGGCGTTTAGAGGCTGAACAGGCCGAAGCCGAACGCCGTTGGCAGGAGAAAGAGCAAGAAGAAGAAAAGCTGCACGCCGCGCAGACCGAAGAACGCCTGGCTTCGGATTTGCGTAAGCTGCTGGGTTCGGAGTTTACCGACTTTCTTTCGCGCGGAGCCATAGAAGCCCTGATGCACGATGCGTCCGGTCATCTGCAACGGCTGACCCACGGGCGGTATACCTTCGACATTGCATATCGGGGGCGGGCGATTGAGCTTCAAATTGTTGACCACGAAGATCAGCGTCGCGCCCGGCCTACTCATTCGTTGTCGGGCGGAGAAACATTCTTAGCGTCACTCGCTATTGCCCTGGCTCTATCTCAAGGCTTTCGGACAATTGCGACGGGACGCGCAGCAAAGACCTCAACCGAGTGTCTTATTTTGGATGAAGGCTTTGGCACGCTCGACCGTGAGGGAGTGCAGGTGGTCACGGAAACCCTGCAAGAGCTGCGTGGCGAAGAAGGCCGCATGGTCGGTATTATTACCCATGTCGAAGAAGTCGCCGCAGCCATGCCCCTGCGCATAGAAGTGCGCAAAGGTGGCAGGACGAGCGAGATTACGGTATCGGGGTAAGGGTCCCAGCACCTGGAAGAGAACGTCAAGGAGGAGACCGCTATGTCACTGAATTCAGCAACGGTCGGATCTGTTGGCCAACCTTTTGTCAGTACCGTTGATGCCCGTTGGGTCATGTCATACGCCGCGGGGCTCAATGACTATTTACCCTGTTATATGGACACCTGCCGGCCGGACGGAATAATTGCCCATCCACTTTTTCCGGTCTGTGTTGAATGGCCGGTCATGCTGGCCACGCGAGACATCGCCCTGCAACGAGAAGAGGCATTGCGTGGCGTCCATGCGACGCATGATCTGGTCATTTACCGTCTGGTTCGGGCGGGTGAAAAGCTCACTACCCAGGCAACGGTGGCCGGCATTGAACAGCGCAAGCCGGGGGCGTACCAGACCGTCCGTTTTGATACCAAAGACGCGCAAGGCCAGCCGGTCTGTTCGACCTGGTACGGGACCCTCTTTCGCGGGGTTGAGGTTGAGGGGGATGATATTCCGGTCTCTGACCTGCCGGCCCGATTGGAACCGCTCAATGCGGCAACCGGAGCAATGCCGGCGCGCGCGGAAATCCCGGTTTCGATTACCGCTGGCGCAGCCCATGTCTATACCGAGTGCGCGCGTATCTGGAATCCTGTTCATACCGACCCTGCGGTCGCCGAGCAGTACGGATTGCCGGGGCTGATCCTGCATGGCACGGCAACGCTCGCGTATGGCATCTCGTGTGTCATTGCCCAGGAAACCGAAGGCCACCCGGAACGGGTAAAACGGATAAGCGGGCGCTTTGGGGCCATGGTGTTCATGCCCTCACACCTGACCGTCCGTATCGTGTCGCGAGAAGCGGGAGCAGACGGAGACGTGGTGCGATTTGAGGTGCGGACTGAGGATGGCAAACCCGCGGTTCGGGACGGAGCCGTTATTTTGGGTAAATAAGGGCTCAGCCAATAAGGGCACGGACAAGGAGAGGCGTATGCAACGCGGATTGATTTTTCCCGGAGGCGGGATGTCGCAGCGCGACATGATGGTCGTAGCGAAAGAAGCCGAAGCGGCCGGCTTTGATTCCCTCTATGTCACCGAAGCCTGGCGCAGCGCCTTTGTGCCTTTGACTGCGCTCGCCCTGGCAACAGAGCGCGTCCGTATTGGTTCATACGTGCTGAATGCCTACGGACGCAGCCCGTTTATTACGGGTATGAGCGCGGTTGATGTGGACGAGATTTCCGGCGGGCGTCTGCTGCTTGGGGTAGGCAGCGGCAACCGACATATTAATGCCGATTGGCAGGGCATCCCACATGAGAAACCCTACCGGAAGATGACCGAGTATATTGAAAACCTCAAACAGATCGTCCGCACCCCAGCCGGCTCGCGCGTGTCGTATGAAGGCGAAATTCACAAGATGGACTGGGTGCCTGCCGTTACGCCCGTTCGAGAGAGTATCCCCATCTACATTTCTGCAATTTTTCCGCGCATGGTCCGCGTCGCGGGGCGGGTCGCGGATGGGATAGCCATGGGCGCGATATTATCCGCACCGTACGCACGCGATGTTATTCAGCCCGCGGCCCGCAAGGCTGCGTCAGAAGCCGACCGCGACCCCCACGCACTTGGCTTTCTCATGGGCTCGTTTGTCTCGGTGCATGAGGAGCGTGAAGTCGCCCGCCAGGCTGCGCGTGAAGCAATCTGCCGTCTCTTCTCCCCGCTGCCGCACCCGTATTACGAGTATATGCTGCGAGAACAGGGCTTCTCGGCTGCTGCGGACGCAGCGCTGAAATATGTGCCTGAAGGCAATATTCAAAAAGCCGCAGAAGCCATGACCGACGAAGTGGTCGATACCGTCACCATCGCCGGGACACAAGAAGAATGCCGCCAACGCCTGGCCGACTATGAGGGCGTGGTGGATGAAGTGATTTTTGTCAATGTGTCGTATGCGGACGGGGAGGGGACAGGTATGATTGAGGGGTATCGGAAGTTATTGCAGGTGTAGGGCCTTGGAAACCTGGATACCTGCTTCCGCAGGTATGACGTAGCACGGTCCGTCATTCCCGTGAAAACGGGAATCCAGTAAAGTAGCCTGGATGAAACGAAGTGGAATCCGGGAAGCGAGTGGTGGTAAATCAAGGCTATGGCCACGGTGCAGCCGGCTGCGTACGATGAAATTGTTGACTTGTTTGCCGAACCTGCGATCGCAGAGCGTCTGCTCTCCTTCTTGACGTTTCAGTCTGGATTCACGCGGATTCACACATCCACGGCGAGGCGGGCCAAAGAGCCGTCTCGGGGCAGGGCGATCCAACCTTCCCGTTTGGCGGTAGCCACATGTTCAGTCGGAATGGGTTCGATCTGATCCGTGGCCGCTGCCCGAGCGATAAGAGAGGCCACGACGGCATCAAGCGCATCGTCGCTTTTTTCGCATGCGTGTTTCGCGTCAACCGGCCAATCCAGCCACGTTTTCGTGGCGGTGATCAAGCAGCGAGTCACTGCGCGTCGTTTTTCCTCGCCCGGCTTCTTCTTGTAGCCGGTGGAAGGGAAACCCCACACATGCAGAGCCGCGGCGGGATACACCTCGACAAAGCGCCCGCGGCCACTGCGATCGATCTGTCCGCTCTCGGAGAGCAATCGGGCGGCGCGCATGGCCGTAACACCGATCAGGTCCGATGACACGCTCAACGGCCAGCGCTTGATGCGCTCACGCACGACGTGATCCGTCACCCGGTATCTGAGCGAAGCGGTACCGACCGCTGGCCACACGTTCCGACGCTGGTGCGTGTAAACGGCGGCGGCGAATGCGGTCGGCCAGCCGAACGGCGCGTCGATGCCGATCTTGTTCGAGCGGCCAAACATCTCCAGTAGGGTCGCGTCGTCTGCTCCACACCGAAGCCCAATGATCCGGGCTTTTGGCTTGACCCATTCGATGAGGCAATACGCTGTGTTCTCCGGCTGCGCCGCCAAATCGACGCCAAGCGTCGTGTGTGGCACCTGGGAATCCCTCGCAAACTATTTTTGGGACGGCGGACTTCCTCTCACCGAGGTTATTCCAACTGGCCAGGTGGGGACGAAAATTTAGCAAGGTCTATACTCTTACCGGCCTGAGAATCTCGTTCGGCTTCCGCCAGCCGTTCCCGCCAGTCAGGTTGGCTCACCTCCTCTAACGTCGCAACCATCCCGGTGTAATCTTCATAGTTGACAAGCAAGGCCGCCGGCCGGCCTCTTTGCGTAATCACGACGGGATCCCGTGTATTCTTCACGCGCTCGACAATTTTCTTGGCTTGACTCTGGAGGTCCGAGATCGGAACGATTGTTTCCATGAGGACTCCATAGGCTTGTGTACAGGGATAAGTCTATAGCCTAGTCAGCGAGTAGTTGAAAGTTCAGAGGGGAGTGGGCAAGGGGCTCAGAGCCCCTCACCTACGCGTGAAACGGCGCATAATCGGGCGCGCTACTCGCTCTTGGCCTTCTTCTCGTCGATGCTGTCGAACACCTGCTTGGCGAGCCGCAGGCCGTTGACGCCGACCGGCCAGCCGCCGTAGTGGGCGAGGTGGATCATGATCTCGTTGATCTTGTCACGGCTGATGCCGATGTTCAGCGCGCCGCGGATGTGGACCTTGAGTTCCGGGTCGCGGCCCAGCACGGTCAGAGCTGCCATCGTGATCATGGAGCGCTCTTGAATGGCCAGGCCATCCCGGCCCCAAATATCGCCGAACAGATTTTTCACCGTGATGTCCAGAAAATCTTCGTGCATACTGCCCGGTCGGGGTTCGACGCCGAAGAGTTCTTTCATCTTTGCTGCACCTTTTTGGTATCGTTCGGAATCTGCCATATCTGCCTCCTTCTGAGTTGTGGAATGAAAACCGGACCCTTGCCCGGCAAGGGCCGGTTGTCTAGTATCAGACCGACTGTTCTGTCGTCAAAACAGGGCGACCGAAAAAGAGTGCTCAATGTCTCTCGAAATCACCGTCCACGAACTCCAGGCGAAACAAAACGCGGGTGAAGACTTTGTTCTGCTTGATGTGCGCGAGGCTGAAGAAGTTGCTCTTGTCCAGCTTCCAAACGCGGTTCACATTCCGATGGGTGATATCCCTGGCCGCCTGTACGAACTCGACCCTGAGGCCGAGATTGTGGTCTACTGCCATCATGGGGTGCGGAGTCTGCAGGTTGTCCACTTCCTGCATCAACACGACTTTGCGCAGGTCGTCAGCCTTGCGGGTGGAATAGACGCCTGGGCCAACGAGATCGACCTTCGTATGGCCCGATACTAAATCTGTAGTGAGATAGGAACGCTATGAGCGAACTGCCTGATTCCCAGACCCCGGGTCCTCTGCACGGTATTCGTGTGGTTGAATGTGGTCACATGGTTGCGGCTGCGTATGCGGGTAAGCTGATGGCCGACCTGGGCGCGGAGGTCATCAAAGTCGAAGAACCGAGCGGCGACTTGGCCCGGCAGCGCGGGCCGTATCCGGGCAATACCCCCCATCCCGAGAAAAGCGGGCTGTTTCTGTATCTGAATACCAATAAGCGTGGGGTGACGCTGGACCTGGAGACAGCAAAAGGCCAAGAGTTGTTCCAGCGACTGGTCAAAGACGCGGATGCCGTGGTCCATAATTATCATCCCACCCGGCTCTCTTCCCTTGGTTTGGAGTATGAGACGCTGGCTCAGCACAATCCCAACCTGGTCATGACCTCGATTTCTCCCTTTGGACAAACCGGTCCGTGCCGGGAGTACACCGCGCATGATTTAACCATGTGGAGCGCGGGGGGCATTGTCTTCCTGGGCGGAGCCGGTGGCCGACCGGACCTGCCGCCCCTCAAGGCCGCCGGTCAACAGGCCGGATTCCAGGCCGGGGTCAATGCGGGTATTGCTTCTCTGGGTGCCCTGTACGCCCGACTCAGGACTGGCAGAGGCCAGTACATCGACATCTCAGTCCAAGAGTGTCTGGTCGCCATCATGGAGAATAATTACATTGCCTGGCCGTACGATCAGACGACGCCGTCGAGACTGGGCTTTCGATTGATTCCCCAAGACGTCTTACCCTGTCGCGACGGCTATATTTATGTGCTCGCGGTTGAAGAGCATCAGTGGCAAAACGCGGTTGAGCTAATGGGCAATCCAGACTGGGCGAACACCGAGCTCTTTCAGGATTTTTTGTCCCGCTCGGTCAACTGGGACGCCCTGAAAGCGCTGCTGGAAGACTGGTTGCAGGACAAGTCGGCCCACGAGGTCTACCATGGGGCGCAGCAGCGGCGCGTGCCGTTCGCGCCGGTTTCGACCATGGGCGATCTGCTCAAATCCGAGCATCTCAATGCGCGGGGATTTTTTGCTGAGATCGGGCATCCTGAAGCCGGTGCTCTCCGCTATCCGGGTGCGCCGTTCAAGTTTGCCGCCTCACCGTGGACCCTGCGTAGTCCGGCCCCGTGCCTGGGCCAGCACAACGAGGAAGTCTACTGCGGGCAGCTTGGGCTTGCGCCGGAAGAATTGAAAGCCTTGAAAGAAGCGCAGGTGATTTGAGAGTAGGGGATAGGGGCTGGGGATTGGGGGCTGGGGGTGCCAACCCCTAATCCCGAACCCCCAACCCCCCATGAGGGAAAGGTGTGAAGAATGATGTCCGAGCAGTTACCGTTATCAGGCGTTCGTATTGCAGATTTTACCTGGGTCTGGGCTGGGCCATTCTGTACCTTGCAACTGGCCCATCTGGGAGCCGAGGTCATTCGGATCGAGTCGGAGAGCCGCCTGTGTATCACGCGGCGTATTCCACCGGTTGCCGATGGGGAAGCCGGGCCGAATCGTTGTGGGTATTTTAATCAGTACAACCAGGGCAAACACTCCATCTGTCTCAATCTGAAGAAGCCGGAAGGACTGGACATCGCAAAAAAGCTGGTTGCGGCCAGCGATATCGTTGCTGAGAATTTTGCCGCGGGCGTGATGGACAGGATGGGCCTGGGCTATGACACTCTGAAGGCCATGAAGCCCGATATCATCATGATTGCGCTCTCCGGTTATGGTGCGACCGGGCCGGAAAGTCCGTATGTGTCCTACGGCCCGGCCCAGGTGCCGATGAGCGGGCTGGCCTCTATGACGGGCTTTCCTGACTTCCCCCCGATGAGTGTCGGGTTTTCCTATGGCGACCCGAACGGTGGATTGCACGGCGCCTTTGCCGTGCTGGCCGCGCTGATGCACCGTGCCCGCACCGGGGAGGGGCAGTATATCGACTTGTCGCAGTGGGAGACCTCGGTGGCTCTGGTGGGCGAAGGGATCATGGCTCAGGAAATGAACGGAGCCGCGCCGCCGCGGAGCGGCAACCGTGACCCGCATATGGCTCCGCACGGTCTGTTCCGCTGTGCCGGGGAAGATCGCTGGGTCAGCATTGTAGTGGCCGATGACGCCGAATGGCGCGCGCTGTGTACTGTTATGGACAAGACGGATCTGGCAAACGATGCGCGGTTTGCGACCCTGGCCGCCCGGAAGGACAATGAAGACGCCCTGGAGGCCGCAGTCACGGAATGGACCGCGACGCGGTCCGCGGAAGAAGTGACCCGCACGCTCCAGGCCGCGGGTTTGGCCGCCTTTCCCGCGGTGACCAATAAGGAATTGGCCGAAGATGAGCACCTGCGCTCGCGTGACTTCTTTGCTGAGCTTGAGCACCCGGAAGTCGGTGTACGACAACATGCCGGCATCCCGTGGAACTTCTCGGATACGCCCTGCCAGGTGCGCCGGCCGGCTCCCTGTCTGGGCCAGGACACTGAGGATGTTTTGCAGCGCGTACTGGGCTATTCGGCAGCCGAAGTGGCCACGCTCAAGGACAATGAGGTTCTAACGTAGAATTTGATTTCCCCCTCACCCTAGCCCTCTCCCTCCAGGGGAGAGGGGATTTCAAGGCATCCCATGCGATTATCTCTCCGTTCTCCCTTTTTGCTTGCCGGGCTGCTCCTGCTGCAATGCGTTATAGTCCGCCCGGTGAGTGCGCAGTTTGGCGGTATGGTGATGGAGCTGTATGGGATGGTCAGCTTTGCACCGGGCAGTCAGGTGGTGACGCTCGCGGTTGGAAAAGGGGAGACCCTGCGCTTTCGAGTGCAGGATGTGGAGAGTCGTCACCCCGACTTCTCGGTGGTGACCTTTCTGTCCGAAATTCGTCACCGCCAGCCGAGTCTGTATATCAAAGGTCCGGCTCGCTACGTGGATCTGTTGCGTAAAGAAGAGCCTGAAAAACGTCTGCTCCGGCTGACCGGCTTATACTATCCGAGCGCCCGAAACTTTGTGCTGAGTCGGGTGCGGCCGGTCCGACCGGGCGAGCAACGAGAACAACGGTTTTAAGAGAACGGCACAATGAGTGAAAAAAAGAAAGCAATCGTAGTCGGGGTTGGGGCCGAAGTCGGGGTGGGTGGGGCCGTCTGCCATCGTCTGGCGCGTGAGGGCCTGCACGTTTTTATTGCCGGGCGTACCCAGGAAAAGCTGGACAGTCTCGTGCGGAGTATTCAGACCACAGGTGGAACCGCGACCGGGGTGGTGACGGACACCACCCGAGAGCCTGAAGTCATCCGTTTGTTCGACACCGCGGAAAACGAGGGCGAAGGGGTGTTGGACTGTGTGGTGTATAATGCGGGCAATAATTTCCCCAAGCCGTTGCTGGAGACCGAAGCCGAGTTTTTTGAGATGGTCTGGCGGGTGGGCTGCCTGGGCGGCTTTCTGGTCGGTCGGGAAGCCGGTCGGCGCATGATTCCACGCGGACAGGGGACTATTATTTTTAGCGGCGCAACCGCTTCGATTAAGGGCCGCCCGCCGTTTGGTTCGTTTGCCTCAGCCAAAGCAGGGCTACGCTCTTTGTCGCAAACCATGGCGCGTGATTGGGGACCGCAGGGGATACACGTTGCTCACGTGATTATCGACGGTGGTATTAACGGCGACTTGCTGAATACGCGCGCGCCGCAGTTCAAGCAACAGCGCGGGGAAGACGGCCTGCTGGGGGTGGATGCGATTGCGGATACCTACTGGCATCTCTATAGCCAGGATAAAACCGCCTGGGCCCAGGAAATCGATCTGCGACCGTATAAAGAGACATTTTAAGCGCGGGTCCGGTAGAGTCCCATTGAGCTATGAAGAAAGACTAAAAAGAGAGGGACGTATGGATTTTGGCTTACTGTTGCCGTTTCGGAATCCGAAACAATGGGAAGTGCCGTTTCCCCAGCTCTACCGGGACCATATCGAGCAAGCCGTCCTGGCTGAGGAGTTGGGCTACGATCATATCTGGACGACTGAGCACCATTTTGCGGACGACGCCTGGTCGCCGTCCCTGCTGCCGCTCTTGTCCGCCATGGCCATGCAGACCAGCCGGATTCGACTCGGGACCTATATCATCATCCTACCCCTGCATAACCCGGTCCGCGTAGCGGAAGATGCCGCCACGGTGGATATCCTTTCCAACGGCCGGCTCGACCTGGGTGTTGGCCAGGGCTATTGGCTGAGTGAATTCGCCAGTTTCGGTATCCCACGTAAAGAACGCGCCTCGCGGCTCGAAGAAGGAACCGAGATTATCCGGCGCTGCTTTACCCAAGACAGCTTCTCTTTTGAAGGCAAGCATTACAATCTGCGTGAGGTTGTTCTGGCTCCCAAGCCGGTCCAAAAACCCCATCCTCCGATTTGGATCGCGGCCATGGCGGAAAAATCAGTCGCCCGAGCCGCCAGACTGGGCTATCACCTGGGCGGTAGCGGCGGGGCGGACTTGCAGCAGATGTATGACGCCGGACTCCGGCAATATGGCCGCAATACGGACGACTATCATATTGCCCAACTACGGGCGGTCTATGTGGCCGAGACCCGAGAACAAGCCTGGGACGACGTGGAACCGCATCTGCACTATATGATGAGTTCCTACGACCGACGCTTTAAGGAGGCCGACGACCTGCCCTGGAGCGACTCGGTCATGTCCACCCCCACGCTGCCACCGGTGGGCGAGCTGCGCCACGTCAAGGATATGTCCTTTTTTCAAGCCCCCCTTATTATCGGTACCCCGGAGGACGCCATTCAGGAGATCGAGCGCTACAGCGCGGAAACGCGCGTGACCCATCTGGTGATGTGGATGCAGATGGCCGGGCTTGATCCAAAAAAATCACAGCGTTCCATGGAACTGTTTGCCAAAGAGGTCATGCCGCATTTTCGATAGAAGGAGGCCCTCTTATGCCGTCCACCGCACGTGTTGCCGGTGTATGTGATCCAGCATTCAAGGCTGTCCGCGAAGCGCTTGAGCAAAACCTGGCCGATGGCAAAGAAATTGGCGAGTGTATTGCCGTTGTTGTGAATGGGAAGACGGTTGTTGATTTATGGGGTGGGTATAAAGATAGGGCACGGACGCAGCCCTGGGAGCGCGATACGCTTGTGTGCATGTTCTCGGTCGGAAAGCCGCTCTCCATCCTGCCGGTGTTGATCCTCGCCGGTCAGGGCCGGATTGACCTTGAGCGGCCCGTCTCCCACTACTGGCCAGAGTTTGGCCAAGCGGGGAAAGAGGACATTACTGTCAACCACGTGATTTCTCACCAAGCAGCTATTCCTGGTGCGCTCAAGGCTCGAAAAGGCGATGCCTACCATTGGGGAAGCATGGTTCGGGCTATCGAGGAACAAGAGCCGTTATGGGAGCCTGGAACGAACGGATGCTACCATACCGTGACCTTGGGCTATTTGACCGGAGAATTGGTCCGCCGCGTCACTGGAAGGACCATCGGCCAGTTCTGGCGCGAAGAGATAGGCATTCCGCTCAACATCGACTATCACTTTGGTCTGTCAGCGGCGGATCAGCGGCGTTGTGCGGAAATCTACGAAGCTCCTCATGGACCGTTTATGGATGCGATCCGGGATACGCGCACCCTCCTCGGCAAATGCTGGATTCCATTACCGTTACAGGACTACGAAGAGGATTTTAATAGCGAACTATATCGTGCCGCGGAGATGCCATCTTTTAACGGCCACGGTGTCGCCCGTAGCGTTGCCCGGTTGTTTTGTATCCTGGCCTGTGGAGGCGAACTTGAGGGTACGCGTCTGCTCAGCCAGGCTTTGGTTGACCATGCCATGACCGAAGCCTGGTATCAGACCGACGCGCTTGGGCTCACGTGCCGGATGTCTAACGGTGGCTTTATGCTGCGCAACCCCGAGTTGACCGCGTATAATCGAAATCCCAGGTCGTTCGGTCATATGGGTTTGGGCGGTGCCATCGCCTTTGGCGACCCGGACGCCAAACTTGGCTTTAGCTTTTGTGGTAATCGTATGGCGCCAGTAGGCGACCTTGGGCCGTATGCCAGCCGGTTGCTACAGGCGACAGAGGCATCCCTATAAGGCGGAAGTCGTTATGTCGTCAGGGCGGAGCAGGGAAATAGGTAGGTATAAGATCCGTCCATTGATATCCTGTCCATGGTATTGACCTGGAATTTCCGATGACGAGCGTTCCGGTATATGAGCAAAGTCCGCCGCTCGTGTAGCACCCGCGGCCAGCGTGTTGATATTCTTTCCTTTACTTTGCTACAGTAATGCCAACATCGTATGGGAACCTGCTGTGTCGGGTCACCTGCTCAATAGAACAGCCAATACCCGGCGTGGGGTCGCTCCCCGTGCCCTGGTAAATAGGCGGGAACTTCACATTTCCATGTGGTGTTGACACTGGCCCGGCATCCTGGTCGGGTACACCGTATGTCACACGAGGAGGATGAGTATGCATGACTGGACAAAGGACCTCTATACTCTTAGACACCATTGGAAAGGGTACGGCGCGATGGTCGTGGGAGGCAGTATCCTGTTGCTCCTCCTGTGGCAGCTGGGTCAGCAGAATTTTGCCATCGCTGGGGTCTCTGGAAGCGGGTCTAGCGGAGTACAAGCTGGTTTAGATGCCCTGGCGAAAGGCAATGTGCGTAAAGCGAACAAGGCCTTTCACCAAGCAACGATAGACGATCCAGCCGATACAACCGCCGAATTCTATCATGCCGTGACCCGAATTGTGACAAAAGTGATTGACACCCCCCGACTCAGAAAACTTGTTCGTCGCAGTGGCGTATCCCTCAGCGGTAATGCCCGTGCCGTCTGCCTGATGGACTTCTCGCTTCCGGAAGATATCCCGTCCAAAGCTCCTCGAACAACAAAGATTCTCGACGCCCTGCAGGACGTACTCGTACCAGAGATTGATGCGGCCCTCGCTACCTTGAAGGGACTTCCCACCTCCATACAAATTCCTTTTGATCTGATGGACCTGCCGACCTGTTTGCCGATGGTCATTGAGGGCCTTACCCTCGAGATTGACCAAGGCGATGTGCAGGTTCTCATTGCTACCTTACAGGCAATCCGGGCTCTGTCAGAAGCTCTTGCTGCGTATGACCTAGATGTAAGCTTGCGAGCACTAGAAAAACAAAGCTTACAAAAAATCTTGGCCACAGAACCGACGCTCCTTACCTTAGTGTCGCGCGCGCGTCTTTCTCCAGCACAGACGTTCTTTGACCAAGCCTTAGCTAGTGCGCGCCAAGCTATGCGCTCGGTTCTGGAGGAAACGGATAGTCAAGCAGACGACGTGTTTGTCATTACTCCAGGGGATCTTTCAGATGCACGACGTGTATGGGAGACTCTGTACCTCGTGCGTCAGTCCCTGCAAGGGACCGTCGTGTTACCAACCTATATTGGTCTCAACGATCCTGAACGGCTCAATTTGAGTATATTCTTTTCAGGGCGTCTTAAAACGTTCCGGCCGTTGTTGCCGGCTCCTGACATTAGCTTTCCTGATCCAACGTTTGGCGGAATAGCTCCAGACTTTACTCAGCAAGATATTGAGCAATACGCTCCATGGTAGAGATTCCTGACGTGGCTGGGACGCGAATGATTGTCACTCCACGAGTCTTCAGCAGGACCCAAGTCGTACGCTGGGTCCTCTGTGTTAGCATCATTAGCGTCTGTGTGGGTGTCGTGCTTGTGGGTTTTTACAACCAGCGTGAAGGACCCACCCTCTCTGCCAAGACAGGTGCGAGCTTATCCTTGCAAGAATTTCAGACTACATTTCATACAAATGGTCGTCCTCAGTTTCATGTTTCTGGAGACTCATTTCGGGTCTCCAATACGCGCTTTATCGGCCCATTTCGCCTGGGCTTCATGCATAGCCTCAAGGGACGCAATATTGCGATTGAGATATTTGATGTGACAGAGTTTGAAAAGACCCAACAAGCAGACGCTTCTGCCTTTTCGCCTCAACACATTCTCTCCCGCCTCGTCCCACAACAGACATTGGGGGTCATATCCCGGATTGACCTACAGCCTGTCTCCTTAACGCTCAATCGAGACAAGATGTTTTTTCTAAGTCTCTCTGCTGATCGCGCACGGGTCAAACTCGGCAGCCCGAAGGTGAAGCTCCGTGGGCATGTCACGTTGCGTTCTCATACCGGAGAGCGGCTCGGCGCGGAGGAGATGTACTGGAACCAGCAACACAAGGTCCTTGAAGTGGAAGGGGCCTATGTCTTGACGAGGCCCCACGCAGAGCAACGAGGGACCAATGCGTCATTTATAGTTGATCAGAATGGCGCTCTGAAACGATATCTCGGCAACACGAGCAGTACTCTCGGGCATGATGAGAAATCATAAACGCTCAATGTCTTTTTCAGCCGTCTACAACTCCGGGTGCCGCGTATGCCACCCAGTGGCCTGCTCATACGCATGGCCAACCTGACAAATAGTCTGCTCATCAAACGGTTTGCCGGCAAGCTGAAGACCGACCGGTAAGCCGTCAGCGTCAAACCCACACGGTACCTGAATGGCCGGTAGGCCGGTGAAATTAAAAAGCGGTGTATAGACGCTAAAGTCCTTGGCAACGATACTCAGACCGGGCGAGTCTTCGGCAATGGGGTTCACCTGAAAGCCGGCGGTGGGGAGCATCAGGACATCGACGCTGGTGTCGAGAGCATTGAGGAGAGCGTCCCGCACCTGGGCGCGGACTTGAGCGCCCATCAGATATTGCGCCCCACCGACCAAAAGACCGTAGGCCACAAAGAGTTTGGCGTGGGGATTATACTTATCTCCGCAGTTACGCACATTATCCACATGAATGGCGGCGCAGTCAGCAAAGAGCCCTGGCCATTCAATGGCCTGTAGTTGGGTTAGCGAGATTGAAGGCACATCGATAATTTCTGCCCCAAGCTCCTCAAATTTTTTCACCGCTTCGTTATACGGTCCGAGCAGTTTGGGGTCACAGTTGTCTTCATAAATGGAACGTAATAGCCCAATTCGCATGCCCGTAATGTCCTGCCCAAGCTTTTCGGTAAAGTCTGGAACGGGCACATTTGCCGAGGCTGGGTCCAGCGGGTCATAACCGGCGCAGCCTTGCAGCATGAGGGCAGCGTCTGTCACGGTTCGGGTGAGCGGGCCGGTATGGTCGAGGCTCCATGACAGTGGATACACTCCCGCTCGACTGACGCGCCCATAGGTCGCTTTGAGTCCGACAATGCCGCAGCACTGCGCCGGCCAGCGGATTGAACCACCCGTACATGAGCCCATACCGGCATAGGCCATACCGGCGGCGGTAGAAGCTGCAGTGCCACTGCTCGACCCGCCAGCATCATGAGCAAGATTCCAGGGGTTATGGGTGGGCTGGTAATAGGACTGTTTGGTGGGAAAACCATAGGCGAATTCATAGGTCGCGGTCTTGCCCAGGACCAGCGCCCCGGCTTCTTTGAGTTTTGCAACCGAGGTACAGTCCTTTTCGGCAACATAGTGTTCCAGCGATTGGGAGCCACACGTGGTTGGCCCACATTCGTAGATGTCCTTGATGCCAATTGGGACGCCGTGTAGAGGGCCACGATAGGTCCCGCTTTGGATTTCGGACTCTGCCGCGCGTGCAGCCTTGACAACCTCATCTTTGAAAAGGGTATTAAAAGCATGGATCTGAGGTTCGAGTTGCTCCACTCGATCAAGCATGGCTTGGGTAACCTCAACCGGGGAAATATCTTTCTTTTGAATTTTACCCGCGAGTTCTTCAATCGACATATACGCGAGGTCTTGTGCGGCTGTCATTGCGCACCCCCTTTCTTGCTGAGATCATGCACCAGCAGTGGCTCGCTCTCCGGCATGCTCATGCCCTCAACAAGTTGGCGGGACTGCCGCATGTCTTCCACGACGCGCTGCCAGCGTAAGAGGTTTTCATACGGGGCCACAAGCTGATTGAGTTCTGCGTCAGTCAGCGCGAGATTCCATTCGGCGAGTTTCGCCGCAATGAGGGCTTTTGTGTCCATGCTCTTCTCCTATTTCAGCTCCGTTTCAACAAATACAAACTCATAGTCATTGGCGTTAATCACATCGTGTTCGACCCCAACATTCCGAAAATAAGGGACGCCTTGGGTCAACGCGGCTTCGCGGTCGCCCTCCGGTGCTTTGAGTAATAACTTGCCCGTGGTCATTGGTACGACAACATAGTCGTACTCGTGCCGGTGGTAGCCGGTTGCCGCCCCTGGAGCGAAACGCCACTCCGTCACGCGCACGCGTTCGTTCTCAATGAGGATTGTTGATTGGGCTTTCTCTTGCGCCATACGGCTCTCCTGTCTCTCGCTGGTTACTCGTCGGCTACCCATTCACGTTGCATACGGTCCGGGGAGAGGCCCATACGAGGCTTCCGCTCGGGGATAATCTGAAAACAGGTGGAGTGAGCGGCTCCGAGCCCGCGAATCGTCTCATATCCGGCTGACTGTTGCCAACGCTGGCAATCCGCAGTACTGCCCCAAGAGCTGAGCAGGACGTAATGCACAGAAGCGTGCTGTGGAACAATGCCGGCGAGCTGGGCAAAAACATAGGATGTAGGGATATGCTCGCCCTTGAGCGCCTCATAGGGAATGATGCCGAAGCGCGAAATGTCTGAGAGCGTAGTTGTCACCTGAGTGTGCTCTTCGTCCGAAAGCGCTGTATCCCGGAGCAGCATGGTTTCATTCAAGATGGTACCAGTCGCTGCCTCGTGGTCCGCCAGCATACGTCCTTTCCGTAGATAATAGGCTGTCCACCATTTGTCTCGGGCTTCATCCTGAACCTTCACATGTTCACGGTCGCGCTGCCACTCTTCCATGGCTTCAAGCGTGTCAAATTTGGCAAAGAAGATCCACCAGGGAGTTCCCGCAATCGACCCGCCATAGGTCTCACGAAAGCCACCTTGTGCCCTGGCATGTGGCATAAACTGCTCATGGCGTTGAGCGTAGGCTGCCAACAGTTCCGGACGCGGACGAAAGCCGCCTTCGGCAATGTGGAGGGTGGGTGGTACATCTTCAGGCATGCTGCTCTCCCTTTTCTCAGCACGAAGGTTGTTGTTGCTGGTGTACTCAGTTTCGACTTGATGTGCAAGTTTGGGAGTCTGGGAGTGGGTGAGCCTGTAGGGGCGAAGGGGCGAAGTCGGATGGTGCGCAGGGCGCACCCTACAAGAATTTCCCTCTCCCTCTGGGAGAGGGGTGTCCAAGACCGTTTCCAGCCTGCTCCGGTTGGTCCGGCCTGTGGAAAATAAAAGAACGGAAAAAGAAGGCTTTTGTACCCATCAACAAAGTGCTATGGCGGCAGGGAAGGAGAACCCCATGCCAACATCAAAATCTGCTGAAGTCCGAGCCAAGCTGGATCATCCGGTCATTGATTCAGACGGCCATATGATCGAATTTGAACCTGGCTTTCTCGACTATCTCAAGCAAGAGGGCGGAGCCTCTATGGTCAAACGCTTTCTCTCGCCCGAGCGCAACTCCGGTGGCTGGGGCCGCTTGTTCCGCTGGTATGGGCTGTCGCCTGAAGAGCGGCTGGATCAACGCGCGACGCGCTCGCCGTGGTGGCCGCTGCCGACCAAGAACACCTTGGATCGCGCAACCGCGATGCTGCCCAAGCTGCTGTCCGAACGGATGGACGCCATCGGCCTGGACTTTACCGTTCTCTATCCGACGCTGGGTCTACAGTTCCCGCATATTGAAAACACCGAAATACGCCGGGCAAGCTGTCGGGCGCTCAATACCTTCCACGCGGAGTATTTTCGCGAGTATGCCAGCCGGATGACCCCGGCGGCTGCCATTCCCATGCACACGCCGCAGGAGGCAATTGAAGAGCTTGAGTTTGTGGTCAACGAACTCGGTCTCAAGGCCGTGATGATGGCCGGGCATGTGCAGCGTCCCATTCCGGTTGTCGCACGTGCAGCCCCGGAGGTTGCCGAGCATGCGTTTTGGCTGGACACGTTCTGTTTGGATAGTGCGTATGACTACGACCCGGTCTGGGCTCGCTGTGTCGAGCTGAAGCTCGCGCCGACCTTTCACTCGCCGGCTATGGGCTGGGGCAGTCGGACTTCAATCTCGAACTATATGTATAACCACATCGGACATTTTGCCGCCTCGGGTGAAGCGCTGTGTAAAGCCATGTTCATGAGTGGCGTTACGCGTCGCTTTCCGACGCTCAAGTTTGGCTTCCTGGAAAGTGGGGTTGGCTGGGCGTGTAATCTGTACGCCGATATGATCGGCCACTGGGAGAAGCGCAATGGTAAAAAGATGGATAACTACGATCCGGCCAATCTGAACCCCGGGCAATTGCTCGATCTGTATCAACGCTACGGTGGGAAATGGGCGGAGGAGTATCCCGGCCGTCTGATCGATGAAAAAAACTTGATGGGCGGGACGCGGGAAGATCGGAACACGCTGGATGACTGGGCGAGCTGCGGTATTGAAACAGCCGAGGACATCAAGGATTTGTTTGTCCATAATTTCTATTTCGGTTGTGAAGCCGACGATCCCATGAATGCTACCGCGTTTAACGCCCGGCTGAATCCGTTTGGCGCACGTCTCAAGGCCATTTTCAGTTCGGACATCGGCCACTGGGATGTACCCGATATGGAAGAAGTCCTGGAAGAAGCGCATGAAATGGTTGAGCACGAATTCATCACCACGGATGACTTTCGGGATTTTGTCTTTACCAATCCGACCTCGCTGTGGACGGGGACAAACCCTGACTTTTTCAAAGGAACGGTGGTTGAGGATGCCGTAGATAAATTGTTGGCCCAAGGGGCGGCGTAAGCGCGCGGGAAAAGAGGGAAAGTATGGCCTACGAGCTGCTTATCAAAAATGGAACCGTTGTGGATGGTACAGGCGCAGCCCGCTATCAGGCCGATGTTGGGGTTGCGCATGGCCGTATCGTTGACATTGGTCCAACCGGAAAACTCAGTGAGAGCGCTACCCACGTTATCGACGCGACTGATCTTATTGTTGCCCCCGGCTTTATTGATCCGCATACCCACTACGACGCTCAGGTCTGCTGGGACCCGCTGATTTCCTGTTCTTCGTGGAATGGGGTGACGAGTGTGGTGATGGGAAATTGCGGGGTGGGACTCGCGCCGTGTCTGCCCGAGAAGCGCGAGATACTGGCCTGGGACCTGGTCAATGTTGAGGGCATGTCCTTTGAGGTGTTGTCAAAGGGCGTAACCTGGGAGTGGGAGAGCCTGGCGGATTTCATGGCCGCTCCGTTCCGGACGGGGATGGGTATCAATCTTGGTTTTTTGGTCCCGCTGTCGCCTATTCGATCCTATGTCATAGGCGAAGCTGCGCAAGAACGAGAAGCGACGCCTGAAGAGACAACGCGGATTGCGGCCCTGCTGCGAGAAGGCATACAGGCGGGGGCGTTAGGCTTTTCCACCACCGTGGCCACGCAACATGTGGGGTTCAAGGGCCGTCCCCTGGCGTGTCGCCTCGCCAGTAGAGACGAACTGGGCACGTATGCCCATGTGCTGCGCGATCTCGGCAGGGGCGCGATCGAGGTGAACCTGGGGGGCGCAGGGTCGTCCATCCTGCCGTCGGGCAGTCCCGAGCTGATTGATTTTCTGCTGGTCGAAAGCCAACGTCCGGTCACCTGGTTGTCGGTGCAAACGCGCAGCGACCAGCCGACCGCGCACCGCGAACTGCTGACCAATACCGATGGACTGATTCAACGCGGTGGGATTCCCCAAGCGAGTTGCCAACCCACAGAGTTGCAGTTCAATCTACGCAATCCTTTTATCCTGGGCGCGTATGACGTGTGTCACTCGTTGTTTAATTGTACTGCCGAGGAACAGGCGCGCATCTATGCCGACCCGACTTTCCGAGCGGAGTTCCGGGAGGCGTGTACGGCAACGCCCAAAGCGTTCAGCGGCCAGTGGCAGCAGACGCAGGTGTGCAAGGTCGGTAAACCAGCGCATCAGGCGTGGCTGGGGAAAAATATTGCGGAACTGAGCCAGCAGGCCGGCACAGACCCCTTTGACACCTTTTTCGATCTAGCTTTGGCCGACGATTTGGCGACCGAGTTCTCCTTGGCCATGCTGAACTTTGATCTCGACCTGGTTGAGGAAGTCATTACGGACCCGCGCGTGTTGATCGGCCTATCGGATGGCGGGGCACATGTCGATATGCTGTGTAATGCCGGCTATCCGACCTATCTGCTCGGGACCTGGGTGCGCAAGCGTCAGGCCATGAGTCTGGAACGAGCGGTGCAGCGCATCACCTCCGAACCTGCCCGGTTGTTCGGTCTGGAGGATCGGGGCGTGATTGCAAAAGGCAAAGCCGCGGACTTTGTGGTCTTCGACTCCCACACGGTTGACGCCGGAGAAAAAGTGATGCTGAACGATCTGCCGGGTGGGGAGCGGCGCTTCGTGCAACGCGCTGAGGGCATACAGTGTGTCGTCGTGAATGGGCAGGTCGTGCTCACTCAGGGCGAGCACTCCGGAGCACTGCCGGGGCAGATGCTGCGCGCGGGCTGAGAATACCCTTTTTCTTTTCCCTCGCCCTTTTAGGGAGAGGGCCAGGGTGAGGGTCGTTGAAGAAAAGGAGGGAGCATGAAATTCGCTATTCTCTACAATACCGACTATTATCCCGACATCCACGGCTCGGCTGAACAGTATTACAACCAGATTCTGGAACAGATCGAACTTGAAGAAGAACTCGGCTTTGACGCGGTCTGGTTTGGCGAGCACCACTACTCGGGCTATTCGTTCGGGTCGCCGCCTGTCATGGCAATGGCTGCCGCCGGTCGGACTAAACGCATTCGACTTGGGACCGGCATCTCCCTTGTGCCGCTCAATAATCCTATCCGCTTGGCCGAAGAGTACGCCATGCTGGATGTCCTGTCCGGTGGCCGCCTGGAGTATGGCATCGGCAGAGGCTTTCTCAAATACTCTCACAAAATTTTTGGTGTGGACGAAGCCGAAAATACCGAGCGCTATCACGAGGGAACGGATGTTATTTGTAAAGCCTGGACGAGCACGCAGCCGTTCTCGTATCAGGGCAAATTCTGGGAGCTTGAAGACTACTCTTTTTTCCCCAGCCCCCTGCAAAAGCCCCACCCACCCATCTATGCTTCAGGAGCAATTACGCCTGAGAGTTACCAGTGGGCCGGTCAGCGCGGCTTTCATCTGGCGACCGCCTTTTTCTTGCCCAATCAAGAGCACGTCCAGGAGTGCATCGGCCTCTACCGTCAAGCGCTCCAGGAAAACGGCCATGAGCCGGCAGCCCACGATGTCGCCGGTGTGTATCAGATGTATTGCGGTGAATCGAATGAAGAGGCCCGGCGCAATGGCGGTCAGCATGCGCTGACGTATTACGCCTTCTTTGGGGCCTTGGCCCAGCGTGGCACATTAACCTCCCAGTCGTTTGCCTACCACAAGGGGACGATTTCACATCTCTTTGCCGGGTTGACCTTCGAGGATCTGGATAAGCGCAACCTCGTCTTGGTGGGTGATCCTGAGAATCTGATTGAGCGTATCCGCTGGGCCAAAGAGTTTTACGGCACGAATTACTTGATTCTTGAAATCGCCCAAGGCGGTATGAAGCACGAACATGTCGTGCCCTCGCTGGAACGCTTTGCCAGATATGTCATGCCCATGTTTCGGGATGAAGCATGAGGTGCTCCTCCCTGCACCCCTCCTGGGAGGGGTGGCGCAAAGCGCCGGGGTGGGTTCCCCCACTCCCCATCTCTTGCCATATACCCCTAAAATATGAAAAGGTCGGCGTAACCGTTCGCTACCGGCAGTAGGTAGGAGTAAATCTCAAAAAGTAAGAAAGAGGAAAAGAGGGAGGATTTAGTATGCATATTATGTCTTTCTCGGAACGTGAATACGTCGATGTCTCCGAGGACGCAATTATCGAAAACGGGAGTAGCTACTTTGGCCTCCCCAACACGATGTTTGACCCCGATAGAGGCGGCCAGCTCATGAACGAGTATCTGGACGAGCGGGTCTATGCCGAAGAGCTGGGCTTTGATGGTGTCATGCTCAACGAGCACCACCAGACCCCGTTTTGTGGTGGCGGGGTCATGGATGTGGAGGCCTCAATTCTTGCCCGTATTACCAAGCGGGTGAAAATTGTCCTGCTCGGCAACCCCCTCCCGGTGGGTGATCCGCTGCGGTTGGCAGAAGAGTTGGCCACGATTGATATGATTTCCGGTGGACGACTGGTACCGGGCTGGGTGCGTGGTGCCGGCACGGAACAACTCGCCAATAACATCAACCCGGCCTACAATCGGGAGCGCTTTAACGAAGCCCATGAATTTATTCAACAGGCGTGGACCAAACCGGGGCCGTGGCGCTATGAGGGCAAACATTTCCATTACCGGAATGTGAATCCCTGGCAGTTGCCGGTGCAAAAGCCGGTGCCGCAACAATGGATTCCGGGGCTGATTAGCCCGGAAACAGTCATCTGGTGTGCCAAACACCGCTATCCCTATGTCGCGCTGGGTACCAATGTCGAAGCCACGGTCGAGATGGTCAACCTGTACGCCGACGTGGCCGAGCAGGAAGGCTATCAGGCCGGACCGGAAAACTTCGGCTATTTGCAGAACGTGTGCGTGGCCGAGACGGAGGAGAAGGCACATGAGTTAGCCCGGGGCTTTGTCTTTGGCGGCGGGTTCGGCTCGTTTGCCCGGGCTGAATGGATGTTCCCTCCGGGCTATAATTCCAAGGCCGCGACCAAGCGTCTGGCGCAAGCCCTGACCGATCCTCGCACCGGCGTCGAACTTGTCAGACTCACGCAAGGTGTCGACGTTGAAGAAATCAAACGGGGCATTGAGAAAGGTTTCCAGGCCTCGCTTGACAGCGATCTGATTATGGCCGGCACGCCGGAGACCGTGATGAAAAAAATTCGCAAAATGTGCGAAACGCTCCGGCCCGGCATCATGGGTCTGTGGTATCACCACGGCCCGATGAATTTTGAGCAACGCAAAACCTGCCTGCGTCTGCTCGGCCAGGAAGTCCTGCCGGCCATGCGCGAAATGGCCAAAGAGCTCGACCTGCCTGGGCCGTTTGAAAAGGCCACAGGCTCGCGTCCGCTGCCGGCATCCGGCAAACGGGAACAGGTCGTGCCTGACATTGCAGCGGCCTAGTGCGTGGTTCAGGCTAAGCAACGACACAGAAACAGGGGCGGTTTGACAGACCGCCCCTTTCTTTTTTCAGACCAGAGTTGCCAACCCGGTTTTTAGTGAAGGCCCATGACGTTATGATAATAGCCCCAATAGCCACGGATGGCACTCTCGGTTAACAGATTTTCCTGATTCTCTCTTCCTGTACCACCGAAGGCGAGCAGGGAGCATTCGTCCTTTTCTCGGGCGATAGCCTGCTGGACCAATTCAGTGGCGTAACCGTCTTCCATGGAAATATAACCGGCCGGACCTACCAGATTGGCCTGTTTGATTCGGATGTTGCGAATTTCCGCATCATCATCTTCATAGCCAAAGAACGTAAACAGCAGTTCAAACTGATCCGGCCCCTTGGGCAGAATATGGCGGGTCGCTAGAGTGTTTTGAATCTGCTGAACGACCAGGCACGGAAAAATCATCTGGATGTGGTTGGTTAATTCCACCTCGAATTCTTTGCGTGAGGTGAGGAGTGAGGGGTCGGCTAAGGTGTAATCCGTCTGATAACTCCGGATGTTCTTGCCGGTGTAGGCGGCAATCTCTTCCTGCTCTGTCTTTTTATACGCGCGCAACATGCTGTGTCGGCCAGCCTCATCCATAATCACACCGCCCCCTTGGGATGAACGATAGATACCAAAGGTTGTGTGAAAGAGATGCAACAGACTGGCGTGATAGGGGTCCTTCACATTCTCCGAGTAGAGTTTCCAGTTGGCATGAATGAATTGGCGGGCATAGCCTAACACCTGGACCGGTCGGTTGAAGACCCGGTCGAGCCACGGGCGCATGGCCGGACCAAGATAGTCTGCCAGCGGCTCAACCTCAGGAGAAAAGGACGCGAAGATAAGACCGTTATAGGTATCCACTTGCAGTTTCTGGAGTGAGTGCTGCGAGGGGTCAAAATCGGCCGGGTAACCACCCTGGCGGTGAATGCCTTTGCGAAACGGGACCCCAATCAGATCGCCTTGCTGGTTATAACTCCACTGGTGGTAGATACAGGTATGGGTGGCCCGATTACCACGAGACTCGCGACACACCATTGCCCCACGATGAGCGCACCGATTCACAAAGGCGTGCAGCCTTCCCGCTTTATCGCGTGACACAACGATGGGCGTGTCGCCCACAAAGGTTGATTTGAAGTCGCCCGGATTGGCAACCTCAGCTTCGAGGCCCACATAACTCCACGTCGGACCTCTGAAGATTCGTTCCTGTTCAAGGCTATACACCGCGGGATCACAAAAGACCTGATACGGAACTGAGGTCAGACCGGCTGTGGGCCAGCTCAACGCGCCGAGAGTGTTGTCCATGGGTGAAAGGCTCATTGTGGCACCTCCCTTACAATCTCTCTTCTGCTCTCTCTAGTAGATACCGGTTTGTATTGATTGACAAGCCATGTTCGAGGCGCGTATACGAGGGAGCTGAGAGGGTGTTGTCAAAACAGTCTCTGAGAGACAAGGGAGGGACTATGAGTGCGCAGAGCTTGAATATCATGCTGGTTGACCTGTTTCGATCTGAGGCTGAGTTGGCACAGTATCAGCAAGAGCCTGAGGTGATTCTGGCAAACTACGATGTGACAGACGAAGAGCGGGCGCGCCTCAAAGCCACAGACTTTGGGTGGCTCTATACACACGGAATTCACCCCTACATTCTGGTTCAGTTTGCCTTAGCCCTAGGGATAGAGATCCCGCAGTATGTGCAGCAGGTGAAAGAAGCGACAGGGTAGGGCAGCTCCCGTTAAGGCAGAGTCTTTAGAGTGCTTGCTACAAACTCTATTCCCCCTCACCCTAGCCCTTTCCCTCCAGGGGAGAGGGAATAGAAGGAAAAAGGAGAATCCAATGGCAGAAATCGTTGCAGCCATGTCGTCAGTCCACAGTCCCTTAATGATGAGTGCGCCACAAATGGCGGATGAGGCCACGTGGGGGAGGATCAATAATGGCTTTGATACCCTACGAGAAACCTTTACCTCTGCTGGGGCAGATACCATCGTCGTTATTTCAGACGAACATTTTAATGCGCTCGACCCGCGTCGCTATCCATCGTTCGGCGTGGTGACTGCCGAGACGAGTGTCGGGCCGGTAGAAAACTGGCTCGGCGTTCCCTGCGATAGCATCTCGGTCAGGTTTGAGCCGGAGCTGGCTGAGGCGGTTCTTGATGAAGGTGTCCGCCAAGGCTTCGATTTGACGCGGATTGGCGAAGTCGGCCTGGAGCATGGATTTGTCACCTGCCTGAACTTTCTTACGCCGCAGTGGGATATGTCCTATCTCTGGTTGATTCAAAACTGTGTCCTGCCGCCCCTGCCCAGCTTGAAGCGGTGTTATGACTTTGGCCGGATGGTAGGCCAAGCCATCCGCTCGTGGGACAGCTCCCGGCGGGTGGCTCTGCTCGGCACGGGCGGTTTGTCCCATGCCGTTGGCACGCCGGACATGGGCAAAGTTGACCAGCAATTCGATAAAAAATTTCTCGATCTGCTGTGCAAGCAGGACCCGGCCATATTCGATATTACGGATGGGGAACTTGATACGATCGGCAACGGCACGCATGAGATCCGAAACTGGATTGCTGTGGCTGGTGCAGTCGAAGGCGCCCAAGGCGAAATCGTCATGTACGAAGAAGCCATGGTCGTGGGCTTCGGCATGATGCAATTTCAGTTGTAAGGACGGCCTCATCCCGTGGGTTGGATGAGCTGAGCCATGTCGCGTGGAATGCTCGCTGTCCTGGGTGTGGGCATTCTCGCCATTTCGACTGCCGCTCCACTGATAAAGCTTGTTCCCGACGTCCCTCCGCTCGTTGTGGCGGCCGCTCGGCTCGGTCTTGCCGCGCTGATATTCACCCCGCTGAGTGTGGTCCAACTCCGAACCGCACGCATCTCACTGTCGGCTTCTGACCTGCTGGTGGTGAGTGCGGCCGGTCTGTGTTTGGCCCTCCACTTTGCCGTTTGGATTGCCTCGCTGCGCTACACGTCTGTAGCGAGTTCCGTAGCGCTGGTGACCATGAATCCTGTACTGCTCGCCCTAGCTGGATATCTCATCTGGGGGGAACGGCTCGTCCGGCGTCAATGGTGTGGTATTGGCCTGGCGTTGCTGGGCAGCCTGTGCATTGGCTGGAACGATTTTCAACACACAGGTCCAGCCGTAGAGTCAGCGCTATATGGCGATGCCTTAGCCGTGTGCGGAGCCGTCATGGTGTCGGCCTATCTCCTGTGTGGACGATTTGCCCGACCGCGCCTCGGCTTGAGCGTGTATGTTGGGTTGGTCTATGGATGTGCGGCTGGCATCTTACTCGTGGGCTGTCTTGTCCTCCAACTGCCGCTGCTGGGATATTCCCCCCAGGCCTACCTCGTACTGGTCCTGCTGGCTCTTATTCCCCAAGTGTTGGGCCATACTATTCTGAACTGGGCGCTTGCCTATATGTCCCCAACGCTGGTGGCGCTAGCGATTCTTGGCGAACCTATTGGGGCGGCACTACTGGCCTGGATATTTCTCAACGAGCCGGTTGTCTTACTCCAGGGGATAGGCGCGGTGGGCCTGCTCACGGGGATTGTGATGGGACAGAAACAGAGATGATGGGCGAACAGCCCGACACGGGGCAACCACAAGGGTTGCCCCTACGGTGACTCACATATGTATGAGATAGCTTCTAGTCATTATTCGCCAGGGACAGCAGAATTTGCAGAATATACCAGAACATCAGGGCCACACCGGCAAACAACGCCAGCGAGGCGGCGACGTGCTGCTCAGGCCGATAGTGGTGAATAACATTCGAGGTCGTATACAGGATGGACCCTGCGGCAAAGGCGACCATAATGGCGGAGAAGAACAACCCCAGACTAAAGCCGAACAGCATACTGGCCAAGATCACACCCAGGGCGACAAATCCACCTATGGAGAGAATGCCCCGCAGAAAAGAAAAGTCTCTGCGTGTGGTGAAAGCCGTAAACGTCAGCCCGCCAAACAGCAGCAAGGTCATCAGTCCTGCCGTAGGAATAACATCCGGCGAGCTATAGTGCGTAGCAATATACAGCATGGGCAGAAAGATGACCGCCTCGGCCACGATATACAGGCCCAGGCCAAGATATTGCATCTGGGGCGAGGCATCAGACTGCGCCCAGCGGTCGGCCAGCCAGGACACGCCCATAAACGCGGCCAGCACGACGAACCAGCCGTAACCACCAACCATCGTTTGGACCAGAGCTGGCGCAAACGACGACTGCAACAAGAGATTTTCAACCAGGATAAAGGCCAATATTGCCAATGCGAGGTGGGTGTACGTGCGGCGAATGAACTCCGCTCGCGCCACCTCAGACGCATAGGCCGCCGGCTGGGAATACGTCATAGTTGAAGCCATACATACCTCCGTAGAGTTGCTCAATCCTTTTCTAGGCTAATGCCCTGAAAGGGTACAGTCAATGCCGAGGATGATCTTGAAAAGGAGCGCTGAGACCTCTCTGCGGGGGGCAAAGAAAAAAGGGGGCAGCCACACCAGGCTGCCCCCTATACATTCGACGGAGAGAAATGTTGGCGAAAACAGCTCGCGTTTATTGACTAAACGCCGCTTTCAGTTCCTCAGCCGCTTCCGCTAGTGCTTTCTTCTGTGCGTCAAGATGGAAGAAGCTGAAGAAACCGTGGATGGTGCCGTCGTAGCGAGAAATTTTGATATCACAGCCGGCATCCTGAAGGCGCTTCGCGTAGGCTTCGCCTTCGTCGCGCAGCGGGTCGAACTCCGCTGTAATCACCAATCCTGGCGGTGGGCTATTGATGTATTTGGCCTGGAGCGGGGAGGCGTAGGGGTTCTTCCCGGCCTCGTCATTTTCAAGATAGTGGTCCCAGAACCACACCATAGAATCTTTGGTTAGCAGATAGCCTTCTCCATTCTGCTTACACGACTCGGTATCAAAGGAATGGTTGGTGACTGGATAGAGCAGGAGCTGGTAGGCGAGTGACGGGGCACCCCGATCACCAGACATGAGTGCCACTGCTGCGGCTAAGTTGCCGCCGGCACTATCACCGCCAACCGCCACATGTTGTGGGTCTCCACCAAAAGAAGCCGCATTGAGCATGGCCCATTTGGTGGCTTCGTAGCAATCCTCAGGCGCTGCGGGAAATTTGTGCTCCGGAGCGAGGCGGTAATCGACTGCAACTGTGATGCAGCCGGCGGCGTTGGCCAGGGCGCGACAGGTTGCATCATGGCTTTCGAGGTTGCCAACCACCCAGCCACCGCCATGGAAAAAGACCAGAACAGGAAGCGGACCATCTGCCTCGGGAGTGTAGAGCCGAATCGGCAGGTCACCGTTCGGGGTCGGAATGGTCCGGTCTTCAACCTTGGCAACCGGCTCCGGATTTTCAATTTGGAAGAGCTGCAGAGCGGCCTGGCGGGCTTCCGCGACCTCCATTTCATGAAAACCGCGACCGCCAGCGGCTACGAGTTGATCAATAAAGGCTTGTTCTTGCTGACCTAGGGGCATACTTCCCTCCTTAGTATGATTCGCACTGTAATGTGTCGATATGGGATGACTGAAATGAGATGTTTATCTGGGGTAGATGGTATTTTTCAAGAGGGCAACCAAGTTGTGATTATTTTGTACTCGCCCGTCCATTCATCCACTGAGCAAACTTCTCGGTTTCATTCCGAGCCTGCTGCCACAGGAGCTGAACCGCGCGGTCCGGGTCCCAGCGTCCGGGTCGCTCGATAAAGTCAAAGCCCAGTTTATCCGGAGAATCTTTAATGCTCGAACGAAGAAACGGGTATTTATCCACCCATGCCGTGACGGGTGAGTCATAAAAATAGGGAACCATCTCGGACGTAAAGCTGTCGGCACGTCCCTGCCGGATGTCCTTCCGTTCACTGCTGACATAGGCATGTTTATACTGCCGGATTGCCCGCGCCGTCTCATAATACCCGAACAGGACTCTGGCGCCGGCCACGACGCGTTTTTCGGCCTCGCCCTGGCTTTGGCGACTCAACGTGCGGATGCGATTCCTGGCTTCTCGCACGCCTTGCTCGTAGGCCGACAGTGGACCGGAGAGCACGGCCAGTGTCTCCAGCCCGCGCAAGGTGGCCAGGGCTTGGTCACCGATGGCTTCTGTTTTGACCTGAATTCCTTCCGGCAACGGCGCCGTCAACATGGTTTGCAGGCTTGCGACCGCCTGTTTCTCCTCTTTCTTCTCTTCTATACGTTGCCAAATTTCAGGCTCAAAAAAGATCGGGCGACGTTTCCCCTTGCGGGAGATTAACAGCAGGACGGCCTTTTGTTTTTTCCGGGCATCGCGGACTGCGTTGCGGTAATTCTTACAGTTCTGAATGGGCCAGCTATTCACCTGTTCGAGGACGTCGCCTGTGCGCAACCCTACGCGTGAGCCTGGGGTGAGCTGGGTAATCTCGGCAATGGGCAGACCGGGCGCATCTTCTTGCGGGGTCGGATGGAGGCTGAGCCCCAGATACTCCTGCGCTTCCTGGCAGGGATTCGCGCCGGCAGAGGGGAGGTAAACAAAGAAACTCAGTACGACACCGACCACAATAACGACAGCAGGATATTTCACGCGGATGTGTTCCTTCTCTCTCTTGAGTGCCGGCATTGTATAGAGGGCAGCCTCAGACTGGAAGGGCAGTCGCTTGCCTATCTTTCCCCCCAGCGGAGCTTGTTGCGCAAAACATCAAAGAAGGTCCGGTTGGGGGAGATGATGAGCGGAACGGTGACGTGTGAGCGTTGAATACAAACGGTGTCCCCACTCTTGAGTGGATGTCCTTCTTGGCCGTCCAGGGTCAGGGTGACGTCCTCGTCCGGAGTCTGGACCACAACATTGATATCAGCCTGGTCAGACAGAATAATGGGACGGTTTGTCAATGTATGCGGACAGATCGGAGTCAGCACGACAACGCCCAGTGTGGCATCAATAATCGGCCCGCCGGCCGCCAGTGAATACGCGGTTGAGCCGGTTGGGGTGGCAACAATGAGACCGTCCGCCTTATAGGTACATAAATGTTTGCCATCCACCCAGGTTGCGAGATCCATGATACGGGCAAGCGCCCCTTTATTAATGACCGCGTCATTCAGAGCCTGAAACGTTCCAACCGACTTCTTCTCGCGGACAAGCGTAGCGGCGAGGAGGCTGCGGCGCTCGATTGCATAATCCCCGGCGAGGATACGTTCGAGCGTGGTCAGCAGTTCTTCGGTCGTTGTTTCAGTCAGAAAGCCCAGCCCACCAAGGTTGACGCCAAGAATAGGCACTTCCCGCGTGGTGGCCCGCCGGGCAACACTGAGCAGCGTGCCATCGCCACCCAGCACAACAACCAGGTCGGCCTGGGCCATGATTTCGACTTTGCGCCAGCCCCGCTCAAGGCCGAGTTCTTCGCTGGTGCGGTCTTCCGGGAGAATCGTTTTGCCGCGCTCCTGAAGCCAGGCAACCAGTTCGCGGCCCAGCGCAATAGCCGCCGGCGTGTTGACTTTGATGACCAGACCGATTGTCTTCATGGCACACTACGATTGGGTAGGGCGATAAGGGCGCTCCCTTTTGTCCGCGCCTGGCGTATAATGGTGTGCATATGGCAAGCCGTCAGTCTCAGGTGAAGGATCAGAACCCTTTATTTGCCCATACTGCCGAAAAGGAGGCGGCCAAGAAAGCCCCTCTGGCTGAGCGTATGCGCCCGCAGACGCTGGATGCCTATGTCGGTCAGACGCAGCTCCTCGGTCCGGGCCGCTTACTGCGTCAAATGATTGAGCAGAAAACGCTTACGTCTCTGATCTTATGGGGACCGCCGGGCAGTGGTAAAACGACCCTGGCCCACGTGCTCGCTCGGTCGGTAGAGCTGCCCTATGTGAGCTTTTCAGCCGTGCTGGCCGGGGTCAAAGAGTTGCGTCTCATTCTTGCGGACGCGCAGCTGCACCGGCAGCAAACGGGGGAATCTACCGTCTTGTTTGTGGATGAAATTCACCGTTTTAATAAAGCCCAACAAGACGCCTTTCTGCCTCATGTGGAGCAAGGTCTGATTATCCTGATTGGCGCAACAACGGAAAATCCATCTTTTGAAGTGATTGCGCCACTCTTGTCGCGCTCACGGGTGGTGGTGCTGGAAGCGATTGGAGCAGAGCAGCTTGTACAGATTCTGCACCGCGCGTTGCAGGACTCGGACAGTGGCCTTGGCCAGTATCAGATTACAGCCGACGAAGCAGTGCTGCGGACAATCGCCGAGTACGCGCAGGGGGATGCCCGGGTCGCGCTTAATACGCTTGAGGTCGCAACAACCCTAGCGGTCCAAAAAAAAGCCACGCAGCTTGACCTGGCTCTGGTGCAGGAGGCCACCCAGCATAGGGCGCTCCTGTACGATAAGGGTGGTGAGGAACATTATAATATTATCTCTGCCTTTATTAAGAGCTTACGCGGGAGTGATCCTGACGCGGCGCTATACTGGATGCTGCGGATGTTGGAGGCCGGGGAAGATATTCTCTTTATTGCCAGAAGGATGGTGATCTTTGCGGCCGAAGACATTGGCAATGCCGACCCACAGGCGCTGTCTCTTGCCGTTGCGACCAAGGAAGCGGTGCATTTTGTTGGGTTGCCGGAGGCGCGTATTCCATTGGCCCAGGCCGCAACCTATCTGGCAACCGCACCCAAATCGAACGCCTCATACAAGGCTCTGACAGCCGCCCAGAAAGATGTGAAAACATATGGCCCCTTGCCTGTCCCGCTGCACTTGCGCAACGCGCCGACAAAATTGATGCAAAACCTGGGCTATGGCAAGGAGTATCAATATGCGCATGATTATGAAGATGCCCGTGTGACACAGACCCATTTGCCTGAGAAACTGACCGAACGACGCTATTATCAGCCAAGCGAGCGCGGACATGAAAAGGTAATTAGCGAGCGGCTGAATGTACGGCGAAAAAGGCGAGCTGGTCCCAAAGACTAAAAATACGATCCGTCAGGCTCACTTATGAATCAGCCCTGCAAGGCGTAAGGAAGGAACAAGCATGGAATTTACGTCGCCAGAATCTTTTACGATCAATATTCCAGACGCTGTACTCGATGACCTCAAAAGTCGGATCGATCTTGTTCGCTGGCCAGGTGAGTTGCCTAATTCAGATTGGGATTATGGAGCCAATCTATCCTATATCCAGCAACTGGTTGAATACTGGCGCACCCAATATGACTGGCGAGCCCAGGAACAGGCTATGAACCGCTGGGCTCATTTTAAAACCACGATAGGTGGACAGGGTATTCACTTCATCCATGAGCGTGGCAAAGGACAAAATCCCCTTCCGTTGATTATTTCGCACGGCTGGCCCGGCTCGTTTTATGAGTTTATGGATGTGATCGGACCATTAACCGATCCTGCCGCCCACGGCGGTGATCCAGCCGACGCGTTCGATGTGGTGGTGCCGTCTCTGCCGGGCTATGGATTTTCCGACCCGCCGCACGAGCGCACAGTCAATATCAGTCGTATGGCGGAGTGGTTTGCCGTCTTAATGAAAGAGGTCCTCGGCTATGAGCGCTACGGCGCCCAGGGCGGCGACTGGGGCTCAATGATTTCGTCCCGGCTGGGCTATGCCTATCCTGAGCAGGTGATCGGTGTCCATCTCAATATGGTCGGCATTGCACCCCATCCAGCGAACCGCCAAAATTTGAGCACCGCCGAAGAGGCATTTCTGAAAGGGATGGGCACCTGGCAACGAGAGGAACGCGGCTACCAGGAAATTCAGGGCACCAAGCCCCAGACCTTAGGCTTTGCGCTCAATGACTCGCCGGTTGGACTATGCGCCTGGATCGTTGAAAAATTTCGGACGTGGAGTGACTGCGCTGGGAATCCGGAAAACTCGTATACCAAAGACCAACTGCTCACCAACGTCATGATCTACTGGGTCACGCAGACCTTCCATTCGGCCTCACGGATTTATTACGAGGAGCGGCATCATCCCTGGCGGCTGGGGAAAGACGAAAAAGTGAGCGTGCCCACCGGGATTGCTATCTTTCCAAAAGAGATTGCCTGTGCTCCACGTGAGTGGGCCGAGCGGGCGTATAATGTCCAGCACTGGACGGAAATGCCGGCTGGCGGCCATTTTGCGGCTATGGAGAAACCTGAGCTAATAGTGGAAGACGTTCGAAAGTTCTTCCGTGGTCTACGCTGACGCTAATGGCTGACAGCCGCAAAATCAGCCAAATAATTTTGCACGGTTCTCGGCGTTCGCCTTTTGTGGAAAAGGTCTATCGGGGCCTCATGCTCAAACGGCTGCCGTTTGAGATACACGAGCCACACACGTTTCAAGATTTGCGTCGGAATAACCCTACGACGGGCAAGATGCCCGCGCTTGAGTTGGATGGGCGGCTGCTCTTTGATTCGACGTTTATCCTACGCGCGCTTGACGACTACCAGCCTGACCCGCCGTTACTGTCAGCCGACCCTCTGATTGCCGCGCAGCAAAGTCTCATTGAAGACTGGGCGGATGAGTCCTTGTACTGGTACGGCATGGCGTTGCGTTGGACGATTCCAGCCAATGCGAAACGCTCGCTACAAATCTTTGTCTCTGCGGCTCCGCCAATCTTACGTCCCATAGTAAAGATTATGGCGCCACGCATGATGCTGTCTCAGATTCGCGCCCAAGGGACTGGTCGGCTGCCAGCCGGGACGCTCGTGCGTGAACTTGACGGGCACTTAGCGTCCCTAGTCAAGATGTTAGGCCGGGGTCCCTTTCTCTTTGGCCTAGAACAACCCAGCGTGGCCGACCTGGCCGTCTACGGGCAATTGTTCTTTCTGCACGATACAGTCACCCCCGAAGGGCAGGAGACGGTTGAGAACCATCCCGCGCTGACCGAGCTGTGTCTACGTTTGGATGTAATGACGGACTAGGGGCAATAGACTAAGGTTAGCGTATGTCTGTACAAACCGCTTTTGTCTCCACTGAGACCTTTACCCAAAAGGAGTTTCAGCGCTGGCTGGATGAGCGCTCGGCCAGTGATCTGAATCACTACGAGTTGTTGCGGAGGAGGATTGTGATGAGTCCACTGGCAGGCTGGCCCCACGGCTCGATCGGAGCAGGTATTCTCGGCTCTCTCATCGCCTTTGTTCGACCTCATAAACTCGGACTCGTACTCGATTCGAGCGCCGGCTATGCCCTGCTATCTGGAGACACTGTTGAGCCGGATATATCCTTTATCTCCGCTGCACGCTTTGCGGCCGGCCCAACACCGCAACCTGGAAAATTTATCCGCATTGTCCCGAATATCGTTGTCGAAATTCTTTCTCCGGCAACCGCCCAAAAAGATCGGACTGAGAAGAAGTCCCTCTACGAAGAGAATAGCGTTGAAGAATATTGGATCGTTGATCCCAAACGCCGAGAAGTCACGTTCTATCATCACTCGGGCCGGCGGTTCGGGCGCGGAAAAGTCTTCACCGTGCGTGACATCCTCCGTTCACGCTCCCTCCCCGGCTTTACGCTGCACGTCAAAGAGATATTTGTCTAGCGCAGTCTTCCGGCAAAAACGCCTATTGAGCGCCTCTTCCGTGAAGAGGCCGACAATAATGAATCAGCCCGGCCCTTCGTTCGGGGTAATCTCAAAGGCGAAGGCTGCTGTATACCAGCCGATCCAGCGAAGGATGCGGGCGAGAAAATATTTGCGAAAGAAGAGCGGAAAAATATCGTTCTGAACCTGTTTTCCCTCCAGCCAGACTGCGGTTCCCTGGAGACGGGTTGCGTCTATTTGACAGGTGACTGTAGGCGTATGTTTCAGGTTCTTAATCCACTGCGCGTCCGAGCCTCGACCGGACGAGACATAAATCTTGTCCGGGGTTGCCACAAACCAGATTTTGACCGTGCGTGGTTTGCCCGTCTTTCTGCCCAAGACGGTCAGTTCAATAAGCGACTGGCGATTGAGGCTGGCCAAGTCGTTCGGATCGTTTGCGCCGGGCATGGCGTCGCCCTCATGGAAGCGGAACAAAGTGCCCCGCTACCCGCTGGAGGTTACGAGGCTCGATGGTAATGGTGCGCTCCGGGGAGGCGACGGTGGTGCCGATGCGCCACGCCTGGACATCATGCGCGGCGGCGAGCTGCATCACGCGGTCAGCCTCTGCTTCAGCAGCAACCACACAGAAGCCAATCCCCATATTATAGACCTGGTACATTTCCGCGTCGGTGAGCTGTCCGACGTCCTGCAACACTGTGAAGATCGGGGGAGGCGGGGGTAGGGTATGGATATGATAGCCAACCGCGGCCTCGGTCCGGGTGAGATTGAAGAAGCCGTCTCCGGTGATGTGGATCAGGGCTTTGAGCTGAATGCCGGCCGCAAACATGGCGGTGATTTCAGGCACATAAATATGGGTTGGTTCAAGCAGTTCTTCTCCAACGCTGCGTCCGAGTTCTTGCAGATAGCTATCGACCTTGAGGCCGGCATCTTTGAGCAGGACCTGGCGGGCCAAGGTCAAGCCATTACTATGGATGCCACTACTGGCAAGACCGATCAGCGTATCTCCCGGTTCGATCTCTTTGCCGATAATGACCCGATCAAGCGGAACAGTGCCGATGGCTGTGCCGGCGAGGTCCAAGCCACCGCCGTCCCGAACGCCGCGAATCATCTCCTTGAGTTGAGCAATTTCTCCACCTGAAATATTGACTTTAGCGCGCTGGGCGCCACGATGCAGGCCCTGACCTAGAGCGTCGAGCACCTCTGGCTGTAAGCGCTCGACTGCGACATAATCCACAAACGAGACCGGGGTCGCGCCGACGCACAACAAGTCGTTGACGTTCATGGCGATACAGTCAATGCCAACCGTGTCGTATTTCCCCAGCAGCTCTGCCACCAGGAGTTTGGTTCCAACTCCATCCGTGGTAATGCCAATGCCGAGGTTGAGCCCGTCGAGACGAATGATATTGGCAAAATAGCCAAGGGGCAGATAGGGCCGAGCAGCAGGGCTAAAGGCGAAGGTTTGTTCAACCCAGGCCCGGAGTCGATCCAGGCCGGCTTCGGCCTTCGTACTATCAACACCTGAGGCCGCATAGTGTGGGTCTCTCGCCTGGTCCATAATGCTGCCCCGTTCTACCGAATCTCTCATCTGAAGGCAATCGGAGGGCCTTGCTCTTGACTCCATACTGAGCCAAGCCCACTATGAAGAGAGTCCACGGACACGTTTCGTCAGTCCTGTGAGACTGCACGTCAGACGCCTATGGTGGAACGCTTCCAGCTCGTCTCTCGAAAGATGCTGAGACCGGACAGCACTTTCCGCAAAGTTCTGGCGTCGCTGTGTGTCGGGCTTACGCGGGGGAGAATCACGAGGCTGTCGCCTTTCTTGTCTTCGCCGCTGACTTGAGTTCCTTGATCCGGCGCTTGAGCGCTTCTTTGCGACGTTTGCGGCGACGGCGGATCTCCTGATCTCTTTCTCTATGCATGATCTTGTCTCTCCTTGTCCTTTTTCTGTTCGCTCCTGCCGTTTGCTTTTACCGTTCGTTCTTGGGTGTGTCTCCTCGACCTTGAAGCGGGACTTTAAGGTAGTGTTATATCTATCTCAACACAACCTGAAAACGGGGTAGAATTTCCTCGTCGGCAAAAAATGTAAGCCACCAGATGTTGTGGGCCATTCATTTTTTTGCTACATAGGGTTGTAGATGGTCCGGAATGGGCCATCTCTGTACTCAAATGAGCGAGTGGGTGGGAGGTTGGTCGTGTCACAGGGGGGAACACCGCTATTTTCGATAAAAGGGCTCAAGGCAGGCCCTACCTTTCTCTTTGATGACCAGGCCCCATTTGTCAATATCGTTGAGGCGGTTGAGGAAGAATTAGCACGGGCGAACGGTTTCTTTCGTGACTCCCCTATCGTGTTGCACTTTGGGGGGCGTATCCTGCAAAAAGAAGAATGGTGGCAACTCAAAGACGCGCTCCACCGAGAAGGGTTGCTGCTGCGCTACGCGGTTTCAAACAATCCGGCCAGCAGGGAGCTACTATACAAGGAAGGATTGTCCGTCCGGGAGAATATGTCATCGACCCGGCGACGGAAGAGCGATCAAGACATTGTTCCGCCCGAAGGAGAGGGGGCATTATACCTGCGCCACGGGATGCGGGGCGGACAGAAGCAAGTTTTTGACGGAGATGTGGTCCTGTGTGGTGATGTGAACCAAGGAGCGGAAATTATCGCGGGCGGGGATGTGATTGTGATGGGAACGCTCCGTGGAGTTGTTCACGCTGGCTATCCCGACAACAAAAGAACTGTGGTTGTCGCGCTCAACTTGATACCGTTGCAACTCAGGATTGGGCCCCTAATTGCCATTCCCGAAGAAGGGCAGAACCACCGTGGTGTAATCCGCCCGGAAGTCGCTCGGATTCTGGATGACCAGATTGTGATTGAACCGTATAACGGGAAGTTATAGGAGGCGTGAGCCATGAGCGGACGAGCAATTGTCGTCACCTCGGGCAAGGGGGGTGTCGGGAAAACGACGGCGACCGCGAATATCGGTCTTGGCCTTGCCAGCCGTGAGCAGAAGGTGGTGATGATTGATGGGGATATCGGGTTGCGCAATCTTGACCTCATCCTGGGAGTCGAAAACCGGGTCGTGTATAATCTCGTTGACGTTGTGAGTGGACGCTGTCAGCCGCGGCAGGCGCTGGTCAAGGACAAACGGATTCCGACCCTCTTTCTGATCCCCGCCTCGCAGATTGACCAAAAGGACGCGGTGAATACCGACCAGATGCGAGATTTATCCGCTCAGCTCAAGGAAGAATTCGATTTTGTTTTGATTGACTGCCCGGCCGGGATCGAGCAGGGTTTCCGAAACGCAGTCGCTGCGGCAGATGAAGCGATTGTCGTCACCACTCCAGATGTCTCTCCGGTCCGTGATGCAGACCGCGTCATTGGTCTGTTGCAGGGCTCCTTGGGTGACCCGCAGCTCATTATTAACCGTATGTCCATGGACATGGTCAAGCGAGGAGATATGCTCGACCAACAAGATGTGCTGGACATCTTGGCCGTCCGCCTCCTGGGGATTGTCCCAGAAGATGAAGCAGTGCTGATTGCCGGTAATAAAGGGACCCCGGTCGTCCTGAACGGGGGCTCGCCGTCTGGTGATGCCTACGGACGTATCGCGCGCAGGATTCTGGGGGAAGACGTTCCGATTCCCGAGCTGAACGGCCATGGTGGTTTTGTCAGGCGACTCGGCAAAGCCTTCTTTGGGAGATAGCGCATGACGTTAATGGAACGTATTCAGCAGTTTTTTAGCGGGAGTGGGAGCAAGATAGATGCAAAGAGTAGGCTCCTCTTGGTCATACAAGACGACCGACTGGGCTTGACTGCGGAAAAGAAGGAGGCTCTGCGTAAAGATATCCTCGAGGCAATTCGGAAGCATCTCGATATCGACGCGGACGGATTTAATATGGAGTTTGTGTCCAGCTCAACAGAGCAGAATGAGATGCATGTCTCAGCCCCCGTACAGGGCGGCCGAGTGGCGGTGAATGGATTAAAATAAATACTGACTAAAGCATACTGAAGAGACAGGACGGACTGAAAAGGGCGGCGGAACCCGCCCTTTTTTCTTGCGTACACTATCGGCGCTGCAATTCTTACAAAATATACCGGGACAAGTCTTGATCTTTGACAATTGCGTCCAGCTTGTCTCGGACATAATTGGCATCAATCGGCAGCTCTCGCCCGCTCAATTCCGGAGCGTCAAAGGAGAGGTCTTCGACGAGTCGTTCGACCACCGTATGGAGTCGCCGCGCTCCGATGTTCTCAGTCTGTTCATTCACTACGGCAGCAATCTGGGCAATCTGCTCTACCGCATCAGACGTAAAGTTGAGTCTGACGTTTTCTGTATCGAGTAAGGCGACATACTGTGTCAGCAACGCATTTTTCGGTTCTGTCAGGATCCGCACAAAGTCTTCGTGTGTCAGCGATTCCAGCTCCACGCGAATCGGGAAACGCCCCTGAAATTCTGGGATAAGGTCTGAGGGTTTAGCGGTATGAAATGCACCCGAGGCGACGAAAAGGATGTGATCGGTGCGGACCATGCCATATTTAGTGTTGACGGTACAGCCTTCGACCAGCGGCAGAAGGTCACGTTGAACACCTTGGCGAGAGACGTCTGCACCGTACGCGTTTTCTCGGCCGGCAATTTTATCGATTTCGTCAATAAAGATGATACCGGTCTGCTCAACCCGACGAACGGCCTCTTGGACGACCACTTCCATATCAACCAGTTTATCGGCTTCTTCTACCGTCAGAATCTCGACCGCTTCCCGGACCTTCACGCGGCGTTTCTTGGTTTGCTTGGGCATCATATTGGAGAACATCTCTTTAAGCTGATTCTCCATTTCTTCCATGCCCTGAGGAGCCATGACTTCGACAAAGGGGGTGGCGGAGCGGGTAATTTCAAGCTCAACCTCGCGCTCGTCCAACTTCCCTTCGTGGAGCATGCGTCGCATTTTTTCCCGCGTACTTTGTATGGCGCTTGTTGGTCCCTCCTCACTCAGACTGGATGATGACGGAGTTGGAGGAAGCAGGAGGTCGAGCAGATGCTCTTCTGCCTGGGCTTGGGCTCTGACTTGAATACGCCCCTTTTGTTCCTGCTTGACGAGGCCGACGGCCAGTTCCGTGAGGTCCCGAACCATAGATTCGACATCGCGTCCCACGTAGCCGACCTCGGTAAACTTTGAGGCCTCCACTTTGATAAACGGGGCTTGGGCCAAGCGAGCCAAGCGGCGGGCGATCTCGGTTTTACCGACGCCGGTCGGACCGATCATCAAAATGTTTTTGGGGGCAATTTCGTCACGCAAATCTTCCGGGACTTGCTGACGTCTCCAGCGATTCCGCAGCGCAATCGCAACGGAACGTTTGGCTTTCGTCTGGCCAATAATATACCGGTCCAGCTCAGAGACGATTTCTCGCGGGGTCATAACCTGGGGGCCGGCTTCTTCAACAAATATGGGCGCCCCGTCGACGACATCCGTCATCTTACAATTCCTCCACTACAATCTGATCGTTAGTGTACACGCAAATAGCTCCGGCGATGCGCATGGCTTCTTCAACAATCCGGGCCGCGTCCAAAGGCGTGTGGGCGACTAACGCGCGTGCTGCTGCCAAGGCATAATTCCCGCCCGAGCCGATGGCGAGCACTCCGTCGTCGGGTTCAAGCACATCTCCGCTACCGGAGATCAGCAAAGATGATTCGTGATCAACGACAGCCATCAGCGCTTCGAGTCGATGTAAGACCCGGTCTGCGCGCCAGTCCCGGGCAAGCTCGACTGCCGCACGCCGTAGATTCCCATTATATTCTTCCAGTTTGCCTTCGAATTTTTCACACAGGGTAATGGCATCAGCAGTCCCGCCCGCAAAGCCGGCCAGAATGCGGTCCTTATACAAACGGCGTACTTTCCGTGCGGCGTGCTTGACGACGGTGTCTCCGAGGCTGACCTGCCCGTCTCCCGCCATGGCGACCTTGCCTTCGCGGCGGACGGTGAGAATAGTTGTCCCATGCATGGTTACGTTCACCGGGCGTCCTCCAACCACTGGATCATCATATAACATTCGTAGCATAGAGTATTGTATTGAGATGAACCAGGCATGGAACTCCATATTGCATGAAGAGGATGAACGAGAGGAGGGTCAGTTTAGGCCCGCGGGTGTGCCTTGTCATACACCTGGGTCAGCCGGTCTAAATTTACATGGGTATATTTCTGTGTGGTGGAAAGGCTGGAATGTCCCAACAGTTCCTGAATAGCGCGTAAGTCAGCCCCGGCATCAAGCAAATGTGTGGCAAAGGTATGGCGCAGTGCATGCGGACTGATCTTGTGGACCAGTCCGCACTGTTTGGCATAGCCGGCCACAAGTCGAGCAACACTGCGAGGCGTTAAGCGCCCACCGCGTTGGTTGAGGAAAATCGGTCCGGCTTCACCGGCCGACACGTCGAGGGACGCTGGCTGATAATTATTGCCGAGCAAGGCCGGAATCTCTGTCCGGTATCGGTGGAGGGCGTCAAGTGCCGTGCGGCCAATCGGGACAATCCGTTCCTTCTGTCCTTTCCCCTTCACCCGTAGGACTTCAAGATTGGGATCGACATCTTCCCAGTTCAGGCCGGTTAATTCACTGACCCGGAGCCCGCACGAGTAGAGCACTTCGAGTATGGCTCGGTCACGCAGCTCGGCAGGGGTATTCGGCGCGGGGGCGTCTAAAAGACGAAACATGTCGTCAACTGGGAGATAGGTAGGCAGGGGGTGGTCTTGCTTGGGCGAACTCAGGTGTAGGGTCGGGTCTTGGTCAATCACGGCTTCGCGTATCAAGAAGCGAAAAAAGCTCTTGAGCGCGGAGAGTTTTCGACCAATCGAGCTTTTCGTATGCTGTCGATACAAGATGGACAAAAAAGCATGAATGACGTAGGGGCTGATCTGCGTGACATCGACCTGACCACGCTCGGCCTGCTCCGTCGGCTTTTCAACAAAAGAGAAGAATTGGTGCAGATCACTGCAGTAGTTGCGCAGCGTATGGGGAGAGACACTTTTCTCTACCTCCAGATATACGGTATAGCGGTCAAATAACTCGCGGAGTTCTGATGTCATTGGAATTTCAATTCAGTGTGAGCAATGATATCAACAAGTCCGACTTGAAGAAAGTGAGGAGAGGGACGGCCCGCTATGCAGAGACGAACCGCGGGCCGGATAGAAGAGAATGAGAGGAGCGGGGGCTGTGGTGCGAGTGTGTTATCAGTGCCAAAAAGAAATATCCCTCGAAGAGCCCATTGGGCGACGTGACACGTGCGCGGGCTGCGGGGTGGATGTGCGCTGTTGTCTCAACTGTGCCTTTTACGACGTGTCTGCCGCTGCTGCGTGCCGTGAACCAAATGCGGATCTCGTCCAGCACAAAGACGCTGCAAATTTTTGTGACTTCTTTGCGCTCAAGAATCCACAGGCGAGCCCGGCGCGTCCAGCCGGAGGAGATGCTCGTGCGGAATTGGACGCCTTATTCAAAAAGAAGCCCTGATGTCGTTCCCGCCATGACTGTTCTTCGTTTCCCAGTGGTGCATCTTGGTGTTTTCTGGCTTCTGTTGCTGAGTACCTGCCAGCCCGACCCCAACACGGCCCAAGGGACGGCTGAGCGCTTTCTTGACGCGCATTATGTGCAAATTGACTTACACACAGCCAAAGCCTATTGTGCCGGCTTTGCCCGTAACCGGGTAGAGGAAGAAATTCGACTGACCGAAGGCATATCTATTGACGCAACAACCCGGCAGCCGCGTATGTACTATGAACTGCTTGAAGAAACACCACGCGACGAATCGAGTGTGTCTTTCCTGTATAAGGCAGACTTTGACGTTGACGGAGCAGGACGGTTTACAAAGAATATTTTGTTGACCCTGCGCAATCAGGCCGAGGGCTGGCGTGTGGTGAACTACCGTGAGTATGACTAAGAACTCCTATGGTTGACAGGCGGAGACCAGGAGCAAAGGATAGTGAAAAGGTGGCAAAGTAAGGAGAGGCAGAACAATACAACGTAGCAAGGGTCGGAAAAGAGGAAGCCATATGCAGGACAAAACCTATGTTATTACCGAGATCGTAGGCACCTCGGAGCAGTCAATCTCGGCTGCGGTGAGCAACGCGGTTGAGCGGGCCAACAAGACGCTCAAGGCACTCGACTGGTTTGAGGTCAAGGCCCTACGCGGGACCGTGGTGGACGGTAAAGTCGGGCAGTATCAGGTCACGCTTGATGTGGGCTTTCGCTATTTGAGCGATGAAGAAATGAAAGCCTGGGCAGAAGGGTAAGCCCTCAACGAACACTGGGTATAGGGACGGAAAGGAGGAGCCATGTCAGACAAAACGTATAAGTTAATTGAATTGGTTGGCGTATCGGAAAATTCGATTGAAGAAGCAATCCAGAATGCAGTAGCCCGGGCAAATCAAACCCTCAAGAATTTAGATTGGTTTGAGGTTATCGAAGCGCGCGGCATGATTCAGGATGGCACAGTCAATCAGTTCCAGGTCAAGATCAAGGTTGGTTTTCGGCTGAATATATAGGGCGGAACAAGGGTGAGATGTACACGGAAAGGGCAATCTGGGCGGCCTGGACTTTCCGTGTCAGGGGGAGAGGGAAAACTTCTTCCACTGCCCCATGCAAGGCACTATAAATGAGTCGCTCGAATCCTTGGGCGTAGTGGAAACTGTGAGGAGATTATCATTAGGAAGGAGATGAATGATGGCGTTACACATTGGTGAGGAAGCTCCTAATTTTACGGCGGAGACAACACAAGGAACGATCAATTTTCATGAGTGGGTCGGGGACGGCTGGGCCATCCTTTTTTCACACCCAAAGGATTTTACTCCGGTGTGTACGACCGAGCTTGGCTATATGGCCGGCCTCAAGCCGGAATTTGAAAAGCGTAACTGTAAGATCATGGGTCTGAGCATTGACCCTGTATCCGACCACACGGCATGGGTCAAAGATATTGAAGAGACACAGGGGAATGCCGTGACGTATCCGTTGATTGGCGATACGGACCTCGCCGTTGCCAAGCTGTACGACATGATCCATCCGAACGCGAGCGGGACTGCCAAGGGACGGACTGCGGTAGACAATGCAACCGTCCGCTCAGTCTTTGTGGTTGGTCCGGATAAGAAGATCAAGCTCATGATTACCTATCCGATGAGCACCGGGCGGAACTTCGACGAGGTCCTCCGGGTGTTGGATTCCTGTCAATTGACAGCGCAACACAAAGTCGCCACCCCGGTGAATTGGAAACAGGGGGAGGACGTGATTATTGTTCCTGCGGTTTCGGACGATGAAGCCAAGAAAAAATTCCCCGGCGGTTGGAAAGCGCTAAAGCCGTATCTGCGGATCGTACCGCAGCCGCAATAAGGGTGGTCGTGCGACAAGTGAGACACGCGGGGCCGCTTTTCAGCGGCCCCGCTGTTTTTGTACGCGACTCATACGTTTTCAAAGTGTAGTGTATGCCCGCCGTGTGACTACGAGTCCATGCCGTAGCACTTCAGCACGTTCTTTCCCAATATACCTGCTCGGGCCGACTCTGACAGCAGATTCGTCAGCGCAATCAAATTGGGAATATATTCGGGTGGATGATCGGCATGAGGAAAATCGCTTGCCCAGAAAAACCGATCTTCTCCAACAAAGGGGATCACCCCAGCGAGTGAACGTTCATCCGGGTCGCCCGAGATCCAGCACTGTCTCCGGAAATACTCGCTGGGTTTGTCTTTCAGCAGAACACTCTTGCCGAGCGGCGAATCGTAGACTGCATCCATGCGTTCCAGCCAGTAGCCGATCCAGCCCGCGCCAACTTCCAGTACAATGACTTTGAGATTCGGGAATTTGTCGAACACACCATACTGAAAGAGTGAGACAAACCCACCTCGAATGGCATCCCCACCGGAGATGTTTTGGTAAAACGCCGTCGAGAAACTGGTCATCCGGCCAAAGCGGGTTGAGGCCGCCCAGTGTGGTTCAAACGAGGGGTGAATGCCAAACGGCATGGCTAACTCTTGGGCCGCAGCAAACACCCGGTCATGGTCGGGATGGCCATGTGCTTTTCGGCTCCAGATATACGGAGCCACAAAGAAGCCTTTCATGCCGTCCTCGGCCGCCCGGCGCAGCTCTTCTTCAGCAAGTTCGGGGATTCCAATGGGGATATGCGCAATGGGAATCAGGCGTCCGTCCGAATCTGAGCAAAAGTCCACCAGCCAACGATTATAAGCCCGGGCATAGGCCATCGACAGTTCGAGGTCTTCACATTCCGGTTCCCATAACAGGCCAACAGTGGGGTACAGAAACACCTTCTCAATATTCTCAATGTCTAAGCGTTTCAGTCGCTCTTTCGGGTCCATAGAGCCAAACGAGGCATTATCAACATAGCCAGATCCGGTGGGCTCGCGTTTATACTCAATACCACCAAGCTGGTCCATTACGCCCAGCCCCGACGGTGCGCCCTTGCGGGTCATTTTGGATGGTTGGCCGTTGACCTCAAGATACTCCAGGCCGGCATCGTCCTTCCGAATACGCACCGCACGGTCGCGGTATTTGGGTTCCAGATATTTTTCCCAGAGATCAGGCGCTTCGAGGATATGACCGTCCGCATCGATCACACCTGACATGGAGAGACTGGGTAATGCTTCAGGGCCAGGCATATCATTCCTCCTTTTGAACGACCGTCTTGCCAGCTTGCATAGTCAGCCGGATCATACCACCGCGCCTGGACGGCGTAGGCGAAGCGCAGTACGAGCGTACTCTCCGCCTCAGGGCTTCGGGCGCCACTTGCGTAGCAATTCCTCTCCCTCTTCAATCTGCTCAGGCTCCATAAGCTCAATAATATAACCCCGTACTGTGAGCACATCATTCTTGTGCTCGCCTGAGGCATTCGTGGCTGCCAGATTGATCCAGAGATAGGCTTGGCCATAGTCCTGCGGCGTCCCCTGGCCCCTGGCGTACCGCAGCGCCAGATTATACTGGGCCTGGGCATCGCCTTGATTGGCCGCCCGGCGATACCAGTTCGCCGCCTGGGTGTCGTTTTGTTCGACGCCTTGCCCGGTCGCATACATGAAGCCCAGATTGATCTGGGCCTGGGCATGGCCCTGCTCGGCGGCTTTGCGATACCACGTGGCGGCCTGCGTCGCATCCTGCGGCACGCCCTGACCGGTGCGATGCATGAGTCCCAAGTTCCACTGCGCATCGCTATAGCCCTGCTCGGCGGCTTGGCGGTACCACGTGGCGGCTTGCGCCGCATCCTGCGGCACGCCCTGGCCATTCTGGTAATGGAGCCCCATAAAATACAGTGACCGCGGGTGTCCCCGCTCGGCGGCTTGGCGATGCCATTCCAGCGCTTGGCTGGTATCCTGTGCAACACCCTGGCCCAGGCCGTAGAGCACACCCAGTTTTGCCTGGGCCAGCATGACGCCTTGCTCGGCCGCTTGGGTGAGTTGGGCGAGCGTCATGCGTGCGAGCAGATTATTACGTGCTCCAGCGTACTTCGCGGCCGTTGCTTTGGCGGCATTGAACGAATCACGGTCGCCTCTATACACAGCCTGTGCCGCAGCCGTATCAGCTGCCTGGTTAATCAAAAGCAGCGCCTGAACGTCATCTTGCTCAATCCCTTTCCCCGACGAATACAGAATGCCCAGATCATACTGGGCAGTGACGTGGCCCTGATCTACCGCTTTGCGGTACCATGCTATTGCCGTGTCCAGGTCCTCCGGGACGCCCAGGCCGTTCGCATAGATGACTCCTAGGTTCCACTGCGCTGTCACATGGCCTTGCTCGGCAGCTTTGCGGTACCAGGTTCTCGCGGCAGTATAATCGAGTGCAACGCCATAGCCATTATCGTAAAGGAACGCGAGGTCATACTGTGCATCCATATCACCGGCCGCAGCCCGCTCGCGCAACTCGGCATTCCTGTCGGTTTGCGCGTGGGGTGCAGCGCCATTGAGCAAGACAACACTCATGAGTAGCCATTGTAAGATCGTCCTCATACGATTTTCCTAGCGTATTCTCGCACAAATGAGAAGTGTAGGAGTCATGAGTGCGTGAGTGGCGTGTCGTATATCGAGGGCCATAGCATCACAGCCAGGCTAGATGGTCCGTCTCAAGCGACGTTATGTTAGGTATCTTTTTTTACTGGAGTAAATTGACGACAGCCGCACATACTGATGCGACATATCCCAGTCCAGGCGCGTTCGTGCAGCAGGGCGGGGTGGCCACAGGCGCACCGGGAGACCCCCATAACCGTGGGGCGTGGCTTGCCTTCGAGTTTCGCCCATTGCCGTTCCAAATCCTGCCGAATCTCTTCATCCCGCGTCATTGCCGTACGCTCTCCTTCAGGCCTGTATCGAGGCTCCCCTGCCGGGCTGGCTTCGGCTGCTCAACGCGTGCTGTTTTTGTTCCCTATGAGAGAATGAGAGGATGTCGTATCACGCGTGGAGTGCATCTATCCAGTCGGGTAAGGGCTGATCTGGCATGTCAGCGCTCTCGGGTAAGAGTTCAAGCACATCCAGCGACATCCGGTAGCGAATGCGTCCGCGCCACAAATACGGTGTTTTCATAGAGTTGCTGACCATGCCACCGTGGAGTGCCGGGCTGGCGCCCTGAGGGGGCATGGCTTCCACCCATAACTCTGCACCACGATTCTGACGAACCCAGGCGTGCGAGTCCGGGTGGATATTGTCCCAACTGTCCGGCTCCACAATCCGGGCTTTTTGGCAATGCATAGCTCTCCCCGGTGTTCCTGCTGCCCTAAAGAGCAGACCTTGCAAGGTGATACTGTCATCTGGCTGTGTTAAAGCCTGACCGGCTCAGATACTGTGCCGGCCTTGTGTCGAACATTGTAAATTTCATATCAGATACACTATACACGAGCTGTGACCAAACACAGCGGGAGGAAGTGATATGGATACTTTTCAATATGAAACCGTTCTGAGCACGCTGGGCGACAGTGGGGTGCGCACCATAGCTCTGAACCGGCCCGAGCGCCTTAACGCCATGAACGGGCAGCTCATGGTCGATATTGCGCGTGCATTTGACGAAGCCAATGCCGATCCAGAGACCCGGGCCATCATTTTTACCGGTCAGGGCCGAGCCTTTTGTGCTGGCGATGACCGTAAGGCACATCGCCAACCTGAAAATGAAGTGCAGGCCAGAGATGCCGTGGACGCGGTCCAGCGGGCGACTCTGGCGATTGTCTTTGGTGGCAAGCCGGTTGTGGGAGCTATCAACGGCTGGGCAGTCGGGGGTGGGTTTGAGTTGGCGCTCAATTGTGATTTTCCCATCTGGGCGGAAAGCGCCAAGGGGTTTTTCCCTGAAGTGTCGCTCAACGCTTTTGTCACTGGGGCCGTCTCATCGCTTTTACCGGCCCTGGTCGGGCTGAACAAAGCCCGAGAGATGCTCTTTCTGGGCGAGCAGTATGACGCCCGCACCCTGCTGGACCTGGGGGTTGCGTGGCGCGTGGTCGCCGATGATCGTCTGCTCGCGGAGGCACACAGTGTGGCGGAGAAACTGAGTACCCTGCCGCCTCTTGCCGTCCGAGCGATGAAGCGCGTGCTCAATCAGTGCGCGCTGAGCGATATCCACACTGCGCTGCGGCTTGAAACAGAAGCGACCGTTGCAAGTTTTCTCGATCCGGAAACAACCGAACGGCTCAAGAATTTTTAGCCAAGAATTTTGAGTGTAGTCCTGCGGCAGCACCCGCAGGATACGGGTGTTGAGATCTATTCCTTTCCCTTCTCAGGGTTTGGCACCATCTTGCCATGACCGGGGATAATCCAGTCAGCGATCTGCAACACTTTGACTCGACTCGCATTGAGCGCCTCTTGGTTCCAGGTCAGCGGGGCGTCTCCGGGCGTGATGTCCGGGAATGCCCAGGTATGCGTTAGGACGTAGGTCCCTTGGGCAGTCTCGACTACCAGTGAGGCATCCTCTTCGGTATGTCCTGGGGTTTGCAGCACACGTATGCCTGGCGCAATGGCATACCCATCGCCATGATCTTCCCACAGGTCGCCTTTATACGTAGCCCAAAAATCTACCAGTTGGGCGTTGGGGAAGAGAGCAATATTCACGGTATGGTCGGGATGGTGATGGCTGATAAAGACATGGGTGACATCCTCAGCTGAGACGCCTTCTTTTTTCAGCGCGTCAAGGATGAGAGCCCGTTCTGCAACCATGCCAGGATCGGCGACCAGCGTGACCCCCTCGCCCCGGACCAGGACAACCGTACCCGCCACATGTCTGGCTCCGTCATCAGCCACACCGGGCATGGGCTGCCGCCCTTCTATCGGCTTGACATAGCCTTCAAGCAGAACGGTGACTGTGTTCGTGTTTTGCGTTTCCTGTCCGTGTATTCCAAGAGGTGCCAAAACAAACACCGTCACCGTGAGTGTAGCCAGGGCAACGAAGGTGTATCCTTTTGTGTGCGTCATATATCCCTCCTCCATAATAATTGACATGGATAACTGACATGGATAACTGACATAGCACTCCGGTCTGTGCGGGCATAGTCTTCAATACCCCACAGGCGGTCGCCGGCTTGCTCGCTTTTCTTATTGTGTGTGGCGTATATTATCCTTGGTAGCAGGGTGGCGGAGAATAAAGTGCCACAGGTGGAAGCATAGCAAACACACTGGAGACGCATATGAGCGATCTATCCTCTGACGAGATCTTACGCCTGACTCGTGAGTACGGCCTGTACGAATGGGCCGCTCAGAAGGCGGTGAATCCAATCAGCGTTGACCATGCCAAGGGCGTCTATTTCTGGACGGTCGATGGCAAACGCTTTCTCGACTTCAACTCTCAGCTCATGTGCGTCAATATCGGCCACGGGGATGAGCGCGTCCTGGCTGCCATTCGGGAGCAGGCTGAGAAGCTGACCTATGTGATGCCGCATCTGGCGACCGCGCCGCGGGCGAGGCTGCATCAACTCCTGGCTGAGATCAGCCCCGGTGGCCTCAAACGCTCCTTTTTGACGCTGAGTGGGGCTGAGTCCAATGAACACGCCGTGAAGATCGCCCGCCTGGCCACCCAGCGGCAGAAAATTCTTGTCCGCTACCGTTCCTATCACGGCGCGACAGCCGGCGCCGGAACCCTGACTGGAGAGCCGCGCCGCTGGGGGGCTGAACCCGGCATCCCCGGTGTTGTGCGGGCCATGGACCCCTATCGCTATCGCTGCCGCTGGTGTCAGGAGCAGTCAGCCTGCAACCTCAACTGCCTGAATCATGTTGAAGATGTCATCCAGTTTGAGGGCGCGCATACAATTGCCGCGGTGCTGATTGAGACCGTGACTGGCACGAACGGTGTTATCATTCCACCCGACGGCTATCTGCCGGGGCTGCGCAGCTTGTGTGATAAATATGGCATCCTGCTGATCGCCGATGAGGTCATGAGCGGCTTTGGCCGTACGGGTGAGTGGTTTGCGGTGAACCACTGGGATGTCGTGCCCGACATCATGACGCTGGCAAAGGGCTTAACCAGCGCCTACCTGCCGCTGGGTGCCATTATGGTGAGTGATGAGATTGCGGCCCATTTTGAGGATAACGTACTGTACGCCGGGCTGACCTATGGAGCGCATCCAGTTTCCTGTGCAGCCGCGATTGCCACCATTAAGGTCTACCAAGAAGACGGTTTGATCGAGAATGCCAAAAAGATGGGTAGGGTCCTGGCCCGAGAGATGGAACGCTTACAGCACAAGCATCCCTCAGTTGGGGAGACCCGTTCCATTGGTCTGTTCGGGCTGTTTGAAATAGTCAAAAACCGCCAGACGCGCGAGCCTATGGCCCCCTTTAATGCGACTGCTGCCGAGATGGGGCCTATGGCTCAGCTCGGCGCGTTCCTTCGCGAGAACGGCCTCTTTACTCTCGTCCGCTGGAACACCTTTTTTGTCAATCCGCCTCTGTGTATTACCGAGGCACAGCTCCACGAGGGCTTGGCCATTATTGACAAGTCGCTCGATATCACTGACGCGGCGGTCGTGTCCTGAGGCGTGGGGTCTGCGCCTAGCGCGCACGCGGTAAAAAAAATTAATCCCGTATTCATCCAGCGTGGGATTTTGAAGGACATTCAGCACTCGAGCGCCGGTACGGTCACAGTGCTGGGTCCGCCGTGGCGGTTCGACGGCGAGCCGCCGCCGACCACACACGGGTGGCTGTTGATCACGGTCGATTCAGAGTGAGCGCGGTTCGCTGAACCTGACCGGGGCATGCTGGGAGCAGCTCGCGGCCGCGGCGGGGATCTTCGGCCCGCTCTATGTGGGGCATCTGAAGGACCAAGATCCCGACCGGGCTGTCATGTACTGCTTTTTGATCGGGATTCTGATGCTCGGCCTTGGGTATGTATTCTCTTATTTGTTGAACGACGACCGCATTCGCCTCCAGCGCCCGACATTGGAAAGTACACTGTGTCAGTATGGAATTGCGCCTCCGCGGCGAATCTGATTCCCGCTCCCCATACGCCTATCCAGGGCGTCCTTCTGCTGGCGCTTTTTTTACCCGTGCAGTACACTAGGTACATGCTGTATGCGTGTTCCCCTGACGATGGTTTTGACGACGAGGATGATGAGGACGAACGCTGTCCGTGCCCTATTCTCATTCGATGGCCACGGCCACCCGCGCTGAAGCCATTACAACCAAAATAATCGAGAGAAAGGCGACCGCCCCGCCTGCCTGACGCTCAATCAAACACGCAGAGTCCCAGGCTTGCCTTTCGAGCCTGTTCTCTCTATAGAAATGAGAGGAATCCGGCCCATACGCCAGGGAGTATGACTGTACGTGTCGCTGCGTCATAGAGACGTGCCGGTACAAATAAAGGAGAGAGGCTATGGCTGAGTTTGATGTGCATATCAAAGGCGGAACGGTTGTTGACGGGACGCGCGTCCCGCGCTTTCAGGCTGATGTCTGGATTAAAGATGGAAAAATCGCCCAGCTTGGCGGTCGGTCGCCTGGCAGTGCGAATAAGGTCATTGATGCCGACGGGCTGATTGTTGCGCCTGGGTTTGTTGACCTGCATACCCATTATGACGCTCAGATTCGCTGGGACCCCTGGTGCACGATTTCCGGCTGGCACGGCGTGACCTCGGTTGTTCTTGGCAACTGCGGCTTTGGCTTTGCCCCAGTCAAACCCGAGTTTCAGGAACGCTCCATGCTCACCATGACGCGCACCGAAGCCATCCCGTACGATTCCATGAAAGAGGGCATGAGCTGGGACTGGGAAACCATCCCCGAATATCTGGACTCGCTTGACCGCTCAGCCAAAGGCGTCAACTGCATCCAGTATATGCCCACGGCGTCGCTCATGACCTATGTGATGGGACTGGAAGCCGCCAAGTCCCGCACTGCCACGGACGCCGAAAAGAAAGAGATGCAGCGACTCCTGCACGAAGGCATGGATGCCGGCCTGTGTGGCTTCTCGATTCAGCGGCTCGGACCTGACTCCACCCAAGCCGATTATGATGGCTCGCCCATGGTGACGGACATCATGGCGGACGAGGACATTCTGAATCTGGCCGAAGTCCTGCGCGGGCGAGACGAAGGCTTTATCCAGATCACCCAGTCAACCGGGGAAATTAAAGCCGACTTGGCCTTTTTGGAAAAACTGGCGGAAACCGCCCGCCGACCCATTCTGCACAACGTCATTGTCGCGGCCCGCAAGGACCCGAAGATTCATCGCCGGAGTTTGGACTGGCTGGAGCGCTGCCGGGAGAAAAACCTGCCGATCTACGGTCAGACCGGAACCCATCGGACCGGCTTTGCGTTTACGCTCGAACACTGGAATCTGTACGATGCGAGTCCTGCCTGGCGGGAGCTGACGACCGGCACGAAGACCGACAAGCTGGTCAAGATGAAAAACCCGGCCCTGCGGGCGGCAGTCAAGCGGGAGACCGAAGAAGCCGACCGGAAGCTGCAAGTGATCCAGGCCGGCGTTGGTGGTCCGATTCAAAGACTGATCGTCCAGACGGCCAACAATCAAGCCGAGCTGGAACACTATGTGGGCAAATCCGTCGGGCAGATTGCCGAAGAAGAGGGCAAAGATCCCATTGACGTCATGCTCGACCTGTCGCTCGCCGGTGATCTGAATGTCGAATTCCTTGGACCGGACCGTGGTTTTAATGCCGAGCATACGGCTGAGATGATCAACGATTCGTATTTTACCGTTCCAGGAGCCTCGGACGGTGGCGCGCATACCAAGTTCTTCACGGGTGGCGCGTTTACGACCGACTTCCTGCGTTGGTTAGTCCGGGATGAACACCTGATTAGCCTGGAAGAAGCCCATTACCGACTCTCTGCGCTTCCTGCGCATGCGGCCGGCTTCCGTGATCGTGGAGTGTTGCGTGAGGGCGCGGCAGCCGATGTGGTGGTCTACAACCTGGATGAGCTGGATATCGAGCCGAATTGGATTGGTGAGATCGTGCATGACTTTCCTGGGAATGAATGGCGCCGGATTCAGCGGGCCAAAGGCTATCACGCGATTCTGGTGAACGGGGTCCAAACATTCGAAGACGGCGAGTGTACCGGGGAAACACCGGGCCAGTTGCTACGCAACGGGAGAGGCTAGGAGCAGTGTTCATTTGAGTTGATTCAGGGGCGACCGAGTGGTCGCCCTTTGTATTCCCACTCTGCATACGTGTGATGCAAAAGGGCGTGTCGAAGGTCGAAAGTCAGACCTGTGACTTTCGACCTAGTGAAAGATGATGCGATGAGTCAGCTTCCCACAGTTGTTCGCGGAGGGGCGGGTTTCAAACCCGCCCCTCCGCTGTCCCCCGCCCGCTCCCACTTCCTGTGTCCGGCCTGTTTCTGGATTGGTCTACCGCAGCCTCGGACGCGCGGTTCTCTCGGCATTGAAAGCCTCTTGTGGGGACTCGGAGTGGCAAGTATGGGGCTGCTGCTGTTGGCCGGCCAGGTCTCTCAGCTCTCCCAGCTCTCTCAGCTCCCTGTTGTACTGGCGTGTCTATCTGGTCTGGCTTACTCGATGTGGAGACTCTATCGTCGTCCTGCCGCCTGTCCTCGGTGCGGTGGGCAGCCGCTTATGCCTGAAGAGGCGGCGTATCCCCCGGCCTGCTCGCATTTTCTTTTCAGTACGGAGCCGAGGCGTACCCCGGATGAAAACCGTGGGCGGTCGTCCGAGGGCAAAGACGTCGCCCAGCCTCCAATTGCAGCTCTTGAGTCATCATTACAGGTCCGTTGAACACGGCCACCAGGACAGGAGTCATACCCATGAGCCGGGGTGAGGTGAGCGGTAACGACCAGTATGGGGGCGGGTTTGAAACCCGCCCCTACTTTATCCGGCTGCATAAGCCGTCCGAGCACTGTCGTCTTTTGCGCGCGGTTGCCTTTGATCTCGACAGCACGCTCACGCGGCCCTATCTGGACTTTACACGACTCAGAGCCCAACTTGGCCTGCCCGAGGGCGATATTCTGCACTGGGCGGACTCCCTGCCGCCGCGCCAGCGGGCTGAAGCCTTCGCCACGATCGAAGCCTTTGAACAAGACGGGGTGGATAATGTCGCCTGGAACGACGGTGCTCAAGAAACGTTAGCCGCTCTCCAGGCCTGGGGTCTGCCGGTGGCTATTATTACCCGGAACAGCGGGACTTCGCTCAGAGCCGTCTGTGCACACCTGGACATACGCGCAGACGTACTCATTGCCCGAGAGGACGCGACCCCCAAGCCGGACCCGGCCTGCGTACAACTGGCAAGCGCGCGTCTCGGCGTTCGCGTTGAGACGCTGCTCATGGTAGGAGACTTTCGGCACGACACTGAGGCCGGACGAGCGGCTGGCGCCATGACGGTCCTCCTCACCAATGGCAAAACGCCAACCTGGAGGGTTGAGGCCGACCTGGTGATTGCCCGTCTGCCTGAGCTATTATCCTATCTGCAATCTGAGACACACGCCTAATAAAGGAGGAACCCCATGGAATTTGCCATTGCCTACCCGGCGAAACTGGACGCGTGGAAAGATCTCGTTGTTGCCGAGGAGAACGGATTCAGTCATGCCTGGCTGTACGATTCCCAGATGCTCTACAGCGATGTATATGCGTGCCTGGCGCTTGCCGCGGAGCACACCAAGACCATGACGCTGGGTACCGGAGTGGCGATCCCGAGCAATCGCATCGCCCCGGTCACCGCCCACTCCATTGCCACCATTAACCAGCTCGCGCCTGGGCGCGTCATTCTTGGCCTGGGGACGGGCTTTACCGGACGCAATACCATGGGTCTCCCGCCTGTCTCTCTGAAAAGCGTCCGGCATTATATTGAGCAATGTCGGGCCTTGCTCAAAGGAGAAGAAGTGCTCTTTCAAGACAATGAAGGCGATGGTTCACGCCAACGCTGGATTCGTTTTCTGCACCAAGACCACGGCTATATCAATGTGAAAGACCCCATTCCGATTCATTTTGCGGCCAACGGCCCCAAGGCGTTGGAGCTGACAGGCGAGATTACGGACGGCTGGATTACGACCATTTCCAGCCCTGATACCTTGCGCAAAAACCTTGAAGCGGTCGAAAAGGGAGCAGCCAGGGTCGGTCGGTCGGCCCGCGACCTGCCCAATGTTGCGCTGACAACCGCCTGCGTGCTCCAACCGGGTGAGTCTGCGACCTCGTCCCGTGTGATTGACCGGGTTGGCCCCTTTGCCGTGGTCGCGCTTCATGCCTTGTGGGAGCAATCTACGGTCAGCGCAAACATACCGCCCGCCATGGAGCAGCTCTATCGCGCCTATCGCGATGACTATATCGCACACCTGCAAACGCCTGAGGATCGACGTTACCTCCAAGTCCATGCCGGCCACTTGATCTACCTCAATCCGGGTGAAGAGCGCTACTGTACTGAAGATTTGATTCGCGGCATGACGCTGACGGGAACCGGGGAAGAGATCATTGCCCGGCTCAAAGCTCTCGAAGCGGCCGGTCTCAAACAGATTGCCGTTCAGGTCGTGAATAATGGACGGGAAATGATCGAAGAGTTCAGCCGCGAGGTGATTGCGAAATACTAGGTGGACTATGACTCAAGACACCATCACTTTTGGTATCGCCATTTCTCTCAGTGGCCGCTATGCCCTGCTGGGGCGCCAAGTCCTTGAAGGGCTTGAGTGCTACGTCCGCGATGTGAATGCCGACGGCGGGATGCTGTTACGGGACGAGAATCGAAAAATACCCGTTTCTTTACTTGTCGAAGATGACCACAGTGATGAGGCGAGAGTCCGCGGCCTGGTCGAGCAGTTGATTACCCACAACCAGGTCGATCTGCTGATGGGACCCTACGGCAGTGGGCTGACTCTTGCCGCCGCGGAGACGGCTGAGGCCGCCCAGCACGTCCTGTGGAATCATAGCGGCTCGGCAGACGAAATCTTCGAGTGCAACCTCTCTTGGGTAGTGGGCATTTTGAGTCCGGCGTCACAATACTTATGTGCCACTCTGGAACTGCTGCACACGTTGGACCCTGACGCAAAACGGGTGGCGCTCTTGAGCGCCCAAACCGGCTTTGCAACCGATATGGTCAGGGGGGCGCTGGCGTGGATACAACGGCACGGCTTGACGCTCACCAGCCACCAGCTCTACCGCTCCGGTCTTGACGATTTCAGCCCGTTGCTCAAGCCGCTCAAGGACGACCCGCCGGATTGGTTTCTCAGTGTGGGCCGCGTAGAGGATGATCTTCAGCTGGGTCGGCAGTTGTGTGACATCCGACCACGACTCAAAGCCGCCGGGCTGGTCGTCGCGGCCATTAGCCGCTTTAAGGCCGAGCTTGGCGAGCGGGCGGACGGGTTTCTCGCGCCGAGTCAGTGGGAGCCACAAGTGGAATACGCGGTGGATTGCGGCCCACCGGAAAACACGTTTTTGACCCACTATCTCAAAGGCGCAACCGTCCCCATCGATTATCCAGCCGCTCAGGGCTATGCCGCCGGAGTGGTTGCCCAGCGCTGCGTTGAGGAGGTGGGCAAGATAGATCAACCGGCGCTGCGGGCCGCTGCCAGCCGTGTCCACTGCACAACCTTCTACGGACCGTATACGATTGACGCGCAGACCGGCCGTCAAACCGCCCACCCCATGCTGGTGACGCAATGGCAGCAGGGCCGGAAGGAAATCGTCTGGCCGCGCACGGTGGCTGAAGCCCAGCCGGTCTATCCGGGACCGTTGTGGCAGTAGGCGGGCAAGGAGGGCCGCTATGTTACACACGCCAGTATGCCAGGACCTGGGCATCAAGCATCCAATTTTTTCTGTGGGTATGGGCGGTGGGATGGCCGGGCCACAACTCACGGCAGCGGTTTCCAACGCTGGCGGCTGCGGTGTCTTAGGCATGGGTGGTCTGCCGGCGCCTTTCATACAACAGCAGGTCCGGCAGGTCCGCTCGCTGACCAACCGACCCTTTGGGGTCAATATCATTCTGCCCCTGCTGCAAGAGGGACAGGTTGAAACGTGCTTGGCCGAAACCGTTCCCCTGCTGGTGCTCTTTTGGGGTGATCCCGAACCCTATGTCAAAGAAGCCCATCGCGCCGGGACTAAAGTCTTTATCCAGGTTGGTTCAGTTGAAGAGGCGCTCGCCGCGGCGCACGCTGGAGTTGATGGCATTATCGCCCAAGGTGTTGAAGCGGGCGGGCATGTTAAAAGCACAACATCACTGTCAACCATCGTACCGGCTGTGGCCGAAGCCGTTGGACCAGTGCCGGTTATTGCCGCTGGCGGCATCGCCACCGGACGAGGCGTCGTGGCGGCCTTAACGCTTGGCGCTCAGGCGGTGTCCATGGGCACGCGCTTTGTGGCCAGTGAAGAAGTCCAAGTCACCCAGGAATACAAACAGCGTATTGTTGACAGTACGGCAGAAGATACGGTGTACACCACGCTCTTTGATGTGGGCTGGCCGCAGGCCGCTCATAGAGTGCTGCGCAATACAGCTCTGGACGAATGGGAAGCCGCCGGCCGGCCTGCCAGCGGTCAGCGGTCCGGAGAAGGCAGCATTGTCGGCAGGATGCCTATGGCCGGAACGTCCATAGACCTGCCCAAATACGGCATCTTCCCGCCCATGCCCGGCTTTGAGGGCGACCTGGAACAAACCGCATTGTACGCGGGTGAATCGTGTCGGTTGATTCATGATATTAAGCCGGCGGGTCAAATCGTGCACGACATCGTACACGAAGCCGAAGACATTCTGAAAGGCCTGGGCGCGTCAAAACCGTAATCAAATCTCCCTGCGCTCTGAGAAAAGAAAGGAAACAAACGGCATGACGCGGCTCACAAACAAAGTCAGCCTGATTACCGGCGGCGGTTCCGGCATTGGTCGCGCAACCTGTCTGCTGTTCGCCCAGGAGGGCGCTCGGGTGAGTGTGGCAGACTACGACGAACCCGGCGGACAGGAAACCGTGGACCAAATCCGGGCCACTGGCGGCACCGCTGCCTTTATTCAAGCCGATGTCTCTCAGTCAGCGGATGTGCAGCGCATGATTGCGACAACCAAAGCAACCTATGGGCGCATTGACGTCTTATTCAATAATGCCGGGATTGAGGGCCCGTCCGCAAAATTGGCCAGCTATCCTGAGGACGCCTGGGACACCGTCATCGCTATTGATCTCACGTCGGTCTATTTAGGCATGAAATACGTCATCCCGCATATGGTTGAACAGGGCGGTGGAGTCATTCTGAGTACCGCCTCCGTAGCCGGATTGGTCGGATTCCCCGGCAGCGGCGCGTACGCTGCCGCCAAGGCCGGCGTGATCAACCTGACCCGCATGGTCGCCCTTGAATACGCCAGTAAAAATATTCGGGTCAACTGTATCTGTCCGGGCATTATCGCAACCCCCATGGCCGAGCGCGTCATAGGCGAGCGCCCGCACGAGCAGGTTGTCCGTATGGAGCCCATAGGTCGGCTGGGCAAGGCCGAAGACATTGCCCAGGCCGCGCTCTTCTTAGCCAGTGATGAGTCGTCGTTTGCCACCGGCGCACCCTTCATTATTGACGGGGGGTATGTAGCACGCTAGTGGAGACGGCATGAAAGAATCGTTTATTCTGCTGCTGTGGTGGGTCCTCTTTGGTGGCTCGCATATGCTGATGTCCTCGCCCGGCTGGCGACCGAAACTGGTTGCCCGTCTTGGTGAACGAGGCTTCTTAGGACTCTATTCTCTGATTGCGCTCGCCACCCTCGTGCCGCTGTGCATCTACTACGGCGAACACAAACACACCGGCCCGCAGCTCTGGATCACACTTGTCCCCTACCTGCTTGCGCGTGATATGAATATCCTGCTCATGCTGCTGGCCTTTGCCCTCTTCGTCAGCGGCCTTATTGCGCGTCCGCCCAGCTCCATGCTGGCCAGCGGAGAGCCCCGGGCCTATGGCGTCACACGTATTACTCGCCACCCGGTCTTTGCCTCATTCTTTTTGTTCGGTTTGGCCCACTGCCTGGTCAATGGTGCCCTCAGCGACCTCGTCTTCTTTGGCGGTTTCGTCGTCTACTCCTGGCTTGGCGCTCGCCATCAGGACGAACGCAAAGCCGGCGACATTCCCGGCTATGCGGAATTTCGGCTGTCCACCTCGTTTGTACCATTTGGGGCCATCATCAGCCGACAGCAGCCGTTTCCCGCCGGAGAGCTGCGTTGGGGGGCGATCGTCATTGGTGGAGTTGTGTTCTACCTCGTGCGCGCCTTTCATCCCGGCATATTTGGCGGGATTCTCATGACGCTCTAATGATGCTGGATATCCGAGCTATGAACCCGGAGGTATTGACTGAGGCCTGGAACTGGCTCCTCGGCCTGTCCAAAGTCCAATTGATTATGTTGGGTGGTGGCGTCGCCCTACTCGTTGCGGTGAGTAAATTTCTCCGCCTTGTGTTCCTCGTTATCGTCCTGCTCCTCTTTCTTGGCGTGTTTCTGCCGCAATTGCTCACGAATTATGAAGAGAGTCCGCTGCCGGCTGTGGTCAATGATGCTATCCAACGGGGAGTTGGTATACCTCAGAATACTGCTCCCGCCCCGCCCCAGGCCCGGCCTCAACCATAAGGCCGTATCACCAGACGAAGGTGCGAAAGGAGACCATGATGGAAGCTGAAAAGAAACTCGAAGCACTCGGGCTGACCTTGCCGCCCATCCCAACTCCAGTGGCCAACTATCTGCCCCTGGTGCGAACCGGCAACCTCCTGTTCGTATCCGGTCACGGACCAGGCATCCTCAAGGACGGCCAGGTGTCTTTCATTCAGGGGAAGCTCGGCAAAGACCTGGATGTAGAGCAGGGCTATGAGGCTGCCAAACAGGTCATGCTCAATATTTTACAATCCATGAAGCAGGAGTTGGGCGACCTGGATAAAGTTCGGAAAATTGTCAAGCTGCTGGGCTTTGTCAATTGTACGCCAGACTTTTCCGATCAACCCAAAGTGATCAATGGCGCGTCCGACCTACTGGTCGCACTGTTTGGCGACCGCGGCCGCCACGCCCGCTCCGCCGTGGGGATGAACCAACTCCCGTTCGGCATCGCGGTTGAAATCGAGCTGGTCGTCGAAGTCGCGGACTAGGTCGTCTTACTCGGGTCTGCCTCCGGGCAGCGTGTATCGCCGGGCAGGGAGCTAGAGCGCGGCAAACTGGGCCACCATCGCGGCGTTGGATTCCGCCTTTTCAAACGCCCTTAAGACCGCCTGGGTTGCCTCCACGGTCGGCATTGCCGCAACCTGCCGGCGCAGCAAGCGGGCCATTTTGAGCGTATCGGGATCGAGCAGTTGCTCCTCTTTGCGGGTGCCCGAAGCCGCAATATCAATGGCCGGGAACAGCCGCCGGTCGGCCAAGCGCCGATCGAGCAACAGCTCCATATTGCCCGTGCCTTTGAATTCCTGGGCAATCACCTCATCCATGCGACTGCCCGTATCAACCAGACAGGTGGCAACGATGGTCAGCGAGCCGCCCCCTTCAAGCTGCCGGGCTGCGCCAAACAGGCGTTTGGGGATTTCCAGCGCATTGGCATCAATCCCGCCGCTCATCGTCCGCCCGGTGGCCGTATTGAGATTATGCGCCCGGCCCAGACGGGTCAGCGAGTCCAAGACAACGACCACGTCCTTATCCTGCAAGGCGTCTTCAACCGCCCGCTCCAGACACACCGCGGCCGTCTCCAGATGTTCTTCCAGCGAGCGATCATTCGAGGACGCAAACACCTCAGCCGGGACGGCCCGCCGAAAGTCGGTCACCTCCTCGGGCCGTTCGTCAACCAGCAGGCTGTACAAGACGGCTTGCGGAGCCCCGACCGCGGCCGCCACACACAAGTCTTTTAAGAAGGTCGTCTTGCCGGTTTTGGGGGGCGCCAGGATAATCGCTCGTTGACCAAATCCAATCGGACAGAACACATCCAGGATACGAATAGTCAGGGGCGTATCCGGCCCGACAAGCTGAATCCTACGGTTGGGTATAATTGGCACCCGATTTTGAAATTCTCGGAGCGCTGCTGACGGCAGGGGCGCACCGTTGCGCCGCGCCCGCCCGTGCTGCCCGTTGGGTGGACGCTGACCCCGTCCACCGGCCTGTGATCTCTCGCCTCTGCCCCGCTGCCGCCTGTTCTTACTCATTATTCTTGTATTGTTCCTGATCTGCACGCTGTCCACAAGCTCTACCGAGAGCAAAGCGCGTTGAGACCGGCGCACACATTGACGCATACGTGACGCCCACCTGCCTCCGCTATATACTATAACTATGCCCCAGGAAAATACTGCGGACTATGCCGTTCGGGTTGTCCAAAATGTATACATCCCTCTGCCTGATGGGATTCGGTTGGGCGCGACTCTGTATATGCCGGACTCCTCGAATGACGGTCCGTTCCCCGCTGTGATCGAGTATGACCCCTATCGTAAAGATGACAATAAAGTCGTCCGTAACGGGCAGACCCATAGCTATCTCGCGCGCAAGGGGCATATCGGCGTCCGCCTGGACGTGCGCGGCACAGGCGCGTCTACGGGAATTGCCGAGAATGAGTACACCCAGCAGGAACAGGAGGATTGTCTCCACGCTCTGGCGTGGGTGGCCGACCAACCCTGGTGTACGGGCAATATTGGGATGTGGGGTTCCTCCTACGGTGGTATCACGGCCATCCAAACCGCCATGCACGCTCCGTCTCAGCTCAAAGCCATACTGCCTATGCACGCGCTTGTTGATCGCTATGGTGACGATGTGCACTACCACGGTGGGTGTGTGCCGGTGCATGAATCCGTGGCCTGGGCTGGCCGTATGGTGGCCCTGAATGCGCTGCCGCCTCTGCCTGAGATCGTGGGAGATGAGTGGAAGACGCTGTGGCTGGAACGTCTGGAGCAGACACCCCAATGGCCGTGCGCATGGCTGCAGCATCAACATCGGGACGCCTACTGGCAAAGGGGATCTTTATGTGAGAACTGGGAGTCCATTGTGTGTCCGGTTTTTGCGGTTGGTGGCTGGGCGGACAGTTATCACAATTTTGTCCTCCGCATCCTGGAACACCTCACCGTTCCGCGCAAAGGGCTGATCGGACCGTGGCTACACGACCGTCCGCATACGGCCCGGCCCGGTCCACAGATTGACTTTCTGCGCGAGATGGTCCGGTGGTGGGATCATTGGCTGAAAGGGCTAGCGACCGGCATCATGGACGAACCTCTCTTAACGGTATGGGTTCAAGAGTCTCGTCCGCCCGACCCGTACCCGGCCAGCATTCCAGGCTACTGGCGCGCTGAAACGGACTGGCCGGTCGTCCGCACCCAGCAGCAGACCTGGTTTCTTGGGGACCGGGCGCGCTTACAATCAGACTGTCCTGCTGAAACTGCTCAGGAGCAATCGACCGAATGGAACGGACCGCTCACAGTCGGGACTGCGGCTCCGTTCTGGTGTACCGGCTTTCGGCCAAGCGGTCTGCCGCGTGATCAACGCCGCGATGATGCCTGTTCTGTGGCGTTTACCAGTGCGCCGCTCAAAGCACCCGTCGAAATCCTCGGCTTTCCTACGGTCAGGCTCTACCTCGCTGCTTCAGAACCTGTTGCCCACGTCGCGGTCAAGCTGTGTGATGTGGCTCCGGACGGAGCGTCTCTTCTGGTGACACGCGGCGTTCTCAATCTCACCCATCGCACCGGCCATAGCACGCCCACACCCCTCACGCCGAGGACCGTCTATCCCGTGACTATCGAGCTGGGCAGTATCTCGCACGTGTTTGCCGTGGGGCATTGCCTACGGCTGAGTATTGCCGGAGCCGATTGGCCGCTGGTATGGCCGGCTCCCCGGCCGTATGTGCTCAGGTTGTATCACGCTGCCGAACATCCAACCCAACTGACCCTCCCTGTGCTTCCGCCACAAACGACGGCATTGCCTTCCCCCGTCTTTGGCCGGCCAGAGGTTCCTCTCCCGCCGGCTCGCTCTGAAGGAGAACCGGGCTCGTTTACCATCCTCCAGGACATGGAAACCGGGACAATGCAAATGGAGACCGCGTCAGCGTCTCGCACCACGCTGCACGAGCGGGATTTGGTTATGACGGAATCAAACCGGAAAACCTTATCTCTGCAAGAAGGCAATCCTCTGAGTTGTCGAGCCGTGATGACCCGGCAGCTCGGCCTGGAGCGTTCTGGCTGGAATGTGCAGGTTGACAGTACGCTCCACATCGGGTGTACGGAAAAAATGTTCACAGTCGAGATCGATCTGAGAGCCCGGCATAACGCTGAGGTCGTCTTTGAACGACACTGGAAGGAAGAGATCCCGCGTCTCTTGGGGTGAATGGTTCTCTGGCCTTGAAAGTGATCCGAGGAGTACGGGCATCCAGCCCGCATGAGAAAGCTGCGGCCAAGATGGCCGCGCTCCCAAGATGTGAAGCCGTGCAGCCGAGGTGGGCTACCGCCCCCCTGCGCGGCGGCGCAGCCATTCGATCGTGAACAGGAACAGCAGTGAGAAAGCGATGAGCAAGCTGGCCACGGCGAGAATCGCCGGGCTGATCTGCTCGCGGATGCCGGTCCACATCTGGCGCGGAACGGTGCGCTGTTCCAGGCCGCCCATGAACAGCACCGTGACCACTTCGTCGAACGAGGTGGCGAACGCGAATAAGGCTCCGGAAATCACGCCTGGGGCGATCAGCGGCAGTACCACGCGCCGGAACGTCCGCAGCGGCCCGGCGCCCAGACTGGCCGCCGCGCGATACAGGTTGGGGTCGAAACCGGACAGCGTGGCCGTCACCGTAATAACGACAAACGGCGTGCCCAGCGTGGCGTGCGCCAATATGAGCCCCAGGTGGGTCTGGGTCAGGCCCAGGTTCGAGTAGAAGAAGAACATGCCGGCCGCCGAGATGATGACCGGGGTGATCATGGGCGAGATCAGCAGGCCCATGATCGCCGCGCGACCCGGCAGCGCGGGATGCGTCAGGCCCAGGGCCGCCAGTGTGCCGAGCGTGGTCGCCAGCGTGGTGGCAGACAGGCCGATGAACAGGCTGTTGAGCAGGGCGTGTCTCCACTCCGGATCGTCTAGCACTGTCCGATACCAACGCAGCGAATAGGCCAGGGGGTCCAGTCGCAGCATCCCCTCGGTAAAGGTGAAGTAGGGTTCGGCGTTGAAGCTGAGCGGCACAATCACCACAATCGGCGCAATCAGAAACACGAACACCGCAGTGCAGAACGCCATATAGGCGATCCGGCCGGCGCGTTCCCAGGCTCCTCTCGGTATCATCTCAACCCAGCCTCATGCGTTCGATACCGACCAGGCGGTCGTACACCAGATAGAGCACCAGCACGAACACCAGCAGCAGACCGCCGATTGCCGCGGCCAGCCCCCAGTTGAGCGATTGCTGCATATGATAGGCGATCATATTGGCGATGAGCTGGCCGCTGCGACCACCGACCAGGGCGGGGGTGATGTAGAAGCCGATCGCCAGGATGAAGACCAGCAGCGAGCCGGCGCCAACGCCCGGTAGGGTCTGAGGCCAGTACACCCGCCAAAATGCCTGGACCGGACGTGCGCCCAGCGAGGCCGCAGCGCTCAGGTGCAGGCGGGGGATGGTGCGCATGACCGAGTACAGCGGCAGCACCATGAAGGGCAGCAGGATGTGGGTCATCGCCACCAGCGTGCCGGTCATATTATAGATCATGGCCAGCCGGCCGTCGTCGGCGAGCAGGCCGAGCGCCACCAGCGTGCTGTTGATCACCCCCTGAGTCTGAAGCAGCACAATCCAGGCGGTCGTACGCACCAACAGCGAGGTCCAGAACGGCACCAACACCAGCAGCAGCAACACATTCGCCCGCCGGGGCGGTGCGTTGGCAATCAGATAGGCGACCGGATAGCCGAGCAGCAGGCACAGCCCGGTGATGCTCAAGCTTACGACCAGGGTACGCCACAGCAGCACCAGATAGATGCGATACTCGGCTGGGCGCCGGCCGATGTGACCGTCGGGGCCGCGCTCCAGGTCCAGGGCTTGCAAATACTGGCGCGGGGTGAAGCGCTCGCCGGCGCGGCGAATCGCCTGCCAGGTTTGGGCTTCGCCCCAGGCGGCGTGGATACCGATCATGCTGTCGCGCCACGTTTCCATCCGCACCGGCCCGTCAAGGCCAATGCCATCTTTTCCCCCTGATAAAGGGGACACAGGGGGTTTTCTCCGCAATTGACGCACAGTCCGGGTGATGACGCTGCGCAGCCCGCTGTGCACGCGGTTGATACGGGTCGCGATCCGTCCCAGGCTGCGTTCCTGGCGCGCTTGTAACAGTTCGCGGCCGGCCGTCTCGAACACCCGCTCGGGCGGAGTATGCTCACCGTCCCAGTCCTGTAACAGGCCCAGGGTTTCGGGCAGCGTATCGGCCACCACCGGGTCGTACACGCTACGCGACAGCATAGTCGCCAGCGGGGCGACGAAGCTCACTCCGATAAAGGCCACCAGGGGCAGCACCAGCCCCACGGCGTGGAGCTTGGGAGCGATCAGTGAGCCAGCCATGCGCTGAAGCGCTCGTTCATCTCGTCGCCGTAGTCTCTCCACCATTCCCAGTCGTACTGCAGGGCGTGGGCGACGTGTTCGGGGCTGTTCGGCATATGCGGCTTCATGTCCACACCGGTTTCGAGATGGGTGGTAACCAGGGCTGCACCCGACCGCCGGGCGGGACTGTAGGCAATATAGCGACTGACTGCGACCATGGACTCGGTCCGAGTTGCGAAAGCGAGAAACTTCCGGGCCGCTTCCAGATTCGGCGTTCCGGCGACAATGCCGAGGATGCCATGGTCCAGCACCTGGCCGTCCCAGACAATCACAAAGGGCTGGTTTTCCAGGACCTGCGCGTTGAAGATACGGCCGTTATAGGCCGTGCTCATCACGACCTCGCCGTCGGCCAACATCTGCGGCGGCTGTGCGCCGGCCTCCCACCAGACGACCTGGTCCTTGATCGTGTCGAGCTTACGGAAGGCCCGCTGCACACCCTCCAGCGTGTTCAGCGTCGCATACACCTGATCCCTGGGCACCCCATCAGCCATCAGCGCGAACTCCAGATTCACCAGCGGACTGCGGCGCATGCCGCGGCGGCCGGGGAATTTCTCCAGATCGAAAAAATCGCGGATCGTGGTCGGTTTGGGACCGGGCAGATGTTTGGAGTTATAGGCATACACCGTGGAGTAGAACAGTACGCCGACGCCGCATTCGGTGAGCATACCGGGGAAGAAATCCTCCACTGCGGGTGTCCCGTCCGGCGCCGGTAGCAGGTCGGCGCTGGAGAGAGGCTCCAGCAGGCCCTCATCACAGCCCCGCACCGCGTCTGCCACTTCCAGGTCAATCAGGTCCCAGTACACCTTGCCGGTCTCCACCTGAGCGCGGACCTGGGCCAATCCGCCGTTATAGGCATCCAGGCGAATCGAGATGCCCGTCTCAGCGGTGAATGGCTCGTGATACGCCTTCTGACAGGCGCGGGCGTAGGAGCCTCCCCAGGAGACCACGGTGAGCGATTCGCTGCCGGCAGCCGGGCGGCTCCAACTCAGCCCGGCCAGTAAGACGACTGCCGCAACGTAAACCGCCGGGCGAATTCGGCCGCGATGTCGGGGGGGTGTCATGGTGTGTTCTCCTCAAAGAGTAAACGTGTCCAGCATCTCATGTCTATTGGAGGACACGTTTACTCTTTCTCGTCTGGCTCCAGGGCCCGGCAATCGGTCGGCGTCCAGCCGATATGGACCCGGTCTCCCACCAGCACGGCGCCGTGACCCACGATATTCGGGATCTTGACGATAAAGTCCGTGCTGCCGCACACGGCCACCCGCAGACGCAGGTGATCGCCCAGGAAGGTAATGTCTTCGATAACGGCTTCAAATCTGTTGCTATACAGCCCCGGCCCGGGCGCGAGGCAGACCCGCTCCGGACGGATAGCGAGGGTGACCGTGTCGCCCGGTTTACACGCTGCGACCTGGAAGGCTTGGACGACCTGACCGCCGGTCTCCACCCGCGAGATACCCCGTTCGACGCCGAGGACCCGCCCGTGCAGCAGATTATTTTCGCCGATGAAGCTGGCAACGAACGGGCGTTCCGGCTCTTCATAGAGCGTTTCGGGCGGGGCGACCTGCTCAATCCGGCCGCGGCGAAAGACGGCCACCCGGTCCGACAGCACCATGGCTTCCTGCTGGTCGTGGGTAACGTAGACGACCGTGACCCCCAGGCTGCGCTGGATGCGCCGGATTTCATACTGCATTTCCTCACGCAGACGGCGGTCAAGGGCGCCGAGCGGTTCGTCCATCAGCACCAGGCTAGGTTCAAACACCAGCGCCCGGGCGATGGCCACGCGTTGCTGCTGGCCGCCGGACAGCTCGGCGGGACGCCTCTCCTCAAGTCCTTCCAGGCGGACAAGTTGCAGCGCGCGCCGGACGCGCTCCCGGATCTGCTCCGGGTCGAGCCTGCGCACCTCAAGCGGAAACGCCAGATTGCCGCCAACCGTCATATGCGGGAACAGCGCGTAGTTCTGAAAAACCACTCCGATGCCGCGCTGGCGCGGCGGCAGGTCGTGCACTGAGCGGCCGTGGATGCGGATGGTGCCCGATGTGAGCATCTCAAAGCCGGCCAGCATCATCAGGCAGGTGGTCTTGCCCGAGCCGGAGGCGCCGAGCAGGGTCAGAAACTCGCCTTCGTGCACGCTCAGATCGAGATTGCGCACAACTTGGACCCGTCCGTCGTAGCTCTTGCAGACGCGCTCGAATTCGACGTGAGCGTTTTCGGTTGAACCCATGTGGCTGTTGATCCTGTGCCGCCCACCTGCCGGGCATCCGGGTACGGGCAATTCACCTCAACACAAGTGGGGTATCCTGACTATTCGAGCGATAGGTGTCAAGTTCGGTTGTGCTCAACGCCTTCTGGCCGCCGCTATTTTGAGAGCGACTGGAAAAAAGTGACGCCTGCCGATTACCCCCTCGCCGCTGGCGCGGCCCCTCCGGGGCGTACCACCAGACGACCCGTTCTGGTCCCTACTTGACGTCCAAGCCTTCTCTGCTATTAAGGCGAACCTATTTTAGCCCTAGCAAGGAAGGAATCGCCCATGCGCGCTCTCCTCCAGACCGTCACCCGTCTTGTAATCTCCCTGCTGGTCCTTGGTAGCTGGGTCGTACCGGCGGCGGCCGACTCGCCCGTCCTCGCGCCCCTCGCGCCCGTGGTTGTCGGGGTAGACGGCCTGACCGAGCTGACCGTCGCCGTCACCGATGCGGATGGGGACGCTATCACGCTCATGGCCAGCTCGTCGGATCTGACCGTCGCCACGGTGAGTGTGACTGGGCAGACCCTCACCCTCACGGCCGCCCTCACGGGGACGAGCCCCAAGACGACGACGATCACGGTGACGGCGGATGACGGGACCGGCGAAGCCAATGCCACGGACACGGCGACCTTCACGATGTACGTCGTACCCTAGCCCGCCCCCTCCTCCGCAGCTTCTCATTTGCATTCGCGGGAGGGAGTGACGTATCATTCCGGAAAAAGGAGGCTGCCTATGCCCGTCCGTATGCCCACCCCTCAGGACCTGCGCGAGGCCGGTCAACGCTTCGGTTTCGACGTGAATGACGAAGAGGTCGAAGGCTTCTCGAAGTACATCCACGAGATGCTGCCGGCCTACCAGCGCCTTGACGAATTGGTTGCGCCCACCGTTCCGGTCAAGTATCCACGGCGAGATTTTGGGGCGCGGCCAGCGACCGAGGACAACCGGGACAACGGCTGGGCGTGGCGCTGCTCAATCCCCGGTGCCGCAGACGGCCCGCTGGCCGGTAAGAAGGTGGGGCTGAAGGATCATGTTCGCGTCGCGGGCATTCCGATGCTGAACAGCTCCAGCGTCATGGAAGGCTATGTGCCGACCGAAGACGCGACGATTGTTACACGCCTACTCGATGCCGGCGCCGAGATCATCGGCAAGGTCGTGAATGGCTCGCACTGTTTCGACGCGATTGGGCTCAGCATCTACCCCGGTCCGCAACCGATTAATCCGGCCACGGGCCGCCACTGTGCAGGTGGGTCGTCAAACGGCAGCGCGGTCGTGGTCGCCAACGGTGACGCGGATATCACCATGGGCGGCGACCAGGGCGGCTCGATTCGTTGCCCGGCGGCGTGGTGCGGTATCGTTGGGCTCAAGCCGACCTTCGGCTTGGTTCCGCATACCGGTCTGGCCGGTCTCGACCATACGGTCGATCATACCGGGCCAATGACGAAAACGGTGCGCGACTGCGCGCTCGCCTTGCAGGCCGTGGCCGGCGCGGACGGACTCGACCCGCGCCAGAAAGACGTCCGCGTCGAAGATTACACTGCTGGCCTCGAAGACGGCATCGACGGCCTGCGGATAGGCATCCTGGCGCAGGGCTTCGGCCACGCCCAGTCGATGCCCGTGGTGGACGCGGCCGTGCGCGAGGCGGCACGTGTGCTGGAGCGGGCAGGGGCGACGCTGACAGACGTTTCGGTCCCGATGCATCTGGACGGCAACGCGATTCTATGGCCGCTCATGATTCAAGGCGGAAACGAGACCAATAAGCAGGATGGCTGCGGCCACGGTTGGCAGGGCCACTACGCTCTGGATCATGTGAACTTCATGCACCGGGCGGTCAAGGCGCGCTCAAACGATCTGCCGCTGGGCTTAAAGCTCGTGCTGCTGCTCGGCGAATATACCTACCAGCGGTACGGCATGCACTACTATGCCAAGGCGCAGAACCTCACCCGTGCGCTGCGGGCCGCCTACGAGCAGGTCTTCAAAGACGTCGATGTGCTGCTTATGCCGACGGTCCCGTTCACCGCACCGCCAATGCCCGAAGAGGAGCTCTCAACGTATGGCTTTCTTTCGATCTTCGCCAATATGATCCATAACACCGGGTCGTTCAACGTGACGGGTCATCCGGCCCTGAGTGTTCCCTGCGGCGAGCACGAGGGGCTGCCGATCGGGCTGCAACTGGTTGGCCGGCACTTCGACGACGACGTCCTGCTGCGGGCCGCGTATGCCTACGAGCAGAGCTGAGACCCTGGCATTAAATCAGGCGGCTCCGGCTGACCAACGAGTTCTCGGGCAAGCCAGCGGTAGAACTGTGCAATCGTCTGTTCAAACGGACTCAGCGGACCGCGCGCCGCCCTGCTCGAATGCATGGCCTTGGCGAGTTCGGTGGTTGCCAGCTTGTCCTGTTCGTTGACATGCTCCATGATCCCACGGCGCTGCTCACCGATATCCGGGGCGGCTTCGAGGAGATCCGGCGACGCCAGATAGCCGCCCAGGATGCCGGTGCGCTCGGGTCCGCGTGGGTGGAAGCTCAACCAGTTGTTGCCGTTGGGGCGCATCGCCATGGTAAACGCCGGCCAGATATAGACCATATAACCGGTAGTCAGCTCTTCTTCGCTGAACGTATCCAGCCGTCCTGTGGGCGTCATGACGTGGCCGCCGGATTTGAAGGTCTCGTTCATGCGACAGCGCATGTGGGTGAAGGAGACATCCGCGGGTGGCGGCGGGGTATACGAATTCTGCCCCGGCATGGCGTCCTGCACCGTGTCGCTATGCAGCCCCATGTGGTGATAGTACTCCATCGAATTTTCCGCCGAGAGCTTCCAGTTGCCGTCCCAGACGGATTCGTAATGAAAGATCTCTTTTTGCTCGGCCACCCGATAGTTGGCGATATAGCCTTCCAGCGTGCGCATCCGGGCGGCGAGTGGCGGCGCACCGTCGTCGAGATTGACGAACAAGAATCCGAACCATTGTTCGAGCCGGTAGCGCGGCAGCCCGCATTTCTCGGGGTCGAAGCGCCGCGAGCTTTCCATGTGCGGCGCGGAAAGCAGGTGGCCGTCCGTCGCATACGTCCAGGCGTGGTAGGGGCAGATGAAGCGCTGCGCGTTGCCCGAGTCCTGCACGAGCGGCATGAAACGGTGGCGGCAGATGTTGGACAGCGCGCGTATCTCGCCGTCGTCGCTACGCACGATGATGAGCATGTCGCCGAGCACCTCGCAGGCGTAATAGTCGCCTGGGTTGGGGATATATTCCGCGCGCCCGACACAGACCCAGGCGTGCTTGAAGATTTTCTCGATCTCCAATGCGTACAGCTCGGACGACCGGTAGGCCGCGGGTGGCAGGCTGAGGCAGTCGGTGTCGCCGAGTGCGAGATACTCGCCGAGCACCGCGAGCAATTGTGCCAGCGTCGGCTGGGGCGTCACATCGACCATGCCGGCATTTAATCACGGAAACGGATGAAGGGGAAAGTCCTGTGGGGAGTGTCTCAGGTTGCATTTTCCCCTCACCCTTGCCCAGCGGGAGAGGGAAGACGCACCCACCAGTCCCGTGGGATTGCCTACGGGCCACCCCTCCGCGGAGGGGATATCCCCCAACCCCCTTGTAAAGGGGGCCTTGTTGTCCCCCCTTGAGAAGGGGGGTAGGGGAGATTTGAAACGGAGACACGACCGTCCTGTGAACTCAGCGTGTCACCGACTGCGTCGATAGAAGAACAGCAGCGCGGTCAGGCCGGCAATAAGACTCAGCCCGGTTTGCAGCCCGTCCGACACACCAAGCTGGAGGCGGGAGAACCCCAGGCTGGCGCATAGCGCAATGCCCACCCCGGTCAGGGCTTCGCCGGCAATGGCCCCCGAGGCTAGCAGGACGCCGGGCTGAGTGGTTGCTGCCAGACGGTTGCGGTGCAGCAGCGCGGAGAGCAGGCCACCCAGAAAAATCGGCACGCTCAACCCGAAGGGGAGATACATGCCGACCGCAATGGGCATGAGGTGCAGCCGGAACGCAGCGCCACGTTGTTCGAGGAGCCGGTCCACTCCAACCAGAGCCAGACCGATCACGGCACCGCTCCCGACCAGATTCCAGGGCAGATGCCCGTCACCAAAAAAACCACGCGCCAGGCTAGCAAAGAGCTGCGCCTGGGGCGCGGCGAGTTCTTTGCCACCAATCCCGCCTGGGGTGTAGTCGTGCAGGAGTTGTAAGACAGGCGCCATAATCAGCGCGGCTACTGCCACGCCGCCTATCTGCATCATCTGCTGGCGGCGTGGCGAGGCCCCGACCAACTGACCGGTCTTGAGGTCGTTGCACACATCGCCGGCCGTACACGCCGTACAGCACACAATAGCGGCGACACCCAGGGTGGCGAACATGCCGGTCGTGCCCGTAAAGCCAAACAGGACGAGCATCACCCCGGTACACAGCACGGTCGTGATGGTCATGCCCGAGACCGGACTGTTGGAGTTGCCAACCAGGCCAACGATATAACTGGCCACCGCGGTAAAAAAGAAGGCCATGACAACCATGATAGCCGTTGCAGTCAGGGTGACATCCAGCCGCCCGGTAAAGAGAAAATAGACACTGCCGATGAGGGCAATGCACAGCAGGCTGAGGGCGATGATCCAGGTCCGGGGAATGTCTGCCTGAGTGGGGTCGTCCTGCAATAGCTCCCCTATTTTATGCGGAGCCCGGGTCAGCGTGCGGACGGCTTCCAGCAGACCATGCCGGACGTGTATAATGGCCACCAGGCCACCCACGACCATAGCGCCGACGCCGATATAGCGCACTTGTTGTGACCACACCGTGTAGGTGCGTTCAAGCGGATTTTCCGGAATGGAGACAGCCGTACTCAAAACGGGCAGGGCCAGCAGCCAACCGAGCGCGCCGCCCAGAAATATGAGGGCGGCGATGTTGAGCCGGACGATCATGCCGACACCTAATAGGGCGACTGACATATCGCTGCCCAGGTACACCACGCTTTTGCCCACGACCCAGGCTCCTTCGAGCGTGCCTTTGAGCAGGCCGACAAAGCTCATCAGGGCTTTGAAGACAAAGCCGAAGAGAGCGCCCTGGATCACCTGGCGGGCGTCGTGTGCGCCTGTCTGTTGACCGGCGCGCAGCACCGCGGCACACGCTACGCCTTCGGGAAAGGGCAGGCTGTCAGCGGTGACAAACACCCGGCGCATCGGAATCATGAGCACAATGCCCAGCAGGCCGCCGGCCAGGGCAACCAGCGTAGTCAACATCATGTCAAACTCGTGCCACACGCCGACCAGAACCAGGGCCGGCATGGTAAAAATAATACCGGCGGCCAAGGACTCCCCCGCAGACGCCGCGGTCTGGGCCTGGTTGGCTTCCAGCACCGAGCCTGTGCCCAGTATGACGCGCAAGAGCAGCATGGACACAACCGCGGCCGGAATAGAGGCCGACACGGTCATGCCAACTTTCAGGCCCAGATAGACGTTTGCCGCGCCCATGATGACGGCCAAGGCGAGTCCGATGGAGACGGAGTAGATCGTCAGCTCCCGTTGCATATGCGCTTACTTAGCCTGTTCTCGGTTGGGTCGAAAGACGAGCCGGGCGGTCTGTCTTCAGAGAGCGGCCGAAGCCTGAAATGGATAGTACCGCAGTGTGTAACCCTGTCTCAGGTGTCCAGGCTTAGCGTCATTCCTGCGCACGCAGGAATCCAGGCGGGCGGAGGGGTGCATGTAGGGTGCGCCCTGCGCACCATCAGGGGGCCGCGGGCTGGGGGGGCCGGCCCGCATCAGTAAGAAGGCTGCGAGCAAGATGCCCGTGCTCACAGACAGATGCCTTGCCAGCGCGAGGCAAAGCTTCTACAAGCATTTCCAGGGAGCACCGGCCGGCTAAGGCCGGTGAGAATTGAAACCTGATGTCCTACCGGCTTGGTGTAGACGTGGGCGGCACCTTTACCGACTGCCTGCTGATTGACGAAGAACGCGGCGGTGCCGTCACGGCCAAGGTACCGTCCACGCCGGCAGATCCGTCTCTTGGGGTGCTCAATGGGATTGCGCTGGTGTGCGAACGGGCCGGGGCTGATGCCCGCAACATTGCCCACGTGCTGCACGGCACAACCGTTGCAACCAACGCCATCTTGACCGGCAGTGGAGCGCGGGTTGGCCTGGTGACAACCCAGGGCTACCGCCAGGTGTTGCAAATTGCGCGCTCCTTTGTTCCCGGCGCGCTGAGCGGCTGGGTGCTGTATAACAAAAGCGAACCGCTGGCACCGCTGGAATATACGGTTGAGGTGTCCGAACGCATCAGCGCCACGGGCGAGATCATTACCCCCTTGGACGAAGCCCAGGCCCGTCAGGCGTTGCGCAGCTTGCGGGCGCGTCAGATCGAAGCCCTGACGATTTCTTTTATCAATGCGTATGCAAACGGAACGCATGAACAGCGTATGCGGACGCTTGTAGAAGAAGAACTGCCCGGCCTGCCGGTTTCTCTGTCGTCCGAAGTCATTCCGGAAATGCAGGAATACGAGCGGACCATTACCACGGTGGCGAATTCGTATGTCCGTCCGGTTGTCGAAACCTATGTGCAGAATCTGAAGACCGAGCTGGCCAAGAGCATGCGGGCTCCCAAGCTCCACATCCTGCGCTCGGATGGCGGGCTGGCCTCGGCCCAGGCCGCCAGCCAGTATCCTGTCAATTTGCTGATGAGTGGGCCGGCCGGCGGGGTCTCGGGAGCCATTTGGGTGGCGGGGCAGGCCGGCTATCGGAATCTGCTGACGTTTGACATGGGCGGCACTTCGACCGACGTTGCCCTGGTTCAGGATGGGAAAGCCCAACTCCGGCGTGAGACCACGGTTGGAGATATCACGGTCCGGGCGTCCTCCGTTGATGTCCGCTCCGTTGGCGCCGGCGGTGGCTCGATTGCCCATGTGCCGGAACTGACCGCGGCCCTGCGGGTGGGGCCGCACAGTGCCGGCGCGGACCCCGGCCCGGCCTGCTATGGCCAGGGCGGCCGTGAGCCCACTGTCACCGATGCCAACCTCGTCCTGGGCTCTTTGCCGGCAACCACCCGGTTGGGTGGAGAAATGGTCCTCGATCATCCCGCGGCCGAGCAGGCCGTGGGCACAATTGCGCGCGGTCTGGGCCTGTCGATCAAACAGGCCGCGGCCGGTATCATTGATATTGTGAATGAAAAAATGTTCAGCGCCCTGCGGCTGATCTCAGTGCAGCAGGGCATTGATCCGCGCGACTATGCCCTGATTGCCTTCGGCGGGGCAGGTCCCCTGCACGCCAACGCCCTGGCCAGGCTGTTGGGGGCCTGGCCGGTGATGATTCCCAGAGGACCGGGCGTGTTGTGCGCCTACGGTGACGCTACAACGCGCTTGCGGAACGAAACCTCCCGGACGCTGCTACGCTCGTTCTCACAGCTTGCGACGTCCGAGGTGATTGCTGTGTGCGACGAACTCGCCCAGGCTGCGGCCCGCGCCCTCGACGCTGAAAACGTGCCGCGTGCAGACCAAACGACCAGCTTTGAGGTCGATCTCCGCTACCACGGTCAGGGCACGCTGCTCACCCTGGAGCTGGAGCGGCAGGAATTGCAGCGCGGGGGTTTGGCGGCAGTCGGGGAGCGGTTTGACCGCCTACACGAGCAGTTGTACACCTTTGCGCTCGACTCCGACCGTGAGCTGGTCAATATTCGGGCCGTTGTGCAGGGTACGGCCACCGCGGTGACGCCCTATCGCGCCGAGCCGGGAGACGGCAATCCGGCCCGCGCGGCAATGGGTGAACAAGCGGTGTTTCTCAACAATACGGACCGGTCGGCCGTGATCTATGACCGGGCGCGGTTGTGTGCCCAGGATGTTATACATGGTCCGGCTATTGTCATGGAAATGGACTCGACCAGTTTGATTCTGTCCGACCATATCGGTCGGGTCGATACGTATGGCAATATCCTGATCACACCGGACGCCTGAATACCGGAGGGGACAAGCCAAAAGAAGGAGTAGAGACTATGCCAGCCACGATTATTGAGACCCATCCGCAAGCGCATGCCCCCCTCCCTCGTGTTCCGGTTGATCCGATTACGCTCGACCTGATTGAAAACGGCCTGGTGGCTGCGCGGGAACAGATGGACGCCCTGCTGTTTCGGACCGCTATGTCGCCCATTATCCGCGACCAGCGCGACGGCTTTCCGGTCATTACCAGCCGGGACGGCAAACTGCTGGCCGGACAGTTTGGCTCGCCTGTGCATGGTTTTACTGAGGGGTATGACGGCAGGATTGAAGAGGGCGATATTTTTCTGACCTCAGACCCGTATTCGTGTAACGGCGCCATCAGCCACGCCAATGATTGGCTGGTGTGTATGCCCGTGTTCAGGAATGGACGGCTGATCAATTGGTCAGCCATGTTTGGGCATATGGCCGATATTGGGGGCAAGGTGCCGGGCAGTATGCCGACCGATTCCGAACAGATCTTTGAGGAGGGGATCTGTATCCCGCCGGTCAAAATTTTCAGCAAAGGCGTCCTCCAGGAAGAAATCCTGCGCGTCATCCTGCATAACTGCCGCATTCCCGAGTGGAACCGGGGCGATTTTCATTCCATTGTGGCGGCCTGTCGGATGGCCGCCAGCCGCTGTGTTGAAATGGCCGAGCGGTTTGGCGAAGCGGTCTATGTCTCGGCCCTGCACGACCTCCTCGACCGCAACCGGCGCGCCATGCAGAAGCTCATCAGCGAGACCATTACCGAAGAGAAGCGCTACTTCGAGGACTATATCTGTGATGACGGCATGGGCATGGGACCGTACAAAATTGCCTGTAGCCTGTGGCGTGAAGGCGAGCGGATCGTTTTTGACTTCAGCGACACCGACCCGCAGTCGGTCGGCGCGATCAATTTTCTCCTGAGCGAGCAGATGTTTCGGATGTTCTGCGGCCAGTTCATGATTAATTTTTTCGATCCCCAGATTCTCCTCAACGACGGGTTTTTTGACCTGGTTGATGTTCGTATTCCCGAGGGCTGTTTGCTCAAGCCGCTCAAGCCCGCGGCCCTGTCGAGTCGCACCCACGCCCTGGCCCGCATCTTTGACGTGCTGAGCGGTTTGTTAGGCCAGTCCAACCCCGACTATATGTGCGCGGCCGGCTTCTCGGACAGCCCGCATCTGATGTATTCGGGCTACGACCAGGCCGGGGACTGGTTTCTGCTCTTCCAGATTGGCTTTGGTGGTATTCCCGGCAAGCCGGGTGGCGACGGGCCGGACGGCCACTCCTTATGGCCGAAGTTCATGAACGTCCCGAACGAGTTTATTGAGAGCTATTTCCCGGTGCGGATTGAGTGTTATGAGACCATCCCGGATAGTGGTGGTCCGGGCCTGCATCGGGGCGGCAACGCCATGAATGTGGGCTATCGGTTCCTGGCCCCCGGTGTGCTTTCCCTACACGATGACCGCTGGTTGACCTATCCCTGGGGGGTGCGGGGCGGCCTGCCGGGCGGTCGGAGTACGAAAATCATAGAACGCACGGACGGACGGCGTGAGTTGCTGCCGTCCAAATGTGACCGAGTGCGGGTCGAGGTCGGAGACAAGCTGCTGTTCAAGACCTGGGGCGGTGGCGGCTGGGGCAATCCGCTGGAGCGCCCAGCCCATAAAGTCGCGGCCGATGTGGACCGGGGGCTGGTGACGCGGGAAGGCGCAAAGCGCTACGGTGTGGTCCTGCGGGACGACTTGAGCGTGGATGAGCCGGCCACACGCGCGCTGCGCGCCGAGCTCGCGCAGCAGCGCGGTCCAGCCCAGTTGTTCGATTTCGGCGGCAGCATTGCCGAATTGAAAGCGCGCTGCAAAGCGGAGACCGGCTTCGACCCCCCTCAGCCGCCCACCTTTGCCGCCTGGGTCCGGGCGCGGCAGGGGCAGACCCAGGTTGCGAGCCGCGCCAACGGCGGACAACCACTCGTGGATGCGCGTGCCACGACCGCTCACACGATGGGCCTCGACGACCACGCCGCAGGCAGACCGGGGAAATAGCCTATCTCTCATGCGCATAGGAGGGCTGGTTGAGATTCCAGTCATACTCGTAGTCCACCGACCCGGTAAAGTCCTTGAGACGGGCCGCGAGTCCTGCCTCGGCGTACTGTCTGAGGTGGTCGAGTATGTCGGCTTGGCTGTCGCCGAAGTCCTCCCCGTACCAGTTATAGATGCTCGAAATCATGAGGAAATCGTCGTCCACGAAATCCACTCCGCGCGGATGATTGATATAGGCACGCGCGGCGGCGTCAAGCAGCGCCTCGGTGTTGGCCGCGGTAAAGACGGTGGCTGACTGATTCGGACAGCCGTAGCTGGCGCAGTTCACCGCGTAGTGAATCCGGTTGTCGCCCCAGATGGGCCGCAGGGTGCCGTGCTCGATATTGTTGAGTGTCAGCTCCTGGCCGGCGACCGTAGCGTGGACGTCGTCCCAGGGGCCGGATAAGGGTATCCAGCTCTCGTGGATGTCGCGGATGGAATCCACGGGATAGGCGTTGACGACCACCTGTACGGTGAGCGCGTTATAGAAGTTGATCCAGTAGGCCTTCTGTTCGGCCCGGGCATAGGCTCGCGGGTCATGGGCCTGCAAATGGGCTAAATAGCCGACCAGCTTGGCGGCATCCTCGGCGTTTGCCTTGAGCGCGGCATAGTCGAAGCGGCTGACGCCCGACGGGTGGGAACTGAGGTAGGTGGTCAGGAGGCTCTGCCAGGCGCTGTGATCGATGGTTTCGGCATTGGTCTCGTCACTCGCGTTCCAGAAATCGAGCAGGGCCGATGTGGGCGCAGCCAGGGCGATGGTGGGAGCGACGACGAGCAGGGTTGCGCCGATCAGACCCGGCACCAGCCGACCGCGGCGTCTCGCCCGCGCAGTAGGTTTCTCGATCCAGGTTTGCTTCATAGCCGTTTCTCCGGATCGCGAATAACCACAAAGCGCCATTTCTGTGTATTGGTTGCCGAGGGGCTCTGCACCGCCACTTCCAGACATTCTTCGATCAGCTCCGGTGGGACCGGACGGGTCAGGTCCAGGCGCTTGCGTATGGAGCGCGTGGTAGTCAGCAGCTTGTCACATATGGCCAAGTCCAAATTCGTACTCATACGTCACCTCTGGCCGGAGACAATCACAAAGCGTCCGGGGGAACAACTCGCAGGTTCAGGAGTGAGGAGCGCGCCCATCCTGGTCGCCATGATGCGGGCTGGAAACCCGCACTCCTATAGGAATTGTGTGCTGTCGGTATTGACAAATGAAATTGATAATGATTCTCAATTTCATTATGAATCCGGATGCTCATTCTTCTCCTAAGCAGGTCTTAAATCCAAAGGGGCGAGAAAGCCGTTGCCTGTGCGGCAATTTACTTGCCCGCCTGGGCCCGGATGGCGTGGAACTCAAATGTCGCCGTTGCAAGCGGGTAGTGGTCATTCCCTGGGGAACTTCTTCAAGCTGGCACGGCATAACACTTCAGCTATCTGAGTCACACTGAACGGCTTAAACCCACCAACTCAGTTGAATCAAATCCGGAAGGAGGTGAGGAGAAGGCGACCTATCGGCAACCAGTATGAAACACACAGCGGCCCGAGGAAAACAACCCAGCGCCCATCCACAAGCTCTAATGACAGAGAGGAGAGGCGTGATGATACGGAAAACAGTATGGACGCTGGGCATAGTGGTCCTTGTCTTGGGCATTCCCACGGGTAGCTATGCGGTAGATGAAGCCCGGATGCAGCAACTCGAACAGCAATTGCAGACCATGCAGCAAGCGATGACATCAATGCAGGCAGAGCTGCAAAGCCTGCGGTCCGAACAAAAGCAGCAGCAGGAACAGGAACAGGAGCAGGAACAGGAGCAGACTCGCCGCCAGAACGTGCTGGCCGAGGAAGTGGACAAGCTGCGCACCAGCCTGACCCTGCCCGATTTCACACCCCTGACAATGGAAGACCGCCGCTACGGCCTGGGGCCGGCGGCCTCCAAGGTCTACGGTGTTGAGCGCGGCCTGTCGATTGGCGGCTACGGCGAAGCCTATTACCGCAAGGACGTGAGCGACAAGACGCGCAGCGACCGCGACACCACCGACTATCTGCGCTTTGTGCTCTACACCGGATATAAGTTCACCGACCGCATCATTCTCAACGCCGAGTTGGAGTTCGAGCACGCCTCGACCAGTACTGGCGGCTCGGTCTCGGTCGAATTCGCCTATCTGGATTTTCTGATGTACGAGTGGGCCAACTTCCGAGCCGGCATGTTGCTGGCCCCGATGGGCATCGTCAACGAGCTGCACGAGCCCGTGTTTTTCAACGGCGTGGAGCGGCCCGAGGTCGAGCGGCGCATCATCCCCTCAACTTGGCGCGAGAACGGTGTCGGCCTGTTCGGCGAGCTACTGCCCGGCCTGGAATACCGGGTCTACGGCATGAACGCTCTCAACGGTGTTTCGGAATCCAGCGGCGGTGCGTCGCTCAAACTTAAGGAGCACTATCGCAGTATGCGCCAGAAGGGCGGTGAAGCCCTGGCCGAGGACATCGCCTTTGTAGCCCGCCTGGATTACTCTCCTGTGTTGAACGCCACCTTCGGCGGCTCGGTGTATACCGGCAAGTCCAGCCACGACCAGCAGTACGTAGACGACTCCGGCAACAAGGTCGATTACCCGGACGCGCGGCTGACCATCTGGGACCTGCATGCCATGTACAGTTGGCAAGGGCTGGATGTGCGAGCGCTGTTCGCCATGTCCCATCTCAAGGATTCGGACGAACTCAACCGGATCGGGGGCGGCGGCAAGATCGCCAAGGAGATGTACGGCTTCTATACAGAGGTGGCCTACGACATCATGCCAATGGTGCTGGGGAATACCCAACAGCAATTGTCGCCCTTTTTGCGCTTCTCCTATATTGACCAGCACGCCGAGATGGCTGGTGACTGGGACGCCAAGGGTCGCTATGAGCACCGCATCTGGACCACCGGCATTAGCTATAAACCCCACCCGAACGTGGTGCTCAAGGTGGATTATCGTAACTTCGATACCGTGGATAACGACAACGAGCGCGAAGACGAGGTCAACTTTGGCATTGGCTTTGTTTTCTAGAGCTCAAAGAGTAAACGTGCTGGTATCTGCATGTCTGTTGGAGGGCACGTTTACTCTTCACGTCGTTCAGTACGTTCTGGGCGTGGTGGCACTGCTGGGCAGTGCCACCTTTATTGAGGCCCAGGTTTTTTATTCTAAGGCAGAGGCATTACAGGTGGCATTCCCTCAGGCAGACCGCATCGAGACGCAAACCTTTTTCCTCACCCCGCAGCAGGTCGAGCGGGTTGAGGCCCTGGCGCAGACCTCGGTCGATTCCAAGCTGGCCACCTTTCACGTCGGCCATACGGCTGACACCGCGCAGGGTTACGCCTTTATTGAGACACATATTGTACGGACCTTTCCGGAAACCTTTCTGATGGTGGTGTCCCCCGACGGCCGGCTGCAAAAACTCCTGGTCCTGGCCTTTTATGAGCCGCCTGAATACCTGCCATCGGCGCGCTGGTTGCAACAGTTTGACCACAAGCGACTGACGCCCTCGCTGCGCCTGCGGCGCGATATCCACGGTATTATGGGCTCCACGCTGACCGCCCAGGCCGCGACCCAAGGCGTGCGCAAAGTCTTGGCCCTTTTTCAGATTTTGATTCAGGAGAAACAATAGCGTGCGCTTTGTCGTGACCGGCGAGTGGTCCAAAAACCGGCTGCTCCAACTCATCATCGTCATCTTCATCATCTATGTTATCGGCCTGTGGCTGACGAACGCCCTGCTGTATTTCCAGAAGATGGGCCTGAGCTATGTATCGGTGACGGAATACTATCTTGGCTCGGAAGAGCGTTTTCTTCAGCCCCGCAGCTACCAAGGCATGCTGGAAGTCTCGCACTTTCATTTATTTGCGATGGGCCTGTTACTGCTCACGCTGACGCATCTCATGCTGTTCGTGCCTGTCTCCTGGAACCTGAAAGCCTGGCTGATTGTCATTCCTTTTTTCTCTGCCCTGACCGATGAAGGCAGCGGTTGGCTGGTGCGCTTTGTGCACCCCGGCTTTGCCTATCTCAAAATCGCCGGCTTTCTCGCGTTGGAAATCAGCCTGGCCGTGCTGATCGTGGTCTGCCTGTGGGCCGTGTTTCGCGGCTCGCAAGACCATTACCAACAGCCGAGTCCGGGCCCTGTGCAGCCGGACTCGGTTGATATTGAAAATGTCGGTCTTGGGGCCGCAGGGGAGTTGGCGGAATGAGCAGGGCAGGGGATTGGGGATTGGGGGTTGGGGGTTGGAGGTTGGGGGCTATCAGCCTGATACTCCTGGTCGGTATTGGTCCGCGACTTGTTCGAGCGTGTGAGACTGATGGGCGTTATATTATGGGCACGGTGTTTCAGGCGACGCTGTGCCGCGATGAGGTCAAACGCGCCTCCCAACAGCAGCCGGACGTGGACCCTGTGTGGCACGACGTTTTTGCAATTGCGCAGCGCTTTGACGCTCTCTTCACCACCTATGCCCCTCACAGCCCGCTCAGCCAGCTGAACGCGCAGGCCGGACAAGGACTCCAAGCTGTTCCGGCCGAAGTGGTCGATATCCTTCGTCTCTCGCAGCGCTACGCGGAACTGACCAACGGGGCGTTTGATATTACGGTTCGTCCACTCCTGACCTTATGGCGGCAAGCGGCAAAACGGCCAACGGCAGCGACTATTACCCGTGCCCTGCTGTCCATTGGGAGTCATAAGCTTCAATTTGCTGCGCCCCATCAAGTCGGCCTCTCCTCCCGTGGCATGGCGCTTGACCTGGGTGGCATCGGTAAAGGCTATGCGCTCGATCAGGTCGCAAACCAACTCCGGGAACAGCGGGTGACAAACGCCTTGCTCAACTTTGGGCAGAGTAGTCTGTGGGCGCTTGGCCGGCCGGGCGATGAGGAGGGCTGGCGGTTGTTGTTACGTCAGCCTGATGGAGAGGCCGTAGGGGTTGCCACGTTCTCGGATCAAGCCATTTCCGTATCCGGTAGTCTGGGCCAAAGTATGCAGGTCGCAGGGCGGCGCTATGGCCATATTATTGATCCCCGGACCGGTCTGCCGGTACAGCGGGATCTTTTGGCCTGTATTGTGGCTCCGAGCGCAGCCCAAGCCGAGGCCCTGAGCACCGCGCTCTTGATTTTAGGCGAACATGAAGGACTCGATCTCATTGAACGACTCGATGGGGTCGAAGGACTATTACTCGAAGCACACGGCACACAGTGGATGACAACCGGGTGGAGGCGGGTCAGCCGTTTTGTCGCCCTGTAGTTTTGTCATAGTGCAGAGGAGGGACGAAGGCATGCGCACCAACGAAATACTGACAACCATTCCAAGCGCACCTCACGGGGCAGTTGCCAATGCCGCACCCGACACCGCCCTGGAGGTCGCAGTGGAGACTGCTCAACAGGCTGAGCACAATGAGCAGGAAGACGGACAGCCGAGTATTGCTTTACGTCGCCTGACGTGGGGCTCGGGTTTAGGCTGGTGTCGGCAGCAAACCCTCAGCCTGACTCCGGCGGAAGCCGAGGCGGTGCTCAAGGCATTGCAAAAGAGCCGCCGCAAATGGCAGGCGGCATCGTCCACACCCCACGGCAAAGTCATTCCTTTTCCGGGCTAGACAGCCCTCTCCCTCAAGAGGCGAGGGAGCAAAAGGGCCACGTCCCAGGGGAGAAGGAGCACAATGGTAGGGGCAACCCTCTGTGGTTGCCCCTCCCCGTGGGCAACCACAGAGCGACTACCCATCAGACTGCCGTATTGTTTTGTCGGTACATCTGTGGTCAGAAAGTCTGAAGTCGAAAGTCTGAAAGTCTAAGGTCATGGAGGCCGGTGTGAAGAGCCCGGTTGTCATTATTGGCGCTGGTCCGGCAGGGCTCACCGCCGCGTATGAGCTGACCAAGCTCGGTGGTCGATCCGTTATTATGGAAGCAGACCAACAGGTCGGTGGCCTCGCCCGGACGGTGAACTATCGCGGCTATCGGTTTGATATTGGCGGCCACCGCTTCTTTTCCAAAATTCCCCTGGTCAACGCCGTATGGGACGAAATTCTGGGCGACGAGTTCCTGCTGCGTCCCCGCCTGTCCCGTATCCACTACAAGGGCCATTTTTTTGACTATCCCTTGAAAGCCATGAACGCTCTCAGCGGGCTGGGACCGGTTGAATCTCTCTTAGTAGGTCTCAGCTATGTTAAGGCGCGGCTGTTGCCTTATCGGCACGAAGAGAATTTTGAGCAATGGGTCTCGAACCGGTTCGGCCACCGGCTCTACCGAATTTTTTTTCAAACCTATACCGAGAAGGTATGGGGAATGTCGTGCTCGGAGATTTCTGCCGACTGGGCCGCTCAACGGATTAAGAATCTCTCGCTCGGCGAGGCAGTCAGAAACGCGCTCTTCAAGAGTCGCCGCGCCACCGACGGTCAGGTCATCACCACCTTAATCGACTCGTTTCGCTATCCGCGCCTCGGGCCCGGCATGATGTGGGAACGCTGTCGGGCCACCCTGGCTGCCCGCGGGTCGGAAACCCAGTACGGGATCAGAGTCGAACGGGTCCGCCATGCCCACGGTCGGGTGAGCGCGGTTGTGGGTCGGAACGAAACCGGAGAGACAAGAGAGCTGAGCGGTGAGCATTTTATTTCCAGCATGCCGTTACGGGAACTGCTGGCTGCGTTTGATCCCGCTCCACCCCAGGCGGTAGTACGCGCCGCCCAACAGTTACGCTACCGCGACTATCTGACCGTTGTCCTGATTGTTCGGCGGGCGGATGTTTTCCCCGATAACTGGATCTATATCCATTCGCCCGAAGTGAAGATGGGTCGTATCCAGAACTATAAAAACTGGAGTCCGGCTATGGTGCCTGACCCCACCCGGACCGCACTCGGCCTGGAATATTTCCTCTGGGACCGGGATGACATGTGGACCTGGTCACGCGAGCGCCTGATTGAATGCGGCATACGGGAGTGTATGCAGCTTGGATTGGTTGAACCCGGAGAGGTTGAGGACGGGACCGTGGTCAGAATGACAAAAGCCTACCCCGTGTATGATCGATCCTATCAGGAACATGTGGCCCTGATCCGCCACTATCTGGCAACGTTTCCCAATTTTCAGACGATTGGCCGAAATGGACTGCATCGCTATAACAATCAGGATCATTCAATGCTGACCGGGGTGTATGCCGCTCGCAATATTGCCGGTGAGCAGCATGATGTCTGGACGGTCAATACCGAAGCAGCCTATCACGAAGAAGGACAACACCCGGACGCGCCGGCCGGAGACCGCTCGGTTCCGCGTAAAGCATCCTCGTCAGGCCGGCTGTCTCCAGACTAGTACAGAGTGGGATGGCTGAAACGCCGCAGCACGAACTCATGCCCGAACGTAGATTCGGCCACATTCCAGGCTATCCGGTGGGCAGTTGTTTCGCCTCTCGCCATGCTCTCTCCAGGGCTGGGGTGCATCGGCCCCGCATCGCTGGCATTTCCGGCAGCGGGCGGACGGGTGCAGACTCCCGGCGGCTATGAAGATGGCGAGGATTATGGGCATATGATCTTCTACACCGGCCACGGCGGCCGTGACCCACAGACCCGTGAGCAGATCCGCCACCAGGCACTGACCCGTGGAAATTTGTCTTTGGCGCAGAACCGATTGCACGGCCTGCCCGTCCGCGTTATCCGTGGTGCGGGTTTTCGTTCTCCCTATGCGCCCGATTCCGGCTATCGGTATGACGGCTTGTATACGGTTGACGACTATTGGCAGGGCCTTGGGCGAGCGGGCTTTTTTATTTGGCGTTTTCGGTTGGTCAAAATGGATGCAGACACAGCGCAGCAGGGGCGAGTCGTTCGAGAAACACTCCACGCTCAGGAGATTAAGCAGCTCTATCACTATCGCTGTCAGATGTGTCGCGTCCAGCTCAAAGGCGCTGCCGGGCCGTATGCCGAAGCGGTGCATATCCGGCCCCTCGAAGCCCCGCATAACGGCCCCGATACCCCCGAGAATATGCTATGTCTGTGCCCGAATTGTCATATTCTACTGGGCATAGGCGGGATCGGTATTGCCGACGATTTTACGCTGATCGGCAGACCGGGGAGTTTATACGTTGATTTTCGACACCGGATCAATGTTGAGCATATACGGTATCGGAGGCGACATTATCCGGTTGACCCCGAGATGGTTTAGTGTTGAGGAGTGCGAGCTTCCTAATGAGGAGTGTGGGCTTCCAGCCCGCAAAAGAGGCTGCGGCCAAGATGGCCGCGCTCCCAGGAGGGGAAAAAGAGAGAAGCATATGCAGGGCAATCTACGCAAGATGAGAACGCAGCCGGGGCCGCCCGTGGACTATCGGTTGCCGGTCGGAACGCAAGAGGTAGGGTTAAACGCCCTGCTGGGTCAAACTCTACGCCTCACATTCTCCGGGGAGATTCAGTGTGTTGCCTGCGGGCGCAAGACCAAGAAGAGTTTCAATCAGGGCTATTGTTATCCCTGCTTTCAGAGTCTTGCCCAGTGTGACCTCTGCATCGTGAAACCCGAACTGTGTCATTACGAGCAGGGTACCTGCCGTGAGCCGGCATGGGGTGAGGCCCACTGTATGCAGCCTCACTATGTCTACATCGCCAATTCATCGGACCTGAAAGTCGGCATTACGCGCGGGAGTCAAATTCCCACCCGCTGGATGGATCAAGGCGCGGTGCAGGCTCTACCGATTTTTCGGGTGCAGAGCCGCTATCAGGCCGGGCTGCTTGAGGTGATGTTCAAGACGCATATGGCGGATCGCACGAACTGGCAGCGTATGCTCAAGGGTGATCCTGAACTTGTGGATTTGGTGGCCAAACGGGATGAGGCCCTTGGTCTGTGCCACGCTGCCCTGAACGACCACAAGAAGGCCGCTGGAGCAGGCGCTCTCTCGTTGCTTGAAGAGGAGGAGCCACGTTCTTTTACGTATCCCGTGCTGGAGTACCCCACCAAAGTCAAATCGCTCAATTTTGATAAGACGCCTGAGATCGAAGGCACGCTGCTAGGCATCAAGGGGCAATATCTCATGTTTGATACCGGCGTGCTGAACGTGCGCAAGTTTGGCGGGTATGCGGTGCGGTTCGAGTCACCAGACTCTCCCGCCTGAAAAGCGAGGTGTTTTGCAAGTGAGGCCCGATGCGGTGGCAGACCTCAGGAAACCGGGACACTGTTTCAAAGTCCCGTAGGTCGGGTGAGCTGAGCGTAACTCGACACGGCGTAGCTGAGCCGGCCGGGCGGGAGGTTATTCTCCTAAGACCTTGAGACCAGCCTCGGCGCAGGAAATATCCTGTTCGACCGTCCCGCCCCCGACGCCAATTCCTCCAACGACTTCGCCCTCGATGATAATGGGCAGGCCGCCCCCAACCACGGTTGCTCCCTCAAAATGAGACAGGCCCACTAACAGGGCTGGATTGTCTTTGATGGCGTTATAAAAATCAGCCGTGCCAAATCCGAACAGCGCGGTATACGCCTTGCGTTGACTGCCTTCGATGCCGAGGAGTGGAGCACCGTCCATACGGGCGAAAGCTTTCAGATTCCCGCCGTCATCAACAACGGCCACATTTTGCTTGACACCAAGCTCTTTTGCGCGGGCGATAGCAGCGCCGACCATCTGTGCCGCCAGGGCATGGGTAATCGCTTTTTTGGTATAGGTTGTCTGCGTGCTCTGTTTTGCGTCTTCAGCACTGCCGACCGTAGGCGTCAGCGCGATGGAGGCAGAAACGGCAACACACAAGAGCAGAAAGAACCCTCCAGAAAAGACATTCCTGAGTTGAGTCATGGGGTGTCTCACCTTTCTCGTCGCCCAGCGCGTCGCGTACCAGCTCCGTATCTAACCATATCGCCCCGTCCTAACGCAGCCAGGGCCCGCCCGGACGATTTCTTTATTGTGTTCTGACTTAGCGTCTCCTGTGTCCTGCATTGTGGAAGGACGCGAGTGCAGTGTCAAGAGAACGGGAGCGGGCAGTCGCACGGGGGTCGTTTTATGAGCGAACCTCCCTAGCGCGTCCAGGCCAGCCACTTGGTGAAGAGCGATTTGACCCGAGGGGTCAGTCGGGTGCGATTATAGGCGTCTGCGGCGCGTTTTATGGCTTCGGCCTGGGTGGGATAGACATGAATGGTCCTGGCCAAGCTGCCGAGTCCCAGGCCCCCAACCATGGCCAGGGTCAGCTCTGAGATCATTTCGCCGGCGTGCCGGGTCACAATCGTTGCACCCAGGATGGTATCCTTGCCGGCTTTGGTGTGGATTTTCACAAAGCCGCTGGTATCGCCTTCGAGAAGAGAGCGGTCTACCTGCCCCATCTCCTGACGGAAGGTTTGAAGGGCAATGCCCTGTTTTTCTGCCTCGGGTTCATACAGACCAACATGCGCGATTTCAGGGTCGGTGTAGGTACACCACGGAACGGTTAAGGCGCTCGCCTTTGCCCGCCCAACGAACAAGGTGTTCTGAATCACAAGGCGGGCCAAGGCATCCGCCATATGGGTGAACTTGTAAGGAGAGCAAATATCACCCGCGGCATAGATACGAGGGTTTGTGGTCTGGAGTCGATCATCAACCTTCACGCCTTGTTTGGTATCAAAATCGACCCCAATGGCTTCCAAGTTGAGGCCCTCGACGTTGGGAGCGCGCCCCACTCCGAGGAGAATGGCATCAACGCTGACCTGCTGACTTTCCCCATCTCTTTCAAGCTGGAGGACTTTGTCTTGACCGTCTCGTGTAACACCTGTGATCTGACAGCCGAGGACGAGCGAGACGCCGTCTCGAATCAGTGCGTCCTGGATGAGCGCTGCGGCGTCCTTGTCCTCGCGGATGAGTATCTGCGGCATGACCTCCAAGAGTGTGACCTGCGACCCAAAGCGAGCAAACGCCTGGGCGAGTTCACAGCCGATCGGACCGGCGCCGATAATGGCCAACCGTTTGGGCAGTTCGGTCAGGGAGAAGACGGTTTCGTTGGTCAAATAGCCGGCTTCCGCCAGACCGGGAATCGGCAAGGGCAGCGCCCGAGCGCCGGTGGCAATGACCGCACGACGGAAACGCAGTTTCTTTGCATCTACTTCGACGCTGTCCGAATCAACAAAACGCCCGTTGCCTAAAAAGACATCCACACCAAGTTCGTCACGATAGCGCCGCGCGGAATCATGCGGACTGATTTCTGAGCGGAGCCGCCGCATCCGTTCCATGACTGCCGGGAAATTGACTCGGGTTCCGGGCGGCACTTCGACTCCATACTGGCCGGCGTCCCGGACATCCGCATACGCCCGGGCCGCGCGGAGGAGGGCTTTGGATGGAACACAGCCTACGTTCAAACAGTCGCCGCCCAAATGTTCGCGTTCGATCAGGGCAACTTTCGCCCCGAGTCCGGCTGCGCCGGCCGCGGTAATCAGGCCAGCCGTGCCGCCACCCAGGACAACAAGATTGTAACTCGACGCCGGCTCCGGGTTCGTCCAGTCACGCGGATGGACATTGGCTACCAGGGTTTGGTTATAGGTGTCTTCAGGGAATGCAAAGCTACTGATCGACATGGGGTTTCTCCTGCTGTTTGGAGTAGTGTAGCTGGCATAGTGAGCGGGAACCCACCCCGGCCGGCGGCCACCCCTCCAGGGAGGGGATAGTCTGGTTCCTCATCGTTCTCTCCCCTCCAGAGAGGGGGGAATAGGGGCCGGCTGTTAGCCTTTTTGCTCGGCCCAGCCGTCTTTGAGCGGCACAAAATAATAGGCGTTGAATTTTCGTGAGCGGAACTTCCAGGCACCGTCGATTTTGGCATACACGTCATCGTAATGCCCGGCGGCAATCACACTCTGGCCATCCTGGGTGGCACGCAGCTCCAGATAACACGTTCCTGTGGCCCGGTCGCCCTCAAGGTCGATGACGTGATTGTGGATAAAAGGACGGGGATCAAGAGCGGCCAGCCCCTGCGTATAGGCTGCTAATAATGCCTCAGTCCCCTTTGCCGTGGGCTGTGCTCTACCGGCATCAAACTCGCCATCCGGGGTAAAGAGACTGACCACGGCAGGAACGTCCTGCTGCCACACATAATGGCAGTAGCGCTGTGGAAGGTCCCGAATCGCTTCCCGGTCCAACATCTCCTGTACCTGGGTTTCCAGACTTTTGTCCGCCATAGCTTTCTCCTTTCGTGCTTCGGCTCGCTGTATGGTCGTCTTACCAAAAGTCGGGTGTCCGGGATATGGCAGGAGATGAAAGGAGGAGGCTGGAACGGCCCAGAGCGGATTTGGGTTGCGCCAGGACAAGAAGAGCTTATAGGATACGCCGGTATCGTGAGCGTTCAGGAGGCGGTTATGACCCACACGGCGGATGTCGTGATTATCGGTGCCGGTGTGACGGGAGCGAGTATTGCCTTCAATCTCGCCAAACGGGGCATTACCAATGTTGTCGTCCTGGAGAAAAATTTTATTGCCTCCGGAGCAACTGGCAAAAGCTCGGCCTGTATTCGCCAACACTATTCGACTGAGGTCACCGCGCGCATGGTTCGGCGCAGCCTGGACGTGTTTGAGCACTTCAGCGACGCGGTCGGTGGCTCAGCCGGTTTTACGCGAACGGGATATTTGATGGGCGTGCCGGAGCGGGACTTCGACGCGCTCAAAAAAGTGGTGGCCATGCAGCAGCGCGTAGGGATCAATACCCGCTTGATCTCTCCCGAAGAAATCCGGGAAATCGAACCGCGCACGCGCGTGGAAGACTTTGCCGGAGGTGCCTGGGAGCCGGACTCCGGCTACGCCGACCCGTCAGACACCACCTCGTCCTTGATACGCCGGGCAAGAGAGCAGGGCGTTCAGGTCCATCAGGGGACGGAGGTCGTCGGGCTGCAACTGGTCGGCGGAGCGGTGGCGGAGGTCGTCACCAATCAGGGCAGCTTTTCCACTCCGACGGTTATTGATGCCGCCGGAGCCTGGGGCGACCGTATTGCGGCAATGGTAGAAGTGGCGATTCCGCTCACCGTTTGCCGACACAATATCTGCTTTGTCAAGCGGCCGGCCGAGGCGGCCGCCCGGCATCCCATGGTGTACGACTTTGTGAGCCAGGTCTACACGCGGCCCGAGGGTGCAGACCTGACCCTGGTTGGCTCACTTGATCCCATTGAACTCACCGACCGGGTTGATCCCGACCAATACGATCACGGCGTGAGCTATGACAAAACGGTTGAGATGACCGGCTACGTTACGCATCGCTTTCCGCGCTTTGAGACCGGCTACTTCCACAGCGGCTACTCGGGATTTTTTGATGTCATGCCCGACTGGCATCCCATTCTGGACGCCGTACCGGGGATTGGTGGATTTTATATGGCCGTCGGATTCAGCGGCCACGGCTTCAAGCTCGCCCCGGCGGTGGGCGAAATGATGGCTGAGCTTATTATCAACGGCAAACAGCCAGGTTCGGATATTGATGCCTTTCGCTTGAGCCGCTTTGCTGAAAAACAACCCATTCGGGGTATGTATGATGAGGGTTTGATGGGCTAACATCGGGCGGGCTGTGCGGAAGAGCCCTCACCCCTGGCCCCTCTCCCAGAGGGAAAAGGGAAGAAAAGAGAAGACCTGAGAAAGAGAAAAGAGCTATGACACTATTACCCCAGCCGGCTCGTGAGGGAGCCGCCCGGACACAGCAGCCGCTTTCCCAGGCGCGGCATATGCCGGCCCATTTTTACACCTCGGCCGAGATCTATGAGCGCGAGAAAGAACGTATCTTTCAAAAAGAATGGCTGTGCATGGGGCGGGTCGAAGAGCTGGACCAGCCGGGTAGCTATCTGACCTTTCGGGTGGCCGGCGAGCCGATTGTCATCTGTAAAGATGGCCACGGAGAGATTCGGGCCTTCTCCAATGTGTGTCGCCACCGGGGGACGCAGATCGCGTTCGGCGAGCCCGACAACGGGACCCCGTTTGGCAAAGGCTGTGACAAGGCGTTGTCGTGTCCCTACCACGGCTGGACGTATGACCTGGACGGCCGGCTGCTCAACGCGCCGTACTCCGCGGAAATGGAGGGCTTTGACCCCAAGAATTTCAGCCTGATTTCATTACGGGTCGATACCTGGGCCGGGTTTCTGTTTATCAATTTCGACCCGGCGGCGCGGAGCTTGATGGATGTCCTGAACGAGGTCGATTTTCCCCGGACCTATCAGCCCTACCGTTATGAAGACTTTCGCCTGGCGAGTAAATTCTCGTTCGAGTTGGATTGTAACTGGAAGTTCGTGAATGAAAATCTGACCGATATCTACCATATTGCCGTGCTCCACGTGAACACCTTCGGACCCTGGCAGCCGCTGGAGTCCTACGAGTTTCAGCCTGTGCGGGGGGGCTATCACGGCTATTTCAAGGGCAGGACCCTCGCGCCGAACGGTGACTCGCTGTTCGGGACGATTCCCTGGATTTCGGGCAAACTGGCTGAAGGTGGCTATTCCAGCCATCTGCGTCCGAATATCCCCTGGTTTCCGCGCCATGACTTTCTGTGCTTTATGTCGGTCTGGCCGGGCGAGAGCGTTGATAAAACGGTGGGCGTTTCGTATCAGCTCTTTCCCAAGCAGCATTTTGAGCAGCCCGATTTTCGGGACAAGGTACGGGTCTATGACGACTTTCTCAAGGAGTTCCTGGCCGAAGACATTCTGATGATTAAGTCGCTCCAGCAAGGCATGGATTCCAAATATTTCAAACCCGGACCCATGTCCCGTTTTGAGGTCGCCATTCATAGTATCGCTAACTATTACCTCGAACGCCTCGAAGCCGAGTAGGCAGACCACGGCACGGGCCAGACACAGGAGGGTAGCAGAGTGATTACCAATCTCGGACCGGAACTCACCCAAGCCGTGGACGCGATGATCCGCGATGTCCTGCTGGTACAGTCAGGCGAAACCGTGCTGATCACCGCGGATACGGCCTCGGATATGCAGACGGTTGAGGCCATCCAGAACGCGGCCCGCAATCTTGATACGCCGGTGGCCCTTCTCATCTCTCCGCAACTCCCCTTTCAGGGCGCGTTGGGCGACCCCTATATTTCCGATCCGGTCCGGGCTGCGGTTACAAACTGTGATGTATGGATAGACCTGACCTTCCCCTATATGGCCGGCTCGCAAGCCTTCGACGCCGCCATGCAGAATAAGCGCACCCGCTATTATCTGGCCGCGGGTCTGAACGCGGAGTCCACGGTCAGACTTTTTGGCAAGGTCAATCTCGATACCCTGTTTGCCGTTACCAAAGCCTTTGACGCCTTGCTGGTGGAGAAAAAAGGTGCCCAGGGCCGGATTACCAATCCGGTCGGGACGGATGTCACCTTCTCCATTGGTGAACCCATGGCCATGGGCACGGGTCGCGCCAACGGACCGGGGGCCCTGTTCGTTCCAGGCACGGTCATGATTATGCCCAAGGAAGACTCGGTCAAAGGCGTGGTGAAATTCGACACGGTGTTTCACGAGTACTACACGCCATTGGAAGAACCCATCAGTCTGACCATAGACGGAACGGTGCAAGAGGTTTCGGGCGGCGTGGCCGAAGGAGTTGTGCTCGAACGCTCGCTGAAGCGAGCCAGCGGCGAGGGGCTGGGCTATATCATTCATTTCACCTGCGGCATCCATCCGGCCGCGCGCTACACGGGCAACTGTTTTCTTGAGGACCAGCGCGTCTTGGGCTATAACGCGGTCGGCCTGGGCCTGCCGTTCTGGATGCCCGGCGGCGGCGAGAACCATCCCGACGCCGTGCTGTCCAAGCAATCGCTCTGGCTCGACGGCGAGCAGATCGTCAAAGACGGCATCATTGTCGGCCCCCCCGACCTGGCCGAACTCGCCCAGGACCTGCAACCGCTGTACCGTTAGGGCCGGCCTTCTATCGGCTATAGCAGACAGTCTGAAGATAACCGGACCTCGATGCCTCCCCTCCTTGGCGAGGGTTATGTACTTGGTGCTCCTTAGGGCCTTAAAATATCAGTCCCAGGTTTCGGCTATGTAGCCGGGGACCCACGCCGGCCTTGAAGCGGCAGCTTGAGCCGTTTCATATCTTGACCACGTTATCCATGTAAGAGTATTTCCTGTGAGTCTTGAGGTGGGGGAAACAACACAATGGCGACAAAACTGGCGATAGACCCGGAACTGCTCGATAAGGCGCTCAAAGTCGGCGGCGAGAAAACGAAGACGGCGACCGTCAACCGAGCCTTGCGGGAGTTCGTTGCGCGGCGAGAGCAGGAACGGCTGCTTGAGCTGTTCGGCAAATTCGACTGGGACGACCGATACGATTATAAGTGTGAACGGATGCGTCGGTGACGCTGCTCGTCTCATGTCCTTAAAATACCAGCCCTAGGTCCCAGCCATGCAGCTTTCGACACCCGCCCCGGCCCTCAAGCAGCAACTCGGATCGTTTCAGTTTTTCGCCATTGCCTTTGGTTCGATTATTGGCGTGGGCTGGATGATTGTGGTCGGGGACTGGCTCCAGAGTGCCGGACCGCTGGGCGTGAGTCTGGCCTTTCTTGGCAGCGCCGGCATGATTGTTCTGGTTGGTCTGTGCTATGCCGAGCTGGCAACCATGCTGCCGGTTGCCGGCGGGGAGATTGCCTATACCTATCTGACTTCGGGACCTTTTCTCGCCTACTGGGTCGGCTGGTTTCTCGTGCTCGGCTATGTGGCGATTTGCGCTTTTGAAGCCGTATCGCTGGGCCGTATTCTCGGGTTTCTCTTCCCGGTTCTCAATACCCTGACGGCCGAGGTCTCCGGCGTATCCATCCCCGTCGGCCATGTTGGTGTCGGTCTGGGTGGGACCGTGCTGATTGGATGTGTGAATTGGCGCGGGGTGCGGTTAGCCAGTCAGCTCCAGACTGTCCTCACCTGCGTCCTTTTTCTCCTGACGGCCCTCTTTGTTGGGGCCGCGCTGTGGAAAGGTCAGGTCAGCCATCTCGCTCCACTGTTTACTGCACAGCCTGGTCAATCAGCCCTGAGTGGGATGTTCTGGATCTTTGTCACCGCGCCCTTGTGGTATATGGGCTTTGATATCATTCCGCAGATGGTCGAGGAGGCCGCGCCGACCTTTTCACTCAAACGACTCAGTATCATTATTCCGCTTTCCATTGGTGCGGCGGCATTGTTTTACGTGTTCGTGGTTATGGCTACCGCCATTGTCCTACCCTGGCGCGAGGTGGCCGGCCAGGAATTGCCCGCCGCCTATGCCTTACGCCAAGCATTTCAGAACACGTGGCTGAGTTACTGCGTCTTATCCGCAGGGGCGGTGGGCTTGCTGACTACCTGGAATGGTTTTTGCCTGGGCGCGTCGCGCTTACTGTACGCTCTCGGACGGGCACGTTTATTACCCGCATTTTTTGCCGCTGTTCACCTGCGTCATGCCACGCCCCACAAAGCGCTGCTGTTTGTGAGTGTGCTGAGCGTTGGGAGCGTGTTTCTTGGGCGGGATGTGCTTATTCCACTGGTGAATGTGTCGTCATTTGGTATCGCGGTTGCCTTCTTGGGCGTGACCCTGTCGCTGCCGGAGCTCCGGCAGCGTTTCCCCGCTCTCCCCCGCCCGTACCGGGTGCCTTTCGGCATTCTCGTCTCGCGCCTGGCGGCTGGTGGAGCATGTATGACCCTGTTGGCATTTGTCTTGCCCATGAGTCCGGCCGCTTTTGGCTGGCCGGTCGAGTGGGGCATCCTGTTATTTTGGATACTGCTCGGGGGAGTCTTGTGGATCGGGGGCCAGTCGTATCGCAGGAGTATTTCTGAGAAAGAACGCCGGGCAGTCCTGCTGCAAGGCAAGCTGGATCATCTGACGTAACGCCTTTTTCCCTTGACCGGGTTCGGCTGTGCGCGCTAACGTCCATAATGTCCATCCGGGCGCTTTCCAGGCTCGCGTTGAATAATCGGGAGAGACGCATGCAATACGGGATACATGTCAATAGTGGGGCGTCAGTGACCGACCCCGCCGTGCTGCGGGATATGGCTCAGCTTGCGGAGGAACTGGGCTGCGAGTCCATCCTCATTGGCGACCACATCTTACCCCCGCAAAAAATTCGTACCCCATTTCCGATTAAGATGGATAATCCGCCGTGGCATGTGTACCAGGAGCACGATTGGCCGGACTGTTTCACAACCCTGGCGTTTCTTGCCGCCATCACGACGCGGGTACGGTTGGGGGTGAGCGTGATTATCCTGCCATATCGCCATCCCGCGGCCGTCACCAAGATGCTCACGACGCTTGATCGCCTGTCGGGCGGACGTATCATCTGTGGCGTTGGCATTGGCTGGCTGAAGGACGAGTTCGCGTTTCTTGGTGTCCCGTTCGAAGAGCGGGCGGCTTTGAGCGAGGACTGCCTCAAGCTGATGAAAACCTTGTGGACGGATACGCATCCACGTCTCACCACAGCCTATGGAAGCATTGATGCGGATGTGAATTTTGGGCCTCAGCCCGTTCAGCGGCCGCATCCACCGATTTGGATCGGCGGCAATAGCATGCCTGCCCTGCGCCGCGTGGTGCGTTGGGGAGATGGCTGGCAGCCGGTTTTTCTCTCACCCGAGACGATTCGGCACAAGACTGAGACCTTACACTCCCTTATGCACGAGGCCGGACGCGATGCGGCCCGGTTGGAGATTACAACACTTGTAGGAGCGAACGTCTCTGTTGCCGAAGCGCAAGCCTACCAAGCGGCAGGAGTGCAGGCGTTATACATGCTGACCACAACGGATCAGCCGGATGAACTCTTTGCTCAGATGAGACAGTTTGTGGCGACCATGCGAGAAGTCGGAAACGATTAAAGGAGAGACGACATGACGCGTATTATTGATGCAGACAGCCATTTTATGGAGCCTCTTGATCTGTGGGAGCAGCATATTGATCCAAAGTATCGCTCTCGCTGCTTGCGGTTTGAACAAGACCCCAAAAACAATCGGTATACGATTGCCGTTGAAGATATTCGAATCGATCACTCTGGGGATCTCAGTATCGAAGAACTCTTGGGTGTTGCTGTGGGCTATGGCCAAAAAGAGTCAGGCCAGGGGCTCAAGTCCTTTGATCCGACTCAGGCGTTCAGTCATTCGCTTGAGGACATGGATCAACGCATCCACTTCCTCGATGTCGAAGGGATAGAAGGCCAGTTTATCTACCCCACCCTGGGGTTGCTCTGGGAGGACCTGGTTGAAGACCCGGAACTCGCCGCCGCCCATTGCCACGCCTATAACCGCTGGACGGTTGAAACCTGTCAGGGGCATATGGACCGTCTCTATCCCCTTGGCCATATTTCGTTGCGTCACCCGGCCGCGGCGGTTGAGGAGATTCAGCAGTTGGCCAAAGCTGGAGTGCACGGGGTCTTTGTTGGTGCTCTGCCTATCGATGGCAAAAGCTTTGGCCATCCAGACTTTGATCCCGTCTGGGCAACGGCCCAAGAGTGCGACATTGCCGTTGGACTGCACCTGGTGGTCCATGCAAAATACATTGGCAACGAATGGTATAGCGACCGTGATCCCGGCTTTATGTTTCTCAGCATGAATGTCATTCAAGACCCGCGCATGGCCCTCACCACCATGATCTATGATGGCGTGTTTGAGCGTTTTCCGCGCTTACGGATCGCGACGATTGAATCTGCCAGCGGTTGGGTTGCCGAATGGCTTGATCGCCTGGACTATCGGTTCAGTTATATGGGTCATACCTGCCAAATGAAGCGGCCGGCCAGTGAATACTTTGCGCGGAACATCTGGATTTCCGCCGACCCGAGCGAACGCACCCTGCCGCATATGATCGAGCTGGTTGGGGACGATAAGTTTTTTGTGGGCTCGGACTATCCCCATGCCGAGGGCTTTACCGAGCCGGTCAAGAAAACACGCGAATCGCTCGCCCGTCTGCCCGAAGCCTCGGTCAACAAAATCTTGGGGGAGAATGCGGCCACATTCTTTGGCCTGTAGTCTGTGGGCTCTCATAGATATTGATTCCATCAAGAGTATTCTTATGAGACCAGCCTTATGAAACGGAGCGCATTGGCGGCTACTCAGCCTGCCGCACGTGTCCAACAGTGGGACCTGTACGACCTGGACATGCTTGAGCGTATCCAGCAGCGGGTCCTGTGGCTCTCAACGTATATTGTGCATTATGCGAACTTTGTGCGTCCCAACCCGGACGGGATCAAAGTGGGCGGGCATGAGGCCAGCTCCGCTTCTGTGGTGACGCTGCTGACCGCGCTGTATTTTTATTTTCTGCGGCCGGGTGATCGTGTTTCCATTAAGCCGCACGCCTCTCCGGTGTTCCACGCGATTCAGTTTTTACGCGGCGTGCTGCCACAAGAGAAGCTCAAAGCCTTCCGTCAGTATGGAGGCCTGCAAGCCTATCCGTCCCGCACCAAAGATCCGGACCAGGTCGATTTTTCAACAGGCTCGGTTGGCTTGGGCGCTGTTGCGCCGCTCTTTGGAGCGCTGGTGCGTGATTATCTTGGCGACCACGCTGAGTTGGCTGAGTTTGCCGCAGGGGATGCCGATGAACAGCCGTCCGGGTTGGCTTCAGATTGGCATATTGCATTGGTTGGCGATGCTGAGCTGGATGAAGGCAATATTTGGGAGGCGCTTGGGGAAGCCTATACCCAGCGGATGTCGCGGGTGCTGTGGATCGTTGACCTGAACCGTCAGAGCCTCGACCGCGTGGTCCCGGATGGACGCGCCCAGCAGTTGAGAGAAATGTTTTCTGCCAATGGCTGGCATATCATTGATCTCAAATACGGCAACGCGCTCGAAGACGTCTTCCGTAAACCCTACGGGCTCAAACTCAGAGCCCGGATCGATGAGATGAGCAATGAGGAGTATCAGAGTCTGTTACTCCAAGACGGGATCACTATCCGTAATCGTTTTGTGCAGCCCGGCGAGCAAAGAGATGAGGCCATGGCCGAGCTGCTGGCCGGCTATGAGCCGGATGAAGTGAAAGCGCTGCTGGCCAATCTCGGCGGACACGACCTGGGGCGGGTACTCGAAGCCTTTGCCGAGGCGTTCGCTATCGAGACCCAACCCATTGTTATTTTTGCCTATACGATCAAAGGCTGGAACCTGCCGCTGGCAGGGAATCCTGCCAACCATGCTCGGCTGCTCAAGCCTGAGGAGATCGAAGGCGTCCGCCAACGTCTTGGGGTTGCTGAAGGTGAGGAGTTTGCCGCCTTTCCCCCGGACAGCGAAGAAGCGCGCTATATTAACGCGCTGCTGGAGGAGGGGAAGCTGCCGGCTGAGCAACAGCAGCGCTCTGGGTCATCTGAAATTGCCGAAGGAGCGGAAATTGAGATTCCGACTGGCTTGGGCGGAACGTATCATGGCGTCCTGTCAACGCAGGCCATATTGGGTCGTATTTTTCTGGCGTTAAGCCGTCAGCCCGAGATTGCCTCCCACCTAGTCACGATTTCGCCTGATGTCGCTATGTCAACCAATCTGGGCGGCTGGATTCACAAAGTCGGCGTGTACTCACGTCGTCAGATGAAGAATTACTTTGGTGAGTCTGGCATTTCTCTGCTGATTGATTGGCGCGAGGACCCAACTGGAAAACATATCGAACTCGGTATCTCTGAGAATAATCTTTTTCTGGCCTTGGGTGCTTTTGGCTTAGCCGATGAGCTGTATGGGCAGTCCTTATTCCCGATTGGTACGGTCTACGATCCGTTTGTGTGCCGGGCGCTCGATGCCTTTATTTATGCGGCCTATTCGCAAGCAAAATTCATTGTTATTGGCACCCCCTCAGGCATCAGTCTCAGTCCTGAAGGCGGGGCGCACCAGTCGCTCATTACTCCGGGCATCGGTGTCCAACTGCCTGGGGTCACGTATTACGAGCCGGCGTATGCCCTTGAGCTGGAATGGATTCTCCTTGCAGCGCTGGCCGAACTCCAGGATCGTCAAACCGGAAAGAGTGCCTATTTGCGGCTCTCGACAAAACCGTTCGACCAGGCATTATTCAATACGGTGCTGGAACGAGAAGGGGAAGAAGACCTGCGGCAGCAGGTGCTCCACGGTGGCTATCGGCTGATTGATTGTCACGCTGAAGAAGAGTACCAACCCGGCGCGAATGTCGCCCATCTTTTTGTTACTGGCGCAATGGTGCCGGAAGCCGTCGAGGCCGCTCAACACCTCAGGCAGCATGGGATTTTTGCCAACGTGTTTAACGTCACCAGTGCCGATCTGCTGTTTCACGACTACGTAGCGACTCAGCACCGGAGTATGCAGGGCCAGAGGCAGGAGAGTTGGGTTGAAGCACTCGTGCCGGTTGCCGAGCGAAGCGCCCCGGTTATTACCCTACACGATGCTCATCCGCATACCCTGTCGTTTATCGGCGGGGCGTTAGCAACGCGTATGACCTGTCTTGGGGTGACTGAGTTCGGGCAGTCCGGCGCTCAAGCTGACCTCTATCGGCGCTATGGGATTGCGTCTGAGAATGTTGTCGAGGCAGCCCGTTGGATCGTTGGGCAGGAAGAATAGCTGTGCCCGTACACTCCCCTCTACTCTCTGACTGAAACGGGCTCAGTGCTCGTCTCTCGATACGCCCGCCTTGCTTCAAGCAATGCCCCGGTGAGCCCAGTCGTAAGCTGCTCGTCCTGCTGCTCAAGGCCGGCATCAAGAAAGGCTTGTTTGACCACCTGTATGGCCTCGAATGCCTCGTCAAAGAGATTGTTGAGAAGGGTGTCAAAAAGCACCTGCCCCGGTTTGCTGAGCGGGCCGGCCTCAACGGTATACAGGGCCCCGATAAGCTGCTGCGTTATCTGACTCACGGCAAAGAGCTGGGTAGAATGGTTGGTCAGCAACGAGTGCTTGTGTAAAAACAACCCACGCAAGAATCGACTGTATTGATCGCGTTGACGCTGGAGATTGCGGAGGCTGTGCAAAAAGGCTTCGGGTTGTCCGTGGGCCGAGGGCAGCATGACTGATCCTCTATTCATTGGGTCAAGTTTTTGCCTATGTGGGGAGACGTGCCGTGTCAACGTCGTGCGTTTTGACAGCCTCCACGATTCCGAAATAATCGTGGAGGCTGCCCCGTTCTCAAAGGAGTATCGCCATGCGAGAGAGGGAGTAGGCAGGAGGAGGACTCGACTCTCAAGGAGCGGCGGAATATAAAGTCCTCACTGAGAGGGCGATAGACTCATGAGAAGAAAGACAACCTATGCGTATCGGTCTTGTCACTGACACTCACCTCCCAAGTACTATCCGCGATCTGTGGGACGAAGTACGAGTTGCTTTTGAAGACGTGGACATGATTCTACACGGTGGGGATATCGTGTCTCCGCGTGTACTGGACTGGCTGGAAGACATTGCTCCCACGCGCGCCGCTCGGGGTAATAATGACAGTGGTTGGGAAGACCCGCGTTTGGAAGATATTCAGTGGCTTACTCTCGAAGGCTGGCGAATTGTCATGGTCCATGACATGGAGCCTGAGGAGCGTCCGATTGCAGCCTTGAAAGATATGTATCTGCGCGGCGAACATGCGGACATTATCATCACCGGGCATACCCACTTTGAGCGCTTGGATTATCGGGATGGGGTGCTTCAGATTAACTCGGGCAGCGCCACTCATCCCCATCTGTGGTCTACCCGGCTCGGAACGGTTGGGGTGCTCGATATCGAGCCTGGAAACATCGTTGCCCGTATCCTCCGGCTGGGCGAAAGCTCTGACTTGAAGAATCCGGGTCGGGAATTGTTCTTCGACCTGGAAGAATATCTGGGTTTGGAGCGTAACCTGACAGCTTCATAGAACTATCTCCCCAGCGCTTGCAACATTTCCAGCGACGGGGCAAAGAAGTGCGCGCCTGATACTGCCTGGGTGTAGTCCATGAGATGATCGTGCCGTCCGTCACCGCTGGCTCCCAGCATCCGACGCAACATCTTTTCGGTAATATCGAGATCTTTTGTATAAGCAATGAAGAACAAACCCGCCTCCGAGGTCGTGCCATAGGGGAAACTGTGGCGCAGGATCTCAAGCTCTTCACCGTTTTCTTCTATGACCACACGGCTGATATGGGCGGTTGGGGGTTTGACATCGTCGGGTAGCTCTTCGCTATCGGCTTTGCGTCGGCCTACTGCTTTTTCCTGCTCGTCTTGTGGGATGGCATTCCACTTGGGGAAATTATGGACGTAGCGTTGGGTGAAGACATAACTGCCACTGGCGAAGTCGGGATCTTCATCTCCGATCAGGGCAACCTCTGCCCGCTCATCACCACTGGGGTTTTCCGTGCCGTCAATAAACCCGGTCAGATCGCGTGAGTCCAGGTAGCGAAAGCCCTGTACCTCGTCCAGCACTTCTATAGCGTCTCCGAGCTGACTGCGGATCTGTTTGGCCAGCTCGAAATTGAGATCCAGCCGTTTTGAGATGAGGTGAAACAGGACGTCGCCGCCTGTGCTTGGTGCGGTCTTGCCAGGCAGGTCAATAGCGGTGAATGGTCGCAAACCCTTGGGCCGACGCCCTGGGGAGAGAACATCCCAAAAGCCCGACCCAAAACTGACCGTACAGACCAGAGCTGCCGCCGGCTCATGCCGGCCAACCGTCGTAACCAGCTCTGGAATGCCAGCGACCACTCGGGCGATCGTTCCGCGGGTGGTGATTGGATTGTTGACCCTGGTGACCAGAAAGAGGGCATGTTGATTCGGCTCTGGAATGATGCCTGCCTGCGGTGAGTGGGGTATCATCTTTTTTCCTCCTTTTTTTAACCCAACTCATCCAGAGTGAGACGGAAACTCGGGACAAAGGTCTCCAAGAAATAGCGCACCTCTGGAAGATCAATCCGCTCCACCGTATCCTTGAGCGTCTGTTCGGCCTGTGAAAACTCCTGATTGCCCGCGCTGATCTCTTCCAGGCATTTGAGATACGCACACAGCTTGTCCGCGGCTTTGACCAGCTCTGTGTGGTCGCGGTCGGCTTCGTCCGGCACAAAGAAGGGCTGGTAGTCGTCCCTGAGTCCTTCGGGCAGCATACCGAACAACTTCTGCACCGCGGTCTCCTCAATGGTCTTATAGGCGGTCTTGATCTCCGGGTTAAAATACTTGACTGGTGTGGGCAGGTCTCCGATCAAGATCTCACCCACGTCGTGGTAGAGGGCCAATGTCGCGGCCCGCTCGGGATGAACGCTACCGGAAAAAAGACGATTCCGAATAATGGCCAGCATATGGGTGACCAGCGCGACCTGAAGGCTGTGTTCCTGGATGTTTTCGGGATAGGTGCTGTGCATCAGACTCCAGCGCCGAATAAATTTCATGCGAGAAAGATACGCAAACAGATGGCTCATAAGAGACTCCGCATTCGTTCTGCTCCGATCGAGGGTGAGGCCTTATCAGTTGGGGATCATTCCAAATACGCGGAAGAATTGAAAGACGCCCAAGCCCGTAACAATGACCACAACCGCGCTGCCGGCTATATTGGTCAGTGGTCCGTTTGTGTACGAACCGAGGAGGTTCTCCTTGTTCATGACAAATAGGAGACAGCCGGCAAGGAGGGGGAGTAAGCCCGCGTTGACCGCCTGGGCAAGCAGGATAGCCGTCAGCGGACGCTGCCCAAAAAGGGCCAGTCCTGTCCCAATCAGGACAACTGCACCCCACACAAATCGCACCTGCCAGCTCCGGACGTCTACTGACCAGCCGAGCACCCCTGCCGTGGCATAGGCGGCAGCGAGGGGCGCGGTGATGGCACTGGTCAATCCGGCGGCAAACAGGCCGGTCGCAAACAGGAGGCGCGCGTGTGAGCCGACGAGAGGCTCAAGCTGTTTGGCTATGGAGGCGGCATTTTCCAATGGCATCCCTTGACGAAAAAAAGTCGAGGCCGCGGTTGCGACCATGGCCAGGGTGAGGACACCACCCAGACTGATCGAGAGCAGCGTATCGGTGCGTGCCTCACGTAGCGCTTGTGGAGCGAGCATTGTCGCCGGCCACTTGGCTTGGACCGTACTGGCGTGCAGAAACAAATTGTACGGAACGACTGTGGTGCCGATCAGCGCCATCACCGTAACAAATGACCCGGAGGGTATGGTCGGGCTGAAAAAGCCGGACACGATGTCCGAGAGTGAGGGTTGGACGAGCAGAGCCGTCAGCAGAAAGACCCCACTCATGAGCACAACGAGAAGCACCAGCACACGCTCAATAGCCGCATACGTCCCGGACCACAGCAACACAAATGCCAGACCGCCAATGACCAGGGTCCAGGATGATGCCGGGAGCCCGGAGACATCGGCTAAGGCCACCGCCGCGCCAAGGATATTGCCCATCTCAAATGCCGCGTTGCCACAGCCAATGCCGATGACCACAAGGGTCAGGAGCAGGATACGCAGGAGCGGGGTCTGAATAACCGTCCGGAGCGCTTCGCCTAATCCACTGCGCGCAATAATACCGAGTCGGGCTGCCATTTCTTGCAGGACGAGGGTTGCAAAAATGGAAAACCCCACCGCCCACACCAGGGCAAACCCAAACTGTGCTCCTGCGACACTGGCGGTCGTGACCGTTCCAGGACCAATAAAGGCTGCGGCAACGAGCAACCCAGGGCCAAAGGGTCTCTTTCGCTTCACGCCTGAGTTCATAGCACGTTTATGTGGTCTCAGCCGAGAAGCGCAATGGTTCGGACGCGGGCGCTAGAGCGTTTCACGATTCCGTATAGCCAGCCGGTCCCTACCGTCATTCCGGCGGAAGCCGGAATCCAGGCTCCCCGTCCTTGGCCGCTGGATGCCGGATCAAGTCCGGCATGACGGGCGCGTAACGGCATGGCTACAGCCTAGCGTGAATTGCTTAGTAGCGCGCCATGACCTGCTCGGAGAAATCTTTGAACACCGTGCGCGCGGCGGCCATGGGGGGTAAGAGCGTGATCTCCCTCAGGCCGGCCTTTTCGACCGCCCGGATCTGATCGATGATTTCCGCTGGCTCACCAATCAGACACGTCGCCTGGATTGCTTCAGGCGTGACAAAGCGGCGCTCTTCGGGCACGAGAAAGGTGCAGTGGCCGTTGTGAAGCTGGAGGTAACGCTTGTCCGGTGGCGTCTCCATTTGCTCGACATGGGCGCAGTATTCATCCCAGATGCCTCTATAGCCCGCAGGGATGACGTCCTCACTGCCGGTTTGCTGATATATTTCGTAGACGAAGTGGATAATGGCCGCGACCTGAGAGCCGCACATCTCAATAACCCGATCCGAGGTCAGTGACTCGCCGGGCTGTAGCACGACGGCCGTTGTAAAAGCCGCGGTATGGAAACTGTCGGGCAAGGTCCGACCCGCCTGTTCTGCCCCTGCCTGGACCTGACGCCAATCGGTGAGGAAGACGTCCGGTCCGGGTTTCACCCCTGCGACCCAGCCGTCACCAAACTCACCCGCAGTTTTCAGGGCACGGGGACCATTGGCAGCGACAATCATCGGAATCGGGTCGTCCAAATTCAGGAAGTGTAGGTCCTGATGAAGAAAACGGATCGTCCGCGTGGTGTCGTTGGAGGTGTATTCAACTTCTTCCCCTTGGAGGAGCGTTCTGACCACCCGTAGATACTCTCGGAAGTCTCGAATACGCATCGGCTGCATACCCATGACCCGCATGGCCGTATGGCCGGTGCCAATACCCAAAAAGACTCGGCCGGGCGCCATGCGATTAATAGAGGCAATGGAGTGGGCGGTGACTGGGGCGATTCTCGTCCCAGGGATGGCAACTCCCGTCCCAATACGAATGCGTGACGTGTTCTGGGCGGCAAGTGCCAAGGTGGCGTAACAGTCCGACCAGATCATCTGCGAGTCGGGGATCCAGGCCATGTCATAGCCCAGCTCTTCGGCATATTTGATCAGCTGCCAGTCATCGATTTTCGTGGCGACACAAACACCGAACTGCATGGTCTACCCTCCTTCTAGTCACGTGTCTCTGCTGCGCTTCTCGTCCGTTCGATACACGTCAACACCTGCTCCGGCGTGAGCGGGATTGCGTTCACCTGGGCTCCGAAAGGGGAGAGCGCATCGGCAACTGCGTTCGCAATCGCCGCCGGCGGCGCAATGGCCCCGCCTTCGCCCATTCCTTTAATCCCTCCCCTGCTGAAAGGCGAGGGCGTTTCAATGTGACCGATCTCGACGCGCGGAACGTCTACCGCTGTAGGGACGAGATAATCCATCAGCGTGCCGGTCAGGAACTGTCCATTCTCGTCGTAGATGGCATGTTCGTACATGGCAGTACCGATACCCTGGGCGACCCCGCCCTGAATTTGTCCGTCAACAATGATGGGGTTAATAATCCTGCCGCAATCTTCAACAACGATATAGCGCAGCAGGGTAATCTGTCCGGTTTCAGGATCAACTTCTACTGTCGCCAGATGAGTCGCATTGGAATGCGTTGCCGGTGGGGGTTCGTAATTCGATGTTGCCTCCAGGCCCGGTTCGTCTTCCGGGGCCAAATTGCTGGGTGCGACTATGGCCTGGTAGGCGATGGTCTTAATCGGCATGAGCGTGCTGCCGTCCAGTTTGCGTGTCACCATGCCGTCGGCCAGGGCAAGATCGTCCGGTGGAATTTCACTCAGGCGTGAGGCGGTGCGCAAAATCTTTTCGCGGACTTGTGTGGCGGCTCCGATAATCGCGCCCCCGCTGGTCACTGCGGTACGGCTCCCCCAGGTTCCCCAGCCATACGGCACAATGGTTGTGTCGTTCTGGATCACTCTGACATCCTCAAAGGCGACGCCCAATTCGTCGGCGGCCACTTGGGCGAGGGTAGTTTGATGACCCTGACCATGTGAAGAAGAGCCGGTCAAAACTGTGACTTTCCCATTGACATCCATACGGACGGTGGCCGACTCATAACCGCCAACCTGTATCCCCATGAGGTTAAAAAACGAAGAGCCGGGGGCTGTGCCTTCTATGTAACAGCCAAGGCCCACGCCAAGATAGCGGCCTGCTTTTCGACCTTGTTCCTGCTCCGCTCGGAAGTTGTCATACCCCAGCATATCGAGCGCCTTTTGTAAGGACTCCTGATGGCTACCGCTTTCGATCTTTGCTCCGGCAATCGTGGTGTAGGGATGATCTTCCTGGCGGATCATATTCCGCAGGCGGATCTCTGCCGGATCAAGACCAAGCCGCTGCGCGCTAAGATTCAGCAAGCGTTCCATGACCAGGATGGCAATCGGCAGGCCCACTCCGCGGTAGGCACCCAAGGTGACCTTATTGGTGACAATGGAGACGGCCTCGTAGCGATAGGCAGGGATCTTATACGGACCGGGCAGCCCTGATGCTGCGTGCCCGGCTTCCAGGGCAGAACTAAACGGAAAGCAGGAATACGCACCAACGTCGTTCAGAAAGCGCGCTTTCACACCGAGAATCGTGCCGTCGTTTTTCAGGGCGAGCTCGGCCTCGACAATCTGGTGCTTGGCGTGCATGGCGGCTGCCAGATTTTCCCGCCGATCTTCAATCCACTTGATCGGGCAGCCAAAACGACGGGCGAAGAAGGCAGTCAGGATTTCCTCGGGAAACACATGCGCCTTGGGTCCAAAACCGCCGCCTACGTCTGGGGCGATGGCCCGGATATGATGTTCGGGAAAGTCTAATAAGAGCGCCAGGTTTGAACGGAGGACATGCGGCACTTGGGTCGAGGACCAGATCGTAAGCGAGTCCGTCACTGGATCAAAAGTAGCCAGACAGCCACGCGTCTCCATGGGCAGGGACATGTGACGACCTGTTGTAAAACGTTCAGCCACAACCGTGTCAGCAGCTTCAAAGGCGGCCTCGACCTCGCCCATGCTGGCTTCCAGGGTCTGCATGACGTTGTCGCCCCAGTCTTCATGCGCCAGGGGGGCGTCCGGCTCCAGCGCCTGTTCCATGTCCCAGAGGACGTCGAGCGGGTCGTACTCGACCTCGACCAGCGCGGCTGCATCCTCGGCCACATAACGATCGGTGGCAATAACGGCTACCACCATCTCACCCACAAAGCGGACTTTTCCCCGAGCCAGGACCGGCCAATCGCAGGACTTGTGAGTGGGCGCATTTGTTGGGTCAAACTCGACCCGTAGCGGCTTGATAACGTCGGCGACATCCTCGCCGGTTATCACCGCATGGACGCCAGGGTGGGCTGCGGCCGCACTCGTATCAATGTTGAGGATATGCGCATGTGCATATGGGCTTCGGACAAAGGCTACGACCCGTGTGTGAGGCAGATGGATATCGTCCACATACTGACTTTTGCCCATGAGCATACGTGGGTCTTCAACCCGTTTGATCTCAGCTCCGACCATCTTTCCCGTGCCAGCCAGACTGGTTGCCATAGATTGTGTTCCTTCATTATTCCCCTCTCCCGGTTGGAGAGAGGGCTAGCGTGAGGGGGAATCTCTACGGCGTGAGTCTGGCAGTGTGGTAAAAGGGTGTCAAGACTTTTGCTTGACAGCTCACAAGAGAACGGTATACGCCACATTAAAAGGAAGCTGTCCACATATGACACTGTCTTCTCAAGAGAACGGGACAAAAGGGAGAGGATCGCAGGACGCGTCTCGTATTAGCCGGACTCAAGCGCCTTTGCACCAAGCTCGCCATCTTCCGGGTGACTTTTACACCTCGCACGAGACCTACGAATTAGAAAAGGAACGTATCTTCCAAAAAGATTGGCTCTGCGTCGGTCGGGTCGAAGAGTGTGAAAAGCCGGGAGATTACCTCACCCTGTGTATTGCGGATGAGCCGGTTGTGGTCGTCCGCGATGAAGAGGGCCAACTCAACGCCTTTTATAACGTCTGTCGTCATCGCGGGACTGAGGTGGCGGTTGGTCAGGGCAATACCAAGCGGTTTGAGTGTCCGTATCATGGCTGGACGTATGACCTGTGTGGGCGGCTCCGAGGCGCGGCCTATACGCAAGAGATCGAGAATTTCGATATGCGGCAGTACCGCCTGGTGCCACTCAAGCTGGACACCTGGGGCGGGTTTATTTTTATTAATTTCAATCCGGATAGTGAAAGTCTGCTGGAATTCTTAGGCGACTTTCCTGAGATCTTTGGGCCATACCAACCTGAAGAGCTGCGTTTAGCCATTAAGTTCGTCGTTGAATATGATTGTAACTGGAAAGCCACGGCTGAAAATCTGGTTGATATTTATCATCTGGCAACGCTGCACGCTTCTTCGTTCGGTCCGCACCAGCCGCTTGAATCGTACGAATTTCAGCTCAAACCGTGGGGCTATTACGGTCGCTTTATCGGTGTGAGTCCGATGACGCCCGATGGTCGGCCTCGCTTTGATTTTATGCCTTGGCTGTCGGGCGAACATCTTGAGAAGGGTTATTCCAGCCACCTCCAGCCTAATATGGGCTTTTATGCCAGGCAGGATAATATTCACTATATTACCGAATGGCCGATTGGTGCTAATCGCAGCCTGGCCATTGTCCACATGCTTTTTCCTAAGCAGCGTTTCGATCTGCCGGATTTTAGGGAACGGGTGAAAGTCTATGAGGACTTTTTGCACGTGGCCCTGGAGGAAGACATGAGTATGGTACAGTCTTTACAGCGCGGCTTTCGGTCGCGTGCCTATCAACCAGGACCGATGTCGAAGTATGAAGCCGGGGTTCATCATGTGATGAATTACTATCTGGACAAAGTTTTTGGGGAGCAACGATAACGAGCTGGCAGACAGGGAGGACAATTATGGCACTATCAATCAGTCAGACTAATACTATGGTGAGCTTGTTTCGGCAGGAACTTGGCCTCTGCAAAGTGAAGCCAGGTGAAACCATTGCTGTGTTGTCAGAGGCGGAACAAGCGATTGAGTATGCGTCTGCGTTCATGATTGCTGCGCGTGAGCTGGGGGTAGATGTGTTCAACGTCAACCTGCCGGCGCGGAGCGCGGGCGGGGCGCAAAACGTGGGCGGCGATGTAGGTCAAAACGCCCTGGCCGGGAATAAGCCGGCCATTGAGGCCCTCAAAGGCGCGGACCTTGTCGTGGATCTTATTTTTCTGCTGTTTTCAAAAGAACAGTTGGAGATTCAAGCCGCGGACACTCGCATCCTGCTGGTGGTTGAGCCTTTTGAGGTCTTGTCGCGTCTCTTTCCAACCCAGGAACTGCGTGATCGTGTGGAGGCCGCTGAGGCACGTTTGGCACAAGCCCAAAACCTGCGCTTTACCAACTCGGCTGGAACGGATGTGAGTTATGAGCTTGGGAAATTTCCAATTCTGACCGAATACGGCTTTACTGACACCCCCGGTCGCTGGGACCACTGGCCGGGAGGATTTCTGGCCACCCAGGGAAGCGAGACTGGGGTGAACGGCACCGTCGTCATGGATCGCGGTGACATTCTGTTTCCTTTTAATAAATACGTCCAAGAGCCTATCGAGTTTACCGTTCGAGACGGCATGATCGTTGATATCACCGGTGGCTTCGATGCCATGTTGGTCAAGAATTATATGGACGGCTTTCACGACCCCCGGGCGTTTGCCATCTCGCATATAGGCTGGGGCCTCAACGATCTCGCGCGCTGGGATTACCTCGCCACCGGCGCTCCCACGGTCGGCATGGACGGGCGAGCCTTTTACGGCAACGTTCTGTTCTCAACCGGTCCCAACACCGAGCTCGGCGGCAGCAACGACACGGCCTGCCATATGGACCTGCCCATGAAAGGCTGTACGCTGTATCTTGATGACGAGCTTGTTGTGCAAGACGGTGACGTGATCCCCAAAGAGATGCGGGCCGTAGCCGGATAAGAAGGAGACAGTCGCATGCGGACCGTAATTGCAGATAAACGCTGGGCGGAAAAATACCCGGAGATCGGCACCGGCCCGGTTTTGGCCGAGCCGCTTATTTCACAAGAGCATTTTGAGCTCGAACGGGAGAAAATTTTTCGCCGTACCTGGCTGAATATCGGACGGGTCGGGGAGATCCCGAACCCCGGTGATTATATTGCCAAAGACCTGACTATGTGTCGTGCCTCGGTCCTGATCATTCGGGGCAAGGACGGCGAGATCCGGGGCTTTCACAATGTGTGTTCGCACCGTGGCAATAAGCTCGTCTGGGACGAAAAGGGCACGTGTAAAGGCACGCTCACCTGTGGCTTTCACGCCTGGGCGTATAACACCAAGGGTGAACTCACCTGGGTGCCGGATGAAGACAACTTTTTCGATCTGCCCAAGTGCGACCTGGGCTTGAGCCCGATCCATACTGAGGTGTTTGAAGGCTTTATCTTTATTCATCTGGCCGAGCGTCCACCCGAGAGCCTACGGGAATATCTGGGCGGGGTGGCCGACCAGCTTGAGGGCGGCGGCTTTGGAGAACTGGCGCTGAGCACACGATATAAAGTGGACGAGCACGCCAACTGGAAAATCGCCCTTGACGCTCAGAACGAGTTGTATCATCTGCCGTTTCAGCACCGCCGGACCATTCCCGAGTTCTGCGTGCTGAAAGACGGGCAGTTCACGCGCCTGCTCGACGTCCGCCTGTTCAACCATCACAGCGTGTATTCGTCAGATCCGCACGAGGGTCGCGTCGGTCCGGCCACTGAAAAGCTGGCCGCCCAGTTCAGCGCTGCCGAGACTGAATATCGCCTACCCCGTATCGGTTCTTTTGACTTTTATACGATCTTTCCCAATATGGCGCTGCTGCTCTTTCGCGGCGTCTCGCACGACTTCTATATGACCTATAATTTCTGGCCACAGGCGGTTGATCGAACCGACTGGGACATCAAGATCTATTTTCGTCCGGCTGAAAACGCCGGCCAGCGTGTCGGCCAGGAGTATTTCAAATGCCTGCTCCGGGATCTTCTGCAAGAGGACGCCACTGCCCACGAACAGATTCATATCGGGCTGGCCTCGCGGGCCAAGAAAGAGCTGTATTTTCAGGACGAAGAAATGCAGATTCGGTATTTCCACACCGTACTGGAGCGCTTTTACGCCGAGGCGTAGCCCCCCTTCCCTTGGGGGGCCGACTGAGCGGAGCGAGGGAGAGGGGGTAAAACAGACCGTGAGCGCACAGACACTGCCCGCCGAGTTTGCCGATCTTGAGCCTTTTATCGACTGGGCGCTCGCCACGGAACCCGAGCGGACCAGCAAACGCCTGACCAGCAGCATGGAGGATATCCAGGCCTTCTATGACCGCATGTCTGTGCGTGTAGAAGCCGCTATGGCATATCTGAACGCATTGCCGCTCGACGCCCTGCCGCCCGAGGCGGAGCGGTTGTTCCATCTGAGTCTGTCCTTAATGGAAGTGGCCAACGCCGTGGAAATGTTTCAAAACCCGGCCGTGATTAACGGCTTTGACGTCAAACGCTTTACGCCAGTGGAGGATATATGAAATCCGAGTGCCCGATTCAGTTTCACGGTATCGATCATGTCGTGCTGCAAGTCACGGATGTCGAAAATACTTTGCACTTCTATACGACGGTCCTGGGTCTGAGCGTCGAGCGGGTCATCGAGGACATGGGGTTGTACCAGGTCCGGTGCGGCCGCAATCTGATTGACCTGCGGGTCCTGCCGGAAGGCAGTACCCTGGCGGAAAAAGACCAGCGCGGGGTCGATCATGTCTGCCTGCACATGCACGGCGATTTTGACGCCATTGTCCAGTATCTGAAGGACAACGACGTGCCGATTACCTTCGGACCCGTCGAGCTGTACGGCGCAACCGGCTATGGCACCTCGGTGTATGTCACCGACCCAAACGGCCATACCCTTGAGCTCAAGGCAGACTATTCCCAATATCCGCTCAAGACGACCGTCAAAGGCGCCATGGCCGGGGTGTCACGACCGAGCGCACACTAGAAAGAGTGGGGGTCATGTGTCGGCGTGTGGCCCACCGGCCTATGCGTCGTTTTCACCCCATGCTCTGAGGAGGGCGGGCACAATGTTGCAACCCAATCCTGCTTTGGCATCGTTGTTTGCACAAGAGCTTGAATGGTGCCAGGTACAATCCGGCGAAACCGCCGCGATTCTGACCGAACCGGACTCCTCTGCGCAGTATCTGGCGACGAGTTTCGCGAGTCTGACCGCGTGTGGGGCGCGTCCGTTTCAGGTCATGCTGCCCATCGATCCGACGCAGCAAGGCGACACCGCGGTGAACCGAGGCAATGCCTGCTCAACGCTCCTGCAAGGATTTCCCGAGGTCGTTGAGATGCTGAAGCAGGTTGACTTCATCGTTGACCTCTCGGTCGAAGGGCTGATTCACTCTGCGGAACGTGGCGAGATTCTCAAGCATGGCCCGCGCATGCTGTACATCAAAGAACCCGCGGACGCGCTGGCCCGTCTCCTGCCAACAGCGGAGCGGACGCGGCGGATTGACCGCGCGGTTGAACTCGCAAAAGCCGCAACAACGATGACAGTGACGTCACCGGCAGGAACGGACCTACGCGTTGACCTGGTCGGTAGTTTGGTGACTGGCTCACGTGGGTTTTGTGCAGAGCCGGGTAGTTGGGCCAACTGGGGCCAAGGGCTGATTGCCGTCTTTCCCGCTTCACTTGATGTGAATGGGTTGGCCGTGCTGGCCCCTGGCGATATTGTCTTTCCCTTCTATAAATACGTCGAAAGTCCGGTCCATCTGTACTTCACAGATGGATTTGTGACCGGGGTTGAGGGTGATGGTGTTGATGCGGCGCTGATCCGCGATTACCTGGACCGCTGGAAAGACCGGGACGCCCGCGGTATTTCCCACGTTGGCTGGGGGATGCACGAGAAAGCGTTGTGGCACGCGCTCAGCCTGTACGGTAAAGACGAAGCGATTGGCGTTGACGGCCGCGCGTTTGCGGGAAACTTCCTGTTGTCCACGGGACCAAACCCCGCGGCTGGTCGGCATACCCTGTGCCATTTTGATATTCCGATGCGGCGCTGCAGCGTTTTTCTTGACGAGCAACCGATTGTTGAAAATGGAGCCATCGTCGGGCCCACGCTGAAGCGGAACGCCTGAGACCGGACGGGTCAGACGGATGCGCAGCGGAGCGCCCGACAGGAGGGGAAGAGAATGGACTTCTCGTTTTTTATCATCAACCAGACGCCCGAAGGCTCTTCTATGAAACAGACCTACGACGAGGGTCTGGAGCAGATCGAATGGGGCGACCGGCTCGGTTACGATACCGTCTTTTTAGCCGAGCACGCCTTTTATCATCACGGCAAACCTTCCCCGCACGTGCTGCTGGGCAATATCGCGGCGCGGACCAAACGCATTCGCCTGGGCACGGCGGTCAGCGTCCTGCCGTGGCACAACCCGATTGAGGTCGCCCAGGATTACGCCACGGTCGATCTGCTGTCCGACGGACGGCTGGATTTTGGGGTGGGCCGAGGCTTGTTCAAAGGCGAGTTCGACGGCTATGGCATCCCCTGGGGAGAGGCTGAGGAGCGATTTAACGAGAGTTTGGATATTATCCTCAAAGCCTGGACCGGCGAGCCCTTTTCGTATGAGGGCAAGTTTTTCAGCATCCCGGAAGTGACGGTAATGCCCAAACCGCTCCAGGAACCGCACCCACCCCTGTGGCAACCCTGCCTGAGTCCTTCGACCATGGAAAAGGCCTTGCGGCGGGGGATTACGCCTATTCTGGGGGCCTCACTCACCCCATTGGCCGACCTCAAGCAGTTGTTTGGACGGCTTGACGCCGCCATGAAAAAGACTGGTCGGACCGATTTGCCGCGGGTCGGCCACCCCTTTATCTACGTGGGCGATACGACCAAAAAAGCGCAGGAAGAAGCCCGCCAGGGCATGCAGTGGTTTCTGGACGACTTCGCCACCATGTTTACCCTGCCCGAGGGAGAAACCTGGCCGGAGACGTATCGGTTCTTCGAGCCGTGGGCCGAGTATATTCGCTCTTTGAGCTATGACAAAGTGATTGAGGAAGATCTGGTCTGGTTTGGTGACCCCGAAGCGATCGGCGACAGAATCCGCTGGCTGCGAGACGAGTGCAAAGTCTCACACGTGCTGTTGTTCATGCACTTTGGCGGCCTGGAGCATGAGAAGGTCATGAAGTCGATGGAGCTTTTTGCGACCAAGGTCATGCCTGAGTTTCAATAGATAAGGGGTAGGTATCATTCCGTTCAGCCTCTGAGGCTAAAAGAACTCGTGTAGGACTGATGCGGGCGTTACGGCTTTAATCGGAGAGTGTGTATAGTCACGAATATTTCTGGTGACTATGATTTCGGCCTCACAGGCGACAGCCGCCGCGACCTGCAGCGCATCTTCGAAATCTTTCATCCGCAGCCGAGCGGCGAAAAGGAAACTTTTGGTTGTCGTCTGCGCAACGGTGACAAACTGGGCAAGATCAACCAGGAAGTTTTTGGCAGCGTCCCGCCCCCGGGTTGGGGAAACAAGATAATGAAAATTCGACAAGGTATGCCAGGCAACCCACGCAGTGCCAGGGCGTTGTTCGAGTACGTCTAAAAGTTTGCCCGCCGCCGCATGGGGCATTCTATTCAGAGCGACATCAATGAGAATATCCGTATCGAGTAAAAAAATCATAGATACTTATTCGCCAACGCGCGATAGCGTTCGTCGTCCCGACCCGCCGGACGAAACTTTCCACCCCACCGCTGTGAAAAAGATGGACCAGGGTGCGAGCTGAGTTCCCTCAGTGTTGCTTCGATCAGGTGAGACAATGAGACGCCCTGGGAACGGGCGTATTGTTTGACCTGTGGGATGAGGTCTTTATCAATGGTGACAGTAAGTTTCGCCTTCACAATACTCTCCCTATACGTGTATTAAAGGTTAGTATACGTATCTTCTCCGCCTTTTGGCAAGGGAAGAATAGGAGCATCTCCGTGCTCAACACAAATCTCGTAGGTCGGATGGGAAGAGCATACTCCCATGTTCCAATATGCCTATTTGACACTTGTCGTTAGATTAGGTAATTTTTTGTTACTTTTTTCCGTAAACGAAATTATGCCTGAAACCCTGCTGAGTACGCGTGAAGTGGCTGCCTACCTGCATATCAACGAGAAGCAGGTCTACCGCTTGATCCGAAACGGAACGATTCCGTGCACGCGCGTTACCGGTAAATGGCTGTTCCCACAAAGCCTGGTGGAGGACTGGGTCAAGCAGAATTCCCTGGCGCAAACCACGCCGCCGTACGCCTCGTCCTCAGGGACGGTCCAGTTTGGACCCGAACGTGGGCTCTTAATCGCGGGCAGTAACGATCTCTTGCTTGATACCTTGATCGACCTAGCCGGCCAACGTTTCCCAGAACACCTTTTTTACACGACTAACCTGGGCAGTTTTGGAGGTCTGGAAGCCCTCAAGCAAGCGAAGACCCATGTGGCTCTGGCCCATCTATTAGATCCCGAAACAGGCGAATACAACACGCCGTTTCTGTCGCAAGCCGGACAGTCTGACCTGGTGGCCGTGACTCTCTGGCATCGCCGGCTTGGCCTGATTTCCCGGCCTGACAGCCGGCCGATACGCTCACTTGCCGAACTGTCACGTAAGAAGAAACGCTTGGTGAACCGCCACGCCAGGTCTGGCGTTCGCTGGCTCATCGATCAGCAGCTTCGGCAGGCTCAGATCAAACCGGAACACATCAAGGGCTATGACGTAGAAGCCTGGACTCATTGGGAGGTTGGATTACACGTACTCCATGGTCGGGCGGATGTCGGGGTGGCCGTCCAGTCAGTGGCTGAGCTTTTGGGTCTCTCATTTACCGAAATGGTTGAGGAGCGGTTTGATTTGCTCGTCTCCAAAGAGATGTATTTTGTCAAACCAGTCCAAGCTCTTCTGGATGTCGTCACCTCGCCTGAATTAAAAGAGCGCGCGACTGCGCTCGGGGGCTATACCGTCCGCGAGGCCGGTAAAGTCACGTGTGTCACATAACGAATCAGTAGCCCCATGCAGGATTTCGGACAGGCTTTTGCCCTGGCATTTCAGCTCATTGTCTCGACTGACCCCCTGCTCAGCGAAATTATATTCCTTTCACTGAGAGTGAGTATCAGTGCGGTCGTGCTGGCGAGTGTGATTGGACTCTGTATTGGTGCAACACTCGGACTTTTACATTTCCCCGGCCGGAGCGTGGTCGTCGTCTTCTTAAATGCCTTGATGGGCTTACCCCCGGTTGTGGTTGGCCTGCTGGTCTATATGACACTGTCCAACGCGGGTCCGCTCGGCTGGCTGCATCTCTTGTACACGCCGACGGCAATGATTATTGCCCAAACCATTTTGGTCACGCCCATTATCGCCAGCTTATCACGTCAGGTTGTAGAGGATCTCTATGCCGAATATCGAGAACAATTGCTCTCGCTCGGTGTGCCCTTTAGAACGGCCATTGCCGTCCTCTTATGGGACGCCCGGTATAGTTTACTGACCGTCGCCCTGGCCGGCTTTGGACGGGCGGTGGCTGAAGTGGGCGCGGTCATCATTGTTGGCGGGAATATCAAGCACGTCACTCGGGTGATGACGACCGCCATTGCGCTGGAAACCTCGAAGGGGGACCTGGCTCTTGCCTTGGCCTTGGGCCTGATTCTCATCCTGATTGCGCTCAGCGTCAATGCTGCGGTTTCACTCCTGCGCCTGACTGCGTCCAGCAGAGCCTATGCCTAGTCTGGAGGGTGGGCTGGAAGCCCGCAATAATCACGGCCAGAATAGCCGCGCTCCGCTGTTCCCGCTCAGTGTTCGCCAGCTTGTCTATAGTGTAGGCAAACAGCGGCTCATTGATGGCATTGACCTGACCATCGAGCAGGGCCCGCGGACGGTTATTATGGGGCCAAACGGTGCCGGCAAGAGTCTTCTGCTGCGGCTTTTGCACGGATTACTGACCCCCACCGCGGGGGTGATTTGTTGGGGCCAAGCCCAAGAGATAGCCCTAGTGCGGCATCGCCAGGCACTCGTATTCCAACGTCCGGTTCTGTTGCGGCGCTCAGTCGGAGCGAATCTTCGTTTTGTGCTCAAGCTGCGGCAGTACGTACGCGCCGAAAGAGAGGAGCGCCTGCGGCACATGCTGGAACTCGCCAGCCTCTCGCATCTCGTCAACCGCCCGGCCCGGGTCCTCTCCAACGGTGAGCAACAACGCCTAGCTGTTGCGCGTGCCCTGGTCCTTGAACCGGAGGTATTATTACTCGACGAACCAACCGTCAGTTTGGACCCGGCCTCAGTCCTCGCTATTGAAGAGCTGATTCTCGCCGCGCATGCGCGGGGGACGAAGATCATACTGGTGACCCACGATAGTGGGCAGGCCCGCCGTCTCGCGGACGAAGTTGTTTTTCTCTCTCAGGGCCGGGTAGCCGAACATTCTTCCGCGCTCCGGTTCTTTCAGCAGCCCAACTCGGAGGAAGCGCAAACCTATGCAGACAGTCGGATCGTTCTGTAAGGGAGTAGGGGCGGGTTTCAAACCCGCCCCTGCAACGCGACTGTGGCGCTCACTCGCCGTTTTCAGCCTGACGCTGTGGCTGCTCTTCAGCGGGACAGGTCATACTCAGGACCGCTTTATTATTCTCCAGTCAACGACGTCGACCCAGAATTCCGGCTTGTTTGATGCCATACTGCCCCATTTTCAAACCAAGACTGGAATTGCAGTGCGCGTGGTCGCGGTCGGGACCGGCCAGGCGCTCAAGAACGCCCGCAACGGCGATGGCGATATTCTGCTGGTGCATGCCAAGCCTGAGGAAGAAGCCTTTGTGGCTGAGGGCTGGGGTGTGAAACGGTATGATGTCATGTACAACAGTTTTGTGATTATCGGTCCGGCGAACGACCCTGCACAGATTGGTGGTATGCAGGAGGCGGGAGCTGCGCTCAGAAAGCTTTCCCAGGCCCGGGCTCCATTCGTGTCGCGCGGAGATGAAAGCGGTACCCATAAAAAAGAGCAGGCATTGTGGACAGCCGCGGCTGTTGATCCGCTGGAGGCCGGTGGAACGTGGTACCGAGAGGCCGGCGCCGGCATGGGAGCAACCCTGAACACCGCGGTCGGGATGCGGGCCTATACGCTGACCGACCGTAGCACCTGGATCAGTTTCCGGAACAAGGGGGACTTCACTCTCTTTGTTGAAGGCGACCCGCAGCTTTTCAATCAATACGGGGTGATCTTGGTGAATCCGGCCAAACACCCGCATGTGAAAGCCGACCTGGGCCAGCAGTTCATCGACTGGCTGGTCGGGCCGGAAGGCCAAAGCCTGATTGCCGGTTATACCATCGCCGGCCAGCCGCTCTTTTTTACCAACGCTCCAGGAGGATAGTAAGCCGGAGGGGTAGATATGGTTACTGGAAGCTGTCACTGCCAGACTGTTCGATTTGAAATCACCGAGGAGATTCGTGGCTTCATGCACTGCCATTGCCATACGTGTCGCAAGATCAATGGCACGGTGTATGGGTCGAGTGCGCTGGTGACGACGGCGGGGTTCAGCATTGTTAGCGGCCAGGACGCGCTTACCGCCTATGAGTCGTCGCCCGGAAAAAAGCGCTGCTTTTGTTCTCGATGCGGCTCGCACGTGTATGCGTATTTTGACCGTGATCCACAGACCATACTCCTGCGTATTGGAACCTTGGACGATGATCCGGGAGTACGTTCCAAGGGCCATATATGGGTGAGTCATAAAGCGCCCTGGTATGAGATCCAGGATGACCTGCCCCGCTTTGACGAGGGTCCTGGCAAACGCTGATCATACCCGGTTTTTCCGTTCACTTATGGGCTGGTCGCCCTGGTGCGCCTGTCGCCTTCCAGCTCTTCAGCCCTCACAATCCGGATGATATAGGCAAGGGAGTTATCAAAAACAGACAAAAACAGGAGGTCCGTATGGCACATATCATTGGCGGCTGTTTGTGCGGGAATATTCGCTACACCTGTGACGCAGATCCGATGATGATGGCAGTCTGCCATTGCAAGAACTGTCAAAAACAAACGAGTACGGCATTCTCGGTCCTGGTCGCAGTGCCGAAGGGGTCTCTTCATATTGAGGGTGAGCTGTCAGCATACAATGATCGGGGATCGAGCGGCCAAGCGGTTATTCGTAAATTTTGCGGCAAGTGTGGCTCCCCGATTATGTCTGATGTGGCAGCCCTGCCGACGATGGATTTTCTCAAGGCCGGCACGCTCGACGATACCTCCTGGCTCAAGCCCGAGGCCCAGCTCTGGTGCGACAGTGCCCAGTCCTGGCTCACGCTTGATAGTGATATTGCGCAAATTGCCCAAAATCCGCCAATGGACTAGAGGCCGGCGTGGAACAGGGGATTGAACGCATCTTATTCTCAGAGTCGGAAATCCGAGCAGGGGTAGGCCGCGTTGCCCAGGAAGTCGCGGCCTATTACCAGGACGAGCCCTGTACTGTTGTGTCGGTGCTCAAAGGAGGTTGTCTCTTTACGGCTGATATCATCCGTCAGCTTCCCTTCCCACTCCGCCTGACCTTTGTCGCAGTATCGAGCTATCGAGACGGGACAACGAGTGGAAGACTCAGCCTGGGCTATGCTCCAACCGAACAAGAGATTCGGGAGCAGCGCATTCTCCTGGTCGATGACATTCTTGATACTGGCCGGACGCTCACGTTTCTCCGAGGAGAGTTCTTGAAACAAGGAGCACGTGAAGTCAAAACATGTGTGCTGCTCGACAAACCTGCACGTCGAGGAGTGGACTGTGAGGCTGACTTTCGCTGTTTTGTCATCGAAGACGTGTTTGTGGTGGGCTATGGGCTCGACTTTGCTGGCCGCTATCGCAACCTGCCGTATATTGGTGTTTTACGGCCCGAGATCGATTCCGAGTAAGAATGGCTGACATTGATTAAGGAGAAAAGAGTATGGGTCTCACATATGTCCGTGCCACGGTAGCCAAACCCAGCGGAAGAGGCCGCTCCATAGACGTCCGCTTCCTCGTTGATACCGGAGCGGTCTACACCGTGCTTCCTCTCCATATATGGCGTGACCTGAAACTGAAGCCTCAACGCAGCGTAGAATTTACCCTTGCCGATGGAACGACGATCAGCCGGGGGGTGTCCGAGTGTCGTTTTACTCTTGAAGGACAGAGTGCGACTTCTCCAGTCGTACTCGGAGAATCCGACGATGGTCCGCTGCTAGGAGCAGTCACTCTTGAGACAGTTGGCCTGATGGTAAATCCCTTGAGCCGAACACTCTCTCCGATGCGTTTGATGCTCGCGCAAGTGGGCCAGGCGAAAAAATAAACGCTCCTTCCTAAGTCCTCGGATATAAAAAGAGGGCCGAGCTATACGGCTCGGCCCTCTTGTGAACAGTGCATTCGGCTCAGGGTTACGAAAGCGCGGCGTCGAGCGTTTCAACTGGCGGCGCAAAGTAAAACGAACCGGAGGCCGGGTTGCTGTAAGAGGTGAGCCGGTCACGTTCCTGACCGTCCATGCCATACATGGCCCGCATCCGCTCACGCAGTGGGGCCTGGCTCTTACAGAAGGCCATGAAGTACAGGCCAACGGTGCCATCGTGGAAGGCGTACGGGGTCGAACGGCGTGAAATCTCATCCCGCTTGGGTGTAGTATCGTTGCCCGTTCTGCCCTCTCGTAATTCAACATGCGAGAGATGGGAGGGAGAGGGCTGGGGGGACAGGCGGGTTGAGTCAGCCTTGGTCCGGCCAAAGACTTTTTCCTGCTCTTCGACGGGCAAGAGGTTGAAGGCCTCCAGGTCATGAATCCAACGCTGGGCAATAATGAAGCTTCCGCCTGCGCCCGGCTCGCCATCCGGAACGACTGCGACTTCAACATCCCGCTCGGGCTCGGGGTTGCCGGTCCCATCTTTGAAACCGGACAGATCGAGCGAGTCGCCAAAAATGAACGTCATGGTTTCACGGGCAACCCGCATATGCCCTTTCAGAGCTTCCCGAGCATCCCACTGGGCCTTCCAGACCTCATCTTTTTTTTCGCTGTTCAGCCAGAACAGGAGTTCTTCCTGGGTACCCTTGGCTTCCTTGCCACTGCCGTCGATCGACTGGAACGTTTCGTATGGCTGGAAATCGTTGGGAACGTCGTCGGTGAGGTCTGAGAGGAGTGATGGTCCCAGGCCGATAGTCAGATTGATACCTTTGTCGGCACAGTCTTTCCGCAACTGCTGGACCGCCGACTTGATCACGCCCATGTCAGCGCCATCCAGACGACTAAGGTGGACATACCACTGGTGTTGGCCCATATTTCTATTGAGAACTGCTGGTTGTGGTGTTGCCATAAGGCCCTCCTTGCCTTCGATTATTATGAATGAATGTAGATGCCGTCTTATCTGAGAGAACTCACTGCTGTCAAGAGATTCAGACGCTTCTCACGGCTCTCTCGCAACGGCGCCGACTGATAAAGCCCATATGGCCTGTTACGTGCTCTGCTATTTTGTTTGCCTCTTGCACGTGCAGCGGTGAATCTCTAAAAGAAACTGAACACTCACTCAGAATAGGGGAGGGACCGCATGCGAATAAGAAGCCGGAGCGTCCTGTGTCTGACTGGCATACTGAGCCTGGTGGGACTGTTGTCAGGAAGCGTGTCTGCCCAGGACGGAGACCAAAAATTGTTGGACGGTTTTCTCCCGTACCGCACTGGCAGCCCACAGATTGACGGGATTACGCCCGGCATGACTCTTACCAAAGAGAATGTCCAGGTTGCTGAAAAAGTGTTACCGCCGGAGATTGTACGCGTTGTCCAAGCGGGAGATTTTGAGATTCCGGTGCAGGCGACAACCGACTTTCCCATCCTTGAGGCCTATATGCAGGCTTCGATCAAACATGCCGGCCAAGTCCAACTCGGCGCAGATGGAGAACTCCAGAACTACACTCTTGGCCAGCCTTTCCCCCGCATTGATCCGGCCGACCCGCAGGCCGGGCTCAAGGTCGCCTGGAATTACCGCATGCGCTATCTGGGTGATACCATGACAACCCAAGGCGTCCTGCGCACGATCAACAGTTCCGGTAATACCGAACGGGCGGTGGACACCCGCTATTCACGTATGTACGGCATGTTCCGTCCGAATCCCGAGCACGACGTATCGAAGTGGGCCAAGGAAGGGACCTGGTGGCGAGAGCACTCAATCGTCATGAGTCCCCAAGACCTTGAAGGGGCGCAGAGTCTCACCTTTCACTATGCGGCGGACACGACAAACCAGAAGGGGTGGGCCTACGACCCGCAGAGCCGCCGCACGCGTAGCATTGTGGTCAACCATCATGCGGCCTCGTTCGAGGCGAGTTTTCTCATCGAAGATCATGCCGGCTTTCAGGGCTATCTGCACAACTACACCTGGAAATATCTGGGCGAGCAGGTGGCGCTGGTTCCAGGATTCATTGGCGGAACGCCTCCAGAGTATGGCGGCAAAGGCGGCTGGTATCCCCAATCTCCGTGGGAACTGCGCAAGGTCATCGTTCTTGAAGCAACATCCAACGATTCGGGCCACCCGTATGGCACGCGTCGCTTTTACATTGATCGACAGATTTATTCGGTCTTTTGCGTCTTTGTGTATGACCACGAGGGAAATCATTGGCGGACCTTGCTCCACACGTTTGGTGACCCTGCCGATGATCCGGACAACGCGGAGGTGAAGGGCACGCATCTCCACTTAGGTAATGTATGGATTGACTACAAAAGCAATAGCGCCGCCCTGTGGACCGCCGACAAGGTCTTGATCAATAAACCTCTCAAACCCAAAAAGTTTACGGTCAAAGAGATGGTCCGTCTGGGGAAGTGAAGAAGAGCGAGTGATACAAGGTAATCGGGTAAGTCGTACACGGTAGGCAAGAGACTATGCAAGAGACGAGGCATGAGCGCACCGCATCGCTGCTGCGACGGACCGGGCGGCTCTCGGTTGGCGGCTTGGTCGTTGGCGTGTTGCTCTGGCCGGCTCTGATACACGCCCGCTTTCTGGACGAGGCCCAAACGCTGCGCTTTAACGGCCGGGTGTATAACCGGACGGCCATGGCGGTGGAGAACGCGGGCGCGAACACCCGTCTCCAGACGCCGTATAATTCATTCAACATGCTTCAGAACCGGACCTTCGTCCAAGTCGAATTGCGGCACAATTTGGTGGACCTGGTTGAGGGCAGCTATGAGGGACCTCTCAGCATTCTCGCCCCTCTCCTCAAGCCGCTTCAGTGGCTACAGCTCGAAGACATGAGTTACTTCATGACCTATCGGGGAGAGTACGATGGTGTCTGGGACTATGGACCCGACGTGTTTAGCGAGCGCTTTCCCCTGCTCTCCAATTGTGTCCCTGTCAGTAAACACAAACGGACCAGTCCGCGTCAGTTTGCCGGCTGCTCGCGGACAAACCCGCGCCGCAGCTTGCGCAAGCGCCATCGGCTGTTTGAAGCCTATGTGGATCTGTCCTGGGATGCATTGTTTTTACGCATTGGGCGCCAAAACCTGTCCTGGGGAGAGACCGACGCCTTTCGGCTCCTGGATCAGATCAATCCGCTCGATGCCAGCTTTGGTGGCTTTCTGGTTTCCCTGGATGACCGCCGCGTGCCCCTGGACATGGTGCGGGCCGTGTACAGCTTCGAGGATATCGGTCCCTTCTCCGAACTCAACCTTGAAGGCTACGGAGCCTTTGACAAGAATATCTCCAGCCCGACCCCGGCTGGCTCACCCTGGTCAACCCCGAACCCGCCGGGGATGCGGGGTGTCGTCAAAAAGCCGGCGCAGAATTTCAAGGACACCCGGGGCGGCTTTCGCGTCACCGCCAGGGCCGGCGAGCTGACGCTCTCCGCGGCGCATTACTACACGTTTCTGGATGCGCCCGAGGTGCGTATTGTCACGCCCAGAAAGAATCCCCCGATCAGCCTGGCGGCGTTTGAGCAGGCGGTCAACGCCGGGCTGGCCTCTCAGTTCATCGTGGATAATTTCCAGGCCAATGTGTTGTATCCGAAAATTGCGATCTCTGGTCTAACCGCCTCTTTTCCCATGCCGAAGTGGTACGCGATCATCCGCAGCGAGGCGGCTGTTTTCTGGGACGAGCCGTTCTTCAAGAACTCTGGCGCTACGCAGCTCCTCGGACCGGTCCTGTCCGGTGGCCAGATCACGCCTGGTTACCGCCAGGTCGGGGTCGATCCCGCCACCGGCTCGCCGCTGCTGTCGTATGAGAACGATATTGCCCACTCACATGTGGTCCGCTGGGCGCTGGGGATCGATATCAATCGCTATATTCGTGCCCTCAATCCCCAGCAGTCTTTTATTATCAGTGGCCAGATGTTCGGTACGCATATCGTCGATTTTAACGACACCTCGCTGAAGTCGGCCGGGCCGTTCGGCTTTGGCCATTTTGCGATTCCGGTCAGCGAGCCGGGCCGTCAGAACCAATCCCTGGTCAACATCGATCAACATCAGTTTGTGAATACGCTGAGTATCTCGACCTCCTTCCGCTCCGGGGTGATTAAACCCCAGTTGGTCTTCTTCTACGACTGGCAGGGCTCCTGGCTCGTCCAGCCGGGGATCACCCTGACGCGCGACCCGTTTCGACTGACGCTCCAGTACAACTACCTCGATGGCCAGTACAACGGCATCGGTTTGCTGCGGGATCGGGATAATCTGATTACGCAGCTTGAGATGGTGTTCTAGCGCGCAGCGCTGCGATGAGACCATCTTCACCCAGCGCTTGCTGCTGCCCGGTTGCCAGGTCCTTCAGGGTATAGAGCCGGCGTTCGACTTCGTCGGGTCCGAGAATGAGGGCATAGGGAATCTGCTGGGCGTCTGCGGCTGAGAGCTGGCGTTTCAGCTTGCTCTGTTCTGGATAGACTTCAACCGTAATGCCTGCCTGGCGCAGGCGCGAGGCCAGTCCGACCGCCGGTGGCAGCGGAGTATCGGGCAGGATGCAGACCATCACCTGGGCCGTCAATCGTAGCCCTGGAAACATGTTCCGCTCTTCCATCAGGAGCAGAATACGTTCCAGACCCAGGGAAAAGCCGACCGCTGGAACCTGCTTGTTGCTAAACATGCCAACCAGGTTGTCGTAGCGTCCGCCGCCACCTAGGGAGCCACTGAAGTCTTGTGAGACGACTTCGAAAATTGGACCGGTATAGTAGCTCAGACCACGTGCAAGCGCCGCGGTCAAGCGGATATGCGAACCTGCCGGCGCATCCAGAGTTAAGGACAAAAGCGTCTCAAGGTCAGTGAGCGCCTGCTGCGCTTCGGGCTGCAACAATTGCTCTCGTAACGCTTGTAATACGCTGTGGTTGTCCGCTGCTGTTGAGCCGCTGGTCAGCGCGAGTAAACGTTGGGCCGACTCCTGAGTAATCCCGCGTTGCATGAGTTCTTCCCGAACCCCGTCAACGCCAATTTTGTCCAGCTTATCAATAGCGATCAGGGCGGAACCCTCGAGGCCAGGATCAATGCCGGCCGTCTCTATCATGCTGCGCAGAATCACCCGGTGGTTGAGTGCAATTGAGAAGTTCGAAAAACCGAGATCAAGTAGCGCATTGCTGACCGCGTTTATCACCTCTGCTTCGGCCAGCAGCGAGGTTGTGCCAGTCAGATCGACATCGCACTGATAAAACTCACGAAAGCGGCCTTTTGCTGGCCGGTCCGCCCGCCAGACGGGTTGAATCTGATAGCGCTTAAACACGCGGGGTAAGGTGTTGCCATACTGGGCCACGACGCGAGCCAGCGGAACGGTTAAATCGTAGCGCAGCCCGAGCTCGGCCAAGTCCCCGGCTTGGGTGGACTCTTTTCCCAGGGCGCGAGTGAGTTTGTCGCCCCGGTGGAGGAGCCGAAAGAGGAGTTGGTCGCCCTCCTCCCCATACTTGCCTAATAGCGTTGTCAGATTTTCGATGGCCGGCGTTTCGAGGGGCAGAAAACCATAGCGCTGAAAGACGTCCTCAATCTTCGCCACAACGTAGCGGCGTTTTGCCACCGTCTCCGGTAAATAATCTCGCATGCCACTGGGCGGCTTGGTACTCGGCATAAGGTAACCTCGAATAGTAGAGACGAAGAAGTGTACCCGTTCCTCAGAGAGCTGTCAGGGTAGGGCGGGGTTCATCGCAGACGGTGCGCTGCCGTATCACTCTCGTGTGGTTTGCGGGTGGGGTGTGATTGAGGCCCGGACCGCAGCCCGGAGGGCTTCACGGCCCGTGTCCGACAAGGAGAGACGACGCTCCCATATGCCGTGGCTGTGCACCTGGCCAATACGTTCCAGGCGACTGACGACCACGCCAAGAGTCGAGGCATTCGTCTCAAGCGCTGCTCCCAAGGTGCGCAGCGTCTGCGGACCGCGCTCCATCTGTCTGAGGACTTGGAGTCCGATGGTGTGGACTGAAGAGGGCGGAGGGGTCGCCTCTCCAGATTCTTCACTATCTCCACGCTCCTCCAACCGTTGCTCTCCTTGGGGAGTGAGCCCGAGGGTGAAAAAGTCCGGGCCTGATTGAGCCTGCCGCCGCACCAGGCCAGCGGCTATCAGTTCATTGACCAGGTGGTTGCCGTGCGCGGTGTCCATTCCAAGAAAATCGGTCAGCTCAACCATCTGTCCATAGCCTTGGTGCAGCAGGTCCAGCAGCAGCCTGTGATCAGCGCCGAGGACGGCTGGCTCCTGGCTGACCCCTGCGCGACTGTCCTGCTGGCTCGCCGGCTGTGAAGTGGCCAGTGAGATCAGAACGATCAAAGGCAGGGTGACGAGGGTTCCGATAATAACCGTATGCGTTGACCAGGCGGTCACGCCAGTCAGTTGTAGGCCCTCGTAGACGAGCATGACCACCATACCGATGAGCGTTCCCCAAAACGCGCCCGCGGCGGTTATCCGTGACCAGCGATGCCCTAGTAAAAATATCAGCGCCGCCGGCCCCAACATCGCGCAGCTAATGGCCAGCAGAAAATAGGGCCCGCCTGGATAAAAACTGAGCAGCCAAATGCCGCCTCCGGTGACGACGGTGAGAAACCGACTGATACGCAAGACCTGCTCGCGGGTTGCCTCTGGATGCAGAAAGCGTTGATACAGGTCACGCACCAGGGTTGAGGTAATCCCCAGGTGGGCGTTGCTGGTGGTTGAGATGGTCGCAGCCAAGGCCGCCACTAAGCCGAACAGCGCAACGCCCGAGGGCAGGTCTCGCATCAGCATGCCATACGCACTCATGGGGTTGGCCCCACCCAGAAAGGCTTCGCGATACACACTCCCGGCGTATAAGCCGAGCATGCCTAACGCACCATGGACGACCAGGACGACGACGACTCCACCAATAAGATATTGCCAGCGGGCGACAAACTCGGTTCGGGCGGCCGCGGCTCGCAGCCAGTAGTAGTTGCCACCCCACTGAATAAACATACCCACCACCAGGGAGACGGTGATAATGCTGGGATAGCTCAGGCGTAACCACGGAAACGTGCCGGCCGTCCCCTGGGTCAACGGCGCCGAGGAAACAAACTGGGCCTGGATCATGTCCCAGCCGCCAAAGGTCCACGCACAGTAGCCGACCAGCGCCGGCAGCAGGATGAAGCCCAGAATAACCTGCACGACATCGGTCAGCGTCAACGCCCACAGGCCACCGAGCAGGAGGAACATCAGGTGACCGCCGAGAATAAGCGTCACCATCAGCCACAGCGGCGCGTCAAGAAAGCCGATCATAATCAGCGCCATGGCAATGACATTCATGGCGACCAGGCCGGTCACACCCAGGAGGGTGGCAATGCTGACCACCAGGCGGGTACGCGCATCAAAGCGCATTTCCAACCACTCCGGCAGGGTGTACGCACCAGAGCGGCGAATATAGGGACAGGCCAGCAGACCGTATATCCAATAGCCAATGACCGCCGGTAGACTGATGCCCCACACCCAGCCAAAAAAGCCGTACTGAATGGTTAGGCCCGGAATAATACTGGTCACGCTGCCGGCAAACGCAATGCCACAGATGCCGGCAATGCCTGGGATAAGACTGACCTGGCGACCGGCGAGCAGATAATCGGCATCGGTCGAAACCCAGCGTTTGGCATACCAACCCAGAGACCACAGAATAGCGATCAGGATGAGAACGGACAGGCCGGATATCAACACGGACTTTCTTGCTCCTTCATCTGACAAGAGTGGTGAGACGAGTGTCGGTCTTTCCTGTGCTCACTTATGCTTCCTTCTCCTCAGGAGCGGGAACCTCCTGCAACCGAGCGATCGTATCATTATCATATTCGAGGTGGAGCGCGCGGGTGATAAACCCGTGCATGCGCCACAGGCCACTGACCACAAAGAGTTCAAGAATAGCTGGGTCGGGTAGGTGTTGTTTCAAAGCCGCAAAGGTCTTGTCCTCCACCCGATTGAGCGTAAGAATTTCATCCGTAGCCGCCATGACAGCCCGCTCGACTGGGGAAAAGAGATCGCTCGTAGTCCACCCTTTTATCGCTGCGATCTTCTCTTCGGAAAGCTCGACCATACGGGCGACTTTGCAGTGCTGTGAGTATTCGAACTTTGAGTCTCCGACAATGGCTGTTCGGAGAATCACTAACTCGCGCAACGGTGGATCAAGTTGACGGCCCGGCTGAAGCAGAGGAATCAGCGTATTATACGCCATCTGCATCAAATCGGGCACGAGGGCAAATGTTGTCCAGTAGTCCCCCGGCGTACCAGTGGCAGTACCCGGCTCGGCAACTGGGTCACGATCACCAAAAAACTCTTTGTATAGTTTGAGGACTTCTGGCGGTGCTGCCGCCTTTGGAACCTGAGATAAGCGTGTCACAGAACCTCCTTTGCTGGTGTCCTGATAGCGTAAGAAAGCCGGAGAACACAAGGCGCATTCCTTTACGCCGGATTCCATTTGTTGCTACACTGCACTCCAAAGGAGAGAATTATGACTCAATATGTCTACGCTGGCGCGTCGCAGTTTTCCAAGAACGGCCACACCGCTCCACCCAGCGGCCTGTGTCGGCAAAGGGTCGGGGAAGCGGAGTGGCAGATTTTGAGCCAGGGCCTCCCAGAGCAGGCCGCGATTCGGGCCATTCTGATCCACCCCGATAATCCGCAGGTATTGTATGTCGGCACCCAGCAGGGACCGTACCGCAGCACGGATGGCGGGGCGCACTGGGAGCGGCTGGATTTTCCGGACGCCGGGATGGAGGTATGGTCGTTGTTGTTTCGCCCGAACGACCCACAGGTCGTGTATTGCGGCACAGCGCCGGCTGCCATCTATCGGAGTAACAACGGCGGCGACACCTGGAAACGCCTGAGCTTTGCCTCGCTGGCCGGCATGGTTGAAATGGGCTTTCCATGCCGCATTATCGACCTTGCCGCCGACCCCAACAATCCGGACGCTGTGTATGCCGGCCTGGAGGTGGGTGGAGTCATGCGCAGTCTGGACGGGGGCGACACCTGGGAGGACTGTAGCAAAGAACTGTTGCAGTTTGCCGAGCAGGATTATTTGAAGAGTCGCATTTTGAGTAATACCGATGCCGAAGGCATGATGGATACGCATGCCGTGGCGCTGAGTGCGGCTCAGCCGGGCACCGTTTTTCTGGCCACGCGTATGGGCCTCTTCCAAAGCACGGACCAGGGCCGGACCTGGGCTGACATGGAAATCTGGCGCTCTTCGCCGCTGACGTATACGCGGGATATCCAGGTCGCCCCGAGTGACCCCCACACGCTCTACGCCGCCCTGAGCCCTGGGGCGCTCACGCTGAACGGCTGTGTCTATCGCAGTCCGGACCTGGGTCAGACCTGGCAGCGCTTCACCCAAGGTATTACCGCCGAGAGTACGATGATGACCGTTGCCCTCAGCCGCCAGGACCCGCAGCTCGTGTACTGTGGCACGCGGGAAGGCCAGGTGTTCGGAACCCAGGACGGCGGAACGACCTGGGGCGAGTCCGCGCTGCCGGACGGCTGTCAGAACGTCTACACCTTGGCGTGTGGATAAAAACCTGTGGCGTATTGATTGAAACTCTCCTCTTGGGAGGGATGCCGCGTAGCGGCGGGGTAGGTTTTTGTCAGGTCGGGAGTCGCTCCTACATCACGCTCTGTGCTTCTTCTTCCCTGGGAACGCGGGCTGGAAGCCCGCATTCCCAAGACTCCTGCCGTATTTCCCTCCCTATCAAAACTCTTGCTGAAGCCACCCTTGTAGGCTAGAGATGATACAGTCAAGTTTTAATTCGTAACACATAAAAACGGAGGGAGGGCATAATGGCCGCAAATGGAAAGTTTCCTTATAGCGGAACGGTTGATGCCGACGGACACATCCTTGAGCCACCTGATACCTGGGAGAAGTATATTGATCCAAAATATAAAGACCGGACAATCCGCCTGCACACCAACGAAGATGGGCTTGAGGTTTTGGAACTGAACGGCCGGCCCTCGAAGTATTCCCAGCCGGGCCAATTGGCCCAGTTCGGGGCAATGGGAAAAAAGTCAGAAGAAGAAACCGCCCCTCATCCGGACCGCACCTACGTTGGCGAAGCCCCCTTCGGCTCCATGTACCCAAAAGAGCGGCTGGCCCGCATGGATCAAGAGGGCTTGGATAAGGCCATTATCTATCCAAGTATTGGCCTCTTATGGGAAACCGAGGAGGTCGAGAGCCTCGATCTCCAGGCGGCCTACGCTGAGGCGTACAACCGCTGGGTGGTTGATTTTTGTTCCGATTCTGATGGACGGCTGATTCCGATTGCCCATATCTCGATGGGAGACGGGAATGTGGCGGCCCAGGAATTAGAGCGGGCGGTGAAAGCCGGAGCCAAAGGCGCATTCTTCGTGCCTTTTACGCCAACCAATAAATCCCACGCCCATCCGGACTACGATCCGTTCTGGGCCAAGGCCCAGGAGTTGGACGTCCCGGTCGGCATTCACCCGAGTGGCGAGCCACCGGCCAAGCGGGTTCACCAGCGTTTTAAGGATATGCAGAAATGGGCGCGGTGGCATTATAATGTACACGGTGCCCAGGGGCCGCTCCAGGCGTTTACGGCGATGTTCCAGTATGGCTTGTTTGAGCGTTTTCCCAAGATCAAAGTTGTCGTATTGGAATCCGGCGCCGGCTGGGCCGGCTATCTGCTCAACCGTATGGACGCCGTGTTTGACAGCCCCCTGGGCGATACCGTCCGGCTCAAAGAAAAACCCAGCTACTACTTTTATCGCAACTGCTGGATTTCCGGTGACCCTGACGAAAAAGCCTTTGGTCATATCGTCGATTTTGTGGGGGCAGACAAATTCTTCTGGGCCTCTGACTTTCCGCATCCCGACCATCCGGACAACTATATGGCGGAGCTGGCCGAACTCGTTGAGCCCATGTCTGACTCAACCCGGCAGAAGGTGATCGGCCAGAACGCGGCACAGGTGTACGGATTATAGGGAGAGGGCGATGAAACTCGACTATCTGTGTGATTATACCGCCACCTTCATCACCCCGATCAGTGTCGGCAAAGGACCGCTTGGGGAGCGTATTGTGGCCGACCTGACCGGTGGTCATTTCGAGGGGCCACGTATGAAGGGCAAGGTTCGGGCCAGCGGCGCGGACTGGGCGTTGGTCGGACCGGACGGCAATCTGCGGCTTGATGTGCGAGCAGTCTTTGAGAGCGACGACGGGGCCTCAATCTATGTCACTTATCGGGCACGTATGGAAGCCACCGAGGGTATTCGGAAAGCGCTTGCGGGCGGCGGTTCAACGGAATTCGGGGATAATTATTTTATCTCACAGCTCCAGTTTGAGACCGGCGATGAGCGCTATGCCTGGCTCAACAATCTGATGGCAGTTGGTGAGGGCAAACTCAAACCCAACGAGGTGACGTATCGGGTGTATGCGGTTGTGCCGGATTAGTTTGTGAGCAAGTCATATCCTGTGTAGGGGCAACCCTCTGTGGTTGCCCTTTTCTGGCCCCAAGCCGTTATCCCCCTCACCCCTTCGACCAGCTCAGGGCAGGCTCTAGCTTCTCCCCTGGTGGGAGAGGGAACCGGACCTTTACCCGCACCCCTCCTGCCCCAGATGCTCTCTGAGCGTCTGCCCGGTGTATTCCCTGCGGTGAACACCGCGTTGCTGCAATATGGGCACGACACTATCAACAAATTCCGTCAGCGAGCCCGGCATGGTCGATGGGGTAATGTTAAACCCATGTCCGCCGGTCTCATCCAAGATCGTTTCCATCTGGTCGGCAACCTGTTCCGGCGTGCCGACAATTTGTGGGCAGCCAATGGTTGCGCCGTAGACTTTGCCGACCTCGCGCATGGTGAGTCTGTCGCGGCCCAGATCGCCCGATTGATACATCTTGGTGAATATCTCGAACAGCCCACGTATGCCTTCAATCTCAATATCTTCAACCGGCTGGTCCAGGTCATATTGGGACAGATCGTGGTTGGTATGACCCGACAGCAGGGCCAATCCGCCTTCGACTGGAACGCGGTCGTTAATGTCCTGCTGTTTCCGGCGCGCCTCTTCCTCCGTTCCTCCGACAATGGCCTGCATCCCCCAAATAAATTTGAGGCTGTCAGGATCTCTGCCGAGGTTTTTCACCCGCGCGCGCATGTCGTCCGCATAGGCTTTCATCGCCCGTGGCGTGAGTTGCACCCCGAACGCCGCTTCGGCATGCCTGGCACAGAAATCGCGCCCCGAGCCTGAGGCTCCCGCCTGAAAAAGAACAGGATAGCCCTGGGGCGAAGGGGAAACGGGCGAGATGCCCGGACAGGAGAACCACTTGCCCTTGTGATTGATGGGATGGACTTTGCTGGGGTCAACATAAACCCCGGATGTTTTATCCGCCACGACCGCGTCAGACTCCCAACTCTGCCACAGTTTGTGACAGACCTGCATATATTCATCGGCGCGCTCATAGCGCGCATCGTGCGCAATCATGTTCTCCCAGCCCATATTGTGCGCCTCCCCAATATGGACGGAGGTGACAATATTCCACCCGATCCGTCCCTTGGTCAGATGATCGAGCGTCGAAAGTTTACGGACCGCCATATACGGCGGGTAATAGGTGGCGGACAGGGTCACGGCAAAGCCGAGCCTTTCGGTTACCGCGGCCAGCATGGGAATCAGCAGGGTCGGATCATGAATCGGAAACTGAACGGCATGGATGAGGGATTCATCGGTGCGGGCGCGGTAGTTGCCATAGGTGGCAAACTGGTCCGCAAAAAATATGGCGTCAAACTTGCCCCGCTCCAGCGTTTTGGCAATGTCCTGCCACAGGTCGGGTTGGGCAAAAGAGGAGCCGACCGTACTATCCGGATGCGTCCACGAGCCCACGGTATGATTCATCGGGCTGTGAATCATGAAGGCATTCAGATGCATGATATGTTTCATGGCGCGGCTCCCCTGTACGTTTTTATGAGTCCAGCATCTCTGTGGCCAATCCCTCCAGTTCCGCAAGCACGTCCGCTTCCTCAAACTTATTGAGCCAGATAATAGCGTGCTCCGCACCGGCCTCTTCCAGCGCTTGGGCATGACCGCGCTCACGCAACTGGCCGGGCTGACCAAAGGCGAGAATAGAGATGGAATTGGGATCTCGACCAGCTTGGGCGGCCAATTCGTTCAAGGTCTCGCGTCCGTGTCGAATCTCATCGGGCGAGGTGCTAACCGGCATCCAGCCATCCCCCCACGCAACCGTCCGTTTGAACACGTTCTTGGCTGAGCCACCCAGAATAACAGGCGGATGTGGCTTTTGGGCCGGTTTGGGAAAGCACTTGACCGCAGGAAAGTCATAATACTGGCCGTGATATGCGGACTCGTCCGTGGTCCACAGCTCTTTCATTGCCAGGATCGAATCCCGTGTCTGCGTCCAGCGATGCGGAAAGTCTCCACCCATAATCTCACATTCTTCTTTTTGCCAGCCGGCCCCAATACCGAACAGAAACCGTCCGCCTGAATAGTGATCCAGGGTGGCGATCTCTTTGGCCAGCAACAACGGGTTGCGTTCCGGCACGAGACAAATCCCGGTGCCCAGCTTGATCTTCGTTGTGGTGGCCGAGGCTCGAGCCAGCGACACGAATGGGTCGGAAATAATGCCGATTGTTCTTGGAATCGGCTGATCCGGGGCCGCGGGATAGCCCACGGTGGTATGCACCGGCAGGACCGGATGTTCCGGCACCCAAAACGAGGCAAACCCCAATTCTTCCGCCTTTTTTGCCACAATAGCCGGGTCTGCCGACTCGCCGGACGTGAAATAAAATACGCCAATGTCCATGTGTTTCCTCCTTACACGGTTGTCTGTCGCTTTCCTCTGTACTCCGAACCGTGGTTCAAGAAAACCCGGCACGGAGGGAGACCTGAGTTATTGAAAGTAATAAGTTATCAAATTTAAGGATGTGGGCCAGTCTCGCAGTTTCTAACATGGCAGTCAGAATACTCCAGCCAGCGATAATCGACATTGTGGCCCGGCGTACAATTGAACTGTACAGTGGGCGACTCACTTCCAGTGCAAGGCACGTTACTTCATGAGGGGAAAGAGTCTTGAATCCCCTCCCATTCATTCCTAAAGAAGGGTTATGTTATAGGCTTCCTTGCGTAAGGCCATTAAGTTTCTTTATATTAAAGTCTGCCTATAATACCAGCCCGATTCGGCTCTGTTATTTAGTAAAAGTTAATTATGGGTAATCACCCAAACGATTATGCTTACCGTGCAGGGGCATACAGGCGACAGCCAACCGGCTATCGGGCCTTCATCCCTGCATCCCTACCTCCCAATCCGCCCGTCAAGATCACCGGAGAGTTGCAGGCTTTACTCTCTCAGGCCGACCTTGCCCTGGGTCGTCTCGACGGGTCTATCCAGACGCTGCCTCAGCCGGATTTATTCGTCCTCATGTACATTCGTAAAGAAGCGGTCCTGTCCAGCCAGATTGAGGGGACGCAAAGCTCGTTGCAGGACTTGCTGGCCGCCGAAGCGAGAATTTTCACACCGAATCAACCGAACGACGTAGACGAAGTGGTGAACTATGTCAGTGCCATGAATCATGGCCTTAGCCGGCTGTCTGAACTACCGGTCTCGATCCGCCTGATCCGCGAAATCCATACCAAGCTCCTCCAGGGAGTGCGAGGCTCGCATCTCACTCCCGGCGAGGTGCGAACCAGCCAGAACTGGATCGGCCCTGCTGGCTGCACGCTTAATGAAGCCGTCTTTGTCCCGCCTCCTCCTCATCAGATTATACAGGACCTGTCGCAATTGGAACGGTTTATCCATGCCGATACCGAATTGCCGTTACTGGTCAAAATTGGATTAGTGCATGCCCAATTTGAGACGATTCACCCCTTCCTTGATGGGAACGGCCGAGTGGGACGACTGCTCATTACCTTCTTACTCTGTGAGCAAGAGGTCCTGCTCAAGCCGGTTCTCTACCTGTCCTATTTCTTCAAACAGCATCGGCAACAGTACTACGAGGAACTGCAATCGGTACGTGACAATGGGACGTGGGAGCAGTGGCTTACTTTTTTCCTGAGTGGAATTGTAGAGGTGAGCAGACAGGCGACCGACACGGCACGGCGGATACTTGCTCTGCGTGAAGAGCATCGTCGTGTGGTTACGGATAACTTTGGCCGTGCCGCTGGAAACGGCCATCGTGTGCTGGAATACATCCATAGACACCCGATTGTTTCGGTAGGTGACGTGCAGGGCTTGATCGAAACAACCTATCCGGCAGCGAACGGCCTCGTCGCACGGCTGGTCAAACATGGCATTTTACACGAGTTCACCGGCCAGGCCCGCAACCGGAGATTCATGTACAAGAGTTATATTGACCTGTTTCACGATACCGAGTCGGAGGCTGGCCCATGACCGCCAGCCTCAAACCCTACCGGTCTACAATGATTCCGGTGTGCCGTGACTAAGGGGGATTTACACCAGCGCCGTTCGCTCCGTTTGACCGGGTTTGATTACGGCCGGGAAGGGGCGTATTTCGTGACCATCTGTACCCATAACCGGAGCTGTCTGTTCGGCGAAATTGTAAACGGAGAGATGCGGTTGAACGTTGCGGGTCAGGTTGCGGGCACCTGTTGGCTGGACATTCCCGCTCATTTTCCACATGTGCGGTTGGATACATATATGATTATGCCGAATCATGTTCACGGGATCATTTGGATTGGCGCGCATCCGGCGGCGGTCCCCCCGGGTGCGACCCCCGTAGGGGCGAAAAATCTTTCGCCCCTACCGATCGCAGTATTTTGAGGATGTTGCTGAGAGACGGGAAGAGGGAACCGCCTGAAAGATCCCCCGTCTTTCTGCGGGTGAGCTGACGTTACGCGCCCATCCCCATCAGGTCCGCGAAGTTCTGCATATGGAACCGACCCAATATGAATCATCTGCCGGGTTTTGACGTATCAATCGATTGTGGAGTAGATTGGGAAAACGCGAGGAAGGAAACAGCCTGCGGGGAGTGAATGACACAAACAGGGAGGGACGACATGGACCCACAGGAGTGTATCGTAGAACCCTCAGCCGTGCCTTGGAAAACCTTGGCCCTTGAAGGGGGCGGGGAAACCCAGCTTCAAATGTATTTGAAAGGCACAGACGCTGGGCCCGAAGCCATACGGGCGCAAATCTCGGAAGACTATACGGTGGAGCCGCATTTTCATTATGCAGCGCAATTCCAAGTCCTGCTCGAAGGTTCGATGGCCTTCCCGCTGGTCCGGCTTGATGCACCAGCCGTGCACTATACGGAACATAACACGCCCTACGGTCCGTTCACGGTCAGTAGTGGGCATGACATGCTGGTGTTGCATACCAAGCCGGGTGGTTTGGCAGTCATGCGCGACAAAAAACGCCGCTGGCAGGCGAATGTGCGTGGACGCGAGTTTACGCGCTGCGCGCATGAAGTCGAGTGGCAGCCCATGCCCGGCTGTGAACCCGCCCGACGCAAGCTGCTTATCCCGGAAAGCTTCGGCCCCACTGCTGAGCTAGTTGCGTTTCCGGCCGGCGTTGCGTTCACCCCTCCTGTCCCGGAGTATGGCCGGTATGAAGTGGTGTATTCCGGTTCTGCCTCCATTATGGGCAGGCAGTTGGGACCGAAAGCGCTCCGTTTCATTCCGGCTGGAGAACAGGCCGCTTCGTTCACCGCCGGTCCTGAAGGTGTGAGTATGATTTTTCTGAGCTTTGACCAGGATGCCAACTATAGTGAGGCCGGCAGTACGCAAGACGCGATTGCCCGGATGGAGAAGTGAAAAAGCAAGAAGGAGAATGATGACAATGAAAGCAGAAGAACTCCGTACCCTCCAAGCTCCGCTTAAGGATGCCTATAAAGACTCGCCTGAAAAGGCGGTGGTGACGCTGAATGCGGAGGGACGTATTGGCGCAGGCATTACCTGCCGAGTCGAAACCGGCAAAGCCCTGGTCGAAGCGGGGCTGCACCCGGCTACTGGCGGAGACGGGCTGGCAGCGTGCTCCGGAGATATGTTGCTCGAGGCGCTGGTGGCTTGTGCCGGAGTGACCTTGCAAGCCGTGTCTACTGCGATCGGGGTGGAGCTTCGAGATGGAAAGGTGATCGCACAAGGCGACTTGGATTTCAGGGGGACCCTCGGCGTTTCAAAAGAAGCCCCGGTCGGCTTTCGCAATATTCGACTCCGATTTGATCTGGACACGGATGCAGATGCGGAACAGTTGGCAACCCTGATTCGTCTGACTGAACGCTACTGCGTTGTCTTCCAGACCATACAGAATAAGCCCGATCTCAACGTCTCGTATACCGTTGCGTAACGAAGCCATCTGTCCCCTCCTTGGAGGGGTGGCCCGAAGGGCCGGGGTGGGTTCCCTCCTGATATCCTCATGGATACCGTCCGCTATAATCTGGCTCTCCTCACCCTGGTGACTTTTATTCCAGGTATCTTATTCTGGCCGTTTGCTCACGGTCTGGTCCGTCGCTGGCGACAACTTGGGCTCGCGCTCTCGTACTCAGTGCTCGGGGCGATTCTCATTGCCATAGGTGCCGGCGTCTTTATGCTTCGTCATACTCTCCTGGCCGTAGAGTTCGGGACTAACGTGTGGTTATGCTTGCCCGCCCTGCTGTGCTGTGGGGCAGCGGTAGGAGTTGAAGTCCGGTGTCGGAAACATCTGAGTCTGCGCACTCTGGTCGGCATCCCCGAACTGTCACCCACGCCGACCGGTCAGCCGCTGTTGGACCAAGGCATCTATGCGCGTCTGCGGCATCCCCGCTATGTCGTCGTGATCCTGAGTATCTGCGCCGTCGCGCTTTTTACAAACTATCTGGCTTTGTATCTCCTCTGTCCTCTCGCCGGCGTTGTGCTGTATGGCATCACGCTGATGGAAGAACGTGAACTGATCGAGCGCTTTGGAGAGGCGTACGAGCAGTATCAACAGCGGGTGCCGCGTTTTGTCCCCAGGATTCCCAAGCAGTAAAGGGGGGAATATGGAAAAGTCGGTTCAATTCTACAGCGAAAGTGTCCCCATGGCAGGCGTCCTTTTTCTGCCTGAGAACAGCTCTTCTGATAGGCAAAGACCCGGCATCGTCATATGCCACGGTTTTACCGCGGTGAAAGAAGTCCTGTTGCCCGATATTGCCCGGCGCGTGGCTCAGGCTGGGTATGTCGTCCTGACGTTTGACTACCGCTTCCTGGGGGCGAGTGGCGGAGAACCCCGTCGCCAGATCATCCCTCTGCGGCAGATCGAAGATATCCAAAATGCGGTCACGTTTATGCAGCAACAGCCCGAGGTCGATCCGGACCGGATTGGATTGCTCGGCGTCAGCCTCGGTGGGGCCAACGTCAGTTATGCTGCCGGGGTAGAAGAGCGGGTCAAAGCCACGGTGAGCGTGTGTGGCATCGGCGACTGTGGGCGTTGGACGCGTGACGCCTGTCATTTCTGGGAATGGCAGGCATTACTCCGCCGCCTGGAAGACAACCGACGCGAGCGTGTCCTGACCGGGCAGGAGCAGTATGTTCAAGCCAATGAGATTGTGCCTGAGCCGGAGAGTACGACCGCTCTGTTTGCGCAGATTCTGGACCAGCATCCGCAGTGGAGCCGAGAGATCACGCTTACCTCGGGTGAAGCGTTGATTGCGTATCGACCCGAGTCCGTCGTGCATCAGATCTCACCCCGGGCGATACTCTGGCTGCACGGCGACGCGGATGAACGCGTATCCATGGAAGAGTCACAGTCCATGTATGAAAAGGCTGGCGAGCCCAAGAAGATTGTGATTCTGCCAGGTCTGGGCCATAGTGATATTCTCTCTGGCCCTGGGCTTGACCGGAGTCTGCCACTCATCACAGAATGGTTTGAAATGTATCTCTAACGAGGAAGCCGTATGCGTCAGGTCCGGCGGAATAGTGTACTCTTCTTAATGCTTGGCTTTAGCCTGGTATGCGTCCCTCTATGCACAGCGCAAGTGTCGTCTCAGGAATGGGGAAAAATTTTTAATCCATATACGGGCCAGTGGGAAGACGTGAACCCACCATCCGCTGACCCACCAAACCGGAAGTCAGAGAATGCTCCTGTGAAGGCAGCCGAGGAAGCGCCGCCGCGACCCACAGACCCTGCGGGAGCGGCTGTGGAAGTGCTGCCGCCGGAACCAGACTACACGAGTAAAGAAGCGGCTCTGCAAATACTGCAACACAAAACTGATGACGCAGCCAAGTGGATGTATGAACAACCCGCCTGCCCGAGCATGCACTATCACAAGCCCCTTGCAGGAAAAGATGTGTGCGCAAATCCCTTCGGGGACGATGTTGAGGTCAGTTGCCCTGCCGGAACGTCACTTGTCACTGACTACCACCCGGCCGGCAGCGACGCCTGCCGCAGTGAGCGATCTTTTTGAGTCGCTCTCCGTTACCCCTGCTGCGCACTGGTAGCGGCGGCAGTTCGGAGGGCTTGTAAGGCGCTGTGAGAGAATAGCTTGCCACCAACAACCACTGCCATAATTTTCTGGGTGTTGGTGATATCCTCCAAGGGATTCGCTTCGAGAAGGACGAGATCGGCAAGCTTGCCCACTTCGATGGTGCCAAGCAGGTCTTGTTGGTCAAGGTATAGGGCAGGATTGCGGGTCGCGGTCTGTAAGGCTTCCATGGGTGTCAGGCCTGCCTCGACCAGTAGGGCTAATTCTTCGTGTAACGATGAGCCGGGGAAGACATACGGGGCTGGCGTATCTGTTCCGGCCAAGAAGGGTACGCCTGCTCTGTGCGCCGTTTTGATCAAATCAAACAGCGCCTGGAAATACTGCTTGCCCGCTACAATATCCTCGGCAGAGCGGCCTGCGAGCAAGCGTTCTTCCTTCGTCACGCGCCAAGCCGCAACCCACGAGGTGGGAATATAGTCCAGGCGCGGGTCAGCCGGAAATGTGTTTTCGTCAATATGCGATAAGCCCCGCATCCACACGATCGTTGGGCACTGCCACAGGCTCCTCTGCGCCAAGCGCGCAAACAGCGCTTCTTCTTTCTCTTTACTCTGGGTACTGAGGAGGCGTTGAACGGGTTCTTTTTTTTGGAACAGATCAAAAATCGACACCGTCTGGAGCAGTTCCTCCTCCACTGTTGAGCTGCTTTTGAGCCAGCCAATGAAGTGTTCCATACTGTGTTGCCCGGCCTCGGACGCCTCCGTGGCAGTGATCTGATCCGGCAGATGGCCGGCAACTCGCAAGCCGTGCTGGCGGGCCTCGTGCATGACGGCGAAATAGGCATCGCGCGAAATGAGCGACTGGACTTTGATAAAGTCTGCCCCCTGCTGCTTGAGCTCTAATACGGTCTGGCGCCCTTCGGTTGCATTGTGCACACTTACCGATTGGGGGAAGGGCGGATTGGGACCATCCAGCATGGGACCAGAGACGACAATGCGGGGACCGACCCGCTTGCCTGCCGTGATCTCCTCACGCCACTGGGTGAGGGCCGCCAAGTCGCCGCCCATATCACGAATGCCCGTGACTCCGTGGGCGATGAGCAGCGGCAGAAAAATATCCTTGCTTCCCGGATACGTCTCAATGTAGGCGATATGTGTATGCATATCCCACAGGCCGGGTATGAGAAAGTGACCTGCGGCATCAAAAACGTGGGCACCTGAGGGGATAGCGACCGTCCCGGTTTCCCCCAGGGCGCTAATACGATCCTGAGTGATCACAACGGTCATGTCGGGCTGGGCTGGCGTCCCAGTCGCATCTATCACCGTTACGTTGGTAAAGACGACAGGAGCGAGAGGGGAAGGATCGTCCTGCTTCGCTTGAAGAGAGTGTATACTCACCACCAACAGGAATGGGATGAGTGCAAGTGAGTGTTTCATTGTAGCCTCCTCCAAACTCTCTCATCTGTGGTGACTATTTTCTCTTTACTCCTACACTTCTTTCCTTCTATACTCCAGCGAAAATAACACAAGGAGGACGCGATGGCCCAGACGTTTGAAAAGCAGAGTGTGACAGACGAACTCGCGCAACAGATGGTGGCCGCGACTGTTGCCAAAGCAAAGGAACTTGGGGTACCCCAAGTTGTGGCCGTGCTGGACGAGAGCGGGCTGCTCAAGGCGTTTTGCCGGATGGATGGAACGCCGTTAGTCAGTATCGAGGTGTCTCAGAACAAAGCCTACACTGCCCTTTTTGGGATGCCGTCGCACGAGTTTTTTAACTTTATTAAGGATGATCCGGCGCTCTTGGCAGGGGTGCCGCATATCCCGCGCATCGTGACCTTTGGCGGCGGTTTGCCGATCCGAATTGGGGATAGAGTGGTCGGAGCAATCGGTGTCAGTGGCGGTTCGGTTGAACAAGATATCGAATGCGCCCAAGCTGGACTCGGCGTGCTTGCGTAGCGACAGCGGGTGGCAACTCTTGCAATTGAGCCGCATTCCGCTACAGGATAGGGATACTCGTCAACGCGTTTCACCAAGGGCATGAGCCGGGTGGCTATGGGGAGGAAGGGTATGTAACCGAACTGGCTCCCATGAGCCAAAGGAGGGTCCATATGGCAGAGTACGATCTGCTTATCAAGAACGGCACGATCATCGACGGATTACAGGTGCCCCGCTATCGAGGCGACATTGCAATTCGTAACGGCAAGATCGTTGCCATGGGGAATATCCAAGACACGGCTACGCGCGTCCTTGATGCGACCGGCATGATCGTCGCACCGGGGTTTATAGATCTCCATACCCATTACGACGCCGCGCTCAGCGGCGGTACGGCCTGGGACCCGTATGCCACCCTGTCCGGCTGGCACGGTGTGACCACGGTGGCGATCGGGAACTGCGGCTTTGGTTTTGCGCCGGTGCGTCCGGAAGATCGCGACCGGGCGATGCGCCGTATGGAACGAACCGAGTCCATTCCGTTGTCATGCATGCAGGCCGGCATGCGCTGGGACTGGGAGACCTTCCCCGAATATCTGGACAGCCTGGACCGTGGCGGGCTGGGCATCAATGCGGCTTCACTCGTGCCGTACTCTCCACTGCGCGCCTGGGTATTGGGCAATGATGCAGCGCGGGACCCGGACTATAAGACAACCCCGGATCAGGTTGCAGAGCTGAAACATCTGTTGCGGGAGGGGTTACAAGCCGGCGGCTTTGGTTTTTCCGCCAGCTTCAGTATGGCCAACCGCGACTATGATGGTGGCTATCTCCCGACCCATGTGGCGCCGCGTGAAGAGTTTCTCGAAATGGCGTCCGTCATGCGCGAGTTCAACCGGGGCTCTATCGAGTGGACGATGGGCCATGCCCTACAAGGGCTCGGGATGGACTTCTTATTGGAGTTGGCCAAGACGAGCGGCCGACCGGTGAACTGGAACGCGATTATCCACGATCCGTCCTCACCCAATACCTGGCGCGAGCAATTGGCCTGGACCGAACGGGCAAATAAAGAGGCGCCGGTCCTGCCGGTCAACATCTGCATGCCGATTGAGTTTGAGTTTACGCTGGAAACCATGGGGCTGTTTGACCAGCTCCCGGCCTGGAACGAGGCCACGGTCGGCAGCCTGGAAGAGCGCCGCATGAAGTTGGCCGACCCCGGTCGGCGGGCTGCCCTCAAGGCCGATATGGAAAAGGCGCCGACCATCATGCCGGGCGAGCATCCCGACGGGGAACAGGGTCAGTTGCGGATGTTCCGCTGGGAGGAGACGTTTATCGATGATGTCCATCTGGAGAAGAACGCGCATCTCAAAGGCCGAACCGTCGCAGAAGTGGCGCAGGAGCAAGGCAAACATCCGGTCGACGCGCTGCTCGACCTGTCCGTAGAAGAAGAACTCAAAACCGAGTTCGCCATGCAGGGCTTCATCAACAACGATGAAGAGGCCCTGACCACCATTCTCAAACACCCGCTGTGCCTGGTCGGAGCCTCGGATGGCGGCGCGCATACCAAGTTCCTGACCCTGGGTCGCTATCCGACCCACTTCCTGACCCACTGGGTGCGCGACAAGCAGATCATGACCCTGGAAGAGGCGCACTGGCGGCTGTCGACCATGGTGGGCTGGGCGATAGGCATCCGGGACCGAGGCTGGCTGCGCGAGGGCATGCCGGCGGACATCGTGGTGTACGACCTGGAAAAGCTAGCCGTGCGACCGATGGAGACGATCAGCGACCTGCCCGACGGCGACTGGCGGCGGGTGCAGAAGGCCGACGGCTATCGGTATTCGATTATCAATGGTCAGATTACGTTTGAAAACGGTGAGTGCAGCGGTGCCCTGCCGGGTAAGATGCTGCGCAGTTATGATATGGCCGCTGGATAACGAAAAAGTCTTCAGCAACTGACCATCGGTTTTTACCGAGAACAAAACGCCGGGTTTCGACCCGGCGTTTTGGCGTGAAGCTGGAATTCTACTGCTGTGTCTCTCCATGAGGACAACCCCCACCCATACCCGCTGGCGCATCGTTGGCCTGGTCTTTGTCATCTATGTGTTGATGTTCATTGACCGGGTGAATATCTCGATTGCAGCCAAATACATCATGCCCGAGTACGGACTGACTGATGTCCAGTTCGGCTGGATATTCAGCGCCTTTGTCCTGGGCTATGCGCTGGTCCAAATTCCTGGGGGCTGGCTGGGCGATCGTTTCGGCCCAAGACGAGTTTTGACCTGGGCCATTGTGTGGTGGTCGGTTTTTACCGCAGTAACGGCTCTTGCGGGGGACCTGTTTTTGACATCCCTGGTCGGTGTTGTCGGATCGTTCGCTGTCGTTCGGGTGTTGATTGGCTTGGGTGAGGCCGCCGCTCCACCGAACGGCAACCGCGTCATTGCCAATTGGGTCGCTCCACAGGAACGAGCTATCGCGCATGGCATTGCGATTAGTGGCAGTTCTCTTGGCGCGGCTCTCACGCCACCGCTGATTGTGTGGATTATGCTGGCCTGGGGCTGGCGGGCCGCGTTCTACCTGGCCGGTGGAATTGGCATTGTCATCGCGCTGGTCTGGTACTGGCTGTCGGCTGACCATCCACAAGAACATCGCGGGGTCAACCAGGCAGAGCTCCAACATATCACCCAAGCGCCAGGTTCTGATCCAAGTCCAGCGTCAGCCTTTGTGCCGTGGCGGGTGCTCTTGGGCCGGGCCGACCTCTGGTGCCTGACTGCGGCCTATTTTGTTCTTGGCTATATCTTTTACATCTATTTTTCGTGGTTTTATCTCTACCTGGTCAACGTGCGTGGCTTTTCGGTATTGGACGGTGGCCTCTATACGACAGCACCGTTTTTGGCCAGCGCCACGGCATCTCCGCTCGGCGGCTGGCTGAGTGACCATCTGAGTGGGCGCTTCGGGAAGCGGCTTGGACGCTGTAGTATCGGCGGTATCAGTTTGCTGTGCACCGCGGGCTGTATCTATGCTGGGGCGGCAGCAGAAGATCCGTATCTTGCCATCGTATGGCTTTCGCTTGGGGCGGGCTCGCTCGCCCTGAGCGCCTCGTCGTATTGGGCGGTGACGATAGACTTGGCCAAGCCGTACGCCGGGACGGTATCAGGTTTTATGAATATGGGCGGCAACCTGGGCGGCGCGATTTCTCCGACGCTGACTCCATTTCTGGCCCAGCACATGGGTTGGGAGGGCGCACTGTATACCACCGCTTCCCTGGCTGTGTGCGGAGCCTTCTTCTGGTTGTGGGTCCACCCGGAACACGAGATTGACCTGGAGGGGGTCCCATCGAGCCGTGCCAGTGACGCAGACTATTGGCGTAGAAGCTGCTGAATAAGGAGGAGTGTGGAGCATGACGTCTTCGGAACAACAGGTTATTGACGCGCTTGAAAAACTTGGGCTGCCCTTTGAGCGGATTACTATAGACCCGGCCCATGCCGATACGGCCGTGTTTTGCGCCCACTATGGCTATCCGCCGGAAACGTCCGGCAACACGATTATTGTGGCGTCCAAGAAAGAGCCTAAGAAGTTTGTGGCCTGTGTGGTCCTGGCGACGACGCAGTTGGATGTGAACAAACGGGTGCGCAAGCTCATGGGTGTGTCCAAGGCGTCTTTTGCCTCCGCCGAGGAGATGAATGCGCTGACGGGGATGGAAGTCGGGGGTGTGACGCCGTTTTCGTTGCCGGCGGACATGCCGTTATATGTGGATGCGCGGGTGATGGAGCTGGAAACTGTTATCCTGGGTGGGGGCGGGCGTGGTCTCAAGATCGGAATTTCACCAGAAGTGTTCCACAAGTTGGGGGCTGAGGTTGTCGCAGATTTAGGTATAATACGACATGAGGAGTAAGACCATGAGTATTTTTCATATGTATACAGGGGACGACGGACAATCGCATATTGAGGAGCCGGCCTTGAGCGCGCAACCGAGTCAGGAAGCGCCTCAGGCGACCCAGGAGATTTTCTTTCGGGAACTTCCAGCCGGAACCGCCATGGATTGGCATAATGCCCCGCGACGACAGTACGTGATTGTCTTTAAGGGCCAGATGGAAATCGGCTTTAAGGACGGATCGGTCCGGCGCTGTGGACCGGGGGATGCCGTGCTCGCCGCCGACCTGACCGGCAGTGGGCATACGACCCGTGTGGTCGGCGACGATCCTGCTGTCGTTGGTGTTGTGCCGTTGGCCGCCTGAGCAGTGGGTGGTAGTTAATATCCCCCCCCCCCGGCCTTCGGCCACCCCTCCGAGGAGGGGTGTGAAAATAATCCCCTCTCCTTCTTTGAGAAAGAAATGGAACACAACAATACCCTTCGGAGCTTTGACGGCGCAGTGGCTATTATTACCGGCGGGGCCTCGGGTATTGGCCGCGCGCTGAGTGAGGCGCTGGGCCGGCGTGGGGCGTGTGTTGTCTTAGCCGACCGTCAGCTTATGCTTGCCCAAGAGGTCGCGGCTGGCATTCAAGAAAGAGGCGGTAAAGCGTCTGCGGTTGAATTGGATGTCACGAACTTCACTGCGGTGGACCGACTCGTCCAGGCGACGATCCACGCTCAGGGCCGGCTGGACTATATGTTTAACAACGCCGGCATTGCGATTGGGGGAGAGGTTCGTGTCTGTCAGATCGAGGACTGGGACAGTGTCCTGAATGTGAATTTACACGGGGTGGTCAACGGCGTGCAGGCGGCGTATCCGGTTATGCTCAACCAGGGCTACGGCCATATTGTCAATACCGCTTCCATGGCCGGTCTGCTGCCCATGCCCATGGCTATCAGCTACGCAACAGCAAAACATGCTGTTGTCGGCCTTTCAAAATCACTCCGGGTTGAAGCCGTGCCGTATGGTGTCCGCGTCAGTGTACTCTGCCCTGGGGTGATTCGGACTCCCATCCTGTACGGTGGGAAATACGGCAAGCAGTTGCAGCCCATGCCGCCGGAGGTCCAGGAAAAGTTCATACAGCAATACCGGCCCATGGACCCGGCGCTGTTTGCTGAAAAAGTGCTCAACGCGCTTGCGCGGAACAAGCCGATTATCATTGTTCCGGGCTGGTGGAGGCTCTTGTGGTGGGTAGGTCGCCTCTCACCAGCGTTGGAATCGTATCTCGTCCAACGCGGCTATCGGTCACTGCGTAAGGCGGTACAGTCTGAGACGGATGCGTAGCGTGGGCTGGGTGCACAAGTCAGGCGACCCGCTCAGCTCCGTTCGTATGCTCCTCAGACAGCGGACACACGCCGCCTTTCTCTAACCCCAGCGCGCGAATAAAACGACCAAAGCCAACAAAAGCCGTAATCCGAAACCCGAGGTCAATGATCTCCGGCTCGGTGAAGTGCTGGCGCAGTTCGTCAAACAGTGCGTGTGACGCTTGGGTATGATCTCCGGCTAACACGTCGGCATACCGGACGGCAGCCTTCTCACGCGGTGTGAGAATCGTGCTGTCGGTATAGGTCAACAGCTCACCGATTTGTTCTTCCGTCAACCCTTGTTGCTTTGCCAAAGCAACGCGACCGTTTATTCAAAGATCGCAGTTGTTTCGTTCTGCGACCTTCAGGCGCACCATCTCGGTCAACTTCATATCGATACTGCCGCGCGTCTCAAAGATGAGCGGGAAGTAATAGTTGACGAAAGACTTGAATACTTCAGGAGCATGGGCAAAGGCCTGCAAAAAGGCCGAGCCGCCATACTCCGTGTCATAGGTCTGCATGACCTGCTGAACCTCAGGGTCAATCTGATCAAATGGGACGGGACTGACATGCGCCATAACACTCCCTCCTTTTGTGCTTGGGTGTACTCCTTCTGAGGGTGAGGAAGCAAGGGGAACGTCGGCTCTTTTTTCTGTAAGAAACGCCCCAACTCGTGACGTCAGGGCAGGAATAGTTTATACTAAGCATTCCAAAGCTAAAAGAAATTCGGGATGGTTCAGGTCATTTGAGTCCTCAAGAACTCCTCAACCAAAAGCGCGAAGAAGTTCTTCGTATTGCTGCCAAACACGGCGCGTATAACGTCCGAGTCTTTGGCTCGGTTGCGCGGGGTGAGGCCGGGCCGGGGAGCGATATCGATCTCCTGATCGAGCGGGGGCCGAAGACGAGTGCCTGGTTTCCTGCGGGCTTAGTCCTGGAGCTGGAAGAACTCTTGGAGCGGCGGGTTGAGGTTGTGACCGAGAAGGCGCTGAATCGGCATCTCCGGCACCGTGTCCTTCAGGAAGCTATCCCTTTATGAAAGACGATGCCGTCTACCTGAATCATGTACTGGATTGCGTTCATCGAATCGAGGAGGACATCGCGGCAGGGCGCACCCGCTTCATGGCGTCGCATACCATTCAAGATGCGGTGCTACGCAATCTGCAAGTGCTGGCAGAGTCGACAGGCCGTCTCTCCGATGCGATAAAGGCAACACAGCCGGACATCGAGTGGAGGGAGATTGGCGCGTTCCGTAACGTTCTGGTTCATGACTATCTTGGCATAGACTTGGTTACTATTTGGGATATTACACAAAGTGATATTCCCAGATTGAAGAGAGCTGTTGTCGCAATGTTAGGCGCAGCTCAGGATGAAGAGTCCTAATCTGCACTTCCCCCCTACAGGCTGCCTTTATTTGAAGGAGGGAAAATGATTACGCTCTACCATGTCCCCGGTGCGCGTTCGACGCGCTCCTTATGGCTGTTGCATGAACTCGGTATTGAGTTTGAACTGGTTGAGATGGCCTTTGATCTCAAGGTGCTGCGTGCGCCTGAGTATCTGGCTATCCATCCGCTTGGCCGGGTTCCCTGTCTGATTGACGCGGGCCAAACGATTTTCGAGTCGGGCGCGATCGCGCAGTATTTATGCGAAAAATATGATGATGGCAGGCTTGGTCGCGGCCCGGACCATCCGGAGCGGTATGAATGGTTACAGTGGATACACTACGCCGAAACCGTCGCCGTGCATGGCGCCAGCCTGGTCCAGCAGTCGGTCTTCATTCCTGAAGAGCAACGGTCGCCCATTGTTCAGAAATTGGAATCGCGCCGCTTGGAAAAAGCGGTTGAGGTGTTGGATAACCACCTCAAAGATCGAGACTACTTGCTCGCCAGCGGTTTTTCTGCCGCGGATGTGAATGTCGGCTACAGCATCTACCTGGGAGACCAGTTTCTTAACTTTGAGGCGTTCCCAACGGCGATGAAGTATTACGACCGACTGAGAGAACGCCCAGCCTTTCAGGCCTCGGTTCCAAAAAAGAAAGAATAAAGCAGGGGCGGGCCGGAGCGACCCGTCCCTGCGCGTTCACTTGCTCGTTGGTTTGCTACGCGCCCGGAATAATAGACATGACGAAATTGGCAGTGTTCGCCCGCGCCTCGCGGGCTGCTGTATACTCCGGAGAATTGAAGAAATCCTTCGCGCTTTCGACCGACTCAAACTCGATAATAAGGGCGAGTGGGGCACCCCATTGACCCTCGACTGTGTCCGGTGCTCCTCGACCGAGAATCTTACCCTTGTATTTCTGCACGGCAGGGACAGCAAGTTTTTGGTATTCGGGAAACTTCTCGGGATTCGTAATCTCTGCCTGAACGATCATGTATGCTGACATGTGATATCTCCTGTGTTCCGAATTGCTTCACCCTGTATGCCTCAATGCTACAGCGGTGGCAAGAGCCGGGCGTCTTGGAAGCGTTTGAAGCAGGCCCGGAAATTATCCTCAGTATCCATGCATTCGTGAAAGCCGGCTTGACGTAGTTTGATTGTGCTCACCAGCATGGGCGGTGGAGACTGGTCTCTGCTGCCATAGCCGAATGTAAAATCAGCCAGAATAAAGGATTGACCCACAAACTCCTGTAAGCTGGTTGGAGCACGGAGAGCGTCCTCCTTCACAATAGCCGCCCACTCGGCTTCATGCTTGGGCATCTCTTCCGCAAGAGACAGTGGCTCCGGTGGACCGACCTCCATACCCAGAGCATCAGCAATCGCTGGCCACACATTCTGCCATACAAAAACATCACCGTTCGTAATATTAAAAATTTCGTTCTGCGCGTTCTCAGACATCCCTGCCCACTTACACGCCCGGGCAATCATGCCGGCATCAATCGCTTCGACAACAAAGGGCGGGCCGCCGGGGAAGGACAAGGGCAGTCCGGCTTTGCGGCGTAGCGCGGCATACACCCCCAGAGCGGGGATGACATTCATATGGCTGCCCAGCGATTGGCCCAGGATGAGCTGAGGTCGCCAGACTGTCCAGTGCCAGTTTTTGCCGGGCTGCCGCTCGCGCAAATAATCTTCTTGCAGAAAATAGAAGTTCTCGTGTTGATGGCGCGGCCAGCGTTCGCGGGCCGGAACGGGAAAGGGTTCAATATGCACGCCATAGGCTTTCGTGCCTTGAAGTAAGGACACGTGCTGAAGGTCTTGTGCAACGGCTTCGAGTGGAGAGAAGAGATTATCTAGCATGGCCAGATTGGTTTCCATCTGGTCTTTCTGAAACCACCCGTCAACTAGCCCCGGCTTTTCGTACAGCGCCGCATAGATCAGATGGGTCACGTCTGACATTTGGCCAAAGACTTCAGCGCAGTGCGCTTTATCAGTCAGGTCAACTGAAATGACCTCCGCCCCTTCAAGTCCATCGGGTATACGGCGCGAAACGCCAACCACGTCCCAATCGTCCTGCTGCGCGAAGTGCTCGACCGCGGCGTAGCCAACTAAGCCAGACGCGCCGGCAACCAACATCTTTTTCTTGGGCATGGTCATTTCTCCTTTGAAGACCCGTGCTGCGAGTGGAGTTTTTTCTCCTCAACTTTTCTGCCATGTTAGATAGGAAATGGAAAGCGGAGTGAAAGGGAAGCGGATGACCGGAATACAACTGCCGAGACTGTTCGTACTCAGCCTGTTGTTCTTCTCTCCTGTTCTCGCTCTGGCCGAAGAAACGCCCCGCGAGCAGATTGGTGTAGTGCTGGGGCAGCCTGTGTATAGAGACCAGCTCTTGGCCAAAGAAGGCGTCGCTCTCTCCAATGAACTGCACAATCTGTTCAGCCAGCCGATTATGCGGCAGTACCGCGCGGCACACAAGGCTGAGATTCAACCCACACAGCGAGAGGTCTCGACTGCGACTGCGCACTTTGATGGCTGGCACAGGGAGCGTATCAAGGCCCAGGACCATCCGCTCAAAGACCGCCGGGTGGAGATTGAGCACGCGCTGACGAAGCCAGGGCTTGCTGCCGAAGAGAAACAACAGCTTGAGGACGAACGGAAGGCGATTGATACCCAGCTCAGACCGCCCGGACGACGTTTTGCTGGCTGGCTGGTCGCCAACTGGAAACTACAGCGTCATTTATACCAGGAGTACGGCGGCGGGCAGGTCTTATGGCAACAAGCCGGGCTTGAAGCGTTTGACGCCATGCACGCCTGGCTGAAGCAACGCGAGAAAGTGGGAGATTTCACCATCTCCGACCCCGGCCTGCACGAGCACTTCTATGCGTACTGGACGACTGTGGACCACGGTCCATCGCTGAGTGACGATCCGCGTTTTATTGAACAGGAGTTTCTCAATCCATATTGGTTGAGACCTTTTATCGGAGATTCGCTCCAGAAGAATCTGGAGGCCGACCAGCGCTGAATTCCTCGCTGACGCTACACCAACACTTCGTTCTGGATAATCTGATCCAGCGTCTGCCGCTTGCGGATGAGCACCGGCTCCTGGTCCGGCCCACGGTACAGCACTTCGGGCGCTTCCGGAAAAGAGTTGTAGTTTTTTGAACTCATACCGGAGCAATACGCGCCTGAGCCTTCAATGACCAGATAATCGCCGATGCGGGCGTCACACAGGGCCCGGGGCTCAAGCGCCTCCGGGTCGCCGGCTGAAGGGGTGAGGATATCTCCGGATTCACAACAGTGACCAGCAACAATGGCTTCTATGGCCGGTCGTTGCTCCTGCCCGCCTTCAGGCGTTGCCGAGACTACAACGAGAGGATGCTGAGCGCCATACATACTTGGCCGGAGCACCTCTGTCATGCCGCTGTCGATCTTGAGAAAGTCATAGCCGTCCTGTCCCGTGCTGGTGCGATCCTGGACTGTGGTAATCACGCAGCCGGCATTAGCGACCAGATAGGTTCCCGGCTCGACTTCCAGTCGGATTCTTCTGCCCGTGGCTTCCCCAAAGGCCACAAAAGTCCGGACCACGGGCTGGCCGACCTCCTGCAGGTCGGTTGAGGTTTCGTGGCGCATCCGTCCCACCTTATACCCACCGCCGAGGTTGAGGGTGTGCGCGTCCGGAAAATGCTCCAACAAGCCGATACTCATGCCGGCCACGTGCTGCCACACCTCGGGGTCGGAGCCTGAGCCGATATGGGTATGAATCCGGACGACCTTGAGCCCATGCTGTTGCACAATGGCCTGGACGGTGGCTCTGTCCTCATGCCAAATACCAAAACTGGCCGCCGGGCCACCAACGTTGGTCCGGTTCGTCCCGCCGGAGCCGAGACCGGGGTTGAAACGGATGCCGAGTTCCTGGCCCGGAAAATGTTCGCCAAAATAGCGCAACTGTGCCAGCGAACAGGCGTTGAACAAGACGCCGGCGGTGTGTAAAGCCTGAAAGTTCTGCGGCAGCTCTTGGGCGGTCAGGGCAATCTTGGCTGCGGCGATGCCGGCCTTCATTGCCCGCTCGACCTCAAAGCCGGAACTGGCATCAAAATGGAGTCCCAAACGGTCAAACAAACGGAGAATATTGCCGTTGGGCAGGGCCTTCATGGCATAGCGGGGCGTCAGGCCGAAGGCATTCGGAAAGTTCAAAACCTGTTGGGCCGCCTGGGTGAGCCACGCCTCGTCGTAGACATACACCGGTGTCCCGAACCGGTGCGCTATTTTCCAAACCTCGCTGTGAGAAAGAAAACGAGTGGTCTCAAGTGCTTGCGTCGACATCATGCTCCTCGTAGGCCTCTATTTCTCTGTTTCTTTTGGACGAGGGAAGGAGGGCTCCTCTCCGGCAGTCGAAATAGTATGGGTTTTTCCTCGTTGTCAAAAGAGGGGCAATGGAGCGTTCGGTAGGGGATTTGTACCCAGTTGAGGAAGATAAAAATTCGTCTAGCGGTCTATAGTATGACTGCGGAGTTCGCTGGTAGCCTCTATTCAAATAGGATAATTCTAATAATGCCAGTTCGCGAGAAGGGAGAAAATCGGGAGGGGCGTATGACCGAACCGCAGTCACGTTACAGCAAAGAGGAGTTCGCTCGCTGGGGGACTGAACTATACGAAAGACAAATCCGACAACTGGTCGAAGCAGACCACAGCGGGGAAGTCGTCGCGATAGATATTGAAACGGGTGCATTTGAAGTTGGTGAGGACACTCTCCTCGTATCCAGACGTTTGCGTGCGCGTCATCCTAACGCTCAAACATGGTTCGTCCGTGTTGGGTATCGAGGAGTACACCGCTTTGGTCCACGCAGCCTTACGTTCCGAAAGTAATGGACGGCATTGTCAACGTCGATCGCGCAGCAACTCCCTCACTGACGATTCGAGGGGCGAATGGTCAGGATGAAGTCATTGAGGCGGTTATTGATACTGGCTTTAGTGGTTTCTTGACGCTACCGCTATCTCTCATATCTTCACTTGCCTTACCCTGGCGAGGCCGTGAGCAGGCGGTCCTGGGAGATGGGAGCCTGCATCTGTTTGACGTATACGAAGCAGAAGTTATATGGGATGACCGGGACAGGGTGGTGGAGGTTGATACCGTTGACTCTGACCCTCTCATTGGTATGAGCTTCCTCTACGGATATGAGATACGGATTCAGGTAATCGAAGGTGGGCGTGTTGTCGCAGAGAAGCTTTCTGGCTGATAATTATGGCTAACCTCACCGCGAAAAAGGAGACAGTACTATGAGTAACCCCCAACCCATGCGCATACACGTGATTGCTGGTGGATTCCCGGTCGGCTCTCCGGCCGGACACGACATGGACTATGCCCGGCTACGGATTCTCCAGCTTTTACAAGAGTCGCCACAGGTCACGACCTCAGTCAGCGGTGACTTCACCGACATCGACAAATGGCTGCCTGGGTGTCAACTGCTGATTACCTATGTGGCCGGCCCTTTTCCAAACCAAGAACAGAACATATTCCTCCGGCAGTGGCTCGAAGACGGCGGGCGGTGGCTAGGGCTGCATGGCACGAGTGGCGGCAAGGCCGCTCCTGTAGGCGATGATCGGCGTGTACGCAAGATGGTCAAGGCCGACCACCATAAGACCCTGGGCGGCTTCTTCCTGAACCATCCGCCGCTTCGAAAGTTCCGGGTTGATGTGGCAAATCAGCAGCATAGCCTGACCAAGGGCCTGCCGGCTTCGTTTGAGGTCACGGACGAGCTGTATTTGATTGAACTCCAGGATCCGGCGGTTTCAGAGATTCTTTTGACCACAGTGCTTGAAAAAGATCCGTCACCCCAGGGATTTGGCTTTGTGTACGATGAAGACACGGCCCTGCAACCGGACGGAAAAACGCGGGTGCTCGGCTTTACCCGAGAATTAGGCAAGGGCGGCGTCGCCTATATTGCGCTTGGGCACTGCCATTCAGCGACCAGCAATATGCAGCCGTTTGTTGATGCCAGTGTCGATGCTGCGGGCACCACGCCTCGGGTCTTTCGCGGCTCGTGGGCTACGCCGCCGTTTGAACAATTGCTCCGTAATGGTATCGAGTGGGGCTGTGGTCACAGCGCCTGAGCAGGGAGATAGAACAGAGAGATAGAGCAGGGAGATAGAGTTATGACGCTTCAAATTACTCCATTGAGCGCTGCCCTCGGTGCTGAGGTTGCAGGGGTGGATTGGACCCAGCCGGTCAGCGACACGACCGGGGCAGCCATCAAAGACGCCTTTTTGACGTATCACCTGTTGTGCTTACGGACCCAGCCGCTGGAACCCACGGCCTTTGCCCAAGTTGGCCGCTATTTTGGAGAGCCGCAGATCCAACTGTTGCGGAATATGCGGGTTGAGGAGGCTCCAGAAGTATCGGTCTTTAATAGTACGTATAAAAAAGCGGAAGACAAACCCGTAGACTTACTCCTCGACCGGCGGTCGGGTTGGCATACGGACGACTCATATTTTGCGGTGCCGGCAAAAGTGACGCTCTTGCAAGCCTTGGAAATCCCCGAACATGGAGGAGAAACCCGTTTTTGCAACGCGCGTGCGGCCTACGAAGATTTGTCCCAAGACATGAAAGCTCGCCTCGACGGACTGCGGGCCATTCACAGCTATGACACTCTGCGCGCCCCGGCTCGGGCGGTGAAGCGCACCACGGAAGAAGCGGCCGAAACGTCGGATGTCGTTCATCCCCTGATTCGCACGCATGACGAGACGGATAAAAAGGCGCTCTATTTTAACTCAAACCGGACCGACCGCATTATGGATATGGAACGAGAAGAAAGTGATACCCTGCTCGATCAAGTCCATGCCCATATGACGCAGCCGAAATATCAATACCATCACGCCTGGCGGGTAGGGGACGTGCTCATGTGGGACAACCGCAGCGTGACGCATTCGGTCAATATGGATTTTCCTCCAGGCCAACGCCGTATCCATCAGCGTATTCTGCTCAAGGGCGCGGTGCCGGTGTAAAGGTAACGACACGAAAGGCTACAGCAAAAACGCTATGAAATTTCACGCGATTGCCTATTGTACGGTGGGGACCCGAAAAGAGCTCGAACACGGCATGGCTGGCAAGCGGCCCGAGCTCTACCAGCGCATGCTTAAAGACCTCAAAGAGTACGTCACGGTCTGTGACGAAGCCGGCTTTGAGGGCTTTGGCCACCCTGAGCATCATCTCCAGATCGAGGGCATGGAAGCCACCGGCAGCCCTGGTTTGCTGAGCATGTTCATTGGGCAAAACTCAAAGCGCCTCAAAGTGGACATACTTGGCTATGTACTCAACACCCACAATCCCCTGCGCGTGGCTGAAGATGTGGCCATGCTGGACCATATGCTTGAGGGCCGCCTGAATGTGGCCTTTGTGCGTGGCTATCAGGCGCGCTGGGTCCAGAATTACGGCAGCCTGCCCGGCGTCGAAGCTGTCGGCCATTGGAACAAAAAACAAGAGTCCGATCTCAAAAACCGCAGAGCGTTTGAAGAATCGGTCGCGGTCATCAAGAAAGCCTGGAGCACCGATACGTTTTCCCATCGTGGCGAGTTCTGGCAGTTTCCACCTGAAGGCGCAAAAAACCCGCATCCCATGGAAGCGTATACACAGTTCGGCGCCGGGGTGAAGGACGACATGAGCATACAAGAGATCGGCATCGCGCCACGTCCGTACCAGAAGCCCCACCCGCCGCTGTATGCCGGCTTCACCCATAATACGGAATCCATTCGCTATTGGGGCCGGGAAGGCGGAAAGCCGATTATCATCCTCCTGCACGAGGAGTTATGTGCCCGCCTCCAAAATGTCTATCGGGAAGAGGCGGAAAAGGCGGGGCGGACGGTCAAGCCCGGAACCGAGCTGGCCTTAGGCGGGCAGCTCGTACTCACGGAGAACCCCTCGGAAACGCAACAGATCATGGAGGACACCCGCTGGTTCTGGGAAAAGTGGGGCATTCCGTTTGGACTGGGTGTTGCCGAGCCGTTGATCGGAGACCCGGACAGTGTGTCGCGCAAAATCGAGCTAGCCCAGAAAATCGGGACGGACGAAATGTTTTTCCTGTTGGGCGATGGACTCCTGCCGCGGGATACCATTCTGCGCAGCTTTGAACTCTTTGCCACAAAGGTCATGCCGCGTTTTACTTGATAGTGACGGAGAGGAAGCCGGATGCAGGCTGCTGATCGAGACGGAGAACGAGAAGACCCGCGTTCGGTATTTCCGCGCATTTACGAGATTGCCCGGCAAATTCCATACGGGCGGGTAGCAACCTACGGCCACATCGCCCAAGTCATGGGACCGCCGGTGAGCGCACGGGAAGTTGGTGACGCCATGGCCGCCCTACGCGATGGACAGCCGGACCCTCCCGTTCCTTGGCAGCGGGTCATCAATGCGCAAGGCAGAGTGAGTACCGGCCAACGGCAGCAGATTTTACTGGAGCAGGAAGGCGTTACTTTTAATGTCAAAGGAGTGACCGACCTTGGCCGTTTTGGGTGGCAGGGGCCCGACCCGGAGTGGGCTGAAGCGCATGGTTTCCAACCTCTGGAAAGCGCGCGTGAGGAGAAGAGACAGCTTGACCTGTTCTGAGCATTTCGAGAGGAGAACCATGAGCACATTCAACGTTGATGTACTCCGCGAGTCGCCTGACGAAGGCCCGGTCACGATGATCAATCTGATCAAGTATCGAGCGCAATCGATTAACGGAGACGGAACGGGCCGGGAAGCCTACGCGCGGTATACCAGGCCAGTCCAGAAGCTGGTTGAGGAGCGCGGCGGACGGGTGCTCTGGGCCGGGCCTGTCGCAGAAGCAGCCCTGCATGAGGGTGGCGATGTGGACTGGGACTGGGCGATACTCGTCTACTATCCAAGTCGAGCAGCATTCATTGATATGGTAGAAAGTAAGGAATTTTCAGCGGCAAATGAACACCGGCGGAACGGGGTTGAAAAGCATGTCATCATGGCTTCCCGGACGTTGCTTTTAGAGAATCTGCCAGAAGAGTAACCTCGGGTTTTTGAAACAACAGCAAATCAAAGGACAAGGAGTATAGTATGAGTGATGTCAAAATACCGGATAATCTGCCAAGCTGGATTGCAGATCATTTGCAGCGCTACCTCGATACGGATGGCGCTGACGGACATATGTGGGATTCCGCGCCGGTTGGCGGTCCAGGGCTCCTCCCGACGTTATTACTCACCACAACGGGTCGTCGGTCGGGCAATCCGGGTATCATGCCCTTAATTTACGGCGAGGCTGATGGAAACTATGCTATCGTCGCCTCCAAAGGCGGCGCACCCAAGCATCCCGGTTGGTATCTGAACCTGGTCGCTAACACGGAGGTTGAGGTGCAGGTACTGGCCAGGCGTTTTAAGGCCAAGGCACGAACCGCCAGCGGAGATGAGCGCGCCGCGCTGTGGGAAAAAATGGCGGCCATTTATCCGCCCTATAACGACTATCAGGCCAAGACCGAGCGCGAGATTCCGGTGGTGGTGCTGGAGCCTATGGCGTAAAAGGAGGCAATCCAATGAGTGATGAAATGCGTCGAGTCATAGACGAAGCTGCAATCCGCCGGGTGATTGACCGTTATTGTCATGCGGTCGATCGTGGCAGCGCGGATGATGTGGCCGCGCTCTTTCACCCTAACGGACGGTTAATGGTCAGCCTTGAAGAGAACGATGGCTATAACGGTCGTGAGGCCGTGCGCGAATGGTATGCGAACTACCATAAGCACTTCCGGGCGAGACTGACTCACCTCCGCCATAAGATCTCCAACATCCAGATTGACCTGAACGGAGACGAGGCGCGGGTGGTGTCCTATATGGACGCCGACCTGATTGCCAAAGACGAGACCACACCGCGTCAGGCAATTGGTCGCTATGACGACCGTTTTGTCCGTGACGGCGGAGAATGGTACTTCGCCGAACGGACGATTGTCGTGTATCACGCCGATGAGCGGCTGGCCGAATTGCTGAGTGCCGATTCGTAGATATTGCGAGGAGGGTGGGTCCCCGGACCCATCTTGTTCTTTCTGGAAGCCCCTCCGGTCAAGCCTCTCCCAAACCATACAAGCGCATACAATTCTCCGCGACAATCGGCCGGGCCTCAGCTGCGGGGACAGCCGCCAGATGCTTCTCCAAGAAGCGCCGGGATTCGGGCCAACTGCTGTCGAGGTGGGGAAAGTCTGATGACCACATAATGCGATCCACACCGATAAACTCACGCAGCATGACTCCCGGCAAATCATCAATAAACGTCAGATAACAGTGCTCGTGCCAATACTCGCTGGGTAAGCGCCTACACCTGACCATGGGATCTTTCGCCATGGTGCGGCGGTGATAGCCCCAGTCCAATCGACTCAGAAAACTGGCGGCCCACGAAAGTTCATTCTCGGCTGAAATCAGCTTCAAGCCTGGATGACGGTCAAACACGCCTTCCAAGATAAAGGTGCCAAACGCCCGCGCCATGCGTACCGGTAGGACCGCATAGCCGACAGCCGCGCTTTCTTCGCCAGTTTCATCTCGCGTCCAATTGGTGTTGGCATGGCCAGAGGCAATAATATGTAGGCTGAGCGGCATAGCGAGTTCGGCCAGCGTCGCCCATAGTGGGTCCCAGTGCGCTGCCGAATAGCGTGAGCCGTCGGGTGTATCTTGAGGTAAAAGCACACCAACCAGCCCCTTTTCCTTAGCTCGCCGGCATTCCTGTATCGCCCAGTCAACATCGAAGGCCGGTACCACAGCAATACCAAATAATTCCTGTGGGTGGGCGCTGCAAAAATCACTCAGCCAGTCATTGTACGCCTGGCATACGGCCTGCTGTAGGTCTTGGTCGGCAATGCCAAAGGCCCGCATGGCGTAATTCGGATACAGCACCTCGGCATCTACCCCGTCCTGACGCATATACTCTACCCGTGCATCCGGGTTCCAATCGTTCGCATCCGTGGCGTAGCGTTTATCTCCTTCTGCTGCCGCGGCATATGCCTTCTCTCTATTTCTTGCCACTGCGCCCATCGGACGTTTTGCAATGTGCGACTGCATACCTTCACACACCCAGATATCTCCGGTAGATTCAGAAATGACACGTGGGCCACGGTCTTTGTAGGCGTGTGGCAGGTATTGTTGCCACAGGTCAGGGGGTTCGATGGCGTGCGAGTCGGCCGATATGACGCGATGCTGTTTCATCATCCACTCCTTCTTTTGTCCGGAAGATTGGGGATTGCCGGTCAATTTGAGGCCACTCTACCCTATTGAGGCAGACCCATGTCAAGCGTCCGGTCGGATCAGACTCAGGCGCAACTTGAAAAGGACGTTGGAAGCTTCTATCTTCTAGTGAAAAAAGGCGAAGGGAAACACATATGCCGATATTCGAACGTGGCGAGACCAAGTTGTATTACGAAGAGCAGGGTGCGGGCTTCCCGATTTTACTCATCGCACCGGGAGGTATGCGTTCGTCCGTGTCTTTTTGGGAGAAAACACCCTGGAATCCTATTGCGCAGCTTTCACCCAACTATCGCGTGATCGCCATGGACCAACGCAACGCTGGCCAATCAACCGCCCCGATCAGTGCTGCGGATAGTTGGCATACCTACACGGAAGATCAGCTTGCTTTGATAGATCATTTGGGTGTTGATACATTCCACGTGGCCGGCATGTGCATTGGTGGCCCGTACTGTATGGGACTCATCCAAGCTGCGCCGCAACGTGTTGCATCGGCTATTCTCTTTCAGACGATTGGTTTGTCTAACAATCGCCAGGCGTTTTTTGAAATGTTTGATGGCTGGGCCGCCGAACTGAAACCTGCACGGCCCGACGTTGGTGATGAGGCGTGGGAGTCCTTCAAAACAAACATGTATAGCGGAGACTTTCTCTTCAACGTCTCGAAAGAGTTTGTCTCAAACTGTCACACGCCATTGTTAGTCCTCTTGGGAGACGATCTCTATCATCCGCAAGAGACATCCCGAGAGATTGCCGAACTCGCCCCAGAGGCAACGCTGGTTGAGTACTGGAAAGAGCCTGAGCATCACGCTGCTGCAAAACAGGCAGTGGAGAGCTTTCTGGCGGACAACACGCCGGGTTCATAACGGCCGCCGCCTTTTTATGCGGGCTGGAAGCCCGCACTCCTCAGACACCCGTCCGAAAAGCCCGTCATTCCTGCACAAGCAGGAATCCAGGCGGGCGAAGCTGGATGTCTCGGGTCAGGCCCGGCATGACGTGGGCGCGGCGGGAATGCAGAGCCGATTAAAGAAGCCTGTAAACAGGGGGCTGGCGCAGCGTACGCTGATCTCCCGCTGAAGCTAACTCGCTCCGTGCCGCGGTGGCTGAACGCCATTCAGCCAATAGTTCCCAATGGAGTGATATTTCCAGCGCACCGGGTCGTGCAACGTATGGGTGCGGGCGTTGCGCCAGTGGCGGTCCAGGTTGTACTCCTCCAGCGTTGAGCGCGTTCCGGCCAATTCAAACAACTTGTTTGTTGCCAGAAGCGAGACTTCGGTGGACATGGCTTTGGCCTCAGCTACGGCAATCGAGGCTGCGGAAACCGTCTCTTGTGTCGGGGCTGCTACGGCAGCATCTACAAAACGGCCAGCCCGTTCGAGCAAGGCGTCCGACGCGTGTACGCGAACTTCGAGCTCGCCAATTTGATAAATAGTGTACGGGTCTTCGTAGCCGTGCTCCTGGCCGCTATCAATCCACGGACGGGTGTACTGACGGACAAACTGGATTGTCTCGGCCAGGGCTGCGCGGGCGATACCGGCATCGACCGCGGTATGAAAAATTTGGGCGACTGCGCCCATTGGGGTGGGGCGATCAAACGCGGCCTGGTGATCGATAATATTGAAACTGTTGACCTCAACATTCTCGAACAGTGCGGTCCCGCTGGCTGTGGTCCGCTGGCCGAAGCCGGACCAGTCGTCGATGATGGTGACGCCTGGAGCATCACGCTTGATAAAGGCGAGGACAATACGCTCCCGGTCGTCCTTGGCGACAACCGGCACCCAGTGGGCAAACACCGCACCCGTGGAATAGAACTTTTTGCCGTTCAGGAGGAAAGTATCGCCGGAGGCCGTGAGACGCGCCTGGAAGTCAAAGACCGTTTTGGTGCCAACCTCGACAAAGGCGTTCCCAAAGCGATCACCCTCCAGTACCCGCTGAAAAAAGAATTGCTTCTGCTCCTCGGTCCCATCCAGTCGGACGGCTTCAACCATATAGTAATGGTTCTGTGGAATCTGGCCTAAAGATGAATCCGCCGCTGAGATAATCGTTGCGACTTCAGCCGCGGTCGAGAACGACACTCCCGCACCGCCGTATTCTTTCGGAATAGTGATAGCCCACAGGCCGCTCTGGGAGAATTCGTCCAGTTCCTTGCGCGGCAGGCGACGTTCGCGGTCGCGCTCGGCCGACTCTTTCTGAAAGCGCCCGGCGAGACGCTGCGCAACTGCTATGGCTTCCTGGTCGTCACGAATAACGTGAGCAGGAGCCTCAACCCGTGCCATTGGCGTAGCGACTTGGATGTCTTGATCCTGTGTTGCTGTGAATTGCGGGGCTGCCTGGCCCATATGTTCTCCTTCGCCTGTTCCTTTATAGCCACGCGTGGCGTGGCGGCTTGATCTTATTCAGATAGTAATTGCCAATGGCCTGAAACTTCCACCGAACGGGATCATGCAGGGTATGCGTCCGAGCGTTGCGCCAGTGGCGATCCAGGTTGTACTCATCCAATGTTGAGCGGGTTCCGGCCAGTTCAAACAATTTATTGGTCGCCTGAATGGCGATTTCCGTGGTCATGACTTTTGCTTCAGCCACGGCAATAGACGCCGCGGCCACCGTGTCTTCATTCGGATTGGCAATGGCCGTATCGACCGCGCGACCGGAACGGTCCAGGATAGCCTCCGCCGCGTGCAAGCGCATTTTGAGGTCTCCGATTTGAGCAATGGAGTACATATCCTCATAGCCGTGCTCCTGACCGCTATCGATCCACGGACGGGTATAGCTGCGGACAAAGTGAATGGTTTCATCAATAGCGGCCTGGGCAATGCCGAGATCGATTCCGGCATGAATAATCTGTAAGACTGCCCCGTTCGCGGTTGGTCTGTCGTACGCCTCATGCGCCGGGACAACATGGCTGGCTGGCACGAATGCGTCCTCCAGCAGAACCGTCCCGCTGGCCGTGGTACGTTGGCCGAAACTCGACCAGTCATCGATAATGCGCATCCCCGGCGCGACACGCTCCACAAAGGCAAGCCGCGCTTTGCCGCGCTCATCGGTCGCTGCGACCGGCACCAGGTGCGCGAGCAGCGCGCCGCTACAATAAAACTTCTGGCCGTTTACGACATAGCCGTCCCCGTGGGGACGTATTTGCGTTTCAAAATGGCCGACGGTTTTACTGCCCTTTTCGGAGAACGCATTGCCGAGGCGCATACCTTTCAAGACCTCGCCAAAGAAAAAACGCTTCTGCTCCTCACTGGCGCACAGACGAATGATATCGAGTATGCCAAGATGGTTTTGCGGGATCTGCCCGAGCGACGGGTCAGCCGCGGAGATAATTTTAATCACCTCGCCCACCGTGACATAGGAGACCTCGGCGCCGCCGTAGGCTTTGGGCACGGTCATGCCCCACAGGCCGCTCTGCGAGAATGCGTCCAGTTCGGCGAGCGGCAGGCGACGTTCCCGGTCACGCAGCGCAGCTTCTTGGGCAAAGCCTTTAGCTAAACGGTGCGCGATTTCAATCGCTTCCTGGTCGTCCTGAATAATATGGGCGGGCGTGGTTGGCCGCGGTGGGCCAAAGGCCTCCAGGTCCTCGATCCGAGACGCTCCGTTCGTTTCTGGATGGTCTGTTTGTATTTCACTGTCTTCCCTGCTCATGGCCGCTATAACTCCTTTGCATAGCTCTGAAAGAGAACGCTGTAGCCTATCGCTCCCCCTCCTGAGCGTCAACGCGCTTTGCCAGCGTGTTCCTTGACTTTGCCCGTGCAGGGTGTCATGACAGGCACACAGCGCTAACGCCTAAGGAGGGTCAGATGAAACTCGGTATTGAGATGTTTGCCACGGATTATTCTCTCCGGCCAGACGAGCTGGCCGTTGCGTGCGAAGAACGAGGCTTTGAGTCAGTGTGGTACCCGGAACACACCCATATTCCGGCCAGCCGCCGTACACCCTTTCCCCTTGGTGGTGATCTGCCCAAGGAGTACTGGCATACGCATGACTTGTTTGTGGCGCTCACAGCCGCGGCCGCAGCCACCACACACATCAAAATAGGAAGTGGGATCTGTCTCGCCATGGAGCGCGACCCTATTACGATGGCCAACGCGGTTGCCTCCGTTGATCAGCTCTCCAACGGTCGTCTGCTCTTTGGGATCGGTGGTGGGTGGAACGCCGAAGAGATGGAAAACCACGGCACGCCGTTCAAACGACGCTGGAAGGTCTTACGTGAAAAAATTGAGGCGATGAAAGCCATCTGGACCGAAGAGGAAGCAGAGTATCACGGCGAGTTTGTCAACTTTGATCCGATCTGGTCCTACCCCAAGCCGGTGCAGAAACCCCATCCGCCCATCATCCTGGGCTCACATACCTCAAATGGACTCGACCGGGTGGTACGCTATTGCGATGGCTGGTTTCCCAATGCCCAGGCCTATAAAGACCTGCCCGCAGTCGTCAACGACCTCCATACCCGCGCAGAAAAGGCAGGCCGTCAAGCGGATGAGATTTCGATCTCTTTCCTGGGTGCTCCGGAAGATGAGGCGGTGTTGCAGCAGTACCGCGAGTTGGGGGCTGAGCGGGCTGTGTTTTTTGTTCCGTCTGAAGGGAAAGAAACGATCCTCCCGGCGTTGGACAAATACGCCGCGTTTATCCCGAAAGTTGCGTAATGCAGGCCACGGGAGTGCTGTCAGGGCTGGAGGACGACTATGCCATTTACTACTGTCCGTGACCTGCAAATGTATTATGAACTGCGCGGGACCGGCCCGCGCCTGTTGTACATAAGCGGAACGGGTGGGGATCTGCGGCGCTCGCCGAATGCGTTTGATTCGCCTCTCACCGAGCATTTTGAAGTGCTCGCCTATGACCAACGTGGCTTGGGCCAAACGGACAAACCTGACGTTGCCTACACCATGGCGGACTATGCGGCTGATGCGGATGGGCTGCTCCACGCGCTCGGGTGGGACCGGTGCCTGGTCATGGGAATCTCTTTCGGCGGTATGGTCGCGCAGGAATTTGCCCTGCGCTATCCGAACCGGGTAAAGCGCTTGGTGCTCGGCTGTACCAGCAGCGGCGGGGAGGGCGGTACATCCTATCCCCTACATGAACTCGCTCACCTCTCTCCGCAAGACTGGGCTCGACGGGTAGTTGAGTTGAGCGACCTGCGACGGGACGCGGCCTGGCAGGCGGCGAACAGCCAGGAGTTCCAAACCTTAATCGAGGAGATGCTGGCCATTCGGACCGTAGGCGCTGACGAGCCCGGCAAGGTCGTTGGAGCGCGCCGTCAAATCGAAGCCCGCCAGGAACACGATACCTATAGCCGCCTGCCGCAGCTCACTATGCCGGTGTTGATCTGTGGCGGACGGTATGACGGGGTTGCTCCGGTCGAGAATCAGGAAGCGCTGCGCCGACAGATTGCTACTGCCCAAATGGCACTCTTTGAAGGTGGCCATCTGTTCTTTACGCAGGACCCCCGAGCGTTTGAGGACATTACCGTTTTCCTGAACGGGGGAGCGGAGGCTTGACACGGGTTACGGTGGAGCGCTTCTTTTTTTCAACCAGGACTGCCATATCTTCAGCCGCCTTGGCGACCGTAGCCGTCCGGGTGCACATATCGGTTTTCAAATCGCCCTGCGGACTGCGGTAAGCATACACGAAGTATTCTCCTCCGGTCTGAAACGGTATACCACACTGTTCTTGTGAGGCGAGCGTTTCGAGAATCAGTGGGGATTCATCTGCCGCCTTAATCGGAGTTGTGACCTCCAGCGTCGCCCGTATGGTCTCGAATTCGTAGAGCCGCTCTGAGCCCATCATCTGCTTGAATGCGCCGTACAGCCAGCCATCCGCTTCTATCGTTTCAACGTCGGTCGCTTTGCCTACAAAGACGACGTCTGACTTTTCCATCCCAAAATTCGGCGACGGCGGCGGAAGACAGCGGCACGCCAGAGCCACCGCGGGAAGTAGCCAAGAGAGGGCTATTCCGACAACGAGTACGGGTAACATCCTTCTTGAAATAGACATCAGACTCTCCTCTTGTGGTGGTGCTGCTGCACCCCAGGCATATTTTAAGGACGCGCGAATCCTAACTGATCCTCACGCTGCGCTCAATCCTCATGGGCAACAGTTACTGGCCGGTACCATACGTTTCACGTGACGCCGCCCATCTTCTACCGGTTCACGATGAAGACAAACAAAAGGGCCAGGGAAGACTCCCTGACCCTTTCCGTTTCGCACGAATCAGCGACGCTGACTAGTCTACATCCATCCGGTATGCCTTGATCGCATTCTCAAATACGATCTTACGGGTGATGTCCTCCGGCACACCGTTGAAGTCCTTCTTGATCCACTGGCGGGACTCCGGCCAGGTGGAGTCGGTATGCGGGAAGTCGGACGCCCACATGTAATTGTCTTCGCCAAAGATCTTATAGGTCGCCGGACCGACAGGATCATCCTGGAACGTGGCCCACACCTGCCGCCGGACATATTCGCTCGGCTTCATCGGCAGGGGCTCTTTTTCCATGGCGTGGAATTTATCGTAGGCATGGTCCATACGATACATGAAGTGCGGGAACCAGCCCGTGTCATTTTCGGCTGAGACAATTTTGAGTTCAGGAAAACGCTCCAACACGCCACCAAAAACGATGGTGGACAGGGAACGTTGCACTTCGTGGATCACGTTCATATAGAACAGGCTGATCTGTGAGAAATCGACTTTGCTCTCTTTACCCTTGCCGGTAATCACGTGGAGTGAGAGCGGCATGTGGAGTTCCGCGGCTGCCTGCCAAAGGGGATCATACTCGTGGCTGCTATACGGCTTGTCCTCGGGCGGTGAACCCCAAATCATGGCACCGCGCAGGCCCTGCTTCTGCGTCCGCTCCAATTCTTTGACCCCCTCACCAATATCTTCGAGGGAGATCAAGCTGATGCCATACAAGCGTTTGGGGCTATGCGAACAGAACTCAGCGACCCAATCGTTATACGCGCGGAAGCAGGCCCGTTGCAGGTCGGCATTCGGTAGCCCGAAGAGCGGCATACCGAGCGTGGTATAGAGCACTTCGGCTTCTACCCCATCGATCTCTTGGTCTTTGATGCGTTCGACCGGATCCCAACCGCTCGGGCGCGCGGCTTCATAGCCTTTGCTCATATGATCTTTCAGCTCTTCTCCGGACCGCCCGGCCCCGAACCCGCCAGCGACCGGAAAGGGATCGATTCCATCCGCGACAAAGATAAAGCCTGGATTCTTCGGGTTTTCGACCACTTTTGGAGCTTGGTCACGGAATTTGTTGTCCAAACGTTGCTGCCATAGATCGGCCGGCTCCATCATGTGCGAGTCTGCCGAGATCACGCGTAACTTTGCCATACTGCCCTCCTCTTCAAACTAAAGAATTACTTCTCTACGCTGCTGTGTGTACTCACGCCCAATCTGTCGCATACTCCGAAGCGGTCTGTCAAGACATATTGTAAGACATGTTGAGTGAACGTTCAGTTTTTTTGATCCTATTGATTTTATCGATGCTGGGAGTGATCCCCGTTAGCGGGAGATTACCCAGTATGATAAAATATTCAGCCAAGCTGAAGCAGACTGAAGCAGAATGAAGAAGGTGAGGAGCATGCCCCCGAAGGTCTATATCGACGGCCATGTTGGCACGACTGGACTGCGCATCCGGGAATGGATGACCGGACGGAACGACGTAGAGTTATTGACGTTGCCTGAAGCGCAGCGCAAGAGTGAGGCCGCGCGTCGGGCGTTATTGGGTGAAGCCGATGTGGCTGTTCTGTGTCTGCCCGATGAGGCTTCACGAGAGGCTGCGGGCTGGGCAGCGCAAACGAACACCCGTCTGATTGACGCGAGTTCGGTGCATCGCGTCGAGGACAGCTGGGTGTATGGTCTGCCAGAACTCCAGCCACACCAACGCGAGGCCATTCGACACGCGCAATATGTTGCCAACCCTGGCTGCTATGCCTCGGCCTTTCTGCTGTTAGTCCGACCATTGATTGATGCCGGCTTAATTGAGAAGAGCACGCCGATTTCAATTCATGCGCTGTCCGGCTATTCGGGCGGTGGACGCACGCTTATTGAAAAATGGGAAGACGCTGAACTGGGGTTGGACTCGCTGGTGTATGAAGCGCCGTACGCGCTGGAGCGGGTGCATAAGCACGTCCCGGAAATGGCGAAGTACAGCCTGCTCGACTCCACACCCCACTTCGTGCCCGCGGTCGGTCCGTTCCGGTGCGGGATGCGGGTCCAAGTGCCGATTCATACCAGTCTGTTACAACGGGGAGCGGGCGATACGATTTGGCAAGTCCTTTATGAGCGCTATCAGCATGAGCCGTTTGTGAAGGTTGTGCCCAACGAGCAGCCACTGCACGTCAACGAACACAGCTTCGACCCGCAGGCCTGTAACGATACCAATCGACTTGAAATCCACGTCGCCCCCCATCCCGCCGGCCATGTCCTGCTGATAGCGATTCTCGACAATCTGGGGAAGGGTGCCTGCGGCGTGGCCATCCAGAATCTCAACTTGATGTTAGGGCTGCCCGAGACAACCGGGCTGCCGGCGTAGGAGAGCCTGAACTCATTCTTCCTCTAAGCCGGCTTCCCGAAAGGCGGCGAGGCTGCGTTCGAGGCTGGTGGGGTCTTTATACGGTAGGAGTTGGTTCATGGTTGCAACCGAGAAGTTGGGACTGAGCCGTCGAATCTCCGTTGCCACAGTCCGCGCTTCTTCAATACGCCCCAACTCGACATAAGACAGAACCAGATTGTAATAGGCTGGTAGAAAATCCGGGTTATGCGCGAGCGTTCTCTTCAATACGGCTATTGCCTCTTCAAGCTGACCGAGTGTGCGATAGGTATGCCCAAGGAAATACAGGTAAAGAAACGGATAGCGTGGGTTGAGGCGGATGGCTTGCTGTATGAATCCAAGCGCCTCCTGCGGCCTCCCCACGAAATTGAGCGCGTTCCCGAACCAGGCATAATTGTCCGCGTCGTTCGGGTCGAGAGCCACCGCTCGCTCAAGCTCGGTAATCGCCGGCTCATGCTGTTTCTGGAACAAATAGATATAGCCCAATAACCTATGCGCGACCGGCAAAGAGTCGTCCAGGGCCACCGCCTGCTGCACAAGCTCACGCGCTCGCTGTAAGACCTGGGGGTCTTGCTCCCACTGCATCACCACACCGATGAGGTCTGCCCAGCCCAGCCAGGCATAGGCCGCGGCATACTGCGCGTCCAATGCGATCGCCTGCTCAAACAGGTGCCGGGATTGGATAAGCGACTCTTTGGTTGTGCGCCACAGATAGCTTTCCCCCCGCAATACGAAATCGTAGGCTTCGAGATTGTCGGTAGATTTCCGTATCAAACGGGTTTGCTCATCCGCGGTCAGGGTGACGTGCAGGGCTTGGACAATTTGCTGCGTGACCTGATCCTGGAGGGCGAAGATATCCTGCATTTCTCCGTCATAGCGCTCCGCCCAGACATGGCCGCCGGTTGTTGCGTCTAATAACTGGGCATTGATACGAACTCGCTCATTCGCTCGGCGCACGCTCCCTTCCAAAACGTAGCGGACGCCTAAGTCGAGACCCACCTGCTCAACATCCAGAGCTCGGCCCTTGTAGCTAAATGAAGAATTGCGGGCGATGACAAACAGACCTGAGATTTTTGACAGGTCGGTAATAATGTCTTCGGTGATACCGTCGCTGAAATACTCTTGCTCCGGATCGCCACTCATATTCGTAAAGGGCAGCACGGCGATAGATGGTTTGTCAGGCAGCGGCAGGCTGGGGGGATTCCAGAAGGCTGAGGATGATAAGAGCGGGTACCAGCCTTTGAGGGCGAAGGCGCCAATACCGAGGATCACGAGGACGACCAGGCCGAGGATGATAAGAGATCCGGGCCCTGGGGGTCTCGGTCTCAGAGGGAGGAGGTCGCTGTCGATTGTGGTTGGCGCAAGGTCCGCCGCCTCCCAGCGCACCTGATAGACCTGAATGGGCTTGGCAATATTTTTCACACTCTGCTCGCCTTGATATGCAAACGCCAAGTCGAGCTTGTTTTCTATCTGCTCATGCACAGCGCCTGAGATGCAGATGCCACCACCCTCAGCCAGGCTTTCCAAGCGGGCCGCGATGTTGACGCCATCGCCGTAAATACGCTCCTCTTCAACAACCACATCGCCGACGTTGATACCAATGCGATAGTGCATCTGTCGCTCTGCCGGAAGCTCGGCGTTCCGTAGGGCAAGCTCCGTCTGAACCTCAACCGCACATTGCACGGCATCAATCACACTCGAAAACTCAGCCAAGAGATTATCGCCGGGAGAATCGACAACCCGGCCCGCATGTTTCTGAATAAGCCGAGACATCAGCTCCCGATACTCGGTGAGCGTCCGAATCGTGGCGACTTCATCATCGCCCATGAGGCGACTATAGCCCTGGACATCGGCGCTCAGGATGGCGGCGAGTTTGCGCTTGACGGCGGATGTATCTCTCTCTGACATAGGCTGCTGTATCGGTGCGAGTTGAATTACTCCCTCTGAACTGGCAAAAGCCCATGCCGAGAGATAGCATAGCCTCAACTGTGACTGAAGGAGGGCAGCATGGGAACCTATCTGATAATTGGAGCCGACCGAGGCATCGCGGAAGCGATGTGTCTTCAATTGTGTGAGCGTGGGGAGAACGTGATTGCTGCGTGTTTTGACGATTCGGCTACCTTGACCGAAAAGGGCGCGCGGGTCGAGACGAGGGTCGATGTGACATCGGACTCAGCGGTCCAGGCCTTGGCCCAGCGCTTGATCGGCACGCATGTGGACGTGCTTATCAATGTTGCCGGGATCTATCTGGATGACAGCCTTGAAGCATTGAGCATTGCTGAGGTACAACGCCAGATTGAGGTCAATGCGCTGGGACCGTTACGCATTGTCCACGCCCTCCAGTCTTGTCTCGACCGAGGCGCAAAAGTAGGCATTGTGACAAGTCGGATGGGTTCAATTGCCGACAATACCTCGGGCCGGCTGTACGGCTATCGGATGTCCAAAGCCGCGGCCAATATGCTGGGAGTGTCGCTGGCCCAGGATCTCAAAGAGCGTGGGGTTGCTGTGGCCTTACTCCATCCCGGGATGGTCAATACCCAACTGGTTCCCAATGTACCCGAGCAGATGCGCAGTCAGCTGATTGAACCCGAGGCGGCGGCGCGCGGACTGCTCGCCCGTATGGACGAGCTCAGCTTGGAGACAACGGGAAAGTTTTGGCATGCCAACGGAGAAGTGCTGCCGTGGTAGGACGCTCAAACAAGGCGAATATTGAATTCCTCTCGAATCCTTTTTAAGGGGACATCGAGATACTGGTCGTTGTCCCAGAACGGCCACGGCCGTGCCATATGTCGTGCCCGGATAATGACTTGAACGAGGCGCGGAGAGACGCGGAGCGTCTCCCAGGTCGTCCGCCCATAGCCGACTTGCTGAAAGATGTTATTGGCCTGGGGGAGCCTGAGATAGCCGAGGTATGCCCTAAATCCGAGTGAGGTGCCAAAGATGCTCCAGGTATCGGCCATAGCTTCCTGGGAGACCGAGGTGTCACAGCCAAAAACCACATGACAGATATCGTGGGCATGGAAGAACTGTGCGGCTCGGGAAGGCAGCTCGCTTTCATCGAGGAGACCGCTCAAGCCCGAGCGGTATTCCTCTAAGCCAGCTTGGAGGGAGAGTGTCGCCTCTTGTTCCTGATAAGAGAATGGCCGCATCGCCCCGAGTCCTTTAGGCGGTCGTTAGGCAAACGTCGCAGACACGCTGCCAAACGAGGAAAAGGTGGTTTCCCAGATATCGCCTTTTTCAATGGGTGTCGGCTTGGTCATTGAGCCGGTCATAATGCACTGGCCCGCCTCCAAAGACAGATCAAACTGAGCCAGGTGGTTCGCCAGCCAGGCAACCGTCTGAAGCTGATCGTCAATTGCATCTTTACCCTGCACGCTTGCCACTACCTCGCCGTTTCGCCTGGTATCTGCGGTCATGGCTCCGAGGTCCACATCCGCTGGGTAGGGCCTGACTTCAGGACCTGTCACAAATCCCCACTGGGCCACTCCATCGGCAACGCCGAGCGGGAGGTCCGCACCAATATTCAGCCGCATGTCCACTAACTCCAGCGCCGGAGCAGCACCAGCAACGGCAGCCAAAGCCTGTTCGCGGGTAACACCCGGCCCCTTCAACGTCTGCCCCATGACGATGCACAGCTCGGATTCAATAATCGGCTTGCGAAAATCGGCACAGTTGAAGCTGCCTCCGCTTTGGAACCGACGACTGGACAGCAGATAGGCACTAATCGGGGCATCGAGACCAAACATCTGACGGGTGGCATCGGACGAGAGACCGACCTTCCAGCCGGCGAGTTGTTCGCCCGCGCTCAGGTGCCGTTCCAGAATCGCCAATTGAATTGTATAGGCATCCGCAAAATTTAGTGCCTTTTCCAGGCCGGGGGGCGGATACTGCCCACTCTGGATGGTGTGCCACAGGGTTTCCACCGCTTCGTTGATATTCATCTGCCTCTCCTTCTTTTGGAAAGTCTTTGAGAATGCGCACACAGGTTACGTTATAAACTCCGCTGACGGATGCGCGCGCGGATAGTCACGTAAGTACTGGAAAAATTTACTCAGGGCTTTATCACTCTTTGTCAGTGTCCCAGGCTGAAAATGAATGGTTTGTATAATAGGCACATCTTCCCCCACAACCTTTTTTTCGAGCTGCATGGCGAACTGGAGGAAGGCTTCGGTTGAGGCGGCGTCGCTGTCCGACTTGCGAGCAACGACAATCATATATGTTGTTGTCTGACCTGGACGAGGCAGACCAAAAGGGGCGAGAAAGCCAAACCAGCGTCCGTCAAAGATGCTGCTTTGATAGAAGATGCTGGTCCCATAAATACCAACCCGATATTCAATCGGCTCGCCATTGGCATGGCGGCCTTTGAAATCATACAGCATAGAGTGGGGTGTCCATTCGATGTCCTCATCCGGGTCTTGTTGATCAAACGTCACGCCATGTAAGGCTTTAATATGCTGTATGTCTGGCGTGTTGCAGCACAAGACCCACGGATCGACTGGGAGAACTCCCTCAAATGCCTCAACCTGCATGGCTAGTTCATCCTCAGGATACGGAAAGTCAGGCAGATCAAAGAGCGGTGTTTCACCATTAAAGGCCCAGAGCAGGTCATATTTTTCGGCTGTGGGAAAAGTGAACAGACACGCGCCCAGCGGCGGTGGGTCGCCAATACCGGTTTTGACACATACGCCGTGTTGGTCGTACTGCCAGTGATGAAAAGCGCAGCGAATGGTATTGCCTTGTACGTCGCCCACGGAGAGATCCGCGCCAACATGTGGACAGTAGGCACTCAGAACCTGAGCCCTGCCGTTCTCGCCGCGGAAAACAACTACACGTCCATCAAGAAAATCCACGCCCAGGACTTGCCCTTTGGCCACTTGGCTTGAGCGGCAAAGGGGAAACCACGATTGCGTGAACAGCCCGTTTTCTCCCTCAGCCGGAATCGGACGCCCAAGAAAACGCTTACGTGGTTCAAGAGGAGAACTGATAGAAGCAGTAGCCATAATTTTCTCCTCCCTTATGCCGGCCCTCCAAAAAGCGGATGTAACAAGACCGGCGTGACCTCAAACTCCAGATAGCGCGCCAGGGGCAGGCTGGAAAAAATGTGGTGGACTTCTTCGTTTGAATCCGCATCGACAATGAAGAACGAGCCACCACCACCTATCCGGCGATAGGCTGCCAGGATTTTCTTTTGCTCAATAAATTGACGCGCGTGGACCATTTCTTTTTGGATCAATTCGGCGGCCTGATCTGTGGGAATCTGGGCCCGCAGAATCTTGGTTGTCACAACATAGAGCATGGTCTGTCTCCTCTCCTGTGATAATTTATCGGAATGTCGCCATGACCTCCTGGGCAAAACGACGCAAGAGCTGTGGTTCAGTTGATGGAGAAACGGAAAAGACGATATGGGTCACGCCCACGGCAAGATAGTCTTCAATCAGCTTGCGCGTATTGTTGTCGGGAGAGAAGGTGGTTGAGATGAGGACGGACTTCTCAATCTCGTCCGGGTCACGCCCGATCTGGGAGCAGTGTTCGGCTAATACCTCGATCTTATGCCGGAAGGTCTCCGGGGGGCCGAAGGTATTCCACATGTCGGCGTGGCGGGCCACAATGCCGAGCGCCACCTTCTCACCACCGGCCCCAATCAGAATCGGCGGGTGAGGCTGCTGGACCGGTTTGGGTTCAAATGGCGCATCGTGCAGATGATGATGTCGGCCCGTAAAATTGGCGCGTTCCTGCGTCCAGAGCTGCTTAATCAGGGTGATGGATTCGTCCAGACTGATCAGCCGCTCCCCGGTGGTGGGAAAGGGAATGTCGTACGCCTCGTGCTCCAAGGCAAACCATCCACTGCCCAGGCCGAAAATCAGGCGTCCGCGGCTGATGATATCCACTGTTGCGGCCATCTTGGCCAGGACGGCCGGGTGTCGGTAGGTATTGCCCGTAACCATGACGCCCAGGCGAACATTCTGTGTTGCCATAGCCAGGGCCGACAGCGCTGTCCAGCCTTCCAGGCACGGGCCGGTTGGGTCGGAAAAAATAGGCAGAAAGTGATCGAAGACCCAGGCCGTATCAAACCCGAGACTGTCGGCCTCCTGCCACAGCCCGAGCAGCTCGTTCCAGTCCCCGTTCTGCTGTGGAACCTGAATACCGAAGCGGATCGGGTGTGCCATGCGGGATTCCTTTCCTACAACTCCTTGAGGGCGCGCATCGTCTCTTCATCGTACATGGCTATACCGAAGGCCGTCTTCCCGAGGAGTTCTACGGTTTCATCGCTATCAAAAGGGTGGAACAGGCCGGCTCGCACATCGCGATAATAGCGCTCTAAGGGCAGGCGCTTAAAGTATGAGACTCCTCCCACGGCCCGCATGGCCAGGTCCACCACGCGAGCGGAATTCTCCATAGCGACCATCCGGGCGGCCACACTTTTGCGAAGCCAGGTGCGTGGGGCTTCCTGGTCAGCCTCGGCCGCGGCTTTCCACAGGACGGCGCGGGCTGCTTCAAGCAGGGCATCCATCTCGCCGACTTTATTGTAGACACTCGGCAGATGGCTCATGGGTTTGTTGAGCGGGAAACGCGGCCGGTCTTGCATAAACTCCACCACAAAATTGCGGGCCGCGGTGGCAATGCCGATATACACGCTCCCTATGGTAAACGGCGCACGCGGAAACAGATTAGTGATTCCGCCTCGGGCGAAGACCGGACGTTCCAGGAAGACCGCGGACTCTGGAATAAAAGCGTCTTTGAGTTCCGTACTTCTCGACTCGGTTGAACGCATGCCCATGGTATGCCAGTCGTCTTTGATGATGAAACCCGGCGTGTCGCGCGGAATCAGGAAGGAAATAATCGTCCCGGTCTGCTGCCCGGCGTGGCTGCCTTCTTTCCAGGTTGCTTCTGCAAAATACCGATCAAGGGCAATGGACTGAGTGCTGAATATCTTGCGCCCGCTCACCCGCCATCCGCCGTCTACACGTTCTGCCGTGGTCCGTGGGCGGAGGATGGAAACGGCGTTGTCTGGCTCGGAACCCGAGCCGCCGATAATGAGACGCTCGGCGGCGATCTGGCGCAACATGGCTTCGACGCCGGACGGGTGAGACTTCTGCCAGAGGTTGATGAGGAGATTCGTCACATTGAAATGCATATTGATGGCCAGCGCGGTCGGACCGCAGCCCTGAGCCAGCCGTTCCTGCGCCTTAATACGTTCCAACAGGCTGGCGCCCATACCGCCCAACTCTTCGGGTATGGTCAGCACGCTGTAGCCGGTCTCTTTCAGCCGCTCGTAGTTCTCATACGGAAACGAGCCTTCTTCATCATGCTGGGCCGCGCGCGTGGCAAAGTCGTCGGCTAGGGTGGCGGCGAGGTCGATGAAACGCTGCTCCCGCTCGGTGTGGAACTGCTGCATGCATCCCCTCCTGTGTTCCTGGCTCCGATCAATATCATTCTGGGTGAGGTGGGGTAAGCCGGGGTCTGAGCCGGGGTCTCTACCGAGGTCTGTAGATTAACAGTGCGTCTCTGCATATCATACCAAGACTCGAACAGGAGGAAGTATGTCTACATTTGTCCTGGTTCATGGCTCATGGCATGACGGGTCTGCCTGGGAGCCGGTGAGTACGCACTTGGAAGGAAAAGGCCATCGTGCTTTCAGCCCAACCATAGCCGGGCACGGCAAAGGCGTGGATAAAAACGTCAATCATGCCCAGTGCGTGCAGTCGATTATCGACTTCATCGTTGAAAAAGACCTGCGCGACATTGTTCTGCTCGGCCATAGCTTTGGCGGGACGATTATTTCCCAAGTCGCCCCGGCCATTCCCGAACGGGTCCGGCGGCTGATCTTTTGGAATGCGTTTGTATGTGAGGACGGCAACAGTCTGATGGATGAGGTTCCGGGCTACTATCGCGCCCTGTTTGACGAGTTGGTGACGCAGTCGAGCGATAATACCGTGACCTTGCCGTTCCCGATTTGGCGCGAGGCTTTTATCAACGACGCCGACCTGGAACTGGCCCGGTCGGCCTACGCGCGGCTCTCGCCTGAACCGTATCAGCCGTTTTGCGATAAGCTCGACATGAAGCCGTTTCACGCTTTGGACATCCCCAAGAGTTTCCTGAACTGCACCGAAGACATAGCCCTGCCGCCAGGAGAGTGGGGCTGGCATCCGCGTATGTCAAGCCGCCTAGGTCTATATCGACTGGTTCAAATGCCGGGTAGCCATGAGGTGATTTTCACCAATCCGATTGGATTGGCGGAGAAGATCATTGAGGCGGGACGGGATTAAGTTTTAAGGCGAGAGAGCGGTATGCAATGAGTTTCGCCCGTTCAGGAATCGCCGAGAATGCCCAGCAAATTCTGAATCATGCGCTGTGTCGCGCCCCAGATTTTATAGCCCTGATAGCGATAGGTCTGAATGGGAATGGTTTCGCCGTCGTACAGCCAGGTTTCATTATTCAGATTGCTGAGGTCTTCGAGAAAAGCGAACGGTACGGAGAAAATTTCTGCCACCTCCCACGCGCTTGGTTGAAAATCGTACGGGTGGGGAATCACGCCAACATAGGGCGTGACGACATAGTCTGTGGCGTGCGTGCGTAAGTCGTCCAACGGGCCAATAGGTTGTACATCCGACGGGTGTAAGCCGATCTCTTCTTCAGACTCTCGCAAGGCGGTGTGTAGGAGTGACGCATCCTCTTTGTCAGCGCGTCCGCCTGGAAAAGAGACATCGCCTTTGTGGGTCGGGAGGTGTGAGGTTCGGAGCGTAAAGAGGAGATGGTATTCCCTCTCACGCTCGAAGAACGGGACCAACACAGCTGCACGTTTGGCGTCCGTAGCCGCGTCAACGACACGCGTTCGGCTTTGAAGACGGTTTTTGAGGAGAGTAAGGAGGTCTGTTTGCATCTCTGCCAGCCCATCACATCCTTGGGGCTCAGACAATGATGCGTAGTTGTTCGCTTGTTATGGAGGACTCTTAGTTGCTACTTATGTAGCTATAAAAGAGAAGACCAAGGAGAGCTCGAAATGGCAACAGCGGCAAGTGTACGTGAGCTAAAAAACCAGACAACACGTTTACTCCGTCAAGTCGAACAGGGGACACGCATCGTTGTTACCCGGCGCGGGAAGCCGATTGCAACACTGAAACCTTTTGAAGAAAGCGACCTCCATAGTAAGGAGAGCTACCCAACAACTCTCTATGACTCTTTACGGCAGCATCTCCAGGAGCAACATCCGGAGTTAGGTCGGAGGACTTCCACCCGCGTCCACAAAGACTTTGAGCGGATCAGTCAAAAAGTAGGAAAGGTACGGCCATTTCAGGACTGGTGCGAGATGGACCGAGCGCTCAAAGGAGACCGGTATGGTCTTTCTCGATAGCAGTGTCTCAGGAATCTGAGAGGCATAACCAGGTTAAGAGGTTGAACAATATGGAAAACCCATCAAGCGATAAAATGCGCCTGGGCTTCTGGACGCCAGTGTATGGCAATTGGATCATCTCAAAAGATCCAGACACGATGGATGCCTCATTTGAGTATACCAAGCGCCTGACACTGCTGGCCGAAGAGCTGGGCTTTGCCACCGTGCTGCTGGCCGAGCATACGTTTAATCCGTTTGGCCCTGAGCTGAATCAGCAGGACGCTTGGACGACCAGTACAGCCTTGGCCGCGATTACCAAGAACATTGAACTCATGCCGGCCGTGCGTCCGGCCTTTAAGCATCCGGCAATAGTGGCCAAGATGGCCTGTAGTATTGACGAGATTAGTGGTGGCCGAGCCGCGCTTAACCTTGTGACTGGCTGGTGGCAACGTGAATGGGAGGCGATGGGATTACCACCTATGCCGCACGATGATCGCTATGTCCGATCTGAAGAATTTCTCACCATTCTCAAAGGACTGTGGACACAGCCGCATTTTAGTTTTGAAGGACGCTATTATCAGATCGACGATATTACCCTGACGCCGCCTCCCATTCGCAAACCACATCCGACCATTTACTTTGGTGGAGAGTCTGACGTGGCTCAGCGTTTGGCGGCAAAACTAGCTGATGTGTATCTCATAAATGGACGGCCAGTAGATGAAACAAAGACATTGGTCGATCAAGTTCGTGCCTCTGCGGCAGAACAGGGCCGTGAGGTGCAGTTTGGTATGAGCGCGTTCGTGATCTGCCGTGACTCAACGACAGCAGCGCAAGAAGAACACGCCCGGCTGCATAGCCTACGCTATGAAGAACCGATCGCTGGCGTTGACCGTAAGGCTGTCATGATTCGGACGTACGGATACGCAGTCGGCCATATTGGTACAAACGGCGGAACAGCAGCCGGCATGGTGGGTACTCCCCAACAGGTCGCCGATCAGTTCCGTGCCTTTCAAGACATTGGTGTGACCACTTTTCTCCTCCAGTTTCATCCCATGTTGGAAGAGATGGAACGCTTTGGGGAATACGTTAGTCCATGTCTGTCTGCATGAATAGCGAAACATCAATCCCAAAGTATTCCTGGTAAGAAATCCGTCGATATCGGGCCGCCAACCGATTGAGCAAATGCTCGTCTGGCTGTCGGTTATCACATAAGACGAGCCAGACCCTTGGGGGAAGGGGTAGCTCTTTCTGCTCGCCCCCGCGTAGATAGGTCGAAAGCGAACGGCGTTCAGCATGTATCCGTGCCGAGTAATATGCAAACGGAGTCTGACAAAAAGCAGGCTGGAAAAGAATCATATCTCCCTCCTGTGCTCGGGTGTCTACGCTGCGTACCACTTCGCGCCATTGTTCACGGGTGGGCTTGGCGTAATATTGAAAGATATTCACCACGGAAAACACGCTAATCAGCCCGATCAGAAACAACGAAGCAAATTTGTACTCTTTGATGCTATCAGCGCTTTTTGCCAGCATAAGATAAAAGGCGCAGGATGCGGCTATCGTGCCTCTAGTGAGATAGATAGGCTGTACGAACTGGGACAGGGTGAAGGGGACGAGAATAGGAGTTGCCAGCCAGAGCGCTATGAGAAGGTGTGGTCTCTCAAGTGGGGTGAGATGCCCATCAGTAGGGTTTTTAATATGGGACCTCCCTATGACCGGGAGAGCTATAGTGAGCAGGAATAGAGCAAGTGAAAGATCCGACCCAGAATAGGACGAGAAGGTTTTGACAAGGGAAGAGAGAGTGGGGGTTTTAATCCAAAATCCCCGCTGAATGTTATTGACTTGGTCAATAAGAACGCCTAGCCACGGTAAAAAGAGAAGAAACAGCAGACCCTGCACGCTGAGCCATGAGATGGCCTTGCTTTTATCGGCTCTCTTGGCTCTATGAGAAACGAAATATGAGGAAAAGACATAGAGATTTTGTGCCGCAAGGCTAAAGAGGCCATACACATGTGTGTACAGCAACAGCACTGTTGATAAAACGTAGCCACTCACTTCCCGTAGTGATCGCTGCTGCAAGAGAAGGGTGAAGAAATAAAAAGAGTAGAGATTGAGAAGTGTAAATAGCGCATAGCCCTTGACCTCTTGAGAATAGTGCACTTGGAACTCGGCCAGGGCAAAAATAAGAGCGCCGAGAAGACCGAGCCGTTTACTAAACAAGGACGTGCCGACTCGATAGATCACTATGATGGCTGCTGTACCACATAGGACCGAAAAGAGGCGAGCGGCAAACGCGGAGCTACCGAACAGCTTCAGCCAATAGTGCAAGAGGAAATAATAGAAAGGTGGATGAAAGTTTGCCGCTCGGTCGTCAATGATCTGACTTAGGTCAAGCTGGGCGACCTGGATGGAGCTGATTTCGTCACGCCATAAACTTTCCGTTCCAAGGTTGTATAGGCGGAGCAAAAGACCAATGAGTATAATGGCGAACAGAGCGCTGAGAGGCTGTACCAGCAGCTTTAACGTTTGAGAGAAACGGTCTGTGACTCTACTCATTTTTATTCACTCTACTCGGCGCGAATCGGTAGAGCAAGCGGACGAATCGGCGAGCCGGTTGCGCCCCGCATTTTGATCGGTGCCGCAATAAAGGCAAACTCATAGACCTGGTCTTTGGCCAAATCCTCCAGCCACACCAGCTCAAGCAAGCACACCCCCCGTTCGGTAAACAAGTACACGTGCACGCTGTCCTTAGCCATTGGAAATTTTTCGACACCCATGTTATCCGCACCGATGATGACCGCTCCATTATCGACCAGCCAGACGGCGCTCTCCCGCGTAATGCCCGGATCGTTATGCACAAATTTTTTGGGGTCAGGCCAGACCGTCATGCGTCCGGTGCGGATGAGGACGGCGTCATTTTTCTGAAGCTGAATACCCTGCTTTTGCATGGCTCGCTGGAGATCTTCGATGCTAATCTCATATGAGTTCGGCAGCATGGCGACGCCTTGCTCGCCGGCCACGTCAATAAGAATCCCACGGGTGATAATGGGCGGGACGGTGTCCGCCCCGGCCTTGGTCCAGCCTTTGTCGCTTAAATAGGTCGAGGCGTCATAGCCATTAAAAATTTTCTCGCCCCGGCCCAGGTGATTCAGCGCATCAATATGGGTGCCGGTATGGGCCGACAGCGTATACGCATCATCGTATAAGGCGAGATTGGGCGGACCGCCGGCTGGAGATAATTTCTCGATACGCAACCCACGCGGCGTGTGCGTCAGCCACATATGGAACGGCGGGTCGCCCATACCGAGATCGGCCAGGCCGGGCATACCCACGAAGTTCTCAACGCTGAGATCATAGGTTTTGCCGCTGCTGACACGCTGCAAGATGGACAGGGTGTTGGCTTCGGTTAATTCGTTCAGGACTCCGATTTCATCATCCGGGCCATACGGACTCTTGGCTACGTCATCTGCCTGAGCCGCGGACGAGACAAGCCACAAGACGAATAATCCTGTGAACGCGCCTGTGAACCCTATTGCCTCAAGACACGCCCGCCACAATCCTTTTCGGTTCATTTTTTGCCTCCCTTTTTTCCGCATGCTCGTGCAGGAGCAGTGTCAGAAAGTTTTCATCCATACGCAACCCTCATCGTTTTCCTTGACACTCCAGGCAAGACAGAGCTAGGGTCCGGCTCAGGGGAAGCGTCCATCCGAGTCAAAAGGAGGAGATCATGACTAGGGAAATGACCAAGAGTGATTTCATGGCAGCCCAGCTGCCGCTATCTCAAGCCTCGACGCTCCCACCTCCCTGTTACACCTCACGCGAGTTTTATGAACGAGAAGTCGAGCACATCTTCTTGAAAGAGTGGCTGTGCATCGGGCGGATAGATCAGGTGGAGAAGCCCGGAGATTTTTTTACGCTGACTCTGCTAGGAGAACGACTGATCGTCGTGCGAGATGAGGAAAACCAGGTCCGGGTATTATCGAATGTCTGCCGCCATCGCGCAACGAAAGTCGTAGAAGGGCAGGGTAATCGGCGCACTTTTGAGTGCCCCTACCATGGCTGGACCTACTCCTTGAAAGGCGAGCTCATTGGCGCGCCCGAGATGCAACAGACTGACAACTTTGACAAAAAACAGTGTCAATTAGCCTCGCCACGGGTCGAGACGTGGGAGGGGTTCATCTTTGTCAATTTTGATCAGCAGGCACAGCCGCTTGTGCCCAAGCTGGCTCCCCTCTCCGAGCGATTACAGCACTATCATCTCAGTGAAATGCGGACCGTCAAAACGTTAGTCTATGAGGGCAACTGGAACTGGAAAATTATGGTTGAGAACTATATGGAGGCCTACCACGTTCTTGGTCTGCATAAGGGACCGCACGATGTGATGCCAGTCCATTCCGTCCATAATGCTTCGCCTCAGGCTTACAATATTACCAACGCAGCGTATAACGGCGCGTTTGGGGTCATCTGGGGGGATTTTGCGACACCGGGGGCAACATTTTATTCGCCGGGGGTGACGGAAGCCGAACCTGGCAAGACCGAGTGGTTACCTTCTCCTTTCCCGTTGATTGAGAGCTTGTCTACCGAAGAGCGTCTGCGCGGCGACTTCATCAATATCTATCCAACGCATCTCTTTACGCCGTTACCCGACGGCATGTTTTATGGACAGATCCTGCCCCAGGCCGCCGATCGCATTACGTGGAGCCTGTCCCTGTGCTTTCCTCCAGCGGCCATGGAGATGCCGGACTTTGAACAACATCTCGAACGCGCGGTTGAAGGGCTCGGGTTCATAAACAAGCAGGACATGTGGGCGTGCGAGTCGGTTCAGCAGGGGCTGAATTCGCGCATGGCGCGACCCGGACGCTACTGTCATCTGGAAGAATGCATCCACCAGTTGGCGCAATACGTTATGGACCGGGTGCTGGGCAAGAGCCAGCTAGCACACTGAAGCATGGACGAAAGAAAGGAGAAGGCATGGCGACAAAGGACATTAAGCTTGCATATGGTATTGACGTGGACGCGGTCGGCGGCTGGCTGGGATCATACGGGGGAGAAGACTCGCCGGATGATATTTCGCGCGGGCTCTTTGCCGGCGAAGTAGGCGTGCCGCGTCTGCTCAAGCTGTTTGATACGTATGGCATGAAGACAAGCTGGTTTATCCCCGGTCACTCAATCGAGACATTTCCGGAGCAGACCCACATGATTGTGGAGGCTGGACACGAGGTCGGCGCGCACGGCTACTCGCACGAGAACCCCATCGCCATGACGCCGCAGCAAGAAGAAGATGTGCTGATCAAAACAATGGGACTCATCGAAGAAAAGTCGGGCACACGTCCGTCCGGCTATGTGGCACCCTGGTGGGAGTTCTCGAACGTGACCAACGAACTCCTGCTCAAACACGGCTTTCGCTATGACCACAGTCTGATGCACAACGACTTCCATCCCTACTACGTCCGGGTTGGGGATACCTGGACCAATATCGACTACTCCAAGCCAGCGGAAGAATGGATGAAGCCGCTCATGCGTGGCGAAGAAACCGATTTGGTCGAGATTCCGGCCAATTGGTATCTCGACGACCTACCACCTATGATGTTCATCAAAAAGTCGCCCAACAGTCATGGCTTTGTGAATCCACGTGATATTGAACAAATGTGGCGGGATCAGTTCGACTGGATCTACCGCGAGTATGACTACGCCGTGTTTACCATGACCATTCATCCGGACGTGAGCGGACGGCCGCAGGTGCTGATGATGCACGAACGCCTGATTGAATATTTTAATAGCCACGCGGGAGTGAGCTGGACCACGTTTTCAGAGATTGCTGAAGACTTCGCCCAACGCCAACCGCGTCCATAGTGCATTGGAGGAAGTATGCAATTTGTAAAGCTTGGCAACACCGGAATGACCGTGTCACGGCTCTGTCTCGGCTGTATGAGCTATGGCGGCGGTCCGCAGCCCGAATGGGCGATGCCACGTGACTGGGCGCTGGGCCAAGACGAGGCCCGCGAGCACTTTGTGGTGTCGCTCGAAGCCGGGATCAATTTCTTTGATACCGCGGATGTCTACTCAATCGGTCTGAGCGAAGAGATCACCGGACACTGGTTGGGGGAACTAGCTGCACGCGACGACATTGTCGTTGCCACCAAAGTATGGGGCAAGATGAGGCCTGGGCCAAACCGTGGCGGGCTGAGTCGCAAGCATATTATTGAGGCGTGTGAAAATTCTCTGCGTCGTCTCAAAATGGACTATATCGACCTGTATCAGATCCACCGCTGGGATTTTTCCACGCCGATTGAAGAAACCCTGGAAGCGCTGGATTCCCTCGTGCGTAGCGGCAAGGTGCGCTATCTGGGCGCGAGCAGCATGGCCGCCTGGCAGTTTTCCAAGGCGCTCTCTGTAGCCAAGGAACAGAGCTGGCACCGCTTCGTGACCATGCAGAACCATTACAACCTGATCTATCGCGAAGAAGAACGCGAGATGAATCCGCTGTGTATCGACCAGGGCGTGGCGCTCATTCCGTGGAGCCCGCTGGCGCGGGGCTTCTTTGCCGGTAACCGTCAGCCCGAGGCTGGCACGGCCCTGACCAAACGCGCGGAGACCGATGCGTTTGCCCATAACAATTATTTTCGTGAGAACGATTTCGTTATTGCTGCGACAGTGGAAAAGGTCGCCGAACAGCGGGGGGTCACACCGACCCAGATTGCCTGTGCCTGGGCACTCCAGGCGCCGGGCGTTACAGCGCCCATAATCGGAGCCACGAAGCTTCATCATCTGGAAGAGCTCTTCGCTGCGGTTGATATGGAACTAAGCGATGAGGAAGTCGCGACGCTCGAAGCGCCGTATCAGCCCCATCCCATCCTGGGGCATGAGCAACCGAACCCAGCCAAGATGGTGTAAGGAGGGGGGCCATGCAACTCATCGATAAAGACGTGCCCGGTCCCAAGCGTGACTTCGTTGGTTACGGACGTCGACTACCGAAAGTAGTCTGGCCGAATAATGCCAAGGTCGCGGTAAATCTTGTGGTGAATTATGAAGAAGGCTCCGAGTATGCAAAACCGGCCGGTGACGAGCGGAACGAAGGGCTGGCCGAGATCAACTATGCCCTTGATAAAAAATATCGGGACCTGGCGACCGAATCTGTCTACGAATACGGCAGCCGAGCCGGAATCTGGCGTCTCATGCGCCTCTTCGACGAATATAAAATCCAGGTGACGTTTTTTGCCTGTGCGGTCGCCCTGGAGCGGAATCCTGGAGTTGGCGAGTGGATAGCCGAGAGTGGCCACGAGCCGTGTTCCCACGGCTGGCGCTGGAGCGAGCACTGGCGACTGAGTCGGGAAGAAGAGCAACAACATATGCAGTGGGCTATCGAGTCGATTCAGAAGACGTGCGGCGAGCGCCCGCTGGGCTGGTACTGCCGTTATGGGCCGAGCGTCAACACTCGTGAGCTTATTGTTGCCGAAGGCGGCTTTGTGTATGACGCTGACGCCTATAATGACGACCTGCCGTACTTCACTCAAGTCAACAACACACAGCACCTGATTGTGCCGTACTCCTTCACCTATAACGACGCGCGTTATGTCCTGCCGCAGGGTTATGGCAGCCCGGCGGATTTCTTTGAGTCGTGTAAGCGCGGCTTGGACGAACTCTGGGCAGAGGGCGAGGCCGGCTATCCAAAGATGATGTCCATCGGACTCCATCCGCGTATCGCCGGCCAGGCTGGTCGGACGTCGGGACTGCGCGAGTTTATCGAATACGCGCAGGCTAAAGGCGGGGTGTGGATGACGCGGCGCATCGACATCGCACGCTGGTGGCTTGAACATCACCAAGAGTTTCAACGTTAAGGAGGTGATAGATGGACAACGAATGGATTGAAAAACTGGCTATCCAAGAACTCTTTGCTCGGTATGCCCACGCGATTGACGACCTCAATCCCGACGCCTGGGTCGCCTGCTTCACGCCGGACGGGGTTTTTCAGGTTGGTACGCGGGCCCTGCGCGGTCAGACGGCGCTGCGCGGCTATGCAGATGTCCACATACAGGAAATCCGCTGCCGTCATATGATGGCTAACTTCCTGTACGAGGTGAACGGAGACGCAGCAACCGGTCAGTGCAGTATGCTGGCCACACTGGCAACCGCCAGTGGGTATAAAATCTTTGCCCAGGGCCGCTATGTTGATCGCCTAGTCAAACAGGCTGGTCAGTGGCGTATTGCCCACCGGAAAGTAGAGACGGATCAACTCGCTTCCAATCCCACGGGGATTACGAGTATTGCCGACCCCGATGTCGCCGTTCTTGTGGAACCGTTGGTTGATGCGGCGCGCAAGCTGGGGGAAAGAGTGGAGCCTTAGTCGATCTGCATACAAAGGAGGACAGCATGGATCTCGTCATTCGTAACGGCACAGTGGTGACTGCTGGAGAAATCGCGCAAGCCGATGTGGGGATTGAAGCGGGGAAAGTGAAACAGATCGGCCAGGGCCTCGGGCCGGCAGCCAAGGAAATCGACGCGACAGACAACTATCTCTTCCCTGGCGGTGTGGATGTCCACACCCATGTTGATATCGAGCTGATGGGCTACCGCTCGGTTGACGACTTTTACTCCGGGACCGTCGCCGCGGCGTGTGGCGGGGTGACAACCATCGTTGATTATGCCTTGCCCGAAGCGGGCCAATCGATTCAGGCCAGCGTGGAAGCCTGGGAGGAGAAAGCGAAAGACAAAGCCATTATCGACTATGGTATTCATCCTGTCATTCTGGAGCCGACTCAGCAGATTATTGATGAAATGGCTGACACTATTGCTGAAGGCCATACCAGCTTCAAGCTGTTCATGATCGGCATGGCGCGTTTTGACGAGCTGGCTGCTGACTATATCAAGGTGATCGCTCAGGCTGGCAAACATGGTGCGCTGACCAATATCCACGCCGAAGATCAGTGTTTGATCGGCTATCTGTGTGAACAAATGACGGCAGCGGGCAAGCTTGGACCAAAGCATTTCCCCGACTCGCGTCCCCGAGAGGCCGAAGGTTTGGCGGTGCAGCGCGCTATCAGTATGGCCAAATACGCGGAAGCTCCCATCTACTTGGTCCATCTGTCGTGTGAGGAAGCCCTGGCTCCGATTCGTCAGGCGCGCGCGCGCGGTCAGATCATCTACGGCGAAACCCGGCCACTCTATTTGCATCTCTCGCGCGAACGCTTTGAAGAGCCGGACGCCGAACGCTATGTTGGCTGGCCGCCACTCAGAGAAGCCTCCCAAATGCAGGTTATGTGGGACGGCTTACGAAACGATAATCTTCAGACCGTAGCCACAGATCATTGCGGCTGGAATCTGGCCCAGAAAAAAGCGGGCAAGACGGTAGATGAATTGCTGCCCGGCATGTCCAACCTCGAAACCCTCATCCCCATGCTCTACTCCGAAGGCGTCGGTCAAGGGAAACTGTCGCTCAATCGCTTTGTCGAAGTGAGCGCCACCAACCCGGCCAAGCTGTTTGGACTCTACCCCCAAAAGGGCACGATTGCTGTTGGAGCGGACGCCGACATTGTGATTTTTGATCCCAAAAAAGACACCACCATCCGTCACCGGGATATGCACTCGCGCGCAGACTATGAACTGTATGAAGGCTTTCAGGTTACGGGCTGGCCGACGCATACGCTCTCGCGGGGTGAGGTGATTGTGGAAAACGGGCATGTGTTAGGAAACGCGGGAAGAGGCAAGCTGCTGAAACGGAAACGCTTTGAGCCGTTGTAGGAGAGAAGCACCTTTGCTGATTCATGCATGCAGCGTATGGACGGAAATTCCCAGGGACGGCGATTTGCACTAGGCTGGATCGCTTGTTTGGCTGGCATTGTAGCCGTCCGCGAATTTCTGCCCTCCCTGCTCCGTGCCGATCTCCATGATGAGGACTTTGCGCATCACATCTGGTGGACGTATCGCTGGATTGATCCCGAACTCTTCCCAAATGATCTCGCTCGGGAGTTTTTTTCTCAGCCGATCCTCGCGCCCTATGGCTATCAATTCCTCTTTCGGCTGTGTGCCCCTGCCGTTGATCCGCAGCATCTCGCAGAGGCAGTACCCCTGCTGCTGGTTGTGGCTGGGACCGTACTGGCCTTTCTGATTGGACAGCGGGTTAGTCACGGGCTGCTGGGCGGAGTCGTCGGGGCGACCTTTTTCATTCTGGCGGAGCTGCGCTTCCTGCACGCCGGTCTGCCGCGCTCCTTTGCCACCCCAATCCTCCTGTTCGGCATGTGGGCCTTGCTTACGCAGCGTCAGACTGCGCTCGGTTGCGCCCTGCTCCTGGCTGTTCTCTTCTACCCGCCGGCGGCTGCAAATCTGGGCCTGTGTGCTGGGATTGTCCTGGCCCTGCGCATTTGTCAAGAGAAGCAACTGCCCGAGCGGTGGGGCGCTCTTGTGGGGCTGAGCTGCCTGGCGCTGGTAGTCCTGGGTTTCGCTTATCTGCGTCCCTTTCCGCCCGAACTTGGGGCTAAAGTCACCTGGGCGGAAGCCTATGCCATGCCGGAGTTCTGGCCCGGCGGGCGGAGTCATTTCTTTAATCCCGACCCGTGGCACTTCTATTTCTCCAAGCGGAACGGCTTAGGTATTGATCCCTGGGTTGCACTCCTCCTCGGCGGTCTGCTGATTGCCGCCTGGAGGTTGCTCCCCGGTACGATCGGCCGGGAAGCCTGGGCCCTGGCCGGTGTTTCAGTCGGACTCTTCATCAGCGCCCACCTCACCCTATTCGTTCTGCATTACCCCAATCGGTATACGCTGTACGCCCTGCCGGTCTTTGGCTTGCTGGCGCTTGCCGGAGTGGTTCCGGCGCTTCTGGCAAAGCTTCGTGCGTCCCACCGCTGTGACCGTCTCCTTACCTTTGTAAGCAAACAAACCGTTATCGTTTCGATTGGATGCCTCGTGCTGTTCGCCTTTGGTACGGAAGCCACTCTCAAGCTGGGATCCGTGTTACGCACTCCGCCTCATCAGGCTCTTGAAGCCGTGTATCGTTTTCTTGAAACACTGCCCAAAGACAGCCTAGTCGCCGCACATCCGAATGATGCGGATGATATTCCACTACGATCACGCCGGAGTGTCTTGGCGTCTATGGAAACCTCTCTGCCGCTGTACGTGGGGTATTATCAGAGAATGGCGAAACGCCTGGAAGCTGCTCTGACAGCCTTTCACGCCACCGATTTTGCAACGCTTGATCGGCTGCACGAGCAGTACGGTGTCGATGTCTTTGTCGTCAACCAGCGTCGCTACGCTCCGGGTCAGAGTCTCTACTTTCAGCCGTTCTCTGCCGCAGCCCAAAAGCAATGGGCTCGGGGCAATCGCGAGGGCTTTGTGCTGCGCGATCCGCCCCCGGAGCGTATTCTGTTTCAGCAGGGTGAATTTTCAGTCATACGGCTGGGGCCGACAAACGGCTTGTAAGAAGGAAGAGCCATTATGGATATGGATATTCTTTCTACTATCGTCCTGATCGTCGTTGCGTTCGCCTTTGTGTATATGGCCCTGGATGCCGCGCGCCGCGCAAAATAAATGCAAAAGGGAAGGGCGAGCCATCCGACCCACCCCTCTCCGATATTACTTCGCCACCCGACTCTCAGCCTGACCGTTCACGCTGACTGCGGCTCCGTTTTTCGCCAGAATAGTAGCGGCAGTGTCTTCCACAGCCGTTCCTTTGAAAAAGTCCGGATTGGTCTCACCCAAAAACCGAATCGGATTATCGCAGGTGAAATCGCGAAAGTTCTCCGGAGTCATCAAACCGTCTTCCACGAACTCATACGTTTCGGGCAGGACATGGGCCATATTCGGCACATCAAAATGACCGATGTCCGAACCGAATAGGGCATGAATCTGCGCGCCAAACGGATTGTTCTTGCGATTGAAGGCCAGGGTATTCATCCGGTCATCAGCCTCGCAGCCAAAGTAGAAGTTCTTGGTAAACAGGTCCTTGATGTCCTCGGCTTTGGTGATGCCGCAGGCTGAGTAGTCATCCAGGTCCTCAATACCACCAGTATCGACCGCACCCTTGGGCGGCATGGCTGTGTCGAGGGCGGCTTCTCGCTGGCGAAGCGCCTCAACAATGGTGGCATTGCCGTATTGCTCGGCCAGTTCACGGAACAGAGCATGGTCGAGGTTGGCCGGATCAACTTCGGCCAGGGCATTGATATTGCGCTTTTCCCAGTGTTCGATCAGATCGACGTATAACTGGCAGGCCCAGCCCACGCCGCCTTCGAGAAAGGCGAACTTGAGCTGCGGGAAGCGTCGCGTCACACCACCCAGGAACAGCGCCTTGCAGACGGCTTCATTGGCCGCGGCGAAATGGCCGATGTGGTTGTAGGTAAAATTGCTCGGCGACATGCGCATGGCAAACCCACGTCCGCCGGAATGAAAGGAGGGCGCGACTTTGAGTTCAACACATTTGGCCCAGACAGGGTCGTAGTTATAGTCACTGTCGAGACCCAGCACATCCCGATATGCGGTAAATTTGGCGGCTCCGGGGTGGAGGGCGTTGGCCTCGGGAATATCGCGCCGGATCAGGCTGCCCAGCATGACGACTTTCAAGCCCAGTTGCGTGACCGCGTATTCCAGCTCTGCAATGGCCTCGTCCGGGGTGTGCATGGGAATGACCCCCGCGGGTGTCAGCCGATCCGCATATTTGCCAAAATACTCGGCGCTAAAGGTATTGAACGCCCGGCAGGCCGCCTGGCGCTGCTCCGCATCAGGAATCAGCGGCAGGCCCAGGCCGGCTGTGGGATACATGACACTAAAGTCGAAGCCAAATTCGTCCAGCCGTTCATACAAGAGCTGCGGCATGACCGCGGTGGCCCGGTCGCGCGTATTCTTGGTCGGCAGCGCCCAAAACGCCTGCTGTCCGGTCCCATTGGCCCGGCGCTCGACCACTGACATGGCCAATTCTTTTTGCACCAGCTTGGGGAAAAAAGAGAATCCTTCGACGGCCTTATCGCCGCCGATTTTTCGCATTTCCTCCCTGACCAATGGGCCAAATTCCAGCCAGTGTCCATCCGCGTCGATAATGGGATGATTCAACTGGGCGCGTACCTCTGATGTTGTTGCGTGTCCGTTACTGCTCATCTTTTCCCTCCTTGGTTTGGCTGCGTACCCTTCACCGGTCTGCCCTGCCACATGCTTGTACTCCTGAGTACGAAGACAATAGGAAGTTTCTTGATGCTTTTCAATGCATGGTGTGTGCGTCTCCCTCTGGCGCCTCAGCCACCCGAGACATAATCGTCAATCGCCTTATGCGAGTGCCGCACCAACACTTCCTGGTCGTTCAAATTGAAGTGCGTTCTGATTCCGGTCGCCAGCATGGACTGGGTAGCTTCGAGCGTGCTGCCGTCCTCTAGGAGTGTGTCACGCAATACACATCTGCTGACTTCTTGACTGAAGCGCTGGCCGGCCTGTGTTGTGGGCGGGCAGTATAAACAGGCTTCTCAGAGGGTGCGGTTGGCCGTGAGCGGCCAGGAATGATGCGTGACATTGTTGTTCACTCCCTTTTGTTACAGGCGTGCCCTGTTTCTATGCTGGAACACCGGACACGAGCACATCAACTTGCGTTACCTCTTCCGCCGAGAGCTTCCAGTGCGTCGCAGCCGCATTCGCACGCACTTGCGCCGGCGTCGTTGCTCCAGCGATCACCGAGGTGACGCACGGCTGGGCAGCGAGCCACGACATGGCGAGTTCAAGCAGGCTGTGGCCTCGCTGTCCGGCAAAGTCTTGCAGGGCCTCAACCTTGGCAAAATTCTCATCAGAGGCCATACGCTGCGTGAATGGGAGAACGGCCAGTCGCGTTCCGGGCGCAAAGTCTTCACCGCGTCGATATTTGCCGGTCAGCATGCCGCTGGCTAAAGGAAAGTAGGGCAACTGGCCGAGTCCATGCTGATCACAGGCTGGGATCGCATCTGCCTCAACCGCACGATTCAACAGGCTCCAGTCATTCTGCGCAGTGACAAAGTGAGCGAAATCGTGCGCTGTGGATTGCTTGACCGCTTCATTAATCTGCTCCGCAGAAAAATTTGAGTGTCCGATGGCACGCACTTTACCCTGTTGGACCAGTGTGTTCAGGGTCTCAAGGGTTTCTTCAATCGGCGTGTTCGGATCGGGGTAGTGCATTTGATACAGATCAATCCAGTCTGTTTGTAACCGGCGCAGGCTGTCCTCAATACAATGCAGAATATACTCACGTGATCCCCACCGTTCTCCCGATTTTGCCATCTTGGCGACACCGCCGAATTTTGTGGCCAGAACGATATCCCTGCGACGCGGGCCTAACACTTTACCCAGGAACTCTTCAGACTGGCCTTTGCCATACATATCTGCGGTATCAAAGCAGGTAATGCCTACCTCCAGAGCCGTGTCGATCACGGCCCGGCTGGCTTCCAAATCAATCTTCATTCCAAAGTTATTACAACCAAGACCGACCAGACTGGCCTGGATTCCCGATGCGCCAAGCGGACGTGTTTCCATAGACGATCTCTCCTCAGAACGGATTGGTTTTCTTCACACAGCAGAGGGGAACATGCTCTCCCAATCTACTGAACGCTGATACGCTGCCGCGACTCTGAGTAACTGGTCCTCACGGAAATGCGGTGCGACCAGCATCAGGCCAATTGGCAGGCCATCGACCTTACCGCAGGGAATACTGAGGGCGGGATGGCCGGTTAGATTAAACGGTCCCATATTACGGATGACCAGACCGAGGTCCAATCCCAGTTGCCCCCCGAAAAGGGTGTGCTCAATCGCCTCCTCGTAACCCGCGGGCTCGCGATAGCGCGGAGCCTTAATAGGAACAGTTGGCATGGCAAGGACATCTACCTCGGTAAAGGCCCGGTTATACTGTTTGACAAAAGTGGGCCGGACATTATGCGCCTTGGCGTGCAGCCGTCCGTGCGTAAAGCGAGCGAGGTAGGTGCCAAGGATTAAGTGAAGTTTATAGTTCAGGGGGAGTTCGTGTCCATGGCTGCGCTTAAAGCGGCCAAAGGTGGAGATCAACGAGCTAGGATAATAGGTCTTCGTACCAGCGCCACCCAGATTGGTATCGAACATATGCTTGCCGCCCTCAAAGTAAATCGGCAGCAGGGCCAACGGGGCTTTGTCATGCAGCGGAATGGAAACGCGCTCAAGCTGGGCCCCGGCTTGCTCCAGGGTCGTGAGCGCGTCTAAGACAGTCTGGTCAACCTCGGGTTCACTGCCGGGAAAACCAAAGCCCTCAGCTACAATACCAATCCGGACACCTGCGATATCTTGAGCCAGCGCCTGGGTGTAGCTCGGCAGTTGGGCCGGCAGATAGGTCTGCCTTGGATCATAGCCATCCGCACCTGCCACGCATTCGAGGATGGCTGCGATATCTTCGACCGTTCGAGCGAGTGGGCCCACATAGTCGATAGTGGGGTCCAGGCCAAACACGCCAGTATGGGGAATCAAGCCATGCGTGGGCATAAGGCCCAGTGTGCCCGACCACGCAGCCGGCAGCCGGACCGAACCGCCTTGGTCTCCGCCAAAGGCAACGTCAACGAGCCCTGCGGCGACAGCCGCCCCAGATCCTGAAGAAGACCCACCCGTGACATGGGCCGTATTATGCGGGTTGAGTGGCCGCCCAAAGTCGCCAACCCCACTGAGACCCGGACCGCCAAAGGAGAAGTCTTCCATATTCATTTTTCCTACGATTGTGGCTCCGGCGTCGAGCAGTCGAGTGACAAGAGGGGCGTCAAAGTCCGGGATATAGCCATCCATGAAATGGCAGCCGAGCGTCAGGGGGACTCCGGCCACACTAATGTGGTCTTTCAGGCCAATAGTCTTACCGCTGAGAGGTCCATCTTGCGCCCCTTCGATCCGACATTTCCGAATGAAGACGTTGAGCGGGTCTTCTTCCGCGGTTGGTCGATAGCCGGGGTCTCGGTCGGTGTAGCGTAACGGCAGACGTTGCTCCTCGATTCTCAGCTCTTGAAAGGTCTCGAAGGTTGCGATGTGCTCAAGCAGGCGAGATTGCATGCTCCGCATTTCAGCCGGAGTGAGGTCCAAACCGAGTTCTTGGCTGTAGTGGGCGATGTCTTCGATACCGAGTCGGGGGAGCATGCTGTTAGCCCTCCTGTGCTGCAAAGTGCGGCATGACCTCTTTGGCAAACAGGCGCATGGAATGCTCTGCTCGGCGTGGGTCAATGCCGCCGATTTGCATCCACATGACCATATGGGTCACGCCGGCTTCTTGTTGCGAGCGATTGATTTCTTGAATGGCATCCTCTGGCGTACCAATGATGGGCGGTGCGCCAAAGAAGTGGAGTCCCTGGGCCTTGCCAAGTTCTTCGGCTGGCGGTAATGGCTCGACGCCAAAATACCCTCCGGAGATTTGAAAATCTCCGGCCTCGTTGAGCTTTTGGGTATAGACGGCCATACGATGCCGCACGTGGGGGGCACATTCTTCCCAGGCGCGTTCGCGCGTGTCGGACAGGTAGACTAAGCGCAGGGCGGCTTTATTGAAATTTTTGGGCTCACGGCCGTGGCGGCGTAGACTGTCTTCGTACAGTTGATTGGTCTGCGCACTGCCTGCGCCGGCAAAATGACAGCCGTAGCGGGCAACACGATCTATCGATTTCGGAGTCAGCCCGGCAACCCACAACGGGGGGGTGGTCTGTACGGGCCGGGGGCGGAGAGAAATTGGCCCGATCGTGAAATGCTTGCCTTCGTAGGAAAACTCCTCCTGTGTCCACAGCCCGGTAATAATCGCCAGTCCGTCTTCCATCCGCGCCGGACGCTGTGCGCGGGGGATGTTATAGGCTGCATACTCGTCTACCACATAGCCCTGGCCCAGACCCAAGTCGAAGCGGCCATCTGATAAGGCATCAAGTGTGGCGGCTTCTTCCGCGACCTGAAGCGGATGGTAGAGCGGCAAGATGACGATATAGGTGCCGAGCCGAATACGGCTGGTCTGTGTCGCCATTGCGGCCAGCAGAGGAAATTGGGACGGGAAATAGTCGTCGGTGCCGTGGTGCTCGGCGGTCCAAATATGGTCGTAGCCCAACTCTTCGGCCAGAACCGCCTGGGTGACCATACTCCGACATAATTGGGCCGATGAAACCTGCCAGGGCTGTGGATTCTCAAACGCGAACAGCAGTCCAAAGTCCATCTCTCCCTCCTTTGTGGGACAGGCTGAGAAGCCCCTCTTGCTCCCAAACCTTGTCCTCCCGGAGCGCGCGTGGTTTAACCGAATGCAGAAGGGAGGACACTATGGCAACATTCGATGAGTACAGCAATAAGTATAATCATGTTCAGATGGAGCGGCGCAATGGAATTCTGCAACTCAGGCTCCACACGGACGGAAAAACCTTACACTGGGGAGAAGGCCCGCACTCGGAGTTGGGCAAATGTTTCTACGATGTTGGTAGCGACCCGGAGAACAGAGCCGTCATTATCACCGGCACGGAGGACAAGTTTATTGCCCGCTATGCCCGAGAGGGCCAGTGGGAGATCACGCCCCAGTTATGGGATCATATTTATTGGGATGCCAAAAAGCTCTTAATGAACCACCTGGACATTGAAGTCCCAATGATCGCCGCCGTAAACGGTCCGGCGACGATTCACGCTGAGCTGGCGGTCCTGTGTGACATTGTGATTGCGTCAGACGATACCGTCTTCCAAGACGCGCCGCATTTTCCTAACGGTATTGTTCCAGGCGACGGGGTGCATATTGTCTGGCCGTTACTCTTGGGTGCGAATCGGGGTCGATACTTCCTGCTCACCGGTCAGAAACTCTCGGCTCAAGAAGCGCTGACGCTCGGCGTGGTCAACGAAGTCCTGCCGCGCGAAAAGCTCCTGGAACGAGCCTGGGAGTTGGCGGAGATTGTTTCCAAACAACCTCCCCTGACCGTCCGCTACGCCCGCGTTGCTCTGACCCAGCAACTCAAGAAGCTGATGCTGGATAATCTGGGCTATGGCCTGGCACTCGAAGGCTTGGGTGCGCAGGAGTACTGGCCGGGGAGTAAGAAGAATCGGTAGATCCGAGGAAGTGGTGAGGGGGGAATTACTTGGGTGTGTGTCCGATGTAGGGGCGGTTCACGAACCGCCCGAGTCGCTCCTGGCGGTTCTCAGCGCTTGTTTGTCGGAGCGAAACGGTTTAATTCTTACAAGTAAGATTGAGTGAGGAGCAAGCATGTCAACGCTCGCAACAACCAAAATGTCATCTAAAGGGCAGATCGTCATTCCTGAGGAAATCCGTGCTAGGCTTCAGCTTGAACCGGGAACACAATTTGTGGCTGTTGGGGAAGGTGACATTGTCATTCTCAAGAAAATTTCGCCACCTTCAATGGCAGACTTCGGCGTACTTATTACTGAAGCTCGAAGGCAGGCCCGAAGCGCTGGAATGAAGCGCTCGGATGTGACGGCTGCGATTAAGGAGGTCCGGGGTGTCAAGTGAAGATCGTTCTTGACACAAATGTTTTTGTGTCAGGTATTTTCTTCAGCGGTCCTCCACATCACATCCTTCAGGCGTGGCAAAACGACCGTGCCAGGCTCGTCATCTCACGCGAAGTCTTTGAAGAATATGAACGGGTCGGCCGTCGATTAGCGGCGCAATTTCCTGCTATCTCCCTTGAACCGTTTCTTCCCTTCCTGATATCCCACGCCCATTTGGTCGAGGTCCGTCCTCTTCCCCAGCAGATATGCAGCGATCCGGATGATGACAAATTTCTCGCCTGCGCCATTGCCGGGAAATGCCGAGTTGTCGTGAGTGGAGACCGGGCGCTATTGCGGACTTCAGGCTATCGTCGCTTACAGGTCGTCACTCCTCGGGCCTTTGTGGACGAATATTTATAAAAGCTTTTTTGGTCTTTCCCGAGATAATTCTCAGTTAATTCTCATGTACCGCTATCAAGAAACCCAGCGCTATTTTGCCCAAGTCGCCGACGACCTAAAGGACATTGCCGAGCAAGAACTCCAAGCGCTCGGAGCCCGAGAGACCAGCCCAACGTACCGGGGAATTTATTTCACTGCCTCACCCAAAGTGCTCTACACTATTAACCTGCACGCCCGCCTGATTACCCGCGTGCTGGCTCCACTCACGTCGTTCAGCTGTCACTCTGATCGGTATCTGTACAAAAGGGCGAGAGAGATCGAATGGCAGGATTTTCTTGATCCAACCCAAACCTTTGCCGTTTTTGCAAGCGTGGCCAACAGTGCGATTCGGCACTCGCAGTTTGCCGCCTTACGTCTGAAAGACGCAGTGGTTGACTCTTTCCGAGCTGCCACCGGGGTGCGTCCGTCCATAGACACGAAGGAACCCGATGTCTGGCTGAATCTGCACATCCATAATAATGAGGCCACGCTCAGCCTCGATACATCCGGGGGCTCTCTGCATCGACGCGGCTATCGAAAAAAAAGCGTTCAGGCTCCCATGATCGAAACCTTGGCCGCGGCCATCATTCAACATGCAGAATGGGATGGCCGCAGGCCGCTGTACGATCCGTTCTGCGGGTCCGGGACATTGCTGTGTGAAGCTTATATATATGCCGCACGGATGCCGGCGGGGCTGTTTCGCAAGCGGTTTGGTTTTCAATCTCTGCCCGACTTCGACACGGTACTCTGGGAGCAAGTGAAACGTGAGGGGCAGGCCGCGCTCCGTTTTCCTCCTCAGGGTCTCATCTCCGGCAGTGATATTGATCCCGAAGCCGTCCAAGCGGCGAGGTTCAACTGTGCTGCCTTTCCCAATGCCATCACGGTCGAGCAGCGCGATGCCTTTCAGATTCCTCGGATCGACAATGCCGTTATTGTGTGTAATCCGCCGTATGGCATCAGAATGGGCAAAAAGGCCAATCTGGACGATTTCTATACACGCCTGGGCGATTTCCTCAAACAACGCTGCCAAGGATCGACTGCTTTTATTTATTGTGGAGAACGTCAGTACCTGAAGCGTATCGGTCTCAAACCTGCGTGGAAAAAACCGCTCGTCAACGGCGGCCTGGACGGACGCTTGGCAAAGTATGAGCTGTATTGACTCCCCCTTGTGCGGTAGGTGAACCGGATGATGTTGGCGTGGACGATTTCGAGCGTGACATGGTAGAGTAAGCGCCACGTAGGGGTGAGGGCTCGACGTTTCACATCAAACAAGGAGGATACTGCTATGCTGTCCCTGAGCGAATATGCACAGTACGACGGTCTTGGGCTCGCCGATCTGGTTGCACGCAAAGAAGTGAGCGCCGAAGAACTTGTGGCGACTGCTGTCCGGGCAATTGAAAAGGTCAACCCGCAACTGAACGCCGTGCTCCAAGTCTTGTCAGACCAGGCAACGGCAGAGATTCAGGCCGGGCTTCCCCAAGGCCCATTCACCGGCGTGCCGTTTCTGATTAAAGAACTCGTCCTGCACGCCAAGGGCGTCCGCCTCGACATGGGCTCACGGCTGGCACAGGGCTATGTCGCCTCCGAGGATTCTGAGCTCATGGCGCGCTTTCGGCGTGCCGGGTTCGTGCTGACCGGGACAACCCAAACGCCCGAGCTGGGCTATAACCCCACGACTGAGACCGTCCTATTCGGACCGGTGCATAATCCGTGGAAGGCCGGCCATAGCGCCGGCGGATCGAGCGGCGGGTCCGGGGCATCAGTCGCCGCTGGCATTGTCCCGGTCGCCCATGCAAACGACGGCGGTGGCTCCATTCGTATTCCCGCCTCTTGCAATGGCCTGGTTGGCCTCAAGCCTTCGCGCGATCTGGTTCCCACCGGGCCCGACTATTCTGACCCACTGTGTGGATTGGCGTGTGAGTTTGTTGTTTCGCGGAGTGTACGAGATTCTGCGACCTTGCTCGACATCGTGGCCGGTGCTGATGCCGGCGCGCCCGGCCTGCCGGTCCCGCCGGCACGCCCCTACCGTGAAGAAGCTGAGGCAACGCCAGGCAAGCTGCGTATTGCCTGGACCACAACTCCGGCCTCGGGCGAGAAGATTGACCCGGAATGCGAGCAAGCGGTCCATGACACTGTCCGTGTGCTGGAGGAACTCGGCCACACGGTTCAAGAAGACCGACCGGAATATGATTGGGAGGAGTTTCTTGAAAACATTCACGTGATCTGGACTGCGTATAATGCCATGGCGGTTGAAGACCTTGCCAAAGAAACGGGCCGTCCGCTGGGGCCGGATACGCTGGAAGCCGTGACCCTGGCCTGCTGGGAAGACGGCAAGAAGTATAGCGCGGTTGATCTGCTGAAAGCCATGGACCATGGCGGGCGCTTGTCCCGCATCGTTGGCCGCTTCTTTGAAAACATCGATGTCCTTGTCACGCCAACTATTGCCAAGCCGCCTGTGCCGCACGGAGAAGTGAACCAGAACCGGGCTGGTATGACGGCTATGGAGTGGACGCGCCAAGTCTTCTCGTATGTCTCCTTTACCCCGCTTTTTAATACAACCGGCCAGCCGGCAATTTCATTGCCGTTGCATTGGAGTGCCGCTGGCCTGCCGGTTGGTGTCCAATTTGTTGGTCATTTCGGAGATGAAGCCGGGCTGCTGCGGCTGGCGGCCCAGCTGGAAGAGGCAAAGCCGTGGGCAGACAAGCGTCCGTCAGTGCACGTGGCAGCGTAGCGCCTTCTCGGGAGCGGAACCTCAGGGGACCTTGGCCATACAACGCCTGAGCGATGGTGAGGAGTAAGCGCATGACCGATCCGCAGCAATCCCCGCACCTCATCCTGTGGGGCGCCGGCACGACCCGCACCATCCGGCCACACTGGGTGCTGCACGAACTCGGGCTGGACTATGAAAAACACCTGATTGGCTCGCGGACGGGAGAAACTCAGACAGACGAGTTTCGTGCGCTCAACCCGCGCGGCAAGATTCCCGTTCTCCAGGATGGCGATCTGGTTTTGGCCGAAAGTGCTGCGATTATCAATTATCTGGTTGAAAACTATGGGCCGGAATCCGGGTTGGTGCCACGTTCGGGCACATCCCAGCGGGGACTGTACGATCAGTGGTGTTTTTTCATTATGACCGAGCTTGATGCCCACACCCTATACATCCTGCGGCGGCATGCTGACCTGGCCCATCTGTACGGTGCAGCCCCGAATGCGGTGCAAGCTGCAAAAGAAGGTTTTGCGCGTCAGATTGCCGTGGTGACGCAGGCACTCCGGTCCGGCGGGCCGTATATACTGGGCGCAAGTTTTACCTGTGCCGACGTCCTGCTGACCACCTGTTTGACCTGGGCCCGCTACTGTAAAATTCCTTTAGCCAACGAGCTGATTGACTACGCCCGGCGTCTGACGGCTCGGCCGGCCTATCGTCAGGCTGCTGCCCTTAACGGTGGACCTATTGGCATCCCGTAAAATGACAAACCCCGCTTCAGACTCCCGGATACGGACGATCCACGGCGACCTGTCACAACGTGCCGTTGCCGACACGCGTACCATGGCGTGGCAGCCCAGCCCGAGTGGTACGGTCTGGCGCAAACGGTTGCATCTGGTCGGCCCGCCAGAGGCGGGACAAGTGACTTCTCTCGTGCGCTATGAACCCAACGCGACCTTTCCCGCTCACGATCATCCGCACGGAGAAGAAATCTTTGTGCTGGAGGGGACCGTCTCTGATGAGCATGGTGATTGGCCGGCCGGAACCTATCTGCTCAATCCTGAAGGTTTTCGACACGCCCCATTCTCCAGGGACGGGTGTGTGCTGTTTGTGAAGCTGCGGCAGTATAGCGGCTCAGACCGGTCGCATGTGGTGCAGTCTATAGACGACATGGATTGGCAGGTCACCGCGTATGATGGGATTTGGACGAAGATCCTCTATTCAGACCCGGCCTTTCCGGATCACACCCAACTAGAGCGATGGGCTGCTGGTACGGCTCCCGGCGTCTGGTCGTACATCGGCGGTGCTGAGCTGTTTGTCCTCAAGGGGAGTTGTGAGGATGAGTATGGAGTCTATGCGGAACACACCTGGCTGCGGATTCCCGCCGGGGGCAAACATACGCCAACCTCGACTCAGGGATGTGAGCTATACGTAAAAACCAACGCACTCCCGGCATTACAGTCGGTTTCGGTGGCTGAACAATGACCAAACACCTTCTGCTTTTTCGTCATGCCAAGTCTGATTGGGACACGGCTGCTGAGCATGACCATGCGCGTCCGCTGACAAAGCGGGGTGTCTCAGCAGCACGGGCAATGGGGCAGATTCTTGCTGCTTCCGGGCAAGTACCGGACCGTGTGGTGACATCGTCGGCGGTCCGGGCAAAGACGACGGGAGAGGTCGCCCGGGCGGCTGGCAAATGGAAGTGCCCGATTGAAACAACCGATGCACTGTATGAGACCGACGCCACCTCGGTGCTGGAAGAAATACGCTCCCTCCCCAAGAGCGTCACGACAGTCTTATGCGTTGGTCATGAACCGACCTGGTCAGAGTTGGCGAGCTTTCTCATTGGCGGGGGCAATTTACGTTTTCCAACCGCGGCGCTGGCCCGTATCGACCTGGAAGTCCCCGGCTGGCATGCGGTAACCTTTGGCAGGGGAGAACTTGTTTGGCTCCTTCAGCCCAAGTTTTTCACGAAAGGAAAATTTCCACTGGACAAGCCACATACGGCACACTAGCCGGCGCTATCCGGGTGTGAAAAAGAAAAGAATACTAACACCACAGAAGGAGGGAGAGTATGATTAAAGGCATCCATCACACCGCTATCTCAACTGGGGATATCGAGCGCTCGCTGCGCTTCTACAAAGACCTGCTCGGTTTTGAAGAAGTTTTTGCGTTCGATTGGAAGGCGGGGACAAAATCAATTGATCAAATTGTCGGACTCAAAGATTCTTCATCACAGGTAGTCATGCTCAAGGCTGGCAACGCTTGTGTGGAGCTGTTCCAATACGCCACGCCGAAGCCCAAACCTGGAGACCCCAATCGTCCGGTATGCGACCACGGCATTACCCATCTGTGCCTGCAAGTGGAAGATATTGACGCTGAATACGAACGACTCAAAGCCGCCGGCATGACGTTCCACTGCGCGCCGCAGAAAGCCGGTAAGGGGCTGCGGGCGACCTACGGACGTGATCCTGACGGCAATGTTGTTGAGCTGTTGGAAGTGGAAGACTCGGACGATGCGCTGTCCGTAGCCGCATAGTAAGAGGGCGGCTCCCGCATCTTTCTCAGGAGGAGAGCATGGCGCAGAATACACCTGAAACGAGAGAACCGTATGTTGGCAAAGACCTCGGCAGTGTCTCTTTCATCGTAACCGAAGACGTCTTAAATGATTACTACGCCGGTCTGAACCTCCCACGTCCTGGGCGGACTGAGGAGAAAAGTGCCGCCTCCGTTCCTTCAATGATCGCGAGTGGACCGGATAACGCCTATTTCGAGCAGTCGTCGTTTAGCAATCATTTCGGCCATCTCTGGATGCGCCAAGAGTGGGAGTTGTTCAAACCTCTTACGCCGGGGCAGGGCTACACCGCGACCGCGCGGATTTCGGACATTTATCAGAAACGCAACCGCTCTGTGGTGCGCCACGATGTCGAGCTGCGTAGTGACTCGGGAGAACTGGCCTTACGCACCCGACATCACCAGAGCTATGTGCTCGATCAGCAAGATGGCGAACTGAAATTTCGTGACCCGAAAGCCAAACAGGGCGCACGTCGCTTTACTATCCCAGCAGGCGAACCCTTTGGGTCACTTGAGCGCGTCATCAGTCTGGAGATGTGCGACCGCTTTTTTCACGGTGACGCCAACTACCACACCAACCGTGAGGAATCGAAAAAGCTCGGTTTCGGCGATGTCGTGATCGGTGGGCGGATGACCATGGCCTATGCGGCCCACATTCTCGAAGAACGCTTTGGCACTGCCTGGTGGACGAGTGGTCGGCTGGATATGAAGTTTACCAATCCAGTGTGGCCCAATGATACGGTCATTGCCCGTGGTGTGATTACCGGACCACTCCAGCATGAAAAACAGGATGAAAAAGATGAACCGGAACGGACCGGCGCTTTTGTTTGGCTGGCGAAACCGGACGAGACGGTTGTGCTGGTTGCAAACGCGAGTGTCAGGCCAATAGAGGCAGAACGAGACTATGGTGGCAGGAGGTGAATGATATTCGTCTCGCCACTGATAATAACCGCCCGTATGAAAACGGGATAGCGTATCTCATGGCGAGTCAGCGCAAGACCCCGCAGTTTTTCAAGCCTCCCGAAAGTCCGTTTCGCGTGCCGTGCGACGGGACGTTCCTGGTAAAGGACGCGCCGACCGGCCCTGGGAAGAATGCGCCCGGTAATGCCGAGTGTTGGGAACAACTTGAGCGGCTGACCGGCCGTCTCGACGAGCGGCAGCGGGTGCTGTACGCCCAGACCCAGTACGCCGTCCTGTGTATCTTCCAGGCAATGGACGCCGCCGGCAAAGACTCAACCATTCGAGCCGTCATGCGGAGGCTGAACCCGGCCGGGTTTCAGGTCTCCTCGTTTCAAGCGCCGTCAGTAGAAGAATACGCCCACGACTTCTTGTGGCGGGCGACGCTCCGTCTGCCTGAGCGTGGACGGATCGGCATCTTTAACCGCAGCTATTATGAAGAAGTGCTGATCGCTCGTGTCCATCCCGAATTTCTTGCCCGCCAGCACCTTCCCTGGTCGAATCATCACGAAAGCCTCTGGCAGCACCGCTTTGAGTCAATCCAGGACTATGAGAAGCATCTTGTTCAGAACGGCACGATAGTGCTCAAGTTCTGGCTCAACGTCTCAAAGAAAGAACAACGCCGGCGCTTCCTGGAGCGGCTGAAGAAACAGAAAAAGAACTGGAAGTTCTCGGAGGCCGATACGGCCGAGCGGGCGTATTGGGATACGTATATGCGGGCCTACGAAGCCTGTCTGAATGAGACATCCACTCCCTGGGCGCCGTGGTATGCAATCCCTGCGGACAACAAGCCCTATATGCGTCTGGCCGTGGCGCAGGTCTTGGCGCAGGCTCTTGAGCAACTGGACCTGCACTATCCGACCCTGACCTCGAAACAGCAGGCCGGTCTGGCCGCCAGTCGCAAGCGGCTCGAAGAGGAAGGCTAGAGTGGCCTGTTCGAGTTAGCCGCCTCCGTTTGCCCTTCGTCTTTCTGTGCTTTCGGTGCTTAGCCTGCCGCTCGCATGGCTGCCCGCAGGGCCTGGGTGGCCGCTTCGTCAACAGTCCTGGTTGCGGTATCCACCACTACGCCATAGGTGCTTCGGGCTTTTTCCACCGAGATATACTCGTCCAGCGTATCGTCGAGGACCTCTTGCAGCGGACGGTCAAGGGGATTGCCCCAGCCACCGCCGCCGGTGGTTTCAAACCAGAAGGTGTCACCATGGGAGAGCTTGTGTCCGCGCAGCAACGGATTGAGCCACCGATTGTCTTCGGTCAGACCACCCACAACTTTTTTGGTTCCGTCCGGCGACAGATGCCACAAGCGCTGCGGCGCACTGCGCTGTCCGCCATTCACGCCTGGCGTGCCTTCACGTGTTCGGGCCGTTTCAACACTCATGGCGCCTTCGCATAAAAAACGAATCTTGAGATGGGACCCAAGGCCGCCCCGATGATGGCCATCCCCGGCTGAGTCCTGCCGAATATCAAAGGCTTCATACGCAATCGGGAACATCAGCTCTGCGGTTTCCGCTTCCATGTTCATGCAATTGCCCAGCGGGTCCATGGTCACATTCATGCCATCGTTAAAAGGTGTCCCGCCCCAGCCGCCGGCCGGCAGGTCGGAGAAGACGTCGGTTTTGCCGTCTGCTTCACGTACGCCACACACAAACCAGTTGCAGTCGCCGCAGGCGGAACCGACCGCGCGGTCGGGCAGGGCGTTGGCAATCGCCTGCCACACTGCACTGGCGACTTTGGGTGCAGCCAGAACGGTACAACCAATGGTCGGGGCCGGCCATTTGGGGTTCAACCAGCAGTCGTCGGGTAAGACAACGCTGATCGGATTGAACATGCCCTCATTTTGCGGCGCGCTGGGTTCCAGGAAAAACTGGAGCGAGTAAAAGACAGCGGAATAGGTATTGGCCTTGGGCGAGTTAATGGCCCCCAGACACTGTGGGTCAGAGCCGGTCAGGTCTACCGTGATATCCGAGTCTTTGACCGTCAGGGTCACCTTGACTGTCACGGGATCGTCCGTCTGGCCATCGGTATCCGCATAATCTTCGCCGGTATACACCCCGTCCGGGATGCTCTCGATTTTCTTGCGAACAATACGTTCGGTATAGGCGATCAACTCGGCCATTGCCGCTTTGATGGTCTCCAGACCATACCGCTCGGCGGCAGACTGCATTTCCTCTTCGGCTGCTTTAAGACAACCGACATGGGCCTGGAGATCACCCTGGACAAAATGGGGTGTGCGCGTATTGGCTAGCAGAATCTTGAGGATTTCCGGTTTGATCTCATTGTTCTCAAAGGCCTTGATGGGCGGAATGCGGAGTCCCTCTTCCGCGATATGGGTGCCCCACGACTGGCCGCCCGGCGCCCCGCCGCCAAAGTCCATCCAGTGACCCCGGCTGACCGCAAAGCCCAGCAGTTCCGTGCCCTTATAAAAAATCGGCTTAATCCAGGAGATGTCATTAATATGAGTCCCGCCCCGGTAGGGGTCGTTCACCACATAGATGTCGCCCTCCTGCATGTTTTCGATGCCGAACTCATCGCGCACGGCATGGGCCGAAAACTTCATGGCCGCCAGATGGACGGGGACGTTGGCGGCCTGACTCAGCAGCCGCATCTCCGGATCATAAATGGCATTGGAGAAATCAACCATATCGGACAAAATAGGCGAGAATGATGCCCGTTGGAGCACCGTCGTCATCCGATCACAGGTGTATTCAAACAGATTCCGTAAGACCTCAAAGGTAATATGATCGAGTCCGGCTCGGTTTTTAATGCTGTCGCCTGCCTGTTCGAGTGCGCCTGATTGCATGACCATCCTCCTGTAAATGCAAAAATGATTCTGCCCGGTTATCGTCCTACCTGTATAATAAGATTGCCTTGGGTATCAACCGTTGCCTGCGCGCCGGGCGGGAGCACGGCCACCGAATCCAGATATTCCAGAATCGTCGGTCCCTGAAGCTCCGTACCCGGCTGGAGAATCTGGCCGTTGTAAATCGGACAGTCGATCCATTCTCCGGAAAAATACACCGAGCGCGAACTCTTCATGGCCACGACATTTTCGGTGGCGACACTTCTATAGGGAGGCAGGGCTGCCGTTGGCGCGGTCGCCGCGACGCTCAGTGAGACAAGCGCCGGGTCAAAGATGTCCGAACTGACGCCGTGCTCCTGCTTGTGTACGGCGTGAAAGGTCTCGGCAATGGCGACGAGAGCATCTTGGGTGAGCGCCCCATCCGGAATGGGCGTCTCAATTTCATACGTCTGGCCCACATAGCGCATCTGGGCGGTGCGATTGATGATTACATTTTCCGCGGAGACGTTGTCCAGGGCCAGCAGGTCGCGGGCAGTCTGTTCAAGCTCGGCATAGGCCGTGTTCAGCCGAGCCAGATCAATGTCATCAACCGGAGAGTACATGAACTGTTCAACGTCCTGGCGTACATCCATGACGGTCGCGCCAAAGGCCGAGGCCACCCCCGCGGCAGCCGGGACGATGACTTTCGGAATATTCATGGCCCGGGCAACAAAGCAGGCGTGCATGGGCCCGGCCCCACCAAAACTGGTCAACACAAAATCGCGCGGGTCACGGCCCCTATCAACAATGACCTTTTTGACGGCCTGGGCCATAATCTCACAACTGATTTGGATCATGGCGTCGGCGGTTTCGACCGTCGAGAGGCTCAGCTGCCGAGCGACTGTGCTCACGGCCTGTTCAGCGGCCTGACGGTCGAGATTGATCTTGCCGCCCAGGGTGGGTTCCAAGCGACCGAGCAGCAGATTCGCATCGGTGATCGTTGGCTCGGTCCCGCCGTTGCCATAACAGGCTGGCCCAGGTTGCGAACCGGCGCTGCGCGGTCCCACCCGAAGTGAGCCGCCGCTATCCACCCAGCCAATCGAACCGCCGCCGGCACCCACGCTGTGAATATCGAGCATGGGCAGGATGATCGGCAGCTCGAATTCCAGTTCATACTCCCGCGTGACGAGTCCTTTGCCGTCTTCGACAATTGAGGCATCAAAACTCGTGCCGCCCATGTCGGCGCAAATAATGCTGCGCTCGTGTATGGCATTGGCCAGATAGCCGGCATAGGCAACCCCACCGGCCGGCCCGGACTCCAACAACTCTTCCGGGTGTTCTTTGGCCAGATCGACTCCCATGACGCCACCACTGCTTTTGAGAATAAGCAGGGAGCCGTCGAAGCCTTGTTGAGTGAGGCGCTCCAGCAGATGATCGAAATAGGCTCCCATGACTGGCTTGAGCGCTGCGCTCACTGCGGTGGTGACAAAGCGGCCGTGCTCGCGGAACAAGGGGCGCGTCTCACCCGACAACATAACGTGCGCATCAGGAATGTGTTCGAGCAGGATGTCACGCATCTGACGCTCATGGTCTGCGTTGATATACGAGTTGATGAAACACACGGCGATAGAGTTGATACCCTCGCCTTTAATGGTTTCTGCAACCTGATGAGCCGCCTGTGTATCGAGCGGGCGTTCTTCTTCGCCTTTGACATTCGTGCGTTGCGGGACCGTATAGCGATAGCGGCGTCGAATGAGCGGCTTGGGTTTGACCTGATAGGGGTCATACAGCTCTTTGCGATGCTGACGGCCGATTTCGATGGTGTCACGAAAACCGTCGGTGGTGACGAGGGCTGGGTCTGGGTAGGAGCGTTCAATCAGGGCATTGGTTGCGGTGGTTGTGCCGTGGACCAGGCACGCAATCTGGTCAAACGGAATGCCGGATTGCTCGACCGCTTCGAGAGAATCACGGGCGGCCTTCTTGACTGCCTCAATAACGCCGACCGACCGGTCCCACGGCGTGGTCAGGACCTTCGCGGTGACGCGCTCACCGGTTGTTTCTTCCCAGCCAAACAGGTCGGTAAATGTTCCGCCAACATCGACGCCTACCCGCCACATGTGCTCTCCTCATCAGGGATAATACTGCGAGACTCCTGCTTATGGGGGAGAGAAAAGAGTGTCAAGGGTGAAAGTCGCAAGTCGCAGGTCGCAAGTCAAAAGTCGTCAGTCTACAGGACCATGAGTTCTCCTCCTTGGAGGGGTGGTCCTGAGCTCGTCGAAGGGCCGGGATGGGTTCCCTTTTTTCAGCCCAATGCATCTTCCATCTTCGACTTGAAGTCGCGCATGACCTGACAGATGCTCTCGGGCTTGGGCGCTGCGCAGGCGACGTGCAAGCCGTGTAGACCCGCGTCTCGGTAGGCACGGATTTCAGCCGCAGTGACGCTGGGGTCCACCATCGAGGTGATTTCCAACTCGCTGTAATCCCGCCCGCCAGCTTCCATCAGTTGACGCAGCTCATCAAAGCGATGCTGAATATCACTCAGGGGCAGCGGGCCGATGTGCCAGCCCTGGCCGAATTCAACGACGCGTTTCAGCGCCGGAGTTGATTCGCCCCCAACCCAGATGGGTGGATGAGGTTTTTGGGTCGGCTTGGGGGCAAAATGCAGGTCACGATCGATCTGGACGAACTTGCCCTCAAAGCGGGGCGTGTCGTTCGTCCAGACCTCTTTCATGACGGCAATATATTCGCGTGTACGGGGTGCCCGTTCTTTGTACGGAACACCGAGCAGCTCGAACTCGTCCGCCATCCAGCCCACGCCGGCACCAAAGATCATCCGTCCGCCTGACGCCACATCAAGAGAGGCCACGACCCGCGCCATCTCTAATGGATGCCGGTAGGGCACGATCGTCACGCTGGTCCCCAGCCTGACTGTTTTTGTGACCGGAATGAGCAAGGCCAGGACGGTGAAGGCGTCCATCCATTCCATCGAAGTAAACACCGAATAGGGGTCCTGACCGCGCGCCTGGGCCGCGTCAACATAGGGATAGGTCGAGCCTATCTTTTTCGGAATGGTGATATGGTCGCCAGTCACAATACTGTCATAGCCGAGGGCTTCTGCGGTCTCGCCGATTTTGCGTGCCCCATCGACCTCGCGCAGCGCTGCGCCCCCGCCCACATGTAGTCCGCAATACATCGCCATGGAAAGTCCCTCCTTTTGTCTTCGCGGGTTACTGTGCGACTATGCCACCATCGACAGCCATAGCATGGCCGGTCACAAATGAGGCCGCGTCGGAACACAGCCAGACCGCGGTTTCGGCAATTTCTTCCGGCTGACCCATACGGCCGATGGGCTCACCGGCTTCAATCTTCTCGAACATTCTGGGCCGGCGTTCTCTGAGCCGGCCGACCATGGACGTATCAATAATGCCCGGACAGACCGCATTCACCCGAATGCCGGATTTGGCGTACTCTAAGGCTGCCGTTTTGGTCAGACCGACCACTCCATGCTTACTCGCCGCATAGGCCGGCATCCGCGGCGCTCCAAGCAGCCCGGCGGCTGAGGACGTATTGACGATGGCCCCACCGCCGTTTTTGAGCATTTGAGGAATCTCATACTTCATACACAACCACACACCGGTGAGATTAATCGCAATCACCGGGGCCCAGTCCGCCTCGGTATAATCCGCGGTTGAGGCCAGCGCGCCTTCAATGCCGGCGTTGTTATAGGCACAGTCCAGACGGCCGTAGGTCTCGACCACCGCGTTGACCATGGCTTCGACTTCTGCGGCCTTGGACATATCGGCTGTAATACAGAAGGCTTCGCCGCCGGCGTCTGTAATCATCTTCACGGTTTCCTCGGCCCCGGCCAGGTTGACATCGGCCACTGCGACCTTCGCCCCTTCGCGGGCAAATATCTGTGCTGCGGCCCGCCCAATGCCCGAGCTGGCGCCGGTGACCAGTGCGACTTTACCGCTTGTCAGAGTTCCCATTCTTTCATCCTCCTTTGTCCTTGAATCTGTCCTTGAAGCCTCGGTTTCTAAAGTCTTTTCATAGGGGATTGATATACGTGACCGTTTTCCCAAATGCTAGAAGCAGCGTGTCTTCATTCCCTTATTTTTCATTTCTTGCGTTTGTGCAAGATTTGCATATGGGATATGTAGTCAGCAGAGGAAAAAAGAGGAAGATATGTCCGAATATGAAACTGCAATGATTGCCCTAAGAGAAACAGGCCATCACATTGCCCTTGGGGTTGGCTTGACTCAGGCCGTGCTCATTACCGGCGGATTGTTGGTAATGCGAAAAGCTGCAACCCAGCGTGACAAGATGCACGAGGAAGTCATGGCCACCCTCAAAGAGCAACGTCAAGACGCGACAGAGCAACACCGCGAAACAATGCGGGCCTTAGAGGCCCTAATAGAGCGTACCGCCCCGCCTGCGTCCTAGCAATATTACGGGAAGTCGAACGTCAAAAAGTCACAAGTCCAAGGTCACAAGTCAGACTTTCAACCTCAGACTTCTTTTCACAACAAAAGCCTTCCTATTGCGCAACCATGCCGCCATCGACGGACATGGCGTGGCCGGTGACGAACGAGGCCGCATCAGAGCACAGCCATACGACTGATTCTGCGATTTCCTGGGGACTGCCCATGCGGCCGACCGGCTCAAAGGAAGCCATCTTTTCGGCCCGGTGGGGGCGGTGATCGGTCAGCCTGCCCATCATGGGCGTATCAATAGCACCGGGGCAGACCGCATTGACGCGAATGCCGGACTTGGCATACTCCAAGGCCGCGGTTTTAGTCAGGCCGATTACGCCGTGTTTACTGGCAACATAGGCCGAGCCTCTGCGGAAACCGAGCAGCCCGGCGGCTGAAGACGTATTGACTATAGCGCCCCCGCCGTTTTTGAGCATTTGAGGAATCTCGTACTTCAGACACAACCATACGCCGGTGAGATTGATTGCAATCACCTGGTCCCAATCCTCTTCCGTATAGTCCGTTGTCATCGCCGAGCTACCCTCAATACCCGCATTGTTATGGGCTGCGTCTACCCGTCCGTAGGTCTCGACTGTCTTGGCGATGAGCGCTTCGACCTGCGTAGCTTGTGACACATCTGCTTTGATGAAGAGCGCCTCACCGCCGGCCTCCCGTATGAGCGTGGCCGTCTCTTCTCCGCCTTCAAGCGTAACGTCGGACACCACGACCTTGGCTCCTTCTCGGGCGAACGTCAGGGCCGTGGCGCGGCCAATACCCGAAGCGCCGCCGGTGACGAGGGCGACTTTGCCTTGCATCAAATTTGCCATGAATATGCTCCTTATACCTGCGGTGACTCCTAGTTTGCTCTTGGAACGTCCGGGCCCTCACGTGCCCCGAACCTGAGTCCCAATCTGTCTGCTCCACCCTGCTCCACCCTGCTGTATCAGGCATGCGTCTGTCTGTAAAAGGTAAGCAGGAAGGGCGGTCTCATACTGCTCTTACGCTGGCTCTACTCGGGCAAGCCGACACTTGCTAAGACAACAGACAAGGAGGGCTACACCAATGCCGAAATGGAACTATACCAAAGGACTCCACGATTTGGGGAATAACGTCTATGCCTATTTACTGCCTGACGGTTCATGGGGCTGGAGTAACGCCGGACTGATTGTTGACGGAGACCAGTCGTTGTTAGTTGATACGCTCTTTGACCTCGCCCTCACGCGCGAGATGCTGGCGGCCATGCGAGATGCAACCGGAGCCAAGTCGATAAACACGCTGGTGAATACCCATGCTAATGGCGACCACTGGTTTGGGAATCAACTCGTGCACGACGCAGAAATCATCGCCTCCAGGGCGTGCGCCGAAGAGATGGAAGAACTCCCACCCAGCCGTATTGCCGATATGATGAAAGCGGCTCCCACTATGGGTGAGCTAGGCGAGTATCTGACCGAAATTCTCGGCTCGTTTCGCTTTGATGATATTACGCCAACACATCCCTCGCGCACGTTTGAGAACCAACTTGACCTCAAGGTGGGAGACAAGGACGTCCAGCTTATTGAAGTCGGTCCCGCCCATACGCGGGGCGATGTCTTAGCCTATGTGCCCGGCGAGCGGACCATCTTCACCGGGGACATTCTCTTTATTGACGGGACCCCCCTGATGTGGAACGGGCCGATAGCCAACTGGATCAAGGCGTGTGATCTGATGCTCGAACTCGAGGTTGAAACCGTGGTGCCGGGACATGGACCGATTACGGACAAACGCGGCGTCGAGTCGGTCAAAGGCTATCTGCAATATATCGAAGTGGAAACACGCAAACGCTTTGACGCCGGTCTGTCTGAAACTGAAGCCGTTAATGACATTACGCTGAATGATTACTCTGCGTGGGGAGATGCCGAGCGCATCGTGGTGAATGTAAACACGCTCTACCGAGAGTTTAGCGGCGAAGCCGCAGCCCCGAGTTTTGCGGACTTGTTCGGGGGGATGGCTGCCTGGGCGAAGAGCCACAAACCGGCGTCATAGGGGTACGGCTCTTCGCCTGTTCTACTACGCTGCGACCGCCCCGCCATCCACGGCCATGGCGTGGCCGGTGACAAACGAAGCGGCGTCGGAGCACAGCCAGACAACGGCCTCAGCGATTTCTTCTGGTTGCCCAGCGCGGCCTATGGGCTCCGCGGCGATCATTTTTTCAAGTACGTCGGGTCGGCTGCCTGAGACACGTTCGACCATGGATGTTTTGATCACTCCAGGGCATACGGCGTTCACTCGAATGCCGGATTTGGCGTATTCAAGGGCTGCGGTTTTGGTCAGCCCAACAACAGCGTGCTTGCTAGCAACATAGGCGGGCATACGTTTTACTCCAATTAAACCGGCACCAGATGCGGTGTTTACAATTGACCCACTGCCTTGTTGAAGCATTTGCGGGACCTCGTACTTCATGCACAGCCAGACGCCCTTGAGGTTAATCTTTATCACTGGTGCCCAATCCTCTTCAGCATGCTCGGCTGTCCTGCTCAGTGTACCTTCAATGCCAGCATTGTTATGGGCATAGTCGAGCCTGCCGTAGGTCTCAACGGTCTTTTTGACCATGGCTTCAACCGAAGTCGCCTCGCCCATATTGGCCTCAATGAAACATGCCTCACCACCAGCGCCTTTGATAAGGGAAACCGTTTCTTCTCCGCCTACGACATTGAGATCGGCAACCGCGACTTTGGCGCCTTCGCGAGCAAAGGCGAGGGCCGTTGCCCGGCCGATACCTGAGCTTCCTCCGGTTACGAGCGCGACTTTGTCTTGCGCTAAGCTTGCCATAATGAAATCCTCTGAGCTTTCTTAGATATTTTGAAAAGGATCATGCCCATAGTAACCCTGAAGGGCAAGAGGAAGAAGGAGAGACGCAATGGGACTGTATCGACTGTATAGCGGAGACGACGGCCAATCGCATTTTGAAGACCAAAGCCTGGCCTCACATCCGGCCCTGACCGAACCTCAGGCGACTGTACATATCTCTTTCGTAGAAGTGCCGGTCGGGACTTTCATGGACTGGCATCCCGCTCCCCGTCGCCAGTACGTTATTATTGTATCCGGTCAACTGGAAATCGGCTTAGGCGATGGAAGCACCCGGCGCTTTGGCCCAGGCGACGCCCGCTTAGTTGAAGACACCACCGGCCAGGGGCACACCACCCGCGTGGTAAGTGACGAGCCGGTGGTCATGGGTATTATACCGTTGGCTGGGTAATTGATTTGACCGTAGGGGTAATTCATGAATTACCCCTACCGATAGCTGGGACTGGTGAAATCAGAAACCAGCCCGTCCCGTCACTTTTTCAACCATCTGACCAAACACCGCTTCCGCCCGTCCGTGGACTTCTTCCGGGGTCAGCGGTTGGATGGGATGTTCAACCAGGATGACCTTGAAATCCGGCAGACTCAACGCCTTGGCCTGCGCCAGGGCTGCATTGGCAAACTCAGTCGTCGCAAACACCGCCGAAGGGATACCGGCTTTTTCAAAAAAGATTCCGTCGTGCACACTGCACGTTGTACACGACCCTCAATCGGCCAGGGCTTCAATCAGAAAGTCGCACTTTTGTGCTAATTCCTGGCGAATATCTTCCGGTGCCGGTCGGGCAAACGTGGGCTTCATGCGCCGGATGATTGCGTGCGGCTGGAATTGCTCAGTCAACATCTCTTCTACGCGGTCCAGGAAAAAATTGCCCTTGGCCTTGCTAATGTCGAGCAGACCAACGGTCTTGTTCCGTAAGTCCGGTACACGGGCCGCGAGCGCGGCAGGTGCTTGTTTGGGTGTTGCCGTTGGATCGTATAATTTTGGCATGCTGTGTCTCCTCTTTGCCCCTGTTATTCCTTAGGCTTCGATTGGCACCGTCACGAGTTCGCTCTGCCCAGCGCCTCCACCCCAACCACACATATGCACGGAAAAGCGTCCGGCCGTACCACCGGCCACGACAATAATAATACCGTCCGGTGAGGAAACTTTCGGGATAAGGCTAAAGTCGTCTGCCGCGTTTAACCAGCCGGGCAGGCCTTCCCGTCTCACTCCCTCACTGCCGTCCGGTCCGGGCAGAAGTTCGTGGAGAGGCCGGCGGACGTTTTCATACAGATAGCGCTTCACATCCTGTTTGCGCATGCCATCGGTAGCAATGCTTTTGGCGTGTTCAGGGCCAAGCACGACAATATAGTTGCCGGCCAGATAGGTCTTGTCGCTCCAACCCACCGCCATGCTGGCACCGACCGTATCTAAAATGCCGCCCGCGGTGCGACTGCCGTGATTACTCACACACTGTGGGGCGTCGCAACAATAGACACTGATAGTGCTTTGCTCCTGGTCGTAGCCGTGCTCGACATGGAGTGGCTCCCAGGGATTCTCTTCTTCGTATTCGCCGATGCAATAGGTGTATTTGCCGGGATGGCCCATGGTTGATTTATCGATCTCGCCCGGATGGGCTCCGCCGATATTAATCATGATGAGCCGTAAGGCCCGGCCAATGGTCGCGTTGGCCCGCCAGCCTGAGCCAAACACGCCGGCTGCGCAATTGATAGCAAGCTGCTGCCGGATTGGACCATTGACAATAAACAGCGGCGTGGCCGTATGGGTGGTGCCCTGCACGCCGTGCAGATTGACCCGTTCGTCACACATGGCCCGCACGCCGGCGATAACGACCGGCAGAAACTCCGGCTTGCAGCCGGCCATAACGGCATTGACCGCGATCTTCTCAATCGATGCTTCACCAAAATTGGGCGGGACCAGCGCAACCACTGCGTCCGCGGCCTGTGAGGTGGCAGCCAGCATGTGCTGCATCCGTTCTTCGTTCGGCGGGACAACGGGCAGCCCGTCGGTGACGCCCTGCTCGAAGTAGTATTCTATGGCGTCGAGTTCCGCGTGCAGACTGTCTGGGGGTGTGTCTTGTGGCATGGTGCTCGTTTTCTTCTCTTGGGCTTTGCGTCCGGATAAGCTATACCCTAAGCCAACGGCTGATTCAAACACGCCGCATTGCTCAGCGGACAAGGAGACGGAGCATGTCCAGTGCATTCAACGACTACTACTCGCAAGAGAATCACGGGCCATTTGAGTTGTTTGATCTCGGTACCTTCACCTTGGAAGAGGGTGGGACGCTGCACGACGGCAAGCTCGCCTATACCACCCAGGGGACGCTGAACGCCCAAAAGGACAATGCCATTCTCCTGCCGACCTGGTACTCGGGCACCAGTAAGATCATGGCTGACGTCCATGTCGGCCCAGGCCGGGCGATTGATCCGAACAGGTATTTTGTCATTATCACCAACCAACTCGGCAATGGTTTATCCAGTGCGCCGTCAAATACGCCGGTCCCGTTTAATATGGCGCGTTTCCCGCGGATACGGATCGGTGACGATGTACGCGCCCAGCATAAGCTGGTGACCGAACAGTTTGGTATTGAACGCTTGGAACTGGTGTGTGGCGGTTCCATGGGTGCGCAGCAAACCTATGAGTGGGCGGTACGCTATCCCGACCTGGTCAAGCGCGCCGCGCCGCTGGCCGGCACGGCCAAAACCACGCCGCACGACTTTCTGTATGTTGAGACTTTGAACGAGGCGATCACCTCGGACCCGGCCTGGAATAACGGCTGGTACACCGACCCGCATGCGGTCCATGTCGGCCTGCGCCGCCAGGCCCGCCTGTGGGGAGTGATGGGCTTCTGTACCGAGCTGTTCAAACAGGAAGCCTGGCGGGAGCTGGGATTTTCTTCCAACGAGGACTTTGTGGTTGGTTTTGTGGAAAACTATTTTCTCCCCATGGATCCGAATAATCTGCTGTGTATGGCCTGGAAATGGCAGCGAGGGGATGTCAGTCGGCATACCGGCGGTGACCTCAAACGGGCGCTCGAACGTATTACCGCCAAGGTGTTTGTCCTGCCCATTGACGAAGATATGTTTTTTCCGCCGCGCGATTGTGAAGCCGAGCAGCAACTCATTCCGAACAGCGAGTTCCGGGTGATTCACAGCATGTATGGCCACCTCGGGCTGTTTGGCATAGAGCCGGACTATCTGAAACAAATCGACCGCCACCTGGGCGAGCTGCTGGCCATAGACGTGTAGGGAAAACTTCTCCCGTCCCCCTCTCCTTCATCCTCTCCCCTAAGGGGCGAGGAGAAAAAGACGCACCGGTCCAGGGAGAACTTCTCCCGTAGGGTGCGCCCTGCGCACCAAGAGTGGTGGGGGGGCGAGCTGGTCTTGAGCTTTACTCTCCCAGGCCCAGAAATGCTTTCACCCGATTCGTACAGCTTGCGGTGTCGAAATCACGATGCAAACCGGCCGTAATCATGCTGGGGTCGCCGGCGTAGAACATTTCATACAACTCATGGCGTGAGCCAAAATCAGAGCCAACCAGGTCCCAGGCCAGCTTAAAGAGCCGGACTTTGTCCTGGGCTGGGATGCGGGCGCCGCGATAGTATTTTTCCAGGTCTGGTCCGGTTGGCCCGTCAAAAGAAGAAAATGTCGCCGGAAGCTGCATCAGCCCGCCGGCGCCAATCCGACGCATCATTTCCATCAAGCGCGGATACATCCGCGGCCCCCAGGCCCGTCCGACTTGCAGCGTCGTGAGGGCAGGATAGATAGCCCCGTTGGAAGGGTCAATTTCGGCTTCTTGTTCCGATGCAAGGAGAATGGATTTAATGATTTCAACATAGCTGGCCGCTTCGCCCAGGGTCTCTTGTACGGCGGGTTTGTCTTGGACCCCGATGGCCTCAGCCATGAGGCTGAGCGTGCCGTAGACAAACTCGATCTTCGATAAGAGGCGCGTATTGGTTTGGTGGGCCGTCCATTCTCGAATGCGGGTGCCGACGTACATACGGCCGACCAGGTCCACATCTTTATGCAAAAAAACGCGCTCCCAGGGGACAACCACATCATCAAAAACCGCGACCGCGTCCATCTCGTCAAAGCGGGCACTCAGCGGATGATCCTCAACCGCACCTGGTCGGGTAAAAGACTCGCGACAAATAATCTTCAGCCCCGGTGAGGCAACCGGGATGATAAAGACAATGGCATAGGACGACTCTGCTTCGGTCAGCGTTGGCGGAAAGGGCCAGGCCAGAATCTCATCCGCGAACGGCGCGGCCGTGGCAATCATTTTCCCACCTCGAATAACGAGCCCCTCAGCCGTCTCGTCTACAATACCAAGACACTGATACGGGTCGTCTTGCTCGGCCCGGTTCTTGGAGCGATCTACCTGCGGATCAACCAGGGTATGGGTGAGAAAGAGATCGTTCTCGCGGCAGTATTCATAATAGTCCAGGACCCGCTGCCGGCACTCCGGGCTTTGTCGGGCAAAATAGTCAGCCTTGGCTGCCCAGGCGGTGACCATTGTATTGAGAAAATCCGCACTGCGGCCCATCATGCCGCAGGTGGCGTCTGCCCAGACCTTGCTCATTGTCCGTCGCCGAACGAGGTCTTCTCGCGTCCGCGGGATCAGAAATGAGAGTCCGACCGGCTTGCCACTCGTCGGCGACGGGTAGCACAGCCTGTCCTGACAGGCCGGGTCGTGCTGCATGTCATATAAATGCGCAATGCTCTCGACCGCGGCTCGAAAGGCGGGATGCGTGGTCACATCTTCGACCCGCTCATTGCCGAGCCAGACTTCACGCTGATCGCGTAACCCTTCAGTAAACTCTGCTCCCGTGCGCGCGCCCATGGTGCCCCTCCTTGTGGAAGCGAGGAGCGATTAGGCCGCCCGGCGCTGTTCTCCGTAGGCTAATTCCAGGCCATCAAAAAAGCGCCACAGCAGTTCGAGGGTATGATCGACCGCATCCCGGACACGTTGCTGTTCCTCGTCGGTTTGGGCCAGCTTGGAAACGAGCTCGACCGCTCCGCCGCCATGATCCTTATCCACTTCCTCATGCACCCACCAGAAGGCGGTTTCCTCGTGGGTCAGACCGTAGTCTTGCTCCAAGATGCGGGTGAATTCATCTCCGGCCCCTGGGACCTGGGCTTCGCCAGCAACGCTGACTGCCGCAAGTCCCTCGACAAAGGGACGCTGGGCCACAATCCAAATCCACCACGTCCGCAGCGCAACAGTCTCAGGCAGGGGACGGATGTGCTGCATCGTCTCCCGACTGCTGCCGAGCGCCGTCCCGAGACGAATATACAGTTCCGGGTGGGGCGCACTTTTGGAGATTTGTCCGGTTTCTTCTTCAATCAGATTTTCGAGAATATGCGCCCGTACGGCAGCATCTTCGCAGTTGACGTACAGCGGACCGATCAGGTCGTGCACTCGGCCGGTCAGGTAGAACTGCTGTTCGATCCAGTGTCGGACCTGCTCTTTACTCAGTTCGGAGCGCCGAAATTTATGCACCCAGGGGTGCTCCCAAAAGGCACGCCGTTGGGCGACCATGTCCTGGAGTTGTGTGGCAAACTGTTCACTTGAGACTGGCATCATTCCCCTCCTTTGTGGTTCCCTCTTCTTTTATGGGGGCCGAGACTATGTCCATCTATAGAGCAGCCCGGCCCTGTAAGACAAGCCGCATTGTCCCTTGCGCGGCTATCCGTTCAACTCGACCATGATTCGGAATAGCTGCCCGAATCCTATGCCGAAAGGTGTCCAGCCGTGGTTGACGCGGGAAGAAATACAGGTGCGCAATACACGCGCAGTCGGATGCACCAAAGCCGGCCAGCGGGAGCGCTGCGCCCCGCAGGTTCGCAAAAACGGTAGCCCAGGCATGTTCTCGACGGAGCAGATCGTATGAGTACCAGACGTGTTGAAGCTCGACTTCCCGACGGAGATAATCAATATGCCAATGCGGACGTGCAGCAATCCGTGTGTGATGACTGACCCGTGCCCGTACGCCTCCCGGTCCAAAGGCACTGCCAACATACACATAGAAACCTGGCTGAACGGTGAGTTGGCCCAGCCGACCAATGCGCACAACCTGCCGGTGGTCGGCTTGCAAGATGAGGGCATAGGTGCCGGGGTGAGCATTCATTTCCAAGGCCACCTTTATTAGTCCTCACCGGTCTCTATAGTAGGGAGGTATGCCTGATGACGGAGAAGAGCCGGCTATGAGTACGCGGACCCGCTATACATTGTCAGGTAACGTGGCCCGTGGCCAGTTCCTGCGGCAATTGCAGGCGCGCTTTGCGGTTGAGGTCACCTTTTTGGGAACCCAGACGCGGCGCTATTTCGACACCTTTGACTGGCGCCTCTTTCGGCGTGAGCTGGCGCTGTGCCAGGTGAACGATACGGTTGCTCTCTGGTCGCTGGACAACCGTCCGGTTGGTGAACGCACGCCCTGCTTGGCGCTCCTGCCCTGGGTCAGTGATTGGGTGGAGAGTCCACTCAAAGCACAGCTCTTACCGTTGGTCTCAATCCGCGCGCTTCTGGAGCGTGCAGTCGTGCATGTCTCGTATCTTGCCCTAGCGGAGCAGGTGGCCCCCCATCGACCTGTGGTGAATATCGTCTTTGAAGAGAGCGCAGTAAAAGACCAGGACCGGGTCGCACCGTTTCCGACCCAGATCGAGGTCTCGCCCTATGCAGGGTCGGCAGTGGCACGTGAACTCTGTGCGTGGCTAGCCCCCTTAGCCCTGAAGCCTATTTCCGGTCCTCTTGCGAGCCTGCACACAGCCCAACAGGCGCGCGCCTATTCTGCGAAACTCGCGTTTGGGTTCGATCCTGATATGCGGGCTGATAGCGCGCTGCGCACGATTCTGGCCTTCCTGCTTGGCATAGTCAGACAGAACAGGACGGGTATCCTCTCCGATATTGATACTGAGTTCCTGCACGACTTTCGCGTGGCCATTCGGCGTGCCCGGTCCCTACTCAGCCAACTGCCGGATGTGCTGCCGGTTGGCTTGACCAAACAACTGCGCAAGGATCTGCCCTTTTTGGGAAGTCTCACCAACCATCTGCGCGACCTGGACGTGTTTCTGCTCCAACAGGCGGACTATCTGGCCGCTCTCCCGCCAGACCTGCGCCCGGATATTGCCCCTCTCTTTCGCGCCGTTCAGTATGACCGCTCCGCCACGCATCACCGTCTGGTGGAAGCGCTGAACACACAGCGCTGTGAGACCATTCTCCAGCGCTGGGAAACCGTCGCAACGGATACGAAAGCCAAGGGAGCGCGGGCAGAACACCGACTGGGAAAGCTTGTCCGGAAACGTATCCGCAAGCAGTGCCAGCGCGTGCTCACCTCCATACGGCCAGACGCCCTCCAGGAGAGCGATCCCCAGCGGCTGCACAGGCTGCGCATTGAATGCAAGAAACTCCGCTATTTGTTCGAGTTTTTTGCCAGTGCGTTCCCCGAGGCTATGACGACTGACCCGATTCGTCGTCTGCGCACCCTCCAGGACGTATTAGGCCAGCTCAACGATCTTGAGGTCCAGCAGCATATGCTGCGAGCACTTGCTGACGAAGTACCGGGCTCGCCCAGCCAGAGGCACCGAACTGAGCGAACGGTCCAGGTCCTGATGCATACGTTCGAGCAGCAGAAGGATAGGCTGCGTGCGGAAGTCCATACGACCTGTACGGACTTTATCGCAGAGGTCGCCCCGTGGTCTAAACGAACCTCACACGCCTGACTGCGGCGGGCTCGCGTAGGGGACTTTCCACACACCTGGGCCATATAAGAGGGCCAGGCCACGATGCAGCTTATTGGCACGTGACGGGTGTAAGGGAAAACGCTCCTGGAGATAACGGCTGATACGTCTCAGCTCATCCTGCGTGCCGGTCTCCAGCTCGACTTCGACCTCATAAAACGTTGCAAAGGCACGCCCAGGCGCTTTCGGATCACGATACCGCGCCGTATCGAGGGCCACCTCTGCAAGCGTTTCTTCGTGTGGCTCAGCGCTACGCTTAATGGCCAAGCGTTGCCGTTTCACCTCGGAAATCAGAATCGGGCTCAGCGTCTGGTGGAGGGCGGCGGGCGGCAGACCGTCGGCCAACTCTGCTGGTGGGACGAATGGAAAGGTCGGAGCACCGGGTAGCACCACCGTCCGTTCCGGACGAGCATGAATGGCACCTGTCACCTGTCCTTGTCCTTTTGTCGAAACTTCCCAGCCATCCTCCCTATCCTCTCTATCCTCCTCATCCTCTCCATTCTCCCTATCCTCCCCTATACGCCGAAGACGCAGGGCCAGCGCATGGCGTACTATGAGGAAATCCGTCGTATCCAGATACGTGGTCTGCAACTGTACAGTCGGGCGGCGCTCAAGACGAAAAGGACCGAGCTGCGGGAGGGCCGCGATCTGACCGAAGACGGACCCGTCATCAGTCAGGAGCTTGACTTCGACTTCCTGGAGGGATTCGCTCGTGGTTGTCATGGCCGTGAGGGTCCTTTCTCCTGCGGGGTACCCGCCCTGGGAATGGGACAGCGGGCCGTCTGACGTAAAGGAAAGGGATTGTCAGCTTTCTACCGCCTGTGTGTCAAGTCCTCCGCCGTGCGAACTCCCCTCCTGGGAGGGGGAAAGCGGTTTCCAGACCTTTTTTCTCACCCCTCCCCGTGCGTCTGGGGAGACTCCGGCTCCTCTTCTCTCCCCCCTTCCACGGATGATGCCCATTGCGTCCGGGGGCCACCCCTGGGACCGACCTGGGGTGGCCCCCCCCTCCCGGCCCCCTGAGGGTGCGCAGGGCGCACCCTCCAAGCCCTGGGCTGAGTGCCCCGCCCGGGACGGGTGTTGTCCATGGCCGCGCCGGGACCACCACGCCGCCTGATTGGCATCACACGAGGGAGGGGAGAAGATGTTCAGAGTGGGCTTGAGGATTCCAGCTTGACCACGCACGAGTGAACAGGATAGGACGATAGGCAAGGCGAGAAAACTAGGGGTTACACAGGAAGGGGAGATATATGTCCTACGAGCTGCTGATTAAGAATGGCACGGTGGTTGATGGGAGCGGCGCACCGCCGGTTCGGGCCGATATCGCGGTCGCAGAGGGAAAGATCGCTGAAATTGGCAAAATCACCGCCGGCGCAAAGAAGATTATTGATGCGTCTGATCTGACTGTCACACCTGGCTTTATCGATCACCACACTCACTATGATGCCCAGATCTGTTGGGATCCTATGGTTTCTCCGTCGTCCTGGCACGGCGTGACCAGTGTCATTATGGGCAACTGCGGCGTGGGGCTGGCACCGTGCAAACCCGCAGTCCGAGAGATCGCGACCTGGGATCTGGTGAATGTTGAAGCCATCCCTTTTGAGGTGCTGTCACAAGGCGTGACCTGGGATTGGGAGACCTTTCCCGAATATATGGACGCCGCAGCCAAGCGTGGCTCCGGGATTAACCTCGGGTTTATGGCTCCACTGACGCCGTTTCGTCATTACGTGATGGGTGAAGAGTCCATGGACCGGGCCGCCACACCCGAAGAAACGGCCCAAATTGCAGCCCTGCTGCGCGAGGCCATGGACGCCGGCGCGTTTGGTTTCTCGACCACCAACGGTCCGCAGCATATTGGCTATCAAGGCCGTCCGCTGGCCTGCCGTTTGGCCAGCTTTGATGAACTCGCTGCCTACGCCGGCGTACTCAAAACTCTTGGCAGAGGCTCGATTGAGTTAGCCTTGAATGACCAGCCTGGGGTAGTCACCGAGAGCGATTATGCTTTACTCGACCACTTGGGCACGCAGAGTAATCGCCCGGTGACCTGGCTGGCCATGCTGTCACGAGACGATAAGCCCGATGTCTGCATGGAAACGCTCCGCCAGACCGAGTCTTTGATTCAGCGTGGTATCGTCCCGCAAGTCACCTGTCGGCCGCTCAGCGTTCAGGTCAACCTGCGTAATCCGTTCATTTTTGCCAATCTGGATTGTTGGAATCCGGCGTTTAATAAATCAGCAGAGGAACAGATCGCGCTCTACCGTGACCCCACATTTCGCCAGGCCTGGCGCAAAACGTTTGAGGAGCCACGCGTCTTTCCCGGCAAGTGGGACCGGGTTGATATCCAGGAAGTCAGCAATCCCAGCCTGAAGAAATACGAAGGCAAAACCGTGGACGAGGTGGCCCGCGAGCGGGGGAAAGACGGACTGGATACCTTCCTCGATCTGGCTATCGAGGACAATCTGAATATCCAGTATGTCATGGCCCTGTTTAACGCGGATGAAAAGCGAGTGGCCGAACTCATTACCCATCCCAATACGATGATTGGCCTGTCAGACGGCGGCGCTCATGTGGATATGCTGTGCGATGCCGGCTACTGCACCTACCTGCTTGGCACCTGGGTGCGGGAAAAACAGCTCATGCCGATTGAACGGGCGGTGCAACGCATTACCTCAGAGCCGGCACAGTTCTTTGGCGTTCCCAACCGGGGTGTTCTGGCCAAAGGGATGGCCGCTGATATCGCTATTTTTGATGCCGATACGATTGGCTCGCCCAAGCGACCTGAGATGCGCTATGACCTGCCTGGTGGTGGACGGCGCCTGGTCGTCCCCGCGCATGGCGTGATGCATACTGTTGTGAATGGTGAGGTCTTGTACGCAGATCAACAGCACACCGGCAGCCTGCCCGGTCACGTGCTGCGGGCCGGAGCCGCGTAAGCGGCTGGGGTGCCATCCCCTCGCCCCTTGGGGGAGAGGGGATGGGTGAGGGGTATCCGACCGCGGGCAATCCACCCCGGCCCTTCGGGCCACCCCTCCAAGGAGGGGAGTTTTATGACATTAATGGGTTGGTAGGGGAGAAAAATGGGCGCTGACGATTTTCCACTGGCCGTCTTCTTTGCCGAAGACGAGGGTGGTCCGTCCGTTCAGCGTATTGACGCTCCCGTCCTTGCCCACTGCGGTGAAAGTGTCATAGCCATTGGCCACACCGGCACTCCTGCCAATGGTCCGGCAGGACAGTTGGCGCAGACCGACGCTGGCCGAGACAACACCTTCCATCGCGCCCCGCAAAAAATCAGCGAACTCCGGCTTGCTGTCAAACCGATAGGGAACGTGGTCAATCACCTCAAGATTATCGGACAGCATGTCAATAGCCTTTTGTACGTTTAATTGCGCAAAGGCGTCAAAGAAACCTCTCGCCGCGGCTTCGATCTCTCGTGCACTCATAACCTCATTCCTCCTGTATGGATTTCTACTCTCCTGTCTGCTTAGCGAGACTGATGAAGGGATGCAAGGAGTCCGTTCGATTTGTGGCAGTTCATATGCGGCGGTTGCGGAATTGTGCTTTCTCAGGCAGAAAGAGGCTCGGTAACAAAGACCAGCAGTATCCCGGCTCTGGAGGGGATGTTGGGCTGGGGTTTTCTCAGGGGAGACAGCGTGACAAGTATTTTTCGTGGAGGGAATGTCCTCCTGTGCTGGCTTGTGTCCTGTATCGTTTTCGGGTCTTTTGCTCTGGTTGCTCAGGCTCAAGAGGGCGAACGCGAGCGCATTCTTGAGGATTTTTCCCCCTACCGAGATGGGCCGCCGCAGGTGGAGGGTATCCAGCCCGGTCTGAAACTTGATGCCACCAATGCCACAGTCGCCTCTGCGGTCTTACCGCCGGAGATTCAGACCTATCTGGCGGCGGGTGACTTTTCGATCACCGTGCAGGAGACCACGGACCTGCAACTCCGACAAGCCTTTATTGACGCGACGCTCCAACACCATAGTGGAGTGGTGGTCGGAGAGGGCGAACTCCAGAACTACGTGGCTGGCCGGCCTTTTCCCGTGCTCGACGCGGACGACCCGCAGGCCGGGCTGAAAGCGGTCTGGAATCTGCGCTACCGCGACCAGGGCGACGACGCGCAAATGTGGGCGACGAATAGCCTGGTTAATAGCAATGGTAATACAGAACGCTCGCAGAGCTTCGCGTTTTTCTCGCTGTACGGCATGCATCGCCCCGACAGCGTCAGGAATGTCCCGCAGTGGGAAAAACAGGGCATCTACACCAAACAATACACCCGCATGCTGGCGCCGTCTGACAGCGAGGGGAATCAAATCCTGAGCGTGCAACCTGACAGCGATTTCCTGCTGCACGATCAGTGGGCCTACGATCCAAAGACGCGCCGTACTCGTAAAATCGTCTACACCCCATACATCTCGCCCGGTCGGGGCGTAGTACTGATTGAGGATCGCTCCGGTTTCCTCGGTTATATTCACGCTTATGACTGGAAATATGTGCGCGAGCAAACGGTCCTGGCCCCTGGGCCGATTCGAGCCAGTGCGCCGACTTGGGGCGGGCGTGGCAATTGGTATCTGATTGACCCCTGGGAACTTCGCCAGGCCGTAGTGGTTGAGGCAACACCGAAAATTTCCCATCCCCTGTACAGCCGGCGTATCCTCTATATCGATGTCCAGACCTCTCTGCCCTTATTTTCCTTCACGTATGACCACGCCGGGGAGCATAAACGCAGTTTTCTCATGGTCGCCCGGCATCCCGAATTCGATCCATGGGGCAATACGGACTGGGTGGCGCAAATTGCCGCCCAGGGCTCTATCGACTATCAGCTTGAGCGGGCCAACAATTTTCAGATAACCAAGATTCTCCTCAATCGGGCCCTTCCCCCGAGTCAGTTCACTGTCATGACGCTCATGCTGCGCGGGAAGTAAGGCCGTGGCAATCCCTATTCCACCGGACGTTGAGATGCGCGCGAGAAAAAGATGGCTGTGGATCGGCCTGCTGGTTGGCGTGCTGCTGAGTTTGCCGTCCGATCCGGCTTGGGCGGTTTTTCTGGATCAGGACGAAAGCCTGCGCTTCAGCGGCCGGGTGTATAACCGGACCGCCTTTGCAGTCGAACGGGCCGCGGATAATACGCGCCTCCAGACGCCGTATAACGACTGGAATATGCTCCAGAACCGGACGTTTATCCAAGGTGAGCTGAGTCATGACCTCACCGGCCTGGTTGCAGGTAACGCGACCGGCGTCCTGGCGCCGTTGCAAGCGCTCCTCGCTCCGCTGCGTTTGCTGAAAGCGGATACCCTCGACTACTTTGTGACCTACCGGGGGGAATACGACGGGGTGTGGGACTATGGCCCGGCTGTTTTTCGTGAACGCTTCCCGCTGCTGACTGACTGCGGGACGCCGACCAAAGCGAAACACACCCATCCCAGACGCTTTGCCGGCTGTAGTCATGCGGACCCGCGTCAACGTCTGCGTCATCGTCACCGCTTGTTTGAAGCCTATCTGAACTATGCGCATGGACCCCTGTTCTTGCGGATCGGTCGCCAAAACCTGTCGTGGGGTGAGACCGATGTCTTCCGCCTCTTGGATCAGATTAACCCGCTCGATGCCGGTTTTGGTGGCTTCCTTGTTTCACTCGACGAGCGGCGTGTCCCGCTTGATATGGCCCGGGTTGTGTATGGCTTCGGTGGGGTAGGTCCGCTGTCCGAGCTCAACCTCGAAGGCTTTATGGTCTTTGACGATAAAATCGCCGCGCCAGTTCCCACCGGCTCTCCCTGGTCAACGCCGAATACCCCAGGTATCCCAGGTCGCACCAAAGAGCCGTCAAAGAATTTTGCAGACGCGCGGGGTGGGGGTCGTCTTGTCGGTGTGTGGGGCGAGTTCATGTTCAGTCTGGCCCACTACACCACCTATCTGGATACGCCCATGCTGCGCATTGTGACGCCGACCAATCGGCCGATCGGCCTGGGCGCTTTTGAGGCCGCGGTGCAGGCCGATGAAACGGCCCGCTTCTTAGCCGACCACTTCCAGGCCCATGCGCTGTATCCGAAGGTGCAGATCAGTGGGGGTACGCTCACTTTCGGTCTACCGCGCTTGTCGTCCATTATACGCAGCGAGTTTGCCTATTTTCACGATGAACCGTTTTTTCACAATTTCGCCTCAGATCAGATTTTAGGCCCGGCGCTGACTGGTGACATAACGCCCGGATATCAACAGGTCGGAACCGATGGAACGGGCCAGTCCCTTGTCCGCTACCGGAGTAAGATCAGCCGGTCCGACGTGGTGCGCTGGTCTCTGGGGGTGGACATGACCCGCTATATCAGTGTGCTGAACCCGGACCAGTCCTTCCTTATCAGTAGTCAGATTTTTGGGCGGCACATCCTGGATTTCAATGATACGCCGGTCCCCAACGTATCCGACTCGTTTGGTTTTGGGCATTTTGCGGCTCCAGTCCAAGACCCCAATCGGAACAATAATACCTTTGTCAACATAGACCAGCATCAATTGATTCAAACCCTTTTGATCTCAACCGCCTATCTCTCGGGCGCAGTCGAGTCCCAGCTGATCTTTTTGTATGACTGGCAGGGGGCCTGGCTGGTCCAGCCCGAAATCACGTTTATCCGCGACCCGTTTCGTTTGAGCGTGCAGTATAACTATTTGGACGGGCAGTATAACGGCATTGGTTTTCTGCGCGATCGGGATAATGTCATCATTCAGTTGGAGGCGGTGATTTAGTCCCTCTTCCCCGTCAAAATCATCTGTAACTGTCGGAAAGAAAAGGCAACAGGGGAATTGACGCAGGTGGCTGGTAAAAGTAACCGCACCAAGTTCCAGAACCCCAGGGGCCGAGTACGCCGACAACGACACCTTCACTCACATCAAGCCGCAGGACTTGATCGGCAAATGACCGATCATGGCGAACGCTTTGCTACTGCACCAAAAGCTATTGACATTGATTGCACGTTAGCAAGTTCTCAAGCCCAATACCCTTCTTCCCGGTTTGAACCCCGTTATTAGACATCCTGTTCGAGCACTTGGCCGTGATCTCTAAGCCAGCTTCGCGCTTTTTCCATCGTTGGCGTGTGCGTTCTGACGATATTCCAGAATCGGGGGGTATGATTTGCCTCAATCAGGTGGGCGAGTTCATGCACGATAACGTAATCGATCACGAACATGGGCGCTTTGATCAGCCGCCAGTTCAGATTCACGTTGTTCTTGACAGTGCATGAACCCCAGCGGAAACGATTGTCCACAATCTTCGCGCTGGCAAACTCTACCCCGAGACTAGCTGCAATGGATTTTACCTTTGGAAGAATCCTCTCTCTCGCTCGGTTGACGTACCAGTTGCGAAGCACACTTCTTCGCTCGCCCGCCAGGGAAGCCGGGATCAAGAAACGTTGCCCGAAGCGTATCTCCGTCGAGTCGGTCGGGATGACTTCGACTTGGTACTCGCGGCCAAGGTAGAGCGCGGATTCGCCGTTTACCAGCTCCTTGCCGGGCGGATGGGGTCGCTCTGCGTACTTCTGGGTATGCTTCGTCTTCTCATAAATCCACTGACGTTTTGACTCGACAGCTTCCCGAATCGTCTCTTCAGGGGTGGACTCGGGGGCATGAACGACCACGCTACGGTCCCGCTCGACGGTGATCGTCAGCTTCTTACGTTTCGGTGATCGTTTGATTGTGTAGGCCGTGTCCATGCTTACTCTGCGTAGAGAATGATGTCATGGTTCTTTTCCGCGATCTCCATCACACGGCTGATTATTTGGGCATGCTTGTTCACAAGGTTCGGGAGCGCTACGAACGACGGCTGGAGAAGCGTCTTCTGAATCTCGGCTCTTAGTTTGTTGCGCGCTGGAATACTTTCCCAAAATCCGACCAGCTTCAACTCTCGCTCGACCACCAGTGAGACCCCCTGCGTCAGTGCGACCAAGTGGCCGATTTTGTCGTCCTCGCTCAAGCCGTAACGCGGACTCGTTTCCGCTACCCTCAATTCGTCAGCGTCCTTGACCATGTCCGCACCAAACAGCTCGCGTCGAAACATGCGAAAGAACGGCATCTGCCTTTTCCTATGGAGGCCATAAGTTGGTTCCTTGCTGGAATTGATGATCCTTGTTCGTAGCTTCTCCAGCTCTTCGTAAATCCTTTTCCAGTTATCCTGGAACTCTTGCAATATCTGCGCGAGTGCTTCCGCGAAGGACGCTTGCAAGTCCGGGTCGTCACCCAACTCAACGTCGAGGTGGTGGCGGATAGCATGTTCTACTTCTGCCGCTTTTGTCTTTGTGCGGCTGCGCTGATCGACGTTCTTTTGGAAGTCCTCGTCCAGAATGGAAATCGGTTTGACCTTCTGGTCAATGCTCTTTGACTCCAGATATTTGTCTGTGATGGCGCGTAGCTTCGGTGGGATGCCCTTCATGCTGAGGCGTTCATCCCGGAAGTGCTTGCCGGCGAGGATGTTGATTTCAGCGAGGGCCTTGTAATCGTCCATAAACTCCAACGCTTGCCGCGCGGGGAAGACGAGGTTCAGGCACTTGGTCAACTTCTTGAACGCCTGCATGTAATCAAAGCGCAGGTCCTCGTCGTAGAGCACATCAAAAAAAGCGTCATGGTCCGTCAGGTCTGTCAGGCCATGCTGCTCAAGCAAGGCTATAATCGCAGCATGGCTGTCCTTGAGGTTGCGCAGTTCCTCTTCGGGAAAGCTGAGGGTGTCAATGACTTCCTTTTGTTCTCGCTCGTCATAAACGTCGATGGCTTTCTTGAGATGATGCCCAACGCCGACGTAATCAACCACGAAGCCTTTGTCTTTCGTGTCGCCTCCAACCCGATTCACCCGAGCAATGGCCTGCAATAGGTTGTGGTCGGTGATGACTCTATCCAAATACATGACCTGCTCCACGGGAGCGTCGAAACCCGTGATGAGCATATTGTTGACGACGAGGATGCCCATGTCTCCGCTCACGCCTTCGTCTTCACCCCCGAACACCATTTTGAAGCTCTTGATACTGCGTCCGTGCTTGGTCTGGTCAGCGTACTCCTTTAAGTGTGGCAGATCGTTGTGTCCGCCGGAGATCACGACATCGGTTTGCAGCTTCTTTAGCTGCTCCAGGTCGAGGCCGGGCGGGTTTGATTTTTCCAACTCGGCAACGGCTGCACCCAGGGCAGTGTCGAGGTGCTTCTTGTAACGGACCGCCGCCTCGCGCGATGTAGCCACCACCTGGGCCTTGTAGCCGTTCGGAAATACATGGGTCAGGTAGTGCCTGACCATATCCTTGGCCTTGGCTTGAATCGTGGGTTCTGCCTCCAGGTAGGCGTCTCGGGAGCCGTAGCCGAGGATTTCAAGTCTTTGCTGGAGGTCGTAGTCGCTGAACACATCCGCAAACGCCGCATCCATGCCTCCCTGGTCGGGTATTTCTGCGTTGTGGGTACGGCCTTCGTAGACGATCTCCAGGGTAACGCCATCGTCTATGGACTGCCGCATGGTGTACTTGTCGATGTAGTCGCCAAAGACGCGCTCGGTCTTGTCAATCGGCGTGCCGGTGTAGCCGATCTTTGCGGCGTTCGGGATGCCCCTATCGAGATTCGCTCCGAGCATCTTGTATTGGGAGCGATGGGCTTCATCGGTCATGACCAGGATGTGTGGCCTGTCATTAAGCTGTGGGAAGGTTTCGGTCAGGTCCGGGTCGCGGAATTTGTGGATCATGGCCATGACCAGGTCCGAGGTGTCGGCCCGAAGCAGTTCCTTCAGCTCGCGGATGCTGTTGGCCGTCTTCACGGGAAACCCGATGCTTTGGCTGGTCTCGCTCAATTGGTCTTCGAGCTGTGTCCGGTCAGTGACAAAGACCACTTTCCAGCGTACCAATTGTGCGTGTCGGTACATTTCACGCACCATGAACATCATGGTCAGCGATTTGCCCGAGCCCTGGGTGTGCCAGATGATGCCGCTCCGTTCGCGCGGGTTCCTGCCCTCCAGCAATCGCTTGACCGCGAGTTTGACCGCCCGGAACTGCTGATAGCGCCCCACAATCTTGATGGTCTGCCCTCTGTCGTTGGTCGAAAACAGGGTGAACGTCCGCATGAGGTCGAGCAGGTTATCCTTATCCATCATCCCGGCGACCAAGCGCTGCTGGTCGTTCGGGCTGCCAGCGCCATGATCGAGGTCATTGACCGTTCGCGGATAGGGGTCGGCCCAGCGGTAAAAATACTTTTCACTCCGCGTGGTGATCGTCCCGAACTTGGCCTCCTGGCGGCAGGTGGCGACCACAAACTGATTGAAATAAAAGAGCGGTGGGCTTCCTTCGCCTGTGACACCACGTTGCTCGCTGTAGCGCAGCATCTGGTCAATGGCCTCGGGGATGGCGTCCTTCACCTTGGGCGACTTGCATTCAATCAGGACCACGGGCAGGCCATTCACGAACAACACAACGTCCGGGATGATGTGGTGCTCGGTGCCCAGGATGCGTACCTTGAATTGGCACACGGCAATAAAGCGGTTTTTGTCGCGGTTCTTGAAATCAATAAAGCGCACCGTCGGGCTCTTCTCGCCCGTCTGTCGGTTCTCACTGACGCTGGTGTTCTCCAGAAGCAGATGAAGGATGTGCTTGTTGTTCTCGATCAATCCGGTGCCGGGGAAATTCGTGATGAGTTGCCTGACGATTTCTTCGACCTGGTCGTCTGCCAGCCACGGATTGATGACTGTGAGCTGTTCTCGCAGTACCGGCAGCATGACGACTTCGGTAAAGTTCTCTCGAAACGTATCAGCGGGCTTCTGCTGCTTGTCGGTCAGGTCGATGATCTCCCAGCCCAGGCCGTGCAACTGCTCAAGGAGGGGCATCTCGACGTAGTTACGTTCGTCCATGCGAAGGGACTGCGCCCTCATAGTCATCACTCCCGTAGCATCAGCGTCACGAAACCGCGGCTGGCACCTCGCCTTCGATCACGCGCCCTTTGACGCTCTCCACTACCGAGATGTCGTATCCGCTTTGCAGGTTCATCCAGAATGCCGGGCCGGTTCCAAGGTAGCGGCCGAGGCGCACGGCAGTCTCGGCCGTGACCGCCCGTTCGCCCCGCAGGACGGCGGTAATCCGGTTTGCAGGTACCCGGATGGCGAGCGCAAGCCGGTTTGCGCTCATGCCTCTCGCTTCCAGTTCCATCCGCAGTACCCGACCGGGATGTGTCTTCACTCGCGTCATAGCCTGTCTCCCGATTTCATCCTTAAGCTGCTCTGAAGATGGCGGTCACTCATGGCGACTGCGCTTCCCGCACAACCTGAAAACCGAGCGCCTCCGCAACGGCGCCTTGCCGGGCGTCGAGCGTGGCGAACGAAAGACTGCCAGATTGGGGAGCGACATAAAGGGCCGTCGCGAGATGCCATAGGTCGGCGCCCCACAAGTAGCCTGTTTCGAGCACTGTTGCGAACTCGGGAGCAAGCGTCCTATCGGGCAGAATCCATTCGATCCCCGCGATCGCGTTTTCTTGAAAGATCAGATTCTCGCGGGCGAACGCCGCCCGCAGTTCGGCTTCGAGCAGGTTTGAAGAGATCAGGCGAGTGAATTCGTCCAGCCGCTGCGCGTGCGCTGCCGCACCCGGTTCGTCGAAGGCGATGGCCGCCAACACCGAGGTGTCAACGTACGCGATGCTCATTCGCCGCGCTCGGCGAGAAACCTCGATAGTGCGCCGGGCCGTCGTTCAACCGGCCCGAACGTCCTCCTCGGGATGGCCGAACGAACCAGGGAGCCGCTACGTTCGAGGTCCTTCAGCCGCTCGTCGAGCGTCGGCTTTCGCCGCTCCCGGATCGAACGGATTTCTGCCACTGGTTCTCCTCGATAAGAGACGGTGACGGTCTTGCCTTCACGCACTTGCCGAATGACCTCGGAAAACCGCGCCTTTGCTTCGTAGATTGAATAGGTGAGCGCCACGGCGTCACACTAGCTAGTCAGACCAGTCATGGCAACCGCAATTATTGGCGCTGTCAGTAGTACCCGACCGGGATGTGTCTTCACTCGTGTCTTGGTACTCATACGCCGCCCTCTGCGTCAGTCAGCAACGGAGCGACAGACACCTTGCCGGTGAGGAGGTCTTGCATCAGGGCGGTCTTAGTTGCCTTCAACTTTTCATGATTTGTGTGAAGCGCCACGATCACTGCGTCAACACCATCCAGTTTTGAGGCAATGGCGCGTTGCTCATCGACGCTACGCGGAACTGGAAGTCTGAGAAGCATTAAGTTCGATAAGTTTACGCGGTCACGGGTCACGCCTTGTGCAAGTCCTACAAGGCCGCTTCGCCAGCGGGGAAGGTTGAATAGGCGAAAGGCAAACCCATGAGCCAACATGTCGTTCTTGCAGCGCACGCGAAAGACATCCGCTTTGACGATTGCGGGTTGCGGTGAATCGGGATATAGGCACGCTCGTCCGAACAACCGTCTATCGTCACCAAGTGAGCCAATCAGCAAGTCGCTAGCTTCAACGGCGTGCCTCGCGAGCTTCTTTGCGTGCGCCTCACTGATCCACGCTTTATCGGTGTCGACAAACTCCCCATTTCCAATGTTCTGCAACCGCAAGACGCGAACGCCGGGCTCTGTAACGTAATGTTCCGTTTTCAGGTTTGACCCGAACGGACCATCAACTGCCAAATCGACGCATTGCCCGAACTGATAATCGTCCCACTCCACCGGAATCCGCCCCAACGGCGAGTCCTTGAATTCGTGTGTATCTTCGGAGCGAAGGTTTCCGTCTTTGTCGATGCCGCGCGTGAGCAGGTCTTGCATCAGGCCGGTCTTGATGCGCTGTTGCTTGGCGATCAGCGCTTCGGTCTGGTCAATCGCTTGATCGACTGTGAAGAGTATTTCGGCGATTTTGGTTTGCTCGGTCGGCGGTGGAGTCTCGACTTCGATCTTGTATAGCAAATCACGCGATAGGCTTGGAACACCGGTGGCCTCATTTAATTGCGACAGGTCGAGGTTTTGCAGAAAATAAAAAAGCCAACGTGGATGTGCGCCGTTGAGATCGCTCAAAAAGTATGCAGTGTCAATGGTCCAGAATCGACCGGTTACAAAATGAACTCGGTCAATCGTCCCTTTTCTCCCGAGGATGATTGACTGTCCATCGTAAAGAAATCCATCGCCATAACGCTCAGTACCACCGGTTCCGACGACGGGATACAACCCGTCGGCTGAGAGAACTTCTTTCGGCGATTTTCCGTAGTTAATTGTGGCAAGATCACGTAGCGTCTTGCAGACCCAACCTCGCCGTGTGGATTGTGCTCTCACGTCAAATACCCCAATCCATCGAATACTTCATGCAATTGCCCGAGAGTATCCTGCCGTTTCCTCTCGATTATCTTGATGCTGGTGGCGTATTTGTTCCACAGGTTTTCGATGCCCGAGACCAGGTGTCGCATCTCTGCATTAAGGTAGCGTTCGAGTTCGGTGCTGGCGATGTCGTAGAGCTTCTTGAGAATGAGGCGCTTGGCTTCGTCATCGGTTAGCTGGCCGTTGATTGTCTTCAACATCGCATCGGTCTTAGCGATACGCTCTTGAAGTGTGGCCTTGTCCTTTTGCAGGGCATTGATCTTGCCCTTGTCGCTCTTGTCATGTGGGTCCAGATTCGCAAGCTGGTCTTCGATCTGCTGAATGAGTTCCCGGCTTTCGGCTTTGAACCCTTCGCCGCCAAGCCGTTTGAGTTGGATTTTGAGTTCCAATTCGGTGGTCTTATTCTTCGACAAGGCTCTGCTGACCCTGATTTGATTTTCGATCTCCTTTATGGCGGCATCCTGTGCCTTGAGGTCATCACGCTCTCGCTGGGCGGACGCGCCCGCACTATCCTTCAGGTCATCAATGAGGGCTTTCAGAGCCTTCTTAATGACTGTGGCCGTTACCTTTTCATCTTCGTCGGATTCGTAGGCAGCCACCTCTTGCGCGGTTTCCACGGCCTCGGCCAGCTCGGTTTGTAGTTCATCGATACGGGTTTCCAATTCCTCAATGGCGTCCGCCTCGCTCTGGAAAAACGTGGCGATCAGATATTCGTCCGGGATGAGCGTGTGGTGCCAGCCGGTTGAGACAATGGTTTTCAGGTCGTAGCGATTCTGCTGCCACCAGTTGACGAACACACCGGCGCTCTTGAACTCGTCCAGTACTCCTAAGGGAACGAGCTTGTCCTTGAGCGTGGTCAAAAGCTCATGCCGTACTTCCGGCATTTTTCGACCGCTTTGATTGGCGTGCTCAATCTCGGCGAAGTCACCACGGGCCACGCTCCACCACTGTTCCAGAGCATTTCGGTGGGTCTCCAACGTGTGCGCGACCGATTGGTCCACTTCGATGATGCCTTTTATGTCGGCCTTGCTGGCAATCGACTCTTTGAATGTCAGGTATCCCGGTCGATCCGGCTGGAATAGCGTTTCGCATTGAAGGCCAAACTTGTTGAAGTGGTCACTTTGCGTCGAAACCTCACTTTCAGGGATGCCGCCGATAAGATGGGCTTGTACGTCTTCCGGTTCCGGCTCGGGCGTGTTGTCCACATAGCGTCGGATGTTCAGGTTGTAGTCGTGTTTGTCGGCAATCTCTGACTTGTCTACGAGTCGGCTATATTTCGGAATCTCGCGTTTGTTGGTGAACACGAAGTCGATTTTCTCCACGTCTTCCGGGCGCAGTTTGTTTTGATTCTTACCCTCGGCGAACTCTCGGTCCGCATTGATGAACAAAATCTTGCCGCGTAAGGCATCGGGTTTGTTCTTGTTGCAGACCAGCACACAGGCCGGAATGCCGGTCCCATAAAAAAGACCCTGCGGCAAACTGATGATTGCCTCGATAACGTCGTCCTTTATCAACCGCTCGCGAATCAGCTTTTCCTTACCGCCACGAAAAAGTACGCCGTGAGGCATGATCGTGGCCATGTGGCCGTCGCTCTTGAGGCTCGCCAGCATGTGCTGGACGAACATCAGGTCGGCTTTCTTGCCGGTTTCCGGGCACCACTCTTGGAAGCGGTTGGTGAATTTCATACTGGCGCGACTGTAGTTCTGTGAAAATGGAGGATTGGCCAACACCCGGTCGAACCTGCGTATCTGACCGTTTTGCAGGATCAGCGGGTCTTCCAAGGTGTCCCCGTTCTCGATGGTGAAGCGCGCAATGTTATGGAGGATCATGTTCATGTTGCAGATCGACCACGTGGTGCCGTTGGGGTCCTGGCCGTAGAGGGCCAGATTGTTGGCGTCCTCGCCCTGCTCCTCAACGTACTGGTGGGCCTGGATGAGAAAGCCACCGGAACCGACGGCTGGATCGTAGATCTCGTTCCCTGCCGTTGGCTTGGTCAACTGGACCAGCAGGCGCACGACTTCCGCAGGGGTATAGAACTCGCCTCCTTTCTTGCCCGCGCTGTCCGCGAAATACTTGATCAGGTACTCGTAGGCTGCGCCGAGCAGGTCGGGAAACTCGAAATTGTCGTTGACCAGGACGAAGCCCGGCTGGTTGAAATGATCGAGTAACTCCTTCCACTTCTGATTCTCTATTTTCGTCTTGCCCTTGGCGGCGTTGAAGTCGATGTTGTTCTTCAGCACCCCGGCTAACGAGTCGTTCTCGTCCTCGACCGCAGCAAGGGCCTTGTTCAGCATGTTGCCGATATCGTCCTTGAGGTCCTTGAGCGCCGGCACCAAGTCACCATTCTCATCCGTCCATGTCTCGTGCCAGCGGGCACGAACGGGGACGAAGAAAGTCTCACCGAAGGCGGTCTTGTCCTCAACGAGTTCCGCCAGGAGATCAGGTTGGTCCTTGAGATGGGCGTATTCCGCTCGTACCTGCTCGCGCTTACGGTCGAACTCGTCAGACAGTCGTTTCAGGAACAGCATGCCGAAGATGAACTCCTTGAACTCGGAGGCGTCCATCTTGCCGCGCAGGATGTCAGCGGCTTTGAACAGGAAGGATTCGAGTTGGGCTAAGGTGACCTTTTCTTGAGTCAGCTTGGATAGCCTTTGTCGAGGCGCGCTTTTGTTTCAGCCTTTACGCTTCAAGGTCCAGTGGGTCGAGTGCGTTGGCATCTCCGCGCCGCATGCGGTCCAGACCATCTTCGCCAACATCATAGTACAGCTCGAACTGGTTCCCTTCAGGGTCAAGGAAGTAAATGCTCTTGGTGATGCCGTGATCGATCGTGGCGGTGATCTGAACGTCGTGGGCCTTGAGTGTCCGGTAGCCTTCTTTGAGCTCATCAAAGTTGCCGACCTGGAGGGCGACGTGGTGCAGGCCGACTTGCTTGTTTTTCACCGGCTCGGCTTCCGGCGGCACCTCCAAGACAGCCAGGTCGTGGTGTTGCTCACCTAGGCTGAAGAACACGCCCCGTGGCCGCTTGAGCCGAGTGACAACCTCAAAGCCCAGCACCTCAGTATAAAACTGCTCGGCGCGGGTGAGATCACACGCTTTGAGTACGACATGGCCGACTTTTTTGGGGCGAATCATGGCAGGCCCTCCTTTCCTGTATACGTTCCCCATACCACGGCTATCCCAATACCGTAAAGCTGGTGTCGACGGCCAAGGTTGACACAGGCCAAAACCCCACGGTATGCCCAGTGCAGGCGGAGAAGATCGGTATGACAACCCATAGTACGGGGAGCTATGGGTCCGCGTAGAGTAACACACGAAAGAGTTGATCGGTTATCTGAACGAAGGAGGGAGTATTCATGGAAATCAATGTCACTGGTGGATATGTGTCTGCTGACGGCCATGTGGTCGAGCCCGCAGACTTATGGACAACCAGGATGGATAAACGCTTTCGTGACCGGGCGCCGCGTGTAGAGTCCAAACCGGAAGCCGACTTTTACATCATAGACGGGCTGGAACCCTTACCCGTGGGGCTCGAAGGCGTCTCGATGGAAGACAAGATTGCCGGGGAGATCATCTCGCCGCAGGGCCGCCGGCATGCGGATACGCGGCCTGGGGCGTGGGACCCGCAGGCCCGCTTGGCCGACCAGGAGATGGACCATCTGCGGGCTGAGGTCATGTACCCTGGAGTGGGGCTCTTTCTGAGCGCTGCGCCGGATGCCGCATACCAACGCGAGTGTTTTCGGGTGTATAACGACTGGCTGAACGAGTTCTGCGCGGCCGCCCCGGACCGCTTCCTGGGTGTTGGCTTGCTGCCCCTGCGCGGGCCTATTGAATGGGCGATTGAGGAGGCTGAGCGTATTGCCAAAAAGGGTCTCCGGTCAGTGTCGATTCCGGCTGAGATTGCTGAGCGACCCTATCGGTCAACCGAATACGATCCCCTGTGGGCAGTGCTCCAGGATATTGGTCTGCCGATTTCGATGCACGTCGGCACGGATGAGCCCTTCTATATGAAGGCGGACCGTATGGGAGTTGGCAAAGCCTTTGTTGACACCAAGATTTGCGCCATGGAGCGGGCCATGGCCGATATCATCTGGGCCGCTATCCCGCAGCGCTATCCAGGGCTCCGCTTTGTCCTGGCTGAGGGCGGCATTGGCTGGATCGCCTCGGTGCTGCGCAGCATGGACCACTGGTGGGCCGACCATCGGCACTGGATGGAACCGCGGGTCGATGAAGCGCCCAGCTTTTATTTTCAGCGCCAGTTCTGGGCCACGTTTGAGGATGATCGGGCGGGCATTCTGACTCGGGAACTCATTGGCGTGGATCGTTTGATGTGGGGCTCTGATTATCCGCACACCGAGGGGACTTTTCCGTATTCTCAGGAGCAGGTGATGAAAGACTTTCTCGGCGTGCCCGAAGACGAGGCCTATAAGATGGTGGCCGGCAACGCAGCCGGTCTGTACGGTTTGAGTGCCTAGCTCATGCCCCCCTCTCCCCTCGCGGGAGGCTTACGGGGGGCCGTCAGGTGGTGCAATTCCATACTGTAGCCTGGATGGAACGGAGTGGAATCCGGGAGATGTGGGCGGGCATTCTCCCCATATGGGCAGAATGCCCCTCCAGGGAACGTAGAGAGGAGAGAGTAATGGCAGAAGCAGCAGAAGCTGGAATTTTTGAAATTATGTACTCGACCCGCGCAATGCGGCGGCTCAAACCCGACCCCATTCCGGAAGAGACGCTCAAGAAGATTATCGACGCCGGTGTCCGAGCGCCCAGCGGTGGCAATATGCAGGACTGGGCGTTCATCCTGGTCCGCGAGACAGAGCGGAAACGTTTTATCCGCGACTATTACTGGAATACCTGGCAAAAGCTCATGGGTAAGCGTGGTATCCCGGATGATATGCCACCCCCTCAGCAACGCATGCTGAATGCGGCGGCGCATTTGGCCGCGCATTTGGACGAAGCGCCTGTGCTGCTCCTGGCCTGCACCAAAACAGAATATCCCCCCCTTGCTGCCATGAAGAATGAACGTGCGAATGCCGCAGTCATACACGGGACGATCTATCCAGCAGTTCAAAATATTCTATTGGCCTGTCGTGCCTTGGGCGTTGGGGCCACGCTGACGACCATCCATTGTCTCTTTGAAGAAGAGCTCAAACAGAAGTTCAATATCCCGGCGGACATGGAAGTCTCGGCGCTTATCCCCATGGGTTATCCGCAGGGCAACTTCGGACCGGTCTCACGAGCGCCAGTGGAAGAAGTCATCCATTGGGATGATTGGGATAACAAGCAGAGCGCCTGACACCCCGCGCACGAGAAAAGGAGGGACCCATGGGAGCTGCTGAAAACAAACAAGTAATCCAAGCGGCCTTTGATGCCTGGGCCGGTGGAGACGCTGCGGCATTCTTTAATACTTTAGCCGAGGACGTTCAGTGGACCGTCATTGGCACCAGCCCCGTCTCGCGTACCTATACCAGCCGGCAGGCATTTTTAGACGGGGCGGCCAAGCCGCTCAACGCCAAGCTGGCCGGGCCCATTCAGCCGACGGTGGTGAATATCATTGCCGAAGGGGACAACGTCGTCCTGCAGTGGGAAGGCAAGGCAACGACCAAAGCCGGTACACCCTATAACAACAGCTATTGTTGGGTGATGCGGCTCACGGACGGCAAGGTGCGAGAAGGCACGGCTTATATTGACACGGCGCTTGTGGCTGACCTGTGGCAGTCGTAGCGCGTGTTTGAAGAGCCTGTAGGGGCAATGCATGCATTGCCCCTATTTTTTCCTCCGTTAGGGGTAGGGCGTTCAGGCCCAAATCGCGTCGTCATCCATCAGCGGGATGCCAAAGGCCGCCTTGCCCAGCAGCTCTAAGGTCTGGTCTGTACCAACGGGATGAAACAGGGCGGCCCGTACGTCGCGGTAATATCGCTCCAAGGGAAAGCGCTTAAAATACGAGGCTCCCCCAACAGCTCGTAAGGCCAGGTCTACGACCCGTACCGCATTCTCCATCGCAAGGGTGCGCGCCGCTACGCTTTTGCGTGCCCACGTCTGTGGGTCTTCGATGTCGGCCTCGGCTGCGGCCTTCCACACCATGGCGCGGGCGCTCTCGATCAGCAGGTCCATCTCTCCGACCTTGTTATACACGCTGGGCAGATGGCTCATGGGGGTTTTGAGCGGAAAGCGAGGACGGTCACGCATGAACTCGACCACGAAATCTCGCGCCGCAACGGCAATACCGATGTAGGGCGCGGCGATGGTAAACGGCGCCCTGAGAAAAAGATTCGTAATCCCGCCGCGGGTAAAGGCTGGCCGTTGCAGTGTCACGGCCGATTCTGGAACAAAGACTTCTGTGAGCGTAGTACTCCGTGACGCCGTTGCGCGCATTCCCAGAGTATACCAGTCGTCCTTAAAGATGAGACCCGGCGTGTCAGGCAGGATGAGGAAGGAGATAATAGTCTCCCCTTCAGGACCGTCTTGCCACAGCGCCTCGCTGAAATAGCGCTCCAGCGCAATACTCTGGGTACTGAAGATTTTCCGGCCACTGACCTGCCAGCCACCGTCTACTCGTTCAGCAACAGCCCGAGGACGTAAAACAGGAATGGCATTATCCGGCTCAGACGCCGAACCACCGCAGATCAACCGCTCACGCGCAATTCCTCGCAGGATATCGGCCCGTTTGGAATCGTGGAACGTGCGCCATAAATCGACCAGCAGGCCAATAACATTAAAGTGCATGTTAATAGCCAGGGCAGTCGGCGCACAGCCCTGGCCCAGACGTTCCTGGGCCTTGATCCGTTCCAACAGACTCGCTCCACCTCCACCCAGCTCTTCGGGGATAGTCATGATGGTGTAGCCACTCTCCTTGAGACGCGCGTAATTTTCGTACGGAAAAGACCCCTCCTCATCATGCTGGGCCGCACGTTGGGCAAAGTCATCGGCCAGTGTCGCCGCCAGGTCAATAAAGCCTTGCTCGCGTGGTGTATGGAACTGATTCATGGCTGTCCCCTTCTGTATCGCGGTCTGAGAGAATCTGGCGAATCTGTGTGTTCGGTGTCACACTCTACCAGCCTCAGCCCCGGCTTTGCCATATGTGACCGCCTCTTGTATTCTTGGCGGTTCTCACGGCAAAAGTCTCAAAAGAGGAATGTTGCACCGGAGAGAAAAGGAGGCGGGATTATGAAACTGTATCGCTCGTCCATGTTTGTTCCAGGCAATCGACCCGACTGGATAGACAAGGCTCCAAAATACGAGCCGGACGCCCTGATGATAGACCTGGAAGACGCGGTTCCGATTGCCGACAAGGTCGAGGCGCGGCAAATCGTGCGCACCGGCATCGAGCGCTTGCGCGGTAGAGGAGTCGGCGTTTTTGTGCGTCTGAATGGTGTGGATACCGGTCTGACCGGCGAAGACATCGAAGCCGTTGTCACTGAAGGGCTCGACGCGGTGGCCGTGCCCAAGCTGGAGACGGTCGAGGAAGTACTCAAGGTTGACGCCTGGTTGGAGTTGTTTGAACACAAAGCCGGCCTGCCCAATGGCACGGTTGAGATCATGGCCCTACCCGAAACCGCACGTGGCATCATGGATGCCTACAAACTGGCAACGGCCTGTCCCCGGGTCGGGAATATCATCGGTGGCGTTGGGGCGCGGTCCGGCGATGTGACCAGGGCCATTGGCTATAAATGGACGCGCCAGGGCTTGGAAACGCTCTACATGGCTTCGCATATTCTCCTGGCCGCGCGGGCTGCGGGCATCGAATATCCGATTGGCGGTGGCTCGCTCGAAGTCGGCGATATCGAGCTGGTTCGGTCACAAATTCAGCGTGGGCGGGAAGTCGGGTTTCGTGGCTGTCTGTTGATCCATCCTTCTGCCGTGCCGATTGCCAATGAGATTTTCTCGCCCTCGCAAGAAGAGATTGAATGGAATAAGGGCGTGATGCAGGCGATGGCTGACGCCGAAAAGGCGGGGAAAGCCGCGGTCACATATGACGGCATGATGATTGACTACGCCCACGTCCGCAACGCCCTGGAACTGCTCCAGCAAGCGGAATCGTTCGGGATTGAAGTCGGCGCGTATGCCGATGTGAGGGCGTTGTAGGAGATTGCTATGCAAGCGACAATCGGTGTATAGCGGGGAAGACTTTTCTTGAAAAACACATTAGGAATCATAGCGATGAAATCTGACTATACAGCAGTGGTAAAGCGCGATGGCGAATGGTGGATAGGGTGGATTGAAGAAGTGCCCGGTGTCAATTCTCAAGGAGCTACCCGAGAAGAACTTTTAGTCAATTTACGCTCAGCACTACAAGAGGCCCTGGAGATGAATCGGGCCGACGCCCTTGCCGCTGCTGAAGGAGAGCGAGTAGGTCGGATTAGCGTAGCGTAATCCGACAAGCGCGGCCGTGTCGGCTTACGCCTGCGGCTAAGCCGACCTACAAGACTTCGGCCAGACGAAGCCTCTCTATGCTCCAGTCTATGCTTCCGCCAAATACGCTCGCGCTCTCCCCAGCGCTATCAGCGGGAAATAGTGCCGATACATATTGTAGTTGATCATAAACCCGCGCTGGAGTTCGGTGCCCTGCATGAAGCGTTTTTTCATTTCCTGGACGTGCATATTCGTGCGGGCGCCAGTGCCGTAGCCGGGAAAGCCGGTGCCGGTGTAATAGGGTTCATCCCAGGTGCCGTCTTGTTGGGTCCGCAGGAGATAGTTGAGTCCGGTGTGAATCGCGGCATTAAAGCGATGGCCCTCAATGGACAGCAGGGCCATTAACGCCCAGGCCGTCTGTGAGGCTGTGCTTGGGCCGGTGCCGCGTAGGCGGTCGTCCATATAGGACGCGCAGGTCTCGCCCCAACCACCGTCTTCATTTTGATGTGCAGCAAGCCATTGACCGGCCTTATGCACATACGCCGCGCGCATGTCTTGGCCAATGGCTTTGAGGCCCGGCAGGACTGCGGCGGTCCCGTAAATATGGTTGACCCCCCAGCGGCCGAACCAACTGCCTTCCGGCTCCTGCTCGGCCAAGACATAATCGAGCGCACGGTTCATGGCCGGATGGGAGGCGTCATAGCCGAGTACGCCAAAGGCTTCGAGCACGTGGGCGGTCACATCCACGCTGGGCGGGTCGAGCGCCTCGCCAAAGTCGCAGAACGGAATCTTGGTCAGCAGGTCCTTATCGTTATTCTTGTCAAACGCGCCCCAGCCACCATTGTCTGACTGCATGGCCAGGACCCAGGATTTTGCGCGTTCAATCGGTTCATCAAAACGGGTGTCGCCGGGGCTCTGCTCACGCAAGTGTGCCAGTACAATCAAGGCTACCGCGGTGTCGTCAACGTCTGGATAGGCGGCGTTCTCATGCTCAAACGCCCAGCCTCCGGGACGAGCCGTCGGGACTTTGACCTGCCAATCTCCAAACGTGTCCACTTCTTTGCTCAACACCCACCTGAGCGCCTGTTGCATGGGCTCTGACTGCTGCACGTGAAAACCACAATCGGTCATCGCCAGCAGGGCCAGCAGGGTATCCCAAATGGGGGATTCGCTGGCCTGAATGTGCAAGCTGCCGTCGCGTTCGTAGGACCAGTGGTCATCGAGAGCGGACAGACCCTTGGCAAGGACCGGATGCGACAGTTGGTAGCCCTCGACATTGAGGGCCATCAAGCTATAAATCCAGGGCGGTTGAATCCCACCCCACGCCCCGTCGGCATCCTGGTGGCGAATGATCCATTCCAAGCCTTGCCGGACGGCGGCTTCACGGCCTGGCAAAACACCAAGATTTTGATACGCGTGCAAGAATTTGTCAGCCGCAAAAAAGAATGATTGCCACAAGCCTGTGCGTGCCGGCAGGTCGTAATTCATGCGCTCACGACCCTCGGGAAAAAGTTCGTCCAAACGACAGTCCGGCGGCAGGGGCCGGACGACGTGCCGGGCGGACAGAATGGTGAGCGGTATAATCGTTGCGCGTGCCCAGGAGGCAAAATTATAGATGCTGAACGGAAACCATTTGGGGAAGAATATGATCTCAGGCGGAAGATTGGGCGTTTTCTGCCACGGCCATTCGCCGAGCAGCGCAAACCAGTAGCGGGTAAACACCCGCACCTCACTCAAACCCCCATGGGCAAAGATCCATTCCCGGGCTTTACACAGGCGCTCATCATCCGGGGCAAAGCCGTTCGCGCGCAGGGCGGCGTAGCATTCAACCGTGGTATTGATGTCCCCATCCGGGGCGTCGTAGTAAGTCTCCCACGAGCCGTCCCCGCGTTGGGCATTGAGTAGGGTCTGAACAATCTGCTGCTTGTGCGGATGCGCATAGCCCAGGAAGTGCATGGCCAGAAGCCACTGGGCTTCCATGCAGCAGTTGGATTCCAGCATCCCGACCCAGTAGCCATCCTCGGCCTGCTCACGGTACAGCCAGGCCGTCGCGGCGTGAATGGCCTCATCGAGATGCAGTCCCATATCGGACGTAGCAGCGACAGCAGACATCGTGATTCCACCTCCAGCCTTTTTGGCAAGCTTGGTAAGCTTGCCAAACAATGACAGGAATTATGACATAGCAGTCTGAAGGCTGCCAGCACTCAAGAAAAGCTTCACACCGCTGTCCGAAGGCTCTGACTACTTTTAGGCATGAGGCGACCCCGATTCATATCGAGTGGACTGGGGATGACGAGCTTGCTTCCCAAGAGTAACCCAGCGTAACATGCCAAGGGCTACACGCAGACACAGGGGGACGTTATGACCCAAGCCGGAGCATTCGAGCCGTATCGGTTTCAGACTCGCAATATCAACGAAGGCGAGAATAAGGCGCACACCAAAGCAGGCGCTCAGGCGCTTGGTTTTCGTGGCTCCATCGTGGGTGGGGCGATTGTGTATGGTCAGATGATCCGTCCGCTCATCGAACGCTATGGCGAAGCGTGGCTGGGCCGCCACTGGTTTGATTTGCGCTTCAAATCGCCAGCTTTTGATGAGGATTGGGTCACGTCTCACATCACGCCAGACGCGGACAGCGACCAGCCGCACGCCTGCTGTGTCCTCTCCAGAAACGAAGCGGGCCAGGAGTTGATTGTCATGCGTACGCATATTCCTGACGCCCTTCCGCCGGTCGATGCGCTGGCGTCGATGCAGCCTGTTGACTGGGAGGGTGAGCGTGCGTTGGGGACCTGGGAGCGCATGGAACTCAACACACCGTTTCGTCGTTTTCGCTGGCAGCTCACGCTGTCTCAGCACTTCTCGTACTGCGACAAAACAAACGAAGAGCTGGAGATATTCCGGCAGGGCGATACGCCTCCCGTCCACCCCGGCCTGGTGATGGCCCACGGCAGCTTTGCCGTGCAGAACCAGTTCAAGATGCCGTTTTGGATACACACCGGCAGCACGCTGCTGACCCGTGGCCTGATTCGTGTGGGCGATGAGGTGGAACTGCGCTGTGTGCCCATTGAAAAATGGAAGCGCGGAGAAAACGAGTGGGTCAAATTTTATCAAGTGTATATCGTGAACGACCAACCCGTGGTTGAGGTCTGGAAGTCCTCGATCATTAAATTCGTACCGCGTGACTGAGTCGTGTCGGGTGAATCACTTCATCGGCTTTCATCGTCTTGACGAGAATGGACGATATGCAGGCCAACCAGCATATACACACAGACCGCGCCATTCACGATGTCTCCAGTCACTCGGGCCGGACGCAGAATGTTGAGGAGAATTGCCCCGCCGATAAAAGCCAGGAAGAGGAAGCCGAAACAGTGGCTCAAGATGAAAAGCCAGTCGCCGTGGACCGCGTATGAGGCCCACCGTCCGGCTATGGCCGGGAAGGCAAAGACACAGGCTACGAGCAGCACCCCTTTGCTGCGATGGAGCGCAAGGACGGGGCCAGGAGAGGGAATTCGAAAGTCCGTACCGCTGCAAGACTGCTGCGTCTGTGGCATCGAATCTGCCCTGTCTTTACGCTATGACACGAGTAGCAAAAAACAAAAGACGGGGAGTCGAACGATGCAGTGTCCAAAATGTCCGAGCAGCCCCTTAGTCGCAGCTTGCGTGCAAGCGATTGAAGTCGACCGCTGTGAGACGTGTGGGGGGATTTGGTTTGACAATGCCGAACTCATCCCTGTGCTGCATGAAAGCCGGCCAGAGCTCGCGGCTCTCCGAGGGAGAAGCGCTCCACAGGGAGTGAACCAAAAACACGGCCAGTGTCCACGGGATGCCACCGGACTCATCCGCGTGTCGAGTGCGCTCGGTTCCTCGGTCATACTTGATACGTGCCCCGAGTGCCAGGGAATTTGGCTGGACGGTGGAGAATTTGACATCCTTCTCAAAGACGTGACTCAATAAGGGGGATGGATATGGGTTTCATCGTTATAGGCTTAGCTGTTCTGTTCATCAGTCTCGGTTTGTGGGGTCTCATTGCACCAGCCAGGTTGCTCTCCTTTTTACACCGCTGGCAGACACGTGAGGGGCTGTGGGCTGGCGCGCTACTCCGGCTCCTATTCGGGGTCGCTCTGTGGTCTGTCGCTTCCAGCTCACGCTTCCCAACCACGTTGCAGGTACTGGCGGTGATATCAGTCGTGGCAGGGGGAGCACTGCCGTTTATAGGGTTGGCCCGTTTCAATAGAATGATTGCCTGGTGGTCCCGGCAACCCCTGGGCTTCACTCGGGCGTGGTCGATTTTTATTATTGCCTTTGGAGCATTCATCGTCTGGGCCGTAGCTGGGTGAGAGGCATTGATCCCTTGATCCATTAGATAAGGATTCGGGGCTGTTCGCTCAATTCGGCGTGTGCTCGGTTGACTCAGTTGAGCTCAAGCGGACCTCCCGACCACCCTTGCCAGAGGGTTCGTCTGCCCGGTAATATCCATTACGGTCTTGAGGCGGAGGTTAGTCCATCAGGCCCGTGTTCTTTGCCCGTATGCATGCCGGGATGGCGGAATTGGCAGACGCAGTGGACTCAAAATCCACCGCTGGCGACAGCGTGCGAGTTCGAGTCTCGCTCCCGGCATTAACAAAATCAGGCTCTTACGCGATTCAGCCATTTTTGGTCCTACCTAAATTGTCCGCCTTTTGTCCGTATTCGAGTTGATTTATGGCCTCGCGGAGGTACACGAAATTCTAGTCAAGGACACGATCGGGGTGTCGGCTGAACTGGGGACAGCGGAACGGCGCTGGGCGATTGCGCACGCGATTGGACACCACCTGCTGCACGCTGAGGCAAACGCGGTGTGGCTCCGGGCTCGGACCCTACTCCCGAACAAATTTGAGCGCCAGGCTGAGGACTTTGCCTTTCATCTGCTGGTCGATCTGGAGGAGGCCCGGACTGAGGGGCTAACGGACGCGGCTGCGATCGCGGAGCGGTACGGGGTGCCGGTTGAGATGATTCATATTCAGGGATGGGTGGTGTAATGGAGCGTGTTGGCCTCAGCAGGAAGCAATCTTGAATGCGACAAATGAGTGAGAGACGATAAGGAGAACAGGTGATGAAAGTGTTTATGCCTCTCCTCGTTCTGCTGCTCGTGGGCGGCTGCGCGGCGAAGGAGCCCGCGATCATATCGGATATTGCCGACGATGCCGTTCACGCCCAGCAAAATATCTTGACCGATGCGGCCTCCGAGGACAGACGCAAGGACTGTCTGAATATGAGTTTGCCGGCTGAGACACGGTTCGTTGCGTGCCGGGCAGCTGCGGAAAGCGGAGACGCGGACGCGCAGTTCGAGTTCGGCTTAATGTATGACCAGGGCGAGGGCGTCCCGCAGGATGATGCTCAGGCGCTGGTATGGTACCGCCGCGCCGCTGAGCAGGGGCACGCTAAGGCGCAGACCAATCTCGGCGGCATGTACTACCAGGGCGAGGGCGTGGCGCAGGATGATGCCCAGGCGCTGGCATGGTATCGCCGCGCCGCTGAGCAGGGGGACGCTACGGCGCAGTACAATCTCGGCATCATGTACGGCAACGGTAAGGGCGTCCCGCAGGATGATGCTGAGGCGCTGGCATGGTACCGCCGCGCCGTCGAGCAGGGGCACGCTAAGGCGCAGCTCAATCTCGGCTTCATGTACTACCAGGGCGAGGGCGTGGCGCAGGATTATGCCCAGGCGCTGGCATGGTATCGCCGCGCCGCTGAGCAGGGGGACACTACGGCGCAGTACAATCTCGGCATCATGTACGGCAACGGTAAGGGCGTCCCGCAGGATTATACGCTGGCCCATATGTGGTACAATCTCGCCGGCACGAGTGGCTACGAACATGCGGCCGAGGCGCGTGACTTGGTCGCCAAGCACCTGACCTCCGCCGAGATCGCCGAAGCCCAGCACATGGCCCGGGAGTGGATGCAGGCGCATCGGGCAGGGGCGGAGTAGGACGGGCTGGGGTCTGTGGCAGCGCTAAGAGAGGAAAATAGAGGATGTCCCTAACAGAACGGAGGGTGTATTCATGCGCCTTACACCACCAGAACCTAATATCCCTAAAGAGGGCTTTACAGCGGAGAATGATCTTTTCGGATATCGCCCTTTCGCCGAGAGGCTAACCAATCTTGTCCAGAATATCGAGGAACCGCTGGTCATCGCGTTAGACGGACCGTGGGGGAGCGGCAAGTCCGTCTTCGTGAAGCAGTGGGCTGGGCTCTTACGCCAACGCGGCGCTCACGTGATCCAATTCGATGCTTTCGGGAACGACCATTTTGAAGAGGTGTTCCTCGCACTTTCAGCAGAGATTTATACGGCTGCTAAACAGACACTTGGTGAAGGTGAAGAGGAAAGTCCTACGAGCCGATTCTTTCAGGCAGCCCAGAGGGGAGCGACAGCGTTGCTCCCCATTCTTGGACAGGTCGCCATACGAGCGGCTACTGCGGGGGCGATAAACTCGGATATCATAGAGAAGGGCGCCGAGGCTGTCGTCAAGTCGGTTGGAGACGAAGCTGCCAAGGCGGTCGGAGAACGACTCCGTCTGACGACGACTAGCGCGGGCGGCTGGATCTGGAAGCCTAATGCAGAGCGAGCCACTGGCGATGGTGCTGGGACGGTGGGTGTGAGGGAGGAGGAGTAGAAGACATGTTGAATTGGCTTAAGACACTTCCAGCACGCACTCTGGCTCTGCTTCGTGCTGGGCTAGAGCGAATAAAGCGCGATGGCCCGCCTCTGCTCCATGCTGGGCTAGAGCGAGTGAAGCGTGTTGACCTTTCTCTGCTCCATGCTGGGCTAGAGCGAGTGAAGCGTGTTGACCTTTCTCTGTTCCGTACTGGGCTAGAGCGAGTGAAGCGTGATGGTCTAAGGTGGTTGCGAGTCGGGCTTGGTATAGTCGTCAGTATACTGGTGTTGGGGGGACTTTTGTGGGCAGTATGGGTCTATTGGGATTGGTTGGCGACGGTGCCGCAAGGCAGGGAATCCAGGTCCACGACCGCCCGCAATGTAGGCCTCGTGATCGGTGGTGTCATTGCGATAATGCTCGCCCTCTGGCGCAGTATTGTGGCCCATCGCCAAGCTCTGACCGCCCAGCGCCAGGCTCTGACTGCCCAAAGTCAAGCTGAGATCGCCCAGCGTAGGCTCATGGACGAGCGCTATCAGAAGGCCACCGAAATGCTTGGCAGTGGTTTGCTTTCAGTCCGGCTGGGCGGCATCTACGCACTGCGAGGTTTGGCCGAGGAAGACCCTGAGCAGTACCACGTCCAAATCATCCGTCTGTTCTGCGCCTTCGTGCGTCATCCAACTAAGGATGAGAGGGTAGATAAAAAGCAAAAAAAGACCTTGCTCGGGGATATCCAGGCTATCGTAGAAATGATCCGCACCCGTAGTGACGCCAACATTGCACTTGAGAAGGAAGAGAACCTGCTCGGCTTAGATCTGAGCGATGCAGATTTGCCCCGCTCAGTTTTTGATAAGGCAGATCTATCCAAAGCGAACCTCATGGACACAGATCTGTCCGAAGCGTTCCTCGAGAACACAAACCTGGCTGGCGCGTATCTGGCTGGCGCAACTCTGTCCGGCGCAGACCTCAAGGATGCCAACGTATCTGGGACAACGTTTTTCTACGGTGGTATTGACCCGGCGAAAGGCCTCACCCAAGCCCAACTCAATGAAGCCCGCGCTGATCGCGACCACCCGCCCGATCTCAATGGCTGCGTTGATGCCGAGACCAAGGAACCGCTGGTCTGGAACGGGAAGCTGCTCTGAGACAACGGGAGTGGTCCCAGGCGCACGCGGCAGGGGCAGAGTAGCAGGCTCCGGGGCCTGTGGCAGCGCTAAGAGAGGAAAATAGAGAATGCCCCTAACAGAACGGAGAGTGTATTCATGCGCCTTACACCACCAGAACCGGAAATCCCTAAAGAGGGCTTTACAGCTGAGAATGATCTTTTCGTCTATCGCCTTTTCGCCGAGAGGCTGACCAATCTTGTCCGGAATATCGAGGAACCGCTCGTCATCGCGTTAGATGGGCCGTGGGGAAGCGGCAAGTCTGTCTTCGTGAAGCAGTGGGCCGGGCTCTTGCGTGGGCGCGGTGCCGTCGTCATCCAATTTGACAGCTTTGGTAGGGACCATTATGAGGATGCGTTTTTGGCGCTTTCAGCGGAATTTTATGCGACTGCCAAGGACGAGCTAGACGAGGATGAAAGTACCACTGACCAGTTCTTTGACAAGGCCAAGAGGGTAGGAAGTGTGCTCATCTCTGATACCACAAACGCCGCCATACAATTCGCTAGTAGAAGGTCGCTCAGCTTGGAAACAGTCAAGGCGTTCTGGGAGAGAATCAAGACCACACGGAAGTCGCCTAGAGACGGGGCCATCCAGAAAGTAGTGTCAGAACGACTCCGTCAAGCGAGCAACGAGCGTGTCGACTTAGAGGACTTTCGTAGCGTACTGTCTGAGCTTACAGTCAAATTGGCGAGCAAAAAGGCAGATGAAAGGCAAAACAACAAGGCTGACGAAGAGCAAACGGAGGAAAAGCCCTTCCCTTTGATTGTCATTATCGACGAACTGGACCGCTGCCGACCCCCGTTTGCGCTCAGCATCATCGAGCGGGTCAAGCATATGTTCTCCGTCCCAGGAGTCTGTTTTGTGTTCGTGACCCACCTCCCTCAACTCGAACAGATAGTGCAGGGCGCTTATGGTATCGCCGCCGACCAGGCCCATACATACCTGGAGAAGTTCTACAATCTGCGCGTCATGTTACCGGACCCCAAGGACCCCAAACGAGGTGGCGGACAACGCGCCCGCTATGTCTCGTATTTGTGGGACACGCTTGGCATCGCTTTTCCTGATGACAGCGATAACCTGGCGGTAAAAGGATTTCTCACAGCGCTGGCTGAGGATCACGCCTTGTCACTTCGTCAGTTGGAGCGAGTGATGACAAATCTGGTGTTGGTTAGCGCTTCAGTCGTGCCAGTCGTCGTATTTATCCCCCAGTTGGTCGTGGGCCTCTGTATCATGCGTCAGATCAAGCCGACACTGTATGAGAAGGCTCGGAAGAAAGCGCTCACCTGGGAGGAGGCACAAGCCTGGCTGGGGGAGAGCCTTGACCTGAGCTGGTGGCGATATGCACTGGAAGAGATGTCTGAAGAAGAAGCGAGAGACTATTTTCAGGAACATGCTCATAAACTACCGCAGCAAGGTGCCCCACAGAACCTCATCCCGCTCATGACAGAGCACATCGACGCTTTAGTACGCGGGGAGAAATCGTTGCGAGAGCTATTCATGGAAAATCAGTAGTGGTCCATGGGCATCTTCCCAGTGAGCCGCTGATCCGGACGTTTGGGCGGCTGAATCTGGAAGCCTAATGCAGAGCGGGCCGCGGGCGATGGTGCTGGGGCGGGGGGTGTGAGGGAGGGAAGCCGGCAACCGGCTTTCAAGGATTTCCCGCCCCGTCTCCCATTAACGAATCCCTTAGTTCCTTTAGCAACGGCTGATCTGGCACAATATTTTCCGTATGACCAACTGATGTATGTATCTGGGCTCGCAGTGTCTTCAATGATTTATCTGAACCGTCTTTCACGAAGTCCGTAGCAAATTTTCTTATCAAATCTGGCGATTCCTCAAGGTCGGTCATGAAATTGGCTGTTTCGCCATGCTCAATTTTCGCTCCAAATTGCCACGGTGAAGATTGCGACGGCTTATGTATGCAGAATCGTTTGCTCTTCCCCCTACCAATGCACCAACCCGTGCTATTGATGGTAACCGCTCGTTCGCCGGTGTTTGTCACGCTGATCATTAAATATCTTGTTGGTTGACTACCGTCGCCGGCGAACAAGAGCGAACAGCCCACAGATGCTTTTAGCTGTACTATTTCGGAACGACGAGCCAGCTTAAGCGCTACAACGACAGCGAAAATTGTCCCAGCCGCCGCCAGCCAGCTTCCGACAACGGTGAGGATCTGCATACATTGATCAAATGACATTTCTACCTCAATGGTGGTTTTTGGGGATTTAACAATCATTCATTGCCACACGCCCGCTCCCCACGCCGCAACTCCTAGGGGAGTGTCAAACCTCTCTGCCAGATATTGCGCTCAGCCGCCTAGGTGTCCTCTTCCTCAGACACGTAGCGCTCTGAATAGCGGCGATACACCAGCGCCCAGCCCTCGCGGACGATCCAGGCGTTGAGGTCTTCTCCGTCGAGCTGGAACAATTTTGAGAGCGTAGGCATCGGCGTACCCGCTGTGGTTCATAATATTTTACGGCCGGCCGCCGATCCTTGTACCATTTGCGAATCAATCTTTTAGACAGCCTTGCCATAACGACGTAGACGTTTGCCGATTTCCGTTTTCGGCAAACGGCATCGTGGATGGTCTCTGATGGCTTGGAGACCGGCGCACAAGGCGTTTCTATCCGCGACCCCTGCCTCGAACATCCGGTCGATCAGCCACAGAACGCCGTGACAGTCCACCTCCTCTTCCCCGGCCAGCTCACGCAGCGCGCGATCACCGGATAACAGTGTCCACGTATTGGTTTTGGCGAGGGCGAGGGCAAAGCTGTCCGGCAACGAAAGCGACCGGCGCCTCGCCCGGTAACGTTGTGCAAGTTCAACCCCCCGGCCGTCCAGCTCTTCCACCCTGAGCCCGCGCTTTACTAAGGCATTGCCGCCGTAGTTCTCGAGCTCGTCTTTGTACAGCAAGTCTGGTACGGCGAACTCGAAGGAAAGGCGGAAGCTGGCTTCCAGAAACGCCCCGCGCTCAAGATCAATCAGAACGGAGGTGTCGGAAACCAGCACCTTCATTACGTTCCGGCCTCGGCAGCGACAGACTCCATGTCCGGCGGCTCTTCCATCTGGCGGTTTAACTCGCGAACCGAGATCCCGAGCAGCTCGGCGGCCTTGGCCTCGGAGATTGCGCCTTCGGCCAGGGCACGAAAACACAGGCGTTCAAAGCGCTTAGGTTCTTCTCCGGGGATGGTGTGGGGCTCCTGATATGGCGGTCGGCGCCAGCCCAAACGGGTGAATTCACGGAACAAGAGCCGGAACGCAGCGTCGTTGAAGATGTGAAGATCCTTGCACCGATAGGTAAGGGCTTGCACGCTCACGCCAAAGATCTGCTTGAGATCGAAGAGTTCGCCCCAGCCCATGTGGGTGCGGTGGTTGCCGATCTCGGCCCGGAGCGTCTCCGCCGGCATAAGGAAGGCTCCGGCAAAGCGGTGCGCTGCTTTCTCGTCATCAATACCCGGGTCGACATCCAGCGCCATGTGGCCAAGTTCGTGCGCGATCGTGAAGCGCTGGCGCTCGCCCCAGTCACTGCCGTTTACAACGATCGTGGCTATGGCGTTCGCATCATTGCGGCGCACCCACGCCGTCAGGCCGTCGATAGCCGCAAGGTCCATCGAGAGAATTTTGATGCCGCGTTCCTCCAGAAGCTCGACTAGGTTCGGGATCGGATCGATACCAAGACCCCAATGCTCGCGGAGGGACATCGCGGCCTGTTCGGCTTCAGCCAGATCACCCAGGACCGGCCAGGACGCTTCGCGGGGTTTTTCCCAAGCAATGCTCGATAGGTCGAGCAACTCTTCGACGGTGAGATAGCGTTCCAGCAGATCCAAGACTCTGGCTTCGACCTGGTACTCCTCTCGCTTATTCGTAGGCCTCTTCTTCCGGAACTCAACGTCCTCTAGCACCATGTCCTGGTCGGCGACCAGGTACGGCACAGACACGCCCAGCGCGTTGGCGAGCGCGATGAGGACCCCCGAGCTCGGCATCGATTGGTCGCGCTCGTACTTGCTGATCGCCTGGGCCGTCACACGGTTGTCAATTTGGGCTGATAAATCCCTGAGAGATAAACCTGCGGCGGAGCGAGAGAGACGAAGTCTGTGACCTATCATATCTTTTCTCCTCTTTATGTTGATTGACAAACATACTTCTAAACTATTTTTTGTCAACCATAGAAAATTTTATCCTGTTGTACAGTCCTGCGTCGGGGAACCCTGACTGTCGAAGGAGCGCCCGTGTCGAATGAGGCACATATTTTTTTGTCGGTTTCCCCCTATAGTCAGTAGATGCTTAACCTCTCCCACCTTGCCTTCGTCACTGCCACCCTCGCCTTCCTTGCCCCCACTCTCCACGCGCAGCCGTCTGAGACATGGCGGGGCCTGACCGTTGCCCCTGAATATCGCTGCTCCCCGTATCGCAGCGACGACTATCACTACCCGCAGTCCGTTGAGCCGCAGATCGTCAGGGCGATGGGCGAAATGCTTGAAAAGATTGGATATTGCTGGCTAGGATAGAGTAGGGGTATGGATTGGACTCAAAATCTACCGCTGGCGACAGCGTGCGAGTTCGAGTCTCGCTCCCGGCATAACCCGTAACCATTCACGACAACCTGCTCTCGTCTGACCCGCTGTTGTCGCCTGGCAGGGAGGCTACCCACCCCGGCCCTTCGGGCCACCCCTCCGAGGAGGGGATTGCACGCGGCTCCCCTCTTGGGAGGGGTGGCCGGAGGCTGGGGTGGGTTCCGCAGTCACTCCCAGTCCTGTTTGCGACGGGCAACAACACACTATTCTGCATCACATGTGTAGGAGTGAGGGTTGTCTCTCAGCCTGATTTACTGTAGGCAAAGAGCCTGTTTTCCTACCGATTTGAGGGTGCGTTATGAGTAATTCAAATACCGTTACAACCGCCCGGCAAGCCTGGGAGGACTCTGTTCTCAAGAAAGCCCTGTCTCGTTCTCCGGAACGCAAAGAACGTTTTGAGACCACCTCAGGTATAGAAGTCAAGCGGGTGTATACCAACGAGGATACCCAGAACTGCGACTACCAGGCAAAACTCGACTTTCCCGGTCAGTATCCCTTTACCCGGGGCGTCCAGCCAACCATGTATCGGGGTCGTTTCTGGACCATGCGCCAGTATGCCGGTTTTGGGACGGCTGAGGAGTCCAACCAGCGCTATCGTTACCTGCTGGAGCAAGGCCAGACCGGCCTGTCGGTGGCCTTTGATTTACCGACCCAGATGGGGCGAGATTCCGATCATACGATTGCCGCCGGAGAAGTGGGGCGGGCTGGAGTGGCCATTGACTCGCTGGCTGATATGGAAACCCTGCTGGACGGCATTCCGCTGGATAAAGTCAGCACCTCCATGACCATTAACGCCACCGCGTCCATTCTGCTGGCGCTCTACCTGGTGGTGGCGGAAAAGCAAGGCGTGAGTTGGGACAAGGTCAACGGCACCATTCAGAACGACCTGCTCAAAGAATATATTGCCCGCGGGACGTATATTTACCCGCCCGGTCCTTCCCTGCGGATTATCACCGATATTTTTGGCTTTTGCGTCGACCAGGTGCCGAACTGGAACACAATTTCGATCTCCGGCTACCACATCCGTGAGGCCGGCTCGACCGCGGCCCAGGAAATTGCTTTTACCCTGGCTGACGGCATTGCCTATGTTGAAGCCGCGCAGTCCGTTGGCCTCGACGTCGATACGTTCGCTTCTCGGCTGTCGTTCTTTTTCAATGTGCATAATAATTTCTTTGAAGAAGTGGCCAAGTTCCGGGCGGCCCGTCGGTTGTGGGCTCAGATCATGAAAGAACGCTTTCAGGCCAAAAACCCCCGTTCGTGGATGTTGCGCACGCATGCCCAAACCGCGGGCTCAACCCTGACCGCCCAGCAACCGGACAATAATGTTATTCGCGTGACCCTCCAGGCCCTGGCCGCCGCCCTGGGTGGGACGAACTCCCTGCATACCAACTCAAAAGACGAAGCCCTGGCTCTGCCAACGGAAGACGCCGTCCGGGTTGCGCTCCGCACCCAGCAGGTCATCGCCCACGAGTCCGGTGCCGCGGATACCATTGATCCCCTGGCTGGATCGTATTTTATTGAATCCTTAACGGATGAGCTGGAAGCCAAGGCGGTTGAGTATATCGATCGGATTGACAAGCTGGGCGGGGCCGTCAAGGCCATTGAGACCGGGTACCAGCAACGTGAAATTCATGATGCGGCGTTCCGCTATCAGCAGGCGATTGAAACCAAGCAGCAGATTATTGTGGGTGTGAACGATTTCACGGTTGAGGAAGACCACCACGACGAACTGCTGAAAGTCGATCTGGCCCTGGAAAAACGACAGAAAGAACGGGTGGCTGGTGTGCGAGCCGAACGCAATCAAGCCGCGGCCCAGGCTGCCCTTGATACGATTGGACAGGTTGCGCGGGACGGTGGGAATGTGATGCCGGCTATTATCGATGCCGTGCGGGTCTACGTCACCCTGGGTGAAATCTCAGACGCTCTGCGGAACGAGTTTGGCGAATATCGACCGCCGACATTCTGAATCCCCCCTCATTCTGAATCCCCCCTCACTCCCCCCTTATTAAGGGGGGCTGGGGGGGCTGCGAACAGGGGGGCTGCGAACAGGGGGGCTGCGAACAAGGAGGAGTATCATGAAGGGGACGGTCAGTTTTATTCCAAAGGCGCGAACGATTGAGTTTTTTGAGTACGACCTGCCAGAGGTCGAAGAGGGGGCCATCCTGGCCGAAGTGAGTCGTACCAACGTGTGTGGCTCTGAAGTCCACATGTGGCGCGGCGAGTTTGGCAAGCGGGGCGTCATGCCCGGCCATGAGATGGTGGGCCGGATATATAAGCTGGGCAAAGGCGTCACCCACGATACGGCTGGCCAGCCACTCAAAGAGGGCGACCGGATTGCGCCGGTCTATTATGAGACCTGTGGCACGTGTGTGAACTGCCGGGCCGGAAACGCGGCGGCATGCGTTGTGCTGGGCATTCGCGCCCGGCGCGTCGGTCCGCACGACCCGCCGCATTTTCACACGCCGTTTGCCACGCATTACTACATCCAGCCCGGCCAGCACGTCTATAAAGTGCCGGACAACGTACCCGACCACGCCGCCTCGGCAGCCAACTGCGCCTTGTCCGAGGTCTTCTTTGGGCTGGATCAGGCTCATCTCAGCTATGAAGAAACCCTGGTGGTGCAGGGGGCTGGCGGGCTGGGCCTGCACGCCATGGCTGTGGCAAAAGCGCGTGGCGCGCGGGTCATTGCCATTGACGGGGTTGCGCTGCGACTCCAACGGGCCAAAGCCTTTGGCGCGGACGAGATCGTGGACATGCGCGAGTATACCGACACCAGAGCACGAGTCGGGCGGGTGCGGGAGCTGACCGACGGCCTTGGCTCCGATGTGGTCCTGGAGGTAGCCGGCGTGCCCCAGGCATTTCTGGAAGCGATCAACTTAGTCCGGAACGGTGGGCGGGTGGTTGAGATCGGGAATATCTCCATGGGGCTGACCGTCGAGGTCCCGCCGGCGCTCATTACGTTCAAGTCACTCCAGCTGATTGGCGTGGCAACCTATAATCCGCACTATTTGCATAAATCACTGAATTTTCTGTCTGCTCATATTGATACGTATCCGTACCACGAGCTGGTTGATGCCGAGTTCCCGCTTGAGAAAGCGGGCGAAGCCCTGGAGAAATCAGACCGCAAAGAAGTCACCCGAGCATCGCTCCTGCCGTAGGCGGAGTTGCGACACGGCCGCGGAGGAAAGCATGAAAGACTCGCTAAAAGTTGGTATGACCTTTGAGCAGACGATTACGACAACGCCGGAGATGGGTATTGTGCATCTTGGGCCTGATGCACCCCGCATGTATTCCACTCCGGCCATGATTCAGTTGATGGAAGGCACCTGCGTGCAGTTCCTCACCCCACACATGGGCGAGGGCGAACAGACGGTTGGCTTCCATGTTGACGTCAAACATCTTGCACCCACCCAGATTGGCCAGCGGGTGACGGGCAAAGTCAGTCTGGATGAAATCAAGGGCCGGCGTCTCAAGTTCACGGTTGAGGCCCATAACGAGGACGGCACCAAGATTGGTGAGGGCATTCACGAACGGGCGGTGATTGATATCAGCCGTTTTTCCGGGGAGTGAGGCACCCCAACCTATACTGTTTGAGCAACGCTGAGAGCTATGCAGGGGGCACGCTGGGTCGTGCCCCTTTGTTTTTTATCTGACTTGAGAACCTGCCCGGGTTCTCTTCTCTGGCCGTAAGACGATGACTTGCTCACCATCTGACGCCGCCAGGAGCATCCCTTGACTCTCGACCCCGCGCAGTTTTGCCGGCTGAAGATTGGCGACCACCACAATCTGCCGACCGACGAGTTCCTGCGGACTGTAATGTCCCCGGATGCCAGCCACGAGCTGGCGGTCTTCCTCTTCGCCAATATCGACTTTGAGGACAAGCAGGCGATCGGCATTGGGATGAGGCTCAACGGACGTGACGGTCCCAACTCGCAGTTCGATTTTGCTGAATTCTTCAATCGTTACCATACTACTCAGCTCCTTCTCGGAATTCGCGTCACTATAGCTGCGTAAGAAGAAAGAGCAACGACAGTGAGCGACCAACGGGATCAAAGTGCGGGATCAAAGTGAAAGATACGACTCCATAGGGAACGGGCGAGTGCATAGCAGTCAGCCATTTTGACTTTTCTCAACTAGCCCGCCATAATCCAAAGGTTGGTTTTGCGAGGAAAGGGAAACGTAAGGGTGTTGCAGCTCAAGCCTGAGACCCAAGCAGCCATTAGCCAACACGCCCAGGAGATATTCCCGGATGAGTGTTGCGGGGCAATTGTGACCGTTGACGGACGTGAGGAAGTCCACCGTATTACCAACGTCCAAAATGCCATGCATGAGAAGGACCCGCACACCTATCCTCGGGATGCCACGATTGCGTATTTTATGGAGCCCAAAGAGCTTTTTGCCGTTATCAAGGCGGTTGATGAGGGGCGGGCCGAGCTGACCGCTTTCTACCATTCTCATCCCAACCATGACGCTTATTTTTCCAATGAAGATAAGACCCAAGCCATGTTTGGTGATGAACCATCCTATCCGGAGACATCGTATCTGGTTATCTCGATCCATGCGCGTGAGGTGAGAAGCATAAAGGCGTTTGGCTGGGACGACGCAAGCAAGGATTTTGTTGAAACAGGATTACAGGTCTCGGGGGGGTAGGTAAAAGGGTAAGGTGTACCACAGCGCAAGCAGGGGGTCCAAAAAAGGAGATGAACGTATGACGATAAAACAGGCGAAGCGTGGGCTCATGGCCGTAGTGGGGGGGCTGCTGGGGTTCATGAGTTCATCCGTATGGGCGAACGATTTACCCAATAAAGGCACGTGGGCATTTGGGATGCAGTCCGGCTACACGATTAGTGCGGACTCGGGGTCCCGGAAAATTGAAAAGGTCCCCATCCATTTGCGCATTGGCTATACTGCTTTTAAGGGCTCAAAGTGGTTTCTGCCAAAAGGCTCGCTCGAAATCGCAACCGAGCCTTTTGGCTCTTTTGTGACCCAAAAGTCACAGGGCGGAGCGCTTGAGCGGCGCAAAGCCTCTTTTGAGGTCGGCCTGATGCTGCCGGTGTTGACCTATCACTTTGATCTTGTCGATATCGGCCTCCCGCTCTACCCCTATATCGAGGGCGGCCTGGGCGTCATGTATCATGATTTTCAGGGCTATGATTTTGGCGGCGGAATGAATTTCGCCGAGATGGTGGGCGGTGGCGCAACGTATTTTCTTGACGACAATCTGGCCATTAACTTTGGCTATCGTTTTCGGCATGCCTCGAATGCCAGTCTGTACGATGAAAACCGCGGTTTGAACACGCATAGCTTTACGGCCGGCTTTTCGTATCTGCTGCCGGCTCAATAACGGTCACATCTGATTTGTTCAGAAAGAGGCGATCTTATGGCGGAGAGAAATAAAAGAGTCCCAAAGGAGAATGAGTGGTGGGTGGAGGAGCACAAAAGCCGTGAGCGGGTGAAGCAGACTGAACGCCGGGCCCCGGCCGGGGCGTCGTTTTTTAAGACAGTCGAGGATTACGACCAGGTCCAGGCTGAAAAGAATTTGACCGATCTGAATGCGAAACTGTTAGCTGAGGCTGACCCCGCCCCCGGTGAGTGGGGCTATGTGGCCCTGCTTGAAAAAAAGTCTTCTCAACGGGAGATTGATAAGATCAAACGAGCCATGCCACTCCCGCCGAATGTACGTGGCGCCATTGTGGACTCAGGGCTCTCGCTCCGCGCCATCGTGGCTGATACCCAGGAACTTGGTATCCTGATGGAATTCAATTTTATTGAGGATGCCTCGTTCGACTGTTGGATACGGAACGAATGGGTGAATGAACAAGTCTTTCGGGGCAAGCACGAACTCCTCAAGCGTTCCGCGCGGCTCCTCAATCGCTATCTGCGACGCGGTGCGCACGCTGGCGAGGGGTTCTTTGACGCACCAAGTCCGAGTGGGGCCTTACCGCCGGCGCGGACCGAGTGGTAGGGGGCACGTGCTCACCCGACGTACTGAAAAACTATACGCCCGAGGAGGAAGCCATGCCGAGTACTGCATCCCGTTTGCGCGCTATGCTCAAGAGTTCCGAGATGGTCGTTGCGCCATTCATCTTTGACGCGTTTCAGGCCAAGATCGCCCAAGCCGCCGGGTTCCAGACCGTGTATATGACTGGGTTCGGGACGGCAGCCGCCCGCGGGTTCCCGGATGTGGGGCTGCTGACCATGGCTGAGATGGTCGAGAATGTTCGCTCAATTGCGAACGCCATTGATATTCCGCTGGTGTGCGATGCGGACACGGGCTATGGCAACCCAGTGAACGTGTACCGGACAATACGCGAATATGAAGCTGCGGGAGCTGCTGCGCTGCACATGGAAGACCAGGTGTGGCCTAAGCGGTGTGGATTTTTGTCCGGCAAGCAAGTCATCCCTCTGGCAGACATGGTCCCAAAAGTCCAAGCGGCATGCGATGCCCGACGCAGTGAAGATTTTGTGATTATCGCCCGGACGGATGCCTTGGCGGTCAATGGCTGGGAAGATGTCATCCAGCGTGCCAGGGCGTACCGGGAGGCCGGCGCTGATCTTATCTTTGTAGACGGGATTAAAACGCACGACGATATCAAGCGCTACGTCCAGGAGCTCGGCGACCTGCCTCTCTTGTATAACGGGCAACTGCTGCCCGTTCAGGAGCTCGCAAAATTTGGTTTTAAGCTGACGATTTATTCCGCAACACTGATGGCGGCGTACATCCGTATGCGTGATGCCATGCGGGAACTCAAAACAACGGGCAGCATTGCTCAGGATGCAGGCTGGGAGTCGTTTGAGGAGCTGACGTCACTGCTTGGGGTGCCTGAAGCCATGGAGATTGGGAAAAAATACGAACAGTAGGGGCCGGCGGCCTGCCGTGCCCCTGCGATGTATTTTAGCCTATCCGCTGAAAGCCAAACATTGATAGACGCCGGTGTGTACTCCCGGCTGGTTTTGCCCTGGCAGCGACCTGTTTGAGCTCTCCCGAAAAATCCTCAAGGTCTACTCGCTTCTTTTCCTCAAATTTTTCAAGTTCGCGCCGCCGTTTGTCTTGAAAGGCGTCGAAGTCGCCCGTCCACTGCGCATGGAAGGTATCCAGGGCGGTGGCGACCTCCTTGAACATGGAAGAGTTGACCACCAGCGAGCCGCCACAATGGGTACAGTAGAAAACAACCCCAATCCGAAAATGCCGAAAAGGCGCGCTGAACTCTCCGTCGCAGCGCTGACAAGTAATCGGCACCTGCCATTCGTCTACGCTTGGAATGGATAGTGAGACAACGTCTGCAACCGAGGCAGGAGCGGCAGCCGGAGCAGGTTGTGGAGCCGGGGCAATCGGCGCAGGAGCAGCTTCAGCCGCCGGCGCCTCGGCCGCAGCCGAAGCGGATTCTCCGCCTTCCCCTTTGAAGCGCGACGGGAAATCCTCGCCAAACGTTTGCTCGGGATGCAGCTCCTTGGCCCGCGCCAGTAAGGCCGCCTCCGTCTCCACGATATCCAGGTTCGGCACACAGCAGTCCACCGGGCACACCGTCGCACACGCTTCCTGATCGAAAAATCCCACGCATTCGGTACATTTGTCCGGCACAATATAGAAAATGTCCTCATCAATGGCCGGGTGCTGCGCGCCGTTAAAATCCCACTCCACGCCCCCCTGATAGATCGCCGTATTCGGACACTCGGGTTCACACGCCGCGCAATTAATACAATCCTCGGTGATGATCGTCGCCATTGGTGGACACTCCCTTTGCACATCCTCTATTGCTGTCGTGGGTTCAGTAGGGGTAGCGAGCAGTCGGGCGACTGTCAATAACCCTGACTTGGACCCTTATTGGCGTGCTGTGGGCGTGCTGTGGGCGTGCTGTGATGGATGTGTCTGACCGTTCTGGCTTGCAAAGTGGGGGAACACCACGGATAATATCGTTCACGGTTTGAACGGCTGCTGTACTCTATGAATCCCGCTTTTGTCCCCCGTCTGGTAAACGGGCCGTTTGGCGACCCTGGGCTGTATATTCATCTGCGCTGGGAAGGCCGGGCTTTGCTGTTCGACCTCGGTCAGAACGATGCCTTTCCCGCTGGGGAGCTTTTACGGGTTAGCCATGTGTTTGTTTCACATTGCCATATGGACCATTTCATTGGGTTCGATAGACTGCTGCGTTTGTTTCTGGGTCGGGAGGAGAAATTGTGTCTGTATGGTCCGCCCGGCATCCTCGACTGTGTTGAGGGCAAACTGCGCGGCTATACCTGGAATCTGGTTGATGGCTATGGTTTCTCGCTCGAGGTGGCAGAGGTCTCGCCCGATTCGATGCGGCGGGCAGTCTTTCATGCGGCAACTGGTTTTACTCGTGAGTCGCTGTCTGTGCAGCCGTTTCACGGACTGGTATTGGATGAGCCGGCATTTCGTATTCGAGCCACCCATCTTGACCATCGCATCTACTCCATGGCGTTTGCGCTGGAAGAAAAGAGTCACCTGAATGTGGATACAGCCCACTTGGAGCGTATTGGCGTCCCGCCTGGTCCGTGGCTGTCTGAACTCAAAAACGCCCTGCGCAGGGGAGAGCCGGATAGCTGTGTGGTCACTGCCAGGTGGAAAGACAACGGGCAAGACCGCTCACGGGATTTCAGCCTGAGCGAGGCGCGAGAATCGCTGGTAAAAGAAACACAAGGACAGAAATTTGCCTACGTGGTGGACACGCTTTTCAGCCCGGAGAATGCGGGACGAATCGCGGCCCTGGCCCAGGACGCAGATGTTTTTTTCTGTGAAGCTCCATTTCTGGATGCAGACGAGCATCAAGCTACCAAGCGCTACCATCTCACCGCAAAACAGGCCGGACTGCTCGGTCGCTCAGCCCAAGTACGGGAGTTGCGAGTCTTCCACTTTTCTCCGCGCTATGCCGGTCGGGCCGCGGAGATGTATCGTGAGGCGCAGGCGTCTTTTCGCGGCGAACCGCTTCGGGCTGCCAGGCCGGCTGAGCAGGACGAACCCGCTGAGCTTGCACCAGCAGCAAAGTGATACCGCGGTATGCCCATCGCTATTTCAGAGCCGGTTCAGCGTTTCATCAATAACCACGTTGTTGCCCGCCTGGCGACTGCTGATGCACATGGTCAGCCGCATGTGATTCCATTTTGCTATGCCTTTAATGGCGAGCACGTCTATTTTGTGGTTGACCAGAAGCCGAAGCGCCAAACCGGAAAACCCATTAAACGCATTCGCAATATGTTGGAAAATCCTCAGGCTGCGATTGTTATTGATGACTATGCCGACGACTGGACCCAGCTTGCCTATGTCTTGATTACCGGTACCACTGCTCTGGTTGATGATGAAGCCGAATACGACCGCATGCTGGCCCTGCTGCGCGAACGCTATCCGCAGTATCGGGTGATGGACCTCACCTTTGCCAATAATGCCATGGTCCGCATCTCGCCGACCAAGGTGCACGCCTGGGGGAAAATCGAATCGTAGGGTGCGCCCTGCGCCCTACCTCTAAGAGAGCGCACCGGACCTTCTACAAACGTTCCAGCACCTGCCGCATAATCGAAACGGCTCGATCAATCTCGTCCGAAGAAATCACCAGCGGCGGGGCCAGGCGGACAACCGTGTCTTCATGCAGCGTCCAGCCCAAGATGAGCCCCTGGTCGAAGCAGCCCTGAACAAACTGCTGCGTCATTTGCGGGGTGGAGAAGTCTATTCCAATCAGTAAGCCGCGTCCCCGCACGGCAGTACAACTGCCCGTCCCGATCAACGTTTCAAGCCTGCGACAGAACTCCTCCCCTTTTTCCTGTGCCCGCTGCGCCAAGTTTTCTTGAAGAATAACGTCGAGTGAGGCCAGTCCCGCAGCACAGCATACCGGATGACCGCCAAATGTTGTGACATGAGCGAGGGCCGGGTCGTGTGACAAGGTCGCCATAATCTGCGGCGTACTGATAAACGCCCCGAGTGGCATACCGCCGCCCAAGGCCTTGGCAACCACGAGGATGTCCGGCGTGACCTGCCAGTGCTCGCTGGCAAACAACCTGCCGGTCCGACCGAAGCCGGTAATCACTTCATCAAAAATAAGCAAGGCACCGACCTCGGAACATCGCTTCCGTAATGCCGGTAGATAGTCATCGTCCGGAATACGGACGCCGCCTTCGCCCTGAATCGGTTCGATAATGACTGCTGCGGCTGTCCCGTCGATTTGGTGCAAGGCCGTGCGCTCATTAAAGGGAAGAAACGTCGTAGTTGGCAGCAGGGGTTCAAACGGGTCTCGATAGACTGGATTGCCCCCGACTGACACGGAACCAAGCGTGTCGCCGTGAAAGCTGCCGACAAAACTGACAAAACCGGACCGACCGGTATATTTGCGGGCCGTCTTGAGCGCGCCCTCGACGGCCTCTGTCCCACTATTCGTGAAGTAGGTAACCGACAGGTCGCCGGGAGTCAGTTCTGCCAACCGACGCGCCAAATCAACCTGTGGCTGCTGAATGTACTCACCGTAGACCATGGCGTGCAGATAACGCTCGGCCTGGGTCTGAATGGCCTGGACCGCAGCCGGATGGGTATGGCCGATGCCGGTCACGCCAATACCGGACAGCAGGTCGAGATATTCCTTGCCGCTGGTGTCTACCACACGACAGCCATAGGACCGAGCGACTTCCACACCCATGGGTTCAGGAGAGGTTTGACTCACGTAGCGCAGGAAATCGTCACGAAGAGAAGACATGTTGAAAATATAGGCGAGCGAGAAGGGTTCAGCAATTCCACCTAGTCTCATCCCGTAGGTCGGATTAGCGCAGCGTCATCCGACATCTCGGGGCTTAGACGGGCTCAAAGGGTATTTTCTCCTAACACCGAAATTGGTAGCGTGCGCCCTGGACACACAAGGAGGGAAGTATGGCCAAGAATAAAGTTTTAGTTGCGGGTGCATCCGGCTTGGTTGGGTTTGCCGCTGTGCGCCATTTTGCCAGCCTGGACGATTGGGATGTTGTTGGTGTGTCCCGCCGTATTCCTGACGGTCTTGATGGCGCTACGCTCCTATCGGTTGATCTGCAAGACCAAGCGCGTTGCACCGAAGTCTTTAGCCAGATGCACGATGTGACCCACCTGGTTTATACCGCGCTCTACGAAAAGCCCGGCGTGGTCCAAGGCTGGCGTGAGCGGGACCAGATGGAAACAAATCTGAGGATGCTGGAGAACCTGTTTGAACCGCTCAAGGGTGCAGCAATACATCTCCAACATGTGTCTCTATTGCAAGGCACCAAAGCCTACGGCGTGCATATCGAACCCTTTCCCGCGCCGGCACGCGAACGCTGGCCGCGCCATCAGCACGAGAATTTCTATTTTCTGCAAGAAGACTATGTACGTGAGCAGCAGCAGGGAAAAGACTGGCACTGGTCAATCTTCCGACCTCAGCTTATTTTTGGTGCAGCCCTCAAGGGCAATCTCAACGTTTTGCCGGCGCTGTGTGTCTACGCTGCGCTACGCAAAGAAGCCGGCCAGCCCCTCTCGTTCCCCGGCGGTCCGCCGTATGTGTTTGAAGCGGTGGACGCCGACCTGCTGGCGCGTTCTTTAGGCTGGGCCGCGACCAGCCCGAACGCACGCAACGAGACGTTTAACAGCACGAATGGCGATGTGTTTGTGTGGCAAAATGTCTGGCCGGCCATTGCGGATGCCTTGGGCATGGAAGTCGGTCCACCGGAGCCCATGTGTCTGACGGAAGAAATGCCCAAGCGCGATGCCGAATGGGCCGCTATTGTGGATAAATATAATCTCAAAGCTCCACGAAAAATGCTGGACTTTGTGGGCGGCTCGTTCGAGCTGACCGACCTGTCTTTTGCCTACGGCGCCTCAGAGCCTCCCCCGCCCATCATTGTGAGTACGATTAAAATCAGGCAGGCCGGTTTTCACGAGTGTATGGATACTGAGGATATGTTTCGGCACCTGATTAAGCGCTACCAGGATTTGGGCTGGATACCGCCGGTGTAAGTAGGTCCAATATCACTAAGTGTTTTGTCTTTGCTTCCCTTTGTCGTCCGAGCTTCCACCTCACTCTGTCATGGCTATTTCCGCTGGGTGCAAGGATAAATATTCTCGTACTTCTAACTGTATGCGGTCGATTTCGGCTAAAAAGCCGGACGCTGAGGCATGGTGGTTCGCCGGATTCGTTTCTACGTGACGTAAACGGGCGAGCCGGTCTTCAAAACGTGCAATCCGCTCCCGAGTGACTTTCAATTCTTGATCGTTTTGTATCATTGTGACTCTCCAATAATCTCAACAATACCTCTTTGTCCACCAGTGTGTTGATTCTCACTTAATCATTGCTGTACCATCGAGACACTGGTTGAAAGGACTATGGAAAATGTCGGAACTTGAGGTAGCCAAGGAGCAGATCGCTTACCTCAAGCTTTGGCTCGGTATCATGGTTGTCACCGATATCAGTTTAATTGGCTGGTTTATCGGGAACTATGGACAGGCCTCAACAAGCCTTTTGGCTATGGATCTCGTGGCTGTCACTGTAGTGAGTGCTGGAATTGCTAGACTTCATCTTCGGATTGATAGGCGGATCAAAGATTTGAAAGGACTCTAACTATGGAATACATAGCTGCATTTCTCTTGATCGCCGTTCCCTCATTGTTTGTCTATCTCGCATTTGATGCGGTGCGCCGTTCCAAGTAGGCAGGTTACCGGAACAAGAAAGGAGAAAGCCTTTCTCATCCCTTTAAGACATTCCGGTTCTACATCCCTCCCTCAACCCCAACCCACCGCACCAAATCACCAATCCTCGGGCGTCCTCCATGTCGCCAACTCAGCGGCGGAAGTTGCATGGTCCCGATTGGACAAACGCGACTGACGCCCAGCGCTCCTAATGTCTCCGCAATGGTCGCCAGCCGCGCGGGACTTGCTGCCACACCCACGGCTTCGAGATACGTTCGCCACGAATCCAATATCTCACTGAGCTGTCCGACATTACGTAGCGGCTTCACCCGAATCGTCCGATACAACGGCGATTGGACGAAGCTTGGATCGGCATCGTATAGCACAGTCCAGTCCGTTCCTTTTGGACTTGCGTGCAGGACAACGTCCTTGCCGGCTAAGGCTTGCCATTCGGCTTCGTCTCTTGCTTTTCGGATTGCGATGCTGACTTCCGGGGTGATAGGGCCACGTGGCAGCACGGTTTGCCAATGGGCCAAGCCTTTGGCGAGATGAGCCGCGAACTCTTTTGGGGAGACAGTTCCGCCGGCCTCAACATAGATAAGCTGGGGAGATAAGCAGCCTTGCTGATCGTATAACGCCACGTCATAGGCCGCTTGTTGGGCAATATCTTCTGCCTCAGCGAGTCGCTCTTTGGTCACCAGACTGAAACTTACTTTGTGACCGTAACCGATAAACTTGCCGCGCGTACGCTGGCGGATGGCAGCCAGACTCTTGTCTGAGCCGGAAGCAACAACAACGTCCGCCCGTCCATACGCCAAGTCCTCAAGCTCCGCGTTCCCTCCGGGCCAGGAAACGACACTGAGACATGCGCCCAGGTTTGGGTCGATGTCCTGAATCGAACGGGCGAACAGGACGGGCAGGACGGGCTCCGCGGACGAGGTTTTGACCAGGGTGGCGGATTTCACAAGCAGAGAAAAGATGACGCTGTCGAGTCCTGCGCCGGGCAGGTTGCCGGCGAGGACATGCGCGATCAAGGGCGGCCCGTAGGCTTTCTCGCGATCGAGAGACGACGGAACAAAACGATCAAGAACTTCGAGAGAACCAAGCTCATCAACCAAGAGCGCTTCTACAGTGTCCGCTCGATATTCCTGAAAAATCAGCGGGAGAACGTGCCGGATCATTGCCGGGGAGAGGCCGGTTGTTTCCGGGAGACGGGCTTCGGCTTCCCGGCGTTCTTTTGAGTTCGGGTCAAGCCAGCGTTGAATGGCTTGGTCTATGGAACGTAAGATGTCGCGGACGGGTCTGTGGGCGAGACTTTGGGATTGATTGGCTCTGAGGGTCTCGATGCTTGTACCGAGTTCGGTCGGGGAGGGGGGCGGCATGTCGTGACCCTGATTCCAGCACTTTCGGTGCGCAGGGCGCACCCTACGGGAAAAGATGTTCTTTCACTGCGCTGACAAGAACTCATCTAAGACCAGGGCGCAGCCGCGGGCTTCCGAGCCGGGTGTTCGTCCCACAATCTCAAAGCCCTCGCCGGTCAGATAACCCACATCATCGGTTTGAATCGCTATGACCGAGCCGCAGTTGGCCAAATCGAAATGACGTAAAATGCCCTGCTCGCCTGGTGGTACTTCTTCCAGAGTTTCGGGATTGACGACAAGCGTGCGCGTCCAGGCCGGACCGATTTTATACCGAGGCTCGTTGCTCTTGCGAAAGCGGTTGTACAGGACGTGGTCGTAAAACTGCGAGGCCATCTCGGTCATGCCATATTCATTCACACAGTAATAGCCGGCGACCTTGAGATATTTCCAACACGATTGCAGATAACCGTTGCGAGAGAGCGACCGGCCTTTGCCCTTATTACCACCCGTATCCATAATGCGGCTGCTGGAGGGGAGGGCAAAGGTTTTTTTATTCACGCCGCACCAGTCGAAAAAGGCGACTAAGGCGGACGTAATCGCCAGGACGCATACCGGCTCACTCGTCGCTCGGGCATGCGTAACTGCTTCGACAAACGCTTCGAGGTGAATACCCTCGGTATCAATAAAACAGCGACTGTCAGGAGTCCCCAAGTCACGCATCACCCACTCAGCCATTTGGGTCAGCGATGAGTGCGGCTGTGTCTCAGGACCGGGAATCAGACTCAAGACACGCAGTGGACGCTTTTCAGGCAATAGGCATTGCGAGAAGTGGGCCAGGGCTGAGGCGTGGTATAACTGCAGGTCCGGGACAAGGTGCCGACCGCGCTTTTCCTGTCCCCGCGTGGTGCCGCTGGTCAAAAAGATCTTTTCCGGCGGACCGCAGGTCAGGTCAAGCTCTTTGAAGGCGACGGTGGGGACGGCTGGAATATCTTTCCACGTCTGGACGGTCTCCGGTGTCTTGTCTCTGGCCAGGCAGAAACGCCGGTACGGCAGATTGTTCTCAAATTGATACGCAAAGACTGCCAGGGCCAGGGTAGCAAAGTCTTTCCCGTCAGGAGCGGCGATGAAATCCAGGACTCGGGCGTCTAGTGGGTTGCTTGGGTTATTCACAGGACAAAGAGCATAGGAAGTCGCTAAAACCCTGTCAACGAGAGGGCCATACGGGGTTGGAGCTGTTACGGAAATCCGCTAGGTTGTCTGCACCCAAGGAGAACGGCCATGCCATCCATCGAAGCACTGTACGATGAAGCCTATGATTTCCTGTGTGACGGAGAGACCGATCAAGCCATTGCCACCTATAAGGCTATTCTGGAGATTGATCCGAACCATGTCGAAGCCGTGCATGACCTGGCCCATGCCTACGCGGATAATGAACAGCTCGATGAAGCCATTGAAATGGCAAAAAAGTTGACCGAGCTGAGCCCGGACGACGAGATGAGCTACACGATATTATCCCGTCTGTATCAACAGAAAGATATGGTCCCGGAGGCCGAGGCCGTGGCGGCCAAGGCGCGGATGCTCGACTGGAAGCGCCAATTGCAGGAACAGAAGCAAGAAGAGAACAAATAGAGCGGTCGGAGATTGCATGCCAGAGCGTAGTGATGAGGAGATGATCCTGCGGCTGATTAAGCAGACCAAACTGCTGATCGCCGTCAACGATGAAATTCCGATTGAGACCAAGCTGCAATCGCAAGGCATGCTCAAGGAATTTGAGGCGCTTTTCAGCGTTCCTCAGGATGAACAAGACCCGGACGAAGTCCGCAGTCAGTATGATTTTCTGTATATCGAACTGAGCGAATACGCTGACCTTGAAGCCCTCTTGCTCGCTATGCGGAATTTCAGCCCGTATATTGATTAACCTCAACTTCGGACAGTTCGTTGAGACATAGGTAGGGGCAACCCCATGTGGTTGCCCTTTTGTTTGCTGCAAGACCACAACGAGAGAGAAGGAGAAATCATCCATGCCGCATATCGAATCAAATGGAGTCAAGCTGTACTACGAAGAACAGGGGCAAGGCGAGCCACTGCTCCTCATCATGGGTTTCACCATAAGCTCGGTCGGCTGGCACTGGAATGTTGACGGCTTTGCCAAGGCGTTCAGGACGATCACATTTGACAACCGTGGCGTGGGCCAGAGCGATAAGCCGGATGCGCCGTATTCCATGCCGCTGTTTGCGGATGATACCGCCGGCGTGCTGGATCATCTCGGGATTGAGCAGGCGAACGTTTTCGGCATCTCAATGGGCGGCATGATTGCCCAGGAATTTGCGCTGCGTCACCCCGGACGGGTCAAGAATCTGATCTTGGGCTGCACCAACTGTGGTGGAGAAAAAACGCTGCTGTCACAAGACCCCGAAGTGGTGAATATGCTGAACAATATTGCCGACTTCGACGTTGAACAGGCCGCGTTAGCCATGACCAAAGTTGCGGTAACGCCGTGGTTCATACAAAAGCATATGAACACCCTGCTCGAACTCAACCAGCTCTCCAGCCGGCATCCGACGCCCAAGCACGGCATGATCAGCCAAATGGCAGCGATTCAGGGGCACGATACCTATACGCGTCTCCCCAATATTGCGGCGCCGACCCTGGTTGTGACGGGTAAGGAAGATGGCCTGGTTCCGCCGGAAAATTCGGTCACCCTGGCTCAGCGTATTCCCAACGCCGACCTGACCATCCTGTCGAATGCCAGCCATTTGTTTAATATCGAGTTAGCCCGGACAACCGTTGATGTGGTGACGGAATTTATCCAGCGCCAACACGCCTGGCAGTAGCCAGAAGTCTGTAATCGTTCCACCTGAACGCCGCCCGTACGACCAAGAAAAAGCGGCGTCTCCACGAGACACCGCTTGTCGTGTGATGGGGGAAAGGACCGTGAGCACCTATGCGGTTGGGGCGATTTCCTGCTGGCCTGGTATCGCGCCCAGGCGGGCGGCCAAGTCGTTGTTGTACTTCCGGGTGATTCCTGGAATGAGAAACAGATCAACAAAAATCCAGATAGCCGGGATAAATATCGTGACAAACCCAACCGCAGCGAACATAAGGATGAAAGATAGCAGCGTAATAATCAGAATCGCCGCGCCCGACCCTGGTTTACCCAGATAGAACCTGTGTACACCGAACATACCCAGGAAGAACCAAAGCAGATAAGCGACCACAGCAGACTTCTTGTTGGCGTCGTATTGCATGAGGCGGTCGGCGTCAGACATCGCAATTCTCCTCGGAAAGAGCAGGGTATAAACAGTTCAAAAGGCGCCTGGCAACCGTGTCAGTTTGCCTCCGGCATACTCGCCTTGATCGTTTTCAACTCGGCGTTAATCTCTCTGTTCTCAGCCTGGCAATAATCGAGCGCTTCGACCGTGGCCCGCTCACGACCAATGAGGCCGTCCAAGCGCTGTTTGGCATCTTTGAGTTCGCGCACCTGTTCGTTGAGCGAGGCGTTATCGGCTCGGAGAGTATTGACCGCGCCCGGCAGGAGGCTGGTGAGAAAGCCGCTGGTCAGGTCCAAGCGTTCAAGTGCCAAGCCCGAGATGATGAGGGAGAGCCATAACACGCCCACGCCAATATAGCCCCAGGTTGCTTTTTTAAGTTCTTCTTCTGCGGATAATTGTTGGTCTGCCATTCAGTTCCTCCTGAAAAATTTGCGACACTCTAACAGAAAAGCACTCGCAAAGACAGTTGGGGTGGGAGGGGAATTCAAACTGAGGCACTCTATTATGCCGGGCGTGGCCTCTCAATAAGTGCTATATACTCGGTCAGCGCGTCTGTCGTGCTGGGAAACGCCAGCTCCGACCAGGGGATATCTGCCGGAGCAAAGAGTTTGACTTCGAGTGTTTCATCCAGTGCTTGGGGCTCGCCGGCGAGCACTGTTGCCGGATACACCAGCACAACGACCGGATAGCCAGGGTAGGAGTAGGCGCCCAGCAGATGACCAACTTCTACCTTGAGACCCGTCTCTTCCCAGGTCTCGCGAATAGCAGCGTCTTCTACGCGCTCGCCTCGATCTAAGAAGCCGCCTGGAAAGACCCATTTGCCATAGCCGGGCTCGATTCCGCGCCGTACCAGGAGAATCTTGCCCTGCATGACTGGAATGGTACAGGCCGCTACCTTGGGATCGTCATAGAAAATAAAAGAACAGCTCCCGCATACCAGTCGTTTGGGTTCGTTCGGCTTGAGCAACTGGCGGCTTAACGTATCGCCACACTTCGGGCAGAATCGAAAATGTGGAGCGTGATGATGATCGTGAGTGTGACTCTCGGCCATACAGCGACCTCCTCTTGAGGCGTATCTATCATGCGGGCTGCGGTGAAAAAACCGCGCGGGAGAAGAACGGCGTAATGACGACCTGGCAAACCTTTCTCTTTGCGATCAGCCTCGGACTCGGTGCCGGCATCACGCCCGGCCCGCTGTCCAGCCTGGTGATTCAGGAGAGCTTACGCAACGGCTGGAAGAGTGGGGCGTGTGTAGCCCTGGCTCCGCCGGTTGCGGACGTGCTGATCGTCGGCCTCGTGCTCATGGTGCTAAGTCAACTCCCGCCTGCGAGTTTTTCGGTCCTCAGCCTCATCGGTGGGTGCTATGTGTGCTTCCTCGGGGGGGAGACCCTGCGGACGACCGTGGCCCTGAGTCCAGGAACAGGCGGAGCGGGGAGCTTGTTGCTGAGTTTCCGCAAAGGTTTGCTGGTCAACCTGCTCAATCCCCATCCATATATCCTTTGGCTGACGGTTGGGGGGCCGCTCGTCACGGACAATGCTCGCCACAACCTGTGGTTTCCCATTATCGCTTTTCTGCTCGGCTTTTACGGCTGTCTGGTCGGCTCGAAGGTCCTGATTGCCGTGCTTGTTCACGGTGGACGGACCCGTTTGCACGGGCGTGGCTACCGGATAGCCCTCCGGTTGAGCGGAGTTTCTCTCCTCCTGTTCGGTCTGCTGCTGATATGGGATGGCGCGTCTGAGTTGGTCAGCTAAGCGTACCGCACGCTCCTGCGCCGGACCTCGTTGTGACAATCTGCCGCGCCAATTGAAAAATAGACAGCGGCGCGCAGCCTTCGGCTTTGTTGTTCACAATCACATAGGCTGGCTGCCGTCGAACGCTGGCGTTGAGACACAGCTCGGCAATGGCCTGGCGCGACGTGGGGTCCGCGTCGACAATCTGGTTAAACGGTGCGTATTTTTGTTTTGCCGCTTGATAGCTCAGATGGCGGGCTTGCATCCAGCGGATGACAACCGCCTGATTCCGTTCTAGTTGAATCAGTGCGGCCTGGTCGTGGACAGTCGGCATACTGGGATGACCGTTAATGCAATGACATGCGCCTACCGCTGATAATGCATCGACATATTCAGGTGTAAAGAGTTCTGTATTACGAATCTCAACCGCATATACCGGGCCGCGCGGAAGCCTATCCAAAAACTGATACAGCCGCTCGACAAAATGGCCTGGACCACCGAGGCTGGCAAAGTCTTGGGGAGAGAATTGGAAGAGCAGTGGGCCGGCTTTGTCTTTGAGTCCGGCCATGAACGGCCCGACGACTTCCTGGGTCGCGTAGTGTGGGTCAAGAAAAAGGCTGTTGTGCTGCCCACGCCGAGTGCCATAGCGAGGCTGATCGTTAAAGCCTGCCAGCGTGCAATACTCATGCGCTTTGACCAGAAAGCGGAACGTCTCCGGCACTTGCACGGCGTAGTCGGCGAATTGGGCCGCTGTCATTGGTCGATAATACGTCCGGTCAACGCCGACTGTCCGTAGGAGCGGATGCTGGGCATACAACGGCAGACCTTCGCGCGACAGTTTTGCCTGTGGGGCTGGGCGGTCATAAATCAAACCTTCCCACCCAGGGAAAGACCAGGAAGAGGTCCCGAGCCGAATCGTTTCCGGCAGGGAGGCGGCCAGCGACTCCACGTCAGGCAGGAGGGGGGCGGGATTGATTTGCTGTGTTCGCCTGGCTGGCGCGTCGGAAGAAGAGGGCGGGGAGAATAGATGCAATTGCTCCTCCACCCGTCGTTTTCCTGCTCTGGCCATAGGGACCTATGATAGCAGGTGGGGCTTGAGTCGTAACGGACCGATCCCTTGCTCCTCTTCCCTGTGTGGAAGAGAAACAGGCGTGGCCGCTGGCTTTACGTCCGGGCCGTCATTCCGCCATCAACCATATACACGCCACCGCTACAGTAGGAGCTTTCTTCGCTGGCCAAAAAGAGCATGATCCGTGCGACCTCTATGGGGTCGGCGTAGCGTTGCAGGGGGACCATAGCCGACATCATCTCCTTGGCCTGGCCCGGGTCGTTGGGCTGAAAGCCTTCTTCCAGGGAACGCATCATCCGGGTATCCACCGGGGCCGGATTGACCGTATTGACCCGAATCTTCTTGGCTGCCATTTCCAGGGCTGCCGTACGCATCAGCCCGATCACGGCATGTTTGCTGGCAATATAGGCCGACACACCGGCCGCGCCGCGCACGCCGGCGACAGACGAGGTGATAACAATGCTGCCGCCGCCCCGCCTGGCAATCTCCGGCGCGGCGTACTTGAGCCCTAACCACACACCCCGCACATTGACGGCCATGACCTGATCGAACGTGTCGATCGCGTAGTCGGTAATCGGTTGGACCTCTCCCTCAATACCGGCGTTAGCAAGCAGGATATCGACCCCGCCGAACTGCTCGACCGCGGCCTGAATATAGCGCTGGGTATGATCGGGCTGGGTGACATCGGCGGCACAATAGCGCACCGCATCGCTCCCAATGGTCTCGATAGCTTCTTTGAGTGCGTTCTCGTGTAAATCAACCAACAGGACTTTCGCGCCTTCCTGGGCAAACAGCCTGCCGGCCTGGAGACCGATCCCGCCTGCGCCTCCGGTGATGATGGCAACTTTGTTGTCCAAACGTCCCATGCCGTGCCTCCTGGTGTCTCTTTTTTTAGTGGGCCTCGTCTTATGTGGTTTCGTGCGCCTTGGCAAGGGAAAGGCAGATGCGCTATCTCAAGTGAATCAAAAGGAGGACGTATGCCGGTACAAGCACCAACATTAGAAGAGATTGCCGATATTGCTGAGGGCTATGGCCTGAGTTTGGCGGACGGCGATGCCGAGTCGTTTCAAGGCTTGATGAACGGGGTACTCAAATCCTACGCGCGTTTAGACGCCCTGACCGAGCCGACCCTGCCGGTCAAATATCCCCGTATCCCCGGCTTCCGGCCGCCACCCGAGGAGAACCCGTACAATGCCTGGTACTGGCGCACCGAGATTGCCGGCGCGCCGTCCGGGCCGTTGGCGGGCAAGACCCTGGCCATTAAAGACAACGTCTGTGTGGCCGGCGTACCCATGATGAACGGCAGCAGTGTGTTAGAGGGCTACACGCCGGAAATTGACGCCACTGTCGTCAGCCGTATTCTCGACGCTGGTGGCACTATTCTTGGCAAGGCGGTGTGTGAGCATTTCTGTGACTCGGGCGGGAGTCATACCAGTGATACCGGGCCGGTGCGGAATCCGCACGATCAGCGCCGCATGTCCGGCGGTTCCTCCAGCGGCAGTGCCGCGCTGGTGGCCGCCGGCCTCGTGGATATGGCCATTGGCGGCGACCAGGGCGGCTCAATTCGGATGCCCAGTTGCTGGTGCGGCATCTACGGCCTGAAGCCCACGTATGGCTTGGTGCCCTATACCGGCATCGCGCCGATTGAACTGACCATCGATCATACCGGCCCGATGGCGCGCAGCGCGGCCGACGCGGCCTTGTTGCTGGAGGTGATTGCCGGGCCGGACGGACTCGACCCCCGTCAGCAGGCCGGCTTGCCAGGCCAGGCGTATACCCAGGCCTTGAGCGGTAAGGTTGACGGCTTACGGCTCGGTATCGTCCGGGAAGGTTTCGGCTGGGAAGGTGCATCTGAGGCCGACGTGGATGAAAGTGTCGAACAATCTGCCCATGCCTTTGAGAAACTCGGTGCCCAGGTCAAGACCGTCTCTATTCCGTGGCATCGAGATGGCGTGCATGTTCTCGTTGGTATTGCCCAAGAAGGCGCGACCCTGCTGATGGTCGAGGGTAATGGCATGGGGACGAACTGGAAGGGCCACTATACGACCAGCCTGCTCGATGCGATGGCGCGCGGTCTTCAGACACGACCAGACGACTTATCTGAGACGGTCAAACTCATGATGCTGACTGGTCGATACATGCAAGAGCGCTACCATGGTCGGTATTATGCGAAAGCCCAAAACTTATCACGGGCCCTGTGTGCGGCGTACGATACCGCCCTAGCGGAGTGTGACCTCCTGGTCATGCCGACCCTGCCGATGAAGGCGACCGAAATCCCGCCGGCCGATATGAGTCGAGAGGTCTATGTACGCAAGGCGTTCGAGATGATGAACAATACCTGCCCGTTTGATGCTACCGGCCATCCGGCCATGAACGTGCCCTGCGGCATGTCGAACGGCCTGCCGATTGGTATGATGCTGATCGGACGCAGAGGCGATGACGCGACTGTCCTGCGTGCGGCAGATGCGTTCCAGCGTGAAATATTTGATGCGCCGCGACCACTTGCTGTGTAGAAGGGGTGGGAATGAATGGGGGGAAGAGGCGAGGGACTCTATCTCACGAATCAAAAGGAGGACAGTATGCCCGTACAATTACCGACGCTGGATGAGATTGCCGATATTGCTGACGGATGTGGACTGAGCTTGGACGGAAACGACGTTAAATCGTTTCAGGGACTGATGCGTGGAATTGTTGAATCGTACGCGCACCTTGACGAACTGACCGAACCAACCCTGCCGGTGAAGTATCCGCGAACGCCTGGCCTTCGCCCGCAACCGGAAGAGAATCCATACAACGCCTGGTATTGGCGAACCGAAATAACGGGCGCGCCGTCGGGGCCGCTCATAGGAAAAACGTTGGCGATTAAGGACAACGTCTGCGTGGCGGGGGTACCGATGATGAACGGTAGCAGTGTGTTAGAGGGCTACACCCCGGAGATCGATGCAACCGTTGTCACGCGTATCCTGGATACGGGCGGTACCATTCTCGGAAAAGCGGTGTGTGAGCATTTCTGTTGGTCAGGGGGAAGCCACACCAGCGATACAGGACCAGTGCAAAATCCACACGATACGAGTCGGATGGCCGGTGGCTCCTCAAGCGGCAGTGCGGCGCTTGTTGCGGCGAGCAAAGTCGATATGGCGATTGGCGGCGATCAGGGCGGCTCGATTCGGATGCCGAGTTGCTGGTGTGGGATTTATGGCATTAAACCAACCTATGGATTGGTTCCCTACACCGGAATTGCTCCCATCGAACTCACCATAGACCATGCCGGACCCATGGCACGGACAGTGGCTGACGTGGCCTTGTTGCTAGAAGTAATTGCTGGGCCGGACGGTCTCGACCCGCGTCAGCAGGCCGCTCTGCAAGGCAAAGCGTATACGCAAGCTCTGTCCGGAAAAATCGATGGTCTGCGCCTCGGGATTGTCCCGGAGGGTTTTGGCTGGGAGGGACGTGTCTGAGGCGGATGTGGATGAGAGTGTAGAACAATCCGCCCATGCGTTTGAGAAACTCGGCGCTCGTGTCGAAACCGTTTCCATACCATGGCACCGCCACGGCCGACACATCCTCTTTGCCATATTTCAAGAGGGTGCAACCGTGCTGATGGTGCAGGGCAACGGCATGGGCACGAACTGGAAAGGCCACTACACTACAAGTTTGCTTGATGCCATGGCCCGCGGTCTCCTGACTCAACCAGACGATTTATCAGAGAACGTCAAGCTGACTATGTTGGCCGGCCAGTATATGCAGAAGCGCTACCATGGACGCTATTATGCCAAAGCCCAAAATTTGGCCCGTTCTTTATCTGCGGCCTACGATGCCGCTTTAGAGGAGTGCGATCTTTTAGTCATGCCTACGCTACCGTTCATGGCACCCAAGATTCCACCCGCGGATGTGAGTCGGGAAGAGTGTGTGCAGCTGGCGTTTGAACACTTGGTTAACACCTCCCCGTTTGACGTAACCGGCCATCCAGCCATGAATGTGCCCTGCGGTATGTCGAATGGTCTGCCGATTGGGATGATGCTGATTGGACGCAGAGGCGACGATGCGACGGTGTTACGTGCGGCAGATGCGTTCCAACGTGAGATATTCGATGCCCCGCGCCCGCCTGCTGTGTAGGAGCGCTCCGGTGGGAAAGATGGGTAGCCACGCAGGGCTGCCCCTACCTCGAGGCCGGTCCCTCGGAACGGAGCAAGGGAATCAGCAACCAGCACAGGGCGGTGAAAGCGGCACTGATGAAGACCAGGGGGATAAAGCCGGTTTGATCGTACAGCCAACCGCCCAGCGCCTGAGACCCGCTGCGGCCTACGTTCAGGGCGGACATCAGGAGGGCGAATACCGTTCCCTCAACGCGGGCCGGGCAGGAGCGGGCCGCAAGATCGAGTACGGCCAGATGCGTAATCTGCGAAATCAGGCCGTAGCCGAGAAAAATGACGACCGCGGACCGCGGACCGCTTAAGCCCAGGAAACCGAGCGTTGACACCACGCCGAGCGCCACCGCGATATACAGCAGGCGGCGGAGGGAAACGTTCCGAAAAAAGAAAAAGAAGATGACCGCGCCAATCATACCGGCCGCGTTCGTCAGCGCTCCAAGCGTACCAATATAAATCTTTGAAAATTGGAGAATGTCTCGCTCATAATACAAGAGCGGGGTGCCGAACAGTGGACTGAAATTCCATACAAAGAGAAAGCCGGCCACGACCCAGACCGTACGCGACCGGCCGGCTGTTCTGAGTGCCTGCGCGGTCTCTCGAAGCTGCTCCGGTCCCAATGTGTAGGGTGCTTCCCGTACAAAGCAGAGGGTTGCCAGTAAGGTGACGAGCGGGAAGAAGCCGCACACCAAAAAAGCTGTTTGCGGAGCAGCATATTCCGAGAGATAGCCGCCACCGAGATGGGCCAGGGTCAAGGCCAGACCCATTGCGGCCCATTGAATCGATTGAAAACTCCCGGTGAGACCAAGGGGACGGCCGGTCTCCACCATGAGCGCATCGGTCATCACGTCGGCAAAGGCCAGGCTGAACGAACACGCCATAAGCAGCACCAGGACGGTTGTATACGCCGGTGGCGCAACGGCCAGCGCAAGCCAGCTTCCCATCCCCAACGCGCTCATCACCACGAGATAGCCCTTGCGCCGCGAGCGGCCCAAGGGCAGGAAGTCAGACAAGAGGCCGTAGACTGGCTTGATGGTCCAGCCCAAACCAATCATGGCCCACACAAAGCCGGCCTGACCGGCACGCAGGTTCAGGTCTTCTTTGAGGAGATATTGAATCGGTTGATAGGGCAGACCGGTTGAGAGATCAATTGTGCCCTGAACAAAATAGAGAACCGCGAAGAACAGCGCCGAGCGCCGAACCCCTTTAGCGCGCAAAGGCTGGATTGCTTGCCGGAATGAGTAGGCGAGAGAGGCGATGTGTTTCTGTCTCCTTCATGGAGCAAGGTTCCCTCTCCCCTGAAGGGCGAGGAGAGCAGCCTCGTAGGTCGGGTTAGCCGAAGGCGTAATCCGACACGTCTGCGCTTGTCGGATTACGCTCCGCTAATCCGACCTACTTATTATTTAGGGAATAGGACGTCCTCACACAGACGCGCTTGGCCGCGCCTGCATCGCCTCGTACCAGCGGGTCAGATTGGTCCAGGCCGGATCAAGGCTGAACGTTCCACCATGATGGGCGGTCTCCAAGCCGATAAACAACATAATATCGGCGATGGAAAAATCCCCGGCCAGCCACTCCTTGCCTTCAAGGCCAGCGTTGACCAAAGGCAAACGATGCATTAAAACCCTGCGCGCCTGCTCGGACACGTCACCTTTGGACAGCACCATGCGCGACGCAGTCAAATACACACCGATCTCACAGCGCCGTTCCCAGGAGCGCACCATCGCGCGGCTGACGGGGTCGGTGCCGATCAAGGGTGGCTCGGGATAGAGTTCTTCCAGATACTCCATAATCGGCAGCGTTTCGATCAGGACCGTACCGTCATCGAGCTCTAGGATCGGAACTCCGGCAAACGGATTCTTGGCCAGAAACTCCGGCGTCTTCTGCTCGGCGGCGTACAGATCGATTTCTTTTATCGGAATGTCCAGGTTTTTTTCCGCCAGATACAGGCGGACCTTGCGCGGATTGGGAGCGCGTTTTTTGTCGAGATACAACAGCATAGTGGCCTCCTTATTTACGCTACTGCTGACTACCCTCTTGTTGACAGTAGCGGGTGCAATACCTACGTCAACTCCTCTTTCCGAGAGTGCGTAATCCGTACTGTGGGCGTCCATGTCCGCTTGCGTCGGTCCAGACGGCTCTCTGGTGTTTCCTCATCAAAATTGGTCACGCGAGTGGTGAAGTTGGCCGGATCGATATTCTCAAACGTATGGACATTGACCACGGCATAATCGCGGTCCTCAATCCGACTCACCGAGAAGGTGATAACACCACAGTATGAGCAGACGTAGAAATCCGCGGTCTCATGTCCAAAGTGATACGTGGGAACGAGTGTTTTATTCATGATCGTTGCATTGAGTTCCGCTTGGGGATGCGAAGTGTAGGTGCCACAATGCTTCCTGCAAAACCGACAGCTGCACGCCCGAGCAGGGATCTCCGCTTCATCCAGCGGCCACAGAAATTCGTACCGAATAGTCCCACAATGACATCCGCCTTCAATCCGTTGCATGCTGACTCCTTGTCCGTCACTGGAACGCTTGCTATGTTCAGCCGCTCTGAGAAATACCCCAATGATAAAGGAGAAGGTCTGTGGAAACCAATACCTCTACGCCTCATTTTGATGATCACAATATTCAGTGGCAAACATTAGGTGACTTTGAACACCTGGCGGTCACTCTTCTTGCTGTCGATGAGGAAAACAATATCGTAGACTTGATGGTCAAATTCGAGCCAAACAAGAAGATATTTCTGCATCGTCATCTGGCGCTGACCAACACCTGGGTCGTTGACGGTGAGCATATTATCTACGAAGCGGATGGCAGTGCGGTCAAAGACGTGCGCCCGGTTGGCAAGTATACCTCCAGCCCAGCAGGCGACGCGCACCTCGAAGGCGGTGGAGCCGACGGGGCTATCGTGCATTACAGCGTCCGCGGCGACAGTGACGCCCTCTTTGATGTGCTGAACGATGATATGAGCGTGGCTGCAATCCTCCGCACGTCAGACTTCAAAGCCGTTCTTGAGGAACAAAAACAGGCGGCGTAAGCGCGGCAGAGCAGTGAAGTCGAGTGTTGCGGATTGTCCAGTGGAAAAAGAGGGGGAGTGGTGGACGTCCTAATTCCATGCCCGTCGCAACGGGACCGCAACGCCCTGGCCGATATGCCCGAGCATACCTTTCATCTGCTTGACGCGCCGCTGAATCCGCGCACGCCCTCTCCCGAATTGGATCTGCTCGCCTACACCGACCAGTGCCGAGAGTATGTCAAGACTCACCCCATTGATGCCGTCTTCTATTCCCGAGACGTGGCCGATATGGTGGCTGCGGTCCTGTGTGAGGAGTTTGGTTTTCCGGGACCGAGTGTGGAGTCGGTCTTTCTGTGCCTCCACAAATACTACGGCCGTCAATATGAATCCAATCCGGTCCGCTGTGACGCTATCGATCTGGCTGACGAGCATCCCGCGATAACGCGCTACCCGTGTTATCTCAAACCGCCCTGGCTGAATCTCGGCATCCTCGGTTTCAAACTCGACTCAGCAGATGACCTCCAGCGCGCGCTGGCTATTGCCCGCCGGGAATATCCGGCCTGGTCCCCGCTCTACTTTCCATTTTTCGAGCGCTATATCGACTGTGAGAAATTCCCCTTTGCGACCCGAGAAATCATGCTCGTCGAAGACTTTGTTGAGGGGCCGCAGGTGACGGTCGAAGGCTGGGTCGCCAATACGCAGCCCGCGCTCTGGGCTATTACTGATACCAATACCTATCCGGGCACCCGGATTATTGACAATTTTTCGCTGCCGTCTCGTCACCCGGCCCATATACAAGAACTGCTGGCGCAGCAGGCCATGCAAGCGGTCGGAAATATCGGGCTGGACAACGGCTTCTTCAATATCGAGTTCTGGTGCCATGACGACGCGGTCACTCTGACCGAAGTCAACGGACGGGCGGCAACCTGCTTCTATAGTCTGTATCGTCGCTGTCTCGGAGCCTGTGTGTATGAGGCCGGACTGACGCTTGCCGGCGGACAGCCACCTCAGCCCACGCTGATGCAGACCGCTGTCGTGGGGGGACAGTTTAATTTCATTACTTTTGGTGAAGACCTGGCTGAGAATCTGTTTGACTTTACGCACGCGCAGGAAGTGAGTGATGTGACGATTTATGTCGAACCGGGACAGGAAATTCGTCCGGTGAGCGAGTTTGGGGTTGTGCTGGCCCAAATCGATTTGTTCGGCTCAAGTTATGAAGCGATTCATGCGGAAGCCGAGGCGTTACGCCGCCGGCTGCTCAAACAGCCGGCCCATTCGCCGTGGTAAGAGCCTCAGTTGAAGAGTCTGGGTCAAGGGTATGTGCCGTTTTGTTGTGTATCGTGGAAAGCCGATCTCGCTCGCACAGGTCATCAGTGCACCCGAGCATTCCCTGATAGAGCAAAGTTACCAACCCAAAGAGATGACCGCCGGGACGGTGAATGTGGATGGTTTTGGGGTCGGGTGGTATAACCGCGCGCTTGAACCCACGCCGTGTATATACACCAATATTGTCCCTATTTGGAATGATTGCAATCTGCCCGGCCTGAGTCGCCATATTGCTTCGGATTGCATTTTAGCTAATGTCCGCAGCGCGACGCCCGGTTTCGGACTGGATCAGAGCAACTGCCAGCCCTTTTCCTACGGCCGTCTGTCGTTCATGCACAATGGCTTTATTGAAAAGTCCCGGGATGGCTTGCTGCGCACGATACGCACCGCCTTGCGCGATGAGTATTATCGCCTCATTCGAGGCTCCACCGACTCTGAGCACGTCTTTGCCCTTCTCTTGAACTTTCTGCACGACCAGGCGCAGACACCCCAGGCATACGCGACGGCCATGCAGCAAACCGTTGCGCAATTGCTGGCCTGGACGCGCGGTCAGGCCATACATATGGCGCTGAATATTGCGCTGTCAGACGGCCAGCATGTGGTTGCCCTCCGGTTCGCCAATACCTCGCCAGCGCCGTCGCTGTATTATTTGCGCAACGGGGCGGATTTCCCCGATGCGGTGGTCATTGCTTCGGAAAAGCTCTCCTCTGATCCAGGCTGGAAGGCTGTCCCGGAGGGCCAGATGGTTATCTGTCACAACGCCACAGATGTTCATCTCATTGACCTCAACTGTCAGGAGGCAGCATGATCGACATTGCTGACTTCCGGCAACGGATGGTTGAGGCTCGCGCGTATACGAAGTCCCTGTTCGCAGCCCTCGAGCCGGAAGATTTCCATTCCCAGGCCCATGCCGAGTTCAGTCCGATTGGATGGCACCTCGGCCATATTGGCGTGACTGAGGGGTTCTGGATTATCCAGCAGTGTCAGCAGGCCGCGTCGCTGTCGCCCGAGTATGATGTGGTTTTCTCTCCGCTTGAGAATCCGAAAGAGAATCGTGTCAATCTACCCGCCGCGCATGAGATCTTTGCGTATCTGGATGCAGTCCGCGAACGAGTGCTTGCCTTTTTGGAGCAGGGCGATTGGCAGGACAGCCATCCGTTGCTGGGTGAAGGTCGCATCCTGAACATGATACTCCAACACGAAGAACAACATACGGAGACCATCCTGCTGATTCTCAATTTGATTGCAGCCCGGCGATTCGACGCGGGAGACCGAGCACCATCCTCTGCCCCAGTGCCGTATCGCCGACGTGCTCCTGTGCCTCCCACACCCACGCCAATGGCCCGTATCCCTGCCGGAGCCTGCCTGCTGGGCAGTGACGACAGCGCGAGCACGCTGGACAATGAACGGCCTGCGCAGCGCGTACGGCTTGAGGAATTCTGGATTGATCAAACTCCCGTCACAAACGCCGATTTTCTGGAATTCATGGATTGTGGCGGGTATCAGAACTCTGCCTGGTGGAGTCAGCCGGGGTGGCGCTGGGGCGAGGAAAACCGCATTGCACACCCCTTGCACTGGCGCTCCGGGAGTAATAACGAGTCGAGACACTGGCTGGAGATCGGCCCCAGCGGCGTCCTGCCGTTAGAGCCGGCCCAGCCAGTGATATGCGTGAGCTGGTATGAGGCCGAGGCGTATGCCTGCTTCGTTGGTAAGCGGCTGCCGACCGAGGCCGAATGGGAAAGAGCTGCGTGGTGGGATGCTGCACGGCAAGAAGCGGACCTCGATATGCTCGGAGGGGTCTGGGAGTGGACACAGACCTGGTTTCACCCCTATCCGGGTTTTCAGGCTTTTCCGTATGAAGGCTATTCCGTTCCGTATTTTGACCGGCAGCACCGCGTCTTGCGCGGCGGGTCGTGGGCAACGCGGCGACATGTACTACGGCCAACGTTTCGGAATTGGTATCATCCCGGCATGCGAGCCGTCTTTGCCGGCTTTCGATGTGTCAAGGATGCTGCGTCGTAGCGTACAGGTATGGGCAGGTATGAGTTTGATAGCCCGAGAGAAGTAGGTTGTTTTTATGTCAACAGTGCGACAAGAGACTGACCGTCTACAGATTTCTACACCGGGCAAGGTACGTTCGCAGTTTCGTGCGGATGTTGTCTTTGGCTTGCAGCAAAGCCAGAAAACGTTACCGCCAAAGTATTTTTATGACGCGCATGGTTCGCAGTTGTTTGAGGATATCTGTCAGCAACCGGAATATTATCTCACCCGGACCGAAGCGCAGATTCTGCGGACGAATGCGGCGGATATTGTGAAACAGACGGCTGGCGCCTCGTTGGTCGAGTTGGGCAGTGGAAGTTCGGTGAAAAGCCGTCTCCTGTTTGATGAATATCAACGCCAAGACCAACTGCTGCACTATGTACCGATTGATATCAGCGCTTCGATGCTCGAAGAGACTGCGCGGAGCTTGCTCTCTGACTACCCAACGATGTCGATTGAAGCGTTGGCCACCGACTATCTGTACGGACTCACCGTCCTGCCCAATACGCGGCCCCGCCTCGTCCTCTTTTTGGGCAGTAATCTGGGTAATTTCAATCCGCTGGAACAGGCTGAACTGTTTCAGCATCTCGCGGCCTCCCTCCATCCCGGTGATCAATTTTTATTAGGGCTCGACTTACGGAAGTCTGTTGAGATTTTAGAAGCCGCGTATAATGACGCTGCTGGAGTCACGGCCGATTTCAACCTGAATATCCTGCGCCATATCAACCGCGAGCTCCAAGCAGATTTTAATCTCGCTCAGTTTGCTCATCTGGCATTTTATAATCAGGAGCTGCATCAAATTGAGATGCACCTGAAGAGTGAGGTTGCCCAGGAAGTCGCTATCGCCGAGTTAGACCTGAACGTATCGTTCCGAGCTGGCGAGACTATCCACACGGAGATCTCCAGAAAGTTCGATGCGCAAGAAGTCAAAGACCAACTGACTGGTCACGGCTTTCAATTCCAGTCCCAATGGACCGACCCCGACAACTTCTTTCTCCTGAGTCTCTTCCGCTATACGGGTTGACCGTACTGCACGAAAACATGCCGAACCCAGGAGACCGCAGAGAGCTGCTCCTCATCGCAACCGGCGGGACTATCAGCCACATGCGTGACGAGCAGACCGGAGCGCAGCGGCCTGGGCTGTCGGCTGCTGATGTATTGGCCCGGACTGCAATCGATACGGGGCACGTCCGCTGCCTTGACCTGCCATATCCCGAGGGTGTGATCTCCTCAGGGGCCGAGGTGCTCACGCTTGCGCGCACGATTGAGCAGGCCGCTCAGGAGGGTGTTGAGGGTATTGTTGTGACGCATGGGACCGATGCCCTGGAAGATGTGGCCTACGGTATCGACGAAATGCTCTCGGGAAGTGTTCCTATTGTCTTTACGGGGGCCATGCGGCCAGGTTGGACGGCGGACTATGACGGGGGACAAAACGTGGAGAACGCTGTGCGAATCGCCACGAACCTTTTGTCCGAATACGGAACGCTCGTCACTCTGCACGGGGACATCTTTGAGGCCTGGAGCCTGTATAAAAGCGATACCGTCGCCCTGGACGCTTTTACGGCGCGTCGCGGTGCCCCGTCCGGGCGCGTGAACGGACAGCAGGTTGAGCTGGGCTGGAAGCCCACACGCTGGAATCGCCTGGGGCGTCTTCCACAAGCCCTGCCACACTCCATTCCCATCCTCACTCTTGGTGTTGGCGATGATGCGGCACTCCTCAAGATGGTAAGCGAACGGGCTGCCCTGCCCATAGCCGGTCTTGTGGTCGCGAGCATGGGCGCTGGTAGCATTCCACCAACAGCTCTCGATCGGCTCCGTGGTCTCGCCCATGCGGGGCTATCCGTGGTGTGTTGCTCTGGCACCCCTAGTGGCCCGACTGTAGCAGCTGAGTATTATCCCGGCGCGTATAACGAACTTATCGATGCAGGGATTATTCTCGAAAACTACCTCTCCCCGCGCAAAGCACGTATCCGGTTGATGCTGAGTCTCGGACTCGGGATTCCGTATCGGCCGTTTGAGCGGGAAGGGTAGGGGTTAGGGGTTGGGGGTTGGGGGTTGGGGGTTAGAGGTTGGGGTTGGAGGGGCATTCACTAGTCCCTGGCCCCTCCCTGCGCCCCACCGCTACGACAATCTGGGTAAGACCTCTTTTCCGAATCGGTCGAGCGAAGCCATGATTTTGCCATGCTCTAACCCGCCGAAATTCGCCAGCAAGCTCACGTTTGTGATTCCCATGGCTTGGATTTCCTGAATGCGCTCGACACATTGGTCGGGGTCGCCGAATATGACTTTGTGGGGGTACATATAGCCTTCATAGTCGAAGGTTTTGAAGGCGTCACTGAGGCCCTTATACGATTTGTACTGATCGGAGTAGGCGTCTTCCGAGTTGGAAGCCACCACGGCGTTCAGATAGCGCAGCATGGCCTCGCGGGGCTCTTCTTTTGCCTTTTCCGCGCTCTCTCCGCAGTAGAAATGGTAGACCCCGAGGACTTCCGGGTCGCCAGCGTGTCCATGTGCCTGCCGGGTCTGACTGAAGAGTTGAATGCGGCCAATCAGGGCTTCCGGGTTGGGCTGGGCATAGGGGACGACCATCAGATGATAGCCCATCTTCCCGGTCCATTCGAATGATTCCCGCGTAAAAATACAGGCAACATAGACGGGCGGTGGTTTCTGGATGGGTTGAGGAATGACCTGGAGATTGCGGACCGTGCGAAATTTTCCGGCGTGCGAGACGCGCTTTTCAGCCCAGGCTTTCATAATGATGTCATGGGCTTCTTCAAACAGCGCCCGGCTGTCAGCCATATCGCGCTCAAAGGCATCGTACTCGCCTTTTTGGAATCCCCGCCCAATCCCGAACTCCAAGCGCCCGCCCGATAAGCAGTCGAGCATGGCATACTCTTCTGCCAGCCGAATCGGGTCCTGGAGGGGTAGGAGGGCAATCCCGGAGCCAATGCGGATGTTCTTCGTGCGTTGGGCAACCGCGGCTCCAATCACGGGAACGGATGGGAGATGGCCTCCGTAATGATAAAAGTGATGTTCCGCAAACCAGACGGAGTGAAAGCCGAGGGCCTCCGCCTGATCGGTCTCGCTGAGCATGTCTTGGTAGAATTGCTCATCGCTGGTGTGAAATTCCGGGAAAAAGCTGGGCAAATGAAAGAGTGAGATGCGCATATCGCCTCCTATTTTCCCTTTTCATAGCCGACTTTCCCACCGGAAAGAAGGCGGGAGAGGGGAGGCTGGTACTGTGGGGACGTTGAACAGTGTGCCTGTGTTTGCTAGTTGGGGGGCTTATTCGCTAATATAAAAAAGAGCGCAGATATGAAGGTCTGCATGAGCAATGGCCGGTGCTGGAGCAGGAGAGGATGGTGATGCAGACAAAATGTCCGAGGTGGTGCGCAGCACTCTCGTTCGTCGTCTTGTTTATCGGAGCCGGGTTCGGTCAGGCATTTGGGACCGTTGACCGGCCGGTGAGTCCATCTTCCTCTGCGTCTGCTTCGTCTTCTCCGCTCCCCTATCCAAAAGCCCTCCAGCCCCGGGTCGAGTTCTGGACCAATATCTTCGGTACCTACTCGGAATACCAGGTCGTCATTCATGACGCGGTCTATTTGGACAAGGTGTATGATGTCCTCGATTTTCGGCCGCTCCTAAAAAAGCATAGCGAAGCCAAAGTCCGCAAGCTGAAAGCCAAGCGGACGAAGCAGGAGCTCAAAAAAATCCGGGCCGCCCTGCGTAAACTCCATAAACACGGTGCCAAAGGGCGGACGCTGAGTAGCCGTGAGAGAAAAATCCGCTCCCTCTTCAAAGATGTCAAAGAACGCCACAAGTTCCGCAAGGCCACGGCGAGAAGCCGCCTGCGGGCACAGTCCGGGATACGCGAGCGCTTTCAAGAGGGCCTCCGCATTTCCGGACGCTATCTGCCCAGGATGGAAAAGATATTCCGTCAAAAAGGACTCCCGGTTGTCCTGACCCGCCTGCCACTGATCGAGTCTTCTTTCAATATTGAGGCACATTCAAAAGTCGGTGCGACCGGCATCTGGCAGTTCATGCCCGCGACTGGGCGCTTGTTTCTGACGATTAACCATGTGGTTGACGAGCGCCTTGACCCCCTCATTGCTACTCGGGCCGCCGCCGACTTGCTCAAGTCAAATTATGACAAGCTACAAACCTGGCCGCTGGCGGTTACGGCCTATAACCATGGTCCGGCCGGGATGGCACGCGCTGTCCGGAAAGTCGGCACGCGCGATATTGCCACAATTATCCGCCGCTACAAAAGCCGGACGTTCGGCTTTGCTTCACGGAATTTCTATGCCGAGTTGCTGGCGGCCATTGCGGTCGAGAAGAACAGTGAAAAGTACTTTGGTCCCTTCAAACGCGATCCCCTCCTCTGGTATGATGAGGTCAAGCTCAAGCATTTTGTTTCCCTCAAAAATCTGGCCATAACTGCCAACACCAGTACCCAGCGGTTATTGGCCCTCAATCCGTCCTTTGGGCGGCTCATTCGGAACGGCCGGCTCCACGTCCCACGCGGCCACCGTTTGCGTATTCCGGCTGGCGCGAGCGAACACTTCAGCCGGCAATACGCCGCCCTCAGCCCCCGAGCCAAAGCCGACAGACAGTTGGTCGCATTTGCCTCGCATAAGGTCCGTCGCGGGCAGACGCTGGGCGGCATTGCCCAGCGCTATGGGACGAGCATTCGTACCCTGAAACGCCTCAACGGACTCAAAAGCGTCAACCTCATCCGTATTGGACAACGCCTGCGCGTTCCCGTGAGAGGGCAGGGACGGCAGCCGGCGGCCCGGTTCGTACGCCTGGCGCAAGATGCCCCGCGGGAAGTGACGCATACCGTTCGTCCGGGAGAATCGCTCGGCAGGATCGCCCGGCGCTACAAGACGACTATCGCTTCGCTCCAACAGCTCAACGGTATCAAAAACGCCGCGCTGATCCCGGTTGGCAAAAAACTGCGCGTCTCGGCAAACTCACAAAACTCAGGTGGCACAGCAAAGCCAAAAGCAAAGTATATAAGACACACAGTCCGCCAGGGGCAAACGCTCGGCAGGATCGCCCGGCGCTACAAGACGACTATCGCTTCGCTCCAACAGCTCAACGGTATCAAAAACGCCGCACTGATCCCGGTTGGCAAAAAACTGCGCGTCTCGGCAAACTCACAAAACTCAGGTGGCACAGCAAAGCCAAAAGCAAAGTATATAAGACACACAGTCCGCCAAGGCCAAACACTGGGCAGCATCGCCCGGCGCTATGGTACAAAGGTGTCCGTCCTCAAGCGTCTGAATGGTGTGAAAAACGTCAAGCGCCTGCAAATCGGCCAAGTGTTGCGCATTCCAAAGGGCTGAGAGCGGCTCTGCTGTTTACGATGCGGTGTCACCGTAGGTCGGATTAGCGAAGCGTAATCCGACAGCGTTCCGCCCTGGAACTCATCTCATAAATAGAAAAGTCCCTACAGAAGAAAGCAGGAGCAGGCCTCGCATCAAGAGGAGCATCGCCACTGTTGGCGCGGAGCGACGGCCTATAGAGCACCCGTCAAACATATATGAGAGAGTTACTAGTTGGAATGGGAGTTCCTGCTTGTCGCAGTGCTGCTGCAAGTCGGCCAAACCGGTCTGCCGTTGTGAGTGTAACGGGAATGAGGCTCACATAAGGGTTCGCCAGAAAATCTTCTCATTCCCGCTGATTCCTTTCGTATTGTGAACCATTGCGAAAGCCAAACGAGTACTCTCCCACGACTATCGCCGAACTGATTCCCCCACTCCCCGCCAGTATGGTACGATTTGAGCGGAGTACGAAAGGGAGGATCGCGTGGGCTATTACCCTGTTTTCCTTGATTTGGGCAAGACGCGCTGCCTGGTGATTGGCGGGGGGACGATTGCCGAGCGTAAGGTTGAGGCGTTGCTTGCGGCCGGCGGGGAGGTGACGCTTATCAGTCCTGAGCTGACAGCCGCCCTGCACGCCCTTGAAGCCGCCGGGCGGATGACGGTTCATAAACGCTCCTACCAATGTGAAGACCTTGCCGAGGTTTCGCTGGTGATTGCTGCCACGGATGATCCAGCCCTCCAGCGGCAGATTGCCGCAGATGCCAAGCAGACCAATATCTTGTGTAATATCGTCGATCAGCCTGCGTTATGCTCGTTTATTGTGCCGGCTGTGGTGCAACAGGGCGACCTGACGATTGCCGTTTCGAGCAGTGGGACAAGTCCTGCCCTGGTAAAAAAGATTCGGCAAGACCTGGCTGAACAATTTGGGCCGGAATATGCGTTGGCGCTCCAACTTTTACGCCGGGTTCGTGAACGCGTTATGCAGGAACGCCGCAGTGCGAAAGACCGCCGGCGCATATTTACGAGTCTGGCCGAATCTCCCCTGCTGGACTATCTTCGAGACCGCCAAACCGATAAATTGAACACGCTCTTACAGCAGACGCTGGGGGAGGCGTATACCTTAGAGCGCCTCGCCTTTTCGTGGTGAGTGACTGTATGGAAATTTGGCTGCTGACACTGACACTGCTGTTGTACCTGCTCAGCACAGCGAGCTTTGTTTTAGGGCTGCTTTCTGCTCGGCCTGTCGTGCGGGTGTTAGCGCCGAGTTGCTTGCTGGCCGCCTGTCTCTGCCATGCCGGAGCCATTGCGGCTCGGTCTCTCACGGTTGGCTATTTTGCGGTCACAGATGTGTATGAGGCGCTCTCCTTTTTTGCCTGTCTCACCGCGGGAATGGGCCTGCTGGTCCAGTGGCGGCTACCCGTTTCTATTTTAGGCGCCATTGTGAGCCCGATTGGGTTTATCCTGACCCTGGGCGTGTATGTCTTTTACACCCAGGCGCGGGCGCTGCCGCCCACGCTGCAAAGCGCCTGGCTGCCCATTCATGTGACTGCTGCCTTCCTTGGCTATGCCGTCTTTGTCGTCGCCTGTAGTGCCAGCCTGGTCTACCTGGTCCAAGAAAAACAACTCAAACAGAAAAAAGCGTCTTCATTTTTACGCCGGTTGCCCTCGCTGGAAACTCTTGACCAGCTAAACTACCGTTCCCTGGCCTGGGGCTTTTTACTCTTGACCCTTGGGCTGTTGAGCGGTGCGGTCTGGGCCGGGTATGCCTGGGGACACTTCTGGATATGGGAGCCGCGGCTCATCTTGTCCGTGCTGACCTGGATTTTATATGCGTTGTTGCTCCACTACCGGAGTGCCGGCTGGCGCGGGCGGCGGGCGGCAACGCTGACTATTGTGTGTTTTGCGGTGCTGGTGGTTTCATTTGTTGGGGTCCAGTTTTTCCCCGGACGACATGGAGGACAATTTGGCTAGTCTTATCCAGCCGGCCTCCTCTCTCATGCTGGTTGGTCTCAACCACCATGCCACGCCGGTCGAACTCCGGGAGCAGTTAGCTTTCAATGAAGGCGCGTTGGATGCGTCTTTGCCTCGGCTGGTGGATACGGAGACCATCCGTGAGGGCGTTATTCTCTCAACCTGTAACCGCGTTGAGGTGGTTGCCCACACGCCAAATCTGGATGCGGCGAATGAGAAGATTCGTGCGTTTTTAGCCGAAGAACAGCGAGTTTCGTTGCCCCGCTTTGAACCCTACCTCTACACCCATATCAATCAGGAGGCGGTCAGCCATTTATTTCGGGTTGCATCGAGTCTCGATTCTCTGGTGATCGGTGAGCCTCAGATCTTGGGTCAGGTGAAAGACGCCTATAACGCGTCTTCAGCCCTCGGCACCTTGGGAGCTGTTTTGCACCGTTGTTTCCATAAGTCGTTCTCTGTCGCCAAGCGGGTACGGACCGAGACCAGCGTTGCGGCCAAAGCCGTGTCTGTGAGTTCCGCGGCCGTTGATCTGGCCTGTACAATTTTCGACCGACTGGAAGACAAGACCGCCATGGTCATTGGGGTGGGCGAGATGGGCGAACAAGCCGTTCGCCATCTACGAGGGCGAGGGATAGGAACCATCTTGGTGACCAATCGCACCTTTCAGCGCGCGGTTGAACTCGCCCGAACCTGCAATGGGACAGTAGTGCCTTTTGACCAACTGGAAAAACACCTCTACCTCGCCGACGTTGTGATAGGCTCTGCCGGCAGCTCACAGTATTTGTTGCATTCCGGCATGGTCGAAGAGGCGCTTGAAGAGCGCAAACGCAGCCCCATGTTTCTGATCGACCTGGGCGTGCCGCGCAACTTTGATCCGCGTCTGAATACTCTTGATAATGTTTTTTTGTATGACATTGATGATCTGGAGCAGGTGGTTGAAGATAACAAAGGCGAGCGACAAGTTGAGGCCGTCAAAGCCGAAGCCATTGTGGCCGAAGAAGTGGAAAGGTTTTGGCGTTGGTTTGTCAACCAAGAAGTGACTCCCACGGTTGTGGCGCTCCGAGAGCGGGCCGAGATGATCCGCAGGCGTGAAGTAGAGAAGACGCTGGCCGGGCTTGCCGACCTCTCACCGCAGGCAAAAGAATCGATAGAAGCCCTCACCCGCTCCCTGACGAACAAGCTCCTCCACCCGCCACTCGCGTATCTCAAGCGGCGTCACCGCAACAGCGTCAAGCGTGAAGATGCCTACGCCCACGAGGCCGCTTCTCCTCACGTCATCCGTCAAATATTCGGTCTTGATACCAACGAAGAATAAGCAGCCCCAGGTGTGGCTGCCACTCGCAGGCTATGCACACAATCATCCGGATCGGAACGAGAAGTAGCTCCCTTGCGCTGTGGCAGGCGCAGTGGGTGAAAGACCGCTTGGAACAGCATTGGCCGGCCCTCAGCGTTGAGCTGGTTCCAATCAAAACGTCCGGTGATAAGCTCCAAAATATCTCTTTGGCCCGTATTGGAGGCAAGGGACTGTTTGTGAAGGAAATTGAAGAGGCGCTCCTGGCAGGACGGGTTGATCTGGCGGTCCACTCGGTCAAAGATATACCGGCTGCATTGCCCCCCGGACTCACACTAAGTGTCATTCCGCAACGAGAAGATCCTCGGGATGTCCTGATCACGCCCAATGGGGAAACGCTGGATGAGCTGCCTGAGGGCACCCGAGTTGGGACGAGTAGCCTGCGCCGTCAGGCCTTAGTGCTCCATCTCCGGCCCGGGCTCCACATCGAAATGCTGCGCGGCAATGTGGAGACCCGCTTGCGCAAACAGCGCGAAGGTAGCGTCGATGCGACGATCCTGGCGGTGGCCGGCTTAAAGCGCCTTGGTCTCATGCCGGCACGGAGCCATATCTTGGATGAGCAGCTCTTTTTGCCGGCTATCGGACAGGGAGCGCTCGGCATTGAAACACGTGCCGACGCCGATATTGAAGATATCCTCCGGCCACTTCATCATGTTGAAACCGCGACGGCGGTCACGGCTGAACGGGCGTTCTTATGTCGGATGGGTGGCAGTTGTCGCACCCCACTCGCGGCAAAGGCCAGTGTGCGGGCTGAGGGCGTCACGCTTGCGGCACTGATTGCCAGTCCCGACGGGCAAATCGTGTTGCGTGGACACGAATACGGTCCCCCCGAAACTGCCGAGCAGCTCGGGGTCCGGCTTGCCGAGCGCTTGTTGGCCCAAGGCGGGCAAAAGATATTAGCTCGGTTGGAGAATGAGTAAGCGTGCCAACATTTGCCTGTCTGTTGAGGGCGCGTTTACTCATTCAGGAAGGCTGAGGGGCTTGTAGGCATTATGCCGACTGGGAAAGTGTATCTGGTTGGAGCCGGGCCGGGTGATCCCGGACTGCTGACTCTCAAAGGCAAACGCTGCCTTGAAGAGGCTGATGTCGTTGTCTACGACTATCTGGTTGATATCCGTCTGCTGGATTATGTCCACCCTGAAGCAACCCTGCTGTATGCCGGGAAACAGGGTGGGGGCCAGGCTGTTCCGCAGAAGACGATTAACGAACTCGTGCGTGAGCATGCCTCAAACGGCAAAGTCGTCACCCGGCTCGAGGGTGGCGATCCCGTGCTGTTTGGCAGAGGCGGCGAAGAAGCGGAGGAACTGGTGGCCGCCAATATTCCGTTTGAAATTGTTCCCGGTGTCACGTCGGCCACCGCTGTCCCTGCCTATGCCGGCATTCCTTTGACCCACCGTGAGCACGCCTCCGCGGTCGCGATTGTCTCCGGTCACAAGGAAGTGTGGGAAACCGCACCCCACCTGAATTGGGCAACCTTGGCTGGAGTGGGCGGAACCCTGGTCTTCCTGATGGGCACGCGGCAACTGCGCAACAATATGCAACGCCTCATGGATTTTGGCCTGCCGGCTGGAACCCCGATTGCGCTGATCCGGTGGGGGACGAAGGCTGACCAGGAAGTGCTCACCGGAACGGTTGGGAGCATTACCGACCGGGCAGCCGAGCGAGGCTTTGAACCCCCCGCGGTGATTGTCGTTGGCGACGTCGTCCGACTCCGCGAACGCCTGCAATGGTTTGAATCAAAACCACTCTTTGGGAAACGCATTGTGATTACCCGTCCTCGGACTCAGGCGAGCCGTTTTGCTGACCTGCTTGAACAGCACGGGGCGGAGGTCTTTCGTTTCCCTCTGATCGAAACGGTTCCGATGGATTCCTCTACCGCCCTGGATGCCGCCCTGGATGCCTTAGCACGCTATGACTGGCTCATCTTTACGAGTGTGAACGGCGTGCGCTATTTCTTTGAGCGCCTGCACGCGCGGCAACTGGACATCCGCAGCCTGGGAGATATGCGGATTGCTGCTATTGGGCCGGAAACCGCGCGTGCGATACAGGCCCGCTCTCTCCGGGTTGATGCCATGCCGCAAGAATATAAAGCGGAAGCGCTCATAGAGCTGCTCAAAGCAGAAAAGGCGCAGCGTATCTTATTGCCCCGCGCGGCCGAGGCGCGTGCCATTTTACCCCAGGAATTACGCGCGCACGGCGCACAGGTTGACGAGGTAGCAACCTATCGCACAATCCGGCCCCGCCGGCCCCGGAATCGAGACGAGCCGCTGCGTGATATGCTGCGTGCCGGGCAGGTCGATCTGATGACTTTTACCAGTTCCAGCACAGTCCGGAACTTTATGGATTGCTTTGCCGGAGAAGATATTGCCGCCTTACTCGGTGGCACCCACGTTGGTTGCATTGGACCGATCACTGCTGCGACTGTCCAGGAATACGGATTGACTGTGGCGGTCCAGCCGTCGGCCTATACGATTCCGGCTTTTGCCGAGGCCATCGTTGAATATTTTCGTCAAAAGAATGATAAAATGACACATTAAGTTGTTAAGCTGATTGGAGTCTCACGCCATGTCTTTTCCCATTCACAGGCCCCGCCGCCTTCGACGCAATGAGAACTTCCGTCGGATGGTGAGAGAAACGCATCTGTGGGTTGATGACCTTATTATGCCGTTGTTCATCGTGCCCGGCGCTGGGGTGGAAAATCCGATTGGGTCGATGCCCGGCATTGCCCAACTCTCGGTTGATCGGGCGGTAGAAGAGTGTAAGCAGATCCGAGACCTTGGGATTCCCGGTGTGATCTTATTTGGTATCCCGGATGAAAAAGACGCGGTCGGCTCTGACGCCTATAACGATGACGGCATTATCCAACGCGCCTTGCGTGCACTCAAAGAAGAAGTGCCCGGACTGACGCTGATCACAGATGTCTGCTTGTGTGAGTACACCGACCATGGGCATTGCGGTGTTATCAAAGGCCACGATGTCGAGAACGACGCAACACTTGAGCTCCTGGTAAAAGAGTCGCTCTCGCACGCGTGGGCCGGCGCGGACATGGTGGCACCGTCTGACATGATGGACGGTCGGGTTGGGGCTATTCGTCAGGCGCTCGACCAGTACGGCTTCCCGCATCTTCCGATTATGGCCTATGCGGCGAAATTCGCGTCCGGCTTCTATGGCCCTTTCCGCGAGGCGGCAGAATCCACGCCTCAGTTTGGCGACCGGCGGTCCTATCAGATGGACCCGGCCAATGGAGATGAAGCCCTCCGGGAAGTCGCCCTTGATATTGAAGAAGGGGCGGACATCGTGATGGTCAAGCCCGCATTGCCGTATTTAGATGTGATCCGCCGAGTCAAAGAGCAATTCGACTACCCGCTCGCCGCCTATAACGTGAGTGGTGAATACGCTATGCTCAAAGCCGCAGCTCTGAACGGCTGGTTGGATGAAGAGCGCGTCATGCTTGAAGCTTTGACCAGTATCAAGCGAGCCGGGGCTGATCTTATTCTGACGTATTTTGCGAAGGATGCAGCTCGTATAGTGGGGAAGGGCGGAGCGGGGTGAAACGGAATCAGGGAGCGTATGCCTTTCGTTCCACGTAATAAGCGCTTGTTGAGAAAAGTCCGTCATGTCCCAAAAGAAAAAGAAACCCACTTCCGTGTCTACGCTTGACGCGCTACGCCGGGTGCGAAAAGAACTTCCGCCGCCCGCGCGCCGTCAGGAGGATGAGAAGAAGTATCGTCGGCCTGCCGCGAGACGCGAGACGCGCAAAGAGGTTGAGCGCTCAATCCCGGAGGAGTAGGCTAGAAACAATGAAAAAAATACGGAAGAAGCAATGAGAAAGAGGAGGAAACCTCTCATGCTGTGGAAAAAACACGTGGTCGCCGTACTCGCAGCTGTGTTTATCGCCGTTCCGCTCGCAGTCGCCGATGACGAGTATGACGACTATGAAGACACGCACCCGCTCCGCATTGCCGCCTACCCGGTCCATGCGGTCGGCTACGCGCTCGAGTGGCTCATCGCACGGCCGTTACACGGGCTGATGTCGCAGCCTGTGCTCAAGTCCGTATTTGGTCATGACCAGTCCGCCTTTAATTTCGATGAACAGCTGCGGGAGATGTCTGCTCCGGTACTGACTGAGGCAGCGCCCCGGCTGATTCCTATGCAGCCCGTCGAACGCTCGGGAGGCCCAGGCGGCAGTCGCTCAGGCGCCAGTAGCGGCAGAAAGCGCTCGGCTAGCGGCTGAGGACGCGGCTCGCTCTGTTGAGATTGTGCGGACCGGGTGGCTAAGAAACAAGCCAAGTCATTTGAAGAATCGATGAAAAAGTAGCCTGTAGGGGCGAGGTGATCTCGCCCCTATGTCTCTCTGCCCATTCTCCCCCATTGCGCCATATCGGCGACAGCAACGTTGGCTTTGTCCAACCGTTCAAATCGGAGTCGCTAAGACAACCTTACTACCATCTGGGCGAGATAGTCCTGGTTTCCAGAGACCTGGGCCGAGAGATAGGTCTCAACCTTTATACTTTCTAGAGGGCTGGCGTAGTTCCGTTCGGACAATTCGTAACACCCACCAAACTCGCTACCGATCGCCTCCCAACCCTTCCGCAGGCTTTCCAAATATGCTGCTCCATTCATAAGGAGGCTGGGAGTTAGTTTTTCGGTCTGGGCCATCACCACGAGGTGCCCTTCTTATTCCTCGGTGCCTTCAGTCAACTGTGGAACTACACTCTCAGGTGAGTTTCTGTGTCAATGTTATTGTGGCTGGACTCAATATCGTGTTTATTCTGGATGCTCGGGTGTTCGAATACTTATTGCATTTCCCTGATATAGGAAAGAAAGATGGAAGCACAACTCAGAGCATGGACGATTGTTTCTCTCAGTGGTCTTTATCTATTCACTCTCCTTGGCAGCTGTTCGCCCCTACAACAACAGGAGTTCGTCGATCTAACCATTGGCAGAGCGTTCGGCAGAGGACGAACCACGAGCCAAGCGCAGCCAGCCCAGGCAGCCCTGCCGCGTCCCTCTGCTCCTGCGCCGGCTTCGTCGGCAAGTGTGATTCCTGCGTCAGAATCTGAGGAGCTTGTGCTGGTTTGGCAAAAAACCATGACCGAACATCCCCAGATCTATCTGGATTGCCTTCAAGATTCCCAGTGCGGACCGGCGTTAAAGGGATACCTGTCGCGGCTGCAACAGCAGGCCGCCCGTTCTTTGGAGTTGCCAGCAGCGTACAACTCCTACAGCTTGCCCTACGATCTGAAGAAGCCGTAAGTCTATAGAGTGAACCGTCCGCTTTCCCTATCACAGAGTGTGACGCGGGTGACGTACCCTCATTTTCTGCCTGGAGTAAGGAAGAGCTGCCTCCCTCTCTTGTGTTAGGTATGTTAGCCCTGCATCATGGCGGACATGATCGAGGTTGATAACGTCAGCAAGCGTTTTGGGTCTGTTCTTGCTGTTGATCAGGCTTCTTTTCAGGTGGCCCGGGGTGAGGTGGTCGGTTTTCTTGGCCCCAATGGCGCTGGCAAGAGCACGGTGATGCGCATTCTGGCTTGCTTCTTTCCGCCCATGTCTGGAAAAGTGCGGGTCGGAGGATATGATGTCACTTCTCACTCACTTGAGGTGAGACGGATGCTTGGGTATTTCCCCGAAAAGGCGTCAGTCTACCTCGACCTATCGGTGCGGGCCTTTCTCCGTTTTGCGGCTGAAGCCAAGGATGTCCCACGAGGTCGACGGACAAAAGAAGTTGAGCGGGTTATTGAGAACTGTAGTTTACAAGACGTCCAAAACCGCATTATCGGCCATCTTTCCAAGGGCTTTCGCCAGCGGGTGGGTATCGCCCAGACGCTCATCCACGAGCCTGAGGTCTTGATTTTAGACGAGCCCACGATCGGTTTGGACCCAGAGCAAGTCGTCGAGATCCGTCATCTGATCCGGGAGCTGGGAGAAGAGCGAACCGTTATCCTGTCCACCCATATTTTGCCTGAGGTGAGCACGGTGTGTGACCGTATCATCCTCATCAACCGCGGTCGGATTCTGGCGTCAGAGCCGCTGGATGCATTACAGGCCCAGCTCGAGCGTACCCGCCGGGTACGGGTGGAAGTTGATGGGCCGAGGGATGAGGCGATGAATATGTTCTCCCAGCTGCCAGGCGTGATACGGGTGGAGAAAGATGAAAGTCAGAGGATAGGGGGCAGAGACCAAGAAGAACGAAAAACGGCGTCGTTAGTCCTGGAATATGATGGGGCGGAAATCGGTCGAGAGGTGAGTCGGACGGTTCTGCAACGCGGCTGGGGACTGATCGAGATGCGCCGTTTGGAGCCCACGCTGGAGGACCTCTATCTGAAACTGATCCATGAATCAGACGGAGGCCGAGCAGAGTGAAGTTGTATAAGGCGGCCAATTTCTAGTGGATGGGAGGAGTTGGCATGAAGTGGTGGTGTGTTTTCAAAAAGGAGCTCCTTGTCTACTTTGGGTCCTTTCTCGCATATGCCCTCACGGCAGCATTTCTTGTGCTGTCTGGGTATTTTTTTTACACTGATCTGATTTTTTCTGACCTCTTTGGCACCTTTTCGGGGATCACCTCGACGCTTTGGCAGTATTATTTCCTGGACTTACGCTTTGTGACCCTGCTCATTATTCCGCTGCTAACCATGCGGCTTTTTGCTGAGGAAAAGAAGCTGGGGACCATCGAGCTGCTGTGGACCTATCCGCTCAGGGACCCCGCTATCATCCTTGGAAAATTTCTTAGTTGTTTTTTTATCTTTGGGATAATGATTGCCTGTACCCTCGTCTATCCGCTGCTACTGGCCTCAATCTATCCGCTTGCCTGGGGGCCGCCATTGGTGGGATATCTGGGAGTGCTGCTTTTGGGTGCGGCGTTTATTGCCTGTGGGACCTTTCTCTCTTCACTGACAGAAAACCAGGTGGTGAGCGCCTTTTCCACCTATGGTGTGCTGGTTTTGCTCTGGTTTGTCACCTGGAACGAGGAGGCGTTCGGACCCGAGCTGATTGCGGTCGTGAGCCGCCTGTCGCTGTTTGACCGTTTTGAGGATTTTGCCAAAGGCGTGATCAACACCAATAACATAACGTTCTTTGTGGTGGTGACGCTGGTGTTTCTCTATTTCACCGTGCAGTCGCTTGAGTCACGGAAGTGGAGGGGGATGCGGTGAGTCGTTGAGCTGGGTCTGCTCAAACACCCGCTACTGAGGATGACTATGCTAAAAGCATACCCGAGGGGCCTGGCCTATCTTTCCGAGAGGCTTGGCCGTGAGTCTGTCAGGCGTTCCTGCCTTCTTGGGGCGGAAATCGTCCTCATCCTTGTTGTTGCCGTTTCGTTGGATACCCTTTCGGAGCGGGCAAACCTGCGCTTTGACCTCACCCCGACCAAGGAATACAGTCTCTCGCCCCTGATGCAAAAGGTGGTGCAGGCCCTGGACCGAGAGATGCGGATCACGGTCTTCTACCAGCGGGGGGAGCGGGACAAGCATGACGACCTTTTGAGTCTGATGGCTCAAGAGAATCCTCTTTTCAGCTACCGGCTGTTTGATCTCGATCGGACGCCGGGGCTGGCGCAGGAGTACGAAGTCTCTCACTATGGGGAGGCGGTTGTGGAGACCAAAGGGGACCGAATCATTCTCTCTAACACTGCTCAGCCGGAGGTTCTGAATGCTCTTTTACGCTTAAGCCAGCCGGTCAAAACCGTCTACTTTGTGTCTGGGCATGGGGAGAGAAGCCTCATGGACCGACAAGGGCGGGCGGGGTTTGGGTTACTAAAAATGATGCTGGAAACAGAGAACTACCAAGTCCTCCCTCTATCGCTCTACCAAAATGCGCAGATACCCGGGGATGCTCACTTAGTAGTGGTGGGCGGTCCTCGAGAGGAATTCTTGCCCGATGAATTAGAACCCATTTCAGCCTATCTTACGTCTGGCGGAAGAGCAATTTTTATGATCGACCCGTATACGGTACCAGAACTCTGCCAGCATCTGGCCCGTTTTGGTTTTGTGTTAGAGGATGGCGTGGTGGTGGACACACAAGCCCGGCTGACTGGGGGAGATCCGCTGATGCCGGTTATTCCCAACTCTGTCGAAGAGGTGTTCCCCAGAGAGCTTAAGGGACTAGTCCTGATGCCGCTGGTGCGGCCGGTAGGGGCACGGGGGGAAAAGGCTCAAGCCTTTGCCTTTTCCAGTCCGGACAGCTGGACCCAGCGTAGTCGGGAGCGGATCAGGCAGGGGGATCTCCAGTATCGGGCTGGAGAAGATACACGTGGACCGGTGCCCGTGGCGGCCGTGGCTACGGTTGGTGGTGCGGAGGGGGGAGAGGGGAAAGTGGTTGTTTTAGGAGATTCGGACTTTGTGACGAACTCCTATGCTCGGATACCGGGCAACATGGATCTTTTTATGAACACGGTGGGGTGGCTTGTCGGCAGGGAGGAACTGGTGGCGGCTGGGCGCGCACAGGATGTACCCGTCGCAGGGCGGGCCGCAGTGCAGAGCCTGTATATTACGCAGGCCCAAGCGCGGATGTTCTTTTGGATCATAGTTGTCCTAGAGCCTGGTCTGATCTTTGTGGTGGGAACGAGTGTGTTCTTGTATCGGAGACGGCGGGGATGACGCTTTCGGCCGAAGCGCGTCGTGTTATCCTGCTTGCGGTAGGAGCGCTGGTCCTTGGGGGCTATACCTATCTCACCACTCCTGGGACTAATGAGGCTGCCCGAGAAGAGGTCCGCCAGCGCCGGGTGCTGAGGTTTAATCCGGAGGAGGTGGTGAGGGTAGAAGTTGTGTACGAGGGAGAGAGTCTCATCTGCCAACGTACGCCAGAGGGGTGGAAGGTAGAGCCCGAGATGCAGGAACTCCGTACGGGAGGGATGACGGATTTTCTGCAAAGCCTTGAGAAGCTTATGGAAATCGGGGAAGTCGCGGAGGGCTTAGCAGGGCTTCTGGAGTATGGCCTTGATAGTCCAACCACCAGCATCTCACTCCTCTTTGAGGAGGGGAACTCACGTACCCTGGCACTTGGTAGTCACAACCCAGGGCGTACCAGTGTGTATGCCTTGGTGGACGATGCTCCACGGGTTGTCCTAGTAGGATCGGTGATCCGCTGGGAGGTGCGCAAGCTGTTTTTCGCGGCAAGAAGCTAAAGGAGAGCCGCCTTGGTATGAGATTCTTCGTTTCCGCTGCGTTCTCGCTCAGCATGACACCCGACATTTTCTCTGCGGTCATAGACTAAGTACAGTCACAGAAGCAGACTGGCAGCAAAGTGTTGACATTGTAGTTAGTCTATGAGACGGCTTGGCGAGTTACCTAAATACCACCTGCGTGAAGCGAATGTAGAATAGTCATCTAAGAAAAAAGCAAACCTTATCCTGTCGGGGTAAACGGAGTTCAATATGCTGAAGGCACGTCTTGCAGAGTTTGCAGGTCGCGACGGTAAGTTGGAAGACCTACTGAAAGGATCTTTACGGCATACCCCTAACTTCAGTCCTCCACCCTTCCAAAATCAGACGGCCCATAATCCTTACCTCTCATCTCTTCACAGCCAAACAACTCACTCACCAACCGATAGCTTCGGCAAATCTCAGTCTCAAGAGCGGCGAGAAGCTAGCATGGGCCCCCCGAACTGCGGAAGAGCACTACCTGTGACTTCTAATCAACAGAAGAACACGGCAGCTTTTAGCTTTTAGCAGGTTTTTTCGCGTAACTCGATAATCAATTAACTCCGTAATCAAGGGGGGGGGGACTTATGGCAGAGTTCGATACGCTGATCAAAGGCGGCACCATAATCGATGGAACCAGGGTACCGCGTTACCGCGCCGACCTTGGCATCAAGAACGGCAAGGTCGCCAAAACCGGTCGGCTGAAGACCAGTGACGCGGCCCAGGTGATCGATGCCACAGGACTCATTGTGGCCCCAGGCGTCATTGACCTGCATACTCACTATGATGCCCAGGTGCACTGGGATCCCTACTGTACCATGGGCAGCTGGCATGGTGTGACCTCAGTGACTATCGGCAACTGTGGATTTGGGTTTGCCCCGGTGCGTGCCAAGGATGTGGAGCGGGCGATGCTGGCGCTGGCGCGCAACGAGGCGATCCCCGTAGAGTCGATGCGGGCATCTATGAAGGTCGACTGGGAGACCTTCCCGCAATACATGGATCGTCTGGAGCGCCTGCCGCTGGGGATCAACATCTCGCATATGTTTCCGATCGGGCCAGCCGTGGCCTATGTGATGGGCGGGTTTGACGAGGCGAAGCAGCGCTTTCCAAACGAGCAGGAGATGGGGGAGATTTTGCAGCACTTCCATGGCGCGATGGATGCGGGCGCCGTGGGCTGGTCAACCCAACGCCTGATTCCCGAAAGCCCTGAGGGCAGAGGCTCGTTTCAGCGGGACTATGATGGCACCCCGATGATTACGGATCTCCTGCCCGATGAGTTCTATTTGACGATGGCGCGGGCGTTAGGGGAGAGGACTGAAGGCGGCTTCATCGAGCTGATGCACGCCACCGCTGCGGCGGAAGAGGGTGGTGGCAAGTTTGGAACATCGCGCGACCTCGACTTCTGTGCGCAGATGGCTGAGCTGAGTGGCCGTCCGGTGGTATTCGCTTCCGTCGTGGTCAATGACCGTCTGCTTGAAGTCCAACAGGCACAGCTGCAGCAGATCACCGAGTTCAACGCCAAGGGGATTCAGGTGCTCGGACATGGTTTGACGGCACGCATGCCGGCGCGGATGACGTTGGAGGACTGGAACCTGTTTGACGATAGTCCGGCCTGGCGGGCAGCCACCGTGGGCACCCTGGAGGAGAAAAAGGCTAAGCTGTCTGACCCCAAAATCCGCCAGGCGATGCGGGAGGAATACGAGACGAGTACCAAAGCCAGCGATTTTATCTTTGGGGACCTTCCTCGGTACATTGCCAGAAAAGTGCGTCGGGAGGATCTCAAGGCGCAGTATGAGGGGTTATCGGTCGGGCAGATTGCCGAGCAGGAGAACAAGCACATTATTGATGCTATGCTGGATCTGTCGGTGGCCGATAATCTGAGGACGGAATGGACCGGACCAGCGGTCGGCGCCGAGGTGGAGAACTACAGGCAGATGATGAATTCGCCCTATATTCTGACTGGGCTGTCGGATGGGGGGGCGCACGTCAAGTTCCTCACTGCGGGCATCTACCCCACGGAGGTGCTGGCCTGGATGGCGCGGGATGGAGGCCTCCTCTCCTTGGAGGAGGCCCATTTTCGCTTGAGTGGGCTGATGGCCTGGGCAGGAGGTTTTAAGGATCGGGGCACGCTGCGTGAGGGGCTGGCGGCCGATATTATCATCTACGATCTGGACAAGCTGGAGGCCTTACCCGACGAGGTTGTCTACGATCTGCCGGCTGGCGAGTGGCGGCGGGTCCAGCGGGCTGAGGGGTATCGGCACATCTTGGTCAACGGGCAGAAGATCTTTGAGGATGGCGAGTGTACTGGGGCCACTCCAGGCAAACTGCTGCGTCACGGTCAGCCCAGTTAATCGAAGGGTTTCTTAGGAAGGAGGGAGAAAAATGCGTAGAGGGAGAAAATGGTATGCGTTGCTCGGTCTTGCGGGGTGGCTTGTCGTAGGTTTCCTCGGTGTCCGGCCTGCGAGTGCACTCTATCTTGACGATGACCAAACGATGATTTTCACGTCGACGTTTTATACCCAATGGAGGATGCGTCTCAACGACTCGCGGGGAGCCAACACGAAAGCATCAGCCGGGAATACGTTCCAGCACCGCTTCTTCTTAGATCCCACGATCCGGGTTACGGTGACTCCGTGGTTCGACCGTTTCCCGGGCGGCGAGCTCATTCAGGAAGCGCTCAGTATCAATGAGGCGCGGTTCTTGTTTAATCCTCGCTTTGAATACGATGGTGTCTACGATTACGGACCCGTTGGTTATCGGGCAGACCTCAGCCCGAGCCGGCAGCAGGGAAACCGCTTGCAGATTTTCGAGGCGTACGGGGAGACGTCGCACTTCGGCGGCCGACTCAACATCCGGGCGGGTCGGCAAAACCTGTCCTGGGGAGAAACCGACATCTTTCGTGTGATCGACCAGATCAACCCGCTAGATAACGGCTTCGGTGGGTTCTTGCTGCCCCTGGACGAACGCCGTCGGCCGCTCACGATGCTCCGATTCTCGCTGGGCTTGGCGGAATTACCCCAGTGGGACGTCTACAATGTTACTCTGCAGGCTTTCATCGCGACCGACAATCGTAACCCCATAGAAGCGCACGGTGGCCAGCCCTGGGATGTTGTGCCAGGAGGCTTGGGTTTCGCGCCGACGTTCAACGCGTCTTGCGAGGCGTATGGTTGTGATAATCTCATTGTCCAGAATCCTCGCCCGGACCGGAACCTCGGAGACAGTCGCGCGGGCGTGCGGCTATTGTCGACGATAGGCGACACGACCGTGACCCTGCAGTGGATGTCGACCTATAATGCCGAGGATATCGGTACGATTATCAACCTTCAAGAGAGGTCAGATGGTGAAGGCCTCGTCCTCCAAGTTAAAAACAACAACAACTACCATCTTGTCGGTGCGACGGCGTCCGCCCCGGTGTCCCAGTTCAACGTGCCCATCCTGAGGGGCCTCACCTATACCGTCTTCCGCGCGGAGATGGCGGGCGCTTTCGGTCAGGCGTTCTTTAAGGAGGACGTGAACCTTGCCGTGGGAACCCGGGTCCCCAAGCGTGACGTGATCCGCTGGGCGCTGGGCATCGACCACACGCAGTGGCTCCGGTTTCTGAACCCCGCCAACACCTTCTTCTTCTCGGCGCAGCACTTTCACCGCAGCATCCAGGGTAGTGTGTCCGGGCTCAGAATCCCGCTGTCTCTGACGCACCACAACGGAGGGGACAGGAACCGCTTCGCGAACATCTTCAGAAATTCCCACTACAGCACCTTCATCGCGACCACGCTGTATAACGCTTCGTACTTTTTCGGCCTGGCTCAGGTCCAGCCGCAGTTCGTCGTCATCTACGACTGGGCCGGCTCGTGGCTCATGCAGCCGCAGGTGACCTTTATCAACGACCCCTGGCGTTTGCGCTTCGAATACAATTTGATCGAGGGCCGCTACGACGGTCCCACGGGTGTGGGGCTGACGAAGGACTGGGACAATTTCGCCGTCCGACTGGACTATTTGCTGTTCTGAACAAGGAGGACCGTATGTACACGTGGATGCAACATTTTGTCAGAGGTACCATGCTGAGTGCTCTTCTGGTCGGTTGGGCCGGCGCAGAGGAGTACGCCACCCCGCAGGAGCAGGGGAGCTGTTGTCCACCCTCGACGGAGTTCGGCTGGGGCACAACGGATGCGCCGCGGCTGCCGAATCAGGCCGAGCTGATGGAAAAGCACGGCCTGAGTCCGGGCCTGCAGATCACCGCGGAGAACGCCGACCTGATTAAGGATCTGGTGCCCGATTCGGTGTACCAGCGCACCAAGAACGGTGATTACGTCTTTACGATCGGGCAGTTTGATCCGCCCGATCTCCTGAATAGGATTTGGGACCCGACGTTCTACGAGTCCACCAAAAATAACATCGGCAAATACGGCATGGATGATATTTACGGTATCGTCGATGCCTCTGGGAAGCGGCCCTTTCCCATGCCTCTGGGCTACCCGTATCCTGAGCTCGACTTTACAGAGGACAACAACAAGATAGCGGCTAAGATCATCTGGAATGCCCAGGCTTCCGCCAACTCAACATGTAATGAGGTCGATGACCCTGGGGCCAAGCTGTTTACCGGTCCGCGCGAAGGCGGGTATGAGCGCCTTTTGGACTTGCATGTGATCCGGCAGCTCATCGAGTTTCGCCGCGCACCCATTCAGATCAAACGGCCGGTCATTTTTCAGGAAATCTTCTACTTCCTGGCTCCGTCCGATGTCTTTGGTACGGCTCAGCTGAGCTGGCGCTGGGCCGACCCCACAAAGAACGACAGCGTGTGGATATACTCCCCGGCTGTCCGACGGATGCGGCGGCTGACAGCTGCAAACCGTTCTGAAGGCATATTGGGCACCGAATTCGCCTTAGACGATGCTGAGCCCATTTACGCCGGCAAGGTCGAAATGATGGACTGGAAGTTTTTGGGTGTCAAAGCGTCGCTGCTGCCCGTGTCTCGCAAAATAGGCCAAGCGCCCGACGACTATGTGGCCCGCATTACCAACCAGGGCCTACCATCGACGCACTATACGTACAAAAAAGTCCCCGGTTCCTACATGCCGCCATACCAAGACTTGTATTTTGGCTATCAGGATGAGTCGAATGACTATGCGGCGTGGTGGACGGTCAACATGCTGTGGGTTCCTGTCCCCATGTATGTTATCGAGGCCACCCCGAAGGACCCCTATTACAACTACGGGAAGCAAATCTACGAGTTTGAGCCGCACCTGTTCATCCCGGGCTGGAAGCAGGCGTACAATCGGGCTGGCGAGTACTGGCGGACCATTCTGCTGTGGATCGAATACACCCGCTTTCTGCGGGAGGGGAAGCTGAATGTGTGTAGTGACGCCCGGGCAGCCATCGCTGTTGATGACAAGGTCAATCGAGGAACGGTGATTATGGCCGACGGCGGCCTGGCGGCAGGCAGGGGCCAGCACCTGGACACGCACTACGTTCCAGTGGGCCTCGTTCCGGCTACACAATTCGATCTAGCGAGATTCCTGGAGCTTGGGAAATAGGCCACCGTGCGGTAGGGGCGAGGTATCTCGCTCCTCCGCTCTCTTTTGCTCCAATCCATAAGGAGTCCGTTGTGATGACCTGTGGGAGAGGTATTGCTCTGTCTTGTCAACGAGAGTCAAGACTCTTTGTTTTGCTCTCATTCTTTTTCTTCTTCGGCGGGAGCGAGGGATTGCTGCTCTCCCCAGCCACAGCCACAGCTCAAGAGAAATTGGCCCGCCTTCCGGCGCTGAATCTGCACGGAGTGTTCTTTCTCGATAAAGACGAGGGCTGGGTGGTCGGTCATCTGGGGGGCATTTTTCATACCACTGACGGGGGAAAGAGCTGGGAAGCGCAGCAGAGCGGAGTCAGTACCTTGCTGAGCGCGGTCAATTTTGTCGATCGCACGCACGGCTGGGCGGTCGGAGAAGGCGGTGTGATCCTGCACACCCAAGATGGCGGATCAACCTGGAAACAGCAGCAGAGTGGCTTTGAAGCGCGAGCAGACCTCTCTACCGCCACTGAGACAATCGGGCCCCGATTGAAGAAAGGGGTCGTGACGTCGCATCTTGGCAACCTGCCACTCTTCGACGTCGCATTTATCGACCGGAATACGGGCTGGGTGGTTGGGCATTTGGGCGCTATTCTTTTCACCCAAGACGGGGGAAGGCATTGGGTTGATCGGTCGTTGTCACTGCGGCTGGAGGAGCGGGGACGGGTCATCCAGGCGGCGGCCCTGCACGACGTGGTTGATCCTGGGACTGGGGAGATCGTAGCCAAGGCGGGACAACTGCTGGACGATTTGCTCATCGCGGAGATCCGCCAAAGCGGTGTAACAGACGTGCGGGTCCGGGAAGACACGGTGCTGAACACCGTCTTTTTTCTCGACCAGGCGCATGGCTGGATCGGCGGAGAGCACGGGTTGGTGCTGCGCACGCAAGATGCAGGGAAGACCTGGGAGAGGGCGGTACTTCCTCGCCATCCCATGCATGAACAAGAAACCGTAGACGCAGAGTTCAGCGCAGAAGAACTCGAGGCGTTTGGTGTTGAGGTTCCCCCGCCCAGCGTGTACGGTCTTCGCTTTGTTTCTCCGCTCCGGGGCTGGGCGGTCGGTCAGGATGGGACTATTGCGTATACCCAGGATGGGGGGCGCCAGTGGGAGTTTCAACCCATCGATGTTCGGCAAGCCCTGTATGGGGTGCATGTTATAGGAGACCGGGGATGGATTGTGGGAGATCGAGGCACCGTGTTGGTCTCTACGGATGGCGGAATGGGATGGGAACAGGTAGAGCTGGATCCGGAGTACCGCCTGTCCTGGATAAGACGGCTATCCGTGGTCCCTGGAAATCACTCTTTTCTGGTCGGTGCCTATGGGCTTTTCCTTGTCAGTGGCAGCTCGCCGGATAAGGGCGTTTGGATCCGGAGGCCTGACGAACGTTAAGAGGGAGGAAGCATGCTCTCGACTGTGTGGGCAAAGTTTGACCGCCGCTACCTGACGCAACAATACCTCTATTTTCTCCTTCGTCACCGGATCGGGACGCTCGTATTCATCCTGCTGAGCACTACGCTGTTCGGGTATCTGGCGGTCAAGTATACTCGCGTCCACACGGACTTTTTCGAGCTCTATCCCCCCAACCATCCCTATATTCAGCTGTATCAAGAGTATCGCCACATGTTCGGCACAGCTAACGTGATGATGATCGTTCTAGAGGTGCAGGAAGGGGATATCTATACGACCGAAACGGTCAAGAAAATCGACGGCATTACCCGAGCCATCATGGATACCAAAGGCGTCAATCCTTTTCAGGTCTCGTCACTGACACACCCAAGTGTCAAGAACATCACCGTCACCGCTGGCGGCATTTCCACCCTGCCCATTGTCATGGAGTTGCCCGATTCGGAAGAGGATTTGCAATTCCTCCGCGAGAAGGTCTACACGTCCAGCGGCATGCGGGGATCGCTGGTGTCCATGGACGACAAGGCAGTCCTCATCACAGCCGGGCTGTGGGAAGAGGGCACGAATTTCGATTATCTCTGGGCGCGCATCAATGAACTGCGAGAGACATACGAGGACGACAATACCCGTCTTCACATCACCGGCTATCCCATGCTGTATACCTGGGTGCACCACTATCGCCCTCACCTCCTGCTCGTTATTAGCGTCACTGTCGTCGTCATGTGCGTGCTTTTGTACACGTATTTCCACACGCTGATAGGCGTCCTGGTGCCCCTCTTTTCTGGGCTCTTGAGCGCGCTGTGGGCCATTGGCTTTGCGGGCGTGGCTGGCTTTAAGCTCGATCCGCTGGTGATGGTGGTATTCGTGCTGATTACGGCCCGAGCGCTCTCGCACTCGGTGCAGTCCATGGAGCGCTATCATGAAGAATATGCCCGCTTGGGCAATAAAGACCAGGCTATTATTTCCTCTTACGTGAGCCTGTTTGACCCGGCCATGGTGTCCATCGCTTCAGACGCCCTGGCCATTTTCACGCTGGCGGTGGCCCGGATCCCCGTTATTCAAAACATCGCCTTTGTGGCGAGCTTTTGGATCGTTACCATTGTGGTCAGTGTGATCACCCTGCACCCGGTTCTGCTCTCCTATATTCCGCCGCCCCGCCAAGATCCTAAGGCCGGTAGCTATCTGAGCGATCGCTTTTATATGAGCGTGACTCGCTTCATGGTGTGGATGAGCCAGGACTCCGGGAGGCGTTACGTGAGCGTGACTGCGATGGTGCTGTTACTGACGCTGGGAATTTATTTCTCCCGCCAGCTGCAGGTGAGTACCGTTTCGATTGAGGATGCGCTGATGTACCCGGACCATCCGTACAACGTGGCTTCGCGCAAGGTTAACGACAATTTCTTGGGCGCCAGTCAGATGATGGTGGTGGTAGAGGGGAAGGTCAAGGAAGCGGTCAAGAATGAGGATGTATTGCGGGCGATGGAAGAGTTTCAGTGGCACATGGAGCAAGAAGGCGGAGCGACCGGCTCGGACAGTTCTACGTCACTCCTCAAGCGGGTGTTCCGTATGTTTCATGAGGGCGATCCGAACTGGGAGGTGCTCCCCCTGAACCGCTCGGACATCGGCTCGACGTTTTTCGTTGTCACAACCTTCATGGCGTCCAACGAGGTGGGACGGCTCTATAGCCATGACTATCAGAATGCCATTGTGACCCTCTATTACCAGGACTATTCCAACACAATGGCCAAACACGCCTTGTCTTCCGCAAAGGATTTTATTGACGCCAACCCCCAGGAGAAGGTCGACTTTCGCCTGGCAGGCGGCCTGATCGGCGTCCTAGCGGCAATGAACGAGGAGATAGCAGCCTCTTATAAGATCAACCTCATGCTGATCCTTGTCGCTATCTTCGCCCTCAGCCTTCTGACGTATCGGTCGATTATCGGCGCACTCATTGTGATGCAGCCGCCTATTGTTGCCCAGCCGATCATCGAGACGATCATGTACTTCTCTGGCATCGATATGAATATTAACTCTCTCCCCGTGGCGGCGGTGGGCATCGGCATCGGCATCGACTATGCCTACTACGTGCTCAGCCGCATTGTGGAGGAGTATGGCAAGTGCGAGGATTTTGACGAGGCCAACCGACGGGCGCTCTCGACGACTGGGCGGGCAGTCTTCTTTACCGGGTTCACGTTGATCGGGAGTGTTGTGCTGTGGATTCTCTTTCCCATGAAGTTTCAGGCCGAGATGGCCTTCCTCCTTGCTACCGTTCTGGTTTTCCACGTGATCGGATCGTTGATCTTCATTCCGGCTTTGGTACGGCTCATAAAGCCGCGTTTTGTGGTTACTTTAGGCAAGCGGATCGCGGCGGAGGCCACACGGGGAGGAGCGGCTCCACAGCCTGCTGGTGCCTGAGGCCAACGCGCTCAAGCGGGTGTATATGTGAGGATTTCGAGCCGCCGAGCAACGCCGTTATCCCAAGTGCAGCAGGTTTTTCAACAGCTTCTCACAGCCGTCCCTCACCCCAAGCAATGAGCCGGACGACGGTGCTCCCCACGAGCAAAAAACTCTATAGGCTGCTGCTGGCTCTTGTAGTCTGCTGGGGTGCGGCTGTGGGTGTGGTATCTGCTCAAACCAGTCACGACGAAAGGGAGTCGTTACGTGGGTTGCAAGGAGCCCTGGTAGTGGTTGAGAGCGTAGCTTCTGACGCTGAGCGGGATGGATTGACTCGAAGTCAGTTACAGACAGACGTAGAAGTCAGGCTGCGCAAGGCAGGGATACGCGTGCTGACCGAAGGAGAAAGGCAGGATATGCCGGGGGGGCCATATCTCTACGTGAGTGTGAACACCCTAAAAAGAGAGGACGGCATATATGTCGTCTCAATCTTTGTTGACTTAAGGCAAAAAGTTTTTCTCGCGCGGAAGCCAAGTTTCAGTATGTATAAGGCGACATGGGACATGAGCTCAATAGGCGCTGTCGGAGCAGCCAGACTCCGAACAGTACGGACAGGCGTGGCTGACATTGTGGACACGTTTATCAGCGACTACCTGGCTGTGAACCCACGCTGAGGCGTTTTCTTTTCTCGCCGACACGGGCCGAATCTGGGAGAGAGCACGAGACCCGAGACAGTAAGAAAAATCGCCCTATCAGGGGTGACGTAGGTCGTCCACTGGCGGGTTGGGTCTCTTTCGGGGTTTCTCGGACCAAGTCGGGCTTGACTGGTTGAGACTGTACAGAATTTCGGCTTTTTTTTGCTCATACTCCTCTGCGGTGATCAGCCCTTGCGCGTGTCGTGACTGGAGCTCATCGAGTTGGACTTTGGCTTCTTTCGCGGCAAACGTCGACCCCAACACTGATCGCATCTTTGCTCGAGTCGCTTCGTGGTATGGCGTCCGACAACCAGTCAGCCCAATGAGGACGAGACAAAGAAGCAGAAGTTTCACGGCGCTTTCCTATCTCTTTTTGTACAATTCCTTCTATTTTCCATCATCACTGAGGTTTTTGGGTCTGCCAGCTGAAGTCCCAAATCATATCTTTGTCCCCCGAAAAGATAAAAAAGTCGCTTATCGCCATCACCATATATTTGCTCTGATACAGATAGTGTTCTATAAAAAAGTCACCCATGAATGGATCCTTATATTCCGGCAGGGAGCTTTGCCCCCATCTGATCATAAACCGATACCAACCAGCCTTGTTTGGCGAGAACGTAAACCGGCCTTCTTCGTTCGATTTGAGGGGCGACAGATCCTGAGCACATTCTGCGTATTGTCCTTTTTCAGTCGAATTAAGTTGCATTTCATTCTTTGCAAGTCTCACGCACTCCGCATCCTTATAAAATGTGAAAAAGACTTCTGCGTCTGCGATGGGGCCCGCCGGCCCAGTGAGTGCTCCAGAGACGGTATGGGACCCGCTTGGTGCTGCCTGCTGTTGGGCTTCAATATCGAAAGAAAAAGCGAAACAGAACAACACAACAATGACGAACTGAGCCACGTGCTTCACGACACCCTCCTTAATCGGTGAGATACATGCAGTTGACTACGCTTTAACCCTATTGGCGCAAGCTATAGAGCAACCGAGTGCATTGAGCAACAGAAATTATAGCCTGTGTCCCATCCGGCGCCAACCCCGTGGATCGTGTCAGTATTTCCCACAAAGATTGGCTGCTCGAACTGAAATGATGCCGTTCAACTCTTGACACAGGAGGTATAATGGAACAGAAGTAGAGGGGAGAGGGCAAAATAAAAACCACAGCTAAACGGAGGTGAACTATGGCCAAAAGGAAAGATAAAGTCAACTGGGAATATATTGAGGAGTGGAAAAAGAAGGAAGAATTTAAAACCATCTGGAACCCCTATGGGCTCCCAGAAATCGTTGATCCCTTTACCTCTAAGTATGGGGATATTGAGGTTCAGCCCAAATGGAAAATTCCGGATAAAGTCGTCATCTCACAGACTGTTAACGGCGCTTTTTATAGCAAGCGGTCCAACCCCAACTTGCCCGTCTCTCCGGATGAGATCCTTACTTCAGCGCGTGAATGCGCTGAGGCCGGGGCAACCACCGTCCATGTGCATGTGCGTGATAAGGAAGGCTATAACGTTCTCGATCCAGAACTCTTCCATCGGGTGATTGACCCTGTTCGCAAAGAGTTTCCAGACCCGGTGTATGACGGCTGCATGGTGCCGTTTCTGGACGGAGAGTGGGATAACATGGTCTCGGTGCTGAGCGACCGCTTGCTTGAGGTCACACCCATTAACACAACCGCTTCCTTCTGTGGAGACACCCTTTTTGCTAAACCTCCACATGTCGTCATAGAAAAAACCCGGCTATGCCAGGAGCTCGGCGTCAAGCCGCAGATCGCCGTATACTCTGATGGCGATGTGGACAATGCGGACCGCTATTTGATTAAAACCGGCTTACTGGAAAAGCCTTACTTCTGGATTATTCTCCCAACGCTGCCCGGGGGCAGCCCCATGAACAATCCCAGACAGATGGTCAGGGGCGTCATGCACTTGACTGACCTGATCTATGACATTGACCGCGACTCGGAAATTGTTGTGTGTGCTGCTGGCCGGGCGTCGAGCTACCTGGCTATCCAAGCCATGATCTTAGGCCTTCACGTCCGGGTTGGCATGGAAGACACCGTCTGGCGACACCCTCACCAGGACACCATAATCCAATCAAATGCCGACCATTTCCGTATGTTCAAGTCGATTGCCGAGCTCATGGGCCGTGAGGTCGCGACCGGAGATGAGTACCGGCGCTTAGTCGGCGTGCCCACACGCGGTGATAGTGCTCCGGCGACTGCGTAAGGCAGGCGATCAGTAGTTGGGGGCTCGCTTCAGACTCGTGTAACAATGAGTGATGTGCAAGACTCCAGCAACTGACCGCCAGTGGCCGAACCTTGTCACAGTGATTTGGACTGAGTTATGCAAGAACTTTACTCTCGTGTAGTACATCACTTCGTTGGCCGGCGTCACGAAACGCGGATGATTGTGGCGGCTCTGTTGGGTGGGCGGCATGTGATGCTTGAGGGCCCCCCGGGCACCTCAAAATCGACAATCCTCAAAAGCGTCGTGCAGGAAATGGGCATCCCTTTTATCCAGGTGACGGGGAATAGCGATTTGACCTCGACAAAGCTTCTCGGTCACTTCGACCCTGCCCAAGTGCTGTCAAAAGGATACAAGCCGGAACACTTCGAGTACGGTCCTCTGACACAGGCCATGCAAGAAGGGGCGATTCTGTATGTGGAGGAATTTAACCGGCTGCCGGACGATACCACCAATGCCTTTATTACTGCCACCTCAGAGCGTGAGCTGACCCTCCCCTATCTTGGCTGTGTAGCGGCGAAACCCGAGTTCCGTGTGGTTGCCGCGTTAAACCCCTATGACGATGCAGGTACAGCGCGGGTGAGCCGAGCACTTAGAGATCGTTTCTGCTCGATTCGGATGGACTATCAGAACCGAGACGAAGAGATCGATATTGTCAAACGGCACACAGACCACGATAACCTGGGCCTGGTCGCTACGGCAATGGAAATGGCCCGCCGCACAAGAGCCCACAAGGATATTCGGCTGGGTGCTTCGGTTCGAGGAGCCATTGATCTGGTTCTTATTGCCTGCCAGCTCCTCGACTCTCCAGACGGAGCAGGCACGGAACGCACCCAGCTGGTTTTCTCTTCTGCGTTAATGGCGCTCCGGGATAAAATTTGGCTGAATGAAACCACGAGTCGGACGTCAGAGGACATTATTCAGGAGATCTGGCAGAGTCTGGCCGAAGAATGGCACACTCCGGATGGTGAGTTTTGGGAATTAGGTGATCCCAACGAGTTAAAAAAAAAACCCACAGCTCAACAGGCCTCATAGCTCCTGGACCGTTACATCTGGAAGATGAAGTCGAAGAAGGGGTAACCCAGCGGCCGGCCCCCCAACGCATTCTGAACGAGGACGAGCACAGGCTGCTTGCCCATCATCCAGGCACCCCGGAGGATCACCACCACTATCTCGATGCCCCGCTTGATCGTGAGGCGGACGAACTGCTCAGTCAGGGTGCGCTTGATGACGTCGTTTCCCTAGCGGAGGTGGCCCCCACCCGCGTTGCGCAAATCATGGGCCGGCATCGTCTTGTCCTCGATCGTCTCTCCCACCATCACTCCTATGAAAAACTGCTCACCCTGACCTGGGATAATCTTGATGCAGAGACCCGGGAGCAACATCTGGACCGTATCGTCCGCCTCCTTTTAAAAATGGCGCGTGTCGCAGTCCCTCGGAGGTCCCGCCACGATGGGAAGCTTGACTCTGCTCGGTATCGATTTCAGTCCGATGAACTTGACCTTGAGGCCTCTTTGGATCGGATGCTCTCCTCGCCGTTCGCCTTACACCATTCAGTACCGGCAGATTATGCAGATCTCATAGTCAAGGAACGCACCCTTCGCCGTCGGGCTTATATGCTGATGCTGGACAAGAGTCGCTCAATGCGTGGCTCCAAAGCCGTATCGGCCGCGCTGATAGCAGCCACATTGTTGCTGAACCTTCTACCTGAAGATGAGTGGGGGGCGGTTGCTTTTTCGGATGAGGGGTATGTGGTTCGGGCGGTTGGCACGCGGATGGTTCAAGAGGAAATCATCCAAGAGATTTTGGGCATGGAATCAGAAGGATGCACTGATGTGGCCCGTGGGCTAGAAACAGGACTGGAAGAGCTTACCAGAACACAGGTCCATAACCACATTGGTATTCTGGTCACTGATGGCTGGCTGAACACTGGCCCCGACCCTCTCGCCCTCGCCCGACAATTCACTTGTTTGCACGTTATTGAGCTTCCTGGTGGTGATCCAGCGCTGTGCACCCGCATGGCGCAAGTCGGTCGGGGAACCGTCGTTCGGGTACGCGAGCTAGAGGAAATCCCCCGTGCCGTGCGGCGGTGTTTGTCGTGGTAGTATCATTATTTTGCCCGTGTGAGTGGTGACCCAATGATACAACACATAACAATTGGAGTGCTTCTGGGGTTGGTCCTCTGGTCCGCCACAGCTTCCGCTCAGATGCCTCGGCTCGAGCCTCCCCCGCTCGTGCGCTTTACCGGTGCACTTCTTCCCCTAGAAGAGAAGAACCAGAGCCGTCTTCCCACCCTCACCGTCTTCATGCGGGGAGAAAGATTGATCTTCAGGATTGCAAAGGTGCAGAAACTCACAGGCAGTAGTCCCGGCGGCTGGCGGCTCCTGCGGGGTCTCTTTCCTCCTGCGGTGCACTTTGTCGGACCCAAAAGACTCATCTCTCTTCTGCAAGAGCCAGAAATTATGGGCAAACGGATCAACATCGAAGGCCGCCTCTACATTGGAAGCAGAACGTTCTTTGTCCAGATCGTGGAGGAGGCTAGAGAAAAACCTCAACGGCTAAAATCCGAAGGATTCCTGTGAGCTGCAGCCGACTCCGTATTTCCGTCTATTTCTATCTAGCCCACTATTTTTTCTTAGCACACCACCTTTCGAGAAGGCTTGCCGTCTTTCAGCGCCCAGCCGTGGAACACGATGAATCCCGGCCTGCCAAAATCTCCGGGCATGCCAGAGAGGTAATCAAACGGGTGGTGTGCTTCCGTCTTGTAGTCTGGAGCTCAGACGGTTTGCTGTGACACCAGGAGGGCTAGCGAAAGGCGGTCAATAGTCTAGGTCAACGACCATGGTCCAAGCTGTATCAACGACACCAACTTTTTGAAAACCCAACCACTCATACAGGTGCAGGGCCGGGTTTTCAAACTCTACACTCAGACTTACGTGCTGAAGCCGCTGGCGTTGGGCTTCTTTAAGCAAGGCTTCCAACAGTCTCGTGCCAATCCCTCGACCCCGTTGCTCTTGACAAACCCCGATCCCAAGCTCTGGCGTTTCACCGTCAACAAATCCATACGAGTGGTCTTCCGGGGTCCAGAGCCGATACCAGGCCGCTCCAATAGATTCCCTTTGCCCTCTGACGGCGACAACAGCAGTATCCCCCTGGCGACCCCAGTTGTGCAGGAGCTTTGCCAACTCTGGTGATGCCAAGCCTGCCTCCAGAGTCGGGCGCTCGCGATGCGGATTCCAATACGCTGCCTCGAATAACATTTCCCTGAGGAAGGGCAGATCATGCTCCGTCGCGAGACGGATAGCATAGCCAGGGTTCGTCTGTTTCACTTGACTGCCTTGTCACGGAGCACACCACGACGGACGCTTACTAGGATGGCTTATCGTTCCTTCGGGAAAGCGCGACAGCTTATCCGTTGTGTCAAAATACGAGGCCTTGGAGTCGCACCAAAGGTGGACCGTGGGCTGGACAGCTTCGGGACTGTCGAGGATGAAAGGGTTAAAGGAGACGAAGTTCTGCTGGTTTGTTGGAGCCACTTTATAACGACCGAACAGGCCACAGCCACAGGTTGAACAGAAATAGCGCTCCCAGTTCTCAGACGAACGGAACATCGACGGTGAACCCTGAATAATGCGGAAGGAGTTGGTAGGAGCACTTGCCCACACAATGGCTGGCGCTCCGCTGAGCCGGCGACATATCGAGCAATGGCAATAACCCGCATCAAAAATATCAGAGACTTCAAACCGAACATCGCCGCAGTAGCAGCCACCTTGAAAAGTATCGTCCATAGTGCCTCTCCTACGTACGCTCAGGTGTACCGAACTCTCCCCTTACACACGATCTCACCCTGACCAGGAACGATCTCTCCAATAGGATATGCATTCTCGCCACAATCCTGGATATGCGATACGACCTCCGCAACGTGGGATCGCTGACACACGACGGCGATCCCCACTCCTAGGTTGAATGTCCGGAGCATATGTTCATCAGGGACTGAGCCGTGCTGTTTGATAACACCAAAGACTGGATTGACTTGATAGGCAGATAGATCAATTGCCGCGTCACATCCGGACGGGAGGATGCGGTTGAGATTCTCTTGTATGCCTCCCCCAGTGATATGAGCCAAGCCGGTGATAAAACCCGTCCGGAAGAGTCCTTTGAGAGCTTGGTAGTAGCAACGGTGTGGTTCCAGGACGAGATCAAGAAACGAACGATTATCTATCCGTTGAGTCAGGAGTGCAGGATTTTGGGCTATCAGGTCTCGGATAAGGGTGTAGCCATTGGTATGCGGACCGGATGATTGGATGGCAACGACTACGTCACCAACAGTAATGCGGGGTCCGTCAATAATTTTATCGCGTTCGACAATGCCAACAATACTCGATCCGAGGATATACTTGCCCGCGTCCAATATCCCAGGCTGTTCTGATGTTTCTCCTCCCGTGAGTGTACATCCTTGCGCTTCGCAGGCAGCAGCACAGGCGGCAACAATACGCTTGGCCGTAGCTCCGTCGAGTTTGCCACACACAATCAGGTCTTGAACGGCGAGCGGTTCCGCGCCCATGACAATGCAGTCATTGATGAGATGATTAATCATGTCATGGCAGACAGACTCCACGCGATCATGCGCAAATGCGAGGACCTGTTTGCTGCCGGGCTCTTCTGTTTTCAGCACAAGGACCGGATTGGTGTATGTACTCAGGTCCAGCAAAAACAAAGAGGAAAAAGCGCCGACTGTGTTGAGCAGACGCGCGTCTTTGCCATCGATGATTTCAGAGAACTCCGTTTTCGTTTTGTTCGCCAGGTCAACGTTGACGCGGTATTTCACAAGTCATCCTGAGTAAGAAGTCTCTATTGGACTGGGCAACTCCTCTGGCCCTGATTATCGCTTCGGGTGAGTACCAAGAAGTTGTATCGTTCACGCTGGAGATACATTCACCGGACAGGTGCGTTGTCAAGGGAGACGAATCAGACCGTCGCCTGCCATCTGGTCAAAATGAACATCAAAAGCAAACGCTTCGTTAATTTTTCGTGCATGGGCCACTGCCAAACAGGCACAGTCAAAAGGGCTCCAGTCTTTATCTGTAAACTCAGTGAATATCCGCCATGTTTCTTTCCTATCCTGCTCTGTCAGGCTGATAATACGATAGCGGCGACTCGTCTGCATTGCGGTTAAAGTACGGGTCACGGTATCCTGGCCAAGGCGGCTCTTAATTAAAGTGAGGGTCTCAAAAAGTGTCGTCTCCGGCACAACGAGAGTGAGCCGCTTCCCAACGTGCCTGAGGAAGGCGACTGCTTCGGCATGGTGAGCATCATCCGCATCAACGAGAGCATAGAGGGCACTGGTATCTGCGATAATCGTTCGCACAGTGACCTGCCCTATTTGCGACGAGTACGGCTCGACTGTCGTTTCAGGCGTATATCAGCTAAGTAACGGTCGTGATCTTCGCTGATTTTGCCCGAACCGCCACGGGCAATGCCAACCATATCCCATAACGGATCTCGTTCGAGCGAGGGTTGGCGCTGTGACTGCATGCGTCGATCAATTAATTCTCGTAGTATGGACGAAATAGATTGTCCCGTACGCTGGGCCTCATCTACGAGAAAACGATAGTGGGTTTCTTCGAGCATAATTTGAGATCGATGCATACGTCACTCACTCTTTCTCTTATGTATTACATCATACATCCTAATTACACTATAACGGAACCGAATGGGTCAATTTTTGACAGATCGTGGTGGAGAGAAGGCACGCGGCCTATTTTTTTGAAAGACTCTACGCGCCTGCTTGCAGAACTGCTCGACGGCGGCTCGATTGGGGGTCTCATCAGTCTGAAACATTGCTGCCTGTAGATACGGCCCTGGCTTGTCAGAAATATTCTTAAGGCGCTCCCAACTCGGCTGCACAACGAAATGCAGATGTTGTGGCTGCCATCCGGTATGAGACCATAAACAAACGTAGACTTGCTCTGGTTGGAGCAGTTCAGAAATGACTTGCGAGACCTGGTGGATCAGAGGCCCCATCTCTGCTGTCTCTTGGCTGGTAAGTTCCCATAAATGCAGGCAGTGTCGCAAGGGTTTGACGATAAGCGTTCCAACGCCGAAGGGCCCGGTGCAGTATTCGACAACCCAGTGCTGCGTGCGATAAATGCGTCCGCCTGGCAGGTCTTTTTGACCCTTAGTCAGTTGACAGGCGTAGCAGTCCATACGAAGCTCTCCTTCTGCATCGAGTGTGGATGTGTTGATACTGCGGATAACTGACTGTATCTGAACCTGACTGAGGATACACAGAGGACTATATGAATCGCGCCGAGCGAAGACGACAGGCCAAAGCCGCAGAGAAGAAACCGGTTGGAGAAAAGAATACCGCCGCTCCACGGTTAGAGATTGCTCGGATTAAAAGTCAATTACAACAGGCTGCTTCGCCTCAGGAAGTGCAGCAGATTGTTGGACAGCTCCTTGAACAAGGGCTGCCTCCGGCTGGGGGGGAAGAGTTGATTGCCTACGCTGCCCAATACCATGAGGCCCGCGCCATTCTGAACAGTAAGGATGATGCGACGATAGTGGAACTTTTGGTGAATACAGCGCATGAATGGGCGGACTCTAAGATCGATCAATCGCCTGATCGTGACCGGCGCGCGTGCAAAGCGGGCTGTGCTTTTTGTTGCTATCTACCGCTGGTATTGGCGAGTGCCGTGGAAGTGGTGTATCTGGCCGATTGGCTGAGAGCCAACTGTACGCCTGATGAGCTGGCGGCTGTGCATAAACGGCTGGAAGCTCGGTGTAAGCAGAGCACGGCCAGCTCACCAGCCCAGAAACGACTCCCCTGTGCCTTACTCCAGGACGATAAATGTATGGCCTATGAAGCCCGCCCGTTCAAATGTCGCGGCTGGAACTCAGTGCGTCTTGAAGCGTGCGAACAGGCCTATGGGCCAAATAATCCAACAATAAAAGCTGAGACCACAACGGAAGTTCCTGTTGATACACTCGCTTTTGTCATGGGGAATGCGGTGTTGAACGGTCTGAGTGACGGGACAAAGGACGCTGAGCTTGATGGTGGAGCCTATGAACTCAACTCTGCCGTACTACGCGCCCTCGACCTACCGGACGCCACCCTGCGCTGGCGCAGCGGTGAGCGGCTTTTTGATATGGGACGTTGAATTCTACTCCCGAACTGCGAACACCCACAGCACCCCACCCTGTGGGACATGCGTCTTTGTTCCGTAGAAGGTATTCAGCATCTCCTGTTTACGTTCTGCATCCACACCCCAGCCTGACAGTACGGCAATGTACTGGACCCCATCAACTTGATACGTCGTGGGGACGCCTGTCACCCCGGAATTTGTGCGTTGTTTCCACAAGACCTTACCGGTCTTGGCATCAAAAGCCCGAAAATAGCGATCATTGGTGCCCCCCATAAACACCAGGCCGCCGCCCGTGGTGAGCACTGGCCCCCAATTATGGCTCTTAAAGGTTGAGGTCCAGACTTTCTTGCCCGCGTTCAAATCCCAAGCCTGGAGCTCGCCAATATGGTCTTTGGCGTCCGGCTGGGGCAGCAGTTCAAAATCGTCCGGAAACGCGACCCCCATGTAGAGCTGGCCGGGTCGATACGTTTCTTTTCGACCGGTCAGCGCGCCGCACAGGTTCTCATTGGCCGGGACATACAGCAGGCCGGTCTTTGGGTTATACGCTGCGGGTGGCCAGTCCTTGCCACCCCACGAGGAGGGGCAGTACTCGGCGCGTCGTCCGATACCAGGGATTTTTGTTGTATCGTATTCGGGTCGGCCCGTTTCAGGATCAATACTTTTGAAAACATTCTGGCGGACGAAAGGCTGGGCTTCAATAAAATTGATTGTGTCCGCGCCACGCTCCAGGGTCCACAGATAGCCGTTGCGCGCGGGATGCACTAAGCCCTTTATGGTTCGCTCGCCTTTTTTGACATCAATCAACAGCGGCGCGGACACCTCATCCCAGTCCCATGAGCCGTTCCAGTGGTATTGATGGTGCGCTTTCAGTTCGCCGCTGTCTGCGTCTAAGGCGATAACCGAAGTAGAGTACAGATTGTTCCCCGGTCGGGCCTCGCCCATAAATGGGCCGGCATTCCCGGTGCCCCAGAAGGTGAGGTTGAGTTCCGGGTCATAACTACCAGTCACCCAAATCGACACCCCGCCGGTCTTCCAGGTCTCACCTTCCCAACTAGCGTGGCCAGCTTCTCCCGGTCCGGGAATGGTGTGAGTCTTCCAGATGGACTTCCCGGTCTCTGTATCAAGGGCCTGGATAAAACCGCGGATGCCAAACTCCCCGCCAGACATGCCGACAATGATTTTGCCATTCACAGCCAATGGCGCGAGGGTCATGTAATAGCCGGACAAATAGTCTTCGAGCTCTTCCTCCCACACCACTGCGCCCGTTTTGGCATCCAGGGCGACTACAAAGGTATCGACCGTGCCGAAATAGACTTTGTCGCCGTACAGGGCGACGCCACGATTGGTCGGGTGCAACTGGAACAGATCCTCGGGTAACTCCCGCTCATAGCGCCACAGGAGGTCGCCCGTCTTAGCATTGAAGGCAAAGACCTGATTTTCGGGGGACGTGACGAACATGACGCCATTGTTCACAATCGGTGGGGCTTGATGGCCTTCCGTCACGCCGGTCGAAAAGGTCCAGACCGGAACGAGTTTTCCTACATTGGTCGGAGTAATTTTATCCAGGGGACTATACCCCCAGCTATTATACGTCCCGCGATACATCAGCCAGTTTTCAGGTTCAGGATGTAACAGCCGCTGTGCGGTCACGGGGGCATAGGCTTGCTTCTGCTGCTGTGCGCTCACCAGAGCAGGCGTAAACCCGAAGAGACTGACGATGAGACTCATGAGGAGGCTGGATGTAATGGCCGTGCTGTATCGCATCTGACGTATCCTTATTTCCTTTTCTTAAAACCGACTTTTCCGATAAACGGTCCCTTGACAGTCAGTACTCCATCTCTCACTTCCAAGGGAAGGGACGCCAATGGTTTAGGGGCTGGACCGCCGACAACACGGCCATGATTTTTCGGATCAAAGAATGAGGCATGACACGGACACACAAGGTTCTGTGTCGGACCAATCCATTCCGAAACGTCACAGCCTGTATGTGTACAAATAGCCGAATAGCAAACGAGTCCATCCAGTGAGCGCTCGCGTGTCTTTTTACTCAACTCTTCCGGTTTCAACCGGATCAAAAGCACTTGATTGAGCCGAAACCGACTGCGTACGGTGTCGGTTGTCGGGTCCTTGGGATAGGCGAACTCCGGTCGTTCCCCTACCGGGATATCTTTCGGTTTGATAGCCTGCCCGGCCCGGTCACCAAAGGCGAAAACCAGTTGATCCCCAGGCGCAAGCCGCGAACGGCGCGGGTCTTTTTTTCTCGCAGCGTTCGCCAATCGGTCAAAAACCGGCAGTCCGAGACCCAGACCAAACAGGGATGTGAGCAGGGCCCGACGGGTGAGGCCCCAGAAGTTGGTTTTGTGTGAAGTCTGGTGTAACGAATGCAGACTATTGGCACATGACATCACTGTTCCCTCGCCGAAACCTTCTACTGGTGAGGGGCAACGCAGTCAACGGGATGGAGGGGCGGAGGGGGCAGGTTCCGCTGGAGCCGGGCAACGACGGGGTCGGGCTTATCCCCCTCAATCCCCCTTCAAAAGGGGGAAGCGCGGAAGCGCAGGGGGATTTTAGGGATTAGGGGGAGCAGCAGGAACTCCCCTCCTCGGAGGGGTGGCCCGAAGGGCCGGGGTGGGTTCCTCCTCCGGCCCTACCCCCTCTGCCCTCCAGAGGGGCAATACACTGCCTACTGAATTTTATCCGTAAAATTAGGCAGGACCTTGTCGGTCAACAACTCGAAGCTGTGCATGACGTTCTGGTGCGGCACGAGTTCATTATAGGTGTAGAGCCAGAAGTACTCGGCTGGCAACTTTTTGAAGATCGCCTCAAACTTGCGGTTCACAGTATCCGGGCTGCCACAAATGGTGAGACCCCGCTCAACCATGGACTCGAACGTATTCGGGATCGTACGGTAATCCTCATCAACCCGCATCAGGGCAGCGTTAAAGCCGAACGGCTCAAAGAACTTTGTCCAAATAAAACACCCACTCTCTCTGCCAAGCTCCATGGCTTCTTCGTCCGTGTCCGCCACGATGACCTCACGTACCAGGCCGACGCCCTGACCGAAGTCTAAATTCCTGCCGACTTCAGCCGCACCCTCCTGACAGGCTCGGAACTGGCCCGCGCAGATATCCGGGTCACAGACGACAGTCAGTGGAGTGACGTTGTGCTGGGCCGCCCAGCGGACGGATGACTCTGAAAAGCTAAAAGGCTGAAAGAGGGGTGGGTGAGGTTTCTGATACGGTTCGGGCACGGTGCCAATCTCGGTCAGAATACCTTTGTCATCCACGCCTTGGCCAAATTCGCGGGTCACATTGTGAGCCGGCCAGAAGACGTCCTTGGGTGGAATCTGCCAGTGCTTGCCCGAATGGCTGAAGGTCGGGTTGGTCCAGGCCTTCATGATGATTTCAAAATGTTCTTGGTAGAGTTCCCTTTTGAGCTCTTCGTACCGTTCCGGGTCGGTATTGTTGTCAGCCAGGGTATCGTAGTGCTGACCCAGAGTATTGACCCAGCGTGGCTGATAGCCACGAGCGAAACCAACAAAGGCGCGTCCTTTTGTCACTTGGTCGAGAATGGCCGTGTCTTCAGCCACGCGAATGGGATTCTGGCAGGGGAGGACCAGGCCGAGTTGTCCCAGACGGATGTTCTCGGTCTGCATGCCGAGATACATGTCGAGCATAAGAGGATTAGTCGAAACCTCCTCGCCTTCAATATGGAAGTGGTGCTCGGTGAAGCCAATGCCATAATAGCCGTGCGCATCGAGATACTGAGCCTGTTCAGACAGATTCCGTAGCATGCGTTGGTAGAGGTCTGTTCGCCGACCAGCCATACCTGCTTGCAGCTCACTCTTATTGCCAATCGCGGGAAGATAGAAAACACCGAATTCCATAAGTCACTCCTTGCTGTGAAATGGTTTGTCGTCTCTGCCCGTGGGGAAGTTTGAGAAGCGGAGGTAAAAAATGAGGAGGCCAAAAGGCCCCCTACCATGTTCGTCAATCTCTTTCTACGCCTCAGGTGGAAAGAAAGCCAGCGTCCGTGTTTCAATACTCTCGCGAGCAGGAGCATCCGACGGAGACGTTGGGTCTGCAAACGCCGAATGTGCGGTGAAACGCGCCCGACCATCAGTGGCTGAGTCGTAGCACTTGAGCAACATGGCCTCTTCGCGTTCCATATTGGGAAAGTAAAACCAACGGTGGTTCGGGTTGTGAGAAACCGAATAGACCTCACCGGTCCGGTCTTCGTATTTCAGATCGGTTTCATTAAAATCGTCTTGCGTCATGCTGTCAGCATCACATACGGCGAGCGGTGTGTCTTGCACTGGACCTCGGATGGGTCGCCACACATTGATAACGGCGAAGCGATGTTTGAGTCGCTCTTCGGCCTCTTCTGCCGGCAACAGGTCACGCACCCGCCGCGGGCCGGACTTGATAGTGTAGTCGTTGTGGGCGAACTTGACCGGCTCGCGGGCACCATTCTCGCCACGTTCAGACATCGGAGCGCACCGTACGTTGTGATCAAAGACGTGGACCTTCTCAGCGCCAGTGATCTTTTTCACCAGCTCGGCAACTTCCGGGTAATAGACGGCCTTTACTTCTTCAGCGTCGTAGAAGTTTTTCACCGCAGTTTCATGCGGTGAAAAAGTAATACCCTGCTTATCGAGAGAAATCTCGTCAATATGCTCGCGGGCATTCTGGATCGCTACGGTGTGTTTAATCTGTTTGGTGTTGCGCTGGGGGACACCGGCAGGCGGGGTATAGAGGTAATAGGCTGGCTTTTCTTGCAGGCCTTCGACATCCAAATAATTCATGGGGGCGTCTACGTGTGATGCTGTTTTCACGCCGTCCTCCTTATTCTGTTTTGCTCCTCAGTAGTGCAACGATACGATTATAGCGATCTCGTTTCTCTTGTACAGCCGACTTTAACAATAAAAACTGAGAAACTGTTTATCGAGGCAGCCCGTAGGCCTCGCCACGGGCCAAGAATTCAGCAACATCATTGGCCATGAGAAGAATATCGTGCGTCTTGCCGGCCCGGTCTTTGACCTCGTCGCGTAGAATCGCCTCAGCGCGGAAGCCTAGCTCTTCAAACACCGTCCGCGCTCCAGTTTGATCCAATGTCATACGGGCAACGACTTTTTGGATACCCGAAGAGAGAGCAACGTTGAATGCTTCTCGGGTGAGCAGCCGGCCAAGCCCCATCTTTCGAGCGTTTGGGGCAATCAGCACACGGATTTCAGCCACATGGCGCGACCAGTCAAAGTCATTCCGATACAGGGTGGCATAGCCCAGGAGTTGGGTCTCGCTCTCTGCGAGCAGGGTATACATTTTTTCGCTTGCGATATCATTGAGCCAGCGGTCTATGGCTGATTGTTTGGTGATGTCCCGGCGCAAAAACATCAGATCGTGATAGGGGAGATGTTGGGCAAAATCGAGCATCAGCGGACCATCGTCCGCGCCCATCATACGCAGGGTGAGAGATGTATCTTTGACTGTAACCGTTTTGGGAAAGCCTTCCACGTTCTCCTCCTTTGTTCGGCTCTCGGGTATATCCGGATTTCAGACTGAACGCTCCGACAGCCAGGTATCTAGCTTTGGCCACAAGCGATAGACTGCATTCCCACCGGCGACGAGACTCACATGTCCACCTTTGAGAACGATTTCAGACTTATCTTCACTGCCCACTAACTTCACGAGATCATGTGAGGCCGCGGCAGGAACAATATGGTCAAATTGGGCCGCAACATGAAGGAACGGGATTGTGATGTGAGCCAAATCAACCGCGCGGCCATTAAGTTCGAACTCCTTGCGGACAATTTTATTCCCACGCATGAAGTCGTTGACCAACTGACGAGCAGTCTCTCCAGGAAATGGGATGTGATCCGCGGCCCAGCGGTCGAAACGCAAATGAGCAGTGACAAAGGCTTCATTCCCAACGTTGTCGAGTAGCTTCATCTGCCCAGCGCTCTTCTGAAACGGTCGCAGCATCTGAATCGAGGCATCCATGAGTTCGGAGGGAATATTGCCCAGACTATCGATTAACTGGTCGATGTCAAAGTGGGCCGGATCGGTCCACGTGCGGTAGAGTGGCATACCATCTGAATTAATGGGCGTGGTAAAGCAGACCAGATTTTTGAGTGGGCCGTCAGGGTAGAGGGCCGCGTAGAGCACCGCAAGAAATCCACCCAAGCAATAGCCAATCATGGAGACATCGGGTTCACCTGAATCTTCGCGTACGACATCGACACACTCAGGGATGAGCTCGGCCACATAATCGTCCAGCCTGAGATGTTTATGTTCACGCCGCGGCACGCCCCAGTCGATCTGATAGACGTCAAAGCCCTGCAGGAGCAGATATTCGATAAAGCTCTGACCCTTGGCCAAATCGAGAATATACGACCGGCTGACCAGGGACATGACAACTAATATCGGCACGCGGTACACCTCATCGCTGAGGGGACGATAGTGATACAGCTTCATCGTGCCCCTTGAGTGCACGACGTCTTTTGGGGTAGGGCCGACCTCAAGGTCGCGTTCGACCGGAGACGGCAGGTCGGGGATATTGCGCTGAATGGCGCGGGCAACCGTCTCCCGCGCTTTTGCTGCAACCTCTTCGTGTGACAGCTGTCGTGCCTGTTGCATGGACCTTAATCCTTTTGGGCGGACTTTCTGGGCTTTTTGGTGCGTTTCGGACGGGCGGGTGCGTCGTCAGCTCGAGCCGCGCCATCGTGCTCCGTTAGCGAGCGGCGTACATGCCGGACCTCAACTTGGAGCCCGGCCACGGTATCTTCGAGTTCGCCGACCCGGTCGCTCAACGCGGTAATATCTGTGCGGGACGGGAGGTTGAGGGCGGACAAGTATTGGGCCATGGATTCGGTGAACATGCGATGCAGGTGCATGGCTTCTTGGACACACTTGCCCGTGGCTTGGGCAAACTGATCATTGCCCAGGATACCCGACAAGGTGTCACTCCATTGCTTCTCTGACTTTTGGTACCACTCGCGCCAAGTCCGGAGCGGATCAAAATTCTGTGCGCCTTCAGTGTTGCCCATGCGAACGCCCCCCTTTATGAGCTGGTCCGAACGAGGTGTGGAAAGAAGTGGGTGTGAATGCTGATTCTGATGGCTACGATAAGAGGCGTGCCGTTGATGTACAAGACGACGGGTGTCACATAGGTGACGGAAAGCGTTGTTTTTCCAAAACAATCTGGTGTTTTTGTTCCATACGTGACAAGAAGCTGCATGTTCATCCGCGCCACACTTTACCTGACGCTCGGGAAGGTCAGGGGGTCAACGATTTGCGGACGACGGGCGCAGAAACCTGTGGTAGAGTCGAGAACCTGCTTCGAGAGAGGGACCGGCGGACACCATGGCAAAAAAGAATACATCTCACCCTTCTCCATCTACCTCACGAGAAACTGACATGATGGAGCAGTATTGGCAGGTCAAGGAACAGTACAAAGATGAACTGCTGTTCTACCGTTTCGGTGACTTCTACGAGATGTTTTTTGACGACGCGGCAGTGGCGGCGCGCGAGTTGGACATTGTTCTGACCGCCCGCCGGCATGGGAAAGGCAGCGAAAAGGTCCCCATGTGCGGTGTGCCGCATTATCGCCTGGAGCCCTATCTCACTCGGCTGGTCGAGAAAGGCTATAAGGTTGCGGTGTGTGAACAGCTTGAGGAGTCCCAAAAGGGCAAAGGTATTATTCCACGCGATGTCGTGCGCATTGTCACGCCGGGGACGTTATTTGAATCCGAGAGCCAGGAACGAACGCTGGTTGCCTTGTTGTCTGAGAAAGATGCGATTGGCGTCGCCAGTTTGAATCTGGCGACGGCTGAATTTCTGGTTGCCGAAACGAATGTCTCTGATTTGCCCAGCCTGCTGGAGAAGCTCCAGCCGCAAGAATTGGTCTGTGTGGCCGGCGAGTCTTGTGACAACGGCTGGAGTCGTAAGATCTGCCGCACCGAACGTCCGGCCGAGTCTTTTCGTTTTGAGCCGGCGCGTCAAGTACTCAGCAAGCAGTTTAGTCGCAAGCGCATTGACGCGCTCGTTTTCTCCCATCGTCATGCCCTGTGCGCAGCCGGGGCGTTATTTGCCTACGCGCGGGAAACACAGCGCGCGTTTCTACCCCACGTCCGTGCGCCTGAGCCGTACCGGCACGATGCCTTTGTCGTGCTCGACCCGCAGACGCAGCGTAACCTCGAACTTGTGGAGAATGCGTTCGAGGGCACGTCCAATGGAACCGTGCTGGCCGTGCTGGACCACACCACAACCCGTATGGGCAGGCGGCGCTTGCGGCACTGGGTGCTGCATCCTTTGCGCGCGGTCGATGACATTCACACCCGCCAGGATGCGATTGCCGAACTGAGCCGCCGGCATGGCGTACGGGAAGAGCTGCGGCGTGTACTCTCCGGCCTCCCGGACCTCGAACGTCTGACCTCACGCATTACGTCTGCGATTGCCAACCCGCGAGACCTGGCCGTTCTGAAATCCGCCCTTGTGCGCGTACCGGAACTCCACGCCGCACTGACTGTGATCGGGAGCAGTCTGCTGACGACGTATTGTAAAGAAATTGATCTGCTGGACGATGTGACCGCCGAGATTACTCGTACTCTTATCGACGAGCCGAAACCAACTGCCAAAGAGGGTGGGCTGATTCGTGCCGGAGTCTCTGCCGACCTGGATGAACTGCGGGCGATTCAAGCCGACGGAACAGGCTGGCTGGCTGAGTATGAACAACAAGAGCGGGAACGGTCTCAGATTCCCAACCTCAAGGTCGGTTTTAATAAGGTCTTTGGGTATTACGTGGAAGTGACCAAGTCCGTGCTCAGTCGTGTCCCCAAAAACTACATCCGCCGCCAAACCCTGGTCAATGCCGAACGCTTTGTCACAGACGAACTGCGCGCCTTTGAATCCAAGGTGTTGTCCGCGACAGAGCGTGGCAACCAATTAGAGTATGAACTTTTCGCTCAACTCAGACAGCACGTGGCCTCGCAGGCGGAGCGGCTCCGACACACTGCGACCATTATTGGCACAATCGACGCGCTAGTTTCCCTGGCGGAGTTAGCCGCGAAAAACGGTTGGATTCGTCCCGAAGTCAACGATGAGTACGAGCTGAGCATAGAAGAGGGCCGGCATCCGGTCCTTGACACTCTCGGTGCACAATTCGTGCCGAATGACCTGCGATTGGATGCAAGCCAGCACGTCCTGATCCTCACCGGCCCGAATGCCGCCGGAAAAAGTACCTATGCGCGTCAGACCGCTCTGCTTGTCCTGTTGGCCCAAATGGGCAGTTTCATTCCCGCTCAGGCTGCCACCATTGGGGTCGTGGACCGCATCTTTACTCGTGTCGGCGCGGCAGATTTTCTGGCCCAGGGATTATCGACCTTTATGGTCGAAATGATGGAGACCGCGAATATCCTGAAACATGCAACCGAGCGGAGTCTGGTGATTCTTGATGAAGTCGGCCGGGGGACCGGGACAACGGATGGCCGTGCCATTGCGCAGGCTGTGGCGGAAGAACTCGCCACGCGCCTACAAGCCAAGACCCTGTTTACCACCCATTATCATGAGCTGGCGCCGATTGCAGACGCTTTGCCCGGAGTGGCCAATGCGCGGCTTGACGTGCGTGAGAAGCAGGACGAGGTCACCTTTCTGTACAAAGTCGTGCCCGGAGCAGCCCAAAAGAGCTATGGCCTGTATGTGGCGAAGCTCGCAGGTCTCCCGCCCGATGTTGTTGAGCGCGCCAAGACCCTGGTAGCTGAGTTTGAAGCAGTAGCCGAGTTTGAAGCGGAGCAGCCCCCCTCCAGTGGCCAGCAACAGATATCGGAACACATACGACAGCCCCAACCGCAAATCGGCCGGGCCGTATTCGACCGTCTCGCCCAGGTTGACCCACTGCGGACAACGCCAATTGAGGCGCTGCTGTTGGTTGCCGAATTAAAGCGGCTAGCTGAGGCTGGGAAAGAAGGAGAGTAGGCGTTCCATACGCTATCCGGCTCTTTTGTAGGGTACATCCCCTGCACCATTTTGGCTATGTTGATTGGTGCGCAGGGCGCACCCTACAATGAGAACCTCAACGTGCGCAACCAATCTATAACCATGCCTATCCGTATCCTTCCCCCTGACGTACAGCAAAAGATCGCTGCTGGTGAGGTTATTGAGCGGCCCGCCAGTGTTGTTAAAGAACTCGTGGAGAATGCTCTTGATGCGGGGGCGAGCACCGTCAGAGTGGAGGTTGAGGAGGCAGGCCGGCGGTTGATTCGGGTGATTGATAATGGTGCTGGCTTGGCGGCGGACGAAGTGGCGCTGGCGTGTGAGCGGTTTGCCACAAGTAAGATTCAGCATGACCAAGACCTGGCGAGCGTACAGACCTTTGGCTTTCGTGGGGAGGCGTTACCCAGCATTGCCGCGATCTCGCGGGTACGGATTCTGAGTCGTCCACACAATGCGACGTTGGGAGCTGAGGTAAAAAGTGAGGGCGGAGCACTCGGCCCAATCCAAGAGGCAGGAGCACCAGTTGGGACCTGTGTCGAGGTCTCTAACCTTTTTTATAATACGCCCGTCCGGCTCCAGTTTATGCGCAGCTTGCGGACTGAGTACGGTCACATCATGGGGGTGTTCACGCGCTTTGCCCTAGCGTTTCCCGAAAAAACCCTCTCGCTCTCCTTTGACGGCCGCGAGGTCTACAACTTCCCGTCTGTCTCGCTCCAGGAGCGGGTCGCTGCTTGCTTTGGCCACGAAACAGCCTCCCGCATGGAGGAGTTTGAGAATACGGGTCTGAATGGCCGCGCGTGGGGATTTCTCGTGACGCAAGAGGAAGCCTGGCGCCGTCGCTACTACTTTTTTGTGAATCGACGGTCAGTGCGCAATGCTACGCTCTATCGCGTTGTGCGGGATACCTTGGGGAACGACGGCGGTATGGTGTGTCTGTTTGTCGAATTGCACCCGTCCCAACTGAATGTGAATATCCATCCCGCCAAGACTGAAGTACGTTTTCGGGACGATCCGAGTGTGTATGATCTGGTCCGGGGTGGCCTCCAACGTCGGTCGGTCCCAAGCTGGCTCTCGACGCCGTATGTTGCCGAAGATGGGGTGCCATATGGAGAAGAACAGAACAACGGCTTCTCTCTCGTTGGTCAAATAGAGGACACGTTCTTGCTGACCTTGTCTGAAGGGCATTTGTATTTGCTAGACCAACACGCAGTAGAAGAGCGCGTACTGTACGAGCGGCTTCAAAACGGACAGGTCCATAGCCGCCAACTCATCTCACCCCAAGTCGTCCAGCTCTCAGCCGAAGAACATGCGTTCTTTGACGAGCAGGCTGAAGCATTAGCGGCGTGCGGCTTTCGCGCCGAACTCTTTGGCCCACACGTTCTGGCCCTCCGCGCAATTCCCGAATTCCTCGATTCCAGAACCTCCGGGCTGACCTTCTCACGACTCATCACGCGCATTCGCAATCAAAAAGAAGACCTGTATCAAGCCCTGTCGTGTCTCGGGGCAATCAAAGCCGGCCAGCTCCTCGACCGCGAAGCGCAAGGCCGCCTCCTCAACGCCTGGACCCAAACCACCAATCCCCACGCCTGCGCCCACAACCGCCCGGTGTATTTCCGCCTGTCACTCGACGAAGTCCGCCGCAAAGTTGGCAGGACAGGCTTGGGCTGTGGGTTTGAGAAGGAAAACCTGTAACCCTATTAATACCCTTACCCCATCCGCTTGGGGTCGGGCTGCTGATGACCCAGAATCGGATGCGGCCGATAGGGTTCTTCCATGGCTGCCACTTCCTCAGCGCTGAGCTTGATATCGACCGTCTCAAAAATTTCCTTGAGATGATGCGCCTTGGTCGCACCGATGATAGGGGCTGCCACTCCCGGTGACTGAAGCACCCAGGCACACGCAATCTGAGTGGGTGACACGCCACGTTCGCGCGCGACTTTTTGCACAGCGGCGGCCACTTCTTCGTCGCTGTCGTTGAAATACATCCTGCGTGTCATGGGGTCTGTCTGCGCCCGCTTGGTCGGGCCTTCTCCTTCTACTTTTGTTCGATTCCCAGCAAAATACCCACGCGCCAGCGGGCTCCACGGAATCAGCGCAACGCCCTGGTCGATACACAGCGGATTCATTTCGCGCTCTTCTTCGCGGTAGATCAGGTTGTAGTGGTTCTGCATCGAGACGAAACGATGCCAGCCGTGCTCTTTGGCCGCGTAGAGCGCCTTGGAGAACTGCCAGGCGGCCATACTGCTGGCTCCGAGGTAGCGCACCTTGCCGGCGCGGACGAGCGCATCAAGCGCTTCCAGCGTTTCTTCAATCGGCGTGGAAAAATCCCAGCGGTGAATCTGGTACAGGTCTATATAGTCCATGTTGAGCCGCCGCAGAGAGTTCTCGCAGGCTTCGATGATATGCTTGCGACTCAGCCCCCGTCGGTTCGGGCCATCACCCATTGGCCCGTTGACCTTGGTCGCCAGGACAATGTCGTCGCGCGAGGCCATCTCGCCGAGCCATTTGCCGGTAATCTCCTCGCTTACGCCAATCGAATAGACATCCGCGGTATCAAAAAAGGTAATGCCCGCCTCAAGGGCGAGCGCGAAGTGTTCACGCGCCGCGTCTTCTCCGATGGTCCACTTCCGCCATTTGCCATCCCCGTAGCTCATGCATCCCATACAGATGCGCGAAACCGTCATCCCCGTATTGCCGAGCTTTGCGTACTCCATGCCTTCTCCAATCTGGCTTTGACTCCTGTTAGCCTTGTCCACGCGGTGCTGTCTGTCAAGCGTGTGGAAGATCTGAGTAGGATTTGCAAGAAGCCAGTATCCTGTTAGAAAAATTATCGAGATGTCCGTTGAGATGAAAAGCATCAAGGAGTTGACCGCCCGAATTGTGCGGGAATTCCAGCCCGAGCAGGTGATCTTATTTGGATCATACGCATACGGAACACCTACGGCTCATTCGGATGTAGACCTGCTAGTCGTCCTCTCCCATGAGGGTACAAGAACTCGTAAGGCAGTGGAGATACTGAATACCATAAACCCCAAGCTCCCCGTTGACTTGCTCGTCCGTACTCCAGAGCAGCTTGCGCGACGTTTGGCACAGCATGACTTTTTTCTACAAGAGGTGATGGAGAAAGGGCGCGTTCTGTATGAAGCCTCTCACCCGTGAGTGGGTGGAGAAAGCAGAAGGGGATTTTGCGACCGCTTCCCGCGAGCTACGAGCACGGAAGGCTCCGAACTATGATGCCGCGTGCTTCCATGCCCAACAATGTGTTGAGAAATATCTCAAGGCTTGTCTTCAAGAGGCAGATGTGGCCTTTGGTAGAACCCACAACCTCTCTGCTCTTTTAGACTTCTTGAGCCCGCTTGAGCCGGCCTGGGAAATTCTTCGTCCTCATCTCCGCGCGTTAACCGCTTTTGCTGTCGCCTTCCGATATCCAGGAGAGTCGGCGGACAAAGAAGACGCCCGTGAAGCGTTGACTTTGTGTCGGACGGCGCGCCGTCGGATTCGGCATGACTTGGGGATTGATCCATAGATGCTGTGATTATATTCCAACCAATCAGCGTTCTACTATCTTTTCAACCGTGGGATTCTCAGCAAAGCATCAAAGCATCTAGGAGGGCATGCATGACTATCACCGAACATACCGTCAAGACTGACAGACATACGACTTTTTATCTTGCCGCCGGACCCGAAGAAGGACCGCTGGTTATCTTCGCCCATGGCTGGCCTGAGCTATCCATAAGCTGGCGCCATCAACTGCCCGCTTTGGCGGCGCTGGGTTTTCGGGCCATTGCCCCGGACATGCGCGGCTATGGCCGTTCGTCCGTGTATGCTCAACACAGCGATTATGCGCAAGAGCATATCGTGCGTGACATGCTCGAATTACTGGACGCGCTGGGGCAGGAGAAAGCCGTGTGGGTCGGGCATGACTGGGGCAGTCCGGTGGTGTGGAATATCGCCAGTCATCACCCGGACCGGTGTCATGCGGTCGCCAATCTGTGTGTCCCCTACTACACCCTTGAGCGCGGGCTGGAGCACACGCTGACCCTGGTGGACCGAGCCCTCTATCCTGAGGCTGAGTATCCTGCCGGTCAGTGGGATTATATGCGCTATTACGAAGAGAGTTTTGCCGAGTCCATCGCCCCGATGGATGCGCAGGTCTACCAATTCGTCAAACTGCTGTTTCGGAAAGGCAATCCCGAAGGCGAGGGCAAGCCGGCCATCACCTCAACCGCCCGCCGCGACCACGGGATGCTCGGTATGGACACCATTCCCGACCTGCCGCGCGACGCGGACGTGGTCACTGAAGAGGACCTGCGCATATATGCCGCTGCACTCGAACGCAACGGGTTCTTCGGGCCATCTTCATGGTATATGAACCATACGGTCAACGCGGCCTACGCCGAGACCGCTCGAAACGACGGCTATCTCGATATGCCGGTATTATTTCTGACTGCCCAATACGACTTTGTGTGTGAGTGCGTCCACTCGCGCCTGGCCGAGCCCATGCACACCTACTGCCGGAACCTGTCTGAAGAGACTATCCGCTCAGGGCATTGGATGGCCCAGGAAAAGCCGGTGGAAGTCAGTGCCGCTCTCGTGCACTGGCTGGCCACGGCAGTCCCGGATATCTGGCCCCGACCGCGGTGAAGCCAGATTACTCTTGCTGTTCAAAGACATCATTGGCAATACCGGCGGCTGTCATCGCGGTTGGCCAGCCGGAGTAAAATGCCAAGTGGGTGATAAGTTCTCCGAGTTCTTCTTGGGTCACACCGTTCTCTAAGGCGCGCTGAAGATGCGGACGTAATTGTTCAGGACGGTAGGTGGACATGAGCGCCGCCACGGTGATGAGGCTGCGGTCGCGCTTGGACAAACCTGGTCGCTCCCAGACATCGCCAAACAAGACTTTCTCGGTCAGATCGATCAGCTTGGGGGCGACTTTCCGAGCCTTTTCGCGCATGGTTGCGACTGGTGCCTGTGCCATGATTTCCTCCTTGGCTGAATAGAGTGAAGGCCAGGAGTAGCATTTCACCGAGCTGACGGCCAGACTGGCCGGTAGAGCTGCTACGCTTTTACGTGCCTTTTCGTTTGAGGGAAGCGGGCTGGTGAGGACCCTGGAAATAGTTCCCTCTGAAGAGGGGGGCCACGTAGTGGCGGGATGCGTTGTGAACCGTAGGGAACCCACCCCGGCCTTCGGCTACCCCTCCAAGGAGGGGATAAGAGGAGTCTGGAGCGGGGTTTAGGCTACCTCAAACAGTCCCGCCGCGCCCATGCCGCCACCAACACACATGGTGATGACGACGTTCTTCACGCCGCGCCGTTTGCCCTCAATGAGCGCATGGCCGACCATACGCGAGCCACTCATGCCATAGGGATGGCCAATCGAGATCGCGCCGCCGTTCACGTTCAGCCGTTCGTTCGGAATACCGAGCGTGTCACGGCAGTAGAGCACCTGGCAGGCAAAGGCTTCGTTCAGTTCCCATAAGTCAATATCGTCCATGGTCAGGCCGTTGCGTTCGAGCAGCTTGGGCACGGCAAAGACCGGGCCAATACCCATCTCGTCCGGTTCGCAGCCGGCAACGGCCATGCCACGATACACGCCCAAGGGCTGGAGGCCACGTTGTTCAGCCTGCTTGCGCTCCATCAGGACGCAGGCGGACATACCGTCCGACAACTGGCTGGCATTGCCGGCAGTGATGAATCCGCCTTCACCCATGACCGGCCGCAGCGCGGCCAAGCCGGTGGCAGTGGTACTCGGACGGTTGCATTCGTCTCGCTCCAGGGTGATTTCCTGGCGGGTCGTCTCGCCCGTCTCTTTGTCGGTGAACAGCTTGGTGACAGCGCACGGAATGATCTCGTCATCGAAACGTCCGGCCTGCTGCGCGTCCGCCGTGCGCTGCTGACTCTGGAGCGCATACTCATCCTGGGCTTCACGGGAGATGTTGTAACGCTTTGAGACAACCTCCGCGGTGTCGATCATGGCCATATACAGGTCCGGCGCTTTCTCCAGGGCCACGGTGTCTTCGTTCCGGTATTCGTTCTGATGGTCGTTCTGGACCAGGCTGATCGACTCCAAGCCGCCGGCCACAACGGTCTGCATGCCATCGGCAATAATTTGTTTAGCCGCTATGGAAATACTCATCAGCCCTGAGGAGCATTGACGGTCAATGGTTTGGCCGGAGACGCTCACCGGCAACCCCGCGGCGATGCTACATTGCCGAGCGACGTTATACCCCTGGGTCCCCTCCTGGAGCGCGGCGCCCATAATCAGGTCGTCAATCTCACCGACCTCTACCTGAGCGCGCTGAATTGCTTCCTGAATCACCGGCACGGCCATGGTCGGGGTCGTGGTGTCATTGAATGCGCCACGATAGGCTTTCCCAATAGGCGTCCGGGCAGTCGATACGATGACAGCTTCTCTCATAGAAATCTCCTCTCTCTTTTTTTAATACCGAGAATTATTAGCAGCTCACGACATTTCCTCCAACCTGTCATACGATTGAGATGAATTCAGGAAGGAGTATCACTATGTCTGATGTTGGACTGACTCATATCGCACTTCCAGTCACCAACATGGAGGAGAGTCTTGCCTTCTATGCGACATATGCCCATATGCAGGTCGTCCATCGTCGGACTGATCCGGATGGGACAGAGGTTGTCTGGCTGAGTGATCGGACACGTCCCTTTGTCATTGTCCTCATCCAGTTGCCTCAGGTGGATTCTCCCCTACTGCCCTTCGCTCATCTGGGCGTAGGCTGTGAAACTCGGGAAGAGGTGGACCGTTTATGTGAACAAGCCCGGCAGGCAGGCTGTTTACGCATGGGGCCGACAGATTCGGGCTATCCGATCGGCTACTGGGCCTTTCTGTCCGACCCGGACGGCCACACCCTTGAAATTTCTCATGGACAAGAGATTGCACTCACAGTCGCCAAGCCCGAGCAGGACGCATAGTCCGAAAGGTCTCATCCTTCGAGCCTCCCGACGTCTTTTTGACTGCTTATCCCCTCTCGGGAGGGGTGGCGCGATGCGGCGGGGTGGGTTCTTGCCGGTCGGGGCCCCCCTCACCCTAGCCCTCTCCCGCCAGGGGCGAGGGAATAAAAATCGGGGAGAGGGAATCAGAGCTGCTTACTCGGCTGTGTCCGGTGGCCCGAAGCCACCTCCGCCTGGTGTTTGCATGACAAACACGTCGCCCGGCTGCACCTGGGTTTCAGCGTTGCCGGCGAGTTCTTCAATTGTTCGGTCTGCTCGCTCGACCGTATCGCGACCCCGCTCGCCGGCCTGACCTCCGACGAGTCCATACGGTTCGGTCAGGCGATGGCTGCATAACGTGGTGACGGTCATGGATTCTAAAAATTGTAACCGCCGGGTGATGCCGGCCCCGCCCGGATATCGTCCTTCACCGCCCGAACCGTGGCGAATGGCAAAACTTTCAACCCGCACCGGAAAGCGCCATTCCAATACCTCGGGGTCAGTCATGCGCGTGTTGGTCATATGACTATGCACGGCGTCGCAGCCCGGATGGTCAGGACCGGCTCCCGTGCCGCCGCATATGGTTTCGTAGTTTTGATACTGTTCATTGCCATACACAAAATTGTTGACTGTGCCTTGTGACGAGGCGAGCACCCCGAGCGCGCCATACAGGGCGTCAGTCACACACTGTGAGACTTCCGTATTGCCGGCGATAACAGCGGCTGGGTATTCGGGGCTGATGATGGAGTGCGGCGGGATAATGATGTCGAGCGGTTTCAGACAGCCTTCATTCAGCGGAATAGCGTCATCCACTAATGTCCGGAAAACATATAAGACCGCGGCTTTACACACCGCCGCGGGTGCGTTGTAGTTGCCACTGTGTTGGGCAGAGGTGCCACTGAAATCTATGCGTGCTCGGCGGGCCGATTTGTCTACGCGAATACTGACCCGAATCTGACAGCCGTTGTCCATCGGGTAGGTGAACGCTCCATCTTTGAGGACATCCAGCACGCGTCGTACGGACTCTTCGGCATTGTCCTGGACATGCTGCATATACGCGTGCACGACCTCGATCCCAAAGTGCTCAACCATTTTCCTGAGTTCACGCAGCCCGGTTTCATTGGCCGCGATCTGGGCGCGCAGGTCCGCCATGTTCTGGTCAAGATTCCGGCAGGGATACGCGCCCGAACCAAGCAGTTGCCGCATCTCGTGTTCGCGCAGTTGGCCCTGGCGGACGAAGAGAAAGTTGTCGATCAGCACGCCCTCTTGGTGAATGGTTGTACTATCCGGTGGAGCTGAGCCTGGCGTGCGTCCGCCGATATCGGCATGATGCCCGCGTGCACCAACATAAAATAAAACTCGGTCTGCACCGCTTGTGTCAAACACGGGCGTAATAACCGTGACATCAGGTAAATGCGTGCCGCCGTTATAGGGCGCGTTGAGGACATAGACATCACCGGACCGCATTTTTCCGTGATTGGCCTTGATGACGGTTTTAATCGACTCGCCCATGGAACCAAGATGGACGGGCACGTGGGGGGCATTGGCGACCAGGCTGCCGTCCGGTGCAAAAATGGCGCACGAGAAATCTAGCCGTTCTTTGATATTCACTGAGTAGGCAGTATTGGCCAGCGTCGCGCCCATTTGATCGGCGATCGACATAAAGAGGTTATTAAACATCTCCAACATCACAGGATCAGCCCCTTCGCCTGTGCTCAGGGCAGGCTTAGTGCCAATCGCCGACCGGTGTGATTGTGGTTTTATGCGGGTGAGGAGTAGATGGCCATAACGGCTCAGCTCGGCTTGCCACTCCGGCTCAACAACCGTCGTTGCCGTGGGCTCGCAAATAATGGCCGGGCCGGGAATACGTTGTCCCGGTTGTACCTGCTCTCGCTGGAATACCGGCGTGTCCCGCCAGGAGCCGTTCATATACGCCTGGGCATAATGAAGCGGTTTCGCTTCGTTTCCATCAGTCGGCGTTATCTCGGTGTCGTCAACGTGCTCCGTTGTCCCGACCGCTTCGACCGAGACCGCCTCGGCGACCAGTTGTCTCCCCCCGACGATAAAGCCAAAGCGCTGCTTGTGGGTGGCCTCAAACGCGGCCTGCATACTGCTGAGGTCGGACAAGTCCACTTGTAAGGCCGTGTCCGTCCCCTGGTAGCGCAGATGGACCCGTTTGTGCAGGCTGAGTCGGTCGGCAGAGACCCCTTGCGCCAGAATCTCCCTGCTGGCTTCGTCGCCGAGTTCCGCGCAGGCCGTTTCCAATACCGGCAGAGCTGTGGCTACAAGCGGTTGTTCGATCTGTCGCTCGCGCAGCGCCCGTACGTCCGCCAGTCCCATGCCATAGGCCGACAACACCCCGGCAAATGGGTGCAGAAAGACGGTCTTCATGCCCAGCGCGTCCGCGACCAAACAGGCATGTTGGCCGCCGGCTCCACCAAAACAGTTCAAGGTGTATTCCGTCACATCGTAGCCACGCTGGACGGAAATTTTTTTGATGGCATTCGCCATGTTTTCTACCGCAATGCGTAGAAAGCCGGCAGCCACGGTCTCGGGGGGCTGGACGGTATTGTCCGTAGCGCCGGCGATTTCTTGTGCTAAGGCCGCGAATTTTTCTCGGACGATCCGAGCGTCCAAAGGTTGGGCTGCATCCGGGCCAAACACCGCGGGAAAGAAGTCCGCTTGCAGCTTGCCCAGCATGACGTTGCAGTCGGTGACAGTCAGGGGGCCGCCGCGGTGATAGCACGCCGGTCCGGGGTCTGCGCCGGCCGAGTCCGGGCCAACCCGAAAACGGGCCCCATCAAAGTGTAAAATAGAACCACCGCCGGCCGCGACGGTATGGATATGCATCATCGGGGCACGCATGCGCACGCCGGCAACCAGGGTTTCAAATGTCCGCTCATACTCGCCATCGTAGTGCGACACATCGGTCGAGGTGCCGCCCATATCGAAGCCGATGACTTTGTGAAAACCAGCCATCGACGCGGTACGGACCATGCCAATCACCCCACCAGCCGGCCCTGATAAAATACTGTCCTTGCCCTGAAACAGGCCGGCATCCGTCAGGCCACCGTTCGACTGCATGAACATCAGCTTGGGCCCGGCTTGGCTCTCGTCTTCTAACTGTTCTGCCACTTGATCGACATAGCGACGCAGCAACGGCGATAAATAGGCATCCACGACTGTCGTATCGCCGCGTGAGATCAATTTCATGAGCGGGCTGACCGCGTGTGAGACTGAGATCTGCTGAAAGCCGATGTCTGTGGCAATGGCGGCGACTCTGGCTTCATGCGCCGAGTAGCGATAGCCATGCACAAACGCAATGGCCACAGCGCGAATGCCGGCCTCATACGCGGCCTGAAGGCCACGCCGCGCTCCGTCTTCATCCAGTGGTGTGACGAGTTCTCCATGGGCGTCAATACGCTCACTGACTTCGAGCACCTGTTCGTACAGCATCTCCGGCAAAACAATATGCCGGGCAAACAGATCGGGGCGGTTCTGATACCCGATCCGTAAGGCATCCCCAAACCCCTGGGTTGTTACGAACACAGTCCGGTCGCCCTGACGTTCCAGTAAGGCATTCGTCGCGACAGTGGTCCCCATTTTCACGATAGAGACCGTATCGGGTGGTATGGCAGCGTCATGAGCGACACCGAGCAACTCACGAATGCCCTGGACTGCAGCATCTTGATAGCGTTCAGGATTTGCCGACAGCAATTTATGCGTCACCAGTGTTCCGTCAGGACGACGCGCCACCAGATCGGTGAAAGTCCCGCCACGATCAATCCAAATTTGCCACCTGTGCTTTTGCGGAGATGTGGCCTGCGAATTCATTATCCGGGTGTCCCTCTTTCTCTTCTAGCCGTCAAGTGTACGCACGCTATAGCCAAAACGAGGAAAATGCACCGTGACGAGCCCGGTGATCTCATTACTGTGTTGCAGCGCCATGCGCTGGGCGTCGATGGAAACGAGCGTGCCGACACTGGGATTGGCCCGGCCATAGTCAGTTGGCGTAATGGAGACCGTCTCGCCAGGGGCAGGGTCTCCGTCCAGCATCTTACTTGGGAGGGGTGGCAACGGGTCAGCGCAAGCCGCGACATTGAGCGCTGCGTGCGCTGTCATCGACGCTGGGTTGCCATGTCCGCGCGCGGCCACACGGTCCATCCATAGCCGGATTGCGGCTGGAATGACCGCGGTGCGCTCGCCGGCAAGCTGATCCATGACCCAGAGTGGATGGTAGATAACGCAATCGGCCAGGGACATGGCCTCTCCATAAATATACGTCCGTCCATCGTGCAGCATGTCGCTAATCCAACTCAATTGCGGGCGCAGCTGGGCGAGATTCTTTATTGCCGCGGCCTTACGGTGGGCGAGGCCCGGTTCGGGTTTCCCGAGTAAAGCCGCGCGGTCGGCCAGGAATTCCGGCGTGAAACGACCGGCGTCGGAATGCTCGCAGGAAATGTAATTGATTGTATTGCGCGTCAGGGTAGAGTCCGTCCAGCGCTCCAGGCCGGCAGTGAATGCCCGTTGGGCGACCGAATCCGGCCCAGGATACAGCGTGGGTTCTGGAAAACGGCGTTCAAGTTCTTCAATAATCCGCGCGGTATCACAGAAAACGTCCGCTCCGATTTGGAGGGCCGGCGCACGGCGGTAGCCGCCGGTGAGGGGGATATAGTCCGGCTTGGGCAGGGTAGGGGGAATCTCGACCGAGCGCCAAGTCAGACTTTTGAGACCCAGGACGAGACGGACTTTTTCAGAGTAATTGGAGAAATCGTAGTGATGCAGAATAAGTGCTGAGGCCATGCTTTTCCTTATTTTCTCCCTCGCCCGCTGGCGGGAGAGGGTCGGGGTGAGGGTGGATACACTTGCATTTGCCTTGCATTTGCCTTGATCTGAAATCCATAAAGTGGCAAGGAGTAGGAGGGAATTCAAGAGAGGCAGCTGAAAATATATAATCAGGAGGGGGGAAGCCGTATGCCAGCCGCACATTTTTTTGCCAAGAATGTTGAAGAGGTCGGCCTCGACCCGGAAAAAGTCCAGGCCCTGTTTGAACGGGCCGAGCGAGAAGTCACAGCCGGCTTACTGCCGGCTACCCAGGTCGCGATTGCACGCAATGGAAAAATCGGTGCCATGCAAACCTTTGGCAGTGCCGTCCAGGGCGGGACAGAAAAGCCGGCGACTGATGAAACGCGCTTTGTCATTATGTCTTCGACCAAGGCTTTCACTTCAGCCTCAGCCTGGATTTTGATGCAAGAGGGCAAACTGCGCCCGGAAGACCGCGCGGTCGACTATATTCCCGAGTTCGGTACGCACGGCAAAGACGTGGTGACGCTTGAGCAGTTGTTGATTCACACGTCAGCCATTCCCTATGCACCCCACTGGCAAAAAGAATGGGCCGATCACGACAAGCGTTTAGCTCGCTTCGCCCAGTGGAAGTTGGACCATATCCCAGGCGAGAAGTTCGTCTATCACGTGTCTGCGAATTTCTGGCCGGTTGCGGCCATTATCGAGCACATCAGTGGTCAAAGTCTGAGTGAGTTTGTCCGCACGCGGATTGCCGAGCCCCTGGGCCTGCCCGACTTACGCTTAGGGCTCCCGCCTTCCGGGAACGACAACGTCGCGGATGTGCAATGGGTGGGCGCAGCCCCGACGGCTGAAGAGTATGAAAAAATGGGAGTGAAAGGCTTTAACGCCACGACCAACGCCATCAATGAGGATGGAGTGTTGGAGCTGAACGAAACTGTCACCAGACAGGCTGGGTCTCCTTCGGCTGGCTGCATTACGACTGCTGGTGATATCGCCTTGTTCTATCAATCCTTATTGAACGACGGACGTGCCCACGACGGGACTCAGGTCTGGCAGCCTGAAATGTTGAAAGAGGCGCGTCGTATTCGCACCGGAGAGCTGCGCGACCCCTTCCTCGGCCACCGGGCGAATCGGGCCTTGGGGATTGCTGTCGCCGGTGGAGACGGCAAGGCCAATATGCGCGGCTTCGGGCGCACCAATTCCGCGGAGTCGTTCGGACATCCGGGCTTTGGCGGCCAAAGCGGCTGGGCCGACCCGGCAACCGGTATCTCGTTCGGATTCCTGACCAATGGGTTCGACCGCCACGACATCCGCGAAGCCCGCCGGCGTGTGGCCTTGTCGAGTCTGGCCGCTTCATGTGCGGCTGAGTAATTTTCCGGCGTACCGCGGGATGTCGGATTACGCTCCGCTAATCCGACCTGCGGGTTGCTACTCCAATGCCAAAGACGTCTTGATGCTATGACGCTTTGACGCTACCTTCACACAAGGAGGGCATGTGTCATGAGCGAAGCATCTAAACGTTCTACGATCTACTTTGATCCTCAGCTTCATGCGGCGTTACGACTCAAGGCGGCCCACTCGCAACGTTCGGTATCTGACATTGTCAACGAAGCAGTTCGCGCAGCACTCGCTGAAGACCAAGAAGACTTGGCTGCGTTCCAGCAACGCGCAACCGAGCCCACCCTGAGCTACGAAGAACTCCTGAACGACTTACAGGCGCATGGCAAACTATAGGCTGATTTTTAGGAAGTCTGTTACCAAGGATTTACGCCCGATCCCCAAGCGGGATGTTGTTCGTATTCTCAAGCGTATTGAAGCATTGGCCGAGAATCCTCGACCCGAGGGATGTGAGAAACTATCAGGGCAAGAAAGATTCCGAGTTCGCCAGGGTGTGTACCGCATCATTTATGAAATCAGGGACACAGAGCTTATCATTACAGTCGTCAAAGTGGGTCATCGCCGTCACGTCTACAAGAGCAGCTAAAGATTCGTCTAACTTCCCCCCGTATCCTGTCGCCGGCTGGCGAAGTACGCGTTTACCGACCGGAGCAGTTCGGGGCGGTCGCTTTGGAAGGGACAGCGGCCCAACCGCTCGGCAACATCGGCCGCCACGTAGCTGGCAAAGAGATGGTAGAGCAGCGGCGAAAATTCCTCACGCACCTCGCCTTGTACAGATAACACCGTGTGCGCATGGCGGCCGATCTCCGTATCGTTTTTGTGCGTCACGGCAATGACCCGTCTCCCCAATCCACGCGCCGTGGCTGCCACGCTCTCCGCCCGCCAATGCGAACGGCCCGGCGGGGCGATGACAAAAACAGGCATATCGATCGGGTAGGCAAAGCGTTCCACATGCCACCACTCTTCCAAGTCTTGCCCCATCGCAAAGACACCCGCGGCTTCAACCAGCTTTGCCGCGCTGTAGAGGGCGGTGCCATAACTCGGCCCACTGCCCAGCATGACCACAGGGAGGCTGTCTACAATCGTTTCCGCCACCTCCCGACAGCGTCCCTGAATAGCCTCAGTGGTGGCGTCCACAACATCAGCGAGATCGAGCAGTTCTTGGCGTAGTGCGTTTGCTGCTTCTGGAGCATGTATGTCCTGCGTTTCACCCAATTGAATCGCAACTAACAGCATTCCCAGCAGACTGGCTTGATAGGTGCGAATTCCTGGGGAGCGTTCTTTCTGGGGCAGTTCGACCACGACGGTACGGTCCGCCACCTGTGTGACCGCACTCTTTTGTGTTCCGGTGAGCGCCAGGGTCAATGCGTCGTGTTCTTTGGCACGTTCAATCGCCTGCACGACGCGCTCGGTCCCACCTGAGGCCGAGGTGGCAATCACCAAGGTCTGATGTGGCGCAGCGGGGCGCATCCAGGCTGCGTCATAATCCAGAAAACGTTGCGCGCTCAGCGGTTCGCAGGCCACGTCGGCAATGGCCTCAAAGGCCATTTCAGCGGCACACGCGGCATGATGGGAATCCCCGTCTCCGGTGAGGTAGACTTTTTTCACCGACTTCCATTCCAGTGGAGTGAGGACCGCACGAATCTGCTGATCAAATGGGCGAGTCAACTGGCGTAAATCACCGGCTAAGCCTGCGACCTGCCTGAACATCACCTCCGGCTTGAGTGGCTCCATCGTTCCATCCTTTTCATTCCAGTCCTCGCACGATGTCTACATAGGTCTTCACCCGCTCGACATCAATTTGTCCGCCCCATCCGCCGCGTTCAAGGCAGGTGCCGACAAACGCCCCGTCCGCGTCCGCCAGCAACCGCGCCGCGTTCTCGTGGTTAGTATACCCCGCCAAAATGATAGGCAGGCCCGGTACGGCTTTCCGCACCGAGGCTATCATCTCCAGCGTTTTCTTCTCGTCGGGAACGCCCAACGACACCGCGTCCGCCCCAACATATTTCGCGCTCCGGGCGACCTCCGCGGTCGGCTTTGGCTCGCCAAACCATTTGAAGTGCATGGATTCGATTTCGGCAATGACTTTGACATCCCAGGCGTTAATCTTTTTACGATACTCCATCACTTCGAGCGGATTCGCTTCGACCATGCCATGCGCGGTCAGCGTCGTGCCCACCACTGCGCCGGCACGAATGAAACTTCCCCCCGCCACCTTTGCCACCGCCAACGACGCTTTCAACGCATTCCGCATCAACTGCACCCCGACTTGGAACTCTGCGCCCGTGGCTTGGGCAATGGCGTGCACAATGAGGCCCATTGCGGTTGTGCGCGCCGGGTCAGATTCGTCTTTCACGCTGTAAATACGATCGACGGTCTGCACCAAACACCCGTCCGCCCCGCCGCGGTAGAGCGCCCGGGCCGATTCAACCGCGGTCTCAAGGGTCTGGTTGAAACTGCCGTCCTGGTAAAACAAGGTGCCCGGCAGCGGTTGCAGGTGAATCATGCCCAACACGGCTTTGCGTTTGCCAAGGATCGAAAAATCTCGCATGGTCAGCCCTCTCCACTCTCTGCTCCGAATACGTGCCCCACGGTGCGTGGCTCCAACTGTGGAATGCTTATCATGCTGCTGTCAAGCTACGCAGACAAACAGGCAGTGCCGCCTCTGGACAATCCCCCGTTGGGCGCTATGTATGGTCTTCGACCGTACAAAGGAGGTTCCTATGGATTTCGGGGCGCTCAACGTCTGGCTCGACGCCTACGGCAAGGCCTGGGAGAACCAGGACCCGGCTGCCGCGGCAGCACTCTTCACCGAGGACGGGATCTACGTCTGGGGTCCGTTCGCCGAGCCGATCACAGGTCGGCCGGCGATCCAACGTGCCTGGGAGACGGCCACCCAGGGGAACCAGACCGGGATTACGTTTGGTTCCGAACCCCTTGCGATGACCGAAGACGGGCGCTACCTCGCGCGCTGGTGGGCATCGATGCAATCCGTGCAGACGGGCCAGGCCGTCAGAATGGAAGGGATCTTTCTGATCACCCTGACCGAGAGTGGCCGGTGTCGTGTGTTCCGGGAGTGGTGGAACGAAGATCCACCCGCAACCGGAGCTTCGGAGTTCGAGTAACTTTTGGCCGGGCGGCGTAGAGGGTGCGGACAGGCGTTACAAAACGGAACGTCCGATCTTTCTCAGACGGGCGAGGAGGTTTGAGTATGAGAACCACGAGAACTTGGATTGATCTCAACAGCGATGTGGGTGAATCCTTTGGTAACTATGTGCTGGGACGGCCTGAGGAGGTGATGCAGGGGATTAGTCACGCCAATATCGCGTGTGGCTTTCACGCAGGTGATCCAAGCTGGGTCCGTCGCTCTGTCGAGAGTGCCAAGAAGTACGGTGTGACAGTCGGGGGCCATCCGGGCTTTCCCGACATGCTGGGTTTCGGCCGGAGACTCATGCACATCACTCCCCAAGAGGGCAAGGATTATGTTGTGTATCAACTCGGGGCGCTGAAAGCCTTTGCCGAAGCAGCAGGACTACGGCTTGAGGCGGCCAAGCCGCATAGTGCGTTTTACGTATGGGCGCAGCTCAGCGAGGAGAATACCCGAGCGATGCTTGAGGGATTTCAAGCGGTGAACCCGGACATCGTGGCCTACCTGCCAGCGCTGCCGCGCCATCCCGTACTGGAAGTCGCCGAGCAACTGGGGATGCGGGTCGTCAAAGAGTTCTACCCAGGGTTAGGATACCAGGATGACGGCGACCTGACGTATGGGCACGGCGAGGACAGTGTGGAAGAAGCCGTAAGACTCGTCATGAGAGTTGTCACCGAGGGGAAGGTCACGACCACAGGTGGCAAAGAACTCGCGCTTGATGCAGAAAGCATTGCCATATCGGGCGAGTTGATACAGGCTCCGAAGATACTGCAGGCACTTCGAGAGGCCCTGACCCGTGAGGGGGTGACAATCCGCAGTGCGCTCCATGCTGCGAACGGCCGGTAAGAGGGCTGAGCTATGACGCCCCCCACCGCCGGGCGGGGTAATGACTGGAAGACTATGCTCATCGCCACGTTTGGTGAGATGGGCAGGATGCGGGTGAAGATTCCAGGCATCCCGGTGCCGCGGGGAGAGGTGTAGGGCGGTGGACGGATGGGCGCGGCGTAATCCGATACCTCCGCTACTTGCCAACTCGCGAAGAGGAAGAATGGAGCCCTTGGTAGGGAACATGGCGGACAACGTCCAGATACCACCACCACCGCTCCGATGGGATGTGGGCAGTCTGACGATGCTGGGAAAGGTTGAGGAATTTCAGCAGCTCCTGAGAGAAGACCTCCGCTTGCATGACCAGCAGCCTGTCGGCCTCAGCTAACTGTTGCCGTTCTGCTTCGCTCAGCGTTGCCTCAACATCCGACAATTGATCCCGAATCTTTAACATTTCCAGATGCTCTGCGCCGCTGACCTCGGGATGTTGTACGTCAACGCAATAATGTGCCAGCAGTCGGTTCATATCCCGAGCTCCTTTAAGGTCCCCAATCGCCGAAACCGTTGATCTGCAAGGTAGACGTCTAGCTCCTCAGGCGGAAACGCCGTTTCCATAGTCCCATCCAGGCCCATCATGATAAGCCAGCGAGTACCGTCAAGCTCCGCAACTACAGTTGGATAAATTGTATCACCCCAGCGATAAACAAACACCTCAGCATCCTGGGTATTGATGGCACGCAGGATTAAGGTTTCATAGTCTGCCGGAGTTGCCCCAATAGGCAAATGTCCGAGAGCAATCCGTTTCGACAGATGGACAGCCGCTTTTCCTGGTCTCCATTTCAACCGTTTTTGTAATCTCTGGATAGCCGAAGAAATCAACTCTCGCTCTTCTGCCACGGTACGGTGTCCTTTGCTGATGGGCCTTCATCTATTCTTGATGTAGGATAAGACTGCTGCCTTATTCAGGCTCAGTATAATTTGCGATAGGGGGAAGAGCTAGGAAGAATTCGCTCAGTTCCTCCCTTCACCGCCGTACGCCCGGTGTCTCTACCGGCAAGCCGCGACCACGCCAGGCCAGATATAATTCCAGATTTACGTAGTCTTCGGACCCATAGGCCAGGGGTTGGGCACGAATCGCGGTGTTGCACCAGGCAAACATGCGGTGCGTCGAACCCAGAGTTTGCCAGCCCAGCCGATAGACGGGGAAGCTGTTGGTCTGCCCCTGGCTCACGACTTCCCCGCGTAGACGTTGCCCGGCATAGTCATGGTGGCAATGGCTGCACGCCATATCGAGTTGGCCGCGACGGCGCATGAAGAACGCTTTGCCCGCCTCGAAAAACGGCGTGGCCGGTCCCTCGATGTCCACATTCAGTGGCATCCCTCGTGACTGAAAACTCACAAATGCACTGAGTGCCAGCAAGGCTTCGGATTCATACGGGTAGGCTTCGGCCCGGAGTTGCTCTGTGCGACAGCGGTTCATCCGTTGCTCCAGATTGATGAGTTTCTCTGTATGGGGGTTGAATTGTGGGTAGCGTGTACGCACCCCGCGCATGCTTGTTGCCGCATCTCCATGGCAACTGGCACACGCCTGTCGGCTATCGCCCTGAGTCTTGTCCCATAACGCGCGGCCGCGTTCGACCCATAACATCCCCGGATTGCCAAACGCGTCATCCTGTAACTGTCGGTGTTCCGACGACAGATAGGTATAGCCGGAGCGACGGCCTGCGACGCTGTATGGGGAAGTCTCGTGCTGCGGACTGCTCGGGGTTTGGCCAGCCTTTGCTGCCCTTGGAGCGTTCTGACGAAGGGTCAAGAGATAGGCCACGACATCTTCGATTTCCTGCGCGGTGAGGATCGGCTTGCCCCGGTAGGCTTCGAGTACGGAATGCAGGCCCGCCACCGTATGATACGTCGGCATGATGGAGCGGAGGTTTAGCGCTTTGGGGTCTAGCAGTCGTAGGCGCAACTCAGCAGCGGTATAGCGATTCCCGACGTTATCCAAAGGTAGCCCCACCGTGCCGTGGAAACGGCGTTCGGGCAGCGGCAGGGCATGACATACCACACAATCGCCGCGCTCCCGGTCGAGCACAATACGTTGTCCCCGTCTCGCGTCGCCAAGCTGGTCGGTCAACGCGGCGGGAACTCCTTCATGCCGGGGCTGTGGACCGTCGACCTGCTGATTCCCCTGGGCGCAGAGATCGCTCAGCACCAGAAGTCCGATCCACACCTGAATGACAAAAGCTTTCCAATAGCTTCCGTGCATCGTAGCGTCGCCTTTACCCAAACGTATCGGCTGTAATATTGGCGTACCAAGAGCGGGCATAGGCCGCTTCGAGCGCACGAGTTGCCTCCGGTGCGTCAAGCGGGCTTGTGCCGCTCGATCCTGGGACAACCTGAATTGAGTCGTTTTCAACGGCATACACAGCACTGATAGAGATGCCGTAGTCAGGCGCAACAAGGCTGTAGCAGGTATTCATCAATACCGGCGGCGCAACCGGCTCGCCCTGGAGCAGGGCCACAATGGCTGCGGCGCAGACTTTAGCCTGATTATTGGCGCTAAAGGCGGATTTGGGCATGGGGTTGGCGATTGCCGCGTCGCCAATAATATGAACGTTGGCATGTACACGGGATTCGAATGTGCCGCCGTGTACAGGGCACCAGCCTGTACCGGCGTCGAGGCCGCCAGACCGCGCAATCGTTGCCGCGCGCTGGGGCGCAATGATATTAGCCACCGCCGGCTTGTACTCGTCAAACTCGGTGCGGACGATGCCGGCACGTGTATCGACCTGGATGACCCGCCCGCCCTGCGCGCCCGACACCCATTCGAGCAGGCCAGGATACAGCCGCTCCCACGCGGCTAGAAACAGCTTGTCCTTGGTAAAGCTGTCCTTGGCATCGAGCAGCAAGACTTTTGATTTTGGCTTGTGGGTTTTGAGGTAGTGGGCGATCAAACTGGCCCGTTCATACGGCCCCGGCGGGCAACGGTATGGTGTTTCCGGCGCACTGATCACCACCAGCCCGCCGTCTTCCATGGTTTCCAGTTGGCGGCGTAGCAGCAGCGTTTGTGAACCGGCCTGCCAGGCGTGTGGGAATACCGCACTGGCTGCAACGTCGTAACCTTCTATTGCGTCCCAGCGCAGCTCGACCCCGGGGGATAAAACGAGTTTGTCGTAGGCTAAGGTCCTACCATCACTGAGGGTGAGACGTTGCGTGGTTGGATCAAGCTTTTTTGCTTGGGCCCGGACGACCTGTACGCCATAGCGTTCCTGTAGCCGCTGGTAGGTGTATGTCAACGACGCGACACTGCGCAGACCAACCAGGGCCGCGTTGCTGAATGGACAGGTGATAAACTGACGCTGCGGGGTCACCAGCGTGACCTCAAGGCTTGGGTCAGCCAGACGTAAATACTTGGCGCATGTCGCCCCACCAAAACCACCGCCAACGACAACTACCCTGGCGCGTGTGTTCGCCCATACTCGGCGTGTCAGCACACTGGCAAAAGGCAGACTCCCGGCCAGGCTGAAGAATTGACGGCGGGTGAGATGTGGGGGCATAAGTCAAAGGTCAAAGGTCAAAGGTCAAAGGTTGAAGGTCAAACGTCGCGGGGGCAACCACAGGGGGTTGCCCCTACGTCCTCTCCCCCAAGGGGAGAGGGCTGGGGTGAGGGGTCTTCGGACCAGTATGCCGCCCCGCTCAACGTGCCTGCACCCTTGCAAAATATGCCGTCAGCGCCTCAATACTCGCCTCACTGAGCCCCTTGGCAATGTGATTCATAACAGTACCCTGACGTTCTTCGGTCCGAAACGCCTGCATGGCTGCCCTGAAATCCTCGGGTGACAGCCTGTCAAGCGCAGGAATTGCGCCCTGACTCCGCCCGTCAGGACCATGACAGGTCGCACACGCCTGGGCCAATGCTGGGCCGCCTGTCGTGATGGGAGCTGATCTCGCCAGAGCCGGGACCGCCAGCAAGCTGACAAGCAGGACAACAAAACGTTTCATTCGCTGACCGTGAGCGCCACGCGCTCGGATGTCGTGACTCCGGCGTCGTCTATCCACACACACTCCAACTCGCCCGACGCCTCCGCTGTAGTAAAAAACGAGAAATACGGGTTGGCAGCAATACCGGGAAACAACTCAGCGTGGAAAACCTCCGCCCCGTTGTACACACACCGAACGGTATGCACGATGTTTTTGGGAATCTTCTGTCCCACATTGTTATATCGGAAGCCCGTTTCCATGGGATGACGGATGAGCAAACGCACCTCAAAGACCGCTCCGCGTTTGACAACCTCAGGGACCTTGATTCTTGCCTTGGCCATACCGCATGAGTCCGGTCAGCTTCCCTCAACACAGGCCGCGGCCGTGACAACGACCTGCGCGCTTGCCATCCAGGCCGTGCCGTCACTCATCACTGCAACCGCCACAACCTGCTGGGTGCCGGCCAGTCGAATCCGGGTGTGTACCTCGGCCCGTCCGGCGCGTGGGCCCAGCGAGAAGCGGGCAATAACCGGTCTGGGGTTCTTTTCCGAAAAAATATGAATCCGCTTCACATGAGCCTGTGGCGTCATGGGGCTCTCGACCCGGATCCGCAGCCGCACGGAATGGCCGCTTTCGGCCAGGGTGGGCAAGGTGAGTGTGACGCGGCCGAGCTGGGGTATGGCCCCTCCGGTTGCCTCGCGAATGAGCGGCACGAGCTTCTCGGGAAGAGCGTCTGCCGAACGCGCCTTCCTGAGCGGCACGAGCAGGCAGCCCAAGGAGCCAAGCAGACCGACGAGTACGTGCCGCCGTGACAGGCGACTAGGCTGGGCGTAAATCATGGTTCTTTAACGGCAACGAACGAATGCGTTTGCCAGTTGCCGCAAAGATGGCATTACACAGCGCCGGCGCGAGCGGGGCCATGCCCGGCTCTCCCGCGCCGCCCCAAAAACCGCCAGTCGGCCTGAGGACCACCTCAACCGTGGGCATCTCGGCTATCCGCATCATCTGATAGTCATGGAAATTCGACTGTTCAACCCGACCTTCCTTAATGGTGATCTCTCCGTACAACGCGGCCGTCAGGCCGTAAACGACGCTGCCTTCGAGCTGCGCCCGGACCGAATCGGGGTTGGCTACATAGCCGCAATCAATACCAATAACCACGCGATGGATGGTCAACTCACCTGTGCCGTTGACCGAGGCCTCAATCACCGCCGCGGTATAGCTCCCGTAGGCGTCCTGCACGGCAATCCCACGGTGGACGCCTTCCGGCAGCGGGCTGTCCCACCCGGCGGCCTCGGCGACCGCGTCCAGAATGGCCAGGTCCTTCGACGCCTGGGGGCCCTGGAGGAGGGTGCGGCGAAATTGGTACGGGTCCTGCCCGGCCGCATGGGCTAACTCATCAATGAAACTCTCCCGAAAGAACGGATTATGGGTATGCGCCACCGCCCGCCACGGCCCTGGCGGCACGTGGGTGTTGCGCATAGCGTATTCCATATGCATGTTTGGAAAGGCGTATGGCGCGTCGACAAAGGTCCGCACCCCGACGATATCAACCCCGTCCCGAATCAGATGAGGGCGGACTGCACTGAAAATCGACTGCTCGGCTTGGCGCACGGACCAGGCGGTTGGTTCCCCGGAGGCGTTGAGCGCGGCTCTCATGCGGACCAGAGCGACTGGCCGATAGCGGCCGTGCTGGACATCCTCTTCTCTGGACCAGATTAATTGCACCGGGGTGCCGGGCATAGTCTTGGCAATCCTGACAGCTTGGCGCACAAACTCAATATACAGCCCGCGCCGCCCAAATCCCCCACCGAGATGGACCTTGTGGACCTCGACCCGACTCACCGGCACGTCCGCAGTTTCAGCGGTCACGGCTGCGGTGGCCTCGCTGTTCTGGGCCGGCGCCCAGACATCCACTCGCTGTTCCGTATACAGCGCCGTACAGTTCTGCGGCTCCATGGTGGCGTGCTCAAGATAGGGGGCATAATAGTCGGCTTCGATTGTTGTGGCCGCGCTGGCAAATGCGCCGTCGATATCGCCTTCCTGACGTGAGACCGGTGCCTTTTCGAGTTGTATGCCCTCGCGCAGAAACTCCAGAATGCTGTCGCTGCTGACCTGAGCGTGCGCACCAAAATCCCACTCAATCGGCAATGCACGGACAGCCTGATGCGCGTTCCACCAGCTTTCTTTGGCAACGACGACGACCGCGTCTTCCAGGGGGACAACCTGTATCACCCCCCGCATGTCGGCAATTTTTTTGGCGTCTACACTTTTCAGGCTGCCGCCGAACACCGGGCACTGGGCAATAGCGGCATAGACCATGCCCGGCAGTCGGGTATCAATCGCAAACGCGGTCTTGCCCGTGACCTTATCCGGGATATCAAATCGGGCGGCCGGTTGGCCGAGCAGGGTCCAGTCTTTGGGGTCTCTCAGCGATGGGTTTTCGGGGATGTCGAGCGTGGCGGCCTCAGCCGCCACCGCTCCAAAGCTGACTTGTCGCTGTGTTGGGGTGTGGGTGATGAGGCTGTTCGCAGCGACACATTCTGTGACCGGTACACCCCAGCGCCGTGCGGCAGCGGTGGTCAGCATCAGGCGGGCTGCGGCCCCGGCGGTGCGCAAATACTCCTGGCTGTCACGGATCGACCGACTCCCGCCGGTCAACATGGTGCGAAAAATCCGATTGCGCCTCAGATGTTCGCTCGTTGACGCATACTCGGCCTGCACCTTGCTCCAGTCACAGCCTAGCTCTTCGGCAACCAGCATGGGCAGACCGGTAAAATTACCCTGGCCCATTTCCACCCGCGCCACTCGAATGATAATGGTGTTATCCGGTCGAATCAGGACCCAGGCTGTCACCTCAGGACTGGTGTCCGCCTGAGGACTCGCCTGCTCGGCCTCGGCCAACGGAGAATTCGGGAGCGTCACTTCCAGTAACAGTCCGCCCCCAACCGCGGCCGAGCGCAACAAAAACGAACGACGGGACATGTTCGATAGCTGTTTCATCGGCGCGTCCTTATCCCTTCATCCCGTTACTCGTACCGGATTTTTGAGCGGCCGTATGAATGGCGGCTCGAATCCGCGCATACGTCCCGCACCGACAAATATTCGTCACGGCTTCGTTGATATCAGCGTCGCTTGGCTGGGGCTTTTTCTTGAGCAGGGCCGCGGCCGACATAATCATGCCGGTCTGACAATACCCGCACTGCGGCACTTGATGCGCAACCCAGGCCTGCTGGAGGGGGTGGCTGCCATCTGGGGAGAGCCCTTCTATGGTCGTAATCTTCTTGCCCGCGGCAATGGAGACCGGCATAACGCACGAGCGTACCGGTTCGCCATCCAGATGGACGGTGCAGGCCCCACACAGGGACATGCCACAGCCGAATTTCGTCCCGGTCAGCCCCAGGATGTCGCGCAACACCCACAGCAGCCGCATGTCCGAGCCGACATCAACGCTGTGTTCCGTTCCGTTCACGGTCAGTGCAATCATACTGTCCCCTTTTTCCTTATCAGGCCCTCTTTCCCCCACAGCTTGAAAGACCACACCGCGTCTGTCAAGCTGTGGAGTGTGACGGGTGAGGCTGAATAAGGAACAGCAGTCTGGCTCCCGCCCCTTCACGCCGGAGGTCTTGTCTCCGACGGGGAGAAAGGCTCAAACCATGCAGACAAGACACGTGAGGTTCAGCCCCGTGTTGTGGCTTCTCATCCTGAGCGCTGGACTCGGCCTGTTCAGTCCGGCCTTTGCTGCCTCGGATAATCAGCGCGCCCGGCAGATTGTCGATCAGGTCGATCGCCTGCTGCGCGGAGATTCAAGCCGGGGAACCATCACCATGCAAATTGTGACCGAAAATTGGCAACGCAGCCTGACCATGCGGGTCTGGTCCCAGGGTACCGAGAACGTCCTGGTTCGGATCGAGAAACCCAGGAAAGAGGCCGGTATGGCCACCCTGAAAGTCGCCAACAATATCTGGAATTATTTGCCCAAGGTCAACCGCACGATCAAACTTCCGAGCTCGATGATGATGGCCTCGTGGATGGGGAGTCATTTCACCAATGACGATCTGGTCAAAGAGAGCCGTCTCGTTCGGGATTATTTTCTTGACATCACTTTTGAGGGCGACCGAGACGGAACCGCGGTGTATGAATTTTCGCTCACCCCCCGGCCGGAAGCGCCGGTGGTGTGGGGAAAGATCGAACTCGAAGTACGCCAGGACGACCTGATGCCAACTTGGCAGCGCTATTATGATGAAGACGGCGCGCTGATGCGCGAGCTGAGGTTCTCGGCCTACACCACGATGGACGGCCGTCTGGTACCGGCCCGTATGGTCATGCAGCCCCAGGATAAACCCAACGAACAGACCCGGATTATATATAACGACCTCGCATTCGACATTCCGCTGGCGGCTGATACTTTTTCCTTACGCAATCTGGAAAGATAATGGTGGCCGCACGACTCTTGCAGTTGGCCTGGCGCAACCTGTGGCGCAACCCGCGTCGCACCTTCATCAGCGTCACCGCCATTGCGCTGGGCTATGCCATGCTGCTGCTGTTCGCCTGCTTGTTATACGGCTTGAGCCAGCAGATGATTGACAGCGGCACCCGCCTGGGACTGTCGCATATGCAGGTCCATGCGCCGGACTATTACCCGGACCGCTCGCTCTACCATACACTGGGGGGACGGACGGGAATCGCGTATGATGAGTTGCTGACGACTCTGACCGCCTCTCCCCAGGTCCTGGCCGCGGCTCCGCGGGTGTACGGCTACGGCCTGGTGAGCGGAAGAAACTATGCGGCCGGGGCTGATCTGCTCGGCATTGACCCGGCCCGCGAGCGGCAGATTTCGAGTTTTCACACCCGTCTTGTCAGGGGTCGTTTTCTCAATCAGCATACTGCCGACGGCGCCAATGAAGTCGTGCTCGGCGAGAAGCTGGCCCACACCATCGCCGCCGAGCTTGGAACCGAGATTATTCTGATCGCCCAAGCCGCGGACGGCTCACTGGGGAACGATCTGTACACCGTGGTGGGCATTCTGCGGACCGGGTCTGAGGCAATCGACCGTGGGACCGTGCTGATGCCCCTGACCGCAACACAGCAGATCCTGAGCCTGGCGGCAAACCGGATTCACGAAATCGGCGTGCTGACGACCGCCGCGGATGTGGCAACAGGGCTGGCCGGTGGACTCGAAAGGCAGCTCGGCGGGACGCTTGCGGTCCGGGTTCGGGCGTGGCCCGAACTGTCCCCAGCCTTAGCCGAATATGTCCAACTCAGCCACAGCTCAAACACTTTTCTTTTCTCGATTATCTTTCTCGTTGCCGTCATCGGAGTGATGAACACCATGCTGATGGCAGTATTTGAACGGACCCGTGAGTGTGGCGTCCTTATGGCGCTGGGTCTGCGGCCGGTGCATATGGTCCTGCTGATCCTGCTCGAAGCCAGCCTGCTGGCCGGGGTGAGCATCGCCCTTGGGGCCAGCCTGGGCGCGCCGCTGGTGTGGTATCTCCAGGTCTATGGGCTTGATTTACGCAATGTTATGGGAGAGCTGTCCATGGCCGGCGTCGTCATTGACCCCATCTGGTATGGCCGTCACGACTTCTCCAGCTACGCCCAGGCCGCCCTGGGGCTGGCGCTTGTGGCGGTGGTCTCGGCCCTCTATCCGGCCGTGCGAGCGGCGCGTTTTCGGCCGGTTGAGGCCATGCGACGGGTATAGTGGCCATGACACGAACGCGATTGCTTTTGGGCCTGGCCTGGCGCAACCTGTGGCGACACTCGCGTCGAACCCTGCTGACCGTCCTGGCGCTCGGCCTGGGGCTGGGTTTATTACTCCTGTCGCTGGGTCTGGGCGATGGCAGCCATGAACAGATGATTGAGAATGGCATCAAGCTGGGTGGGGGCCATGTGGTGGTTCAGGCCGAAGGCTATCAACACAGCCAGTCCCAGGACCTGCTCCTGCCCGCCCAGGTCCTCTCCACAGTTGATCAAGTGCTGGGCGCCGACCGCGCGCTCCACAGCATCAACCCCCGCCTGCTGGCCTCCGGTCTGCTCAGTTCTGCGGCCAATGCGTCCGGAGTAGGGATTGTCGGGGTGCAGCCCCACGCCGAGCACGCTGTTTCTTTGATTCCGCAGCGCATGATCGCAGGCTCGTATCTGGACGGCGAGCAGTCGTCAGGGCTGGTGATTGGCGCTGAGTTGGCCCAAAAGCTCAAGATACGGGTTGGCTCAAGAGTCGTTCTCATGGCCCAAGCCGTCCGCCCCGAGGCAGACAAGGCGAACGATGACGCTCATCCGCCGACACAGCAGCGCGCATCGTCCACCTTGCAGAACGGAACGGCAGGAGAGATTCAGAGCGGCCTGTTCCGAGTCGTCGGCATCTTCCACACTGGTCTGCGCGAGGTAGACGCCTACTTGGTCCATCTCCTCTTATCCGAAACCCAGACCTTTCTTGGGGCGGGTGGTCGGGTCGGCCAGATCGCCCTCTTCTTGCGTGACGCCAGCGCCAGCGCACCAACGGCAGAGGCCTTACGGACCCGGTTCAGTTCCATCGAGGTTGAAGTCCTCACTTGGCGCCAAGCTCTGGCCGAGCTGGCCCGATTTGTGTGGCTCGACGACGCCTTTAACTATGTCATGAACGGCATGATCCTGGTCATGGTTGCCCTGGGCGTGCTGAACACCATGTTGATGTCGGTCCTGGAGCGGCGGTACGAACTCGGCGTGTGCGCCGCCGTGGGTGCACAACCGGTTCAACTGTTGACTCTGGTCCTGTACGAGTCAGTGTTTTTGATCCTTCTCAGCCTGATTCTGGGACTGATCCTGGGACTCGGCGGCCACTGGTATTTTGCGACCTACGGCCTGGATATGCGCACCCTCGTTGAGACCGATATGCCGATTGCGGGAACCGTCTTTGACCCTATCCTGTACTCTTCGCTGAGTGGCACCCGGATTCTCTGGGCGGTGAGTGTGGTTGGCGCACTCGCCCTGCTGATGGCCGCCTACCCGGCTTGGAAAGCCGCCCGAATCGAGCTGCCCGGGGCACTCCGGACCATGTAGGAGCGGGAATGAGCGACTGGGCAGTCGAACTCAAAGACGTGACCAAAACCTACCAGACCGACGGCCTCGCCGTGCCGGCTTTACGCGGCCTTGACCTCTCCATCAAACCGGACGAATTCTTGGCTATCGCCGGTCCATCCGGTTCGGGCAAAACCACCCTGCTGAACGTCATGGGTGGACTCGACCGGGCTGACAGCGGCCAGATCCGAGTGGCCGGCCACGATCTCCAGGCCCTCTCCAACGGCCAATTGGCCCGTTTACGACTCCAACATATCGGCTTTGTGTTTCAGGCGTATAATCTCATTCCAGTCTTGACCGCCCGCGAAAACGCCGAGTTCACCCTGCTGTTGCAGGGGGTTCCCGAACCGCAACGGCGAGCGCGAATTGAGCGGCTGTTTACCGAGGTTGGGCTGACCGGTCTCGAAGAGCGGCGGCCCACGCAATTATCCGGTGGCCAGCAGCAGCGGGTGGCCGTTGCCAGAGCCATGGCAACCCAACCGGCCCTTATCCTGGCCGATGAGCCAACCGCCAATCTCGACTCATCCACAGCCTCGGCCCTCCTGGACGTTATGGCCCAGCTCAACCACACGCACGGCACTACGTTCATCTTTTCCACCCACGACCCGCAGGTCATGGATCGCTCCCGACGGCTGATCCGTTTACGGGACGGCCAGATTGTCAGCGATGAGCGCCAGGCTACGGTGAGGAGCGCCTGAGTCATGATCTTCCGCGTGGCCCTTTGCCTGCTCGTGTGTCTGGTCCTCCACCTGAGCATCCCTCCCCGAGCCTGTGCCCTGTGGCAGGGTCGCTCGGCTGACGGCAGGCTATCCGCTCGCCTGACCGGCTATGTGAAAACCCTGGCTCTGGGTCAGGAGCCGTCCCTGCCCGGCGTTTCAGATACGGCCACCGACCTTACCCGCGCGCGGGTGATGCTTGAGGGTGATGTTGGGAGCTGGCTGCGCTGGACGGTGCACTACGAACATTTTGTTGCCATCAATCCGAGTTCAGAAACAAACGCGGGCCTGTTCTCCGGCGACCATCAGGCCCAGACGACCTCCCTGTTGCCCTTTGAGTGGATGGCCAGGCAAAACAGCGGCTTTCTGTGGCGGCACGAGTTGGACCGCGTGAACCTGCGGGTGAGCCTGCCCGCGGTCGATATCGTTATTGGCCGTCAAGCTATCTCGTGGGGGGTTGGCCGGCTGTGGACGCCGGCCGACCTGTTTGTTGCCTTTTCCCCGGTCGAAATTGACCAAGAGTTCAAGCCCGGGGTAGACGCCATCCGAGCCAAGCTGCCCCTGGGCCAGTTTTCTCAGCTCGAAGCCGTGTATGCCGCGTTTGATGAGGACTTTCGTCGCCATGCGATCGGGCTGCGCGGCCAGACCAGCGTGCGCGATTTTGACCTCGGTCTGATGGCTGGAAAGTTTTTTCACGACCTTGTGCTCGGCCCCTTCTTTGACGGTCAGGTGCGGGGGGTCGGCGTCCGGGGTGAGTTCACCTTTACGCACAACAGTGCGGGGCGTGTCCAAGACCGCCAGACGTTTTTTCGCGCTGTCAGCAGTATGGACTACCGTTTTCTCAACGGCGTGTACGGACTCCTCGAATACTATTACAACGGCTTTGGCCAGGCTGCGACTGACTCCTACCCGCGTCTGTTCGCCTCTCAACGACTCGCCCGGGGCGAAATCTTCAACCTCGGCCAGCACTACCTCGGTGGCCTGCTCGACTATGAATTCCACCCGCTTGTCCAGGGCGCCCTGTTTGGCCAGTGGAATCTGCTCGATCTGAGCGGTCTGGTCGGCCCTCTCATCAGCGTGTCGGTCAGCGATGAGGCCGACCTGCGGCTGGGCGCCTATTTCCCGTGGGGGGCCCGGATTCGGGGCGCACGCCTCCGCAGCGAGTACGGCTTGTATCCCCGGATTTACTACGCGCAGCTCCGGCTATATTTCTGACCTCACCCTTGTCTCCTCTCTCGCCACGCGGAGACGCAGCAGAGAGGAAAAGGACAAGGAGGGAAGAGAGAGCACGCGGCCGGCGCCTACTGATCCATGATATCGGTGACGACAAATCCCTGCGCCTCTTTCGACCACATGAGAGAAATCGTCTGCATCTTTTCCATGTCGGTCTGGTCGTCGGAGACCTTCACGCCGTCGATGACGAGTGTTTCTCCGTCTAAGCGCACTATAGCTCCAGACAGCATGACATATGTTTTCCCTCCTTGAGCGCTCTGCCGAAACCATTCCCACAGCAGAGTCAACCTGTGCACCTTGAACCGACAGCCGGGTACTTGATTGAGAGCGATAGCAGAGCCTCTCGATGCTGGCCGACTCACGTGCACGCGTGCGGGCTAGGCGGTACATCCAAGGCGGGGTTGCGTTCAAAGAAGCCCACCGGCATCAGGCTGAAGCCAGCATACTCGACGGGCATCACCGGCCAATCTTCGGGCCGCGGAATATGCGTGAGGCCAAAGGTATGCCAGACAACGAGGTCGGTGTTCTCGATATTTCGGTCACCTGAATAGCTCAGCAGGCCCTCACCGCCTGGACTCTGGAGCGTTATGTCGCCAGCAGCGCTGAGTTCATCCGGCGCAAACGCGGTGACCCACAGATTATGCTGGCCAAACCCGGCCCGTTGCCCCACATAGGAGTCCGCCTGGGCAAACAGGGTTGGCGTTGCGCCGGCAACCAGCTTATAGCCGACCGGGACCCCCAGCCGATTTGTCTGCTGCGGGTTGACGATCTTCCAGCTCCGGCCGGCCTGCGGGGCAATATCCCGCCGAGCGGCCGCTTCGGATGCCAGGAGGGTCGTCTTGGCGCGAAACTGTGTGCCGTGCGGATTGTCCGGCCCGGGTGGAACGGGTTCGACATCGACCTCGTAGACCGAGTTGTGCTCACCGTCCACATCGAAATCGAGCCGAAAACAGAACAGGTGTTGGTGAATCGGAGAGGCCAGGTTAGGCGCAATAAGCGGGGCGAACTCGGGCTGCTCAGCTCCGGTTTCCACCGCGCTGACGCCGACGATGCCGGTCAGCTTGACCTCCATCTGAATCGTGCCGTCCAGGTATAAATACCAGAAGAAGCCATACTCATAATTCCCGACCGTAAAGAACGAGCTGACCACCAAACGCCGCGAGCGCCGGACTTCCGTGGTCGCGGACAGCAGGTCGCTATGTTTCCACAGCACGCCGTAATCTTCTTCATGCATGCAGATGGCGTTTTTGACCGTATAGACGGACCCGTCGGCCAGCAGCGTGTCCATATCAAAATAATGGATTTCGCCCAGACAGTCGCAGCCCAGACTGAGCGAATTGGCCAGATTGCCCACACTCGCCTCGCTGGCATCCAGCACGTGTTTCCAGGTGTGCATGGGATCGCGGTCGCCATAGGGAACCACCATGTCCGCCAGCGATGCGCGATACAGGATCGACCGCCGCTGCCCGGCATCGTCATAGCTCAGGGTATGCAGGATCAGGCCATGCTGGGGGTGCATACCGATCCGGAACGACCACTTCTGCCATTCCACCGCGTGCCCGTCGACGCGGAAACTCGGCCCCTCGGGCTGGGTAATGGCAATCGGTTTCAAATCGGTTCGCAGCGCAGGCTGATGAGTGGCCTCATACCGACCGCTCTCCGGCGGTATGGCTGTCACGCCATGATCTTCCAGATGGACCACCCGCCCCGCGGTCAGGTCCACATGGGCAATCAGACCCTGGAGCGGGCGGGCATAGCCGTTGTCGGTCTTGTCTTCGCGCACAAAAGCAATCGTCCGGGCTAGGCGATGGGTCGCGTCCACGCCGTCGGGCAGGGGCCCACTGCCCGGCCACATATCGATTTGCACCCGGCTCAAATCCTCGACGCCGCGGCGTCTCACCGCGGCCTGCCAGGCGGGGTCGGCTTTGGTGAGCTTGATCGATTGCATCAGGTCTCGTCCCCCAAACGGCGCCTGTCCGCCGCTGAGGCGCTGCACCCCAAGCAGCTCTCCCGTCGTGAGATTGACCCGTGCGTCAAAACTGCCCGCCTGACTTCCATTGGCGGACTCGTCCACCCCCAGAAAGCGCAGCACCCGCGCAAAAGGCGCGCCTGGGGTAAAGCTCTTGACCTCATCTTTGGGCGGCTCGACCAGATTGACGCTGGAGAAGGCGAGCTTCCCGCTCAGCTCACCCGAGCCGCTGAGGATGGCCACGCCGCGCTCGATCTCGCTCCGGCTCAGCGGCTCCAAGGGATGCGTCGGGACCGTCTGCGCGCGGTCTGCCTGTATGTCCTGTATGGCGCTGGTCATGCTGGTTTCTCCTTTTTTATTAACGCGGCTCGTTCAGCGTCCGCCTGAAATATCGTAGATCGTCGTGGTGACGTACGAGGCCTCATCCGTGCAGATCCAGACCACCAGATTAGCCACCTCTTCGGGTTCGCAGATACGTCCCAGGACCGTCTGCGCCTTGGCGATGGCTTCGGCGCGTTCAATGCCGATACTCGCCTCAAAAATTTCCGTCCGGGTAATCCCAGGCCGCACGCAACAGACCCGAACCCCCTCCGGCCCGACTTCCCTGGACAGGCCCAGGGTAAAGGAATCAAGCGCGCCCTTGCTGGAGGCGTAGACCACATCGCCCGGCAGCCCGCCGTAACGCGAGGAAACGGAGCCGACGTTGACAATCACGCCGCCGGTGCCACCGCGTTTGGTGGACATGCGTTTGATGGCCTCGCGGGCGCTCACGAACACGCCAAAGATATTGAGATTGAAAACACCCCGGACGCGCTCCAGCTCGGCGTCGACGACCGCGGTCTCATAATCGATGGCGGCGTTATTCACCAGGGCGGTGACCGGGCCGAGCTCGGCATCGGTTCGGCGAAACAGTTCAACCACACCGGCTTCCGTTCCCGCGTCAGCCTGCACGGCAATCGCCCGCTGTCCGGCCTGCGTCACGTCGTGGACCACCTCTTCGGCCCGGTCTTTGGCGCGCGCATAATTGACGCACACGTCAAACCCGGCCCGCGCCGCCCGGCGTGCAATAGCGGCTCCAATGCCGCGACTTCCTCCCGTCACTATCATGACACCCGACATGCAGGGTCTCCTTTTCTTAGAGGACAATTGTTAGAGAAAAATTGTTAGAGGGTAATCGTCAGCAGAGAGCTGCCGTCGGCCTGGACGGTCAGTCGGTCATCCGGATTGACGACCACCGTGGTTGTGGCGAACTCAACGATGGCCGGACCGGTCAGCCGGTCACCCGCCGCCAGCGCGTCGCCCTGATAAATCTCGGTTTCCACCTCGGCATTGACCCCGGCCATATAGGCCCTGCGCCGGCTGGTCGGTTTTGACCCACCCCCGGACTGCGTGGCCAAGCGTCCTTCGGGAGCAGGTCGGTTGCCTGTGGCGGCGACGCGCCAGTGCAGGCACTCGATGGGCTGGTCGCGCATCGAATAGGTAAAGCGCCGCTCGTGCTCGTCATGAAAGTCGGCTTCGAGCCGTCGCAAGAGAGCAGCGTCAATCGGTCCTTCGGGCAGCGGCACCGTCAGGTTGTGAACCTGGCCCGGATAGCGTCCTTCAAGATGCCGGGCGAAACGAATCTCCTCGGGCTTGAAGCCCTCCGCCTCAAGATGGGAGCCGCCCTCGGCGATCAGCTCGTCAAACACCTGGGCGATGCCCGTGGCCGCGTCCGGCCGATCCGTATAGCAATGGTGCAGGCGCACGTAGTCATGCCGTACCGGTGTGACCGCCATACCGAACGCGCACAGACCGCCTGCGGAACGCGGAATCAGCACCTCGCCGATCTCAAGCATGCGGGCCAACTCGGCCGCGTGCAGGCCGCCGGCCCCACCGCCCGCGACCATGACATAGTCGCGGGGATCGATGCCGCGCTCAATCGAGACCGCCCGGATGGCCGACGCCATATTCGAGTTCACGATGGTCAGGATGCCGGCCGCGGCCTCGCGTACGGAGAGACCCAGCGGCGTTGCGATGTTCTCTTTAATGGCCCGCTCCGCGAGGTCCTCGCTGAGGGAGCGCCGTCCGCCGAGAAATGCACCCGACGACATCCGCCCGACGGCCAGGTTGGCGTCGGTGACTGCGGGCGCACGACCACCCCGGCCGTAACAGGCCGGCCCCGGCTGGGAACCCGCGCTCTGCGGCCCGACCCGCAGCGCCTTGCCGCTGTCGAGCCAGGCAATGGAGCCGCCGCCGGCGCCGATCGACAGCACCTCGACCCCGTTCACCCCGATGGGCTGATGCGCGACCCGAATATCGGTTGACATGACCGGTTCGCTGTCGCGCAGCATGCAAACGTCGAAGCTGGTTCCGCCCATGTCGATAATGATCAGCCGGTCGGGGGCTTTGGTATCCGAGGCATAGTGCGCACCCGCGGCTGGCCCGGCTGCGGGGCCCGAGGCTACCGCGTTGACAGGCCGCGCCAAAAGGTCCTCGACCGACGCACAGCCGCCGTTGACCTGCATGATCTGCGGCGGGTGGGGCAGGCCGCCGGCGGCCATCTCTTTTTTAAAGGCGCGCAGATAGTCGCCGATAATGGGCGCGATATAGGCGGACAGCACGGTTGACGAGGTACGCTCCCACTCCCGAATCTCGGGCAGGACATCACAGGAACACAGCACATCGACGCCGGGCAGTTCCTCGCGCACGATCTCGGCGGTCCGTTTTTCGTGGCTCGGATCGACGATGGACCACAGATAGGCAACCGCCACCGCTTTGACGCCGTGAGCGCCGAAGCGCCGGGCCGCGTTGCGGACGGCCTCTTCGGCGAGCGGTAGGACCTTGGAGCCATCCGCGCCAATGCGCTCGGGAATGCCCAGACGCAAATAGCGGGGAATAAAGTCCTCGGGCTTCTGAAGGTGGATATTGAACCGCTCGGGCTTTCCGCCCCGGCCCAGATACATGATGTCGCGGAAACCCTGGGTACACAGCAGGCCGATGACCGGACCGTTGCGCTGGATCAGGGCGTTGGTCGCCATGGTCTGGCCGTGAACCAGAAATTCCGTCTCGCGCAAAAGCTCTGCGACCGTGGTCCCGGCTTCCTCGGCCAGCCCGCTGAGCCCCCGCGTAATGGCCAGCAGCGGCTGGTCGGGCGTCGAGTCTTCTTTGTAGACGTGGAACCTGCCGTCGTCGCGCAGCAGGACCACGTCGGTGAAGGTGCCGCCGATATCGATGCCGACTCGATGTCCCATGGCTACGCCTCCTGCGGCGCAGGGCTGAAGTTCCGGGCGATGGTCGGCGCTTCGAGATAGCGATCACTGGGGCGCATATTCTGCTGCGTCCAGGTGCCGGCAGCCGGAGTGGTGGGCTCGATCATCGGGCGCTCGTTTTTACGCAGTTCGGCTCGGAGTTGCTCGGTTGCGGCAACGTCGAGGCTGCGCTCAAGATCGTCCTTGACGACTATGCCGAACACATTGCGGGCGGTGTCTTCGCTGATCCACTCGTCCCGCAGGTCACGGCGCACCTGTTCCGGGTCGCGGTCGAGCGGGTTGCCCCAGCCGCCACCGCCCGCGGACACGCCGTTCCAGGTCTCGCCTTCGCGAATCAGCAGTTGTCCCGCGGAAGAGGTAAACGTCCGGCTACCATCCTCATGCTCGATATAAATGCCGCCGCCTGGGCTCATGCTGCCGCCGTTCACCCCGTGCGGCGGGTTCTTCAAGCCCTCGCCAAAGCCGACGCACTCCATGTCGCCGGCGATCGGGCGATAGCAGGTGCGTAGGCCGGGTCCACCGATCCATTTCCCCATGCCCAGGGCGTCGGTCTCGATTTCGTTCTGATCGACGCGAAGCGGATACAGCAGCTCCAACTGCTCGACCGAGGCCGAGGTCAGCCCGCCCATGCCAGCAATGGTGCATAGGACCGGCCAGCCGTCGGCGTCCTTTGCCGCGCCCTGGCCGCCGCCGCTATTGAACAGCATGCAGCCCCACTCCTTGCCGGTTCTCGAATCGACCCCGTTAAAGTTCGGGATGTGGGCGGTATGCGCCCCGCCGGCGGGCACACGGTCGGGAATGGCTTCTGCCATGGCGATGTTGATGACATCGTGCATGGGGTCGGCCGGATTCTGGGTGGCGCCGGCAACCGCGGCCGGCCATTTGGCTAGGCAGATGGTGTTGTCGTCGGCGTCGGCGCTGATGTGTTGCAGCACGCCATGATTATGCGGAATGTCCGAGTCAATATAGTACAGGAAGGGGATCGTCGAGGTCGCCATCATGACCGCATAGGTGCCGTTGAACGAGCCGGTGGACGGCGGCCCGCCGCTGTAGTGGACGTGGATATCGGCGCCCTTCTTGGTGATGGTGGCTCGAATCGGAATGTCCGTGGCGCCGTTGCCGTCGGTGTCGGTCCAGGTCTCGCCTTGGTAGACGCCGTCGGGAATTTTCAGAAACTCCTCTGTCGCGCGCTGGTCGGCGTAGTCCATGAGACCGTCGCTATAGCGCACCACCTCGTCGCGGCCATACTGCTGGCACAGCTCGATCAGGCCCTTGCGGGCCACGCCGCAGGCTCCGAGTTGGGCGCGCAGGTCTCCGTGCAGGGCGTCCCGGTAGCGGACATTCGAGAGATATAGTTCGACAATATCGTGGCGTTCGACTCCGCGGTCGACCAGCTTGGTGGGCGGAATGACGATGCCTTCCTGGAAGATGGTCTTTGCCGCAGGAACGATGCTCGACGCTTCGATGGCGCCGGTATCGAGCTGATGGCCGCGTGCCACGGTCCAGAACACCTGCTTGCCGTCCACGAAGACCGGTTGGGCCGTCACCAGGTCTGGGATGTGGGTGTTGCCCCGGTAGGGATCGTTCGACATATATACGTCGCCGTCGTGGATGTCGTCTTTGAACACGGCGACGATTTCCATCAGCAGGGTCCGAATGCTGTTGCAGTGGATGGGCAGGCAGTCGGCCATGGTGACCTGCCGCGGCCCGCTGGCATGGGCGTCGTAGATCATGCATGAGTAGTCGCGCGCCAGGGCGATGACCGAGGTCCAGGCCGTCTGTTCCATCGCCAGGGTCATCTCCTGACCGATGGCTTCGAAGCGGTTGCGGATCACACTGAAAGTGATGGGATCGAACGCTGCCTCCGTGGGCGGCAGGGGGATGACATCAATCTGACTGGCCGTTGCCATGGGTTCACTCCTTTACGAAACGGTTCTACACACAGACCGGGCTACCGTAGGAAAACGTCTCCGAATCGTAAACGCTGAGGCGGGAAGAATCAATGCGTGAGCGTACGCTACGCTTCTTCCCAAATCTCTCTCGTGCATGCATACTCACTTGGTGAGGGGAAATCCCATGCAAACCCTGACCTTGTCTCCATTGCACCCACTGTTTGTTGCTGAAGTCCAAGGGATTGATCTACGGCGACCAACTGATGCAGATGTGGCAGCCGAGATAGAGGCTGCTATGGATGAGTTCGCCGTGCTGGTCTTCCGTGATCAAGTCCTGGACGAATCCCAGCAGATGGCGTTTACCCGCGCGCTCGGTCCCGTTGATATGGGACTGCTCAAGGTGCTGCAGCGGCGGAGTCGATTCAAAGAGGCCGGGATGATCGACATCTCCAACGTTGATCTCGAAAGCAATATCCTGGCGCGGGACGATCCTCGCTTGATTACTATGCTTGCCAATCAGCTCTGGCACAGTGATAGCTCGTTCAAGCAACCATCTGCGAAGTATTCTCTGCTGTTGGCCTGTATCCTACCCGAACAAGGAGGCGAAACTGAGTTCGCGGATATGCGCGCGGCCTACGCTGCTTTGCCGAACGATGTCAGGGCTGAGATCGAGGGGCTTGTGGCCGAACACTCCGCCTTTCATTCGCGTATTCAGCTCGGTGATCAACAATATACGCCAGAAGATTTGGCCAAGTATCCGACCGTGGAATGGCCCGTCGTCCGTACTCATCCGGGCTCCCGGCGTAAGACGCTCTTTATTGGTGCTCATGTCACTCGCATTGTGGGATGGCCAGTACCGGAAGGGCGGCTTTTACTCGCCGATCTTTTAGAGCATGCGACACAAAGTCAATTTGTCTATCGCCATACCTGGCGTCCAGGCGATCTTGTGATCTGGGACAACCGCGCTGTGCTGCATCGCGGCCGCCGCTATGATCTTTCCCAGCGGCGTGAGTTGCGCCGGAGCACGGTCGAAGACCTACGGGTGTGAACGCTATAGTCCGAACCGACAGGAGGGAGTGTGGTGCGACTCGGATTAGTCACTGGGTACTCAGGCCCGAAGATGCAGCACACAATGGAGGTGATCCTTGAAGCCGAACGCCTGGGTTTTGACTCGGTCTGGACCGGTGAGGCGTGGGGATCGGACGTGGTCTCTTTCCTGGCCTTTGTTGGCGCGCGCACGTCAAAAATCAAGCTGGGAGCGGGCATCTTGCAGATGCAGGCGCGGACCCCGGCCATGACCGCCATGACCGCCATGACGCTGGACGGTTTGACCGATGGGCGTTTTCTGATTGGGTTGGGGCCGTCAAATCCGCAGGTCATCGAGGGCTGGCACGGCGTACCCTACGGCAAGCCGCTCCAACGTTACCGGGAGTATGTCGAAATTGTGCGTAAGATTCTGGCCCGTAAAGAACGGCTTGAGTTCGACGGCCAGGAATATCAGATTCCGTACGCCGGGCCGGATGCCAGCGGGCTGGGCAAGCCGCTGAAGAGCATTCTCCACGGTCGGCCCGACATGAAAATCTACACCGCCTCAATTGGCCCCAAGGGGATTGCGCTTGCGGCTGAAATTGCCGACGGCCTGCTCCCGGTGTGGATGAGCCCGGATTGGTGCGAATCGTATTATCTCCCCCACCTCGAAGCCGGGTTTGCCAAAGCAGGGAACGGCAAAAGCCTGCGGGATTTTGATCTCGCCCCGTATGTGACGTGTGTGATGGGAGACGACCTGGACCAATGCCGTGCCCCGGTCAAAGCCAGCCTGGCCTTGTATATCGGCGGCATGGGGGCGCGTACCAAGAATTTCTATAACAGCTACGTCCGGAACTTCGGGTATGAGAGTCTGGCCACAACCCTGCAGGATTTATATCTCTCGGGCCAGAAAGCCGCCGCGCAGGCGGCCGTGCCTGATGAGCTTGTTGATGCCGTCGCCCTGGTCGGCCCCAAGGAGCGCATCGCCGAGCAGCTCTCTCGCTGGAAAGCCTCGCCCGTCACGACCATGATTATTGGCACGAATCAGGTTGAAGCCCTGCGCGTCCTGGCGGAGGTGTGCCTGTAGCACCCAGCAGGAGGAATCCTCTCCCTATGAAACTCTATATGGTTCCCGCTGCACCGAACCCCACGAAAGTGATGCTGTATATTGCCGAGAAAACAGCCGCCGGGACTGAGATGGATGTCAAACAGGTCCTCGTCAATACGCTCAAAAATGAGCAAAAGAGTGCGGATCATCTGGCGCGCAATCCGTTTGGGAGTCTGCCCGTACTGGAGGTTGCGGACCATGATTACATTGTCGAATCTCTGGCTATTATTGAGTATTTGGAAGAGTGCTTTCCCCAACCGGCGATGTGGGGGAATGGGACGCGTGAACGTATACGCGCCCGTGAGCTGGAACGTATCGCCGATCTACGTGTTCTGCTTCAGGTCGGGCGTTATGTCCATGCCACGAAATCGCCTATCGGACTTCCCCCTAATCCTGAGGCTGTGGCGCAGGCCAAGCAAGTACTGTCGGTTGCATTTCAGTACTTTGAGAATATTTTAGCTGATGGTCGCGCACTGCTCTTAGGCGACCGCGTATCGGTTGCCGACTGCACCCTTCAGGCCGCCTTACAGTTCATGCGCTTTGCCAAGTTTGATCTCACCGCAGACTATCCAAATCTCACACGCTGGGACGCCGCGTACCGCCAACGTGTGGCGGCTAAAGCTGTGCTGAAATTCTAAGTGCGACAGAGCGGCATTCTGGGGGCATTCGTAACGCGGGAGAACGCATCCTACGAAAAGAGGCTGAATGAGTAGGAGAAAATTCATGAAGGTTGGGATTTCACTTCCGGTAAGGGAGCTACAAGACGATTTGGGAGCGATCAAGGCATTCGCCCAGACCGCCGACGAGTTAGGCTACACCCATTTGCGCGTTCCGGATCAGGTCCTCCGGCCCGAGAGTGGCTATGTGCACGAGCCGCTGACGCTTTTGGCCTATATTGCGGCGGTCACGCAGAAGATCGAGTTGGTGCCCTCTGTCATTGTCCTGCCCTCGCGCCAGACCGTGCTGGTCGCCAAGCAGGCCGCCGAGCTGGACGTGCTGTCCGGCGGCCGCTTGCGTCTCGGGATAGGCGTTGGTCCCAGCGCCGAGGAATACCGCGCCCTGGGTGCGGACTTTCGGACACGAGGGGATCGCTGCGAGGAGCAGATAGTACTCCTCAAGCAACTCTGGACGCAGCCAACGGTGGACTTTGATGGGCGCTGGGACACAGTGTCGGGGGTCGGTTTGGATCCGCTGCCCATCCAAAGGCCGATCCCGCTCTGGATTGGCGCGCAGAGTGTACCCATCCCGCGCATTCGGCGTCGGGTCGGACGCCTGGCCGATGGTTGGTTTGTGCTGTGTACTCCAGAAGAGTTCCCGGCCATACAGGCCGATATTCTGCGCGCCGCCGAGACGGCTGGCCGGAGTCCGCAGGATATCGGCACCGAAGCCGGCGTGGCTGTGGTCGGTCCCCGAGAAGCGGAATGGCGCGACCGGGTGTCCGGGTGGCGGTGGACCGGCCTGAGCCATATATGCTTACGCACGCTCGGGGGCGGTCTGGATGCGCAGGGTCATCTGGACACCATGCAGCGTGTGTACGCTGAGGTGCCCAGAGACTGAGCTGTCGATTCCGCTAGGCTGCGTCCTTGGGTCCAAAGGAATCGGTCGTGATCCGGCGCGATTTGAACTTCCACTCGCCGTCAACCTTGGCGTACTCGTCGTTATACCAGCCCTTCATTTCCCACTTTTTGCCCTCGCGGTTCATGTGGACTTCCACATAACACGTCCCCGTGGCCTGATCCGGCCCACTCAACTCAATGACGTGGTTATGGATGAAGGGCCGGGGCTGCATCGCCAGGCCACCCTTGATCATGGTGCGCAAGCCGTCGCGTCCCTGTGCGCCCGGCAGGCTAGGGTCGTCGATCGAGAACGAGCCGTCTTCGGTAAAGAGGTTGACGTATCCGTCCAAGTCCTGTTGCCACACACAGTGACAGTACTGCAAGGGCAGATTGCGAATCGCCTCGCGGTCAATCATGTCCTGCATTTGCGCTTCAATACTCTTGTCTGCCATGCTGTCCTCCTTTTTGGTCATACCTATCGTCGGTCGGATTAACGTGGCGTAATCCGACCCGACCCCCCGATTTGTACCGCGTCCGCCGCCCTCTACTTCTTCCCTGGGAGCGTGGGCATCTTGCCCGCCGCCTCCCGGTGCGGGCTGGAAGCCCGCGTCCCCAGATTAGAAACCCGTACTTGCATATCACTCCGGCAGAAACGACGGGCTGCCCGTCTTGGCCGTCTGCCCGCCGTCGGCGACAAACGCCGCGCCCGTCACAAACGAGGCCAGATCGGAAGCCAGAAACAGGATCACATTGGCCATTTCTTCCGGCCTGCCCAGCCGCCCCATGGGGATGACCTCGTCGAATTTCTCGGCAAACCCCGGCTGCTCCAGGGCCGGTGCAATCAATGGCGTGTCGATGGCACCCGGACAGATGCAGTTGGCCCGAATGCCGGCGCGGGCATACTCAACGGCAACCACCCGGGTGAGATTAATCACGCCGGCCTTGGCGGCATTATACGCGGCAATGCCGTAGTCGGCCCGCAGACCCGAAATGGAGGCGGTGTTGACGATGGCCCCGCCGCCGTTCTGTCGCATGACCGGAATCGCCTTTTTCATGGCGTGAAAAACGGACGACAAACCCAGGTCTATCGTCTTGTCCCAGACGCGATCTTCCAGGTCGGCGGTGCGGGCCATGACCGTACTGTCCGGCTGGGCCGCGGGCAGCCCAAAGGCATTATTATGCAGAAAATCGAGTCGGCCAAAGGTCTCCGTCGTGGTCGCAATCATCCGGTCGAGGTCGGCCTGCTGGGTGACATCGGCGATAACCGCCATGGCCTTTCCGCCCGCTGCCGTAATCTCGGCGACCACCGCGTTGGCGTTATCGGCGTTAATATCCGCAACCGCGACCGCCCCGCCACGTTGGGCAAATCCCAGTGCAGTCGCACGTCCAATGCCCGAGGCTGCGCCCGTCACCAAGCCGACTTTGCCGCTAAAATCCATGTGTGTGTCTCCTCAGCAACCAGTGGCTACTCCAAATTAAAAATACGCGCCCCATTGTCCCAGAACAGCTTGCGCCGGGATTCTTCCGGAATAGGCTGGTCGAGCATGGCCTGTACGCCCCATGGATAGGTGCCGTCCGGGTGCGGATAGTCAGAGTCCCAGGTGAAATTATCGTCGCCGACCAACTCAACCGCGGCTTTCATGGTGGGCTCGTCACCCCGGAAGCCGACACACACATTGGTGCGAAAGTATTCGGTCGGGCGCTGGGTGAGATATTCGTGTTCGGCGTTGCCGCTGAAATTCCAGTGCTGCTCCATGCGTTGCAGCCAGTACGGGGTCCAGCCGCCATCACCCTCAACGTGAATGACTTTGAGCTGAGGGAATTTTTCAAAAATGCCAAACCAGATCAGGCCGGCCATAGCCGCCATAGCCTCAAAGGGATGGGATAAAATATGGCCGCTGGTATGCGTATCCATGCGATCGCCAAACGAGGGAACCGAGGCCGAAGCTGAGTCATGGGTCGAGAGCGGCCGCCCCAGCTTTTCAATGGTTGCCCACAGGGGATGATAGTCCTCGTGCCACAGGGTGCGGCCGCCGACCGGGTTGGGCCGCATATAATAACTGACACAGCCTTTTGCCGCGGCGCGTTCGGCTTCTTTGATGGCCTCTTCGGGTTCCTGCATGGGCAGGGCCGCGGCCCAGCGGAGTCGTTCGGGCGCTTCGGACGTGTAGTCAGCGGCCCAGTTATTATAGGCCCGACAGCAGGCCGCCAGCAATTTGGTGTCACGGAACTCGCGGCCGAGCATCTGGCCGGTATAGGTCGGGTAGAGAATCTGGACATCCACGCCTTGCTCGTCCATGTCAATGATCCGGCTTTTGGCACTAAAGCCGGTTTCCTTGGCTCGCTCAAAACGGTCCATAGCCTTATACGCCGCCTTCAGAAACGCCTTGGCCGCCATCGGGTATTTGCCCTTTTCGCGGGTAAACGACTCGCCTTCGACCAGAAAGGTGCGGCGTCCCGACCCGGGGGCTTCACCCATCCGTGGTGCTTCGGATTTATAGGCGTCTTCCATATGTTGTTCCCACAACCAGTCCGGCTCCATCATATGAGAGTCCGTATCAACAATTTTATATCCGTTACGCATAGTCAGCTCCCTTCAATTGATGCTGCTCTGTTCATATCCGGTTAGACTGTTGTTTGTCATTACCTCTGGCAGCACTTGTCGGGGGTGGGTTAGCCCTTTGGTAGCCCCAGCACCCGCTCGCCGATGATATTATGCTGAATCTCGTTGGTCCCAGCCGCGATTGTGCTGCGCCGCGCTGCCAGCATGCGATGCGACCATTTGCCCCGGTCAATAGCGCGACTGGCCTGATATTCGAACTGGCTATACGGCCCCAATAGTTCCATCGCAAAGTCCTGCATCCGCAGGTTCAGGCCGCTCGTACCCAGCTTCATAATGGAGCCTTCCGGCCCGGGCGGGAGCCCTTTAAGCTGGCTGGTGAGCTGACGAAAACCGGTATATTTGAGGGCTGCGGCCTCGCAGGCGAAGCCGGCCAGGCTTTGCCTTACGTAGCTATCCTCCCAGGCCGGACGGCCACCCCGGTCTATTTTTTTGGCCAGTTCCGTGAGCTGTCTGACCTCAACCATCATGTCGGTGCGCCCGCCGTGAATCGTACGCTCGAACATCATATTGGTCATGGCGACCATCCAGCCCCGGTTCTTCTCGCCCACGAGGTTGGCCATTGGGACCTGGACGTCATCAAAAAACACCTGATTGAAACCACTCTCCCCGGTCATCTGGACCAGCGGCCGCACGGTGATGCCGGGGCTTTTCATATCGACCAGCAGATAACCGAGTCCTTTATGCTTGGGCGCGTCAGGGTCGGTTCGACACAGCAGGGTGGTGAAGTCGGCGCGGTGGGCGTTGGAGGTCCAGACCTTGGAGCCGTTGACCAGGAAGTGGTCACCTTGATCGATGGCCCGGGTCTCCACCGCGGCCAGGTCGGAGCCGTGGTCGGGCTCTGACAGGCCCTGGCACCAGATCTCCTCGGCCGGTGGAATCTTGGGGATATAGCGTTGCTTCTGCTCCGGGGTACCCCATTGCATCAGCGTCGGTCCCACCCGCGCGATACCCTGAAAATTGACCGTGGGCGGGGCCTTGGCGCGGTCGAGTTCCTGATTGTAAATGACTTGCTGGATCAGGCTCGCCCCGCGTCCGCCATACTCTTGGGGCCAGTGGATACACATCCAGCCGCCGTCATAGAGCTGACGATGCCAGGCACGGCGGCGCTCGAATTCTTCCCTGGTGTCAGGGTCGTGTAATTCCTCGTCGTCCCGCCAGTCGTGGGGGATGTTGTGTTCGAGCCAGCTTCTGAATTCTTGACGAAAAGCTTCGTCTTCCGGGCTGAATTTGAAATCCATGCCTAGGCCCTTTCGTCCAGCTCGGCCAGTAACGCGTCCAGGTCTATCTTCCCGCGACCGGCCTGAATATTGCCCTGCGCGTCACGGGACCAGGTCTCGGGCGGCCGGTCCACCGACAGCTCCACTCCGTTGCCGTCCGGATCAGCCAGGTAGACGGACTCGGACACGCCGTGGTCGGAGGTGCCCTGTAACGGGTAGTCGGCCTGCCGCAGCGCCTTCACCGCCCGGGCCAGTTCGCGCCGGCTGGGGTAGAGAATGGCAAAGTGATACAGCCCGGTATGTCCGGGCGGGGGTGGGCTGGCCTCCGGGCCGGCCCAGGTATTCAGCGCCAGGTGGTGATGGTAGCCGCCGGCGGACAGAAATACGGCCGAATCCTTGTAACGCATGGTCTCCTCAAAGCCCAACAGGTCGCGGTAAAAGGCTAATGAGCGCTCCAGGTCGGTCACCGTCAAATGAATATGGCCGATTCGGGTCTGAGGGTGAATCGGCTCGGACGACACTGTCACTGCTTGTGCCATAGGACTCCCTCCTTAACCTAACCGTTGATAAAAGCGCCTTCGCTATCGAGTTGGGTAAGGATTTGCATCCACAGGCCCAGGGTGACCCCGCCGCCGGGAATGGCGGCGGATTGGCCGGCTTCAAACAACTCACGCTTTGTGGCTCCATGTTCGATTGCCCGTTTGAGGTGGGCCACGGCTCCTTCCTTACGTCCTGCGAACACCAGAATGCCAGTCATGACCATTTCGCGGTATTTGACCGGCAGTGCTTGGCCTTCCCCGGTGCCCTTCTCGCCGTAGGCTCTGAATGTCTTTGCATAGTCGGGGTCTTGCTGCTCCATCCAGTCCAGAAAGGCGTACAGTTGCGGGTCGGCTTCGGCGTATGAACTCGTTGCTACTCGTGCCTGTGATGCCGCGTCAGATTTGCTCATAAGATGTCCCCCTTTTTCTTGGGCCATAGCATCTTAGGCCGTTGGGGCCAAGAGAGAAGCTTGACTGGAAGCACTTCGACCTTAATATGCGTGAAAATATACAGTCACGCTGCTGAATTTCATGTAAATCGGCAAGACTGTTGCGGATATGGCGTATTTTAGGGAGGAAGACGACTTTTTACATATCAGCGGCTATTCCTTTGGGATTTTTTAATAATCCTCGTTGGGTTGAGTCTCAGTGCTTCGGCAGCCGAACTTCCCCTACTGTAATCTCTGCACTTCTTGGGTTTCTGTATATCTATTGATAACGTGTCCCATATATGGGACATTCAGTTCCGTGAAACCAGCTCTTTTCCATCCGAAAGCTCGGGACGAGATTCGAGCTTTTCCAGAAGGGGAAGAAGGGAGCTTGGGAAGGCTATCCTCGATTTACAGAAAGGTCATTCGTTGAGCCTGCCGCTCTCCCGACCAATGCCGTCTATTGCCGCTGGAGTAGAGGAATTAAGAATGAGGGATCGTGCTGGAATCTACAGAACGCTTTATTACACTCAATCAGATCGCGGTGTGTTGATCTTTCACGCTTTCGTTAAGAAGACGCAGAAAACATCGCTGCAAGATATAGGGCTTGGCCGGAAGCGGATAAAGGAAATGTTTGATGAAAAAGTCTAAACCGATTGTCGTAAAAGATGCTGCTGAGCTTGCCAGGGTGCTTGGTCTTTCTCCAGCCACCGGTGTGGAAATACAGCTCAGGAGTGATCTGAACGACAAGATCATTGATGCTGTCCGGAAGGCAGGACTCACCCATGTTCAGGTCGCTAAGCTAGCGCGGACGTCTCGTTCTCGGATTACTGCTATTCTTAACCGTAATACCAAAGACGTTTCTACGGATCTGATGTTGCGTGTCCTGGCAAGCTTGGGATACCGGGCCAAGGTAACCTTCTCTCGGGCAGCGTAGAGCCTACATGGAACTCGTGCTGCGTGGCGACCAGATTATTGCGCTCCATAATCAAGGAGAAGCGTTAAAGATTGTCGCCTAACCAGCGGAGAACTTGGCTCTCCGCTACCCATCCTCCCGCCACTCCAACCAACGCCCATGTGCATGGGCATCAGCCACGTGTCGTTTGGTATAGTTGCCGTTTTTGAAGTCTCTGATAAGGAGCTGCGCCCAGCCCTCCGGGACGCCATCCAGAATGATGACGGAGACTGGCCTGGTTTCTGAGAATTCCGCGAGCATCCGCCACAAATCTTTGCGGGCTTCAGGCGAGAATTGGTAGAGTACCATGGAGGCGTACAGACACAGGCGTGAATCCTGGGGGACTTGGGATAAAAGGTCCGGCAAGTGTGCCAGTGCATCTCCTGTCACAATAGGGACTGGATTAGCACGGACAATGCGGGCGCCGGCTTCAATTTCTTGGTGACGCTCCAGATGTTCGGGAAAGATGAGCGCGCGCAGCCAGCGCATGGCATCCGCGTCAGTCACGTCGATAGGGTTGAGGTCGATGCCGGCGCGCCATGCGATACGGAGACCTGTGGGCAGGCTGGGGAGGGGGACTATTCCTCTGACCTGTGTTGAGAGCTGAACGGCTGCGTCCCTGTCGCCCCAGGCTATGCTTTTACCGGACGGATACTCATAGCGATGGTGATAACGGTCCCAATGTAAGTTCAGTCCGGCACTACTGCCGACCTCAATAATCGAGAGTGGCTGACTCCCTGCCTCCCGAGCAAGGAGCGCAAAGACCGGGAGGAGACAGGTCGTGCGGCGGACGACGTTGGTTTGGACCAAACGGGTTGTCATGAGCCGTCTGATTGTATCGGTGTGGCTCCAAACAAAGTCTTGAAACAGGGGGTAAGTCTCTTGGGAGGGCGTCTGTGGTGTTTTGCCCGAAGCGGCCACGTCGGGATAGAAATCATGCAACGGATGTTGCTCCCCGCCGAGCAGCAGGTAATGCACTGCGCCAAATAATAAGTTTGCAGCTGGTTGTGAAGGTGGGCAACTTGCGGCGAACCGCAGCATGTCAAGGTCATCAAGCACGCCCAAGGATAGGGCGTGGTAGAGGGGCGAGCCGGTTTCCGGTGCTTGTTTAAGACCGAAGTTCTGGAAGTAGTCACGGACCTTAGCGAGATCGCTGGTTGGCTGGGGAGGCATGGGTGATGATGGCCGGGTTACGCTGGGCTAACCCGACCTGCGGTTTACGGTTTATCCTAATGATGCTTAGCCGTGATGCCTAGCCGCCAAAATAGCTCTTTGGATTTTCGACCATCATTGTATGAATAGTCCCTTCGCTCACGCCGGCTTTGGCCAGGGTGGGAATGATATTTTTCAGAATATGGGAGTAATGATTGTTCGGACAGGCTTCCATAAACTGTTTCCAGGCTTTGCTGGGCCGGCCCATCAGGCAATGGACGGCATCATGCGAGAGCATAATCCGATCATAGCCCACGGCCAGCAGGCCAATCAGCGAGGCCAGACGCATTTTGTCCGGGGCAATCACGTCGATCCCGAAACGGTCAAACCCTATCCACGCGCCGCGCTCCAGCACATCAAAGTAATAGCGCATATCTCCCACCCCACAGGCGTGGCCGATGAGCACGCGATTGAAATCCACGCCTTCGTCTTCAAACACGTCCAGGGTCTCGCGTCCGAACGGGCCCAACTCGTCATTGTGGCATAAGATGGGCATCCCCGTAGCCTTGTGGGCGCGGGCTGCGGCCCGCAGACAGGTTTCTTCGTGCTTGCCGATCGCTGTAGCGGTCTCGGTCATGCCTGGAATACCGCCGGTCGCGGTTTTAATAAGGCCGGCTTTGATACCCGTTTTATCAATCCCGTCGGTGATCTCCCGAACATAGATTTCGGCGATATCGTCTGCGGGCAGACTCCGGAAATGGGGCGGAATGCCGAGTGCTTCGTTGTACAAGCCGGTGGCGACCACGACGTTCAGGCCGGATTTGTCGGCACATTCCGCGGCAAATTCCGGGTCACGACCCAATTCCATAGGGCAGGGGTCCACAAAAGAGGTGACACCCAGTTCTTTGATCTCTTTGAGCTTTTTAACCGCCCCGGCGATTTCTTTTTTGCGGTCAAAGCTAGTGTTGTCCCATTCATACCCAGGGAAACCAACGGTTAAATGCTCGTGGATCAGGGTGAATCCCAAATCGTCGGTTGAACGGTCGCCTAGCACTGTCTGGACATTTGCCATGTGTGAGTTTCCTTTCCTACTTTCTTGTATGCTCGATTCTTATCTTAATTATTTGCCGCTTCAGCCGGCCCGATCGTGTGTGCGACGTCAAGCGTCGTCACCCGGCGCAGTTCGCGCCGGTATTGCGTGTCTTCATACGGCCGCGCACGGTGCATGGTGGCCCGGTTATCGTAGATCACCAGGTCTCCGACGCGCCATGCGTGACGGTAGACACACTCCGGCCGGGTGGCGTGCTCAATCAGTTCGAGCAGCAGCAGCCGGCCTTCGGGGATTGGCCAGTCCATGATCCGTGACGCATGGGCGGCAATATACAGCGACTTGCGTCCCGTGCGTGGCAGGGTGCGGATCAGGGGATGGATCGCGCCTTTGAGAATCTCCTGTTCCGTCTTGGAAAACTCGAAACCCAGAATTTCGCGCGAGTGGGCGATCGAGTGATGCACACGCAGGCCCTCAAGCTGGGCTTTCATCTCGTCTGACAAGCTGTCATAGGCCGTTCGCATGTCCGCGTATTCCGTATCCGCGCTGACGGGCGGAACAACGCGCGCAAACAGCATGGAATAGCGTCCGGGCGGGTCCTGGAATGAGGCGTCGGTGTGCCACAACCGATTACCGAGGCCGTATATGCGCTTGCGGTCATCGGCCTGATAGACGTCGCCGTTGGCGTTGAGGTTGGAGACATCGGCCAATGCCTCGTTGCCCAGCCGGCTCTTTTGGAACGCGCTGATGCCGGTTTTGGTGTGCAACTGGCCGTCCAAGCGCTGGGCAAAGGCGAGCTGTTCGTTGTCACTGAACGCCTGGTCACGGAAAACAAGAATGGCATGTTCGTCCAGCCCGGCTCGAATCTGGAGTAAGGTCTCAGGAGCAGTCGCCTGGCGCAGGTCAATGGAGCTGGCCTCGGCCACGAAATGGGGATGCAATGTGCGGAACGTCAGGGTCATATGAACCGGTCCTCTCTTAAAGAAGCCTAGGACATAAACACGTTCGCCGCTTCTTCCAACTGTACCAGGGTCTTATCCGTGTCCAGGGCTGCCATAAATAACACCATCTCTTGCACGCCGAGTTCACCGAGTTCGGCCAGCTTATCGGGATGTTCCTGAAGATCTTTTACATCGGCCAGCATGGAGATTGACAACTGCGAAAAATCCCGGCCTCGTTCGGCCATAAGCTCTCTCAGTTGTCCCATACGTTCTCTCAAGGTTTCGAGCGGGACCGGGCCGGGCTGCCAGCCGTCGCCCAGGTCGGCGACGCGCTTGAGGGCCGGCATACTCTCGCCACCAAAGATGATGGGCGGGTGTGGTTTTTGGACCGGCAGCGGCAGGGCGTACAGGTCGGGAAAGGAAAAATATTTGCCCTCAAAGCTGGCGGCCTCTTCCTGCCAGACGGCTTTCATGACCTGTAGATATTCTCTGGTGCGGCTGCCCCGTTCGGAGAATTTCTCTCCCAGCGCTTCAAACTCTTCCGCAAGCCAGCCCACCCCAACGCCAAAAAGACAGCGGCCATTGGTCGCCATATCGACCGTCGCCACGGCCTTGGCCACCGGGAGCGGATTGCGGTACGGAACGACGATGACGCTGGTGCCGAGCTGGATGGTTTGGGTATGAGCGCCCAGGACTGCCAGGACGACAAAGGGATCCGGAAAGGGCAGGCGACGCGGAAAGCTGGCTGAGCCATCGGGCGTATACGGATAGGTCGATTCAATCTTTTCCGGGATGACAATGTGGTCGCCCAACCAGGCTGAGTGATAGCCGAGTTCTTCGGCCTTTACGGCCACGCGCACATAATCGTCCATGCTTGGATTCATGCCAATACCAAGAGAATAATGGATACCGAATTTCATAAACGCCCCCTTCTTTGCCTGACGAGATCTCTCCTGCCTGCTGCTATACCACATCCGAGCGAGTCTTGACGAGGGAGCGCGCGGATCAACTGTTCTCAAGCAGCTCCAAGCGGCCCCAAGATTGACAGCCCAATAACGCCCGGCATATGCTGTGGTTCGTTACAAATACACGATTTTTGCGAGATTTTGTCTAAGGAGGTTTGTATGGATATCGGAAAAATAGGGGTGTGGTTCTTTCTGGATGGTATGACTGCACCGGAAAGCGCCCAGTTTGCCCAGACGGTTGAGCAGGCCGGCTATAAGACGCTGTGGATACCCGAAGCGGTCGGACGTGAGCCGTTTGCGCATGCCGCGTATCTGCTGAACAATACCGAGAAATTGTCTATCGCGACCGGGATTGCCAATATCTGGGCGCGTGACGCCTATACCATGGCTGCAGCAACGAATACGGTGGCCGAGCTGTCGGGCGGCCGTTTTGTGCTCGGCATTGGCGTCAGCCACAAGCCGATTGTGTTCAATCTGCGCGGTCACGACTACAACAAGCCGTATAGCTATATGAAGGAATACCTGCCGAAACTGAAAGATATCTTTTACCAAGCGCCGAAACCCCAAGAGCCGGCCCCCATCGTTATTGCGGCCCTGCATCCCAAGATGCTGGCCCTGTCCGCAGAACAGGCCCACGGTACGCATACCTATTTCGTGCCGCCGGAACATACCGCTAAGGTGCGTGAGCAGATTGGCCCCGATGCCTGGATTTGTGCGGCCCAAGCCGTGATCCTTGAAAAAGATGCGACCAAGGCCCGCGCTGCGGCCCGGCAGTACATGAAGACCTACGTCCCTCGGCTGCCCAATTACACCAACAACCTGAAAAACCTGGGTTGGAAGGACGCGGACTTTGAAGACGGGTGCAGCGATGCCCTGGTGGACGCCATTGTTGCCTGGGGCAGCGAAGAACAGATTCAGGACCGCATCGACGCCCACCTCAAAGCCGGCGCCACGCATGTCTGCTTTTTGCCGGTCAAGGCAGACGACGAATCCTTACCCGATATGCGTGCGATTGAGGTGTTTGCGCCCGGCGCGTAGGTCGAACAGGAAGCGTAAGAGCGGCCGGTCGCAACGTGGCGCCGGTCGCTCCTGAACGGGCTGGTCATGCGCGGTTCAGTCAGCATTGCCCTTCAGACGGATAAGCCCCTCTCGGCCTACGGGCCGCTGGCGAAAACCGTTGAAGACTTCGGTTTTGATGGCGTGAGCGTCTATAATGACATGCTGTATCAGCCCGCCTGGCTGCCGTTGCTGGAAATCGCGCGACACACGACCCGCGTCCGTATCGGTCCTGCAGCGGTCAATCCGTTTACCTGTCACCCCATCAATATTGCCGGTAATATCGTGCTTCTGGATGAAGCCTCGCACGGGCGGGCGTACTTGGGCCTGGCGCGTGGGGGATGGCTGGATTTTGTCGGTCTGCATCCTCAGCGACCCATCGCTGCACTCCGGGAGGCGTTTGGTTGCATTCGACATCTGCTCAGCCAATCGACCCAGCCCTATCGGGGAGAGGTGTTTTCCTTAGCAGGCGGTGCGGCTCTGCGCTGGAAGATACACCGGCCAGGGCTGCCTTTTCTGTTGGGGACGTGGGGGCAGAAGACGCTTGCAGCGTGTAGTGAAGACATCGCGGAGGTCAAACTTGGTGGGACAACGAATCCGACCGCCGTATCCCAGATGCGCGTTGCTGTAGCCGAGAGTGCTGTGCAGGCCCGACGGCAGGCTGACGAAATTGGCTTGGTGGTTGGCGCGGTCACGGTGGTTGATACGGATGGCAAAGCCGCCCGTGATCTGGCGCGACGAGAAGCGGTGCTCTATCTGCCGATAATCGCCGCGCTGGATCACAGTCTGGCCATTGAGCCCGAGTTATTGGTGCGTCTCAAGGAGGCGACCGACGCCTACGATTTTGAGCGGGCCGGGAGTTATATCTCTGACGACTTACTCCAGCGGCTGGCTTTTGCCGGAACGCCGGACCAGGTGGCTAGCCAGGCCGCGGCGCTATTCGAGGCGGAGGCTCGACGGGTCGAGTTCGGCACCCCCCACGGTCTCACCACCGCACAGGGCCTACGCTTATTGGGCGAGCGGGTGCTGCCGGCGCTGCGAGCGTATGTTGATGAGAGCTGAAAGGCCCAGGGACCTATTTGCCCTGAGAAAACTTGACGCACTGCATTTTATTGAGTAGATGTCGTGCATGAAGACAATCGCCTCACGAATGTTAACCGCAGCGCCGGGGAAGGTGTGGGCGGAGCTTGAACGGGAAGGGGCGCTGGTGGTTACCAAAGACGGGGTCCCCCGCAGCATCATGATTCCCACCAGTGACGCCACACTCTTTGAGGATATCGGCGAAATCGTGTTTGCCCGTGCCCGTCGGGCGGTGCGCGCGATGCGGACACGATCCTCCCAAAACGACGCGGAGGCCGTCACGCCCGCAGACCTAGAGCGGGAGATAAGAGCCGCACGGCGGGCACGGAAACAAAGAGTGCGGCGTGGCTGAGGTCCCTGTCTGGGTGCTGGATACCAACGTCCTCGTATCGGGCCTCCTCTCGCCTTTTGGGCCACCGGGTCGCCTCGTTGATATGCTCTTGGCGCGTCGGTTGCGGCTTGCGTTTGACGACCGTGTTGAGTTGGAATACCGGGAGGTTCTGGCACGACTACGGCTTGGCATAGCACGAGCTTGGCAGGATGCCTTTTTTGCTATCTTGCAATTCCAGGAACACGTCACCGCGCTGCCCTGGCCGCACCGGGCCCCGCCTGACGCGGATGACACGGTATTCCTGGAGGTGGCCCTCCTCACACCCCTGCGAACGCTGGTGACTGGCAACCTGAAGCATTTTCCGCCGAACTGCCGCGGTACGGTGACTGTTCGGTCACCACGTGCTGCATGGGAGCATTTCCGGCGTCTCCCCTCCGCATAACGAAACACGGGGGCAGATCACCCCTCCCGTTGAAACACCAGTTCCGGCACCACTACCTCCCACGTATCGCACCTGAGAGCGTCCTGGTACTGCGGCTCCGAATCGGCCCGCTGCCGCGCCACCACAGCCAGGACCGTTGCCGACCGGTATTGCATCCCGGTCGGCGGCTCAAAACCTTTGGCCAGACGGCCCACCACGTTTCCGGCACGGTCCAGCAGCACCCACGGTCGCTGCGTGGTACGCACTTGGAGCGGGTCGCCGGGTGATAGGCTGGCGATAGCACGCTGCACCGAATGGCCGGCTTGGTAGCGCCCGGCGAAGCTCAAATCAACATCGCGTAGGCTGAGCCGCTGATAGCGGGTGGTCATCTCTGGGGTGGGCGGTGGTACTACGACTGGGGGCCGGTGCAGGACCGAAGGATGATCGCGCAAGGTCGCTTGGAACGGATGGGACTCGTTAAAGCACATTAGTGCTAGGGTCTGCCGAGCACGGGTCATGGCCACGTAGTAGAGGCGGCGCGGTGCGTCTGCGTCTTCGCTGCGGCTGGTACTGTTCCAGCCGCCGTCCAGAACGACTACGTGGTTGAACTCCAGTCCCTTGGCGCGATGCGCGGTCAACAGTAATAGGCCGCGCTGCCGACGGCGCACGTCTCGCCCCCATTCCGCCAGCCACTCGATGAAGTGGTCCAGCGGAGTTTCCGTCCCGCCGGTTTCCAGAGCGTATTCGTCTATGGCTTCTCGTAGCAGTTCGATCCAGGGGCCGGAGGCTTGGGCGTCCAGCCAAGCGCTGAGGATGCTGCTGTCTACGAGGTCGGTTTCGCGCCGGCGCAGCCAGGCAAGCAATGCCTGGGTCTCTCGTAGTCGCCAAAACCCCGGGATTTCCTCGTTGCCCATCTGGACCGGAATGCCGTGGACTTCGCAGCAGGCCCGTACCGGTTCCAGGTATTGCCATTTACGGGCAATGACTGCACAGCCGGACCAGTCCCAGTCCGTTGACAAGGCGGACAGACGCTGCAATTCGGCTATTGCCACCTGGGCCTGTGATATCGGGTCGCGCCGTATGGGGATAATCTGCACCCGTCCGTGCGACACGAGGTCCAACTCCTCCCAGACCCCACCGGGCGGCTGCTTGGCGCGTGCCCGGTCAATATGGATGGGATGGTCGGATTTCATGCGTTGTTCGGCCGGCTCAATAAGCGCGTTGGCCGCGGCAATGATGTGGGCCGTGGAGCGGTAATTGTCCGTCAGGAAGGCCGGTCTGGCTCGATAGTCCGCCTCGAAACGCTTGATAAACTCGACCGATGCACCATCGAAAGCGTAGATGTTCTGGTCGTCGTCGCCCACGGCAAACAGGCTGAGTTTATCGTCCTCATCGGCCAGGGTGCGACCGGCCAGGGCCGAGATCAACTCGTACTGCTCCGGACCGATGTCTTGGTATTCGTCCACGAGTATCCAGCGGAAACCGGCCAGCAGTCGCGCCCGCTGCTCATCGGCGTCGTCCGCTGGCAGTCCCTCGCCCCGCAGTAAGGCCACCGCCTGCCGGAGTATCTCTTGGAACACGTCGTTGTCCAATCGTTCCGCGCGTCCGCTGAAGCTGGCGCCCACCAGCCGCATGGCAAAGCCGTGGCAGGTGAGTACGGTCACCCCACGGGCGTCGTCGCCGAGCAGGTCGGCCAGGCGACGACGAATCTCCACCGCGGCATGACGATTATAGGCCAGGGCCAGGACACCGCGCGGGTTCTCGCGTCGCACGCGCAATAAGTAGGCAATTCGATGGACCAGCACTCGTGTCTTGCCCGAGCCGGGACCGGCCAGCACCAGGACGTTGGTCTGCTCCCGGTCGTCGGCGACGATACGCTGCTGGACGGAGTTTCTCAGGTTTTCCACAACGGAGCGCCACGACTCAAGCGTGGTCTGGCGCGTCATCTCCTTGTCGCGGTTGGGCAGCCAGCGACGCAAAAAGTCCTGCTGCTTCAGACCGAAATAATCCACGACCAGCGTCAGCGCGTCGGCCATGGCCTGCAAGCCGCGTTGGACATACTCCGCCATGACGTGAATTTGAAGGACCTGGTCATCGTAATGGAGCTTGAGCGGTATGAAGTCGGTATTGGTGAAGCGGTGCTGTTCCTGACTCAGACGGATGGACATGGCGGGGCGGAAGATGGCCAATCCCTTATTGAGGCGGATGATTTCCTGTTCGTGTAGCCACAGCAGGGCACGGTCCAGCAGTCGTTCGGGATTCCTGACCGTAGTCTTCAACTCCAGGTCAGACCGGATCGCGTTCAGCAGTTGGCCGAGGGTTGTTTCGGCTAACAGGTCCGTGCCCCGACTCCCCGAGGGCAGGCTATCGAGCAGATGGTCCAACAACACCCGGGCCGCGGCCCGGCGCCGCTCTGCGGTCTCTATCAGCGCGGCCCACTCGCGCTGGAGTGTGATCTGTACGGCCTCCCGGCCCAGGCCGCGCAAGCCCAGGCTGCCCCTGCGACCCTCCTCGCCGCGTCCGTCCAGGGCAAGACCGCGCAGAATACGTACCACGTGTTCGGGCAGGGCGGAGGTGTGTCCGGCGTCTTTGAGCCGTTGGGTGGCGAGGCGCAGATATAGCGTTGAGGTCTCGCCCTTCTGTATGTCCGGGGCCGCTTCTTGCAGGGCGGCGATGAGGTCGCGTTCCAGGTCTGCGGCTTCGGCCCAGCGTTTTGGCGAGGCATGCTGGACCCCGGCGTGGACAAAGGCGGTCAGCGCGGTGTCGTTATTGGCGATTCCCAGCCGCTCTAGATCGTGCAGGCCGCGGCGTACCTGTTCCGCGGGTAGCCCGGAGACTGTCATCAACTCATCGGTAGAGATGCCCTCGTCGGGGTCGGCGTCGATCACGCTCTCGGTAATGGCCAATAGGCGCTTGCGATAGTCAGTCGTAACAGTGGCCTTGGCCAACTTGGCTCGGGCTTCTTCCAGTGAGCCGACTCGCAGGGAGGACGGGAAGACCTGGACGCGATCCTCCTCGCGGGTCAATAATGAGGCTTCCTCTAACCAGGAGATGGCGGTCCGTACGCGGGTGTCGTCGGTCGCAGAGTCACGCTCGAACGCGGCGTCCTCGTCCTCGCCGAGGATCTCCCCCACGGTGGCGACGACTTGGCCGTTCATGCGCTTCTTGCGGTCCAGGTTGCGCAGCGCCTTGAGGATGGCGTGGATTTCTGGCCGGGTCAGCCGCGAGCGGGCGGACATGCCGAACTGTCGCTCTACGTCATCCGTGGTGTAGAGCAGCACGCAGCGGGCCGTCTCCCGGTCGCGCCCGGCTCGACCGGCTTCCTGTACATAGTTTTCCAGCGAACTGGGGATATCGGCGTGAATCACCAGCCGCACATCCGGTTTGTCGATGCCCATGCCGAAGGCGTTGGTGGCGACGATCACCCGAAGGTCGCCGCAGATGAAGCCCTGTTGCACGGTCTTCTTGGTCTCCGGTGCTAAGAGGGCATGGAAGTGGGCCGCGGCGATGTCCTTAGCGCGTAGGTACTGCGCGATATCCTCGGTCTGGCGGCGCGTCGCGCAGTACACAATGGCCCCGCCGGACGTGTCCGGCGGCAGGTCCGCGGTCAAAAGTTGGTGGATATGGTCGAATTTTTCGCCACCGGTCGTCGGCACGACGGCGAATTCCAGGTTGGTACGTTGAGCGCCACCGTCAAAGATGCTGAGATCAACGCCCAGCTTGTCACGGAAGTGGGTGCGGATGTCTTCCCGGACATCGGGTTTGGCTGTTGCCGTCAGGCACAAGACCTGGCCGTCGGGGGCCTTCTCGCGGATGAAGCGAGCTACATAGCGGTAGTCGGGCCGGAAGTCGTGGCCCCAGCGCGACAGGCAGTGCGCCTCGTCCAGCACCCAGGTGCCGATCTCGCGCTGTTCCAGGATCCGGCGCACGGCTCTGCTGCGCAATTGCTCGGGCGAGACAATGAGGATGCTGGCATCGCCCAGGCGCACCCGCTCCAGGGCCGCGGAGCGCTCGGGCATGGACAACATGCCGTTGATGGTCACAGCGGACACGACGCCGTGGGATTCCAAGCCAGCAACCTGGTCTGCCATAAGCGCTACTAGCGGCGAGATTACCACGGTCAACGCGCCGGTCTTATCGTAGCGGGACAGGGCCGGGATTTGATAGCACAGTGATTTGCCGGTTCCGGTCGGCAGAATTCCCAGCACGTGCTGTCCGGCCATGACCGCCTCGACGATGGACTGCTGCATAGGCCGGCCGTCCTCGTCGCTAGGCTCCGAACGAAAGTCCGCAAACCCGAACCAGCGGGTCAGCTCCTTGCGGGCGTCGTGCCGTTCCCGACACCACTCGCAGGCGGGACTGGTGCAGGCCGTATCGCGCAACCGGCGCACCAGCACCCCGGCTTCGGGGAACTGATGCCGCACCCAGGGTGGCATGACCGAGTTCCCGCCAGCCACCGATAACCAGGCCAGGGCGTAGGCCAACCCCCAGCCGGTGCCGGCCGTATCCGTCAGGACTTCTTGCAGCACCGCGCGGCTGTGGATGAGACAGGTGGTGTCCGTGAGCCGTGCACGTATTGCCGCGTATGCGTCGGCGTGGGAGGGTCGGGTCGCCTGTCGCAGGACTGTAAAAAAAGCGTCAAAGCCAGCCCCGGCGTCGTCTGCGCCGGTCAGCCAGTGCCAGGCGGTCAGCAAGTCGGGGTCGGCCTCACTCAGCGCCTTTTGCTGGTCGCCGAAAACTTGTAGGCAGAGCCGGGCGTCGAGTTCCGGGTCGTTCACCCGCCCACGTTTGAGTTGACCGTCCTGATAGTGCTTGACCAGATGGTGATAGGGATGGCGGGGAAAGGCCAGGGGATTGAGCCGCAAGGTATCCACCGCCGGCAGGCGCAGCAGCCGCAGGTCGGGTTGCACCGCGGCCAGATGGGGAAGATCGAATGCGATCAGATTATGGCCCAGCAGATAGTCCGCGCCCTGGGCGAAGGTGTCCAGGTTTGCCAGGGCCGCGGCCAGGTCGCCGGCGCGAAACGTCAGGGATTGACCGCTGCGTGCGTGTACCGCGCCAAAGGCATAGATACGGTTGTCGTGCCGTCCGACTTCCAGGTCCAAGGCGAGATAGTCCGCGGCAGGGCGGTCCGTGGAACGGTCAGCGCGAGATCGTGAGGTCCGTGGGGTCATGAAAGACTGGGCGAACGGGCGGCTGGGCCGTTCTTTAGAAGCCGGCGACGCCCTTGTCGAGTTGCACCCCAAAGGAATTGAGCGCCATGCTCACCATATTGTACTGGCCGACGGTGAAGACCACGTCCATGAGTTGCTGGGTGGTATACCGCTCGCTCAGGGCCACCCAGGTGGCGTCGTTGATAAACGCGCCTGCATGGAGTTCGTCCGCGGCGCGTAGCAGGGTGGCGTCAAATGGGTCCCAGCCGTCGGCGTCCGGGCCGGCTTTAATCCGTGCGATTTCTTCATCCGTCAGGCCGGCTTCTTTACCAAAAATCACATGTTGACCCCATTCGTATTCGGCCTGACACAGCCAGCCGATACGCAATATCAATAACTCGCGCTCTCTGGGGACCAGGGTCGAGGTGTCACCCATGACGTGGTAGGCCCAGATTTGAAACTTTTTCGAAGCCTCCCAGTGGCGAGCCATAGTGCCAATGACATTATAGACGTGCCCCGCCCGGGAGCGGGCTTCCAGTGACTCGCGTTGTTCGTCCGTCCATTCATCTTCTCGGATAGGTGTGATGCGGGGTTGTGAAAGTTTCATAGACTCCTCTTTATGAACCAAGGCCGAGGATTTCCCTCGGCCCTGTCTTGTTTATACGGAACAATTGTCGTCAGCAGCACTGGGGACGATAGGGTTTACTCTAAGCCGTAGATACGCGCTGCGGTGTCGTGGACGATCTTGCGCAAATCTTCGTCGGGCAGGCTGCCCAAGCGTTTGTTGACGATCTCGCGCGAACGTGGAAAAGTCGCCGCGGTATGCGGATAGTCGGACGACCACATGGTGTTGTCCGGGCCGTAGCGATGGAGAGAATCCACAAACACCGGGTCGGCGATAAAGGTCGCGTAGACTTGCCGCTTGACGTAATCACTCGCTCGCATTGGCAGGTCCATGTTTCCTAGCGCACCGAGCCGATGCTGCACGATGTCGAGTCGGTACATCAGATAGGCCATCCAGCCGACGTCGTTTTCCGCGGACACGATCTTGAGGCTGGGAAACTTCTCCAGCACGCCGCCATAGACCATCTCGGAAATCGAGCGTTCGATCTGGTGGTGCAGGGTTGCCAGGGAGAGCAGAAACCCCTTGCCACTCGCCTGGTTTGCGCCCGTGCCGCTCCGGGCGGTCAGGATGTGGAGTGAGAGCGGCATATTGAGGTCCTGGGCCGCGGCCCAAAAGGGTTCATAGTCGGGATGACTATAGGGCCGGTCGTCCGGCGGTTCGGCCCAGATCATGGCCCCCCGCATGCCCTGTTTGGCTATGCGTTGCAGTTCGTCCACGGCCAGCGGAATATCTTCCAGTGTGATAAGGCCCAGCGGCACGAGGCGTTTCGGGTCGTAACTGCAATACTCGGTGGCCCAGTCGTTAAAGGCGCGAAAGCAGGAATAGCGCAATTCCGCGTCGTCCAAGCCAAACAGCGGCATCCCCATGGAGGTATAAATGACCTCGGCTCGTACGCCGTCACGGTCCTGATCCGCAATGCGATACGCGGCGTCCCACACACTCTTGGGCGCTTCGTCAAAGCACTTTTTGTTGTGTTCGGGAAGTTCCGGCGACGGCACGCCGGCACCAAAGAAGCCGGCGACTGACATAGGAGTGATATTCTCACACACGAACCACTCGCCGGCACGGCCGTTGAGTCCTTTGACGGTATGCGGGGCGCGGTCGCGAAACTTTTTATCTATCCGCTCGGCCCACATACTGGGTGGCTCGACGAAATGTGAGTCTGCTGAAATGAGTGTCTGCTCTGACATGGGATTTCCCTCCTTCTCGTTGCTATTCGTCAGGCATACTCTACGTCAGATGCGGCAGGTTTTCCATGCCTTGCTTTCGATCGCCGGCATCGTTTATAGAGGGAGCATGCAATACGATCTGCTGATTAAAAATGGAACGGTTATTGACGGTTCAGGACTACCCCGCTTTCAGGCTGACGTCGGTATCAGCCAAGGAAAAATCGCTACCATTGGGAGAATCCGTGCAAGCGCTCACGAGGTTATTGATGCCGAGGGCCATGTGGTAGCCCCGGGCTTTGTCGATGCGCACACCCATATGGACGCCCAGGTGTTCTGGGACCCACTGGGGACGTGTTCCTGCTGGCACGGCATTACCAGTGTGGTGATGGGGAATTGCGGCTTTTCTCTCGCGCCGTGCGCAGAGCAGGACAAACTGCTGGTGATGCGTAATCTTGAACGGGCAGAAGATATTGCCCCGGAAGCAATGGAAGCAGGTATTCCGTGGAGTTGGACGACCTACCCGGAATATCTGGACGCGGTTGATGCGTTGCCTAAGGGTATTAACTATGCCGCCTATATCGGGCACTCTGCGCTGCGTACCCATGTCATGGGGGAGCGTGCATTTACGCAAGAAGCGAGCCCGACGGACCTGGAGGCCATGCAGCGCGAAGTGCGGGCCGCTATTCAGGCTGGCGCTATTGGCCTGAGCACTTCACGCACCCACAACCATCAGACGCCGGACGGACAACCCGTCGCCAGCCGACTGGCGACCTGGCAGGAAGTGCGCCAACTGGTCGGCGTCATGGGTGAGCTGAACGCCGGCGTGTTTGAAATTGCCAACGAAGATGCCCGGTTCGACCCTGAACGGATTGATGAATATCTTGGTCGGCTCAAAGCGCTTGCCGTTGATACCGGCGTGCCGGTCACGTTTGGTATGTTCAGCAGCCGCCAGGCGCCAAATATGTGGCAGCCGTTCTTTGCCCTGGCCGACGAAACCGCCGAGGCCGGTGGGCGGATGTTCATCCAGGTGCATAGTCGTCCGCTGAATGTCGTGCTGTCATTCGAGACGGCTACGCCGTTCGATACCTTGCCGGTGTGGCGCGATATCAGAAAACTCCCCTTAGCAGCACAAGAAGCCGCGTTGCGTAATCCGGAAACACGCCAGAAGCTTGTTGAAGCTGCCCACCACAAGCCGCGTAATCAGAACAGTGGGGTTGGCGCAGAGCCGCGCGCGGCGAATTTCAAATGGCTGTTTGTCATGGACTCTGCCACTCCACCGTATCGTTCAATCGCCGAGATTGCCGATGAGCGCAATCAAGATCCGGTCGAAGTGTTTATTGATCTGGCCTTGGAGAAGGGCTTGAAACGATTTTTCCTCCAGCCGCTCGTCAACCAAAATCAAGATCACGTGCTGGAAATGATGCGGCACCCGCGCTCGGTCATCACTTTTTCAGACTCCGGCGCGCATGTCTCACAGATCATGGACTCATCGCTCCAAACCCATGTCCTGGGCCATTGGGTGCGGGAGAAGCAGGCGCTAACGCTGGAAGAGACGGTGCGACAGTTGAGTTTCATTCCCGCCTCTCACTGGGATTTGAGAGGCCGCGGGCTGTTGCGTGAAGGCTGGAACGCAGATGTGGTGATCTTTGATCCCCAGACCGTCGAACCGCAGTTACCGGAGGTCGTCTACGATCTGCCGGCCGGCGCGAGGCGACTCAAGCAAAAGGCGCATGGCTTTCTCGCTACAGTCGTGAACGGCGAGACTGTGTTGCGTCATAACGAACACACCGGCGCGTTGCCTGGCCGGTTGCTGCGCGGACCGCGGGCCACTGGTTAAAACCTGACAGGACTGGAAGGCCGTTTTGTGAGGCGAGTATGGAAATTCTAGAAATTATCGCCATCCTTGCATGCTCGATTTTTGCTGGTGCTGCGATTTACGTTACTGTGGCGGAGCATCCGGCCCGCCTCGCATGTGGAACGGAACTCGCCGCCACTGTTTTTGGGCCGAGCTACAAGCGCGCCGCAGTTATGCAAGCTTCTCTCGCGCTTCTCGCAACACTGGCAGGCGTTGCGGTAGCGATAAACGGGGGGGCCGAGCTATGGTTCGTGGGGGCTTGCCTCATCTTCATCGTCGTGCCGTTCACTTTCTTAGGCATCATGCCGACGAACAAGCGGCTGCTTGACCCAGAGCGCGACCGCACCTCAGAAGAAACCCAAGTGCTGCTTGAGAAGTGGGGCAGACTTCATGCTGTCCGCAGCGTTTCAAGCTTTGCCGCGTCAATCTTGTATGTGTATCTTGGTGTTACAACCTAACCGTAAGTCCTGATTTTTGACCCTACCCTTCCCCCTACTACGTCAACGTACAAGGGCTAGGGTGAGGGCTCCTCTTGTCTGGACTTCTACACAAACGTCACTGCGTGCCCTACGCAGCCGGCGGCTCCGGAGCCATGGCCGCGGCACCTGCGCCCGCGAAAAACACGCCCACGCACGACAGAAATGCCCAGTCATAACTGCCGGTGGTATCGTAAAACACGCCGGCAATGATGGGTCCCAGCGCGCCTCCAATGCTGAGTCCCAAGGTCCCCAGTACACCGGCAATTGCCCCAAAAGACTGCCGACCAAAATTATGGCCGACGGTCAGAGGCCACAGCACGATCATGCCGCCATACCCAAGTCCAAAGAGTGGCACGAATAGCGCCAGTGCCCAAAACCCGAGGCTCTCCAGATAGAGTAAGGCCCCGATGCCGACCGCCTGCATGCAGAGACACCCGGCGAGAATGGCGTGCGGGTGGCGGACGTATTCGCTGATCCAGCCGGCCAGAAACCGCCCGACCATACTCATGCCCAAAGAGATGCCGGTAATCGTTGCAGCAAGCTCGAGGCTGTAACCGGCATCCTGAAAAAATGCGACCTGGTGGGCGTGCACGGCTCCAGCTGCCATCAGCCCCAGACAGAAGGCGACCCCTAAGAGCCAAAAGGTTGGCGTGGCCAGCGCTTGTCTGAGTGTCCAGTCCCGAGCGTCCTGTTTTGGCTCTTGCTTTTGCTCCGTCGCCACCGGCGTGTGACTCTGTGTCGGACTATTTTGTCCCAAGGGCTTGAGGCCCTTTTCCTCTGGGGTATTGACGACAAAGAACCAGACCAGGGGTAGCATTCCGAACAGGGATAAGGCGGCCAAGACCTGGTAGCCTACCCGCCAACTGAATTCAGCGATCAAAAAACCGCACAGCGGGACGAGCACCAGCCCGCCACCACTCGCGCCGACCAGGGCGATGCCCATCGCCAGACCCCGCTTGGCCACAAACCATTGGGTAATGACCTTCCCCACGGGCATGGGGCCGATCCCGGCCAGTCCGACGCCTAAAAACAGGTATAAGGCATAGAAGCCGGTCAGGCTGTGGACTGTGCTGAGCAAGAGGAGGGCGACGCTGTCAATGAGTGCGCTCAGCAGAAAGACCCAGCGGGCACCAACATGGTCGATGAGCCAACCCCACACGGGCAAGACCAAGCCGGCAACGAACAAATACAGGGAGAAAGCCGTGGCTGTCTGGGCTCGTGACCAGCCAAACTCCTGGGTGAGCGGCTTCAGAAAAGTCGAGAAGGTATAGGTGAACCCACCGTCGATGATGGAGATAAAGAACAGGACGCCGACAATCAGCCAGCCATAGAAGAAACGTTCACCCCGGCCGGCGCCCTTGCCATCGCTATTGAGGTCGTCCAAAGGACCTGACTCTTTCATCAGCCGCGATTAGATAGTCGATATCCTGGTCTGTCAATCTGAAATGATCTGAGTGGTTAGCCAGACGATGGCACGACAGAGCACAACATTGGTGATATTCAAAGTGAATGCGCCGGATAAACCATATGGCGCAAAAAGGAGGAGAGGCGAATGAGTGATCTGACGCTACCAAAAGATAAAACCGCCATTCTGGTGATGGACTGCCAGAACGATATTGTGCATGAAGACGGGAAATTTGGCGGGCACCTCACTGGCGGGGCTATGCCCAGGCTCATTAAGGAGAAGAACATCCTGGGAAATATCAGCGCTCTGGCTGCCGCGGGGAGGACGGCGAACGTGCCGATCATCCATGTTCGACATGCCTACCGGCCGGATTACTCCGACTTACTGGAGCATGTGAAGATCTTTCAGGGGATCAAGCAACTGCAAGCCTTGCAGGACGGGACGTGGGGAGCTGAGATCCATGCCGACCTCACCCCCGAGCCGGAAGACCTTGTGATTACCAAAACGCGGGTGAGTTCCTTTTACGCCAGTCCTTTGGAAGCCATTCTCAATGCCCAAGGGCGCACCCACTTGGTGTTGACCGGTATAGCCACAGATGGCGTTGTCGAAGGCACAGCACGGGACGGGACTGACCGTGGCTATCATATCTTCATTCCCGAAGATTGCTGTGCTGCTACGACCGAAGAGGCCCATGGGGTCATTTTAGGCGCAGCACTGGGCGGGCTGACGACGGTGTGTACGTCGGATGAGGTGATCCAGGCGTTGGCGTAGGGGCGCAGCAGGTTGCGCCCCTGGTATTGCCGAAGCGACGGTCTGGGAGTTGCTACAGTTCCGGTGGCGCCAGGATGGTAAAGCCAAAGAACGACTCGTTGCCGGTCCGCAGGGTATGCGGCGAGCCGGCCGGAATCATGAGCACATCGCCGGCTTTGATATCCTGCTCTTTGCCGGACACTCTGGCGGTCGCACAGCCTTCGACAACATAAATAATCTGGTCGCCCTTGTGAGTATTCTCGGTGTCGTTGCTATAGCCGGCCGGCAGGGTGAAGGCGACGCTTTGAGTTAGAGGGGTTTCCTGGAGCTTGGCAACCTCACTCCCCCGGTGGTCAAAGACGTTGGCAACATCAAGCCCGCCGGTCGCGCCGTTCCCCCCAAGTTCCTGCATCTGTTCGGCAAAGAGTTCGTCCGAGATCAACCCCTGCCGATATGCCTTGAGGATTTGTTTCACTTCAAAATCTTTGTTCGCCATACTGTGTTCCCTCCTGTGATGAGTGTGTACCTATCTTCCCTTTGGCCATAGCGCCGGACCGTCCGAAAAGCAAGACGCTCTTTTTCCTCGATTGAACATCTGGATTGAACGGCTTGCAGAAAAGAAGGGAAGGGGCATATGGTTTGAGGATTCCAGGCTCCAGGTTATACGGCTTCGCTGCGCGGGGAATAGACACGTATGCAATACACCACTGCCGTCGGCAGACTGCGCGAGATTGGCAGCACTGTTCGGGCGAGTCGATTGTGTGTCAGGGAATTAAGGAGGCCACTATGAGCGAATCCACACTGATTGTTGAAAGAGATGTGGCTATCCCCATGCGGGATGGCACGCTGTTGCGAGCCGATGTCTATCGGCCGGCTGCGGGAACGTATCCGGTTATTCTCCAGCGCACTCCGTACGACAAAGGACTGACGACCATTGGTATGCTCATGCTTGATGTCATACGGACAGCCAGTGAAGGCTATGCCGTGGTCATCCAGGACTCGCGTGGACGTTACGCCTCGGACGGAGAGTTTTACACCTTTCGGGATGACTTGGCCGATGGCTATGACACGGTTGAATGGTGTGCCGTGCAGCCGTGGTCGGACGGCAACGTGGGCATGTATGGGGCCTCGTATGTTGGTGCCACCCAATGGTTGGCTGCGCTGAGCAGGCCGCCCCACTTGAAAGCCATCTTCCCGCTGATTACGGCGTCCGACTATCACGAGGGCTGGGCGTATCAGGGCGGGGCCTTTGCGCTGGGGTTTAATGCAAGCTGGACTATGACCGGCTTAGCGCCCGATACAGCGATGCGTCTGGCGAGAGAAAATCCTGCACTGCGGGACGAGGTGGGACACCTGCTGTCCGGGATTGACGATATGTGTGAGGCGTTTCGTGCGCTACCGCTTAAGGATTTCCCTTTTTTCGGCAGGTCCGCGCCGTACTTCTACGACTGGCTCGCCCATCCTGATGACGACGACTACTGGGCGCAGCTCAATATCGAAAATCGGCACGACACGATTCCCATTCCGGCCTGTAACGTCGGCGGTTGGTATGACATCTTCCTGGGCGGTACAATTCGGAATTATCTGGGTATGCGTGAGCGCGGCGCTACGTCGGAGGCCCGTAACGGTCAAAAACTCGTCATCGGTCCGTGGCACCATACGCTGCCGCTGAACAATATTGTCGGCGAAGCGAATTTCGGACTGGCGAGCACCCCGCTGGCCGCGGATCTGGACGGGCTGCATCTGCGATGGTTTGACTACTGGCTGAAGGGCAAACAGAACGGCCTGTTGGAAGAGCCACCGGTTCGCATTTTCGTCATGGGTGAGAATGTGTGGCGGAATGAGAACGAATGGCCGCTGGCGCGGACACAGTACACAAAGTACTACCTGCATAGTGACGGTAAAGGGAACAGCCTCCGTGGTGATGGAACATTAAGTCCCGAGGCTCCGGGCAGCGAGCCGGCGGACGTATTCGTCTCCAACCCGCGTCACCCCGTTCCGACCAAAGGCGGCGGGTTATGCTGTTGGCCGGCCGCGGTTCCCGGTGGTGCGTTCGATCAACGTTCCGTGGAAGAGCGGGAAGATGTGCTGGTGTACACTACGCCGGTATTGGAGCAAGATGTCGAGGTCACCGGGCCGATAACAGTGACATTGTATGCCGCCACGAGTGCGGTGGACACAGACTTCACGGCCAAGCTGGTGGATGTTCATCCGGAAGGGTACGCACAGAATCTGACTGACGGTATTATTCGTGGCCGCTATCGTGCATCAAAAGTACAGGCCACGCTCCTCAAGCCAGATGAAGTCTACGAGTTCACCATAGACCTGTGGGCGACCAGCAATGTTTTCAAAGCGGGTCACTGTATTCGTCTTGATATCGCCAGCTCAAACTTCCCGCGTTTTGACCGCAACCCGCAAACGGGCGAGGCCAGTGGTGAGGCCAGCCAACTGGAGCCGGCCCTTCAGCACGTCTTGCATGATGAAGGACACCCCTCGCATGTGGTGTTACCGATTATTCCGTAGGGCGAGCGGGAAGCGTGGCCGCGGGGGGCGGAGAGCCGGACGACTACGGCGGGTTGTCCGGGCCGTTCCGCTCCGGCGTGACACTACACGCGCCGTTTCGTTTTCAACGTGAGGCCCTTATCTGTAGCGGTAGATATCGGTTAGGCGTGGTCCATATGCAATACACGACGCTCGGCCGGACCGGCCTGAAGGTCAGCGTGGCCGGCCTGGGCTGCGGCGGCCATAGTTGTCTGGGGCTGCATACCGGCAAGACCGAACGCGAGTCCATCGCCATTGTTCGGCGCGCCTTGGAACTGGGCATCAACGTCCTCGACACGGCCGAGGCGTACCAGACCGAGCCTATTGTTGGAAAGGCCATCCGCGGTACGGCGCGGGATCACCTCGTAATCTCCACGAAAAAGCTCTGTCCGAAGCCTGACGGAGATGACCCGACCGCTACCCTCCGGCGGGGAGTCGAACGCAGTCTCGAACGGCTACAGACCGATTATCTCGACGTGTTCTACCTGCACGGCGTGCGGCCCAAGCAATACGGGTATGCCCGTGACGTGCTGTTTCCGGTCCTGGCCCGGCTGCGAGAGCAGGGCAAGCTACGCTTCATCGGCGTCACCGAAGCCTTTATCCCCGACCCGCAGCACGCTATGGCCAAGCTGGCGCTTGCGGATGAGTGCTGGGACGTCATGATGATAGGCTTCAACGTGCTGAATCAGTCGGCCCGCAGCCGGATCTTCCCCATCACCCAGGCGAAGCGCATTGGGACGATGGGCATGTTTGCGGTGCGGAACGCGTTCAGCCGTCCGCAGGACCTGATGTACCTCCTGACCGAACTGCGTGACCGCAACCAGGTCGATGCGACGCTATGCGAGACCGCGGATCCGCTCGGCTTTCTGACCGCAGACGGGAAGGCTGCCACGCTGGCCGAGGCCGCCTACCGCTACTGCCGTCACGAACCGGGCCTGGATATCGTGCTGACCGGAACTGGCAATAGCGAGCATCTCGAAGAAAACGTCGCCGCCCTGCTCAAGGGACCGCTGCTGCCCGCGGACCGCGAGCGGCTGGCAAAGCTGTTTGCGCGGGTCGATTCCGTGTCGGGCGACTACGGCGAGTTCTGGGCCACGCGGCGCGGCTCTGCGCCACCGGCGACCGGCGGGAAGATGCTGACCTGATCTCCATCCGTAAGGGCTTGGTCGAACTCCCGCGTTTGTTCGCCGTTGACCAGGACCATTTGGGCCAAATCGAGGGGAATGTCGAGCTGTTGAATCAGGTCGTTGAGGCTGGCTTGGTCTGCGAGATCAAGCGTGGCCTTCCCCATAGAGCCTTTGGGTAGTTTTTTCCGAAGATTGGCAAAGAGTTTGATATTGACCTGCATTAGTCACCCTTTCCAATGCCCGGTGTCGGTGTCCGTGGGAGGGTATCCAAGGCGTCAGGCCGAGAGCCGATAAGCGGCGCGTGCGAGCTTTTTTGCCAGGCTTGGGGTGTTTTCCCGTCTACCCGGTAGGCGCGTTCTGTGGCCGGTGTTCCCAAGAGTGTTTGACTGATCAGTTTCTGCGCTACACCGGTAGCGACATAGGCGCGGCGTACATCGGTCGGGTTCTCTTTCACATAGTCCACCCAGTTGCCCAGGGCTTGCTTGGTTTGAATCAGCCCTTTGACCATGCCAACGTCGTTCAGCATGGTGACATCATCAATCGGTCCGACAAACAGCGCCCCGACCATGCGGTCGCCGTCCCAGACGTATTTACGATAAATCGGCCGGGTCGGGTTCCAGACGATTGTCGTTTCTTGACTGCCCTCGCGCCACTGACCAAAGCTGGCACAGTGCAGATTGATGACATCCAGGACATTGAGCAGCAGACTGCCCGGATAATGGGTCTCTTTGCCGGCCATATTTGCACCGGCAATCCGACCATGATCGACCGCGGTCGGTTGAATCGCATGAACCGCGGACGACCCGTTCAGCAGGTCCGGCCCGGCGGCGACATCCCCCGCGGCATAGATGCCGGGAAGATTGGTCTGCATGCGGTCATCAACAACAATACCACCGTCAATGTGAATGCCGGAGCCGTTGAGAAAGTCCAGATTGGGCTGAATACCGGTCGCCAGAATCACAATATCCGCGCTCAGGCTTGCGCCGCTGCTCAGCGAGAGCGTCAGTTCCTCGCCGTTGCGGGCAATGCCTTGGACTTGCGCCCCGGTGTGAACGGCCACATCCTGGTCGGCCAGCCAGCCCTCGACCGCCTGCGCGCCCGTGGCGTCGAGCATGCGCGGTAAGATCTGCGCTTCGGTTTCGACCACCGAGAGATTCCAGCCCAGTTTGGCCATCGCGTTCAGGACGATGAAGCCGATAAAGCCGGCGCCAATGAGGACCGCCCTGGGCGTGCCTTGAGCGTGAGCCATCACCTGTTTTGCATCTTCGAGCGTCCAGAAGGTATACACGCCTTCTTGATCAATGCCGGAAATGGGAGGACGCTGGGCCGAAGAGCCGGTGGCGATGAGTAAGGTATCAAACGAGTGGGTTGCGCCGTCACCGAGTGTGACTGTGCGGGCTTGGGCATCGAGGTGCTCAACCTGACCGGACACGGATGCAATGCCGTGCTTTTCAAAATAGGCCGGGTCTCCAGTCAGCACATGCTGCTCTGGAATATCATTAGCCAAGTAATAGGGCAGGACCATGCGCGAGTAGGCTGGCTCATTGGAGATGAGTGTAATCTCCGCCTCAGCGCCCGCGGTGGCGCGGATCGTCTCCGCCGCGGCCACTCCGGCCGGTCCCCCACCAATAATGATGTGTTTTGCCATGGCTCTTCTTTCTCCGGTCGCCTCTTCGATGCTTATTCCCTCTCCCCTGGTGGGAGAGGGTTAGGGGGCCTGAATATTTTACTCCAGCCCCAACTCTTTCTTCTTTTCTTCGGAGATTTTGCCGTCCTTATCCCAGCCGCGCAGTTCGTAGTACTCGGGTAGCATTTCTCCGAGTCGGTTGACCTCGCCCTTGGCCGGGCCGGACGGGATGGGCTCTTCCAGAATACGTTTGGGCAACGTATCGTCCTTGCCGGTGAAGCCGGCCCGCTCGTTCCACAGCCGCTCCAGGTTCCAGATGCGTTCGCCGATTTGCATGAGTCCTTCCAGCGTATACGGCACGCCGGTGGCGGCTGACAGTTGGGGCAACATTTCTTCCAGGCCAACCCCAAAGGTGAGAAACTGGCACAGGCCGGTGGCGTCAACGGTTGAGGTGGCGTCCTGGAAGACTTTTGTAATCTCTGCTTTCTCTTCTGTGGCGCGCGGGTCCATCTGACGCGGTAGGCCGAGAATTTCAGCCGCAACCGTATACGCCTTTAAGTGACACGCGCCTCGGTTTGAGGTCGCATAGCCGAGTCCCATGCCTTGGATGGCACGGGCTTCATACGCGGCAAACTCCTGCCCGCGAACGCCCATGAAAAACTCGGGACGGCCCAGCGTCTCGGTCATGCGTTTGGAGCCTTCGGCAATCGCATCGCCAAAGCCCTGGCGGTAGGCCGTTTTTTCGGCCATGACGATCAAGGCTTCCGCACTGCCAAACTCAATCGGAATCTCGGTTTCACTCTGTGTGATTACACCCTTCTCAAACAACTCCATGGCCGCGGCCACGCTGGCCCCAAAGCTGATGGAATCCATACCCAGATCGTTACACAGCCAGTTGGCTTTAATAAGCGCGTCCAGGTCGCCGATTCCACATTCGGAGCCCATGGCCCAGGCGGCTTCATATTCAGGGCCTTCCCCGGCGATTTTCCAGTTCTGCGGATTGGTGGTGACCGAGTATTTGGAGGAGGCTTCGCCTGGCAGGGTACTGACCCGGCCACAGGCGATGGTGCAGGCAAAACAGGCTTTATTGGCAACCAGGCGGGTCTCGGTCAGGGTTTCGCCGCTGATGTTTTCGGCCTCTGCAAAGACAGTTTCCTGGTGGTTGCGAGTCGGCAGTGCGCCGTGTTCGTTAATCACGTTCACCAGCACTTCCGTACCGTACATGGGCAAGCCTTCCGCGGTCACGGGCGACTGCCGCAGCTTCTCCTTCATGGCCCACTGGCCTTCCATATAGGCTTGCGGGTCGGCCAAGGACACCCCGCCGGTTCCGCGCAGAGCAATGGCCTTGAGATTCTTGGAGCCCATGACCGCACCCACGCCGGACCGGCCCGCGGCCCGGTGCAGGTCGTTCATAATGCAGGCAAAGCGCACCAGATTTTCTCCTGCCGGGCCGATGCTGGCGATGATGGAATCCGGCACGCCGAGTTCGACGCGCAACTTTTCTTCAGTTTGCCAGACCGTCTTGCCCCACAGATGGGTCGCGTCACGCAGTTCAACCCGGTCGTCATATATCCATAGATAAGACGGCTTCTCGGCCTTGCCCTCCAGGATGATCATGTCATAGCCGGCGAATTTCATTTCCGGTCCCCAGAAGCCGCCGGAATTCGAGGTGGTAATGGCATTGGTCAGCGCGCCCTTGGTGACGACCATATAGCGTGAGCCGCACGAGGCGTTGGTGCCTGTCAGCGGACCGGTGGCAAAGATCATTTTGTTATCTGGGCTGAACGGATCGACACTGGGGTCCATCTCTTCGTAGAGATATTTGACGCCGAGCCCGCGGCCGCCGACATAGTCTTTGGCCCATTCAGCATTCAGCGGCTCTTTGGTGATGCTGCCGGTGGTCAGATTAACGCGCAGGACAGTGCCGATCCAACCGTTCATTATGTTCGTCGCGCTCATGCGTTACCTCCTTCTTCGTCCTGCATATGTTGAAAGCCTTGGTTGACTTTGTCCGCCCAACTGGCCAGCCAGTCCGGCTGATCCATATCCACGTATTCGAGTGCACCGGTTGGGCACGACTTCACGCAAGCCGGGTCACCACCACACAGGTCGCACTTGAAGGCTTTGTGGGTATCCGGGTTATAGAACATGGTGCCGTATGGGCAGGCAACCGTGCAGACCGCACAGCCGACACACACATCGTCCATCACGACTTTCGCGTCCGTGGCCGGGTCAATGGCAATCGCATTCACCGGACAGGCCGTCAGACACCAGGCCTCATCGCACTGGAAGCAGGTATAGGGTGCGTAGACGGCTTGCTCGTCGAAGATATGGACGCGAATGACAGACCGGGACGGCTGAAAGGTCCCGGTTTGAACAAAGGCACAAGCCAACTCGCACTGCATGCAGCTTGTGCATTTATCGGTAATCACGCGGAGCTGTTTCATACGGTGCTGGCCCTCCTGCCCCTCCTCTAACAGATTCGCCCGCAGAATGCCAGAAAAGCCGGGCGCTGGAGGGAAGCCTTGCCGACGGCCTATTGAAAGCGCTACGTTACAGAAATCAACACCATACAGGAGGGCGGAGTATGAAAGTGAATTGGGACGAAGAGGTCTGCACGCATTCTGCAAATTGTGTGAAGAGTCTACCGCAAGTTTTTAAGGTCGAAGGCGGCAAGTTTGTGATTGATCCGAGCGCGGCCTCAGAGGACGACGTCCGGGCCGTGGTAGCCAAATGCCCGTCAGGCGCACTGAGTGTTCAGGAGGATTAAATAAGATATTGCAAGAAGTATTGTTCAGGAGTGCGGGCTGGAAGCCCGCAAATAAGCGCGGCCAAGATGGCCGCGCTCCTAGTCAACAGAACGACTACAGGAGGGCTGCCAGTCTGACAATGCCGAATCGCGCCTTTCTCAACGGCCGCGCTGCCGTCCGTGTTGGGGACATTACCCAACAGCAGGTCGATGCCGTTGTGAATGCGGCCAACTCGACCTTGCTGGGTGGCGGGGGCGTGGATGGCGCCATTCATCGGGCCGGCGGTCCGGACATTTTGGCAGCCTGTCAGGAACTGCGGCGTACTCGTTATCCTGACGGTCTGCCGACTGGTGAAGCCGTCATCACGACGGCAGGGCGCATGCCGGCCCGGCAGGTGATTCATACGGTTGGGCCGGTCTATAGCGCTGCTGGAGAGCGGGCGGCTGAGCTTCTTGCTGCCTGTTACCGCAATGCACTCCTGCTTGCCGTGCAGCACAAGCTGACGACGCTTGCTTTCCCTGCCATCTCTACCGGCGTGTACGGCTATCCGCGCGAAGAGGCCGCGGCAGTTGCCTCGCAGGCAATTGTCGACTTCTTAGCGGCCAACGCCGCGATCAAAGAGGTCCGTTTGGTTTTCTTTGCTCAGCAGGATGCTGATATTTTCATTGCGCATCAGATATTTCCTGCCTTTCCTGCTGCATAAGCATCAGCCCAACCCGACTCCTCTTCTCCTCAACCTCTCCCTTTCTCGTGCTGAGTATGGTAAGGCTACCTGCTTTGGATAGGGAGGGACGTATGTCGAGAGGGAAGACCGATGCGATCTTCATCCTGCACCGCTGGCTATGGGGCATGCTCTGCTTGGGTATCTGGCTTGGGAGCACCCCTGACAGAGCGATTTCGGCTGAGGAAAATGACAGTCGGACCTGGCGAACAATAGCCGAGCTTTCTGAAGAGGAACTCGCTCGCCTCGACTTTTCAACTGACGCGCCCCGACACGCAGGCTTCCCGTATCTGCCGGCAGAACCCTACCCGTTCAAGCCACCCTATACAGCCGAAGAAATGGGCTATCGGATCATGGAGTTCCCGCACATGCCGCGCTGGGACTGTGTGCAGATTGAGGATTCCGGAACCCTGACTCCCACCGGCTATCTCTTCATCAATCAGATTATCACCCTGATTCACCACCGCGCCCCCGAAGGGCTGGTCGGACAACTCACCGCCAAACCGGGCGAGGTCTATTCGCGCTGGCTGGCCCAAGACGTTGCTCCCCCGGAAAATCGCGGCAACCAACTGCTGTTCATCACCTCCCGTACGGATCAGCAGACCACAAAAAAGGCCGACGTGTTTGGCTATTCTCCAACCCTGCGCCGAGTGCGCCGTTTCCCCCAACCCCGGCGGCAGGACAAATTCCCCAACCAACCCATGGCCTATGATGACTTTCTCGGGCGAGACGCCTGGGAGTTTTCCTGGCAGGTGCTGGGCACTGACGTTTTATATGAGACCGCCCGATTTCCGAAAACACGGCAGTTCATCACCCTGCGCAATGAGGACGGGTCTTTTCGCGACGTGCCGGCCCATGAGTTGAAGCTGATGGGCGATGAGTATGCTCACTATAGAGAAGATGGCGGAGTAGGCTGTTACCTGGTAGAAGCCACGGCCAAACAGGACTGGATTCCGGATTACTACGTTCCGCGTATCCTGTTCTGGGTAGATCAGCACCATTTCTATCCGCTCCGGACCGAGCTGTATGGAAAAAAAGGAGAGCTGGTCTTGCTGGAAGAGCGGCTCGCGGCACTCATGAATCCGCGCCTCAAAGAACGCGGCTATCACAATCTGATTACCCTCTGGTGGGACCCGCAGCAGGATTTTTATTCCTACGGCATCCATGATGCGCAGGAAATGCGGGCCTGGACCCAGGAAGACAAAGATGTTTTTTTTAACCCCGACTTCATGCGCCGCGCCTGGTTCCCGGCCCCCCTCAAAACACAGTCCGGCGTGCGGACTCCCGAGGAATTTTTTTTGCGGCCCCATCTCTATCGGGATAAATTCCCCCAAGAGCGCACGATCCTACTCTCGGACACGCTTGAGGAGCGGATCAAAGCCCAGGAGGAAGCCGGCTATATTGTGTTCACGGGCAGTGACAGTGCCGCGGAGTAGTACCGGTCGGTCGGACACCGCGGTTCTGTCTCCTCTCAAGAGACGTGCGATGCAAATTAAATCGTCCCGCGGCTGGCCTCCGCCGTGTTTTTCCCAGTAGGGGTGTCTGCTCCCGGCCACCTCACGCCCGACCCCCCACGCTGTCGGATTACGCTGCGCTAGTCCGACCTACGCTTCTGGACCTTTGACCGACAACGGGCCGGTCGCTCCCGCCCGCAAGATGCTCGCGGCGGTGGAAAACGGGATCGCCCCTACAAGGCAACCCCGCGGACCTCTACGACCCGCCTGATCCATTTGGCCCCTGTGACCCGTTGGCACCATTGCCGTGCGTGGCCCAAAAAATCCGTTCCGGATTCATGGGCAATTCGTACAGCCGGGTGCCGGTGGCGCGGTAGATCGCATTTGCCAGGGCTGCGCCCGGTGGAACGATGGGGACTTCTCCTACTCCGCGCAGCCCATACGGGCCCTCTGAGGCCGGGACTTCGATCAGGATGGTTTCGATCATGGGCAGGTCCAACGCCACCGGACAACGATAGTCCAGCAGGCTGGCGTTTTGCAGCTCGCCGTTATCAAAGATATATTCTTCATTCAGCGCCCAGCCGATGCCCTGCACGGCTCCACCCTGGATCTGACCCTCAACCTGAATTGGATTAATGGCTTTGCCGACATCTTGAAAGCAGGTATAGCGCAGGATGGTCACTTTGCCCGTATCCGGATCGATCTCGACATCAGCCACATGGGCAGCATACGCATGGGCAGGCTGCATCCGGGTTGTGCTGCCTTTGCCGATGATAGGCCCGCTGCCCCAGGAGACACTCTCGCGCGCCAGTTCTGCCAGGTCGACTTCGTTTTTGGAATCGTCTTTTGTCCAGAAACGTTTTGCTTGATACTCGACCTCAGCGGCTGGCACCTTGAGCTTTTCGGCGGCGCGTTCTTTGAGCTGGGCCAACACATCCTGACTGGCCTGATGGGCTGCTGCACTCATCGTGTAGGTAATCCGACTGCCGCCACTCAGGTCAGCAAAAGGGGCGGTGTCGGTATCGCCAACCGTGATGGTAATGTCTTTGGGATCAAGCTGGAGTTCATCGGCTACCATCTGTAAAATAGTTGTGCGTGTACCGGTCAGATCAACGGTGCCAACAAAGATAGAGGCGGTCGCGTCAGGATTGATCTTGATCTCGGCACTCGATGTGAAAGAGCCACCGATCCAGTAGCCTAAAGCTAATCCCCGGCCGCGGTGTGGTCCCTCCAGTGGCGTTGTCCAGCACGGATGCGCCTCAATCTGTTTCAGCATCTCGGTCAAGCCGATGCGGTTGAGCGGCATGCCCAGCGGCAGGGTATCGCCTTCTTCGGCTGCATTTTTCTGCCGAAACTCCAGCGGGTCCACGCCAACCTCCTCGGCCAGAGCATCCATGAGCGCTTCGACGGCAAAGGCCGCCGGCGTACCACCAGGTGCCCGGTAGGCTTGAACGCGGGGCTTATTGGTCAGCACGTCAAACCCCTCGGCGACCATATTGTCCAGCTTATACGGAGCCAGACCAACCAGCAGCCCGCGGGCGACTGGGGAGCCGGGAAATGCGCCGGCATCGTAACGCATGGTCGTCGTCAGAGCGGTAATCTTCCCGTCTTTTGTCGCGCCAGCTTTGACCGTGATGACCGCAGGAGCACCTGGGCCGGTTGCGCGCAGCACCTCTTCTCGGGAAACAACGAGTTTGACCGGTCGGCTGGTCTTTTGGGCCAGGACAATAGCGGTGGGTTCAAACAGCGCCAGCGCTTTCCCGCCAAATCCGCCACCGATCTCCATCGGAACGACCTTCAGCTGGCTGGCGGGGAGACCGAGCAGGGTCACGAGTTGGGTCCGGACGGTGAAATGTCCCTGCGCCGAGGTCCACAATGTCACTCTGCCGTTGGGCTCGACTCGCGCGGCGCAGGCCTGGGGTTCCATATAGCCCTGGTGGACCATCTGGGTCTTATACGTTTTCTCAATAACCGCATCGGCTTCTTTGAATCCGGCCTCAACATCGCCTCGGGTATAGACCATATGGGTGGAAACATTACTCGGCTGGCTGGATTTTTCCTGGGTCGCCTCTTCGAGAGTATGCAGGTCTTCATGGACGAGCGGGGTATCCGGCTGCATGGCCTGCAGCACGTCTTCCACGACCGGCAGGGGTTCATAGTCAACTGCAACCAGTCCGGCCGCTTCCTCGGCAATAAACGGATCAGTAGCAGCTACCGCGGCCACGACCTGACCGTGATAGCGGGCTTTATCCGAGGCCATGACGATCTCTCGGATGGCGCTCATGTCGATGCTGACTTCTCCCACCAGGGGAGCGGTCGCACCTTTTGGCAGAGGCGGCAGGTCGTGGGCGGTAATGACGGCCTTTACGCCGGGCAGCGCTTTGGCCTTGCTGGTATCAATTTTCTTGATACGGGCGTGGGCATACGGGCTACGGACGAGTTTCGCCCACAGCATGCCGGGCAGATCAAGGTCGGCCCCATAGGCCGCTTTGCCCGTGACTCGCTCCGGGGCATCAACTTTGGCCAAAGACGTTCCAATCACACTATACTGAGTCATGCTGTCCCTCCTTAGGCCGTTTGTGAAAGCGCCTGCGACGCGGCCTGAATCGCACGGACAATTTTGTCATAGCCCGTACAGCGGCACAGGTTGCCGGAAATCGCCAGACGAATCTCCGCTTCGCTCGGGTTTGGATTGCGTTCCAGTAAGGCTTTGGCCGACATGATAAAACCTGGCGTACAAAACCCGCACTGCAAACCACCGTGTTCAATAAAAGCCTGCTGCACGGGGTGGAGATTGCCCTCAGCCGCAACGCCTTCGACCGTTGTCACGTCTGCGCCAGCCGCTTCTACCGCGAACACCAGGCAGGCATTGACGACGGCGCCGTTCAAGACGACCGTGCAGGCTCCGCAGTTGCCATTGCCACAGCCTTCCTTGGGTCCCATGTAGCCCAGTTTGTAGCGCAGCGCATCCAGCAGCGTTTCACGGCTATCAATCAGGGTTGCGTGCGACTCGCCGTTGATGTTCATTTCAATGGCCTGTTTCATGCTGTTTCCCCCTTCGCTCTTTCTAGCGCCTTTCCCAGCGTGCGCCGCGTCAACACCTTCACCAATTCGATACGATAGGCCGCCGAGCCACGTACATCGGAGATCGGGCTGGCGGCCTGGGCCGCCAGCTCTCCGGCCTGCGCAATCGTTGTGTCATTCAAGGCCTTGCCCACGAGAAATGCTTCTGCCGCTTTTGCCCGGACGGGAGTAGGGGCAACCGCGGCGAGCGAGATGCGGGCCTGCTCACAGGTGTGATCATCCGGGTTGAGCTGGACAAACGAGCCAACCCCAGCAACCGCAATGTCCATCTCTTCGCGCGGGATGAAACGCAGATAGGCCGCCCCGGAATGGGGTGGGGGAGGCGGCAGCCCAATCTCGACCAGGACCTCGCCTTTTTCCAGTACGGTCTGGCCCGGCCCGACAAAAAAATCTTCTGCCGGAATCTCCCGCTGTCCGTTTGGCCCGGCGATCACCAGCGTCGCTCCATACGCTACCGCCGGCGGAACGGCATCCGCGGACGGGGCGGCGTTACAAAAGTTGCCGCCCAGCGCAGCGCGGTTCTGTATCTGGTACGAACCGACCAGGGCGCAGGCCTCGGCCAGGGCCGGGTAGTGGACGCGTACCGGCTCGAAGGTTGCGATGTGCGTACACGACACGGCCGCCCCAATGCGGAGGCCGGCAGCGTAGGAAAGGACATTCAGCTCGGGAATTTTTTTAACATCAACCACCAGGGACGGACTCCGGCGGTTCTCTTTCATCTGGGCAATGAGATCGGTTCCGCCGGCCAGCGGTCGAGCCTCACCATTGGCCTCAGACAGCAACGCAACGGCTTCTTGTAAATGCTGCGGAGCAGCGTACTCGAATGCGTCCACAATCAGATCCTCCTTCTCTTGCTCTTGGACAAGAGTACTTCTATCTCCTGAAGGAAGAAAAGATCAAGAGAAAGCTCAGCGAGGGCTCAGGTCCGCTACTTGATTGTTCGTCCCCTCCAGGTAAGAATAAAGTAATTCTTACCTGGAGGGAGTATGCGCATTACGTCAAAAGGCCAAGTCACCATTCCAATTGAGATCAGGGAGCAGTTGGGGCTGCTGCCCAACACGGAAGTGACCTTTGAGGTAGATGGAGATACCGTGCGCATCACAAAAACGCAGACCCGACAGGGACGAGGGCGTTCAATCGTGGCTCAGCTACGCGGGAGGGGGACGGTCCGGCTGACGACCGATGAAATTATGTCTCTCACTCGGGAGTCAGGCAAGTGAAGGCTGTCCTGGTAGATAGTAACGTCCTGCTTGATATTCTGACTGAAGATGCCACCTGGGGGAGGTGGTCTGAAGAGGCACTGGCCCAATGTGCGGATACGGGCATCCTTGTCATTAATCCCATCATCTATGCAGAGGTCTCGGTGAGATTCGAGCGCATTGAAGACCTGGATGAGGCCCTCCCACCCGAAGCCTTTCAACGAGTCCCCTTACCCTGGGAGGCCACTTTTCTGGCTGGGAAGAGCTTTCTTGCCTATCGGAAACGAGGGGGCCGAAAACGTTCCCCTTTACCGGATTTCTATATTGGCGCCCATGCCGCGGTCGCAGGGATGACTTTGCTCACACGAGATGTTGCTCGCTTTCAGACAAGTTTCCCAACTGTTCAACTGATTGCTCCTTAAATCGCGTGTGGACAATTTGGGGCGGGACTGATTAAGTAACGCAGTTCTGCGAGGGAGGCGGCGGGGGGAGGCGTCTGAACGCGAAACCATTGAGTAAGGAGGAAAGATCCTTGGCAAACTGGACTGAACAAAAGGCTAATATAGCCGAAGCTGAATTAACGCTCATTAAGGGCGGAGCAGGTAAACCCCTGTTAATGCTGCATGATGAGCTGGGATTCCCTGGGTGGGTGAAATGGAATGACGAACTTGCAGCGGAGCATGCCTTTGTGATTCCCCTTCAGCCTGGTTTTGGAAAATCCCCGCGCCTGGAGTGGATTCGGAGTTTTCGTGATCTGGCCGGGTTTTATAGCATGGTGGTCAGGGAAATGGGGCTGGCCCCGGTTGACGTCATCGCCTTTTCAGCCGGGGGATATATTGCCGCGGAAATGGTTGCCGCGGACCCTCACATATTTAACCATCTGATTCTTGTGGGTCCTATGGGGCTCAAACCCGAAGCAGGGGAGATTATGGACATCTTCCCGGTGACAATTCGGACCCATTTGCGGAGAACGGTGGCGGACTCAGGCACCGCTGAGTTCGGAAAAATTTACGGCGGCGAAATGACACCGGAGCAATTCGAGGCATTTGAAGACGCCCGCGCGGAAAGTGCACGCATCGGCTGGGAACCCTATATGCATAACCCCAGCCTGCCGTACCTGCTGCGTGGCGTCAAAAACATACCAACGTTGCTGGTACGCGGGTCCGAGGATCAAGTCGTGCCGCAGGGCTGTATCGACGCCTACACCAAGGCCATTGACGGGGCCAGGGCAGTGGAAATCGCCAATGTCGGCCATCGTCCGGAAATCGAAAACTCAGCCGAATTTGTAAAAATCGTGCAAGACTTCCTGGCGTCGTAAGCGCGGGTGACGTTTTCGTACGAAGGAGAAGCTGACTATGCAAATTTCATATTTCACCGAACGGCCCTATCGTGGCCTCAACGAAGACGAAATCCTCAAGAACAAAGCCTACTTCGCCGTGCCCAACGCCCTATTTGACCGCGAGCAGGCGGCGAACGATTACAATTATTATCTTGACGAATACTGCTATGCCGAAGAACTCGGCTTTGATGCCGTCGCCCTCAACGAGCACCATGGCAACCCGTTCTGCATGGGCAGCGTTATGAATGTCGAAGCCTCAATTTTAGCCCGTATTACCAATAGGGTCCGCATTGTCCTGATTGGCAATCCCTTGCCTACGTTGAAACATCCGCTGCGTATGGCCGAAGAGCTGGCCGAGATTGATCTGATCTCGCGCGGCCGGCTCGTCACCGGCTGGGTGCGCGGGGCCGGCAGCGAGCAGTTCTTTAATAATGCCAACCCGGCCTATAACCGCGAGATGTTCAACGAAGCCCACGACTTTATTGTACAGGCCTGGACCAAGCCCGGCCCGTGGCGCTACGAGGGCAAGCATTTTCACTATCGACATGTGAATCCGTGGGCGCTGCCGTATCAGAAGCCGCATCCGCCCATGTGGATCCCTGGAGTGTTGAGTCCGGAGACGGCCCGCTGGTGTGCGGAACACCGCTACCCCTATCTGGGTCTGGGGACGGCCTTGGGACCGACCTGTGACCTGTGGGATTTCTACGCTGATGAAGCCGCTAGGCACGGCTATCAGGCCGGGCCGGAAAACTTTGGCTATCTGATCCCGACCTTTCTGGCGGAGACGGAAGAGAAGGCCCAGGAAATCGGCAAGAACTTCGTGTTCGGTGGCGGCCAGAACGCCTTCTCCCGCCCCGAGCATACCCTGCCGCCGGGCTATAACTCCAAGGGCGCGATCCGTATGTTGGCCAAACATCCCGGCGGCAGTTGGCTGGGGGTCAGCCCCGAGAAATTGCGGGCCCAGTCGGACGACGGTCGCCCTGACACAACGGACTTTGATACCGTCCGTCAGAAACTGCTCAAAGGCTACGGCAAGGCGCAGAAGAATCTCCAGTTACTCATCGGTACCCCGCAGTCCGTCTTGCCCAAGGCCAAGACTTTGCTGCGGGTGCTACGTCCGAGCATTTTTGTCTTCTTCAATATCCAGGGGCCGGTCGGTGACGACGACCGCAAAACAAGTATGCGTCTGATTGCGCAGGAGTTGACCCCCCAACTGCGGGAATATGCCAAAGAGATTGATCTGGTCGATCCGTTCGAACGTACTCCAGGCTCGGTGGCCTATCGCAACGGGGTGACGCGCGACCCGGTCGTGGACCGCGAGCCGCTGGCCGCGTTGGGCATGGCCAGTTAGGCAGCAAATCGGCGGCAAATCGGAGTGCTGGACGCAGTTCTTGTTTGCAGGCGGAAAGGGTGGTCGTGAGGCCACCCTTTTTTCTGTCCGCAGAATGTCTGTAGGATGCCCACAGGAGAGGCGCCGGTCCCATATTAAGGAGGACGCGCAATATGAGTGACCACCACGACGTCCACGAACACGACCCTGCCGAAGTGTTTCAACAACGCTTGTTGACTCCTGCCGAGAACCGGGAACGGGAGATTCGGGTCAAAGCCATCGAGGCCTTACTTGTTGAGAAAAATCTTGTTTCCGATGAAGTGCTCGATACCGTTTTGGACTCGTATGAAAACGATATCGGTCCGTTGAACGGCTGCCGCGTTGTCGCTCGGGCCTGGACTGACCCGCAGTATAAGGCCCGCCTGCTTGAGAACGGCACGGCCGCCATAGCTGAGTTGAGCTTTAGCGGTTTGCAGGGCGAGCATCTGGTCGTGGTGGAGAATACGCCGGAGACGCATAACGTTATCGTGTGCGCCTTATGCTCATGTTACCCCTGGCCGGTCCTGGGCCTACCACCATTCTGGTATAAGAGCCAGTCGTATCGCTCCAGAGTCATAGGCCGGCCGCGCGAGGTACTCCGGGAATTCGGGCTGGAACTCGCCGAAGACATCCGCATTCAGGTCTGGAACAGTAACTTCAAGACTCGGTATATGGTCCTGCCGGAGCGTCCAGCCGATACGGAGGAGATGACGCTCGATGAACTCACGGCCATCGTCACGCGGGATGCGATGATCGGGGTGGCGCGGGTCGAGACCGAGAAAAAACAGCCGCCCGGTCTTTCCCAGAGACAGGTGTCTGACATGGCGGGCCCTGCCGCTCTGCCCCGGCGGAGCGGCGAACTCCAGTTCCAGGACCCCTGGGAAGGGATAGCTTTTGCCCTGGTGGTGGCCTTATGCGAACAGGGTCTGTATGCCTGGGCCGAGTTTCAAGAGCGCTTGATTGCCGAGGTTGCCAGCGCGGACCGGCAGCCGCCTGAGACGCAACCAAGCTATTATGAAAGCTGGCTGGCCGCCTTCGAGAAGCTGCTCGACGCAAAGAACATACTGGCGCAGACCGCAATCAACCGCCACGTCCGACAGATCAAACGGGGCCTCTCCCTGCGCCGCACCCGCCTGCCGTTTGGCATCCGGCCCTGGCCGGACGATGAAGGTTAGGGGGTAGGGATTGGGAGATGGGGGTTGGGGACACGGCACAGTAAACCATCCCGCGTCGGCCGGGCAATCCGCCTCCGCTTCCCCTCCTTGGAGGGGTGCCGCGTAGCGGCGGGGTGGGTATATGCCCGCCTTGCCGTGTTGTGACTTCCCGCCCGAGGACAGGAGGATAGGATACCACCTCCACCGAGACCGGAATCTGAGACGCCAGGCCTGAAGAACCCACTCCGGCCCTTCGACAAGCTCAGGGCCACCCCTCCCAAGAGGGGATGGGCATCCCGGCGCACGCCGTCCTTTCAGGCATCCCCCGCTGGCGGACCGGCAATAATCTTCTGGTTTTCCAAACCCGCTATTTCCTCTGGAGCGAGTCCCAGGACCTCTTTGAGGACAAGGTGGGTGTGCTCACCGGGATGGGGGGCACTCGGCAGGTCGGAGGGTTCCAGGTCACGGGCTTCGATCACCGGGCCGGGCACCCAGATAGAGCCGAGATCAGGATCGTCAACCTGATGGAAGCAGGGCAGGTCCCGGGCGTACTGTTCCGCTTCGATACTGTCCCGACACGCCTCGACCACCAGCCCGGCCTGGCGCAGGGTCTTGAGCGCTTCTTCCTGCGGACGGGCAGCAATCCAGTCGGCAATTTGTTGTTTAATCATATCGACCTGTTCATAGCGGGCGTGGTCGCCATGAATCTCGTGACCCTGCTCGTCGAGGGCGAGGCGGTGCAGTCCGGTGGCTTCGCGCAGCCGCCGGAGGACCGAATCGCCAATCAGATTCAGGGTGACGAACTTCCCGTCCCGAGCGCAATAATGCCCGTGGACGGCGTCCAAGAGATTGTCGCCAATCGGTTCACGGCCCTCGCCGGTTGTCTCAGCCTGGGCATACCAACCCAACTCAGCCAGGGTTTGAAACGCGACCTGTTCCAGAGCGATTTGATAGCAATCGCCTCGCCCGGTTTCTGCCAGACGTCGTAGGGCGACATGGAAGGCATTCAGGCCGTGCAGGCCGGTGAGCATGTCGAAAAACGCCACCGGAATAGTGAGCGGTCTACCGTGCGGCTCGCCCGTTGCGTGGGCTAAGCCCGTCGCCCCCTGCATTGAATAATCATTGGCCGCCCGCCCGTCGTAGCCGCCGTCGAACTGGATTTTAATGACGGACGGGCCACAGTGCTCCACCAGATGGGCGTACTCGAGCCAGGGGGCCATGCGCGGCGGCCAGTTGCTGATCAGCACGTGGGTTTCTCGAATGAGGTCGAGCACGAGGCGTCTGCCCGCCTCCTGGCGAAAGTCGATGGCAACCGCCTGCATGCCGCGGTGCAGCATCTGCCAGGGGATGCTGACTCCGGCTCGATTCAGGGGGCCACGGTCCCGGTCGGGCAGACCACGGCCATGATGGGCGCCGGTGATAGGCTCGACCAGGATGACGCGCACGCCGAGTCGCATCAATTCGAGCAGCATCTTGTTGGGTGCGACAAAAAGACCAATGGCAACAACGGTAATATCTTGGCCGTCAATGCTGTAGCGTAATTGGAAGGACACACTCCACCTCCTGTTTACATTAACGATACCACAACACCTGGTGTGCATCTCACTGGCAGGCGATTATTGTAGGGGGCCGTCTGACTGTCAAGCATTCTACTTTGGGGTGGTTCGGCAAAAGGAAAAAGTTGCCCATCGTCCTTGATTCTCAATTCTCATTACGTATGTTTCACAGAATAATACATATCGTGGAGAAAAAGCGATGCAAAAGCTGATTCGGAAGAATATCTTTCTCGATCCGCAAGCGCTGAAACGTGCTCAGAAGATATTGGGAAAAAAGAGTGAGTCAGAGACTATCCGGGAAGCGCTCAATCTTGCGGCCTTCCGTAACGAGGTCATGCGCGGCTTTGATCGGGTGGCGGGGAAAGCGCCAGATTTCAGGGATATCCGGGAAGAAGATTGATGTCCTCTCTGCTGTTTGACACGAGTGTGTATATTCCGATTCTGCGCGATGAAAATTTTGCGAGAGAATTTCGACCCCGTTATCTCCGCGGACTTCCGCTCACATACTGTAGCTCTGTCGTGATAGAAGAACTTCTTGCTGGAGTTCGAACGCTACGGCATCGAAGGCAGGCGGCTGCCCCTTACCGCCCTGGAGGCGCTCGCCACGCTTGAGGCCGTGCAGACGATCCGCCCCGCCGACCGGGCGCAGACGCGCGGTCCGGCCCCGACCGAGTGAGCGCGCCGGTGGGCCGCTTGTGTTTCTCCCTGCTGTTTCCTCTCGGGTCAGGACCGAGAAACGAGGGTTTCATTCCCAGCGGGCGGTGTTTCTTTTGACGCTGCTGTGGAGCCGCCCGCCCCCCTGCGGGGACTGAGGGGGATTTTTCAGGTGGCAGCCCCGCGCTCCGGAGCGGGCGCGGCGGCCCCCGCGTCGATTCTGTGGGCGCTGGATTCCGGGTCACACCCGGCATGCCGCCTTCCACGTCTCCCAGGAGATTGCCCCCCGGCCACTTTTTTTCTGCATCCTAGTAATTCTACTAGGGACAAACGGCGGCAGGTGTGTAAAGGAGGGCCAATGGGGGCTGACTGTCTTTGTTGAGGCATACCTGCTGCACACATTCATGCAAGGAGTATTCGGCTATGGCGACCACCTCTCCCTTCCACAATACACATTTTCACACAGTCGGGAGCCGCGCGTTACGGTGGCTGCTGTTCGTCTGGGCGGCCGCGCTGTCCGGCGGCCCGCTGCTTGCGGTGGGTAGCGCCCAAACCTGCGATACCTCCACGGACGGCGACGCGCGAATGTGCCAGGCTCTGTACCTGATCGTTTCCCTCCTCCTGCTTACCCTGGCGTGCCCGCTGGGTGTCGGCGCGCAGACGACCTGCACCGAGAGCAGCGTAGCGGTGGTCGGGACCGGGTTCAATTCCGGTGCTCAGACCAGCTTAGTAGCGGACTGCAATACGTTGCTGGGGCTCAAAGACACGCTACGCAACACGGCGACCCTGAACTGGGCAGAGAATCTCGCCATGACCTCCTGGGACGGCGTGACCCTGTGGCCAGGCGGTCGAGTCTTCGGTCTGAGTCTCGCCAGCCGCGACCTGGACGGGACGATTCCGGTCGCGTTGGGGGACTTGGATTACCTCGGCAGCCTGTACCTCGCCAACAATAAACTGACCGGGCCGATTCCGGCCGCGTTGGGGAATTTGAGTCGCCTCATAAGTCTGACCCTCAAGGACAACTCGTTGAGCGGGCCCATCCCGGCCGCGTTGGGGAAATTGAATTGCCTCCAACACCTGCCTCTCAACAACAATAAACTGAGCGGTCTCCCGGATGAATGGGAGCAGTCGGAAGAGCACAGCGGCCCCGGCTGTAGTCTCGGCACCGACCCAGCCACCGTCAGCTTCGCCGACCTCCGTTCTATGATCATCAGCGACAACAAGCTGAGCGGGTCGATTACAAGGGGGCCGTGGGACTTGAGTGACCTCTTGACGCTGTCCCTCGACAACAATGAACTGACCGGGGAGATTCCGGACGCGTTGGGGGACTTGAGTAACCTCATAGGGCTGAATCTCAACGACAACAAGCTGGACGGGTCGATTCCCACCACGTTGGGGAACTTGAGTGACCTCACCATGCTGCGCCTCCACAACAACGCCCTGAGCGGGGAGATTCCAGAGGAGTTGGGGAACTTGAGTAACCTCACCACGCTGTACCTCGGCAACAATCAGCTGCACGGGCAGATTCCGGACGCGTTGGGGAGATTGACGAGCCTTCAATATGTGGAACTCTACAGTAATCAACTGAGCGGGCCCATCCCGGCCGCGTTGGAGGACTTGAGTAACCTCCGCAGGCTGGATCTCTCCCGCAATGAACTGAGCGGGCCCATCCCGGGCGAGTTGGGGGAACTGAGTAACCTCTCTAATCTATACCTCAACAACAATCAGCTGAGCGGACCGATTCCGAGCGAGTTGGAGCGGTTGAGCAGCCTCACCAGGCTGTCCCTCCACAACAACGAGCTGAGCGGGCCCATCCCGGCGGAGTTGGGGCAATTGACCGGGCTCACCCATCTGCTGCTCTACAACAATGCGCTGTTGCGCGATCCCCTGCCCCCCACGTTTACGAACCTCACTATCTCGGAATTGCATTTGCAGAACACCCAAATCACGGCCACGACCACGGACGCGGCCTTGGAAACTTGGCTGGGGGGGAGAACCGTCACCACCGGCACCCAGGAAAGGAGCGGTACAATTCCGTTGGACGCGGCTAACGCGGCCCCGTGGGGGCTATGGTCGGATGGGACGACACTGTGGGTGGCGGACACGGCTGCCCTCACAGTCTTCGCCTACACCCTGGCCGACGGCAGCCGCGACACAACCATGGACATTGTGTTGGACGCGGCCAACACGGTGCCGTTGGGACTGTGGGGGGACGAGACGACACTGTGGGTCGCGAATGACTGGTTGCCCACGCAGACGCCGAAAGTCTATGCCTACACCCTCGACGGCACGCACGACGCGCCCAAAGACATTGATTTGCAGCCCGTCAACGATTGGCCGCAGGGGCTGTGGGGGGACGGGACCACGCTGTGGGTCGTGGACTCCTCTGACGCGCGGCTGTACGCCTACACGCTGCCCGGCGGCAGTCACGACGCGGCGAACTATCGTATTCTGGACCCGGCCAACACCGCACCCCGGGGGCTCACCTCGGTCGGCACCTCGGACGGGACGACGCTGTACGTGACGGATGTCGCTGACGCCACGGTCTATGCCTACCGGAACGAGAGGCCGCAGGCGGTGGGCACGCTGCCGGACCAGATGCTGACACTGGCAGATGGCGGTGTCGCGCAGACGCTGCTGGTCACGAGCGCGTTCCGGGACCCGGATGGGGATGCGTTGACGTATAGCGCAATGTCGTCGGATGAGGCGGTGGCGACGGTGACCGTGTCCGGGGCGGAGGTGAGCGTGCAGCCGGTCGCCGTGGGTACGGTCACGATCACGGTCACGGCGACGGACGGGTCGGAGATGCCGGTCACCCAGAGCTTCGAGGTAACCGTGGGAGACGAGCCGCTCCCGAACCAGGAGCCGCAGGCGGTGGGCGGGCTGCCGGCCCAGATGCTGACGGTGGGGAAGGTCCAGATGGTGCCGGTCACGCGCGCGTTCCGGGACCCGGACGGGGATGAGTTGACCTACGCCGTTACGTCGTCAAACACGCGGATCGCCACGGCGAGGATTGTGTCCCAGAACGCGGAGGAGGGGGCGTCGCGGGCCACCACAAGGTCGTCGGATACGCGGATAGCGGCGGTGCAGGGGGCAGAGGTGGTGGAAGTGCATCCGGTGGCGGGGGGTACGGTGACGATTACGGTCACGGCGACGACGGACGCGGACGGGTCAAGCCAGACGGTCACACAGAGCTTCACGGTGACGGTGGATGGGCCCCCACCCCCGCGACCCCCGCGACCGCCGGTCACAGGCGGTGGTGGGGGTCGCGGGCGGCAGTAGCGGCGGCGGGAGCACCGCCAGCCGCGACGCCCACGGCGACACGCCGGAGCGCGCGACCGTAGTCCCGCTGGGCGAATCGGCCCCGTGGAGTGCGTCCACGCCCGGACAGCTCAACACCCCGAGCGATGTGGATTATTTCACGTTCCCCGTCCCCCAGGCTGGGGTGTTGGTGGTGGAGACGACTGGGTCCACCGACACGGTGGGCACGGTGTGGCAAGAGGGCGAGGAGCTGGGGATGGCAGACAGCGGGGGCATGCGGCGAAACTTTCGGCTAACCGTACCGGTGGAAGCTGGCCCGGTCGTGATTGCGGTGGCGGGCACTGGCAGCCGGACCGGAGCGTACACACTGCGGACGCAGTTGGTCGTGGGCTATCTGGAGAACCCGGGACGGGACTCCTTTCAGAGTGGGATTGGCGTGCTGTCGGGCTGGGTGTGTGAGGCGGGGGTGGTGGAGATCGAGTTGAACGGAGTGCCGCAGGAGGCCGCGTATGGGACGGAGCGATTAGATACAGCCGGGGTGTGTGGGGACACGGACAATGGCTTTGGCTTATTGTTTAACTGGAACCTGTTGAGAGACGGGGAGCATACGGTGGTGGCCTTCGTCGATGGCGTGGAACTCGGCCGGGCGACCGTGACCGTGACGACGCTGGGACAGGAGTTTCTGCGGGATGTGACGGGGACGTGTGAGGCCGAGGACTTCCCGACGCTGGGCGAGCGGGTGACGCTGGTGTGGCAGCAAAATAGCCAGAACTTTGTGATTGCGGGCGGGAATCCCCCGGCCGGGGCCACTCCGGGCCGGACGAGCGCCCTGATGGGGTTTTTGGAGAATCCGGGTCATAACTCCTTTCAGAGTGGGGTTCGGGTGCTCTCGGGCTGGGTGTGTGACGCCGACACGGTCGAGCTTGCGATTGGGACCGCCGGGCGGCAGGTGGCGGCGTATGGGACGGAGCGGTTAGACACGGCGGGAGTGTGTGGGGACACGGACAACGGGTTTGGGTTGTTGTTCAACTGGAATCTGTTGGGGGATGGGGAGCACGAAGTCGTGGCGTGGGTGGATGACATCGAGTTAGGCCGGGCGACGGTGCGGGTGACGACCGTGGGGGAAGGGGCCGAGGAAGAGTTTCTGCGGGGGGCCGAGGGGGAATGTGTGGTCGAGGACTTCCCGATGCCAGGTGAGACGGTGACGGTGGAATGGCAACAGAACAGTCAGAACTTTGTGATTACTGATGTGGAGTGAGAAGAGCGTTGCCCTCACCCCAACCCCTCGCCCATTGGGCGGGGGGCTTACTCTCGTATGCCTGTTTTTAGGTTTTCTCCAGCAGGTAAAAATATTCATCCCGAGATATGCCGGCTGTCTTCAGGTTATTCCGAATAATTGACACTGGGACTTCGTTATATGTTGGAATAACGATGGGCCTGGAGACCCCAGGCTTCGTATACGAACGGTGGCTACCCTGTTGCCGGGCGAACTGGAAGCCGGTCGCGAGCAGTATTTTTTCTAAGGTTTTCCAATGGACTGGAGTAATCCTTGGCATCCTCAAGTACCAACTGCTGCGGAATGCCTCTCAAGTGCGATCCAGGGCGGGCTTATCCACGCCCCATCTCTTAGTTCATAGCCGGTCTCCAGCAGGACTTCCTCCAGGGTATCCATATCGGTCGCTGTTGCCAAAAAGAGGGAGACGGCCTCGTTTAATGCTTGCCTGGCTGCGTCTGGGGTCTGGCCTGCGCTCATGACATCAAGCGGCATGGCATGAGCGATAAATTGATTGCCTTCCTGCCAGATTAGTGCGGTGAAGTCGATCTGCGCAGCTGGACCCTTATCACTCATATATTCCCCTTTACCAATGAAAGCCTGGTCGAGCCAGACTGCATGGGCCTTACCGACAGTGCGGAATGACTTCCCTGGCAAAGCGCTCCATGGAGCGTTTGACAATGGCGTGATCGACCAGGCCGCCCTGGTTGAAATAACCTATAAATTCGGCCATGGGAAATTCTTGCTTGAAGTGCTGAATGCGCTCAATGCAGTGAGCGGGGTCACCGAACGCGCCCATCTCTTGGTCCAGCCCCTCGTAATTGACCCGCTCTAATCGCTCCACCACCTGCTTGAATGCTTCGTAGCTTTTGATGGTGGTATTGCCGAGCGGACGGAGCCGTTCTCCCGCGGCTCGAAAAAAATTCATCAGGCTCGGCTCGTATTCTTCCCTGGCCTGGGCGCGGCTGTCGGCAACGTGGACGGGAAACATCAGCGCGACATCGGGCCGGACGTCGGGTTTCATATTTTCCTGATAGTCCGCAATATAGCCCTGTAGTTTGTCGGGCGGGTTAATCAGCGGCGAGGCAAAGATGGACAGGCCGAGCTGACCTGCCAGGGCAAAGGTATCCGGGCTGTTGGCCGCCATGCGTAGCGGCGGATAGGGTTTCTGAATGGGGCGCGGTACGACCGGAAGGTCCTCGGCCTGGAAATACTTTCCCTGATAGGACAGCCGGTCCGTTGTCCAGGCGGTCCGAATCACGTCGAGCGCTTCCGCAAAGCGCTCCCGACTCTCTTCCATGGGCACGTTATAGCCTTGGTAATGCACCGGCGCGGAGCCGCGTCCGACGCCAAACTCCAGCCGCCCGCCGCTCAGAATATCGGCGGTGGCCGCTTCTTCCGCGATTTTCATTGGGCTATGCAGCGGCAAGAGCGTGACGGCGGTGCCAAGGCGGATGCGCTCGGTATGCTGCGCCGCGGTTGCCAGCACCATCAGGGGTGAGGCCATAATCGAGGTGCTCGGCCCAAAGTGCAGTTCGCCCAGCCAGACGGTATCAAAGCCGACTGCGTCGCCCAGGCGAATCTGGGCCAGAATATCGTGGTAACGCTGACGCTCTGACTGTGTGGGAGCGCACGGTAATTGATCGAAAAACCCAAAGCGCATGAATCCCTCCTTATTTGCGCTGTCTCGAATTTTACGCAAACGCTAAGAGAGGTGGGGCCGTGACTCGTGGTAGTGGATGACTTTCCAGGTTGCGTTTGTACGACGCAGGATAAAGGTGTCGCGTCCACCGGTCACAAAGGGCTCGGCCAGCCGCCTGAGATCGGCCTCAAAATGGAAATTGCAAAAAGCGTAGGCCGTATCGCCAAACACGTCGATGCTGATGTCGCTCAGTTGCATGGCCCCAACGCGGACGACCGACTCTGCGGCATGGCGAAAATAGGTCTCAACCTCGGCCCAGCCTCGGAGCGGCTCCGCGCGCTCCTCGGGAATATAGAGGATGTGTGCGTAGTCGGGGTCCCAGATGCTCTTGAGCCCTTCCCAGTCCATGGCTTCCCAGCTCTTGGAATAGTGCTCAAGAACGGCTCTGATCTGGTGTGTGTCCTGTTCCGTGGTCGGCATGCGTGCGGTCCTCCATCATCCGAGCCGAGCAACAAAGTTCTCCAGCGCCTGGTTGAACGCCAGCGGCTGCTCAATCTGGTACATATGGGCGACGTCGGTGACGATCTGTAAGTCCGCGTTGGGCATCTGTTCGGCCAGAATCCGGTTGGCTTCAACCGGCGTGGCCTCATCCTCTTCGCCAACCACGATCAGCGTGGGCTGGCTAATCTCCGTGAGCCTGGGCGTAATATCCCAATTCCATACGCCGTCCGGGTGTTCGACCAGGGCGCAGGCCACTCGACGCGGAAAGGCGACGCTATCGAGCAGGTTGTTTTTGAGCAGGGTACAGATCTCGGGCCGCTCGCGGCGCGTCCGCTGCGAAAAACAGCGTCGCACAAACTCGTCGGTCATCTCCTCGTATTTGGTCCGTAGGTCTCTCAGCAGATCGATTGAGTCCACAAATCGGGTCAGATTTGTCGCGCTGCTGATAATCAGATTGCCGGCCACGAGGTCGGGGTTGTCCAGGCACATCTGCATGGCCCGCATGCCGCCCATGGAATTGCCAACCAGAATCGCGCGGTCAATTCCCAAAGAGGCCAGCACCGCGGCATCGTCTGCTGCCATCTCTTGAATGGAGTACCCGCTCAGCGGTTTGCTCGAACGTCCGTGGCCCCGGGCTTCAATAACAATGCAGCGATATTTGTGGGCCAAGAGCGGAACTTGGTAGGCCCATATCCAGGCGTTGCACGAATAGCCGTGCAGAAAAACCAGAGGCAAACCCTGCCCGTAATCGTCATACTGCACCCGAACCCCGTGCTCTCTTTCAACGGATGGCATGGCAGCTCCTCTTGATCGTCTTTTTGCCGACGACCGGGGTGTGGTCGGCATTAATACTGCCCTGGAAGCGGACGATGATGGCGTCCTCGCGCGCTAGCAGATCGACAACCTTGCTCTTACCTTCGCTGCCCCACTGCATACCGGCGATGACCAGAGTGCTCATGTATTGCTCCTTTCCGTCTATAGAGTCATCAATCCAGTTGAGCTCCACTCTGTATTGCTATTCAGAAAATACGATCCGGATGGCTGACCGGTCTGCCGTCGTATGTCAGCCCTGACCTTCAGTGCCCGTCTTGATGCTTTCAACGGTTTTCATGATCGTGCCCACCAGGGAGCCGATGTCCCCGAGGTTGGACGGCAGGATCAGGGTATTGTTGGTCCGAGCTAGTGCACCGAATTCTTTGACATACTGCTCGGCAACACGCAGGTTCACCGCGTCAATACCGCCAGGCTGATTGATGGCTTCAGCGATACTCCGTAAGCCGTTCGCCGTAGCTTGAGCAATCAGAATGATCTCCTGGGCCTTACCTTCTGCCTCGTTGATCTGCTTCTGTTTCTCCGCTTCCGACAGGTTGATAACCTCCTGCATCTCGCCTTCGGACACGTTGATCTTGGCCTGGCGCTGGCCTTCGGACTCGGCCACCACGGCTCGTCGCTCCCGTTCTGCCCGCATCTGTTTCTCCAGAGCGTCCTTGACGGAGGCCGGGGGGACTATGTCCTTAATCTCGTACCGAAGGACTTTCACACCCCAGGGCTGAGATGCCCGGTCAACCCCGTCCACCACCTGGGTGTTGATGGATTCGCGTTCCTCGAAAGCTCGGTCCAGTTCGATCCTACCGATTTCGGAACGCAGCGTTGTCTGGGCCAACTGGGACGTGGCAAAAGCGTAATTTTCAATACCGTAGCTGGCGGCACGAGCGTCCACGACCTGCATGTAGAGGATGCCGTCGATAGACACCGAAATATTGTCCCGGGTAATACAAGTCTGGGACGCTACGTCCACTACCTGTTCCTTCAGGGAGTGGCGATATGCCACCCTGTCCATAAACGGGATGAGTATGTGGAAGCCGGCATCCAGGGTACGGGAATATTTGCCAAGCCGCTCAATCACAAATTGTTCTCTCTGGGGTACGATCCACGCAGTCTTGACGATTGCGACAACGACTAATATTGCCAATCCCAAGGAGAGAATGAGAGATATGTCCATGTTTCTACTCCTTATCTATTATCAACACTGGACCTCTGCGGCCGACGATCTCTACCCGAGCGCCGGTTTCCAACACACAATCAGCCGCAGCGCGGGCATCCCACTGAGTGCCACGATAGATGACTCTGCCGGTGGAACTCCGCAATTCACTGAACCCGGACACTACCTCGGCCTTGTAGCCGACAAAATCCTCGTCTTCACCCGTGGCCTGTACGCCCAGGGACCGACCTGTAAACCAGGGTTTGAAGAGGCCGCGTAACAGCAGCAACGAACCAACAGAAACACTGGAGAACACGACAAAGGGCAGTGCTCCCTCTCCCGACATCCCCGCCCAGAGCAAGAGGCCTACCGCGAGTGCACCGAGACCGAAGAAAATGGCAATGAGCCCCGGCAGTACGAACTCCGCCAGAATAAGCGAGATACCCAGAAGCACCCAGATCAATTCAGGTGTTATCGACTCCATGTACAATCTTCCTCCTCTATCGTCCTGAGCGTAGCGGTTCTTGTCAGGAAATTGTCTTATAAGTGAACCCGTTCGGCTACAACCGCTCCGCTATTGACCAGGCCGTTACTGGCCGAGGAAGGGTTTTTTCACCCAGCCGTCGCCATATGGGGTAAAGAAGAAGGGCGTCACGCTGAGGTGTTTGAATTTCCACTCGCCGTCACGCTTCTCATACGTCTCTGTGTATCGACCGGTCAGCCAGGCGGCCTGGTTGCCCTCGGCTAAGGTGCACGGCTGAAATAGATACCACTGCCCCGTCGCGGTATCCGCGTCTACCTCAATGATGGGGTTCATGACGTTATGGACGGCAAAAGGAAAAATTGCGGACGCGCCCTGAAAAAAGGTCCGGATCGCCTCGCGACCCTCGTGCCGGCCAAAGTCGCCGCCATCCCAGACTGCGTCCTCGGCAAACAGTTCCGCAATGCCGTCCGCGTCGTATTGCGCGTCGCACAAGGCACAGTAGCGGGCCTTGAGTTTCTTGATGGCTTCAATGCTCTCCAGGGTTTGGATGCGTTGGGCGAGATCGTCAGCGTTCATGTCTGTTCCCTCCTTGGTGAGTTATTATTGCCTCGTTATTGCCGCAGAGCCGGGGGATGTGGCCTGCTCCGCCTTGACCAGACGACAAGGCAGACCGCGCAGCAGCCAGGTGCCCATCATGGAGTCGCACTGCGCCGGGTCGTCGTCGGTACACATATTGATATTCGTTTCCCGTAGGCCGTACAGCTCCGGATCGTGCCCTGGGCGCTCGGGATACCACCAGCGGTCGGCCTGAACGACGCGCGGATGGAGGGTCTCATTCAAACGGGCGACGTGCCGTACGCTGCCGATTGGGGTCTCGATGCTGATCCACGTCCCGTCTTCAATGCCGAGTTCCGCTGCGGCCTGTGGGTGAAGCTGGACCACCGGGTGGGGATACTTCTTGCGGAACCAGGGCATCTGCTGACTGTTTTGGTGAAAGCCTTCGATCACCCGCCCTCCGGTTGTCAGCACTAGCGGATAGTCGGTTGACCAGCGCGTAAAGATTTCCGGTTCCTCGTAGACGGGCAGGGCCGGGTAGTCGAGTTCGGCCAGGATGGCTGAGCGTAACTCCACCCTCCCGGATGGGGTACCAAAGCGCAGCCCAGCGTCTTGGGCCGACCGACCGGTGAATTTCCCGTAGCGTGGCGTAGCGGACATCCACGGCCCACTCTGCTGAGCAAGGGTGTGAAAACTGAGGCCGGCCGGTCGCAGACAGGTATCCCAGAACTCCTCAACGGTCTCCGGCCAATCCGCCTCCTGACCTAGCCGCAGCCCGAGGTCTCTCCACAGCTCATAATCGTTCCGGTGACCATACTCGGGCTCAATGGCCGCGTGGCTCGCCGCAGCGTAATCGCCGGCAGTACCCATATAGCCCAGGCCGGTGGAGAAGGACGGCTTTTCGAGCCAGTGGCAGGCTGGCAGCACATAGTCGGCCAACTGCGCGGTCGGAGACAGAAACAGGTCGTGGACCACCAGCAGTTCCAGGTTGGCGCTCCGCAGCGCCTGTTCGACCCGTTTGGCGTTGCCGCTTCCGCCCAGCGGGTTATGGTGCTGGACAATCAGGCCCTTGACCGGATACGGCTCGGCCTGGGTAATCGCCTGCCACAGGCTGGGCTCATGGGCCGAAGCCGTCCAGCTCAGCAGGTGATGCTTGCCGTGCCAGGCCGGCGCCATGGCCGCATCGAGCCGTTTATACCCGTCGCCCAGCAGACGATACCGATCGATCCCCAGTCGCTTACGCCACTGTTCTTCGGGCAGCCGGTCCATCAGCATGGCGTCCCCGTTGGCCACAATCTGACGGGGAGGGCCGGGCAGGCAGTGGCCACCCTCTTTATCCAGATTGCCGCTAATGGCCACCAGACAGGCAATCGCCCGCGTACTCTGGAGGCTGGTTGGGCCGAGCTGGCACACCCCGTTACCACTATTGATAAGGCCGGGCCGACTGCGGGCAAACAGCCGCGCCGCTTTGACCAGGAGTTCCTGTGGGACCCAGGTGAGTTCGGCGGCCCGCTGCGGTGGGTAGGCGGCCACGTGTTGCTGCAAGGCGTCGAACCCGGTGGTGTACTGCTCGACAAACTCCCGGTCGTACAGACCTTCTTCAATCAGAACCGAGAGCCAGCCTAGGGCTAAGGCCGCATCCGTCCCAGGCCGGAGTTGCAACCACAGATCGGCCCGCTTTGCCTCGGTAGTGTAGTGGGGGTCAACCACAATGAGTGTCGCACCCTGGCGGTGGGCTTTGACGATCTGCTTCCACAGGAGGGGCAGCGACGCACTCGGGCGCATCCCCCACAGCACAATGCATTTCGTCAGACCGGGGACGGGAGAGGTGTGCGAAGTTGGACCATAGCCATAGGTCAGGGCCTCGGCCATGGCTGTTGGGCCGGAACAGATTTTATCCTGCCCGGCACTGTTGGGGCTGCCGAAGAGGTTCAGAAAGCGCTCGCCCAGACCCCAGTCCGCGCCATGAAATGTGCCAAAGGTGACGGCAACACTCTCGGGACCGTGCTGTTGCTTCAGGGTTTGGAGCCGTGCAGCAATATCATCCAGGGCGTCATCCCAGGTGACCTGCTGCCATTCTCCCTCTCCGCGCCGCCCTTTTCGCTTGAGCGGCCAGTGGACTCGTCCCTCCTGATAGTGCAGTTCAGCGGCCCGGCGGCCTTTAATACAGACAAACCCCTGACTGATCGGATGCGCCGCATCGCCGCTAATCTGGGTGACCCGTCCCTGCTCCATATGGGCGAGCACGCCACACTGCTGGGAACAGCTACAACATATGACGGGCCTGACGGCTGTCAGCTCTTGCGTGGAGAGAGTCATGGCGTACGCCTTTCATGCAAAGAATATGGAATCGCTCTAGTCCATCTCAGACCCGGTGTCAATGAAGAAGTGTTTCAAGTGTGCGAGACCACACCCGAGAATATGTCTTGCCAACACGGGGGAAAAGGGCGTAGAGAGAAAAACGGTTCTGAAAAAGGGAGGGCCCGGTGAAATTCGGAATTTTCTCTACCGTGACAAAAGCCGACGAGCGCGGTGTGCAGCAATTATTCAAGGAAAACCTGGAACAAGTCGTGTACGCCGAACAGCTCGGCTATGACAGCTTTTGGTTTGCGGAACACCACTTTTCCACCTACAGCATGATTGCCTCGCCTAGCTTGATGGTGGCTTCGGCCGCGCAGCGGACCAGCCGTATCAAGCTCGGACCGGCGGTCAATGTCCTACCCTTCCACCATCCGATTCGTTTAGCCGAAGAAGGGGCCATGCTCGATATGATGAGTGATGGCCGTCTACTGTGGGGCATAGGCCGGGGCATCCAGCCTGGAGAATTTATTCCGTGGAAGGTGGACCATAACCAGAGTCGTGAGATTTTTGACGAAACCCATGCAGCCGTCATTCGTGCCTGGACGCAGCCTACCTTGGTCAAAGCGGAGGGAGAATAGGGATGAGTACTACACAGCTCCTCAATTTTGTGGATGGCGAGTGGAGTCATTCGAGCGCAACGGAATCGCTGACCATTCCGAATCCTGCGACCGCACAGAGCATCGCCATCCTACCAGTCTCTCCCGCTCCTGATGTTGATGCTACGGTCCAGGCGGCCACCCGTGCTTTTCCTGAGTGGCGGCGCACACCGGCGGGTGAGCGGATACAGTATTTGTTCAAATTCAAGACTCTGTTGGAGGAACACCTCGACGAATTGGCGCAAACCATTACCAATGAATGTGGCAAGATCTATACGGAAGCGGCTGGAGAAATGCGGCGCGGCATTGAGAATGTTGAGGTCGCCTGTGGCGTCCCAAGTTTACTCCAAGGTCTGTATAGCGAGGATATTGCGCGCGGTATTGATGAGACCATGATTCGGCAGCCGGTCGGAGTGGTGGCGGCGATTACACCATTTAATTTTCCGGGCATGATTCCGTTGTGGTTTCTGCCGTATGCCATTGCGTGTGGGAACACCTTTATTCTCAAGCCGTCGGACAAAACGCCCCTCACTGCTCAAAAGATATTTGCCCTATTGGAGCAAACGGGTTTGCCCAAAGGCGTGGCCAACCTGGTGAACGGCGCAAAAGAAACAGTAGATGCATTGGTCGATCATCCCGAGGTGCGAGCCATTAGTCTGGTTGGTTCAACGCCGGTTGCCAGGGCGGTGTACGCCCGAGCCACGGCAAACGGCAAACGCGCGCAATGTCAGGGCGGCGCAAAAAATCCCATTATTATTCTGCCCGATGCCAATATTGAGGATGTCGCGCAGGTCGCGGCCGAGTCGGCTTTTGGCTGCGCCGGCCAACGCTGCCTTGCCGCTTCATTGGCCATCACGGTTGGTGACGCCGCACAGCCATTTATTGAGGCAATGGCCGACGTGGCAATCCGTCGAAACGTTGGCTACGGCCTGGACGCCGGAGTGGAAATGGGACCGGTGATCCGAGCAGAGAGTAAAGCTCGCATCGAGCAGCTTATCCAAACCGGCCTCGATGACGGAGCGCAGGCCATCGTAGATGGCCGCCAGGCCCAGGTCGCCACATACGAACATGGCTATTTTGTCAAGCCGACACTGCTGACCGATGTCCAGCCGAATAGCCAGATAGCGACCACCGAGATATTTGGGCCAGTACTGAGTGTGATGTCGGCAAAAGATATCGACGACGCCCTCGCGCTAGTGAACGGCCAGCGCTACGGCAATATGGCCTGTCTCTTTACCCGGAGTGGGGCTGCGGCCCGAAAATTTCGATACGAAGCCCAGGTGGGCAACCTGGGGATTAACGTCGGCGTTGCCGCGCCCATGGCTTTCTTTCCTTTTAGCGGCTGGAAAGACAGCTTCTTTGGAGATCTGCACGGCCAGGGGCGCGATGCCATCGATTTTTATACCGAGAAGAAGGTGATCGTAGAGCGGTGGGGATGAGAAAGCGCCGTTAAAGAAAGGGTCTCCCATGTCACTCGACAGTCTGTCTGACGCTGGAACCGAAATGCGAACCGTAGCGGCCCATCGACCGACCATCCGGGGCACCCGTCACATGGTCGTGGCCGGGCACTATTTGGCGGCGCACGCCGGCTTTCACATTCTTGAAGCCGGCGGCAATGCGGTTGACGCGGGTGTCGCTGCCGGTATCGCCCTGGGTGTCTTGCAGAGTGACCTGGTGAACGTGGCCGGGGTGGCCCCGATCATCCTGTATCTGGCCGACCGGCGTGAGGTGACGACGATCAGCGGTCTGGGTTGCTGGCCGCAGGCCGCCTCGCTGGAGCTGTTTCAGAAAAAGCACGCCGGCCACATTCCGGTGGGTATTCTCCGCACCGTCGTGCCCAGCGCGCCCGACGCCTGGATCACCGCGCTGGAGCGCTACGGAACCATGGGCTTTGGTGAGGTCGCGACCGCCGCTATCCGTTTTGCACGAGACGGGTTTCCCATCCATGCTTTTACCGCCGGCATCATCGAGGCCAACGCCGACAAGTATCGGCGCTGGCCATCGAACGCGGCCATTTATCTGCCCGGTGGTCAGGCTCCCCAGCCGGGCGACATCTTCAAACAAACCGACTTGGCCGGCACCTTGCAGTATATGGCCGACGAAGAAGCGCACGCCCAAAGCCAGGGACGAAAGGCCGGACTCCAGGCGGCCCGGGCTGCCTTTTACCAGGGCGATATTGCCGCGGCTATTGTCAAATTTCACGCGGAAAACGACGGTCTGCTGACCGCCAAAGACCTGGCCGAATTTCGGATTGGCGTAGAACCCCCGACGCGGACGACATTCCAAGACCTTGAAGTCTACGCCTGCGGTCCCTGGTGTCAGGGGCCGGTCTTGCAGCAAACGCTGAATCTCCTGGAGGGCTACGATCTTGCGGCCCAGGGCCATAATTCGCCTCAGTATATTCACACCGTGACCGAAGCGCTCAAGCTGGCGTTTGCCGACCGGGATCGCTACTACGGCGACCCGCGCGTCGTTGAGGTGCCTATCGACGGGCTGTTGTCCAAGGACTATGCCGAGCAACGCCGCTCCCTGATTCGAGAGCACGAAGCCTGGCCCGAGATGCCGCCGGCCGGTGATCCCCAGCGCTGCCGGGCGCTGATTGACGCCGAGAGCCATCCGCTGCCGAACGAAACGGCCCAGCCCGGCCTGGACACCTCGTATGTCTGCGTCATAGACCGGCAGGGCAACGTCTTCTCCGCCACGCCGAGCGATACCTCATCCGACATGCCGGTCGTGCCGGGGACGGGGCTGTGTCCGTCATCGCGCGGGTCGCAGTCCTGGGCCGACCCGCATCATGCGTCGTGTGTTGCCCCTGGTAAACGACCCCGTCTGACCCCCAACCCGGCCTTGGTGCTGCGTGACGGGCGCCCCTTTCTGGTGCTGGGTTCTCCCGGTGGCGATGTCCAACCCCAGGCCATGTTGCAGACCCTGCTCAACAGTGCGGTCTTTGGCATGGAGGCCCAGGAAGCGGTCGAAGCGCCGCGCTTTGCCAGCTACAGCTTCCCGGACTCCTTTGAACCGCACGCCTACCATCCCGGTCGGCTGAATATCGAGAGTCGTATCGCCGAGGAGACCGGAGCGCTGTTGTCCGAACGGGGCCACCAGGTGCACTGGTGGCCGGACTGGGTGTGGCGGGCCGGGGCGGTATGCTGCATTCATGTCGAGCCGACAACCGGCGTGCTCGCCGGCGGCGCCGATCCGCGCCGTTCGTCGTACGCTGTGGGTTGGTAATAGATGTCTTGATGTAAAGGAGGGAAGACGATGTCATCCACACAAGAATATTTGGTGAGCTGTGGTACGACAAAGACACCGGCGCATCTGCCGATTGAGCGGACCCGTATCCCGCCCGGACCGCCACCCTCTCTTGCTCCCTTGCCCGATGCGGAGGCCGCCTTTCGTGCTGCGGTCACGCATCCGGTTGGTATGCCAGCCCTGGAGAAGTTGGTCAAGCCTGGAGCAAAGGTCACCATCGGCATTCAGGATGGTCGGGCCACGCACTACCATCCCGACGACCAGGATTTGCGTATTCTCGGGCTTCCTATCTTACTCGATCTGTTAGGCCAGTACGGGGTCAAACCCGAAGATATTCAGATCAAGGTTGCCAATGCGCTCCACCGCATGTGGACCCGCAAGGAGATGACCCACATCCTGGGCCCGAAATTGCCCTATACCTTAGGCGGCCGCTTGGCGTGTATCGATGCGACTGACCCGAACCAGTTTGTCAATCTGGGCATGACCCGGCGAGGTATGGAGGTCATGGTCCACCGCTCGGTCGTTGAGTCTGATGTGTTTATCTTCATGTCTGTTCCTGGTGGATTCTTCCAAGGCGGCTGGAAGTCCATTCTGGTGGGGATGAGTAATTGGGAGTCCATCCGCTATCATCATCGTCCCTGGCCGTTTGCCTCGGGCCACTCGGTCCAGGACCCCAAAAACAGTTCCTTCCACAAGCTGCTGAATGAAATGGGGACCCTGGTAGAAGCTGAGCTGGCGCGTCGTGGCCACCCACCCATCATGAAGCTAGAGGGCGTGCTGACTACGAGTACGCCCCAGCAGTTTGCGGCCATTGACGCCGGGCTGATCACGCCGGTGCGGGAGATGCATATCGATATGCTACTCTCGCAGCTCGTCACTGATGTTGAAGGGCAGACTGATGTGCTGCTGATGGGGATGGCTGATGGCGATGGATACTCGCGCCTGTCGGTGTTCAATCCTATTCACTGTCGCAATAAGGCGCTCTCCGGGATGTTCAACGCCTATCACGAGAACCCCCTGGTCCGAAAAGGCGGCATCCTCATCGTTGCCAACCCCTTTGAGCCCAAGTTCAGTTTGCTCAACCACCCCTCGTATCACACCCTCTACCACGAGGTGTTGCCGACAATCCAAGACCCGCTGGAGGTGTGGGATACCTATTCCGAGGAGTACGCTCACCGCCCGGAGTTTGTCCACAAATATCGCAACGGCTTTGCCTTCCACGGTGCGCACCCGTGCATTCTGTATGGACAAGGCTTGTATGCGCTCAACCATCTTGGCGGAGTTCTGGCTGCGGGCGTGCCGAAAGAAAATGAAGCGGTTGCCCGGCGCATGGGCTTCGAGCCCTTCCCTACGATAGACGCCGCGCTCAGCGAGGCCGAAGCCCGGCTTGGTAAAGACTGCACGATCACCTACCACCAACACCTGGAGGAACATGGCTATTTCACGCGGGTGCATGTGAACGGCGATACCGCCTAGAGCAGATTACGATTCTGTGTAGGTCGGATTAGCGGAGCGTAAGCCGACCGCCCGGACGTGTCGGCTTACGCTCCGCTAATCCGACCTACTGACTTGCGCTGTTCCGGTGTGTCGGTCAATCAGTTGTTTCTCGACCGTTCAGTCTAGCTCAATCCCGTACAGCTTTGCGGCGTTTTCGTATACAATTTTGTGCGTGATATGGGCCGGCACATTGGCAAAGTCCCGTTCAATCACTTTCCGGGAATTGGGCCAGGTGGTGTCTGTGTGTGGGAAATCGGACGCCCACATACAGTTATCCTCGCCAAAGACCGCGGCGTTTGAGGCGCCGATCGGGTCGTCCTGAAAGGTGGCCCAGACCTGGCGGCGGACATATTCGCTCGGTTTCATGGGAAGCGGATGTTCCACCATCACTCCAAACTTCTCATAGCTATGGTCCAGGCGCTGGACATAATGGGCCAGCCAGCCGATGTCACTTTCTGCGGAAACAATTTTGAGTCCGGGAAAACGGGCCAACACCCCTCCAAAAATTAAACTGGTCAGAGACTTCTGGACTTCGTGAATGAGGTGCACAAATCGCATGGCCGTTTGGTTGACCCAGCCGCTTGAGCCGCCGTCCATGACCACTCGGGTGTTATTGTCCCGGCTGGTCACGACATGCAGGGAGAGCGGCATATGCAGTGCTTGCGCCGCGGTCCAGAACGGATCGTAGACAGGACTATAATACGGCCGATCTTCGGGCGGAGCGCCCCAGATCATACCGCCGCTGAGGCCCAATTTTGCCGCCCGTTCGAGCTCTTTGATTGCGGCCGGAATATCCTCAAGTGAGATCAGCGCAACGGGATAGAGCCGTTTGGGATCGTGGGCTCGAAACTCTGCAACCCAGTCGTTATAGACCTGAAAACAAGCCTGCTGGAGTTCAGCGTCCGAAAGCTGGAACAGGGCCAGACCAAGCGTGGTGTAGATCACCTCGGCCCGGACCCCGTCGATATCCTGGTCCTTGATGCGCTCGACCGGGTCCCAGCCGCTTGGCCGGGCCGCTTCATAACCACGGGTGAGATGTTTTTTGAGTTCTTCGCCACTGCGGCCCGTGGAAAATCCACCCGCCACCGGGAAGGGCGTAATACCGGGAGCCATGAAAAAATGGCCAGGTTTTTCTGTGCCCTCTACAACCCGCGGGGCTCGGTCCCGGAACGGTTGATCGAGCCGGGTGGTCCACAGGTCGGGCGGCTCTGTCATATGCGAATCGGCAGAAATAACACGCAGCGCTTCCATCTCTCCCCCTGTGTCCGGTCATCTTTGGACGGCAATCCCTACACCGACCGAGCAACGCCTAGCATTTTCGCTTCCGACGTGTCAAATCACTCTGTGCAAGACGTTGATGACAGGAGGTATCCCATATGAGCCATTCGACAGTGATACGCGGAAAGAGAAGCATCATGCTAATAGCGCTGATAACCGCCATCGTGCTGAGCTGGCCTCCGGGTGTTGCCGCAGAGCAGACTGGCGGCTTGCAGGACACGGCGGATATTCGCAAGCTCACTATCTGTTATGCCCATGGAACGGACGCTATCGGACGGGGTGATGTTGCGGCAGGGAGGGCGCTCTACCAGCCGTGCTTTACAAAAGACGCGACCTTCTCGGTTGTCTTTCCAAACGGACAAATCGAGGAAAGGACCGGCTCAGACGCCTGGGCGGATTTTGTGGCGACAGTCTTTCAGGGCGCTGGCTATACGAGTACGCAACATCTGATCGGAACCATCAGTATTGCGGTGCAGGACAAGAGTGCCACGATGAGTACCTATCTGCACGCAACCCATGTTCTGCCAAACGGCAGTATTGATATTGCGAATGGGACCTATGAAGACAGCGTGGTGAAGACCGAAGAGGGCTGGCGGATTCAGAGCCGTAAGCTCACCCTCATCACCTTTCTCAACCTCGCGCCGACGGCACCGCATCCGAGGAGTGAAGAATAGGCTCTACCCTCCGGTCAGAATAATCCCGGATGAAACGTCCCGCCGGTATCTTCGGTCGTACACAGGGCGTCGGATACCGGGTCTCCGGTGTCTGCGCAGCACACGTCTGTCGGGCTGCAGGTAAAGCCGTCAAACGAGATTCGGGCGGCTGCGTCCTGACCCAGAAACGATGGGTGGAAACAGTCACAGCACGAAAGTTGCTCACTCGTAAATTTGTACATCCAAGCAGCATTACTAAAGCGTAAAGAGGCGTCGGCTGCCTTGACCGCGCCCCCAACAGTCTCGCCGCCAACTGTCACCACAGGAGAGGCTTGTCCCTCAGCTAAGGCGGCATACTCCGACGAGACGCGCTCCATAATGTTGCGATAGGCCCTGGCTGTTTCGTAGCCATCTTGAAGACGTTCGTCAGAGCAGTCGAGCGTGATAGACCCGCAGATGCCGGTTGGGCGTAGCGCAGGCGCCGCCGCCCACAGGCCTTCACACGTTCCCGCAAAAAGCGGCGAACAGGAGGCTTTTTCCGCATGATTACACAGCTGAGAAACCCGCACGGGCGCAGCAATGCCGACTTTCAATTGTGGGACGGTAATCAAAACATCGAGTCCTTTGCGAAACTCGCGCTCAAACGCTGCTGGCGTTGTTCGACAGTGGTTGATCGGGTCCTGATCATCTCCTTCTGCACAGTCGGCTTGAATACGATCAAGGGTCCCGCTGCAAATGTCATTATGGCCCATTTCGACCGTCACATAGCGTGGAGCTGGTTGCGCCCCGAGAAATGCCGCTGTGTTCTGCGTCTGGGCAACAAAGTCCTTGAGCATCTCAGCGCCGGAGACGGCACTATTGGGGTTGGCATTCACAATCGTGGTGTCCCGCCGACATTCGATCTGCTCGGCTTGGCTAAAGACTCCGTCCCCACCGTCGCTGCAAAACGAACTGCCATGGGTGATGCTGGTTGCCCAGTTGAAGCTCTCTTGGTCGTCATTCGTACAAGGAGTTTTGGCGTTAAAGGCTTTACTGATGCTGTCTCCGACGGCGTCTATGGATGCAATCTGGGGCCCGAGACTATCGAGCCGCGCAATAGTGAAGTTCTGGATACTCTGTTGCCAGGCGACAATGAGATCCGTCCCAGTGTCAGGGAAATCTTCCAGCCGGGCATGTTTGCCAACGCCAGTCAAGAATTCGTGTCCCAAGGTCGTCACGGTGATGGTGGCACTGCCAAACTCCACCCCATCAGCCAGCGCTCGCACAGTGTGGGTGCCATCGCCGAGTTTATTCCAATTGTACAACAGTCCAAAGCCGTTGTTCGTATCGCCACATACCCCTTGCGTATCCGTGCGCCGGGTGCCGTAGCTGGCTTGCCATCGGTCGGCTGGGTCATTATTAAACTCGATCTCTATCAGCTGTGCGTCGCACACCCAGCCGGAAATCACCCCGATGCCGCTCTGGAACGATCCCGGCTGGGGATTCCCTAAGATATGCGGCGGGCTCCCGCTCGTGCCGCCGCCACCGCCCTGGCTGCCGTCGGTAATGACGAAGTTCTGTTGAGACTCTTGCCACCGCACCATGACGTCGGTCTCCGCTTCAGAGAAGTCTGGTACGTCAAACGTCCCGCTCGCTCCGGTTAGGAACTCCTCTCCCAAGGTCGTCACGGTGATGGTGGCACTGCCAAACTCCACCCCATCAGCCAGCGCTCGCACAGTGTGGGTGCCATCGCCGAGTTTATTCCAATTGTACAACAGTCCAAAGCCGTTGTTCGTATCGCCACATACCCCTTGCGTATCCGTGCGCCGGGTGCCGTAGCCGGCCTGCCACGGATCGGTCTCCTCGTCATTAAAGATAATCTCTATCAGCTGTGCGTCGCACACCCAGCCGGAAATCACCCCTATGCCACTTTGGAACGAGCCCGGTTGTGGGTTCCCAAAAGCCGACTGCGCCCAGAGCGATTGAGGTAGAGGGAAGCCCCCAATAATGGCAATAAAGATTGCAACTACATAAGAAGAAGGCCGGGTGGGAATGGTGAATGTATCTGTCATGATTTTCCCCCTATCCTTTCTTACGACAGGTTGACAAGTCTACGGCAGAGGTATCACATATCCCGCGGTGATGAGAAAAGCCGTTCAGGCTGACAACCGCTTCAAAAAAAGAAGGAGGGAGAATGCAGTACGATCTCGTTATTAAAAATGGGACGGTCATTGATGGCTCGGGAATGCCTCGTTTTCGGGCCGATATCGGTGTGGTGGACGGTAAAATTGCTTCGATTGGCCGCATTCGCGATGGCGCACAAGAGACTATCGATGCCGAAGGCCACGTCGTCACCCCCGGTTTTATTGATGGCCACACCCATATGGATGCCCAAGTCTCCTGGGACCCGCTCGGAACGTGTTCCTGCTGGCACGGCATTACCAGCGTGGTGATGGGCAACTGCGGATTTTCGCTCGCGCCGTGTAAGGAGAGCGAAAAGGACATGGTCATGCGCAACCTGGAGCGGGCCGAAGACATTGCGCCTGAGGCCATGAATGCCGGCATCAAATGGACCTGGGAGACCTTTCCCGAGTATCTGGATTCTGTTGAGCGTCTGCCCAAAGGCATTAACTATGCCGCCTATATGGGCCATTCCGCCCTACGCACCCATGTGATGGGCGAGCGCGCCTTTACCGACCCGGCCACTGAGCGGGATTTGGAACGCATGAAACAGGCGGTGCGCGAAGCGATTCAAGCCGGCGCGATGGGGTTCACCACCTCACGCACCCGCAACCACCAGACGCCGCAGCGCCAGCCCGTAGCCAGCCGGCTGGCCACCTGGGATGAAGTCCGACAACTGGTCGGCACTATGGGCGAAATGGGGGCCGGCATCTTTGAAATCGCCGGAGAAGACACGGGCCAGAACCCGGAGCGCATCCGTGAATACATGGACCGCCTCAAGGCTTTGGCGGTCGATACCGGAGTCCCTGTGACCTACGGCATGTTCAGCATGCGCCGGGCACCGGACTGCTGGCAGCCCTATCTCGATTTAACCGACGAAACCGCAGCCGCGGGCGGCCGCATGTTCCTTCAGGTGCACAGCCGTGCGCTGAACGCTGTCCTGTCCTTTCAGACCAATACGCCGTTCGACCGGCTGCCGACCTGGCGCGCGCTCAAGAAGATGAAGTCACTCGAAGAGAAAGAAGCGGCCCTGCGGAATCCCGACTACCGGCGCAAGCTGGTTGAAGAGGCACACACGCAAGAAGACGATGGCAACCGGGGGGTCGGGCCTGAAGCCCGGGCCGCGAATTTCAAATGGTTGTTCTTAATGGACACGCCCAATCCGCCCCACCGGTCCGTTGAGGAGATCGCCACAGAGCGGAACCAAGACCCGGTAGAGACCTTTATTGATCTGGCCCTGGAGAAAAACCTCAAACAGTTCTTCCTGCAACCGCTGGCTAATGAGAACCAAGACCATGTGTTGGAGATGATGAAGCACCCGCGTTCAGTGATCACGTTCTCTGACTCCGGTGCCCACGTTTCTCAGATTATGGACTCGTCCTTACAGACCCACCTGCTGAGCCATTGGGTCCGCGAGAAGCAAGAAATCACACTCGAAGACGCGGTCCAGCAGCTCACCTTTGTGCCTGCTTCCCAGTGGGGGTTGCATGGACGCGGCCTGCTGCGTGAAGGGATGACCGCGGACATCGTGGTCTTCGACCCGGAAACCGTGGGTCCGATGATGCCGGAGTTGACGTATGATCTGCCCGCCGGCGCGCGGCGGCTCAAACAGAAGTCCGCCGGCTTTTTGGCTTCGGTCGTCAATGGCGAAGTGGTCCTGCGTGAAAACGAGCATACCGGCGCATTGCCCGGACAGTTGTTGCGAGGTCCGTTGGCGCAGCGTTAAGCGCAGGTTCTTTTTGACTTTTGACTGTAGATAAGGGCGGATGCGAGAGATCGTATCCGCCCTTATTATTTATTGTTTTACCCGGGCAGCGTGCCGTGCCTCTGGCTGCCATAGAGCTGCGGGTCAAGCCCAACGGTTTCTCCGGCGCTCTGTCCGGCAGCATAGCCCTCAGGGTCGACTTTCAGTGAGCGTGCGGCGGCGGACAGTCTGCGAATGCGCGTCCCTTGGTCAGCCAGATAGGTGTAGACCTCGTCGCGATAGTTTTCCCGCACGGCGGGTAAAGTTGTCTCGACTGCGGCCGGCGCTCGTTCGGCGACCAACTCTTTGATCTTGTCAGCGATAGACTGGGCACAGCCGTAGGCAAAGGAATCCAAAAAGCGCCGACCTTTGCCGTAATGCTCCTTGCGTAAGCGCTGGACGGTTTGAATGAGATAGACCAACATTTCTTTGGCGACAGCGACGTTATGGGACCGACCAATGATAAACGACCGGCCCACAGACAGGGTTGAACAACAGAAATACAGTTTACAGGTCGCGAGCCAGAGCAGCCTTTCCCACGGGAGCAGGCGGCTCGTTTTCCAGCCTTCGACCCGCATGGCACGTTCGCCCTGTGCGCCTTGTGCCTCAACCTCTGTCAACGAGAGATTATATGTGGCCAGAAGCTGATGAACTTTAGCGGCAGCCAGGGCAGCTTCGTGCTCGGTCGCGGCTTCATCACGGCTGAGTTGGAGTAATTTTTGGATTTTGTGGATAAGGGAATCCTGAGCAACGTGATCGATCGATGCAGCCATTGCGTTTACCCTAATGCACTCTCCACAAAAACACTAGACCATCTTGTCGCGATCAGTGCCGCTATCCGTTCCCAAGCTGGCCCATACCCCAGCGGATGCCGCGTCTGAGCAATTCATAGTACACCGGCGACTCCCACGAACAGCGCTCAATAGAGCAGACGGGCATAAAGGGCTGCATGTCATATTTCCCCCGACAGTGACCGAGCGTCAGGTACAGGGCTTCACCCTGGCCATACGGATGCAGATAGAGCTGGGGACGCGGGTCGTCATTACCCAAGTCTTCGCGTACATAGCCCTCCGATTTTGCGCTATAGCGCGACTCTAGTAGCGTATGGATTTCACCATAAAATTCACAGTAATACGGCTCATCCGTCACCTCGAACGGTTCAATGCCTTGGACGATTGGATGGTTTGGGTCGGCGACCGTGACGTGAATAGGCTGAATGGGTGGATGCGACACAAAGTGGTTGCCCAGCATGTCAGACAACGCCGGTGCTTTCCGAGGCGTATCGACCTTGCCCGGAATCACAATACCATCGGTTTCCAGGCTTTCTCCGACAAACTCCAACAGGGCACTCGTGCCATGCAGAGCAAACCAGCGACCGCCCCTGCTGAGAAACTGTTTGAGACCCTCCTGTTGCTCCAGGGTTGGACACACATCGCACGTATAGGTGATGAGGAGCGCGGACTGCTGGATGGCTTCATGATCCTGATAATCTTCGGCGACTCGGACATACACGTCCTCGTGTTCGGCGAGGAGTTTGAGCAATTCAAGTCGAGCAAAGTTTGTGTCATGATATTTGGCATTACAGATGAGATAGACATCGATGCGGGTATCATTATTTTCTGCCATAGTGTTCTCCTCTGGCTGGTATAGCCTCGGCCTCATTATCCAGTTCGCCGCATGGAAAGATATCCCGGTATGCTCCGCCGGGGAACATACGTCTTGGCAGCACTAACATCTTTGCACTTTGGCCTGGGAGTGCTATGCCGTAATTGTTGAAAAGTATTCTCGGCATTTAAGGAGGGGAAACATGGACAATGGACATACCATTTGTGTCGGAACCGTTGGCGCTGGGGTGTGGTATAGCTCGGATAGCGGCGCACGCTGGCGGCGGAGTCGTATGAAGCTGCCGTTCCATGCCGAACCAGGGGAAATCCAAATTCGCTCGCTGGTCGTGTCTCCGCACAATCCCAATATAGTGTATGCCGGCTCTGAGGTAGGGCTGTATCGGAGCGAGGACAAAGGCGCGGTCTGGGACCTGATAGAATCTCCCACAGATGGAAAACAAATCTGGTCTATTGCGGTTCATCCTGACGACCCGGACGTTATTCTTGTCGGGACCAAGCCGCCGTGCGTATTCCGCACCAAGGACGGTGGTCAGAATTGGGAAGAACTGCCCATCAATGCTGCCGAGCAATGCCTCGCCGGAGCGCCCAAGGTCACCAACCTTCTTTTTGATCCGCGCGACTCCGGCACGATCTGGGCGAGTGTTGAGATCGACGGTGTCTATCGGAGTACCAATGGCGGTGACACCTGGGAGCATCTTCCTGCCCTGGGCAAAAGCGAGCTGAACCAGGATATCCACGGTCTGACCATCAGCCCCGAGCCGCACAGAAAAATCATCGCCACCACCCCGGATGGTATTTGGACCAGCACGGACGAAGGCCAGAGTTGGTCGCTGCACGGTTTCCCACGTTTCGCAGATCGGGGCATCTCGTATTGTCGTGGCGTGGCGCTGAAAGCCGACGATCCCAACGTGATGTTTGTGGGTAATGGAGATTTCATTCCGGGCAAGGTCGGGGCTATCCAGCGTTCGACCGATGGCGGGCAAACATGGCAGGTTGCCCCTTTACCCGTCGTGCCAAACTCAACCATGTATTGGTTTGCCACGAATCCGGCAGATCCCGACTTTATTGTGGCCAACAGCCTGCACGGCTATGTCTACACCAGTCAGGACGGTGGGGTGTCGTGGAACAAATCAGAGCGAGAGTTTGGTGAAGTCCGGGCCCTCGCCTGGGTGCCAAACTAAGTCTCCTTGTCTCAAACGCCAACGAAGGTCCGGGCTTTAACCGGACCGGTCGGCAGCACGTTCATCACCGGGGCGCCCCTCGCGGGTGTCCCCGGCCTCCGGCTCTTCAACGCTATAGGCCCGGTCCAGACGATTCATCAGCCACACATAGACGAAGATCAGCGCCACGAAGACGTATAGCGAGCCCTGCTGGGCCATCCAGAAGCCCAGCCGAAAGTTGCCTATGCGGATGTCGTTCAGGCTGTCAACGAAGATGATCGAGACGACAAAAGATACCACGAACCAGATGCTCAGCAAGGCCGCGACAATAGTCAGGTTCTGACGCTAGTAGGCCCGACGGTCCGCCTCGGACAAGGGGGATTTTTTCATGGGCGGCAAGCTGGCATAATCGCGGTAGCGATGTCACAACGCCTGAACGTCAGAAGAGTAAGTATGACCCTTACTCCCCGACCCCATATCTTTTCATCCAGTTCGTAAACGTCTGGTAGTTCGGCAGGCCGACCAGTTTACACGCCGCAGACTTGTTGCCCCGGGCTTCGCCGTGCGCCCGGCCCAGGTAATGCCGCGCCACCTCGGCCAGCAGGCCGGGTAGATCGAATCCGTTGCCCAGACTGCGATTCAGCACCGACTCGGCAGCACGCGTCTTTTTTCTGACCGGACTCGACGAGGGCGACCAAGGTATGACCGATGACGTTTCGCCTCTCGACGACGACCCCTACGCCAAACGGTGGGAGAATTACGCAGGGCCAAACTTTGCGTTTGATCTCGATGGCGAGGTTTTTTCAGTCGAAAGTCATGCAAATACTAAGCGCGGCACCTGACACAGGCTAGGCGCTTTGATGCGGAGCGGATGCTTACAACAACCGAAACTGACGCAACACGTCCGCTACCTGTTCATTGCTCTTGCCCAGGGAACGGAAGGCGTCCAGCAGGGAATGCAGGCTCTCGCGGTCGCGGGCCAACTCTTTTTCTATGGCCTGCACCTTGCTCTCGAACGGCCGGATCATCGTCCGGCGGTCCCACAGGGCAAAGCTGATCGTTGCCACCACGAGGGCGGTAAAGGCTCCGAGAATCCCCAGCATCAATTGAGTGAGGCGGTCAAACTGAGTGTCAATCCGCCCGAACTGAACGTCAATCCGTCCGAATTGGGTGTTCATATCTTGCCGAAGCTGGGTAAGGGCCGCGGTGTTGGCGTCGATTTTTGTTTCCACTTTGGTCAAGCGTTCGATGATCTCCCGGTCGGAGATAGGTGGGGCTGTTTCGACCGCTCCTGCCCCGCTCGGACACAGCAGGGCCAGGAGTAAAAGCAGCACAGTCGTTTTCCCGAACCCTCGCATAGTCCCTATGAAACGGGACCGGGACGGCAAAGTCAACCGACGAGGAGGAAGAGATTGTATAGAGACTGAGAAGCGCATATTAGTTGACAATTACAAAGAACGGAGGGAAGACATGCAGGCAGCGAGTAATACGACAACGGGCGATTATGGGGCCGCTGAGACGGCCATGCAGGCCTATCTGCGTGAGGGTGAGAAACGAGCCTATGCGCTCGATAATCGCGGCCCGATTCGCTTTTACGCCGATGGCAGGGTGCACACCGACATCCTCGATGCCTATTGGAAATACGGTTTTTATGTCTTCGAGGGAGTGCTCGGGGAAGAGGAACTCAACGATATCGAAGCCGACCTGTTCGTTATCATGGAACGCCTGCCGACCGAGCGAGGTTCTGCGGTCGATGCCCAGGGTCGCCCGGCCCTCGCGGCAGATTGTCAGGCTTCCACGCTGTTTTGGTCCAAACCGCTCGGTGATCCTTTTGGTGGGACCGATCTCGCCAACGGTCGGCATCCGGTGAAGATGCTGGAGCCCACCCCGGCTGCTGACCTACCCAAGGAAGTTGTCTATCTCATTATCGGCTCGCTGCAATTTTCCGAAGCCAGCCTGCGAACCTCTGCCCATCCGCACCTGTTAGCCGTGGCCGAGGCGGTCAACGGTGCGGACTTTGTTCCGTTTACCGAGGCGTTGTTCATCAAAGAGCCGGGTAAAGGGGCCTCGGTTGCCTGGCATCAGGATGGTACGACGCATTGGGACAGTCCCGCCTGGGACCAGGGAACCCACGGCTTTAACTTTATGGCTCAGCTCTACGGTTGTACACCAGCAAACGGGGTGTGGGTCGTGCCGGGGACACATAAAATCGGTCACGTCGATATCACGAAGAGAGTTGCCGAGGCAGGCTCGGAGCGCCTGCCTGACGCCGTTCCCATGGTGTGTCATCCTGGTGACGTGGTCATCTCCAACCGGCAACTGCTGCATTGTTCATTTGCGAATACCAGTCCGGACTGGCGAGTCACCGTGAACTTCGGCTTTCATCGCCGTTCGTCAGTGCTTGGAGTGAACGGTGGTGGAATTCATAGCGCACCGGCAGTGTACGATGAAGACCGCATTCGTACCCGTTCGCGCGTGATTGGTTATGCCATCGACGCGCGCCAGCAGCGCTTCCCGGACGAAAAACCGTACATCTATAAGCCGTTTGTCGAGTCGGGAGAGCACTACCGCTGGGACGAAGCAGCCAAAGCCGGCATGAAGGATTACAATCTGCTCGACTTTAGTATTTGAGGATGGACCGCACGACGGGACGCAGTCGCCCCGTTCCTCAGAATTTCACCCGCACGCCGCTGAAGGCGGCCAAGGGTGCGCCGGGGCTCATGAAGCGTTCGACGCCGCTTCCGTCCACGACATTCTCAAAATACGCGCCGTAGCTCTCGTATTCTTCGTCAAACAGGTTTTCGAGCCGCAGAAAAATATCGAAATTCTTATAGCTATATTCAACCAGGGCATTGGCCACAAAATACGGGTCCAGCCGACTACGTTGATTGGCCTCATCGCCCCGTAGACGCTGTCCATCCACATAGGCAGCGTCCAGGCTCAGCCGTAGCTGCGAGCCGATGAAAAAATCGATACCGCCGTTGACCCGATGCGGTGGAACCAGCGGCAGACGATCTCCGTCGCGTACCAGGGCGATTCGATCTTCACTGGCGAACGTAAACAGTTCAATATCATCTTCAAACGTGGCGTCCGTCGCGGTGTAATTCAGAAACCAGTTGCCCCAGCTCCACACTCCGCGCAGGAGGAGTTCGATTCCCTGGCGACGAGTGGCATCCACATTCTGAAAAAACCCCAGCACCCGACTTTCCGGTTCATTGCGAAACAAGATGTCGTCTTTGAGGTCCGTCCGAAAGAAGGCCAGCGTCGCATCAATATGCGGTGGAAAGGCCCAGCGGATGCCGGTCTCCCAGGTCTTTCCCTTCACTGCGTCCAGTGGCGGATCGTCCACAATCGCGGTCGGCACCGGGCAGGGCGCTTCGGGGTTGGCACAGGTCAGCTCAATAGCGGTCGGCGCACGATAACTCTCGCTATACCCGGCGTACAGGCTCAGATGCTCGGTAAAGGTATAGGTCGCCCCCACTGCGGGATTAAACCGATCAAAGGTGTGGTTGCCGCTGGCGTCCGTTCCCGCCTCTTCGTCATCGTCCACGTGTCCAGCGAGTCGGTCCTTAATGGTGAGATGGGTGACCTCATAGCGTCCGGACACGGTCAGCGTCAGCTTATCAATCGGTTCGGCGGTAATAGTAAAAAACGGGCCGCCGGCGTGGGTTTCGGTTTTGACATTGGTCTCCACCTCAAATGCGTCCGCCTCGCCCTCTACCAGGGCCTGGAGCAGAGCCAGGTCGTCTTCCAGCTCAGCATTGCCGCCGTGATCGCCATTGTCATCGTCGTCCTCACCCCGCTCGCCAATGAGGTGGTCAAGCCGCGCCCCGGCGTAATCGCTGCCAAGCGTGATAGAGACCGGCCTCTCCCATACTGTCCCTTGATAGGCCAACTGGAGCGCACCCCCCCAGCCCTTCTGGTTCGTGCGGGCGTCGACGTCTTCTTCGACATCCAGGTTAAACTGATCCACATCCAACAGGCGGCCGTACAGATTGGTCGACAGCGAAAAGCCGCGACCCAGGTCACGCTGGTATTGGCCGTTGAGAAACCACAGGTCGGGTTCAAAAATATCGGGGTAGGTGAACACCGAAGAGCGGTCACGCTTGAGCCGACTCTCGGGCAGCGGGCCGTTGCCGGTCAACTTGTTGTTCACATGGGTCAGGGAGAGAGAGAAATCGTCGTGCGTCCCCAGATAGCCGACCTTGCCGAAGAGGTGGCCAACGTGGCTTTTTGAGAAATCCCGAAAGCCGTCTTCGAGAAAGAGGTTGCCCGACACAAAATAGTCGAACTGGCCGTGACTGCCCCCATGTTGCAGCAAAGTCCGATAGCGGGCGAAACTCCCACCCCCCATCTCCGCGGTTGTGCCTGGATGGGTAAAGCCACGTTTGGTTTGCATCACAATGGCACCGCCCAGCGTATTACGACCATAGACCGGGTTTGAGCCGGGGATGAGCTCAAGACGATCAATGGCATCAGTCGGAATCAAATCCCAATTGACTTGATCGGCCAGGGGTTCGTTGACGCGGACACCATCGACAAAGACACTCAGTCCTGGCGGCGTACCAATGAGAAAGGAACTCGTAAAACCGCGATAGGTGACATCAGGCTGGAAGGGGTTGTTCTGGACGTGATTCAGGTTCACCCCGCCCAGGCTGCGGGACAGGGTATCGGTCAGGTTGAGTGCGCCGCGTTTCGTAATCTGCTCGCTGGTGATGGTTTGCACATTGGCCGGTATGTGTTCCCGCGAGACAGGAGCACTCATCAACGGCGTTGTGCCGCGTACCTCAATGTCCGGTAGGGCGACGGGCGAAGATTGGGCCAGAACCAGTGTGACTGACGCGAGATCTAGTACAGCGCTGCTGACAATGGCGGACAGCAGGACAAAACGAGACCTTTTCCTTCCCAATGAGATGTCCTCCACAAATCGTCAGCGTATATGCCTACACGGAGCTGCCAGCCTATGCCACTGCCATACCACTGCAACCTGCTTTACGCATTAGAGAGGACTGCCGGAGGAAAGGGCGGGATTGTTGGATAGAGGGCACCCACGCCGGGGTGCCCTCTGTTATTTATTCAATCCGATACACGCGCGCGGCGGTATCGTGGATGAGCTTCCGGCGATCGGTCTCTGACAGCCCACTAAAGGTGTCTTTGATAAACTCCTGCGAACGAGGCCAGATGGCGGCCGTGTGAGGATAGTCCGAAGACCACATGGCATTGTCTGCCGCATAACGGTGATAGCCATCGAGCAAGATGGGCTCCTCGATGAAGGTCGCGTACACCTGACGCTTCACGTAGTCGCTCGGCTTCATACTCAATTTGACCGAGGAGAGCGGGCCGATTCGCCTGTGGGCAAAATCCATCCGCCACATAAAATAGGGCATCCAGGCTACGTCATTCTCGGCCGAAACAATAGTGAGCTTGGGAAAACGCTCCAGCACTCCACCGAGGACAAACACCGCAATGGAGCGTTCCACTTCGTGATGCAGCGTGGAAACCTGCAGCGCCAGGTTATCCGCGAAAAAGTCAATACCCATGCCCTTGCGGCCGGTCAGGATATGCAGGGAAAGAGGCATGTTGAGGTCTGAGGCTGCCGCCCAGAACGGATCATAGTCGGTATGACTGTAAGGACGATCATCAGGCGGCTCGGCCCAGATCATGGCTCCGCGCACGCCCTGTTTGGCGATGCGCTCGAGCTCCTTAGTGCCGGCCTTAATGTCTTCAAGAGTGATGAGTCCGAGCGGCAAGAGCCGCTTTGGAGCATGGCTGCAATACTCAACCGACCAGTCGTTATACGCCCGAAAACAGGCGTCCCGCAGCTCGATATCATCCAGCCCGTACAGCGGCATGCCCATGGAGGTGTAAATCACCTCGGCCTCCAGACCGTCCCGCTCCTGGTCCTTAATGCGCGCGGCGGGGTCCCAGACGCTAGCCGGGGCAGCCTCAAAGCCCTTCCGGTTGTGTGCCGGCAGCTCTTCCGAAGGAACGCCGGCACCAAAAAACCCGGCCACCGGTATCGGGTTGATGTTCTCGCACACAAAGAACTCGCCCTCTTTTCCGTTGAGCCCATTTACTGTGTGCGGAGCCTTATCCCGGAACTTCTTATCCAACCGTTCCACCCACATATCGGGCGGCTCTACAAAGTGCGAATCTGCCGAAATAACTCCAGACTGTGCCATAGTTCCCCTCCCTTGCTGCTATGAATGTATCCCGAAACGAACAACGAACCAGACCTTCCAGTCGCTACGCCTTCTTTCCCACTAGCACGCCTTGGGCTGTGGTCAAGAGGAAAATGCCGGTTGAGGCAGGTAGTATGGTAGAGAACCAATAGCGTAGCCTTTGTAGATATGAAGGAGTACAAAAACATGAGTTGGACAACACATTGGATCATGTGGAGGGACTAGGATGAATGACAAGCCTGTTTACCTTGAAACACACGCCGAAATCGCTGTGCTCGTACTGAATCGGCCCGACAAGTTAAATGCCCTGAACGGAGCGGTCTGGGCGGGCATAAAGAAATATGTTGATGAGGTGGCGGAGAATCCTGATATTAAAGTGCTGCTCATTCGTGGCGTGACCTCACAGGCATTCTCAGCCGGTGCGGATATCAGCGAGTTTCCCAAGATCCACGCTACGCCGGAAACGGTGAAGCAGTCCGAGGAGACGACACGGGCTGCCTTTGACGCTGTCACGCATCTCTCCAAGCCAGTGATCGCCCTGGTGTCAGGCTATTGCTTCGGCGGCGGCTGTGCCCTCGCCCTGGCGTGTGACCTGCGCTATGCGGACCGCACGGCCAGATTCTGCATTCCGCCGGCGCGGTTGGGCGTGGCCTACACGCTCCGCGAAACAAAACGGCTGGTCGATCTTGTTGGTCCATCCAAAGCCAAAGAGATGCTCATGGGCGCCAGGGTCATTGAAGCCGATGAAGCGCTGGCCTGCGGCATTGTGACACGGATTTTCAAAGCCGAGGACCTGGAGCGGGAAACGTTCGCCTTTGCCCGGCAACTGTGTAATCTCTCCCAATTTACCATCCGTGCGGTGAAAACTATTGTGAACGAAATTACCGCAGGGGAGACGGATGACAATATGGTCAGCCGCCGCCTCCGCGCTGCGGCTTTTGAAGGTCCTGATTACAGGGAGGGGCGAGATGCGTTCCTAGAGAAGCGCAAGCCGAAGTTTCGCTATCGTTAGGTTCGCGTTGCAGCAGTGCGAGCGCTTGCACTCTGACCCCCACATCATCTATATGGAGGAGCATGCAATACGATCTTCTTATCAAAAACGGTACTGTGGTTGATGGTTCCGGGCTGCCCCGCTTTCAGGCGGATGTTGGCATTGCTGATGGAAAAATCGCGGCAATCGGCAGACTGCGTGAGGGCGCCAAGGAAGTCATCGACGCTGAGGGGCATGTGGTCTCCCCAGGCTTTGTTGATGGCCATACGCATATGGACGCCCAGGTGTTTTGGGATCCACTCGGAACGTGCTCGTGCTGGCATGGCATTACCAGTGTGGTCATGGGCAACTGCGGCTTCTCGCTTGCCCCGTGCAGCGAAGAGGACAAGCTGCTGGTGATGCGTAATCTGGAGCGCGCAGAAGACATTTCGCCGGAAGCCATGGAAGCCGGCATCAAGTGGAGTTGGACCACCTATCCGGAATACCTGGATGCGGTTGAACGCCTGCCCAAAGGCATTAATTATTCCGCCTACATCGGGCATTCCGCCCTGCGGACCTATGTCATGGGTGAGCGGGCTTTTACTGAAGAGGCGACCCACGACGATCTCGAAGCTATGCAGCGTGAGGTACGCAGTGCCATTCAAGCGGGCGCAGCCGGCTTTACCACCTCACGCACGCGTAACCATCAGACGCCTGACGGCCAACCGGTTGCGAGTCGGCTCGCTACATGGGATGAAGTCCGCCAATTGGTCGGCGTGCTCGGCGAGCTGAACTCGGGTGTGTTTGAAATCGCGGGCGAAGACACGGGCCTCAACCCGGAACGGATTCAAGACTATTGTAATCGGCTCAAAGCCTTGGCGGTCGATACGGGTGTGCCGGTCACGTTTGGCATGTTCAGCGCGCCCAAGGCCCCGGACTACTGGCGCCCGTTTTTTGCGTTGGCGGATGAAACCGCTGAAGCCGGTGGGCGCATGTTTATTCAGGTCCACAGCCGTCCCATCAGCGTGTTGCAGTCGTTCGAGTCGGTCACGTCGTTTGACAAGCTGCCCGTCTGGCGCGACATTCGCAACCTGCCCTTGGCGGAACAGGAAGCGGCCTTACGCAATCCTGAAATACGCCAGCAACTGGTGCAGTCCGCCAATCATCCGCCACAAGCGGGGGCTCGGGCCGTTGGCGCTGAAACCCGCGCGGCGAATTTTAAGTGGATGTTCCCCATCATGGATAAGGCCGTCCCGCCGTATCAGTCGGTTGCCGAGATTGCTGCACAGCGCAATCAAGACCCTGTTGAGACCTATATTGATCTCGCCTTGGAAAAGGGTTTGAAGCGTTTCTTCATGCAGCCGCTGACCAACACGCATGAGCCCAGCACATTAGAGATGATGCGGCATCCCCGCTCAGTGATTACCTTCTCAGACTCGGGGGCGCATGTTTCACAGATCATGGATTCATCCCTCCAAACTCATTTGTTGAGTCACTGGGTACGCGAGAAAGAAGCCCTGACCTTGGAAGACGCCGTACGACAACTGAGCTTTGTACCGGCGTCGCATTGGCGGCTGGCCGGACGCGGCCTGCTGCGTGAGGGCTGGAAGGCCGACGTCGTGATTTTTGATCCTCAAACGGTTGAGCCACAAGTGCCGGAAATGACCTATGATCTTCCGTCTGGAGCCCGGCGACTGAAGCAAAAAGCCAACGGTTTTCTGGCGACGGTCGTGAACGGTGAAGTGCTTCTGCGCAATAACGAACACACTGGCGCGCTGCCAGGTCAGTTGTTACGCGGTCCCCTAGCCGGACAATAAAAAGAAGGGCGACCAGCCGGTCGCCCCTACACCGTCTCATTCCTTCTTCCCCTGGGAGAGGGTTTTCCTCTTGTTCCCCTCTCCCGCTGGGAGAGGGCCAGGGTGAGGGTCTTCTTCGAGTCCAAACTCCTCCCTTTCTCCCCTAACCGTGCTACCATTTGTAGCCTCCCAGCCGGGAAACCACCTGCGCGTGGAGATATGCGAGATATGCAAGGAGTACCCCGTATGGCTGAAGAACGCACGGAATGGACAGAAGATGATTCCCAGATGTACCGCGAACTGGCGGCGATTGCCGTGCCTGCCAGGGCTGAGCAGACCGCGACTATTTTGAGTCTGCTGCCCTTTCAGCAGCATGACTCGTTTCAGGCAGTTGAGCTTGGCTGTGGGGAAGGGGCCTTGTCCTTCGCCATTCTGGATTGCTTTCCGAACGCCTCGATGCTTGCCTTGGATGGATCGGAAAGTATGCGTGAGCAGGCCAGCCAGAACCTGCGGCGATTTGGAGAGCGATTTCGCATCGCGGCGTTTGATATGGCCTCGCCAGGCTGGCTTGATTCTCTGGATACTGCCGACTGCGTCGTATCCTCCCTGTGCGTGCACCATCTGAATGGGCAGGAGAAACAATGGCTGTTTACGGAAATAGGAAAACGGATTTCAGACCGTGGTGCTGTTCTCATTGCTGATATCGTCAAACCGCAGCGGTCAGAAGCGTGGGCGTCCTTTGGCGAGAGTTGGGATCGGATTACGCAGTCTCTCTCAGTCGAAAAGACCGGCTCAATCCAGCTCTTTGAGAAATTCACTCAAGAAAAGTGGAATTATTTTCATACCCCCGATCCCTACGACAAACCCTCACCGCTGTTCGATCAGTTGACGTGGTTCAAGCAAGCCGGCTTCGCAGTCGCAGATTGCTTCTGGCTCCAATCCGGGCACGCCATTTATGGCGGCTATAAAACACAGGGGGACGCTGCGCCGACACCTGCGCCTGCAAGCGTGTCATTCTCAGCCGGCCTGACATCCGCCCAGACTGCTTTAGGTGTCATAGAGAAGAGGGCAGGGGCGTAGGCTCTCCATAAAGGAGGCTCGTCAGTATGCGTGACATCAGCCGACGGAAGTTCCTGAAGGAAGCGGGTACAGCCGCCGCCGGAGCAGCAGGTTTACAAGCCGTTTCTACAATACAGTCTGAAGCAGGCGCGGCTCAGGCCGTAGCTCAGGAGTCTCCGCCAGACGAAGGCCAGGGGCTCCGTTTTGGTATCCAGATCGAACCCCAGTTTGGCTTTACCTACGACGAAGTCGCCAATATCGCAAAAGAGGCGGAACGGCTTGGGTTTTATGGCTTATGGGTCTCCGATCATCTTTTCTGGGATAGTCGAGCTGAGCAACGCAACTGCTTGGAGGCGTGGACCCTGCTGACTGCCCTTGCCCCGGTGACGACTCGATTGCGGCTGGGAACGCTGGTCACGTGTAATTCGTACCGTCCGCCCAGCATCTTGGCAAAGATCGCGGCCAGCTTTGATCATCTCAGCAACGGTAGGCTGGAGTTTGGCATTGGGGCTGGCTGGAAGGAGCTTGAGTACCGTGCCTACGGCATTCCCTTTCCCTCAATTGGAACGCGACTCGCTCAGCTCGAAGAGGCGGTACAGGTGGTGCGACTGTTGTGGACCACAGAGCGCGCGTCTTTTACGGGCAAGCACTACCAGTTGCAGGAGGCGTTGTGCGCTCCCAAGCCCGTTCGGCAACCGCCCAGAATCTGGATTGCTGGCGGCGGAGAGAAGAAAATGCTGCGCATCGTTGCCAAGCACGCCGATGGCTGGAACATCCTCCTGGGCTCTTCAGTCGAGACCGTGAGGAGAAAGACTGAGATCTTACGTCGGCACTGTGACGCGCTGAAGCGAGATTTCTCAACGATTGAGAAGTCGCTGTTTCTTGCTGTGATTCTTGCGGAAGATGAAAAAGAACTCAGGCGGCGGGAGGCGGAGTCGGCGCAGGCCTTAGGCGGGCGTGGATTGTGGGCGTCACGAGAGCTGGGGACCGCAGGGACGCCGGAGCGTATCGCCGAAACCCTGCGGAATATACAGACTCTTGGCTTTCATCATTTCCAGATAGTGTTTCCGTACAAGCAGGAACAGGAGATGCTTCAGCGCTTTACTGAGTTGGTTGTCCCCCAGTTGAGCTAAAATGGCACGCTTTTTCTGACCCCTATTGGAATGGAGAGCCAGAAACGTGAGGGCTTTCATGTGGAATTTTAAGGCAGCCTCCCTCACATACGATCCTCCCCTCTTGAGCAAATAACCCTCTTGCGCACATACGGCCAGGAGCCTCTCTTGAAGACTCCTGGCTCGTCAATTACTGTACTGTGCTATTTATTATTGGCGCCCCCTTCTCCTTTCGAGCTGACCTCACTGACACAACCGCTGGAGAACCCGAGCAAGACGCTGAAGAGCAAAAAGTATGAGTAAGACTGCCGCAGACTCTCAAGTCCCTTCATGGCCCGAGATCGTTGAGCGGGAAAATGAGATCCTGGCGCTCTGGGAGGAAACCAGGGCCTTTCAGCAACTCCGGGAGAAGAACTCTGGTGGGCCCGCGTGGTCATTCTTCGACGGACCCATCACCGCAAATAACCCTATGGGTGTGCATCACGCCTGGGGACGCACGATCAAAGATGTCGTGCAGCGCTACCGTTCGATGCTTGGCTGTGAACTGCGCTATCAGAATGGTTTCGACTGTCAGGGGCTGTGGGTAGAGGTAGAGGTTGAGCGCGCGCTCGGCTTTACACGCAAGCCTGACATTGAAGCCTATGGGATCGCGCGCTTTGTGGGGCAGTGTAAGGAGCGGGTCTACCGATTTGGAGACGAGATCACCCGCCAGAGCAGGCGTCTGGGCTACTGGATGGATTGGGAGAACTCGTATTGGACCTTGTCTGATGAGAATAATTACGCCATCTGGAACTTTCTCAAGCGCTGTCACGAGCGGGGCCTCATTTATCAGGGCAACGATGTCATGCCGTGGTGTCCGCGCTGCGGAACCGGGATATCCCAGCACGAAACCCACGAAGGCTACAAGGAGACGACCCATACCGCGCTGGTGGTGAAATTCCCGCTACGCGAGCGGCCCGGCGCCCTGTTGGTGTGGACGACGACACCGTGGACACTGACTTCAAACGTCGCGGCTGCGGTCCACCCAGAGCTGACTTACGTCCGTGTCCATCAGGGTGGTGATGTCTATTACCTGGCCGAGGCAACCCTCTCTCAGACCCTCAACGACGGGTATGAAATCGAAGCGCGGTTTCCGGGCGAGCAACTGGTTGGGTTGACCTATGATGGGCCGTTCGACGACATCGCAGCGCAAGCAGAGGCCCGACAAGCGCATCAGGTTATTCCGTGGAAAGAAGTGTCCGAGAGCGAAGGGACGGGGATCGTTCATATCGCGCCGGGCTGCGGGCGTGAAGACTTTGAGCTGGGAAAAGAATACGACCTGCCCATTATTGCGCCGATTAATGAGGAAGGCTGTTTTCTGCCTGATATTGAGCCGTACGTCGGGCAGTCGGCCGCAGAGGTCGCAGACGATGTGGTGGACTATTGCGCCACTCGGGGACGGCTGTACCGAGCTGATCCGTACACCCATAGCTATCCCCACTGCTGGCGATGCGGCACCCAACTCTTATTCCGCGCGGTAGACGAGTGGTTCATTGCCATGGACCCGTGGCGAGAAGAGATTATGGAAAGCGCCCGGATGGTCCGTTGGCTCCCGGATTTCGGCCTTGATCTGGAACTCGACTGGCTGCGGAATATGGGCGACTGGATGATCTCAAAGAAGCGCTACTGGGGCCTGGCCCTGCCGATCTGGAAGTGTCGGGAGTGTGGCAGTTTTGATGTTATCGGAGGCCGGGACGAACTGCGCGAGCGAGCGCGAGCCGGCTGGGAGACGTTCGACGGCCAGAGCCCGCATCGTCCCTGGATCGATGCGGTGACGATCCGCTGCAAGGACTGTCATGGGACTGCGCAGCGTGTGGCTGATGTTGGGAACCCCTGGCTCGATGCTGGCATCATTCCTTTTTCCACAACGGGATACACGACTGACCACGACTACTGGCGCAAGTGGTATCCGGCAGACTTTGTCACCGAATGTTTTCCCGGCCAGTTCCGCAATTGGTTTTATGCCCTGCTTGCGATGAGTACGATGTTGGAGAAACGGGCTCCCTTCACCACGTTGCTCGGGCATGCCCTGGTTCGGGACGAACATGGCGAAGAGATGCACAAGTCGAGTGGGAACGCCATTTCTTTTGATGAAGCGGTGGAACGGGTGGGCGCCGATCCTATGCGCTGGCTCTATTGTCGTCAGAATCCGACCCAGAATCTGAATTTTGGCTATCCGGCTATAACGCTCATTCGCAATAAGTTTTTCGATACGCTCGAAAATGTTGTCAAATTTTACCTGACCTATGCGGAAATAGATCAATTTAACCCCGCGCGAGCGGCGTCGGCGGCACGAGGAGGTCAATCCGAGATCGATCGTTGGATACTCTCGCGGCTTGAACGGCTGGTGACAACGTGTCGAGCCAGTTTCGAAGACTATGATTTCAGGAAGGTGGTCCTCGCGGTTGAAGAGTTCGTCGACGACCTGTCGAACTGGTATGTCAGACAGAATCGCCGGCGCTTCTGGAAGAGCGAGGATTCTACGGATAAACAGGCGGCCTTTTTCACGCTGTATGAATGCCTAGAGAAACTGACCCGGCTGATCGCACCGATCGTCCCCTTCACTGCCGAATCCATTTACCAGCGTGTCGTCCGTCCCCACGCGACCGCAGCTCCGGTATCGGTACATCTGTTACCGTACCCGACTAATCGCACCGACCTTGTGGATACCGAACTCGAAATCGCTATGACGGCCGTGCGGAAAATTACCTCGCTTGGGCTTGCCGCACGGATGGTAGCCAAAGTGCGGGTCCGTCAGCCGCTGCCTGAAATGCTGGTCCTGACGGCGGACGACAAGACCGCCGCAGCGACGCAGCAATTTCAGCAGCTCTTAGAAGAAACGCTGAACGTGAAGCACATCTCCGTCCATGCGGACGAATCCGCTCTGCCCCAACACGTCACGGTGAAACCGAACTTCCGTTTGCTCGGACCACGGCTCGGCAAACTGTTGCCCGAGGTCGGCAAGGTGCTGGAAGCGGCTGATCACGATGCCATTGTGGCCGCGGTCACGGCAGGACAAGCGGTTGTTCTCGATTTACCGAATGAGCAAGTCGAGCTGAGCGCGGACGACCTGCTGATAGAAACAACGACGCCGCAAGACCTTGCCGTCCAGTCCGAGCCAGGGATTACCGTTGCCCTCCACACCGCCCTACCGCCCGAACTCCGTTTGGAAGGGATGGCCCGGGATGTTGCCCGGCTTCTTCAGAAAGCACGCAAAGATATGGGCTTAGAGGTAGAAAACCGCATCCGAGTGACCTGGCAGGCAACCGACGCGGAGCTTGGGGTAGCCATCCAGACGCATCAGGACTATATCGCCACCGAGATACTGGCGACTTCCCTGACTCAGGGAACGCCCAGCTCAGGAGCGGTTGAATACGCACTCGGCTCGGCGCGCCTTTTCGCCAGTATTGAGAAGGCGGAGTTGCTGGAATAGCCGTTCCCATCTTCTCGGTCCGATTGGTCCGATGCACGGCCTCACCTTCCTGACTGAAAAGAAGCTTGCCAGACCTGGCAAAACAGGGCGTAGGCGGTGCTGGCTTCAGTCTCGGGTGTCAGCCTTGGGCGGAGTCCTCGTCCTGACGGCCCTTGCGACCCTCATCGGCTGTACCCCACGCTCTCAACCCGCTGGACGCGCAGTTGCCAGGGCTTCTGCCGCGGCCGTGTTTGCGAGCATGGAAGCGGACCGGGCCGCGGCACAGGCCGAGCCGCTGGCCGAATTGTACGGGATTACTGATACGGACTTATCGTGCGAACAAGCCCAGCAACTCGCCTACCGGACAGTCGAGCGAATGGGGTATCGCGTAACGAGTGCAACCCGAGCTACGCCAGGAAAAACCGGGGCGATACAGGCGCGGCAAAGACGGTCGGGTCAGACGGCGCTGGTCCAGGTAACGATTCAGTGTCAGCCGCAGGGCGTGGTTGTCGACGCAGCCTCGCTCAGCACATTGGACGTTGCCTCTGATAATCCGCACCCGCTTGTGACAGATTATCACGAGCAAGAGGCTCCGCGTCTCACCGAGAATCGTCCGCCACCGACAACCTACTTCCGGCGCACGTTTTATTCCTTGTTTCATGGGCTGGCTGATAATGCCAAACGCTACGGACCGGAAGGCCGGGTGTATGTGGACATTCGGCCGCTGCCGCCGATTGAGGCTGAGTTGCTATTCGGTGTCCACACGCCGGCCATTTTTATTGTCGCCGTAGAAGTCGCCAATCGGACCCAACAGACATATGTGTTCGATACGGAGCAGGTCCAACTCCTCTCGGTCGGAGGCGTCACAGTCCGGGCCTTAGCAGAAAAAGACGCCTCCAGTCTCCCGCCGCCCATGGTCAGTCAGGCGCTTGCCGCCCACGTCACTACGCAAGGATATTTGTATTACCCGGCAGGGGAGTATCTGAGGGTTCAGGGCTATCTGACAGAGGTGCAGAGTCAGGAGCGTGAAGGCTTTCAGATTGAGTTCTGATTGGCGTTTTCCCTCTTCTTTGCTACGGTCCTTTTGAAACATAAAAGAGGGAGGGCTCGCCTATGTATTCCATTCGGAAAATTAATACGATTGAACAGTTTATTCATCCCGCAGTTGTCCACCAGACCTTAGTGAAGGATGAGTCTAAAAACGTTGAAATCTGGATGCAGACCTCACAGCCCGGCAAGCCAACCCCAACGCACTATCATTCAGGCGAAGAGATTCTGATTGTTCTCAAGGGAACAGGCTGGTGCCAGGTGGATGGCAAGCAGATCGATTTCGGTCCCAATAGTGTGATCACGGTTCCCGCTTACACCCCGCACAAAATCTGCACGACGGGCGAGGAGGAGATGCAGGCTATTGCTGTCTTGGAAACCCCGGTCGAGATTTTCAATCGTAGAGGCGAGCCGATTCAGTTGCCCTGGCCCTACGGAGAAACGCCGGGCACGCTTGAGCCGACTCCGCCCGAAGTGGGCTAGAGCACTTCATGGTAAGCCATGGCCTTGCCGCCATGCGCGTGATCCATACCCGTGAAGGAAGGGGAAGTGAGACCACAAGTCTCTTTCCTCCGTTTGGCTACACAGAATCGCAAATTGCTCTGCCCTATTTCTCCGTAAGGCCCGATAGCCCAGCAAGCACGAAGAATATCAGCACATAGCCCATAATTTTGTGGAAATAGAAATAGTACTTGGCCCACGTGTTGAGGTCCACAGCGGTGTAGTGCTGCTCACGCAGATGGATGATTGGCAGCAGCATGTCGAGGCTGTACAAGAAGCCCAGCTTTATACTGCGTCTGTTCCCCTCCTTCGCAATATGCAGGATGGTGGTTCCGAGTACGGCTAATCCAGCGACCCAGGCCAGCGCCCAGAAGACCCGCCAGCCGTAGCCGTAGCCGATGACGAGCTTGAGCATCCATAGACGCCACCATTTGAACTGCAATGGCTTGGATTCTCCAAGCTCGCGATCACGGCTGGCGACGAGAATGTCGTCCGCCATGTCTTCGTGCCCAGCGGCACGGAAAACACCGGCTAAGTGCCGGTAGGGTTGAGGCGAATAGGACTCGTCCTTCGCAAGCCACTCGATAAACCAGGAACTTCCTCGCTCATCAGGCTTCTCGTGTTCGCTCGCGCCGAATCCGCCGAGGCGATCATATGTGAAGCCCTCGAATTCCCGTTCCAGATGATCGGGCCAAATGCCCCTGGTGTCCTGGAGTGCGCCGACACTAGCGTTTCGCAGGGTCAACTTGGGGGCGTGGGAATTCTCATTCTCGTCTTTGTAGCTTGTCCATTCGATATTCTTCAAATTGGACGACCCGAGCCGCAACTCGTCCTCGACCCTGGAACCTGTGAGGTTCAGACCCTTCAACTTGGCAATTCGCATATCGAGGGTGGAGCCGACGCTGAGAAACATGAGGCTGGCGGGCTTATAGAGTGTCACATCCCTCATGAACAGGTTGTCGCCGACCGAGGCATCATTCATGTTCAGCGCGCCCTTGAAGATGGACTCGTTCATCTCCAGTTGGCCTCCGATCTTCGCTCCTCTCAAGATAATCTCGTCAAATTCCGCCTTCCTCCTCATGAACAAGCTGCCGCCGATCGAGGCAGAACCCATGTCCAGCTTACCCTTGAAGGTGGCCCCCTCCATATCCAGTTGGCCGTCGATCTCCGCTCCTCTCAAGACCACCGCGTCGAATTCCGCCTTCCTCACGAACAGGCTGCTACCGACCGAGGCAGAAGGCATGAATAGCTCGCTCTTGAAGATAGACCCACTCATATCCAGGTGGTCGCCGATTTGCGCTCCTCTTAAGTCAACCTTGTTGAATTCTGCATTCCTCATGAACAAGGCGTCGCCGACTGAGATGGAATCCATATTGAGATCGCTGTCAAACTTCGAGCCCTGGAGGGAAACAAACGTCGATGTCCTCAGGCGGGGCATGGCAACCTGAGATTTGAAACGGGACTGGTCGAGTTCCAACGGCCGCTTTATCAATGCGTCGGTCAAATCGATGGAATTCGGAAAGTAAGCTCCAAAGATGCGGACGCCCCGGCGCGGGATGGCGCTACGGAAGGGCTCGTATAGGAGGATCGTTTCCAGGAAACGCGAGCTCAGTTTCCGCTTATCCGACCACTTGTCATCATGGTCTGGTTTTCTTGGATCTAGTTTCTCGTTCAAGCGTTTATTGAAATTCGCGATTCGTCCTTCGCAGATTTGTGTCCACGCCCACTTTTCCGGCTTGGTCCATTTGGGTAGTGGAGGGACTCTACATTTCTCCCCTGGTAGGGCCATGCCGAAGCTACGTCCCTCAGGCATGTTCGTTCTCTCGGCGTGGACTGTCGACGCGAAAGCCAACAGAACGCCAACCAACACAAGGGCATTCAAGCGGTAGGTCTGCCTTTTTGTAACGGCAACTTGAATTCGTGCCATAAGAAGCAAAGCGATTATACGGAAGAAAAGGCTCAGAGATGCAGATTGCTACGATCAGACTGGATATGGCAAAGCCGAATTCTCTGCTACCCTGACAAAAAGATCAAGCGAGGGAAGATAATATGAAAAAGTTTCTGGGACGGACGCTCATGCTGATCGGGGCATGGGTCGTCATCATGGCCATTGTTGGCGCTATCACCACCTTGATGAGTACAGAGAGTCTGCCAGAGCACATCGTGCTTGAGATCGACTTTGAGCGCGAGTTTGCCGAGTACGTTCCGGACGATCCACTAGCGAGTATCCTCATGGAACGGACAGCGTCAGTGCGGGATATTGTTGATGCCCTGCAACAGGCTGCCAATGATGACCGCGTCCTGGCGCTGGTGGCGCGCGCGGGCAATCCACGTATGGGCTTGGCTGAAATCCAAGAGGTTCGGGATGCCGTCCTTGCCTTCCGCGAGAGTGGCAAACCGACCATTGCCTATGCTGAGACCTTTGGCGAGTTTGGGCCTGGGAACGGAGCGTATTATCTGGCTACCGCCTTTGACGAAATCTATCTCCAACCGTCGGGTGACATCGGTTTAACCGGCTTGATGGCAGAATCGTCCTTCGTCAGTGGGACGCTGGAAAAGCTGGGTCTTACTCCGCGTATGGACCACCGCTATGAGTACAAAAATGCGCTGAACATGTTCACTGAAAAGAAGTACACCCAACCCCACCGTGAGGCGATCCTGAAAATTATCGAATCCCAATTCGGCCAGATCGTACAGGGAATCGCTGAGGGCCGAGGATTGGAAGTTGCGTATGTCCGGACCCTGGTTGACCGTGGGCCATTTCTCGGGGCGCAAGCCTTAACCGAAAAACTGGTTGATGGGCTGGCCTATCGGGATGAGGTCCATACCGTCATCGAAGAGACCGTTGGTGAGGATGCAGAACGAGTTGGCCTGTTTACCTATCTCCGCCAGATGGGTCGTCCGCACGACGAGGGGGATGCGATTGCGCTTATTTACGGGGTCGGTGGGGTGCAGCGGGGCAAGAGTGAATACAGTGCCGCATTGAGTGGGCCGACGATGGGAGCCGACTCTGTGTCAGCGGCGTTTCGTGCTGCCGTGCAGGACGACGAGGTAAAGGCCATTCTTTTTCGGGTGGACAGTCCGGGTGGTTCCTATGTTGCTTCAGATACGATTTGGCGTGAGACCGTTCGAGCCCAGGACGCGGGGAAGCCGGTCATTGTCTCTATGGGCAACGTGGCTGGCTCGGGTGGCTATTTTGTGGCTGCGGCCGCGGACAAAATTGTGGCCCAGCCTGGCACCATCACCGGTTCCATCGGGGTGCTGGGCGGCAAGATGATAACCGCCGAGCTTATGGAAAAAATCGGCATCTCATCGGATGAGGTGCATACCAGCACCAATGCGACCATGTGGTCGAGCTCGCTCGATTATACACCTCAGCAATGGCAACGGATTACGGTCTGGCTTGATCGTGTGTACGAGGATTTTACGCAGAAAGTTGCCCAAGGAAGGGGCCTCTCTCAGGAACAGGTTCATGCCGTGGCAAAGGGGCGCATCTGGACCGGTGAAGATGCCAAAGATCTCGGCCTGGTGGATGAACTGGGTGGATTTCCCATAGCCCTCCGTCTCGCAAAACAAGCGGCCGGGATTGAGGACGATGCGCCGGTGCAGGTAAAACTCTTTCCCGCACAAAAAACGCTTATCGAAACGGTACTCTCCAACCTTCAGGGGCGGGAGGATGCCGCGGCTGAGGTCAGTCCAACAGCAGCCGCTCTCCGACAGGTCATGCAAGCCATACAGCCCGTCGTCCGGCTGGGACACCGCCTTGGTCTGTGGTCCGAGCCGGGCGTGTTGACTATGCCCCACTGGGAAACAGCCTGGTAGGGACAGCCCCCTGTGGCTGTCCGGCACTGGGCGGCGGATTCCGCTCCGCTCATTCGATCTGCGGGACTCTTGTGTTCCCTCTCCCCTGGCGGGAGAGGGCTAGGCTGAGGGGGCTGCCGTGCCGTGTTCCGACTGTGCGGCTGACTGCGCCCGGACCGCCACCGGGGTAAGGTTCATCAGATTGTCAGAGACCGGGCAGCGCGTCTCTATGGTTGCCAGCCATCGGTCCAGGGTGGCCTGATCGACATCGGCGTCAACCTTGAGCGTGACTTCAATGTTTTTGTATCCAGCCCGATCATCTGTTGGTTTGCCGAGTAATTTTTCCGGGTTCAGCGGACCGGCAGCATCGATGCTCAGGGATCGAATCGTAAAGCCCATCTCTTTGGCAATAATATGCCCCATCACATTGAGACAGCCGGCCAAGCCGGCCAGGATATATTCAACCGGATTCGGTCCTTCGTCGTCCCCGCCGAGACCCGGCGGCTCATCAACGATCAACTCAAACCCTCTGACTTGAACCGCCAGGCGAGCGGGCGATTCCGACTGGCCTGAGACCTTAAATATGACATCGGACATGCAGTGTCTCCTTTACGCCGCGAGTCTCCGGCTGCCCTGGGCGGCCGGCAGGGAGGGATCGAGGGCGAAGCGGAGGTGGGGCAGGTCGGTATCACATTGCGTCATGGTCGCAATAATCGGGGTGGTGCAGTGCAACCGCCCGGCGTCCCCCCAGGCTCCGGCTTTGAAGGTGAGAAGGCGGGGCTTGCCGCGCTGCGCCGCCTGAAACACGTATTCCGGGTCAACCTGGACAATGACCGGCGTCTCCACCGCTGTCTTTTGGTCTTGGACCCGAGCTAAATGCAGGCTGTCGAGATAGGTAATATCTGCGCCTGAGACATGCTCGGGATTCTCCAGCTCGACCTCTAATAGCGTTTCGCCGTTGCGTTCAATCTTGCCAATCACCCGATCGTGGCGCGGCTGGAGCGAGACCTCGGCGGTCTCGACCGTAAACCCCCAACGTGCTTGCAACTCGCTCACAGCCTGCTCGGTGCTGGCATAGGCGTGCAGGAGATAGCCGCGTGGCCGAATGCCGGCCCGAACGATGATGCGGACCTGAGCGAGTGCGAACGGCCCGACCGGGCTGTCGGGATAGTGCATGACCGAGAACGTGGCATACGGCGGAATACTCGGATGGAGGGCGGGCGGGATAAGCCATTCCGCTGGCTCCTCGGCAATTTCATAGCTGAGCTGAAGAATCTCCGCGCCCTTGAGCTCCCAGGCATCGGTATCAAAGCCGCTCATCAGCGGCGCTTGGGCGGCCGCGGCTTCGACGTCCTGTTTCCCAAACACCGGCATTAGCTGGCTCCTCCTGCCACGGCGTGTTGCGGCTGGGAGTCGGCAAACGCCGGCATGACTTCTGTGGCAAACAGACGCAGACTGTCGAGGACTTGGGCCTGCGGAATGATCTCAGCCGCATTGAGCAGGAAATTGACGCGATCCACGCCGCTGGCTTCCCATTTTTTGAGCTCACCGATCAAATGCTCGGGATTCCCGACAGCGATCCCTTCCGGCGCCTTGAACTGGTCGCCGGAGCTGGAAGCTTGGCGACGCAGGGAAGGCAGCAGACCCGCGGCCGGGTAGGACTTGGCAGGATAGGCCTCTTTTGCCATATCGAGCTGAGCCGCCATGTAATTGAAATGGCGAATCATATTCATACCGGTTTTTGCGCCGGTTTCGTTGTCTGGGTGGCAGTACAGGAAGTTGACAGTGGCGACCTGGTCATTCACAAACGAGCCCACCGGATTACAGTTCTGCACACGGCGGCGATACTCTTTGACCTTGGCTTCCTGCTCGGCAAAGCTGGTAAAGGTCACCCCCAGGCAGCCAATACCGCGATCGGCGGCGTCAAGCTCGGTGCCCGGACTGGTGACGGCCACCCACATGGGCGGATGGGGTTTTTGGTACGGCTTGGGCAGGACCGCGCGGGACGGCATGGAGAAATACTGGCCTTCATACCCAAAGCGCTCCTGCGTCCACATCTTCGGGATACAGTGGACAAATTCATCCCAGCTTTTTTTGGTCTCGTCCGGACTGGCCCGAAAGCCGCCAAGTTCGGTCCACGTTGCCGACCGCCCCGTCCCGAACTGGAGCCGCCCGCCGGATAAGATATCCAATACCGCGGCGCGTTCGGCAATCCGAATCGGATGGTTGAATTCCGGCACGCAAATGACGATGCCGTGGCCGACATTGATATGCTTCGTCTGCATGGCGCAGGCAGTCAGAAAAAGTTCGGGGGACGAACAGTGGGAGTATTCTTCCAGGAAGTGATGCTCCACTGCCCAGACTTGCTCAAAGCCGAGCTCGTCGGCTAGGCGCACTTGTTCGAGCGCATTCATATAGACTGTGCGCTCGGCTTCTGCGTCCCACGGCCGGGGAACGGATAGCTCATAAAAAATACCGAACTTCATGCTGACCTCCTTAAGGCGATGACAAACAATGGAATGCCTCTCAACTTCCTGTTGTGTGTATCCTACATTCCGGGTTTCCGTAAAGAGGAAACGGGCCTCGCTTGGCAGGCGGAGCGGAGATGTCGGATGACGCTCCGCTCATCCGACCTACCGATGTATGGTGTAGGGGCGGTTCACGAACCGCCCTGATGGTCCTTCCGAAATGGCGCAAGAGCCTCGGCTGCGCGCTGCGCCTCCCGCCGCAGCAGGATAAGATCCGTGCCGTACAGCAGGTATTGCGCTCCGCTGTCGATAATAGCCTGAACATTATCGAGTTGGGTCACTGCCGCGGCAGTCGCAATGCCGCGCTCTTTACACAGCGCATTCACCTGGGCGGTCGCTTCAATCAACTCAGGATTGTTGAATTGGCCCGGGGTCCCAAGACTTTGGGCCAGGTCTTGATATCCAACCAGGGTGAGGTCGATGCCGGGAATCAGGATCTCGTCCATATTCTCCACGGCTTCTTTGGTTTCGACGATCACGCCGAGCAGGGTATTGGCATTGGCATGCTGCATGGCCGTGAGTGTCTCAACGTCTTCATACTCGGTATTCGCCCCAAGATAGATGGCCGTCCCGCGCTTTCCTTCAGGATGATATTTGGCCAGCTCGATGAAGCGCTGCACCTCGGCCCCGGTTTTGACATGCGGCACAATCAGACTCTGACAACCGCTATCGAGCAGGCGTGTTACATGCTCATATTTAAGATCAGGGATACGGACTACCGGGGTCATGCCGGCAGCATGGGCATAGGCGCACAGATCAACGACCGTTTCAAGATTGTATGCCGAATGCTCGGTGCAAATCATGATGTAGTCCATGCCGGCCCGAGCCAGCGTATGGATGGCACCCCGGCTTTTGAGATCCCATACCAGCGTGCCCAGAGCAAAGTCCCCGGCCTTCAGTGATTTTTTAAGTACATTGTCTCGCATAGCGTTCTCCTCCTGTAAGGGGATTATTCTGCGTAGCAGAGGGACGTGTCAAGGAACAACAAGAAGGGCTATAATGCCGAGCGTGCGCTGCCTCGCTCTCTTACTCCCTCTCTGTCTCTCTCTGTCTGTCTCTCTCTTCGTCCCGCTCGCCCCTTACGCCCACGCCGATATCACTGCGGCTATGGGGGCAAAAGAAAACCGAGCAAGCAGTACTCTGGTTGGAGCTGTCCAAACCGTAAGGACAGAAAAGGCGTTGTTTGTGAACCCGCCCGGGGAGCCGGACAAGTGGATTGAGGACGAACGGATACTCACGGCAATCGCCCATTACGGGACGAATAGGGAACTGACTGAAAGGACTGAATACGCTCCCGACGGGGCAGCTATTGTCCGAGTCGTCCGGACGTATAACCAGGCGAACAAGCTGACCACCGAACAGCTCTATACCTCCCGAGACACGCTGGATACGCTCTGGCGGAAGACCAGTTATACCTACAATGAGGCGGGACATTTGACACAGGCAGTGAGTACGGACGTAGATGGCGATCTCTGGTTTCGAGATGTCTATGTTCACACCAAAGACGGGCAGCCGGCTCAAGTGGATCACCATGATCCGGACGGGACCTTTTTACATCGAGCGAGCTTTACCTACGATGGTCAAGGTCGGATCGCACGGCGGTTATTGTCTGACGCCGACGGGTCCCCGATCTCAAGCAATACCTATGCGTATGACGCACAGGGGAAAATACAAGAAGTGACAACTCAGGGCCGCGGCGGGGCACTGACGTCGCGCTGGGTGTATGCCTATGACGAGCGCGGGAACGAGCGGGAATGGGTGGCGTCTGAAACTGACGGCTCCATTCAGCGCAAAGAAGTCTATACCTACGAGTATGACGCCCAAGGCAATTGGGTAAAGCAGGTTACTGCGGAGTGGATTCCGGATGGTGAACAGGGCTATCTCGAACCGGCGGAGGCGATATATCGAACGATTACCTATTACCAGGATGAAAAGAATGAAGAGGCCGCAGTCACGGACCGGCAGAAAAATGATGGGTCGTAAGCATCATCCCAAAAATCGTCCGCTGAAGAGAAAGAATCCCCTCCTTGGAGGGGTGGCCGAAGGCCGGGATGGGTTCCCCAATCTACACCCAGCCCATTCGCCACTCCCGACACCGGCAGAAACCCACCCCGTCGCTATGCGCCACCCCTCCCAAGAGGGGAGGTTCAAAGGCGGTGAAAAGATTACGCTTTCATCCCAGCCGCTCTGGCCTTCTCGTGGATGCTGGAAGATGCGCTGGCGCGACCATCGACACGCGCAAACCAGGCTGTCAGGTTTTTCAGGTCCGGGCTGATCTGCTGGCCGACGCCGGCCCCGAAATCAAAGGCACAGTACAGAATAATATCGGCCAACGTAAACCGATCGCCCGCGATGAACTGTTTGCCCTCTATCAGGCCATCCAGCCAGGCGAGTTTTTCTTGCACAATTTCCTTGAGGCCGGCCGCGGCTTCGGGCAGACAGTGCATCCGCTCCTTAAACATGGCCAGGCCCTCGGCATAGCGGAAGCCGTTATACAGGTTCTCCGTGATCTGGAGTTCAATACGCCGCTGCCACATCCGGGTTTCGGCTTTTTCCTCCGGGGTTGAGCCAATCAGAGCCGGGCTGGAGTGGGTGTCTTCAAGGTATTCGCAAATGGCGGTCGTTTCTGCCAGGATGCTGCCGTCATCCAGCTCGATCGAAGGCATTTGGCCGCCGGGGTTCTTATCCGTATACGGCGCCTGCCGGTTTTCTGCACCAAGGATGTCTACTTCGATAGTGTCCAGGGTTATGCCCTTTTCAGCCATGAACATGCGAACACAGCGCGGATTTGGACCAAGCGAATTATACATTCTCATAAGAGCCTCCTTCGTGGGATGTATTTTAGAGCGGTGTAGCCTATTTGCTCCACGAGGCGCAAGCAGGGACACGAGGCAGGCTTTTCCCCGCTCCGTCAATATACAGGGACCAGGGTGGGGTTTTTCGGAGGGCACTCATCTTTCACAAGGAAGAGCGTCAGGGTTCAGCATGTGAGCCGCGGCTTGTCGATACGCCGTAACAAATCGAATTGAACGACGCTCACCGGATGCACTGCCGGCCAGCGTTGGCCGTACCGATACTCGCTACCGTGTCGCGAGCCGGCAGAAGCAGGATGCGGTGATCGGGACGTCGGTACGGGCCAAGGTGAGGTCCAGCCGCTGCTTCACGATCGCCGCCTCCCGAGCCCATCCGAGCCGCTGGAGGCACTCGTGATATCCGTGCAGGCTCCAGACGTTGTTCGGGTGCTGGCAGGCGCGGCTCAGCGTATCGTCGTACCCGAGATCCGCTCGATACACCGCGGCCGCCTCATCGACCCGATCCTGTTCGAGCAGCAGGGCGGCGAGCGCGTGGCGCGTCGGTTGCATCCATCCCCAGGGCTCGTCGTAGGGCAGGTTGTCGTCCAGCTCCACGGCCGCCCGGAGATGTCTGAACGCGGTGTCAAAGCGGTCACGACGGTACTCGATCTCACCTCGCAGCATCTCCCCCGCGATCGCGAGAATGTCGAGGCAGCGGTTGTTGAACACGTAGCGGCTCTCCGGGACGCGGGTGAGCGCTTCATCGAAGCCGGCGGCCTCGCGCTCCGCCGCGTCGACGTCGCCTGTCACCGCGCGCGCTACCGCCTTGGCGTACCGCATCATCGCGGTCGTCACGCAAAAGAGATCACGGTTCTCCGGCAGCTTTTCCGCAACGATAGCGTTCCACTTCCCGAACCGGATGAGCACGTGCTGCTTCATCGAAACAAAGCCTTCCAGCCAGTCCGCCATGGGCGGCGAGGTGAGGGTGAGCAACTCCTCGGGAAGCGTCGCGATCATCTCCTCGGCCGCCGCAAGTGCGGGCCGGGACTGTCCGAGGAACATCGCCCCGTAGATCTTGAAGTGGTAGTTATGGCACCGGTAGAGCGAGTAGAAGTTGCCTGCACCCTCGCGCGCGAGAAACTTGCGGTCCGCTTCGATGGCCGCCTGGTTCGACTCTACCGCCGCTTGGTAGTCGCCACAAAGCACGTCGATGTGGGTCGGCATGTGCTCGAGATGTCCGGCGTCCGGCACGAGACCGCGCAGCCGCTCGCCGGCCGTGAGCGCCCGCTCCGGGTGCGGCGACATCTCCATCAGGTGGATGTACATGTGGAGCAGGCCTGGGTGCGCCTCCTCGCCCCGATTCATCGCCTTTTCGAGGACCTCGATGGCCTCTTCCGTATCCGCCCCTTCCGCCGTCTGGCCGGTCTTCAGGTCCCAGAGTGCCCACGGGGTGCGGTTCATGATCGCCTCGGCGAACAGGGCCGCTACGTCCGGGTCGTCCTCGCCGTGCTCCGCGTAGACCGCCCGCATCGCACCCGCGTACGCATCGTTCCACGGGCACATGTCCGCCACAGGCGAGCGTGATGGGTAGCGATGTTCGAGGGCGCCGATGAGGGACCGCTCGGTATCTGCCGCGTTCGGGGCGAGTGCCCGCGCCCGCGCCAACGCGTCGTACGCGATCTCGAGCGAACGGGCCGCGTCCCCCTCGTCGAACGCCTCCCACGGCTTGTTGTAGTTTGGCCCGGCCGCGTAGGCGACTCCCCACCACGCCATGGCGCACGCCGGGTCGGCATCGAGCGCCCGGCGGTAGCACGCGATCGCCTCGTCGTGGTTGTAGCCGTAGGTCCAGGCGAGCCCCCGGTCGAACCAGCGCTGCGCTTCCTCGGAGCCGGTCGTGACAGGCCGGCTATAGGTCCCCAGATCGTAGTAGCCTTCGGACATGGTCTCTCCTTCGCGAATTTTGCCGTCGGTGTCGCACTTGCCAGCCTGCATATCTCACCACGTGTCCTCGTGCGAGAGAGCACTTATCCTCTCCGAGGTCACACCGCCTCTGAGTAAGGCGAAGAACGATTCAATTATATGCCACCCTTCCGTGAGGAGGAGAGCCCGAGAGGGGGCGGGGTGTCGGTAGGAGGCCAGGGAGCGGGTCTACCAGGCTCGGAGTGTCGTATTTCCCCGCCTTGTCTTACCTCGGTCCTTATTTTAGGCTGCAATCCGGTCACGGGACAGTATTGAGGCTGTCCACACCCTACTATGGTCAGGAGCCCTGGATGCCTGCTGAGCCGCCTCGTTTTTTAGCCGATCGCATGGTCGGCACCCTAGCAAAATGGCTGCGTATTCTGGGCTATGATACTGTCTATATGCCCGAGGTTTCACCTGTGAGCGTGAAACGTGAAGCGCGTCGCCAGGGCCGTATCCTGCTGACCCGCCGGACCTGTTTTCTGCATCAGAAAGACGTTCCGCCGTTTGTGTTTATTCGCGCCGACCGCTTCCGGGAGCAGCTCAAACAGGTCTGTGCCGACTTGCAACTCACAGTCTCACCCTCCTTGCTCAGGCGGTGCAGCGTGTGCAACCAGGAATTGGAAGCAATCGACCGCGAGCGGGTTCAAGCCCGCGTGCCTGCGTATGTGTGGCAAACGCAGGCAACTTTTTTCCACTGTCGGAAGTGCCAGCGTATCTATTGGAACGCCACCCACCGCGAACGCATCATAGAAGAACTGAAACACATGGGGATTGGGTAAGGAGCAATGGAACCTGTCGGAGCCCACCCCAGTTGGCTGTTCTGGGACGGAGCCTGCGGCTTGTGCCGGCGGGCCGTTGCCTGGGTCAAACACCGCGATGTGACGAATCAGATTCAGGCGGTTCCCTATCAGGACGCGCCCCGACCCCCGATGACGGACAGCCTGGCCCGGCGGTGTGAGCGCTCGGTCCAGGTCATTACGCCCGAAGGACAGATTTTGTCCGCTGGGCGAGCGAGCCTGTATGTGCTGGGGAAGGTGGGGTTCCCGCGCCTGGCCTGGGTGGGCGGTCTGCCGCCTTTTGTGTGGGGGGTTGAACTGGGCTATTGGATCGTTGCCCGGAATCGGCAGTTTTTCAGCAAGTTTTTCAGTAGGTCGGATTAGCGGAGCGTAATCCGACACGTATGGGCTGTCGGGTTACGCCTGCGGCTAACCCGACCTACAAGGCTGAAAAGTAAGGCTCACGGAGCTGCTTCTTGCTATACCTGCCCCAATTGGCGCAGGGCCTCATATAACACAATCGCCGCGGCATTGGACAAGTTCAAACTGCGTACCCGCGCTCCCGGCATTGGGATGGTATACAGGCTCTCGGCATATGCCGTGCGGATTGCCTCTGATAACCCCCGCGTCTCGCTGCCAAAGACGAGCAGATCGTCGGGCTGATAGCGAACCGTGGTGTAGGACCGCTGGGCGCGTGCGGAGAAGGCCAGCAGCCGGCCGGCCGGGCGACGCTTGAGGAAGGCGCTCCACGATTCATACACGTGGAGGTCGACAGCCGGCCAGTAATCGAGGCCGGCACGCTTGAGATAGCGGTCCTCAAGAGAGAAACCCAGCGGACCAACGAGGTGTAGGGGGCTGTGCGTGGCCGCGCACAGCCGGGCGGTTGTCCCGGTATTGGGCGGAATCTCCGGTTCAACAAAGACGATGTGCATGGGCTAATGGCCGGACTAGTCCGGCTCTTTGATCTGGATAGGGTAGGTGGTTTCACCTATATGCAAAATGAATCTCTCACCCGTGGCTGCCGGCTGCACATACTGCGTGAGTTGATAATAGGCCGGTCGAAGAAAGCGGGCTGCGTGTTTTTGTCCCTTGACCTTGCAGTACAGAACGTCGTTGGCGCCAATGGCAAGTGTGTAGGGGGCAAGCCGCTCTTCGCTTTCGTCGTTCAGGCGCAGGGTAAAACCCTGATCCGGATCTCCAGCCACCTGGGTCACAACATAGGGTGTGTCTTCAATTTCAACAAAAGCACGATCGCGCCCGAGCACGATTTCATACTCTCCACGTGCATTCTTTTGGAGACATTGGCTGAAGAGCTTGTTGATGCGCCGATTTTGGATACGCTCATCGTTGGCATACCACCAGCCATCTTTTCCAAAATGTATCTTACGGGTGGGATCGATGGCCCAGAAACCGGCTTGTGGCATAGCGGTTCAGCCCTTCTGATGTGGCCCGCGTTCCGCGGTGTCTATAATGATCGTCACCGGACCGTCATTTACCAGTTGGACGGCCATGCGAGCTTGGAAGTGGCCCGTTGCAACAGGGAGCTGGCGACGCTGACAGCAGGCGACAAAATATTCATATAACGGCTTGGCAATGGCCGGCCCTGCCGCGGCCGTAAACGAGGGGCGGCGGCCTTTGCGCGTCTCGCCATACAGCGTGAATTGCGACACAACCAGGAGTGAGCCACCCACGTCTTGGACGGAGTAGGCAAATTTCCCCGCCTCGTCCGAGAAAATCCGCAGCCCGATAATTTTTTCGCTCAAAAAGTCCGCCTGTGCTTCGGTGTCACCTGTTGTCACGCCGAGCAGTACAAGCAGTCCGTGTTGAATCTGTCCGACGATGCGCCCCTCAACCGAGACGTGCGCCTCACTCACTCGCTGGATGACAGCCCGCATAGCGTTGCTTCTTCTCTCGTAGAGCGCTCTGGAGATAGTTAGCTGAGTCATCCGGTTCATACAAGCTGAAAGATGGTCAGGTGTACACTGATCTGGTGTCGGGCGAGGCCCTCAGCTATGATCCCAGCATGTATCCTGTCCTGCTCGAACTCGGCCCCTTCACGGTCTATAGCTATGGGGTCATGATGGCGCTGGGCTTTGTGGCCGCAGCTTGGTTGCTGGGTAAAGGTCTGGCCTATCAAGGCCGGAACCCGGACCTCGCTTCGGCCTTGGTCCTGTGGGCCGCCATTGGGGGGCTGCTCGGCGCTCGGCTGCTCTTCATTCTGGATAATTGGTCTGCGTTTCTGGCTGATCCGGGGGCTTTTCTTATCACCGGCGCCGGCTTTGTATGGCACGGTGGCCTGATTGGCGGTATCGCCGGCGTCAGCCTGTGCATCCGGCACTACGAGCTGCCGTGGCTGGAGAGCATGGACGCGATTGCCCCGGCGATTGCCCTGGGCCATGGGACCGGACGTATCGGCTGCCAATTAGCTGGTGACGGGGACTGGGGACCGCCAACCGAACTGCCCTGGGGGATGGCCTACCCGGATGCCATTGTTGGCTGGAACTATCCGCCGGAGGTGTTTGTGCATCCGACGCCGCTGTACGAAATGGGGGCGTATTTTGCGATTGCGGCCCTGTTATGGAGCCGCCGGACGTCTCTGCATCGCCCTGGCTCCCTGTTTTGGGGGTATTTGCTCTTAGCCGGGATTGCCCGGTTTTCCCTGGAATTTTTTCGGCTCAACCCTCCGCTTGTGGGAGCCTTCTCCCAAGCCCAGGTGATCAGCATCGGCTTGACGCTGCTCGGCGCTGTCCTGTTGTTCAAAGGCGGGCGGAGAGAGACGGAGCAACGCCGACCGGCGCCAGCCCTCCAAAAGAAGTTGGAGAAAGCGCGGTGAGACCCTGGCTTATCCTCGGGGGCGTCGGCATTGTCGTTCTCTTGGGTGTGGTTATTTTGATTACAACGCCCTCCCAGACAACACTGCCCCGGCCGGCCCCGGATTTCCTGCTGCCCGATATGAGCGGTCAGGCGGTCCGCCTGTCTCAGCTCAAGGGAAAAGTTGTGTTGCTGAATGTCTGGGCGACCTGGTGCGGTCCGTGTCGGCAGGAGATGCCGACTATGGAAACCCTCGCCCGCAAACTCAGCGGCGAAGACTTTGTGCTGCTGGCTGCGAGTCAGGACGTTGATGGGGCCGCAACCGTGAAGCCCTATCTGCAAGAAGGGGGATATACCTTCCCCGTGCTGCTCGATACCCACGGAGAGGTCGGCAAGAAATATGGTGTCACCGGTTATCCCGAGACGTTTGTCATTGATCGTCAAGGGCAAGTCGTCTATCACCATATTGGCTATAATAACTGGGCCCAGCCTCAAGTAGAGGAAGCCCTCCGGCGTTTGATCCAACTGGGGGGGTGGTGTATGGATACGGGGATGCCGGTGCCCGGCGACCATACGCCTTTAGCGCCGGTAGGATAGAAGGTCGTCGGTTGGGTCTGTTGAGTTTGTTGGGTCATTGGGTCGGGACGTGTAGCATTCATGGCCAGAGAGTTGGATGTCATACTATCGTGGCAAAATAAGAATGCTTCGGCCCATATCGAGGGGCTTGAATTGTGCTATATAAAATTGGTCATGCCGCACAAAGCCGAACGCGGGGCAGATGGCAGAGGGGCAAAATGATGCACGGAAAACGGCCGCGAATCATTGTGGGATTGGTTGCTGCTAGTGTTGGGCTGAGCGTGGTGCTGTTTGGCGGACATGGGCTCAATCTTGTCTCCGCGGTTGACCGCAGCACCTATGAAGACCTTGAGGCGTTTACCAACGTCCTGGCCATTGTCCAAAAGAACTACGTTGAGGAAACACAGACTCAAGCGCTTATTGAAGGGGCGATTAATGGCATGCTCGGTGCGTTGGACCCGCACAGTGCCTATCTGACACCCGATTCCTATCAGGAACTCCAGGTTGATACAGAGGGAAGTTTCGGTGGTCTGGGCATTGAGATCACGGTTCGAGACAGCATTCTGACGGTTGTTTCGCCTATTGAGGACACGCCGGCCTACCGCGCCGGGGTCCAGGCCGGGGACCAGATCATCAAGATTAACGGTGAGCTGACAAAAGACATGTCGCTCATCCAGGCTGTGAAAAAAATGCGTGGTAAGCAGGGGACACAGATTACCATCTCGGTCCGGCGTGAAGATGTCCCCCGCCTGATTGATATCTCCCTTATTCGTGAAGTGATCAAGATTCGCAGTGTGAAATCGAAAACCCTGGAAAAGGGCTATGCCTATATTCGTGTCACCCAGTTTCAGGATCGAACCAGTAGGGACCTGGACACGGTACTGAAAAAGCTCGGCCAGGAGAACGGCGAACTCCAAGGCATGGTCCTGGACCTGCGGAATAATCCCGGCGGACTACTCAGTCAGGCCGTTAAAGTCTCCGATCTCTTTTTGAATTCCGGCATGATCGTGTACACCGAAGGCCGGCTCGAAAGCCAGAGACAAAAATATTTTGCCCATCCCGGAGGATATACGGACATCCCACTCGTTGTCCTGGTCAATGGTGGCAGTGCGAGTGCCTCCGAGATCGTTGCCGGTGCGGTACAGGATCACGGCCGAGCGGTGGTGTTGGGAACCAAGACCTTTGGCAAAGGCTCGGTGCAGACAATTTTACCAGTCGATGGGGGTGCGGCTCTACGCCTGACCACGGCCATGTATTTCACGCCGAATGGACGGTCGATCCAGGTGACTGGCATTGCCCCTGACATTGAACTGGAAAACGTCCCCGAAGCCTCCGTCGCAGCCCGTCGCCGGCACGGGGTGCGTGAAGAGAATTTGCGCGGCCACTTTGACAATATCAGCGGACGCACTCCGCACAGCACATCGGACGACGCTCCTGCCGATGCTACGGCAGAGCCCGCACTCCCTGAGGTTGATATTAAAGAAGGGGAGATGGGCAAAGATCCTCAGCTTGACCGGGCGCTTGAATTACTCAAGTCGTGGAAGGTCTTTCAGACAACGGTCGCTGAGGCACAAGGCTAGTAAGGCCAGTTCGGTTAATTTGGCCTGTGTGTTGGAGTGACCCCCGCTCATATGACAACTGCTGCCTTTAAGCCCGGCCCCTCTCGCGCCCTGTCTGTCACCGATTTGGCGAGTCTGATCCAAGGCCGGCTTGAGGCCGACTTTGGTGACGTATGGGTTGTTGGCGAGATATCCGGCCTGCGCACGCCTGCCTCCGGGCATGTGTATTTCACGCTCAAAGATGACACCAGCCAGTTGCGTGGCGTGATGTTTCGCGGCTACGCTCGGCTGCTCCGCTTTCAGCCTGAGGATGGTCTTGAGGTCCTCATCAAGGGCCGGGTCAGCCTCTATTCCGCCCGCGGAGATTTGCAGGTCTATGCGGCCAGCATGGAGCCGCGCGGACTGGGCGGGCAGCAACTGGCGTTAGAGCAGCTCAAAGCCAAACTTGCAGCCGAGGGCCTCTTCGCCCCGGAACGCAAACGTCCCCTGCCATTCTTCCCACGCCGTATCGGGGTAGTCACCGCCCTCGGGGGGGCGGCTATTCAGGATATTCTGACCATTCTATACGGCCGCTGTCCGTACACGCAGGTGATCGTTCGGCCAACCAAGGTCCAAGGCGCTGGGGCCGGCATTGAAATTGCCGCGGGGATCAATGACTTGAACGAACACGGGCAGGCCGAAGTGATTATTGTCGGGCGCGGCGGGGGCTCGCGCGAGGATTTGTACGCATTTAATGAAGAGGTGGTAGCCCGCGCAATCGCCGGCTCTGACCTGCCTGTTGTGGCGGCTGTCGGGCATGAGATTGACCTGAGTATTGCCGACCTGGTGGCAGATTCCCGTGCCCCAACACCGACTGCCGCAGCGGAAATGGTTGTGCCCTTATGGACTGACCTGTCCGACCGGGTTGCGAGCACTGCCCAGGCCTTGACCACAGTCATGCAGCGGGCTGTGATCGACAGCCGGCGTCAGGTCGTGCGGCTGGAAGAGCGTATCCGTGACCCCCAACATCAGGTTGATGCGCTCCGCGAGCGGACGCGGATAGCGCTGGCCCGCCTCTCCTCGGCGTGGCAACGCAAGAACGAGAGTGGACGCGCCCAGCTCGAAGATGTCGCGGCGACGCTCAACAGTTTGAGTCCGTTGGCTGTTTTAGGGCGGGGCTATAGTCTCACCCGGGCCATACCTGAGAATACCCTGGTGCGGGATGCGGCGACGCTTCGTCCCGGAGAGCGTGTTCGTTTAACCTTTGCTCAGGGCGAGGCCCAGGCCCGGGTTGAAGAGGTGACACCGTAGACGGAGAGCGGATGGAAATTTCGGCAGATAAAAAATTTGAGGACGCTCTGCAAGATTTGGAAGGGTTGGTTGAGAAACTCGATGCCGGAGACCTGTCGCTCGAAGCCTCCCTCCAAGCCTTTGAAGATGGGGTGTCGCTGGTGCGCTTTCTGGAAGAAAAACTGACTGAGGTAGAAAAACGGGTCGAGGTCTTAACCCGGGATAACAGTGGTCTCTTTCAGACCCAGCGTCTCGGAACTGACGAAGAAGAGGACATGTGAAACTCGAACAGTATTTGCAACAGCGTTGCACCCTGATTGACCGGACGCTCAAGCAACTCCTGGCCAACCATGAGGCCCCGCCCAAGAACTTGGGGAAGGCCATGCACTACAGCCTGTTTTCCGGGGGGAAACGGATTCGGCCCATTCTGGCCCTGGCCAGTGGGGAGGCTGTAGGCGCGCGGCCGCAGCGCATCCTGCCCTTTGCCTGCGCGCTGGAAATGATTCACTCCTACTCTTTGGTGCACGACGATCTGCCGGCCATGGACGACGATGATCTGCGACGCGGCAAGCCGACTAATCATGTTGTGTTTGGTGAAGCTCTGGCCATTTTGGCTGGCGACGGACTCCTGACTGAAGCCTTCCGGATTATGGTCCAGGCATCGCTCAAGCGCGGCCAAGACCGCACCGCGGCCCTTCAAGCCATATGGGAAGTGGCGGCCGGTGCCGGTATGGCCGGCATGGTCGGTGGACAGGTGGCCGATATTGAAGCCGAACACCAAAAGCCGACCCGCAAACGGGTTGAATACATTCATACCCGGAAGACTGCTGCCTTGCTGCGGGCGTCCGTGCGTGTGGGCGCACGGGTTGGTGGCGCGAGCGCGAAACAATACGCCCGTCTCGATCAGTATGGAACGGCGGTTGGGCTTGCCTTTCAAGTCACGGACGACATTCTGGACATTGAAGGCGGCACGGCAAAAACGGGCAAACGGGTTGGACGTGATGCTGAGCTCAACAAAGCCACCTATCCGGCTGCCCTGGGTATGAAAAAAACCAAGCAGTATGCGCGGGAACTCCTTGATGGTGCCCTCACGGCCCTCCAATCATTTGGCCCGAAAGCCGAGCCCCTGCGTCAGATCGCCCTTTTGGTGGTAGAACGAGCCGTTCCGTCCGAACCGGACTGAACTGGGCTGAACTGGGCTGAACCGTGAGCCAACGCAAGCGTCTTGATCTGCTCCTGGTCGAACGTGGCTTGGTTTCCAGCCGAGAACAAGCCCGGCGGCTGATCATGGCTGGTGCCGTCGTTGCCGGCGAGCAGCGGGTGGACAAGCCCGGCACATTGATTGACCCTGCTAGTGCGGTGCGGCTCAAAGAAGGCGCGCAGTCTCCGTATGTCAGTCGAGGCGGCCACAAACTGGCCGGCGGGCTGGAGGCCTTTGGTTTGGATGTGACCGGGGTGATTGCCCTGGATGTCGGGGCGTCAACCGGTGGGTTTACCGATTGTCTGTTGCAGCACGGGGCGGCCAAGGTGTTTGCCGTTGACGTCGGCTATGGACAACTGGCCTGGTCGCTGCGACAAGACCCCCGCGTCGTGAATCTGGAACGACGCAATATCCGCAGCCTTACTCCCGACGAATTGATCCCGACACCAAGCTTGGCTGTGATTGACGCCTCATTTATTTCGTTGATCTTGGTCATTCCACAGGTTATCAGCTTGCTCGCCGCCGAGGGAGAGATTGTCGCCTTGGTCAAGCCTCAATTTGAAGTGGGGAAAGGGCGGGTGGGGAAGGGCGGTGTTGTCCGTGACCCGGCCCTCCATGCGGAAGTGCTGGCGGACTTGCAGGCGCGTGCAGACGGTTGGCAGGTTGCAGTCAGAGGGGTGACGGAATCTCCACTGCGAGGACCAAAAGGCAATAAGGAATTTCTGCTGTATGTACGGAAACGTTGAGAGGTCGAAAGTCGGAAAGTCCAAATTCGAAGGGGAGGCTTGTATGTCACTCAGTCAAACATTACACGCAGCGGCAGCACCGACCTGGCAAAAGACGCTCACGCATCCGTTTGTTGCGGGCCTTGGAAACGGCAGCCTGCCATTGGAAAAATTCCAATTTTATATGTGTCAGGACTATGTGTTCCTGATTGAGTACAGCCGTGTCCTGGCCCTGGCCACAGCCAAGGCCACCGACCTGGAAACAATGGAACGCTTTGCCCAGCTCCTGGACGCAACCCTCAATCAGGAAATGGCCCTCCACCGGGCGTTTGCCGCGGAGTGTGGCATCAGCGCGGAGACGCTGGCGGCAACCCAGGCCGCGCCAACCACGCAGGCGTATACGAATCATTTAGTACGAGTGGCCGTGCTCGGAGACCTAGCTGCCATTGTCAGTGCGGTCCTGCCCTGCCAGTGGGGTTATAGTGAGATCGGCCAGGCTCTGGCACGACAAGGCAAGCCGAGCGCTCCGGCATTTTACGGTAAATGGATTGATATGTACGCCGCACCGGAGTTTGCCGAACTCTCGACCTGGCTCCGAGCAGTACTCGACCGCTTGGCACCAACCGCGGACGAAAAGCAGCTCACGCACATTTTTCAAACCAGCGCCCGTTACGAATATCTCTTTTGGGATATGGCCTACCGAATGCAAGGCTGGCCGGTATAGGCGGGCAGCATCCCCTCTGGGAGCGTGGGCATCCTGCCCGTATGGCGATTAGTGAGACGCCGGAGCCGTCGTCTCGGCCGGCTTGATCTTATCCAGTTCGCTTCTCAGTCCTCGCTCCGTACGCCAGAGATCATAATTCTGTTGCATATTCAGCCAGAGGCCCGGACCATTGCCGATAAATTTACCAAGCCTTAATGCCATCTCGACCGTAATGGGATGGGTACACGCCAGAATCCGGTGAACCTGCTGGCGCGAGACGCCCAGCCGTCGGGCCGTCTCGCTGACCGATAAGCCCAGGGCCGGCAGAACATCCTCACGCAGGACTTCGCCCGGATGAATTGACGGACGTTTGAGGGGACGTTTGACACTATATTCAGTCATGCCTTCTCCTTAATGATATTGTTTAAGGTCAACCTCCAAGAAAACCCGTCATTCCTGTGGCAGAGACTCTGGGAGCGCGGGCATCCTGCCCGCGTCTTGTTCGTATCAGGCCAGAAAGACCCGCTTGGCCGAAATCGACAAGCATCCACTCGAGACGGGCGTTACATTCGCCTACGGGACTTGTGGCTATGCGCCGCGATGTTGGCGTCATATTGGGACGGTTCATCAGGGCGGACCGGGGCTGTCGGGCTGAGATAAAGCGCGCGGGCATATTCGCTCTCGCCGCTGGCGGTGAACTCTGCCGGAGCGTCACGCAGCCGGTCCAGCACGGCGCGCATATCCTCGTAGCCGAACTCCCGGCATACGAAGCGGTGCAGGGCGAGGCGGTTTTGGAGGGGAGTCATTGAGCGTCGCTTTGTTCCATTTGACGGTGTTTGTTTACCAGATAGGCGGCAAAGGACGCACAAGCCCCGAACATGAACGTAGCCTCGTCCAGCCCGACATCGGGAGTATCCTTATCGAGGAGGGCGTGACGAATGCCCTGTTCGTCGCTTGTATAGCCGTACAGCTTTTTGAACGCTTCCTTGAGCGCCGGATGTTTCAGCAGTCCAGTTTGCTCAAGAGAACCCAGCGCTGGCCCGAGGGTACTGCTTGCTTTTGGGTCGATTATGCACGCTACAGATTCGACAGCGAGGATACTGTCGGCAACCGAATCTGCAAACTGCTGTGCGTTGATATGTTCCGCTGCTTGGCGCAGGTGCGTTGCTGCGCCTTCCATGCTGCTTTCGTGGATCGTCTTTATGGCCCGTTGCGTGGCTTCTCCTTGCTCCTTGCTTCCGCGAGGAAAAAACTGAAAGGGATGCCTCGATGTGTCCAGCCTATAAGCGGCGGCATGTCGATCAAACAATAACGCTACATGAAGCCCCAATTCATTTTCGACCTCTTGATCGTTGATAATGATCCCCAAAAGGTCAAGAACAAAATTAAACTCTCCGTCCAATACTAACTCCTTAAAGATTTCTGCTGCCCTTTTGTAAGTGGTCTCAATTTCATCCTCCGGAACTCTTGAAGCCTTTCCCAAAATTCTTTCGACAAGAAGCTCTCCTCCAGTAGTAAAGACCGGACCATAATAATCCGGCTCAGTTATAGTCTGTAGGAATCTCCGAAGGAGATTCCAGAGTTCGCGTCTCAGGTCGTCCGAAAGTTCTTCCAGGCGCATCGGTTCCGGCAAAGGCTCGTAACCGTAGCGTTGTGAAAACGTTAAATGTCTGTCAGCCATCAATCTTCTCCCTTGAACATCAACTCCTGCAATATTGGTTCGATGGTCTTAGCGGTCCAGGCTTCACCTGATTATTTTAAGGCGTTCAGATTCAGGCGTAGGTCGGATTAGCGGAGCGTAATCCGACAGGGGTAGGGCGCGGGATGTTGGGTTACGCCTTCGGCTAATCCGACCTACGGGGCTTGGAAAGATTCTTGGCAGTTTTCTCAGTGTCCTATTCATAGCTCCTATCTCTCAACCGATAACCAGCCGATAACACTCACCAGACTTCCAGTTTCAATTTCGCTCAGGAGATGTTGATCCGGTCCTGCTTCGGATAAGGTCGGGTCGCTCATGCTGTCGTCTCCCACTTCAGCCGTACTTTCAAGGTGTTTAACTGACTCCAAGGGAGATGTCTTTCATGTTGGAGCCTTCCGACAATGATACCTGGGGCTATACCCTGTTCCTCGGCGAATTGACGAATAGCGCTTTTACTGTGTGGGGAATTTGTAACAAATTGCGTCCAGTCGCTAGACGGTATGAGAAAATTCGCGGTCCATTGATTGGCTTCCGCTTCGATGTCGGTGGGCTCCTCATTCGCTTTTGTTCCGTCGATAAAAACGCGTTTCTTGCTATGCAGCAGGATATGGGCAGCCTCGTGGAACAGGCTGAACCACAGATGGTCATCGGTCTTGTGGCGCGCACTGAGCTGAATGACGGCCTTGCGGGGCGTCAGCCACCAGGCCGCGCCGCTGAGTGCGGTTTTCGGGAAAGGTTTGACCAGGGCTAGGACAACCCCGGATTCGTTGCTGAGTTGTTGGACCTTTTCCAACGAGTCTCTTAGAGGTGATTGCGTGAATCCGCGAATCTCTCTCAATGCCCGCCTGAATTGAGCCTCGCCATAATCGGCACACTCCTGCTGTTCCGCCTCAAGCTCGCCGAGACGGACCCATGTTGTCAGCGCGGTTTTGTTACTTTCAAAGCTGGGCGAGTGCCGATACGCGACGCTCATTCGTTCGTATTTCATGTGCCAAGCCTCGACCGAGGCAACACCGAAGAAGGCCAGCAGCTTTGATACCGAGTCGGAATCGGAGGTGGGCTTGGCGACCGCCCCTCGTTTCACCAACTCTTTCAGAGGAAACGTGTTTCCCCAGGAAACGGCCTCTTTTGTCTTCCGCGCCTCGACCTCGCGTGCTCGGTGAAGCTGATAGTCTGTTTCAATGCCGAGCCAGAGACTTGCATCGACTCCCAAGACTTTCTCAAATTGTAACGCGGTCTCTGGTTCAACTGGCGCTTTTCCTGCAATGATCTCGCTGATGAGCTTTGCGGAACGGCCACACCGCCGGGCGAACTCGGCGTGCGAGATGCCATATGCCTCAAGGCGTTCTGCCACAATTGACCCCGGCGAGACGGCATAGTCGGGCCGATACGCATTAGATTCCGTCTCCATGTCATTACCCTCCCTCAGTGATAGTCAACTACTTCAATGATGGTGATTGCGGTCACTTGGTCAGTATCAATCGCTCCGTTTTCCTTGCGCGGGATAGGCTCATGAGTTGCCTTGAAAATCAGCCGATAGGGATGGATGAGATCGATGGCATACTGCCCACGGCGATTGCCTGTAAGTTGGTGGCAGCGCTCCGGTTTGGTCGTTGGTACCAACGACAATGTTCTGGCATTCTTGAGAACCGCGAGACGTCTCATGATCGCCTGTGCTATGCGGTCGCCGTATGCCTTCTGGAGTGCGCTGGTAGAGTTGAAGGTTTTGGTGAGTTTGCTGGCCCGAAAGATGATTTCCACAATGAAATCTCATTTAAGTTACCTGATGGGTAACGTTTTATCAGTGCTTGTGTAGGGAAGCAAGCGGAATCCGACAGAGGAGAGGGGATGGGGGAGAGCTCTTCTCTGCCGGGCAGGGCGCTCTCTTGACAGCCAAGAGGAACGGGGGTACACAAAAAGCACCTTTAATTTAGCCCCGAGAGGCTAGGAAGGGTGACTATGAAACTCTTTATCTTCCTCACTGTATCGACGAAAGTAATATAAGCCTCCTTGGACTTCCAAGGGGGCTTTTTTTTGCGCAAATGTCACAGGTAGCACAACGTATTGTCCTGGACTCGGCAGCAATCGGACGGGCAGTGACTCGGATTGCACACGAGATTCTTGAGCGCAATCAAGGGGCCGACCAACTCGCCCTGGTCGGCATTCATACGCGCGGAGCCTACCTGTCCGTCCGCCTGGCGGACAAGATTGAGGCGGTCGAAGGCGTCCGTCCGCAGTGTGGCGAGATTGATATTACGCTCTACCGGGACGATGTGGGGCGCAGCCGTACCCAACCTGAAGTGCGCAGCACGTCTATTCCTTTTAAGGTGGATGCCTTGCGCATCGTCCTGGTTGACGACGTGCTGTACACGGGCCGCACGGTCCGGGCGGCGATGGACGCGCTGGTCGATTTTGGCCGGCCAAAAAGTATCCAACTCGCGGTCCTGGTTGATCGCGGGCACCGTGAGCTTCCGATTCGGCCTGATTATATTGGAAAAAATATTCCCACCTCTCACCAGGAGCGTGTCTATGTTCGTCTGGCCGAGCATGACGGACACGAGCAGGTCGTGATTGAAAGGAGGCCGGTATGACGTTTACCCAGCGCCATTTCCTCGGCATTGAGGGCATGTCTCGGGACGAATTATTGTTTGTACTCAACACGGCTGAATCCTTTCGAGAGATTTCTGAACGAGAAGTGAAAAAAGTGCCGACGCTGCGCGGCAAAACCATTATTAATTTGTTCTACGAATCCAGCACCCGGACGCGCTCCTCCTTTGAGATTGCGGCCAAACGCCTGTCCGCGGATGCGATTAATATCTCGGCCTCCACGAGTAGTATGAACAAAGGCGAAACCCTGCTTGATACGGCCCGCAACCTGTGCGCCATGCGCCCGGCAGCCATTGTGATCCGGCATCCGGCGTCCGGTGCGCCGCATCTGCTTGCCCGGTTGAACGAATGCCCGGTGATCAATGCCGGTGATGGCACGCATGAGCATCCGACCCAGGCACTCTTGGATGTCATGACGCTGCGTGAACATCTCGGCGACATTATGGGGAAAACCGTTGCCATTGTGGGCGATATCCTCCATAGCCGTGTGGCTCGGTCTAATATTCTGGCCCTGACGACCCTGGGTGCCCACGTCCGGCTGATCGGCCCGCCAACCCTGCTGCCGCCGGAATTTCGCGGCTGGGGTGTCGAGCGCTATACGGACTTACGCGCCGGCCTGGCTGAGGTTGACGCGATTATGATGCTGCGCTTGCAGCGTGAGCGACAAACGCGGAATTTTTTCCCTAGCCTGGATGAATATGCGCGGCGCTTTTGCTTAACCGTCGATGCACTCAGACAGGCCAAGCCGGACGTTATTATTTTACATCCCGGTCCAATGAACCGAGGGATTGAGATTGACTCACGGGTTGCGGATGGTCCGTATTCGGTGATTCTCGAACAAGTGACAAACGGCGTCGCGGTACGTATGGCCGTCCTGTACCTGCTCACGACGCAGGAGGGGCTTGCTACACATGACCGGCCGGCGCCGGCACACAATGCCCAGGAGGCACCCGCCATGCAGGGAGTGCACAGCACACGGGATGAGCGTTCTCAACGGGACCAGAAAAAAAATCACCCACCTGAGCCGCTCCTCTTACCCAAACGCGCGGTAGGGCAATAAACCATGCGGATAGTCGTGCATGACGGAACCGTCATTGACCCAACCAATGGGCTGGAAGCGGAGCGTGACCTCCTCATTGAAGAGGGCGTGATCTGTGAGTTGGGCCAGCCCGGGAGCTTTGTCTCGGTCGAGGCGAAGCGTCTTGATGCGTCTGGCTGCATTGTCGCCCCCGGACTGATTGATATGCACGTGCATCTGCGCGAGCCGGGCTACGAATATAAAGAGACGCTACTGACCGGAACCCAAGCCGCGGTGGCCGGCGGATTCACTACGGTTGCCTGTATGGCCAATACCAATCCGGTCAATGATAATGGGGCAGTCACTCGCTTCATTGTCGAGCAGGCGCGCAGTACCGGGCTGGCTCGGGTGTTCCCGATTGGGGCGCTTTCCAAGGGGCTCAAGGGCGAAGAGTTGGCTGAAATCGGTGAGATGATTGATGCTGGCGCGGTGGCCATATCAGACGACGGCCGCCCGGTCATGGATGCCAACCTCATGCGCCGCGCCCTGGAATACTGCTCCATGTTTGATGTGCCGATCAGCGTACATGAAGAAGACCTCAACCTATCGGCCGACGGCAGCATGAACGAAGGGCCGACCGCCTTGCGCCTAGGACTGCGGGGGACACCGAGTGCGGCGGAAGAAGTCATGGTTGCCCGCGATATTGCCCTGGCGCGTCTCACTGGCGGGCGGGTGCATATTGCCCACGTCAGCACTGTGCGAGCGGTCGCCTTGGTGCGCCAGGCAAAGGCTGAGGGCCTGGCCGTCACCGCCGAGGTTGCTCCACATCATTTTACGCTCACCGAAGAGGCGGTTGAGGGGTATAATACCAACGCAAAAATGAGCCCACCGCTGCGCCTGGCCGAGGACGTGGCGGCCATGAAGGCCGGCTTGCGGGATGGAACGATAGACGCCATTGCCACCGACCATGCCCCCCACCACCAGGATGAAAAAGAGGTCGAGTTTGACCGGGCCGCCCACGGCATTACCGGCCTGGAGACGGCCCTGCCGCTGACTTTGAATCTGGTCCGGGAAGGCGTGCTGTCGCTGTCCGAGGCAATCCGCAAGCTGACCGTGAATCCGGCGCGTATTCTGGGCCTGCCCTCTGGCACGCTGGCCGTGGGCGTGTCGGCCGACCTGACGCTTTTTGACCCTGGGGCGACCTGGAAAGTGGATCCCTTTGCCTCGCGGTCGCGCAGCCGGAATACGCCGTTTGCAAGCTGGGAGTTGACGGGCCGGGTGTTGCGGACCGTGGTGGCCGGCCGGACTGTCTACGACGCCGGCGCACAGGAGGGTAAGGCAGCGTGACGCACCCAGCATTTCTGGCTCTGGCCGATGGGACGGTGTTTAGCGGCTCCGCGTTTGGCGCGGCAGGCGAGGCCGTCGGCGAAATCGTCTTCAACACCTCGCTGACCGGCTATCAGGAGATTCTGACTGACCCTTCTTATAAAGGCCAAATCGTCACCATGACGTATCCCGAGATTGGCAACGTCGGGGTCAATGCGGAAGATATCGAATCTCGCCAGCCATTTCTTGAAGGCTTTGTGGTCAAGGAATATTGGGAACGGCCAAGTAACTGGCGGGCTCAAAAGAGCTTGGCGGTCTATATGCGCGAGCATAACATTGTGGGCATTCAGGGTATTGATACCCGTGCGCTCGTCCGCCGCATCCGGGATGGCGGCGCCCAACAAGGCGTGATCTCAACCCGCGATGTTGATCCAAAACATTTGGTGGAAAAAGCGCAAGCCGCTCCAGGTTTAGTTGGGCGCGATCTGGTGAAAGAAGTCACCTGTCGCGAGCCGTATGACTGGTCTCAGGGCTACTGGGAGTTGGAGAACGGCTATCGCACGCAAGGGGCGGGACAAAAGGGCCAAACGCCCGAGCCACGCTTTTCGGTTGTTGCGTATGATTTCGGGGTGAAGTTCAACATCTTACGGCATCTGGTTGAGGCTGGCTGTCAGGTGCGTGTTGTGCCGGCTCACACCCCGGCGGCAGAAGTCCTGAGTCTCAAACCGGATGGGGTTTTTTTGTCGAATGGGCCGGGCGACCCGGATGCAGTTTCCTATGCCAAGGGGAATATTGCCGCCCTGGTGGGGAAAGTGCCCCTGTTCGGCATCTGTCTGGGGCATCAGTTGATGGGCCTGGCGCTGGGCGGACAGACCTATAAGCTCAAATTCGGACATCACGGTGGAAACCAGCCGGTGATGGACCTCACCACCCGGAAGGTTGAAATTACGGCTCAGAATCATGGTTTTTGTGTTGACGTAGACTCTTTACACGAGCGGGCGGAAGTCACCCACCTCAATCTGAACGACCAGACGGTGGAAGGCTTGCGGCATACGCAGCAGCCGCTCTTTTCCGTGCAGTATCATCCGGAGTCTTCTCCCGGTCCGCATGATGCCGCCTATTTGTTCCAGCGCTTTACCGTACTCATGGAGCAGTTTCGATCCTAAGACTTACGACTTTTGACTGACTGACTTTTTGACTTTTTGACTCAATACCCCCCCATGCCTAAACGTACCGACCTCCATTCCATCCTGCTGATTGGCTCCGGCCCCATTGTTATTGGCCAGGCGTGTGAGTTTGACTACTCGGGCACCCAGGCGTGCAAGGCGCTCAAAGAGGAGGGCTATCGCGTCATACTGGTCAACTCGAACCCGGCCACGATCATGACTGACCCCGATTTTGCGGACCGGACCTATATTGAACCCCTCACGCTGCCGGTCCTTGAAAAAATTATTGAAAAGGAACGACCGGATGCCCTGCTGCCGACTATTGGCGGCCAGACCGGCTTGAATCTGGCGATTGACCTGGCCGAAGCCGGTATTCTGGATCGATACGAAGTGGAACTCATCGGGGCCAAGCTACCGGCCATCAAAAAAGCCGAAGATCGTGACTTGTTTAAGGCTGCCATGGAGCGCATCGGGCTGGACCTGCCGCGCAGCGGCTATATCCGCTCTCTTGAAGAAGCCTATGCCTTACGCGAGACCCTGGGCCTGCCCCTGATTATACGTCCGTCTCGGACCCTTGGGGGGGCTGGGGGTGGGATCGTCCAAACACCGGAAGAGTTTCAGACCACTGTCGAGTGGGGCTTACAGGCATCGCCCACGCATGAGGTCTTGATTGAAGAGTCGATCGCCGGCTGGAAAGAGTTTGAACTGGAGGTCATGCGTGACACCCAGGACAATGTGGTCATCATCTGCTCCATCGAAAATTTTGATCCGCTCGGCGTACACACCGGCGATTCCATTACCGTCGCGCCCGCTCAGACGCTGACCGATAAAGAATATCAGCTCATGCGGGATGCGGCCCTGCGCATTATCCGCGAAATTGGCGTTGACACCGGCGGGTCAAATATCCAGTTCGCCGTCCACCCGGACACGGGTCGGCTGGTCGTCATTGAAATGAATCCGCGCGTGTCCCGCTCCTCCGCCCTGGCCAGTAAAGCTACGGGATTTCCGATTGCCAAAATTGCCGCAAAACTGGCCGTGGGCTACACCCTGGACGAAATCCCGAATGATATTACGCGCGAGACCCCGGCCTCGTTTGAGCCTACGATCGACTATGTGGTGGTCAAGGTGCCGCGCTTTACCTTTGACAAATTTCCGCAAACGCGCGACTTGCTCGGACCGCAAATGAAATCGGTCGGCGAGGCCATGTCCATAGGCCGGACGTTCAAGGAGGCGCTGCAGAAAGCCCTGCGGTCGCTCGAAATTGACAGCTACGGGTTTGAGCCACTGCCCGCCCAGACCTCGCCGGAGGTCCTGCGGGCGGCTCTACAAAGCCCGAATGCCCAGCGGCTGTGGTCTGTGGCGGAAGCGCTGCGTCTGGGGATGGATGTTGAGGAATTGTATCGGCTTTCTAAAATCGATCCGTGGTTTCTGGATAATATCGCGCAGATCATCGACTTCGAGAACGACATCCGGCCGGCACAAGCACCCGCCGCGGGCACGACCGGCCTGGCCCCCGGCCGGCTGCGGCGGGCAAAACAGATGGGCTTTTCGGATATTCGCCTGGGCCGCCTGCTCGGGGTCAGTGAAGATGTCGTGCGGGCCGAACGCGAACGTTTGGATGTACTTCCGGTCTATAAAACAGTGGACACCTGTGCGGCCGAATTTGTGGCCCATACGCCCTATTTATACTCGACCTACGAAGGCGAAGATGAATCACAGCCGACTGACCGAAAGAAGGTGGTCATTCTTGGTGGTGGGCCGAATCGTATCGGCCAAGGCATCGAGTTCGACTATTGCTGCGTTCATGCTGCATTTGCGCTCAAAGAAGATGGCTTTGAAGCCATTATGGTGAACTGTAACCCGGAAACCGTCAGTACGGATTACGACACGTCTGACAAGCTGTATTTTGAGCCGCTGACGTTGGAAGATGTACTGAGTATTGTGCAGCGCGAACAACCGTTTGGCGTCATTGTGCAGTTCGGTGGACAGACGCCGCTCAAATTGGCCGTTCCGCTCGAACAGGCCGGGGTGCCGATTCTGGGTACGCCCCCGGATGCGATTGACCGGGCCGAGGACCGCGAACGGTTTAAGCATATGCTCGAACGGCTCGGCCTGCGCCAGCCGGCCAATGGCACCGCCCGGTCGGTTGAAGAAGCCGTGGCTATTGCGCACGACATTGCCTATCCGGTGCTGGTCCGACCGTCCTATGTGCTGGGCGGACGGGCCATGGAGCTTGTATATGACGAGGCGAGCCTGAGACACTATATGCGTGAGGCCGTCTCTGTGTCGGCAGAGCGGTCCGTCCTGATCGACAAATTCCTGGACGACGCCACCGAGGTTGATGTGGACGCGCTGAGCGACGGCCAGACTGTCGTGATTGGCGGCATCATGGAGCATATTGAACTGGCCGGGATCCACTCTGGCGATAGTGCGTGCTCTCTCCCGCCTCGTACGTTGTCTGCTGCTGTTCAGAATGAGATTCGGCGACAAACGAAACTGTTAGCCCAAGAGCTGGGTGTCGTTGGCCTGATGAATATTCAGTTCGCCGTCCAAGATGACATTGTCTTCCTCATTGAAGTGAATCCGCGTGCCTCGCGGACCGTACCGTTTGTGAGCAAGGCGATCGGGATTCCACTGGCAAAAATGGCCGCTCGGATCATGGCCGGGAAGACTCTGGACGAGTTGGGTTTTACCCAGGAAGTCATTCCCGAACATGTGAACGTCAAGGAAGCTGTTTTTCCCTTTATCAAATTTCCCGGTGTGGATACCATCCTGGGACCGGAAATGAAGTCAACCGGCGAAGTCATGGGGGTAGACTACTCCTTTGCCATGGCCTTTGCCAAAGCCCAATTTGCCGCGGGGACTATTTTGCCGGAAACGGGCACAGCCTTCTTAAGTGTCCGCGACCGCGATAAGCAAGCCACCTTGCCCATTGCCGAGCAGTTGGCAGAGAATGGATTCTCTCTGGTGGCAACCCGCGGCACGGGTGCGTTTCTCCAACAGCACGGATTGTCGGTTGAGGTGGTGAATAAAGTCTTGGAAGGTTCTCCGCATATTGTTGATGCGCTCCAGACGGGATCGATTGATCTGGTCATTAATACGACTGAGGGCGTTCAGTCCATCAAAGATTCCTTTTCGATACGCCGCAGTGCCCTGGAGTGTCAGGTGCCGTATTTTACGACCGTTGCCGGGGCTGAGGCGGCGGTCGAAGGAATTGCGCGCCTTAAGCAGGGCCTGCTCAGTGTGTGTCCGCTCCAGGAATATCACGGAGTATCACGGCCAAAAGAGTATCACGGCTGAGACGCGTATGGCTGTTGGAAAGTCGAAAGTCGGAGAGTCGGAAAGTCGAAAGTCGGACGACACCGCCCGTCTCTTCGACCGGACATCCCCCCTAGCCCCCCTTAATAAGGGGGGAGAGAGAGGGGATGCTGCTCCCCTTATCAAGGGGGGAGAGAGAGGGGATGCTGTTCCCTCCTCTTCTTCTCCGGTGCGGTCTTTTCGCGCGGCCCAGCCGCCGCTCAAAAAGCCGGTGCAGTATGTCAAAGGCGTGGGCCCGCGTCGGGCGGAGCAGTTGGCCCGGCTGGGTATCGAGACGGTCGAAGACCTGCTCTATCACATTCCATTCCGTTATCAGGACCGCCGCGAAATTAAAAAAATTCGCGATCTTCAAATGGGAGATGAGACGGCGATAACCGGACAAATCGCCCGTATGGGCCGTCGCTTTCTGGCCCGTCGCCGCCGCTGGGTGCTGGAAGCCGTTGTCCGAGACGAAACCGGCTTTCTCTTTCTGCTGTGGTATCACCAGCATCGCTATTTTCAGCAACGCTATCAGCTTGGTCAGCGTGTCCTCTTGTACGGAAAGGTTGAGAAGGGCATGAAGGGCGGCAAGTGGATGATCCACCCGGACATGGAGCCGCTGGAAGAAGAGGATGAGACCGCCCGCGTATTGCCTATTTATAATAAGACCACGGAAATGACGGTCGCTGCCATGCGGCGGATCGTGCATGGTGCCGTTAGCCTGCATGTCGATCAGGTCCCCAACGGCGTGCCGCAGGAAATTTGTGAGCGCTTACACCTGATGCCGCTCAATCACGCCCTGCGGCAGTTGCACTTCCCCCCGCTTGATACCGAGGTGGCTGAACTCAATGCGGCTACCTCTCAGGCGCATCGGGCCGTGGTGTTCGACGAACTGTTTTATTTGCAACTTGGGATGGCGATCCGCCGGCGCAATACCGTCCGGGAAGAGGGGCTGTCCATTGTGCCGGGGCCGCTCGTCCAGCAGGTGTACGGCATCTTGCCGTTTCAATTGACCGCCGCCCAGGAGCGTGTGGTTGAGACACTATTCAGAGATATGGCCGCCCCTCACCCTATGAATCGACTGGTGCAAGGTGACGTTGGCTCGGGCAAGACGATTGTCGCCTTCTTTGCGGCCCTGGCCGCCCTCGACAGCGGCTATCAAGTGGCCTTCATGGCTCCGACGGAACTCCTGGCCGAGCAGCACTACCGGACGCTGACGCCGCTGGCCGAGCAGCTTGGCATCTCCATGGCCCTGCTGACCGGAGAAACCCGCGCGAAACGGAAACAGGAGATCTATGCTCTCTTGGAACGCGGCGAGATAGAGATTGCGGTTGGCACGCACGCCCTGATCCAAGACAATGTACGCTTTCGGCATCTGGGCTTGGCTATTGTCGATGAGCAGCATCGCTTTGGGGTGATGCAGCGCGCGGCCTTGCGCAAACGAGGGGTGAATCCCGATATTCTGCTCCTGACCGCAACCCCCATCCCACGCACCCTGGCCCTGACCATGTATGGCGACCTGGATGTCGCAGCTCTTGATGAACGTCCGCCCGGTCGCAAGCCGATCACGACTCAAGTGTTTCATGAAGGCGAACGCAGAAAAGTCTACCGACTCGTCAAGGAACAGATCGAACAGGGCCATCAAGCCTATGTGGTCTATCCGCTGGTTGAGGAATCGGAGAAGTCCGACCTGAAGGCCGCGACCTCTATGGCCAAAGAGTTGTCGCAAACCTTCTTTGCCGAGTATTCGGTCGGTCTCGTGCATGGCCGCATGAAAGGCGATGAAAAAGAGGCCGCCATGCAGCGTTTTAAGACCGGCGAGCATCAGTTGCTCGTTTCGACCACCGTGATTGAGGTTGGCATCGACGTGCCGAACGCCACGGTCATGGTGATTGAGCATGCCGAACGCTTCGGCCTGGCCCAGTTGCATCAGTTGCGCGGACGAGTCGGACGCGGGTGGGCGGCCTCCTTGTGTTTGCTGTTGGCCCAGTACGCGCCGGGCGACGAGTCCCAGCGGCGTCTTCAGGTGATGACAGAAACCGACGATGGCTTCAAAATTGCCGAGGCTGACCTGGCGTTTCGTGGACCGGGTGAGTTTCTGGGCACGCGTCAGTCCGGGATGCCCGACTTCCGGGTGGCCAATATCGTACGTGACAGTAAGATTCTGGAAACCGCGCGGGACGAAGCCCTGGCCTGGCTCGAACGCGACCCCAACCTGACGACCCCCGAATCCCGCCGGTTACGCGCCGTCCTCGAAGACCGCTGGGCCGGGCGGCTGGAACTCGCCAGGGTAGGGTAGAACTGTTTGAGATACTGGGCGTAGAGACGGATATTGTTCAAGAGGGGAGCAATCTGGGCCTCAGTGGGGTTCTGATTTACTTTGCGGCTGAAATCGCAAATTAAGATGTTGACTCCGACCGACCTATTTGTATATACAAAAATGTATATACTTTATAGCCGGTTTATTTCATGCGCTTTGAATGGGACGAAAAAAAGAATCAGACAAATCAGAGAAGGCACAAGGTCAGTTTTGAGCTTGCTCAACAAGTTTTTGATGATCCTTTTGGCTTGAGTAAGGCGGACAGAGTAGAGGATGGAGAACAGCGCTGGCAAACGCTTGGCTTGGTGGGAGGAACGGTCGTCCTTCTTGTGGCGCATACATTCCGAGAGGAAAATGGTGAAGAGGTTATCCGAATCATCTCGGCTCGGAAAGCAAAGAAGCAGGAGCGTAGACATTATGCAGAAGGCTAAAACAGTTCCCTCTCCGACAAAAACCGGCCTGGCTGTTTTGGAGGCCCTGTCGGACGAAGACATCAATACGAGCGATATCCCGGAGGTGACGGACTGGAGCGATGCCGTCCGGGGAAAGTTTTATCGTCCGGTGAAAAAAGCGATCAGCTTGCGCGTGGACGCCGATGTCATCGCCTGGTTCCGGTCCCAGGGAGGGAGGTATCAGTCTCGGATGAATGCGGCGTTACGGGAATACATGCGCCGGCACGACAGCGATACGGGCTCTGTTTGACCCTCTTCCTTAAATCCCCTATATCCTTAGCAGTAATGGAGGCCCTGCCGGAGATGGGCTGAATCGCCTGTCTCCCCAGAGGTGTGACAACATGGAATTTCCACGTATCAAACGGCTTCCGCCCTATCTGTTTGCCACCCTGGATAAGATGAAAATGGAGGCGCGCTGGGCGGGTGAGGATATTATTGATTTCGGGATGGGCAATCCCGACCATCCATCTCCGCAACATGTGGTGGACAAGTTGGTTGAGGCCGCGGCCAAGCCGCAGAATCATCGCTACTCAACCTCACGGGGGCTGTACAAGCTTCGCCTGGCGATTTGCGACTGGTATAAACGCCGCTTTGAGGTGGAGCTTGACCCCGAGTCCGAATCCATTGTGACCATAGGCTCGAAAGAGGGTCTGTCCCATCTGGCCCTGTCGATTCTCGGCCCCGGTGATGTGGCCATCTGCCCGAGTCCGACCTATCCCATTCACCAGTATTCGATTGTCATGGCCAATGCCGATTTGCGGGTCGTCCCGCTCCGACCAGGGGAAGACTTCTTTGCCTCCCTTCAAGAAACGGTCCAGCAGTGCTGGCCGCGGCCAAAAGTGTTGCTGCTGTGCTTCCCGCATAATCCAACGACGGCGGTTGTGGATCTCGAATTTTTTACGCGCGTGGTAGAATTCGCCCGTGAGCATAAGTTGTTTGTCATTCACGATTTTGCCTATGCTGACCTCTTTTTTGACGGCTATACACCGCCGAGCTTCCTGCAGGTGCCCGGCGCAAAGGAGATAGGCGTCGAGTTCTTTACCTTGTCGAAATCGTATGACATGCCAGGCTGGCGAGTGGGCTTTGCGTGCGGTAATCCTGAAGCGATCATGGCCTTGGGTCGGCTCAAAAGTTATTTCGACTACGGTATTTTCCAGCCCATTCAAATCGCTGCGATTCATGCCTTGAACGGTCCCCAGGACTGCGTGGAAGACATGCGCCAGCGCTATCGCCAACGCCGCGATGTTCTGATTGACGGCTTGGAGCGGGTGGACTGGCATATCCCCAAACCCAAAGGCACGATGTTTGTCTGGGCTCAGATCCCAGAGCCGCTTCGGGCCATGGGCTCCATGGCTTTTGCTGAATTTCTCCTGACAGAAGCCAAAGTCGCGGTGTCCCCAGGAATTGGTTTTGGGCCGTATGGAGAAGACTACGTTCGCTTCGCATTGATTGAGAATGAGCATCGGACCCGGCAGGCGGTCCGCGGCATCCGAAAAGCCTTTGGTGGCGCAAGTGATTCCGCCGAGCCGGCAGGGAAAAAGCTTCGAGCGGTGTAGTAATGCGTTCGGAAAGTCAGAAAGTCGCAAGTCAGAAAGTCGAGGGTCAGGACAAGAGAGCGGTTTCTCCTGCTCGGACCAGAAGGCGAGTGTGAGCTAGAGATGGCAAGGGAGGGTGTAAAACTTGGTCTCATTGGGTTAGGGACGGTTGGTTCCGGTGTTGTCCAACTCCTGGACCGGCAGCACGATTCGTTTGCGCGAAAAATAGGGGTTCCCTTGCAACTCGTGCACGTTGCGAGTCGGAGCATTGATACAAAACCGCATCCGCCTCTCTCCGGTGTGCGTTTATCAGCCGACCCTTGGAGCGTCGTGCATGATGGTGAGGTTGATATTGTTTTGGAACTCATTGGCGGCACCGACCCCGCCCGGTCTCTCGTTTTAGAAGCGATGGCGCGGGGCAAAGCCGTTGTGACGGCAAACAAAGCGCTGCTGGCTCTCCATGGCGATGAGATTTTTTCCGCAGCGGAAGCGCATGGGGTACGCTTGGGGTTTGAAGCCAGCGTGGCTGGCGGCATCCCTATTATTCGGACGCTACGCGAAGGCTTTGTCGCGGACCGCAACAAGGCGCTGTTCGGGATTGTGAATGGGACGTGTAATTACATCCTGTCGACGATGCGTGAGGACGGCGCCGATTTTGCCTCTGTCTTACGCAGAGCCCAAGAGCTGGGCTTGGCAGAAGCTGATCCCCGTATGGATGTCGATGGCATTGACGCTGCTCAGAAGCTGACGCTGCTCATCATGCTCGCCTTTGGCGTGCGGGCGCCCGCGGATGCCGTGTACACCGAAGGGATTCGGCAGCTCGACCAGATCGACATCGCATTTGCGCGTGAGTTCGGATATGCGATCAAGCTGCTGGCGATTGCCAAGGAAGAATCCGGCGTGCTTGAGGCCCGGGTGCATCCGACTATGATTCCTCAGGACAGTCTTTTGGCCGGTGTGGGCGGCGCGTATAATGCCATCTTTACGCAAGGGGAAGCCCTCGGCTCTTCCCTCCAATTCGGACAAGGAGCGGGGAGTTTGCCTACGGCGGCGGCTGTTTTGTCTGACGTGGTTGATAGTGCGCGGGCGCAGACCAAGCAACGGGAGCCCCAGCCACCACTTGGCTGTGCCTGGGCCGAGTTGAAGCCAGCCGCGGTTCGACCCATGGATGAGCTGGTCAGTGAGTATTATCTGCGTTTCATGGCTGTTGACCGTCCTGGGGTGCTCACACAGATTAGCGGTATTTTAGGCGAGCGGGACATCAGTATTGCCTCTGTGATTCAGCGCGGCAGGAGCGAAGGCGATAATACCGTGCCATTGGTCATGCGGACGCATGCCGCACCTGAACGGAATCTGAAGGCGGCTATGACGTTGGTTGACCGCTTGCCCATTGTGCATGGGAAGTCCGTGTATGTCCGTATTGAAGAGCGCCTTGGCTAGGGCAACGGACAAGAATGGAAAGAACCGCTCAGAGACAACTATGACACACGGCGCGCTGGGAGACTCTCTTCCCCTGACGGCCCCCAACCCTTCCCCGTTTCGGGCCTGGTTTGGCTGTGCGTCCGGCTGCCCGGGTGAACATCCGCTCAACGAAATCCTGTATTATTGCCCGACCTGCGGCGGGCTGCTGGATGTCCAGCACGATGTGGCGGCCCTCAAAGCACGACCGCCCCAAGGCTGGCGGCAGTTGTTTGATGAGCGCTATCGACGGACGCTCTACCCCTATGGCAGTGGCGTGTGGGGCAAGAAAGAAATGGTGTGTCCGGCCATTGACGACGAGAACATCGTTTCCACCTATGAGGGCGGAACCAATCTTTTTTGGGCCGAGCGACTCGGACGACACATCGGTATTGACGAGCTGTGGGTCAAACAGTGCGGAAACTCCCACACCGGGTCTTTTAAGGACCTGGGCATGACTGTGCTGGTCTCTATGGTGAAGCAAATGATTGCGGACGGTGTGTCAATTCCCGCGGTGGCCTGCGCCTCAACCGGCGATACGTCAGCCGCGCTGGCCGCCTACTGCGCCGCGGCTGGTATCCCGGCTATTGTCATTCTGCCCCGGAATCGGGTGTCTACGGCCCAGCTCATTCAGCCCATGGCCAATGGGGCGCTTACACTGTCGCTCGATACCGACTTTGACGGCTGTATGCGGGTCGTGCGTGAGCTGTGTACGAAGGAAAATATCTATCTGGCCAATTCCATGAACAGCCTCCGGCTTGAGGGCCAGAAGACGATCTCGATTGAAATTGTTCAGCAGTTTGACTGGGAAGTCCCGGATGTCGTGATCGTCCCCGGAGGAAATCTCGGCAATGTGACGGCTATCGGGCGTGGATTTCTGTTGATGCAGGAGCTTGGTCTGATTGAGCGTTTGCCGCGTCTGGTCTGTGCCCAGGCAGAACGCGCCAATCCATTATACAAAAGTTTTACCACCGGCTTTGAAAAATACCGTCCGGTCAAAGCCAAAAAAACCCTGGCGTCCGCCATTCAGATCGGGAACCCGGTCAGTGTACAGAAAGCCATTCGGGTCCTGCAGACCTTCGAGAGCATTGTTGAGCAGGCCAGCGAAGCAGAGCTGGCCGAGGCGTCGGCATTGGCGGATTTGACCGGGCTGTTCAACTGCCCGCACACGGGCGTGGCGCTCGCCGTCCTGCGGAAACTGGCGCGTAGCGGGCAGATCCGGTCACACGAACGGGTTGTGGTGATATCCACGGCCCATGGGCTCAAGTTTACCGACTTTAAGCGGCGCTACCATGAGGGACGTTTGCGCGGGGTGGCCGCGCACGCTGCCAATACGCCGATTGAATCGCCGGCCGATTATCACAGTGCCCGGGCTGCGATTTTCGGCGCGCTCGAGCGCAGGCAGGCAGCTCCTGTTCACGGATTCCTAGATGGGTGAGACGTATGAAATATATCATTCTCCAAGGTGATGGCATGGCGGACTGGCCGGTCGATGAACTCGGCGGGAAAACGCCGCTTGAATACGCGCATACGCCACATATGGACCGCATTGCATCCTACGGCATATTTGGCCTCACCCAGACGATTCCCGAGGGCTATCCCTCGGGCAGCGACGTCGGCACCATGAGTTTGCTCGGCTATGACCCGCGTCAATACCACACCGGACGCTCGCCTCTTGAGGCGGCCAGTATGGGTGTGGACCTGGGGCCGGAAGATATTGCGTTTCGGTGTAATCTGGTGACCCTGGGCCGTGACGCCGACGGAACCGAAACCATGCTTGATTTTGCGGCCGGCCACATCCCCAGCGCCGACGCGGCCGAGTTGATTGGGACGCTTCAGCGCGAGTTGGGCGGCGCTGAGTTTTCCTTTTATCCTGGCGTGAGCTATCGCCATCTGCTGGTTTGGCACGGGGGCAAGGAAAAGATGGCCACCACGCCCCCGCACGATATTACCGGTCAAGCCGTCCAGGAGTATTGGCCCCAGGGAGAGGGTAGCGACCAATTGCGCTCCCTGATGCAACGCTCGCGGGAGATCTGCGCCCGGCATCCAGTCAACGTCAGACGTCAGGCTGAGGGGCATCCGCCGGTCTCTGCGATCTGGCTGTGGGGACAGGGCCGCCGGCCGGCGGTGCCGACGATCGCCCAACGCTTTGGGCTGAGCGGTTCGGTCATCTCCGCGGTGGACCTGGTGCGGGGTATTGGCGTGCTGGCCGGGCTTGAGGTGATCAATGTGCCCGGAGCGACCGGCTTTCTTGATACGAATTATCTCGGCAAGGCCGAATATGGTCTGGCCGCTCTGCGTGATAAGGATTTTCTCTTCCTGCACGTTGAGGCAACGGACGAGGCCGGTCATATGGGTGCGGCTGATAAAAAGGTCCAGGCGCTCGAGGATTTTGATGAGAAAGTCGTTGGGACGATCCTGGCGGGTCTGACCGCTTTCCCCGAGTGGACCATCCTGCTGATGCCCGACCATGCCACGCCCGTCGCGATCAAGACCCATTCGTCCGACCCCGTCCCGTTTGCCGTGCTGTCGTCTCATGACCGCACGCCAGCGTCTCCGGCTATGGGCTATAATGAACCGTGTGCCAAGGCAACGCAGGTGTTTGTGGCTGAGGCCTGGCGTTTGATGGAGCATGTGATTCGCGGACAGGTGCGGGCCTTGGTGTAAGTGAGATCGGGAGAAACAAAGAGAGTCGGCATGGATCGGAACCTCGCGCTTGAGTTCGTTCGGGTGACAGAAGCCGCGGCTTTAGCCGCAGCCGCCCAAATGGGGCGGGGCGATGAAGCGGTTGCCGACGCCGCGGCCGTGGAGGCCATGCACCGGCTGTTCCCGCATATCGAGTTCAGCGGCCAGCTCGTCTTGGGTGAAGGCGATGAAGACTCGGTTCCCATGCTGTATGTTGACGAAGCCCTCGGGACCGGCACCGGCCCGACCATTGAGGTGGTTGTGGATGCGCTTGAAGGAGCCACTACCTGCGCCCTGGGCGCGCCGAATGCGATTGCGGCCATTGCCGTGGCTGAACAGGGTGGTTTTCTGCGCTGTCCGGCTGATGTGTATATGGAGAAGATTGCGGTGGGGCCGTGGGGCCGTGGGGTGATCGATCTTGATAAGCCGATGATCGACAATCTGACTGCTCTCGCACAAGTGAAGGGGGTCAAACCTCAAAACCTGAGTGTGGTCATGCTTGACCGTCCACGTCATGCCAAGTTGCTGCACGAACTGCGTGACATTGATGTGCATGTCACTCTGATTAGTGATGGTGACCTGTCTGCGGCCCTAGCCACCACACGGGAGGAGTCCGGGATTGACCTGTTGGTTGGCACGGGACGCGCCGCCCAGGGGATTTTGGCGGCGGCGGCCCTGCGCTGTTTGGGCGGGGAGATTCAGGCGCGCTTCCAGCCGGGGAATGCGGCAGAATTTGAACAACTGCGTGAGAGCGGAGTGGACGATATCCATAAAAAATATACGGCAGAAGAACTCGCCCAAGGCAGCGTCGTCTTTGCCGCAACCGGGGTGACAAGCGGGAACTATCTCCGTGGGGTCCGGTTTTTTCCCGGGGGAGGCGAGTCGCATTCCGTTGTGATGCGCTCAAAGAGCCGGACCATTCGCTTTCTCAATACCTTTCACTACTTTGAGGAACAACCGGAGTATTAATATGGCATATGAAAACATTGTGTTTGAAAAAGAGGATGCTATTGGCATCCTGAGCGTGAACCGTCCCAAGAGTCTGAATGCGCTCAATCCGGCCACTCTGGGAGAGATTGCCGACTGCCTGGAGGCGGTAAAGCAGGATGCTACACTTCGCTGTCTTGTGATTACCGGCGCGGGCGACCGGGCTTTTGTGGCCGGCGCGGATATCTCAGCGATGGTGTCGATGTCTCCCTTGGAGGGCAAAGCCTTTGCTTCGCTGGGACTCGGTGTGGCACGGACGCTTGAGGAGATGTCCATTCCGGTGATTGCCGCAGTCAATGGCTTTGCGCTGGGGGGTGGTATAGAACTCGCCCTGGCCTGTGACCTGATTATTGCCGCGGAGAGCGCCAAGTTCGGTCAGCCTGAAATCAATCTCGGTGTTATCCCCGGCTTTGGCGGCACACAGCGCCTCGCGCGTCGGATTGGGCTGCCGCTGGCCCGAGAACTGATCTACTCCGGTGATATGATTGATGCCGAGGCCGCGCTGCGTTACGGCCTGGCCAATCGCGTCGTGCCTGCGGCCGAGTGTGTGAAGGAGGCAAAAGCCCTCGCCCATAAGCTGGCAACAAAGCCGCCCATTGCCATTCAGCAGGCAAAGGCGGCCATTAACGCCGGTATCGATATGGATATTGTGAATGGCTGTCGTTTTGAAACCGAAGCCTTTGGGCTGACATTTGCGACCCAGGACAAAGCCGAGGGGATGGCGGCTTTTCTCGAAAAACGAGCCGCTGAATTTTCCGGCAAATAATCTGGAAAGTAAGCCGCGCGTGCCCTATTCCGGGCTTGTTCGTCATGCTATGTAGCAAAATCCCTTGTTCTCAAAAGGACTTGGGGCTTCAAGCGAATACGCTGGACAGATATTTGGTTCTCCAGGAGGAGTCATGAATAAACACGAGTGGTTGAATGACAAATATCCTCACCAGGAGGAACGTTCGCAGCGGTTCTCGACCGTATCCGACATGGAGATTGAGCCCGTCTATACGCCGGACGATCTCAACGGCTCCAACCTCGAAGGGATAGGCTATCCGGGGGAATACCCCTACACCCGTGGGGTCTACCCGAGTATGTATCGGGGCCGCTACTGGACCATGCGGCAGTTCGCCGGGTTTGGCTCGCCTGAGGATACGAATAAACGCTTTAAGCTGCTGTTGTCCGAGGGCCAAACGGGCCTGTCAACCGCCTTTGATATGCCGGTGCTGATGGGCTATGACGCGGACCATGCGCGCTCGCTGGGCGAGGTTGGCCGTGAGGGCGTGTCGGTCTCGACCATACAAGACATGGAGCGCCTGTTTCGGGATATTCCGCTCGATAAAGTCTCCACCTCGATGACGGTGAACTGCACGGCCAGTATTTTGCTCGCCATGTATATTGCGGTGGCCGATAAGCAGGGCATCCCCCGGAGTCAGATCAGCGGGACGATTCAGAACGATATGCTCAAGGAGTATATTGCCCAGAAAGAATGGATTTGTCCGCCCGAACCAGCCGTCCGTATTGTCACCGACATGATTGAATTCTGTGCCAAGGAGGTGCCGCGCTGGCACGCCGTCTCGATTTCGGGCTATCACATCCGCGAAGCCGGCTCGACCGCGGTCCAGGAATTGGCCTTTACCCTGGCCGACGGTATCGGCTATGTCCAAGCCGGCATAGAACGTGGCCTCGATGTTGACGAATTTGCCCCGCGGCTGTCCTTTTTCTTTGACCTCCATAATGACTTTTTTGAAGAAATTGCCAAACTGCGAGCGGCCCGACGGATGTGGGCCACAATCATGAAGGAGCGCTTTGGCGCAAAGAATCCACGCTCTCTGCTGCTGCGGACCCATTGCCAGACGGCCGGCGTCAGCCTGACTGCGCAGCAGCCGGTCAATAATGTCGTGCGGGTTGCGATTCAGGCTCTGGCCGGCGTCCTGGGTGGTACCCAATCGCTGCACACCAACTCTATGGATGAGACCCTGGCGTTGCCCACGGAAGAGTCCGTTACGGTGGCGCTGCGGACACAGCAAATTATTGCGGAAGAGAGTGGCGTCACAAACTTTGTTGACCCGTTGGGCGGCAGTTGGGCCATAGAGGCCCTGACTGACCGTATGGAAAAAGACGCGCTCGCCTATATCGACCGGATTGACGAACTCGGCGGTATTATTCGGGCGATTAATATGGGCTTTCCGCAAAAGGAAATCGCGGACGCGGCCTATCGCTATCAGCAACAGTTGGATGCCAAAGAAAAAGTTATCGTTGGGGTAAATTCACACGCCGTTGAAGCAGAGCGACCGATGGAAATTCTCAAGATTGATCCGGAGGTTGAGTACAGCCAGGTGGCTCAGGTCAAGCAGGTGAAACAGGAGCGTGACCGAGCCGCGGCCGAAGAACATCTTGCCCGTGTCCATGCCGCGGCGCGGAATGGGCAAAACTTGATGCCGGTCCTGATTGATGCTGTCAAGGCCCACTGTACGGTTGGCGAAATCTCCGATGTCTACCGTGAGGTGTTTGGCGTCTATCAAGATCCTGCATGGCTGTAACGAAAAAGAGGTTGGGGATTGGGGGTTGGGGGAAAGCTAAGCCTCAATCCCCAACCCCTAACCCCCAATTCCTAGTCCCTTCTTTTGGAGGTTGGTGTGTCCGAAGAAAAAGTACTCCGCATCCTGGTTGCAAAAGCTGGGCTCGATGGTCATGACCGAGGCGCAAAGATTATTGCCCGCGCACTCAGAGACGCCGGTTTTGAGGTCATCTACACCGGCTTACACCAGACACCGGAAATGATCGCTGAGGCCGCGGTGCAGGAGGACGTAGACGCCGTTGGTTTAAGCATTCTGTCCGGGGCTCACATGACCTTATTCCCTGCCATCCTGGGTGAGCTCAAAGAGCGTGGGGCTGATGACGTGGCTGTTTTTGGGGGTGGTATCGTCCCTGAAGATGATATGCCTGGGCTGATGGAAGTCGGCGTGAGAAAGGTTTTTACGCCTGGAGCCAGTACGCAAGAAATCGTTGATTGGATTCGAGCTAACGTTGAGCCGCGTTCTGCTCTCTAAGCAGAAGTACTGGCCCTGCTAGAAAGGGTATTATGGTCAAACTTGTAGTCTGTGTAAAACGCAAGCCTGAGATGGGTGTGGAAGAGTTCCACGAATACTGGCGGGCGCAACACGGGAATTTGATCAAAGGCATCCCAGGGCTGCGGAAGTATATTCGGAAATATGTACAGAGCCATACGACCCCGCAGGCATACGAGAGTAATGCAGCGCCATTCGATGGTATTGCGGAACTGTGGTTTGATGATCACGCTGCTGTGGATGCCTTTTTAGCTGACTCGGACTACCTGGCCCAAGTGCGACCGGATGAACTGAAATTCACAGATCACCCCAACTTAGTCTGGTTCGTGACTGAAGAAGAACCCATGATTGAAGGCTAACCATTCGCCTTCAGACGGCTCCCACTGCTGTGGAGTGCTTTGACGTTATCATCATCGGCTCTGGCCCGGCCGGGACCGCAACCGCTCTCAATCTGCTGAGAGGCGACCCCTCGCTTGCTGGCAATATTCTCCTTCTCGACAAAGCCGTTCATCCCAGGGAGAAGGTCTGCGCTGGCGGACTCATTCCTCACACGCTTGAGTGTCTGAACGCTTTAGATATTCCTCTGACTGTTCCGCATGTCCAGGTCAACCGTGCGTTTGTCCAAGCCCCGTTCGGACAGGAGGTTGTGTGTGAGGAAGGGGGCATGTGCTCCATCATCCGACGGAACGAGTTTGATTTTTTACTCGTACAAACCGCCGAGGAGCGAGGAGCGGAAATCCGGCAAGGCGAAAAAGTGACCCAGCTTATTCGAGAGCCGAGTGGCATTCGTGTGGAGACAGACAAGGCGACCTATCTTGCGCGTATTGTGGTCGGGGCTGACGGGTCCGGCAGCCGGGTGCGACGGCAGTTGATTGGGCAGACCCACCAATCAGTTGGCAAAGCCATCATGTCCGATGTGCCTATCTCAGAAACGGACTGGGATGGTTTCTCCCAGCAGCGTTACGATTTCAATTTTCTGCCTGTGCCGACCGGATTACGTGGATATTTATGGGCCTTCCCGTGTTTGATTGATCGGGTCCCGCATATGAATGTTGGTATTTATTCACTAGGCGAGGCTTCTTTCTCCAATACCGAGCTGCAGGACTGCCTTACTGAGGAAATCGGCCATTTGAGCGTCTCCGGTGTCTCTGGAGAAACGAGCGTCCCCCGACGGCTGCGCGCTTTTCCGATCTATGGGTACGCCTCCGAGCAGCCGCTTGCCGCTCCGCATGTTGTTCTCGCTGGCGATGCAGCGGGAGCTGAACCCCTTATGGGAGAAGGCATTTCTTTTGCGTTTGAATATGGGGCGTTTGCTGCTCAAGCCGTAATCGATGCGTTAAAGACCCAGGATTTTACGTTTGACACTTACACGCAGACTGTCGCGCGGTCCTGGTTAGGGAAGAAACTGGCACGGCTGTCTTTTGCAACTACGCTTTTTTATGGATCGACGGCCCGCGTCTGGTTTACGCTTGCTGCTCGGAGTAGGCGACTCCAATCCATCGGTTTGAAGTGGTATAACGGAGTGGATGGCTGGCACCGGCGGAGTGGATGGGATGCCGTACGAGCGGTTGTCAAGCGACATCCGCGGCATCCGTAAGGAGGTGATCGCATGGCACGGCAAAGAAAGAATAGCTCAGCAGCACGAACGCACAAAAAAAGACGCTGGCTTTGGATCCCGAAACTCATGCTCCTCATAGCGTGTGTCGGGTTGGTGCTCTTTATTGGCGCAATTTTTGTCATGGAAGAGGAATTGCGTCGTGTCGGCCTGTTCGGTCCTGAGGAAGAGAATGATGCGGGGCACAGCCAGACCACTCCTGATCCGACCTCTGGAAATGGCCAGGCGCAGGCTGTCGAAGAAGTCACTCAAGAGGAGCGGCGAGAATTGGAAGCGATTCTGCAACGGTAATGTGAAGACAAAACAGAGTAGGGGCGAGAAATCTTTCGTCCCTACGACCCGAAACAATGGAATTTCTGGACGCCCACAAACGCTCTCTTTCTCTTCCTTACAGGCCGCGGCGTATTGTTTCGCTCGTCCCCAGTATTACTGAGACTGTGTTTGCCCTTGGGGCGGGCGAGCGTGTTGTTGGCGTGACCTCGTATTGCACCCACCCGCCTGACGCTGTGGCCGCTGTGACGCACGTTGGCGGGACTAAAGACCCCGACCTCGACACGATTGAGCGCCTGGAGCCCGACCTCATTATTGTCAATGACGAAGAAAATCGGCAAGAGGATTTCCAAGCGCTGGACGACCGGGGATGGCCTGTCTATGTCACTGCCCCGCGGACGGTGGCAGAGGGAATCCAGATGGTGGAACAGCTCGGCCCACTCATCGGCTGCCAAGAGCAAGCCCGGATGCTTGCGCTGTCGCTGTGGCAGCAATATGAAGAGAGAACGACCGGACTCAAAGAGGTCGAACGGCTGCGCGTATTTTGTCCCATATGGCGCAAGCCCTGGATGTCTTTCAACCACGAGACGTATAGCGATGATATGCTGTGGCAGTGTGGGGGAGAGAACATTTTTCGCACAAAAGACGAACGGTATTTCTCCCTCTCCCTTGATGAAGTGATTGCCGCCGACCCTCACATGGTCTTGCTGCCGAGCGAGCCGTATCCCTTTGCAGAGAAGCACTTTGTGCATCTCCAGCCGCTTCAGGACACCCATGCCGGCCGAGGCGGGCATTTCTACTGTGTGGACGGGATGGCGCTCTGTTGGTACGGTCCCCGCATTGCCGACGGCCTGACGGAACTGTCCCGTTTGTTTGCCTTTGTGTGGGAAACCATAGACGATTAGTGGAGAATGGAGAGCAGAATCCCCAGCCCCTAGCGAGAAGGAAGGACAGCGTCCCGTGTCAACCCTTGAAGATACCCTCCGCAAAGTCCCGCCACAGAGCCTGGAGGCGGAAGAGTCTGTCCTGGGCGGCATTCTGTTGGATGCCCATGCCTTGGACCGGGTGATCGAGGTCATGGGGTCGGATGACTTCTATCGCGAGACCAATCGGACCATCTTTCTGACCATGCTCGCCTTGACCGAGCGGAGCGAACCGATTGACCTGATTACCTTAACCGACGCCCTCAAAAACCGGGACGCCTTGCAGGCGGTTGGCGGCGCGACCTATCTCGCCGAACTGAGCGATAAGGTGCCGAGTGCGGCCAACATTGTCTACTATGCGCGGATCGTGCGGGAAAAGGCCGTGCTGCGCAGCTTGATTACCGTGTCTGGCAACATCCTTGAGCGGGCCTTTACCGGCCAGGAGGATATTGAGCATTTTCTTGATGAAGCCGAGCGCCTGATTTTTGACGTGTCCGAGCAGCGCATTCGTCCGGCCTTCTCCAAGGTCGGCGATATGATTATGGACACGATCAAGACCATTGAGCAATTGTACGAACGCAAGGAACTGGTGACCGGCGTGCCGACCGGTTTTCTGGATCTCGATCAAAAAACGGCCGGGCTCCAGCCATCCGATCTCGTTATTATCGCGTCACGCCCGAGCATGGGCAAAACCGCCTTCGTGTTGAATATCGCTCAGTATGTAGCCATGCAGACCCAGACCGCGGTCGGTATTTTCTCGCTCGAAATGGCCAAGGAACAACTGGTGATGCGGATGCTGTGTGCGGAGGCCCGCGTGGACAATGCCAAGGTGCGCGCCGGCTATTTGGCGGAAAGAGATTTCCCCCGTCTGGCCATGGCAGCCGGGCGCTTGGCCGAAGCGCCGATCTATATCGACGATACGCCCGGACAAAATGTCCTGGAACTGCGGGCCAAGGCGCGCCGGTTGAAACGTGAGACCAACCTCGGCCTGATTATTATTGATTATCTCCAGTTGATGCGTGGCCTCACCGCGCAGGAGAATCGCAATCAGGAAATGACGGAAATTTCACGCAGTCTGAAGGCCCTGGCCAAAGAGCTTGCCATCCCCGTTGTGGCCCTCTCCCAGCTCAACCGCCAGGTCGAACTCCGCGGGGACAAACGGCCCATGATGTCAGACATTCGCGAATCGGGCGCGATTGAGCAGGATGCGGATGTCATCATGTTCATTTACCGGGATGAGGTCTACCATGCCGAGTCGGAAGAAGAAGGGACCGCGGAAATCATTATCGGCAAGCAGCGCAACGGTCCGACGGGTATGGTCCGGCTGGCTTGGCGGAGCGAGTACACGCGGTTTGACAACCTGGTCGCCTACGGGACCGAACCCGAGGAAGAGGTAGCAGAAGAGGGAGTGTGAACATTCTCTCCTGGGAGGGGTGGCGCAACGCGCCGGGGTGGGTTTTTCATAGCCACAAGTCACAAAGTCGCAAGTCTACGGTCACAAGTCAGGAAAGGGACATTCGACTTTAGACCTTCTGACTTTGTAACTCCTCAAGCTGCCGAAGCAATGTTTCGACCCGGTGTGTAATGTCGGGTGCGCGTACAATATCGCTGATGATGGCGACCGCATCTGCGCCGGCTTGGAGTGCAGACGGCGCACGTTCAACCGTAATCCCGCCAATCGTAACAATAGGAATACGGACCTGCTTACGAATCTCTTGAAGCTGCTCAAGGCCGCGGGCGGTATAGCCGGTCGCCTTGGTCGTTGTCCCGAACAACGGCCCAAATCCAATATAATCCGCGCCTTCTTGGTCTGCGGTCAGCGCTTGTTGCGGATTGTGGGTTGAAATTCCAATAATTTTGTCCGGTCCGAGAATTCCGCGCGCAGGAATCAGTGGCAGGTCCTCCTGGCCGAGATGGACGCCGTCAGCCTCAATAGCCAGGGCAATATCCACCCGATCATTGATGATGAGAGTACACTGATAGTGATGGCAAATCTGTTTTACTTCTGTGGCAAGCGATACAAAATCTCGCGTCGGCCGCTGTTTGACGCGAAGCTGGAGGAGGCGCACGCCTCCCGCGCACAGCTGGTGGGTGAGACGCTGGAATGACACACCGGGCTGATCCAAGATATCAGCTATAGCGTAGAAGGGGCTAGGAAAGGAAAAAGGCATAGAGAGTCGGGGATCTGAAAGTCGTAAGTCTAAAATCGTAAGTCTAAATTTGACTTTCTGACCTTTGACTATAGCGTATCGCCGCTCACTTTTTGACAGCTATTTTGAGATCCGTCATTTTCTTTCGCAATGTATTGCGATTAATCCCCAGGAGTTCTGCGGCTTTGAGTTGATTTCCGCGGGTGTGGTCCAGGACGAGTTCGATCAGGGGTTTTTCAACGCGGCTGATGATCACCGCATGCAGGTCTCCCGCCTCGAGGAGAGCGGGTTGCTGAAGATACGTCGTGAGTTGACGCTGGACTATTTCCTCGAACGAGAGTTCTGCCAGATCGGCCGGAAGCGGAACCCGTGTCTGCGAGAGTGAGAAGTCTGCCGGCGTCAGTACCGGACCTGGGCTGAGGACCGCGGCTCGGAGGAGGGTATTTTCCAACTCGCGCACATTCCCCGGCCAGGAGTAATTGGTGAGGAGGGTCTGCGCTTCAGGGGTAATCCCGGTCGCCAGGATCCCCACCTCCTGCGTAATATTATCGAGAAAATAGGCGGTCAGCTCGGGAATATCTTCGCGCCGTTGGCGCAGTGGGGGGAGAGTGATGGGCACGACGCGCAGACGAAAATACAGATCTTCTCGAAAACGTTTTTCTTTCACTGCTGCCTGAAGGTCCTGATTCGTGGCTGCGATGATACGGACGTCTGCCTGGAGGGTCTGGCTTCCTCCTACTCGTGTGAATTCACGCTCCTGGAGGACGCGGAGCAGCTTTGCCTGAAGCGACAGCGGCATGTCTCCTATTTCGTCCAGGAAGAGGGTCCCACCGGCAGCCTGTTCAAACTTCCCGGCATGCCGCTCAACCGCACCTGTGAATGCCCCACGTTCGTGGCCGAACAACTCGCTTTCGAGCAAATCGAGAGGGATAGCCGAGCAATTCACCCCGATAAAGGGTGCACGCCAGCGGGCTGAGTAGTGGTGAATCACTTTTGCCACGAGTTCTTTGCCTGTCCCGCTTTCCCCCTGGAGGAGCACGGTTGCATCGCTTCGGACGATGCGTCCGATTGTTTTATACACCTGCTGCATGGCCGAGCCGCTGCCGATGATTTGCTCATCGCGCCCGTGAATAGCCGGCAGTGGGTAGTCGGTATCGGCCGTGAGTCGTTTGGCTTCTATGACATGAGAGACCAAAGCGTAGACATCATCAAGGTCAAACGGCTTTGGCAAATAGTCAAACGCCCCACGCTTCATCGCCTCGATAGCATTGGTCAGTGTGGTTTGACCGGTCATGATGATGATCGGGATATCGATCTGAGCGGCCTGGGTCTTCTGTAAAAGATCTAAACCGCTGAGCTCCGGCATGCGAATATCGACAAAGGCAAGATCGAACGACTGTTCCTGCAAGGCTGACCAGGCTTGAGAGCCTGTCTCTACTGCTTCGACTTGATAGCCCTGCTCGGTGAGCGCATCCTGGAGTACCTGGCGGATGAGCGCTTCGTCATCGGCAATGAGAATAGTTCCGTTCACCATAGCATCCTATGCTGGTGGGACGGGTAAATACACCTGAAAGCACGCCCCTTGACCCAGACTGCTTTCTACCCGAATTATTCCTCCGTGTTGAGCAATAATCTGTTGGCTGACAGGCAAACCCAAGCCTGTTCCCTGGCTCTTGGTTGTAAAGAACGGGGTGAACAATTGTGGGAGATGATCCGGTGTAATCCCCGGCCCGTTGTCAGCAAAAACAATGCACAGAAAACGGCCCCAAGCATGTCTGTCGTGGAGGGGACGTCTTTCCGGAGCGTCTGGGAGCCGCGTTGTAGCAGCGGTAGAAACGCTCCCTGGCTGAAGAGGGGCTGTCCGGTCGACAGACGAGCGCAAAAGATGAAAGTCCGTCGCCATTTTTGTCGAAATGCTGAGAATCCCACCACGTCGCCCACGTAAGGCCTGCAGACTGTTTTTGATCAGGTTGCGAAAGACTTGGGAGAGGCGAGTTTCATCGCCGAACACCGGAGGCAAACTCGGGTCAAAGTGGGTCTGGACGGCTGTCCCTTTGGAGGCCGCCTCTCGTTCAAGTAGCAAGACATTGGTGATTGTCTTATGGATATTGACCGGCTGTGGATCAAATCGGGGACGTGCCGACAACTCGAGCAGCTGCTCAAGAAGGGCGCTGAGGCGGTCAATCTCGTGGATCATGATGGTAGTATATTTGAGCGCAGACTGGTCTGTCTGGACGCGAGACTGGAGTAATTGAGCCGCACCACGGATGCCTGCCAGTGGATTCTTGATTTCATGAGCCAGTCCTGCGGCAACGACGCCCAGAGAGGTCAGTCGGTCATCTCGCTGTTTCTCCTCTGCCAGTTCTTTCTGATGGCTCAGATTATGCAGGACAAGGACAAACCCAAGGGGGAAGTCGTCCTGGTTGAAAATAGGAGCACAGGTGACACGGACCGGCACGACCCGGTGCAAACGGTCTCGCAACTCTCCCTCTTCTGCTGTTCGGCTATAGCCAGATTCTTGTGCTCTTCGGATGAGGGTAATAATCCAAGGACTCTCGTCAAAAACCTGCTCGTACGACATCCCGCGGACCTGCGTTTGAGCCGCACTTGTGAGGGACTCCGCCGCTGCATTGAAGAATACGATATTGTGTCGGTTATCGATGATTGCTAAGCCTTCTTCGAGATACGTGGCAATATGCTCCCAATAGCTTGAGGGAAAGGCCGAGGGGGGCTGGTCTAATGCGGGTCTGTGGCGAGTCACTTAAGGTCCCATCTCAAACCTTGTTTTTCTTGTCAAGACGGGGTTGCCAAACAACGCCGCTGCCAGCTATGGTGTCCTGGCATGCAAGACCCAGAAGCACTCTGCCGCCATGTTGGCCAGGTCCTTGTGGAGGCGCTGTGCACGAAGGGTGCAGTCCGTCTGAGTGGGGAACGAGATAGAGTTGCGAATCAGGTCGCTACCGCGTTACTCGCGAACTTCCGCCAAGAGGCTGCTCTTGAAAAGGAAGCCGAACGTTTGGCTGAAGAGCACCTCCAGAAATCGCCAACGGTTGATCGATACAAGGTCGTACAGCTCATTAAGCGCCGGTTAGCAGAAGAGAAAGATTTCGCGCTATGAGTGACCTGTCCGACAGTCGCATCACGGCCCTTGCTCGTTCAGCCTTACGGGCCATCGCGGTGGAAGGCAAGATTGTCAATGAAAGAGGTGCGCTGATCGAGAGTAAAAGGATATTGAGCTCCTACTTTCAGCAGGGAGGCGCTATGGATGCTGTGGCTCGGCGGAAGATTCGTTCTCTATCGAGAAAAGTCGTCCCAGGAAGTACAGAATGGGATATTCTCTATCGCCGGTATTTTGAAGAAGAGGCGCGAAAGCGAAAATTCTGAGCGCTGACAGTTGACAACACAAAAAAAGTGATTATTTTCCCCCCATCCTGAGCGGGGGTAGAATCCCTCCCGTAGAGAAAATTCACAGTAAGGAAACACGTCTGAGAGAAAGGAGAAGAGGTATGAAAATTCGACCTTTACAGGATCGGATTATTGTAAAGCGGATCGCGGAAGAAGAGCAGACCGCTGGTGGAATCATCATTCCGGATACCGCAAAGGAAAAACCCCAAGAGGGGAAAGTGACCGCCGTTGGAAATGGGAAGGTCGGAGAAGATGGGAAGGTCACCCCGCTTGATGTCAAGAAAGGTGACAAGGTGCTCTTTGGCAAGTATGCCGGGACGGAGATTAAGATCGATGGTGAAGAGCACTTGATTATGCGCGAGGATGATATCCTCGGCGTGGTCGAAGGATAATCCGGGATATTATGGAGGATCAGCAATGGCTGCAAAGCTTGTAAAATTCGGTCAAGATGCGCGAGATAAAACCCTCAAAGGAGTGAACCTTCTGACCGATGCCGTGACAGTCACCCTCGGTCCAAAGGGGCGGAATGTCATTATTGAGAAATCCTTTGGCGCGCCCAATGTAACGAAAGACGGCGTGACGGTCGCCAAGGAGATTGAGCTCGAGGATAAGTTCGAGAATATGGGCGCTCAGATGGTCAAAGAAGTCGCCAGCAAAACCTCTGATGTCGCCGGTGATGGGACCACGACGGCGACGGTCCTCGCTCGGGCCATTTATTCGGAAGGTGTCAAAATGGTCGCTGCCGGTCATGATCCCATGAGCCTCAAGCGTGGTATCGATAAAGCCGTGGCTACCCTGGTTGATGAGCTGCGCAACCTGTCCAAGTCTACACGTGATCAGACAGAAATTGCCCAAGTCGGCACCATCTCCGCCAATAACGACTCGACCATCGGTGGCATTATTGCCGAAGCCATGAATAAGGTCGGCCGAGAAGGTGTGATCACCGTAGAAGAAGCCAAAGGGCTTGAGACGACGCTTGACGTCGTCGAGGGGATGCAGTTCGACCGTGGGTATCTCTCCCCCTACTTCGTGACCGACCCGGAGCGGATGGAGGGTGTATACGAGGATGCCTACCTTCTCATTCACGAGAAGAAGATCTCAGCCATGAAAGATCTGCTGCCCGTGCTCGAAGCAGTGGCAAAGAGTGGCAAACCTTTGCTCATCATTGCTGAAGATATCGAAGGTGAAGCGCTGGCAACGCTGGTGGTGAACAAGATCCGTGGCACCCTACAGTGTGTGGCTGTCAAGGCGCCTGGGTTTGGCGATCGCAGGAAGGCCATGCTTGAGGATATCGCTATTCTGGCCGGCGGGCGCGTGATCGCTGAAGAGCTGGGCGTTAAATTGGAGAGCCTGACGCTTAATGACCTCGGCCGAGCCAAACGTCTTGTTGTTGATAAAGACAACACAACAATCGTTGATGGTGCTGGGAAGAAGGGTGACATCGGAGGCCGTATCAATCAGATTCGTGCCCAGATCGATGAGACGACTTCAGACTATGACCGGGAGAAATTGCAAGAACGCTTAGCCAAAATGGTAGGCGGAGTTGCCATTATCCAGGTTGGTGCCGCGACTGAGATCGAAATGAAAGAGAAAAAAGCGCGCGTCGAAGATGCCCTTCACGCCACGCGTGCTGCTGTTGAAGAAGGCATTGTCCCTGGCGGCGGTGTCGCCCTCATCCGCTCCTCCGGCAAGCTCGACAAAGTTGAGGCTAACGAAGAGGAAGAGGTCGGCGTCAACATTATCCGAAGAGCGGTGCAAGAGCCTTTACGCTGGATTTCTTCCAATGCAGGAGCGGAAGGTTCTATTATCCTGGATAAGGTTCGTAACAGTAAAGGTGCGAATGGTTTTAACGCTGCGACCGGCCAGTTTGAAGACCTCATTAAAGCAGGGATTGTTGACCCTACGAAGGTCGTGCGGACTGCACTGCAGAACGCCTCGTCCGTGGCTGGCCTCTTGTTAACAACAGAAGCGACTGTTGCAGAGAAACCTGATGAGAAAGGTGGCGGCGGCATGCCTCCAATGCCTCCGGGTGGTATGGGCGGTATGGGTGGTATGGGCGGCATGATGTAGTCTCCCATCTGCTGAGTGCTCATCAAAAAAGGCCCTATAAAAGTAGGGCCTTTTTTATTGCTGGCGTGGGAAATCGGGCGGCTCTAGTGCTCGGAGAGCCCCGTAATCCGAATCCCGGCGGAATGCACTTTATTTCGGATATTTAAACGAATGAGCAGTGCAGTCATTGGCTCTATCAAACTGGCGGCGGCCAGAGGGCCAACGTCAACCGTGCGAATGCCCAGCTTCTTCACCAACTCAATCACCCTTGGTCTAGCGTCCTTATCGCCACAGACCAGGACATCACAATCAATGGGGGCGTTCACATCCCGTAATAGGTGAGCTGAGATATTTTGTAGCGCACACACGACCTGGACATCGTCTCCTAAAATTTGCTTCGCCTCCTCTGTTGCAGAGCCTGCTTCCGGCATGATCACCCGCCGCGCGTTATCTGGATCAAGCGGGACCGACACGTCCACAAATATCTTTCCTTTGAGCTGATCTTTCACTGACTCTATCGTCTTGACATGGGCGGAGTACGGGACGGTGATAAACACCACGTCGGCTGCTGCTGCGGCAGTGACATTATCTGTTCCGCGCAGGAGGTCCTGACCGAGTTCCTGATTGAGCTCGGTCGCAACGCGTTCCCCTTTTTCCTGTTGGCGTGAGCCGATAATGACCTCTTCTCCCGCGAGCGCCCAGCGCAGGGCGAGGCCGGGACCTTGTTCTCCAGTTCCTCCCAAAATGGCAATCTTCACGCGTTCTCTCCTCTCTTTCCTTCAACCTGACTTTTTATTGGCTGCTGCCAACTGAAGCCTTGATATACTTTTCTGTGACCGGCGATAAGTCATGCGGCGACACCATAACCTCAATGATGACAAAAGACGAGGTCTGCTCGGCTTCCACTAATGCCTGGCGCAGCTCTTTGGCCGTACGGGCTTGTAAACCCTTTCCCCCCCACGCCTCGGCCAGCTTGGCATAGGGCCACGGGGGCGTGTTGAGCAAATCCTGCCGCTCTGAAATCGGTCGGAAAATCCCCCAGCCGCCGTTATTCATGACCAGGACAATAGGATTGAGTTTGTGACGGGGCGCGTGTGAGATCTCCGGACCGGTCATTTGAAAGGCCCCGTCTCCGCACAACACAATCGGACGCTGACCCGTTCCCAATTGAGCGCCGAGTGCACCGGGGACGCCAAAGCCCATTGAGGCGTAATATCCTTGAGCCAGGTAGCCTCCGCGTTGGCCAATCTTAATATCTAAGCCGGCGAACAGCATGTCGCCGGCTTCGGCCACAACCATATAGCCTTTGCGACCATCCAGGAACTTATTGACTTCCCATAACATATCGGAGACCTGGAGCGCCCGATTATCTCCGGGCGGCTGCGGAGCGAGATTGTCGTAATAGGCAATCTCTTCCCGATGCAGTGTCAGAGGAGCCCGCAGCAAAGACTGGACGTAATCCTGGAGTGTGACATCGGTATAGGTATGAAAGCTGACGTGCACCTTATTTTCTGCGGCCCAGATTGAGTGGTGACGGTCGATATATTGTGGTTGTGAGCCCAGATTCATATCGGTCAGCAGGGAGCCCAGGTGGAGCACCAGGTCGGATTCCTCAATCCGTTGACGGATGGGCGCCGGTGAGATGGCCCCAATATGAACGCCCATATATTGGGGATGATCCATGGGGAAGGCGCCCTTTGCCAGAACGGTCGTCAGGCAGGGACCGCCGATCTTTTCGACCAGGGTAATGATATCTGTGGTGAGATGATGTCGAAATGTTTCAATACCAATGATAACGGCGGGTTTGTGGGCTTGGTTGAGACGGGCGGTTGTCTCCCGGACCGCTTCCTCAACCTTTTGAGTGTCGGACGGGGTTCGAGAAAAGCTGCCGTCCCACTCTCTAATCCGTGCAGGGAGGCTGACCTCCTGCTCAACCATATCCTGATGGATCTCAATATAGCCCGGTTGCTGGTGCCGCCAGATATCCTGGACAACCTCGTCAATATCGGTTGCCGCAGTCCGTGGATCGTCAATAATTTTCGCGGCGCAGGTAATTTCCTGAAAAATATGGAACTGAGACTCAATCTCTCTGGCCTGGTGATGGATTAATACCCCGAGTTTACGCTTCTCCTCACCCGGCCCACCGCTGATGACCAAAACCGGCACCCGCTCGGCATATGAGCCGGCAACGGCATTCACAACGTTATGCCCCCCGGCCCCGTAGGTCACACACAGGACGCCGATTTTCCCGGTAGCCCGCGCATACCCATCCACGGCGAAGCCGGCACCCGGCTCATGTGAAGACGTAATGACTTGTATATCCTGGGGTTGGCCGAATTTCATGAAAAGTTGAATGACCAAATCACCGGGGATGCCAAACAGGTGGGTCAGACCCATCTTGCGCAAATAAGCGACAAGATAATTTCCGAGTTGCATATACGCTTCCATACTGCCTCCCTGTGGAGAGTATATCAGGCTCGCGGCCAGGAAGAGTGAGAGGGGCGCATCAAAAGGGAAGAGGACACCCTGAGGTCAGGCGGGAGCTTTGCTACTGAGCGGAGCAAGTGTTAGCCGAAAAACTCTTCGACGTTGCCGGAAACAACCGGAATACTCTGGACTGTATTATTCCGAAAGATACGAAACAAAACGGTCTCGCCAGCGGGCCGACTCCAGAGCTGGTCATAAAAGACGCGACGGTCTGTTGTTTCTTTCTCGTCGATTGCGAGGATTACATCACCGGATTTCAACCCTGCTTTGGCACCTGGGCCATCGGGTAATAAGCCAGCAATGACGAGGTGCTCTTTCAGCGTATACGAATACATGCCGATCCAGGCGCGCGAAGGCCGGGTCACCCGCCGCCCATACCGAAGAAGTTCATCTTGATGTTCAGTGAAGTGCTCGACTGGAATCGCAAGGGAAAACTTTCCAATTTCATTGAGATTGAGGGAGACGACGCCGACCATGCGGCCACGCATATCGAACATGGGACCGCCGCCTAAGCCTGGATTCATCGCAGTACTCGTCAGCGCCCGCTCCAGGCTATACTCCCAGTAGGCATCAAACTGGGAAACCGAGGTGAGTCCGCCACCATTCACCCGCCGGCCATTTTCTTCTCCCACACTTGCGACCAGAAAAACTTCATCTCCTGTGTGAAGCACAGTGGAAGGTTGAAGTGGGACAGCGGGAAAGCCAGTTTGAGATACTTTTAACACGGCAATACCGCTCGCAAAATCCTGGGCAATCACTTCGGCTTCAAGCTGGGTGTTATCAATCATGCTGACGTGAACCTGAGACGCACCAATGACAATGTAGTTGACGGTCAGGATATAGCCGTCCGGACTCACAACTGCCCCGGACCCCATACGCTCAGTTCCTAACAACTGGGCAGATTGGTGCTGTGAGGGAACGGTCACCCGAATGGCAACCGTTGAAGGAATAACTTGTTCAATAAGCCTGACCGAAGCGTTCACGCTGTCCCCTTGTAGTCTGTAAAGTCAACAATAACTAATGCCTCACCTGTGTGAAAGCAACCCCTCAAGGCCCTGGCCTGCTGGCGTCTGCCCGAGCAGCTATGCGTATGCTAGTATCTCGTACTTTTCAGGCACGCTCACTTTGTTCATTATGTCGAGGCGCGCTACACGTCTGACCATGCTCTGATCAAGAGGGGTAAAAGTACAGTTATGAAACGTTCGCCCGAGTCGCAAACATCGACCCTGACCCTGTCCGAGTATGAATCAAAGCGTGTTCTTGCTGGATACGGAGGCGTAATTTCTCAAGAAGTCATAGTCCAGGACCCGTACGAGGCCGGTCGTGCGGCCACTACGATTGGTTTTCCTGTTGTCGTGAAATTGTGTGGTGCGCGCATTGCTCACAAGACCGAACGTAACCTCGTACGCCTCGGTCTTGATACGCTACAGGCTGTTGAGCGGGCTGCGCATGAGCTGTGGGCACAGCGTCAAGATGAAGATGGGGAAGTGAGTTTGCTCGTCGCCGAGATGGTCTCTGGGAAGCGAGAGTTGATCGCCGGTATGGTCCGTGATCCCCAGTTCGGCCCGTGCGTACTCTTGGGGCTTGGAGGAATTCTGACCGAAGCGCTCGGAGATGTGGTCTTTGCCGTTGCGCCGCTCTTACACGCACAAGCAAGAGCTATGGTCGAGGGGATGCGATCTCAACATCTCGTCACCCAAGCGTTTCGTGGTGAGGCTCCGGTTGATCTCGATGCCTTGGCCGATGTCCTGGTTGGGCTTGGTCGCTTAGCCGTCGAACGGCCTGACATTGAGAGTGTTGACGTGAACCCGCTGATTATTGTCAATGGCAAACCCATTGCGGTTGACGCCCTGGTCGTGACGAACACAACGCAACCCAAAAGACCAAGTGTTCAGCGTCGCGCCCCCGAAGATATCCTTGAACGATTTCGCCCCCTGTTTTACCCGCGCGGGGTGGTCGTCGCTGGAGCCTCATCCCATCCGGGAAAATTCGGCTTTGTCTCTTTGCACAATCTCAGACGCTTCGGGTATCAGGGCGCAGTCTTTCCGGTGAATCGTGAGGGGGCGGAAATTCTTGGGCAGCCAAGCTATCGGACTGTGGAAGAGATTCCGCCGGATAAGGCTGATCTCGTATTTGTGTGTACCCCTGTTGCGGCAAACGTCGAACTGCTTCGTTCCTGTGCAAAGATCGGCGTGCGGGCCGCTTTTGTCGCCAGTGGGGGCTATCGGGAGGCCGGCGAAGAGGGCCGACAACTGGAAAACGAACTCGTCACAACAGCCCAGGAGCTTGGTATGCTGCTGGCCGGGCCGAACGGCCAAGGCGTGATCTCTACGTCGGTTTCAATGTGTGCCCAAATTGTGGCCCCGTATCCTCCCGCCGGCCGGCTGTCCGTTGTGAGTCAGAGCGGAAACCTGCTGTCTGCTTTCTTGAACTACTCCGTCCAAACCGGCGTCGGTGTGAGTAAGGCTGTTTCTGCCGGCAACTCCGCACACACGAATATTGCTGATTACCTGGACTATTTTGCGGCTGACCCGGAAACCGACGTCGTCCTTGCCTATCTTGAAGGCGTTCCTGACGGTCCTCATTTTGTTGAAGCAATCCGCGGCCTCACTCAGCGAAAGCCCTTGGTGTTGGTGAAAGGCGGTGCGGCGGCAGAGGGACAGCGGGCGGCATTATCTCATACGGGTTCACTAGCGACGGACGAGCGTGTCTTTGACGGGCTGTGTCGCCAATTTGGCATAGTGCGAGCCCCTACGATTGAACATGCCTTTGAATGGGCGGCGACCCTGGCGACCCAGCCGCTTCCGCAAGGCAGGCGGGTCGTTATCTTCACCACCGTTGGCGGCTGGGGGGTTCTGACCGCGGATGCCTGCGCCACTGCCGGGCTGCACCTCATCCCCCTGCCCCAAGAGCTCGAAGAGGCGATTAGTAGCATGGTCCCAGCCCGCTGGAGCCGCAATAATCCGATTGATCTGGCGGGTGGCGAGACCCGTGATACTGTTCCTGAAATTCTTGACCTTGTCTGCGCACACCCTGAGGTTGATGCAGTTCTCCATCTTGGCCTGGGTATCCAAGCCGCAACCGCACAAGGGTTTAAGGGGGGTGAATTCTATCCGGACTACGGGTTGGAGCGCATGGCCGGATTTCATGAAAAACAAGATCGACGCTATGCCTTAGCCGCTGCCGAAGCTTCGGACAAGCATCAGAAACCCGTCCTCACGACCACCGAACTCGTCTACACCGACCGGGAGTACGGTAATGCTGGCCCCCTTGCGGTACGCGAAGCCGGCCGCGTTTGCTACCCGAGTGCCCACCGGGCGGTTGCTGCGCTACGGGCTGCGATAGAGTATGCAGAGTTCCGTCAGCGCAATGATACGACCTAGCGAGAAGCCGGAAAGAAGAAAATACAGGAGGGAAGCATGAGACCTGACTACACCGTCATTGATGCAGATGGGCATGTTGATGAGAAGGCCGTCAACTGGGTTGAATTACTGCCTGAGCGCTATCACAAGGATGCGCCCTGTTGGGTGAGCTACCCGGACGGTCGCCGGCATCTGGTGGTTGAGGGCAAAATGTGGCCCAGCCGGCGTGATTTCTACGGCCAACTCGGTATGTGGCCCGAGCCCAAGAAGCCAGACCACCAATGGGGCTGGGACCGCGAAGGGATGCAAGACCCGCACAAGCGTATTCCCGATATGGATCTCGAAGGGATCGATATTGCCGTCCTGTTCGGGACCTTTATTGGCCTGGGGGCTGCGGCTTCCATTGAAGACCCCGGTCTCGGCATGGCCGTCTCGGTTGCGTATAACAACTGGCTGGCTGAATACTGCAAACCCTATGCTGATCGCCTCAAAGGAATCGCCATGATTCCGATGCAGGACCCGGAGGCGGCCCGGTCTGAAATCAGACGGACTGTCGAACAACTTGGCATGGTCGGTGTTCAGGTCCTGACGAATTTCGGTGGCAAGCTCTTGCATGAAGCCGAGTTTAATCCGATTTGGGAAGAGGCCCAGGGACTCGGGGTTCCCATTTGCGCCCATATCATCTCGACCAACTCCGCTGGCGTTGACCGCTTTGATCGCTATGTTTTCAAACACGCCTTTTATGCGCTTGATACGATGCTGGCCGCGGCCTCGTTTACCTGCGGGGGGATTCTGGAGCGCTTTCCGAAGCTGAAAGTTGCCTTTATGGAAGCCGGCGCCGGCTGGGTGCCGTGGATGATGGATCGGCTCCACGAGCACTATGAATTGCTGCCGCAGCAGATGCCGTGGCAGCAACGCAGCCCTGAAGAATGGATTACCGGCGAGAACTGCTTCTTCGCGGTGGAGCCGGAAGAAAAGACCATTCCGTTCGTGGCGCAGATGATTGGAGAAGACCGCCTCATCTATGCCTCGGACTACTCACACTGGGACTGCATGTGTCCGGATTCAGTCAAAGCTATCTATGAGCGAACGGATATATCAGACGGACTGAAGAAAAAGATATTGAGTGAGAATGCAGCCCGCTTATTCAACCTGTAAACAAGAGAGACATTGTGAGAGGCATCGTGCACGACTATATCACTCCCGAGGGCTGGCGGACGGGGCTCGAAGAGGTCGCGCCGAAAGTCTACGCCTATATTCAGGCGTATGGGGAACTGGGTGTAAGTAACGCCGGTCTGCTACTGGACCGTGAAGGCGTCATGGCGATTGACGCCCTCATGGTTCCGTCCATGACCACCCGCTTTCTCGGGGCGATTAAGAAGGTGACGAGACGGCCGGTCTCCCGGCTAGTCAATACGCACCATCACGTAGATCACAGTGGCGGGAATTTTCTCTTTCGTGACGCCCAGGTCATTAGTCACACCTTCTGTCGCGACGAACAGTTACGGGAAGGAATACCGGTCAAACAACTTCAGCAACGCATTCCACGTTTTGCTCAGGAGTTTCCCAAGCTCAAACCCAAAGTCCCGGCTGTGACCTTTGAAGACCGTTTGGTCTTCCACCAGTCAGGACGAGATGTGGAGCTGCGCCATCTTGGACCGGCCCACACTTTTGGGGACGCTTTTGTCTATATACCCAAAGACAAAGTCCTTTTTGCTGGGGACCTTGCTTTTTATTATGTCACGCCATTGGCATTCCAAGGCCATGTCGGGAATTGGATCAAGGTTGCAGATCGTATCTTAAAGATGGATGTGAACATCATCGTACCAGGACACGGCCCGATTGGTGGCAAAAAAGAACTGCGCGAAATGCGGTCTTACCTTACGCTCATCCGGCGTGAAGCCAAGAAACGTTTCCAACTCGGTATGAGTCCCGAAGCAGCCTCCCGCGACGTGAAGCTCGGCATCTACGCCCGCTGGCGTGAGCCCGAGCGGATTCTGCCCAACATCATGCGGCTCTACCAAGAGTTTCAAAACGAACTCGACCAACCTATCGATCGACAGCGCATGATGGACGGCATGCGCCAACTCCGGGCCGAACGCCACGGCCACGTCGCAGGTGAGCCGGATTGGTGTTGTACCTAGCGATATAGCCGGCCCAGCAAATCCCCTCCTCGGAGGGGTGGCGCGAAGCGCCGGGGTGGGTTCCGTCGGACGCTCTCGACGTTGCGCCGGCCAATAAAAAGGGCAGCCACGCGGGCTGCCCCCTATCCCCGTCCCACAGGTCGGATGAGCAAAGCGCCATCCGACATCCCAGGGCTCAAGCTAACCCTCCGCTACAACAGCCTGCACCTGTGACTCAACCACTGTTCCCTTAAAGAAGTCTGGGTTTACGGCGCTCCAGAAGCGGACGGGGTTGGCGAACACAAAATCTCTGAAATTATCCTCTGTCATCACCCCGTCCTCGACGTTTTCATACGCCTCGGGCAATACGCCGGCCATGTCCGGTACATCGAAGTGGCCGATGTCCGAGCCAAACAGCGCGTTGATCTTGGCCCCATACGGATTGACTGTGGTGTTGAAGGCCCAGGCGTTCAGCGGGTCGTCGGCCTCGCAGCCAAAGTAAAAATTCGGTACAAACAGGTCACGGATATCCTCGGCGCGCTCGATCTCGCAGGGCGCAAAATCGTCCAGCTTTTCCGGCTCCTTGGTGAGCAGGCCGAGATGAGCCTGCGTCGCTTTTTGACCCAGCTTTTCCACCGCGGCCGGCGAGCCATACTTCTGGAACAAATCAACCAGCATTTCCTGGTTCAAATTGGCGGGATTCACACTATCCAGGGCCTTGGGATTGCGGATTTTCCAGTGCCCGATCAGGTCGCTATACAGGCCGCAGGCCCAACCCACGCCGCCTTCTAAAAAGGCAAAGCGCAGCTCCGGGAAACGCCGTGTTACGCCGTTCATAAAGATCGATTTACACACCGCCTCGCCAGCTTGGGCAAAATGGCCAATGTGGTTGTACACAAAATTGGAAATCGAGGCCCGCATACCAATGCCTGACGAGGCAGAGTGAAAGCTGGGCGGGATGCCCACTTCGAGACATTTCGCCCAGACCGGATCGTAATCGTGCTCGCTGTCTATGCCCAAGGTGTCGTGCCAGATGGCGTAACGGCCAGCATCAGGTGCTTTGCGGGCAACCGCCGGAACCTGACGACGGATGAGGCTCGACAGCATGGCAACCTTAAAGCCCTTGCTCTTGATGAATTCCAGTTCTTCAATCGCCTCCTCCGGGGTAAACATCGGCACCACCGCGGCCGGAGTCAGGCGGTCTTCCAGGCCTTTGAACTGATCAGCGGTATACATATTAAACGCTCGACAGGCAGCTCGGCGAATTTCATCATCGCGCAGAAACGGCGCAAACAGCGCGCCTCCGGTCGGGTAGATCACCCCAAAGTCGATGCCGAGTTCATCCAGGCGCTCGTACAGCAGCTTGGGCAGCATCGCGGTCGCACGGTCGCGCGTATTCTTGGTCGGTACTCCCCACCAGGCCGGCTGGAGCATACGCCGATCGCGGCGTTCCTCTTCTGAGAGACCCGCCCATTTCTTATTGCCAAACTGGTTGGCAACCTTGGTATAGCGCTCAACCACACGCTCTCCCGCGACCTCGTGTAAATAGTCCATGGCCGCGGGCTCAAACTCGATCCAGTGACCGTCCGAGTCGATAACCGGGTGACTGAGGTTTGAGTGAATGTGCTCGGCTGTGTGGTGTGACGACATAGGCTCCCTCCTTGGCGTAGCGGAAAATGCAACGTAATCGAATTATTCTTGTAGCAGGATCGAGGGGAGGGGAAAATATCTGCCTTAACGGAGAACCCGCGGGCGGCTGATGCAGTTGGCTATGACAATTTCTTGACTAGGCTCTCTAGTAATTCCTCGTGTGGCTTGAAACGTTTTTCCCAAAGTTCAATGGAGAACGTGACATCCCCTTTTCTATAATTCTGAGTGCCAAAGCTGTTCCTATAATCTCTTACGCTATTATTGAGTACGGTTTCCGCTCCAATCGTGAAGTTAGTATACATACCCTGAAGCTGGTCTATGTCTTCATGTGTAAGAAACTCGAAGAGTGATCCATCTCTGTACATCTCACTAGCAGTTTGGGATAAACCGCGTGTCAAGTCGAAGTAGCCGCCAAACTGCAAAATTCTATCCTCAACCACTGCCTTGCGGTAATCCTCTAATGCTTTCAACCACCTAGTTACATGCTGAAGATTTAATTCACACTCAAAAAGCAGATTCTTACGTCGCTGATCCTTATATTTTTGCTCCTTCCACCAATCAATGCTGAGATTGATGGCTGTGCCGGCTACTACTCCGAAAAATACTCCGACTACTATACCAAAACCCTGCCAGAAATATTTCCAAGATTCTGCGTCCATAATTTGCTGTAACTTATACTGCCCATCCGTTTCCTGGCTAGGGGATTCTATTCTGGACTTAAGGCTTTCTCTTTTTTCTACCCTCCTGATACTCATGTCGCAGGAAGGCAATTACCCATGAACGACATCCGTTTTGACAATAAAGTCGCCGTTATCACCGGCGCGGTTGATCGTTAAAATCCGGGAACGATCTCAAGGGTTCGGTCTGTGGCAGAACCGGCCTGATATGGAAAATCCTGAGCTGTATGTTCTTCGCCTTCGTGGGGAAGAAGCCAAAAAAGAGAGCGGTGAGCTGAAAACGCCAGAAGAATACCTTGCAGAAATAGCAGCTTGGGATGAGTGACGCCTCGTGGTCAGACGTACGTTCTGCACTCGTCGATACTGGGGCATTCGTCTACTGGTTGCGTGGAGACCGGACCGCATAGTAATTCCTCTATGTTCCAAAAATTCTCGCCTTCGTAGCAACCTCTTCACCTTCGTCTTTTATTTGCGTACTATGGTTCGCATAGAACGTGTTCTCCTTGAGAAAAGAGGCGGCGGAGCGTGGGGCGGACAGTACAACCAAAAGAAGTCCTGATCTATGCTGACGAGACAGGTCACGAACCGTTTACGGCTTGGCTGAATCAGCTACGCGACCGCGGAGGTCGCCAGCGGATTCTGGCTCGGCTGCGTCGCTTGGAACAAGGCAACTTTGGCGATTGTAAATCTCTCGGTGATGGGGTGTCCGAACTCCGCGTATTCTTTGGTCCTGGCTACCGGGTGTATTTCGGGGAAGATGGCAATACCATTGTCGTGCTTCTCACCGGAGGAGATAAAAGCAGCCAGGCCAAGGATATTGTAAACGCGAAAAAGTACTGGAAAGAGTATCGGAACCATGCGAAAGCTTAGAACCTTGGATGCGCTAGAAGCGGACTACCTCCGTGACCATCCTGAGGAGATGGAAGAGTATATGTCTGTCATTTTTGAGGAGTACGCCCGTGATGGGAACACCGGGGCGCTGCTGGCGTCGTTGCGGACTATGAGCAAGGTCAAAGGTGTCACGACGACCGCACGGACAGCCGGCCTATCCCGAAAGGGGTTACAAAAGGCACTCTCAGAGAAGGGGAATCCGAAGTTTGAGAGTATCAACGCCATTATGCACGCCCTCGGCTACAGGCTCAGTCCCCGGAAGCTCGATATGACAGCAGCAAAATAGCGTGCTGAGGCGCTGCCGCGTGGCCCTCTCAAGAAGAACATTCGCTGTACTTCTTTGTCTGTCGAAACCGATAGAGGCGAAGAAGGAGGAAGCTGTAACTGTTGGAGTCTCCGGTTTGTTGCCTTTGGCGGTCGCTTCTATTATGAGTCTGGTATTCTGACTGAACCCGAAGAGACGGAATATCTTGAGGCCGAGGTAATGCATATGCTCGCAACCGACTATCCTCATATTAGCGTCACGCCCGATGGGGTGCCGATGTTGGCCGGTACGAAAACGAAGGTGATCGAAGTTGCCCTTGATCGCTTGGCCCACCATTGGGATGTCGATGAAATGCACCGCCAGCATCCGCACCTGACCCGTGGTCAGATATGTAGCGCTCTTGCCTATTATTATGACCATCAGGACGAGCTTGATCAGGCTATTCAAGCTCAGCTCTCTCAAGTTGATGCGATAAAAGCCAGCCTTGGTCCGTCTCTGATTTGTTGCGTTTAGTAGAAGCTTCTATTATGAGTTGTATCTGAGAAGAGATTTGAACATTGGGCTCCTCTGCTGAGAAGGATTTTCCTCATGTCGATACAGCCTTCCTATCAAGAGGTGCTTCACCTCGTTGAACAGCTCTCACCCGAAGAGCAGGCGCAGCTGATCGTTGAAATCCGGGAACGATCTCAAGGGTTTGGCATGTGGCAGAACCGGCCTGATATCGTTGACCCTGAACTATATGTCCTACGCCTTCGTGAGGAAGAGGCCAAAAAAGAGAACGGTGAGCTGAAAACGCCGGAAGAATATCTCGCAGAAATAGCAGCTTGGGATGAGTGACGCCTCGTGGTCAGACGTACGTTCAGCACTCGTCGATACGGGGGTATTCGTTTACTGGCTGCGTGGAGACCGGACGGCACGGCAGTTCTTCCGTGACCCGAGAAGAACTGTTTATTATTCCAAAGTCACGCGGAAAGAACTGCTAAAAAAACCAATACTCGCAGCAGAAGCCCAGCGCGTAAAAGCTTTTCTGAGTCGTTTTCGGCCCATCAACCCCGATACACAGATTGCCGGCCGTTTTTCTGAACTGTTGCAGAAATATCCTGCTCTCCAGCGTCACCTCGCAGACGCTCTTATCGCTGCAACCGCTTGGGAAAAGAATCTTCCTTTGATTACTACAAATCCCCGGCACTTTGCTGCCATTGAAGAGATTTCGACCATTCGATTTCTCTCTTCTCATGAAGAATCACAGTAAGCAAGGAAATCATCCGTGAACGATATCCGTTTTGACAACAAAGTCGCAGTCATCACCGGTGCGGGAAATGGCCTAGGGAAAAGCCACGCCCTCTTCCTCGCGTCGCGTGGGGCGAAGGTGGTGGTGAACGATCTTGGGGGAACGGTTGCGGGAACTGGGGGCTCGCGGTCTGTGGCCGATGCGGTTGTGGAGGAGATTACAACCGCTGGTGGGGAGGCGGTGGCGAACTACGATACGGTTGCCACCGAAGAAGGCGGGAAGGGTGTCATCCACACTGCGTTGGACGCCTTTGGTACAGTGGACATTCTGATTAACAACGCCGGCAATGTGCGGGATAAAAGCTTTGCCAAAATGGATCTGGATGATTTTCGGTCGCTGATTGACGTGCACCTCATGGGCGCCGTGTATTGTACCCACGCGGCCTGGCCCATTATGCGAGAGAAGGGCTTTGGCCGTATTGTCATGACCACGTCGTCCGCCGGCCTGTACGGCAATCATGGCCATACCAACTATGGGACTGCAAAAATGGCGCTGATTGGGCTTATGAACTCACTCAAAGAAGAGGGACAGCGCTATAATATCACCGTCAACGCAATTGCCCCCATCGCCCTGACGCGTATGTCCGAACCTGCAACCACACCGCAGTATGCGCCGTTGATGAAACCCGAGTTTGTGACGGCTGCGGTCGCCTGGCTGTGTGCGCCTGACAATACTGACACCGGGCATATCATCCAGGCCGGGGCGGGCTATTACGCCAAGATAGAAGTTCGGGAAGCAACCGGGGCGCTGTTTGACACCGAGACGGTCCCCACGCCGGAACAGATTCGGGAGCGCTATGCGGAGATTGCGGACATGGGCGAGGCCGCCCCGTATGGAAATGCTTCGGCTGTGATTCGTAAAGTTTTCAGGATGATTAAGTCTAAGGGGTAGGGCAAGTATCAGGCGTCGTGACCTTGATTCCCCTAGAGGTATTCAACCTGGCCGTGCATCTTCCGGGGTTGTCGTGACATCAACCCCACGCTGGCGTAGGCCGACGGCTATAGCGAGGGATATATACTCATCAAGATGAAACCGAATCGTCCCCGGCATGGCGGGCTTTCAGAATCTCGACGAGCTTTGAGGGATGCTCTTTTTTGAAGGACTCAACAAACTCCTCCGGGTTTGGAAGTCCCTGTTCGCGCACTTTTTCTCTGCTTCACTTTTTGAGCTGAAGCGAGAGGGAGTTCATGCAGTAGCGCTGCCCGGTTGGCGGTGGACCATCGTCAAATACATGGCCTAAGTGGGCATCGCAGGTGTTGCACAGCACTTCGGTACGGACCATGCCGTGGTTCTGGTCTGATTCCAGGTGCACACTGTCCGGCTGCACCGGTTCCCAGAAGCTGGGCCAACCACTGCCCGATTCGTACTTCGTGGATGAGTTGAACAAGTCGGTGCCGCAACACACACACTGATAGATGCCCTCATCCTTGCAATCGTTGTATTCGCCTGAGAAAGGCCGCTCGGTCGCCTTCATCCGACAGACGGCAAACTGCTCGGGGGTCAGCTCTGCGCGCCATTCCTCGTCGGTCTTTTCGATTTTATCGCTCATACTCTACGCTCCCTTTTTTGTTCTCTTTGATTTGTTCTCTTTGGCCTGTACTCTTTGCTCCCGTCTGATAGCTTCACCTATATACAGATAGAAGCGCATGTCGGAAAGAGTGCGGAGGAGCACGATGAGCGGAGTAAAAATCGGTATCGGCTTTGGACAATGGAAGTATGGTTTACCTGACCCCGAACTCCTGTGCAGCAGCGCTGAAACAGCCGAGGCCGCTGGGCTGGATTCGTTCTGGTTGTCTGATCATATTGTAACCCTCAACCCTACGCTGGATATCAATTGTGTGTTCGCCATGATTGCCGGCCGTACTTCTCGCCTGAAAATGGGACCAAGCGTCTTTACCCTGCCGGCTCGGCATCCGGTCCAAGTGGCAAAGACCTATGCCACCCTCGACTATCTTTCAAACGGACGGATGATTATGGCAGTCGGGAGCGGAAACGATACGCGTGATCTGGTTGCGTGCGGGGTGCCTCCTCAAGCCCGAGGACGGCGACTTGAAGAAGGGATCGAGATTCTGCGCAAACTGTGGACGGAATCAAACGTCACGCATCATGGTGAGTTCTATCATTTTGAGGATGTGACGATTGAGCCCAGACCGAAGAAGGGTTCGCTTGATATTTGGATTGGTGGCAAGAGTGACGCGATTCTGAAACGCGTAGCCCGCCTCGGCGATGGCTGGTTTCCGGCGCTCACTTCACCCGCCGAGTTTCAGCGCGATATGGAAAAGCTCAAGGGGTATGGGGAGGAGTACGGGCGGACGATTGATCCGGGCGAGGCCGGTGTGCTGCTCTTTACGCACGTGTGCGACGACCCGGCGGCGGCCATGAAAACGGTTGAGCCGTTCTTCCATGGACTGCGGGTTGACCCGGAGCAAATCATGCAGCGTTCGCTGATCGGTTCAGCTCAAGAGTGCGTGGAGCAGATCGAGCGCTTTGTCGAAGTCGGCTGCGATAAATTTGTTCTCCGTCCTATCTGCCCGCCGGCAGACATTCCGTCTCAGCTTGAACACTATGGACAAGACATCTTACCCCATTTTGTGTAGAGGTCGGTGGAATCACGGAGTAGCGTCGCCATGATTAAGGCCAAGTCTGAGGTCGAACAGCTTGAGCCCTATGTGGCACCGCTTGAAGGGCGGCGGCCCATGCTGCGCCTCGACTTTAATGAAAATACGATCGGCCCGAGCCCGAAAGTGGTTGAGGCCATACGCAGTCTCCCACCCAATGCCTATGCGACCTATCCGGAATATGTCGGCCTGAATGAGGCGTATGCGGCGTCCATCAACGTCCCGGCCCGGCACGTTGAAGCCTTTAACGGTGTTGATGCCGCCATTCACACCATCTTTGATGTGTACGGCCAAAGGGGGGCTACCTTTCTGACCACAGCGCCAACCTTCGGCTACTACAAGCCGTGCGCGCTGCAGCACGGCATGCGACAGGATGAGGTGCCGTATCTCGATGACTTGAGTTTTCCGCTTGAGACCGTACGCCAACGACTCACCTGCCAACCGCGGTTATGCTTTATCTGTAATCCCAATAATCCAACCGGTACATTGCTCGAACCGCAGACGCTGTTGGAGCTGGTACACGCTGCGCCCGATACCCTGGTTGTGGTTGATGAGTTATACGCGGATTTCACGAAGAAGTCGGTCCTGCCGGCCGCACTTGAGTTGGACAATGTTGTGGTGCTTCAGTCACTGTCCAAATCTGCCGGCCTTGCCGCTCTGCGGTTAGGCTTTGCCATTGGTCAGCCTGAGGTGGTGAGTCGTCTCAGCCGCGTAACCGGCCCCTATGACATTAACGCCTTTGCGGTGATCGCTGGAAAAGCTGCTCTCGCTGATCGTGCCTATGTCGAACAGTATGTCCAACAAGTCCAAGCAGCCAGGGAATGGGTCACGCAACAGCTCCAGCGTTTAGACGTGCGATATTGTGGACAAGGGGGCAACTATCTGCTCGTCTGGCCGCCACGAGAGTGCGAGTTGGTTGAGAGTGGGCTGCGCGAGAAAGGCATCCTGGTTCGGAATATGCGGGGCAAGCCCGTGATTGACGGTAGCTTTCGACTGAGCATTGGGACGCTCGAACAGATGCAGCAGTTTATACAGGCATTTGCTGAGGTGATTGAGTCGTAGCGTTGGGAAAACGGGCGAGATACCTCTTGCTGGACGAAGAGACTTGACGGACCCACTCGGTCTTTCTAAGGTCAGCGCTTGAGGAGCCATTCGCCCAACTATTTGGACAGCATGGAGAGGAGCCACGATGCCTATCAAAAGAAAATTATTTGACTATCTGCCTTGACCGTTCGCCATGAGAACGAGGATCGTTCTCAAAGAAAAGGACCTCGACTTCGAGCGTATTGTGATAGATCTGCCGAGCAAAGAACAAAAGGAGCCCTGGTTTCTCGCCCTGAACCCCTACGGCAAAGTGCCGGTGCTTGTCGAAGCAGGGACGTGGGTCTATGAGTCGGCCCTCTGTAACGAGTATCTGGAAGACAAATACCCCACGCCGGCATTGGCGCCGTCGGAGCCAGCGGCCAGGGCTGAAATGCGGCTGCTCATCGAAATGTGTAACAGCCAGTTCGTACCGCCGCTCATTCGTCTGCTGTATACCAGCCGCAAACCCAAAGAAGAACAAGACCCGGAACGCATGATACGGAATAGAGATCGGCTCAACGCACTCTTTCCTCAACTCGAAGAGCGGCTCCAGAATCAAGACTATCTCATGGGCGACTATGGCCTGGCCGACCTGACTTTCACCCCGTTTCTCGGCTTGGGCGACATCTTAGGCATCGACCTCAGTCCATTTCCAAAAGTTGCGGCCTGGGCTGAGCGGCTGAAAAGCCGACCGAGTTACGAAGAGGTCCGGATTGGACTGAGCGGTTAATCGGCCTTTTCCTTCAGGACAGATGAAAAAGCGGCGAGCCCTCAGTATTGCGACACGTCTTGTCTGGGGAGTCTCTCTGCCTCTGCTCTTTTGCCTTTCCCCGGTGTGTGCCCAACCTGCCAAAGTGTTTGTCAATTCGGCGGTGTTGGCGATTGGCGAACGACCAGTCCTGCTTGACCTCAAAAGTCAGCGTATTATCAGTCATGGCGAGAATTTTGAGCCCGCCCTGAGTCCTCGGCCAGGAGCTGAGCCACGGAAGGTGTCCGAATTTCGCTACGTGCTATTCCAAGACTTGGAGCAGGGCCGCGTACGCTATGAGTGGGAGCGCACGCTTCTGTATCCCTTGCGGGAAACCTGGGCATACGCGGAGGTCATGAGCGGGCTTGATGGCGTCATACTCGGGCACGATGGCTTTGATAGTCCACGCCGCCGGGCGATGTCGGCCTCTCGTATTGCCGCCCGTCAAAAAGAGCTGCGCCGTTCGCCTGTATCCGTCCTGATTCATGCGCTGAGTCGTGCCGACTCCTTTCTGCGTTTAATGGATCAAACGATTCATGGCCGTCGCCAAGTGGTTGTCTCGTATAATGATAATACACAGCTCGTCCTGTTGGCCATTGACTCGGAAACGCGACTGCTGACCAAGGTCGTCTTTGTTGAAGATGATCCTTTGTATGGTGATGTGCAGAACGAGGTGTTTTTTGCCGATTGGCGTCAAGTTGGCAAGCTCAAACTCCCGTTTGAACGCATCTATCGGGTCGATGGCCAGACCATCATGGTTGAACATATTGAAGTCATTCAGAACGATATTGATCTTTCACAGGTAGACTTTACTATTCCGGAGGAGATTGAGCATCCCGAAGAGTGGGACGGAGCGCGCGGAGAACAGAGGTCTCACTGGGTGCTGCGTCAGATTGCTCAGGGCCGACCGGTCTATACTCCCGCTTCAACGCTGGCGCTGCGTCACCTTGCCCCAGGTGTGATGCATATTGTCGGTGGAAGATATCAGAGCCTGGCGGTTGAGATGGGTGCATACCTGATTGTGGTTGAGGCCCCCCAGGACGATACACACTCACTCGCTGTACTCGATATGTTACGTCAGCGATTTCCAACCAAGCCTGTCCATTTTGTCATTAATACACACTTTCATAGTGAGCATGCGGGTGGACTGCGGACCTATGTGGCCGCAGATGCGATTGTGGTGACCAGTACGCTAAACGTCCCACTCTTCCAAGACGCCTTTCGGGCGCTGCATACCCAAGTCCCGGACAGCCTCCATCGGCGACCGAGAGTTGCTGTGATTGAAGCAGTCAAGAATGAACGCAAGTTTTTCGTTGATGAAAATCGGGTGGTCATTGTCTACCCGATTGAGACCGTGCATGTGGATGGAATGCTGATCGTCTACCTGCCCGAGGAACGGTTACTCTTTGTGGCCGACCTGTTTACTCCGGGCGCAGTCCGGCAGGTTGCTGATTGGTCGCGTGATCTCCTCAACGCTATTGAGCGCTACGACCTTGCAGTTGACACTATTGTCGGGAGCCGGGGCGGGGTCGGAACGCTGGACGAGTTGCGTCGAGTTGTTCGTGACCATAAGAGGCCGAGCGAAGAACGGATGCCACCACGAGCCCTTGAACATGTCAGTTGAGCGCGATTATTCCATACCAGCCCGACAAGCCGGACAAGACAGAGCCTGGATGCAGGCCGCCTTGGCCGAAGCCGCCTTGGCAGCCGCGACCGGCGAAGTGCCGATTGGCGCGGTCCTGGTCCTGGAAGAGCGGGTCATCGGCAGAGGCCATAATACTGCTATTTCAACCAATGACCCGACCGCTCACGCTGAAGTCCACGCCGTGCGGCAAGCCGCACGACAGATGAAGAATTACCGGCTGATAGACACGACGCTATACACCACCGTAGAGCCCTGTCTCATGTGTATGGGGGCGTTAGTGCACGCACGTGTCAAACGCCTCGTTTTTGGCTGTTTTGATCCCAAAGCCGGCGCCGCGGGATCGCTGTATAATATTGCGTTGGATACCCGTCTGAATCATCGTCTGGACATAACAAGTGGGATTTGTGAAGAAGAGTGCCGGACCCTACTCCAACGCTTTTTCCGAGCGAAACGGTCTCGTTAGAAAAAAAGTCTGCGGCCATACTCGTCTTTGCGCCTGTCTGGAAATCGCCTATAGTGAAACACGAGTGCCGATAAGGAGTCGGAGAGGTGGCAGAGTCCGGTTGATCGCGCACGACTCGAAATCGTGTATACCTTCGGGTATCGGGGGTTCGAATCCCCCCCTCTCCGCCATTTCTATAATACAAATATTTGAAACATATAGACTTTTATAAAATATGCCTTCGCTCCGTTCGTGCCGCTGAGTAGGTAATCGACATGCATAAGGGAGCATAAGGAGTATGGTAGATACGGTTGTAAAGCATCAACAGCAACTCCTAGAGCAAACTCGGTACATCTACTACCGAACACCAATTAGCGAGGAGACGGCAACGGCTTACCTCGCCACGCCCCGGCATGCGTTTGTCAAGCGGTATCGCGAGTGGGGCACCACAGAATGGCACGAGGTCCATGCCGGGAATTTGGCCGAGTACATCGCCACGTTGTACACCAACAAGCCGTTGATCCTCTTTGGCGAGGATGATGACAATATTTCTTCGACGATCTCGCAACCGGCCTTTGTGCTCCGCATGCTCGACCTGTTGCAACTTCGACCCGGGCAGACGGTTTTCGAGCTGGGCACAGGGAGCGGGTGGAACGCGGCATTGATGGGCCATCTGGTGGGTCCCACAGGACACGTCTACAGTCTGGAGATAATCCCTGAAGTGGCGGAGGTGGCTACAGAAAGCATCGAAGCATTAGGGATCGCGAATGTGCAAATCATCCCCGCCGATGGTGGTGAAGGATACGCGGCAGGTGCGCCGTACGATCGAGCTGTCTTTACAGCTGGGGCCTATGATCTTCCGCCCCAATTCTATGCGCAGGTGAAAGATGGGGGCTTGTTGTTAGCCGTGATTAAGAACGAAGGCGGCGGCGACAATTTATTTTTATTACGGAAGACGCACGACCATTTCGAATCGTTGGAGTCGATGCTCTGCGGGTTTGTCCAGTTACGGGGTAAAAGCCAGCTTGACAGCTTAGAGCCAATTACAATAGAGACATTGCCCGAATGGCCGGAGCTCCAAGATAAGGAGGTCGCCCGAATGCCCTTTTGGTGGGGTGGAAAAGGGGAAGAAGGGTATTTGTGGCATACGCTGGGCATTCGCTCTTTTCTCGGTATTACGGAGCCGTCGTTCCACACTTTTAAAACCACCAAAACGGACGAGCGTTTCCGTGAGGACCATTACTTCGGGCTGTGGGATAGAGAGAACGACTCGTTAGTACTGGCTAAGGATGATTGGCTCATAAGCTATGGGAATGAAATGGCGAAAGCGCGCCTACTGCAACAGGTTCGCAAGTGGGTTGAGTTGGGCATGCCGACGACGGCCAGTTTTAGGCTCCACGTATATCTGCGTGAATACCCCTTAGCTGCAGGAGAGAATCAATGGATTGTCAAACGGAAGGAATCTCAGTTTCTGTGGAGTTTGGAAGCGGACGGAGACTCAACCGCAAGCAGGAGGCCAAGATTGACGTAGAACGTTGGGAGCTTCTATGATTCTGAAACGTCGTATAGCGACTTCGAGTGATACAGAATTTGCACACATCTCGCATCATGAGGCGTGTGGAGCGGCTCAATCGCTTGTTAGTCGGCTGGGCCAATTACTTCTGCTTGGGCCGGGTCAGGGTAGCCTATCGCAACGTGAACTATCCCGCCGGTGAAGCGGCTGCGTCAGTGGTTGTGTGGGAAGCATAAGGTGCGCGGACGGCGCGGACAGTCACGCTTCTCCGACAAGTCCTTACATGAAAAGGATGGACTGGTGCATCTTGAGCGACTGATTCGCAACCGTCCGTGAGCGAACGCGTGATGCTTTGTCCGAAAGCCGGATGCAGGAAATCTGCACGTCCGGTTTGATGAGCGGGGTGTGGAAACGGAGTATGGCTGGGCTAGTGAGGCACCGGCAACCGAAAGGGCCGGAAATAGATAGGCCCTGCCTAGGCCACTGCGCTACATCTCGACTCTACCCGTTTGTTCGATTTGACCCATAACTGAAAAAACGAGCTCCATATTTGGCCCAGAGCGCGCGAACTCACCGCGGTGAAAGTAAGGGTCACACCAAAATATGGATACTAGGCTTTCACCGCGCCCGGTCTCCTCGCCGCCGCCGGGCAACACAAAGGAGCATCAATCATGAAGATTGTCGACGAACAGCGCGGCACGCACGGTTTTCAGGCTGATGTGGCCATGCGCGACGGGGTCACACTCAACACCTTTGTGTTTCTGCCGGCCGACGGGGGGCCGCAATTTCCCGTCATCGTGCACCGCACACCCTACGGCATCACGACCCCACCGGGCGAGGCGGTGACCGACCCGGCACAGGGCTGGTTGCCCAGTGCGGCCGCACCGCTATACGGCCCCATCCTGCGCGGCTGGCAGGCCATCGTCGCCCACGGCTATGTGGCCGTGTATCAGGATACGCGTGGCCGATACGCCTCACAGGGAGAGGACCGCGTCTATGCCGACGATGCAGCAGACGGGTACGACACGCTGGAGTGGATCTCGGGACAGCCCTGGACCAATCAACGTGTGGGTGTCTCGGGCTCCTCTGCGGCCGCTACCACCGCGTTGGCGGCTGCCAGCACCGGGCACCCGTCGCTGCGTACCTTTTTTGCCCAGGTCGGCGCGTCCAGTATCTATGACGATGTCGTGTACGAAGGGCAGTCGATCGAGCTGGAACGGCTGTGGCTGTGGGTGGCGAAGAACATTCCCGGCTTGTCGTCATCCCATAAGCAAGCCGCCATGCGCCGCGCGGGCGCGACCGAGGCCATGATGGAATCCGCACGCCACTCGGCCGGCGCATGCTACGGTCGGCTGGAAGCCGCCAGCCACGGTACGCTGCCGTTCATTGATTGCCGGGACTGGACGCGCTTGCCGTTGACGCACCACCCTGACTTCACCGTCTGGCAGCCGTTCATGAACGAGCTCCTCACGCATCCGGCGCCAGACGCGTTCCGGACGGCGCACGATTTCCGCCGCACCATTGCGATTCCCGGCTTTTACGCCACCACCTGGTACGACATCTTTCTGACCAGCGTGCTGGCCGCGTTTCAGGAGATTCAGGCGCGGACGGGGACGCAAAAACTGTGGATCGGCCCCAACGGGCACCATTTCATTTATCAAACCCACTGCTGGCCCCGCGACCCCTATTTCGAGTGGTTCGGCCACTATCTGAAAGACGAGCAATCCGATTTGATCGCCGAATCGGCCGTATTCTATTCGCCCCGGGCGTGGGTCGAGGCGGAAGAGAGCTATAGACCCGATGATTGGCGCCGTGCGGAGACCTGGCCGCCGGCCGGTGCGATAACGCAGCGCGTATTCCTGACTGGCGATGGCCGCCTCGGCGCGGCACCGGCTGGGGACCCACGGAGGTATACCTCCGATCCGCGCCAGCCGAACCCCACGCTCGGCGGGCGCAACATGCTGATCCCAGCCGGCCAAGTGGACCAACGCCCGGTACAGGCACGGCGGCACTACGGCCTGATGTATACCGGCGAGAAGCTGGACCGTGACCTGACGCTGGCGGGTGCGGTGCGTGTCACGCTCCATGTGAGTTCCGACTGCCCCGATACCGACTTCATCGCCAAGCTCATCGAAGTCACCCCGGACGGGCGCACGCTGTTGCTCATGGATGGGGTGACCCGCGCCCTGTATCGGGAGTCGATCCTTGACCCTGCCCAAAATCACCCGCAGCCACTCGAACCCGGAACGGTCTATCCCGTCACGATCAACCTGGCGGACATCCACCATACGGTCCGCGCCGGCAGCCGCCTGCAGGTAGACATCGTCGGCAGTAATTTCCCGCGCCGTGCCCGCAACACGAACAGCGGCCACCCAGTCCTGGCGAACGACAGTGAGGCCGATATCCGTGTGGCGACCAACACGGTCTATCACGCCGCCGGGACACCCTCCTTCGTGGAGATGTCGGTACTGGTGGAGTAGGGCAACGCCATACGACGAGTTTTTTCCTGATTGATTTGTTCATACTCGTTCCTATTGCAAACGGGCGGGGTCCATATATGCTCTCCTGATCGAAAAGTGGCGGTTCGCGTGAACGTAAAGATAAAGTGAGGTAACGATCTCTATGCATCCCTCCGACATGAAAATCGGTGTCCTGACCCCCACCTGGACCGGTTCCCTTGCGGGGCAAACGCCGACGATCCACCAGTCCCTGGCCTTTGCCAGGCATGCGGAAGCCGTCGGTCTCGACAGCATCTGGCTGACCGACCATCTGTATTGGGAAGCTTATGCCGACTTCCGCGCGGTGGGGATCGAGTTGCCGGCGGAATGGGCAGGAGTCAAAGGCGGGCAATGGGAGTGTTGGACGTTTGCCGCGGTCCTCGCAACGCAAACGTCCAGGATTCACATCGGGACCCTGGTCTCCAATACGACCTTCCGGAATCCGGCATTGCTCGCGCGGACGGCGGATAATGTGATCGCCCTGAGCAACGGCCGGCTCATCCTCGGCTTAGGCGCCGGGGATTTCACGTCCGAGCATCTCGCGTATGGCTTTGACTTTGAGCGGAATGTCAGCCGCTTTGAAGACGCGCTCCATATCGTCCTGCCCCTCCTCAAAGGCGAGCGGTTTTCCTATGCCGGGGCACTGCACCGGGTTGAGGATGCGGCCCTGCTCCCGCGCTCCGATGCCGGGATGCCGCCGATTTTGATCGGCACGTTGAAGGGCAAGCCGCGCATGTCCCGCCTCACGGCGCAATATGCAGATATGTGGAACTGCATGATCGCGTTTAACGATTGCGCGATCGAGACGTTTCTCGGGGCCTGGGAACCGATCCGCGTGGCCTGCGAGCGCCACGGGCGCGATCCACAGACGCTCTCTCGTGGTGCGACGGTCGCGGTCAATTTCACCAATGGACCCTATGAGATCATTCCAACCTCAGTACCGTTCTCCGGGTCGATCCAGCAAATAGCCGACCGGTTTGCCGAGTACGCGGCGCACGAGGCAGAGCATGTGTCCGTGATTCCGCATCCCTGGAACGAAGAGGGCCTCGATAAACTCGCCGACGTGGTGGCGTATTTACGCAAGTAGGGGTAAACCCCAATGGCATTCAGTTCCGATAAGAGAGCGTAGGTCGTAGTCATTTCCGTAGCGATAATTCCGTCTGCTCGCGGGATAGCCGCCCCAGACCCAGCTCACGCCGGCGACTAGCAATCGTCGGGCGTTGCACCCAGCAGCGAAAGACCCCGCCCGTCGAGATACGGCCTTGGCTTCTTCATCGTGCGGACAAACGCGGCTGAAAAGGTACGCTCGGGATGCCGGCCCTGCTTCTTCCTGCCACGCTTCGCGTGTCCCTCCCGCCATATCGCTCCCCCGTTCGTTCTGTGGTATGCTCGCTAACGATGGATATTGGACTTGGTATTGCCCTGCTGGCAGGTTTTCTGTCTTTTGCCTCGCCGTGTGTCCTGCCCATTGTGCCGGGCTATTTGACCTTTATTACCGGTATGAGTTTTGAACAACTCACCGCCCGCCAGCGCTCGACACAGCTGATGACCAGCGCGCTGATCAAGAGCGTCCCCTTTGTGTTGGGTTTCTCTCTGGTGTTCATTGCCCTTGGCGCCTCGGCCTCTGCGGTGAGTGGGCTGCTCAGATCAAACCTGGGCATCCTCAAAGGCATCGCCGGACTGGGCATTATGGTCCTGGGGTTGCATCTGGCAGGGGTATTGCCCATCCCGGCCTTACTCCGACAGCGCAGCTTTTCCAAAGAGCCTGCCGAGCCTGGTATGATCCGGGCTTTTGTGGCCGGGCTGTTTTTTGCCTTTGGCTGGACACCGTGCGTTGGTCCCATTCTGGCTGGTATTCTGGCAATAGCCGCCACGACCGAAACGCTCAGTCACGGGGTTCTCCTGCTGGCAGTGTATTCTCTGGGGCTCGGCATCCCGTTTATGCTCTCTGCCGCCTTCCTGAACGGCTTTCTGTCACTCTTCCAAGGAATGAAGGGCTATCTGCGGCAAATGGAAGTGGCGGCTGGCATGCTGCTCGTACTGGTCGGCTTGCTCATCTTTACCGATAAGCTCGCCTGGGTCTCGTCGCGGCTGACTTTTTTGAACCCGGAAGCGCTCCTCGTCAGTGAGGGGCCGGAAACAGGAGGGCCCGCTCCTGGCGCGTCTGAAGTCCTTCCGGTGAGGACGAGGTACGGAGACTATGACTTTACCCTCACGACCGTTGATGGTGAGAGGGTGAGTTTGTCCGACTATGAGGGAAAAGTGGTACTGGTCAATTTTTGGGCGACCTGGTGCGGTCCATGCGTTATAGAAACACCGGCTTTGGTCCGCATGTATCACAAGTATAAACGCCACGGATTTGCCGTCATTGGGGTTGCCTTGCAGAGTGGCGAAGACGGTGTGCGGGACTTCGTCCAGAAATATAATATACCGTACGCCATTGGCCGCGACCCGTCGGACGAGATTGGTCTACGCTATCAGGTGTTTGCCTTGCCCAGTAGTTTTCTCTTTTCTCCTGATGGCACAGTGCAGCGCGCGTTTACCGGCTATGTCGCTGAAGACGTATTGGACCGCGAGCTCGGAAAGACCTTCCCGACCAGTCCTGCTCCACAGCCTACCCCTCAGCTTGAAGCGATTGCGTATCCGATTGGCGCTCCAGATTCAGAGGAGAGGAAGTAATGATTCAAAGTATTTTTCATGTCAACATCAATGTCTCCAACTTTGAACGTTCGCTCGCGTTCTACGAAATGTTGGGCTTTCGGGTTGTCAACGACCTTGGTACTGGCAGCAGCCCGCAATTGGACACCGGCCTGCAGATTCCGAATGGACAGGCACGGGCGGCGCTCTTGATGCTGGGCGACAACCCCCATGCGACGCGCATCGACCTGATCGAATGGCGGCAGCCCAAGACGGAGGGGACACCCTATCCACACCTCGCCCATGCCGGTATCGCCCGTATTGCCCTCAAAACGAAAAACCTGATGCAAGAGTACGAAGACCTCAAAGCCAAGGGGGTCGAATTTCTCTCGCCGCCGCAGGAGACCATCCTCGGTGGAGGGATGACCCGTTTTGTATGCTTCCACGATCCTGACGGAACCGTGTTAGAACTGATTGAGTTCTAAACCGAACTGTCTTTGTCCCTAGTGTCATGCTATCCAAAAGAGGTTATGGACAGCGGCACAGCTTCGGCTCACGGCGGCTTTCGGCATACCGTTGGATCTCTTGCGAGCGACTCGTATACGGTTGAACTCCGGGCCGGTCCGTATACCTGGACACTTGATGAGCCCAAAGAATTAGGTGGAAATGGCGCAGCGCCTGACCCAGTCACAGCCTTCTTGGGCAGCTTGTGCGGCTGTCTCCTGATGTCCCTTGAGATCACTGCGCGGGCGCGTAAAGTCCCGCTTGCCGGAGCGTCGATTTCCGCCAAGTCGAACACAAAAGGGTTTGTGAAAACCATAGACCTTGACTTGACCGTGCATAGTTCCGCGTCTGAAGAGACCGTGCGGACTGTGGTCACACGCGCAGAAAAGGGCTGCTATGTGCGCGGGCTCTTGAAAGACAGTATTGCCTATTCCCTCAATGTTACCGTCTTGCCGGCGTAACGTGCGAAACGCTCATTTCTCCTTTTCTCCTCCGTTGGCCCTTTTTAAATGGGGCTCGGTCTGCTGCGCGTGTATAGCTTGGTTATTGAGTACCGGCGTCACTTTGGCGGCCTGCGGCGAACGCCTTGAAGAAGTCGAGCGAAGCGTTGGTTTTGTTTTGTATGGGCTGCGGACGGTCAAGAACGCCGTCCGCGAAGCAGAGTCGGAAACCCGTGGGCGCGAGGCTGTTTACCAGAATCTACGCATCCATCCGCCCGAGGAGTATGACGAGGCATTAGCTCGGCAAATAGGGAAAATTCGCCGGAACAGGGTGCGACCCAAACGCGCGCTGCTCGTCCAACTCAGAGAGCAACACGAAGACGCTCGTCGGCAGTGGGAGCGGAGGATTCGGCTCGTGCATGACCGCTTACGTGAAGCGGAAGGAGCCCGCCGGGAAAATACGCTCACGGAGGCCGCCTACTGCCGCGCTCGTGAGGTCTATGCCGAGGCTTTGGTTCGCTATCAGGGCGGACTGGAACAGTATCAAACCGGACTCGTCCTGTACGCAGAGGCCCTGAACGCCTATCGTGAACAATTCGTCATTCCAGTCATTCGTGGATACGCAAACCCCTCTCTCTGGCAGGCCCTTGTAACCAGGTTTGAACAGGACGATTTCTTACAAGAATTTTTGAATTCTCTGACCGCAAGCGCTATCCGCAGCCTACCGCCGGAGATGCCTCCGGATGTCAGCTGACAGGCACGCAAGCGCCCAATACGAAGGACAACCATGCCCCCGACTCCTCCGACGCTGTATATGATCCGCCACGGACAGGCCAGCGCCAGCTTCGACCAAGCCTATGACCCCGGACTCGATGCAATCGGTTTGGCCCAGGCTGAGGCGATCGCAAACGAATTGGAACCGCTGGGACCCCTGCCCATTGTCACTAGTCCACTCCAGCGCACGCGCCAGACCGCCGCGGCGTTTGAGAAACGCTGGAAAGTCCAGGCCTACGTCGAACCGGCGGTGGCTGAGATTCCTTCCCCCACTGCGGATCTTCAAGCCCGCACAGACTGGCTCAGACAGGCTATGCGCGGACGTTGGAGTGAGCTTGCACCCCAGTATCAGGAGTGGCGGAATCAGGTCGTTGCCGCCCTGCTTGCCCTCAAGACCACGACTGTCGTCACCTCTCACTTTATCGCCATTAATGTTGCTGTTGGCGTGGCTACTGATGACGACCGAGTGGTCTGTTTTGAACCCGATAACTGCTCGTGTACCCGCCTGGAAGTGGAAAATGGTCAGCTCCGCTTGGTCGCACTTGGTCGCCAGCGAGAGACGCAGATTCTCTAACGTCGGTGCTCTACGGCCTTGCGTTCTGCCTACGGGAGTGTTTGAAACAGGTCGAAAACCGCATGCCCAGAGTTTCCGGGGAGGGAAGCCATGACAACATCCGAAGCCGAAATGATGCTGACGCCGCGCACGTCTCTTACGACAGAAACCGCGTCGGTGCTTGACCAGCATCGCTTTGATGAAGCAGCCCTTGAACGCTATATGCAGGAACACGTTGACGGCTTTAGTGCGCCATTACACGTCGGTCAGGTCCGCGGCGGTATGTCTAACCCGACCTTTGTTTTGACCGATGGCGCGGGTACACGCTATGTCCTGCGCAAAAAACCACCGGGCAAACTCCTGCCCTCCGCTCACGCGGTTGACCGTGAGTTCCGAATCATTTCCGCTCTGTGGGAGACCGCTGTGCCGGTCGCAAAACCGGCTGTTCTGTGCCAAGACTCCAGCGTCATTGGTGTGGACTTCTATATTATGGATTTTGTTGATGGTCGGGTCTTTCGGAGCTATGAACTGCCCGAGTTAGCCCCGGCAGAGCGACGCGAGATTTATCACGCCATGGTCGACGTCATGGCGAAACTGCATCAGGTTGATTTTCGGGCCGTTGGGCTGGAAGACTATGGCAAGGTCGGTGGGTATATGGAACGCCAGGTGCGGCGCTGGTCGAAACAGTATGAGGCCAGCAAAACCGATGACCTGCCAGCCATGGAAAACCTCATGAAATGGCTGCCCGAACATCTGCCGGCGCATCACGAAACAACGATTGCCCACGGCGATTTCCGTCTGGAAAATATGATTTTTCATCATACTGAGCCACGGGTGCTAGCTGTGGTGGACTGGGAGCTGAGTACGCTGGGCGCGCCATTATCCGATTTGTCCTACAACTGCCTGCCGTATTACGTCCCGGATGATATGCGCGGAGACCTGACAACTCTTGACCACGAAAATTACGGCATACCATCCGAAGCGGAATATGTGGCGTGGTACGGTCAGAAGACTGGCAAGCAAGACATACCAGAGTGGAAATTCTATCTTGTGTTCTCGCTCTTCCGGCTCGCCGCCATCGTGCAAGGCGTCTATAAGCGGGGTCTCGAAGGCAATGCCAGTTCGCCCGAAGCCATCACTCGGGGAGAAAAGTGCAAGCAACTCTGCGCGGCCGGGTGGGACCTGGTTGAGCAAGGGATATAAGCCGTAGGCGTCTTGCTGACCAATAGGCGTGAGGCTGTGATTACTCGCGCCCAGCTCCTCCTATTGTTGCAACCGTTGCCCGTGGGGGCGATAGGAAAAAGGCGACGGTAGACCGAATATATTCCGGATCGGTCGTCTCCAGCAGCACCCCAAAGACTGAGAGCCGATAGGTGCCGGCATCCAGCCGCGATACGCCCGAAAAACGAAATCCAAAAGACGGCCGCCCAGCGTGAGGCTGTCCCGAGTTGGAAAAATACACCTGTTGCTCCAGTTGTTGGAGGCGACCTTCAAGACGTGTGACAAGTAAGAGTGTCTGGTCCGTGGGAAGCTGTAAGGCCGCCCAGCGAGGAGACTGCTTCCCCATGGGTAAAGCGTCTGCCGGTAACAACTGCGCCTGACTGAAATTGAGAAAATCGAAAGTGGCGCTCAACTCGCCATCGGCCAAAACAAAACGCGGCGGAATCTTGAGCTTGACCAGAGCTGTCCCTTCAACAAAGTTCGGGTAAAAGATGAGATCAATCCGCCCAGTCGCGCGGAGGCCAAAGGGGAGGGGAAACCAATAGCGGGCGCGACGAATCAGCCGGACCGGACCCTGGGTATAGCCGTACAGCCGGGCGTGCAGGTCAGCATCAGTGCGCCGGATATTCAGCAGCCCGCCCAGAAAACTCACCTCAGCCGCAACGGAAATGCCCGAGATGAGGTTCTGGCTCAACTCGCCTGGCGATTCCACAAAAGCGAGATGGCTGGGTAACGGCGTATCAAAAGCCAGACTATAGCGTTCCGCATAGACATGGTCGTTTTGGGGGTCGTAGCGAACGGAGAAGGGCCGGGCAGGCTGGGACGCTTGCGTGCCCACGCCAATATAGACAAAGCCCAGGGCGGTCTCTTGGGAGCCCAGACGCACCTCATGCCAGTGCGCAACTCCTGCCGGAAACGCTGCCGCGGGGGCGCGCTTCCCCATATCCCGCCTCAGAAAAATAATCGCGTCGTTGGGGTCAAATCGCCCTGGTTGATCGTCTCGACTGGGACGGGGGCCGGCTGTGATGACCCACCGGCCGCGTCGGTCGCGTTCGTCAATCTGGAAGGGGATGGGTGTCAGGGCCGCGGAGTGGCAGGCGAATACCCGAATCCGCGAGAGGGAGTGTCGATAGAGGAAGGGCAGGGCCTGCCCTTCCAGGACAATCGCGCCGGGCTGGGTAGAGTGGGCAAGTGCCGCTTCACCTCCTTCCGCCCGGAGATAGCCTGGCAAGAGTACGAGCAAGAGCGCGGGCAAGAGTGCGAGGAGAAACGCAAGACTGGCCAGCTTCGTGTGACCTGCCCGGCTGGCGCTCCGAGCACGTGTTTTTGTTGAAGACCCAGCGGGTCGCCGCCCTTCAAGGCACGCTGATCTGTGCACTCTGTATTTCCCCATTTCCGGAAAGAACAAAAAGAAAGGGGCAGCAGTGCTGCCCCCAAAGTCAATCGTTTTGACGCGTCTTGTATGCTATTTGCCGCTCGCTCTCTGCCACTCGCCGTCAAGTTCTGCGGCGACCGCACTAATCGCATTCCTGAGCAGCGCCACCATTTCGTCAATCTGCTTGGGGGTGATGATTAAAGGCGGGCACAGCGCAATACTGTTCGCGCCTGCCACGCGTGTAATCAATCCGTTCTCAAGCGCTTTTTCCCACACCTGTTGCGCAATGCGGAGCTCGGCTGGGAACATTTCTTTGGTGGTTTTATCTTTGACGAGTTCAACCGCGGCGATCAGGCCCTTGCCGCGCGTATCGCCCACGATGGGCAGGTCGTGCAGGGCGGCTAACTGTTTTTGTAAATAGCGCCCCTGGGTGCGGGCGTTCTGGACGAGTTTCTCCCGTTCGATGATTTCGAGATTTGCCAGTGCCGCAGCGCAGACAGTTGGATGGCCGGTATACGTGTAGCCATGCCAGAAGGCGTAATCATCGCCCGTCTCCAAAAAGGTCTGGAAGATCTCCTCTTTGAACAGGACCACGCCCAGCGGCAGATAGCCACTCGTGACGCCTTTTGCCGAAACAAGAATATCCGGCACAACGCCAAATCCGGTCGAGGCAAACATGGTCCCGGTGCGGCCAAAGCCGGTAATGACTTCGTCACACACCATGAGGATATTATGGCGCGAGCAAATCTCCCGAATCTTGGGCCACCAGTCATCGGGCGGAACAATCACTCCCCCGACGCCCTGAATAGGCTCTGCCACAAAGGCCCCAATAGTCTCTGCCCCTTCGCGCTTAATGATTTTTTCGAGCTCCTCCGCGCCGTTGTTCTCGCGATAGGTATACGGCCGAGGCATATGGATGACGCCCGGTAGGCCGGGATCAACTTGATCATTAAAGAGAGGAATGCCGGTCAGCGACGCGGCCCCGCTCGAGGTGCCGTGATAGCCCTGTTCCAGGGTGATGAATTTTGTTTTTTTTGGTTGCCCTTTGGCTTTCCAATAGGCGCGTACCAGACGGATCATGGATTCGTTCGACTCTGAGCCACCGGAAGTCAGGATTACCCGACTCAAGCCTTTTGGCGCGATTTTGGCCAGCTTGGTCGCCAGTTGGACCGTTGGGACCGAAGTCGGGCCGATCAGCGTAGGGGCAAAGGCCAACTTATTCATCTGGGCGGTCACGGCGCGATTTATTTCTTTTCGGCCATGTCCGATATGAACGTTCCACAGGGAAGCCAGGCCATCGATATATTTCTTGCCTTCCGTGTCCCACAGGTAGATGCCTTGGCCCTTCACAAAAACGGGCACCCCTTTGTTTTGCTGCAAGCCGAGCGGAACAAACCCGTGGACGAGGTGGGCCGCATCCTGCTTGCGTAATGCTTTTGTCTGCCGTGGGGCAAGCGCAACTGAAGACGGTTTCTTACGTGGCCGTAACGGAACGACCTTCCCCTGCGTTTTTGTTTGACGTGCCATGCGTGTCTCCTTTCGCTGTTAGTAGACTCCCTCTTGCCATCCGGTCCGAATGCGATCATATACGAGTCTCACTAAAAATCCCAGACTGGCACCGGGCCGACGGAAGGCGCAAAAAGGGGGAGTAATGCAAACAAAGAGAATGGGGCGAACGGGCCTGAACGTTTCTGAAATCTGTCTGGGCACAATGACCTTTGGACGGCAGTGCGAAGAAGCGCAGAGCTTCGCCATTATGGATACGGCATTCGAGAACGGGGTGGATTTCTTTGATACGGCCGATGTGTACCCGGCTGGCGGTGGAGTCGAAACCGCGGGCCGCACCGAAGAGATTGTTGGCAAATGGTTAAAAGGCCGGCGTGAGGACATCGTCCTCGCCACAAAATGTTGGGGCGCGATGAGTGACAGACCGAATGACCGGGGACTCTCACGCAAGCATGTCTGTGCGGCAGTGGAGGCGAGTCTCAAGCGCTTGCAGACGGATTATATCGACCTGTACCAAGTCCACGCGCCCGATCCGAAAACACCGATCGAGGAAACCTTACGAGCCCTGGATGACTTGGTCCATCAGGGCAAGGTCCGTTACATCGGCTGCTCAAATTTTCAAGCCTGGCGTCTGGCCTTAGCCCTGTGGCAGAGTGACACGCTTGGTCTAGCACGCTTTGACTGTGTCCAGCCGCGTTACAATATGTTGTTCCGCGAAATTGAGCATGAACTCTTTCCCCTGTGTCGCGAACAAAACATCGGCATGATTCCGTACAATCCGCTTGCCGGTGGTTTTCTGACCGGCAAACACACAGCCGGCGCAGAACCAGCCGCGGAAACGCGCTTTGCCCTGGGTGGCAGAGCCGGTAAAACGTATCGCCAGCGCTACTGGCAAGAAGCCCAGTTTGCCGCAGTTGAGCAACTCAAGGCATTCTTTGCCGCGCGCAATAAACCGCTCGCTCAAGTGGCTATCGCCTGGGTGCTCGCCCAGCCCGAAGTCACCTCACCGATTGTCGGCGCAACCTCAGCCGAACAACTCAAACAATCCTTGCCGGCTGTAGAGATGACCCTCGACGAAGAAGAGCTGGAGCTGTGTAATGATCTGTGGTTTTCGCTACCGCGCCTGCGGGACAAGGCGGTAGCGCTGCGCTAGGCCCGGCAGCTTTTGGGCTATTCCTCCATAAACACTAAATGGCCGGCTTCTTCCTGGGCGCGAATTTTTCCTTCAATGTCGGCTGAGAGTTCTATCTTTCGCTGCCCAGGAAACTTCTCCCGATCTAAGGTCGGGCGTAGAAAATACTGCTCCGGGATGGGCACTTCTGACTGACTTTTGAGTTGAGCAAAATACCACATGCGGGGCAGCACACCAGGACTGAAAAAGACTGCTTGATCCTCGGCTGACCATTCTTTGAGATGGTGTGTGTCGTGGACGCTATAGCGCATATAGTCCAGTGTCACATCCCAGTAATGATTGAATAGCAGCCCGTACCCTTGATCCCCCATATTTGGATTGCGGTATGTGGCAATACGGGTTTCCACAAAAATAAGATTCCCGTCTCGTCCGTACTGTTCGATCCGCAAGGGATAAAAGTAGTGTTTATCTAACCAATAAATGATCTTCGGGGCATAATAGTAGGGGAGCCACTCTTCTTTTACTGTGGTTTCAAGTACCCAGCAATCAATGCCGCCCTCTCTGGTATAAAAAGGGTAGTCATCCCCCATCATCTTAATCTGATCCGTTGGGACGTCGTGGAGCGTACCATCGGACCTGCCGAGGGTCACGGTTGGCCGGGTATTAGGGAAGCGAACGGTTTGTGACAGCGTGTCTACGCCAATCAGCTTCCAAGAAAACTCCCAGGGATCACGGCCAAAGATATCGTCAAAACTCTCAGCTCCCTGGGCCAATTTATCACCCCTGCGGGGCTGAGGCTGACGACGGACCCGGCGCAGGGTAGGTGAATACACAAAGAGATCCCACCGGGTGAGCGCCTCTTGTCCAGCCCGGTACTGGGTCATAAACATCTGGTTGCCGAGGTTTTCTGGTGGGAAAAAGGTTTGTCCGGTTATTTTTCGTGTCGGCTCACCTGGCTCCGTTCCGTATAGCTCGCCTTCTAAGCCCTGCATGCCCTTTGCATTTGGAACATAGAATATCGGGCTGTGCATTTTATCCGTAATGAGATAGCCGTGTGCGGTCAGCGCCCCACTAACATCGACAAAATTGCACGACCAGCGCGGGGAATGGCTGAACTCCATGGCCCGATAGCCCATCTCCTCGGCTGTGTACGGGGGTGTAAACGGATAGCGCTCGGCCGGCATATACGGCCGCTCCGGGTCGCGCGGCGTCTCGGTACGCGGGTCGAACAGCTTGCGTTCCGCTTCGCTTAGCTCACCGACAACCCGCCACGTTTTCGAATCCGTAGGCGAGTCGGCCCATACAACGGACGCAAAGAAAACGCTGAAAACAGAGAGTACGAGTGTCAAACCCGACTGCATAGCTCCTCCTTTTACGGTCCTGGTAAGCCTCCTACCGTCGCCCTTCAGTCAACTTATTCACATCGTACAGACTCAGCACTTCATCGACATCCACCTCCGGATAGCCTATATCCAGCGTTGGAAATAACGACGCCTGGCCGGTTTTTACGTCGATGACCGTCACGCCAAGATAACGGCTGATATGAGCGCTCTTATTCATTTCCGGCAAGTGTTGAGCGTCTTCGGACCAGGAGTTCTGCATGCCCCACACCTTCCAGAGTTTACCTTCTTGATCGAACGCCATGCTGGAAGTCACGCGATAGGTCTGGGCGTCAATAAACATAATCTTGCTGCTGTAGGGATGATTCTCCCGCTTGGGCCTGAGCTCGACCACCAGGGTGTTGCGCAGCTCCCACGGTCCGAGCGGCGCCCGGCCCGCAGGCCCGTAATAGCGCGCATAGGCATGGGGCGAATTCATGATGTGCAGAACGTTTTTCCAACCGTGGAAGGTCCAGTCATAATCCAGCACTCGCCCGGAGAAGCCGAAGAAGTCATCAAGGGTCGTGTCTGACCCCTGGAAAGAGTCGGCCTTTTCTTCCGCCGAAACACGGCGGACCTTGCGCAGGGATGGGACATAGGTCCATGCCTGGTCGGCCCGGTGCGGATCGCTGGAACGCTGGATGAGCATGCGCAGGCCGCGCATCTCATACGGGTCCGTAAAGTCGGTAATATCTTTCCACTCAAATTCCGCGGCGCCGTCAACGGGCAAGGTGTAATTTTGCTCGGGCAGCATGGCTAAATGGCTATGATACACCCGCTGGTAGCGCTGAAGGAGCACCCGCTCAACTGTGCCACCCGGTTGAATCATATCATCGGGTAAGCCTGACAGCGCACCGTGCGTTCCCCCCGGTTTGATCATGACCGTGGCGAAATTACCGACTTTGATACCATAATGCTGCCAGCGAAAATTAAAATTCCAGCCAACCTTGAGACCCGCAGTCGGTTCTGCCGGGTCTAACTGATCCGAAGGAAACGGTTGGCCAGCAGTATAGTTTCTCAGACTGCCGTCCTCGGCAAGCCGGGTTTGGCCGGCGAATTTTTCTGTCGCTTCGAGATAGTCTGTGCGCGGGGTGTAATCGCCCGTGGGGGTCATTTCAAATGTCACTTCCGGAAACTGAAATTCTTCAAAATAACCGGGTGGTAGAAAGGGCCGGAGCTTTTCTATATCGCTCAGTGCCAAGGTCTCTCCAGACTGAAATCCCGGTTGGGCGTCTTTATACTGCTGCGTCCATTGCAGTACGGTTTCTCGGGTCATGGAGCTTCGTTCATCTTGCGCCCAACCGGGTCCGCTCCAGACCAATAATCCTATGAATAAAAGAATAAACTGCATTCACCCTCCCTCACATTCTGACCATATGGATTGAGGGCCAGCCTAACGGTTCTCTCTTGTGATGCAAGGCCGGCTATCACGCTCAGTTGCCCAGCCACTCGGATAAAAAAATGTCTTTGCAAAAGACACAAGCTTGGCTATGTTGACGAGGCGTATTATTCCATACGGTTCCTCAAGCTGAAACGTAGAGCCAAAGGAGGCCAGCATGAAAACGATCTCGGTGAGCCCTGAAGACATGGAAGCCCGTATTGCCCGCTTTCAAGACCTCAAACCCATTCCAGCAATGCAAAACGACAAAATTCCGCTGGAGGCTCGGGACCATATCTACGCCCGTAAGCTGCTGCCTGTTATTTCTTCCAAGGGCGGAGAGGGGCCGTTTGGGCCTGCCCCGATTTCTGAAGCCAATGGCTATTCCATGACGCTGGCTGTGTGCCCACCCAACCAAGGGCCAGGACTGCACGCTCATCACAAGACGCACGAGATTTTTACCTGCCTTAAAGGGACATTCAAAATCCAGTGGGGCGATGATGGAAGACACGAAATTGTACTGAATCAATTTGACACGATCTCAGTGCCGCCAGGCGTGTGTCGCAGCTTCACCAATATTGGCGATGACGAAGGCTTCCTCCAAGTGTTGGTTACCGGCGGTGTGCACGATATGCAGGACATCGCTTTTCCACCCAGCGTGGCCGAGCAGATAGACCAAACCGGCCCAGGAGTGTTAGAGGAGATTAAGAAAACCGGTCTCGCGTTTAACGCCGGCCAAGAATAGAGATTCAATAATAGCGCTGTAACAGACGGTTTTCAGAAGGAGGGCAGTATGAGTGTTGACGATTTAGCCAAACGGCTCCAGGTTTTGGAAGACATCGAAGCCATTAAAAAAGTGAAGGCGGAATACTGCGCGCATTGTGACAACGCCTATAATCCGGATGGAATTGCCGAATTATTTGCCGAAGATGGTGTCTGGGACGGCGGCGTTGACGTATTCGGCAAATATGACGGGCGAGCAGCTATTCGTAAATTCTTCACCGGGGCAACCAAAGTTATTCCGTTTGCGGTACACAACGTCATGAATCCCATTATTGAAGTCGATGGCGACACGGCCACGGGTCAGTGGTATCTGTTTCAGCCCTGCACCATGACTGAGAAAGACGGCGACAAGGCCGTGTGGGGCGCGGCGAAGTATAGCGATGACTATGCCCGAATCAACGGCGAGTGGAAGATTCAGACCCTGCGCGTCAAATTTGAATTCTGGACGCCATTTGAAAAGGGGTGGGCTGAAAAGAGAATGATTCAAGACTAGCCGTCCCATTCGCGAAGGAGCAGCGCATGCAATTTTACAATTTCCATCTCATGCCCTGGCCTGACCTGCCCGAAGACTTTGACGACAAGACCAAACATCCCTCAGCCTGGGTGACGTTCTCGAACAAATATTATGATCCTGAAAAGGGGCATACGCTCTACAACCAATATCTGGATCAGCTTGAGTACGCCGAAAAACTTGGGTTCGAAGGCGTGTGTGTCAACGAGCACCATCAGAACACGTATGGCACCATGCCGTCGCCAAACATCATGGCCGCCATGCTGGCGCGTCGGACCTCGCGCATGAAGATTGCCATGATTGGGAACGGTCTACCGCTGCGAAACCATCCGCTGCGTGTGGCAGAAGAAGTGGCCATGCTCGATGTGGTGACCGGTGGGCGTATTATTTCCGGTTTTGTGCGCGGCATAGGGGATGAATACTATTCCATGGGCGTAAACCCCACGCATTCGCTAGCGCGCTTTCGCGAAGCGCACGATCTGATCGTCCGCTCCTGGACGGAGACCGGCCCGTTTTACTTTGATGGCGAGCACTATCAGGTCCGCTACGTGAATGTCTGGCCTCGCCCCCTCCAGAAACCACATCCGCCCATCTGGATTCCTGGATTTGGTAGCAAAGAAACCGTGGAATGGTGTGCCCACCCAGACCGCAAATACCCCTATCTGGCGGTGTTCATGCCGGATGACTTGGTAAAGTGGTTTTTTGATGCCTACCGCGAAGCCGCGGATCAATTCGGCTACGAAGCCTCACCATATCAAATGGGCCACCTCTTACCGGTCTATGTGGCTGAGACAGACAGCCGAGCGGAAGAAGAAGCCAAAGATCACATCTTGTGGCTGTATCATTACGGACTCCGACACAAATGGGAAATGTTCTTCCCGCCAGGCTATACGTCCGCGGCGTCTATGAAACGCATCCTGGCGCGTGCGGAGGATTTTGATTGGGAAAGCATGGATTTCAAGCAGCTCAACGACCGCGGCTACTGTGTGGTGGGCAGTGCCCGAACCGTGCGCGAGCGCCTCGCCCATTTGGTCAAAGAACTCGGCTTCGGTCTGCTGCTTCCTCTCTTGCATACCGGAGACATGCCGCATCACCGAGTCATCAAAAACATGGACCTGTTTGCCGCCGACGTCATGCCGGCCTTGCGCGAAGAGTTCAGCGATATGTCGCAACGCTGGTTAGAGGCGGCCTAAGTGTAGGGGCAATCCCTCTGTGGTTGCCCTTTTTCGTAGGGCGCGCCCTGCGCACCGCAAGCCTCATCTCCACACGCGCCACGGCAAAAAAGGAGAGTCTCATGGAATTCGGACTGACCGCGGACCACACTCGTATTCAGACGGTTGCCCGCCAGCTCGCCGCTGACTTTGCGACTCGTGCGGCCGAGCACGACCGGGAGGGCTCTCCGCCCAAGGAGAATTATGCGGCGCTACGGGAGGCTGGCTTCTACGGCTTGGTCGTACCCAAGGAATACGGTGGACTAGAGGTCGGGCTGCTTGGATATACCATTGCTGCCGAGGAAATCGCCCAGGGCTGTGCTTCGACCGCCCTCTCGTTCAATATGCACGGCGCGACCCTGGCGTCTTTGATGCACTCGGCCCTGCCGGACGAAATAAAAAAAAGGGTGGCTGAGTTGGCGGCCAAACATGGCAAGCTGATTGCCGCCATTCTGTCCGAGCCGAGTACAACTAGCATTGTACCCACGTCGTTCGCGTGTTCCACCCAGGCTCGCCGGGTCGCCGGGGGCTATCGGATCTCCGGCAAGAAGTCGTTTTGCTCCATGGGCGAATCGTCCGACTATCTGTGCCTGTTTGCCCATCCCGAGGAAATCGCCAATCCCCAGACGGCCCTTGTGATGATGGTGCCAACCGACTCACCCGGGCTGCGCTTCGAGCATGTGTGGGACACGCTCGGCATGCGAGCGACCCGCAGCGATAATCTGATTCTCGAAGACTGCTTTGTGCCGGACGCTGCCGTTCTGGGCGAACCCATTCCCAAGGTTGGCGAATGGCTGGCTACCAATGAGCCGAGTTTCAATATTCCGTATACCGCCGTATATCTCGGGGTCGGCTTTGCGGCTTTGCGCGCGATCAAAGACAATGTGAAACAGCGCCAACCCAAAGGCTATCAACAGCCGTTGGCCTATCATCCAGACATTCGGCGCCGGGTTGCCGTGATGAGCGCCCAACTGGAAGCCGCCCGCTGGCTGTTGCGCTACGTGGCCTGGCTCGCCGACGAAGCCTATGAACGCCAGCGCTATACTGACCGCCCCAAGCAGTTTGGTACGACAGGAGAAGGACAGGCGGCAGAGGTGTTAGCCACCTACTTCAAAGCAAAATACATTGTAGGTGAAGCCGTAACCGCCGCGACCCGCTCGGCGCTCGAAATGGGCGGCGGTCACGCTCTCTTTAAGTCATCGACTATGGAACGTCTGTTTCGCGATGGTGCGAGCGCGACCATGCAGCATCCACCCAGCGACTTTTGTCTGTCCTCGTTAAGCGTCCATGAACTCCAGCTCGACCCGCAGCAGATGCAACCGCCCCTGGTGCCGACGTGGGAGTAGGAGCCAGCGGGCGGGTAAGTGGAGCGCAACCTGACCACTTCGCCGATCCTGAACGGCGCGCCACAGGCATCTAGTATTGAAGAGTGAGCACGTAGGTTGAGGTTCGCTTCTTCTTTCTATAGGAAGGATCACTATCAAGGAGCAGACAATGCGCAAACGTATCTATTTCAACGCCTTTTCCATGAATTGTGTGGTCCACCAATCGCCGGGCCTGTGGGTCCGACCGGAAGACAACATGGAGAACTACACCGATCTCAATACCTGGATTGAACTGTCAAAAGTGTTGGAACGGGGCAAGTTCGATGCCCTGTTTTTGGCCGATGTTGTGGGCGTGTACGATGTGTTCCGGGGCAATCGGGAGGCCGCCCTGACCCAGGCCGCGCAAACACCGGTGAATGACCCCATGCTGCTGGTCCCGGCTATGGCCGCGGCAACCGAGCATCTGGGTTTTGCTTTTACCAGTTCGATCCTCCAGTACCATCCCTTCACTTTTGCCCGGCTCATCACCACGCTCGACCATCTCACCAAAGGCCGGGTGGCCTGGAATATTGTGACCTCATATCTGGAAAGTGCCGGGCGTAGCTATGGTCGGTCCGGTTTGCCCGAGCACGACGAGCGCTATGACATGGCGGATGAGTATTGTGAGGTGTGCTACAAGCTGTGGGAATCGAGCTGGGAGGACGGCGCGGTTGTCAAAGACCGGCAGCGCGGTATCTATGCCGATCCGGACAAGGTGCGGAATGTTGTCCACGAGGGCAAGTATTACAAAATGGACGGCTGCCATCTGTCCGAACCGTCCCCGCAGCGCACCCCGGTGTTATACCAGGCCGGTTCCTCCTCCCGTGGACAGGCATTTGCCGCCCGACATGCCGAGTGCGTGTTTATCGCTTCCCCGACGCCTGACATTGCGCGGCAGATCATCCAGGCGACCCGGAAAAAGGCAGAGCAGAACGGACGAAACCCGGAGGATATTCTTTTCTTTGCCTATCTCAAAACGGTCACCGGCGGCACGGAAGCGGAAGTCAAACAGAAGTATGACGGCTACCTGGAACAGACCAGCTATGACGGCTCGATGGCTCTGTGGTGCGGCTGGGCCGGCTATGATTTCGGCGAGCTCGACCCGGACGAACCGCTCGAATATGTTGAAACAAACGCCATTCGCACGCTCTGGAACAATTTCACGCGGGCAGACCCGGATCGCAAGTGGAGGGTGCGCGATCTCGCCAAATACGTCGGCCTCGGCGGTGGCGGCCCGGTGGTGGCGGGGACGCCAGAACAGATCGCAGACGAATTTCAGGAATGGACTCAGGCCGGAGTCGACGGGTTCAACCTCGCCTACGCCGTGACGCCGGGAACGTTTGAAGACTTTGTTGACGGGGTCGTGCCCGTTCTCCAGCAACGCGGTATGATGCAAACAGAGTATCAAGACGGAACCCTGCGCGAAAAACTCTACGGGGCCGGACATGCGCGCTTGAGCCCTCCGCATCCGGCTGCGCAATACCGGCGCTCGGAACCGGATAGCGTGCCGGCTGTTGTCCCATCTCAGCAGCAACAGGACGAATCAGCCCGCGTTACTGTGGCGAAATAAAGGCACCCCAATGACAACCACCGCAGTCAAGCCGTTGAGTCCTATACAGCAAAAGCTGTTCAAAATGGTGCTCAAGCCGGCTTCGTATTTGAACACGTGGCTGTACCGGGCTTCGGGAGGAAGAATCGGCGGGTCTGTCGTAGGTGGCGCTCCGGTCGTGCTGCTGACAACGACGGGGCGTAAATCCGGCCAACCCCGGACGGCACCCCTACTGTATCTCGAAGACGGTGAAGATATCGTTGTTGTGGCTTCTCAGGGAGGAATGCCCAAGGACCCTCTGTGGTTCAAAAACTTGGAGGCTCATCCAGAGGCTGAGGTCGAAATCGGTACGCAGAAGCGCAAGGTTCGTGCTCGACGAGCAACGGACGCAGAGAAGGCTACCCTCTGGCCGAAGGTGACAGCCCTGTACTCAGGCTTTGATCTCTACCAAGCCCGAACAGAGAGAAATATTCCGGTCGTGATTTTGTCTCCAGCTGAATAGCAGGATTGTCTCGTGCCGCATTCCCTCTCCCTCCGGGAGAGGGCTAGGGGGAGGGGTCCTATAAGGGCGAGGAAAGGAAAGAAGGTGGACAGTACCCGCACTGCGTTCAGAATCTCTCTTGTCCTGTTCCTGCTGGGAACGTGGGCTGTCTTTGCTCCGCCGGCCGCCGCCCAACAACAGACCCTCACCGGTTGGTTCAGTATAACGGTTGCGGATTACCCGCCGGACTCCGGCCTTGCCTCTGAAACCACCTACGGGCTGACCGACGACCACGGCCAGTACCACGAACTCCTGCTCGATATAGCACTCATGAAGCCGCTGGGTGGACCGGTGGCCTTGAACCGCAAGCGGGTAACGGTTGAGGGCCATTACGCGGAAACGTTGTCTGACGCACCGGCGAAATTCTGGGTCCGGTCCATTCGGTTGGCCACGCCGCGGTCCGGGGCCGCTGCGCCCGAAGCGTCATCGGACGGAACCCCCAAGCTCCACACAACTTCCCAGGCCGCGGTGACAGGCTCCCAGGCGTGGGTAACTATTTTATGCCGCTTTGGAGATGCAACCGCTGTCACCCCGTATCCGGTTAGCCATTATGAACAGATGATGGGGTCATCCTATCCCGCTCTGGGGCACTATTGGAGAGAGGTCTCATACGGGAACATCCCCGATTTGAGGGGCAGCGTGGTGGTGGGCTGGTACAACCTGCCCCACCCCCGCTCGTATTATGTGTCTGATACGGACGGGGACGGAGAGGAAGATCATAATACCCAAAGAACAGTAGAAGATTGCGTTGCCGCCGCTGATGCGGATGTGTTCTTCCCGAATTTTGATGGTATCAACTTGGTCTTTAACCAGAATCTTCATGGCCCGGCCCAGGGTAGCAGTAGATTCCTGACATTGGATAGGAGGAGTGGATTCTGGGGCGTCACCTGGCTGCCACCTTGGGCGCATGAAAAACAGGACACCTGGGCACACGAGATGGGCCACGCCTTTGGCTTGCAGCATTCCTCCGGTCCGTATGGTCAGGATGATCCTCGCTCTAGTCCTACCACATACGACTCTGAATGGGATGTCATGAGCGGGGGACAGTCTCTTTTCCCTTATCCTGAATACGGCTACCTCGGTGTGCATACCATCGCCTATCACAAAGACTTTCTGGGCTGGATTCCGCCGGCCCAGAAGTATGTAGCCACGTCCAACAGCACCCAGACCATTACCCTCGAACGCTTGGCACAGCCGGACACTGAGGGCTATCTGCTGGCCCAGATTCCCATTGGGGATTCAAGCACAGACTTCTACACGGTCGAGGCGCGGCTGTTTGCCGGTTACGATGAGGAAATACCGGACGAAGCGATTGTCATCCATAAAGTCGATACCACACGGGAAGACCGGCTGGCCCAGGTGGTGGACGTGGACAACAACGGCGACCCGAACGATGAAGGTGCGATGTGGACGGTCGGCGAAATCTTTACCGACGAAGCGAACGCCCTCCAGATCTCCATCGACGCGGCCTACGCCACCGGTTACCGTGTGACCATCAATACCGATCCTGACACGTTCAGCACCTGCATTAATTTTCTATCTTCTTCCTCCCATCTCTTCGGGCCGGGGCGGGACAGAGCCAGTATCCAGGTAACGGCAGCGAGCGATTGCGACTGGTCGGCAACGAGCCACGCTCCGTGGATACGCATCACGTCCGGGGGCACAGGGAGTGGTTCCGGCAGTGTCCGCTACACAGTTGCGGCTAACCCCAGCCCCGCTGTCCGGACGGGTAAGATGACTATTGACGGCTGGACCTTCACGGTGATCCAGGCGGGAACCAGGGACAGCCTGTTTGAAGACGACATGGAGGGTGGAATAGGAGGATGGACTGAGTCTTCTTGTGAGCCACGCCCCTGCTCTAGTGGTTCTCCCTGGATCCAGACAACAGCGTCCTCTCGGAGCGGGGCGTATACCTGGACGGACAGCCCCGACGGCCATTACCAGAACGACCAGAATGTCATCATTTGGTCCCCGATCATCGAGTTGACCAGCGTTGAGTCCGCCACCCTGACCTTCTGGCATCGGTACGGCTTTGCCAGTGGCGACCGCGGGAACGTGTGGGTCGCACAACAAAGGGAGGATGGATGGTGGTGGACGGAGGAACGTTTACGACGTTTTACGGGTATTCAGACTAGCTGGCAGCAGACCTCACTCGACCTGACTCCTTTTGTTGGGGAGCGAATACGCCTCGCTTTCCAACTGTGGTCCGACGCCAGTGAGACTGCCGACGGCTGGTATATCGACGACGTAGCTGTGTTCTCAACAGATTTCGTCTCCCCAGTGTTCCTGGAGAACCCCCGGTCCGGCTCCTTCCAGAGCGGCATCGCAGCCATTTCGGGCTGGGCGTGTCACGCCCACGAGATTGTCGTTGAACTGGACGGGATGCCGCTGAAAGCGGGCTATGGAACCACGCGAGAGGATACGCGCAGTCGCTGTGGCGATGCGAACAATGGCTTCAGTCTGCTGTGGAACTGGAACAATTTGGGAGCGGGGCCGCATACGGTCCGCGCCCTGATTGACGGGGTAGAGTTCGCCAATACGACCGTGCGCGTAACGACCTTTGGGGAGGATCCGTTCCCGCTGGGCTTGAGTGGTACGTTTGACCTGCCCAACTTCCCCGCCTCCGGCGGAACCACCGTCGTCCAGTGGGAAGAGTCGCTCCAGAATTTTGTCATCACTGACGGGCAGCCAAATACCGGCGGGGGATACAACCGGGTGGCGGGCGTGAGCGCTATATTGGAAAACCCGTCGCTGGGGTCGGCACAGAGTGGAGTGGGCGTCATCTCGGGCTGGGCGTGCGAGGCAGGAGAGATTGTTATTGAGCTGGACGGGATGCCGCTGAAAGCGGGCTATGGAACCACGCGAGAGGATACCCGTAGTGTCTGTGGCGATACCAATAATGGTTTCAGTCTGTTGTGGAACTGGAACAACCTGGGGGCGGGGCCGCATACGGTCCGCGCGTTGCTTGACGGGGTGGAGTTCGCCAACACGACCGTCCGGGTGACCACCTTTGGTGAGACATTCTTACGGGGGGTGAGTGGCACGTTTCCCATTCTGGATTTCCCCAGCCCTGGGGAAAACAAAAGGTTGCGGTGGGAAGAGTCGCTCCAGAACTTTGTGATTATTCCCTAACGCTGTTCTCCAATTGCGGTGTTTTTGCCTCGGCGTGGGGCAGCGTGCGGCGCCGCCCTACATATGCACCGACATTACCGACCATGGTCCCTTCAGCAGCTGTCCGTATCATCGCTAGGTGCTGTGTCGGCTTGAGTCGGTAAGAGGCCCGGCGAAGTCCCGAAGTCTTCTCGCCTGCTGGGCGTATTGTCTCTTGCCGTTGATATAAATGTTAATGCTCCGTATATATACTGAGAGTCTGCCAAAAAGGACGGGAGATGCTTGGTGCCGTACTATGATGTTCTTTGGAACCCGGAACCGCACGGCAATATCGCACATATTGCGGAACACGGCTTCACCCCAGAAGATGTCGAAGAAGTCCTGTTTCATCCAGTCGGTCGTGATACGAGTCGCTCATCAGGCAGGCCAATGGTGTATGGATTCACTCCAGATGGTCGCTACATCGTTGTGGTCTACGAAGAAATTGACGGCTCTACCCTGTATCCAATAACCGCCTATGAGATTGATCCTTGAGGAGGTATTATGGCTCAGCAGATGGGCAAGCGGATGTATCGCCCTGCAACGGAGGAAGAACAAGAGCAACACAGCCGTATCCGGGAACAAATCCGACAGGAGTTACCCGACATCAAGAAACGGGCCAGACACAAGTTGGCCAAAGCCGTCCAGCAGGGGATCGCAATTGAGCACACGATGGCGGTCTTAAAGGCGGAGCGACTGAAACAATGCCTGAGTCTAGCCGATGTGAAAGAACGGACTGGCATTGAGCGGTCCGCATTATCGCGGCTGGAAAATAATGTAGAAGCCAACCCGACCGTCAATACACTCACCCGGTACGCCGCTGCGGTTGGAAAAAGGGTTCTAGTGGTATTGGCGACAGATGATTGACAAGTCTGTCGCCCCAAAGCAAGAAGGCTGCGGGCAAGATACCCGCGCTCCCAGCGAAAAGGCAACGGATGGTCGTACTGACGCGGGTGAGGGCGGTCTACGCGTCCACTTTATCGAAATACTGAATCTTGGGCTGGGCTGCCACCAGCGCTCCGAGCCGGTCCAAGGTACCGGTTTCCGAACGCCACTGTAAGTAGCGCTCCTGGTGGCCGCGCGAATCCCATAGTTCATACAAGACCATGCTGCCTTTGGTCTCGGTGTTGTCATAAAAATCAACACTCTGGCAGCCCTCATACGCCCGCGTATCAGGCAATAACTCCTTCATCAGCGCCTTCATGTCGTCAACCGAATCCGGTTTTACTGATAACTCGATCAAGACCATGGTGCTCATACGTTCGTTCTCCTTTGTGTGAATGAATGGAAATCCATGCTCCTGACCAAATCACGAGTCTTGCCCTGAGGCAAGCGACCTCGTGAACAGGGTTTTTATCTCTACGAGAACTGGTATAGGGGCAAGTAGCATCTGCCTACAGACAAAAAGGAGAGAGAGTATGGACAATACAGCACGGGAAAAATATCTTCGCGTGGCCCTGGTTGTCATAGGGCTGACGTTTATTTTTGGTGTCTATCCACTCATGAATATTCTCTGGCCTTCCGGCTGGGGGTGGGAGCCGCGCCAGCCCGAGTACGAGCAAATGATCATGGGCGTCTATGCGACCTTGGGCGTCTTCCTACTGCTCGCCTCACCGAAGCCTGCTGAACACCGCAGCCTCATCTGGTTTACTGTTTGGTCAAGCGTGGTCCATGCTACTATCATGGCGGCCCAGGCGATTGTCGATCCAATGGAGCGGGCGAATTTGCTTGGTGATATACCGGCATTGTTTATCGTAGCGCTTATTCTGGCCGTATTAATGCCGCGCCGAACTTCAAGGCTCGTCTGACAGGCTGGGGGCGGATTTTCACTCTACGTGAAGGGGGACCTCATGAAAATTGGTTTTATGCTTCCCGCGTTCGGCGCCATGGCGACCCAGGAGAACATGCTGGCCATGGCGCAGCTTGCCGAAGAGCGCGGTTTCGAGTCGGTCTGGGCACCCGATCACGTCGTCATGCCCACCAAGATCGATACCCCCTATCCGTACAGCAAGTCAGGCCGTTACATCGCCGACCCTAAGGGCGCCCATCTGGAGCCGTTTACCGTGCTGTCGTTTGTGGCGGCCTGCACGCGCCGGGTGCGTCTGGGGTTTACCGTTATCGTGGCTCCGTACCGACATCCGGTGGTGACCGGAAAAATGATGGCCTCGATAGATGTCATGTCGGGCGGGCGTCTGATTGTCGGTGTGGGCAGCGGGTGGTTGGAAGAGGAGTTCCAAGCCCTGGAGGTGCCGTTTGCCAAACGCTGGGCGCGTACGGACGAGCATATTCGGATCTGGAAAGAACTCTGGACGGCCGAGGAGCCACGCTTCGAGGGCGCATACTACCGGTTTTCCGACGTCCAGTGTCGGCCCCAGCCGCTGCAAAAACCGCATCCCCCGATTACGATCGGCGGACGCGGACGTGCCAGCCTGCGGCGCGTCGTGAGCATGGCCGACGGCTGGCAGGTGGTCTCCGAGCATCCCGACGATGTGTATAGCACCGAAGGCGACTTGGCGAAGGATCTCCAGACGCTCAAGCAGATGTGTGACGAGGCGGGCCGCGACTTCTCGACAATAGAGATTACCGCCGTAATTATCGCCGGCACAGCCGAGGGTGTCCTCACGGACCTGCCAGGCTGGGAACGCCTGGGGGTGAGCCGGCTTATCCTGGACTTTCCGTCGTTTGTGTCCGACCCCGGCGAGATGACAACCATCTTGGAAAAAGTCGCCTCCGAGGCTGAGATGGAAGAAGCGTAGCCGCATCCCTCGTCAGGGGTGAACGAGAGTCCAATCCGTGCTGTCGTCTCACGTGATGTGGCGACGCTAACGTGCTGTGATCCTGGGGCGAGCTATGACGGAGCGGAGTGCCGTGTACGATGTCGTCATTGTTGGTGGAGCCATCATAGGCAGTGCGGTTGCGTACTTTCTCACGGCGGATGAGCGTTTTCATGGCCGTGTGCTCGTCATCGAAAAAGATCCCTCTTATCAGAAATGTTCAACCACGCTCTCATTAGCCTCCATTCGGCAGCAGTTCTCGACTCCCGTTAATATTCAACTGTCTCAGTTTGGGGTGGAATTTCTACATGCAGTAAAAGAACGACTTGGTGCGGATGTCGAGGTCAGCTTCCGGGAAGCGGGTTATCTGTTGCTTGCGAGTCAGCAAGGGAAAGATCTCCTCGAACGGAACGTTGGGGTACAAACTCAGCAGGGCGCAGATGTCTGTCTTCTTGGTCCCACTGAGTTGAAGGAGCGTTTCCCGTGGCTCACTACCGCAGACATCGCGGTTGGTTGTCTTGGGCTCTCTGGGGAAGGCTGGTTTGATGCGCACAGCCTTCTGCACGCGCTCCGGAGCACGGCTGAAGCACGGGGAGCTGAGTTTATACAAGGTGAGGTCGTTGCTTTGAGTGTCTCGAATCAGCGCCTAGAGTCTGTTCAGCTCGACGACGGGCGTGTCTTCTCTTGTGGCGAGCTTGTGAATGCTGCCGGTCCGGCGGCAAGTAAAATCGCTCGTATGGCCGATATCGAGCTGCCGGTCGAAAGTCGGAAACGTTGCGTGTTTGTTTTTGATTGCCGACAGGCCGGCGTGATTCAACCGTGCCCCCTGGTCGTGGATGTCTCTGGCGTATACTTTAGGCCTGAAGGACAATACTTCGTGTGTGGGGTGTCTCCGCCAGAAGACCAGGACCCACCAACGGAAGATTTTCGTGTTGAGTATCACCTGTTCGATGAGATCGTCTGGCCAGCGTTGGCTCACCGTGTTCCCATTTTTGAAGCGATCAAGCAAGTCAATGCCTGGAGCGGACATTACGCATACAACACGCTCGACCAGAATGCTATTGTAGGACGGCATCCCGTAATGAAAAACTTTCTTTTTGCCAATGGCTTCTCCGGTCATGGTATCCAACAGGCCCCTGCTGTTGGTCGGGGTATTGCTGAGCTGATCGTGCATGGCGCATACCAGACAGTGGACATAACGCCGCTCGGGTTTGAACGCGTGGTCGAAGGGCGACCGCTGCAAGAACTCAATGTGATCTAATATTATCAGGAGGTAGCAGTATGGCTGAGTACAAAATTATTTCATCCGATAGTCATGTGTTCGAGCCGTCGGACTTATGGACCAGCCGGGTAGATACTCGGTTCAGAGATCGGGCGCCGCACGTCGTTCGCCGCGAGGAAGACCATACCGATTGGTGGGTCTGCGACGGGGTGAAAGGGGTCGGCGGCGGCTCCGGCGGCTCGCAGGCCGGCAAGCGCTTCGTGCCCGAGGAGCGGGACTCGCTCAGGTTTGGCGACGTCATGGAAAACGTCCGGCCCGGCGCCTATATCCCCGAGGAACATCTCAAAGACCTGGACCTGGATGGCGTTGATGCCGACGTGCTCTATCCGACTCAGGGACTGCTGCTGTACAGCATCCCGGATAGTGCGCTCCTGACCGTCTTGTGCAGAGCCTATAACGACTGGCTGGCCGAGTTCTGCCAGCCCTTCCCGCAGCGGATCAAGGGTATCGCCATGCTGAATGTTGACGATGTCCCGGAGAGTGTCAGAGAGTTGGAGCGCTGCGCCAAGCTGGGGTTGTGCGGCGCGATGATCACGGTCTACCCGCTGGAGGAGCACGCCTACGATTCCCCCGAGTACGAGCCGCTGTGGGCCGCGGCCCAGGATTTGGGCCTCCCGCTGAGCCTGCACATTGCGACCAACCGGCCCGCTCCGAACTCGCCCCTGGTTGACCTGGAAGCGGTCAGCACCGCCTTTTTGACCAATGTCGATTACTGGGTGCGCATGTCGCTCTCCCATATTATTTTTAGTGGCGTGTTCGAGCGCTATCCGAAACTCCAGATCGGGTCAGTGGAGCAGGAACTGGCGTGGGCGCCGCATTTCCTGGAACGGATGGACTATAATTTCGTCCAACGGCCCGCGACCGGAGGCCGGCGGAAATTCAAGGAAGATATGCTGCCGAGCGACTATTTCCGACGGAACGTTTTTCTCAGTTTCCAGGAGGACGCCCTCGGCATCAGGGACCGCGACCTCATCGGGGTCGATAATATCCTGTGGGGCTCGGACTACCCCCATCCGGAGTGCACCTTCCCCCACTCACGCCAGGTGCTGGAAACCGTCCTGGCAGACTGTAGCGAAGAGGAAAAGGCCAAAATTGTCGGGGGAAATACTGCCAGGATTTATCATTTTGATTAGAAGAGGGATGATAAAGAGAGGGTAGGCAAGAGCGAGAAAGAGCGAAAATCGAAAGAGGTACGATGGCTCATACTTTACAACCTCCTGGTATTGAAAATGCCGAAGCTTTGTATGCTCGGATTCGAGCCGAGAATCAGGGTCATTGGCCCAGGTTTTCGGCGGCGGAGTACCAGCGTCGATATAAGGCAATCCGCACTGCAATGGCGGACCGGAGCATCGACTGCCTACTCATGTTCAGCAACGGTTATGTCTTTAGCGCGAATCTCATCTATGTCGGCAATTATATCGATATTGCCTATGGAGCCATTGTCTTTCCGTTAGACCAGGAGCCGACCTTGTTTGCGAGTCTCTATTCGTTCCTGCCGCAGGCGGCTGCGCAGTCGGACATCCAGGACGTTCGCTGGGGAGCCGGAGTGAACCATCAAGCGCTCGTGGAGCGGATTAAAGAGGGCGGGCTGGAAACGGGAACTGTGGGTATTGCTGACCGTGTGCCCCACGACCTCTGGCTCTTCTTGCACGATGCCCTACCTGAAGCAACCTTTGTAGAGGCTCAGGACCTGATGTATCAGATCCGGCTGTGCGCCAGTACAGAAGAAATCGAATGGTATCAAAAGGGCGCGGAACTGTGCGACCGTGCCTTTCGTGCTGTCGTTGATACTGTCGAGCCGGGCATGAAAGATTATGAGATCATCGCAACGCTCCATGGAACATATCTCAAGTTGGGTGGCTCGCTGTATGGGGCCGCACTTGCTTCCACCTCAATGGCTACGCCTTCTATTCCCTACTCCTGGTGGGTAGCGGGAGGGTCTACCCGAACTATCCAGCCTGGAGATCTGATTCTGACCGAGACCACGGGAACGTATTATGGTTACCCGGGGCAGCTCATCCGTCCGGTCGCTTTGGGAGAACCCCCGCCTCAGCTCAAAAAATTAGAGGAATTAGCGGTAACACTGTACTCAGAGGTCCAAAAAGTTGTGAAGGTCGGCAATACGCCGAGGGATGTGTTTGCGCTGTCTCAGCGTATTCTCGACGAAGGGTATACGGTTCAGTGTCCTGTGATCCATGGATATACCCAGGTGATCAACCCACCCTATGCTTCTGTTCCGGGTGACCCGTGCTGGGCGGTCGATCTTGACGTCCCTTTTCAAGAGAATCAGCTCATTGTCATTGAACCCAATCCCACCACACGTGATATGCAGTCTGGGTTCTTCATTGGGGATATGAATCGGGTTACACCGCAGGGCGCGAGCTCGCTCCACCAGTATCCGCTCCAGCTGACGGTGAAGGCGGTGTAGCACAGGGGAGTAAGGATGAGGGTGAAAAGCCGCGGTCAAGCCAGGCAGTCGTGAGCCCATCCCGTAGGGCGGGTGAGCCGAGCGAACCCGACACCACATGGCTACTGGTTCCCCGGATTCTTCTCTCACTCCGCCAGGCCCAACGGGAGGGACATGGGCCTTTCCTCTCGTGATATGTAAACGGACGGGGTCAATAAGGAGGGACGCATGGGGCAAGAGTCAGACCGCAGGCTGCGGGAGCTTGTTGAAAAAGAAGACATACGCGACTTAGTCCATCGCTATTGTTGGGCCGTGGACCGGGGGGAATTTCAAGACGTGATGGCGCTGTTTCACGATTCGTGTGACCTGATCGTAAGCCCTCCGGGCCGACGCCGAGAAGGGCGCGCCGCCGTCGAGCGCTGGTACGGACGCTATATGCGCCATCGTCTCGGGGTCTTACGGCATCTCATTCATAACCAGGTCATCACCCTTGACGGTGATCGGGCGTTTTCAAAAAGCTATTTTGATGCGGTCGGCGATCTGAAGGGCGAATCTGTTGTTGTTGCCGGATTTTACGAAGACAGGCTGCTACGTGTTGAAGGGGAGTGGAAATTTACGGAGAAAGTCATTTGTACGGACTTCATAGTCCCGCTGCATGAAGGCTGGGGTGGAGAGAAATTCAAAGTCCGGCCGTGGTGGTATGACGGGGAGAAGACGTCGAAGGAGTGAAAATCCCCTCCTTTGGAGGGGATTTCAATACGCAGACCCTGCCAGACCCGTTTGCCTGAAGCGAGAAGAATTGAGGTGTCGGATTTATGCGCTCTCGTCCGGAATCATTCCAATCAAATCAATCACGACCTTGCAACCTGGAACGAGTAGGGGGCCGGGGACACGCACTGTGGTACTCGCCGGTGGATCATTTGGAAAGGATTCTGCCCACGTCACAAACGAAGTAAAAAACTCGCCAAAGTCGGTATAAAATCCGCGCCTGCGCAGGAGATAGTCACGCGACGTACCGGCGGCTGCGCAGATAGCATCAATATTCTTCACAATATAATTGATTCCCTTTTCTGCGGCGGACGAGTAGTAAGGAAAATTCGGGTCAATGCGCGCTTCGGGAGGAACTCCGGTTCGGTAGTCGGTGGCCATCTGACCTGAGAAAAAGAGGAAGGGGCCAGCTTGGACAGCTTGTGGCTCGTGGGCCAGCGGTATTGGCGCATCGTCAGTCTGGATAGTCCGTTTTGCTGGTCCACCTTGCGGAGAATACGCAATGAGGTTGATGGCGATCCGTAACCCCGGAACGCCGAGATCGCTGACCGGGACCGTTGTCCGGGCTGGTGGGTCTGTTGAGAAATACTTTTTCCAGACCTGTTCCAGTCGGTAAAAGTCTTGTATGTCAGTCATATAGACTTCTGCCTTGACAACATCCGCAAGCGAAGCACCAGCAGCCTGAAGAACTGCTTGCTGTGCTTCAAGAATATATTCGGTCTGCGACCGGGCGCTCTCGGCATAGTAGGGGAAGTTGGGATCGACCTGAGCTTGAGGCGCAACACCTGTTGAAAAGTCGGTGGCCGTAATACCCGTAGTAAAGATAAATTCCCCAGCCTTGACCCCGTACTGATACAGGGCTTGGCCATTAAGCCCCTGTATCACAGGCTGGGGCAGGGATGCGGCTTGAATAATCTCGCGCTGGCCGGTTTCCGAGACAAAGCCGACAAGATCAACCTCAAGCGTACAGCCCGGCACAGGCAGTTCTTCTAAGAGAACGGACGTATGTGGCGGCACTCCTGTTGAACCAAAAGTCTGTTGCAAGACGTGTGAAGCGCCGTGCAATTCATGTGCGTCTGTATGGTAGAGCGTAAAGGAAACACACTGTTCCAAAGAGGAGCCCGAAGCTTCAAGCGTGGTGCGAAGATTGTTGGCAATATAGTTGGCTTGCTGTTCAATATTGATCCCGTGATTGGGAAAGTTTGGATTAATCGCAGCTTCCGGCGGGATACCGGTTTTGAAATCCGACGCCACTTGGCCGGATATAAAGACAAACGGGCCAGCCTTAACGGCAGGGGAGTACGCGACTCGCGGCAAGGGAAGGGACTCAGGAAAGATCGCTTCCTTTTTCATGGGCGGCTCCTTTACCCTGTCGTCTTCCTCCTTCTCTTTAGCTGTGTCAAGACTCAAGTAGTTTTTGCTTGCAGAGAGTTCCCGCTGGTGTCACAATTTGGGCCGATCAAGGCTACGCAGAGGAAAAGGAGGAAGGTTATGCAAAAAATTAAACGCGGCGAGGTAACCAAATATGCTTTCGATAACCGGGACGAGCCAGTCTTACGGGTCCAGCCTGGTGAAGTCTTCCAGGTTGAGACAGACGACGCGCTGACCGGTTTGATTGAGGACGACAGCGATAATCCAACCGTCCATCAGTTTGTGGATGATCCCCATGTCGCTGCGCTCGCGGTGGCCTATCCGCCGAAATATAATCCGGTCGTCGGGCCGATTTATATAGAAGGCTGCGAGGCGGGGGATGTACTGGCCGTGCAGATCGACTTTATCGATCCCTGGCGCTATGGCTTTTCCGGAATTCTGCCGGGTATTGGCCCGTACGGAAATTCGACCCTCTTTGATGGGCAGTGCTCTCAAGCCCGCGTACAGGTGATTGAGCATTTGCCTGGGCCGAGCGGTCATACCCGTGACGGCAAAGGCGTCTATTCCGATAAACTGACCTGGGACCTCCAACCCTTTTGTGGCACCCTGGCGACTGCACCGGAGCGAGAAGTCTTTACGTCTTTACTGGGGCAGGGCCCCTTTGGCGGCAATATTGATTGTCGTGACATCTGCGCGGGCCACACGATTTATTTGAACTCGTATAACCAGGGGGGGCTGCTGTATATCGGAGATATCCACGGCAGCCAGGGAGACACCGAGTTTACCGGCATTGCGGATGAAACCCGCGCAACCGTGCAACTGAGCTGTACGGTAGTGAAGAACAAACGCTTGCCCTGCGTGCGTATTGACAAGCCCGACAGCATTGTGGCGGTGGGTATTAACCGACCCATGGAGCAGGCCGTGTATGATGCGGCCCGGAATATGCTCGAATGGCTACGTGAAGACTACGACATTAAGCCGCAAGACATGTACATCCGCATGTCGTGTGATCCTGCTTTCCGGGTGCGTACCTATCAGATGGTCCGCGCCATGACCATCGAACACGTAGTGGGGGCAGAATATCCCAAGGAGCGGCTGACTGCTGCGTTTTAGTGAAAGGAGAAAGCCCATGGCACAACTACTCGTACAGGGGAAATATCTTCTCAACCCAGCCCAGCCCGACGAAAAAACCGAAGTCCTGTCGGATGCTGCCGTTGCCGTGACTGGGACAAGCATTGCTGCAGTGGGGAGTTATACCGCGCTCAAAAAGCAATACCCCGACTATCGCGAGATCGGTTCAAACGAACACCTCATCATGCCGGGCCTGGTAGACGTACATCATCACGGCTGGGGGCTGAGTGCTGTCCAGCAGGGCGCGTTGGACGACACCTTAGAACCGTGGATCTACGACTTGGTGATGCTCAAAGCGCCGACCAATGTCTATGTGGATACGCTCTACGGCAATATGAAGTTGCTCGAATCCGGGGTGACTACGGTATTGCATAGTCATTTCTGCCGAACGGGGAACTACGAAGATGAGGTCAACGCGACGCTAAAAGCCTACGAGACTTCAGGTCAGCGCGTTGCCCTGGCGCTTGAGGTCATGAATCAGCATCCGTTTGTGTATGACGATGACTGGTTTCTACAACAGCTCAGCGCGGGTCTCCGTCAGCGAGTCGAAGCCGCTCTGAGCGCACGTCCGCCAATTTCACGTGACGTGTACATGAAGTTGGTTGAGAAATACTATGCCGAACGCCATGAGGAGGGAGCGGCCAAGGTAAAAATCCTCTATGGACCGATTAATTCAGTCTGGACAACGCCGGATATTTTAGAAGCGATTGGTGAGCAAGTACAAAAGGGACGGGGACTCCATATTCACGTAGTCGAAACGCCGTATCAATCTGAATACTTCTTTAAGAACTACGGGAAGAGTAATGTTGCCTGGCTCCACGATATGCATCTACTTGGTCCACAAACCTCTTTTGCCCATGCAGTCTGGACGACGCAGGATGACGTGGCGCTCATGGCCGAGACAGGGGTGACGGTATGCCACAATGCCAGCTCGAATCTACGTCTCAGGAGCGGCATCGCGCCGGTCGCTTGTATGAAAGAGAGCGGGGTCAATATTGGGATTGGAACTGATGGCGGAACGCTGAACGATGACGACGATATGGTCCAAGAGCTGCGCTTGGTCTCTAAGCTGCACCGTCTGCCACGCCCGTCGTCGCCCTGGGTCAGTCCGCATGACGTCATCCGCATGGCCACATTGAACGGGGCTCAGGCAACACTTCGAGAAGACTCTATCGGCAAACTCGAACCGGGCCGAGCCGCGGATATCATTCTCGTGAACCTACGAACGATGACCCAGCCCTATCTTGCGCCTGACATTCATATGGCAGATGCCTTCGTCTACCGAGCCAAGGGGACGGATGTGGAGACGGTCATTATTGACGGTGAGCTTGTTATGGAAAACCGCAAGCACTTACGTTTCAACAAAGAAGACGTGCTCGCACAGCTCCGCGAAGCAGCCTCTCAGCCGCCGACCGCACAGGATATTCAGCGAGCCGACCTCTTCCGGCAATGCCGTCCCGTGTGTGTCGAATTCTTAAATCAATATCTGGACCGGGAGATGACCCCGCAGTATGTGCTCAACCGGACGGCGTGAGCTGGGGTGATGTGGAGACACACATCGCGCGCCGCGATTTTCATAAGCTGGTGCTGAGGGCTGGGGCGGTCGTGTTGCCTGGTTGTCAGTCTCAAACCCACTCGGCCGTTCCCCCTGGCGGCAAAGTCCTGATTGTTGGGGCCGGCGTGAGCGGGCTGGCCGCGGCCCTCGAGCTACAGCGCGCCGGCTATGCGGTCACCATTCTGGAAGCGCGGGATCGCAGCGGCGGCCGGGTCTGGACTGACCGACGCTTTGCAACCCCCATCGACCTCGGAGCATCCTGGCTGCACGGCGGGCCGGGTAATCCGCTCAAGGCCGTTGCCGCAACCCTGGGTCTCAGGACGCGGGTGAGCGATTACGGCAATATGGCCGCCTATCATCTGGGCACGGTCGGCCGGTCCGCCGTCCCCCGAGCCGCATTTGAAGCCGAATATGCGAAGTTGGAAGCCGCGGTATACAGACACAGCGGCTGGACCTATGTCTCGACCCTGGCTCGCCGCTGGCTTGGACGGCCCGGCACCAAGGTTTCGGTTGCTGATGTCTTGAACACGCTCCCCACTCCGTTGACTGAGGCCGGTCGTCTGGCTCGCTGTCGGATCGAGAGAGGGATAGCAAATCTCTACGCCGCGTCTCCGCACGACCTCGGTTTTGCCAGCTTATTATACGAATCGATAACCGGGTCAACAGGGGAAGGGTTTGCCTCGGGAGAACAATTTGTGCTCGATGGGATGGACGGGCTCGTCCGGCACCTTGCCGAAGGTCTCCAGGTCCGATTCGGTCAGAGTGTCAAACGAATTGCGTATGGAGCAGCCGGCGTCTGGGTTGAGACGGAGCGGGAGACCTTCACCGCGGACGGGGTGGTTGTCACCGTCCCGATCGGGGTGCTGCAATCGGACCGGATCACCTTTGAACCGACCTTGCCCCACTCACATCGGACCGCCTTGTCACGCCTCGGCATGGGACTCTTCAATAAGGTTATCCTTCGCTTCCCGCGCGTATTTTGGCCCGAGGAGCCGGACTTTGTTTTTGTGTGTGGTAACAGCCTGTGCTCCTTTTATGTCAATTTCGCTTCCTATGCCGGCCTGCCCATGCTGGTCGGTCTCAGCGGCGGAACTGCGGCCCACAAGATTGAGGAGCTGTCGAACCAGGCTATTGTGACGCGGCTACGAAAAGAACTCTCCGGTGTGATGGGGACGGCTGTTCCCGAGCCAACCGGTGTGATGGTCCAGCGCTGGCGCTCGGACCCGTTTGCGCGCGGGTCGTATGCCTATCTGCGCGTCGGGGCGAATGGCGGGGAACCGGAGATGCTTTCAAGACCGGTTGCCGGTCGGCTGTTTTTCGCTGGAGAAGCCCTGCATCTCTATGACCCTGGGACGGTCCACGGAGCGTACTGGACAGGCCAGCGCGCGGCCCGGCAAGTCCAGGCTCAATCTGTCCAATCGACCGCCCAATCCGATAGTGGAATGCACCCAGATAAGAGGGCATAAGACATCACACGACAGAAGGAGGTCAGCATGCAAAGTCAGGATGTGAAACGGCAAGTCAAGGAAGTGTACGGAAAAGCGGCGCTCCAAGCAGCCCAGGGTGGCCGGGCTTCCTGCGGGGAGGCAACCGCGAGTGCCGATGATCCTATTACCTCACACCTCTACGACGAGGACCAGCTCACAGGGATTCCTCTGGAGGCGATTGCCGCCTCGCTCGGCTGTGGTAACCCAACAGCACTGGCTCAGCTCAATCCAGGCGAGACCGTGCTCGATCTTGGCTCGGGTGGTGGTATAGATGTTCTCCTGTCGGCCAGACGAGTCGGTCCCACAGGAAAAGTCTATGGCCTCGATATGACAGACGAAATGCTGGACTTAGCGCGTGAAAACCAACGGAAGGCTGGGATCGAAAATGTCGAGTTTCTGAAAGGCGAGATGGAAGACATTCCCCTTCCTGACAACTCGGTTGATGTCATTATCTCAAACTGCGTGATTAATCTGTCGGCAGACAAAGATCGAGTCCTATCTGAAGCTCTTCGCGTGCTTCGACCAGACGGACGGTTTGCGGTTTCTGACATTGTCGTGCGTGGAGAGATCCCTGAGCAGATTCAACGCAACGTTGAACTGTGGATTGGGTGTATCGCCGGAGTGTTAGAAGAGCAAGAATACCGGACCAAACTCGCTCAGGCTGGCTTTGTTGATATCGATCTTGAACCCACTCGGATTTACCGTGTAGAGGATGCCCGTGCCTATCTTGCCGACAAAGGGATTGATGTTGAGGCCGTTGCATCTGAGGTTGACGGCAAGTTCGGCAGTGCCTTCGTCCGCGCGCGTAAACCATCTGAGGGCTGAGCATAGAGCCACCTCTTGACCCGATACAAGTGACAGAACATCATGCCTCGGCGTGGTTCTTTATTGAGTAGAAGGCAGAAACCTATTCATGCGAGAATGTGTTCACACTAAGCGAACGGTGTGAGGTTCTGCGCACGGAGCTCACTCAGCAGCAGTACGAGCAACTTAAGGACGTGCTCCCGCGTCAGCGAGGGAACGTCGAGGTAGACAATCGGAGAGTGTTGTCCGCGCTGCTGTATGTAGTGAAGCAGGGGTGCAAGTGGCGTGGCGTGCCGGAGCGGTTCGGCCAGTGGCAGACGCTCTATACGCGCATGAATCGGTGGGCGAAGAGCGGGAAAGTAATATAGCGGAGGACGCCTCCGCCTAAAACGTTTTCAATTCCAGAAACTCACCGACATCCTGACCGAGCCCTTGACGGAGGGCTTCTTTGTAGACTGCGAAGCCGGCGGCGACATCTTGGATGGCAGTACCAACGGATTTGAACAGGGTGATCTCATCCGGGCCTGAACGACCTCGGGCGCGACCGGCGACTACTTCTTTGAGTTCCGTCACCTTGGCTCGGTCATACGTCCCGGCTGCCAGTGCGGCTTTGAGGTCGCCTGACTCCCCTTCCATTTGAATCCGTGAATCCACCACAATGCGTTCTGCGCGTTGGAAGGTCTCCGCATCAATCTCACGCAGTTGGAGGCCGGTTGAGCCAATAGAATTGACATGGACCCCGGTTTCCAGCCATTGGCCACGATAGGCAATCAGGTCGCCAACGCCGGTGGTGTTGGTCGCGACCACGACCGTATCAACATCGCTCACCGCTGCTTCAGGTGTATCAACGGCAGTGAGACTGATATCTAATTGCTCACTCATCCGTCCGGCAAAGCGCTCTCTATTCGCTTGGGTCGGGCTAAAGACTTTGCCAGCTTCAATCGGTCGGACTGCGCACACGGCCTGTAAGTTTGTCGTTGCCTCCAAGCCGGAGCCAATCACACCCACAGTCTTGGCTTCAGGTGGTGCCATATACTTGGTCGCTACGCCGGTCGTTGCGCCGGTTCGGGCGGCGGTCAGATAGGCGGCGTCCATAAGAGACAAGAGATTGCCGTCTTTCTCATCATAGACAGCAATGAGATAGCGCACGCCCTGCTGGACCGATCCGTGAAAGACCTTATAGCCCATCAGGCCACTGTCTCGCATCACCGCCGGCATGACGCGAAAAAAGCCCGAAGTGGTTGCTAGGTTGAGGCGTGGGGGCAGATCAACGGCGTTATTGGCCTCTTCGAGTAAGCCTTGTTCTATAACGTCGATCTGAGCCTTGATGTCCGAGGCTTGTTCTACGTCCTTGTTCGTCAGGAGTAAGGTCACGAGGTCTCCCTAGGCCGGATTGCGCCCGATAAAAAACGCTTTGTCATCCTCAACCGGGACTTCGAGTCCGGAGGCGATCAGCCCTTGGCGTAAAGGCTTCATCTGGCGATCATTCAAACGCATAGTCGGTGTCCGGAGCGGGCCGCCGTTAAAGCCGCTCAGCCAGCCTTGGTATTTCCACAGCATCCGGTGCAGAAAGTTTGATCCCGCCAGCATGGCCATGGCCTGCATGCTCGCCTGACGCGCCGGTTGGATCTGCCAGTATAATTCCATGGCGGCTGTAAACTGGCCGTCCTGGATCATGCCGAAAATTCTGGGGATCATAGGCCCCCAGTACTCATAATTACTCGTGCCCATAAACTGCATGGGCACCAGGCTGGCCATGGGCAGCCCGTTGCCTTCAATCGGTTCGGTAACCACGACGCGATCGCCAAAGCGGGTGTAGACATCGACAAAGCCACCGATGGACGGCATGCCACCTTCCGCTTTGATGGCAGCGATATTCGGCACCTCGTCGAGCAAGCGCTGGATCAGCTCCGGGCCGAACCCCGCGGCCGGATGAATCCGTTCAAAACCCCACAGCGGCACGGGGAAGAGCATCACGGCGAGATTGGTGTTGTCACAAAACGTTTTGGTGTAGTTGTAAATGTCGTCGGCGCTGTCCGGATAGAAGGTTGGTGGGTAGGACAGGAGTACGAGATCAGCGCCCGCTCGTTCGGTCGCTTGGACGGCTTCGATATTTTCTTCCAGGGTATTGAAGCTGGCATGGTGAATGAGGTGAAGATGCCCCTTGGATTCATCCGCCGCCCACTCAGCAAATTGAACGTACTCGTCAAGCGTTGTCGCGGTTTCGGCAACGAGTAATGTGCCCCAAAAGCCATATTCGATTTCTTTGCGAACATCGTGGCGAATAGCTCTCTCGTTCAGGCTGCGTAAGTCATGGGTAAAGGTTGGGGTGATGGTATTTGCCACACCCTGCATAGTTGCTTTGGCCCATTCGCGTGCTTCGTGCTTTCGATATTCCGCCATGCTGTCACCTCCTATCCTTTGAGAGAGTCGAGAAAATTACGAACAAGCGCTTCACATTCGCTGCGTTTATGTGTTCCGTAATACAGAATCCGGTTATTAATCGGATCACCAGCAAAAAACCACTCGTATAATAATTGCCGTCCACCAAACTGAGTGCTGATGGCATCCCAGGCCAGCTTCATGATGCGTACCCGCTCCTCGGCGGGCGTGTCACGTCCGCGCAGATAGCGTGGCAAGAGTTCTTGAAGCGCGGGGTTGGCAAAGTCTTGCTCCGTGGGGGTCATGACCAAACCGCTACTGCCGGCAAGACGCATAACCTCAACCGCACGAGCATGCACAAACGGGAAAAAGATGCGGAGCGTGGTGATGCCTAACATGCCTTTATCCGGCGCGCCAAACAGCGTCGCCAGACCAGGAACGAAACTCTTTGCCGCAGCCACTTCCTCTGATGAGGAATCAGTCTCGCCTTCGCCGGCTTGGGCGTTTGTCCAGACTTCATGTGCCGTAGCCGTGACCAAGCCGTCGGCCAATTCAACGAACGAGACGAGTTCCCCTATGAGTTCCTGGTAGCGCACAATCTCTGAGCGCCCAATAGCCTGCGCGACCAGACAGGCCAGGCCGGTCATAAAGCGGAGTTTGACTGCGCCACGAATGACGGCCTGTAAGGCAAAATAGCCCGGCATGCGTGGTGCAATAAGGTTATACGTTTCCACATCCCGGGCCGCAAACACACGTTCCCACGGGACTAAAACGTTCTCAAAAATGGCAATGGCGTCGCCTTCGTCGAAACGGCTGCTCAAGGGACGATTAAAGGCTCCGGCACCCGTATCGTAGGGCTCTCGGCAAATGAACTTGAGTCCCGGCGTCGCCACGGGAATGGAAAAGCTGACCGTATAATCTTCTTGTCCCGGCTTGCGTGGCATATAGGGCGCGACCCAGATGTCGTCGCTGATTGGGGCGAGCGTGGACAGCATGCGCGCGCCAGTGACGACAAGGCCGGCATCGGTTTCCTTGACGATCTTGATGCTTTCCTGGTCTTCGACGCCTTTGGTCTTGTCGATCTGCGGGTCAACCAGGGTATGGGTCAGACATAAATCCCGTTCGCGACACAGCTCATAATACGCCCAGGCGTTTTCCCCAAAGCGTGTTTCGTGACGCCCCAGCCACGTAGTGATGGCGGCCATGTCTGTCACAAAGGCATTCATATAGTCGGGCAGGCGGCCCATCATCCCGCACGTCAGCTCACAGCGGGCTGTCTCACCAACGCGTCGTTTTTCAATGTCCTGCCAGCTTTCAGCCAAAACAAACGACGTGCTGACCGGTTCGTTCGAGGTGGGAGACGGGTAGGTCAGAACAGCTTTATAGGTTTCTTCATGCTGGCGGTCGTACAGTTTGGCCATCTCTTGGATGACGCCTTGAAAGGCAGGGTATTGTGTCACGTCACGGACAAGCTCTCCGTTGACATACAACTCCCGGTCGTCTCGGAGCCCGTCGATATATTCCTGGCCAGTACGTGCGCCCATTGCTGCTCCTCTCTATGCTGACTACATCATGAGCATCAGGCCGCCGTCCACATAAATCAATTGACCAGTGATGTAATGCGCCGCACGGCTGGTGAGCAGCAGGACCGCCTGGCCAATATCAACCGGGTGCGCCCAATCACCGAGCGGAATTTTTTCCGCAAAGGCTGCGTCTACCGGATCAGTGGTATCGTGGCCCATTTCCTTCGCCAAGTTGCTCCGAACACTCAACGAGCCCGGCGTTTTCACCGCGCCCGGCGCAATGGTATTCACCGTAATTTTGTGTGGCGCATACTCCAGGGCGCTCGCCCTGGTAAATGCGTTGAGACCGCCCTTGCTGGCATCGTAATGGGCCATGCCAAGATAAGTCCGGGCGGTATTGATGGATGAAATGTTAATAATCCGCCCGCCGCGCCCGCCAGCTATCATATGCTCTGCGACAAAGCGGGTGCACAGGAACGGACCGCGTAGGTTCACCCCCAACACTTTATCCCATAACTCGGTTTCCATTTCAGCCAGCCGGGCCATGGGGTAGATAGCCGCGTTATTGACCAGAATGTCGATGCGTTGAAACCGGTCCATGACCGCGGCAACCATATTTTTGACCGAGGCTTCGTCAGACGTGTCAGCACCGACCGCCAGGGCGGTACGGCCTTGAGCGTTGAACGCTTTGGCGGTGGCGACCGCTGTTTCAGCGTCCGTGTCCGCCAGAGCAACGTGTGCTCCGGCAGCGGCCAAGATTTCAGCGACGCCTTGGCCAATGCCTTTGGCACCGCCGGTGATGAGGGCGACTTGGCCGTCGAGATTGAAGAGTTCAGTGATTGAGGCGTCCATGCTGTGTCCTTACTGAGTGTCTTGGTCGAAAGAAGGAACCCTCACTCGAGCCCTCTTCCAAAGGGAGAGGAGGCAAAATTAGAAAAATACGGTTACATTCTCCAGTACGTTATGATCGAGCAGGATGAAGCGTTCTTCATTTTTCCAGGCGGTATCAGTGCGGTGCCACCAGTCCTCCCGGCAGCCGACAAACAGGTGCTCGGTCCCTTCCCAGCGACTACGGAAGACCTGAAAATTTGAGCCGACTTTTACCCGGTCCGGCCCGTCGGTCTCAAGGATTTGCACATTAGAGACAAAATGCCGGATGCGTGATCGTGGCTCTTCGGCATGGGCGACCCCAGTTCTCAGGCGTTTGACGCGTAAGGTCAGGCTGGTTTTGTCATCATCAAAGTGAGCCAGGAGATGCTGCCGAGACAGGTCCTCCTGTCCCCGCTCCATATTGCTGCGGACCGGGGCCCAATAGCGAATCGTGTCGGTAAACAGGTCAAGCCATTCTTCGAGCTTATCATTATCCAGCAGCCAGGCCTCGTGATAGAGCAGCTCTTCGAACTCGTGACGGAGCTGGGTGCGGTCTGCCATACTCATGTCTGCGCGCTCCCTCTCTCTATCTCCCTTCTCTATCTTCTCTCTCTCGTCAGGCTCCACCCATGAGGGTCTGCCATTGTTCGTACACACCAAAGATGCTGATTTCCGTTGACGGTGGATGAATCAGACCGGGCTTGTCCGGGTCGGTGCGGCCATGCCCGGCACCCATCTGGTAATTGAGGGGGAAGTTCCGTCGGACCACGCCACTCATAGCCTTGACACTATTGCCCCACATCTCGCCGTCATCCTGTTCGAAGATTCCACTGGGCGAAAAGGTCAGAATCTGCATCTTCCGAGCGATCTCAACTACCTCGGGTGGGGCTTCTTTCTCGATCATGCCCCAAGAATAGACCTCCATATTGTGAGGGCCGCGTGGGTGCCATACACGGATGGTCAAGAAACCCAGAAAGGTCAGGATGGAAAAATTCGGAAAAACTGTTCCCACGTGGACACAGCCAACGAGTTCGCTTTGGGCCGGAGTGAGGCGGTGTCTTGCGGCAGCCTGCATCTGCTCCATATGGTGCGCCAGAGGGTCGGGAACACCGCCTGCCATGTCAATCTTAAAATTGATCCAGCCATGCCCGTTCTCGAGCTTGGCTTCAAAGTCTCTCACCCAGGGCTGGTCACCGAGAAATTCCCCACTTGCTGGGCCGAGGCCGATTTTAAGCATGCTCTCGTGCGCGGACCCGGTATGGTAGTTGTCGCCGTTGAATTGCTCGGCTGCCAGCTTCCAGTTGCCGCCAAGCTTCCAGCGGTGCAATCCTGGCATCGCAACCATGCCACCTTCAGTTTTATTGAAGATCAGGTCGAGATACCACTTCATATCCCCGAGGTAGGCATCCAGGCTCTGGGCGTTCTCGTCGAAACAGGCAAAGATGAGGCCGCGAAACGATTCCACACGTGGAATTTCGAGCAGACCCCAGTCTTCCCGTTTGAGCTCTTCGTAATAGGCTTCTTTGAACTGCGGAACACCGAGAAGCTGGCCGTGATTATCATACGTCCAGCCGTGGTACGGGCAGGTAAACGTTTTGGCATTGCCGCTGTCCAGGCGGCACATGCGTGAGCCGCGATGTCGGCAGGAATTCAGAAAGATACGGATTTTTCCGTTTGCAGTGCGGCACACCAGGACAGACTCTTCGCCCATGTAGTGGGTCACGAAGTCGCCCGGATTCGGGATCTGCGACTCATGCGCCAGATAGAGCCAGCAGCGGCTGAAGATCCGCTCCTGTTCGTCCCGGTAGACCTCTTCGTCAACAAAGACCCGGGGACTGACCGTGCGTTTTTCCAAGTCAACCAAGTGTGTCCAGTCTTTCACGCCGCGTGCTCCTTCAATTCCCTCTTCCCTGGCGGGAGAGGGCTAGGGTGAGGGGGTATCTCTCCAGGGTGAGGGGGCTTCTTTCTCTCCATCGTCTCTACTGCCCCACATGCTTATGGCCCCAAATGCTGCCGGTTCGATGAAGCTGGACCTGCCAAGTTCTATCATCCACCTCACGCGCGCCCCAGCCATATTCGACGCTAAAGCCGGATGGGGTTTTGAGATAAAAAGACAGCATCAGGTCATTGGTATGCCGGCCCAAGGTCATATCAATCGGCACCTCAGTGCGCTGACACAGATCATAGGTTGCACCCACATCGTCCAGATTGTGGAGTTGCAGCATAAAGTGGTGCATGCGTTTGGGCATTGTGCCTTCCCAAAAGGCCATGGAGTGATGGCGCGGATTGCAGTGCAGAAAGGCGAGGTTGAGCGTTGAGGCGACGCCGCGCTCGGGCTGAGGCCGGACCCAATCGCTCAGGCGAAAGCCCAGGACATCACGGTAGAAATGCAGGCTTTGGTCTAAACTCTCGACCGTCATGGTGATATGGCCAAGCCCCATCTCTCCGGTGGTGAAGCCGGAAATCGGCCGTGGGGATTGAAAGGGCGTATCCACACCCACGAGGGGCCCGTAGAAGATCTCGGTTGCCAGGCCATTCGGGTCCTGGAGTTTGAGTAAGCCGACCACCCGCCGGGCTTCAGCCTCTTCCGGGGTTCCCCATTCGACGGCAATATCATGGGCGCTGAGCTGATCGCCCATCGCCTTGAGCGTTTCCTCGTCTGCCACTTCCCAGCCGACCAAAGTAAGGTCGTCCTCGTCGCCGGGGGAGACAATAAAACGGTGGTGGTATTCGTCCATACGCAACAACAACGAGCCGTCCGGGTCGCGTGTATGTGCCTGGAGTCCAAGCACTCCAGTGGCGAACTGTTCCCATTCGTCAACATTGCTGACGCCCAAGCCGATGTAGCCGAGTTGTGTCACGCCTGCCATATCAAGCCTCCTTGCTATATGCGTTTCCATAGCGCGTTTTGGCCTAATCGGAAATCCCTGCTGACGCTCCGAGTCGGACCAAACGGATTCCGTACACGCAGGACTTCATTTTTCTTCCACCTCTCCCCGTGCTAGCCTGGGCCCCTATGCGCTTTCAGGCTGTTATCTTTGACTGTGACGGTGTGCTGGTGGACAGTGCAACGCTCGAAAACCAGGCGTTCGTCGAGTGCGTTGCGGACTTAGGTCTGAATATGACGCTGGAAGAAGCGATTCATGCTTACAAAGGGCGCAAGCTGGCGGAGTGGGTGGCCGATGTTGAACGGCGTCTTGGTCGCTGTGTGCCGGACACCTTTATTCCCAATTTCCGAGCCCGTAGCGCTCAAGCCTTTCAAGCCCAACTGCAACCGATCCCTGGGGTTGAAGGCGTCATTCAGACCTTGCAGTCCTTGTCCGTCCCGTTTTGTGTTGCCTCTAGCGGGCCTCGTGAGAAGATTGAGCTGAACCTTGGGATTACTGGTTTGCTGCCATATTTTCAGGGGAATATTGTGAGTGCCTATGACGTCGGAAGCTGGAAGCCCGACCCTGGCCTGTTTGTCCACGCGGCCCACACGCTTGATGTCTCCCCGCAGACCTGCGCTGTGATTGAGGACAGTCTGCCTGGAGTCCAGGCTGGCGTGGCGGCTGGAATGGCCGTATTCGGCTATGTCCGAGGCTCGGAGGCGGAAACCCTTGCTGCCGTCGGGGCTCGGGTCTTTCAGGACATGGCCCAGCTCTCTGCTTTGCTCCAATAAAACGGCACCTTCCTTCCGTTCCAGAACCACTCTATGCTGAGATGAACAACTGACTGTAGGGAGTTGTCGAAAAAGTGACATCCATGAACGCCGAACAGCAGGAACTGATTCAAGCCCGAGAGCGAATCGAACGGTTGCCGAAATCGAAGATTCGGGCGATTGCCAACGCCAGCCTTGGTCTCGAAGGCTTGATCCCACTCTGGTTTGGGGAGTCCGACCTGCCCACGCCGGAGTTTATTAAACAGGCCGGCGCTGACGCCCTGATGCAGGGCTGTACATTTTACACCCATAACCGAGGTATTCCCGAGCTGCGTACTACGCTGGCTGAATACGCCTCCGGTTTGCACGCCCGTCCGGTAAACGTGGATCGTATTACGGTCACCGCCTCCGGCTGTGTTGCCATCAATCTCATCCAGCAAGTCCTGACCGACCCCGGCTCCAATACCGTGGTGGTTGGTCCGGTGTGGCCGAACCTGATTGAGACCATCCACATTATGGGTGGTGAGACGCGGATTGTGCCGCTGACGTTTGGCGCGCAGGCTTGGACGCTCGATCTGGAGCGGCTTTTTGACCAGGTCGATGACAAGACCACCGCGATCCTCATCAACTCCCCTGGGAATCCCACCGGCTGGGTCATGGAGAGAGACGGCCAGCAGGCTGTGCTTGATTTTTGCCGTCAGCGTGGCCTGTGGTTCATTTCTGATGAGGTCTACAACCGTTTGGTCTATGACCGGCCCGTTGCCCCGTCCTTGTTGGACCTGGCGGAGCCGGATGACAAGGTCCTGGTGATCAACAGTTTTTCCAAGACCTGGGCCATGTCGGGTTGGCGGCTGGGCTGGGTGACGGCTCCACCGAGACTAGGCGAGGTATTTGAAAAGGTTATCGAGTTTCACTACTCGTGTCCGGCCCATTTTACCCAGCGGGCCGGAGTCACCGCGGTGATGGAAGGCGAACCATTCGTGCGTGACATGGTGCAGCGCTATCGAGCCGCCCGCGACCTGAGCGTGGAACGGCTGCGGGCCATGCCGCGCGTCCGGGTCCATTCTCCGCCCGGCTCTTTCTATTTATTCTTTGCTGTGGATGGTATGACCGACAGCGTAGCCGAATGTCGCCGCTTTGTGTCTGAGGCGAGGGTTGGTCTTGCACCGGGCGCGGCGTTTGGTGAGGCCGGCGAGGGATTTATCCGACTGTGTTTTGCCAATAGTCTGGAAACGCTGCACGAAGCCTTTGACCGGATGACGCCGTTACTCGGGTAAGAAAGCGGACGACTATACTATAACGAGCATGCGACTGCTTCTTGCAAAGATGGGTGACGGACTGTCGCCTGTGTCTCAGCTTCTTTTTGTGTAATGCTCAAAAAATGACTGACTGGAGGAGACGTAAGAGTCGAGAGGAGGAAGGCTGCTTCATCGTGGGCTTCTTCGAGCCTGGATAAACTGACCTCCCGCCCAGTCTGGACGTGGACGGAATAATTGAAAATAGTGAGCCCCGCTGCCTTTTGCGTTTGTGGATCAATACGAAGCAAGATTTGGTCAGAGAGTTGATAACCAGTCGCAGCACTCGTCTGTCCAAAAGTAATATATAAGATATCCCCTTCAGGATCGTAGGTAATACGAACTGGATTCATTGTCTCCCTCTACCTCCGGTGAATCTGATAAGCCGTAAGAATGAAATTGTTCTCACTCCCATCGTGGTGAAAGCCAAAGCGAACGACGACGACGATAGCCGTATTATCACAAGGGAGATCGCGAAAATCCAGAGAGTAGAGATAGACCTCTGGTCGAATGGAATCCTGAAACCTTCGCCCTCGTTTGACCGTCTCAAGAAGGTTTTTCTCCTGCCCGTACATTTCTGGATGTTCTTCACATATATGCTGCCAGCGTTCGTCGGTGAGATAAATCTCGTAGCCCCATCGATCTGTCACAAATCGCCGCATCAGAGGATTGTACTGTAAAGCATAAGGGAGGCTGATGCCACTTTGTCTGTGAGCTGGTACCGCAGTAGAAAAACGGCCCCTCTTTACTTTTTTCCGGCCCGCCACATAGAGTAGCCCCATCTCACTTGCGGGGAGGACAGTATGAAAATCCATGACGCAACAACCGCGCCCAATCCGCGCCGAGTACGGATATTCATCGCGGAAAAAGGCATCGAGGTGCCATACGAACAGGTTGATATCGTCAACGCGGTCAATCGCGGCGAAGAATTCCGGACGCACAAGAACCCCATGGGCACCCTGCCCGTGCTCGAACTCGACGACGGCACCTGCATTGCCGAAAGTGGTGCGATCTGTCGCTATTTTGAAGAGCTCCATCCCGACCCGCCGCTTATGGGTGTAGACGCGCAGGACCGGGCGATTGTCGAGATGTGGAATCGTCGCATGGAATTTGAACTCTTTCAGCCGACGACCCTGGCCTTTCAACAACAGCACGCGTTTTTCAAAGGCCGCGTGCCCCAGGTGCCGGAGTATGCCGCGGTGTCCAAACAAAAGGCGGAGAAGAGTCTGGCCTGGCTGGATGAGGTGTTGGCCGACCGCCAATACGTAGCGGGTGAGCGCTATACCGTCGCCGACATTGTGGCTCAGTGTGCGGTGGATTTTGGCAAGGTCTCGAAAATCGCTATTCAGCCGGAACAGAAGAACCTGGCTCGCTGGCACGAAGAGGTATCCGCCCGGCCAAGTGCCAAGGCGTAACCGCCAAAGCCCCTCTGACAAGGGGGAGTAGAGAATCCCCGGATAAAACCCCCTCGGTCTCCCTTGGCAGGGGGAGGTGGGGTAGGAGAGGTCAGCCGGTCGTGCGGACGCGCGGCCCGGTCTCTTTCAATAAAAGAAACAGCACGGCCGACAGCATGTAGCAGCCGCCCCAGAAGTAGAAGCCGGCCACCGGCGTAAAGCCGACCAGCCACGTGCCCACGACCGGGGCGAGCACGCCGCCCAGATAGCCGGCGGTGATGGCAATGCCCACCGCGGAGCCGGCTAGGCGGGAACCTACGCCTTCCATTTCCAGCGGAACCACGAACGCCAGGGGGGCCGCCCCGGCGAAGAAGCCCCATATCAGGGCCACAATCCACAGCGGCGTGCCCAGCGCGTAGCCGGACGCCACCATGCACACCCCGGCGATGAACATACACGGGAAATAGAAACGTTTTCGCAGCCCGACCCGGTCCGAGATGGATGGCAGAACCAGCGCGCCGACCACGAAGGCCCACATAACGAGCGAGACGATGATGCCGGCCGTGGCCGGCGTCATGCCCTGCACGTCCGCGAAATAGGTCGGCGCATAACCGATGATGCCGATATAGCCGCCCAGAAACAGCATGTGGCAGACCGCCAGAATCCAGGCGTCCCGGATACTGAGGACCTGACGGATCGCGGCCAAGGCGCCCATGTGCACAGCCTCGTCCCCGGCCTTGGACGGCTCGGGCGCCCGGTCCCGGACGATGATGAACCACAGCACACCAATGGCTATCGTGGCCCCGCCCAGGATGATGCTCAGGTTGCGCCAGCCGCCGACCGGCTCCAGCACCAGCGGCGTCAGGGCCAGGGCCAGGGCCGCGCCCACGCCGTAGCCGGCTTGGGTTGCGCCATTAGCCAGACCGAATTCTTCCGGCGTAAACCACATGCCCAGCGCTTTGGGGACGTTCGGAAATGTCAGGGCGAGGGCGATACCGAACAGAAACATCCAGACATACATTGAGCTAAAATCCGTGGCTGTGGCCCGCATGCCCAGGGTGACGCCCATCAGCACCACCCCCAGACCGACGATTTTCTGGACCCCGTAGCGATCGCCCAGCGCCCCGCCAATCATGGCCGAGACAAGCGTGCCAAAGGAGATGGCCGACCACAGCGTCGCCCAGCTCGCCAGCTCCAATTCCAGGTCGGCCAGTACCTGGGCAACGACCATGACGATATACGTCCAGCCAAACCCAAAGGCAAAGGTAAAGACCAGCACGCTATTAGCAAGAACAACCCAGCGATAGCCCTCTGTGGGCGTCTGTGTATCTGTCATGGGCATGACCCTGCCATAGGGAGGGGGCCGAGTCTACGGTCTATCCAGTGAGCTTCTCATTGCTCTTTGGGGCTAAGAGCCGGCGCTCGTCCTAATGATGACAGAATTCGGCAAGCTCTATATACGTAGAGGGTGGAGAGGCGAGAGGATGGTTTTGCTGAGGCAGATGGAGGTAGTGAAGTAGGTGTACGCGCGACCGGTCGCGTCAGGCTCATGACGTATTGAATCTTTAGAATTACCCGCCCACCCATGAACCCCAAAGACGAATACCACATCGACTTTTTGTATCGGGCGCTGAACGATGCCCAGGAGACAATTCGGTCTACTGATACAAAGGCCGAGATTGTCATCGTTCTCGTTGGCGGTGTCCTTGCCTTTATCGGGGCGATTCACGGCCGGATTGATACGCTGCCTTTACAGGTCCTGACGACCATTGGATTAGCCCACGTTCTCATTGCCGCAGTGTGCGCAATATGGGCGCTCAACCCTCGGGTCAATCCGGAAGAGTTTATAGAGATGGATGGTGTGGAACCGCTGCCACTCTATTACCTCCACATTAAATCTGCAGTGACTGGGTGGCGCATGTTTCTTCCGTGGCGCGTGGGGAATTATATGGAGCTGTCGGCAGCAGAATATCTGCGCCAACTCGAATCGCTTGATGAGGAGGGCCTCCGGCGGGTACTGGTCTATGAACTCCTCAAGGTCTCGTTCATCCGTGAGGAAAAGCGTGTGCAAGTTGCCTGGGCCATACGCTTTATTCGAGTGGCCGGTGGGTTCTTCTCTCTCCTGGTGGTGGGCCTCTATCTGCTGTGACCGTTACGGATACCAAACGGTACTGGCCGGCGTTACGGCCCCGGCGGAGCGAGCATAAAGTTTTGCAGCCTCTGCTGCCACACCAGCCGGACCGTCTCATCGTCCATCGGGAAGTTCTCCACCTCACACTCGCCTGCTACGCCCTCTAAGAACTCTTCACTCAGGGTGGTCACCAGCACCGTGGCCCACCCTAACTCCACGCCATCCACCCGCGCTACGACCGTATGTTCTCCATCGTCCAGTAGGTTCCAGTTGAATAGCAACCCAAAGCCATTGTCCGTATCGCCACAGCTCTCCGCCGTGTCTAGCCGCTCTGTCCCATACGCCGCTACATGCTGCTCGATCTCTCCACCCTCTGTCTCAATCTCTATCTCTACCGTCTCCGCCTCACACACCCAACCTGAGATCACCCCAAGGCCACTCTGAAAGGAGTTGGCCCCCGGATTCTCCAGATACCCCTCTAACTCACCCGACCGCGTGGCGTTCTCCCCGTTTGGCGCACTCTCGCCCGCAATCGCGAAGTTCTGGTTGGTCTGCTGCCACACCAGCCGGACAGTCTCTCCATCCATCGGGAAGTTCTCTAGCATGCACTCACCCGCTACGTCCTCTAAGAACTCTGCCCCCAGGGTCGTTACGGTCACTGTAGCCCGACCTAGCTCGATCCCATCCACCCGAGCAACCGCTGTATACTCGCCGTCGCCTAGGAGGTTCCAGTTGAATAACAATCCAAAGCCGTTGTCCGTGTCGCCACATACCGACTCCGTGTCCAGCCGCTCCGTCCCATACCCTGCTACTTTTTCGCCGCCACTGCCGCCGAACAGATCGTTACCAAACCCGAACTCTCCCCGCCCGAGTTCATCATCACTGACAATCCTGATCTTGACTGCATCAGCGTCGCACACCCAGCCCGAGATTACGCCGATCCCACTCTGGAAGGACGCCGGTCCCGGATTCTCCAGATACCCGACCCGCAACCTCGCCTTCAGGGTATATGCCCCAGTCCGGTTACCTTCTACGGCCACCACGACCGACCCGGCCTTCACCCGCGTGCTCAGCCGAAAGTTCCGCAAGCCGAAGTCACCGCCGTTCATCGTGGCCAACTCCTCGCCGTCCTGCCAGACCGTGCCGACGGTGCCGGTCGAGCCGGTAGTCCAGACCTCCAACACACCGGCGTGCGGTGCGGTGAGTTGGAAATAGTCGATATCGCGCGTGGTGTTGATCCGCCCGGTGGTGGACGAGGTCCAGGGCGCGGCCTCGCTGAGTGAGACTACGGTTGCCCGCGCGGGAGTGTTGCCGTGCCGATCCCGGCTGCTCCCGCCACTGCTCCCACCTCCGTTCGTGACCGGCGGATCGGTTTGCGCAAACACAGGGGCCGCTATGGTGGCGAGCGTTATGAGGAGCGCCGCCTGCATCGCTGCAACACTCTTCATGGCCGAGAGCACTCGAGGCAGGACAGTTTCCATCGTTTGGTCTCCCTTGGCCTCCCTTCGCCTCTACTGCGCTGTATAGCCGCCATCCGCGGCCATGCTATGACCGGTCACAAACGAGGCGGCGTCCGAACACAGCCACACCACAGTCTCCGCAATTTCTTCCGGTTTGCCGAGCCGGCCAACCGGCTCCAAGGCCAGGAACCCCTCGGTCAGCTCGGGCTGGGCGTTGATGATGCCTTCGACCATTGGGGTCTGAATCACGCCCGGACAGACGGCGTTCACCCGAATGCCGGATTTGGCGTATTCCAGGGCCGCGGTTTTTGTCAGCCCGACCACGTCGTGCTTGGCCGCAACATACGCCGTCTGGCCGATAACGCCGACCAAACCGAGCACCGAAGCCGTATTCACAATGGCGCCTTGGCCCTGCTTGAGCATAGCCGGGATTTCATGCTTCATGCACTGCCATACGCCCCGCAGGTTGATGCCAATAACACGATGCCAGTGCTTTTCCGAGCAGTCAGCAGTCAGGGACAAATCACCGGCAATGCCGGCATTATTAAACGCGCAGTCGAGCCGCCCGTAGGTCTCGACCGTTGTATTGATAAGATTCTCAATCTCGCTTGCCTGGGTCACATCTGTTTTAATGAATGCTGCCTCTCCACCGCTGTTTTGAATCAGCCCGACGGTTTCCTCGCCACCTTCAACCCCAACATCCGCCACAACAACGGTGGCTCCGCTTTCCGCAAACGCGAGCGCCGTGGCCCGACCAATGCCTGAACTCCCACCTGTCACCAGGGCTACCTGCATACGTCCTCCTCAATTGCCATATTGTCAGAGGCTAGCATGAGGCCCAAACTTTCTCGACAGCGCACGTTGGATAACCCCGACTGCGCGAGCCGTATGTCTTCTCTGATACGATGTCTCCTCTGGCCCGATGGTTTCGGGTTTGGTATGGTTCGCATCTCATATGAGGAGGGGATACATGCCTAAGCCCAAACTGAAGGGCCATTTTTTTATTGGTCTGTGTGTAGCTGGAATCATGACGCTTGGCTGTGATGCCGGCGAACAGCAGGAGGTTACCTCGCAGCAGACCGATCAGAAAGAGCCTGAGGCCGTTCAGGTTGCCGCTGAAATGGCCCCGCTTGAGCCCACAGACGAATACGATGTGATAGACCCGGACATGAGTTGTGAGGACGCGAACCGCTTCTCGGTACGGACGGTTGAGCGTTTGGGCTATGAGGTGACCTCCTTCACCCCTGCTTCAGACGACAAGGAGGGGGTGATAGAGGCCAAGCAAATGGGCCGTTGGGGCGGGGAGGAGGGCGTGTCCGTCGCTATCTCATGCAGCCCGAACGGCGTCCGTATAGCGACTGGCTCAGACGTCACCCCGTGTGAGCAAGCCAATATGGTGATGCGTCAAGCAGTGGAGAGCAGCGGGTTTACCGTCACCACCTATACCCCGGCAACCCTGATGACTGCCGGGGTGGTTACCGGTGAAAAGGAAGGCGCGGAGCCGACCTCCATTACCATTACCTGCTATATTGAACGGAATCGGGTGGAGATGGATACCAGCGAAGATAGTCCGATCCTGAGCAATGTTGACTTCTATAAGGCGTTGCGCGATTTTCAACTCGGGTTTTTTACTGCCTTTAGCAAGATAGAAGGGCGCGTCGCGCGAAATCCGGCGGATCAAGACCGCCTGTATATTACCCTGCGTCCGCTCAATATCGTTGATAATCAAGTTGTATTTGGGACAAAAGAGCTGGCCGTGCTACCGCTCAAGGTCAATATCTCAAATCCGACCCAGCAGACGTATGTGCTTGAGACCCAGCGGATCATGCTCATGGACGCGGCCGGGAAACGGGTGAAACCCATGAGTGAGGGCGAGACATCTTTTCCTGCCCCGTCGCTGACAGACCGTCCAGTTGGGCCGGGGGCAAGTATTCAGGGCTATTTATACTATCCTTTGGGAACGTATACGGGCGCGCGTGGCTCTCTGGCTGATCAGCGCAATCAGGAGCGAGAGGGGTTCAGCGTCGAGTTCAAACCGTGGTGAGTGCAAGAGGGTCAAGCAAGAGAGTCAAACAAAGAATGGAGGACGCCTCATGGCAGACAAATCGTATAAGGCACAGATTGATCGTGACAAGGTCCAGCAGATGGCCGAACACACCATGGGCTTTCTGGCCGGGGCCGTGATTTCCGGCATGATCTATCTGGGTGACAAGATGGGTCTCTACCAAGCCCTGGATGGCGCCGGGCCTATGACGAGTGACGACTTGGCGCAGAAAACCGGTCTGCACGAGCGGTGGTTGCGCGAGTGGCTCGAAGGTCAGGCCGCGGCCGGCTTGCTTGAGTATAAGGGCAATCGCAAGTTTGCGTTGTCAGCCGAAGCCGCCCTGGTCTTATCGAACGAGAACAGCCCGGCGTTCTTGGCCGGCGGGTTCTGTTCGCTGCCGCAGCAGATGGGGGTGATGGAACGCCTCCCGGAGTCGTTTAAGACCGGCCTGGGTTTGCCGTATGATGCGTTTGGACCCGAGGGCGCCCGGGGGATTGAGCGTTTTCTTGCCCCCTGGTTTCAAGCCCATCTCGTCCCCAAAGCCCTGCCCGCACTCGACGGGGTGGTGCCCAAACTCGAAGCTGGGGCAAAAGTGGCCGATGTCGGCTGCGGGGCTGGCGTGGCGCTGCTCAAGATCGCAGAAGCCTTTCCACATACTGATTGTCACGGCTACGATATCTCTCAACACGCCTTAGCCCGGGCCGAAGAGAATAAGGCCAAAGCCGGGGTGCAGAATATTGCTTTTCACGACGCAAACGGTGACGCCATTCCCACTGACAACAGCTTTGATTTTATCGCCACGTTTGACTGCCTGCACGATATGGCCAATCCAACGCCCGTCATACAAGCGATCCATAGTGCGCTCAAACCGGACGGGACCTGGCTCATCGCGGATATTCACAGCATGCCCACGTTTGAAGAAAATCTGGAGCAGAACCCGCTCGCGCCGCTGATGTACGGCTTTTCGGTCATGTGCTGCATGTCCTCCGCCATGTCCACACCGGACGGCGAGGGCTTGGGCACCTTGGGATTTACCGAACCAGTTGCCCGTAAGATGGTGGGCACCGTCGGCTTCAGCCGCTTCCAACGCCACGATTTTGATAATCCGATTAATGCCTATTACGAGGTCCGGCCATAGGGGGCAGCCCTTATGGCTACCCGTCTTCCTCTGTAGAGGCGGTTCGCGAACTGCCCCTCCACCTAATAGCGCGCAATCACCTGCTGGGCGAAATCTTTGAACACGTTCCGTGCCTGGTCCATGGACGGCAGCAGGGTGACTTCCTGGAGCCCGGCTTTTTCTGACTGACGGAGTTCGTGGATGATTTCATCCGGCTCGCCCACCAGGCAGGTGCCCTTGATCGTCTCGGGGGTAACAAAGCGACGTTCCTCGGGCACGAGGAAGGTGCAGTGGCCGTTGTGGATTTGGAGGTAGCGCTTGTCGCGCGGCGTTTCCATTTTTTCCACGGACGCGCAATACTCGTCCCAGATGCCCTGATAGGCTTCCGGCACGACGCCCTCATCTTTCGTTTGTTGGTAGATTTCCCACACAAAGTGAATAATAGCCGTGACGTAGGAGCCGCATTCGTCAATGACCCGCTCGGAGGTTAGGGGTTCGCCCGGCTTGAGCACAACGGCCGACGTAAACGCAGCCACAAAGAAGTCATCCGAAAATGTTCGGCCGGCACGTTCCGCGCCTTCTTTCACCAAAGAGAGATGCTGGGTGACCACGTCTGCACGTTCGTTGAAGACCGACACCAGGCCGTCGCCATACTCGCCCGCGGTGCGTAATGCCCGCGGACCGTTGGCCGCGACATAGATGGGAATCGGATTTTCAAGATTGACGAAACGCACGTCCTGATGCAGGAAGCGAATCGTACGGGTGGTCTCGCCATAGGTATAATCGACTTCTCCTCCACTCAGCAGCGCCCGGACGACGCGCAAGTATTCGCGAAAGTCTCGAATCTTCATGGGCTGCATACCCATGACGCGCATGGCGGTATGGCCGGTGCCAATACCGAGAAATACCCGGCCCGGCGCCAACTGGTTTACGGACGCAATCGAATGGGCTGTGACCGGGGCAATACGGGTGCCGGGAATCGCCACCCCGGTCCCGAGTTGAATACGTGATGTATTCTGCGCCGCCAGGGCCATGGTGGCATAGCAGTCTGACCAGATCATTTGCGAGTCAGGTATCCAGGCCATATCAAAGCCGCAGTCCTCGGCGTATTTGATGAGCTGCCAGTCATCAATTTTTGTCGAAACGGAAATGCCAAATTTCATTGTGTCCTCCTTGAGTACAATTGGCTTACCCGCACATTCGGTTCGGTCAGGAATGCTATGGCCCGTCAGTCTGGTCGTCAAGCTGGGCTGATATCTTTCTCTCTATCAGCTAGTATGTGGCATTGTTTCATGGATATCGTACACCGATTGCAAGGCCTCGAATTTCAGTGGGATGAGAATAAAGCCCACATCAATGTGCAAAAGCATGGGATCGCCTTTGAAGAAGCAGCCGAAGTTTTCTTCGATCCATTCCATCAAATAGGCGATGCTTCCACCGATGATGGACAACAGGATTTCATTCTTGGGTACTCGCTTCTGCAACGCATTTTACTGGTTGTTTATATAGAGCGAGACAAGCGGACACGTATCATATCTGCGCGACGTGCGACGCGTCATGAAAGGAAGTTGTATGAAGAAGCCTGAAGCCGAGCGGGAAGAAAAATGTGATCTCACGTTTCGTCCACGGGCGACGGAAGAGGTCTCCATAGCAATACCAACGGAGGTGCTGACTTCCCTCACACAGGTCGCCGCCCACCGAGATATGTCCGTCCAGGCAGTACTCAAGTTCTATATTGGGCAAGGGTTGCGACAAGATGTCGCCAGCCTTTTTGGCACTCGGGTCCTGGAAACGACAGAGGCCGTTCTGGCAAGGCATCTCCAATCCGAAGAGGAGATTCGCTCAATCATTCGAGAGATTCGTACGGAAACCGAGCTCAGTCATGAGAAATCTTCCCGAGCACCTAGCCCGTCATCGCTTGGGGAGTAAGCCACAGCTCGTATACGGAGGGAAATGTGAAACCACTCGAAGGTCTGCTTGTCCTGGATCTCACCCGTTTTCTGGCCGGCCCGTACTGCACCCTGCTGCTCGGTGGGCTGGGAGCCGAGGTCATTAAAATCGAGTCGCCCCAGGGCGGCGAAGCCCACCGCAACCGTGCCCCCTTTGCCGGGCCGCAGGGGGCAAGCATGTCCCGGCAAACCGAGGATGACATCGGGCTGATGGTGCTCCACCGGGCGCGCAATAAAAAGAGCATCACTCTCAATCTGCGCGACCCGCAAGGCACGGAACTCTTCAAACAGTTAGTGAAAAAAGCCGACGTGGTGGTGGAGAATTTTTCGCCGGGGACGATAGACAAAATGGGTCTTGGCTATGCGACCCTGCAAGAGTGTAACCCGCGCATTATTCTGTGCTCGATTTCGGGTTTTGGCCAACGCGGGCCGCGCCGCAACTGGCGGGCGTACGATCCGATCATTCAGGCCGCCAGCGGCATCAATAGTGTCACCGGCTTTGCCGACCATCCCCCGGCCCGCTGCGGGGCCGCAATCAGCGATACCACGGCGCCCCTGTTTGCCCTGATCGGGATTCTGTCCGCGCTCCAGTTGCGCGAGAAGACGGGCAGCGGCGAGTGGGTCGATACGTCCATGCAGGACGGCACGTTCTTCCTGCTGCCGGACCTGATCGAGCATATGGCTGCGGGCCTGGCTCCCGAACGCCGGGGGAATACGCATCCGGGTGGGGTGCCGTTCAATGTCTATCAGGCCCAGGATGGCTATGTGTCCATCTGTGCGGTCTCGGCCCAGAACTGGAAGAGTCTGCTTGGAGCCCTGAACCGGGAAGACTTGCTCGACGATCCCAGATTCGCCAATCTTCAGCAGCGCATGAAGTATCGTGACGATGTCGATGCGGTGGTCCAAGCCTGGATTGAACAGCATACGGTCGATGAAGCGGTGACGCATCTTCAGCAGTGCGAAGTGCCGGCCGGGCCAGTCCTGAGCCCGGCCGAGTTAGTCGAGGACGAGCATCTCATCGAACGCGAGATGGTCGTTGACGTGCCGCACCCCCGGCATGGTGCGCTGCCGGGCGTGAAAGGTTTTGGGATGCCGATCAAGTTCGTCGGCAAGTCCTTTGGCTTCGACCAACCCTGCCCAGAAGTCGGTCAGCATAATGATGAGGTATACGGTGGTCTGCTGGAACTCGATACTGTCACCCTTGGGGAGTTAAGAGAGCAGGGGGTGATCTAGTGCAGCAGGGCGAAGGGTTCTCATCCTAACCGAACATTCTGAACGATTATGCCAGGGAGTGGAGCTCTGGAAAGGGGGCCGTCTGCGGTCAGCAACGGAGCGTCAGCGAGTTGGGCAGCGGCAAGATAGAAAGCGTCGTAAGCACTCACGTTATGGCGGTGTTGCCATGCTGCCCGCATTAACTCGGTATGTGGAAGGCGGTCAATCTGCCAGGCTCGGAGGTCTTCAAGCGCGAGTTCGGCCCGCTGTTCGGTCAGTGTGTTGCGCAAGAGTCCTCGCCGAAGGACTGAAAGAACCTCGACATCCAAAAGCGCCGGGGCGAGGAGCGTTGTGTCTTCGATGATAGTGGCAATGTGAAGACCGAGACTCGTCCGTAGTAAATATTCGACCGCCGCAGAAGCATCAACGACGTAGCGAATCACGCCAGATCCTCGTCTCGCTGCTGTCTTTCTTCTTCAAGCAGGGCTGCCGCCGCTATGCCGAGGTCCGTCTTTGGACGGCGGGCGAGACGTTCATGGAATTCACGTCGTGCAAGCTCTTTTTCGATCGCCTCACGCGCAAAGTCACTCAGCGTGCAACGCTGCTTGTGCGCATAGCGTCGCAGCCGTCGGTGGAGAGACTCGGGGATATTTTTGATTTGCAGGTTGCTCATAGGATTCTTATAGCATGCTAAAAGCATGCCAAGGAAGAGCGAGTGCGCACAGGGACGAAGGCGCGTGAGGATAAGACACGAAACGGGGAGGGAGCGCTATTACGTTGGCTGGACGAGGGGCCGGGCATTGACAAGCTGTTCCAGGCCGTTTTGTTATGCCTTCGTAGCAAACATTCTCTGAAGGAGAGCGCGCGTGGCGGAATCCGAACGTGACCCATTTCAACTCGGTATATTCATGCCCAATTGCAGTCATGCCTACTGCATCAGTACCTATAAGCCCGAGCCGGACGACTGGACGTATGAGTCCAATAAAAACATCGCCCAGGCCGCGGAGGCTGCCGGCTTCGATTTTCTGTTCCCGGTCAGCCGTTGGCGAGGATTCGGCGGCGAGACCAATTATCTGGGTACCTCGCTCGAAACCATGACCTGGGCCGCGGCGATTCTGGCGGCTACCCGGACCATTCGGGTGTACTCAACCGTCCACGTCCCGGTGTTTCATCCCCTGGTGGCGGCAAAAATGGGGGCAACGCTCGATCACATCGGGCAGGGCCGCTGGGGTATCAATATTGTCAGCGGATGGAGTGCCAAGGAGTTTGGCATGATGGGTATCGAACTCCTGCCGCATGCAGAACGCTATCAGCGCACCAACGCGTTTATTGAAATCCTCAAAGGACTATGGACCCAGGAGCCGGGTACTTTTACGCACCAGTCGCCCTGGTATCACATCACAGACGGTTATGTGATGCCGCAGCCCATGCACAAACCCCACCCGCCGATTGTGAACGCCGGCACGTCTGATGCTGCGCGTGATCTGGTGGCCCGCCTGTGTGACTGGGCCTTTATTGCGCCGCCTTCTGCTGAAGCGACGCCCGACATGGCGCACGACTTCAAGCAGCGGGCCCAGGGGTACGGTCGGCAGGTCCGGTGTGCGGGGATGCCGTTTGTGCTGTGGCGGGAGACCGAGCAGGAAGCCCAGGCCGAAGTGCAACGTATTATGGATAATACGGATCTGGTGGCCGCCCAGAACTGGGCCAGCGGACTGAGCATCGGCAGTGAGTCCATGAACGACTTCAGCCTCAAGATGTTTGCGCTGGGGGCCGGTGCGCTGCCTGTGATTGGCACCGCGGAACAGGTCGCGGAGCAACTGGCCCGCTTGTATGAATTGGGTATGGATGGCGTGTTGATCGAATTTCTGCACTACTACGAGGATACGGTGCGGTTTGGCAAAGAGATCGTTCCCCGGCTGCGGCAGATGGGAGTAGTCGGGTAATGAGATTTAGAAAAATGATCTGTTTCCCTCGACCCGAAAGAAGTGGTGCTATGGTGGCGTCGCACTTTGAATCTCGCTCTCCGCAGCGTCTGGAAAGCCCTTCCCGCCTCCGCTGGCCGATAGTACACGGACGGTTAGGATACTATAACTGAAACCCATGTGTAGACTACTCTTGTGTCTCGTTTTTTCTTGGGTGCTGCTGTGGCCCTCCTGGGCTTTTTTGCAAGACACTCCCGGCATCGCCCCAGGGGTGAAAGTTATCGCTGCCTTGGAGGGACATGATGTCTACGACTGGTCTCCTGACGGGAAGCAGTTGGCGTATGTGGCTGAGGATGGTGTTCGAGTTGTCAAGGCACCAGCGTTCAAGCAGTCCACCCTACTAATCCGGAAGGCGCATAGAAACAGTAATCCGATCCGGCGAGTGCGTTGGTCGCCCGATGGGCAGCGCCTGGCCTTTAGTAGTGGCCGTCCTGGCGATGATTGGCAAACCCTCTGGATTACCGATGCCGAGGGCACGTACGTCCGAGACCTCCTGCCACCAGGAATTGGCCCTCGCTCTCCTGGGGTGAGAGGTCTCGGCCTCAGTACCTGGCTCAACAACAGAGTTTTAACCTTTATCTGGCATTGCGGGACCGGATGTGTCGGATTAGGGAAGGTCGGGGTGGACAACGGCCTATCTCTCCATCCTAGGATCGCGTCCGGTGGGATATATTGGTCCCCCACGAAGCACGCTGCTGTCACGGAGGAAGAGCTCGGCGGGTTAGGATTGATTCGGACAAGCCGTCTTGGAAAGCCGTACGCAGTCCTCAAAGCGTGTCCTGACAGAAGGCCACGGATGCAGGGGCCAGAATACTATTTCAATACGTGGTCCCCGGATGGACAGTATGTCCTGTATACAGGGGGTACGCCGTGTGAATGGCATGGATTGGAGGATGGCCGGGTGAGCCTGCCCCTCAAGGACCGGATTGATCTCCATTTGTGGCACATAGAGCAGGACCATCAAGAGAAGCTAGTTTCCAATGCCGGCTGGGCGGCTTGGTCACCAGACGGGACACAGATCGCGTTTCTACTCATAGGGAAGCCGCAGTATGACGAGGCGCAACGAATCATTGATACCGATTATGTGCCAGGTCAGCCGTTCCCGTTGTCGGTGGGAGTCATGGATGTGGAGACACGTGCGGTGCCTACAGTGATCCCGTTAGGCGTCGTCTATGACACAGTCAATACGTTCATGTGGCGGCCCCCCCTTCACCTGTTGTGGTCACCTGATAGTGCCAGGCTGGTGGTGCAAGACACGCGAGGAGAAACCGTGTTGATCCCGACCGACGGGAGCGGTCAGCGGCTGCTCATCCAGGGGCGGATGGCCCGGGGAAAGGCGACCCGGGTGAAGTGGTCGCCTGATGGAAGGACGCTTGCAGTATATCTGCCGAGACCAAGGAGAGATGCAGGAAAAATCTCACCGCTGGAACAGTTCTTGCCACCCGTAAGCAAGGAAGAAGTGGACTTATCGGATGCCGAAGTAATTGACCACTATTTTCAGCCAGTGCTGGCGAGGTATCGGGCCAATCCGGATGACATTGGGAATGGAGAGTATTTTGTGACGAGCTACGCGCAATCCTTAGAAACCTTAGGGAAATTAGAGGCTGCCGAGGCCGAGTACAAGCGCGGGATCAAACTAGCTAAGGAGGGGCAGGAGCCATACCCAGTATCGTACATAATGCACTCGTATGCCGAATTCCTGTGTCGTCAAGGGCGAGAGAAGGAAGCCGCTGAATTTGAAGCTGCGAGTCCCTGTCCTGCCCCTCCCTCTGTCGGCTCATACATACGCGCCTCAGATGAATATGGATTCTCGAGCGCGTCTCCCCCTCGTCCACGGGCGTCTTCCCACCCGGTGAGAAAAGACATTGCCTCCTCTCCTGATGCTCCCTCCCCCCCCTCGCTCTACATAATCGCGATCTCCACAGCAGAGGAAGAAGGGCATGAGAGCTAGTCATAGAATCGTCATCTATCTTCCCCTCTTGGCTCTTCTTGTGGGAGGGCTGGGCAATCTTTTTGGTTGGCCTTCTCTCACAATCCAAGAAAGTGCCCCGTTAGAGCCCAACAGGAGAACTTACACCGCGGATCAGGGCGCCGAGCAACTGGCCCGCTTGTATGAATTGGGTATGGATGGCGTGTTGATCGAATTTCTGCACTACTACGAGGATATGGTGCGGTTTGGCAAAGAGATCGTTCCCCGGCTGCGGCAGATGGGAGTAGTGGCGTAGGTCTCTAGTTGAGTTTGGGGGCATGCCGTCCCCTCCTTGGAAGGGTGGCCAAAGGCCGGGGTGGGTTCCCGGCAGTGAGAAACACACCCCGCCGTTGCGCGGCACCCCTCTCAAGGGAGATAGGCCCTGCTGGAGGTAGGTAATGCTTTTTCGTTTTGTACTCTGGGTAGTTGGTATGCTACTCGCCGTCGCAAGTCGGACCAGCGCACGCTTACGAAAACAACTGACACGAGACATGAGCGTCTCTATTGGTTCCAGAGACGGTGTGTCTCGGAGCTACGTCTTCCGCAACCGGCGTGTTTCTTCGCACGCCGGGTTGGAGCCGGACGCGCACTGCGCGCTCCTGTTCCAAACTGCGCCAGAGGGTGCACGAATTTTTCTGGCTCCAGATTGCCTGGCGCAGGTCGTGAATGGGCTCGCGTTAAAGGAAATTGAACTCAAAGGTGATCCTACGAGCACACTGTGGTTCTATGAAATGGTCATGGCCTTTATCCCAGGTTTCGTCCAAGCGTCACACGTCATGCCAGATGCCTATGTAAAGCCGAATCTACGGGGGAAAGCTTCCGACCGCATAACCCGAGAACCTGTGGCCGAAGCACTCGACCCGACGTGGACTGCGGCCGTTGCTCAACGCGAAAAACTTATGATGTGGCAAGTGGGAGAGGGAGCTCCGGTTCCGGGTAAGAGCAAGAATTTTAAACCCGTTCTTGACGTGCCCGCCTCGGCACTGGAGGAAACCAATGAATAGTGTGCAAGGTCTCAACCCGCGTGCACGAGGCTGGCTGCGGTTCATTTGGGATAAGGCCACCACCCAAGACGACTGGAGCAGTAGTGGTGAGCCACTCCCCTGGTGGGATCGAACGACCACCCCGCCGATGTGTGCGTTTCCTCGATTCGATCTATCCGAAACGTCATACGCCCTGCCGCTCATGGCCGACCAGACCCCGGCGTGGCGTGAGGTCTATACGCGTATCGCCGATGAGTTGGTGGGTCGCTATGTCACGTATTGGGGCGCCGTCGACTGGCTGACCTACATCGGCCACGACCCGCATCAGGATACCTACCCACCGGAATGGCTGGTCTTTATGCCTGAGCATATGCGCGGGCGCTACGATCCGCCGGGCTGGACTGCCAACGGGGTCGAGCCTTGGGGACTTCAGCCAGACCCTATAGGCGCGGATGGTAATCTCTTTTTTCGTGGATTTTTTAATTTATTACTCGGCACGTACTCCTATGTCTCGGGTGACAATAAATGGGAAAAGCCGTTCCAGGTCACGGGATATAACGATCGTATGTTCCAATGGACACAGCCTGGTATCTCCGAGTTTCTGGAAGACCAGTGGTCTGAGCGCCCGCAGGGGCCGCAATGCGAAAACACGAAAATTTGGCCATACTGTCTGAGTGCGGCGGGTTTGAGCCTTCAGTTGTATGACAAGATTTTTGGCGGCCAGACGCATTGGGTCTACGACCAATGGATTGAGTTTGCGAAGAAGCACTTCACCGCTCGCAACGCTCGTGGAGATATTGCGTCGTTCGCGTTTTATTATGATCCGCTCGAAGAATTCGCTTACGCACCGCCGACTGGTTTAAGCGGTTTGTCGATGCTCGCCCCGTTATTCTATTTATATCCTCAGGCACCGGAATTTGGCTTAGCGCTGTATGAGGCCGGGGTACGGGACCTTGGCTGGAACGACACCAAAAAGTCTCTGGTGCAGGCATTTGACGATCCACGTTGGCTGACCATGACGTTAATGCTGGCGCGCGAGGTTGGAGACGTTACCACAGAGAAGCGTCTCAAAGCCGTGGCGGAAAAAGAATACGGGCCAGATTTCTTTGCCGACGATGAGGATCGCTTTGCATGGACGTTTGGGTTGGATGAACCCCATCCACGTGGTCAGCTGAACGGCTTACTGATCTTGAGCGAGATCGGCGGGCCTGGGGCATGGACGAATGTGTATAAAGGAAAACATGACGCCCAGTTTGAGCTACCCACAGTCGAAGGTGTCGACTTTCCGAATCTGGGAATTTGTGAGGCTCGTAATGAGGTCACCGACGGGACGTTGCATGTCTCAACCTACGCAGCCACTGCAACACGCCGTGGGGAAGCGACACGTTGGAAGGTGACGCAACTCCCGGACCCGAAGGCTGTACAGGTGTATTGCGATGATGAGCAGTACAGTGACTGGGGTATAATCGACGCTCACACTATTGAAATCAACTCAAGCATCGCGTCGCACAATTTCCGGATTGTTGGTGTTACCGTAGGAAATACGGCAAACGGGGAGCAAAGCGAAAAAGTAGCAAGCGCGGGTGGAGGGGCATCCAGCGGCAGTGCCGAAACTGCAGCGGAAACCGACACACACTATCAGCCCGCCGCACCTCCGAGTTGAAGTTGTTGTTGAGCGGTGGTACCGCTCGAGTGTTGTCGTTTGATGGGACTTCTCAAGCCGCCTGCCCAGCCGCCTGTTCCGGCGTGCCTAAGACCTCTCCTGCCTCAGCCGCTTTTTGCGTGCCGGTGTCCAACTGAAGACCGAGTCCATCGGCCAGGCGTGTCAAATGATTAAAGATGCCGACGATGTGGGCGACTTCGAGGCAGGCGGTATCGTCAAAGCCGAGGTCGCGCAGCGGCTGCCAGTCGTCGGCGGTCATGCGCGTGGGTGTAGCGCTGAGCTTATCCGCCAGCGTACACAAGGCCCGCGCCCGTTCGGACAGCCCGGCCAGGGTGTTCCAGCTTCGGGTTTTGATGGCTTCCACAAGCGCCGGGTCGCCGTCTTCGACACGCAGAAACTCTGCGTGGGACTGCGTTCAATAGTGGCAATCTTGGGCCGCCGCGGTAACGCCGGCAACCATTTCCCGCTCCGCCCGGCTCAGATTTCCGGGTGCGAACATAATCTGCATGAACAGATTCCCGAACGCCTGTCCGATACTGGCATGGGCGGCAATTAAGCGACCCATGGCCGGGATAGAGCCGAATTCGTATACGCCTTTTGCTCCTGGGGGCCTTTTTGCCCGTAATTCTTCCTCTGTGGGGATGCGTACCCAGGCTTCCGGTACGGCTGAACGACTCATGTATGAACCTCCTTCTGGTATAAACGGTCAGCAGTGAAAAAATTTGCGCCAACCTAACACTTCGTCGGAGGGTGGCCTATCCCGTTTCATTCCGATTTGCTCAGGCTTGAGACCTGGGATATTTTGCTCTGGCTTGACGGATGAACACTGGGGTTTTTCAGGAGGAGGACATGGTTGAGCAGTTCGGCGCGGGCTGGATTACACCGCCAGAGCAAATGGCTATTATTGACTATCTGGTTGAACGCTACGGACCGGAGAAGTGAGGAAGACGAAGAAGGAACAGGAGGGTACAGCATGGGACAGTTGGATGGAAAAGTCGCGCTTATCACGGGCGCGGGTTCGGGCATTGGCCGGGCGTCGGCCTTGGCGTTCGCGCGTGAAGGGGCAAAAGTCGCGGTCGCTGATATTGTGGTTGAGGGCGGCGAAGAGACGGTACGCATGGTCACAGAGGCTGGTGGTGAGGCCTTCTTCATTAAAGCCGATGTCTCAAACGCGGCTGAAGTCGAGGCTATGGTCAACACGGTGGTGGAAACCTATGGCCGGATTGACTGTGCCTATAACAACGCCGGTATCGAAGGGCAGTTGGCTTCGACGGATGAATATTCCGAAGACGTGTTTGACAAAGTGATTGGCATTAACCTGACCGGCGTGTGGCTGTGTATGAAGTACGAGCTGCCGCATATGCTCAAGCAGGGCAGTGGGTCCATTGTGAATACGGCCTCGGGGGCCGGTTTGATCGGTGTGTCCGGCATGTCTGCCTATGTGGCGAGTAAGCACGGTGTTGTCGGGTTGACCAAAACCGCGGCCCTGGAATACGCTAAGTCCGGCATTCGGGTCAATGCGGTTTGTCCTGGGCTGATTCAGACGCCGATGATGGAACGCATCACCAATGACCAGCCTCAGCTCGGCGAAGCGCTGGTGGCTGCCGAGCCTATCGGCCGGACCGGGAGACCGGAAGAGATTGCAGAATCCGTAGTCTGGATGTGTTCGGATGCGGCCTCGTTTGTGACCGGTCATGCTATGTCTGTTGATGGTGGGTTTGTGGCCCAATAGAGGTGCCGCCATGTCAAACAAGCAGCAGCCTGAAATAGGCCCTGGATAGTGTAAAGCGGAGGAACGGTCATGGAAGCACCACTGTGGTTATTGCTCGGCTGGGGTGGGATTGGCGCCATAGATTTTGTCTATAACCACATCTATCGCTACCGCCTTCACGCCCACGCCTCCAGTTTTCGTGAGCACTGTGTCCATACCCTGCTGGCGCTGGTTCTCACTGTCACGGTGGTGATGCTGGTCTTTGTTGAAATGGGGAGAGTCGGATTTGGCATATTTCTCGGCATTCAGGCCCTTGCTGTAATCTTTACCCTGTGGGATGTGTCAATCGAGCCGGCGTCGCGGGCACCGCTGGGCGGATTCCCTCCGCACGAATATGTTTTGCATACGGTTATTTTTCTGATGCATGGAGCCTTTGTGTGGGCGGTGATTGCCAACGCCAACCAATTAGTCCACGGCGCGGGGTTCGGGCTATGGCGCTGGCCGCCCCTGCCCATGTTTTTGCTTGTTGAAGCGGTGATCTTTGCGCTCGTAGGAGGCGGCGTCCTCGTCTTACACGTCTACCTAATAGGCGTGGGCTATCGAATGTTCAAAACAGGTGCCGAGGCCGGCTGATGGAACCGTAGGAGAACGCCCGAGCGTACCCGCTCCCTCTCCTGATGCTACGGCACCCGCCCCGGCAGCGGGCTGGCACCTATAACGCTGCGCGGGGTCTTGAATTTGGGAATGACGTATTTGCCGATGAGTTTGATCGAGCGCATAATCTGTTCGTGCGTTCCATCCAGGCGCATGATCACCTCGTCCGCTCCAACCTCCTGGTAGCGCCCAATCCGTTCGATGAACACCTCCGGGTCGCCGACGAGAACGGATGTTTCATTGCGGAGCCAGTCGAGGTCTCGGGACCTGTCTCGGATTTTTTCCAATTCCAGCATATAGGCGTATGATTTGGCCTGACGGCCCAGGTCGGGATACAGGGACTCGATGACTGGTGTGGCAAAGTTCAGAATGGACTCTCTAGTCTCTTCGACCGCCTGGGCGGTTGTCTCGGCGCAGGCACAATTGAGTGTGACCGCACTGAGACAATTGGTCACAAACGCGCCCACCGGCTCTGCCTGCCCAATCTGCTCTTTATACAGACGCGCATTTTTCTCAAAATAGTCCCAGCCCATATACATATCCCACGACAGGGCGCCGATGCCCTTACGGGCCGCAATCTCGTGCGAGTCCGGGGATTGGGCCACCATATAGACGGGCGGGTGGGGGTCCTGCACGGGCTTGGGTGTGAGCGAACGGGGCGGAATCTGAAAATACCTGCCCTCGTGCGAAAAGGGATCATCCTTGAAGGCTTTCATCACGACTTCGAGCGCCTCTTCCCAACGGGCGCGCGTTTCGTCGAGCGGACAGGCAAAGCCTTCGAGCTGGATTAAGGTATTGGCCCGGCCCGTGCCCAATTCCGCCCGCCCGTTTGAGACAATATCAAGCGTTGCCAGTCGTTCGGCAACCCGAATCGGGTGGTTAAACGGGAAAGGCAGAAGAACGACCATGTGGCGCAGCCGAATGCGACTGGTACGCATGGCAATGGCCGGATAGAAGACCTCGGGTGCCGAGACCGTGGCCAGGCCGACCAGAAAATGCTGCTCTGAGGTGCCGAAGAAATCAAAGCCCATTTCTTCAGCAAGGACGACTTCGTCCATGACCTCCCAGTAGCGCCGATGATGGGTGGTCCCTTCCGGCGTTTCGCATTCCGATAGAAAGCCAAATTGCATGGGCGTGCCCTCCTCTTGGAAGCCATCTAGCCCCGGCGGTGGCAGCGTGTCAACCTTGCTGAAAATTGTCCGAACGCGGAGGACCGGGCGCGGTCCGTGGCGTCTTGATCCGCCGGTTTGCCAGACGGTGTCTTGCCGCGGTCATATGGTGTCGTGGCGCTGCCCTACGGGATGAAAGGACAAACCAAGAATGGTGCCGTATGCGCCGTGCACCTGACCACGCTGGAGTCAGTAGGTCGGATTAGCGGAGCGTAATCCGACAAGTCCGGGATGTCGGGTTACGCCTGCGGCTAACCCGACCTACAAGGCTACACACAATGGTGAATTGCTCTAGGCCGGCACAATCAGCGCTTTGATTGTCTCTTGTCGCTCCACCGCTTCCAGTGCCTGCTGACTCTCTTCGATCGCGAAACGGTGAGTGATGGCCTCGGCCATCGGAAAGTCGGTGTGATGCGCCTGGGCAACCCGGATGGCCTCGTAGTAATGCTGCGGCTGGGTGAGGGCCGAGCCAATGATGCTGAGGTTGCGATTGTTTATATAGCGCGGGTCAATGGGGATCTCCCCGTGTCCTGACCACAGGCCGACAATCACATAGCGCCCGTTCGGGGCGGCGAGTTTCACCCCTTCGGCAAAGGCCGCATACGCCCCGGCCGCCTCAATCACCACATCCGCGCCCCGGCCGTCCGTCAGTTCATAGACCTGAGCAAGCCGGTCTTTTTCGTCGGACAGGGTCTCAAAATTAATCGTTGTCCGAGCACCCAGACGGCGGGCCATCGCCAAACGGTGGTCTGGCGCACCGATGGTGATGACCGTCTTTGCGCCGGCCAGATGGCTAAGCAAGGTGGCGGCCAGGCCCACCGGCCCGCAGCCCTGGACCACGACGGTTTGATTGGGAGCGAGGCCGCCCAAACGCTCGAACGCCTGAATCATCGTCGGCATGGCACAGCCAAAAGCAATCACCGGCTCAGACGGAGTGTCGTCCGGGATTTTGTAGAAACACATGCCGGACGGGAGCCAGGCGTAGTCCGTATACGTATTCCAGGTGGGCTCATCGGCCCCACTGAAAAGCACCAGGTTTTCACACAGCGAAAAGTCTTTGGCTATGGTGCAGTAGTAGCAATGATGGCAGGGCCGGATGGGACCCCAGTAGACCCGATCACCTACGCCGAGCGGAAGACCGGCATGATCCGTGCTGACGCCTTCGCCCAACTCTTCGACCAGGCCGACGCCCTCGTGGCCCAAGACAACCGGCAGGGGCGGGGCGGCATGCCCGCGCCATAAATGCACATCCGTCCCGCACACGCCACCCATTTGCATCCGCAGCAGTACGCCGCCCGGCTCCGGGGCCGGAAATTCGCGTTCCCAGACTTCTATGGGCTGATCCACCCCCACAATCATGGCCTGCTTCCCGAGTCGTTGTGTCATTGGTCTGACCTTCCTGTGTGTGAGATCGGTGCGCGTGTGGACAGAGCGGAATGCGTACCTAGCCTTTTGGTTGTGTCATATCAGCCGGTCGGCCCCATTCGTCAAATTGTTCTGGGATGAGATGTCCGTGTCATACCACGAGTGGGATTGGCTGAGAAGTGAGGACGTAGCCCGGATGTAATGTAATCCGGGCGTAGGATCTGAAAGCTGTTTTCCCTTACGTTTGTGAATATTTACTTGGCGGCTCATTTCGGTTTGGCTTTCTCTCAACGTTTTCTGTTGTTAGAGATTATGCACAACACAAGAGTCAAATCAGGCGTCCCAGGCCACCCTGTAATCCCGCGTCAGGGATTCGCCCTTTGCTGACAAACGGACCATAGAACTCCGTCCGTATGCAGCCGACATTTCCGTGATGCTGCTCTCTCACGCAGGGACAGCGTGTCTGGGGCTTCGTCTCTATCGGGCTAGACAGGCGTAGCAAATTTTGGCATCTTGCCCCTACCCTTTTGGGGCGATAGGAAAGCGTTTTTGTGGTGTGCAACGTGGTCTTCGTTTTTCTCCGTAGCCTGTCACCACATGACCGTCTGGAGCATAAGGTATGGCACGTAAGAAAATCGCACTGATCGGCGCGGGCAACATCGGTGGCACCCTTGCTCATCTGTGCGCCCTCAAGGGACTCGGAGATGTCGTTTTGTACGACGTGATTGACGGACTGCCACAGGGCAAGGCCCTGGACCTGCTCGAAGCCGGGCCGATCGAGGGTTACGACGTCAACCTCGTTGGGACCACGAGTTACACCGAGATTCAAGATGCTGACGTCTGTATTGTAACCGCTGGGCTGGCGCGCAAACCGGGCATGAGCCGAGATGATTTGCTTGGGATCAACTGCAAAATTATGCGAGAGGTCTCGGAGAACATTGCAAAATATGCTCCCAATAGCTTTCTCATCGTTATTACTAACCCGCTTGATGCAATGGTGACCCTGGCCAAGCGGGTCACTGGGTTTCCCAAGCATCGAGTCGTTGGCCAAGCCGGGGTGCTGGATTCGTCCCGCTATCGGACCTTCATTGCCCAAGAGCTGAACGCGTCCGTCCGAAACGTCGCGGCTATGGTCTTAGGCGGGCATGGCGACGATATGGTGCCGGTGCGCAGCTACTGCCAGGTAGCCGGTATCCCGATTGAGCGGCTGATCTCGGCCCAACGGCTCGAGGAGATCGAGAATCGAGTGCGTCAAGCTGGAGGCGAAATCGTGGCCCTCCTTAAGACCGGCTCAGCATTCTATTCTCCAGCCTCTGCAGCAATTCAGATGACTGAAGCGTACCTGTACGACAAGAAGCAGATCCTGCCCTGTGCGGCCTACCTCGAAGGAGAGTATGGGATTGAGGGCGTGTATTTTGGCGTGCCGGTGAGCATCGGTGCTGGGGGTGTCGAGCGGGTCGTGGACATTGCGTTGAGCGACAAGGAGAAGCAGGAGATGCAGGAGTCGGTCAGCCATGTGCAGGAACTGATTGCAGCGATGGACAAGGTGTTGGCGCAAAGCGCATAGGGCCAGCAGAATAGATAATCTGGACGAAGTGGAAGTGCTCTCACCTCCGTATTGATGAAGCTTAGGACAGGCAAGCATAAGGGACAGTATGGCACCAGTACATGACATACTCATTATAGGGGGCGGAGGAGCGGGACTCCGCGCTGCCATCGCCGCCGCCGAAATAAATCCTCAGCTTGACATCGCGCTCGTCTCCAAAGTCTACCCGATGCGAAGTCATACGGTTGCGGCTGAGGGTGGAACAGCCGCCGTCATTAAAGAGAATGACAGCCTGGAAGATCATATTAACGACACGATTACTGGCTCCGACTGGCTGGCGGACCAGGATGCGGTCGAGCTCTTTGTCAACGAAGCCCCAGCCGAGCTCATCCAATTAGAGCACTGGGGGTGCCCCTGGAGCCGCGAGCCCGACGGCCGTGTCGCAGTACGCCCGTTTGGCGGGATGCGGATCGAGCGGACCTGGTTTGCTGCCGACAAGACCGGTTTCCACCTACTTCACGCGCTGTTCCAAACATCCCTGAAGTACACCACCATCACGCGCTATGACGAGTATTTTGCTACCACACTACTAGTGGAAAACGGTCGCTGCCAGGGAGTGACGGCTGTTGAGCTACGCAGCGGTATGGTACAGCCAGTTCTCGCCAAGGCAGTTATTATGTGTACAGGTGGGGCTGGCCGGATCTTTCCCTTTACAACCAACGGGTCTATCAAGACTGGCGATGGCATGGCCCTGGCTTACCGAGCTGGGGTGCCACTTAAGGACATGGAGTTCGTCCAGTACCATCCTACCGGCCTACCAGGGACAGGCATCCTGATCACTGAAGCCGCCCGTGGCGAGGGGGGGATTCTCGTCAATAAGAACGGCTACCGCTACTTACAGGACTACGATCTCGGTAAGCCGCTTGATGTGAACGACCCTGGACATCCCCAGAAACGGACAATGGAGCTTGGTCCGCGGGACAAGCTGTCCCAGTGTTTTGTCAAAGAGCATGATAAGGGTAACACGATGCCGGGACCACACGGTGACGTGGTATATCTCGATATCCGTCACCTGGGGGAGCAAAAGATCGACAAGAAGATCCCCTTTGTGCGCGAGCTGGCCACGAACTACGCGGGCATCGACCCCGTGTACGAGCCTATTCCGGTCCGTCCGGTGGTGCACTATATGATGGGTGGGATCCATACGGATATAGAAGCGGCGACCCCACTGTCAGGCCTTTTTGCGGCAGGCGAGTGCGCTTGTGTCAGCATTAATGGGGCCAACCGGCTCGGCTCAAACTCGCTCACCGAGCTGTTGGTGTTTGGCGCCCGGGCTGGCCGTGCGGCTGCCGCATTTGCCCAAGAACAGCCAGCGTGTGACACTCAGGCCCTCGAGGCCCAAGCCAAAGACGAGCAAGTACGCATCCAGAAGCAGTTCATCAACAAGACCGGTGGCACCGAGCGCATCGCCAGCCTGCGCACCGAGATGATGGCGACCCTGGAGGCAGGGGCTGGCATTTATCGCACGGAGGCGTCGCTTGCAGAGACCTGCAACAAGGTGTCTGAGCTCAAGGAGCGATTTGCCAATATCACCCTTGATGATCACAGTTTGACCTTTAATACAGACTTAACCGCGGCGCTGGAGCTGGAATGTATGCTCGACGTGGCCGAGACCGTTACCTATTCTGCCTTAGCCCGGACAGAGTCGCGTGGCTCTCACCAGCGCACTGATTACCCCAAACGCGACGACGACAAGTTCCTGGCCCACTCCTTGGCGCACCGCACGGATGGCTCGCCACGCATCGAGTATCTGGATGTCGTAATCACCCGCTGGCCCCCTGCTGAACGTAAATATGGAGATTAATCATGGCTGAGCCCAGCATCACGCTCGAGGTTTTCCGTTATCGGCCAGAGATCGAGCAAGAACCAACCTTCCAGACCTACACTGCACCGTACCGTGAGGACTGGGTTGTCCTAGATGCGCTAAACTATATTAAGGATGAGGTGGATGGCAGTTTATCCTACCGCTGGTCCTGCCATATGGGCGTGTGCGGCAGCTGTGGCATGATGGTTAATGGCGAGCCGAAGCTCAGCTGCGCGGCCTTCCTCAGAGACTACTACCCGGCACCAATCCGTGTCGAACCGCTGGCGAATTTTCCGGTCGAGCGTGACCTGGTCATCAACATGGATGACTTCATGGCCAAGCTCAAGGATGTTCAGCCGTGGATCATCCGCGACCAAGAGAAACCAGTTTCTGAAGGTGAGTATTTGCAGAGCCCGGCCGAGCTGGCCAGCTATAAACAGTTCAGCATGTGTATCAACTGCATGCTGTGCTACGCCGCCTGCCCGGTCTACGGTCTGGACTCGTCTTTTGTTGGTCCGGCGGCGATTGCCCTGGCCCAGCGCTACAACCTCGACTCCCGCGATCAGGGTCAGGACGCCAGGCAAGAGGTGCTCTCAAAGCATGAAGGCGTGTGGGAGTGTACCTTTGTGAGTGAGTGTTCTGTGGTCTGCCCCAAGCACGTAGACCCCGCCGCTGCGATCCAGCAGGCCAAGGTCTCAGGAGCTATTGACTGGTTCAAGTCTGTGCTGCTGCCGAGAGGATCGCAATGAGTGAACCGTACCACCGCCCGATATCCTCTACGACGTGGTGGCTGAGCAAGCGCAACTATGTGCTCTTCATGCTGCGCGAGCTGACCAGCGTGTTCATTGCCGCCTTTCTGATTGTATACCTCATCCAGCTCGCCCAGCTTGCCCAGGGAGCTGAGGCGTACACTGCATTTCTCGATCGGCTGGCGTCACCGGGATGGATTGTCTTCCATCTGCTGGTGCTGATTGCTGCGCTCTACCACACCATCACGTTTTTCAACCTGACCCCAAAGATCATAGTCGTGCGGAGGGGAGAAGAAAGTGTCCCGCCAGTCCTCATCGCGGGCTCCCACTACGCCGCCTGGTTGGTTACCTCTGTTGTGATCATGTGGATTGTCCTGAGGAGCTGAAGACATGGCCAAGTCCAACGAGGCTTTTTGGTGGGTTCTTTTCGGGGCTGGTGGGATGGTTGCCGCCCTCCTGGTGCCGATTCATGTCGTGCTGACTGGGATAGCGGTTCCTCTTGGCTGGGTGTCAGCGGAGGCGTTTGGACATCGGATGCACGCTTTGGTCTCCCATCCGCTCACCAAGCTCTACCTGTTCGTCCTGCTCTCTTTGCCTTTCTTCCACTGTTTTCACCGCATCCGGCATACTCTGTATGATACGGGTTGGAGAGGGTATCAGACGCCTATTGCGGTTATATGCTATGGGGCGGCTGTTATTGGCACGGTGGCGACTGTCTTTGTCCTCGTGGCGATTTAAGCGAAGGGCTGTGTATGAAAACGAGAACCGAAACAGATAGTATGGGAGCAGTCGAGGTTGCTGCTGACCGATACTGGGGCGCCCAGACCGAGCGTTCGCGTACCAACTTCCCCATCGGCGTTGAGCGTTTCCGTTTCACGCGACCTATCATCCGGGCGATGGGCGTTCTCAAAAAGAGCGCGGCCCTGGCCAACGGCGAGCTGGGACAGCTGCCCCAGGAGAAGGTAGACCTGATCGTTCGGGTGGCCGACGAGGTGATCTCCGGTGCCCTTGACGATCACTTTCCGCTGGTTGTCTTCCAGACCGGCTCGGGCACGCAGACCAATATGAACACCAACGAGGTGATCTCAAACCGGGCCATTGAACTGGCCGGTGGTGAGATGGGCTCAAAGAAACCGATCCACCCCAATGACGATGTGAACCGCGGCCAGAGCTCGAACGATACGTTTCCCACCGCGATGCACATCGCTACGGTTGAGCAACTCGAAGACGTCCTTATTCCTGCCGTCAGCCAATTACGCAACACGCTGCATGCCAAGTCTGAGCAATTTAAAAACGTGGTGAAGGTCGGCCGCACGCATTTGCAAGATGCCACGCCGATTACGCTTGGACAGGAGATTGGCGGCTGGGCCGCTCAGCTGGATGCAGCCCTCGACGGGGTGCGGCGGACGATTCCTGGGCTGTGTGAGTTGGCGATCGGCGGGACGGCGGTCGGCACCGGTCTCAACGCCCATCCCCAGTTTGGTGACCTGGCGGCGGCCAAGATGGCGGCCGAGGCCGGGCGACCGTTCAGCTCGGCGCCGAATAAGTTCGCTTCCCTGTCAGCTCATGACGCCATGGTCACCGCCAGTGCCTCACTGCGGACCCTGGCCGGGGCGTTGATGAAGATAGCCAACGACGTACGCTGGCTGGCCTGCGGCCCACGGGCCGGTATTGGCGAGATCCTCATCCCCGAGAACGAGCCGGGCTCTTCCATCATGCCCGGTAAGGTCAACCCGACTCAGTCAGAGGCCCTGACGATGGTCGCCGTGCAGGTGTTCGGCAACGATGCGGCCGTGGCCTTTGGCGGCTCGCAGGGCAACTTCCAGCTCAACGTGTTCAAGCCGGTGATGGTTCACAATCTCCTCGAGTCCATTCAGCTCATCGCTGACGCGTGTGGCGCCTTCAACGATCACTGCGCGGTCGGTATCGAGCCTAACCTGCCAACGATTGAGGAGCACCTGGGGAGCTCCTTGATGATAGTGACGGCACTCAACCCGCATATCGGGTATGAGAAGGCAGCCGAGATTGCCAAGAAGGCGCACAAAGACGGGACGAATCTGCGGGAAGCAGCCTTGGCGCTTGGCCACGTAAACGCTGAACAATATGAAGAGTGGGTGCGGCCAGCGGAGATGACCGGACCGAAGACTTAGTCACTCGTCCAGCCTACCGTACAGATCCCCTCCCTTTGCGGGAGAGGGACAGAGCCTGCCCTGAGCCTTTCGACTGCGCTCAAGACAGGCTTGTCGAAGGGGAAGGGGTATTCCGCAAAACTGGGAGCGAAGCCCGCCTCGATTCTTACCTAACCCCTTCCAAAGCTTACACGGGCAATTTCGACATCACCTGCAAGGTCTCATCTTCAATACATTCTTCAATCACCGGCACCCATTTCTGGAACTCGGGGTCCTGAGACGCGATTTCCAGGGTGGTCTGGACCGAGTTGGCATCCGGGACCTCCCACACGTCAACGACGGTGTTCAAACGACCGATGACGTTGAAATAACTCCCGTGGAGCTTCCAGCCGCCGTGTTTTTCCACCAGCGGGGCCAGCGAGCTGAGCATCTCGGTAAATTTCTGGACCTTGCCCGCCCGAAGTTTGATGTGTGCAAATACATACGCCATATGTTCCTCCTGTACGGTTAGGGGTTAGTGATACCTTCTATGAAAATGCACTTCTTTTTGCGCTGCGGACACCATACTCCACCTCACCCGGCTGCCTCCCGCGACCTCTCAAATAATGCTTCGCACAGGCCATCCAATACACCTTCCAGGCGCGCCATACGCTGCTCCAGCGCAGTCAGACGGTTCTCCATACGCCGTATATCCTCGCGCAGGGTCCGCATCTCTTCGCGCAAACTTTTAATACTTGCAGCAGGAGCGCCGCTAGCGCCACGCCTACACTCAGAGTGCCAATCAATTCAGCGCTCATGATGCCGAAAGCGTAACCGAGTAGAGGGTTCTCGGTCAAGCGTTATTTTATAGCGTGTCGTGCGCCTGCTGACAGGCTGTGGTACACGTTCTGAGAGGAGATATGCTGAACCTGCCCCCGAAATATGTCCCCGCTCTCTCTGCTTCCTTCCCAAGCCGGGCGTTCTCCGTAGGGGCAATTCATGGGTGCCCCTACACAGGCAGAGCAGGTCGGGGCTGCCTCCAGCACCGTGAAGGTCCTGCCGAGAGGGAATATGCTCATTCGAGCTGAAAAAGAGAACGACCAGGCGGCAGTATATCAAGTCAATGCAGCGGCCTTTGAAACGCCTGCTGAGGCCGAGCTTGTTGAAACGTTGCGGGCGTACGCCCAGCCGCTCATTTCGCTTGTTGCCGAGGTTGAGGAGGCGATTGTTGGTCACATCCTGTTCTCGCCGGTCTGTGTGTCAACAGACACCGAACTTAAAATGATGGGGTTGGCTCCAATGGCCGTGGCTCCGGCACATCAACGCCGGGGCATAGGCGCAGCCCTTGTTCGGGCCGGCCTTGAGCGCTGCAAAGCGCTGAAATGCAGTGCAGTCGTTGTTCTCGGACACCCGGAGTATTATCCCCGCTTTGGTTTTTTGTCAGCCTCCCGGTTTGGGCTGTGCTGTGAATACAATGTTCCTGACGAGGTGTTTCTGGCACTGGAACTGCAACCCGGAGCCTTGGCTGATACCACCGGAATGGTGCAATATCACACGGCATTTCGCAACGTATAGTAAAGCCCTGGGGCATGACCTGGAAGCGCTTGTCCCGGAATCGCGGGCTAATGGCGGTCCACCCAATTTTTACCGGCCTGAAGCGCATAGCCGTCCGCTTCTTCCTCGCTGGCAAAGGTCCGCTCGCTCTCCCGGAGCGGATAAAACTCATCAACTACCCCGTCGATTAAGCGAAAAACCCGTGCCACCGGTTTCCACTCACCGGCGTCAAGCTGCTTTGAGCGCGGCTCAATATAAAACCCCTCATACTCTTCGGTATCGCCCATTGTGTCGCCTCCTGCTGTCCCTCTGTCCGACTTCAGGTCCTCGTTTTTCATATCCTTGGGTGAGGCTTGGGGTCAATCGCCGCCGGTGTCCGTTCCTAACCTGCCTTGGTGTAGTAGCTTGGCTCACGTATGATTCCCGCCAATGAAGCCAACCAACCGAGACTGTCGTATGCCCGGAACACGCCTTTCTCTCGCTCTCCCTTTTGCCCTTTTGCTCGTTTTGTTCATTGTCTGCGCGCTATTGACCGGAGGGGCCGCGTCAGCTCAGCAAGCCCGGCGAGTCGATAATCCGCCCGCGCCCCCCGCGTCTCATGGGCCCCATATCACTTCGGCTCCAGCCGCGTCCTGGCAGGAAGCCCAACTGCTGGGCAATATCCGGCAGTTGACCTTTGCCGGCAAACGAGCCGGCGAGGGCTATTTCAGCCCGGATGGTTTGCGGCTGATTTTTCAGAGTGAGCGGGAAGCCGAGAATCCCTTTTTTCAGATATATGTGATGAATCTGGAGAACGGCCACACGCGGCGGGTCTCGCCCGGAATCGGCAAGGCGACGTGTGCCTGGTTCCACCCCTTACAAGAAAAAGTCCTGTTTGCTTCAACGCATGAAGACCCGGACGCTGAAAAGAAACAACAAGGGGAACTAGAAGAACGGCGTTCGGGTAAGGAGCGTCGTTATGAATGGGATTTTGATGCGCAGTACGACCTCTTTGAAGCAACTCTGAATGGACAGGAGGGACTGGGACACACACTGCGAAAGCTGACCAGTGCGAAGGGCTACGATGCCGAGGGGTCCTGGTCTCCAAACGGCCAGCTCATTGTCTTTGCCTCGAATCGCCACGCCTACACGGAAATACTGTCAGACGAGGAGAAAGAGCACTTCCGGAAAGACCCGTCGGCACAGATGGACATCTACATAATGCGGGCGGATGGCTCGGGCGTGCAGCGGCTGACGACCACACCGGGCTATGACGGGGGCCCGTTTTTCAGTCCGGATGGAAAACGCATTGTCTGGCGTCGTTTTTCTCCCGAGGGCGGGCAAGCCGAAGTCTGGACCATGCGCATTGATGGGACAGATGCAAAGCGGATTACGAGTCTGGGGGCCATGTCCTGGGCGCCGTATTTTCATCCGTCCGGTGACTATCTGATCTTTACGACCAACCTGCACGGTTTCGGGAACTTCGAGTTGTATATTGTGGATACTGAAGGGCGCTCCGAACCGGTGCGTGTGACCTATACCAACGGCTTTGACGGCTTGCCGGTGTTCGCTCCGGATGGCAAGCAACTGGCGTGGACAAGCAGCCGGACCGCAGACAAAAAGGCCCAGCTCTTTTTTGCAGACTGGGATGATGCTACGGCCCGCTGCCTGTTGGGGCTCGAACCAGAACAATCCACGGCCCTCATCCGAACGCGCGAGGTGCGAACGTGTGAGTTGCGCCGGATCGTCACCGCTCTCGCCTCTGAGCGCATGGCCGGTCGGCTCACGGGAACTGAAGGCGAGAGGCTGGCAACTGAATATGTCGCCTCGATTCTGGAAAACAATGGTCTCGAACCAGCCGGAGATGGTGGCACGTTTTTTCAGTCTTTTGAATTTACCGCCGGCGTCTCTCTGGGTCCCCAAAATACCTTGGAGGTCTTAGAACGACAGCCCGAGTCGGCGTCAGACAAGGGCATGGCGTATGCCGAGTATGCAATCAATACAGACTGGCGTCCGCTGACTTTCTCGAAGGTGGGCGATTTTGAGCCTACCGGCGTGGTCTTTGCCGGGTACGGCATTGTGGCCCCGGCATCCGGCGAGCACCCGGAATACGATTCCTATGTCCATCTGGATGTGGCCGATAAGTGGGTCCTGGTATTGCGCTATCTACCCGAAAACATTGCCGCACCGTATCGACAGCATCTCAACCGCTACGCCAGCCTGCGCTACAAAGCCATGGTTGCCCGAGACCGGGGGGCACGGGGACTGCTCATTGCGACTGGGCCGAATACCACAGTCAAAGAGCAATTAGTCCCACTTGTCTTTGACGCATCGCTGGCAGGCAGCAGCGTTGGGGCGGTGTCAGTGACTGACGCGCTGGCTGAAGCCTGGCTCCGGCAGACGGGCAGGTCGCTGAAAGAACTCCAGGATACATTGGATACCGGACAGCTCATATCCGGCTTCAGCCTGGACGGTCTGACGCTCGGCGCGACGATCGATATTCAACACGAGCAACGACAGGGCCGGAATGTATTGGCGCGTTTACGCGCCGCCAAACAGTCCACTGGCATGGTCGTTGTCGGGGCGCATATCGATCATCTGGGCACTGGTCTGGGGAATGGGTCGCTGGCACGCGGGGATGAAAAGGGCGATATCCATTTCGGAGCAGACGACAACGCCTCCGGCGTGGCTGCCGTCCTGGGCATTGCCAAAACGCTCGCCATGCAACACGCCAAAGGCGAGCTGCGTCTGAAACGCGATATCCTGTTTGCCTTGTGGTCGGGTGAAGAGCTGGGTCTCCTGGGGTCAAACCACTTTACAAAGACATTCGGACAGACAGAGACGGAGAGAGAGACAGAGACGCTCTCCCCGGCTATTGCTGCCTATCTCAATATGGACATGGTGGGCCGACTTGATACGGCCCTCGTACTGCAAGGCGTGGGCTCAAGCTCAGAATGGCCGGAAAAGATTGAACAACAAAATGTTCCCGTCGGTCTTCCGATTACGCTCCAGAATGACAGCTATCTGCCAACCGATGCGACCTCATTCTATCTCAAGGGTGTGCCGATCCTGAACGCTTTTACCGGCGGGCATGCGGAATACCACTCTCCACGCGATACGGTAGAGAAGCTCAACTATACCGGACTCACAAAAATTACCCGGTTGATGACCGGCTTGACCCGCGCGTTGGCCAGCAATGAACAGGCACCGGATTATATCGCAATCGAAAAGCCTCAGAGTCCTGTGGGGCGTGTCCGCCTGCGTGCCTATCTGGGTACGATTCCGGACTATGCCCAGGGTAACATCACTGGGGTACAGCTTTCAGGGGTGGCGACAAGTGGCCCGGCTGACCTCGCCGGCGTTCGGGGTGGAGACGTGGTGCTTGAGCTGGCCGGCAAAGCGGTTGAGAATATCTATGACTACACCTATGTGGTTGGGAGTCTCAAAGTTGATGAGCCGGTTGACATCACCGTCATGCGAAACGGGCAGCGGGTCGAACTGATGATTACCCCGGCCTCACGGGAATGAGTCTAGAACAGTATGTCTTGCTTACGGCGCATTCTTCTTGTCACCTTGATGCTGCATCTCTCGTGTGTCGCAGCGCGAGGCGCTCTTCTCCTGGGGTGGACAGCCCTTGGGCCTGGCGGACAAGTGATTGTGCGCGTGGTGTCAACCGCGGCGGCCTGTCCGGCGCTACAGGTCAATGCCGAGCGCTTCCCTTTACACATACGCGCGCGCCCAGCCCGACCGGATTTTCCGATCCTGATCTGCGAGGCCACTTTGCCGGATGTGCCGGATGCTGCCGCCAGCGTCACTGTTGACGGACTCCAACTGCCTCTTTTGCAGCGTGCTCCGGAAAAGATCGTAATCCTGGGTGACACCGGCTGCCGAATGAAAAAGAAGCTGGTCCAAGCCTGTCACGACCCGAATGCCTGGCCATTTGCGCGTATCGCCCGCAGCGCCGCGGCCTGGCAGCCGGACTTGGTGATTCATGTAGGTGATTACTTTTATCGGGACTCGCCCTGTCCGGACGGCAATGCCGCTTGTGCCGGCAGTCCGTGGGGAGACACCTGGGCGGCCGCCGAGGCCGACTTCTTCGCTCCTGCTGAACCATTACTCAAAGCGGCGCCGTGGATATTTGTCCGGGGCAATCATGAGGCGTGTCAGCGGACGGGCAATGCCTGGTTTCGCCTGCTCGACCCCAGACCGTTACCCCAGGACTGTACGGACGAGACTGAGCCGTATGTCGTGCCAATCGGAGACCGCAATGTGTTTGTTCTGGATACAACGACGGCGCACGACATTAGGTCCGCTCCTGAGACGGTCACCTACTTCGCGCATCAGTTTGCGGCATTGGCAGAGCAAATCTCAAATCCCGGCCACAACCCGGCCTGGCTGCTGTCCCACAAGCCGCTCTGGGCCTTTGGCTCGCGGGGACAGCCGCCTGGAGACATGCTCTTCCGAACAAATCCAACCCTTCAGGCGGCGGCCCGGCAGCGATTTCCTCAAGGCATCGAATTAGTCCTATCCGGCCATCTCCACACGCTTGAGTTCTTGGCGTTTGCGCAAGGAAAGCCGCATCAGTTCGTGGTTGGGCATGGCGGAGCATTACTGGACCCTCCATTTACAACCGCGTTGGTCGGACTCGAAATAGCAGACCGAACAGTCTCACAGGCAGAGGCATTGACCGGCTTTGGCTATGTAACGCTGGAGCGAGGGAAGGGGGGCTGGAGGGTCACCCCACGCGACGTAGCCGGCGTACCCCGACGTTGTCACTTCAGGAGTCCGGGGATGAGCTGTGCGCCTCAGGACTGAGCAGCTCGCCTACGTCCTTCACAACAATGTCGGCTCCGTTGGCTTTGAGCAAGTCGCCATGTCCTCGGCGGTCAACACCAATCACCAGCCCGAAATTTCCCGCTCGGCCCGACTGTACGCCTGAGATGGCGTCCTCAATCACCACTGCACGGGCAGGCAGAACGTTGAGCTTGTGTGCGGCTGCCAGAAACATATCCGGTGCGGGTTTACCGGCGAGATTTTCCTGGGCGGCCACATCTCTATCAACCCGGAGGTCAAACAGGTCCGTAATCCCGGCTGAGCTGAGCACGAGTTCACAATTCGCGCTGGGTGTGACGACGGCGGTTTTTAGTCCGATGCGCCGGACATGGGTGGCAAAGGCCGTACTGCCTGGGAATGCCTCGACGCCGTCCGAGGTAATGACCTGATTGACCATGATGTCTTTTCGGTTGCCCAGGCCGTGAACCGTCTCCCAGTCGGGAGGTGCTGCCGGGCTTCCTTCCGGCAGATCGATATGGCGCGATTCGAGAAAGCTCCGCACGCCGTTGTGCAGGGCTTTGCCGTCAACATGCAAATTGTAATCAGTCTGGATGTCAAAAGGCTGGAAGGACAGCTTGTGGACTGCTGCGTACTGGCTTAGAAAGCGGTCAAACATCTGCTTCCAGCAGGCCGCATGAATTTTTGCGGTGGCCGTCAGTACGCCGTCCAGATCAAACAGCACGGCGTCAAATCGATCCGGGGTAATGAGATTGGAATAGTCCATCCGTTTCATTCTGGTATGCTGCTATTCTCCTTTTTCGGTCTTCAGTCTCCGGAACCCGACTATAACATAATTTCTGATAAAGTTTTTTGTCCGAGTGTAAAAATGAACCGGTACTTCAAATTATCATGATAATTTGAAGTATATGCTTAATCCCCCCCACGGCTGAATTGTGTAAAAGTTTGGAGAGGGGGCACATATTCTGATATCGACCAGGACAACTAGCATCGGTGGACTCGACGGTATGCCCTACGAACAAGGCGTTCTCTTCCCGGAAGAGATGGCCCCTCAAGCGGGTCAGACGGCTCCGTTTGGGGCCCTGCCCGTGTTTGAAACACCCGAATATACACTGGTGCATGAACCCGCGCAGCTTGAACGGCTGCTTCCCGTCCTACGTGCTGCGCCGGTCTTATCCTGTGATACCGAAACGACCGGGCTCGACTTTCGGAAAGACTCCCTCCGGCTCATTCAGATTGCAACCCCTGCCCACGCCTATCTTTTTGATATGCGTCACATCCCCATTGACGCGCTCTTCCCTCTTTTCAGTCCAGAGCGCCGCTGGCTTTTCCACAATGCCAAATTTGATCTGAAATTTCTTGTTTCAGCCGGTTGTCCCTGGCCGGCTAAAGTCTTTGATACGATGTTGGCCAGCCAAGTGCTCAAGGCTGGACTAAGAGTACGACATAGTCTTGAACAGGTGGTTGAACAGGAATTAGACCGGTATCTGCCTAAAGATTTGCAAGCGGCTGACTGGTCCGGGGAACTCAGCACAGCACAACTGGAGTATGCTGCGCGGGATGTTGCTGTGCTGTGGCCGCTGTATGATGGCTTGCGTCCGGCGTTGGCAGAAGCGGGCCTGGCACGAGCGGCAGATATTGAATTTCGTTGTGTACAAGCTTTGGCCTGGATGGAAATCGCAGGTGTCGCCTTTGATGCGGAAGGGTGGCTGGCTCGGACATTGGAAGATGAAGCGCAGCTCGGCACCCTGACCCAACAGCTCAACGGACACGCTCAGGATTTGGGCATGGCCATAAATTGGGCCTCATCCCAGCAAATCAAGGTGCTGTTCCAAACCCTGGATATTGCATTACCCAATGCGCGGGCCGCAACGCTGAAGAAAATCGACCATCCCATTGCCGAGCTTTTGGTCAACTATAAAGAAGTTGCCAAACGGGTCAGCACCTATGGCCGGGGTGTCATCGACTCGTTTTTCGATACGGACTCGGAACGAGTCTATCCGGTCTATTTCCAAAACGGTGCGGCAACGGGCCGAATGAGCTGCGGCGGTCCGAATATCCAACAGATCCCAAAAGCCCGCTCCTTTCGAGCCTGCTTTCGTGCGGCACCGGAAATGGCCCTGATTAAGGCTGACTATTCACAGGTCGAACTCCGTATCGCCGCGGCCCTGGCCAAGGATGAGACCATGTTGCAAGCGTTCCGAGATGAAACCGACCTGCATGCCCTGACCGCTTCGCGCATACTGCACATCCCCCTGGAGCAGGTTGAACAGCGGCACCGCCAACTCGCCAAGAGTGTCAACTTCGGTCTGCTATACGGCATGGGGGTGAACGGCCTGAAACATGACGCCGAAACGAAGTATGGCGTCCGCATGTCAGACCAGGAAGCGGCCCAATATCACCGCACGTTCTTTCTCACCTATCAGGGAGTCGCCCGCTGGCATCAGCAGGCGAAACGACAGGCTGAGCAGGCGCGGCATCAGGCGCGCGGACTCGAAACCCGCACGCTCACCGGACGCCGTTTTCTGGGCGTGCGGCACTTTAACGTCTTGCTCAATATCCCGGTGCAGGGGACAGGCGGCGACGGTCTCAAGCTGGCCCTGGCGCGTTTGTTTGAACACCGCGACCGAGTGTCGAGCGCAACGCCTGTGGCCTGCGTACATGATGAAATTCTGGTCGAAGTGCCGCTGTCTGACGCAAAAACCGCCCAGGAATGGTTGACTGCACACATGGTCGAAGCCATGCGAGAGATTGTCGCGGATCAGGTCCCGATTGCCGTCGAAGCGGTGATTGGTAAAGACTGGGCCGGCACACCGCTGGACGAGCCACCTGGCCGGTGAGTCGTAGCGCATGAGCAGGCTGAGGCAAATCCGTGGAGGGGCGCAGACCCCCCTCACCCCGGCCGGTGTATGTTGCCAGGCGGCAAGGTGCGCAGGGCGCACCCTACGATGATGTAGTGCCCTCCGTGGAGGAGATGAGGCTGGACGTGACCCCCGGCTAGCGCCCCAGCCGGCCGCCAGCATCCGGGGGGGCCAGGGGTTCGGCTTTGGCCGGCATGAGGGAGGGGGGAGGAATGACGTGCCCTGTGGCGTAGGGGCGGTTCATGAACCGCCCGGTCTGCGAGCGGGATTGTCACCCTTGGGACCCCCCTCACTCCGGCCAGTGTATGTTGCCAACGCGAGGAGAGTGAAATGCTTGTAGGCTGCGCCCTGCGCCCCAGCCGGCGGGACTGTCGCCCTTGGGACAGCCCTCACCCCCGCCCGTGTATGTTGACGTAGGAGGGCGCGGGGGAAGGGGGAGGAGCCGGCGTGGGCGTGGACGCAGAAGCGCAAGTCGAGTTGGAGGACTCTGTGACGCCAGCGTTTCCCAAAGGGGGAGGAAGAGGGACCGTCCGACACACCGGTATTGTCGGAGCGGGGCGGGCTGCGCTACAAGTACAAGGGCGAGCGCAGGAAACGCCCAAGCAGGGGGCATACGAGTGCTCTCGCTGGGCGCATGCTAAGAGCACACACAACCGACATTCAACTCCTTCCCCGCGGACGCTGGAGCCGAAAAAAGTTTCTTGGGGCGCTGGCACACGCGTTCTCCATCCACACAGAGCCGCTCAAGACCGAGCGGCGTACACAGTACGACACGGCCGACTGGCAACTCAGCTTGCACCGTCTGGCTCTCTCTCTGAACGCTGAAACGCTTGCTCTCCAGTCGTATGATGCAGTCCTCCCTCTTGAAGAGATTCCTTGTCTCAGGCTTCCATCTGCTGCAACGGATTTGCCTGATAGCCGTTTGCGAGAACGCCTGGTGGCTCTTATTGACGATCTCCCGCTCACCCCGCTCTTCAACCTCCGGACCCGCAGCCTCCCGATACGAATGCTCGATCATCGCGAGAAGACAACGGTCCGCCTGATTATTGAAGAGCACGTTGTAGCGAAAAAAAACTCAGGTCTTACCCTCCGGCCTCGTATCTGGATCCACCCGCTCAGAGGCTATCAGAAAGAGGCCAAACGACTCGTGCTCTGGTGTCAGGAGCAGGACCTCATACCGGCTACCAGGGGTGTCAACCAAGAGGCGTTGGCGACACAAGGCCGCTCTCCCGGCAAATATTCGGTGAAACGCCCCTTGCCGATGCAGTCGGTGCTACCGGTTGACCGAATATTCCGCCGCCTCTTGCGCTTACTCCTGGCGATGGCGCGCTATAACGAGCTGGGCATGCGTCAGGGTGATGACCCGCTCTATTTGCACAACTTTCGTATTGCCGTACGGCGGGCGCGCTCTCTGCTTGGACAGACCCGTGGGGTTTTTCCTCGCGAAGCAACAAAACGGTTTCGAAGAGAGCTAGCCAAGCTCGGCCGGTTAACCGGGAGCGTGCGGGACCTGGATACTTTTCTCCTCGTGCAGGACACCTACCGTCAGCGGCTACCGGCTGACAGCCAGCCCGCTCTCCAACCTTTTTCCGCCTTTCTCCAGCAGGAACGGAGAGAACACTACCGGACACTGGTGAAGACATTTGAGACCAGGCGGTATCGGGCCGTGCTCCGGGAGTGGGAGGCGTTTACGACACAGCCTGAGGCAAATGACCCGAGTATCCCGATGATCGAAGGGTTCGTCCTCGAACGTATGATCGGGGGATGTCGCTCTCTGGTCTCAGTAGAGCCGGATAGCCTGCAACACGCCGAGAGCGAGCGGCTACACGCGCTGAGAATCGAATGCAAAAAACTCCGCTATCTGATGGATTTTTTTATCACTGCCTTTCCGGAGCTGCCTATCCGAAATGTGCTCAAGCACCTGAAGCGCGTCCAGCGGACGTTAGGCAGGATACAGGACATCAGTGTGCAGAAAGTCCTGATCCAACAGTTCAGCAATGCCACCGGAGGCTTTGCCTTTAATGGAAATGGCACGCGCCATGCCCTGGAAGTCCTACTTACTTCGCTGGTTTCAGAGAAGCAGGTGTTGCAACAGCGGGTTGTGGAAGAGTTTCGGACGTTGACCGCGGTGATTGGTCTGATGATTGAGATAATTGATCCGACGATTTTACCATTAACCGGTCCTGATCGTGCTGAGATGGCTGGGACGCCAGATCAGCACGATCAGAAGGACCAGCAATCTCGGCCAGACCAGGAGCCCGCTCAGTCATCTCAGCCATCGAGTGTGGGTGAGCCTGATTCAGTATAGCTTCCAGTTCTGTCCACAACCGTTCATACGCCTGGGATGCCCGGGAGTGAGGAACAGAGACGAGGACCGGTTCTCGGTAGATGCCCATGTTTTCGACATCGACGAGATACGGAATGGCATGTGGAAGGGCTTCGGAGTGAGAAGCGGTCAGCTCCCCCATGACGGATTGATGCAGCTTTTTTTGCTGTTCCACCATGGAGAAAAACGTCCGGAGTTTGTTGGGGTCATAGCCGTGTTTTGCATACAACGTCCGGACCTGCTGATAGGCGTGTACCGAGAGTGGTGAGGGGACAAGGGGGATCAGGACGCAATCCGCGGCATGAAAGACGTTTTCGGCAACCAGACTGACCTCCGGCGGACAGTCGAGAATGATATATTGATATTCGTCCTGGAGCGCGACCAAGCTGCGGTGCAGACAGTGTGACGGGTGTTTGGCTTTCTGAAAAATCTCTGTCAGGTGGCGGTGAGACAATGCTCCGGGGAGCAGGTCCAGGTGCGTAAAATCGGTCGCCTTGATGCTTGCTTTAAGATGCTTGCCGCCAGGCGCAAACACTTTTTTCCTGGCTTTGAGTTTAGGCCGAACCCGAAAGTAATAGGTGGCCGACGCCTGGGGGTCGAGGTCGCAGAGTAAGGTCCGGGCTCCGGAGTGTGCAGCCAGATACGAAAGATTGACAGCCGCGGCCGTTTTCCCAACCCCGCCTTTCATATGGTAGAGCGCTACAATCTTCATCTCACTCAAACCCTGGCTGAGTCCTTTCCTCGCCACGAGAACGAGAGCAATAGTGACAATGGTAGCGCTGAAGAATATGGTGTCTACACCATCACGCAAAGGAGGGAAGACGATGGCAGGAATGAGCATTGACAAACTGAAACAGATTTTACACGAAAAACAGACCCCGGCGGATGTCGAGCCGCCAGTCGAGGCCATGCGTAAAAGCATGGAAAAACTGGCCTTCAAGGCCGCGGACGATATTGAGACGGAACCCATCACCGTAGCCGGTCGAGCTGCCGAATGGGTCCGCGCGCCTGGCAGTCAGGCCGAGCGGGCAATACTCTATCTGCACGGCGGGGGCTATGTGGTGGGCTCGATCAACACGCACCGCTCACTGGCGGGAGAAATCTCCCGTTGCGCCCAAGCCGCGGTGTTGCTGGTTGATTATCGTATGGCACCGGAAGACCCCTTTCCAGCAGCGGTTGATGACGGCGTAGCCTCACTCAAGTGGCTTATTGATCAAGACTTTTCTCCAAAAAATGTAGCCATTGGAGGGGACTCTGCCGGTGGCGGGTTGATCCTGGCGACCTTGGTTGCGGCGCGCGACAACAGTGTGCCCATGCCGGCGGCCGCGGTGGCGATCAGTCCGTGGTCAGATATGACCTGCTCGAACGAGTCGTACCAGACCAGAGCGGCGGCTGACCCCATAGTGACCACCCATGGTCTCAAACGCATGGCGGGATTATACGTTGGTGACAGCGATCCCACGCATCCGTATGCTTCACCCAATTTTGCCGATCTCAACGGCTTGCCACCATTATTGATCCATGTCGGTCGAGATGAAATTCTCCTGGGTGACTCCATCACATTTGACGAAAAGGCCCAAGCCGCGGGTGTCGATTGTACCCTCGAGATTTGGGACAACATGGTCCATGTCTGGCACGCCTTTCATCCTATGCTGGATGAAGGCAAGCAAGGGATCGAGCGGGTAGGGGAGTTCCTGCGCGAAAAATGGGCCGCGGCTGCGTAGAAAAGCCTGAATGCTTCTAGGGGCAGACCTTGTGTCTGCCCTTTTTCTCACTCCCCCCAATACGCCGCATCCCAAACCTGCTCGACAGTAAACGGACACTGCGTCGGAAACGTCTCTTCACTCATCTTGGCCACAGAGCGCGGGGCGAACGCCTTCCCCGTTCCCCAGGCTTCTGGTAGGCTCATGGCCATGAACCCGGCACGGAAGCGAGCGACCTATGCCGATCTGCTCCAGGTCCCTGAGCGCTTTGTTGCGGAGATCCTTGCTGGCGAGTTGACGACCGCTCCAAGGCCGTCCTTCCCTCACGCCCATGCTGCCTCTTCCGTCACGCAAGACCTTGGCCCCTTCTCCCGAAGGCCGGCTGGGCCGGACGGTCCTGGGGGCTGGTGGATTCTGTTTGAGCCGGAGTTGCATCTTGAAGCCGACATCCTGGTGCCTGATATTGCGGGCTGGCGCAGAGAGCGCATGCCGGTATTGGAGGACGTGCCGTATAGCGAACTGGCTCCCGACTGGGTGTGTGAGGTGGTTTCGCCCAGTACCGGACGGAACGACCGGGTCCTCAAGATGCCGATTTATGCCCGAGAACAGGTGAGCCATCTGTGGCTGGTTGACCCTGGGCTGCGCACCTTGGAAGTGTATCGTTTGGAAACGCAACGCTGGGTTGTGGTGAGTACCCACGGCGGGGAGGACCTGATACGGGCCGAACCCTTTGAGGCCATTGAGATTGACCTGGGCCGCTGGTGGCTGGAGCAAAAAGGATAAGCGAAAAACATGAACGACGAACAGATTGCCGAATTCAACGCGAAACAAGGCCAGGCATTCGATAATGTGTATGATCGTTTTCTGGTCGATTTACCCCAAGACGTCTGCGCCCGTATGGAACGCATCGTTGCCGCGCCTGACATTCAGACCGGAGAAAACGTGCTGGATGTTGGGACGGGGACGGGGGCGCTTATACCGGACATTCGGAAGTATCAGCCCGGTCACATCTACGTCTGCGACCTGTCCGGCAAGATGCTGGAACAAGTCGCCCGGCGCTACCCCGAAGTCGAACGCCATCAGCGTGACATCCGCGACCTGGACCTGCCCGACGCCTGTGTGGATGTGGTGTTCATGAACGGCATGTACGGCAATATCGCAGATAAACCCGGAGCCTTGCGCAATATAATGCGTATGCTGCGATCGGGTGGTCGGATTGTCATCAGTCACCCCGAAGGCCGAGCCTATGTTGAACAGCTGGTCCGCTCGGAGCCGTTTCCGATTACGTCACTCCCCTCGCCGGACGAAGCGCATTCCTTTCTGGGGTCGTATGGCTTGACCGTGACGCAATATACCGATGAGGAAAAACTGTTGAACGTCGTCGCGGTCAAGCAAAAGAAGGAACGGAAACACCCAACGCATGGGTGATGCCTGCCCCATCCTGGGACTGCGGGCATCCTGCCCGCACCTACCCATGCGTGTCCAAAAAATAATCAATCAAACGCCGTGAAATACTGATGCGACCGGGGATGGAGGGCATATTGTCCGGGCTGAACCAGGCCGCTTCGGCGATTTCCACTCCGTCCACTTTAATCTCGCCGCCCGCATACTCTGCGGTAAAGCCCAGCATGAGTGAGTTGGGAAACGGCCACGGCTGGCTGGCAAAATAGCGGATATTATCGACCGTGATCCCGACTTCTTCCTTGATTTCTCTGGCGACGCATTCCTCTATGGTCTCGCCGGGTTCAACAAAGCCGGCCAGAACACTGTACATCTTGGTCGGGAAATGGGGCGAACGGGCGAGCAGGATTTTTCCGTCACGCTCCACCATGACAATAATGGCGGGTGACAAGCGCGGAAAGTTCAAGAGCTTGCACTTGGGGCACTGCTTGGCTCGCTCGTCCTGTTTGGTTTCGTTGCGGGTCCCACACCGCCCGCAGTACTGATGCGTGCGGTCCCACTCGACAATCTGGACCGCGCGGCCCCCCAGGACAAACAAATCTTCGTCAATTCCGCTGTGCGCCTGTCGCAGGTCCTTGAAGTCCAGGTGATCGGGCACTGATTTGTCCAGCACATCAACGGCATAACACGCGCGCCCATCGTACCGCCCGAGATAGTGCCGATTCCCGGCGGAGACCCCCATCTCTTCAAAGCGCTCTACGCAGGGCACCTGAAACGTAGCGCCATCCTTCTGAAGCAGAAGCAGGTTGCGGTGAAAGCCGAACCACCAGGCCGGTCCGGACATCTCCTGGGGTGGGGCGACTTCAGAAATGAATGTTTTCTGCATACCAAAGATCGGTTGTCCGTGGGAGTGTGGTGCGTTGCGGGAAGACATACCCAAATCCTCCAGTCCTGGAATGGTCGATGCTGAATCGTTGGGGAAGCATAGCAAACCCACTCCGGGCTGTATCCCCCGGCAGTGAGCCGAGGATAGAAGCTGGGCTAGGATTTACTCGGCAGCCTGATACATAATGCTCTGGCGTTCAAGGAAACAGAATGGATCTGAACTATTCGCCCGAAGAGCTGGCTTTTCGCGACACCGTCCGGACCTGGATTCGGGCCAATCTCCCGGACGACCTCCGTGAGAAGGTGGTGAACTATCACGACCTCGGTCGCGAGGACTATTTGCGCTGGCACAGGATTCTTGCCGCCCAGGGCTGGGTGGCTCCGCACTGGCCTGAGGAGTGGGGCGGTACGAATTGGACTGCGGTTCAGCGCTATATTTTTGAAGAAGCCTGCGCCACTGTCGGCTGTCCTATGCTGCTGCCCACAGGGGTTCACATGTGTGGACCGGTGCTCCTCCGCTTTGGGACCACGAAGCAGAAACAACGCTTTTTACCGGGTATTTATAATGGCGATGTTGCCTGGTGCCAGGGCTATTCCGAACCAGGCGCGGGCTCTGACCTCGCTTCGCTCAAGATCCGGGCGGTGCGGGACGGTGATCATTATGTTGTCAATGGCCAAAAAACTTGGACCACCTGGGCCCATTTTGCGGACTGGATTTTTTGTCTGGTGCGAACAGACCCCTCAGCCGAAAAAAAGCAGCAGGGGATTTCGTTTCTGCTTATCAATATGAAAACGCCGGGGATTACTGTGCGACCGCTGCTGTTGATGAGTGAGATACATGAGGTCAACGAAGTCTTTTTCGATGAGGTGAAAGTGCCGGTGGAGAACCTGGTGCACACAGAGAACGACGGCTGGAGCGTTGCCAAATATCTATTGGGGTACGAACGCTTAAACACCGGAGAGATTGGCGCGTCCAAGCGGGACCTGGCGCGACTCAAAGAGCTGGCAGCAACCCAACCGCGAAACGGCCGGCCGCTCCTCGATGATCCGCGCTTCCGCGACCGGCTATCGCGAGTCGAAGTGGAACTGATGGCCCTGGAAATTACAAACCTCCGTTTTCTGGATCAGATGCAGAGAGGCCGGGAACTTGGCGTGGAGGTCTCGCTGCTCAAACTGCGTGGCACGGAAATTCAACAAGCCCTGACCGAATTGCTGCTGGAGGTGGCCGGTCCGCTGGCAGCACCGTACCGGTCCATTGGGGCAACAGGCCGGACTACGGAACTAGACCAGCAGACAGCAAACCTGACCGTTCGCTACTGCACCCATCGGAAAGCGTCGATTTATGCCGGCTCAAATGAAATCCAGCGGAATATCATTGCCAAGATGTCCCTTGGCTTGTAAAGCGAAACTGCGAAATCTATTGAGGAGCGCACTATGGATCTCAACTATTCCCCGGAAGAAATGGCCTTCCGTGATGACGTCCGTTCCTGGCTCACAGACAACCTGCCGGACGAACTGCGCGACAAAGTCGTCCACTATGAAGAGTTGACCAAAGACGACTTGCTGCGCTGGCAGAAAATCACGGCCGCACGCGGCTGGGGCGCACCCGACTGGCCAGAAGAGTGGGGTGGCACGAATTGGACTATTGTTCAGCGGCATATTTTTGAAGAAGAATGCGGCTATGCCGGTTGCCCGCCGCGTATTCCCTTTGGGGTGCCGATGTGTGCGCCAGTCCTGCATAAGTTTGGCACGCCAGAGCAGAAAGAGCGCTTTCTGCCGGGTATATATAACGGCGATGTGTTCTGGTGCCAGGGCTATTCCGAGCCGGGGTCCGGCTCTGACCTGGCCTCGCTCAAGACAAGTGCGGTCCGCGAGGGGGACACGTATCTCGTCAACGGCCAGAAAATCTGGACCACCTGGGCGCAGCACGCGGACTGGATTTTTTGTCTGGTGCGGACCAATACGGACTTTCCAAAAAGGCAGCAAGGTATTTCCTTTTTACTCATGGATATGAAAACGCCGGGCATCAGCGTCCGACCGCTCATGCTTATGGACGGCGGCCATGAGGTGAACGAGGTATTCTTTGACGATGTGCGGGTGCCGGCCGAGAATCTCGTCCACGAAGAAGATGATGGCTGGACTGTTGCCAAATATCTGCTGGGCTATGAGCGACTCGGCACTGGCAACACCGGGGCCTCAAAGCGAGAAGTGCTGCAGTTGAAAGAGCTGGCGGCTCAGCAGCTCAAAAATGGCATACCTCTCATTGAAGACCCGCGTTTCCGCGACCGGCTGTCTCGGGTGGAAGTCGAGCTGATGGCTCTGGAGATTACCAATCTGCGCTTTCTGGATCAGATGCGTGGCGGCAGAGCGCCGGGCGCGGAAGTGTCCTTGCTCAAGATTCGCGGCACGGAAATCCAACAAGCGCTCACCGAGCTGATGCTGGAAGCGGTCGGGCCGTTTGCGCAGCCGGTGCAGTCGCTGCACGCCACCGACTTTGACCAGCACACCGCCAATATCGCCCCGCGTTATTGCAATTACCGCAAGACCTCGATCTACGCAGGTTCCAATGAGATCCAGCGCAATATCATTTCCAAGGCGTCACTTGGTCTGTAAAACGGGCCTGTAAACAGGAGACCGCAACGTGAATTTCGACTACAGCGAAGAACAACAACTGCTGGCTCAGAGCGTCCGGCAATTTCTGACCAAAGAGTATACCTTTGCCGCTCGCACAGAGATTATCGAGTCCGACCAAGGCTATAGTGAGCACGTCTGGGCAACGTTTGCCGAAATGGGCCTGCTGGGTCTGCCCTTTTCGAGCGAGGTGGGTGGCTTCGGGGGTAATGCGGTAGACCTGATGCCAGTCATGGAAGCGGTTGGCGACGGACTCATTGTCGAGCCCTATGTCGCCAGCGTTGGCCTGGGTGGACAGCTCATTGCCCGGCGCGGCAGTGAGGCCCAAAAGCAGGACGTGCTGCCGGCCCTCATTGCTGGCAGCCGTAAGTTGGCTTTTGCCCAGACCGAACGCGAGTCACGCTATAATCTTGCTCATGTCGAGTGCCGGGCGCACAAGTCCGCTGATGGCTATACGCTTGAGGGCGAGAAATGTGTCGTCCTGCACGCGCCCTGTGCCGATACACTCATTGTGTCGGCTCGCACCGCCGGCAACACCACCGATGCGGACGGCATCAGCCTGTTTGTGGTAGACCGCAGCGCACCGGGTGTGACGCTCAGGCCCTACCGGACGCTTGACAACTTGCGCGCCGCGGATGTGAGTTTTGCAGGGACGGTGGTTCCCGCTGATGCGCTGCTAGGCCAGGAAGGACAGGCCCTGCCACTGATCGAAGAAGTGGTGGACTATGCGACGGCCCTAGTGTGCGCCGAGGCGGTTGGGGCTATGAAGTTTGCGAATGACACGACGCTCGAATACCTCAAAACTCGCAAACAATTCGGGGTACCGATCGGTTCGTTTCAGGCGCTGCAACACCGCATGGTGGACATGACGATCATCCATGAACAAGCCAAATCTATGGCCTGTCTGGCCTGCGTCAAGGCCGATAGTGCGGATGCCGACGAACGCCGTCGGATCATATCCGCGGCAAAAATCCATATTGCCGATTCGTGCCGTCATATCAGCCAAGAGGCCGTTCAGTTGCACGGTGGGATGGGCATGACCGAGGAACTGAAAGTCAGCCATACTTTTCGGCGGCTGACCATGATCGCCCAGACCTTCGGCGACGCAGACCACCATCTGGAACGCTTTGCCGCGTGTGGATGAGGGGTAGTGGGCGGTGTGGTATAGGACGACTTCTTCTCTGGGAGTGCGGGCTTCCAGCCCGCAATAGTGAGTCTGGGAGAACAGCAGGCTGTGGGCAGATGGGAATGAGGCCCGCACTCCCAGGAAATAAAAAACAGGCTGCGGCCAGGATGGCCGCGCGCCCAGCGTATAAAAAGGAAGAGGGTAGGATGGCCGTACTCTCAGCGTTTCAGCCGACCGATAACGATGGTCGGTTGTTCAATATGTCCGGATCAAAGCCGGCGGTGCGTTTATACAACAGGGAGATGTCTTCCAACTCCTGCCGGCTAATCACATCGTCAAGATTGGTAAAACCATTCGGGGCGCGTTGTTCGACAAGCTCCATGCACTGTTCCGGTCCGACCTTCCGATTGGCCTGAACAACTGCTGCCGTAGCTGGGCGACGCTCGGCATCATAGGCTGCTACGGCTTGCTCAATGGACGGCTGGAGCGCGAGTTCCCGGGCCAATACGCGAGCATCAATGATGGCTTGGGAGGCTCCGTTTGAGCCGACCGGATACATGGGGTGGGCGGCATCGCCCAGCAGCGTGACCCGCCCGAAGTCCCAGGTCGGCAGCGGGTCGCGGTCAACCATGGGATATTGATAAATTTTCTCAGCCTGCCGCATCATTGCCGGCACGTCGAGAAAGTCAAAGCGAAACGAAGTGAAGGGCTCCAGTGCCTCTTCAAGCCGCGCGGAGTGTTCCCAGTCTTGCGGGGGCATGGGCCGGTCGTCAGCGACCTTGTATTCTGCCACCCAGTTGATGAGCGCCTGTCCCTGGTCTTCGTACTGCTTTGAAATCGGATAGACCACCACCCGGCGCTGAAAATCGCCAGCCATCAGCATCGCGCGGCCGGACAGAAACGGCTTGCCCCGCGTCACTCCACGCCACATGGTAATGCCGTTCCACTTGGGTGGACCTTCGTCAGGATAGAGTTCCTGCCGGACCACGGAGTGAACGCCGTCACAGGCGACAAGAAGGTCGGCCTCGGCGCGCCGCGCCGATGTATTCCCTGTCCTATCGACGAACTCGCCCCAGGCCCTTCCCGCTTCTTGTCCGAACCGGACTAAATGCTGGCCGGTGTGGACATGTGTGGGGCCGAGTCGCTGGACGACGGCCCAGTGGAGTACCTTCAATAATTCACTGCGATGAATAGAGAACTGGGGCCAGTGATAGCCCGCGGCACGACCGCGGGGTTCACCCCAGATGCGCTGGCCGTGTTTGGAGTAAAAGACCAACTCGCCGGTGGGAATGCCGACTGCGGAGAGGCCGTCCAGCAGGCCGAGTTCGGTCAGCTCGCGCACCGCGTGCGGCAGAACGTTAATGCCGACTCCCAACTCACTGATGGTGTGAGCGGATTCATAGACATCGATATCGGTGAGGCCGGCGTCATGCAGCGACAGGGCCAGCGTCATGCCGCCGATACCACCGCCGATAATGGCGATTCTCACTGCATCTCCCCCAACCAGCCGCGGCTAGAGATTGCGAACGTGCGGCAGCACATCCTTGCCAAAGCGTTCCAGCGTCCGCAGCACCTTGTCGTGGGCCATGCCGCCGAAGTTGACCTCAAACAGCATATGGGTGATGCCCAAGCCTGCCTTGATGTTCTTGATGCGTTGAATGCAGCGCTCAGGACTGCCGAACATCACTCCGTCGCCTTTGTCCAGAACGTCATACTTGAGCTGAGAGAAGATATCGCCGAGGCCCTTGCCGTAGGCTTTGTACTCGTCAGACTGCCAGGGCTTATCCAGGCCGGCGAAGAATTTGAAGTAGCGGTCCAACTCCGTTGCGGCTTCGCGCCGGGCCTGCTCGTCGTCTTCGGCGACATACAGATGGTAGGTGCCCTGCACTTCTTTTTGGGCCGGGTCGTGTCCGTTGTCGATCAGGGTTTGGCGATACAGATCGACCCGCTCGCGGAGCGGTCCGAAGGTGGGATAGGCGAAGGGCACCAGCATGATGTTATAGCCCCGCTCACCCGTCCAGATGAAGGACTCTTGGGACGCCACGGCCGCGGCCCAGATGGGCGGGTGGGGCTGCTGAACCGGCTTGGGCAGCGTTTTGACCTGATCGATGCTGAAGTATTTTCCGGTAAAGGTGACCTCGTCCTGGGTCCAGGCCTGGAGGATGACATCGAGCGCCTCGTGGTAGCGACCCTGGCTGTCGTCCGGATTAATCCCGAACAGGTCGTACTCGCGGCGCAGGATACCCCGCCCGATGCCGAAGTCGAGCCGGCCGTCACTCAGGACATCCAGCATGGCATATTCCTCGGCTGTCTTGATCGGATTGGTCAGCGGCAACAGCGTCACCGCGGTGCCGAAGCGAACGCGCTTCGTGCGCTGGGCAACCGCGGCGGCAAAGATCGGTGGGGAAGGAAAGGCATAGCCGCCGACGTAGTGCTCGGCAAACCAGATGCTATCCATGCCGATTTCTTCACACAGATCGATTTGCTCCAGCATTTCGCCGTAGTAATGGCTGGACGATTTGTGACGCTCTTCGTAATAGTCGGGAATATACAACACTCCGAATTTCATGCCGTCCTCCTTCTGATTCGCTATTACAGATCAATCGGATAGGGTGAGAGTTCGCCGCTGTCGTATTTTTCAGGCAGACCCGGCGTCGCGTTTTCCCAGACCAGCAGCATGGCCCGCTTGGGCGAAAAGCCCTGGTGGCGAATATCGGCCGGCATGGCAGCCACATCACCGGGGTTCATGACAACTCTGGCCCGAGGCCGCCCAGTTTCCTTGTCGCCCACCTGCCAGGTGATCTGATCGCTGACTTGGATAAACCATTCCACTCGGTCATTGCCGTGAATGACGGGCAAGGCGTGTTCCTCTGTGGTTGGGCAAAACAGGCTGTTGCGACACACGGACACAACGGAAGGATTCCAGGTCACGTCAGAGCGGGACAGATACTTGAAGAGATTAATGGCATGGACTTCGTTTTCAAAGCCCGGCTCGGCATGAATCTCCGGTTCGTCCTGTTCGACATCGGCAAAGGCCCGATTGATCGGGTAGCCGTTTTCATCCGATCGGAGCGCGGCATCGCCCGGCAAACCGGGCATCCGCCGGCACGTCTCCCGGTTGCGTTCAATCGCTGCGATATTGCTTCCGTTCTTTTTGCCAAAGACGGTCGTGCCCGTTTCCGCGGGTGCGGCAAACGGATCAAAGCCAGCGTTGGTCCAATCGGTCAGCATGGCCTTGAAGGTGGCGAGAATCTCCGGCGTCTCAAATGTCTCAACATAGTCGAGGCCGGCATCATGATAGCCATCGTTATAGCGACCGGCGTATAGCTCTACGCTGCCATACCGATTACGGGTGCCGAGCACCACATCAAAATTGACCCAGCCATAAAAGAACCCCCAGGCTACATCGCGTATCAGGGCCTTGAGAAACGCGTCCGCCGGCATGGTGTGGGAGAGTTGCGTCTCTCTGGCCGGCCAGCGGACTGTGACGAAATACTCGTCGCGTGAAAAAGAAAACCTGCCAAGTTCAAAACTCTTATAGCCGGTCCGCTTGTCGGGAGCCGATGCTTTGACGTTGCTCATCGTCTGTCTCCTTCTTTCCCTCTGTAGCCCACTCTAGGCTGCACAAATTTCCGCCCACTTTTCGACCGTGAGCGGGCCTTTCAGCGTTTGGAGCAAAATGACACAGGGCTGTTCAGCAATAAATTGATAGGCCGCACCTGCCGGGAGCAGGGCTTGATGACCGCGCCGGAGTTTCATCCGCCCCATCTTTTTGCCGGCGGGCGGTCCTGTTGAGGTTCCTGGCACGCGCACTGAGCCTTGGGTGTCCTGTGACACAATGGAGTCCGGATTGTCGAGTTTGACCAGATGGATCTCTATTTGTCCGTCCATCACCACCGCGAATTCATCGTGCGCCGCGCTAAACCAGTCTGAGGGGCCTTCCGCGCGCAGGACTTCGACCACGTACTCAAGATTTTTCGCCACGGCTATTTTTTCATACGGCTGGGCACCAGAGGCCACTTCGAAGACATTGGAGAAGGCATAATGCCGAGCCTTGTCATTAATGATTTCGACGCGGCCTTTCTCATACCGCTCCAGGGAACCAAACACGGTCGTGTACTCAGACATAGCGTTTCCTCCTTTGAGCGACGCCCGTCAGCAGCGCTGTGCTGCCTCAACCATACGCGAGAGTTTACCAATGGCAATATCAGTGGTGCGGCGACCTAGGCCGCACGACGGCGCAATCCATAATCGCTCTGCTGCTACGAATCTCAGCATTTCGTGAATACGCTCTTCAATCTGAGCGTTGGTTTCGACCGGAGCTTTGACATCCACAATGCCGGTAATGAGCTGCATACTTGAAGGAATATCGCGCAGACAGGTCCGGTCGGCCCATTGGCCGGGGTGGGAGCATTCCAGGTGGACCTTGTCGATCACGCCGGCCAGCCGCTCAATATAGGGCAGCAGGGCGTGGAGATTATGGGTGGTGACGGCAGACTGTGAGCCCAGATCGCCCAGGCAACAGTGGATGGTTTTGAGAGCGTCAACCCCTTCAAAGCTCTGGGCAATCAAATCGGCTGCCTCTTCGGGAGCCAAGCGGCCCAGGACGGAGCGAATGGCGATCGTGGGAATATCCAATTGGATCTCTCGGACTTTGGCCGCCGCAAGTCCGCGCAATTCCCGATTCACGATTTCGATTGCCCGTGGAAGCTGTGCCCGGACCACATCCGTCCATTTGAGGTGTCCGAGCACTTCTAAAGGGCCGGGGACGGCAACTTTGTCCAGACGCGGTTCAATATGAGATTCGCGGCGGAAGGCCTCGACATAGCCCAGACCGCGGGGAGCCTCAATATCGCCGGTCAGTTCGTAGCGGGCAACATCCGTATACGTCTGTAATGCGTCTGCTTGGGGTTTCACCAGGCGGATGCCCGTGAGTTGGCGGGGGATGTGCTGAATGAAGACTTCCGCGAAAAACTCGCCGCCCATGAACTGGGTCACGCCGGTCGCCTTCTGCTCACGGATGGCCACTTCTGCCGCGCCGCTTAACGTTGGTTTGACGAGCATGTCGGGCAACTGGCCACGGTGATACTGCAACAAACGGTTACGGTACTGTTCAGGCAGAGGCCAACTTCCTACGACCGTTGTGCGGATCATGGCAACTCCCGTCCTGCGCCATCGCCTTCCTGATATTCGTCCCAAGTCAGATTCGGGCCGTCAAGCAGAAGAGAACAACGATTCAAGACATTCCGTAAGTACCGGCACGCGGTGAATAGACGCTCCACTCCTGGGCGAATGGACCGTCACCAGGGCTAATGGTGCCGGTGGGTCAAACTGCGAGGCGTCATATTTTGGCATCGCTCACATCTTCGACTTCCATCTCGAAATGTTGAGCCTGTTCCGGATGAACGAGACGAGGGCTGCGGATGCTTGCGGGTGGGCGGGCGGCTTCCTCGTGTACCGTCAGCCACACGCGGCAGTTTCCCGGCAAATGTATGCCCGCAGGCAGCACGACTTGGCCATTTGCTATAGTGCACTCATAGATTTTGTCAGCCATGACCTGAGCCTCTGTTTTCGTAGTCTCCCTCGCATCATTACACCGCTCTAGGACAAAGATCAAAGCGGCGCGAAAGCGAACAGTACTCACCGGCTCTGTTCATCCTGGCCTTCGGACGGTCCGAGATAAAGATAGCAGCCCGGTATTAAAGCCCTTTGTCTTGACAGTGGATTTTTGTCTTGTGTACTTGATTCTGATATTCCGAAGAAACGACCGCTGTCTTTCTCAGTGTCCGCATGTAGCAGCCTCATTGGACCACACAAAATCGAACTGGGGCGCTGCTATCAAAAGGGAGTAATCAGACAACCAACCTTTAACCGCAGGAGGAAACAATGATTCACGTCACAGAGCTGGGCTATATGGGGATTGGTGTCAAAGACCTCGCCACCTGGAAGCATTTTGCGGCCAATATTATTGGCTGGGAAATTGCAGATGAAGGCGAAGGCGACCGCTGCTACGCGCGCCTGGACTACTGGCATCATCGGATTGTCCTGCACGACGACCCGAGCGACGATCTGCGCTACCTGGGCTTTCGGGTTGCCGGACCCGAAGAGTTCGGGCAGATGCAACAGCAGTTGTCCGAGGCGGGTATCGCCTACCGTGTGGGCTCGCCGGACGAGGCCGCCGAGCGCCGCGTGCTGGAGGTGTTGAAACTTGCAGACCCCAACGCCAATTCGGTCGAAATTTTTCACGGTCCGCAGGTGCAGTTCAGCCAGCCTTTCCATCCCGGACGCCGCATGCACGGCCGGTTCAAGACCGGCGCGGATGGATTAGGACACTGTATTGTCGGCCAACAGGATACGGACGCGGCCTATCGCTTTTACCGTGCTCTGGGCATGCGCGGCAGCGTGGAATACAAGATTCAACGGGGCAAGCAGGTCATCGCGCCAGTTTTTATGCACTGCAATGAGCGTGACCACTCCGTGGCCTTTGGCATCGGCCCATCCGAGCAGCGCCTCAACCATATTATGGTCGAGGTGGACAATCTGGACGACGTGGGCCTGACCTACGAGATCGTTCGTGAACATAAGGTACCGGTCGCCATTACCCCCGGCAAACACTCCAACGACCATATGTATTCCTTCTACTTCCGCACGCCCTCGGGCTGGCTGATCGAGTATGGCTGGGGCGGGCGACCCGCGACGCATCAATCCGAATACTATGTGCGCGACGTGTATGGACATGCCCCTGAAGAGGGCGGTTTTGACGCACGGAGCGAATCCCGCAAGGCCGGGTAAGCGTGATGGCGCAAGGAGAGAGGAGGCCGGGCATGAAAATCGATGTTCACACCCATTTCTTATCCGAGCATATGGCTCGCACGCTCGAAAAACGGAGTGACTTTCCCTACACCCGGCTGGTGGACGGCACGTATCATTTTCACTGCTGTCAGGGCTTAACCATTCCCATGCTGCCGCCCTTGTACGACATGCAGACCAAGCTGGCGCATATGGATGAGGCCGGCATCGACATCTCCATCCTCAGTTTGGCCGTGCCCGGCCCGGACCGGGTCGGGGGCGCTCAGGCGGATGAATTGGCCCGGATTGCGAACGATCTCCTGGCCGAACTCATTGCCGCTCACCCGGACCGTTTTTGGGGCTATGCGACTTTGGGCTTTGGGGACACCGAGGTGGCGCTCCGGGAACTCGACCGCTGTATCTCGGAACTCAACTTTCGGGGTCTTCAACTGTATTCCAATATCAACGACAAGCCGCTCGACTCTCCCGAGTTCCGTCCCGTTTTCGCGCGTATGGCCGAACTCGGCCGGCCCATTTTTATTCACCCCACCGTGCCTCTGAATCAGCGCTATTTGATGGACCTGGTGCCGGTGCCGGTGTTGGCGTTTATGGTTGATAATACGCTGGCCGCCATGCGTCTGGCCTTGTCCGGGGTGCTGTCAGACTATGCTGACGCGCCGATCATCATTCCCCACGTTGGTGCCACCGTGCCGTATTTGATGGGTCGGCTGGACGGTATGCTGGGGGCTTTTGGTGGAGATGACGTGGTGCAGGAGCCAAGCCGGTTTCTGAAGAAACTGTATATGGATACGGTGGCCTATGAGCCGGAACCGCTCGAATGGTGCCTGTCGCTGATGGGCGCCCATCAACTCGTGCTAGGCACGGACCACCCCTACGGCTCCTGGCAGCGGCCCATTGAATTGGTGGAGAAGCTGGCCTGCTCCGATGACGAGCGTGAGCAGATACTACACGGTAACGTCGAACGTTTGTTTGCGGTGTGAACAAAGCGGCTCGCAAGCGAATCACACAAAGTGAAGAAGGTCGCGTCCATGCTGAGTAAAAAACTGTCCCGCCTGCTGTCTGCCGGTGTCTGTCTTGCGGTCCTGACCTGGCTGCTGGCCTGTCCGTCCGTTTGGGCTGCCTCAGAGGCCCGGCTGACGGCCCTTGTCGGTGGAACGCTCATTGATGGAACGGGCGGCGAGCCGCTGGCCGATGCCGTGCTGGTCATTGTGGGCGACACCATTCAGACCATTTTCAAAAAGGGCGAGGCTGATATTCCGTCCGAAGCACAACTGATCGACGCTGAGGGGCGGTTCATTTTGCCCGGCCTGATCGACATGCATGTGCATTACGCCGACTGGATGCCCGAACTGTTTCTGGCCCACGGGGTGACATCCGTGGTTGACCTTGCCGGTTATGACTGGGTGTATGTTCAGAAAGACGGCATTGCCAAAGGGCAGATTCCGGGGCCGCGGCTGTTTACCGCCAGCCCGATTCTTGACGGGCGCTTGTTCTGGAATGTGCCCTTTGTGTTGCTCAACGACCCGCAAGAAGCCCGAGCGTGGGCCAAGAGTGCCATTGCCCAAGGGGTGGACCTGCTCAAGGTCTATACCGAAATCTCGGCTGAAGAGGTGCGGGTCGTGGTCGAAGAAGGCCGGAAGGCCGGCCTGCCGGTTATGGGCCACATCGGTGCTATTGATGCCCGGCAGGCCGCCGAGTTAGGCATTGACGGTCTGGCTCACGCCACCGGCATTGCGCTGGCCACGATCGCCGACCCGGCCAAGGTTGCCGAGATGCGGGAATTCGAGAGTATTGGCATCAGCGTCGATTATCCCCACTTCCTGCTCTACCACGCCTATATGGACCGCCAAAAGGCGGATGATCTGATTCGTCTGCTGGTGAAAGAAGAGGTCTCGCTTGAGCCTGATCTCATCAACACCTCGGCTCGCTTTGCGGCTCAGCAGAGAGAGCAATATCGGAAAGAGGACTCCCAACTCGTTCAAAATCCGAACTTGCAGTACATTCCGGAAAGTTACCGCCAACGCGCCCTGTACTATGAAGAGCCTCTGGCCGCGCTGACACCGGAAGAGCGCGGGCTGCTACAGCAGGGCTATGCTAATCTCCAGTATTTTCTGCGCACCTTTGTGGCGGCTGGGGGCCGGGTATTGGCCGGCTCGGATACGGCCTCCTTTGTGCTGCCAGGCATCAGTTTGCACCGCGAACTGGAACTGCTCGTGGACGCCGGGCTGACGCCCATGCAGGCCATTATGGCGGCAACTAAAAATAACGCTGACTTTTTGCGTCGGACGGACGTTGGGACTCTTGTGGCCGGCAACAAGGCCGACCTGCTCATCGTTCGGGTCAATCCGCTCCAGGATATTCGTCATACGCAAACCATAGAAACCGTGATAAAGGGCGGGAAGGTTCTGGATACGACCTACACGCCGGACTTTCGCAATCCGGTTCCTTCTCCACCGTTGCCGTGGGGTTATTTTGCCAATCCCCCGCCGGTGATTATGGCGTTGTCGCCTCAGGTCGCTACCGCGGGGATGGAGAGTCTCACCCTCGTGCTTGAGGGCGAAAACTTTCTGGACTCATCAACCGTAGCAGTAAATGGCGTCCAAGTGGCCGCACGTCCCATAGCGGACTCCCGGGTGTATGGGACAACGTATTTCCCCCATTACTCTCAGCTGCAAGTGACCATCCCGACCACCTTGCTCACCACGGCCGGCACGTTTCCGCTGACCGTCACCAACCCGCAGCCTGAAGGTGGGACTTCACAGCCTGCCCATGTCATCGTACAGTTCCCCTAGACACAGGAGCAGTATGAGTAGCCAGTCGAATCAGTCGCGCCGGTTGACGCTGCACGGCGTACAACTTGACGTATATGAGCACGGACAGGGCCGTCCGATTCTCGTGCTACACGGGGAAGACGGGCCGTGTCCTCAGGCCCCATTTTTTTCTCTGCTGGCCAAGCAGGGCCGGGTGATCCTGCCGACCCATCCCGGCTTTGGCCAGGCGCCCGAGGCGGCCGATATCGACACGGTGGATGACCTGGCCTATCTTTATCTCGACTTGCTCGACGAGTCTGATCTCCGCGAGGTGGTCGTCATTGGCTGCTCGCTCGGTGGCTGGATAGCCGCCGAAATGGCGGTCAAGTCTACGGCTCGTCTCAGCCAACTGGTCCTGGTTGCGCCGCTCGGTATCAAGGTCGGGGATCGAGAGACGCGCGACATCCCGGATATTTTCGCCCTGCCGCCAGAAGAAGTCACCCGGCTGCAATATCACGACCCGGCTCGGGTCGCAGTTGATTACGCCAGCCTGTCCGATGACGAACTCCTTGTGACTGCCCGTAACCGAGAAGCGACCGCCCTGTACGCCTGGGAGCCGTATTTCCATAATCCCAAGCTGCGCCAGCGCTTGCATCGGGTCGCTCTTCCGACGCTGCTCGTCTGGGGGGCGAGTGATCGTTTTGTGACCCCCGACTATTATGGCACGGCCTATCGTGACGCTATTCCCGGTGCGCAGTTCACCGTCATTGACCAAGCCGGACACTGGCCGCACCTGGAACAGCCGGAAGTCTTCGCCGAGCGGGTCGGTGCGTTTCTTGCCTCAGTATAGATAGTATAAATAAAGGAGTCGTGCCCATGCGCGCCTGGCATTTCAGCGAAAACGCCTATCATCTTTTGCCCGATGCGAAAGAGTATGATTCGATCCGAGTCACGCTCCCCAATCGCTACTATGACCCGAAAATCGGAGCTGACCTGTATCACCGGTTTATCGACGAATGGCTGATTGCCGAGGAACTGGGGCTCGACATCATGGTGAACGAGCACCACCAGACCGCGACCAATCTCAACCCGGCCGGTCCCATCATCATGGGCATCCTCGCCCGTGAAACCAAAACGGCCCGGTTGCTGATTCTTGGCAATCCGATTGCCAACCGGCGTGAGCCCGTGCGGGTGGCCGAAGAGATGGCCATGGTCGATGTGTACTCCCGCGGACGCCTGGAGGTCGGCTTTGTGCGTGGTGTGCCGTATGAGATGTCGGCCGGCAACCATCGACCCACGCGCATGATGGATCGCTTTTGGGAAGCGTATGACTTGATCCTCAAAGCCTGGACCAGCCACGACGGTCCGTTTAACTGGGAAGGCAAATACTTTCATCATCGTCAGGTCAACATCTGGCCCCGCCCCTATCAGGAGCCGCATCCGCCCGTCTGGATCACGGCGCTCAGTCCGAGTTCCGCCCAGGCGGTTGGTGAGCGCGGTAATATCGTGGCCTGCTTTTTGACCGGCTTCGACGGCTCGAAGCAAGTGTTTGACGCCTATCGTACGCGCCGGGCCGAACTCGGTCTGCCGGCTGCCGGCCTGGATCGTTTTGCCTATGCCGCCCTGGTGTATACGGGTGAGACGGACGAAGAAGGCTATGCCGGGGCGCGTAAGCTGATGTGGTATGTGGAGGCCAATAAAGTACCGTTCCAGTTCACCAGCCCGCCGGGCTATCATCCGCCAGCCGCCATGGCCGGGGCGATGAAAGGACCGGCCTCGGGCGTGTTCAAGATGTTCCAGAACCCGGAGTTGGAGAGCTTTATGGAGCACGGGCTGGTCTTTGCCGGCAACCCGGATTCCGTCTACCGGCAAATCGTCAAGTTTTACGAACACGTAGGCGGCTTTGGTCAGATCCTCCTGATGGGCCAGGCCGGCTTCCTGGACCATGAAGAGACGGTCAAAGGCATGACGCTCTTTGCCCGAGAGGTCTATCCACGACTGAAAGAACTCAATCCTGCGGTCGCGGCCTGAGCTCGTCTCTGCTCCTGTGGCCGCGCATGTGGAAATATAGTTTTTCATCTGAAGGAGGTTGAATATGAAGGTTCCGTTTTCCGGTGGCTGTGCGTGTGGCGCGATCCGCTATAGCTGTGCGGCCGAACCGCTGTATATGGGGAATTGTCATTGCCGGGACTGCCAACGCGCAACCGGCAGTGCCTATTTTGCTGCCGTCATCGTCAAAAAATCCGACTTTTCTCTCACCGGCGAGCTTGCCTGGTTTGAGAAGCAAGCCGACCGCGGCCACACCATGGGTCGTGGGTTCTGCCCCGCCTGTGGCTCTCCGGTCTTATTAACGAATGGCGCCGCGCCGGACTTCAGGGTCGTGTATGTGGGCAGTCTTGACGATCCGAGCTGGTATCAACCCCAGCGGGATATTTATGTGGCCAGTGCTCAGCCGTGGGATGTCATGCACCCGGATACCCCCAAGGTGGACGGGATGCCGGGGTCGCTTTAACTCATGCCAAATTATGGTGCGCAGTGCCCCCCCCCCTCCCTCACGGGGAGGAGGAAATACCCTGCCCCCTCGCCCCTCAGGGGAGAGCCTGTCCTGAGCAGAGCGGAGCGAAGTCGAAGGGGGCTGGGGTGAGGGGAAAAACTCAAAGCGAGACTATCGAGGCTTGGAATGAGTATTTCCGCGGTTGAGATTACAGTCCCCAAAGCGGAAAGGGTAAAGATAGCTGCCGGTACTTTGTGCGTTGATCTGGACGACGGACGAACCATATCCGCTCCCCTTGCCTGGTTTCCACGGCTGTATCATGCGACGAAAGCGGAAGCCGCTAACTGGAGATTGATCGGTAAAGGCCAAGGGGTTCGGTGGGAAGATATTGATGAGGATATCAGCGTTGAGGGCCTGCTGGCTGGGAGACCGTCGGGGGAGAGTCAAGCTTCATTTAAGCGGTGGTTGGATATCCGGTCGGCTCGTCACACTCGGCACCCTAGCCGCCGCGTGAAACAGGGGAGCTGAGTGTAACCCGATGCCGGCATTCAGCGACAAACAGATCATTACTTCGTGGCACACGAACGCCCGTTCCTGGGTAAAAGCCGTCCAAAATGAAGAGATTGACAGTCGTACCCTTGTCACCAATCAGGCCATAGTACAGGCTGTTACTGACCTGAAGCCGTAAAAAGTCCTTGACGTTGGCTGCGGAGAGGGTTGGCTCGCGCGGACGCTGACTGCGCTTGGAATCATAGTCCTTGGGGTTGACGTGGTGCCCGAACTCGTGGAAGAGGCGCAACGCCGTGACGAGGCTGGTCAGTTCAAGGTCTGTTCCTACGAAGAGATAGCGGCCGGCGGCTTTCAAGCTGAGCGCTTTGACCTGATCGTGTGTAATTTTTCCTTGATCGGGAAAGACTCGGTTGAGAAGCTGCTGAGAGCGCTACCGCGGTATATGAACCCCCAGGGCCATGTGGTCATTCAGACCCTGCACTCGGTTATGGCATGTGGGGAGCAAGCCTATTGTGACGGCTGGCGGCCCGGCTCGTGGGATGGATTTGGGTCGGATTTTACGGACCCTGCTCCCTGGTATTTCCGAACCGTAGGGTCCTGGGTTCGACTGCTGCGCGAGAGTTTTTTTGAAATCCTGGAATGCCGTGAACCCGTCCATCCGCGGACAGGCAAGCCGGCGTCGATAATTTTCATTACCGGTCGGTCGGCGTAGCGGAGCGTCAGCTGACACAACGCTACAGGTCACGCACGCTCGGCAGCACCTCTTCGGCAAAGCGCTGCATCGCCACCTGCACGTGGTCGTGGAGAACGGTTCCGCCGGGATTGAAGGAACAGATCAGGGAATCCAATCTGGCCCGTTGCTGGACCTCTGCAATCCTGTCTATGCACTCTTGCGGATTGCCGAATATGGCCATGCTCTCTTCCGCAGTCTCATACGTGGTGCGCTGGCCAATCGGGTGACGGGCAAAGCTGTCCGCCATCTGCATACGCACGGCGGCACGATCATCAGCCGGAAAGACAAAGAACACGGCCGATACCTGCGCGTTTTCCGAGGCCCGTTTGGCCGCCGAATCGCGGTACAGCCCGAGATGGGTCAGAAAATCGTCCGGCCAGGGATGAATAGGCGCAGCCATCAACAGGCGTAAGCCGCGCCGACCGGCAAACTCGGCCGTGCTCGGACTATTGGCCGCGATATGCAGCGGCGGGCCAGGCTGCTGAATCGGCTTGGGAACGATGTTGACCGAGTCGAACTGATAGTGCCGCCCATGATACGAGAGCGGTGAGTCTGCCCAGGCTTGCTCAATAACATCAACCGCTTCTTCCAGTCTGGTCGTGCGTTCTTCCCATGGAATACCAAAACCTTCGAAGTTGTGATTCCAGGTGCCCCGACCTATGCCAAAATCCAGTCTTCCGCCGGTGACAATATCGACAGTGGCGGCTTCTTCGGCCACGCTGACCGGATTATGCAGCGGAAGTTGGCTGACACCAATACCCAGGCGGATACGCTTCGTCCGCCCTGAGAGGGCCGCGGCAACCACCAGCGGGGCCGGCATGGTGGAAAAGCCGGCATCAAAATGGGCCTCGGCCAACCACACTGAGTCAAAACCCAATTGGTCTGCCAGGATAATTTGCTCAAACGTCTCCTGATAGCGTTGGGGAACGGACTGCCCAGGAGCGCAGGGTAATTGATAAAAGACGCCGAACTGCATGAGTGCGTGTACTTCCTTTGAGTGACGTATTGTGAATGACGTATTGGTCGTCCGAAGGTCTAATCTAGCTGTCCAATCTGCCGGAGGACAGTGGCTTGATCCCAATAAATGCGCTCAGCCGACATTTTGCCGGCACGGAATTGCACGATCAGGACAATGTCAAACTCAATAGACTGATTGGTAGGTGGAATTCCAGGCAGAAACCAATCCATCTGTTGAGTATGGATAAGCTGTATATGGGCCTCTTCGACAATATAGTCATCCGTTACGACTTGATTGGTTGTGGTGTGTGTCCATGAGGGTGGGATCGAGGGAATAAACTCGTCTCGGTATAGTGGCTTCAGCTCAGCTTTGCCTTTGCCACCCCAGCCGGTTGGCAGGGTGAGGACCGAAGCGTCCTGTACCATTGTGGACAGCGAGAGATCCTCATCTTTGACCGTGAATTCGCCACGAATATGGTCATTCCAGAGTCTCAGATTCTCTTGCGCAGACATGCCGCCCTCCTCGTTCTACTGAATACCGTACTTCCCCGGTGAGAGAATGCCATTGGGGTCCAAGGCTTTTTTGATGTCCGAGCACACCCGCGGAAAGGTTTCGAGCCGCTGCATGGCTTCCGCCTGAAAATCGAGCGGGGCGCGTGAAATCGGATAGCCCGCCTCCGCATACGCCGCCATCAGGGCCCGGTAACACTCGCTCATGCGCTGACATTCCTCAGGGTCTTGACGATTAAAGATAATGATATGCAATGCCCGGCTCAGGCGTGGTCCACAGACGTATTCAGTGATGTACTCGAAGCCATATTTGTGCAGAATACGGCGGGACAAGGCTTGCTGTTCGTTGGCGATACTCCCCATCATGGGCATAGCCGGAAGAAACCAACACGCCCCACCGCCCGGCCGCCAGTTGAGCAAGCCGAGTTCCTCTCGCGTGGGATGGCCACTAAATGTATCGCTATGAATCTTGAGTAGCGCATGATCCTGCGCTTCTTCATGAGAAATATACCGCGCCTTGCCAGACTGTCCGAAATGGGCTTTCACACGCGCAAGCATGGGTTCAAGCGCTTCATCTGACGCACCGTAAAACGCGCCTGACACACACCAGGCACCAACGCCATACTCATTTTGGAGCTGCTGTCGGATATCATCCGGAAGGGGAGTCTTCCCGTCCGTCCGCTCAAAAGGATAGGTGGCGACAGTCCCAATGCCATACATATCGCTCGTGACCTTGATGAGCGAAGGAACCGCATTGTTCAGCTTGAGTGGGCGGACGAGTTCGATGATATCCCCAAAATCTTCGTCATCTGGAAAGAGGAAGAAAAAGGACTGAATCGCAGGCGGGCGTGGCATGAGCCACACGCCGAGTCGGGTGACAATGCCAAAATTAGACTGGAGAAATAATCCATCCAGATAAGGGCCATAGCCATACTTTGCGACATGCCAGGTCTTCGCTCCGGGCAAGGCTCCGTCGGCCGTTCGGAGAATCCGCCCATCACCCAGCACGACTTCCAAACCACAGCTCATCCCAAAATGATCAAAGTAGGGGGTATAGCCTGCGCCTTTATCAAGGGTGTTGCCAACAATACCGCCTTCCGGTGGACCCGACGTTGTATCCATCATCAGTGTGTGGCCACGTTGGCCAAGTGCGTCGTAGAGGTGTTGATAGCTTGCCCCTGGCTCAAGCTCGGCAAAGCATAACGTTTCATCGATTTCGAGAATACGGTTCATACGTTTGCCGACATCGACGATAACACAGCCCTCCTGAAAGGGACTCTTTAAACCCAGCCCGCTATTTTCACCTGTGCTGATACTGTAGAGGGGGGTCCGAAACTCATTAGCAAGCTGAACAATCGTTTGGACTTCAACCGTTGAGCCTGGGTATACGACACCAGCAGGACGGCGGTCGCCTCCAGGGAGACGGTTCCGGCTATAGTGGGTCAACGTCTCTTCTCCCGTAGAGACTGCTCCGTTTCCCAGGGCAGCCTGAACAGCTTGAAGAAACTCAGCAGACGAAGCAGGCATAGCTGTTGTGTATGCCTGCTTGTGTGAGACTGCAAGCAAAAGCGCAAGAGCGGCCGATGAAAGGGAGCTTCCTCAGCCTTGAGGCGACCTGGAGCAGTCGGGCCGTAAAGCCGCTTATGCCGTTCATGGCAAAGCGCACTTCACCAAATCAACGGTTGCGGCTGCGGACCAGATTATGCAGCGGGAGTTGGCTGACACCAATACCCAGTCGGATACGCTCCGTCGTGCCGGTCTGTGTATGGCTGACTGCGTATGAATTGCCCACCGAACCTACAATAGCAGTACCGCCTTGCCGGCAATTTCTCTATTGAAAAATCGTTGGGCTACGTCAGCAATAGTAGCCCAGGGCGCTTCTACCCCAATCTGTGGTTTGAGAATGCCGTCGGCGACAAGTTGGGCCAGTCGAGCCAAGCCTGCTGATGCGGGATAGGCTTTCACCTCATGAAACAGAATAAAGCCGTACAGCTTGGCCGCACCAATGCGAAAAAAGTCGCGCGCGTTCAAGGTCACCTCCGCTCCCGCTGACACTCCACAGGTGACGCACATACCGTCTGGGCCGAGCATGGATAAGGCTTTCGTCAGTGTTTCACTGCCAACCGATTCAACGATCATATGATAGGGGCCAAACGCGGCTGCGCCTGCAATATCTTCTCCAACCACAACCTCATGTGCACCCGCGTTACGCGCGTGTTGCGCGCGCTCCGGACGGCGGACTGAAGCAACAACACGCGCACCCATGTGTCGAGCCAGCGTACAGCCCAGATGGCCCACGCCGCCAGAGGCGCCAGTAATCAATACGGACTGGCCGATGAGTGAACCGTTGCGCTCGAGCGCATACAGTGCGGTGAGGCCTGCAACCGGTAACGTAGAAGCGTGAGCAAAAGAAACCCCATCCGGTACAATTGCTAAGGCATGAGTCGGCACAGCAACCTGCTCCGCCCATGCGCCTGATGGGACGAAGCCGACTACGCGGGCTCCAACCGGCGGGCCGGAGCCATCGGTCGCAGCCTGCTCAACGACCCCAGCTAAATCCCAGCCCGGTCGCCAGCCCGCCTCAGCGTTCATGGAAAACCGGACCTCACCAAGATTCAGAGAAACCGCTTTGACCCGGATGACCGCTTCGGATGAAAGCGGGGAAGGGGGATCGACGCTCTGGATAGTCAGGCGTTTTTCCGTGTCAGGATCAACCACGACTGCGCGAATGGATTCCATGCTGACTCCTTGGACTATGTGTGTGTAACTCTCTCTGCCGGTGTCTGTCGCTCTACCAGGGACAAATGCTCACACGCCAAAACGACGTGGCCGTCCTGGTTAATGACTTCGAGCAGGTCAACCAGCACCCCGTGGGTTGTCCGCCGGGGATAGTCGCGTTTGTCTTTGACCGTGAGGCGGACATGGATCGTGTCGCCAATAAAAACCGGGCGGATAAATCGCACCCGATCATAGCCATAGGAAAACGAGACCGGATTGATCTCCGTGGCCGTCATCCCGGCACCAATACTGAGAATAAGAGTGCCGTGGGCAATGCGTTGGCCGAACTCGTTGGTCTTGGACCACTCGGCGTCCACATGATGCGGAAAAAAGTCTCCGGTTTGGCCGGCGTGGGTGACAATATCGCTCTCGGTAATCGTCCGGCCCAAGGTCTCACGAGACGCGCCAATCTCATACTCTTCGAAATAGGTTGTTTTGACCATGCGGTGTCATGCTCCTCATGAAGGCGGGTGAGCACTCGTTGCTATCCATCCCCTATCAAGCCATCTCAGAAGAGGGAAGCGGCAATGCAAGGGCCGCCCACTGGCGAAGCGGGCGGTTGCAATATGTCAGTATACGGACTCTCTGATTCCCAGCCGCTCCTCTCTTGACCACGATCTCTAGTATAATAAGGTGATGAGCAGCCACGAACGTAAGATCCTGCATGGCAAAAGCACCTCTCTGGCAAACACATTTCTAACGGATGATACGTTTTCCCTTCCTGCTCCTGTTCTTGCTGGTGATCGTCGGCTGTAGCCCGTACTCGGTGCGTTCTCTTGACGCGCCGACGGTTCCCATACCCGACACGTATCAGCATGAGGTCGCCGGCGAGCGGGCCCTTGGTCAATGGTGGCGTGAGTTTGACGACCCTCAGCTGAACGCCGCTCTAGAGATCGCCTTTACTGAGAATTTCGAGTTGAGGCAGACCTGGTCGCGGCTTGCGCAGGCTCAAGCCCTCGCCCGGATTGCGGGGGCGGAACGGGTCCCTCAGATCGAGCTCCGTACGGGTGCCTCCCGCCTCCACAGCGTTGACCGGGAAGCGACCGGCCTCCAAGGGAGCGGAATCACTCGGACGACAAATCCGGACCGCTATTTTGTGGCCACAGGCCTGACCTATGAAATTGATATCTGGAAGCGAATCGCTTCACAGCGGACTGCCGCTCAGCTTGAATATGTGGCCTCGCGTCAGGACGTGGAGGCCACGGCTCTACTCCTCACCGGCACGGCGGTCAACGTCTGGCTCACCAGTCAGGAGCAATACGCCCTGTTGGATGTGCTGCGGGAACAGATTCAGGTCAGCAAAACTCTGCTCGACCTGACCGAACTCCGCTTTAGCGTCGGGGCCGGCTCCGCGGTTGATGTGTTACAGCAAAGACAGCAGCTTGCTGACACGCAAGCCCAGGTGCCAGTCGTCCAGTCATTTCTGGAGACAGCCCTGAATCAGTTGGCGGTCTTACTCGGCCGGGTGCCGGGCTCGCTTGACGAGTTCGCGCCCGGAAGAGCGCTGCCCGAGCTGCCGCCGTTTCCGCAACTGATTTCTCCGGCAACGCTGCTCGTTTCACGTCCGGATCTGCAAGCGGCTCAACTCCGACTCCAAGCGGCTGACTATCGGGTCGCGGCCGCGGTGGCCGAGCGCCTGCCACGTCTGGTGTTAAATTTATCTTATGAGTTCAGCGCGAAGAGTTGGAATACCTTCTTTCGTCAGGAAATAGGCTCGCTTATCGGTAACATGATAACGCCGCTGATTGACGGTGGCCGACGCCGGAACGAGGTGTTACGGCAAAAAGCCAGGGTCCAGGAATTGCTCGATCGCTTTGGGCAAACCTATCTGGAGGCGCTGCGCGAGATTGAAGATGCGCTGGTGCAGGAACGCCAACAACGAGAACTCATACGCAATCTTGAACAGCAGAGGGCGATTGCGCAGTCAACTCTGGATGTCTCACGCGCACGCTATGTCCACGGTCTTATTGATTACCTCAATGTGCTCATTGCGGTTCAATCGCTCCAGGCCCTCCAACGCCGCCTGATTAGCGAGCAGAAAACTCTGCTGAGTATACGCGCGGAACTCTACCGAGCCTTGGGTGGCAAGTGGACGGATGGGCTCGAGGCTCCGAATTCCGTCCGGCTGGCCGCCGTCCCAGCTTCTTGCCGAGAAAGACTGTTGTGACGCGAGAACCCGTTCAAACGCGTCGCGCCGCGAGTCAAGCCGAAGATGGGAAGTCGTGGGGCAGGCGCCTGTTCCGGTTCGGCCTGCCGCTGCTCATTCTCGTTGGCGGCGTGCTGGGCGCCTGGGCGCTGACCGCCAGCCGACCTCCGGTCCCCAAGGTCGATCAAAAAGCCACGCCCACTCTGGTCGAGGTCATCACCGTTCACGCCCAGGATGAACAGGTCTCGCTTCAGGTCTACGGCACGGTCCGCGCCCATCGTGCCCTCACCCTCTTTCCCCGGGTCGAGGGCTATGTCATCGCTCAGCATGATGACCTGATCAACGGCGGCCTGGTCCGCGCCGGCGAGGCGCTGTTTACGATTGACCCGCACGATTATCGCCTGGCCGTCGATGCCGAGCGGGGCAACCTGGCGCGCGCGGAATTTGAACTGCAAGTGGAACAGGGCAATCAGGTCGTTGCCCAGCAGGAATGGGATCTCTTGGAGCCGTCCATTGAGACGACCGAGCAGGGGCGGGTATTAGCCCTGCGTCAGCCCCATCTCGCCGAGAAGCGTTCCGCGGTTGCCGCGGCAAAGAGTCGCCTCGCTCAGGCCGAGTTGGACCTGACCCGCACGGTTGTCTCGGCGCCGTGTAATGCGCTGGTGTTGAACGAGACGGTTGAAATCGGACAATTAGTCAACGCCCGGAGTGCGGTTGCGACCCTGGTATGTACCGAGGCGTTTCGGGTCGAAGTGAGCGTTCCGCTCGATCAACTGGGCTGGGTAGAATTTCCGAACCCGGTTCAGTCGCCCCAGACCCAACGCCTGGCTGGGTTTGGGTACCGTGATCTGCGGAGCATGGAATTTCCAGACCCGATTCAGCCGCCACAGACTCAACCCCACCTCCCGGATGCGGCGGCAAAAGGCTCCGCTGTTCGTATTCTGCGTGATCTCGGGAGCGGAGGAAGCGTACAGTGGACGGGCCGGGTAGAGCGGCTGCTGGGTGATGTGACCGAAAACGGGCGGATGGCCCAGGTGCTGGTCTTAGTCCCCGACCCGCTTGGTCTGGAACCCGGCGCCGAGATCCGCCGGCCCTTATTGCTCGGCGAGTATGTCCGGGTTGATATATTCGGCCCGACGCTGTCGCAGGTGATTGTGCTTCCCAGGAGTAGCCTGCGCGAGGGCGACCGTGTGTGGGTGCAGAACGCCCGCGACCAACTGGAGATTCGGCAGATCGAAGTGGTTTTGAGTCGTCAGGACTCGGTCCTGATTCAATCCGGCCTGGAGGACGGGGACCGCGTCGTGACCAGTTCGCTGCCGGCTGCGCTGCCGGGGATGTTGTTGCAGACGGTGGGTTCCGACCCGAACCCGCCACGCGCGGACAAGGAATAAGTATCCTGTGGCTGACGCTGTTGACACGCCGACGCAGCAGTTTTCCGGTGGCCCAATCGCCTGGATGGTGCACAACCATGTGGCCGCCAATCTGGCGATGCTGCTGCTTCTCGTAGGCGGCCTCATTCTCAGCACGCGCGTCAAACAGGAAATCTTTCCAGAATTCACAGTCGAAACGATTACGGTCTCAGTACTCTATCGCGGGGCCAGTCCCGCGGAAGTTGAGCAGGGCATTGTCCTGTCGATCGAAGACGAGGTGCGCGGGCTGGACGGGGTCAAGGAAGTGACCGCCCTGGCGACCGAAAGCCGCGCCTCGGTGACGATTGAGCTGCTGACCGGCACGGATACGGGCAAGGCGCTACAGGATGTCAAAAACGCGGTGGACAGTATTCTGTCGTTCCCCGAGGAGGCGGAACGGCCGATCGTCAGCCTGGTTGAGGTACGCAATCAGGTGCTGACCCTGCTAGTGCATGGTCCGCAGGACGAGCAGACCCTGCGCGACCTGGCTGAACGCATTCGAGACGATCTGCTGCAACGGCCCGGCGTAACCCTGGTTGAGCTGGCGGCCACCCGACCGCTGGAGATCAGCCTGGAGGTCCCGCAGCGGAACCTGCGGGCCTACAACCTGACCCTCGATCGCATTGCGCGTGAGGTCGGTGAAGCCGCGATCGAGCTGCCGGCCGGCGGGGTGAAAACCTCGGGCGGCGAAGTGCTGCTGCGCACGCAGGAACGACGCGACTTTGCCCGCGAGTACGCCAATATCCCGGTGGCGTCCGCGCCGGACGGATCGCAGATTCTGGTGGGCGATATTGCGCATATTCACGACGGCTTTGAGGAGACCGACGAAGAAGCCTTTTTCAACGGGCAGCGCACGGTCAAGGTCCAGGTCTTTCGGGTGGGGAATGAGACCCCGCAGTCGGTCTCGGATGCCGTCCGGGCCTATGTGGCTGAAATCGAGCCCGACATGCCGCCCGGAATCGGGCTGACCGTCTGGAACGACCGGTCCGAAGTCTACCGCGACCGCGTCAACCTGCTGGTGAAAAACGCCTTTCTGGGGCTGATACTGGTGTTGCTGCTGCTCGGGCTCTTCCTTGACCCCAAGCTCGCTTTCTGGGTGACCCTGGGCATTCCCATCTCCATTTTGGGTTCGTTTCTGTTTCTGCCGATAACGGGTGCCTCGATCAATATGCTCTCCCTTTTCGCCTTTATTGTGACTCTGGGCATTGTGGTGGATGACGCCGTGGTGGTCGGCGAGAACGTCTATGAAAAGCGCGAGCAGGGCTTGCCCTTTTTGCAGGCCGCGGTCGAAGGGGCCAAAGAAATCGCCGCACCGGTGCTGTTTGCCGTTCTGACCAATATCGTGGCGTTTTTACCGCTCTTTTTTGTGCCCGGCGCCATAGGGAATTTCTTTCGTCAGATCCCGGCTGTTGTGGTTGCTGTGTTTGCGGTGTCGCTGATTGAGTCGCTCTTCATTCTGCCGGCTCACCTGGCGCACCAGACGCCTGGGAATCGGGTCTGGGCTGTGCTGGGGAAGCCGAGCCACCTCTTTGCCGATCTCTTGCAGCGCTGCATTACGCAGGTCTATCAACCCTGGCTGCGCTTCGCCCTGGCCAACCGCTACGCCACGCTCGCAACGGGCATAGCCCTGCTGATTCTGGCGGCCGGCGCGGTGGGCGGGGGCTATGTGCAGTTCAATTTTATTCCGCGTATTGACGCCGATGTTGTTACCGCCCAGGCCACGTTGCCGTTTGGCGTGCCGCTCAGGACCGCGCGCCGGGTACAGCAACAGTTGCTCGACGCGGCCTCCACCACCGTCGAGACAAACGGTGGGGCCGCCATCCTGCGTGGCGTGTACACCCAGATTGGAAGCGCGCTCCAGGGGTTCGGCCCGCCCGGTCCCGGCAGCCGGGGCGCGGGCGGGAGTCACCTGGTGGGTGTACAAGTGTCGCTCGTGCCGCCGGATCAGCGCGAGATCGGCAGCCTTGAATTTGTGGACGCCTGGCGGACAGCGACCGCGCATATCGCCGGCATCGAAACCCTGACGTTTGACGCCGAGACTGGCGTCAGCGAGGGCGCGGCCATCGATATTCAGTTGACGCACCGCGCCCGGCCCACGCTGGAGGCCGCGGCAACGGAGCTAGCCCAGGCGCTGACCGGCTATGCCGGGGTGCGCGATATTGACGACGGCTTTGCCCGCGGCAAGCCGCAGTTGAGCCTGACGCTCAAGCCCGAAGCACGCAGCCTGGGCATCAATGCCACCGATCTGGCCCGACAGGTCCGGGGCGCGTTCTACGGGGTGGAAGCCCTGCGGCAGCAGCGTGGGCGCAACGAAGTCCGGGTCATGGTGCGGCTGCCCGAAGAGGAGCGCCGGACCGCCCACACGATTGAGCATTTGATGCTCCGCACAGACCGCGGAGGAGAGATTCCGCTTTTTCAGGCTGCGGCCGTTGAACGCGGCCACGCCTATACCGAAATCCGCCGACGGGAAGGCCGACGGATTATTGCCGTGACCGCGGATGTGGACGAAAGCGTGTCCAACGCAAATACTATTATTGCCGAGGTGCTCAGCCGGGAGCTGCCGGCGCTCATACAGAAATATCCCGGCTTGAGCTATGTGTTGGAAGGCGAGCAGGCGTCGCAACAAGAGTCGCTTGAGGCGCTGGGTATCGGTTTTTTGTTTGCGCTGCTGGGTATCTACGGCCTGCTGGCCGTGCCGTTCCGCAGCTACGGCCAGCCGTTGATCGTCATGCTCAGCATCCCGTTCGGGATCATTGGCGCGATCCTGGGCCATCTCCTGCTTGGCTACGGCCTGAGCATCATCAGCCTGTTTGGGATCATCGCCCTGGCCGGGGTGGTGATTAACGACTCCCTGGTACTGGTGGTGACGGCCAATACGATGCGCACCACTCAGCAGCTCTCAGCCAGTGAGGCGATCAGTCTGGCTGGTACTCGTCGCTTCCGGCCTATTTTGCTGACCTCGCTAACAACGTTTTTTGGGTTGATGCCGATGATTTTCGAGACCTCGCTCCAGGCCCGCTTCCTGGTGCCCATGGCCATTTCCCTCGGTTTTGGAGTCTTGTTTGCGACCCTGATTATCCTTGTGCTCTTACCCGCTTCATATTTGATCCTGGAAGATATCAAACACATCCCACACGCCCTGCGGACCCTGCGCGGACAAGCGCCCTCGCTGGATGAGGAGTAAAAAGTCTGGGGGCGCAGGCTTCCAGCCTGCCTAGGGCGGCCAAGATGGCCGCGTCCCCAGGGCCGGGCGCATGGATTCCGGGTCAGGCCCGGAATGACGTGGGCGGCGGACTAGGGGTCCACCCGTGACTGTTCGTCGTTTTTGGACGAGCGGATAAAGAAATAGTCCAGGCTCAGCCACAGGCTTTTGGAATGCCGAAAGCACAGAATGGGAAAACCGATGGCAAAGACGCTCCAGACCAGCATTTGCTCGGTCAACGACCAATCCGTCCAGTAATCCAGCGAGCAAGCACAGCGCCGGCTTGCGGCGCGTAACGTGACGCGCTACAGTTGGCCCATGAGGATCAGGCACAAGGGCCTGCGGGGACTGCACGAGCGGGACGACTCGGCCCGGCTGCCCGCTGGCTTGGTGCCACGGCTCCGGCGCATCCTGTTCCGGCTGCAAGAGGCGACGCATCCGGGTAGTACGGACGCGCCCGGCTTCCGACTGCATCCGCTGAAGGGAGACCGGGCGGGCCAGTGGAGCGTGCGCGTATCCGGCAACTGGCGCGTGGTGTTCCGTTTCGAAGACGGCGAGGCTGTGGACGTGGACCTGATCGACTACCACTGACCGGAAAGGAGCGTGACCGATGAACGAGGGTGATAGCGAGCGCGTGGGTCCCATGCTGAACCCCCCGCATCTTGGCGAACTGATCCGCGAGAGCATGGAAGATGTCGGCTGGAACGTCACCGAGACGGCGGCCCGTCTGCATTGCGAACGAGGCACGCTGTCGCGCTTGCTGAACGGCAAGGCCGGCCTGTCGGCGAACATGGCGCTGGCGCTGGAGAATATCGGTTGGGGCACCGCCGACCATTGGATGCGGATGCAGGTGAGCTACGAGCTTGCGGCGGCCCGCCGGGAGCGGGCCGCCGCGCAACAGCTGGCGGATGTGGGGTTCGCGTGACTCGGCCTTGCGGCTGTGCGGCGGAACGAGAGGCCGTCATGGTGTCCGCCGCTCATCTGCGCTAGCTACCGGCAGGCCGTGCTCGACGCCCGCGCCGCCCATCCGGGCGCGACCCTGGCCGATCTCTACGATCCCGACCTGATGCCGCCCAACCTGCGCCGGGCACACCGAGCCCTCGACCGTGCGGTGGACCGCCTGTATCGCCGCACCGGCTTCGCCACCGAGCACTAGCGCGTCGAGCACCTGTTCATGTTCTTTTACGCGATGGCGGACACTGACCGGAAGGGTATCAACGATGCGTCGGGTGCGCTCTCCGCCCCATCCGTCCTATTGCCAGAGCGGGGGAGAGCCATTTTCGTAGGGTGCGCCCTGCGCACCATCCGCTGACTAGGGGTCCACCCGTGACTGTTCGTCGTTTTTGGACGAGCGGATAAAGAAATAGTCCAGGCTCAGCCACAGGCTTTTGGAATGCCGAAAGCACAGAATGGGAAAACCGATGGCAAAGACGCTCCAGACCAGCATTTGCTCAGTCAACGACCAATCCGTCCAGTAATCCAGCAGCAAAAAGCCGGGCGTAGCGATCAGAACGGTTACGGCATAGTTGAGATAAATCGCACCAACGTAATAGCCCTGCTCCGGTTCAAAGGAAAAGGAACAAGCAGCACACTGCTCAAAGAGAGTAAAGGCGCGCTCAAACATGCGGCCCCGCCCACAACGCGGACACTGAAGACGCAGACAGCGACCGAGGATGGTCAGCAGGCGGCGGAGCATAGGGTAGGGGTATCACGACGGTGTGGGATTGTCTCGGAAGCTGTGTGCTGACAGGCGAGTGTGGTTGATATCCACCGCCCGCTTGTTGGATTTGTCCCAGGCGCTAGGCTGTGGGCCATGATGACCGGACGGTACCGACTCGAACGAGCCCAGCTTATTCCACAACCGCTTGAAACCGTCTTTCCGTTTTTTGCGGATGTCGGCAATCTGGAGCGTATTACTCCGCGGTTTCTGCACTTTCGTATCCTGACCTGGCTGCCGCTGACCATGCGGGTTGGTGCACGTATTGACTACCGTCTCAGGCTGCTGGGCTTCCCCATCCGGTGGACCACGCAGATAGAGGTGTATGAGCCGCGGCTTCGATTTATCGATACGCAGCTCTCCGGACCGTATAAAACATGGGTCCATCTGCATGAGTTCTGTACGGTTGCCGACGGAACGCTCATGCGCGATGTGGTCGACTATGACCTGCCCTATTATGGGCCGCTAGGAACGCTGGCTCGGGAACTCTTTGTCGCCCGTCTGTTGGAGCGAATCTTCGATTATCGCCGGGATGTGATCGCCGATATTTTTGGCTGATCCCTGCGCGGCCACAGGCGTGACTAGCGCCGGGCCATGGTTCGCGCCAGCCCCAGCAGGCCGGGGACGACGAGGCTCCATACCACGGCCAGGACCGTCAGCGTGACCACCATAGCGGGTATAAAGGTAAGCACCCCAAAGCGCATGCCGGCATAATAGCTCAGCGGTCCACCCATAGCGCCCAGGAGACCGGCCAGGACATAGCGGCCGTGCAGCCAGCGCATGGAGTGATTCAGAGTGGAAGCAAAACCCATCCACAGCGCGGTCATCCAGACCGGACACAGCCACGCGAGCGTATGGTTCGTAAAAGTGTACAGTCCACTCAGCACGAGGAATGAATCAATGCCGGTCCCGAGCAGGCCGGTGAGCAGAATGAAACGCAATTCCTGCGTGCGTTTCTCCGTGAGAAAGAGATGCAGCGCCAGTAACGCGGCCATGACCAGAGCGCCCAGCCAAGGCAGGTTGTGCAGGGCTCCCAGCAGGCAGGCAAACCAGCCGAGGTAAAACGAGACCATGTTGATGAGGGGATGGACCATAAGGGAACGGGGACACTCCAGGCTCACGTCGCCACACGGGTTTTGTCGGTACTCTCCGTATAGCGCCAAGCCGCTGTTCTCAAAACCATCCTCACAAGCGCGAGAGGGCTTCTCAGTTTGTGTCACGTCTATACAATGGGCAGTAGGGAGTAGGCAGTAGTGAGAAATGTCGCCTGGATGGAACGGAGTGAAATCCGGGATGCCGGACTATACAATAGGCAGCAAGGGGTAAGGGGCAAGTAGTAAGATGGGTGGTGAGGAGAAGACAGTAGTTCAGTCTCGGAGCCGGTCGGACGCGCGTCGGCCCCTTATCACGTTGCGCAACCTGACCAAGGTGTATCAGGAAGGAGACCGGACTCATCCGGTCTTCCGTCAGGTCAACTTATCCATCCACTCCGGCGAGTTTACCGTTCTGCTCGGACGGAGCGGGTCTGGAAAATCCACACTGCTCAATTTGATAAGCGGCATAGACTTGCCGACCAGTGGTGAAGTCGTCTTCTCCACCGATCAAATCAATCCTGCCGATCCTGCCGATCAGGTCAATCTTGCCAATCGGGGCGAAGTGAATCTCACGCGCCTGAGTGAACGCGAGCGCACCTTATTCCGTCGCGTTCATATTGGGTTTATCTTCCAGTTTTTTAATTTGATTCCCACTCTGACCGTCGAAGAAAATCTGCTGCTGCCGTTGGAATTGAATGGGCGTACGGCCGACCGACACCAGGCCTACGAGCTGCTGGACGCCGTAGATTTGGCCGACCGCGCCCGGAGCTTTCCCGACCGGCTGTCCGGCGGAGAACAACAGCGCGTGGCCATAGCCCGCGCCCTGGTCCATGATCCCCTGCTGCTGTTGGCGGATGAACCAACCGGCAACCTGGATATCGAGACCGGCCGGCACGTGCTTGACCTGCTGGACCGGCTGACACGGCAACGCGGCAAAACCCTGATTATGGTCACCCACAGCAGCGAAGTGGTCGGCACGGCCGACCGGGTGCTGACTATGCGCGACGGACATCTGCTTGTGCATGACACCCCGCATTCTACCGAGGCAGCCGGATGAGTGGCAGCTTGCTGTGGCGGTCCAGCCTGCGCTATTTGTGCCAACACCCGTGGCAGCTGGGGCTGTCGCTACTCGGCGTGGCCCTTGGGGTTGCCGTTGTGGTGGCTATTGACCTGGCGAACGAAAGTGCCCGCCGGGCGTTTCTGCTGTCCACGCAGAGCATTGTCGGCCGGGCGACGCACCAAATTGTTGGCGGACCCAACGGACTGTCCGAGGACGTATACCACCGACTGCGCATGACCGGAAAAATCCGGGCGATTGCACCGGTGGTTGAAAGCGATGTTGTCGTCCCGGACTCCCCGGGCCGCATCTTTCATCTGCTCGGTGTGGACGCCTTTGCCGAAGCCCCCTTCCGGCCGTATCTGGACCGCCTGGGTGCCACGCCTGACAATGATTTTCGGGCGTTGCTGACCCAGCCGGCGACCGGCTTGCTGACCACCGGCGCCGCCCGGCAGCTTGGTCTGGGTATCGGCGACGACCTGACCGTCCGCGTTGGAACGCGGCAGCAGGCGATTACGCTGGTGGGGACCCTTGACCCCGGCGAGAACGCCAGCGCAGTCGAAAACCTGCTCATTACGGATATTGCAACGGCCCAGGAAATCCTCGGGCTGGTGGGCTACCTCAGTCGGATAGATGTGCTTGCCCCTGAGGGTGAGGGGGGGCAAAAACTCCTGGCAATGATTCGCCAGCTCTTGCCGGCCGGCGCGGAAGTCCTGACGTCGCGTGGCCGTTCCCAGGCCATTGCGCAGATGACGCGGGCCTTTCATCTCAATCTGACTGCGTTGAGCCTGCTGGCGCTGATCGTCGGGGTGTTTTTGATTTATAACACCATGACCTTCTCCGTGGTGCAGCGGCGTGGACTGCTGGGCTTGCTGCGCATTCAGGGGGTTACGCGGCGTGAGATATGCGCCGTCATCCTGGGCGAAGCCGTGGTGCTGGGTGTTGGTGGCACGATCGTCGGACTGGCGCTGGGTATTGTCCTCAGCCACGGCCTGGTGCGGCTCGTGACGCAGACGATTACCGACCTGTACTTTGTCCTGACCGTACGGGAACTTGCCCTGACCCCGCTCGTGCTCGGCAAAGGCATATTTCTCGGAATAGGGGCAACCGTGCTGGCCGCGCTCCTGCCGGCCTGGGAAGCCACGACTACGACGCCCCGCCTGACCGCGCAGCGTTCAAGCCTTGAGACCCGCTCGCAGCAAACCGCACCGCGCACCGCACTCCTGGGCTTGCTGACCCTGGCGGGCGGGCTCGGTGGTCTGTGGCTATCGGGCACAAATCTATGGCTGAGTTTCGGCTCCCTGTTCGGGGTGTTGCTTGGCTGCGTGCTGATGACGCCGTTGACGACCGTGGGCTGCCTCCGCCTGCTCCAACCTCTGCTGAGTGCGTGGGGCGGGCTGCTCGGGCGCTTGTGTGGGCGGGGCGTGGTGGCCACGCTGAGCCGAACCGCGGTGGCAATCGCCGCGCTCATGGTGGCGGTGGCCGTGACGGTTGGGGTCGGCATTATGGTGCAGAGCTTTCGTCAGACCGTGGTGAGGTGGCTGGAATCCTCACTCCACGCCGATGTCTATATTGCCCCGCCAAGTCTGATTGTACGGCGGCGCGATGCCACGCTTGACCCGGCGCTGATTGCTCGCTTGTCGTCTGCCCCCGGCGTTGCGCGGGTGAATACCTATCGCGGACTCCAGGTTGAATCCTCCCTGGGGCTGACGCAATTGGTCGCCCTTGATCTGGCGGAACGCAGCTATCCGGCCTTTACGTTTATCGTCGGTGAGCCTGAATCCATCTGGCCGGCGTTTCAAAACGAGGCAGCGGTCATCATTTCCGAGCCCTATGCCTATCGGCACAAGCTGAGTCTCGACGCTGCTATTCAGCTGCGTACGGACCGGGGTGCACAACTGTTTCGTGTCGCTGGGGTGTTTACCGACTATGGCTCGGACCAGGGCATTGTGATGCTGAGCCGTCATACGTATGACCAGTGGTGGCACGACCCGAAGATCTCCTCTCTCGGCGTGTATGCCCAGCCACACACGGATGTGGACCGGCTCGTCGCATCCCTCCGCGGGCTGGCTGGGGAAGAGCACGCTGTCCTCATCCGCTCAAATCGGACTTTGCGCGAAGCCTCGCTGGCCGTCTTCGACCGCACCTTCACCATCACGACCGTCCTGCATCTCCTCACCACGGTGGTGGCCTTCATTGGTGTGCTGAGTGCGCTGATGGCGCTTCAGCTTGAACGTGGGCGTGAACTTGGGGTGCTGCGGGCAATCGGCTTCACTCCGGGTCAGCTCTGGAGACTCATGACCGCCCAGACCGGTCTGATGGGGCTTGTGGCCGGGCTGTTGGCCATACCGGTCGGGATGGGGCTGGCGCTTATTCTGGTCCGGGTCATCAATCGACGCTCGTTTGGCTGGACACTCCAAATCGAGATTGCCCCGGAGGTCCTTGTGCAAGCGTTGCTGATGGCGATCGGGGCCGCTCTGCTCGCCGGCTTGTATCCGGCCCTGCGCATGGCGTACACCTCGCCGGCACTCGCCTTACGAGAGGAATAGGGGGGTCGTATGCCTCGGCACCGGTTACTTCTTGTCGGCCTGTTGCTCTGCCTGAGCGGAGCGGGCGGCTGGTATCTGTTCGGGTCGTCGCCCGAATACCCGGTAGCGGAACCGAGGCTGTCGCTCGGCCAGGCATTGGGCGGAGACATAGCCGGCTTTGCGCGTGCCGACCGCCCGCGCGAGTTTCGTTTTCCGGACGATCACGGCCCGCACCCCGCCTATCGGACGGAATGGTGGTATTACACCGGCAATCTGCGATCCGCTGCCGGGCGACACTTCGGGTTCCAGTTGACCTTCTTCCGCACCGCCCTGACCGCGCCGCACGGTCAGCCGCAACGCGCCTCGGCCTGGAGTGCCCAGGATGTGTATATGGCGCATTTTGCGCTGAGCGATGTGAGCGCAGGGCAGTTCCACGTCTTCCAACGTTTCAGTCGTGTGGCGCTCGGTCTGGCCGGTGCGTCGGCCCGGCCCTTTCGCGTCTGGCTCGAAGACTGGTCCGTGGCTGAGGATACGGCCCAGCCTTTATCCATGCGGCTCTCGGCTGAAGAAAACGAGGTTGCATTGCACCTCAGGCTGACCCCAGACAAACCCATCGTCCTACACGGGGATAAGGGCTTGAGTCAGAAAGACGTGGGGTCGGGGAACGCCTCGTATTATTATTCGCTGACGCGCCTCCGGTCAGCCGGAGTCCTGCGTATCGGTGAGGAAGAATTCCAGGTACAGGGATTGAGCTGGATGGACCGGGAATGGAGTACGAGTGTGCTCAGCGAGGAGATGCGGGGCTGGGACTGGTTTGCGTTGCAGCTCTCAAACGGACAAGAGGTGATGCTGTATCAGGTGCGCCGGACAGCCGGCGATATCCATCCGTTGAGCAGCGGCAGCCTGGTCAGGGCGGATGGGACAACGCGAGCGCTGACCTTGGCCGACTTTCAGATTGATGTCCTGCAAACCTGGCAGAGTCCGACTGACGGAACGGTCTACCCGGCCAAATGGCGGCTCCGTATTCCGAGCGAGGCCATCGAGCTGACGCTTACGCCCTATCTGGCTGACCAGGAAATGCACACCTTGATCCGCTATTGGGAAGGCGCGGTCCACGCCCAGGGGAGCGGGCGCGGAGAAGCGCTGAGCGGCGACGGCTATGTTGAGTTGACCGGCTACGCTGAAAAAAGGGATGGCCCTGATGTATTTGGAAGGATGTGATGAGAACAGAGGTCTTTACTCGGCGGGTCGATATCGCCGCTCCAGCGGCTGAGGTTTTTCGGTGGCACGCCCGGCCAGGAGCGTTCGAGCGGCTCACTCCGCCCTGGGAGTCGGTGGAAATTATTGAACGCAGGGGTGGTATCGAGAACGGCGCACGGGTGGTGCTGCGTATGGGTCTTGGCCCGTTTTCTCAACGCTGGATCGCCGAACATCGAGACTATGAAGACGGCGTGCAATTCCGTGATATACAAATTGCCGGACCGTTTGCCCGCTGGGAACACACGCACCGGGTTGAAGCCCGCGGGCCGGACCGCTGCGTTTTGGAAGACCGGATCGAATACGCCCTGCCGGGTGGCCGTCTGGGGCAGGTGCTCGGCGGAGCGTTGACCCGGAAAAAATTGGAACGGCTCTTCAGCTATCGACAGGAAGTGACCCGTCAGGATGTTCTCTCTCATTACCATAATAAACAGCGCAATCAGTTGAACTATGGAGGAAGACCGATGAAGGTACTCGTCTCCGGTGCAAGCGGTCTGGTTGGCTCCGCGCTCGTCTCTTTTCTGACCGCGGGTGGACATAGCGTCACGCGCCTGGTCCGAAAGGATAGTTCGAGCGTAGGAGAAGGTGAAGTCACCTGGTCTCCGACTGAGGGCAGGATAGATCAGGCCGGCTTGGAAGGGTTTGATGCCGTCGTGCATCTCGCCGGCGAGAACATCGCCTCGGGGCGCTGGACCCCACAACGCAAAGGCCGGATTCGGGACAGCCGGGTCAATGGGACACGTGTGTTGTGCGACGCCCTTGTCAAATGTGCCCAGCCGCCCACAGTCTTTGTGGGCGCTTCAGCCATTGGCTATTACGGCAACCGTGGAGACGAAACGCTGACTGAAGAGAGTGGTGTCGGGGAGGGGTTTCTGGCCGAGGTCTGCCGTGACTGGGAGGCCGCTGCCGCGGTGCTGACCGATATGGGCATACGGACCGCCGTGCTGCGGATTGGGGTTGTCCTCAGTGCTGCCGGCGGCGCGCTTCAAAAAATGCTTGTCCCTTTTAAGCTCGGCCTGGGTGGCGTTATTGGCGAGGGCACACAGTATATGAGTTGTATTGCGCTGGACGACGTTGTTGGGGTGATCCAGCACGCGCTTGCCCATGGCGAAGTCAGCGGCCCGATCAATGCGGTTGGTCCCGAGGCAGTGACCAATCGAGAATATACCCGGACTCTCGGCCAGGTGCTGGGCCGTCCGACCATTTTCCCTGTCCCGGCGTTTGCCGCCCGGCTTGCCTTTGGGGAGATGGCCGATGCCCTGCTGCTTGCCAGCAGCCGTGTCGAGCCGCGTGTGCTCAGACAGACGGGCTATGAATTTCGCTATCCTACACTTGAGAGTGCACTTCGGCATGTGCTGGGAAAAGAGGCTGGGCCGCTCAAGTGAAGATGGCGAAGATAGTGAAGAGTGTGGCATGAAGCAATTTTTTGATCGCGTCTTTGTCTTTGTCGAAACCCTTGCTGCCGGTGTCTGGGTCGGGGCGTTGGTCGGGTTCGGCTTTGCCGTGGCTGGAACGGTCTTTCAAGAACTGCCCACGATTAACCTGGCCGGAAATGTGAATGCCGCGGTGCTGGCCAAGCTGAACCGCCTCGAATTTATTGCGGCCGCGGGGATGGCCGGGTCTGCGATTTACTTTTTGCTGCGCTCGGACTGGTGGAGGGCAGTGCGCTTTGTGAAGACTGTGCTGGTTGTGGTCATGGTTGTCACGCTGGTCTATTATGCCCTGGTCGTGGGCGACCGGTTGGAATATCTACGGACGGTAGAGATTCAGGATTTTGATAATTTCGATGTGACAAAGCAGATCTTTCGAGACGAGTTTACCCAGCTCCACCACCGCTACACCCAACTGGTGAAGGCCAATCTGGGCATGGGTGTGCTGTATCTGCTGCTCTCCGCGTTTGAACGGCGCTAGGGAGAGGGGGTTATGCTCCCGGCGCGAGGCTGCGGACCGCATTCAGAATATTTTCACGTTTTTGAGCCGGGTCGGTTTCAAACGACTGCATTTGCAGAAACGCGGTGTCCACTCCGTTATCCAGATAGCGCTGAATATGCGCTTTCATCTCTTCGGGTGAGCCCTGAATAAACAAGTCCTGCATGACCTCCGGTGGCACCGCGGCCACGGCCGCCTTGCGGTCGCCGCCGGCCCACGCCTCCCACATGGGACCCAACAGGTCCGTTCGACCCAGCCATTGGTGAAATGCCTTATACACCGGCACATTCAAATAGGTATTGATATGCCGTCGGATGCCGGTCTCAACCGCCGGGCCGGGCGGGTCAACGCTGATGAAAATCCGGGCGGTGATTTCCACTTCGTCAGGACTGCGGCCGGCGGCCTGGGCCGCCTCACGCACGACGGCGACCGATTTTTTGACGTCAGTGGCGGAGAGCCAGTTGATAATCGCTCCGTCAGCATACTGACCAGCGATCCGCAGCATCATCGGTTTCAGCGCGCCAACGTGGATGGGAATGGGGGCCTGTGGCGGACGGCTGAACCGAAAGCCTTTGACCGTAAAGGTCTCACCCTCAAAGGTGACGCGCTCCCCGCTAAACGCCTGGCGCAGGAAGGCCAACATTTCCCGTACTCGGATTGCGGGGCGAGCAAACTTGCCACCGTTCCAGAATTCAACAATCGGCTGCGAACCCGCGCCGATTCCCAGACAAAACCGGCCCGGTGCGAGTTCGGCCAGTCCTGCCGCGCTCATGGCTAAGGTCGCCGGCCCGCGCGTATACACATTGGCAATCGCCGTGCCCAGCCGCAGGTCGGTTGCCTGGGCCAGGGTGGCCAGCGGGGCAAAACAATCAAGGCCGTCCACCTCCATGGACCAGGCATCGGTATAGCCGGCCCGTTCGGCCTCGCGCGCGATTTCAATATGCTCCGGAAGGCTGAACCCCTCCAGAGGCACCGACAGCGACAAGCGTTTCTGACCCATGTGAAACTCCAATCGGCAAATTTGAGGTTCAGACTATACCCGTTCGGGCTGAGCTTGTCGAAGCCTGCTTCCCGACGTTTTGCGGGCTCGACCGTTTGTGGAGGTGAGGGGCTGATCGATGCCCCTGCTATTCAGGGCGAGGAGGAATGCAGGGAAGCAGCAATGGTCGTGGGGTCAACCCAGCGCGTAGGTCCGTTTCAAATACGCCACAATATCGGCGGACTCAAACATAGATGTCCGGGTGTTTGGGTCAATCAGATACGGGACCATCATTTTGCCCGAGCGGGCGACGAAGGCGTCGCGGTGGGGACTGCCCTGGGCGACGTTGTGGAGCCAGTAGGGAATTTCGAGTTCCGATAAGGTCTCACGCACCAAGCGGCAAAACGGTGAGCCTTCATAACTGTACAACTCAAGGAACTGCTCTGGAGGGATGGACTGGCGATAGAACGATCCCTGTCCGGGTCGGGTCAACGAAGCCAGAGAAACGGTCAGTGTGGTAAGCGGACCAGCAGACAGCATGAAGGGGACCGTCCCGGCCCCATAGTGCTTGAACAGGTAGCGGTTGATGTCGCTCGACTCGTATATTTCGACTCCAGTATTGGGGTCGATGAAATACGGGAATTGGTATTTCCCGCCGCGCCGCTTGATGGCTTCCCGGTAGCGCGGCCCACCTTTTGGGCAGGGGTAAATCGTTGCGTCAAGGTCGAGAACGGTGAGGGCCTCACGGACCTTCCGGCAAAACGGTCAACCCTCAAAGTCGTAGAGTCCCAACGGCTGTTTTGGCCGTGGACCGAGCGCCCCAACGTGCTCGGCGTAACCCAGCCGGACAACGGTACTCAAGACTGAAGTGGCAACATTGAGGGCTCGCATATTCGCTTCACCAGTGTGAGGTCCGGCTTCAGAATGTCAGTCGTGTTCAATCCAATCGATAATATTTTCTTCAAGCGCCTCCGGCGAGAGGGTCTCCTCGGAAATTACCTTGCCCCGGACGGAGATACCGGCCTGCCGGACGGTCTTGGAGCTGCCAGAGACCAATGGATGCCACCAGGCCAGGTCCCGCCCTTCGGCTAAGCGTCGATACGCGCAGGAATGCGGCAGCCAGCCGATCTCGGACAGGTTCTTAGGTGAAAGCCTCACGCAATCGGGGACAAGCTGGGTGCGTTGGTCGTACTGTTTACAGCGGCAGCGCTTGAGGTCGAGCAGACGACAGGCCACATTCGTATAATGAGTGGCCCCGGAATCACTGTCCTCCAGTTTATTCAAGCAGCAGCGTCCACAGCCATCGCATAAAGACTCCCACTCTTGCTGGCTCATGGCGGCGAGTGATTTTGTCTTCCAGAAGGGTTTCATGTGGGGGTTGGGGGTTTGGGATTGGGGGTTGGGTCAGGAAACTACCGGGCGTCTTCTTCCCTCACCCCTAGCCCCCAGTCCCTAATCCCTTCTCTACGGTAAGCGGGCGATGATTTTTATCTCGACCAAGGCACCCGGAAACGCCAGCTCGGTGATACCGATCGCCGTCCAGGCCGGGTAGGGGTCTGCCATGTAGTTGTCTTTGACCTTCATGAAGGCCTGGATGTTTTTTTGGAGATCGACGTGAAAGGTCGTCATCTCGACCACATTGTCGAATGACGCGCCAGACGCCTCCAGCGTGGATTTGACATGTTCAAACGCCTGGGTGAACTGCGTTTCCGGATCGTCCGAAACCTTATACCCCTCGCCCACCCCGATTTGTCCGGAACAGTAGAGACGATCTCCATCTTTGATTGCCGGGGCAAAATGGAAATCGTTGTAATAGGCTTCCATTCCCTTTGGGATCACAACATCTTTGGCCATACTGTCTCCTTTTCTTTCCGTTATCCGAGTTTGGCTCAGACCTTAGCACCATGTAGAAAGAGTTGAAACGGCTCGCTCCGGCATCCCCTCCAAGGAGGGGATTTGTTGTTCTCTTATGTTTACGCCACGTCACTCTTTATGGCTTGGTTGGCTCATTCGGCTGGGGCGCTTTCCGGAAGCTGGCAGCCCAGAGCAGAACGACGCCGCCCGTGATGGCGACATCGGCGATATTGAAAATACCCGTCCGCAGTGAGCCCAGACCGAGGTTCAGAAAATCTATGACTCTGCCGTCATGCACCAGCCGGTCGATCATATTCCCCAGCCCTCCGGCCAGGACGCACGAGAGCGCAATGAACGACAGGCGAGCGGTGTTCCACTGTACGATGAGGAAGATGGCTAAGCCCAGGAGCAGCACGGCGGTCGCAACAGTGAGCAGCCAGAAGCGCAGCTCGGGTGAAAGGCTATTGCCGAGTCCGAGAAAAGCGCCCTGATTCTCCGCATACTGCAGGCGAACAAGGTCATTCATGAAGGAGATGGGCGGCGTTCCGCGGAGCTGTTGGGCGGCAATCTGCTTGGTGGCTTGATCGCAGCCCACGCCGGTGAGGATAATGAGCACAGCCAACAGGAGCCGTGCCCGTTTGGTGACTGCTGTCATGCGGCCCTCTCTTAGTGTGGCAACAAGACCAACGGCCCGAAGCGGAGAACCATTAGCTGCCGGCACTGATTTGATCAATGACTTTCTGGGCATTGGCATGGCCCTGTTTGGCCGCTTTGCGCAGCCAGTCGATGCCGGCGTCATCGTCTTTGGCCACCCCTCGGCCTTCCAAATACATTGCCCCAAGATTGTACTGTGCGCCGGGATGTCCCCGTTCTGCGGCTTGGCGGAACCAGTGGGCGGCTTCTGCATCATCCTGGTCTGTGCCTCGGCCGGCGAAATAGATTGTGCCGAGATTGAAGAGCGCCCCGATATGGGCCTGGTCCGCGGCTTTGAGGTACCAGCCTCTCGCCTTAGTCAGGTCCTGGTCGAGACCGTAGCCGTTATCGTATAGGACGCCGAGATTGTACTGGGCCTCGGCATGGTTCTCATCCGCGGCGTTCCGAAACCAAATAGCCGCGGTGGCATAATCCTGGTCAACGCCGTTCCCTTGGACGTAGAACATGCCTAAGCGGTACTGCGCCTTGGTATGCCCACTCTCGGCTGCTTTCTGAAACCACTTGGCCGACTCTTGTTTGGCCCGGTCGCTCTTTTTTCCGGCCATATACAACATGCCAAGGTTATACTGTGATCCGACGTGGCCCTGCTGGGCGGCACGGCGAAACCATTTGACGGCCTCTTTGGCATCCTGCTCGACGCCATTGCCTTTGACATACATGACACCCAGGCTGTTTTGCGCTCTTGCGTCTCCATCTTGGGCAGTTTTTCGGACCTCATCAATGTCTGCCGGAATTGCCGCCGATTGCGCGAACGGTGGGAAGACAAAGCTGAGTCCTCCAAGGACAAATATAAGGACAAGGACAAGCCCGGCAAATCGTATGAACGTTTTCATAGCGCCTCCTCCTGAAAAAGCGACTCAACAGAATGCGGCCCATTCTGTCAACCTCATCTTAATCTCGGTTCGGCCCAATTCAGCTTGACGGCTATCTCTCTGCCCGCTAGGGTCCCTGGCTTATGCCCGACGATTCAGACGGACCGGGGCGAGCCCTGCAAAACTTGTTTGTCCGGGGAGATATTGACGGCTTCTTTGGCTTGTTTATCGATAATCTCTTGCAGCTCATGCTGATCGCCGTGCTGTGTCCGCTGATCTGTGGCTTTCCCCAAGAACTGGTAATTGGCCGCATTCTACCTGGGGTGGCCATGTCCATCCTGTTCGGCAATGTCTTTTACGCCTGGCAAGCCAGACGGCTGATGCTGCAAACCGGGCGGAAGGATGTGACGGCACTGCCCTATGGCATCAATACGCCGAGCTTGTTTGCGTACATCTTCCTCATAATGGGGCCAATCTATCAGGAAACACAAGATCCAACCCTAGCCTGGCAGGTCGGCCTGTTTGCCTGTTTCCTCAGCGGCGTAATGGAAACGGCCGGCGCTTTTGTGGGTGACTGGCTGCGTCGGCATACGCCGCGGGCCGCCCTCCTGACCGCTTTGGCTGGCGTTGCGATCACGTTTATTGCAGTAGGTTTTATCTTCCAGATTTTTGCGCAGCCGCTGGTTGCGGTCGTACCCATGATGATGATCCTCATGGCCTACGCCTCACGCCGCACCTTCCCCGGCGGCTTACCCGGTGGCTTGGTTGCCGTGCTGACGGGGGTCGGACTCGCGTGGGGGCTGCGCGTGTTGGGGATGCCGGTCTTTGATCCGCCCGCAGAGCGGTACGAGTTTGGGCTGCATCTGCCGACGCCGGTTCCGTCTGACCTGTTTGCCTTGCTGACCAGCGGGCGGGGCTGGCAGTATTTAGCCGTTATTTTTCCAATGGGATTGTTCAATGTTATCGGCTCGTTACAAAATCTGGAAAGCGCCGAGGCCGCCGGCGATCACTATGAAACCAAGCCTTCCCTATTAGCCAATGGTGTCGGAACGCTCATAGCCGCCTTCTTTGGCAGCGCGTTTCCCACGACGATCTATATTGGTCACCCGGCCTGGAAAGCGATGGGTGCGCGAGTCGGCTACTCGGTGATTAATGGTATAGTCATCGGGCTGCTGTGCCTGCTTGGCGCAATGACCCTGATTCTCCAAGTCGTCCCGCTCGAAGCGACGCTGGGTATTCTTTTATGGATTGGTATCATTATGACGGCCCAGGCATTTCAGACCGTACCCAAAGCGCATGCGCTCGCGGTTGCCTTCGGACTGATTCCCGCGCTGGCCGCGTGGGCCTTACAGTTGATCGAAACCAGCCTGCGCAAAGCCGGCGCGTCGTTATTTGACGTCGCTCCAAAGTTTGGGAGTGATGTATACATCCACGGCGTGATTGCCCTCAGCCAGGGCTTTCTCCTGAGCGCCATGGTCCTGGCGGCAATCCTGGTCTTTATTATCGAACGCCAATTCCTCCAGGCGGCGGCCTGGATGCTGGTCGCGGCGGTCCTGTCGTTTGTGGGTATCATCCACGCCTATGAATTGACGCCGGCTGGAGTACAGAATTCTTTTGGTTTTGCCGCTGCCCCGGAATTTGCCGTTGCCTATGGGCTGAGTGCCGGGCTGCTGGTCGTGTTCCATCTGACGCAGGGCCAGGCAGCCGACTAGAGCCAATTACGATTCTGTGTCGCCGCCCCGTATCAGATCCCCCGTAGGGGTAGCCCCCTGTGGCTACCCGCTCTCCCAATGGGGACAACCACAGGGGGTTGCCCCTACATAACGGGGGCGGCCCGGTGGGAGAAATGCGCAGCTAACCATACACCTCGGTAAACGCCTGATGCTGCCGTATATTTCCCAGCATAATGAGTTCGCTGCCGTCTTGCAGCTTTGTCGAGGCGGGTGGATTGGTGACCAGGCTCCCGTTTTGCTGAATACCGATAACGTTCAGCCCCGTCCGGGCGCCAATCCCACTGTCGGACAAGGTGAGGCCAACCAGCATCTGCGGCAGTGATACGGCAAATACCTCAACCCCTTCGCCCAGGAGTCCCAACTCGCGGCCCTGCAAGAGAGAGAGGGCCTGTTCAATGCCCAGCGAAGAGTAGCTCAGCACGAAGTCCGCGCCGGCGCGATGGATGGCTTCGAGATTCCTTTCGTGGGTAATACGGCTGACGATGCGCAACTCCGGGTTGAGGCGGCGACAGTAGACCGTCAGGTAGATGTTCATTGCATCGTCGTTCGTGGTCAGGAGTACGGCCGGAGCATTCTGTAACCCGGCCCGCATCAATACCTCTCGGTCGGCGGCATCGCCGATAAAGAGTTGATCTGGAATGTGTTCGATCCGTTCCCGTAAAAGCTCGTCATGTTCAACCAGATGAACCGGTACCTCCTCACGCTTCAGCGCCTCGGCTGCGGCGCAGCCGACCTTTCCTCCCCCAATGATGAGGACCGGATTGTAATTGGTATCGTAAATGACAAGCAGGGTGTTGAGTTCCAGCATTTGTTCTTCCGAGCCGACAACGACCATTACACTGGTGTTGGAGAGATAGGTATCCGGCGTCGCCGGCAGTAGACGACCCCGTTCCCAAATCCCGACAATATTGAGACCGATGACCTCGCGTAGCCGCGTCTCACGGATCGTCCGGCCAGCCAGGGGAGTATTATGGACGGGAAACTCTACAACATGGAGGTCTCGGAAGCTGCCGATGACATGGGCTTGGGCGTGACCAATGTTAATGCGCTTGGTGAGCCGTTCTCCCAAGTGCTGCTTGAGGGGCAGTACGTGCGTGCAGCCGCTCAATTCGAGAATATCAATAGAGTCTTTTTCCTCGACGGTTGCCATAATGGGGACGTCTGGTGCAACCTCCCGAATGTTCAGGGCAATATTCGTGTTTACGGTGTCAGTACTGTTCGCAAGGATCAAACGGGCGTGGGAAGCCCGGACTTTCGCGTACGTCTCACGGCTATCTATCTCGCCGGCAATGACCGAAACGCCGTCTTCATACATGCGGGCGGCGGCCGTCGGGTCAGGTTCAAGGACGTAGTAGGGAATGCCCTGCAGGCGGAGCTGCTCAATCAGACCAGGTGCGATGGTGTCGTAGGTACAGATGATGACGTGTCCCTGGGTGTCGGGCGGCACTTCACGCGGAGCCTGAAAGCGTATTTGGGCTTCGAGCCAGGGAGCGTAAAAGAAGCGGATGAAGGTAAAGGGCAGGACAATGAGCAACAGGACAATCCCGGAGAGTAAGACTACAATACTGAAGAGCCGCCCCATGTCGGTGTGGAAAGTAATGTCGCCAAATCCGAGCGTACTCATCACCGTGAGGGTCCAGTAGACCCCAGTCAGCCACGAATGGTCCTGCCCCTCCCCGTGCAGCATGATGACGTGGAAGAGGACTGAGAAGAGTACGATAATACCAAGTAAAAAGACGATAAATTTGAGGAGCGCACCGATATTACGGCGCGTTTCCGGTTCATTCATAAAGTAGGCGAGTTGTGTGCCGAGCAGCTTCATGAGAGATTTCAACCAAGCAAAAGACTGGGGGGGCAGTCAAGGGCCGGGCGGGTTGGTCGTGGGGCGGGCACGAGCCTGGGGGGCGCTTATATGGGAGAGGCAACCGCACGGAACACAGGCGCGTTGAGCTGGAACTTTACGGTGCCTGCACGAACTCGATATCAATCGTAATCTCGACCTCCTCGCCAATCGCGACCCCGCCCGATTCCAGGACCGAGTTGTGGGTGAGTCCATAGTCGGTCCGATTGATGGTGGTGGTGGCGGCCCCGCCCAGGCGGCTGTTGCCCCAGGGGTCTTTTATGGCCTGGGGCGAGCCGGTGACATCGAGCACGACTTCTTGGGTGACGCCCATGAGGGTCAGGTCGCCGGTGACTTTATAGATATTGTCCTGTATTTTTTCGACCGTCTTTGATCTGAAGGTGATGGTCGGATGTTTGGTAACATCAAAGAAGTCCGCACCGCGTAAATGCTCGTCACGCTTCTCATTGCGGGTATTGACGGACGCCACCTCGATGGTGGCTTCAACCGACGAGCGGCTCACCTCGTCCTCGTCTATTGTCGCGGTCACGTTGAATTCATCGAACGTTCCGCGCACGATGGAGACCATCAGGTGACTCACGGCAAATTGCACACTGGCATGCTTCGGGTCACTCTTCCAGGTTGCCGCCTGGCTCAGACCTGGAACCAGGAGGGCGATTCCGGCTAGTGCCGCCACCATCGTCTGTCGCATAGTCTTCTCCTTTTCCTCATTCCTAACCAATCTCGAGTAGGTGGGACAATCCCATATCCCGAGAAACAAAAAAGTGTCGGCGGGGTAGGAACGTGTTATCAGCCTGGCGCCCCAGTTGTCTCCCACCCACCACCGAGGGCTGTATACAAGGCAACGACCTGGGAGGCGAGTGAGGTCTGGCTCTGTGCAAACGCATCCTGCGCATCGTAGAGGGCGCGTTGGGCCAGAACGACGCTCAGATAGTTTTCAAGTCCGTTGAGATAGCGTTCGTTGGCAATCTCTACGGCCTCGGTGTTCGCTGCCACTGAGGCGGCCAGCCATTGCTGGCGGACCTGCTCTTTAGTGTAGGCCACGAGTGCATTCTCGACCTCTTCAAGCGAGGTGAGAATGACCTGCTCATAGCGGGCCAAGGCTTGGTCCTGGCGGGCGTCCTGCACCTTGATATTGGCTCGTATGCGGCCAGCATCAAAAACGGGCCAGCTCAGCGCGGGGCCGGTTGCCCAGGACAGGCCGGCACTCTTCGCTAAGTCGGTCAGATCCAAGCCCTGCGTACCAAGTCGTCCAGTCAGTGTCAGGCGAGGGAACAAATCGGCTATGGCTACACCGATCCGGGCGGTTGCTGCCTCCAGCTCACGTTCAGCGTGACGAATATCGGGGCGACGGCGTAAGAGCTCCGACGGGAGTCCGATAGCGCTACCTAAGTCGGCCTGTGGAATAGGCTGGTCTTGAGAGAGGAGTTGGGTGAGAGCGTTTGGCGGAGCCCCCGCAAGGACGCTCAGACGGTGTCCCGCCTGCTTGACTGCGGTTTGGAGAGGGGGGACCTGAGCGCGGATATTCGCCAGCAAAGCCTCGGCCTCGGCCGCGTCTAACGCACTCGTCACCCCTGCGTGATAGCGGGCCTGCGTGACCTCAACCGAATCTTGCTGGGCAAAGATATGACGCTGGGCAATACGGAGTCGCTGTTGCGCCCCACGGAGTTCAATATAGTTACGCGCGATCTCGGCAAGCAGCGTCACGAACACCGCCCGACGATGTTCTTCAGCCGCGCCGATGTCCGCATCCAGCGCCTGCTCCGCCCAACGGAGACGACCAAACAGGTCAATCTCCCAGCTTGCGTCCAAACCCATCTGGTAGAAGTCCCGTTCTTCTCCAAAGCCCAATGACGTTCCAATCGGACTTGTACTGCTGTCCGTCCGAGTGGCCTCGTCATCGAGAAAGTTGGATGACAACGAGGTGGTCGTGCGGCTGCTCAAACTTCGCGTGTACGACGTAGACGAGTTGAGGCGCGGCCAGCGGGAGGCAAGGGTCACCCGCCGGGCAGCTCGCGTCTCCCGAATCCGTGCGGTGGCTTCGCGAATGTCTCGATTATGGCTGATCCCGCGTTCGATCAGAGTCTGGAGCGCGGAGTCCTGAAACGTTTTCCACCAATGTACGAGCGCTACCGACTGCGCCTGTGCGGCTGTCCCGGGCAGCTCGCTCCACGTCTCGGGAATGGTGACTGAGGTGACGGGCTGTTTGGGGGTGATGCTGCAACTGACAACCAAGGAGAAGAGGCAGACCAGAGCGCACGATAAGAAGGGGCAGAAGAAGCTTCCCGTTCTTTTCGGGCTCCATCGCAGGCCAATGAGCTGGGTCCGTAAAACGTAGAACATGCGGCGTCATTCCGGCGTCTGTTTTATGCCGTTTTCCTGATCACGCCCTATGGCCCTACAAAGCAGCACTCTTTCTCTCGTCAATTGCAGATGCTTCCTGGTCCGCCTCGTCTTCCGTCAATTTCACTGCTGGGGGGATCATATTGATCCCCAAGCGTTCCCCCAGAGAGGTCACAAAGAGATAGACCACAGGAATGACTAATAGTGTGAACGCAGTGGAAAAAGTCAGCCCGCCCACCACCGCGGCCCCAATTGGGCGGCGACTTTCCGCACCCGCCCCTGTGGCCAGGGCTAACGGCAGGGCCCCAAGAATAGATGTTGCGCTCGTCATCAAAATGGGGCGCAGGCGACTGCGCCCTGCCTCACGCACTGCGGCCAGCAAATCGCTGCCCCGGGCACGGGCCTGATTTGCACAGTCTACCAGTAAGATCGAGTTTTTTGTCACCAGACCAACGAGTAAAATAATGCCGATCTGACTGTAGAGGTTAAGGGTATGGCCGGTTGCAAAGAGGATGAATAAGGCACCGAAGAGCGCGAGGGGCACACCGCCGAGAATGGTGAGGGCGTGAAAGAAGTTCTCAAACTGGGCTGATAAGACGAGATAGATGAATGCCAGAGCAATAAGAAAAATAATATACATCTCGGCCGAGGACTCCGCAAACTCGCGCGCGCTTCCTCCCAGGGCGGTCGTAAAGCCTAGCGGGAGCACCTCCCGGGCGATATGCTGCACGTTAGTCAGCATTGCACCCAAGGTTGCTCCAGGAGCCAAACTTCCCGTGATCGTCGCCGAGCGTTGGAGGTCGTACCGATTGAGCCGGGCTGGCGCAATACTGGGAGCGACATGGACCAGGCCGGACAACGGCACCATAGCCCCGGTCCGGCTGCGGACATAAATCTGTCCGATTTGTTCGGGCAGGCTCCGATAGCGTGACGCCAGCGCGGTAATCACATCGTACTGCTTACTGCGCATAATGAATTCGTCAATCTTGGCTTGCGACAAGAGCAGCTGCAAACTCTGCGCAACTGAGGACACTGGTACGCCGAGGTCGGCGGCACGGTCGCGGTCAAAGACCACGTCCAATTGTGGGTTGTCGAGCCGCAAGTCGCTATCCACATTAATCAGGCTGGGCACCTGACGGACCCGGTCCAGGAGGGTGTTGACCGTCTGGGTAAATTCCTCCTGTGTGGCGGAGGCGTTCTTGAGGATGAATTCCAAATCATTAAGGCTGCGCTGGTTCAGGGACGGGGGGTTAATCGGAAAGACCAGCGCTCCGGTCATTGAGAAGAATTCAGGAAAGAGCTGCGCGACAATCGTCTGCTGTTTCACGCTGCGCTCCTCCCAATCGGTCAGTCGGGTAAAGACGATGCCGTCACTGGTACTTGGCGGTCCGCCAATAGACAGTCCTACGGCCTCGAAAAATGCCTCTGCCTCTGGAATTTGCTGGATGCGCTTTTCCACCCGCTCCAGGGTCTGGGTGGTGTAGGCCAGGGTCGAGCCTTGGGGGGCTTTAATAATCGTCATAATCCGTCCACGGTCTTCGACCGGGACAAGGGTGGAGGGGAGGGCGTGCAGCAGGAAGAGGCCGAATCCCATGGTAGCCAAAAGAAGGAGACCCGTGGATTTGCGATGGTGTAGAGCCCAATTGAGCGCGCGGTCATAGCCGCGATTCAGGCCGGCGAAGAAGGATTCAATGACGCGGTAGAGGCGTCCATGAACAGACGTGACGGCCAGAAACTGGGCGCACAGCATAGGCACAAGGGTCAGGGCGACAAAGGTTGAGATGAGGACACTGGCGGCCATGGTCAGAGCAAACTCTCGAAACAGGCGGCCCAGGTTGCCGGTTAAAAGGGAGAGCGGAATGAGCACGGCAACCAGAGAAATGGTCGTGGCGATGACTGGAAAGCCGACTTCTCTCGAACCGCGGCGGACGCTGAGCTGGCGCGATTCACCCAGCTCTTGCCGACGGTAGACGTTCTCCATCACCACAATGGAGTCGTCGACTAAGAGACCGATAGCCAGGACGAGGGCGAGCAGGGTGAGGACGTTCACTGAAAAGCCGAACGCAAGCATGATGGCAAAGGTGCCGATCAAAGAGACTGGAATAGCAATCGATGCAATAATCGTCGCGGCCGTTGAACGCAGAAAGACCAGGTTCACCACAACAACCAGGGCAAAGACAACGCCTAAAGTGAACCACACCTCTTTGAGGGAGGCTCTCACAAAGATCGTACTATCGACCGCGACCCGGAGATCGATCCCCTCCGGTAAGGCGGCCCGAATAGCCGGCAGGGCGCGATGCACGGCCTCTGAGACTTCAAGTTGATTTGAGCGTGACTGACGGACGATGCCGGCTCCAACCGTCGGGCGGCCGTTGAGACGGGTGATAATATTATAATTCTCAGACCCCAGCTCGGCCCAGCCAATATCCTTGATGCGCACCCGGGTCTCACCATCCTCCCGGATGATAAGGTCTTCGTACACGCTTGGGTCATCAATCTGGGCGTCGGCCAGGACGGTAAATTTTCGGGTGCTGCCTTCCACCTCACCGGCCGGAACCTGGAGATTGTTCTCAATAATGGTGCGGCGCACATCGGCCGGGTCCACGCGGTGGAGGGCCATTTTCGCGGGGTCGAGCCAAATGCGCATGGCGTATTTCCGCCCGCCTAGAAACACCTCGGCTACCCCTGGCAAAATCTGAAGCGGAGGCTTGACAAGGCGGTCCACAATGTCAGTCAGATCTTCCGTCGTGTATTCCTCGCTCTGCAAACCTATCCACAGAATAGGGAAGGTATTCGCCCCGGACTTGGCGACAATCGGACGCTCGGCCTCCTCTGGAATGTCGTCAAACGCGCGCTGGATTGCATTGCTGACATCGGTGACTGCCAGATCAATATTGCGCCCGGCAACAAACTCGACCGTAATGGAACTCCGACTAAAAGCGCTAATCGAGGTGATATTGCGCACACCCTCGACGCCGTTGAGCGACTGTTCGATAGGCTCCGTGATGGTACTTTCGACTGTCGTCGGGCTCGCCCCAACATAGGTTGTTGTAATTGAGACAACCGGATTGTCGATATCGGGATATTCTCGAACCGGTATACGCAAAAAGGCGGCAATCCCGGCCAGGACAATGAGCAGGCTCATCACCGTCGCCAGAACCGGACGGGTAATGCACAGGTCAGAAAGAATCATGGATTAAAAATCACACGTAGTCAGCAGCGCATTGCTCGTCCCGAGCGCAAGGTTCGCATTCTCAACCGGCTCATACGGGGCCGGCTGAACCCTGGCCCCTGGCCGAAGTTTCTGGTGACCGGCGACCACGACTGTATCTCCGGGCTTGAGCCCGCTGAGAATCTCAACCTGCTGAAGGGCAAATTGTCCGAGCCGGACGGGCTGACTCGTGACCAGATTGTCGTCTTGAACCGTATACACCAGCCGCTTCGTCCCCTGCCGAATGATGGCTTCCAGGGGAATGGAAATCGCATCCGAGACCTGGGCAACTTCGAGGCGTAATGCCGCGGCCATACCGGGCAAAAGTATGCCCTCCTCGTTCGGGACAATGGCCTGCACCGTGACCGAACGTGTTTCTGGATTGAGGAAGGGATCGATCACGCTGACGGTCGCCGTGAAGCGACTCGTACAGTTGCCGGCTACACCTCGGATGGGCTGGCCGTTTTTGAGATCCGGCACATGGTGCTGGGGCAGACTAAAGACAAGATGCAGGGGGTGGGTCTGGGTAATCCGGACCACGGCATCGCCGGGCTCCAGATAGGTGCCCAGGCTCACTTGACGCAGGCCCAAGCGACCGGTGAATGGGGCGCGGATGGCCATTTTGCGCAAGACCGTTTTGGCCTCATCCAGTTCTCCCTTGGTCGTTCGCACGGCTGCTTGCGCGTCGTCCAGTGCCTGGTGTGAGCGAGCCTTAGGCGACAGCTTGGTGAGCCGCTCTAAAGTCGCCTGGGCGTTCTGGTATTGGGCCTGGGCTACGTCAACCGCGGCCCGTGCCTCATCTGCATCTATACGCGCCAGGACGTGGCCGTGCTGAACTTCCCGACCTTCTGGAATATCGAGGAAGACGATCTTGCCGCCCCGGTCGGCTGTCACCTGGGTTGTGTGTGGACTCTCAAGCCCGCCCACGGCTGAAATTGTGCGCGGCATGCGCTGTGTTACGAGTGTCAGCGTCTGGACGGGGATAGGCGGCGGTGTCGGGCTGCGTGGTGCCCCTTCGGTTTTGTTACACGCTCCGAAAAGGAGGCAGCCGAACACCAGGAACACCGGCACGTGTTGATCCACAGACAATATCCTCCAAACGATTATTCAGCATGGCATAAACACGGGGGTGAGTCACTACGAGCGAGCCATGACGGAAAACCTTCCCTTGACGCAGCCTGGCAGGTGCGTCATTCAAAGCGTAACCCGGACAGGGGTAGGGATTGGTTTGAGCCCGAGAAGGGGAAGAGAAGAGAGGGTATGAACACGCCCGGCGTACGCTTTGGACTGTCTCTGACCACAGCCCATCCGGCAACAGCCGACCCGCAGCAGTGCGTCCGCAATGTACTTGAGCGCGTTGAGGTCGCCCGCGCGGTTGGCTTTCAGTCTGTCTGGGTGGGGGACCATCATGTGACCCCGCACCATTATTTGCAGAACATTCCTCTGATTGCCCGCATGTCCGCAGTGTCCGGACAGATGCAGATCGGTGCGCTGTTTATGCTGCCCTTATTTCATCCTGTTCTCCTCGCCGAGCAGGTTGCGAGTCTTGATGTGATTAGTGAGGGTCGATTTACCCTCAAGACCGCGGTGGGCGGCCAGCAGGATGCCCACGCCGCCTTTGGTATTCCCTGGCAGCAGCGCGCCGGCCGGTTTGAAGAATGTTTGGATATTATGCGCAAGCTGTGGACCGGAGATCGGGTTTCGCACGACGGACGCTATTGGCAGTTCTCCGATGTGACGATTAATCCCAAGCCGGTGCAAAACCCCTTACCCGTGTGGATTGGGGCTCGGGCTGACGCTCCGGTCAAACGAGCCGCCCGGTTAGCTGACGGCTGGCTTATTGATCCGAGTACGCCCTTAGCCAGGTGCGAAGAGCGCATCAATTTTTATCGTCAGGTCCTAGACGAGTATGGCCGAAGTGTTGAAGAGATACCCATTCGGCGGGATGTGTATATTGCTGCGGATCGGGAAACAGCCCGGCAACATACGGAGCCTATGCTCCGAGCGGGCTATCGCGGGTTCACCGGAGAGCAACTGGGCGCGCTTATGATCGGGACGCCTGAGGACATGATTGCTGAGGTCGAGCAATATTACGCCTTAGGCTGCAATCATTTTCTTTTTCGGCATATCGTGCGCGCTCAGAGCCAAGCCTTGTCCTCAATACGACTCATTGGCGAAGAGGTGATCCCTGCGTTTGCCGGATAAACTTGCTGGATAAAGAAGACAGCGTTCTCTCAATATCGAGGTGGATTCCTTGCCGTGTCGCCGCACGGTACGCTGCCTCCAGGTCGTTCCAATGACTATTGAGCGCAACCATCTGAAAGATTCCCAATCAGTTCCCGGCGCTGGACTTCGACCACATTAAGTGTACCTATTACGGGATGAAGAAGGTCAACCCGGATCGCATTTTCCCCACAGGGCCGAACAAGATTTTTTCCTAAGCGTGTCGTGCGCCTCAACAAGCTCCGAGGGAAAGACTGAGAGGATATGTATGAAAGCCATGCGTCTAGCCGAGTTTGGTAGTCCGGCAAACTTGCGTCTTGAAGAAGCGCCTGATCCTGAGCTGAGAGAAGGTCACGTGGTAATCCGGGTCAAAGCCACCGGGATCAATCCTGCCGATCTGGTACGCATGTCCGGAAAGTATCCACAACCGCTTCCACTGCCATATATCCCAGGTACGGATGTAGCGGGTGAGGTCGAAGCGATTGGTGCGGGAGTAGGCCACGTCCGAGTTGGAGAGCGAGTCTTTGGCCGCTCGCTGAACGGGGGTGGCTATGCGGAAAAAGCATGCTTACCAACGAACGAAACCTTTTCGCTACCGACCAACCTTTCATTTGCTGAAGGAGCAGCAATCCCGGTCCCGTTCTATACCGCTTATGTCGCTCTCCATCACAAGGCACAACTCAAAGAGGGGGAGACCGTCCTCATCTCGGCCGGTGGCGGTGGCGTTGGTGTCGCTGCCATACAGCTTGCCAAAGCGGCTGGGGCGCGGGTGATTACTACAGTTGGTTCCCAAGAGAAGGCTGAACGAACAAAAGAGTTAGGTGCGGATATTGCGCTGAATTACAAAGAGCAAGACTTTGCGGCTGAGGTGCAAAGCCTGACAGACGGCAAAGGCGTGGATGTCATTATTGAGAATGTTGCGGCTGACAATTTTGCTCAAGACTTTACTGCTCTTGGCCAACACGGCCGAATCGTTCTGATTGGCACCGGAACCGGTAAAGCGCCTGAGTCTACGTTTATGACCGGCGCGGCGTTATTTAAAGAAGCAACGATATACGGTATGGCCTTGCCGAACTCGGTTACCCTAATCCCTGACATTGCTAAGGCTCTCATCTCCCTCTTCGCAGTCGAGAGAATCAAAGCCATGGTGTATAAGAGCTATCCATTGATGGAGGCCCAGCAGGCGCTCCAGGATCTCGTTGCGGGAAAGGTATTTGGGAAGTTAGTGCTTGTGTCATGAAGAGGGGCTCAGACTCACCACTTCTGCCCCTCTGGCTACTCTACTGTTCGGTTTCCTGCGATCCTGTCATGTCGGCAAAACGCCCGTGCCGGAAAGGCTGGAGGGAGAGTGAGGGTTGTTTCTCGGTTACGAGTTCGCAAATGAACTGTCCGGTCATAGGGCCCAGACAAAAGCCGTGCCCAGAAAAACCGGCAGCAATGACGAGCCCGTCGACTTCTGAGGTTCGCTCAATAACGGGGAGGCCATCCGGCGTGATATCGAGCAGCCCGCTCCAGACCTGGTCAATCTTTGCCTGACCAAATGCCGGTAGCACCTCAGTCACACGGTCACTGATTGTCGCTATGACACGAGCGGCAAGCTGTTCTTCATTCGGCAACCCCTGCCAAGGCCCAACTCTCGCGTTCATCAGTAGCCGGCCGCCCACTTCTTGACGGCCGGAAAAGTCGGCGCTGGCTGTGCCAAGCACCTGTTGCAGGATGGGTCGTAACGGGGTCGTTTGCACAATCGACGCATGCGTGATGGTCAGCGGCAGCTCGAGGCCGACCGTTCTACACAGGTGATCCGAATGCACACCGGCCGCAATGACTACGACGTCTGTCGCAATAGGACCCGCGTTTGTCTGTAGCCCGATGACCTGTCCGTTCCTCACGTCGATTCCAGTGGCCGTTGTGTGGGTGAGGATACTCGCGCCGCGCCGTTCAGCCGCAGCGGCAAAGGCCTGAACCGTAGCAGTTGGATTCGCGTGACCATCGGTGGGACAGTATGATGCGGCCAGAACGGCTTCTGACAGCGCTGGAGCCACTTCTCGGACAGCAGCATTATCTGGAAGAAAAGTGAGATCAAGGCCTAAGGCGCGTTGCGCTTCTACCGTGTGGGCAACAGTTTCTACTTCTTCGGGGGTACGGGCCAGGCGCAAATTCCCTTCCTGGCGATACTCGATGTCTGCTTCCAGTTCATTCGCCAGATTTTCCCAGCGACGGATTGCAGCCTGGGCGAGAGGTAACTCAGCCGCAGCTCGGCCAGACTGTCGTACGCCGCCTAAGCTCAAACCCGAGGCCATGCTCGCCAGCGAACCTTTTTCAACGAGCATCACAGACACACCGGCCCGGGCTAATTCATAGCAGGCGGCTGCACCACTAATACCTCCTCCAATGATGACGACATCCTGAACGTGTGCGGTCATATTGCTAAACCTTGCCTCGTCTCTCATACCATGTCCAACTGAAGATTGAACACAAGGTGGTCATAGACTAAGAGGGAGAGGAAAGAATGAGTGGGTGACAACGGCGCCAGACACTGTTGCACCCGGAAGAGAGCGGTATGGGCAAAGTCGGCGTGTATGGCGAGCGTGTGAAGATTACCCGTGGCCCCTTCGACCCCGGCGGGCAACCCCGGGTAGACAGCCTCCATCCCCTCGTCCTCGGCTTGTTCGCCTGGAACCTCACCGGCGGAGCAACTATCTCTAAGGCGGTCCAGACGGACCCCGCGCGCTACCGTGACTTCTGGCACTGGGACACCGCCCGCTATTTGGTCCAGTTCGCCGAGCGTATTGGGTTTGAGTTCCAGGTGCCCTTCGGGCGCTGGCTCGGCCACGGCGGCCCCACCCGCTTTAATGAAGACCAGCTCGATTTTTTGACTACTGCGGCGGCCTTGGCGCCCCTCACGCAGCAGATCCTGCTCTTCTCCACGGCTCACGTCACATATGGCTTTCACCCGCTCCACTTTGCCAAGTTTGGGGCCACGATCGACTACTTATCGGGGGGGCGATGGGGGCTCAACATTGTGACAGGCTGGATCGAAGATGAGCAGGCGTTGTTCGGACAGACGTTTCCTGACCATGATTTACGCTATGAGATGGCAGACGAATTCACGACGTTGATGAAGTGGGCGTGGGCGAGTGAGGTGCCTATTACGTATGAGGGAGAGTTTTACAAGTCGTACGGGGCGTATGTGAGCCCCAAGCCGGTGCGCAAGCCGCGCCCGTATCTTGTGAATGCGGGATCGTCGCCGGCGGGCATCGAGTTTACCGCAAAGCACTGTGACTGGCTATTCTCTTCCGGGAATGTAGACAAGATACGGACGGCGGCGGATGCCGTACAAGAGCGCGCACGCCACTACCAGCGCCAGGTAGACACACTCACCACTGCGTACGTCATCATCGAGGGGACGGATGCCAAGGCGAAGGAGGTACGCGACTGGGTGGTAGCCGAGATTGACGAAGAGGCCACAGATACGTTTATCGAGCGGGCGACGGCGCAACCCCACTCGTTTGCGCCCGAGCGGCGGCGGGAGCCCAACACCCGGATTCGGCAGCAGACGGGTGAGGAAGCGTATCGCGACGTTGCCCTGGGACTCACCGCCTATAATGTCTATGGCAGCCCAGAGACCGTCGCTGAGCAGCTGCGTGAGGTACACCAGAAGGGCGGACAGCGAGGGGTGATGCTGTCATTTTTCGATCCGATCAAAGGCTTACATATGTTCCATGATGAAGTGCTGCCGCTGCTGCGCAAGATGGGCCTACGGAGGTAGGGCTGCGGCAGGGATTGCGTCTTGGTCGTGCGTTCGTTGGAGACCGATATATGGCGTGGGCTGTCGGTGTTGACGTAGGCGGAACTTTTACGGATTTCTACGCGTTCGATGACGAATCGAAGGTCTCCTTCGTCCACAAAGTCCCTTCGACGCCAGCCAACCCCGCGCAGGCCATCATCGACGGTTTGCGCGCCTTGTGCGCCGAACGCGGTATTGATCTCGGGACGATTCAGCGCCTTGCCCACGGGACGACTGTGGCCACCAATGCGCTGCTTCAGCGTCGTGGCGCCACTGTTGCCCTGATCACAACCCAAGGCTTCAGAGACCTGCTTGAGATCGGTCGCCAAACCCGACCGCATATGTTCAGCCTCCAGGAGGATCACCCACTCCCCTTGGTGCCACGCGAGCGGCGCTTGGAGGTGAAAGAACGGGTTACGGCTAGCGGCGAGATCCTCCACCCTCTGAGCAGAGAATCCTTGGAGGATATGGTGGCCCAGGTGCGGGCCTCGGGCGCGCAAGCCTGCGCCGTTTGCCTACTGTTTTCCTTTGTTAATCCGCTCCACGAACAAAATCTTGCCAGGGTGCTGGCGACTATCCCAGGCCTCTATATCTCCCTGTCGTCGGAGGTGCGGCCAGAGTTTCGTGAATACGAACGGCTGTCGACCACGGTGCTGAACGCGTATCTGCAGCCGATTATCACCCAGTATCTATGTCATCTGGAGGCCGAACTCGCCCAGGACCTGCCTGCAGCGATCCTCGGTATCAATCAGTCCAGCGGCGGTTTAATGTCGATCGATCGAGCGCGCCGTTTTCCGATCCGTACTACGCTGTCTGGACCAGCCGCCGGAGCGATTGGCGCGATCCACTCAGCCAGACTGTCCGTCCGCCCGGATGTGATTACGCTCGACATGGGGGGCACCAGCGCCGATGTCGCGCTGCTCCGTAACTACGAAACCGGGGTCTGCTTCGACCGGGAGGTTGGCGGCTTTCCCGTCCGTCTGCCCATGGTTGACATCAACACGGTCGGCGCTGGGGGCGGCTCCCTTGCCTGGTTTGATCGCGACGGGCTGCTCAAGGTCGGCCCCGCGAGCGCGGGTGCCGTGCCCGGCCCGGCGTGTTATGCGGCCGGGGGTGACCAAGCGACCGTGACTGACGCGAATGTCATCCTCGGCCGGCTCGCACCCGGTGGGTTGCTCGGCGGGACAATGCCGCTCGATATCGACGCCGCACGTGCAGTCTTCGCACCACTGTCGGCGCGACTGGGTTTCACCCTTGAGCGGACTGCATCTGGTGTTCTCGACATCGTCGTTTCGAACATGGTCCGGGCAATTGGCGCTATCTCGATCGAACGCGGCTATGACCCGCGCGCGTGCGCTCTTATGCCGTTCGGTGGTGCCGGGCCGTTGCATGCCAGTGCTGTTGCGCGCAGCCTGGGTATCCGCGAGATTGTCGTCCCGGCTGTCCCAGGTATCCTGTGCGCCCAGGGCTTGGTAGTATCCGACCTGAAGGAAGACTTCGTGCGCACGGCTCGGACGCGTGTCGACAAAGACCATATCGGCCAGATTCGAGACCACATCGGTACTGTGTTGCGGGCCGGTGAGGTATGGTGCGAGGCGGAAAAGCTAGCACCGGACCGCCGGACCCTCCAGGTGACATTGGACATGCGCTATGTCAGGCAGAATTTTGAATTGTCCGTCCCGCTGACCGCTGACCCGCTCGCCAAGCTACGCGAGGTGGACGCAGCAGCCCAGCTGTGCAAGCTGTTCTCTGAGACACACGAACGACACTATGGTTACGACAACCCCACCGACCCAGTGGAAATTGTGAACTACCGCTTGACCGCCCGGGGCCGGCTACACACGCCTCCTGAAGCTACGGCCGCTGCCGCAATGCACGCACCACAGCCGCTGGACGCGCGCCAGGTCTATTTCACTGCCGACGAAGCGATCACAACACGAGTTTTCAGCCGCGCCGCCTTGGCGCCTGGCCATGTTCTGACTGGCCCGGCCGTGGTTGACCAACTCGACGCCACCACCCTGATCTATCCTGGCGATACCCTGCGCGTTGACGCTGCGCGCAACCTTATCATCGAGGCAGCACTATGAAGTTTGAGCAGCCTGGATTGGACCCCATCCTGCTGGAGATTGTGCATAACGCGCTACGCTCGGTCATGGATGAGGTCTTCATCGCTTTGATGAAAAGCGCGTATTCCACCAACATCAAAGAGCGGCGTGACCACAGCACGGGCTTTATCGATGCGCACGGCCGTTTGATCGTTATGTCGGAGGCATCGCTACCCATCCATCTCGGTTCGCTATTGGGTGTGACGGAAACGCTGCATGCCAAATACCGGCCCGAAGATATCGCTGCTGGTGATATCTTTGTGGCGAACGACCCGCATGTGGCGGGCGGCACCCATCTGCCCGACGTGACCATGGTGATGCCGGTGTTCATCGGCGCTACACTCCTCGGCTTTGTTGGCAATATTGCCCATCATGCCGATATCGGAGGCATGCAGGGGAGCATCGCCGGGGGGCGGACTGATATTTACCAGGAAGGTGTCCGCATCCCGCTCGTCAAGCTCTTCCGCCGAGGCGAACTCCAAACGGATCTACTGGACCTCCTCCTTCTCAATGTGCGGGTGCCTGAGGAACGTCGGGGCGACTATTTCGCCCAGATCGCTGCCTGTCGACTGGGCGCACGCCGAATCACACAGCTGGCTGAAACTCATGGAACGGCACTGCTCGAGACGGCCTTCGATGCTGTCATCGTCCGCACCGAGCAGCGTATGCGCGACGCCGTGCGGACGATCCCCGACGGTGTGTACACCTTCGAGGATGTGCTGGACGATGACGGTTACGGCACGTACGACATCCCGATTAAGGTGCGCATCCAGGTTGCCAACGAGCGCATCTGGCTCGATTTCACCGGCACTGCGCCGCAGGTACCGGGCAACGTCAACACGGGTTTCAACGCCACCCAGGCGTCGTCGTGCTACGCCATTAAGGCGCTCCTCGATCCAGAGGTTCCCAACAACCAGGGCGTCCTGAATGTTGTTGAGGTCTTCGTTCCCCAGGGCACGCTCATTAACTGTGTGTTCCCGAGTGCTGTAGTCCGGCGTTCCACCACCTGCCAGCGGATCGTCGACGTGGTCCTCGGCGCCCTGACCGAAGCCTTGCCCGAGGCTTCCGTCGGCGCGGCAAATGGCGCCAACACGGTGGCCCAGTTCTCGGGTATCGATCCGGTAACCAAGCAACCGTACGTATATCTTGAAACGCTGGGGGGCGGCTTTGGCGGGCGCGCCACCAAGGACGGTAAAGATGCCGTCCAGGTCCATATCACCAACACCTCAAACCTGCCGGTCGAAGCGATCGAGATGGAATACCCGCTGTTGGTCGAAGGCTATAGCGTCATCGAGGATTCGGGCGGAGCCGGTACGTTCCGTGGAGGCCTGGGCCTGCGGCGTGTTGTCCGGCCGGTTGGACACACATGTCTCTTCACCGGTGCGGGCGAACGGTTCCGTCATCAGCCCTGGGGGGTGTTTGGCGGTAAGGAGGGCAGGCCCGGACGCTATCTCCTCCGCACCGACGACGGCACCCAGCTCAGGCTCGACGACAAGCCCAGGGGCGTGAGCGTCACACCGAATCAGACCGTGGAGATCGAGACGCCCGGCGCCGGAGGGTATGGCCCACCCGCCCGGCGCGACAGAGACAAGCTCCGCGAAGACCTACGCAGCGGCAAGTTTAGCGCCGCCGCTCTCAAAACGCACTATGGTTTCGATCCTGACAGCGATGACGAATAGTGGCGTCAGGGCGACTCATTGGCGAAGAGGTGATCGCCGGATGATGCAACCGCACATTGCTCCAGTGCGCTGTCAGGCCCAAAAGAGAGGTCGGTCATTCTGGACTAAAGCAGCGCACGGGTGAAGAATTTCTCCGTAAGATTTGAGAGGGGAATTCACCCCAGATAGCGATACACTGTCTCGGCAATACACACGGGTTTCTGGCCGTCTTCCACTTCAAATGACAGGTCTAAGGTCACCTCCTGGCCGTCTTGAACAGGGGTGACGCTCCGCACGCTGGCCCGCAGTCGAACCCGTTTGCCAACGCGCAGCGGAGCGGGAAAGCGCAGTCGGTTGATCCCGTAATTCATGCCGAGCCGAGCTCCTTGGAGATACCAGATTTTTTTAAGCAGCCCTGGGGCAAGGGCAAGGATAAAATAGCCTGGCGCTACCGTTCCTCCAAAGGGCGACTCCCTTTTCGCGCGCTCAACGTCTTCGCAAAACTACTGATGGTCATCCGTTGCCGCAGCATAGGCATCCACTGCGTGCTGGGTGACGAGATACCAGTCTGATACACCGACTTCCTGGCCGACAAGAGCTGGAAGGTCCTGGAAGAGAATCTGTTTTGCTGTCATGGGTAGAACCTCAGACCGATACCGGCCTGGGCGTCGATATCACCGTTGCTATACACCGCTGGCTTCGATTTTGACCAGGATTTCCCCTGGTCCCGGCTCTGGGATGGGGACAGCTTTCACTACAAGTGGCTGTCCAATCGCCTCTATGACGGCAGCTTTCATACGCTGTCCTCTTGTTTCGCTAAAAAAAGACTATTGACCTACACACTTGTTCAACGTGTTGTTGCCTGCTGCCTCCCATTCCGGGCTATCCCCGGACCTCTTGCGCTTGTCTCCGGGCGATACAGGCACCTCAATAAAGCAAATACCCTCGAAATTATCCGTAGTGTCTTCCTCGTTTTAGCGCCGTCCTTCCGTGAGCTTATTGAGATCGAACAGGCTCTCGATATCGACCGGAGCCAGCGCGGGATAGTCCATCTCAAACGTGACGTAGAGTGTGGCCTGCCTGTTTTGCACGTCGATGGTGGGCACTCCCTCGTACCGAGCGATAAAGGTCCCTCGGTCGGGATTCGGCTGTTCCACCGTGTCCTCCGACCAGGAGTTCTGAGGCTGCCATATCTTCCACAGTTTGCCGGCCCGATCAAACGCGAGGGCAAGCGCAGTCCGGTAGGTCTGCGCATCCCAAAACAGCACTTTGCTGCTATAGGGGTGTCTGGGGTCCTTGGGAACCATCTCGACCACCGCACACCTCCTCAACTCCCAGCGGTCATAGGGAAGCCAGCCGTTGGGGCCGTAGTAATGCGGATACTGATAGCGCGAGTTCATGACGTGGAGGACATCCTTCCAGCCGTGGAACGTCCAGGTGTAGTCCAGCGGGTGGCCCGAGAACCCATAGAAGTCGTCCAGGGTGGTGTCGGTGCCGGCAAACGAATCGGCCCGTTCTTCGGCAGAGAAGCGCCGGACGCGGCGGAGCGAGGGTGAGTACGACCAGGCCTGATCGGCCAGATGTGGGTCGGCCGGCCGCTGGATGACGGTGCGTTGTCCGCGCTGCTCGTAAGGAGCTAAAAATTCAGAGTAATCCTTGAATTCGAACTGTTCGGCCTCGGGCGCGGGGAAGGTATAGTTGCTCGTCGGTAGTATGGCCAGATGGGTGAAGTACACCCGCTGGTATCGCTGCCACAGGACCCGCTCGATCCGCCCGCCCGTTCCCCGAATCACCTCCTCGGGCAGGTCGGCGGTTGGACCGTGCGTGCCACCCCCCTGGACTAATACGTAGGCATATCTATCCACGCGCTGGCCGTAGTGCTGCCAGCGAAAATTAAAATTCCAGGCGGCCTTCAGCCCGGACTCCGGGTCCTGGGTATCCAGGCTCGCGTTGGGAAACGGTTGACCGGCGACATAGTTTTCAAGGGCGCCGTCTGCTGCCAGTCGGGTCTGGCCGGCGAATTTTTCCGTGGCCACGCGATAGGCAGGGTGGGGCGGATAATCGCCCGTCCGGCTTATCGCAAACTCGACCTCGGGGAAATTGTATTCCTCAACGTAACCGGGCGGAAGAAACGGGTGGACCTGCTCCAGGTCACCGAGTTTCACCGTTTCGCCCGCCTGGAATTCGGGTGTGGCGCTCCGAGCGGTCTCGGCCCAACGCAGGACCGTTTCCTTCGTCGTGCCCTGCGCATTCGCCGCCCAGCCCGCACCGGCCCAACAACACAGGACAACCAATCCCCAAAAACTTTTCATTTCAACCGCTCCTTATACCCAAAATGATGACTCCCCCGTGTCGGCCATCATCCCTAGAAAAACGGCTCGCCCGGCTCAAGCCCGAGAAACATCCGTCCCGCGGACTGATAGGTCTTCTGGGACACGACCACATGTTGGTTCAAGGTATGGATATCGCGGAAATGCCGATCCAGGGGATGGGTCGTATATAAGGCTGAGCCCCCGCCGGCCTTATACATGAGCGCCACGGCCTGGACACAGGAACTGGTCAGATGGGTCATGCCCAGCCGATAGCGGGCACGCTGCTGGGGGGATAGCGAGTCGCCCGCGCACAGCGTTTCCCACAGGTCGCCCATGATATCGAACAGATAGCTGCGGGCCGAGCCCAACAACGCTTCGGCCTGCGCCACGGCGGCCTGGATATGTGCCTCCTCGCACAGCATAGTATTGCCGAACATTGTCGGTTTACGGCCGACCAGCTCAATGACCGTGTCAATCGCACTCCGAGCAATGCCCAGCGGTACGCCGGGCAGATTGGAGAGAAACAACGAGGGCAGAGCGTACAACGGGCTCTGACGCCGACTGACCGGCCTGGCCAGGTTAAAGGTTCGCTCGGTTGGGACAAACACCTCTTTGGCCTCCACATCATGACTGCCGGTCCCGCGCAGACCGGTGGTTGTCCAGGTATCGATGATTTCACACTCCGGTGTGGGCATAAAACAAACCAGCACCTCCGGGCTGCCTTTTTTGCTCAGCCGAGGGTTCGCGCCCTCAAAGACCGCACAGGCGTTGGCGATCCAGGTGCTATGCTGACAGCCACTCGCAAACTTCCAGCGACCGCTGACTCGATAGCCGTCTTTGACTGCGAGTGCCCGGCCAGACGGGCGCAGTACTGTCGCTGTTACTGCGTTGATATCCGGATACATCTCGCGGGCGACCGCTTGATCCAGAAACGCGCTGAAATAGCCACCGTCCGAGCCGATCATGGAGCACCAGCCGACTGAGCCATCGGCAAAAGATAGCGCTTCTACTACCCGCACCTGGGTGAGCGGATCAGCCTCCGGGCCGCCCCACTCGCGCGGCATCGTCATCCGAAAGGCACCAGCTTGCTGCATGGCCCGCACAATGGCGGCCGGTAAACGGCGGCCCTGTTCCATTTCCTCGGTCGCGGCCCGAATTTGTGGACCAAGGGCACGGGCAGCTTCCACGATCTGCTCGGCCTCATCCGTGGTGACTCTCGTGCTGTCAGCCATTGATTTCCTCCTGAGCTCCTACCAGCCTGCGAAGACGATTTTGTTTCGTATAGCGCACAATATGGTAGAATGCGAAACCGCCTGGAGGGAGGAAGCTTGCAGGGCCAGGCAGAACAGGAGAGACGGTATGTCTGACAAGCCAAGTTCAGTACTCCTCGTTGGCAGTGTCCCGCTGGAGAGCGCTGAAGCGGTTTTCCGCACCTGCTCCCAGGAACTCGGGGAGTATCTGAGGTGTCTCCCCGACGGAGAAGTTGGGGACCGGACCATCTGGGTCGTCTTTCAGGCCTATCGCGTCTTTCACGAGCATCCGGACCTGGTCACGCTCCAGCGGCCCCAACGCGGCCCGGAGCCGTGGATACCGAGCGACCTGACCGATGTGTGGCAGTTCGCCATCAAGGACGGCGTCGAAGACCTCTACTTCACCGACCTGAAGTATGCCAGCGCTGCGGTTGAGTCCTATCAGACTTTCTGCCGGCTGCGTGACGCGGGAACGATTTCGGCCTCGGTCCGTTTTCAGGTCTGTCTGCCAACTCCACTCGGCGGAGTATGTTGGTTCTTTCAGCGGCCAGGGGAACTCGACCGCCTCATCGCGCCCTATCAGGCCGCGATGATTCATGAGGTAGAGAAGATTCTGACGCGGATTCCGGCCCAGGATTTGGCGATTCAATGGGATGTGTGTTGGGAGGTGTTAGAGATCGAAGGCATCTTTCCCTGGGCGCCTGCGGGAGACCCCTGGCAGCGTTACGTCACCGAGATCAAGGCGTTGTCCGCGTCCATCCCGGAAGAGGTGCTGCTTGGCTATCATTTCTGTTACGCCGACCTCGGCCATCAGCATATGAGACAGCCCCAGGATTTGGGCCTGAGCGTGCGGATGGCCAACGCTGCGGTCGCCGAGTCCGGACGACGGGTTGACTGGGTCCATATGCCGGTGCCGCGTGATCGTAGCGATGATGCCTATTTTGTGCCCCTACAAGACCTGTCGGTCGGTGACACGCGGGTGTTTATCGGTCTGATTCACCATACCGACGGGTTGGCCGGAACCCGCAGACGCCTTGCCACCGCCCAGAAATATCTCAGCCATTTTGGCGTGGCGACCGAGTGTGGCTTTGGACGGCGGGAACCGGACACCTTGCCCGAGCTGTTGCGCATCCATCGAGAGACCGCCGCGCTCCTACGGCCCTAGCGCCGTGTTCAGATTGGCGTAGCGGGCGGGCGCCAAAGGACCGGAGCCCAGGGGCGCACTCAGGGCCCGTAGGGTGTGCCCTGGCACCAGGAGGATGGTGCATGGTGCACCCTACGGTTCTGGATCGCCGGTCACCACATGAGTCCTGTAGGTCGGCTTAGCCGAAGGCGTAAGCCGACATGGCCATACTTGTCGGATTACGCTGCGCTAATCCGACCTACTCGCTACGCTCTCGCCGTGCCGGAGGCTGCCGTCATGCCGGACGTGATCTGGCATCCAGCGGGCGGCGTTGGCTCTAGCCGACAAAGGAGGCCGAGCGCTTAAATCGAGACGCCAAGCAGCCAGCCTATCCCATAAGAGAGGATAAAGCTCAGCCCGCCCAAGCCGACCATTTCCAGCCCCTTCCCCAACCAACTGCTGTTCGCAAGCACACCTCTCCAGCACCCGACGCCAAAAAGCCCAGCCGCAGTCAGTCCGACCGAGATGACGAGAGCGACCGTCCCCTCACTCCAAAAATAGGAAATTACTGGGACTATGCCTCCCAGGGCAAAGGCAATCCCCATGACCAGGGCTGCCACGTAGGGATTCAGAACCTCCCCGGCCAGCCCGAGTTCCTCGGCCATCATAATCCGCAACCAGCGCTCGGGATTTTCGGTTAAACGGTCCAGCACCCGCTCCAGTTCTGCCCCGGCAAATCCCTTTTGGCGGTAAATTTCCGCCAGCTCCGCCCGTTCCAAATCCGGGACATGCTCAATTTCGTACCGCTCGCGTTGCTCTTCCGACGCCTGAAATTCGCGCACGCTCTTGGTCGAGACAAAGGCGCCAATCGCCATTGAGACCGTGCCCGCAACGACGCCGGCCAGGCCCGCTATTAAAATGGTGCCCCGATTCGGGGTCGCCCCGGCCATTCCCGAGACTAAAGCCAGGCTGGAGATCAAGCCATCGTTCGCCCCAAACACGACTTCTCGAATCGTACTGCCGCCTGCCGGATGCCGCTCATGTCGAGTCAGGACGGCCTGGCGTCCCACATATCGGCTGGTTTTATCTGTCAGCTCAGGTCTCTCAGGCTCCCGAGCCGATTGAGACGCATTCATATTCTTTCCCCTCGTGTTCTCCAGAGCTGAGAATGTCTGTCCCTTACCACCATAGCCCGCCATCGAGATAGTCCCAGACGAGAGCGGCGCCGATACGATAATGAAAGGGATCTGTCCCGGCTATGGGAATCTGGGCGCCAACACGTAAGGCGACATGACCGCGAAACCGCAGACTGGTATAGAGTTGAGGCGTCAGGAGGAGCACATTGTTGCTCTCACCTTGCAGATTATGACGGAACTCGACCTCAAGGCTGGGGACGAGGCTGGGTCTCAATAGCGAGGGCAGATAACTCCCGGCGAGCCGATAGCGCATCTGTCGAGCGGCTCTATCCTCGTTGAGCGGAAGAACCGCCTGGAGCTGGTTTTGGAACACGAACTGGCGCAGCGCAATCCCGCTCAAAAAAGAGGGCTCGAACTTGAACGTGCCGTCGCCGAGTCCTCGGTCGCGGTCGCCCGAAGGAAAAACCACTTCGAGGGCGGTGGCCGTCAGCGCGTTCTTTTCCGTGTGAACAGACAGGACGTGTTTGTAGGAGAGTGCCAGGTCGCCCGGGCCCTCGGTCGTCTTCTCGCGCGTTTCCTTGACGGTATACGGCAGGCTGAGCTCCCACTGACCGCGTGCGCCAAGCCGTTGCTCATACGCGAGGGTTGTGGTCCATTCTTTTGTGCCGTGCTTGCCTTTGATGAATTCCTGTTTAAGGACCGCTTCATCTTCCGGAAACGCTTTGGACGTAAAGAGGGGCTGGCGGAAATTCAGGTCGCCGGACGGCCAGCCCTCTTCCTGACAAAAATTTCGGGCATAGGTGAGGACGGTCCGGATTTCTTCCGGGCTGAGGACCTCGCCAAAGGAGGGCATTTGATCCGAGAGGCCCATGAATGCGCCGCCATTGGCAATGACAGTGGTCCAGTCACTGGTGGGTTCACGACTGCTGAACGAGCAGTCCGTAAAATCCGGCAGCGGCACGATCAGGCCGGTGCCTTCGGGTGACCCCCGCCCATCTTTGCCATGACAGCTTTCACACGCCCCTTCATACAGGGTTGGGCCGTCGAGGGGCGCGGGCCAGCCCGTCCCTCCAAGGAGAAAGATCAAGACGCTGCCGAGGCATAATCTTCGTCCGAGGAGTTTCCCCATCATACGAACCTACCTGCGCCGAGTCCCTACCAAAAGTGGACACGGGAAGGTGCCACCCCAGACCCGGCAACCGCTATCCTACACGCAAACGATTTGCTTCGGCGAGGCCCCTCAAGGCCCAACAAAGAGGCGGACGAGGTTTACACCAGGGAGAGGGTAATTATACGCTAACGAATCGTCAGTGAGGCCGTGTGCCGCCTCGCTGGCGGAAGAGCGACAATAAGGAGGAGATATGCAAACACCTGGGATGTTGCTGTTCACCGGATCGGCTAGCGTGACGCTGGGGCGTGCGACCGAATATGCAAAGATGGCCGAGGAGCGCGGCTTTCGGAATTTCCTGGTCACCGAAGCAGCCTCCGACGCTTTGGCGCTCACGCAACACCTGGCGAGTGTGACTTCCCGTATTCAGGTTGGTACCGCGATCTTTAATATTTTTCTCCATCCACCCCTCCAGGCGGCTCTGCACGCTTTGACGATTGATGAGATTGCTCCTGGCCGACTCTTCATGGGACTCGGAACGAGCCATGCTGCACTGAACCAAGCGTATGGCCTGCCTATGGACAAACCGCTCACAGCGATGCGTGCCTATATAGGAGAGATGCAAAAAGTCTTTCATGGCGACCATCCCGGACTGTCTCAGCTTGGAGCTGCGGGTCTGCCCATCCCGAAGGCCGAACAAAAAATCCCCATTTATCTCGCCGGTGTATCGCCCAAGAGTATTCAGATGACAGGCGAACTCGCTGATGGAAGCATCCCAGCCCAATACGGCCCGACGATGTTGAAAGAAATTGTTGAGGGCGTTGCGGCTGGGGCGGAGCAAGCTGGTCGTTCGCCACGTGACGTAGAGATTGCGCCTATTGTCCACTGCTGCGTGTGTGAGGATCGTGGCCTCGCGCTCCGCTCGGTTCAACAACAGTTAGCCTTTTACGGCCAGATGCCATTTTACAATCGAATTTTTGCGCGGCATGGCTTTGAGCAGGAAGCCGCCCAAATTATGGATGCCGCGCTCAAGGGAGACCAAGCCGGCGCGGCTGATGCCGTGTCCGAACGCATGGTAGCCGAATGCGCTCTTGCGGGCACTCCGCAAGAGTGCCGAGACCAGGCGGAAGCTTTTGAAAAGGCTGGGGCTGCTTACTCCATTCTCTATCCTATGGCCATTGCTGGGGACATGGACCGGAGTGTCCGGGCCGCATTGGACGCCTTCGCGCAGTAGTTGGTAGGTTGGATGAGCGTAGCGTAATCCGACAAGCGGACTGAACGACCCTCACCCTCGCCCTGACCAGGGAGAGGGAAGCTTATTCCAGGGGGGCGGCAGTCACGTCAGGAAAATCCCCCTCAGTCCCCCTTATTTAAGGGGGAAGCGCCTCAGCGCAGGGGGATTTCTGTGGCAGGATGGTTCTCTGCGAGGAGAGACATGCAAACTGAGGCACAGCGACATATCCTTGGGTGTCGAGGTCGTGACCTCGAACGACCTCAAAAGACTCAACCGTAGGAAAGCCCCACTTCATTGGTGACCCTGCGGATTTTGTCTCGGTCAATACGGTTGTTCTGCCTTTTGGCGTAAGCGAGATTGCTTACGAGGCAAAGAGACGGCGCATCAGCCGGGAACGGTATATGTGGGCGCAAAGGCTGTGAACGGGACTCTTGTTGGGTGTGCTGGCATACGTCCTCCTTGTGATTCGTGAGTATAACAGACGTGTCGGGTTACGCCTTCGGCTAACCCGACCTACAAGGCTTCCCAGACCATGTGGAGGTGCGTCTCTGTTGTGCTACATTCCTTGAAACCAAGCCTGCGGTAGAGCTCGATGGCGCGGTTCTCTCTGAGGACTTGAAGCCGGAGCGGAGACCGCGTTGCATCTCCTCGTTGAGGAGTCGGGAGCCAATACCGCGCCCTTGAAATTGGGGGGAAATTACGATTTCGCTCACATAGATGTGATCGGAGTGGTCTTCTATTGAAAGGAAACCACACCGGTTGCCGTCGCAGAGGACGATTTCAAATTTGTCGGGTATCCATTTTTCCTCGAACAAGCGATCTTGCAACGCTTCATCCCATTCTCCGAATTGACGAGAGACGACGTCGCGATAGGCTGCGTGATGCGCGCCGCGTGCAAATTCCGTATCACTCGAAGTGGCGGTTCGACGCTCCAGGATCATAGAATCCTTCAGGGTAAGGAGAGATCATCAGGTCCGAGCGCTATGACCCATTACTTTCTGCGGATCGCTCGCATAAACACGTACGCCGGCACCAGGACAAGCAGGCCCAGCGTAATCACATTCCCGATCTTATCCAGCGTCGAAGTGTACACGTGCAAATGCATCATATGGTAGGCGAAGTGCGGAATCTGAGAGACGAGCCAGCCGAGGGCGGCGGCCAGAACCGTTTCACGGGTCTGGGCAAAAATCGCAATAAGGGTCACCGCGCTCAGGGCTAAATAGAGGCCGCCCACATCTCGGACCAGATGTTCATTAAACGGACCATCAACTGAAACCCAACTGCGGCCAAGACCGGGAAAACTATCGTAGAATGCCTGGGGAAGGAATTGTGCCCAGGCGCCAACCATGACACCGCTGGCGACGAGAAACCAGAGGCCGACTCGTAGACGGGTATCAACATTCATGTCTCACTCCTCCTCAGCTATTGAGAATCTGACGCCAGCCCTCTCTCACACTTGGATAGCGAGGGGTCCAGCCCGTGGTTTGCTTAAAATGCCTATTCGAAATGCGCTGTGAGCGGGTTAAGGCTTCAATACTCCCCGGCAGCTCTCCCTGCACGGGTTCGGGTGGGGTAGGGTGTGCCACCCCTTCAAGCTCGGCAATGGCAGTCGCCAACTCTTGACGAGTCAGCGGCTGATCGTCGGCAACATTATAGATACCGGTGGGGGCATTGAGCGCGGCCACAACGGCCGAAGCGGCATCCTCGGCGTGAATATGACTCATATAGCTCGTTGGAGCGCCGAGAAACGGGGACTGGCCTGAGCGGATTGCTGCCTGGAATTCTTGGCTATGCGAGCTGTCAGGAGCGTAAAACAGCGCGAAGCGCAGCACGATGCCGCGCCTGCCATGTGCACTGAACCAATCGGTCTGTTCCTCTGCCACGCGGCTGCTGGCCATCTCCGGCGGGCAGTTGTCCGCATCGGTTTCCTCAATCCATTCCGCCCCTTTATCCGCATACGGAAAGGTAATCGACTCTTGGATAAACGTCCGACAGCCTGCCTCGGCGGCCGCTCGGGTCATACTGCGGGACGCCTCGTTGCGGAGACGATCATGCATGTCCCAGGCGGTCGGCTCCAGCGCCCGCTCAAGCGGCGGAACATTGGTCGCCAGATTGGCGACGGTATCGTGGCCGGCAAGGACAGGTGTCAGCGCTGCCGTGTCGAACAGATCGACCCGAACCGGGGCTGCGCCGAACTGGCGCAGGAGCCCCGCTTTCTGGTCGGTGCGCGCCAGGCCGCTCACCTGGTGTCCGGCCCGGATGAGTTGGGGAACAACGCGACGACCGATGACTCCGGTCGCGCCGGTCACAAAAATTTTCATACTCATGCCCCTTCGTGCCGCAGCAGCCAGTGTTTGCGTTCCAGGCCGCCCGCATAGCCGGTGAGTGCGCCGTTGGCACCAATGAGACGATGGCAGGGCAGGACAATGGAGATCGGGTTGAGGGCGTTCGCCCTGCCGACGGCGCGCCAGGCGTTTGGCCTGCCTATCTGTTCGGCCACGTCCCGGTAGGTTCGTGTGGTTCCCGGCGGAATAGTGCGCAGCGTCCCCCAGACTTTTTGCTGAAACGCAGTCCCGCCTGGGTCTACCTGAATGCTATCGATCGCGTCGAATTCTCCTCCGAGGTAGGCCCGGAGCTGTTGTGTCGCGCCGAGGGGTTCGGCGGCTGCCCGTAACCGGAACTGGTGATAGCGCCGCTGCAATAATCGGGTCATTCGCCCGCGGCTGTCTGCATAGTCAAGCGCGCATAACCGCCCTGCGTCAAATACGAGTACGAGGCGACCGATGGGCGACTGTAGTGTGTCGGTGAGTAAGGCCGTCATGCTACTCCTTCAGCCGGCAGAGGCGCTGACTTGCAAAGAGACCCCGGGTCCATAGCATCGTAAAAATCGCATACCCACAGGAGAAGCGCAAATGGCAGAGATTGGACTGTATGAGGCAATGCGGACGCTCCGCGCGGTGCGTCGCCTGCGGACCGATCCCATCCCTGATGAGATCGTATACCGGGTCTCGGAAACGGCTGCCTGGGCTCCGGGCGCCTCGGGTTACAGCCAGCCGCTACGCGGTGGCTTGATATTATTGAGCCAATAATTTCCAATCGCATGGTATTTCCACCGGACGGGGTCGTGCAGCGTGTGGGTGCGCGCGTTGCGCCAGTGTCGATCAAGGTTGTACTCCTCAAGCGTTGAACGCGTCCCTGCCAACTCAAAGAGTTTATTGGTAGCGAGAATTGAAACTTCCGTTGACAGCGCCTTGGCCTCCGCCACGGCAATGGATGCTGCCGTAACCGTCTCATCGGTCGGGTTTGCCGCAGCCTCGTCGGTCATGTGTCCGGCACGTTCGAGCAGCGCGTCGGCCGCGTGCATTTTGATCTTGAGATCACCGACCATCGAGATCGTATACGGATCTTCATAGCCATGCTCTTGGCCACTATCGATCCAGGGACGCGTATACGTCCGCACGAATTGGATCGTCTCGGCGATCGCAGCCCGGGCAATGCCGGCGTCCACGGCTGCGTGTATGATTTGCGTGAGGGGTCCCATCGTGGTTGGCCGCTCATACACTGCTTGATGCTGGACAATATCGAATGCCTCCAGTTCAACATCGTCAAGAATGACGGAGCCGCTCGCAGTGGTCCGCTGCCCGAATGATGACCAGTCGTCGATCACGGTCAGACCCTGAGCGTCTCGCTTCGCCATCGCAATGACAAGCCGATCGTTGTCATCGAAGGCAAAGACCGGCACCCAATGGGCGAATAACGCACCCGTGGAATAAAATTTCTTACCGGTGAGGAGAAATTTATCGCCCTTGGCGGTGACGCGGGTTTGCAGGTCCAGGAGCGTTTTCGTTCCGACTTCTGAAATCGCATTCCCGAAGCGGTCGCCGTCTAATACGCGCTCGAAAAAAAATCGCTGCTGATCCTCCCGCTCGCTTAAACGAATGGCTTCGACCATGGCATAGTGATTTTGTGGGATCTGACCGAGACTGGAATCGGCAGCGGAAATAATGGCGGTGACTTCTGCCAGAGTGGCGCAGGACACCCCTGCGCCACCATAAGTTTTCGGCACACTGATCCCCCACAGACCACTCTGCGAAAACGCATCGATCTCCTGATATGGCAAACGGCACTCCCGGTCGCGAACAGCCGATTCTTCGGCAAACTTCTCCGCCAGCCGCCGTGCGATGTCGATGGCCTCGGCATCATCACGGATGCGGTGGGCGGGAGCCTCAACGCGCGGCATGGCTGGCGCTTCTCGTCCATGCCCGATTGAAGCCGCTATCGAAGGCGTCGGAGTGGTACTCATGATTCCCTCCTGGATCGAGACATTTCACATCCACATGAAGGGTGCTACTCAGGAGTAACTCGGTCGGATATCTCTTGTCTATACTCAGCCAAGGAGGATCACCAATGGCAGAGCAAGCCTGCGTAGACTTTACGTGGGGACATGCCAATCAAGGTGGCCAGCATGACTGGCCCTTTGTGATGGCGCTTCAGCAGGGATTTTTCTTAGAGGAAGGGATCAATCTTCACATCCAGGTTGTCCCTGGTGGAGACGCGCTGGCGCAGGCGATGGGGCGCGGAGAAATTCAGGTCGGCAGGATGGGGAGCCCGCCTTTTTTGACGGCCGTTGGCAATGGGGTGTTCCCAGGTAAGATTATTGCCAGTAGCGTGATCGGGAATCTTGATCACTTCTTGTTTGTTGTCCGCCCGGAAATCCGGGAGCCGGCCGAATTGCGGGGGAAGACGGTTGGCGTGTTATCCCGCGGTAGCTGCGACGGGCATCTCATGAAGCTGGAGCTGAAGCGGGCTGGCCTTGATCCCGAGCGAGACGTTGCCTACCGGGAGCTGTGGCAAGACTATAATAAGATTGATGGTCTCGCTTCCGGGGAGCTGTTCGCCCAACTGATAGTCGAGCCGTGGGTCTCCCTGGGCGAGCGGCAAGGAGCGCTGCGGGTGGTGGAGCCGGCCAGTCGAGTGAAACCCCATTTTCAATGGGGGCTGTTGGTGGCGCGCGAGGATTTTATCGCAGAACAACCAAGGTTGTTGCGGAAGTTGTTACGGGGATATCTCAAAGGCGCTCAATATTGTGCCGCTCATCCTGAAGAAACCAAAGCCATGGTCTGCGAGTATATGCCAGCGTACGAGCCTGCCACTGTCGAGCAGGCGTTGACGCGGACTCTACCGATTTGGAACACGACAGGCCTGATTGATATGGACGGCTTGGCTGTGGCGGTGGAGACGATGTGCACCTTAGGAGCGATTCCCCGGCAACTGAAACCTGAAGCGCTGGTTGACCTGAGCGGTTTGCCTCAGGGCGCCAGCGACGGGATTTAATACCCCTTCGTGTAAGAAAATAGTGTACCGACCGGGGTGATTTTGAGCCCTTCGATTATGCGCAGGATAAACTCCGCGGAGAATCCGACCTTCTGGAATTGGTGACGGGAGGCGAGCGAATGGGCAGAGTAGGGCACTATGGAGAACGGGTACAGATTACCCGGGGGCCGTTTGATCCGGGCGGGCAGCCCACGATCGATAGCCCGCATCCCCTCTTACTGGGACTCTTTGCCTGGAACCTGACTGGTGGGGCGACCATCTCCAAAGCCGTGCTCGACGACCCGGACCGGTATCAAAACTTCTGGCACTGGGATACGGCCCAGTATCTGATCCAGTTCGCCGAGCGGATGGGACTCGAATTCCAGATACCGTTTGGCCGCTGGCTCGGGCATGGCGGGGAAACGCGCTTTAACGAAGACTCGCTCGATTTCCTGACGACGGCCGCTGCGCTGACTCCACTGACACGTCGGATTCTGCTCTTTTCCACGGCCCACGTGACATACGGATTTCATCCGCTGCACTTCGCTAAATTCGGGGCGACGATCGACTATCTCTCACAAGGCCGTTGGGGCCTGAATGTCGTGACGGGCTGGATTGAAGACGAGCAGGCGTTGTTCGGGCAAACCTTTCCCGACCACGATCTGCGCTACGAAATGGCGGACGAGTTTGTCACCCTCATGAAGTGGGCCTGGTCGAGTCAGGAGCCTATCACCTATGAAGGGGAGTTCTACAAGTCCTATGGGGCATATGTGAGTCCAAAACCCACCCGTAAGCCTCGGCCGTATCTGATCAACGCTGGGTCCTCACCTGCCGGTATCGAGTTTGCGGCCAAACACTGTGAGTGGTTGTTCTGCGCCGGAGGCATCGACAAGATGAAACTGGCGGCTGATACCGTGGTTGACCGCGCGGCGGAGTATGGTCGCCGGGTCGATCCCATGGCGGTTGCCTATGTCATTCTTGAGGGAACTGACGCCAAGGCGGAAGCCGTCTACAACCGGTTGGTGGAAGAGATTGACGAAGACGCGACGGATACCTTTGTGGAGCGGGCTACGGCGCAACCGCACTCCTTCGCGCCAGACCGGAAGCGCGATACAACGAAACGTATACGGGAGCAGGTGGGAGAGGACGCCTACCGTGAGATCGCCCTGGGGCTGGCGGGGTATCAGATCTGTGGCAGCCCACAAACGGTGGCGGAGCAGCTCCGTGCGATCCACGAGCGGGCCGGCCAACGGGGGGTCCTGCTAGGTTTTTTCGATCCGATCAAGGGGTTGCATATGTGTCATGATGAGGTGTTGCCCCTCCTGCGCAAAATGGGGCTCCGCAAGTAGGCACTCCTGGGAAGCGTCGTTTCAGCCGGCCGGTTAGAGAAGGTCGGCCAATAAGCTGATCATAATTGACCCCCGGCTCGCGCGGCGTTGGGCACGGCTGCGCTCTGCTGGACGACGGAAAGTCAGTAGGTCGGATTAGCGGAGCGTAATCCGACACGTCCAGGATGTCGGCTTACGCCTGCGGCTAACCCGACCTACACGGCTACTAAGAGGTCAAGGCTTTTTCTGTTTGGACTCCCGTGAAAAAAACCACAACGAACCAAATACGGCCACCAGAGAAGCGATTGCAGCCATAAGCATCAGTTCCATGATTAGCCCTCCCGAGACCGGGCCTCAGCTTTGCGCCTCCACCAGGGCTGCGTCCTCGAAATCCACCAGACCCAGCCGTCCACCAAAGGCGGACGGATGAGGATGATACGAGCGGTAGCCCAGGAGGTGCTGGGCCTGTTCGGGCAGTTGGCGGGCGACTTCAAAAGGAACGGCTAAGGAATGGTGTTCCTCCGGGCGCAACCAGCCGAGCACAAAGCCGACGTGCATTCCCCGCCGCCAGGTGTCTGGCGTGCGGTTTGCCCCAGCTCCGTGAATGATTTTCCCCGTGTAGAGCAGAACAGAGCCGGCCGGCATGACTGCCTGGGCCAGTTCTTCGGGGCGAGCCTCGCGCTCCGGGTCCTGCCAGCGATGGCTGCCCGGCGCGACGAGCGTGGCGCCGTTCTCTTGGGTGAAGTCGTTCAGGGCAAACATCGAGCTGACCGTGAGTTCCGGGCCGGGCCAGGGAAAATGGGGCCAGTTGGCTTCATCGCGATGCAGCATCTGGGCCGGTTCTCCCCCACCAACGATCATGGTCTGGGAGGTGTTCAGCCAATACGAGCCGCAGTTGGGCAAAAGAGAATGATCCGCAAACGCCTTGAGCACGGGGTGGAGCAGGACCTCAATAAACGCTTTTGATTTGGCTGCCAGACCGCAAAAACGGATCGTTTTCTGGCCATGAAAGACTTGCCAGAGTTCTTCGTCGCTGCGACTGCCGGGCGGGTGGGTGGCGATATAGCCGTCGAGTTCGGTGTTGAGTCGTCTCAGCAAGTCGGGCTCAAGCAGGTTTTCGATAATCACCCCGCCGTCCCGCTCAATCACGGGCAGGTAGGTTTCCGCGCTGACGTCAGGCCCCACGGTCGTGAGTGTGACTGTGCTCATATGCCCTCCTTGGCGATCATTGCTGCTCTGACCCGCTCTACATACCGCTCTTGACCGCTTCTTTCCAGCCGCCGCCTTATTTTCTGACCCGGACCACTCTGCCCCCGTTGGCCCGCAGGAGCACCTGGGGCGAGACCCGGACCAAGGCGGTTTCTGATCCACCGCCGGTATACACTTCATCTTTCTGCATGACCCGAGGATCAATAAGAAACGTCGCGGCAAACCCAAACGACGGTGTCCCGCCGCACGGATAGCCCGTTTTGCCGAGCATTTCGTCCGGCGTCATGGTTCTCACCTGCTCTGTCTGGAGTGTCTTGGCAACTCGTGACGTACTGGCTCGATCTTCGCCCTTGACGATGGCGACAATCACCTGGCCGTGCGTGTCAATCATGCAGATATTCTTGACAAAATTCTCCGGCCCCGTCCCGACCGCTGCTGCCGCTTCGGCCACCGAGTGACAAGACTGATCGAAGGACAAGTGTTCAGCATCAATATTGTTGGCGGCAATAAACTGTTTGAGCTTGTGTTCACAGGCGTCCATAGCTGCTGATACGTATACCACCTTCCGTGCCATTCTCCCACATGAAGGGGGAAAAGACCTCGGTCTTCCACTTGCACCTCGGCTACCCCTCGTGCTAGGTGGCGAGAAAACACTGCGTGAGGTCGACCATGACGAAGCGAGTACTATACGTGAACCCTATTTACCTCGATGCCAATCCTGCCATAGACGCGCTTGCGTACGGGCTGCAATCCGTACTGCACGCGGCTGATATTCGGATGCCGGTGCTGTTCGCGGATTTTCGTGAACCGGGAATGCGCAAAAGATATGAGGCTGCAATCGAGGAGGGGATACGCGCCCAAGTCGAGGGCATCGTGATTTATGCCCTCAATCCGACGCTGTTTGGCGAGGCCGTGGCCAAGGCCCGCTCGGCAGGTATTCCGGTTTTTTCTTTTGTCCGACCGCGCTACGTCGTCAATGCGTCCGTGGTCTTTCCGAATTTCAACCATGGCGTGTTCATGGCTGAATACCTCGCGTCAATCCTGCCCGCAGACAGTGGGGTGGGCGTGATTGGGGGACCGGATACGGTGGATGATGCAGAGGAGGTGGCTGGTTTGATATACGCGCTGAAACGTAGCCATTGTCGCTTGCTGAACGACCCCGAGGACAAAGACTACTGCAACGTTGAGGACGTATCGGAAGGGGCGCGCGAGCCCACCTTGCGTTTGCTGGAAAACATCCCTCAGTCCCAGCTCCAGGGTCTCATTCCCTATAACGACGAGACCATGCAGGGCTGCCTGAGCGTGCTCGAAGAAATGGGAAGGTTGGGCGACATCAAGATCGTCTCCCGAAACGGTTCCCCGCAGGCGGTTGAGATGGTACGGGCCGGGAAAACGCTGGGCACCTGGGACCTGGACGCCTCAGGGATTGGAACAACGCTGGGTGATTTGGTTGTCCGTCATCTGGTGGGTGGGGAAGTGCTCGAAGATTATATGACCATGAGTCCGGTCGGCCGGATGATTACCCAGGACAATATTGAAAGCTGGAAGCCCTGGTCAGAGCGGGTAGACTGCACGCCGCTGTCCGTCGGACTCTAACGCGGGGGGATGTCGTGCGTGTACTCTACGTTAATGTAATGGAATATGGGGCGCATCCCGGTCTTGATGCCCTGGCTCATGGACTGGACCATCGGTTGCAACAGTCGGGGATTGAGCTGCGGACGCTGACGGTGGACGTGCGCAAGCCGGACTGGGTCGAGGGACAGAACCAAGCGATTCGGCAAGGCATTCAAGCTGGGATGGACGCTATCATTGTGTATGTCCTTGATCCCGTACAGCCTGCCGAGGCGGTCGAGGCAGCTCGCCAACAGGGCATTCCGGTCTTTTCGTTCGAGCGGCCGCGTTATCCGGTCGCCGCGTCGTTAGTCTACGCGAACTTTAATCACGGCGTGTATATGGCTGAATATCTGGCCTCACTCCTACCTGTCGGGGCGAAGGTCGCGATAATCGGCGGGCCAGAAGTCATTGATGACATAGAGCTTGTCACTGGACTCGTTCACGGAGTGAGACAGAGCGGGTTTACCCTTGTCAATGATCCATTTGAGGAACGCTATCGAAACCTGGAAGACGTAGCCGCCGGCGGTCGAGAGGCGGCGCGTCGCCTATTGGCTGATTTTACAGGCTTGGCTGGCCTGATTCCGTTCAACGACGAAACCATGCTGGGAACACTCGAAGCGATTGAGGCGGCTGGCCGCTCTGGTGAGATGAAAATGGTATCGCGCAACGGCAGTCCTAAGGCCGTCGAAGCCGTCCGTGTCGGAAAGTCTCACGCCACGTGGGATATTGAGATTACCAACATCGGAGCAGCGGTCGGCGATCTGGTCGCACGGGTCCTGGTTGAGGGCCAAGACTTGCACGGCGAGTCCTTTATTGCCGGCCTGGGGCGGCTCATCACAGCCGAGAATGCCCATACGTATAAGCCCTGGACCGAGCGGGTGCCGCACACACCGCTGCGGGAGGGACTGGAGTAGGAGACCTGCCGCTCCCTCACCTCTCGGGGGTGAGGGGCGTATCGAGGGTCCTATGCAGCCAAAGGTGGATTGTCCAAGAGGCGCTCAATCGGCTCAACCGAGCTGTCCGTCTGACCTTCAATCTCACGCACGGTGAACTCCAACAAGGCGCGCTCGTGTCGAGTAATATGCTGCGCGATGGCCAGCCCATCGGATGGGGCCGTCCGCTCATGCTTTTCAAAGTAACGGATGTATTTCTCAAGCTCGGGTTTCAGCTTATCCATAGCCTCGGACCAGGACAGTTTGGCCCACCTCTCGGCCCAGGCTTTTCCCTCGGTCCGTTTTTCAGGGTCTTCCTCGACCGCTTCGCCGAGGGCTTCGAGCGCAGTCCGAATCCGGCCTTTGGTCTCGCGTTCAAGCTGTTCCACAAACCGCCACTTTTGGCTGTGAGCGGGGTCCTGCGCCGCTTCGGCGAGTGTGGCCCCGAGGGCTTCGCCCAATACCTCGCCCTGAAAACATTCGTGTAGATACGCCACAAATTGATCGTCCATGGTCTTTCCCCTCTTTCTGTCTCTCTATTAGTTGATTATGAAGAAACGAATGTAATCCTGAGGGGCGTACACTGCGCCCCGTTGGGTCGCTTGCCGTCAATTTCTATATCATACGGACACGCCGAGACCGCGACCAGGCAGTCCATGAGCGCTTTCAGGGCGACATACTCCCCCGCTTGCGTTGCCGCGGGGCGACCATCAATGCTCCCATCGGCTCGGACACGCGTATATTGGAACAGGTTAATCGGATCTGGCACATCAAGATAACCAAGGCCATAGGGCTCCACAGCCTCAGTCAGATTATCTCGACAATTGCGATGGTTGAGAGCTCCGGCCGCTGCATATAAAGCGCTGCTGCACGGCGCAAACAGGGCATCGTGCACTCCGTTGGCCTGGTCCTCAACAATCTCGAACATGGGGTGCTGAAGATTTGAGTAGAACCTGCTGCCCACCGTGAAATGCAGGGAGCCACTCCCGGTCAAGGTATTGAAATTCACGGTTTCGCCGGTAGACAGTTTTTCCGCCAGGTGATGCAGGTGAAAGCAGACGAAATCGCAGATCTGCTGGCCGTCCACATCAACAATGCGAATCGTTTCCCCTTGCCGGACCACACAGGCCGCGCCCTGGGTTGCCGGTACATGCACATCTCGTTTGTCAGCCATGGTTTCGTTCTCCTCGTCGCGCTCTACGCATGAGTCCTCTTTAGCGTCTCGTTGGGAATGGGGCAAGCAATTTTCACAAATAGCTGCGCTTATCCTGTTTGCATGGAGCGCGGTTGACCCGAGCGGCACCGGTTGCGTAGGATGTCGAGCACGTCCTAGAGCTTGAACGGGAGAGACGAAACCGATGAAAGACTATACACATCCTGAGGTGCTGGTTGACCCGCAGTGGGTTGCCGAACATCTGACTGACCCGCAGGTGCGGATCGTTGATACGCATATTGATCCTGCGCCGTATGAATCCGGTCATATTCCGGGGGCGGTTTTTTGGAACAGCTTTGGGACACTGCTCAAGCCGGACTGGAGCATCAATTTTGACAAAGACTCAGTGGAACAGTTCTGTGGACAGTCGGGCATAGCCAACGACACCACCGTGATCGCCTATAGCGACCATAGTGCGGTTGCGCCGTGGGTGTTCTGGTTTCTCAAATCCGTAGGTCACGCTGATGTGCGGGTCCTCAATGGCGGATGCAAGAAATGGGTCGCCGACGGCCATGCGCTGACGACTGAGGTGCCGACTATTCCGGCAAGGAGCTATACGGCACGAGAACCCGACCCGGACCTGCGGGCGCTCCAGGAGAGGGTCCGGGCTGCCGTTGGTCAAGAGAGCCAGGTCTTGCTGGATGTCCGAACACCCGAGGAGTATCGGGGTGAATTATTCCTGCTGGAGCCAGCCCAAGGCGACGAGCGGGCCGGGCATATTCCTGGGGCAACCCATCTCTATTATGAAGCCGCCCTCAACGAGGACGAGACGTTTAAGTCGGCGGACGAGCTGGTAGCCCTCTACGCGAATCAGGGCGTCACTGCTGATAAGGAAACGATCACGTACTGCGCGGTTGGCATACGTTCAGCCCATACCTGGTTTGTGCTGACGCAACTGCTCGGCTATCCAGCCGTCCGCAGTTTTGATGCTTCGTGGAACCTTTGGGGCCGCCTGTCGGATACACCGGTTGAGGCGTAACAGCTAAAACTGATACGTCACCCGCACAACGGTCTCATCCCGCTTGCGATACAAACCGCCCAAACCCCAGCTTTCATCAACCCGGCCACCAAAGCCGGGCACGAAGAAATAATTCTGGGCGAGCCGGACAATTAAGCGTGGTGTCACATAGTAATCCACCACCCAGCCGAGCTGGGAACTGTAGTGGTTGATCGGGTCAATGACAAAGAAGGCCACCGGCAGGAGCTTGCCTCGCATATAGGTGGTGCTGGCGGCAATCGTGCCGACGGCTTCCCAATTGCGGACTTTATCCGTTGCTGAAATTTGTCCCTGAAAACGTGAGGTGCTGGTCGGAATATATTGCCAGAAGACTTGTGAAGTCAGAAAAAAGGTAGAGCGGCGGTTGAGGGTTCTGATCCAGGTCGGCCGGTCAAAGCCAATAAACGCCTGCCAGACATCGCTCTTCTTAATCCCTAAGAAGCCACTCTCTATGGGCCGCTCGCCCTCATCCAGAATCATAATAGGCTTGCGTTTATCCGCGAAGGGCTTGCCGAACTCATAAATCGTTTCCATGCGCCACACGCCCTCGGTATAGTCATCGTCCGCATAACTGGCGGAGATGCCGACCGCATGGGTGTAGGGATAGTAGGCTTCAGCCGGCAGAATGCCGCGATTCATCAGATCGGCATTGCTGCGGGCAACGTCGGCTATCGTCTCACATCCCAGTGCTCCAAGCTGGCACTGGTTGAGACCGCGCAGGCTGGACGTATTGACGCCGTCATCGTGGGCCGTGCGTTGGTACAGATAGTTCAGCGTCACGGTCACGCCCTGCGGCGTGGTCGCGCCCAAGCGGAAGCCGACCTGGCTATTCTCATCGATGCTTTTACTATAGTTGCCCCGCCGGCCTAGGACCGTACGGTTGAGGAGCCTGAAATTCCCCCCGGTCGGACTCCCCCCGAACGGATTCCCACTCGGTGAACTCCAGGGACGACCCGGAGAGAAGCCAAACTTGAGCGGCACCCACAGCCCCGGCACCCAATAGGATTCGGCGTACACATCGCTCAAACTCCCAATCCGACCAAAACTATAGGTGCCGCGTATCATCCAATACGGAATACGCAGATCGTCCCAGGTCTCCTGGCCGACTCCGCCCCCGTGCCAGGTGGTATCCAGTGCGTTGGTACGGTCGAGCATGCGCAGGTTGTCAGACTCGCCCCATACCACCATTTGACGTCCGAGTCGCAGGGACAGGGGTATCCGAGCAAACTCGATATCGGCGAAGACTTCGCGAAACGTGCTCTCAAAGCGCAGGGCATGGGCCGCCTTGTGAGAGAGGTCGGATAATTTTCCGTCCCGACCGGCCGGGCCGCGATAGGGAAACACGTCCTGGCGCGGGCCGGGTTGAAAATCGTACACGCTGTCATACACGCCCCGATACAGGCCGACGAAGTGGGCATAGTCGATGCCCGGTAGGGAGAAGCGACTGAACGCCCGGCCGTTTTTGATCCAGTCATATTCCACGCGCGCTCGGAGGACGTTGCGCTGCTGAATGATCGACCATTTGTCCGGTTCCGGGTGCCGAAAGATCTGCTGCGTTTGCAGATTGCCGGACAGGGAAAGATCCCCATAGGTGAAGTCTGCCCGGGCAGGGGAAAGAGGAATGACAAGGAAGAGCAGGCAAAGAGAAACAAAAGCAGGGCAGGCCCGCAACAGAGTCTTTTGGTGAATTTTATCCATAAGTGAAAAGGAATAACGTTTTCCCCTCTTGAGAGGGGTGCCGCAGAGCGGCGGGGTGTGTTTCATCGTAGAGAACCCACCCCGGCCTTCGGCCACCCCTCCAAGGAGGGGATAGAACATCGAGTAGTCGGACAGGGGTGTAATGAGGGGACTGACCAGCGTCTTCGGACTCCGCACTAGCGCCCTCTCGCGACAATCTTGTTGAGATTGAAAAAGTCGGCCGGCATCGGCTCATTGCAGATAATCTTGGTTATTTCGGTGACCGATCCGAACGCACTCTGATAGTCGATCATGGTTTCGCCGGACCACACCGGCACGCGCACATGTTCGTTGCCGGGATTGAATTTCGGGTTTCCGTACAGCTCGAACAGGGTCTTGGCGTGTGCCCCGGCGCGGTCATACATCAGAACATAGACGGGCACAAACATCTGGCGGTCGATATACAGCACGCGTTTGCCATACGGATGATCGTCGGCCTTTGGCACGCCTTCGAGGACCACCATCTCGCGCAACTCCCAGGGATCGACCGGATACCAGCCTCCGCGTCCGCCAAAGGTCGTTTTTACCGCCTGGACACCGACCGGCGCGAGGAGCGTCTGTATGCCCACCAGCTTCCACGTATAGCTGCGGATATAACCGGAGAAGCCAAAGTAGTCGTCGTTCAGCAGGCCCGAGTCAAGCGCAGTATCTTCGTGTTTCACAATGATCTTGCGAATCTTGCGCCCGGCCGGGGAATAGACCCAGTCGTCATCCTTGGCCTGGTCACGGACATGACGATGCTTCAGACTGATCGTATTTTTCAGATCAAACGGCGCGGTAATGTGATAATATTCCTTATACAGCAGGCCCTCTTCCTGCCAAATGTTGGGATCGTTGCCATTCGTTGGCGGTCGATGCATGCCGTAGGCCACGACATAATAGTTTTCGATCTCCCGATTGACGGTGCCGGATTCTTCTATGAGGCGAAAGGTATTCCAGATTTGCACGATAGTCCCAAAGTCGCGGTGCCGATAATTCCACGCCGCTTTGAGCCCGGCTTGTTCATCGGCCGGGTCGAGAATGGGGAAGGGCATGCCGGCGACATAGCCGCCGAGTTCGCCGTCGGCGCCAAGTTGTACGTGTTCGGCGTGGTTCTGGGTTGCCGTGATATAGGCGTCGCTCACCGGCAGGTCGGTTGTTTCTCGCACTTCAAACGCCAGTTCGCCGGCTTTGATTTTGTCCAGGATTTCGACCGGCAGATAGTCCTGGGCGGCCTGCCACGTGTCTGGTCCGATCTTTGTGCCTGGAGCCAAGCCCTCCACTGACGGCTTACCGTTTGCATAGGGATGAAACATTGCCTGTATGGCCGTGGCAGACATCTCCGCCTCGGCAGACGACGACCAGAGCAGACTACAGACGCTCACGCTCAAAACCCAGAGCAATTTTTGCATATTTCCCCCTGTTGGCCGGTGGTCTTCCCGGTCCGTGAAACCGACTGAGCCGCCGACCGATAACGCCGCCTTATACCAGTTCGTTCAGTCTCCAGCAATGAAGCCGGCGTAGTGCTTCTTCTCCTTGTGTCTCGAAGGTTTGCCTGCTAGGTGTCGGCTCAGTGCACTGAGGAGGGACCTATGGCAGCTCCAGTCATTATTTCCAGCGATAGTCACATTGTCGAACCGCCCGATCTCTACACCAAAGGCATGCCCTCAAAGCTATTGGACCGAGCGCCAGTGATGAAGCGCTATAAAACCGAAGAAGGGAAAGACGGAGACGCTTGGTTTCTTGGCGACACCCAGGTCGCCACCCTGGGAGGGGTCACCCAAGCGGGCCGACGCTTTGATGATGGTTCGACAATCGATTTTGTCAGTATCTGGGAGGACGTGAGAGAAGGGGCGTATGAACCGCAAGCGATGATTGCTGAGTTGGCATTGGATGGTATCTGGGGAGCCGTGCTGCAGCCGAGTCAGGGACTGTTCTGGTATCACTTGGAAGACAGCGAGCTACTGTCTGGTATTTGTTACGCCTATAACGACTGGATTGCCGATTTTTGTACTGCCTATCCTGAGCGACTGCGTGGCATTGGTATGATCAATGTCGATGATCCCGCACAGGCGAGTGTCGAGTTGCAACGCTGTGCCGAGCTCGGACTAGCCGGGGTATTTATTCCAGTCACCCCGCTGCCGGGCCGGCCCTATCGTGATCCGCTGTACGAGCCGTTCTGGGCAGTCGCCCAAGAGATGGACATGCCGCTCTTATTCCATTTGGCGACTCAGCGGGCCAACGTCCCTGGTTGTGAGATCTCGATCAGTTTTTCGACGTTCACACCAGCCGGACTCCGGCCAACTCAAGATTACTGGGTTCGCTATGCGCTGACCGATATTATTTTTGCTGGCGTGTGCGAGCGCTATCCTCGCATCAAGATTGGATCCGTCGAGCACGAGATTTCGTGGGCGCCTCACTGGCTGCAGCAGATGGATTATACGTATACTGACCGGCCAGTGTACGCGAAATTCAAATCCAAAGAGGGGATGCTGCCCAGTGACTACTGGCGCCGGAATATGTTTGCTGTGTTTCAAGAAGACGAGGTCGGTGTTCTGTTGCGACACCGGATAGGCATGGATACCATGCTGTGGGGTAACGACTTCCCGCACTCGGAATCGACCTGGCCGAAATCGATGGAGTTCCTGGAGAAGATGTTTGCCGGGGTGCCTGCGGATGAACGACGTCAATTGACGCGGGATAATGCGATTAGACTCTTTGGGTTCTCTGCTCCAGAGGAATAATGTGGATCAAACAAAGGGGCGGCACCGCTACCGCCCCAACTCGCTTTTCTTAGCCTCTTATCTGTCTAGCCGTCCACTATCATATTTTCTTCCACTATAATATCTTCTTTCTTGACTATAATTGGCGACTTGAGTGCATTGAACTGTATCGGATAGCAAGGTAGAGTGTCTCAGCTGTGCATATGGGCCAGAATAAGAACTTCCTTCCCCATAACGGGTAGTAGCGAGGGGGAAACACTATGCGTGAGAAAAAAGGACTCCTGATCGCGCCGGAATTCCCGGCTGATTCCTTCTGGAGCTATAAATACGTCATGAAGTATATCCGGCGGAAAGCGCCGTTTCCGCCGCTTGGGCTGCTGACCTTTGCGGCCATGATGCCGGACGAATGGGAGTTTGAGCTGGTTGATTTGAATATCGAGCGGCCGACGCAGCAGACAATCCGAAAGAAAATTCAGGCCAGTGACGCCGTCTTTACCGGGGCGATGAATGTCCAGCGCAACTCGTTAGTTGACCTGCTCAAAGGACCGGCCCAAGACACGAACACTCCCTGGGTCCTTGGTGGCCCGCTTGCATCAACGTATCGCAACTCCATTATGGACCCGCACAACGATATGGATGCGGTTCTGCATCAGGGTCTCGACTACTTGGTCTGGGGAGAGGCCGGTCCCTGGATTGCCGATCTCAATCGCCGCCTCGATGAGTCGCCCACCCATAGCGACGAGTCACCTTTTTTGTTCATCCCCGAGCGAGTACTCAACGAACCGGAGGCCTCCCGCAAATATCTCCAAGATCGCTCAATTTTTGAACCTTTTGACGGCCTGCCCATCCCACGTTGGGATCTGATCGATGTGGGTAACTATCGGGCCTTGATGTTGCAGACCACGGCCGGCTGCCGCTTTCGGTGTAATTTCTGTGACATCATTCAGTTCAATGGCGGTTTCCCCCGGGCAAAAGGGGAGGCTGATGTCACGCGAGAATTACAAGCCATCTATGCCACCGGTTTTCGTGGCGGAGTTTTCACGGTTGATGATAATTTTGTGTCCGAACCCAAGGCCATGAAAGAGATCCTGGATGCGATGACGGAATTCCAACGTCAGCACGACTATCCCTTTGACTTCTTTACCCAGGCGAGTATTGACCTCGGCAAAGAGTCGCTGTCCTATCTCATTCCCCTGATGCAACAGGCCGGGTTTGCCACCGTCTTCCTGGGCATTGAAAATCCCGATCCCGTTGCGTTGCGGCAGATGAATAAAATTCAGAATATCAAAACCGCGCCAAAAGAGACGATTAGATTGCTCCAGAAAAATGGCATTGAGGTCCAGGCTGGCTTTATCTTTGGCGCAGATACCGACACCCGACAGACTGCCGACAATATTGTTGACTTTGTAGAAAAGAATGGGGTGTTCTCGGCCATGACGGGCACCTTGACGCCGCTGCCGCATACGCCGCTGTATGTCGAGCTCAAAGAGCAGGGACGCCTGCTCGAAGCTGACCTGGCGTGCAATAATGTTGACGACACCGTACAGTTCAAACCGGTCATGGGCCTCGACAATCTGCAGAGTGGCTTTCTGCATATCCTGGAATCGCTGTTCAGCCCGCAGGCCATGTATGGACGAGCGGAGCGCCTTATTGGTCGCCTTGATGCCCATATTTTCAAGAGTAGCCATATTGATGCGAATGTGGTCTTTGCTGTTATTCGCTCATTTACAAGGCAAAGCCTAAGTGGGTTATCGACGAAGGGACAGCGTGGCTACCTCCGCTTGCTCAAACGAGCCGTCCAGCTTGATAAACAACTCCTCCGGGACATCCGAACTGAAGCCCGGAACCTGGGTTCCTATTGGGACAAAGTAGGGGCCGCGGCCAAGAATTATATTGAGCTGGATGGACAGGATGAGAAACGTTTTGCCGAGATGCTGTCCTATGCTCAGAACGCTTTGGTGCGCTGCCGGCCTGACATGGGTCTGACAGAAGTCCAGGATTTTGTCCAAGGCGTACGAGAAGCGGTTGCCAAGGGCGTTCTGCTACGCTCGGAAGCCCAATCGGTCTATGAGGCCGCCCACGAGTATTTGAATGCGAAACGCGCCCTGTTTCGGTTTCCCGGATCACATTTGGTGAAGGCTTTTGAATTGTCGATTATTGGTATTCACTATGGGACTGTGGTGGATAATGTCCTCACCAAAATGCGTTCGGGAAGTGCATTGACGCTTTCCACAGAGCCCATGAGCGCGCGGCCGGTGTAAGAGCATATCCCTCCCCCGCGGCCCCCGTTTGTAGCCCTCACGCGGATGCTGCCCTCTCCCTCGTCGGGAGGGAGAATGGGCAATTTCCACCCCCCTGGCATGAAGATAACTCCTGAGCCTGAAGGGCTGATACCATCAATGGAAAGTCCATGACGCATCCTACCGCATCGTACGAATGCTCTCTCCCGCTTGTGGAAGAAGGATATACTCGGACCTTTGAGGCTGAGATTGACAATCTCGTCAACTCAGAGATTCGTGTCCGGGGAACTCTTTCCGACCATCGCTGTGCGCTGACCTACGATTGGGTTGTGCATATTCCAGATTATGAGATCCTCCAAGCCTCCGCGTACCATCTCTCCGGTGCATCCACTATCCTCTCGCCTGATCTGACAGCGCGCGTTCCCTCTATTCAGGGAGCAACGGTCAGTCAGGGCTTTACACAGCTCATAGGAGAGGTTCTGGGAGATTTACCTGGTCACAAGGAGCACCTTGCGTTAGCCACTGAAATGGCTCGTGCTAGCTTTCAGGCCTTCCCCGTTCCCAAAGGCGATCATGAACGGTTTGCGTCGTTCGTGAAGGACATGCCGCCAGGCCCGAGTCGCCTGGCGCGTATGCTGTGGGAGCGTGATCGAGCTGATTTTAGTATGCTTAATAACTCGTGCTTTACGTATCGCGACCAATCGGCTCAGTTGTTTGATGAACGGAGGATTGAAACATTTGATCCCGATATGGCTTCTCCCGCCCCTGGGGAGAGACGCTTCTTTTGGCGGACCAAGCGTCTACAGATTACTCAACGGACTAATCGGGCAGGGTTTCACTGTCATAATGAAATGGATGACCCGTTTCAGCAGATGCAGATCGACTTTGATATCGAAACTGACGGCACGATTACCAATGCAATAAGTCAACCCGGACGGCTCCCTTACCACGGCTTGTGCGAAGAGCCCCACCGTCGAACGGCAAGACTCAACGGGCTCAAGCCCGGCAAAAAATTCGCTGGCCTGATCGCGGATCGAGTTGGCGGCTCAACCGGCTGTAGCCATTTGTTTGATTTGGCGACGGACTGCTTGCGTCTCTTCACCTGGCGAGAGTAATGTGGCTGCTCCACGACGCTTTACGGGCGTGCTTGTGCCTGCACAATCCACGTCGCGCTCGGAAGATTGACATTGTTCCCATCTACGTGCGGGGCGAGAGCCGCGCGGATAGCCTCTGCAACACGTGTGCGCGTAGCCTCATCTGACTCACGTAATAGGGACGCAACCGGCCCGATCGCGAGCAGGAATGCTACCGCCCCTTCTACGCCTGCTGCTCCGCCTAGACTCATATCCGTTTCATACGGCTGGCAGTTCACGTTCCTGAAACCGGCTGATTCAAGAATACCACGCACCCGATCGGTGCTCGCCAAGGAGAACGGGCCCGGCGTACCGGGCTCTGGTGGCGGGGGTAGCGGAATATGCTGAGCCGCGGCTTGGAGCGGTACCCGAACCCAGTCGTTCTTCTTCAGCTCCTGCCAGCAAATGAAGCACAAACGCCCTCCTGGACGCAGGGCAGTCCGAAGATTGCCAAATGCTGCTGGCGCGTCATCGAAAAACATGACACCAAAGCGGGAAAAGATCAGATCAACGCTGCCTGGCTCAAGCGGATAAATCTGCGCGTCTGCATGAATAAAGGTCAGGTTCTGAAGTTGTTGCGCCTGTTGTCGTTCACGTGCCCTGCCCAGCATGGGCTGGGATATATCGATCCCAGTGACTGAGCCCTGCGGACCGACCTGCTGAGCGAGAGCAAGCGATGTTTGTCCGCAGCCGCATCCCACATCAAGCACCGATTCGCCTGGCTGCGCGGACGCTCGATCCAATGCTACCAGTCCGAACGGACCGATCTGGGCATCGAGCCGTTCTTGGAGTTGTACCCATTGTGGACCGCCGCGTTCGTTCCAATACTCAATCTGTTCTGTGTTTGCACGGTGCTCTGTGCTGGTTGGTACGTCTGCCATATGCTGCTCCAAACGACACCGGTGTGTCTGCTCTAACGGCTCCTCGATTGTGAACGTCTGCCTTAGAATACGATGGGGAGTTCCAAATACTCCTGATAAATAAAATCACGGTGTTCCAGGAGCGTGGGCGTAACTGCCGCGACAACAACCGGCTCCGTCGTCACATAGAAACTACGAAACGCGGTTGCCATCGGGCATTGCTCTTCTGGAAGCGGCTGAATCAGTGCCGCAAACGTTGCCCAATAAATATCGAGTGCGGAAAGCTGGTTGCCGATAAAAAACTTGCTTCCATTAGATTTCTGCCGCTCAAGCCGTGAGGCCAGCGAGCGAATAATGCTTGCCATGCGTTCCGGCGCAGCTTCGGCTGCTTCCGGGCTGTAGCCATACTTATTGCCAAAGCCAGTCCAAAAGGCTTTTGTTCCACCGTCTACGTCCGGATTGGTCAGCATGCTATGGACCATCATCAGTCGTTTTGACCAGGCATAGCCCTGCTCGCCACAGATCTCATTGCAATAGCCGAACATGCGCATCCGATCTTCGATATTCTCCGGAATGAGAGGTGGGTTGGGTTCAAGACGTTCGGCTAGGTGGAGCTGCTCGAACCACTTCGAGCGGGGTGGCTCGTCATTCCAGATTGCGACCGGCGCGCTGGACTGGGCTGTCCATTCGCGGAGTTCTGTGTCGTTGCCATCCAGACTCGCCGCAACAACCGGTGTGTAGGGAATTTTTTTGACATAAAAGAGCCCTTTACACGCTTCCCGCCACGGACCGGGGACAGCATAGTTGCCTAGGACGAGTCGCAGACCGGACATCTTTTTTGCGTCTTCAATACTGACGTACTCGATTGTGATTGCGTCGAGACCAATTTCTGCCATTACGTCCTCCTTTTTGCTTGAGCGCTCGCGTTCTCGTGTATCAGTCTGAAGGGCTGCTGACCAGCGAAAGCCCGGCGTTTATGCCGCTGCTATCTTTTGCCGCGTGAGTGTAAGCGGTTCGTGGAAATGTGTTTCTACCAGTGTAATACCAAGACTTTCCGCCCTCGCTCGATCCTCTACGTCCCAGCCATCCTCGACCCACACGATCTTTTTTCCTGGCCCGACCAGACCGGCGAGCCCCTCAGTTTTTGTGGCCTTCCAGGACAGTGACGGCAGGTGGATATCGAGCGCTGCGAATTCCAGGTGGATGTTAGCCTGCCACGAAGAGAGGATAAGGACGACGTGGAACTGTTCCTGACACCACGCAACAAATTCCTGTACTCCCTCTTTCCAATCCGTCCCGCGTATAGTGCCAGCCGCACCCTGGAGAGATTTCAGGACACCATCGACATCGAGCAAGAGAATATTTGTCGTCATGGGTGAGCAAAATTCATCGGCCTTTGAAGACTGGCTGTCTTTTCTCCTTGAAGGCACGAATCGCTTCGTGGAAATCCTGTGTCCCAGACGCCCGAATCAGCCGATCAGCTTCCATGTCCAAGCAGGTATGCAGGTCTTGGGTTGTGGCCCGGTTCAGATTTTCCTTCATATAGCGCAGGGCAATCGGGGGGCCGGCGGCAATCCGTTTGGCAAAGGCGAGGGCGGCAGTCTCAAATTCATCGTTTGGAAAGACACGATTGAAGATGCCCAGACGCTCACATTCTGCGGAATCTATGCGCTCAGATGTATAGTAGAGTTCACGCGCCTTGGCGGTGCCAACCAGTTGGGTCAAAAACCAGCTTCCCCCGTAATCTCCGGGTAAACCGATTTTTCCGAAACCGGTTGTGATAAAGGCCCGCTCCGCGGCCACCCGCAGGTCGCAGGCCACGGCAATCGAAAATCCGGCTCCCGCGGCAGGATCGGGCAGGGCGGCGATAACGGGTTTTTCGAGTTCGTAGATCATGCCGGTCAGCGTTCTTTGCCGACGCCGCAAAAGTTGGATCTTATCGTCCGGCGTCTGCTCTTCCTGTGTCCACGAACCGAAGGTTTTGACATCGCCGCCAGCACAAAAGGCTGTCCCGGCTCCGGTGAGCATAATGCAGCCAATATCGGGGCGCACTGCCAACTCCGGAATGATTGTGCGCAGGGCAGGGGTCAGCGTATCCGACAGCGCGTTGCGGACTTCGGGGCGATTCAAGGTCACCACCCCCACACGATCTTCGATGTGGCACAGGAGTTGTTCTGTGCCGGTATCTATTGGTTGTCTGTGCGATTCTTCGGACATGCCTGCTCCTCGTTCATGGAATATTACTGGCCCGCTGTATCCAGAAAAATTCTCGCTTCCTGCAATGCCTCGGGTACCTTCTTGTTCCCCCAGACTGCGAGCAGCTTGTGATAACTTTGACGCGCAGTGTTGAGCGCACCGCTTTTCGCGGCTGCACGCGCCAAGCCACGCAGAGAAAGTCGCCGGTTCGGGGTACGCTGCAAAGAGGTCTCAAACTGGGTCATCGCCTTTTGAGGCTGGTCAAGCTCAAGCAGGATTTCTCCATATAACTCGTGCGCGGGTTTGATTGGCGTGGCTGCTCCATTGGGTAAGCCGAGACTGTTTGCAAGAGTTACGGCTTCGTCCATGAGGGCGACCGCGTCGTCGCCCTGGCCCTGTGCCAGACGAACCAGGGCTGCAACCTCAAGACGCATAATAGTCAACGCCTGTTGGGTGCGTTTGGAGCGAGACGGCGGCTCTGCCTGCTCTAGTCCTCTCAACTTGGCTTCCGCCTGTTGAGCGATTGCCACATCCCCCATGCGGACAGCACTCATGCCTGTTGCCATCAATTCGTGCGCAGTCAGGTCGGAAGAAAACGAAAGTTGCTCCCACCGCTCGCTTTCGACAATAGCGCGGGCCGTCATTTCTCCGACCCCTTCCTTGAGCCTCGGGACGCTGCTTTTCTCTGCCACCGGACGGAGCAGAGCAATCGCCTGTTTCGCCTTGGTCCAATCCGCCTGTTGCAGCGCGCCGTACTGGCCCCAATCCAAAGCGTGCCAAATATACACATCATTAAAATAGCGTTGGGTCTCAGAAAAACTGTCTCGCTGCGGCCACTTGGCGAAAGCGGCTTGGTAGGAGGCTTCATTGGAAGCAACAACCTTGGCCCACATGCCGCGCTGAATAAAAATATGCGAGGGCATGTGTAAGGCATGCGAGACATCCGGAGCGATGTGCGCGTAGCGTTCGGCTGCCGTCAGGGCCAAGGGCGCGTGAATAGGATCGTCGAAGGCGTGAATAATATAATGGGCCGCGCCCGGATGGTTCGGATGTTTGCGAAACACCTCCTGGGCTATTGCACCCGCTTTCATCCGTACCCCAAACGTTGATTCTGCTCCCCAGCTATCTCCGAGATGGCGGACCGTTCCCAGCAGGGCAACGGCGTAAAACGCCTGAATTTCTTCATCCTCAGGATAGCGGGTTGCTAACTGACCCATCGCCTCCGCGTAAGCAGATGCGCGCTCCGCATCCTCTCCCTCTCCATACAGAATCTCCACCGCGGCTAGTAAGCCGGCTTCACGCGGAGTAGGGGCTTTGACTGCCCGCTCGGCCGGCGAAGAACCGAGACGGGCCAGCACGTTTCTCGGTGTCTCAAGGTCACGCGCCGGTTGCAGCGGATGATTGTGACTCAGCGCCTCTCCCCAGTAGGCCAACGCGAAGTCCGGCTCTACTTTCGCGGCCGCCTGGAACGCCTCGGCGGCGTCTTCGAAGCCAAAATTATGCAGATATTTGACGCCCCGAAGGAAGTGCTCCTGGGCTCCGGCTGAACCGGAGGTTGGGAAATGCAGTTCTCCAAGCTGCTCGGCTTGGGCCTCTGGCCGGCTGACACAGATACCCATGAGCAGGAGTACGACGCTGACGCTGTTTGTGATTCGTTGTATCATTGTTGGCCTTTCGTAACGCTCGGTTGGATTTCTCGTCGTGTTGTGCCGAATTATATGCAAGCGCACTCCGTGCGGCTAGTGACCGCATTGCCATTCTGCATATTTATTTCAAAGCGTCATAGAGTTCCTACAGCCAACCCGTTATATAGGCCACAAGCGAAAAGGAGAGAGCTGAACAATGAGTAAACCTGTGTGTGTCATTATTGGTGTGGGGCCGGGAAACGGAGTGTCTTTTGCCCGAAAATTTGCCGCTGAGGGCTATGAGGTCGCCATGTGCGCCCGGAGTGCGGCCTATTTAGACGAACTGGCCGCTGAAATTTCCGGAACGCATGCGTATCTCTATGACGTGTGTGATACTGCTGCGGCGTCTGGTGTCTTTGGTCGCATTCGTCAGGACCTCGGCCCCGTGGCTGTCCTGGTCTATAACGCGGGACCGGGCGAATTTGTCAATATCGACAACACTTCGCTTGAGATGCTCCAGCAGGCGTGGGAGATCAATACCCGGGGCTTGTTTGTCACCGCCCAAGAAGTTCTGCCCGATATGCGGCAGGCTGGCGGAGGTAATATCGTTGTGAGTGGCGCGACCGCCTCACTCCGGGGAGGAGCAACTGCGGCTCCATTTGCCTCAGCCAAAGCCGCCCAGCGGAGTCTGGCCCAATCCATGGCGCGCCACCTTGGGCCGGAAAAAATTCATGTATCATATGTCATCATTGATGGGATGATTGATATTCCATACATCCGCGAAATGATGCCGGATAAGCCGACCGAATATTTTCTTTCACCAGACGACATCGCTGACGCGGTGTTCCATTTGACGCAGCAACCGCACAGCGCGTGGACGTTTGAGTTGGATGTGCGGCCTTTTGGCGAAAAATGGTAAAACTCCGTGGCGTGCGCGGCTGCGGTAACGATAATCGATGAAGGAGGGCAGCATGGCAGCAGATACACAGGGTTTGGAAGCGGCCTTTCATGCCTGGAAGGACGGGCTGAATACGGGCGACTTGGACGCCTTTTGGCAGGTGTTTGACGCAGAAGCGGAAATTCTCGATGAAGACTTTCCCTGGCGGATGGACCTGGACGACTTTAAGGACCATATCAACTTCCACGCCGGCGGGAAGGGGATGTGGGAGTCGTTTGAATGGAAGCCGCGCGAAATGCACTTCAAAGTGTTTGGCGATACGGGCCATGTCAGCGGCTTCTCGACGTTTCGGGGCAAACCGCGTGATGCCGGGTTCCGTCAACGCTTTATGGGCTTTACCCTGACCTGGGTGTATCGGGATGGAGCCTGGAAGGTGATCTGCTGGCACCAGAGTCCCTTAATTGGACGGATACTCGAAGCCTCGCCGAGCTAGGAAAAGCCCAATCCGGGAAACCCACCCCGGCCCTTCGGGCCACCCCTCCAAGGAGGGGAACAGAGGACATCCTCTCTAAATAACTCCCCTCCGGGGAGGGGATTTTATGTAGGGGCAATTCATGAATTGCTCCTACTCAGTATAAAGCAGCCTCTACCCGTTCTCGTATGCCGCGCAGACGACTGCCGGGCTCGTTCGAGAAAACAAAGCGGACAAAGTTTGCGCTCCGCTCGCTGCCCCAGCCCGTCATGGCAGTCGCCGCGATTTTCCCTTTGTCCAACAAACGCTGAGAGGCTTCTGCACCCGTCAGGCCAAGGCCCGAGACATCCATAAGCATTGACCAGCCGCCTTGGGGCTTGATGATGGGCAGGCCGTCAAGCTCTTGTATCATAATATCCCGCCGGCTTTGCCATTCCGCGCTGGCCGCGGCAATATCTGCGTCGGGCGCTTGCAGAGCCACTGTTGCTGCGGCTTGGGCAATGCCGACCGGGCAGACCACGTTGGAAATATTCACCAAGCCGATATCATCAATAATGGCCGGCGGGGCAACAATCCAACCGATACGCCAGCCTATCATCCGGTATTCTTTGGACACCGCACCAACGGAGATCGTCCGCTGTGCCATACCGGGGAACGAGGCTGGATGAAGATATTCCAGATCATCGAACAGAATGCGTTCCATGGCGCTGTCATACAGCAGCCAGGCGTCGGCTTCCTGGCAGGCAGCGCAGATGCTCTCCCAATCGTGGCGCGTAAAGACGGCGCCGGTTGGCATGGATGGGCTCATCATCAGCAAGACTTTTGTTTTTGATGTTACAGCCTGACGTAATCGGCTACGGTCCAAACGCCAGACACCGTCTTCAATATTATAGGGAGCAAAAACCGGTACACCGCCGGCCAGACGAACACGGTTCACCAAGCCAATATAGATCGGGTCAGTGAGGATGACCTCATCACCAGGCTCAAGCAGAGCCAGCAGCACATTGAGAATGCCGTTCAAGCCTCCTGCGCTGACAATGGTAGAATTACGCCAATCATAATCCACACCCGAGAGGCGACTGACCAGGGCGGCCGCGGCTTGCCGCAGGGAGTCGGCGCCCAGAAACGGCAGATAACTATTGGCGTCGTCTTTCGCCACCGCCTGCCGTGTTGCTTCTTCCACGCCGGGCGGCGGACGCAGGTCGGTATCGAGATTTTCCAAACGCAGGATAGCGCCGTCCTGAGACTGGTCAGCCAGGTTGCCCATGCGGTCAACCCCAATCCCGGCCATTCCGGCTAATCTACTCACTGGCATCGCACTCCTCCTCCTAACCCTTCAGAACCGACTGTTTGCATAGCGCTTTTTCGGATACGATGCACCTGGATTCGAGACCGCAGAGGCAGAAAGGAGAAGACTATGGGCACAGTTCACGCGCAGAGCGCTCCCACGACTGGTCCAGAACTCGCCGCGCGGGCACGGGCGCTGATTCCGATGCTGGCAGAAAACGCAGCCGTGGCAGAAAAACAACGCAAGCCGGTTGATGCCGTCATTACCGCCCTGGAAGAAGCCGAAATCTATAAGCTCATGGTGCCTATAAATGCTACGGCGGGCTTGAGCTTGATATGGACACCTTTTTTGAGGTTGGCATGGCGTTGGGTGAAGGAGATGCTTCGACCGCTTGGGTGTCCAATTTCTATATCGAACATAATTGGATTCTGAGCCAGTTTCCCGAAGCGTTTCAAAAAGAGATTTTTGCGGACCGAACATACATTCTTGCACCTGCTATGGTTGCCCTGGGTGGCAAAGCGGTCAAAGAAGACGGTGGCTATCGGGTTAGCGGCCGTTGGCAGTGGGCCTCTGGCATTATGCATGCGGACTGGGTTATCCCGGCAGCGCTGGAAATGATGGAAGATGGAAAACCGAATCCGCGTTGGTTCGCCTTACCGACCTCTGAGGTGACAGTCGAAGACGTGTGGTTTGTCGATGGTATGTCTGGCACGGGGAGTAATGATGTTATCCTCGAAGATGTCTTTATCCCAGCAGAACGGAGCACCTCGGTTTTAGAAATGGCTACCGGCCATGCACCGGGTTCTCAGATCCATGACGGCCCTCTCTACCGGACGCCCATGATGCCCATATTGACCCTGGCCGCGGCCATGCCGGCGCTGGGTCAGGCCAAGACTGTGGTACGGCTGTTTCGAGACTATTTGACAAAGCGCGTACTCATAGAAACAGGCGGCAAACAAGCTGAGCGACCGGCTTCTCAGATGCGCCTTGCTCGCGCAGAAGTAGAAGTCGAGGAAGCAGAGCTGCTTTTGCGTCGTATGATCGAGGACCTGTGTGAGAAGAGGAACACATGTACATTAGAAGACCGGGCGCGTTGGGCGACGCAGCTCGCTCTGGCGGTCGATCAATGTAAGCGAATCATTCAGAGCGTATGCGAAGCAAGCGGTGCTCACTCACATTTTCTGGACAGTCCATTTCAACGCGCCTGGCGCGATGTGAATACCATGTCCTGCCATGTGGTGTTCGACCTCGATAGCAGGCTCCAAACCTATGGCCGAACGCTGCTGGGCATAGACCCCGGACGGGGCGCATCGTTGATCTGAGTAGCGCATCAGTCTTTTATTCAAGCCAACAAGGAGGAGGACATGGCGTTACATTTAGCGGAACTGTATTTGAACGTGGATAGTGCGGACAAGGCGAAGCAGATCGTAAAGGCTATAGACGGCTTACTGGCGGGAGGATTTCCACCGGGCGTGACGAAGATTGCCGGTCCGTGGGTCTCAAACGAAGAGACCAAGCTAGTAATGATCCTTGATATTAAGGACCATACCGCAACGGTTGGCCCGTTCTGGCGTGGGCTGACTGCCGGGCATGTGTCAAAGCGACGCTTTACCCCTATTGTTGAATGGGAGACGGTCAAGAACACGATTGGTGAGTTGTAGCCGAATCTGAGACGGCGGTAAGAAAGGACAGGTCCCCTATGCAAAAAGAACTCATCTACTTTGTTGATCCCATGTGTTCCTGGTGTTGGGGCTTCTCGCCAGTTATCCAATCGATTAGTTATACCTTTGCTGACCAAGTGCCCTTGCGGGTGGTACTGGGCGGGCTGTTCCCTGGTACGTCGCGCAATATGAACGAGCAAACGAAAAATGAAATTCGTGAGCACTGGGGCCATGTGAATGAATTGTCAGGCCAGCCGTTTAACTATGACTTCTTTGATCGGACTGATTTTACGTATGATACCGAGCCTGCATGCCGAGCTGTTGTCACAGTGCGCCATCTGCAACCCTCGACAACGCTCCTGATGCTGGAGCACCTGCACCGTAGTTTTTATACTCAGAACCTCGATATTACTCAGACTGAAACTTTGAGCGAGGTCGCAAGCGAAGTTGGCCTTGATCCAGCCACGTTTATCGAAGCGTTTGAATCGCAAGCGATACGTGACGAAACCGTGCAAGATTTTCAGTTCTCGCGCAGTCTCGGCGTGAACGGCTTTCCGACCCTTGTCGCCTGCGAAGGCGAAGCGCGGGCTGCTGTGACGGTTGGCTATCGACCGTTAGGGGAGCTCATGCCGCTCTTGGAGTCCTGGGTAGAGGGACGCACCCGAATTGCGATACGACAGCAAGAGCAAGGGGCATAAAGGAGAAAGATAGAGAGAGAAGAGAAAGGATACACTATGCAGTTTGGAGGCTCACTGATTTGTCAGAACTATTTTCGGTCGCCTCGACCGGACCATGAGATTTACGCGGAAGACCTTGCTCTGGCTGAAATGTATGAAGAGCTTGGGTTCGACATGGTCTGGTCGGTGGAGCATCACTTCACGGACTACGAACTCATTCCTGATCCGGTGCAGATGTTGAGCTATGTGTGCGGCCGGACGAAGAAGATTGGACTTGGAACGTTTGTGATTGTGCTGCCCTGGCACGATCCCGTGCGGGTGGTCGAGCAAATCGCCATGCTGGATAATTTTGCGCGCGGACGCGAACTGCTGCTGGGCTTTGGGCGGGGCGCAGGACAGGTAGAATACAACGGCTTTCGGGTCTCGATGAGCGAAGCGCGTGAGCGATTGATCGAGAGCATTGAAGTTGTGAAACTTGGCCTGGGACAAGAACGCTTTTCCTTTGACGGCAAGTATTTCAAGATCCCGGAAATGGGTATTCGTCCGCGTCCAGTGAGTCCGGATCTGACCGATCGGATGTACGGCGCGATTATTAGTCCTGAGACAGGTGATATCATGGCCAAGGCCGGCCTAGGCATGCTGATCATTCCACAAAAGAGCTGGGCTGAGCACATGAAGGACTATGAAGCCTACCAAGCGTCATGCGCCAAATTCGGGACATCGGCGCGGCGGCCAATTATTACCGCTTGGATCTATTGCTCTGAGGATGAGACGGCCCAGGCAGACGGGCGAAAATGGATCATGGACTATGCTGACACGGCAATGAGTCATTACGGCTTTGACGAACCTGAACATTTCCGAGCCGCCACAGGCTATGAGGCCTATGCCGAGCTTGCCGAAGCCAGCCAGAAACAGGCGAACGCCTTTCAGCAAGAGTTCACGAAAACACAGATATTTGGCACACCAGAGCAGTGTATTGCCGCCATTCGGGAGCTTCGACAATTTGTGAATCCGGATCAGTTTGTCGGCGTTTTTAAGTACGGCAGCATGCCAAACGACCTAGCCGTCCGCAGTACTCAGTTGTTTGCGTCACAGGTGATGCCGGCCATCCGGGCGGATGATGCCGCGGCCCAGGAGCAGCCGGCGGCGGCCCTCTAACACTCGGTGACGTTCCCTGTTACTGGTTGTAGAGTCGAATGAACTCCCCAGGAGGGAGAACCAGGACTCCTCTGACCGCCCGGCCGTAATAAGACCCGAAGTCCGTTTTGTCACCGGTAATGAGGTAATGACAGTGCGCGGCTATCGCCGCTGCCAGGATAGGCCGATCTTTTGCCTTGAGATCAATTGTCTTTGGCAGGTCTGGAAGCGGGGCTGGATCGCTTATGATCCTCGTCTGCCCGAGGAGATCCTGGAGAGCAGAGAGCCGGTCAGGTTTGGCAAGAGTGATATTACGAGTTGCTTCTTCTACTGCGTAGGCAGAAGTCACGAACTCCACGTCTGAGAGATGCCACAACTTAGTCAGCGACGCGTTCGTCTTATAGGCTGCGGAGAAGAGGACATTGGCATCGAGAAAGGCCCGTTTCACGGCTCAGTCCGTTGAGAGCCTGTGATGAGGAATCTTGTCCGGATCAAGACCGAGTTTACGGACCTCTTGGACCGCCTCTGCATAGTCGTCTGCGTCAATGGCGTTTGACAGCAGGAATTCTGCTCTGCGCTCTGGAGTATAAATTTCAACGGGAGTAACGACGGCAGGACGAATAAGAATGCCCTCGGCACACTCCTCAGCAATCACAAAGGAGCCTTCTTCGATACCAAAACGACGCCGGAGGCGGGCTGGCAAAACAACCGTCCCCCGCTTTCCTACTTTGCTGGTGTCTAGCGTTCCCATGATTTGTTCCTGCCTGATATTCAGACTTTCAGACATTCTATGTTTTTCCACAGAGTATCACAAGCTGAAAAAACAAGCCCTGAAGGATAACGGAACACGCTAGAGCCTAATGTCCACCGCTTTAATCAAATCCCATAAAACGCGGCGGCATTCGCTCCCAGGATTTTATCGACCGAGTCCGTTGGCAGCGCGGAGAGCAGCTCTCGCATGGTCTCCACCGGTTTGGTAAAGCCCTCGGCATGCGGATAGTCCGAGCCGACAAAGAATTTCTCATCCCCGGCAAACTGGACGATATACGGCAGTAGCTTTTCACTCGGGTCGGCGTTGATCCAGATGTTGCGGGCCAGATACTCGCGGATTGGGCGCTTCATCTGCGAGGTGTGGCGCATGTATTGGTAGCGATAGTCAAAACGCTCAATCCACTCCCCAACCCAACTGCCCATCGATTCCACTGTTGCCGCGCGCAGTTTGGGAAAGCGCTCAAACACGCCGTCATACACCATGGTACTCAGGGACATGCGGGGGTCTTGGATCACATTCATGGAGATAAACATGAAGCCGGGATTACGGTTCTTATACCAGGCGCTGCCGAGATATTCTTTGTTGCCCGCTGGGTGAATGCTGACGGCCAGATTGCAATCCTGAGCGGTTGCCCAGAGCGGATCGTAATCTGGATGGCCGAAGCTTTTTCCGTTGATAGGTGCGGAGCCGATCATGATCGAATGCGCGCCGAGTTTGGCCACGCGTTGGATCTCCTGTACGGCGAGCGTTGGCTCACGGAGCGAGATATGGGCCGAGGGAAAGAGGCGGTCACGATGGCTAGCGCTGACCTCAAACGCCCAGGTGTTATAGGCCCGACAGAGCGCCGCTGCGAGCTGCGGGTCCTGGACTTCGCCTTCCCATAGGAGGCCCAGGGTGGGGTAGAGGACCTGATAATCAATGCCCTCGGCGTCCAGAAATTGCAGGCGCTTGTCCATGTCCTGCCAGTCGCCACCGTTATATAGAGACTGGTCAAACTCGTTGAGCGCGCTGCCGTCTTCCTTCTGTCCATAGCCGACGACTATGCTGAGCATCTCGTCGATTTCGCTCCCGAGTCGCATGGATTTGTTATCCACCACCATGCGCAGCTTCCCGCTGGCGCTATCCTGCTCCACATGCATGGCCCGCTCGCGGTAGGCCGGCTCAATGTATTGGAGGTATAAATCCAGGGGTTCAATCAAGTGACTGTCGCCGTCAACGATTTTCATACTGGGCTCCTCTCCTCTTTTCGGAAAAACTCTATCCTCTTCCAGGCCGTGCCGAAAGATAAAGGCTCGGCTCAAAGCTGCTTTTGCAAAAAGCGATTGATGACCGTGGCGACGTAGACGGGCGCTTCCTGCTGCGGGTAGTGGCCGGCGTTGCGGCAGACGGCCATTTCGGCGTTGGGGTACCAGGTGAGAAAGGTCTCTCTGGTTATCGCCTCGGTGAACGGTTCCATGTCGAACTCGCCAATGATGATGAGCATGGGCGTGGTATTGCCTTTCATCTGGTCGAGAAAGCCCTGGCTGGCCAGGCTCTTCAAATAGCCGGTCTGGGCTTCTTTGCTGCGGGTCGAACGGGTTTGGCGGATTTTGAAATCGAGCCACTCCCGACACAGCCGGTTGCCGGTCAGGACGTCGAAGGCTTGGGCCAGGGCGTCGTTATCGGTAATCGAATCGGTGATGACAGCCAGACCCTCGGGAGAAAAAGCCAAGCCGGTCGCGGCAACCGGGGTATTGAGGATCGCCGACTTGGCGCGCGCGCCACCGTCGAGGACGACCCTTTGCGCCAGCATACCGCTCATGGAATGGCCGACAATATGAAATTGTTTCCAGCCCAGATTGTCGGCCAGGGCAAGGATGTCGGACGCGGCTTCAACCGGCGTGTATTCGCCGGGAATATGGCGCGACGCGCCGTAACCGCGTACCTCAACAAAGGCGAACGTAAAATTCTTGATATCAAAAAAATTACGGGCAAACGCCCAGGTGTCCCGGCAGCCGTAGAAGTCGTGCATGACGATAACGCCGTCCGGGCCGCTGCCGTACAGTTCGTGACCGATAATCATGCTGTCCTCCGTATCTTTCATGAAGAATGCAGTGATATTATCAGCCCGTATGAGTGGACCGCTACCGCGACGGAGGACGAGCGTATGTCTGATACAAATGAAGTGACCCCCGAATTTCTGGCGAATTTTACCCAGGCCTGGAACGATAAGGACCTCGATAAACTGATGGAGCATATGGCCGACGGCTGTGTGTTTATGGCCTCGGTCGGCACCGAGGTCGAGGGGACCAAGTGGGAGGGCAGAGAAGAAGTCCGCAGAGGCTTTGCCAGTCTGTGGGAAGGCTATCCGGATGCCCACTTTGAGCCGGTGGGTAAAGACTTTATTGCGGGCAATCGAGGGGTGTGTGAGTGGATATTTACCGGGACCAGGGTAGCGGATGGTACTAAAGTGAGGGCGCGCGGTTGTGATGTACTGACCTTTAGGGGCGGCAAGATTCTGGTCAAGAACTCGATGCGAAAACAACGTCCGTAACCACTGGGTTTCTGAAAAAGGAAGCCTCACCCTGGCCCTCTCCCATCGGGAGAGGATACTCGCAGTGGAGCGAAACTCGACCGCTCGCTTACTGAGCAAACTCGGGAATAATCTTTGTCCCCAAAATATCCAATTGCTCCTTCATCTCATCCCGAGGTAAGAATCCCTGGTCAGAGAGAATCATGAACCAGTCCGGGTTGAGTTTTTCTCTGACCGCTTCCAGTTGTCGCCGGATATCATCGACCGTCCCGACAAAGGCAATGCCGGCCTCAATGAATGGCTCAATCGTTGTTGGAATCTCTTCAGCAAACTGGGCCAGGTCAACCATCTCTTCAAGCATTTCCTGCGTTTTATCCGTGCGGTGGGCAATGGGAGCCAGACGTTCTCGTTCCTCCGGGGTGGCGGGGATAACCGGGGTGAGGTGCAGCATGAATTTCATATAAACCTCCTGTATCGGGCCGGTATTACACCAAATACTGGGCGACCGCGTCCTCGTTCCAGGCGATGCCAATCCCTGGGGCTGAGGAGGGAAAGGCATGGCCGTCTTCAATCCGGGTTGGTTCCCGGAGCACCGGCTCGGCCCAGTCCACATACTCCAGCCAGTGGCGCGTCGGGGTCGCGGCCAGCAGGTGCACGCTGATCTCCGGGTAGAGATGGGAGGAGATGGGAATACCCCCTGGCTCAGCCAGGGCGGCCGCCCGCAGCCAGCCGGATACGCCGCCGATTTTATTGACATCCGGCATGAGAAAATCTCCAGACCCCGTAGCGATGGCTTTCGCCATGTCGTGCGGCCCCCAGAAGTTTTCGCCCAGTTGGATGGGTGTGCGGCTGGCCCGGCGAATCTGGGCATAGCCGGCGTAATCATCCGCTCGCGTCGGCTCTTCGATCCAACACAGCCCTTCACCGGCCAGCGCGTGGGCGCGCCGTATGGCCTCGGCAACGGACAGAGCTTGGTTGTAGTCCGACATCAGCGTGAGCTCGTCCGGCACGGCATTACGGATTGCCCGCACGATCTCGACATCCGCTCGGGCATCTTCATAGCCCAGCCGCACTTTTATGGCACTGAAGCCCGGCTCAACCAACTCGCGGGCTTCACTCCGGACTCGGTCCACGTCCATAATGCTCAAGCCGGTGCTGTTATAGGCTGGAATGGGCTGTGATTGCCCGCCCAAGAGTTGGACTAGGGGCTGCTCTGCGGCCTTGGCGCACACGTCCCAGGCGGCCATGTCGATCCCGGCCGCGGCCATAGCCGTAAAGCCTTGCGGACCGAGTAAACGGAAAGCCCCGTGGAGCTTTTCTTCCAGGGCGAGCGGGGTAACCTTGTCTCCAATGATCAACTCACCCAAATTTTCGAGGAGCTTCACCAGCGGTAGCATGGCAAATGGGGCATAGCAGAAAATATAGCTATAGCCGCAAATGCCCTCCTCGGTCTCAAGATCAACCAGAACCATGGGGAACCTGGTGACTGACCCGCCGCCCGTGTAGATGGGGCGGTTCATGGGTAAACTGACTGCGCGGGCGCGCAGGGCGCGAACGGTGAGGACAGATGCAGACATGGGTTTCTCCTTTGTATCCCAGGGCATTCATGCGGAACATTGCGCCGGGAGTATAGCGAATGGGGTGGGAGAAAGATAATCTTGCCCGCTAAAGTGAAATTCATTATTGAGATTTATTATGTCTGGATTCCGACGACGCGTGATCGAGTAGGGGGGGATGTGAATGCAACACAGCGCTGACCGTATTCTCACGACTCATGTGGGGAGTTTGCCGCGGAGTGAAAAACTCCTGCATATGCTGGTCGAGCGAGAAGCCGGTAACGCGGTCGATGAAGATATGTTTGAAAAACAGGTCGCCCAGGACCTTGATTACGTGCTGCAAAAACAGAACGAAGTTGGGCTGGACATTGTGGGCGATGGTGAACTGCCCCGGCTAGGCTTCTCTTTTTATGTCAAAGACCGCATGTCAGGCTTTGGTGGCCACTCTCCACGTGGCACCGTGACCGACTTTGCAAAGTTCCCAGGCTACGCCAAATTGAAGCAACACCAAGCGGCAAAGGGAGACGAGATTTCCAAGAGCGCAACCTTGTACGCTATGCCGGAATGTCAATGCGCCGTGCAGTACGACCGGGACAAGCGCGCGGCGCAACAAGAGCTGCGTTTATTCAGAGAATCCCTGGAGCGAACAGGGGTCGGGAGCACGGCAACCGAGACTTTTGTGACCGCCGCCACTCCGGGCATTGTCTCGACAACCCTCTTACGTAATCCAAACAACCCGGACTACACCACTGACACAGACTATGTGATGGCCTTGGCCGAGGAGCTGCGCAGCGAGTATGAACTCATTATTGAGCACGGCCATAGTTTACAATTGGACGGGCCGGACCTGGCTCTTGAGCGCCAGATTATGTATGTGGACAAACCTCTGGAGGACTTTCTCAAGCGGGTTGAGCTGCATATCGAGGCGCTCAACGCTGCCCTGATCAACATTCCCAAAGACCGCGTGCGCCTGCATGTGTGCTGGGGGAATTGGGATGGTCCACACATCGACGACATGGATTTGGAACCCTTATTGCCGCTCCTCTACCAAGCCAATGTTGGCGGGCTGAGCATTCCCTTTGCCAACCCGCGTCATCAGCATGAAGGCGAGCTTTTTGTTGCCTACCCGCTCCCGGATGATATGCTGCTTTTTCCTGGAGTGGTGGATGTGACAACGAATTATCTCGAACATCCCGAGGTCGTGGCCGAACGCATTGCGCGGATTATCGACGTGGTTGGCGAGCGGGAGCGCATCATTGCTAGTACGGACTGTGGGTTTTCGACATTCGCCGGCTATACCATGGTGGCTGAGGACGTGGTATGGGCGAAATTGCAGGTGCTGAGCCAGGGCGCGGTCTTGGCATCCGAGCGTTTGTGGTAAGATTACGAATCTGAAGGAGGGGGAGCAATGGCAAATCGAAACATGACCAAAGAGGAAATTGCCCAGCGGGTTGCCCGGTTTGATCAGCTCCAGCCCATGTCCACGGCCAAGGATATGGCGGAGGTGCCGCAGGACGCGATGGATGTCATCTTTGCGCGTCGCCTGATGCCGGTCATCTTGGAGAAGACCAAGAATCCGTTTGGTGAGACCGCCGCGATATTTGGTGCGGCTGGAACAACGATGAACGTCTCCGTCTGCCCGCCCGGCCAGGGGCCGTGTTTGCACGCGCACAACAATACCTACGAGACCTTCATGGTCCTTGACGGCGCGTTTGAGTTTGCCGTTGGTGAGGAAGGACAGGAGACGGTCAGGCTCAATAAATGGGATGTGTTCTCCTGCCCGCCGGGCGTGTATCGCGGCTTCCGCAACGTCGCGGACAAGGACAGCGTCCTGCTGACCGTTATTACCGGGGAAGTCGATGCACGTGATGACGTCGGGATGCCCCCGAAGGTCACCGAACAGATTCGTGCCGACTACGGAGAAGACGTACTCCGCAGGTTTCGGACGATCATGACGTTTAACGATCGGGAGCCAGCATAGCCGAGCGCAGACTCTTCACCCGACCCGCATGGAATAAGGAAGGGCGACATTCATGGATGCCGAGCAAAAACAAAAACTCGCAGACCTGTGCGCACAGCAGCACGTGGCAATCCTCACAACTCAAGGGGAAGCCTGGCCGACGGCCCATCTGCAAGCGTTCGGGCAGACCGACGAGTTGGATTTGATCTTCATTATGCTGGCCGACGCGGAGAAGTATTCCAATCTGCTCACGCGTCCCCAGGCGACGGTTGCGATTGATAATAGAGACAAGGCCGATGTTTCGACCCTGCAAGTGGCGCGCACGACGATACAGGGGCTGGCCACGGAGGTCGCTCGGGACAGTGCCGAATGGGACGAATTAAAAGAGCGTTTTCTGACCAAGAATCCGTTTGAAGAGCCGTTCTTTGGCTATGACAGCCTGCGCATGATGCGTCTCACTCCCAAGCGTATCTCTTACGCCAACGGCCTAGCGGATACGTTCAAGGTCGAGCTGTAGGAAAAAGACAGGCCCTCAGACCTGCGCCACTTTTTATGTACTACGGAGCCATAACGCCATCTGCGAAATACTTCGCGGCCAGGTCTCGGGCCTGCTCGCGGTTGAGTCCGTGTGACGCCCAGGCGTCGCGTGAACGATCAAGGATTTCTTCGAGGTCGGTTGTCTTTTTGAAATCGCCGAGTTGATCGTGCTCAGTCTCAAGCCCTAACGCTTCGGCAACGAGAGAGATGTAATTGCGGACTGTGAGACGGGCGTCGCTGATGTCGCACCACTCACGCTGACAGGCGTGTGAAATCGTCGCTAACGTTTCCGCCCGGCTCGTCTTCTTGAGCAAGTGGACCAAGTCGGTCCGGATCTCTTGAAAGCGTTGGGGCGGCAGACGCAGGCTTGCCGCCCCGCAGTCGTAGTCCAGCTCTGGCGGGGACTGAAGCTCATCAAGCAGTTCGACACCAGGAATCGAACGCAGGAGTGCGGCTGCTGACTCTCGGTCAATCTTTGCCCGCCGTTGCCCCTCTGCATGTCCGGTGCGACCAACATGGCTATGGAGCGCAACCTTGCCAGGGACTGATTGTTTCCAATCAATCTCTCCGCGCTGTACCATCTCAGCCAAGAACTTCGTCGTATGCGTGATCTCGAACTGTGGTTGGCGACTATCACGGCCAATCACAATATCTTTGAAATGGACGTTACAGGACGGGCACCACATGACCACTTGCTTGGGTTGATAGGACTCTAGGCGTCCGACCGTTCGGTCCGAAACCTGGCCACCCTTCTTGGGACCATCAAACTTGTCCCAGACGATACCGCAGCAAAACTGCACCCCGCCGACGGGAATAAAATCGATCCCCAGGTGCGTAAAAACGTCAATGACCTGCTTGGCGATATGCGGCGTGCGTAAAATATTGCAGCCCAGATACAGCACGGTATCGTAGGCTCGGTCGGGCGTGTGGTGCTTCTCGACCCACGAGACGTCTTCCGCCTTGATCTGCAACTGTTTGAGGTCTTGAAGGCGACGAAAGAACGCTGTGTAGTTAAAGTCTGCCATAGGGGCAACTCCTCAATACGTTACCCCTTCGACATCTTCAAACATTTCGAGTGGGGTCTCGCGGGTTTGCAGTTCACTATCCCGGCCATCAACCCAGCCGAGGAAGGTGCCGTGCGACCGATAGCCGAGCAACTGCTGCAAGCGCTCCGGCAGTTCTTTCGCGATATCAACCGGGACGGCTAAATACTGATTCTCTTCCTGCCGCAGCCAACCCACGCTAAAGGAGAAAAACAGGCCGGTGCGTGGGGTGTCCGTGGTATTCGTACCCAGCCCGTGCAGCGTCTTGCCGAGCCACACCACCGCAGAGCCTTGTGGCATGGCGGCTTGGCAGACTTCCGCTTCGGCGGCGTGCCGGTCCGCCGGCCAGCGATGGCTGCCCGGCACGAGCCGGGTTGCGCCGTTTTCGGCGCTGAAGTCGGAGCCGGCGAACATGAAAAAGAGAATATACTCCGGGTCGTCCGGCTTGGGCTGGATAAACGGGGTATAGGCGTCGAGTTCCCGGTGCAGCGGCTGGTTCTGTCCACCCCCCCAGACCTGAATCGCTCCGGTGGCATGGAGCTGGTAGGTGTTGCAGCTCGGGCCGAGAACCTTGTCCGCGAGGGCTTGAACGACCGGGTTGAGCGGGAGTTGGCTCAACTCCGGCCCGTGGGAAAACAGCGCGCCTATACTGCGTTTGCGATAGCCGAAAAACTCACCCCCGCCGGTTTTGCGCTCGGCGAGTCTGGGCGCGACCCTGCCCATAATGTCCTGCATGGTGGCCCGATCAATCAACTCCCGGATGATGACCACCCCGTCTCGTTCGAGAGTGGCGAGGATATCGTCCGGCGCAGCAGTGGGCTCTACGCTCTGAATCGGCATGGGCTCCCTCCCTCAAGTGTTGCCGTACGCTTTCCGCCATACCACTTCAGGCCGGTTGAGGAAAGACTTGGACGAAGCAGGTGTTGCGTATGGATGGGAAAGCGGGCACGGGCGTAGTGCCCGTGCCGTTTACTGCAGAAAGGTCGTAACTGAACGAACAAACTCTTCCGGTTGTTCGTAGGGCAGCATATGCCCGGCTTTTTCGATTTCAACAATCTCGGCGTTGGCGATCTGCGCCTGGAATCGCTCAGCATAGACCGGAGGGATGAGGGCGTCACTCTTGCCCCACACGAGCAGCGTCGGCGTGGTGAGGCGGTATAGGCGTTTTGAAAGCCGCCGGTTGGGAACCGGGAAAAGAATTTTTCCAGCCATACTCAACCGGCGGGAATTGCCAATATAGAACTCTTTGAGCGCCTCGGGGTTTTTGAGGTCAAGGCCACCGGTCAACATGGCCTCACCCTGAGACCGGTCATGAAACAAATATTGCGCGAACTCATGCGGCAGAAAGGAAAAAATATCAGGAATGGGATGCTCCGGTAGCCACAGACCGGCCGAGGCAACCAGGACCAGCTTGGACACGTCATGCGGCGCCAGAGCTGCCATTTCCGCGGCAATCATGCCGCCCATCGAATGACCGACAATATACGGCTTGGTCAAGCCCAGCTCTTGAACCACATCCCAGCCGTGCAGGGTGAAGTCCAGCATATCTTCCAGCAATTCTTCGCCGCTTGATGTGCCAAAGCCTGGGAATTCCGGGGCAAACACATGATAGTGTCGGGCCAATTGGTCGAGGAAGGGATTCTCCGGGAATAAGCCGCCGGCGCCGTGCATAAAGACCAGCGGCTCGCCGCTGCCGGCGTCAAGGACATGGACCTTGGCTCCACGTCCTGTCTCAATCATGCGGCTGTTCATAGCGGCATCCTTGCATCCTGACGGGCCTGCTCAATACCGGTTTCGGGGTGCAGCCGTCCGTCGAGCGGTTGGCACCACCAGCGATTGTCGTCCTTCCACTCCGGCCACATGTCGCGCAGGTGGGGCATGACTTGTTCGGCAAAGAGCTTCGTCGAGTAGCGCGTTTTCCAGTCCGGCATATTGCCAATATGGATCAGGCAGAAGATATGCCCGACGTGGAGAGACTTAATGAGGTCTGCCATGCGTTCGCGGACCGTGGCCGGACTGCCGGCGATGATATAGCCTTCATCAACCAGTTCTTTCCAGGTCAGGTTTGGAAACAGACTTTGCATCTCCTCGCTCAGGGCGTTGAGGACGTCGGCCTTGAGGGTCTTGATGGTGCGATAGCCCGGCGCGTCGGCAAAACCGCCATGGACGTGTAAGCAGCGATTATAGAAATAGCTGACGTGCTCGGAGTACATCTCTTCGGCTTGCTGGTCTGTATCGGCAACGCAGATGGTCTGGGCAAATGCAGCCCGATAGGGTGATTCGTCTTTGCCGCGTGCCGCGACGCGATCCCAATAGCCGTCCAGCAATTTTTTTCCACGTAGATAGCCAGTGAAGGAGAGGTAGGAGTAGTTGTAGTCGTTATCCAGGCAGAAGTCCCAGGTTTCGATCGAACCACCGCCAGGGATGTAGATCGGAGGATTGGGCTTTTGAATAGGCTTGGGCCACAGGTTGACATAGCGGAGTTGGTTGTATTTGCCGTCAAAGGCAAACGGTTCTTCCTCATGCCAGGCGCGCATGACGAGCTCGTGCGCTTCAGCATATTTATCGCGGGTCAGGCCCGGGATCTGGCCATAGCAATAGTTGGTGTCCATCGAAGTCCCGACCGGGAATCCGGCCAGCAGGCGGCCACCTGAAATTACGTCCAGCATGGCAAACTCTTCAGCCACCCGAATGGGCGGATTGTACAGGGCCAGTGAGTTGCCAATCACTGCCAGGGCGGCCTGGGAGGTACGCCGGGCCAGACCGGCGGCAATAATATTCGGCGAGGGCATCAGGCCGTAGCCATTCTGGTGATGTTCGTTGACGCCGATGCCGTCATAGCCGAGCGAGTCGGCGTATTCGAGCTGGTCCATATACTCGTGGTAGACAAAGTGACCCTTGTGGGGGTCATACAGCTTGTTGGGAATATCCACCCATACGGAGTGGTGCTCTTCTCGAAAATTATCCGGCAGATTCGGCCACGGCATAAGATTGAACCACGTGAATTTCATTGCTTCCTCCGTTCCGTACGTTTCGTGGGTGGTGTATTTCCGACAGTTGTCTTTTCTGAATCTAGCCGACCTTGGTGCAGAACTCCAGTGGTGGCGCCAGCCGGGCTGCTGGGGTGTGGGGGCGGGCTCATTCTTGTAGGGTGCGCCCTGCGCACCACCCGGGAGCGCCGGCTTCCAGCCTGCCCAGGGCGGGCAAGATGCCGTTACTCGGACAGGCTCCTAGGGAAGAGGGCAGGCAGGACGAAGGCACGACTTTATGCCGCCTGCACCTTGCGGGGCACGGTCAGCGTCTCTACCACATTGTGTATTAAGCGCAGGCCCAGGTCTTCCTGAAGGGTTAGGATGGACTCCGGGTGAAACTGCACCGCGGCGATGGGCAGGTCTGTATGTTCAACAGCCATGACGACTCCATCATCGCTCTCAGCGGTAATACGTAGTGTGGAGGGCAGGGTGTCGCGCAGAGCAAACAGAGAATGGTAACGCGCAGCACGAAATTCTCTCGGGAGATTGTCGTATAACTGTCTCATTATTTGTCCATCAAGGACGTGAATGCGTGACGGTTTACCGTGCATGGGGTAGGGGAGAGTCGAGAGTCTGCCACCAAAGTGCTCGACAATGCCCTGCAGGCCCAGACACACCCCAAAGATGGGAAGATTCCGTTTCAGCACGGCGCTGAGCGTAGCCGAGATATTGAAATCTTTTGGTTCGCCTGGACCGGGAGACAAGACAACCAGGTCAGGCTGGTAGGTCTCAAATTCGCTTTCGGGAAAACCGGCGCGCAGGGTGAGGACCTCGGCTCCAGTTTGACGGAGATAATTGGCCAATGTGTGCACGAAGGAATCCTGATGATCGATAAGCAGGACTTTTTTATCCCGGCCAACTGGTGCCAAGGGCATGCCCCTCTCCGGGGTAAAGCCACGCGGACGGCGGATAGCGTCGAGAAAGGCAGAGGCTTTGATATGCGTTTCTTCCTCCTCGGCTTGCGGGTCGGAATCGTAGAGGAGTGTGGCGCCAGCCCGGACTTGGGCTACACCGTCTTTGAGGCGAATGGTCCGTAGAGTCAGGCCGGTATTCAGGCTGCCGTTAAAACCAATCAAACCAACCGCGCCACCATACCAGGCGCGGGGCGATTTTTCGTGATCTTCAATAAACTGCATGGCCCAGGCTTTGGGCGCACCAGTGACAGTCACGGCCCAGGTATGGGCTAAAAAGGCGTCGAGGGCGTCAAACTCTTCTCTGAGATAACCTTCCACATGATCGACGGTATGAATAAGACGAGAGTATATTTCGATTTGACGCCGGCCGATCACGCGCACGCTGCCCGGTTCGCAAATGCGAGACTTGTCATTGCGGTCTACGTCGGTGCACATGGTCAGCTCGGATTCGTCCTTCTTTGAGGTCAGTAGTTCAAGAATCTGGTCGGCATCGGTGATCGCGTCCTGCCCACGGGCAATGGTGCCCGATATGGGACAGGTCTCGACGCGCCTGCCTTCGACCCGCACGTACATTTCGGGCGAGGCTCCAACCAGGTACTCGTCCTGTCCGAGGTTAATGAGAAAGCCGTACGGTGAGGGGTTGCGTTCCCGGAGTCGCCGGAACAGTTCCGCCGGCGAGGCTGCACAACCTTCAGAAAACGTTTGTCCGGGCACCACCTCAAACAGGTCTCCTTTTTTGAAGGCTGCTTTGGCGACTGCGACCCCTTTGGCATACTCACCCGGCTCGTGGTCGCAGCCCTGCTTCACATGTGGGCTCCCCTTATAAACATGCCTTTCTCCGCTGCGTGGGATGCCATGCGTAGAATGTCCGTCTACTTCAAATTCATAGCTGCGACGCATGGCCCACTCGCGTCGATGGTCAACCACGATCAGTTCGTCAGGGAGATACAGCACCAGATCACGCTGGTCAGCCGGACGTTCCAAACGTAGCGTCGTCGGCTCAAACTGAAAGGCGAGGTCGTAGCCAAACGCACCATACAGACCTAGGTGGGGCTCGGCGGTACTGTAGAAGAGTTGAACCAGGGCGCGCAGCACGGAAAAAAGAGAGGGTTGCTTACTGCGTTGCTCCTCTGGAAAGCGCCCAACTGTTGGCTTGATGGAGCCAATCAGGTCTTGTCCCCGGACCGCAAACGAGGCGACTGCGGAAAGATTCTCGATAACGGTGGTGATGGCCGGTAAGAGCAGGCAGCCACGCTCGTTCAGAGCTGACACTCGAAAATCCAATCCCCTGCCTACGACTGCCAGCGGGGGGTTGATAAAGCCCATATCCCAGCGGGTGTAACGTCCCGGATATTCATAGCTGGAAGCAAACAGGGCCCCGCGCTGACTGTCGAGCGCGTCCAGCACCGGCTCGATGGTGTCTGCCACCGGCAGGTCGTTGATGACCCGATGCACAGTGATCCCGCCACGGGTGTGATAATGGTCAGTATGTTGGGACAGGGATGCGATATTGGCCACACTATCCTCCGTTGTTAAAGAGTAAACGTGCCCTCCACATCATACAAAACTGGTGGCGCGTTTACTCTTTCCAGAGCCGGGCCTGTACGACAAAGGCCGCAACCTTGGGAGAGGCGGCGGCCCAAAAAAAGGAAAGCCGCCTCACATCTAAGGCGGCTCCGAGTTCAGTTGTTATGCTGCGTCCGGGCCACCTCCTAAGGCAGCCACCACCAATTCCGGCAGTTGCGGAGCATGTAATGGTGCGGACGACTCGTCATGACTAAGCTATTATACCCAGCAAAAACAAAAAAACAACGTTCCTGAGAAAGAAGACGTACAACCGAGATGCAAAATGTGACTGCTGTTGGGAGCCGGATATACCTCCGCCCTCTGACACGTGAGGACGCTGCAGCCGTTGTGCCGTGGGTCAATGACTCTGAGGTGACCCGCACCCTGGCCATTGGATCGGCTGCAGTGGATAGACAAACGGAGGAAGTATTTATTGAAAAGATGAATGCAAGTGGGCACGATGCGCTCTTCGGCATTGTCGTACAGAGGACCGACCAGCTTGTTGGTTCAGCCGGCCTGCATCAGATCGACTTTCGACATCGGAGAGCCAGCTTTGGCATTATGATTGGCGAGAAAAGGGCGTGGGGCAAAGGCTACGGAACGGAGGCGACCGCGCTGGTGGTAGACTACGCTTTTAGACAACTCCATTTGAACCGTGTTCAGCTTCACGTGTACGAGTACAATCCGCGCGGGATTCGAGTGTATGAAAAAGTCGGTTTCCAGCGGGAAGGCGTTCTCCGCCAAGAGCATTTTTACGACGGTCGTTCTTGGGACACGCTAGTCATGGCGATGCTGCGTGAGAACTGGGAGAAAACGAACTCTTAGCCTGTGTCTGAGACCAACAGAATCTGAAAAATCCCCTCCTCGGAGGGGTGGCCGAAGGCCGGGGTGGGTTCCCCAGGTCAGCCTGCCCAAACCCACCCCGCCGCTCACGCGGCACCCCTCCAGGGAGGGGAGATGTAATGAATCATGCACAATCCCTTCCGCATTGGCACAGACCTCTATCTCCGGCCACTGGAGTCCGAAGACCTCCCGGTCCTCACCCACTGGACAACCCGGTCGGACATACGGACTGCGTTAGACCTCTTGTACCGCCCCTCTGATCGGCCCGCGGCAGAGCTATTCCTGGAACGTATCCAAAGCGACGAGCACGATATTGCGCTTGGGATCGTTACGAAAGAAACCGATACCTTACTTGGTTTTATTGGTCTCAATTGCATTGACCAGGAAAACCGTCAGGTCCAATTAGGGTTTTTTATTGGTGCACAAAAGGACGGAAGGGAAAAAGACGTGGCGGAAGCAATCGGCCTGATGGAACGGTATGTGTTTGAAGCGCTCAATATGAACCGGGTGTGGCTGTACGTGGACGCTGCTGAGTTCCGTACGATCAAAACATTGGAACGGGTTGGCTTCAGCCGTGAAGCCACCCTGCGGCAGGACCGTCGTCTCAGCGGACGCTATTACGACACGCTTGTGCTGGGGAAGGTCCGCGGGAAAGAACCGCCGGGACCAGGTGGCTGCGTAGACTGATGAGCGGCTAGCCCTTGGGTAATCCCAACACCCGCTCACCCATAATATTCTTCTGAATCTCGCTTGTTCCGCCGGCAATCGTATACTGCCGAGCACTGAGAACACGGTTGAACCAGCGGGGGGCATCGGGCACGGCGTCGGTTGCCTGGTTGGTAGTGGCTGCGCCGGTGAGCAGTTCACTGGCAAACTCGGCAATGTCGATACCCAGCTCCGAACCGCACAGCTTCAGCATGGAGCCTTCCGGGCCTGGCGGTACCCCCTTGAGCAGTTTGGTCAGGCCGCGCAAGCGGGTGTATTTGAGAGCCTGGCTTTCAATGCGGAATTGGACCAGCTTCTGCCGCACCCAGGATTGCTCCCAGGCCGGGGTGTCGCCGATATGGACCTGTTTGGACAGTTCCACCAAACGGCCAATCTGATCGTCATAATTCCCGACTCCGGCATAGGCGCGCTCGAACATCAGCGTGGTCATGGCCACCTTCCAGCCCTCGTTGAGCGGGCCAACGAGGTTGGCTTTGGGAACCCGGACATCTTCAAAAAAGACTTCGTTGAAATGCGCATGACCATTCATCAGAACCAAGGGTCGGACGGTTACGCCAGGGATTTTCATATTGACCAGGATGTAACTGATACCACGATGTTTGGGGGCGTCAGGGTCGGTTCGGACCAGCATGAAAATCCAATCCGCGTACTGCGCGCCCGAGGTCCAGACCTTTTGGCCGTTGATAATGAAATCGTCGCCGTCCGCGACTGCCTTGGTTTGCAGACCGGCCAGGTCCGAGCCGGCCCCAGGCTCGGAATAGCCCTGACACCACACGTCATCGCTATTCAGTATCCGATTGAGGAAGCGTTCTTTTTGTTCGTCCGTACCCCAGTGCATAAGCGTTGGACCGCACAGGGCAATACCGGAATAGCCGGGCAGGATAGGCGCATGGGCGTTTGAGTATTCTTCGTCAAAAATGACTTGTTCCAGCAGGCCGGCGCCGCGTCCGCCATATTCTTTGGGCCAGGCAATACCGACCCAGCCGCTCTCGTACATTGTACGCTGCCAGATACGACGTTTTTCAAACGTTTCGCGATCTGGGGCCACTCGCTCGTCTTTGGGGTCGTCGACACACAGGCCGGGGTCCAAATGCGCTACCAACCAGCCGCGGACTTCAGCTCGAAATGCGTCCTGTCCGGACGTGTATTGAAAATCCATACTCTTCCCCTCTTCCTTTTCTGCTTATGCCGCTTTCTACTTACGCGAGAGTCTTGAGGGCCGGCAAGACTTCTTCTCCAAGACGTTGGATACATTCAATGACCTGCTCTGGCTTTGGCCCCATAGGGACCCGACAGCGGAGCACGAAATGCTCAACCCCGAGTTCTTTTTGCCACAAGCTCAGATGTTCCAGCCAGTCGTCTTTGGTACCTATCACCATGTATTTGCGAACTTTGTCCAGGGTGAAATCAGATTCGGACGCAAAGTCTTTGGTCGGCGTCAGCATACCCATGCGGAGATAAAACTTACACTCTTCCAGCCATAAACGGCCAAAGGTCTCTTCGGCTTCTTCCATACTGGCGGCCAGCCAGCCGTCCCGCAAGAGTGCAACGCAGGGCTTTTTACCGGCCTGTATTGCCGCTTCGTGATAAATTTCCAGTTGGCCCTTGAGGGTATCAAAGCTGTCAAAAAATGGCGCCATCGACCAGACATCGCCCAAGCGCCCGGCCCGCGCGATGGACTTCGGACCAAATGCGCCTATCCAGAGAGGAGGACGGGGCTTTTGGTAGGGCTTGGGGGTGATGTGGATAGCATCGTAATCGTAATACCTGCCGTGGTGTTCCATAGGCCCCGGTGTGGTCCAGGCCTTGTGCATGATGTCGAGACACTCCTCAAAGCGTCCCTCGCGTTGCGTAATCGATACGCCAAAATGGTTGAAGTAATCAACATGATACCCTACGCCCACGCCCATGATGAGTCGGCCACGTGACAGGACATCAATCATGGCTGCCTGCTCAGCCAAATGGACCGGATTATACAGGGGCGGCATGATGACGTAGGAGCCGATCTTGACGCGCTCGGTGCGTGCGGCAAGGGCGGTCATGAGGGTCAGGGTCGAAGGAAACATGCATTCCGTGCGGGCGTGTCGCTCAGGCACAAACAGGGCATCAAACCCCGCCCTTTCCGCCTGTTCGGATTCGTTCAGCAATTGCTGAGCAAAGTCAGCCGAGCGCTGTGGGTCTGGCTCCGGTTGTTGATAGGGGCCACCGTGGGTGTCTGGCACATAGCCAACCGAAATCATGCTGCCTCCTTTGAGATAAGGTTCTTTCTGTCATTTAGATGGTAGTAGGAGTCCCTTCAACGTGAATTCTCGCTGTATTACGAGATATTGGTTTCGGCTTAAAGTGGATGGTAACGTCAAAATCAAGCTTCCGCATGTACCGCAGCAAGCGGTCAATTGTAAACTTGTCAAGGCGCCCGCGAACCAAATCCGACACCTTAGGCTGCGCCAGACCCAAGACTTCACCAGCTTGTTCCTGAGTCAGACCTCGCTCACGGATAATGCGGGCGATCGCGAGTGCAATCGTTGCTTTGACCAAATGCTCTTCTGGGTTCGGGAGACCAAGATCAGCAAAGACATTGCCGCTACTGTGCTCGACCTGAATCGCTTTCTGTTTATTAGCCATTGCTATAGCGCTCCCGATAGTCCTGCTCCGCCTCTCTGAGCCGTTGTTTGACGAGGGCCAGTTCTTTACTTCGGAGTTTTTATCCCACCCTTCGATTTCTTCTGAAAGGCATGGAGTGTATAGACCACCCCATGAAATCGTACGGTATAAACTGCCCTGAACGTGTCGCCATCATAATCTGAGACGATTTCGACCACACTCGCACCGCCAAACCCTTTAAGAGGCTTCGCATCTTGATGCTTGTCTCCGAGCTGAGCTGCATACAAGGCTTGGCCGACGACTTGACGCACAGGTTTCGGAAACCCCAGCACAGCCCGTCGTGTGTTGCCGAGCCATTCGAGTGGTTTGACGTTCGGTAGCTCTACCCATCGACTATACCTTATAGGGTATAGTGTATCAGCCGCCAATTGCAAGAGGTCTGTTAGGTTCGATAAGAGAATGTTATGTCCCTGTGACAGAATGGAGGAGAGCATGATCAAACTCATGTCATTTTTTAAGCGTAAACCAGGCATGTCGGTCGAAGCCTTCCAGGAATACTGGCGAACGAAACACGCCGACGTGGTCGTCAAGCTACCGGGTATTCAGCGCTATGTGCAGTCGCATACGCTGCTGTCCGGCTACCGCAAAAGGGAGCCCGTCTACGATGGTGTGGCCGAGGTATGGGTCGAGGATACCCAGGTGCTGCGGGCGCAGGGCGCGACGCCGGAATACGCCGCGGTGCGGGCGGATGAGCCGAATTTCATCGACCTCTCAAGCATGGGCAGCATCATCACCCAGGAGCATACGATTAAGGATGAGGGTATCCCGCTGGGTGCGGTCAAGAATATGGAATTTGTTACGCATCGGGCCGATTTGTCGATTGAGGCGTTTCAAAAACACTGGCGGGAGGTCCACGGCCCCCTCGGGGCGGCCATTCCGGTGATCAGACGCTATGTGCAGAGCCATACCCGGCTCTCAGCGTATAAGGCCGGGAAAACGCCGGTCTATGACGGGGTGGCCATTACCTGGTTTGACGACACACAAGCCATGCGCACCTCCGCGACCTTGCCCGAATATGAAACGATCCGCGCCGATGAAGCCAACTTTATCGATGGTACTAAACTGCCGTTTATTATTACCCGCGAGCACGTCATCGTGGGCTAGAGCGATTCACGCCAGGCTCTAGCCGTGCAGGGGGTGCCCGTCATGCCGGACGTGATCCGGCATCCAGCGGGCGGAGGGGCTGGGGGCCTGGATTCCTGCTTCCGCAGGAATGACGAGCGGCTACACAGAATCGTAATCCGCTCTAGGCACGCTCACGCTTCCGCCTCAATCCGGGCTGGCATGGCCGGAAAGAGTTGCGAGGTGTCCATTTTTCCCTGCTGGCTGAAAAACGACAGATTCCCGTCTTCGTCACACAGCCAGCATTCGCGCGCGCCCCTGGCAAAGTACAAGGCGCGTTTCTCCGCCATTTCCGCGTCGGAGTTGGAAGGGGATTGAATCTCGGCACACACCTCGGGAGCCTCGACATACGGCGTCGCGCCTCGATTGCGTTGCAGAAATGCGTCAGACACCCAGACCACGTCGGCCACCTTCACTCCTTTGGCCGTGTCCACCGAACACTCGGTCAGGACCGTGCCGTCCGGCATATGGCTCATCAGGTGAAAGGCAATTTTGGTTTGCAGATTGCCATGCCGATTGGAAGCCGGGCTCATGACGATATTCCCCCACTCGTTGAGTTCAATCTTGTACGGCAAATCCTGGAGCAGGGTATCGTTGCAGACTTCGTCCCACTTCATGGCAGTCCTCCCCCGGTCCGTCTATCCTAGCCCATCCCATGTGATCTGATAAAGTGCCGAGGACAATCTAACCGCCGACAAACGGAAAGACGAACAGACTTCAACATAAGTCTTGAGATGTGTGCGGCAATGCCGCATATTGAGCAATGATACAACTTTTCGTCACCAAGCCCTACGAACGCGCCATCCGTAAGCTGCTTTCGGAGGCCGGACGCAAGGAGATGGAGGCCACCGTTCTTGCCGACCCTGGCGGAGCGCCGGTCATGCCGGGCACAGGAGGCATTCGTAAATTGCGTTGGGCCGGCTCTGGACGGGGCAAGCGAGGAGGTATTCGGACGATCTACTTCTATCACGCTGGACCGGAGGCCGTGTACATGCTGACGGCGTACGCGAAGGCGGACCGCGACGACCTGACGCCTGAGGACAGAAAAGCCTTGTCCCGGCTGGTTGCTGCAATCAAGAAAGAGGGGAAGGGAAAATGACCACAGAACGAAGCCGTGTGGGCTATGAGATTGAGACAGCGTTGGGCGAGGTGCTCGCCCATGTACGCGGTGAGGTTGAGCTGCCGTGCCGGGTGATAGACGACCCGAGTGCGGAGCGGATTCGCGCGTTGCGCAAGCGCCTGAGGCTGAGCCGTAAACGGTTTGCAGAACGGTTTGGACTCGACGCGCGGGCTGTCCAGGAATGGGAACAGGGCCGGCGCGTCCCGGATCGGGCGGCGCGCGTGCTGCTGACGGTTATTGACCGTGAACCGGAGGCTGTCGTTCGGGCGCTTGGTGGGTAAAGTAAAGGATGTTTCAGAAGATGAGGAGCAGAAATGATTCGGAGCGATGGGTTGAAGGCGTCGGTCGTGGCCCTGGCCCTGATGTGTGCAGCACGAGCCAGAGCGGAGTACGAGGCCGGGCAGCGCGCCTGGGAAGCGGGGCAAGGGCAGGATGGTCGCTCACCTGCCTATCTCGCCTCCCCCAAAAAATTTGACCAGGGGCTTTGCCCCTGGTCCCCCAGAGGTAAGGAGGTAAAGACGCAAGAACTAAGGGAGCGACTGGGCAATACGGAACCCGATGATATTGTTCCGACTGTCAGCAGTGTAGCTGTGGCGGAGGGCCGAGCGGAGAACCCCCGGACTGCCGTCCCAGGAGCCGCCGCGCAGGCCCCAACGACCACAATCGCCTGTTTCCCATGCCCTGCCATCACTCGGTGCGCCATTGTAATGCCCGTTCCAGCAGTCCTGCACCCATTCCCATACATTGCCGTACACGTCGTATAACCTAAACCCGTTCGCCCCAAAGCTCCCAACCGGCACGGTTTGCTCTCGATACTGTCCCCGCCTGCCGCCGCCTGAGGAACGGTACCCAGCATAATTCGCTTGACTCGGACTGATGCTCCCTCCAAAGTGAAACGGAGTCGTACTCCCCGCCCGCGCCACGTACTCCCACTCCGCTTCGCTCAGCAACCGGTACGACTGGCCAGCATGCTGCGACAACCATCGCACATACGCCTGCGCGTCGTCCCAGTTCACATAGATGACCGGCCGCTGCCCTTGCCCCCAGCCTTGATCATAGGGTCGGTACCCATTACACCCTCCCCCACTCACACAGGCATGCCATTCTGCAAATGTCACTTCATATATCCCCACCGCGAACGGCTGGGGTATCGTCACTTGGTGCTACGGCCCTTCATTCTCAAACCGACCCTCTTCCTGCGAGGGCGAGCCCATGATGAAGGACCCTGCCGGCACCACCACCATATGCGGACACGTCCCACAGTCCTGGAACATCTCGCCAACTCGCCGTGCGGGGTGCGCTCCGGGACCACAGGCTGTCATCCCAAGAAGCACGATCAGCGCCAGGAGAACGGTCACGGAATACGGACGGGATATTAAGGTCATACTACAGTTCCTTCATGAGGCGAGATGTTGGGTTCCGTTCCTGTACCAAGCCCGCCGATACAGAGGCCGGCGCGCGCTCCGACCCGCGTTACGTCGTTCGGTTTCATTCACGTCCATCATGCGGTCAGGGGGTGCCGCCGGTCTCCTGCTGTTTCTGGAGGGTGACCAGGGTGGCGAGTTTGTTGACGGGTGGAAGGCCCCGGATGATCCGCCCGTTCACCACCAGGGTAGGGGTGGCTTTGATCTCAAGACGCAGGGCCTCGTCAATATCGTTCTTGACCAGCGCCTCGGTGCGCCCATCATCCATGCACGCGCCGAACTGCTCGAAATCCAATCTGGCGGTCCTGGCGTGGGCGTCAAAGTCGGTCCGCTTGAATTCGGTCTGCTCCGCAAACAGCCGGTCGGCATACTCCCAGAACTTCCCCTGTTCTGCCGCGCACTCGGCAGCCCTTGCCGCCGCACAAGCGCCTGGATGGACCTGGCTTTGCATGCCGGTGTTACACTGCTGGTCGAGGGGATAATGCCGAAACACGATCCGTACATCACTGGGGTTGGCACGCTGAAATTTCATGAGTGTATCTCGTGCGTTAGCGCACTGCGGGCAGCGGAAATCAACGAACTCATGAATCGTGAGCACCGCGTCTGAGGGACCTTCGACATGGCGTTCCGAGCCTCGCAGCACGACCGCCGGCTGGTCGTAGTAATAGCGCACAAAACTCATATCCATATCCGCTGGTGTGGGAGCGAGGTATTCCTGAAGGGGAGTGCCGTGTGCTGCGTCCTCTGTTTGGGTCAGCCCGATGCCCAGCAGAAAGATGCCAAATCCAAGAGCGGCATAGGCAAGCCGAGACGTGGTAATCGTGTTGTCCGCCCGTCCCAGAACAACGGCACTGATGAAAAGGCCGATGTTCACCACATACAGACCAGTACATAGGGGACACACTGCTCCTAGCGTGAAGAATGAGAGCGCCGCCATATACAGCGAAAAGACAAACATCCAGCCACATAGCAGGATAGTCAGCCCAGACCCAGCCAGGAATGTACTGGCGAGGAGAGCCGCATAGCTGCCGGTGGCGAGTACGGCGACAGGAATCCCAAAGAGCGTGGCGTAGGCGCTACTCAGGACAAGGCTACAGTTGACAGTGGTCCCGGTGCCACAAAAGGCCGACTCAATAGGGCCGCTCGCCCCAGCTTGATAGTGGAGTATGGAGAGGTAGAGCCCGATGGCGAGTCCTAGCGCTCCAAGGACACGCAGGACGAGTGGCGGCCAACTGGGAACGGGGTTCTTTGCGTTACGCTCTGCCTGGGTGGCTGTCTCTTGTGTGGCTGCCTTACGGCGTTCAGCCTTTGCTTTCTTTGCTGACATGGGCTGAAGCATTACCATACCCTTTTTCGAATCGCCAATAGGGGGGCTGCCTTGCGCGACGGCGTGAAAGCGGGTAGGGGCGAACAGGCCAACATCGGGAAAGGGACATGGTATGCAGACAGACGATCTTGACTGGATTCCTCACCCGGTTCGAGCTAAGCTCGACCAAGTCGGAATCAAACTCCACTTAAAAGAATGGCAGGCATTTCCCCTTGAGGGACGCCAGGCGTTATGCGCCTTACCCTGCCAGACGTTGGTTGAAAAAAAAGCCTTTCAAGAACGGCTTGACGCCTTAGCCTTGCAACACTGTGGGGCACCGCCGCAACGGCTGCCTGCAAAGACAATGGGTGGGAAAGACTAGGGGCGACCGGTCGGTCACTCGGACGTAGCCATTACGCAGCGCGCCCTCACCCCAACCCTCTCCCTCAGGGAGAGGGCGTAAAATGTAGGGGCAACCCCTTGTGGTTGCCCTTTCTCCTACGGCGTTGCTAACGTTTCCTCGATTAATTCGGCAAAAGCCGAGTATGGTTGCGCACCGGACAGAAAACGTCCGTTCACAAAAAAGGCCGGCGTACCGCTCACACCGAGTCGTGTGCCTAAGGCCAGATCCTTGCTCACAGCTCCGGTATAGGCATTATTGTCCAAGCAGGCCCCAAACTGCACCGTGTCAAGTTTGAGATCGGCTGCATATTGTTTCAGCTGCTCGGGCTGTAAGGCGCGGGTATTGGCGAACAGGATATCGTGGTACTCCCAGTATTTGTCCTGATCTCCAGCGCAGCGCGCCGCCTCAGCCGCTTTATACGCTTGGGGATGAATCTGGGTTAACGGAAAGTCTTTGAACACAATCCTGACCTGATCTTTGTAGTTTTTCTGAATTTGGGAGAGTGCAGACTGCACTCGGGCACAGTACGGTCACTGATAGTCGGAGAACTCGACCAGCGTAATGGGCGCGTCCTGTGGTCCTTTGGTTGGCGCTCCGGCGATCGGTACATCAACAATCGGAGGCTTCAGCTTAAAGTCGATCGTGGCCGCCTTGCGCAGTGCAGCAGTAAATGCCTGTTGGCGTTGTTGCTGCTTGCGGGCCTGGAGAGACTGTTTGAGCTGCGCCCGAATCTCTTCCAGCTTTTGCTCTCCAAGGCGCGCTTTGTTCTTCGTATAGTAGTCTAACACCTCTACATCGGTGACCTGCGCTGTTTTATCGGTCACTTCCTGCTGGCGGAGTTGTTGGCGAGTGATGCCACGCTTCTTTGCTTCCTCCTCCAGCAGATGAGTGTTGACTATCGAATCGACCGCCTGCTTTTTGAGCGAGTAGATTTGATTGTTCAAACGGAGCATCCGGCCTTTAATCTGGTTCTCAATATCCGCCTCGGTGATGCTTTTCTCGCCTACTGTGGCAAGCACTGCACTGCTGACTTCGGCTCTGAGTGAATCTGGGGTAAGCGCAATTCCTAGTAGAAAGGCACAGGCCAGGCTGAAGCCTTTCCTCCCTTGTGGTTGAATCACGATTGTTTCTTTCGTCTCCGGAGAGTCTTCATCAAGCCTTCTTCTTGACTATTCTAGCCGGTAAAGGCCAGAATAAGAAAGAAGAGCAGCAAGGGTACGAGCATCCAGAGTAGAAAAACAACCCACGCCGGGCCTTGTCCTTGATTTTCCATGTGTTCTCCTCCAACCGAAGCGGTTTATTTTAGACCCCTACCATACGGAAAACCGCGTTCCGACTCAATGGCCGGGACCTGCTTCAAGGGGCCCCTAGGTCTGGTCGAAAAGGGACTGCCGGGTGATCCAGAACCGAATGAGGCTCCAGACGATAACAGCGAGGAGAAGAATGCTCCACGCAACATTCCCCAGGCGCTGGATTGAAGCGAGAGCGGCATCAATCTCTGCCCCAAACGAATAGGCAAGAGTAAAAATGACTGGCACGTAGACAGTGATGGCAATCAGAGAAATCCGTACATAGGTAGGAGTCGGCATCCCGTGTGCACCAACAATAATATGTGCCGGTAGTCGCAGGCCGGGTAGGAAGCGTGTCAAAAAAAGCGCCCGATTGCGATGCTGGTCAAGCCAGGTCTTGAAGCGCTCGATCCATGTACTGCGATGGAGGAAGGGAAACGTTGAGCGTGGACTTCTTCCGCTCCAATGTCGTCCCAACCAGAAGCCGGTAAAATCACCACAAAAAACGCCGAGTCCGAGGAGCATAAGCATGGTGGTAAGCTGAACCTGATCCGAGTAGTAGAGATAGCCGGCTGTAACCAGCGCGATTTCTTCTGCCAATGGGATGAACCATATCCCTGCAATAAGCAACAGAAAGACGGTCATATAGGGGGAGTAGGTGAGGTAAGAAACCCAGGACTCCATAGTGGCTGCCGAAAGCAATTCAAGCACGAGAGAAGAGACCTTCTTGTAATGCGACGACCTGTTTCTCAACGAGAGAACAGAGCGACTCATTCCAGGAGAATGTAAACATTATTATATCGGGATCAAGTCCGGTTGGAAAACAACGCCGGATAAACGATACCACGCAATACCGTAATGCGGTATCATTCTTTCCCTATCGGACTGTTCCTGATATAATAAAAATTTACCTCAGCAACACTGGAGGATGAGGGATGATGTGGCGGATGGTGTTTCTGAGCGGTATGCTCTGGGTCCAGTCGGCCTGGGCGGCTGTGGATATTTCTCCCACCCTCTTGGGCATGTATCGTAAGACTATTGAGATCGATAGCGAACTCTTTACTTATGCGGCCCGCTATGGGGTGGATCATCGGGTCGCTCGTTCCGTAATTCTACAGGAATCGGGTGGGAATGCGGAGTGGGTCTCTCCGGGCGGAGGTATCGGGTATTTCCAGATTTCTCCCGCCCTCGTTCGCATACTTGGCAGTCAGACCAATATTGAAGCCGGTATAAGATACCTGGCACAACTGCAAAATAAGTTCGAGCGCGAGGACTATGCGTTAGCCGCCTATAAACTCGGTCCCGATCTCGTGCAAGAAGACGAACCTCTCCACTTCAAGACGCTGCAATACGTTGTGGGTATTGGGCACTATAAGTCTATTTTGCAGGAATATGAGCCTGAAGTGCGCCGCCAGGCAGAACAGCTCAAGCTCAGAAAAGTCCGGGCCGGGGAGTCGTGGGAATCCCTGGCCCGGGACCTGCGGGTCGCGTTGAGCCTATTGCGTTTATACAATCCGATGCTGGCGAAGCGTTTTCTCCAAAAAGGCTCGACCGTTGTCTATCCTACGGAGGTACCCGCGGCCCCGGTTGGTTTGGAGAAAACGTCGGCCGCGTATGTGGTCCGTATTGGGGATACACCCGAGTTGCTGGCCAATGTCTTTCACGTCGACCCTCAGACGTTTCGTCAGAATCACCAGCTCTGGCATTTACACCCTCTTCCGGTTGGAAAAAAAATCTCCCTCCCAACGATTCCGGTGGCAGCGCCGGACAGACGCCTCAAGACGGCTGGGCCACCACCGCCGCGGACCCCCTCTGCCGCGGGGCGTCGCGCTGGGAGAAAGAAAAACGGGACGGACCTCCGGTATACCGTGCGCCGCGGAGATTCCCTGGGAAAAATCGCTCGGCGTTATCGGACGACGGTGCGTGCTCTGAGGGTGGCAAACAGTCTGCGCGGTACCCAAATCAACACCGGCGCCGTTCTGCGGATTCCTGCATCCGGTGGCAACGGGAGCATGCCTTACCGCGTGCAATGGGGGGACACCTTAGGGAGTATTGCGCAACGCTATAATACCACGATTGCGACCTTGGTAAGGATCAACAAGCTCCGCAGCCGAAATATTCAGGCCGGCACAGTGCTGCGTATCCCAAGGTCGTAAGGGCAGGGGGTAGGGGGCAGTGGTTAGTGGTGCGTGCCGAGGCGTTCGGTGTAGTTGTCCTCTATTGCTCTGACCGCACGATAGGCAAACTCGGTATAGGGAACGGGAATGCCGAGGCGTTGGCCTTCTTTAAAGACGTGACCAACGGTTTCTTCTATTTCAGTTTTTTTGCCGGCCATGACATCCTGGAGCATAGACGGAATAATATGCGTCCGGCCACTGTGCGTCACCTGTTGTCCCATCCTGACGAGCATATGCACGGCCTCGTCGAATGGGGCGTCCCGGAGCGTCTTCTGGTTGAAGAGACTCCAGGCTGAATGTTCGGAAAGTGGGATGCCGAGTGCATCCGCAACGGCTGCGACTTCTCGAAACATATGGACTGAGAGGGTAGCTAGTTCCGGGCTCGACCAAACCACATGGACGGGCAGGCGGGTCAGGGCAGACAACGGGGCAAAGGGGTTTTGGATGGCTTGTTTCGTCCATTCGATCGAGACGATATTCTCGACCGCAGCGGCCTTGAGTCCCGCGTCAACAAACGCCTGGGCAATGCGATCAACTCGTTCTGAGCGAGTGCCATCCGGTTCGCCAAAGAAGGTAATACCATCAAGTGTGTAATTGACCTCGCCATCCCGGACGAGGGTTGCACCGATCATGGTTGTCGCGCCAACGACTTTGTCCGCACCGAAAACGCGGAGCATGTGGTGGTTCTTCACAACTCCATTTTGGAGTGACGCGACAGCGCCAAGGTGGAGATGTTTGACGCCATCCAACGCGCGCTGCATGTCCTTGGTTTTAACGGTAATCAACAAGACATCGGCCGTGTCTATTGCTGAAGCATCAGCATACGCGGGCACCTGGACACGAAAGTGAGACAGTCCGGTGAGTTGGAGACCGTTTTGCTTACGGCCTGAGCGTGACCGGGCCGGGCGATCATAATGGTGTCTACGCCATTGCGCGCGAGATGCCCAGCCACAACCGAACCCACGCCGCCAGCCCCGAGGATCACAACCCGCATGTCTTTGTCTCCATATATCCGGCCTCCTTTTTTATTGGCACGGGATTATGGCGGGTCCAGCTTGGTATTGTCAATTGGCGAGTGGCGCGAAGGAACCCACCCCGCCGCTGTGCGGCACCCCTCCGAGGAGGGGAAATAAAAACTCCCCTCTCGGGAGGGGTGGTCTTGAGCTTGTCGAAGGGCCGGGGTGGGTTCCCCCTGCTTAGGGATGCTTCGGGAATCGGACCCGATACACCCGCGACAGGTGGATGAAATACCCCTCGCCCGGTTCGAGCGCTGCCAGATTTTCGGCCGTAACCTTTCTGCCGACGGTTTGACTGAGCACCTCAGCCTCAGCCCCTGCTGAGCGTAAGAGCAGTGTTGTCTCGTACCGCCCAAAGACGAGGCTTTCCGGGCGTGGAAGAAATTCGACAACAACAATTCCTGTCCGTAAGAAGAACGTGAGCGTGTGCTCCCAGTCGGCAGTCTCTTGTACTCCGTCAAGGATGAGGAGCGGGGGCAGGGGTGTCGCATTTCGGAGACCGTTCTGAAGAGTCTGAAGCATCTGCCGCGCGATGTCATCTGAAACTTTGCCATCTGCTGGAAGAGGAATATAGGCTGCGTCTTCACGTAGCAGGAGGCGAAAGGGCATCTCGAGTTGCTGACGACCGTGGGCGTCCACACACACCACCACACCGTGTTGGCTCGCTTGACGCAGGGCGAGGCTGATACACAACTCGGTCCGGTCGCGCGGCTGTCCACCCAGAACGGCAAGGCGACCGCTGAGATCGGGCAGAGGATAGAGTCGCTCTTCGGCCATGGACTGAAAAGCATACCGCCTCTCCCCCTGGGATGAAAGTTGGCCAACTCCTGGGCAATCGCTGTATCCTCCCCTACTCATTTGTTGCCGAATCGAGTACAACGTTTGCATGCCAACGACAGATGCTACGCGCTCATATAAAGGCGTTTTCCTGGTGATAGGACTCCTGACCATAGGCGTGGTGGCGGTGACAATTACCTATAGCTATCGCACCCCACCCACAGAGACATTGCAGAGTGTCCTGCAAGCCCGGGGGGTGCCTGCGGCAAAACGGGGCATGCGGCTTTCCCAAGAAGGGCGCCAGCTTTTGTCGCCTGAAGAGCAGGCCGAAATGGATGCGCTCTATGCCGAGGCATTCCGGTCGTTAACCGAGTGGGAACGACTGAAATTTGAAGAGTTGGGGAAGCGTGGAGCCAATGCCAGTGAGCGTGAGGTGACGGAGATGGGTCTGTTGATCCAGAAGGCTATTCAAGCGCTACCACCAGAAAAAAATCAACGCCTGTTTGCTTTAGTCGAAAAGGCGGTTGACCTTCAGCTTGCAAAACAACAAGCCGCCGCTCGGACAGCGGCCCAGGGCGCACGGCCGAAGTAAGTGGCATGCGATCGCCGTTCTCGGTACACATCCACCATTTCGTAGGAGTCGCACGCCTGCTGTGTCTGCTCGTCTGCCTTGTCTGGCCCGCCCCGGTTGCCGGCATCCGGTCTGATGCCACGACGCTGTTTGGGATTGAAGGTTTTCGGGTTGATATTGCGGCCATTAGCCCCCCGGCGCGGCGGCTTGGGTTTTCAGAAACACGGCTGCACACGCTGGCTGTCACGCATCTGCGCCACAATGCGATGACGAGCGGAGATTTTCCAGCCGTCCTGAATATTTTGCTCCGGGTCGTGGAATATCCCGCCTCCGTGTTGGCCTACTCTCTCGAACTGCAGGTGCAACAAGTCGTCCATTTGAAGCGAACCGAGCAAGTCCACTTAATGGCTCCAACCTGGACTGAAGGGACATTGAGCATGGTTCCGCGAGCAGGGCTGAAACGCAGCGTTGAAGGCGCCCTGGCCGAGCTGTTTGACTCATTGGGACGCGATTATCGACTGGTCAACGCATGAATGACTTTCATGGATAATATGGATAATTTGGTCAACCTAAAAGATGGCAGTCCGCTGATCCGCATCCCTGCGGGGGAGTATTGCATGGGGAGTGATGCCAGGACGCCGCCCGAACGTCCGCCCCACCGGGTCTCTCTGGGGAGCTTTTATCTTGCCCAACGTCCGGTGACAAACGCCCAGTATCGGCAGTTCATCCTCGACACCGGCCATCGTACACCCCATCTCGATGATGCCCGGGCGGAACGCGAGAATTGGGACCAAGAACGCCAATCACCGCCAGCAGGACGAGAAGCCCATCCGGTTGTCCTGGTGAGTTGGCATGATGCGCAGGCGTACTGTGCATGGGCAGGTGGGCGGCTCCCCACAGAGGCCGAATGGGAAAGAGCTGCCCGTGGAGGGTTGGAAGGAAAGCCCTATCCGTGGGGAGATGGGATCAATCGAGACCTTGCAAATTATGATAATCCTGCCGGGACAACGCCGGTCGGGAGCTACCCTCCGAATAACTATGGCCTGTATGACATGGCCGGTAACGTCTGGGAGTGGGTGGCTGACTGGTACGACCCTCAATACTACGCGCTATCTCCGACCGAACGCCCGTCTGGTCCTGAATCCGGAACAGGCAAGGTGTTGCGCGGTGGGGCCTGGCTGCTCTTCCCTGAGTTTTGCCGTGTGTCGTACCGTTTCCGCAACAATCCCAATTTCCGCTTCAATTTGATTGGCTTTCGTCTGGCGATGTCGGTCTAAGCAGGCCGTCTTGATACAACTGGGCCAGGACCTGACGGATTTGGGGCGGAACGCTCTTCTGCCCGTCAGGATGACGCTGATACGCCTCCAGGATGGCAGGCACAGCGTGGTGTTTCTGAACACAGCGCAGGAGGGTCGGGATGTTCACACCAGACAGAAAGCGCAGGCCACGCGGGTGACGCGGGGTGACGACGGTCGGCCGCAGCTCAACATAAGAGCCTTCAATAACCGGCCGTTCCTGGATAATCGCGTCCGCTGTCAACGCCAGGTGTGAAACCGGCTGTGAGTCAAAGGGAGAAAAGGCAGCGGGTGGCTGACGAGGAGGGGAGACACCAGAGTCGGGGGCAATGCCTGTCCTGAGCCGAGTCGAAGGGCTACGGCGCTGCCAAAAGGGACGGTCCGGCCAGCGGCCCTCTTCTTTGTAATAGCGGACCGACTGCTGATAGTGGCTGTCATAGGTATCTCGTTGGCCGGCTTCGTACAGCTCAGCGGCATGGGGCTGCATACCTGGTCGCTGGAGGACGGTATTGATAACGACGGCGCCGGTAACGGCTGAGGCCATAGCTTTACGGACTCCCTCTGAGGATAACGGATCGATAAACAACCCGGCATCGCCGACAAGGAGGGTGCGGCCAGTGACAAACTGCCGTGCCGTATAGAGCGTGGCATCAAAGACCCGAAGCCTGCCGGTGAGGCGGGCACCATCGAGGAAGGCCGGGATGTACGCCGCTTTGCGGAGTTCTGCCATATACAACTGTTGCAGGCCTCTCCGCTTCATGGCGAGGCTTTGTTGCCAGTCAATCAGCAGCGTGACATTCCGCAGGCCGGTATGCAGCGGGACGGACCAGAGCATGCCGTCTGAATAGGCTTCAAGCAGGGTATTGGCGACGTCTACGCCAGGTGGATTGGCCGCGTTTTGCCAATATCCAGTCAGGGCAAGCGTTTGAAAGACGGTGTCCCGTTGGCGCAGGTTCTGTCGGGCGTATATACCGGCGTGGCCGGTCGCATCAACACAGAATGCGGCCAGAATGCGTTCTCCCGAACCATAGCGGACAACCGTGTTGTGCGCTCCATCAGGCTGGACGTCTCGCACGGGTTGTCCTTCCACGACATGCACACCAGCCTGGCGGGCATGATTGAGCAGAATCAGGTCAAAATCGGCACGCACGGATTGAAAACCGCGCCGGTGTTGGTCTGGGCTATAATGCGAGGTGCGTGGCTGGGACGAGCCCCAACACACACTGTGACCAGCCATACGCAGAAAGCCGGCCTGTTCCACCTGCGTCTGTACGCCCAGAAAGTCGAGCAGCGGGAGGATGCTGGGCGTCAGGGACTCGCCAATCTGATGGCGCGGAAAACGGCGCTTTTCAAGCAGGACAACACGATAGCCGAAACGAGCGAGCTGGTGGGCGACGGTCGCCCCGGCCGGGCCGCCACCGGCGACCACAATGTCTGCTGAGAGAGGTGGTGTCACGGAAGACCTATCAGACTGCCAATAGTGACAATATGGAATACTCGAGTTTCAGAATTTTACGCTCTTACTCAAAGCTTATGCTGTCGTACCACGAAGAGCAATAAGAAGAGCAAGACAGGCGTCTATTTCGTCTCAGGGCAACCTGCTGTACAGTGATCCTGATGTTTGTCCTCCTGCCCATGGCGCCGGGACCGCTGTGATACATATTGCTGCGTTACTCTCCCGCTTCTATCGGTTGTCACCTTTTGTGAAGCCGTATATCCGAAGAATCGGATTCATTTTTCTATTATCCTCATTCGGCACTGTTCTCGGACTGCTCTGGCCGTTATTTACGAAAATTCTTATTGACGATGTGTTGCTGGCGCGGAATGTGTCGCTCTTGTTTACGCTGTGTGGGATCATGCTGGGTGTCACCGTTCTTGGCTACGGGATAGGGGCGGTCAATCGCTATCTCTACACCCAGGTCACGGCGCGCGTTTTATTCGCGCTCAGACAGCACCTCTTCTCGCATTTGCAGAAGCTCTCTCTCCGCTTCCATACCCAGATGAAAGTGGGTGATCTCCTGTCTCGTCTGAATACCGATATTGCCGAGATTCAATCCGTCCTGACCGACGCGGCGTTCACGTTTGTCACGAATATCTTCGTCCTTATTGCAACCGTGGGCTTTCTCATCTGGCTCAATTGGCAACTTTTCCTCATCAGCCTGCTCGTCATCCCTATTCAAATGTACGGGGTGCGTAAAATACAGCCGCCCATGGTCGCGCAAACACGTCAGGTGCGGGAATTGAACGCGTCGATTTCGGCTTTTCTGGTCGAGTCCCTGTCTGCCATAAAATTTATCAAGCAGTTTGGTGTGGAGCGCATCCAGTTGGGACGCTTGGGACGACTGGGTGAACAATTTGTCAGAGTTGTGACGCGGTTTGAAATGCTCGGCTATATTGGCAGCATGACCGCGACGGCAACCACATTTCTCGGCAGTATACTGGTCACTTTGTACGGCGGCTATCTGGTCATTGAGGGCCAAATGAGTGTCGGTGGTCTGGTTGCCTTCTCCGCCTATCAGTCGCGTGCGTTCAGCCCTATTCAGGTCTTGATGGACTTATATTTGCGTATCGAGCGGGCCGGAGTATCTGTGGATCGCGTATTCGAATTTCTGGATATTGGGAAAGAATATACGGAACCGTCCGGCGGGACGTTACAACTCGAAGACTTCCGAGGAGAGGTCGAATTTTGTGATGTATCGTTCGGTTATCACATTAATGCGACTGCCCTTGAGACTGACCCTGAGTTGGTGTTGCGGCGGGTCAATTTTCGGGTAGCGGCCGGGCAGCGCTTAACTATCCTTGGGTCGAGCGGAACCGGAAAGTCCACGCTGGTTGACCTCTTAGTACGGCTGTATGAACCCCAAGCCGGGACCATCCGTCTGGACGGTCACGACCTGGGGGAGTTTGACCTGGGATGGCTGCGACAACACGTGGTCGTCATCGGCTACGAGCCCTTCCTGTTTCACGCCTCGATCCTTGAAAATGTGTCGTACGCCAGCCCAGAGGCAGGACGTGAAGAGATCATTGCCGCGGTCAAAGCGGTTGGTCTGCACGAGTTTGTGACCGCCTTACCTGACGGTTACGATACCACAGTTGGCGAACGGGGAGCTCGACTCTCGGCCGGACAGCGGCAGCGTATTGCCCTGGCGCGCGCCATTCTCAAAAAGCCCCGGATTCTGGTGCTGGATGAAGCCATGTCCGGACTTGATGTTGAAAGTGAAGCCGACGTCCGTCAGGCTTTGTCCGCATTGATGCAAGACTGCACGACGCTCGTGGTGACCCATCGGTTCACCTCACTGCACGCTGAGGATGCTGTTCTCGTCCTCAAGAAAGGCGCAGTCGAGTGGCAGGGGACCTATCAGGAGCTCACCCAAGCTCCCGATCTATTACAGATAGCAGCCGAGTAGTGTGAGACCCCTCACCCCAACCCTCTCCCAGAGGGAGAGGGAGAAAAATTACGCGCTGCTCGTCTGTTGGAGGTAGGCACGGGCTGTTTCGGTAGTCAGGTCTGGTTGGCGCTCGACCCGGAGCGCCAGGGCTGCCGCAATATGGGCTGAGGCAAAGCTATGGCCGTGAAAATTCTGCGTTTGGGCCGGACCAGGAAGGGAGCGGGGATGTGGATGAGCACGAAAGGGGACCGGGCTGTCTGCGATAGAGCGGTATTCGTCCCAGGCACAGGTGTCATCGGCCGCCACGCCTATAACTCCGGGCAACGTGGCAGGTAAAACATCCGAGCGATCCGGGGGAGAGGAGGCAATAAGGATAAGATTTGTTGCTTGCGCCTGGGTGACGAGGGTCGAGAGAGGCCGGCGGTGGTCAGCATTAATCAGCCCCAGACTCAGGTTGATAATTTTAATGCGCTGATCGATGGCCCACTGGAGGGCTGCCTCCAGGACCGGAAATGAGGTGGCGAGATGGTCGGTGAAAATCTTGACGGCATACAGTGCGGCGTGGGGCGCTTTGGCCCGGAGTACACCGGCCAGGGCCGTCCCGTGCCCAAGGTGATCAGCGTATTCAGGACTGGTTTGAACGTCGTTCTTCTCATCCAGGAAAAAATGGATTCCCCCGGCGACGCCTCCCACATGGGAATGCTGGGCATTCACCCCGCTATCGATAAGCGCGACCTTGACACCCGCTCCGGTTGGCGCGGTAGGCTCACTATCATTTTGATCCATACACCGTTTCCCTGTGAGGAAAGCATAGCAAACGTAACTGACTCTGCGAAGAAGACCATGCCCTCAGCGATCATTATTGCCGCTCCATTGTAGCTCTTAATTTCCGTTTGACTCTCACGGGGAGAAGTATAGAATTCGGCTGTTGCATGAGGGCTATAAGATATTGTTCCAGCCTATAGGGAGAAGACTGGTATGAGGACCGAAAGAATAGTGCAATGTGTCGTAGTATGGGGTTGCTGCCTGCTCCTGCTGGGAGGTCTCGCCTGTACGATTCAACCGATTCAACCAGCTATGGCAGCCCAGGGCACAGAGATGCCTTCTGCACGAGAGGTGTTGGAAACCCGCTGTTCGGGCTGCCATGCACCGCAAGAGGAGGGGGGCAAGCTTGACGCGATCGAAGCGCAGCGCAAGTCGCCCGAGGGCTGGAGCATGACGCTCAGCCGTATGGTCCGGACACACGGTGTTGAGTTGCAGGCCGGCGAAGCGCGTATTCTGATGAAATATCTGAGCGACTCTTATGGGCTGGCTCCGGCAGAAGTCGAGCCCTATCGCTTTATTCTTGAACAGCGCAATACCAGAACCACCCAGGATGTCCCCAAACCCTTGCAGGCCGGCTGTATCCAATGTCATTCCTATGCGCGTATTGCCTTGCAGCGCCGGACCCCGGATTCCTGGCAGCGTCTACCGGATGCCAAGGTCGCCCTGATGGCGAATATCGGCAGTGAGACGGCCTCGGCCGGACAGTTGAAAGACTATTGGTTTGATGACGCAAAGAACACGGCGGTTCCCCATCTGATCGAGGCGCAGCCGTTTGAGACGGAAGCCTGGACGGCCTGGCAAGCCGCGAAAAAGCCACGCTATGCCGGAACCTGGCTGGTGGTTGGCCATGACCCCGGACGCGGAGGAGATTACACCGGACAACTGACGCTGGCCGCAGGGGGAGACGATCAATACACGGGCGAGTTTTCCTATACGTTTGCCGACGGCTCTCAGCTGGACGGCTCCACGACCGGGACGATCTACGCCGGCTTCCAATGGCGCGGCGTTGCCCAAGCCACACAGGCGGGCAAGGAAACTCAGCAGCGTGAAATTCTCTTTGCTGCTGAAGATGGCAATACGGTTTCCGGCCGACGCCTGCTGACGAACCTCGGCGATCTGGGCATGGATGAAACCTGGCACCGCCGTCAGGCTGGAGTACGGCTGTTGATGGTGAGTCCGGCGATGATCCAGACAGGCTCGCCTCAAAAAGTAAAAATTTTTGGGATGGGCTTCTCCGGGGACATGCTGTCAGCGAACAATTTTTCCTTCGGTGAAGGCGTTGGGGTGTTGTCCTTACGGCTCGATGGAGACAATACGGTTGTGGCGGAAGTCTTTGCAAAGGCGGGTGTACAAGAAGGCCCGCGCACAGTCTCAATCAAAGGTGTTGAGGGCGAGGGGCAGGTCGGGGTGTACACGGCGGTTGATTATATCCGTATCACTCCGGAACGGGGGTTTGCGCGCCCCGGTGGTATTCGGACGCCGAAAATCTTTCAGCAGTATGAAGTCGTTGGGTATGCGAACGGTCCGGATAATACCAAAGGCACGGACGACGATGTCAAGCTCGGACGGGTCGGCCCGGTCAAATGGAATCTTGAAGAATATGTGAAACGTCCGAATGACGACGATATCCGGTATGTTGGTTCAATCGATCAAACCGGCTTGTTTCTGCCCAACGAGGACGGGCCGAATCCGAAACGTCACATGTTGGAAGGCAATGTGGGCGATGTCTGGGTGGAAGCCTGGTATGCGCCTGACGGCGTGAAACGACCCATGGGCGCACGGGCGCACTTACTGGTGATGCCGGCCAAGTTTGTCTTTCCACCGATTGAATAGTATGCTAGGGGTTGAGTGAGGCACACAAATATGGAACTACACTTTCGCGCGGAAAATGCCCATGCCATACCGCAGGGCGACCAGAACAGCCAGAATATTCTGGTTGCGTCCAAGAGCATGTCCATGTTCGTTATGGACCCGGTCTCGCAGGCCATCCTCAATTATGTTCAGTCACACCCGCACTTGAGCCAAGAAGAATTGACTGAGGTTCTATCCGGCCAGTTTCCGGTAGACGAAATAACAGAGACGATCCAGGAGTTCGTAGCCCTGGAGATTCTGCACACCCAGGATCGTTCTGCTGCCCCCGCGCCCATGCCTGAGCTCGATGTTGAGCATTTCCCAGTAAGTTCGCTTGTCGTCAATGTTGCCAATAAGTGCAACCTCCACTGTACCTACTGCTATGAACCCGAAGACGCAAAATACGGTCCCTCACCGATCCAAATGGACTGGGACACCGCGCGCGACAGTGTTGATTTTCTGTTCAAGAAGTCTGGTACGAGCAAAGAGGTGAATCTGATCTTCTTTGGCGGAGAAGCGCTGCTGAATTTCAAACTCATGCGTCAGGTCGTCGCCTATGCTGAAGACAAGGCTCAGGCAGAAGACAAAGTCATCGACTTTTCACTCACGACAAATGGGACACTGCTGACGGACGAGGTGATTGATTTTTTCCAGGCCCACCGTTTTGGCGTTACCATCAGTATTGATGGGCCAAAAGACCTGCACGACAAACGCCGCGTTTTTCTCAATAAGCGGGGTGAGCAAAAAGGCTCGTACGACCTGTTGCGCCCGCGCTTGGAACGGCTGCTTGAACGCTACACCGTCAGGCCAGTGGTCGCGCGGGTGACAGTCACAAAAGATGCCATTGATATCGTGCGAACCTACGAGCACCTGACTGAACTTGGTTTTTTTGAAGTCGGCTTCTCACCGGTGACCGCCCAGGCCGAGACTGACTATGGTTTGGAGCCGACTGATTTACGTGAACTGCTACGGCAATTTCAAGAACTCGGTAGGGTCTACGCCGAGCGCGCGCTGAACAACCAATACACGGGTTTCTCGAATTTGAGTACCTTGCTGACCGACATCCACCTGGGAACAAACAAATTCTTTCCGTGTGGCGCTGGCTTGGGGCTCTTGGATGTTGATGGCAATGGCGATGTGTATTTATGTCACCGTTTCCCCGGCACCGAGGAGCACAAATACGGCAATGTGAAAGACGGCATTGAATACGACCGTCTGAATACATTTATCAACAGTGCCCACCTGGGCAATAAGCCCGTATGTCAAACCTGCTGGATCCGTGGCCTGTGTGGCGGCGGCTGTTATCATGAAGCCATGACCGAGTTTGGAGATGCGAGCTTGCCGAACCTGCACTACTGCGACTTCCTGCGGGAATGGACGGAGTATGGCATTGGCGTGTATATGCAGCTGCAAGAGCAAAACCCTGGGTTTATTGAGCACTATGTGTTACGTGGACGCGGAGACGCACCAAAAGAACTGACCTGAAGGCATGGGGAGCAGAGCATGAAACACCTCAAAGCAGCGAATCGCAAAGCAGTGGCCGTCACCGCCGTTGTGGAAAAATCCGCTGTCAAAAAAGAGGTAGAGGAAGATGTCGTGGGTATGGCGCAACCTATTGGCTGTACGACCATCTTTAATCCGGGTTGGGAGGCGAATTCGTGGGGTGGGGCCAGCAGCATGTGTGCCCCCATGGAAGCCGACCTGCTGAGTTGTGCGAATCTGTGCTGGTGGCCAGCTCAGGTGCCGGACAGCCTCCAGAACTCGCCCGAGTGGGCCAAAGGCTGCTCGAGCATGAATCAGGAAGACTGGCGCAACCTTGACGTTGTCTTTCCCAAAATCGAATAAGTCCAGCTCAGAAAAAATATCTTGCTGAAGGAGCGGGTGGTGCACGCAAAACACAGGCAGCTTGTGTGGGGTGTTCTCTTCTTGTTTGGGCTGTTGGTCGTTCCGCAGACGGCCCGGGCAAAGTGGTATCTCCTAGCCAGTACGCATCCGAACAATCTGGTTATCGTCGATACGGAAACGGATACGGTCGTCAAAGATATTGCCCTCGATGGTCGAGGGCCGGCCCTGTATATTGCGCCCAATCCTGCTCAGCCGCAGTTTGCCTATGTGGTGAACAATCTGGCCAAAAGCGTGGCCATGGTTGATCTGGACGAGGGCAAGCAGGTCAAGAGCTTTGACTTATCGAACGACAATGAACTCGTGCGCACCATGGCGATCGATGTGAATACGCAAGGCACCCGCCTGTTCGTGCACGAAATGCCGATCAAGCAAGACCTGGGTCGCTACACCGCCCAGGAAAACCGCATCCGGGTCATCAACCTGGAGACCAATGAGACGCTGACAAGCTTTCCTGCTCCCCGCCAGGTGATGGGTCTGGCGTCTTCAAAGGACGGCAAGCGCCTCTATTTGTTCAGTGTTGGGCAAGATATTTTTGTGCACAGCACGGAAGACGGTACACTGCTCGATACTATTCCTCTTGCCAATCGGAACATCAGTGGCGTTGCGAGAACCGACGGTCTGCCGCTTGGCGGAACCTATCAGGAAAGTGGCCATCTGGTCTCCTTTGGCACGTTTACCCAAGATTCCATTACCAATCAGGTGACGCTGGGCATCGGCTCGCTTGACCTCACCCAGGAAGACCCGGAGCTGAAAATTGTTGAACTCCAGCCCTTTGTTGAGGGTGACTATGTGATCACTGGTGCGCTCTCGCGGCATACGAACAAGGCGTATTTTGCGTATAACAGTTTATGGAAAGTTGATCCCAAAACACGCCACATTGAGAAAAAAATACCCCTGTCCAATACCTATTTTGCGCCGCTCATTCACCCCGAAGGCAAAAAAGTGTACTGCGGCAGCAATTGGCACGATGTAGCGGTATACGACGCAGAGTCGCTTGACCTGATCACCAAGGTTCCCCTTGGCCATTCGCAGACCGGTGGGGTGAGTGTGTTGCGGTTCGTGAATCGTTAGCGCTCTTCATGCCCAAAAAAACATTAACCCGCCGTCATGTGCTCCAGGGCATTGGAGCTACCGCTCTCCTCAGTCAAGCCTACGACCTTGCCCATGCCGTTGAAAAAGGCGATGCCGCCAGCTTCGCTTCGGTCGTAAAACGCCGGCGCATGATCCGCAAGTATGAAGACAGGCCGGTCCCCGAAGAAGCAATCACGCAGCTCCTACAATACGCAGCCCGAGCGCCAAGCGCCGGCAATCTCCAGCCGTGGGAGTTTATTATCGTGCGCGACCCCGAGGTCCGTGCCAAGCTGGCTGAAGCGGCGATGAATCAAAACTCGGTTGCCACTGCGCCCATTATCATTGCCACCTGCGCCGATATTCAACGTATGGGCGAGAAGTACGGCACGCGCGGGGCTTTTTATGGCTTGGTGGATACGGCATTTGCCTCGTTGCTCATTTTGTTAGGCGCGACTGAACAAGGGCTTGGAGCCTGTTTTGTCGGCTCGTATAATTCAGAGGAAGTCGCCAAGCTCTTTCAGCTACCCAACCATGTGCGTCCGGTCGGACTCATCACCCTCGGCTATCCCGCAGAAAAGCCGCGTAAACCGGGCAATAAGAAAATCCCGCTTGAAAAGCTGATCCACGAGAATACGTGGTAGGCTGTTTGCTGTAGTTTGTGAAAAAGTAACCCTCCTTCTTTTGGCTAAGTCAATTAGGCGTATTCTTTGCCGCAGTATTCCTGCTCCCCTACCGCTTTCCTCCGCTTGTTGAAGCAGGCTGGTATATCGCTTCGACAACGACGCCCCTGGATTCTCCTGCTCCTTCTTGGCGAGTTCTTCAGATTGTGACTCGTGTTTCTCAGAACCGGATCACCTACGAGACCCGAGCCTGGACTCAAATTATTGACCTCAACACGCAGCAGCTGTCTGTTATCAGCCATGTGGGGCAGATGTACTGGCAAGGACCAATCGACGCCTACACCACTGCCATGGCACAGCGCACCCAAGAGAGGCGAGTACGGGTAGAACGGCTGATGAAACAGATGCCCCGTAGTCCGCAACGGCTCGTGGGAAGACGGGCAGGGCCATTTGATAGTCTGAGTCCGATGCTGACGATTACGATAACGCCGACAGCGGAGGAAGCGTCTGTAGCCGGCTATCCAGCCCACAAGTACAGCATCCAGCGCAACGGAGCAGCGTATGAAGAAACGTGGTTGGCTGGAAAGATAAACCTGGGTACGGATATTGACCTGCCCAGGCTTCATGAATGTATCGGCAAACTGCGGCTCTCTCGAACGACTCCGCCGGGAACTGTACTCGCCGAGTTAACCGAACTGCTCAATGAGGGATATCCAGTCAAGACGGTGAACCTAGTCACCCATATGGTCAAGGAAGTGGTTCAGGCAGAGCGCAGACCCATTGTGGCCGCGGCGTTCCTTGTGCCGGATGGATATACCCAGAAGGCGTTGGTCGAGATTATGTTTCCCAAAAGGAGGCGTTTATGAAGGGCAAGAGTCAAGTAGGGATAGTATTCACGCTGAGTACGCTGGTCTTCGTTCTCAGTCTACCTGGGCTTGTGTGGGCAAAGTGGTACATCCTGACTGGGGCCCACCCGAACTCTGTGTATGTCATTGATGCGGAAACCGATACGGTCGTGAAGACGATCCCGCTCGAAGGCAAAGGTCCGCTCTTTACGGTGGCACCCAATCCGGCCCGGCCCCAATTCGCCTACGCCGTCACCAACCTGAGTCAAAGTGTAGCGCTGGTTGATCTGGATGAGGGCAAAGAAGTACTCCGCTTTAACCTGTCCAACGATAACGAGCTGGTCAGAACCATGGCCATCGATGTCAATCCGCAAGGGAATCGACTCTATATCCATGAGATGCCGCTGAAGAAAGACCTTGGCACCTACGAGATTCTTGAAACCCGCATCCGAGTCATTGATTTGGACACGAATACGGTCGCAAACGTTTTTCCTGCTCCCCGCCAGGTGATGTCGCTGGCGTCATCTCAAGATGGGAAAAAACTCTACGCCTTTAGTGTTGGAAAAGATATTTCAGTGCTGAACCCAGAGACGGGCCAGATTGAGGATATTATTCCTATGGCGAACTGGAACGTGACGGGCGGAGGCAAGCTGGAGGGCTTGCCCTTATGGAATCCCTATCAGGAAAATGACTATCTCGCCTCGTTTGCAGTGTATATGACCGACACGATTACCCGGAACACAACCGTTGGTGTCGCGACCCTTGACCTCAAACAGGCCAATCCCGACCTGCAGGTTGTTGAGCTTCAGCCGTATGAGGCGGAGTGGTGGACAGCCCACGGATCGGTATCCGCAAAAACCCAGAAGGCATATCTCGGCTGGGACAAGCTGTGGAAGGTGGACATCCCAACACGCAAAATGGAAAAAGTAACGCAGTTTGATAATAACAGTGTCTTTGGCGCCTTCCTCCATCCCGAAGGAACCAAAATCTACTGTGGTGGAAACTGGAGTGCGCTGTCAGTTTTTGACGCTGAAACGCTTGAGCCACTGAAGAAGATTGATCTTGGGCACTCACAAGCCGGTGCGGGAATCCGGTTTGTCAATCGCGAGAATGGGTTTTGACCGCTGGAGAGAGAACCATTCTCCCCTAGAGCAAATACCACTGATCGGGTTCGCATAGCATAACCCGACCTCATAGGGCTGAAAGCGGAGCTACTGATGCAATACGATCTCCTCATCAAAGGCGGTGAGGTTATTGACCCTGGCTGGTCCGAGTATCAAAAGCCGCAAAAAGCCGACGTTGCGATCCGCAACGGCAAAATAGCAGCTGTCGCAGCGGACATTCCTGCGACACAAGCGGCCCGAGTCCGTGACGTAGCCGGCAAGATTGTCTGCCCCGGGCTGATCGACATTCACGCGCATACGTTTATAAATGCCCACGATATGGGCACTGAAACCGATAGCCGCTGTGCTGCGAGTGGCGTGACAACGATAATCGACGCCGGCAGCTCCGGTTCAGCCACCTTCCCTGGATTGCGTCAGTATGTGGCGAACAATAGTGAAGTCCGGTTGCGCTGTTTTATCCATCTGTCAGCCTTGGGCCTGATTCACCTCCGGGTTGGTGAGTTAATGCACTTGGATTATGCCGACCCGGAGGGTTGTGCCCGGACGATCATCAATAATCGTGATCTCGCCATTGGCGTTAAGCTCCGCTTTAGTAACAACGTCGTGCCTGATTCTGCCGGAACTGAGCCGCTGCGTCTTGCGCGTCAGGCCGCGGATATGGCCAATGTTCCCCTGATGGTGCATATCACCGACGCGCTGCTGCCGGTTCCTCAGATTTTGGAATTCCTCAAGCCGGGCGATGTTGTGACCCACTGCTTCCACGGTTTTGAATACGGCATCATGGGCCCGGAAAAGAAAGCGATTCTCAAAGAAGTCTGGGCCGCGCAAAAAGAGGGGATTATTTTTGACTGCGCGCACGGCCGGATGCACTTCCCGTTTCCATTTGTCCGGCAGGCCCTGGACGCGGGATTCCTGCCTGACACGATTGCAACTGATCTGTCGCTTCCCAGCGCGATCAAAGGGCCGGTCTTTGACCTGCCAACGACCATGTCCAAGCTCTTAAACCTGGGCATGGGCCTGGAGGACGTGATCCGCTGCGTCACCACCAATCCCGCCCGCGTGATTGGGGAGGCTGAGCAACTCGGGACGCTCAGACCCGGTGCCATTGCCGATGTCGCCGTGCTCAGCCTTGAACAGGGAGAATTTGATTTTGTCGATACCGACCAGAACCATATGACCGGCGAGAAAAAACTTGTCGCCCAACTGACCGTCAAAGATGGGCGGGTGTGGTATCAGGCGGACCGGGCGAGATAAGGTGTTCTGGATACCAGTCTCCACCTGAGCAATACCGTAGGTCAGGCGAGCGGAGTGTAACCTGGCATCTCGCTCCATCTCGATTGTGGTGCGCAGGGCGCACCCTACGGGAAGCCGTATGTTTGCCTGTCGTCTCCCCGGTTTTCCTCCACTCGCTGGCACGACCTCAGCCGACATGGTAAGCAAACGTCCACAAGGAGGACCGCATGGCCGGAAAACACTTTGAAGAACTGAACGTTGGTGACGTATTTCAGCATCAACCCGGACGGACAATTACTGAGACGGATAACCTGTTGTTCTCGACTATGACGCATAACCCTCAGCCGCTCCACTTGGATGAGGAGTTCTCAAAAAAGGCCGAATTTGGCCAACGCTTGGTGAATAGTATCTTCACCTTGGGGCTGGCTGTGGGCCTGTCTGTCGGCGATACCACCCTGGGGACCACTGTCGGAAACCTGGGCTTTGAAAACGTGGTCTTCCCCAAGCCGGTTTTCATTGGCGATACTTTGTATGCCGAGTCCGAAGTCGTCGCAAAGCGAGAATCCCGTTCCCGTCCTCAATGGGGGATTGTGACCTTCGAGCACCGGGCCAAGAACCAGCGTGGCGAAATTGTGATGAGCTGCCGCCGGGGTGCCATGATGCGCAAGAAAGAAGCCCAAATTTCATAGGCCTCCAAATAGAAAGAGCACCAAGACACCCAACGGAGACTTCCCATGAGCCGCTTACGCCGTGCCGTACATTTCGTGCCCGGAGCCAATGAAAAGATGCTGCACAAGTCGCTTGCGCTGGAAGCGGACACGCTGGTGCTAGACCTCGAAGACGCGGTCACGCCGGACAATAAGGACGCCGCTCGGGAAACGGTGACAGACTGGCTCAGGCATGTGGACTTTGGTCGTCAGGAACGCATGGTCCGCATGAATCCGCTGGATACCCCCTGGGGGGTCACCGATCTCGAAGTGACGATGCGCGGGCGACCCGATTCCTACCTCGTCCCCAAGGTCAGAACGCGGGATGACGTACTCAAAATTCATACGATTATCAGCCGTATGGAAAAGGAGTACGGCTATCCGCAGGGCGAGGTCAAGCTGGTGGTGTTAGCCACAGAGACGCCTGAGGGACTACTGAACATCAAAGATTTTGGCTCATGTCCGCGGGTTGATGCGCTGTCGTGGGGGGCTGAGGATTTGTCTGCCGCCATTGGTGCCCGCCGTAACCGGGGTGAAGACGGAACATTTCTGGAAGTGTTCCGCTATGCTCGGATTATGACGCTCCTGGCGGCAACAGCCGCGGGAGTCCAGTCGCTGGATACTGTGTTTGTCGATATCCGAGACAATGAAGGGCTACGCCGGGAATGTGTCGAAGGGGCGTGGATGGGCTTCACTGGCAAAATAACTATCCATCCCAACCAGATCGAAACCGTGAACGCCGTGTTTACTCCTTCAGCCGAAGAAATCGCTGAAAGCCAAGAACTGCTAGCCGCCTTTGAAGAAAATCAAAAGGCAGGAAAAATGGCGTTTAGCTTCAAAGGCCAGATGGTCGATGTGCCACATCTCACTCGGGCACGGACCATCCTGGACCGGGCGAAACAAGCCAGGATTGCATAGGAACTGCTATGATCGGCATTACAAGCTGCGGCTACCATGTGCCTTTCTGTCGCCTGGAGCGGGCGCACTTCGGTCAAGCCTGGGACCGGCGCGCTGGGAAAGGCGAACGGGCCGCAATCTATTTTGATGAAGATGCCCTCACCCTCGGATTTGAGGCGGCCCAGCGCTGTTTGGAATACCGCGATACTAAAGCCGTCGACGCCCTCTTCTTTGCCTCAACGTCCGCCCCTTTTTGGCAACGTTCAACCGCCAGCTTTCTCGCCGCAGCCTGCGACCTGTCGGCAGCGTGCGAAACGTCGGACTTTGGTGGCAGCTTACGCTCAGCCACTGCCGCCTTACGAGCGGGTGTAGACGCGCTCAATAGCCGCCGTTTGTCCAACATCCTGATCGCAACGGGCGAGGTGCGCGACGGTCAGCCCGGAGAAAATGAAGAAGCATGGTTTGGTGACGCCGGTAGCGCTGTCACCATCGGGCGGGAAAATGTGCTGGCTGAAATTTTGGGGATGACAACCTGCTCCAGTGACTTTTGGGATGAATGGCGCCGAGATGGAGATGATTTCATCCAGACCCAAACGTCTCGCTTTTCGACTGAGCGCGGCTATCAAAAAAGCCTTGTCACAGTCGGCAAGACCCTGCTCGAAAAGCATGGGATGCACGCCCATAATGTGGCCAAAGTGATATGCCCCTCTCCAGATGGCCGGGCCCATATCGCGACGGCCAAGCAGCTCGGCTTTCAGGAGCCGCAGATTCTCGATCCGTTCTTTGTGGATATTGGAGCAACTGGCAGCGCCGCTCCTTTCCTCTTGCTCGCGACGGCCCTGGAAGCGGCGAGTCCGGGCGAGCTGCTCCTCCTGCTCAATTATGGAGATGGGGCGGATGGTGTCTTGGTGCGGGTGACCGAGGAGATTCGGAAACGTCCACTTCAGTCGTCGCTCTCGGACCACATCAGTGAGAAGCGGCTGTATTCCTCTTACCAAATTTTCCGAAAAATGCGTTCCTACTATGGTGAGCATCAAGAGGCGGCTGAACTGTCCAATGTGCTCTTAGAAAAAGAAGAGAGCCAAAATGTCCGTTTGCACGGAACGCTGTGTCTGAGTTGTGGGACTCGCCAATATCCAATCATCCGGGTGTGCAGTGTGTGTAAGAATCACGACTCACTCCAGGAAGTAGCGCTCGAACACGCGGGCCAAGTTTTTACCTTTACCCGCGATCATCTCTATGTGGCGCCCGACTCTCCTACCATTATGAGTGTGGTCGACGTCGACCAGGGTGGCCGTCTCTATCTACAGATGACCGACGTTGACCCGGAAGACGTGCGTATTGGTGATGCAGTTATCCTGACCCTCAGACGCAGGAAAGAGGGACCCACTATGCATAACTACTATTGGAAATGCAGACCGGCGCGCTAGTGATGAGTGGCGAGTGGATAGTGAGAGTGGCCTGGGGTATCCCGTGCGTATGCGTTCCATGGAAATCCCGGGCCTGGCTAAGGGCCGCGTGCTCGGCTAGCATGGGGTGGCTCGAAAGGGAGGACACTAGAGATGGCTACGTCACTCAAAGATCAAGTCGCGGTTATCGGTGTTGGCTGTATCAAGTTTGGCGATAATTTTGATCAGGGCTATGAAGACATGGCGGTTGATGCCGCGTATGCGGCATTTCATGATGCTCACATTTCCCCGGAAGAGATAGACGCAGCCTGGCTCGGAACATATTCGCCGGCGCAAGGCCATGGCAAAGCCGCAGTCTCTCTTGGTGATGCCCTGCGGTTATACAATAAACCGATTTCCCGAGTAGAGAATTTTTGCGCGACAGGGACGGACGCCTTTCGGCATGCCGTGCTTGCTGTCGCGTCCGGGATGTATGATACGGCTCTCGTCTTAGGTGTTGAAAAATATAAAGACCGCCCCGGACGTGGACTCGCCCGAGAGGGCGTGCATCCGTATTACCACGATGGCTCAACCGCACCGGGACTGTTTGCCCTTGCCGCCACACGCTATATGCACGAGTTCGGCTTGACTCGTGAAACCCTGGCCAAAGTTGCGGTGAAGAACCATCACAATGGTGCGCTCAACGCCAAGGCCCACTTACAGAAGGAGGTCACTCCAGAAGTCGTGCTGACTGCGCCGATTGTGGCCTATCCGTTTGGGCTGTACGACTGCTGTCCGACGACTGATGGCGCAGCCGCGGCCATAGTCTGTCGAGCCGACCTGGCAAAAAAATATCGCGCCGACCACATCCTGGTCAAGGGTGTGGGGCTGTCCGTGACGAGCGGTCGGCCGTTCATGGACCCGAACTTTGACTACCTTGGCTTTCGTGCCACCCAAAACGCCGCAGCCCAGGCCTATGCCATGGCCGGCATTACTGACCCAGTGAAGGAAATCGATGTCGCTGAGGTCCATGACTGCTTTACCTGGACGGAAATTTCTAACTATGAAGATCTCGGTTTTGTCCAAAAAGGCGAAGGCGCGAAGCTGATTGAAGAAGGACGCACTGCCCTGGACGGTGATATCCCGGTCAATCCCAGTGGCGGACTCAAGTCGTTTGGCCATCCTATTGGAGCCAGTGGGGTGCGCATGGTGTATGAGATTGTTACCCAGCTTCGGGGTGAGGCCGGTCTCCGTCAAGTCAAAGATCCAAAGACGGGTCTCGTGCATAATGTTGGTGGCCCTGGTGCTGTATCGTGTGTGGCGGTGCTGGGCCAACCCTAAAGTAGAGTCGCAGAATAAGACGACGAAAAGGTGAGGCCAGAAGATGTCACAGACTTCCATTGTTGATGTCATATGCGAACGCGCACTCGCAATTGCTCCTGAAGTCCCCTGGCTGGTTGAGCCGCTGACACCCGGGCGTGGGCAGGCATTTATCTTACAGCACATTCTGCGTAATCGGTTGTTCAGCGCGGTCATTCGCCCGTCATGGGTGAGTCGCTGTCCCGACTTGGCTATTGTCCGCAAGACCATTGGGCAGATGCGGGAAGAGTTGGTGTTTGATGATGAGATTTCTCAGCCGCATACCACCCTGTTGTGGGAGATGGGGCGAAACGTCGGCCTGAGCAATGAGGAAATGGACAATACCCGGGCGGTGCCGCTGGTCGATGTGGCGCTGAACGTGTGGGAGCATATTGCTCGCACGAAACATTGGGTTGCCGGCTGGCTGGCAACTTCGGTGGATGAGTTTATGCTGACGGCTATGTCAGGCGATCACAATTTTCGGGCTGAAGCGTGGAAGGCAACCTATAATCTCAACGACGAGCAGGTCTTCTTTTTCTCCTATCACACCAAGGCTGATGACGATCATGCCGGCCGGAAGGTCTGGGAGCCGATCGCACAGCACGTCACTACTGAGGCTGAGCGCCAGGAAGTCCTGGATGGTATGGAATTGGCGCTGACCGCCTGTAAGCTGTTTTACCAGGGCATTTGCGAACTGGGTGACCAGCTTGATGCCACCAGAAACGCAGCCTAGCGAAGCAGGACGTGTGCCCAGATTAGGTGTCCTATGCCGGTAAGCGATAATCTCAAACGTCTCGTCGACCTTGCCGCCCCATTGTGGGCTGGTGAACAGGAGGTCGTCTGGACGTATTTTCAAAGCTCGAATCGAACACAGGAAACCGATCTGCTCTGGCTGAAACGCCAGTGTTTCAAAGAGATCTGGGGCTCGGGAATCGGTGATAAGAAGAAAGGACTCTTTCAGGGACCAGTCGCCTATTTAGACGCCGTCTTCTCCAAGATCGACCGCGAGGTTGATCGTCATGCGGTGTTGGCTGTGGTCGACGACCTGCGATCCGAGTTCTATCACTACTGTCTGTTTGCCGACATCTACGACTCTATCAGTGGCACCACGCTAAACCCGCAGCAACTCACAGGCTGGGAGGCGGATGAAACGCTCGCCCAGCTGCGCTACGAGTACAGGGATAAACGGGGTCAACTGGGCCACTTTGCCTCGCGCTTTACCGAGGGCGGGTATTGCAGCATGTTTGTTGCGGGGATGCGGCTGGCGGGGACCGGCGAGCTGAATGAGCGTATCGCAAAAGCGTGTGAGCAAGTCTATAACGACGAAATTGGGCATATGCGCTTAGGCTTTGTTGGGCTCGCGCAGCAGACGCTCTCTCTAGCCGAGTGGGATGAGGTCGCTGACATGGTCCACAAGATTCTGCTCCAGCGGCTCCATATGCGCAATGAACAATTTAGCTATCCACTCTCAGCCGCACGCCTGAAGGCCATTCAGGCGGGTGATATTGAACCAATGCCCTTCGACTACTCCGGTCTTGAGTAGGGGCACACCCTGCGCCGTCCGGCTTCCGCAGCGTATCCGAGAAGCATGCAAGAGCATCCCCAAGAACACCCAAAGGAACCAGCCCGTGCGTGGATATGGGCAACCTTTGTTTTCTTACTTTTTATGTGTGTTCCGTATGGGTTCGTCGGCACCTATCAGCCCCTTGTCTTTGGCATTCCGCTCTGGTTTCTGTTGACCCTGTTGGGCTCGCTCCTGCTGGGTGGGTTCACCATGTATGTGACGTTTCGTCACTGGCGCTTAGCCTCTTTTATCCTTGACGAGGAAACGGACTAAGGTGGCATGAGCGGTCCGGCTGAGACTGTCGGCACGATCGGCTTGGGATTTGGCGCCCTCGTTCTCCTGTCCGTGTATCTGCTGAGCAATCTGCTGATCGGCTTTTTTGCCTATCGCTCGGGTGAGACCTGGACAGCCCGAGACTATTTTCTGGGCGGAAAAACAACCGGTGCGCTTGTTCTCTTTTTCGCCATGCTGGCGACCAAATTCAGCGGCAATACGTTTTTCGGCCTGCCCGGACAAGCCTATCGGGTCGGCTTGATGTCGGTCCTGCTGGTGCCGTTCATGATTGCGATTACGGTAGGCTTTCTATCCTACGCGCCACGTCTATACGTCTTGTCAAAGAAATATGACTACCTGACGCCGGCCGATTTCTATGCCGACCGCTTTCAGAGCCGGCCTTTGCGACTCCTCGTCGCCTGCTTCCTGATCCTGTCGGTCATTCCCTATCTGATGATTCAGACCACGGGCATGGGCCATGCCTTTGTCGGATTCACCAACGGCCAGTATTCGTTCACCAGCGGCGTCGTCTATATCTCCGCCGTCATGCTGGCCTATGTGCTGCTGAGTGGCTGGCGCGGCGTTGTCTGGGCCGAGGTGCTGCAAGGCAGTCTGCTCCTGGGCTCAATCGTGATTGCCGCGGTGGTGCTGGTCGCGTCCGAAGGCGGGTTGGCCAACGTCATTCAGCAGGCCGTCCGGATCGCACCTGAGAAAGTGGCGGTTGTGGGCTCGTATAGCACGCTGACGCGTTCGTACTTCTTGTACGCGGTGGTCTTTGCGCTGGGCGGCTGCATGTATCCCCAGATCATCCAGAGCGTGTACGCCGCCAGGACCGAGGCTGATTTACGCCGCAGCGTCGGCCTGATGGTTCCGAACTACGTCCTCATCCTGCTGTGCGTCGTGTTGATCGGTCTGGTCGGGGTGGTGCGGTTCCACGAGCTGGAAACCATACAGTCGGATCAGATTCTGGGTCTGCTGCTCGGCCGACAGGCCGAGAGTCTGTACTGGGTCGTCGTCCTGGTCTTTATCGGCGCCGCGGCGGCCATCATGTCTACCGCGGCGGGCGTCCTGCTCACCCTCTCGTCCATTGTGACGCACGATCTCTACCGGCATTGCTTTCGTCGTAGTGCAAGTGAAGACGAGATTGCCCGCGCCGGGCGGGTTTTTACTGTGCTGCTCCTGCTGCTGGTCATGGGGCTCTCGCTCCGGCCCATTACCACCTTGTGGCAGCTCACGATCATCAAGTTTGAATTTCTGATGCAGCTCTATCTGCCCCTGATCTTGGGCCTGTACTGGCCGCGCTTTACGCGCCAGGCGGCCTTTGCCGGGATTCTCGTTGGCGCTCTGGGCGTGACCGCTATGCTGCTGGCGGACTGGGAGTCCATCTTGGTCTTTGAAGCCGGCCTGGTCGGCTTTCTGCTCAACGCGGCTGCGTGCGTCAGCGTCACCCTGCTGACACGACCTAACGCGGACGAGCAGCGCCGGGTACGGGAACGGTTCTTTTCCCTTTTCGACAGGGCGCGCGAGAGATCCAAGAAAAATCAACAAAGCGTCTACGTCTCTCCATCACCTAAGCCAATGACACTGGACGCATAAAGCGAACACACTGCGAACCATGGAATTCGGCCTGCAATTTTTTCCTGACGTCAGTCCGGCCCAGCGCTCTGGAGAAGAGTATTGGGCCGATGCGCTCTACCTCAGCCAATTAGGTGAAGAGCTGGGTTTCACATCTATTCGGACAGTCGAACATTATTTCCACCCGTACGGAGGGTATAGTCCCAACCCCCTGTTGTTCCTGACCGCGGCGGCCATGATGACCGCTAAAGCTCGGCTGATTACTGGCGCGGTCTTACCGGCGTTTAATCATCCGCTCAAACTGGCGGGTGAAATCGGAATGCTGGATGCGATCTCACATGGCCGCTTAGAAGTCGGATTTGCCCGGGCGTTTCTCCCGCATGAATTTGAGCGTTTTGGAGTCACGCCAGACGAAAGCAATGCGCGGTTTGAAGAAGGGGTTGAACTTGTTCGGCGTCTGCTTGAGGAAGAACATGTGTCTGCTGAGGGACGATTTCACCAATTCAGAGATGTGACCTCTTTACCCCGTCCGACCCAAACTCCACGTCCTCCGTTTTGGCTTGCTGTATTGGCGACACCCGCTAGCTTCGAGCGTGCCGGACGACTGGGCTACGATGTGATGGCTATTCCCCTAGCCGGTGGCCAAATGGCCGACCTGATCGGCTGCTATCGTGAAGCACGCCGGCAGGCCGGCCATACCGGGCCAGGCCGTGTCATGCTAGCCTTTCATATGTTGTGTACTGCCAGTGAAGAGCAGGCGATCAATATAGCCCGCGATCCTTTGAATGCGTATCTCAGATCTCTGGTGGACGGTGCATCGGGCTGGTTGACAGGTCAATCATCTGCGGACTACCCCAACTATGACAAGATTATTGCCGTGCTGTCCAAGGAAACCTTTGAAACGCAGTGTGAGAAGGGCGCAGCCTGGATAGGCACGCCTGACGCTGTCAGCCAGCAGATCAAGGACTATTCCTCCAGTGTGGGTGGTTTTGATATTGCTTCAATGCAGGTGAATTTCAATGTATTGGAGCGGGCAGAGGCCGAAGCGTCCATGCGTTTATTTGCCGCCCAGGTCTTGCCGCAATTCACGCACCAGTAGCGTACCGAAAGCAAAGCGGGAAAACCCCGACTTGCGCTCGTGCTGCAAATCCCACATGGTGAGGGCGAAATAATCCAGCTCAATTGCTATGACACACAGGAGAAAAAAGAGTCCATGTCAGAACAAGAGCAGCGTTTTGCCATTATCACCGATGAAGCCCTGGATTCCCTGCGCAAGCTTATTAATGTCCCTATCGAAGATACCCTGGAGCCGTGGTGTTACGAGGCCACCCGCGACAATATCCGCCATTATGCACACGGCATAGGCGACGATAATCCTCTATGGTGCGACCCGGAGTATGCGGCCAAAGCACAGTACGGCACGATTACGGCCCCGCCGTCGTTTGTCTTTCCACTGAATCGGGTCTTGAGTGGTTACGTGGGTGGCCTGCCGGGCATTCATGCCATGTGGGCCGGTGCGGATTTGACCTGGCATCAACCGATCTTTCGCAATGATGCCTTTACCACCAAAGCCTATCTGAAAGACCTGATAGAACATGAGACGCGCTTTGCCGGACGGGCGATACAACAGATCTACCACGTTGATTATTACAACCAGAACAACGAACTGGTGATCGCAGGCGATAGCTGGTGTTTTCGGACCGAGCGCGACACCGCCCGGGAGCGCGGCACAAAATACACCGAGGTCAAACAGCAAGCGCCGGTCAGCTATAGCCGCGAGCAAATCGCCGAGATCTTTGCCCAGTACGCGCAGGAAGAAGTGCGCGGGGCAACGCCGCGTTATATCGAAGAGGTCAGCGTAGGCGACCCACTGCCGACCATGGTCAAAGGACCGATGACCGTCACAGGCTTTATTGCCTATGCCCAGGGCTGGGGTGGGCTGTATATTCGGGCCAATCGCCTGGCTTGGAAGCAACTCCAAAAACATCCTGGGCTTGGCATTCCCGACCGTTTCGGTATTCCTGATGTGCCCGAGCGCGTCCACTGGGATACCGATCTGGCCCAACGGGTCGGCACGCCTGAAGCCTACGACTATGGCCCGGAACGGACCTCGTGGATGACCCACCATCTGACCGATTGGATGGGCGACCGGGGCTTTCTACGAAATATCTCAGTCAAAATCCGCCGGCATAATCCGGTTGGCGACACGCTGTTCATCAAGGGCGAAGTCACCCGGATTTTCGAGGAAGACGGCCATCATTGTGTCGAGGTGCAGCAAAACGCTAAAAATCAGGACGGCGAATTGTCCGTGCTCAGCACCGGCGTGGTGCGGTTGCCGTCTCGGACCTGATCCTGAAGGCTTGCCGACGGAATAAACGGAAGAAGGGGGCGAAAACATGTTGAAAAGTCTCCGTATACGCAATTTTCGCAACCTGGTTGATCTCAAGATCGACCGATTAGAGCGTGTAAACCTGTTCACCGGACGAAACAACTCGGGCAAAACGACGCTGCTTGAAGCACTATTTCTGCTAGTCGGCGGAGGGGACCCTGTTGCAACCGCGGCTGTGAATAGTAGCCGTGGGATTGATATGGCTGGCGGTACACTGGCGGTGCGTGAAGCGTTCTGGAAACCCCTGTTCTTCGCCTTCGATATGAACCAAGACATCGCCATTGAGGCTGTCCACGAGGAACACAAGCGCCTGTCGCTCTGTATCAAACTGGAGCGGTCGGCCACGACGCAAGTCCCGCTGAAGAAACTTGAGGCAAGGCCGGTGGAAGAATTCTTCTCTGACACCGCACTGTCGTTTGCGTTCTCAATAAACGGCGGTGCCCCTGCCGTGCGGACTATGCGTGTAAGGGGAGATCAAATTCAATTCGAGTCCCCCGAGGCAAGCCTACCGCTTCACGTCATGCTCCTTTCGACTCGTAGCGGCGACCCACAGAAAGACGCTGTGCGCCTGGGTCAGCTTCGGAAGCACAAGAGGGCGGACATGCTCCTGGAAACGCTGAAAATCGTCGAGCCGAGACTCCAGAGCATTGAGGACAGCTCCGCGAGCGGAACCCCGATGATTTGGGGCGATATCGGCCTTGAGGAACTCATGCCGCTACCCGTCATGGGCGAGGGCATGACACGTGTTACCCGGCTGATTCTGGCAATCTCCGCGACGCCGGGCGGCGTCGTGTTGATAGACGAGATCGAGAACGGCCTCCACCATGAGATTTTACCCAAAGTCTGGCAGGCGGTTGACGCGGCGGCCAAGAGCCTCGACACCCAGGTCATTGCGACCACGCATAGTTACGAGTGTGTGGAGGCGGCCCATCAGGCGCTCGGGAATGACGGATTCGGTCTGCATCGGCTTGAAGCCGAGGAGGGACTGAGCCGCTGTGTGACGCTGGAACCTGACCAGATCGATGCCGTGATGCGCCACGCGATGGAGGTGCGTTGAGTATGCCTCCACGCAGGCTAATCACGGAGGACCTCAGTATTAAGCAGCCAAAACAACTTCTGGTTGAGGGGAACGATCAACGGAACTTTTTCGAGGCATTGATTAAACATCTCAACTGCCAGGGCATACAAATCTAAAATTATGGTGGTGTTGACGAGTTGCCCAGGTTTTTGCGTGGGTTTACGGGCGCAACAGGGTATTCTTCCGTGACGAGCATTGGCATTATGCGTGACGCGGAAGGCGATGCAAATGCGGCGTGGCAAAGCATTCGGTCGGGTCTCCAAAAGGCGAGAATGCCCGTTCCGGCACGTGTCGGACAAAGAAGCGCCGCAACTCCGCATGTCAGTGTGCTCATCCTGCCCGACGGCAATCAGCCGGGAATGCTGGAAACCGTGCTGAATCAGACATTTGCAAGCGCTCCCGTGAATGGCTGCATTGACACTTTTCTGAAATGTGTCGAAGACGTGTCCGGCAAGCAGATGCAGAGACCGGACAAGGCCCGCGCCCATGCCTATCTGGCGACACAACCCGAACCTCATGTATCCGTGGGCGTAGCTGCGCAGAAGGGCTATTGGAATTTTAACCATCAGGCGTTCGGCTCTCTCCGCTCTTTTCTAACTCAACTGTAAAACACCTCGTCGGTTTCAAGAGACCGTCAGCCGGAGAGGGCTGCCTCTATACAATCCGGTATTCTTCGGTAATCAGCGTCAGGGCCGTGTCCGGGTCAACGAACTTTGTACCGTCCGGCTGGGCGTGATCTTTGTATTCCGCAGACGCCAGGGCAAAATTGAGATCACCCAGCGTCTCAAACCACAGCTCGGCCACACCGTCATACTGCGGCTCGCTGTTTTCATACGCCGAGGCCAGGGCGTGGCACTGGACATAACGCTGCACACCAGGCAGGGCGAGTGCCAGTGGGCCGTGCACGTCTTTCCAGTAGCGAAAGAACTCGTCCCGGTCCCATTCAGGTTTCCGTTTAATAAAAGAAAGCCGTTTGATCTGTGGCTCAGGACTGCTGTTCTCCTCTCCTTCGCGCAGCACATGGTCTGCGGTGACGAGACGAACAACGTCTTTGACATCCGCAAAGTTCGGTTCATCCGCGTATGCGCCCTGCCGATATTCCTGGCTCGCAAATCCGGCGGTCAGGGCCTTTTCACTATCCATCCAGATTTCAACCACACCGTCATATGCCTGGCTCCGGCTCACCACGGACGCACTATGGTTTTGGACATAGCCTCGCATGCCTGGCATCTGAGTGGCGAGTGGGGCATGTACCTCCCGCCAGTGGCGTGAGAAGTCAGCGAGGCTGAGACCCTCTTTACGCTTAAAGGCAATGAGTAAATGGGCCATGCTGAAATCCTCCTTACAACGTGCCGGACTCCACGTCCTGAATGAATTGCACCAGGTCACGAAAATACGTTTCTTGATCGTCATACATGGCACAATGGCTGCCGTTTTCACACATGGACACGCGCGAGTGGGGGATTAACTCGCCCATGCGTTCGATCTCTGACACGCGCATGGTGTCAAACCGCGCGCCGGAGACTAAGGTCGGACACTGAATCCGCTGCAAATCCGCCCAGCGGTCCCAGTCTTTGAACGTGCCGTTGACGACAAACTCATTCGGGCCCTGCATGGTGTTATAGACTGGTGTGGCCAGGTTGCGGAACATGCGCACGAGTGGTTCCGGCCAGGGCTCTACACGACACAAATGTTGACCGTAAATATGCTTGAACAGGGTCTCCTCATATTCCGGAGCGGTGTAGTCCTCGGTCGCTTCGTATTTCTCAAGAATACGAATGACCTCGGGCGGCTGTTGGTCGCGCAGCTCGTTAATATGGGCCACATAGGCAGGGATACTGGCCGTCATATTAGAGATAATGAGTCCCTTGAGATGCTGCTGATAGGCCAGGGCATACTCAATGCCGAGCAGCCCGCCCCAGGAGTGGCCGAGCAGATAGAAGTGCTCAAGCCCCAGCGCGAGTCGGACCTGCTCGACTTCTTCCCGAAAACGTTCCACCGTCCACAGGCTGGTATCGTCCGGCTGGTCGGAATAGGCCGAGCCGAGTTGGTCGTAATAGATAATCTGAATATCATGCTGCGGCAGGAAGTCTTCAAAACACTCGAAATACTCATGCGTGCAGCCGGGGCCACCGTGCAGCGTGAGGAGTGGAATCGACCCGGAGCCAAAGCGTTTGGTCCAGACTTTGTAACCGCCCTCAATCGGGATCATCTCAACACCACCGGTTTTGATACTACTCATAGTCTTGTTCCTCAGTTCTCATTTCTCTTGGCCGCGTTTATTAGTCTCTCGTATAACACTGCTCAGCGTTGTGTCGCCAGAGCGGGCCGTTTCCCCCTTGACTCACCTCCGGCTTCAGGATTAGGGAAGCCAAAGAGAAAACGGGAGAAAACGTATGATTACCCTGTACACCTCACCAACCCCAAACGGCTGGAAAGCGTCTATTGCTCTCGAAGAAATGGGCCTGGATTACACGGTGAAGGCTATTGATCTGGCCAAGGGTGAACAAAAAGAAGACTGGTACGTCGCGCTCAACCCAAACGGACGTATTCCGACCATCGTCGATCATGACAACGATGACTTCGCCGTCTTTGAGACGGGCGCGATCATGGTCTATCTGGCCGAGAAAACCGGCCAGCTCATGCCCCAAGACGAAAAAGGCCGTTCGCTGGTCATGCAATGGCTCATGTTCCAAATGGGCGGCATCGGGCCGATGATGGGGCAGGCCAACGTGTTTTATCGCTACGCACCCGAGAAAATTCCGTTTGCGATTGAGCGCTATCAACGTGAAGGGCGGCGGCTGTTCGAGGTGCTGGATACGCGACTCAAAGACAACGAATACCTGGCCGGTGAGTACTCAATCGCCGACATTGCCCACTGGAGTTGGGTACATACGTATACCTGGTCGGGCATTAACGCCGATGGCCTCGTCAATCTCAAACGCTGGCGCGACGCAATCCGGGCGCGTCCGGCAGTAGAAAAGGGCCGGGCCGTGCCAGAAAGCCTTGATCTTAAAAAAGAGGAAAACAAAGACAGGTTCATCAAAGGCGCGCAAAAGATGTTGTCCTAATGTCCGGTTATTCATCCGCTCCGATTCAGTCGGGAGTGGGTGAGGGGAATGCGGCCTAGTGCCTTACGCCTTCCTGGTCGCTGTTGCCGAGAAAAGTCAGGCCGAAGAAACGGCGCTGATTCTCGCCAGCGCTGGTATCACTTCCCGTCTGTCTGTGCGGAAAGAAAATTCCACCGCTCCGTGGGTGATTGAAGTCGAACCCGATCGACTGCTGGAAGCGCAGCAGTGTATCACCGAAGACGACCCCCCACGTCCCTCAGCGCCGCCTGAGCCCCAGCTCGGTACACACAGCAGCCCCGCATGGATAGCAGGACTGATCCTCTGCAATATAATCGCGTGGGGGCTGCTAGAGCAAAACGGTGGCTCGTACGACTCGGCAACCTTACTCCGCTTCGGGGCGATCCGGACTCTCTTACTAGCAGATGGTGAATGGTGGCGGGCTGTGACTGCCCTGTTTCTGCATATCGGCCTCAAGCATCTGGCTGGGAATATGGCAGCGTTGGGCGTGCTTGGCATGCTGACTCTACGGGCGGTCGGGCCAGGGCGACTCCTCTTTCTGTATGTGCTGTCCGGGATAATAGGCAATTATGTGAGCTATCTCTGGAATCCGTCTTTCGCGGTCAAGGCCGGAGCGTCAGGAGCTATTCTGGGCCTGCTGGGCACTTTGTCCGGCGTGCGCCTGCGGCAGCTCGTGCTTTTCCCTGATTCTTCGCGCTATACATTCTGGCACGTCCCGGCCATGCTGATTGCCTTCTACGGTTTTGTGATTGGCATTGGGCCGACGACGGACCACGCAGCGCATATTGGCGGTTTGATCTGTGGTGTCGTACTCGGAGCGCTTGTTCCACCCCTGTCGGCTTCAGATGAACGCCGCTTGCAGTGGCGGGCTGGACTGGTAGCCGTAAGCGTAAGCGTACTCGCCGGCCTCAAGATGTTCGCCTCGCTCTGAGCGAGCGGCGTGCGATTCAGTTTGAGCGAAAAATGAGAAACCTTTAATCTTGGTCTCATCTTTCTCTCATATGCAATTGCTATAGTGAGCGTCAAAGAATACAGAAACTTTAATGCGAGGAGGAGAGTTATGCAGACGAAGAAGAAAACATGGGCTGGAGTGAAAGAGCAAGCGTGCCAACAACTGTGTATGCTGTGGAGGGCACGTTTACTCTTTATGGCGGTTTCCTTGGCGCTAGCTGGCTTTATCGTGGGCAGGATGACCCAAGTGGATGTGGTGGGCGTGGTCCAAGCGGTGCCGGAAACGGCAACCGCAACTCCCGGAGTCAGCTTAACGCCGTCCGGGGTACCGTCATTCGCTGCCCTGGCTGACCATGTATCGCCGGCTGTGGTCCATGTCCGCGTTGTTGGCGTACAAAGAGCGTCTGAGCGTGGACGCCGTTTTGGTGGCCCACCCAATCCGTTCGGCCCCCAATTCCCGTTCCCGCCTGGATTTGGCGGTCCGCGCCCTCCCCAGGGAGCTCCGCGTCGCAGCTCAGGCTCTGGATTTATTATCCGTAAGGACGGACTCATTATCACCAATAATCATGTGGTTGAGGGCGCAAGTGAGATTATGGTGAATCTCCCGGATGAGCGTGAATACCAGGCCACTGTCCTCGGCCGCGACCCCAAGACTGACCTGGCTGTGCTCAAGGTTGAATCAGAGCAAGATTTGCCGGTCGCAAACCTTGGAGATTCTGAAAACTTACGAGTCGGTGACTGGGTCATGGCCATTGGCAACCCATTTGGGCTGAACAATACCGTGACCGCGGGGATCGTCAGCGCCAAAGGCCGTACAATCGGGGCTGGCCCGTACGATGACTTCATTCAGACAGACGCCTCAATTAACCCCGGCAACTCGGGTGGGCCGCTGTTTAACGAAAAGGGAGAAGTCGTTGGCATTAACACCGCAATCTTCGGTAATGGCGGTGGCAACATCGGTATTGGCTTCGCCATCCCGATTAACCTGGCCAAGCAGCTCGTGCCCGACCTGGAGACCAAAGGCCATGTGACGCGCGGCTGGCTGGGCGTGGCTATCCAGAAGCTGACCAAAGAGCTGGCGGAATCCCTCGGCCTCAACGATTCAAACGGCGCCTTGGTTGCCAACGTCACCCCAGACAGCCCGGCCGATAAAGGCGGCGTGGAACGCGGAGATGTCATTGTCGGCTACGACGGCCAAAAGGTGAAAGAGAATTCCGACCTGCCCCTGCTGGTGGCCGCCACCAAAGTAGGGACAAAAGTCCCTATTGAGGTCTTGCGCGACGGAAGGACCAAGACGCTCACTGTCGAAATTGCCAAACTTGACGAACCCGAAGTAGCCAGTGGACCTGCCAAAAAGGGGAAGTGGGGGATGGCTCTGCGTGACCTCACTCCGGAAGAGCGCGCTCAGATGCAGCTCAAAGCAAGTGAAGGTGTCATCGTGGCCGGCGTGCAGCCCGACAGCCCGGCGGCGGAAGCCGGGGTCCGTGAGGGCGACGTGATCCTTGAGGTCAACCGGATACAGGTCAAAACGGTTGACGAACTCAAAAAGGAAATCGCCACAGTGAAGGAGGGCAAGCCGCTGTTGCTCCTGCTCCGGCGAAACAACGGAGTGAACCAGTACGCCTCCCTATCGGCACCATAGGACATCGGCCTCATTCCCCTCTCCCTCTGGGAGAGGGGAGGGGTATTGCAGAAACGTCTGGAACGGGTCAGGCTTGCGGGCAGACGGTGAATTCACGACAGAAGAAGGAGAAGGATTCATGCAGACAACATTCGTATCTCGATTCTCGCACTGTTGCCTCGCCCTGAGTCTTGGCCTGCTCTTCGCCGGCCAGGTTCTTGCCGACCACCACGCCGCGGCAGAAGGAGTCGATCCTGTCCTGCAAGCCGCCATTGACGGGGAACATCGCTCAGCCGAGCATAAAGCGCGCGATCAATACCGCCATCCGGCTGCAACCCTGACCTGGCTGGGACTCAAGCCGGATATGACGGTGGTTGAAATTTCGCCGTCGAGAGGCTGGTACACCGAGATTCTGGCCCCCTATCTGAAAGACCAGGGAAACTTATACCTGGCCGGATTCGATAGACAGTCGGAGATCGCGTACATGCAGAAGCTGAACGCGCTTCTGGATGAGAAGCTGGCCTCCAAGCCCGAGGTGTATGGCACGCCGACCGTGACCGAACTCGCTCCGCCCAACAAGGTCGATATCACACCCGCAAGCTCGGCGGACATGGTGCTGACCTTTCGCAACGTCCACAACTGGATGAGCGCCGGGACGGCCGACGGGGTTTTTGCCGCCATGTATGCGGCGCTCAAGCCCGGCGGGATTCTCGGTCTGGTGGAGCACCGGGGCGACCCCAACACGGAACAGGACCCCAAGGCGGGTTCGGGTTATGTCACCGAGGCGGCAACGATTCAAATGGCAGAAAAGGCGGGCTTCAAACTCGTGGACCGGAGTGAGATAAACGCCAACCCAAAAGACACACACGATCATCCCAAAGGCGTGTGGACCCTGCCGCCCGCCCTGTCGCTCGGAGACGAGGACAGGGAAAAATATCTGGCGATTGGCGAGAGCGACCGCATGACGCTCAAGTTCATGAAGCCGGCGGAGTAAAGGACCCCTCGCCCTGGCCCTCTCCCCTTGGGGGAGAGGGAACTTTGTGTTTAATCCCTACTTCCCTGTGCGGCTTCCTGAACCGCCTTGATAATACTGGCATAGCCCGTGCACCGGCACAGATTGCCGGCTATGCCGTGCCGAATCTCCGTCTCGGTGGGAGTCGATTTTTCTTTCAGCAGTTGATGAACGGATAAGACCATGCCGGGCGTACAAAAGCCGCACTGTAAAGCATGGTGTTTGACAAAGGCGTCTTGAATCGGATGCAGGTCTCCTGACCGCCCGGCATCTTGGGTGAATCCCTCGATAGTTATGACTTCGGACCCGGTAACATCGGCGGCAAGAATCGTGCACGCCTTCACCGTCAGACCGTCGAGCAGGACCGTACACGCTCCGCAATTGCCGGTGGCACAGCCGAGGTGTGTCCCTGTGAGGTCCAGCTGATCGCGCAGGAAGTCAACCAGGAGCGTACGGGTGTCAACCGTGACTTCGCACGGTTTGTTATTGACCGTCAGTTGAATGGTGGTTTGCATACGAGCGTCGTTCCTTCCCACAGTCATATCCCCTCTTGGGGGGGGGAGCGCATATCTACATCTGCGTTCGTTCCAACGCTGTCTTCACCGCCCGACGGGTAAACACCCGGACCATCTCTCGTTTATAGTCTGCATCGGCGTGCAACTCTGCAACCGGGTCGTGAGCGGCCTCATACGCGGCGTCTGCGATTGCATCAACAAAGGCGTCGTCCACGGCTTTCCCTGGCATGGCTTCTTCCAGAGCGGTCAAACGTACCGGGACGGGGGCTGCGCCACACATACCGACTCGGATGGACTGACAGGTCCTATCCGCATTGAGCGCCAGGCATGCGCCTACGCCGACAATGGCAAAGCCCCCTTCCACGCGAGTGAACTTCACGTAGGCCGTGCCTGTGTCTGAGGGCAGGACAGGCAGACGAATTTCGGTCAGGACCTCATCTGCATCCAACCCTGTTGTCATATAATCAACAAAGATGTCTTTTGCGGCAACGGTCCGCTCGCCACTTGGGCCAACAATATGAAAGGCTGCATCAAGCAGTACAAGCACCGGCGGATAGTCAGCCGCGGGATCAAAATGGCCAATCGAGCCTCCCAACGTCCCACGGTTACGAATCTGAACATCGCCAATACTGGCCGCGGCTTCGCTGAGAATCGGACAGTGCGCTTGTAAAATCTCAGACTCGGCCAGGGCGCGATGAGTGGTCCCCGCACCTATGGCAAGCGTGTCCCCGTCCCGGCGAATATAGTTGAGACCGGCAACATGGTTGAGGCTGATGATATGGGCCGGCGTAGCAAGGCCAAGGTTCATAGTTGGAATAAACGACTGCCCGCCAGCCAGCAGCTTTGCGTCTTCGCCGTTTTGTGCGTATTGGGACAAGAGACGGACGGCTTCATCGATCGAGTGCGGCGTGTGGAGATGAAAGGGCGCGCGTATCATACTTCCGTCCTCTCGTTGTTGCCATTTTTAGCCGCTTGAATCATGCGCCACACACGCTGGGGAGTAAGTGGAGTGTCGTGAATTTTAACTCCAAACGGCTCTAGGGCGTTTTCCACCGCGCTCACGATGGTGCCAAATGGGCTGGACACCCCGGACTCGCCGGCGCCTTTGGTGCCTAACGGTGTGAACGGACTGGGGACTTCCTGGTGGTGAATTTCGACGTTCGGCACTTCGACTGCTGTGGGCAGCGTATAGTCCATGAACGTCCCGGTTTGCAGTTGCCCGTTTTCGTCATAGCTGAGCTGCTCATAGATCAGACCGCCCAGCCCTTGGGCTACGGCACCCTGAAACTGACCTTCAACCAGCAGCGGATTGATGACTGTGCCGCAGTCGTGGACGGTCACGTAGCGCACGGGGGTGATGACCCCGGTTTCAATATCCACCTCGACTACCGCTACGCAAGCAGCATAGGGATAGGATGGATAGGTGTTGATGCGACCCTTGTCGTCCGGCACGTGGTGAATATTGCCCATGCGAAAATAGCGCGTCGACTCTAAGCCCGGCTCCATATCAAAAGCATGATGATCGAAGGCGCGTTTGTGGACGTACTCGGCAATATCGTTGAACGCTACCTCTCGGTCAGCCTGGCCTTTGACGCGGATGCGGCCCTGTTCGCAGTCAAGGTCTTCAGGCGCAACTTCTAACATGCTGGCTGCGACCCGAAGGATCTTATGATGAACTTCCCGCGCCGCATAAAGCGAAGCTGAGCCACCCATGAACAGACTACGTGAACTCCAATTGCCTAAACCATACGGACAGGCCTGAGTATCGCCCTGTATGACTTTGACCGAACTCAGTGGTACGCCCAACTCATCTGCAACAATCTGGGCAATGCCGGTTTCGTTGCCCGAACCGGGCGAGGTGACGCCAGTCAGGACGGTGACTTGACCACTTGGACTTACGCGGACAGTTGCGCCTTCATAGCCACCAATAAAGGAGTCCGGAATGCAACCACCTTCGGGAGTGAGTTCAAATCCTACACCGATCCCAATGTAACGGCCTTGGGATCGGAGGCGCTGTTGTTCCTCGGCGAAGGTCTGGTAGCCGGCTTTGTCCATGACGTCTTGCAGGGCTTTGACATAATCTCCGCTGTCCAGGGTTGCTCCCGAGATTTGCACGTAAGGAAACTCGTCTTTGGGAACAAAATTCTTGAGCCGTACCGCGGCGCGGTCCATCTGGACCGTATCAGCAACACGGTCCATGACGCGGTCCATGAGAAACGATGCCGCCTCCTTGCCAAACCCACGATACGCATTCCACGGGCCCTTGTTGGTGACAACGATGGATAGGTCCACCTTACAGTTCGGGATCTTGTACGGGCCGGGCACGACAAAGGATGCCACATAGGACATGCCCCAACCGCCCACCGCGGCCAGGGCACCGACATCGCCAATGATACGCACTTTGAGACCAACTACTGTTCCGTCCGCGTTACAGGCAACCGAGAATTTGAGCATTTGCTCGCGGGCATGGCCGCCGGCCATCAAATGTTCGGTGCGCTCTTCGATCCATTTGACCGGCTTGCCGGTCCGTTTGGACAGCAGGCAGGCCAGAGGGTCTTCCTGATAGGTCGGGATCTTCGCCCCAAATGCGCCGCCAACCTGGGGCTGAATCACATGGATGTCGTTCTCATCCATCTGCAGGGTGTCCGCCAAGGTTGTGCGTAAGGGATGGGGCGCTTGGGTGGAGACCCACAGGGTCAGGCGTTCAGCGCGGTCGTCATAGTGAGCCAGGGCCGCGCGCGGTTCTAGCGGGGTAGCCGTATGCCGGTGCAGGCGAAGAGTGTCGTCCAGGATATGGTCGGCGTCAGCAAATGCCTGCTCAACATCGCCGCCCTGAAAGCGTACATGCATCAGTTCATTGGTTTCCCATTCGGGGTAGAGCAGGGGGGAATCCGGCTCCAGGGCCCGTTCGGCATCGATCACTACCGGCAGGTCTGCATACTCGACCTCAATCAGGTTGGCCGCCTCGGTCGCAGCGTGTCTGGTGTCGGCAACCACCGCGGCCACCGGTGTCCCGACATAATGCACCCGGTCAATCGCCAGACAGTAGATGTCGGTTGTTTTTCCTCCAAAGGCGCTGGGGTTCAAAGTGTGCGGAATAGGCTTGCTCCACTGCTGGATATCCGTCCCGGTGACAACAATACGTACACCCGGATGCTGCCGGGCCGCGCTGGTGTCGATAGTTATAATCCGCGCGTGGGCATGGGGGCTGCGGACAACGGCCATATAGCCCATGTCCGGCAGGCTCACATCCGCGGTGTATTGTCCCTTGCCGGCAACGAGCCTGGTATCCAGGATGCCACTGACCGAACTGCCGATATATGCCATACTGAAGAATCCCTTTTCATCTGTATAGTGCTGGAGCCTAGCGCTATGAGGTTTTCAGTGTCAATGCGGTTTAGCCTGATCTTGTTGCCCTGCTTGCTGTGTCCACTTCTCCGTTTCAACCAAGGCGTGGGCGATCCGTTGGCGTAGGGCGTCAGCCGACTGTGGCGTCCAGTCATAGAACCCTTTACCTGTTTTTACCCCAAGCTCACCCTGGGCAATTTTTGCGGATAGGACCGGCGGGAGCTTCTGCGACGTTGTGAGCTGTGGATACAGCCCTTGCATGGCGGCGGAGATCAAGTCCCAGCCGGCAAGCTCAAAAACTTCAAAAATCCCGGCGACCGCCCAGCGTCGGCCAATACTATTCTTCATGGCCGTATCGATATCCTGCGGGCTGGCAATACCGTTTTGCACCAGGTAAAGGGCTTCACGCAGCAGCGCACCCTGCAAACGGTTGAGAATAAAGCCAGGCACTTCTTTTTGCACGATGACGGGTCGTTTGCCCGCGCGCGTGAGTAATCCGGACAGGGTGTCGAGTGTCTCATCTGACGTGGCCGGCCCACGCACAATTTCAACAATGGGAATGAGATAGGGGGGGTTGGCATAGTGCGCGACTAAGACCTTGTCGACGCGCCGTACGGTATGCATGAACTGGCTGGGCATGAGCGTCGAGGTATTGCTCGCCAGGATGGTATGCGGAGGACACAGTCCGTCAAGCTGCTCAAAGATGGATTGTTTCAGTTCTACCTCTTCAAACACCGACTCAATCACAAGATCGGCATCCTCGACCGCTCCTTTCAGATCAAGCTCGGCCCGAATATGGGACAGGACCGGCCTGGCTCGGTCCTCAGTCAGCGCGCCGAGTGCGACCAAGCGGGCAAGATTGGCCTGGATATTTTCCTCCGCTCGGGTCAGACTCGCTTGGGTGCGCGCATGCATGGTCACGCGATAGCCGGCCAAGGCAAACTCCTGTGCAATACCGTGGCCCATTAAGCCTGCGCCAACGACGCTAATGCGTTTGATCGTCCGATTACTCTTTTGATTGCTCATGAGTGAGTGATTAGCGCACTCTTCGCTCTACTCCTAGTACCGAGGCTGTGGCCTCTTTGTCTCAAGCGTGGTTGTATACGGGCGAAAAACGCTCAAGGAGACAGCATGACACAAGCGCTCACTGAAATGTTTGGTATCGAATATCCTATTTTTGCCTTCACGCACTGCCGCGACGTTGTTGTTGCAGTCAGTAAAGCTGGTGGACTCGGCGTGCTGGGGGCAGCGATTCACACGGATGAACGGTTGGAAATTGATCTGCAATGGATTGACGCTCAACTCGGCGATGTCCCGTATGGCGTGGATCTGATGATGCCGTCAAACTACGTTGGCGCGGAAAGCGGTGGGATGGATCAAAAGTCACTCCGGGATTATATCCCGGACGAGCATCGGCAATTCGTGGAGAAAATGCTTGAGGAGGCGGGTGTGCCCGAGTTGCCAGAACATCTGACCGCTTCCAAAAAAGAACGCGGTTTACGCTATTCCCAAAAACAGGCCAAAGGTATTGTGGATATCGCCTTTGACCACAAGGCCAGGTTTCTGGTGAGTGCGCTCGGCACGCCGCCGGATTGGGTGACTGAGGCGGCGCATGAACGCGGTCTCTACGTGGGGGCCTTGGCCGGAAAGAAGAAACATGCCGAGCGCCATAAAGCCGCCGGCGTGGATGTGATTATTGCGCAGTCCTACGAAGCTGGAGGACATACCGGAGAGATTGGCGGCATGGTGCTGATCCCGGAAATTGTTGATGCGGTTGCGCCGACCCCGGTGCTGGGCGCCGGTGGCATAGGCAATGGACGCCAGATGGCCGCTGCCCTGGCGCTGGGCGCACAAGGCGTGTGGTGTGGTTCAGTCTGGTTGACGACGGCTGAGTCCGAGTTGGACCGCATGGCTAAGCAAAAGATGCTGGCCGCGACTACGGATGACACCGTGCGGACCAGGTCCATGACTGGCAAACACGCCCGTTTTTTACGTTCCGAATGGACCGAAGCATGGGATCGGCCCGATACCCCGGACCCGCTCAAAACCCCCCTCCAAAGTGTCCTGAGTTATAATTCCCTGCGCCGTATAGACCACGCCATGAAGGCCCCAGGCGTGACACCCGAGTCCGGCGCGTATCGGTTGTACTCCTACCCTGCCGGACAAGGCATAGGCGCGCAAAACAGCGTGCGTGCCAGCCGTGATGTGGTGCGGGAAATGGTCGAGGGCTATGTCGAAGCCATTGCCAAATTGAATGAACAGATTGGAGGCTAGGGCGCTGGAATCTCCTCCTATCACTCCTGGGAGTGCGGGCTTCCAGCCCGCAACACATCCCCTCCTGTACATCCCCTCTCCCTCTGGGAGAGGGCTAGGGTGAGGGTCCTAATACTTGCGCATTACCAACTCGGCAAACTCGGTAATCATCTCCCGGTTTGTCTCGGTCGGAGGCAGGACGGTCAACTCACGCATGCCAGCTTGCTCTGCTGCACGGATGCGTTCGATAATCTCATCCGGCGTCCCAACCAGACTCGTACCTTGAATAGCTTTGGGGGTGACAAAGCGCCGTTCGGCTGGCACCAGATAGGTGCTATGGCCGTCGTGGAGCTGGAGATAGCGTTTGTCGGCTGGGGTCTGCATATGATCGACATGGGCGCAATACTCTTCCCAAATGTCTGCAAACGCAGGCGGAATGACCTCCTCATTCTTGGTTAATTGATAGACCTCATACACAAAATGGAGCGCCGTGGTGACCCAGGCCCCGCAGGCATCAACGATACGGTCTGATGCCAATGTTTCGCCCGGATGCAGGATAACGGCGGAGGTGACGGCAGAAACATGAAAGGGGTCCGGCAGGCTACGTTCGGCTTTGGCCGCTCCTTCTTGGATCAACTGCAAATGACTCCTCAGCACGCTCGTATCTTCGTAGAGTAAGGTCGTTACGCCATCACCAAATTCACCCGTGATGGCGAGCGCTCGTGGTCCGTTGGCGGCAATATAAATCGGGATGGGATCTTGTAGATTGATAAAACGCAGGTCTTGGTGGAGAAACCGAATCGTGCGTGTGGTGTCACCAAACGTGTAATCAACTTCTTCCCCTCTGAGTAGCGCACTGACCACGCGCAGGTACTCACGGAAGGGTTTGATCCGCATGGGCCGCATGCCCATGACGCGCATGGCAGTATGACCGGTCCCGATGCCGAGGAACACGCGGCCGGGCGCAATCTGATTAATCGAGGCAATGGAATGGGCCGTGACCGGAGCGATGCGGCTGCCGGGAATCGAAACCCCACTGCCAATATGAATCCGCGAAGTATTGTGCGCGGCCAGAGCGAGGGTGGCATAGCAGTCTGACCAGATCATCTGGGAGTCTGGTATCCAAGCACGGTCATAGCCCAGGTCTTCGGCGTCTTTCACGAGTTGCCAGTCATCGATGCGGGTGGGAAAGATAATACCGAACTGCATGTGTCCTCCTAGCCTACTCTCTCCGTTTGTGTTGCCCGCGATCGAGGAATGTTTCGAGCGCGTCCACGCGCTTATCCCAGAAGTGTTGATAGGTCTTAAGCCATTCGGCGGCCTCGCGCAGCGGTTCGATATTGACCGACAGATAATGATCGCGGCCTCTGACCGTGCGTTGTATCAAGCGCGCCCGCTCTAACACGCGCACGTGCTTTGAGACGGCATTCAGCGATATGTCAAAGGGCTGGGCTAATTCTGTCACGCGCGCCTCAGACTGCATGAGGATCATGAGCATGGCCCGCCGAGTGGGGTCGGCAAGGGCGGCGTATGTGTGGTTGAGATTCTCGACTTGTGATTCGACCATACTGTGGGTCTCTTTTCGATTGAAGAGGCGCGCTCAATAATCCACCGTGCGAATCAGATTCGGCTCCAGATTGCGCACACTGATTTGTCCACACAGAGCTAAATTTGTTTCCAGTTCGTCGCGGAATAATTCGATTGTCCGATGCACACCGGCTGCGCCGTCTGCGGCGAGACCCCAGAGCATGGGCCGACCCAGGGCGACCATGTTCGCTCCTAAGGCCAGGGCTTTAATAATGTCCGTGCCGCGCCGAAAGCCGCCATCAATTACGATCTGAGCTTTACCCTCGACGGCTGCCACGATTTCCGGTAAGGCATCAATCGTCGCCAGGGTAGAATCGAGCTGACGACCGCCGTGGTTCGAGACCCAAATGATCTCGACTCCGGCCTCGACGGCACGCTTTGCATCTTCCGGGGTGAGAATGCCTTTTAATCCAAGCGGAACCGACAGAATGCTCTTGAGCCAGGCCACATCATCCCAGGTGAGACGGGTCTGATAGTCGAACTCCGGCGGCTGTTCGTTGGGGGCGATTGCCCGTGCCCGCTGCGGATCAAAACGCAGCTCAACGTCCCGCTCGCGGCGACTATAGGTCTGCACGTCAACCGTCAGGCAGACGGCGTGATAGCCCGCAGCTTCGACCCGGGCGAGCAGGTCCTGACACCAGGGACGTGGGCCACACCAGTAGAGCTGGTACATCAAGGGCCCGCGTGCCGCCTGGGCCAGGTCTTCGACCGGCCAGCCGGTGACCCCGCTCACAAAGGCGAGGTTGCGGCTGGGGCTTGCTCCGCGCACCATTTCGAGGTCGCCTTCCGGATGAAAGAGCACCAGACCGCCCATCGGCGCGATGGCAAACGGGGTGGGCAGTTCGAGCCCCAGAAAGGTCGTGCTGATATCGATATGGCGGACATCACGCAGCACCCGCTGGCGGATAGCCAGACGCTTGAGCGCCCGGCGGTTGCGACGGCGCGTGGTTTCCGTTTCCGCGCCCCCAGCGCCAAACGCCCACGGCCCAGGCGGCAGTATGGTTTTTGCGGCACGTCGAATTTCACGCAAGGTCATAAAGCGGTGTGGCATTGTTCTCCTCCGTGATAGTGTACGGTACGAAGCCTCGAAAACAGCAATCTTGAGCGGCTTCTTTCATAACAGAAATACTGTGCCCTCACATGTGTCCCATTTCATATGGTATAGAAGAGGCTGTCAAAAGTACCGTAGGTCGGATGAGCCGGAGGCGTAATCCGACAGCGTTCTATCAAGCGTATAAGACGTATGAGAGCGTATGCACGAACAAATACCGCCACCCTCAACTGATCCGGCCGCAGCCGCGGCCTGGGTTGAGTTCTATTACCAGCAGGGCTGGAGTGACGGCTTGCCGCTCGTCCCGCCGACCGAAGAGTCGGTTCAGGCGATGCTGGAGGCCGGACAGGTGAAAGCGGCTGAGAGTCTGGGGAGCATTGCTGAGCGGAATGTGACCATCCCGGCTGAGAAGGTCGCTATCAATGCCGTCATGGCCGGTTGTTTGCCCGAGTATTTCCCGGTTGTGCTGGCTGCCGTGCGGGGCTTGTGCCGGCCCGAGTTTCATTACCATAATCCGGCCACCAGCACCGGAGGTTCGGCGATCGCACTGATTGTGAACGGCCCGATTGGTCCCGCGCTTGGGATCAATGCAAGCCATAATGCGTTTGGGCCGGGATTTCGCCCCAATGCGACCATAGGCCGGGCGCTGCGACTTGTGATGCTCAACGCTCTCAATACCCGACCGGGTCTCCTGGACAAAGCCACACTAGGTTCCCCAGGGAAGTATTCGTTCTGTTTTGGCGAGAACGAAGAACAGCATCCCTGGCAGCCGCTGCACGTTGAACGCGGCTTTCAGCCAGAAGACAGTACGGTGACGTTGTATGCGTCCAATACGCTCATGGGAGTGTATAATCAGCTCGCCAGTAGGCCTGAGCCCCTGTTGCTGGAATTTGCCGATGCCGTGTGTAATTTAGCCTCACCCAATGTGTATGGCTTTAATCAAACCCTGATGGTGCTTGCGGGTGAGCACGCTGACATCGTGAAACAGAGTGGCTGGAGCCGACGCCAGGTCCAGGAGTATGTGATTCAAGCTGCCCGGCGCAGTATCGCCGATTTCAAACGGGCAGGGCGGTTGCCGGGTGAGATTACTGCGGAAGATGAAACAACGTGGCGCTATGTGATGCGCGACCCGGATGATGTGTTGATTGTCTGCGCTGGTGCTCCAGGGGGGAGCTGGTCAGCCTGTTTACCGGGCTGGGGGAATAAATGGACGCGCAGCGTGACCGAGTTGGTACAGGTGTAGAGGGGAAGAGAGAGACAGAGAGATAGGGATAGAGAGGGGGACTATGATGCGTCGGACGGTTTTTGATCCAACTCTGCCATTGGAAACCCATGAATTTGCGTATGCGCGGAGACCCAGCTCGTTCCAGGGGCTCCGGATTGGACTAGTTGAAAATACCAAGTTCAACTCAAAGGAGTTGCTGTGTAAGGTTGCTGAGCGACTGGAGCAGGAGCACGGCATGCGCCTGGTGTCCCTGAATCGTAAGCAGTCATCCGGCCATGCCGTCAGCCAAGAAACGATTTCGCTGTTTCAGCAACAGGTCGATATTGTTCTGGCTGGCGTGGGTGACTGAGGCTCGTGCAGTTCGAGCAGTGTGCTCGACGGACTGAAATTGGAGCGAGCCGGTATTCCAACCGCGTCTATCGTAACCACACCATTTATTGCGTCTGGCCGCGCCATGGCAGCGAGTTGGGGAGTCGGAGACTATCGGTTTCTCGTGACCTCCCATCCTATAGCGAATCTGACGGAAGACGAGTTGAACGCCCAGGCTGACGAATTGGCAGTACAAGTGACGGACTTTTTTCAAAATACAGACCTTTTTTCGGATTGACACTCCCGGAGGGGCATTATAACAATAACGCCTCATACGAACACTGGAGTTTCCAAGAGGCCCATTCACACAGGAGGGAAGGTGTTTCAAACCTCACGGCTACCGTATGCAGGGGCTATTGATGCAGATGGCCATATCAATGAACCCGCCGATCTGTGGGAACGCTATATTGACCCGGAATATCGTGATCGGACAATCCGGATTCGGCCCGGCCCGGACGGTCTTGACCATTTGGAACTGAATGGCCAACGCTCGCGCTACTTTGATGCGGAAATTCTGGCCCGTGGCACGAGCATGGGCAGTACGTTTGAAGAGCGTAGTGTCATTAAGCAAAAAGGCTATTCAAAAGGCGTCCCGTTTGGCGGCAATAATCCTCACGAACGCCTGGCGCTGCTCGATCAGGAAAACTTGGTCAAAGCGCTGCTCTATCCGACGATCTGCCTGGAATGGGAAGCGGAAGTCACCGATCATGACCTGGCGCAGGCCTACACCCGAGCCTACAACCGCTGGATCGTAGATTTTTGTTCTGATTCCGGTGGCCGGCTGATTCCGATTGCCCACATCTGTCTCACTTCAGGTGAAGCCGCGGCCCAGGAACTCGAACGCGCGGTCAAAGCCGGGGCCAAAGGCGCTTTTATCTCACCCTACACCCTGACCGATAAAGCCCACGCGCATAAGGACCACGATCCGTTTTGGGCTGCCGCCCAGGACCTTGATGTCCCGGTTGGGATTCATCCTGTGGCCGAACCGCCCAAACGGCGGGTCTACCAACGCTTTCGAGAGATGTACAAATGGGGTGAATGGTGGGTTGATATGCTGGGTGGACAAGGCCCCCAACAAGCCTTTTTGGGACTTTTCCAATATGGCTTGTTCGACCGTTTCCCCAAAGCAAAAGTTGTGGTGCTCGAATCCGGGGCGGGCTGGATCGGACACTTGCTCGACCGCATGGATGCTGCGTATAAGACCGCACTCGGCAGAAGTGTCCCGCTCAAAGAAGTCCCGAGCTACTACTTCCATCGCCAGTGTTGGATATCGGCCGACCCGGATGAGCGTGCTTTGCCCTACCTGATTGAGTATATCGGCGCGGACAAGTTCTTCTGGGCGAGCGATTTCCCGCACGACGATCATACCTGCGACTATATTAAAGACCTGACGAATATGGTGGAGCCGCTGTCTGAAGAGAGCCGGCGGAAAGTCTTAGGTGAGAATGTGGCCGGCGTGTATGGACTGTCCTGATCCGACGCGCTCGTCTGTAGGGGAAAGAAACGAACGACCAACAAAAAAAGGAGTACGCTATGCAATTCGGTCTTCTGTACGAAATGGAAACGCCCCGACCGTGGAACAAGCTGAGTGAGTACAACGTCTACCACGAAGCCCTGGCCCAGATAGAACGGGCCGACCAGGTGGGCTTTGACTACGTGTGGGAAGTTGAGCATCATTTTCTGGAGGAATACTCCCACAGCCCGGCCCCCGAGGTGTTTTACGGTGCGGTCTCACAGCGCACCAAGAACATCCGCATCGCCCACGGTGTGCGCCTCCTGCCGCACCGCTTCAACCACCCCATCAAGGTGGCGGAACAGGCCGCTGTTCTCGATATTCTGAGCAACGGGCGGATGGACCTGGGCACGGGTCGGTCAACCACGGCCCAGGAGTTGGACGGCTTTGGGGTGGATTACGATCGGACGCGCGAAGAGGTGCGTGAGGCACTCGACGTTATCGTTAAAGCCTGGACCGAAGAAATCCTGGAATACAACGGCAAAACCATTCAGATTCCGCCCCGGCGGGTCGTACCCAAACCCATTCAAGAGCCGCACCCACCGATGTGGATGGCCTGCGTGGCACCGGACAGCTACGAAATGGCGGCAGACCGGGGCCTGGGCGTGCTCAGCTTCAATCTGAACTGGGAGCAGGTGCAGAAGACCATGGAGACTTATCGTGAGAAGTGTAAGGACCGGACTGACGTTGTATCAAAGGTGATTAACGAGCGGTTTGCCGGCGTGGCCATTTGTCATGTAGCGGAGAACAAAGAGGAAGAGGCGATTGGAATCGACGGGGCGCGTTGGTTTCTGCACAACGTGGCCAAGCTGTTTGAGCCCCTGATGGTCAAGAACAATCTGTACTCCTACGAATATCTGCGCAGCCTGTTCGACCTTGAGGCGGACGCCAATGATTTGAGCGATGCCCAGATCAAAGAGCATCCCATGGTTACGGTCGGCAACCCGGATGAGGTCAACCGTAAGCTCGAAACCTTTGCCCAGGCCGGCCTGGACCAGGTGATTTTCTTCAAGCAGGCCGGTCGGATTCCGCACAAGAACATCATGCGCTCGATTAATCGGATCGGACAGTATGTGATTCCGCATTTTAATCCGCACAAAGCGGCACCGACTGAGGAGACGTTGTTCTCGACAAAATAAGGCTGCCAAACAAGGAGCGGCAACGCATGCTCAAACCCATCATTTCCTCTGACTCGCATATCACCGAACCGCCGGGCACCTATGTGGATCGCATTGATAAGAAGTACAAAGATACTGCGCCGCATATGGTCCACGATGACAAGAAGGGAGATCTTTTTGTCATCAGCGGCATGAAGCAGCCGGTCCCCATGGGCCTGGTTGCCGCGGCCGGCAAGAAGGCCGAAGAACTCACCATGTTCGGCGCGAAGTTCGAAGACCTGCACCGAGGTGGCTGGGACCCGGAAGCGCGCCTGGCCGATCAGGACCGTGACGGCGTTGCGGCCGAAGTGATCTACCCTACTGTTGGCATGCTGCTGTGTAATCATTCCGACTTTGACTATAAAAAAGCCTGTTTCGACGCCTATAACAAATGGATCGCGGAATACTGCTCAGCCCATCCGGATCGACTCATCGGCCTGGGTCAGACTGCTATGCGCTCGGTTGATGAGGGTATTGACGACATACGCAGGATGAAAGAGTTGGGCCTGCGCGGGGTGATGATGCCGGGCAACCCGCAGGTGTCTGATTACGACGACCCTATCTATGATGCGTTATGGCAGGCTGCCGTCGATATGCAGATGCCGCTGAGTTTTCATATTCTGACCAGTCGGAGCGATGTGGTCGGTTCGTCTCCCCGTGGGCCGAAGCTGAACGGCTTCTTGTCCATTATTCGCGGCAATCAGGATTTGATGGGAACTTTTATTCTGGGCGGCGTTTTTGAACGCAACCCCAAACTGAAAATCGTGTGTGTCGAAGCCGATGCCGGCTGGGTGCCGCACTATATGTACCGCATGGATCACGCCTATGACCGGCACCGCTACTGGCTGAAACCCGGCCAGGAACTGTCAAAGATGCCGAGCGAATACTTCAGCGAGCATATCTACACGACTTTTCAGGATGACTGGGTGGCGTTTCGTATGAAAGATATGTGTAACCCCCGTCGTCTGATGTGGGCCAACGACTTTCCGCATAGCGATTCGACGTGGCCGTGGTCACAGGAATTGCTCGAAAAACACACGGCCCATCTCACCGAAGAAGAGAAGAACTGGATTCTGCATGATAACGTGGCCGAGCTGTATAACTTAGAGTAAAAGGGTGGCAAACGCATACAAACCGGGGCGTCCAAAAAGGGCGCCCTTTTTTATGTCGCCTGCCAGGGTCGGATCGTGGAGGGGAAGCCGCTCCTAGGCGTCAACCTTCTCGGCCAGCCAGACTTTGATGAGCGACTGGTACGGGACATCCCGCTTGTTGGCCGCGATCTTGATCCGCTCCAGCAGATCGACAGGTAACCTGAGGGAAATCGCTTTGGTAGACGGTTTGAGATGAGGGAACCGGACACGTTCGGCCTTACTCCAGTCCACATAATCGGTCGAATCGTGGCTTTCCCAAAAGGCTTGCTCTTCCGCCTCACTCTTGAAGGTAGGAATAGATTTACGTTTCCTGCTCATAACGGGTTCGCTCCTTGCGGCTCATATCTCGGGCGGAGATGACGCGAATTAGGGTGTTTTTAACGGTATGACCGACGGCGCTATCATCGCAAGCCTGCATTCCAGTACCGAGAACTACATCGCACAGACAGACCTGCTTTTGGAGAGCGAGGTGAACAAGGCGTTTGTCACGACACAACTCATTCCTGCTATTACCCGCATCGCCCAGCTCCATCTGACCCACGTTGAGTGGTGGGAGGAGAGCCCAACCGCCTCCCCTCCCCCGGCTCCGCCTTCCCCACAGTCCTCTCTGCTGGCCACGGTCCGGGACTGGCTCCGGCACTATCGCCGGGAGAGGCGGGGCGACTCTTGAGCGTAGGTATGACCTGGATATACCTTCTGGAAAAGATAGACGCCGAGGGCGGGTTTGCGCATAGCACTGTCTGCAAAGGAGTAGGTTCAATGAGAGCAGAATTATTCGCTACGGTGGCTGTAGCAGCGTATATGGTCATGTTGTCCGGTGCCGTCGCGTCCGACAAGACCCGCTGGGGATACGAGGGTGACAACGGCCCGGCCCAGTGGGGAGCGCTCGACGCTACGTTTTCCGCCTGCGCCGGCGGGACCGCACAGTCGCCGATTGATCTCGTCGGCGCCGAGACCCGCGACCTGACGAACATCGAGTTCGATTACGTGCCAAGTCCGCTCGTTATTCTCAACAATGGGCATACTATACAGGTGAACGTCGCGCCGGGGAGCAGTATCACTCTCGACGATGTCCGCTACGAACTCCTCCAGTTCCACTTCCACCACGGCAGTGAACATACCGTGGCGGGAGTCCGGTTCCCGCTGGAATTACACTTGGTGCACCGCGCTGAGGAAGGTGCCCTCGCGGTGGTCGGCGTGCTCTTACAAGAAGGCAGTGCCAACGAGACGCTCACTCCGCTGTGGCCCCATTTGCCGGCTCGGCCCACTCCCGCGACTGCTGTCCCGGACGTGGTAGTAGACGTGGCGGCGCTGCTGCCCGAACTCCGCACAACGTGGCGCTACGCGGGCTCGCTGACGACGCCCCCCTGTACCGAAGGGGTCCGCTGGCTGGTCATGACCGAACCGGTTGCGCTCTCCGCGGAGCAGATAGCCTCTTACGCTGCGCTCTTTTCGGGCAGCTACCGGCCCGTACAACCTCTCAACGGACGTTCGCTCATTCGGGATGTCGAAACGCAATAGCCGCCTACGGGCTGTTCCCTTTCCCCTCTACGTCAACATACAAGGGTCAGGGTGAGGGGGCAGAGGCTACCGAGCTAGGCGCTCTATCACCGAATAAGGAGAATGTCGAAGATGAATGGTAAGTGATGAAGAAACTAGCTTCAGACCTGTGGCAGAAAATCTGCGCTGAACCCGTGCTGTCCCTCCTTTGACACCGCCTTTGAGTTCAAAGCCGGCATGTACCAGGACCAGCGGCGCTACCGGGGGCATTGCAAGCCATGCAAACACTTTTTAGGCCCGGATCACGTTCCGGCTTTCGACGGCGCGGACGACGGCGAGGAAGTCCAATGTGCCCAGGCCCTCGACAGCCTGCCCAACGTGAAATACTGGATTCGCAATGTGGCTCGCCATTCCGAGTCGTTCTGGCTGCCGACTGCAACGGACAAGTTCTACTGTTAGAGAAAATCGGTGCTGCGTGAACAGCCCCTAGTCCGCACTCTGCACAAGCTGTTCAAGCGGCGCTATGCGTGGCCGACCATGAATACGGTCGAACCAGCTTCCGCGTTCAACCGGGGTCAACCCATACCAGTCTAAAGAAAGTACGGCTTGCGAACCACAGCGGGGACAGCTCCCATTGGGAGCGCTGCTGAGTAATGCTTCACAGTCTTGACACTGGTAGGTAAAAGTTCCTTCCATCTGCAACCTCCACTCCTCATCCACCGGAACCCGCGGAACCTGTGGGCTGTCCATTCTCTGAATTTCCCGAACGGGCAGTAGGCTTCTAACTATATCACATTCTTCCAGACTGTGTGAACTGTGCGGAAAACGGGGTCGTGTTGCAGTTTCAAATGGGTGAGGGAGAGGACAATTCCCGGATGGTGCACAGGGCGCACCATCCGGCTGCGGCGGAACACCTTCCCCCTGGCCCTTGTATGTTGCCAGGGCGGGGATAAGACAAAATGGGTGGGGGATTGCGGAGCGATGGCGTTTGCGCATACTCCACCTGCGTGGAGTACTGCTCATGACGCAACCGACGCAACCATTGGACGGCTTCCGGGTCCTTGACCTCTCGCGCATCTTAGCCGGGCCGTTCTGCGCCATGACCCTGGGAGACCTTGGCGCGGAAGTCATCAAGGTCGAACGGCCGGGCAGTGGGGATGATACCCGCGCTTGGGGCCCTCCGTTTGCTGGTGGTGAGAGCGCGTATTATTTGTGTGCCAATCGCAATAAAAAAAGTATTAGCGTCAATCTCAAATCTGACGCCGGAAAGCAGCTCATCCGGCGTCTCGTCCAAGTCAGCGATGTGCTGATTGAAAACTTCAAATCCGGGGAAATGGCGTTGCTGGGGCTGGGGTATGAACAGCTCAAGCAGGAGAATGCAGGGCTGGTCTATTGTGCGATTACCGGCTACGGCCAGACCGGACCGGACAAAGACCTGCCAGGATACGATTTTATTATTCAGGGCCGGGGTGGGGTGATGAGTATCACCGGCGAGGCCGACGGCGAGCCGATGAAAGTCGGCGTTGCCATTACCGACATCACTGCCGGTTTGTTCTCCGCCAACGCCATTCAGGCAGCCTTGCTGGCCCGAACCAAAACGGGCAAAGGCCAGGCAATCGACATCTCTCTCCTGGACGCCCAGGTCGCCTGGCTGGCCAACGTTGCCAGTAATTATTTAGTGTCCGGCAAGCAACCTGGGCGCTATGGCAACGCCCATCCGTCGATTGTGCCGTATCAGTCATTTCAAGCTACAGACGGATATTTTTGTCTGGCCGTTGGCAACGATAGACAATGGCAGAAACTGTGTCAGCTCATTGAACACCCTGGGCTCGCGGCTGACGAACGTTTTTCAACCAACCCGGCCCGCGTGCAAAACCGGGCGACACTCATCCCGCTCCTCCAAGACGTATTTGGCACGGACACGGTACACGGCTGGCTGCGGAAAATTCGCGCCGCGGGTATTGCCTGTGGGCCGATTCAATCCATTGATGAAGTCTTTGCAGATGAGCAGGTGCTTGCGCGTGACATGCGCGTATCCATGCCGCATCCGACTGCGGGGCAAGTGCAGCTTGTCGGCTCACCGCTCAAACTCTCGGCTACCCCGGTCGAGTTCCGCCTCCCGCCGCCCTTATTGGGAGAGCATACGGATGAGGTTTTGACGGGGCTGCTGGGCTATTCGGCGCAAGAGGTCGCACGGTTGCGCGAGGATGGGGTAGTCTGATTATCGATCGGGTGCGCCCTCTCTTGACGCTATATGTGTACGTTGCCCATATTACGGTAAACCCGTATTATGGGTGCCCGAACACTTTCCGACAGGGGATGAAAAATGAATATCACGCTGAGTATTGATGAAGAAATCGTCAAGAAGGTTCGCAAAATCGCGATTGACAAAAACACCACGCTGACGGCGCTGGTGCGGGACTATCTGACTTCTGTCGCCAGCGCTGACGGCAGCAGACGCGAGGCATATGCCGCGAAGTTGAAAAAGTCTTTTCGGCATATGAGCCGTGACATGGGGCCGCGTACTTGGACGCGGGAAGGTATCCATGCCCGATAAGGAGTTCATAGATACTAACGTCCTGGTCTACGCATACGACCAGCATGATCCAGCCAAACACACACAGGCCCAACAGGTATTACTGAGCGGTATTGAAAATGAGTCGGCAATCCTCTCCGCGCAAGTGCTTGGAGAGTTTTTCAACGTGGTGACCAGGCGTATCCCAAACCCGCTTTCTGCCGAGGAAGCGGAGGCGGTGATCGACTTGATCTGTATTTTACCCGTGGTCGGGCTGTCGCTACCCATCGGCAATACGGGATTACGTATTGGGACTCCTTGATTGTAGCCGCTGCGGAACGAGCGGACTGTTCCCGGATTCTCTCGGAAGATATGAATGCGGGGCAAGCGTATCACGGTATGGTTGTTGTGAATCATTTTTAGGAGGACGTTGGATTGGGAATCGTCACCTGCAATTTGCTCGTGATTTTCGCCATATCCTTACTCTAGCAATGATGATTTACCGACTGCCCTCGCTCAATTTGTTCACGTCGTAGCGCTCTTCGACGTGTTCGACATCGACCTCGGGGTACTCAATCGTGTAGGCAGAGAAGATGGTGGCTTGCTCTTGTTTGACATCGACAATCGTAAAGCCGATGTTGCGTGGGATCTGTTTGCCGCGGTCCGATTCGGCCTGACTCGGGTCTTCGGACCAGCCGTGCAAGAGGTCGCTGACCTTCCACAGCTTGCCGTCCATATCAAAGATGAGCACCAGGGACGTTTCATACGTCTCGGCATCCCAAAAATAGATTTTACTACTATAGTTGCGGTTGTTGATGGGCGTTTGTTCAACAACGGCGCATAGGCGCAGCTCCCAGCGGTCGTTGGGTAGCCAGCCATTGGGGCCATAGAAGCGTGCATAGGGGTGGCGGGAATTCATCACGTGCAAGATGGGTTTCCAGCCCAGAAAGCGCCAGGTGTGGTCCAGCACCCGCCCGGAGAAGCCGCTAAAGTCATCCAGCGTCATCTCGGTGCCGCCGATGGAATCGTCCCGTTCGTGGAGGGACAGCCGGCGCACCTTGCGCAGCGCCGGAATAAACCCCCAGGCGTCGTCCTGTTTGCGGGCGTCGTCGTAACGGTAAACCATGAAACGCTGCCCGCGTACATCGTACGGCTCCGTAAATTCCACATAGTCTTTGTATTCAAACCGCCCGGCATCATTCAGGGGAAAGATATGGCCTTTGGTTGACAGATGGGCGAGGTGGTTGTGATACACGCGTTGATAGAGGGCCACGAGATGCCGAATGGCTCGTCCGCCGCCCTGGATGAGATCGTCCGGGAAGCCCGGCAGATTGGATGCCTTGCGACCTTTCGCAATCAGCGCGCCTAAGTACCGCTCGACGTGCATGCCGTAGTGTTGCCAGCGATAGTTGAAATTCCAGGCAGCTTTGAGGCCGGCGTTTGGGTCGTCCGGATTGACCAGCGCTTGGGCAAATGGTCGCCCGGCAATATAGTTCTCAAGCGCGCCATCGGCTGCGAGGCGGGTTTGGTTTGCGTATTGCTCGGTTGCGGATAGATAAGCGGGGTGAGGTGGGTAGTGGCCCGTGGGCGCGACATGAAACTCGACTTCAGGAAAATCAAACTCGTCGATATAGCGTGGCGGCAAGAAGGGCCGTAGCTTCTCAAGGTCGGCTTGTCTCAGAATATCGCCTTCTTTGAATTGGGGAAGCGTGGCAAGATTCAGGGCAATCCATTGTTGAATATCTTCCCGCGTGGGTAGGCCCTGACCCTGCGAGCGAGCCTGAGGCGTGAATACCACGCCGAGTGTCAGGGCAACGAGGGCGCCACAAATAAGTATGGGAAAAGCCGTTTTGCGCATGTATTCCGTTTCCTCCAGGTCTGATTTTCTATCTGATGCTATTGCCACCAGCCTAACCGAGCCCTTGTACTGCCGCAAGGATATCTAAATGGTAAAGAGCGTTAGGAGAGCAAAAATGACTTGGGACGGAGAAGTGTAGCCGGCTGGTTGCAGAGAAGCAGGCTTCACTCCTGCGGCGTGGATCTTTCTCGTGTCCCCCACGCCGCTCCAATTGCGCCGACGAAAGCCACCCCGCCAGCGCACAAAAACATCACCGTAAAATTTGTATATTCGAGTACCGCACCCAGCACGATGCTGCTCAACCCCACCCCAACATCAAACGCTCCCATCAGAGTGGCGAGCGCAGCCCCGCGCTCGTGCGCGGGGCTACGATCAACAACCAGGGCCATGATGGATGGCTGAACCCCTCCAAATCCTAATCCTTGTAATGCGGCGGCAATCAGTATGCCAGGAAGAGTTGACGAAAACGCGAGCGTGGTCATCGCGACCGCAAGACAGCCCAGGCCAGGAATAATCACCGCTGCTCGGCCAAAGCGGTCGGACAGCCGTCCGGCAAAGGGGCGTGAGACCACGACCACAATAGAATACACGCTAAAGTATATTCCTGGATTGCCAAGGTTAGCGGCTTTTACAAAGAGAGGGAGAAAGGAGACAACTGCGCCGAAGGTGACCGTCATGCAGACGGCAATAAAGCCGGGAAAGAGAGCGGTCCGACTCACCCATTGGCGTGGTTGGGTGCCGGCCTGGTGTGGAGACGGCGCGTGCGCCGGCTCCTGGATAAGTTGTGAAAGGACAAGACTGCCGAGGGCGAGGACCGCACACAGCCAGAAGAGGGAGTCATAACCGATATAGCCGATGAGCATGACCCCCAATGCCGGGCCAATGGTCATAGCCAGGTTCAGGGACATGCCATAATACCCCATCCCCTCTCCGCGCCGACTCGGTGGGGCAAGATCAGCAACGATGACTCCGGCGGCGGTGGTATAGGCGGCTATCCCAAACCCGTGAAAAAAGCGCAGACCCAGCATGACCGGGACTGTTTCGGCCTGGGTATAGAGCGCGGGGGCAAGACAGTAGATGAGGGCTCCAATGCTGAGAATGGTCTTGCGACTCCACTGGTCAACCAAGCGGCCGGTCATGGGACGCACCAGCAGGGCGGAGATGGCGAACGCGCCCATGATCAGACCGACTTGGGAGTCTGCGCCGTGGAGTTCCTCAACAACAAAGACCGGCAGGACGGCAAACAGCAGGAACATGCTGCCGGCAAACAAAAAGGTCCCAAGACACAGCAGGACAAAATCTCGGGTGAACAAGACTTCCTGGCCTTGCGAAGGGGAGGGCGGCTCAGACACGGCGGCTGAGTCTATAAGCGGGAGAGGGGAGGGGCAAGAGACGGGAATTTAGAGCATGATATCTCCACCATTAGGGCTGAGACATTGTCCGACATAGTGGCTCGATTCGTCAGAGGCCAGAAAGACATAGGTCGGAGCAATATCGTCTACGGTTGCCAGGTGGCCTTTGGGAATACTGGCCCGAATCGCTTCAAGGGCCTCTGCGCTGATGCCCTTGAGGATAGGCGTTTGGGTTGCGCCAGGGCCGACGCAATTCGCGTTGACATTGCGGGTGCCGATTTCACGCGACAGCGAGCGGGTAAAGGCAATAATGGCGGCCTTGGCCGCGCAATAATGACTCAGGCCGGGCGAGCCCAGATAGGCGAGTTGCGAGGCGGTGCTGATAATTTTGCCGTAGTCTTGTTTGTACATGATCGGTAAGACCAGGCGCGTACACAGAAAAACGCTTCTCAGGTTGACGGCTAACATCTGGTCCCACATCGAAACCGGCATGTCACCGACGGTTGCGGCAGAGGCAATACCGGCATTATTGACCAGAATATCGATACGGCCATAGGTCTGCATGGTCGTATCCACAAGGTGCTGGACCTCGTCTTCTTGGGATACGTCGGCCTGGATAGCGACAACCCGCCGGCCAAGGGCTTCCACGTCTTTCTGGACCGCTGCGGCGTTGTCGGCCTGCGAGTCATTCGGATAGTTGAGCGCCAGGTCGGCTCCCTCTTTGGCAAAGGCGAGGGCGACGGCTTTGCCAATCCCACTGCTTGAGCCGGTGATAAGGGCGATTTTATTGTCGAGTTTTCCCATTGGTCTTTCCTTTGAGTTTAGATGGGTTTGTTCTTCACCTGCATGGCCACGAGGGTCTGGTCCGTTTTTTCAAACAGCAGCTGTAGTGCGGTTTCCGCATCAAAGGCATTCGGCGCTTCGAGCCGTGCACCAATTGCCGCTTTAAGAAATGGATGGTGTGTCGTCCAGGTTGTGAGCTGGGGCGGCTGCCGCTCTTCATGGTGGTGCGTGTGCCACTCAAGCACTTTGTCGGCGACTTGCAAATAGGCCACGATCGTATGGACGTGCGGACGCATTTCGTGGGGAGTTATTGCTATCTTTTGCTGCACAATGGTTTGAAACGATTGGAACTCGGCATGGTAGGTCGGATAGTCCGGCCCAGCATAGGCAAGGTCTAGCAATGGTCGGAGGGCGGCTGCAATGTCGCGGTGTCCGGTCAGCGGTTGAGTGCGGAGTTGGTCGCAGGAGGAGGGGAGAAGGAAGGCGAGGGCGAGAACACAGAAGGCTCTTCGATTCAAACTGGCGGTAGGGGTGTAGGAGACTATCAAGGGGACTATCATCGGTCTCAAATTCGTTTCCCTCTCCCTTCCAGGGAGAGAGCCAGGGTGAGGGTTGCTCAGAAAGTATTTCATTGAGATTCCCCTCACCTTTATCCTCGCCTCTTAGGGGCGAGGATAAAGAATAGGTCAGGCCGCGACTTTCTTCACCCCATTCGTTTCCCAGCCTGGCGGTAAGGTGGGGGCAATCGGTGGCTCAAGCCCGGTCTCTTCTTTACAGCGTGCCAGGAGTTCTTGGAGTGGCGGACCAAAATCAAACGTGGGTGGCTCGTCCCGACTCTCTTTCATGCGCTGACGCAGTGCGTGTGTGGCTGCCGCATCAACTTCAGACCCGGCCGGGTCGAAAACCACGCCGTAATCGGATGCGGCCTTTTCCGCCGACACCAACTCGCGGACGACATCAACCCGGACTTTCTCAACGTCTCGTTCCAGCGGGTCACCCCAGCCGCCGCCGCCCGCGGTTTGGAAGATGAGCTGGTCGCCCGGCTCGACTTTGATCTGGTCGCATTTTGAGGGCAGGACGGTACGGGTACCATCGGTGTGGACCAGGATTTTCGTCGAGCGCATCCCCGGTTTGCCCCCGAGTATCCCCCAGGGGGGAGTCAGCCAGCGGTCGTCGTGAATGGCGATCTCGCCAGGTTCGAGAAAGGTGTACCATTTGTCGATACCATTACCGCCACGATGCAAACCAGCTCCGCCTGAGTCGATGACTGACGAATAACGGTCCACGCGCAGGGGGCAATAGCTTTCGAGGTATTCGGTTGGAATATTGGTGAATAACGGCCACCAGGAATGGCCATCCATGCCGTCGCCAATAGGCCGGCCCGGAATGCCGCCATAGCCGATCTCCATAATAAAGAAGAAGTTCCCATCCTTATCGTTGCCGCTGTACAGCAGGTGGGGGCTGGTGCCGTAGCCGGCTGCGGTCGTCAGTTCCGGGCTTTGCTGGCCGAGACATCCGCCCATAACATCAAATAGGCGGGCCAGGGCATGGGTGCGACAGCCGAGCGGGGCGGGGAATTTCGGATGGAGCAGAGAGCCATCCGGCATCCGGGCGTCAATCAAATCGTAGAAGCCGTCGTTAAAAAGAATCTGGGGGTCGTAGACCATGATGAGGTAGACGCCGATGAACATCTTGAACATGCCCGGATTGAGATAAAAATTGATCGGCCCAACGGCTTGCGGGTCGGTGCCGGTCCAGTCGAAAATCGCCTTGTCGCCCTCACGCCAGATGGTCAGCTTCATTTTGAATGGACCGTTGCCGAGCCCGTCATCATCAACATAGTCCTCGAAAGACTGGGGCTCAGTCGGGATATTGCGCCGGATGAGGGTCTGTACGGCCCGGTAGGTCCGGTCCAGCAATGCCTGACAAGCCGCCAGATAGGTCTCCCGCCCAAAACGCTCACACAGTTCCTGCACGCGCTGTTCCGCGGTTTTGCAGCCGGCCACAATACCCATGAGATCCGAGCGGTTCATCAGGGGAATGCGGACATTGTTCAAAATAAGATCGAGGACGGCTTGGTTGAGTTCGCCTTTTTCAAACAGTTTGACGGGCGGAATGCGCAACCCCTCGCCAAAGATCGAGGTCGCGTTGGTTGGAAACGAGCCGGGCAGTGGGCCGCCCACGTCCATTTGGTGGCCGAACATGGAGGTCCAGCCAATGAGTTCCTCGCCATCAAAGACGGGCACAAGGACGAGAAAGTCGTTAATATGGGAGATGGCGCCCCCGCAGAGATAGGGATCGTTGAGGAGAATGACATCGCCGGGATAGAGCGGCTGGTCAAAACGCTCCATCATTTCGCGGATATAGGAGCCGAACTGCCCCACGACCATCCGCCCGTTGGGGTCGCAGATCATGGGGAATTCGTCGTGCTGCTCACGGATAACCGGCGACATGGCTGTGCGGAACAGCACCGCGTCCATTTCATAGCGATAGTTCTTGAGCGCACTCTCGATAATGTCGAGGGTGACGGAATCGACCTCAATATCTGGAATCTCAGCAATTTTCACATCGCGCATGGTTGGGTCCCTCTTAATTATGCTTCCGGTCGAATCAGGATATTCGCATAGCGATCTATTTCCGCCCTACAATCCGGCAAGACGACCGTAGTCGAGTCCATCTCGGTGACAATCGCCGGACCGGGCAGGTGGTTGCCCGGCTTGAGCTTTGCCCGATCATAAATCGGCGTATTCAAAAAGTCGCCATCAAAATAAATCCGGTGTTCGTCAATCTGGGCCTGGGCCGCGGACGGTCCGTCCGTTTCGCCTTCGGGCCAGTGCAATGTCGTTCCCGTGCCCAGGGCAACTGCTCGAAGATTGACGATTTCACACTCGGCCTCCAAACGAAAGCGGTAGAGCTGTTCGTGTAAGGCGTGGAATTGCTCCGCCAGCGTAGCTGTTCCGTTGTTTTGCAGATCATCGAGCGTTGTTGTCACCGGCAGTTCATAGCCCTGGCGGAAGTAGCGCATATCGGCGGTGTAGAAAATCTGCTGCTGATTGCGGGAGATGCCTTCTTGCTCCAACCAGCCGGTCGCCTCTGTACTCAGCCTTTCGAGAATCGCAATCACCTCCGGTGCGGTGATATGATCCAGGGTACGGAAGACCGTCCGGGAGAATTCTTCACGGTAATCACAACACACGTCGCCCATTGCGCATAAAATGCCTGGCGCGAGTGGGACGATAACCGGGAATGAGCCAATCAGCTTGGCCACGGCATTGGCGTGCAGCGGACCGGCGCCGCCAAATGCTGCCAGGGCAAAATTACGCGGGTCGTAGCCGCGCTGGACGGAGACTAAACGCAACGCGCCGTGCATGTTCTCATTCACAATGTCCAAGATGCCCTGGGCGGTTTGATATACACTCAGGCCGAGTTTTTTCCCAATCCGCTCAACTGAAGCTGTGGCTGCTGCCGTATCTAGCGTCATTTCTCCGCCCAGTAGATTGGGTGGCAGATGGCCCAGGACCACGTTCGCGTCTGTCACAGTTGCCTCTGTCCCGCCCTGGCCGTAGCTCGCCGGACCGGGAACCGCGCCGGCGCTCTGCGGTCCGACGCGCAGGGCGCTGGTAATCTCGGGGACATGCGCAATGGAGCCGCCGCCGGCGCCAATGCTGCGGACATCGACCGAAGGAACTTTAATCGGGAAATAGCCCAGGGTCGTTTCACGAGAAATGGTCTGGCTGCCATCCTGACACATGGCAACATCGGTCGACGTGCCGCCCATATCCAGGGTCAGCAGATTCGGGAAGCCGGCCTTTTTGGCAATATACAGCGCGCCGGCAACACCACCGGCCGGGCCTGACATCACCGCGTATACCGGCCGTTCCTGGGCCATACGCAAGGTCATCAGTCCGGCGTCAGAGCGGAGAATGTTGACGTCTGCGTTCAGGCCGTGCGCCGCTAACTGCTCTGCAAAGCCACCCATATACTGGGCAACCTTTGGCCGCACGTAGGAGTTCATCACCGCGGTCAGGGTGCGTTCGTATTCCCGAAACTCCGGCAACACTTCTGATGAGGCGGTAATGGGGATGTTGGGAAGAACCTCTTGGGCGATCTCTTTGATGCGCTTTTCATGGGTTTGATTGGCATAGGAATTGATGAGAGAAATCGTCAGCGCTTCAATGCCTTGTGTACCCAAAGCGTGCAGGTCTTTCCGCAGCGCGTCTTCGTCCAGTGGGGTGATTACTTCACCGCGGGTGTCTATGCGTTCGATGGCCTCGCGCGTATATTCCAGCGCCGCGGGCGGCTCGGGTTTCTCCATAATCATCCAGCCGGCCAGCGGACCCGGCGTCCAGGAGCGAGCCAGATGGAGGATTTGTTTGAAGCCCTGGGTCGTAATCAGGCCAACCTTCGCGCCTTTTCCCTCAAGGACAGCGTTCGTAGCCACAGTCGTGCCGTGCATAATCTGAGCGATGGCGCTAGGTGAGACCTTGGCTAAGTGGCAGATTTTATCAATACCGGCCAGCACGCCAACGGATGGATCATCGGGGGTAGACGGAGTTTTGGCTCGGACCTGCCGGCCACTCTCCTCGTCAAAAAGGACGAGATCGGTAAACGTTCCACCTACGTCAACGCCAAGTTTGAAGGGCATGAACAGCCTGCACTTTCCGATTCGATTGCGTGTCTGTGTTTTTGCGGAGCCGGGAAGCCTTACGTTTTTTGGAGCTAGGATGAAACAGCGCGCACCGCGGCTTGGTATGAGTCCGTGGTTTCGCCTTTGTCTGTTTCTTCCAACTCCTGATGCACCACGCGGAGGACCCGTTCGAGGTAGTCCGCACGCCAGCGTTCCCGTTCGGTAGCGACGGCATCATCCGGACGATAGGCTTCGATGTCTTGCTGAGTGAAAAGTCCCCTGGCGGCAGCCACATGCTCAAGGGTATCGAGACGCTCCCGCAGCACGGATACTTCGCCGGCGAGGGCCATGACAATCCCCATGACCGTATCGATTTGAGGGTCGTCGAAAAAAGCCGGACGCTTGCCTTTTGCTTTGCGCGGCATGAATAGCTCCTGCTCCTCTGCTATTTGGTAGCGCCAAAGACGAACCACGCCCCACCGCCGCCGAAATCGCCTCCTTGAAATTTCTCCGTGCGTGCCTGTGCCCGTTCCAGGGCACTCGGGATCATCGTCTGGATGACATTATTTGCGGCAAAACCGGACTCTTCGGCGAGCTTTTGGAGGTCCATGGAATGCACCGTCCCCCAGAAGGGCTCGTTATTGTTATAGGTGTCCCAGTCGAGAATAAAAGCCTCGTAGGGCGGCATGCCTTCATACTGCGGCACCTCTTGGTGGAGCACTATACCCCCTGGTTTTAACAACCGGCGGCACTCTTTCATAATATTGCGAATGGCTGTGCTCGAAGTCTCATGCAGCAAAATATGAGAGACGATGAGGTCAAATGAGCCCTCCTCGAAATTGGTCTGCTCCGCATTCTGCTGAGAGAAATGGACGCGTTTGCCAAGCGCCTCGGCGCGCGCGTGGGCATAGCGCAGGACGGGTGCGCCAACGTCAATGGCAAAGACTTCGGCTTCGGGATAGGCATCAACATAGGGCAGGGTGCTATGCCCGACGGTACAGCCCATATCCAGGATGCGACGGGGTCGGAAGTCCGGATGCTGTTCTTTGAGATACAGCACAACCGACTGACCCATTTCATCGTTCAATACACCTAAGCGGCTCATGGCGTAGATGTAGACGGCCCGGTCATAGGTCGCTCCGGCGGCCACGTCGTCCTGGCTCAGCTCGGTGTGGTAGCCGCCTGGCTGACAGTGAATGTCTACCGCGGTGTGGTAGGACGGAATTTCCAGGTCCGGATTCAAGCTGAGAGAGCCGAGCGCATTCCCGTTGGTCGTGGCGCGCTCCCGGAGCTGCGGGAGTTGGCGTTCTACGCTCACATTGACCGCATCCCACATCATTTCCTGGCTGGTCCGCAGCAGGGTGCTCCACATCTGGTAATAGGGTTCGTTCTGCATGACGCTGCGGACTTCATGCCGACCTTGGGGAGGACGCTGATGTTCACGCGCAAAGCGAGGGGCCGCCTTGCGCTCGTAAATGGTCTTATTGCCAGGTGAGACTTTGGTTGCCAAATGGACCTTGAGGCTGTGGACAAAATTTTGCCGAGCCAACTCGTCATGGGCGGCTGTCGGGAGCAGAGCGTGCTGTAACTGCGTTTCCATATTGACTCCTCCATTCAATGCGTAAAATCTACATAGCGTTATTCGGCAAAGGCGGCAATCATTGCGGCGTTATTGTGTTGCACCTCTTCCGGGTCGGCGGCAAAAGAAGGGCTGAGCAAGAGCAGCGTGTCAAACAAGCCCTCGAATGCGCTCAGCTGCTGCCGGACATCATCGGGCGTCCCTGCCAGGACAAGGGCGTCAACCATATCGTCACTCACGGCCGCAAGCATGGCCGGAACATCATTCCGTTTCATCGCGTCTCGGATTGTGAGCTTTGCTTCGGTAAAGCCCAGAGGATCGAGGACCACATCGAAATAGGGCAGGGTGGAGTAAAAGGCGACGGCGTGTCTGGCTAGGTCACGCGCCTGCTTACGGTTGTTATTCACCGCGCAGCATTTTACCGCGCAAATCTCGAAGCCGTCTTTGTCTCGTCCGCTAAGGTTGAAGCCTTTTTTCAGATTTGGATGCACCATATCGGTAAAATATCTCGGGGTGTTGAGAACGTTGAGGATAATGCCGTCAGCCAGCGTGCCGGCGAGCTGGATCATATTGGGCAGAACCGCTGCCAGATAAATAGGGATGCTTGAATAGACCGGCTCAGTGAGACGCTGGTAGTCGCTAACCTGATAAAATTCACCTGCATACTGGACTGCCTGCGTTGGTGAGCCTTGCCACATGGTGCGGATACACTCAACATACTCCCGCATCCGAGCAACGGGTTTGCGGTACTCCAGGCCATGCCACTTCTCGTTCCAGTCTTTCGGAGCGGTCCCAAGTCCCAGAATGAAACGCCCTTGGGTGTATTCGGCGAGTGACATGGCTGCCAACTCGGTCAGCATGGGCGGACGCGCAAAATGGGCGACTGCCGTCCCGAGGCGTACGGTCTGTACGGCATTGGCTATGGCGGTCAGCGGAACAAAAGCATCCCGCCACAGCTCAGCAGCCCAAATGCTCTCCGCGCCGGCGTCTTCTGCTCGCATGGCAAAGCTGACAATAGTTTCGAGGGCAAGCTTATCTCCATTAAAAAGAACGCCCCATTTCAATGACTGGCCTGACTGGATTTGTGCCATGTGAAGAATCTCCTCGCGCGTCTGGCCCTATACGCTTCCGTCCGCTGTACTTTCCCCGTCCGACGGGGAATAAAAACGATTAGTATTTCGATAATTCATAGTCCAAGAGTAGAGTAACCCTTGTGAATATGATATGGAAAACAATTGTTTTTGCATGAGGACGCAGGGACCTGAGAGGCTCTATGTTCGTGAATGCCTTGAAAATGCTTTTGACGGTTCTGGTTGGCTGCGCTTTGGCCGGATGCGCGAGTCGACCGACAAAGCCCCTGGTTTTGACCGAACAGGTGGGGGCACTGCCCGTCGAATTTACTACCACGAATTGTAATATTCCTATTCTTTCTTCTCCTCCCACATTGCCGCATGAAGTGATCGCGCGCGTGAAAACGTATGGCAATCAAGGCACCGGCATGGAAGCCATGCAAAAGGCGCTGCATCGTGAGGCGTGTGCGCTCGGGGCGGAGGCCATTGTCCTCCAACGGATGAAGGCTGGAGAGTTCCAGGACGAAGTAACGGTTCAACACATGGGGGCGAGTTCTGCCCGAGACTATCGAAGCCGGTCGGACTACGAATTCCAACTGGTTGGTTTAGCCATTCGATATACACAACAAAATTGAATAAGAAATGCCTTCAATCATGAATGAAGGGGCTCTTGGAGGGTCCCTTGACAGTTCTGTCTGTACTTCATAAGTAAGGAGCCTGATTTCAGAATCTTAACGCCATAGCGCTTTCCCAGTATCAGTAAGGAGAGAATATCTTGAAGAGACGAATGTATTTGGTGTGGCGTCATGCGGCTTGGAGCGTTCTTGCAGCCGCCCTCTTCACTTTGTCTGCTTGTCTTGAAGCATCCGATGAAGAGGTGCTGCGTGAACTCAACGAAATGGGAGCGTCCAGGGGGAATGTTTTTCCCGATCGTGAAGATCTCTATGATGCTTTTGTCCTTGACGCGAATAATGCCTGGGTCGCCGGCGGACGGGGGCTTATTCTGCATATGACAAATAACGGACAAGATTTTACCATGCTGGAGACAGGAGTCCAAGGGGCAATCTACGAGATTGATTTTGCTACTGCTCAGGATGGGGTCGCCGTCGGGCAGGATGGAATGGTCCTCAAGACGAGCGACGGCGGAAAAGCCTGGAATAAAATTCCAATGGAATTACCGCTTCAAGACTGGCAGGTTGCCCAGCCGCACTATTTTGCCGTCAGCCGTGGTGCGGACGCGCAGCACATTTGGGCCGTCGGTCCGGTGGGCGCCATTATCCGTTCACAAGACGGGGGAGAGACCTGGGAAAATCTCTCGCTGTGGTGTGACCAGAGCTTTGACAACTTTGCGACGGCGAAGCCCGCGGATGATCCCGAGTCCACCCTGCCTCGGATGAATCCGTGTGATGTGACGCTGAACGGAGTGTCGTTCCCCACGAACATGGACGGGTGGACCACTGGTGAATTTGGGATTATTCTGCGCACCCAGGATGGTGGTGTCACCTGGCAGCGGCAACGCAATGTGCGCAACCTGCCGAAATACACCCGCCCGGAACTCCCTGAAGAGGAAGCGATCCGGCGGCGTATTCCCCCACTCTATCTTGAAGACCTCTTCCTGATTGATGTAGATTTTCGTAACGCCCAAGAAGGGTATGTCACCGGGGAGAGTGGCACGTTGTTACAAACGACAGATGCGGGGGGGACGTGGACAAATATTCCAAGTGGGAGTTTTAATACGCTCCTGTCCGTCACCGCTGCTCCGGATGAAAACCGCAGTGACTTTGCGACTGGCGTCCTTGGCACGCTAGCCTCGGCCACAAGTGATGCCTGGCAGCTTGACGACGCTGTCCGTCAGCATGTGTTGACGTGGATCCGAGCGGCGTCCTTTGCTTCTGACGGGCAGTTCGGCGTTGCGTGTGGAGGGAGGGGCACGGTCTTGGTCACGTCTGACGGTGGTAAGAATTGGACCACCACGGATAGGGCAAAGCTGTATGCCGCGAACCCGTCCCTCTAACGTTCACCCCCTCAGCTCAACGGCGCTGTCATAACTGAAATGCATATAACAGTACATACTACTACGACGCCCTTGCTCGCGTAAGGAGAAATAGCATGGCCCATACTCCCCCAGGTCAACAAAAAGGCTTCGCCGACCGCATGATTGGAGCCTATCTGACGGTGGTCTGGCGCCACCGTACTGCGTATCTCGTGGCGTTGGCGATTGCGACGGTCATGTGGGGCTATCAAGCCCGCAAGGTCGAAATGTACAGCCAGTTTGCCGACCTTCTGCCACAAGGACATTCCTATATCCAAGCCTACAACCAGCACCGCACGACCTTTGGTGGGGCCAATATCGTGACCGCGGTCTTACAGGTGAGTGAGGGTGATATTTTTACCAAGGAAAACCTGGAAAAGGTGCGTTTCTTAACGGACCAACTCGACCAGATCAATGGTGTTGACCATAACCAGGTCGCCTCTCTCTCCCACGTCAAAATCAGAAATATCAAGACCTTGCCGGGCGGCATGGTACGCTCCTACCCGGTGCTGCCCGTTGACATACCGGACGACCCAAATGAGTTGAGCGCGCTGAAATTCGAGATGTTCAATAACGATATCGTGATGAACAAATACGTCTCGGAAGACGGCAAAGCCGCGCTCGTGCTGGCCGGGTTTAACGAAGATAGGTTGGATTATCGTGAAATTCAGCGTGAGATCACCCGCATCCGGGCTGAAATAGAAGACGAAACCACAAAAGTGTATGTTGCTGGCGAGCCAGCGCTCAAAGGCTGGGTGTGGTTTTTTACCGGCGAGCTTTTCCTGATCTTCTCCTTCACCGGGGTGATGGTGTTGCTTGCCTTGATTATCTATTTCCGTAGGTTCTATGGTGTATTGGTTCCGATGATCGGCGCGGCCATCCAGACGGTATGGGGTCTGGGCTGGGTCGGCTGGTGGGGCTTTAATCTGGACCCGCTGATCCTGGTGATTCCGCTGCTGATTACGGCTCGCTCGGTCAGCCACGCGGTGCAGATGATTGAGCGCTATTTTGAAGAACTCGAAGTCTCGAAAGACCAGGAGAAGGCGGCCTATACCTGTCTGAGCGACTTGTTCCTGCCGGGTGTGACGGGTGTCATCAGCGATGCCGGTGGGATTCTGGTCCTGTCCGTGGCCACCATCCCCTTGATTGAGAAGCTGGCCTATTACGGGAGTTTCTGGGCCTTTGCCAATATTTTCTGTATTACGCACACCATGCCCATCCTGTTGTCGTATTTTCCGACGCCGAAGAATACGACCCACTTTATTCCGCGTTGGATGGACTTTACACTGACTTCGGTAGGAAAAATCGCAACCGGGGCCACCAGCCGATGGGTGATTGTAGCCGTGGCTGCGGTGACGATCTTTTTTGGCGTACGGACAGCGATTACCGTGCCGATTGGTGAACAGGAAGCCGGTTCCCCGCTGCTGTGGCAGGATGCCCATTATAATGTGTCCGCGCGTACCATTAACGAGCGATTTGCTGGGGCCAACCAACTGGTGATCTATCTGGAAGGCGAGCGTGAGCATATCCTCAAGGAGCCGCATGTGCTCGACACGCTTGAGGAAATGCGCCGCTACATGTTGGAGCAGGTTGAGGCCGGCGATACGCGCGAGCTGTACACTTTGGCGCGTAATCTGAACCGCCGCTATCACTATGGCGACCCACGCTGGCAGGTCATTCCGCCTGATAGATCCATTACCGGGAATTTGATTTTTGTGTATGAAGCCTCAGCTCCCATATCGGGCGTGATTCTTGAGTACACCGATATGCGCTACCAGAACGGCCAGTTTGTGGTGTTTTACAAGGACGTGAAAGGCGATACCGTTCGCGAAGCGATCGCCCGCGCCAAGAAATTTATGGCGGAACACCCGATTGAAGGGGTGGGCCTGCGCCTGGCCGGGGGATTTATTGGGACGACTGCGGCCCTGAATGAGGAAATTGATCGATCCGAGAAGCAGGCCGCCCTGTTAGTCATTATGACCGTTTACACTCTTGTCCTTTTGAGCTACGGTTCCCTGATTGCAGCAACCCTGGTTATGCTTGCGCTGGTTGCCGCGGGGGTGGCGAGTTATATGTATGTCTCGTTTATGGGGATCGGCATTAATATCAACTCGCTGCCAGTGACCGCGGTGGGGATGGGAATTGGGGTGGACTATATCTTATATGTGGTGGACCGGATTCGGCTCGAAGTCCCGCGGGCAGGGGGGGATTTGATTGCCGGTATTAAACGCACGGTGTCCACCACGGGCATGGCGGTGACGTTTACGGCCACGACTATGATTGCCGGTGTAATTCCGTGGTATTTTCTGTCGAGTTTGCGCTTCTCTGCGGAGATGGCTTTATTACTCGCCATTCTGCTGGTCACGCACTGGTTGTCTGCGCTCACTATGATTCCGGCCATGATCGCAATTGTGAAACCGAAGTTTGTGGTTGGGCAGCCTGTGCAGGTTGAGGAAGAGCAGCCGATGGGGGTGGAGCCGAGCCCGCAACCAACGAGCTGATAAAAATTTGAGAGATTGTCGTTATGTACTGTTTCTTTGGGGTTCGTAAAGATTTTCCCTTCGTGAGGGCGAAGGGCAAGGAAGGAGACCTCGTTATGAAACGAGCAGGGAGAGGGATATTTGCCGGATTGTGGTCGGGCCTTGTAGCCGTCGGCCTGAGTCTGGCGCTCGCGGTTCCGTCCGCGGACGCCGCTGGAAGGGGAGACAGGAGCTTTCTCGACAGCTTCGACAGAATGGCTATCCACGGCTACGTGGATAATTTTAGCATTCTGCGAAATAACACCTTTAAGACCGACTATCACGTGGCCTCGTCCCGCTATCGGGCCAGCATGCAGTTGTCCGGTCCGCTGTACATGCTGCAGGACTACTTCGACCGCTTCGAGTACTTCATCGAGCTGCGGCCTCAGTACGAGTCGATCTACGACATAGACGACAAGTTCGGCAACGGCCGGAAAGGCGAGAACTCGCGGTTCACCTCCGGGCGTTCCGGCTATCCCAAACCGGCAAATGCAGGTTTCCTGAGAGCATTCGGGCTTAATCCTAGCCACTACGCCGGATTCTGGCCGAAGGAAGGTGGGGCGGGGGGCAACGTGGAGTTCATGCACGCCGTGGTCCCCGGCTCGAAGTACGGAGTAGCCGGTCGAGATATCGATTCGCGTAGCAGGGGGTATTACGGCCTGGACGCCAGTCAGAACGACCTGCGCTTCGGCATGACCCGCGAGACCAATATGGACCTGTATTACCCCGTGCGCGAGGCGTACTTCGACTTCTTCTGGAAGGGCCTCGGCGGCCGTAACTGGCTGCGTCTCGGAAAACAACAGCACGTATGGGGCAAGGCCGACTTCTTCCGTCTGCAAGACATCGTGAACCCGGTCGACTTCGGCGACCACTTCTTCATTGACCTGTTCGACGACACCCGCGTACCGCTGTGGTCGGCCCTGTACGAGCACCGCTTCGGCAATATCGGCCCGCTGCGCGATGTGGCCGGTAGCATAGTGTACGTCTTCGACCGCCATACGACGACCGGTCTCGGCCACCCGGCCCAACCGTGGGCCACGGGCTTCGGCCGGACGATAGACGGGTTCGTGTTCGGGAACGATCTGTTTGCAACCGCCCTTTTCCCCGGCACGGCTGATGACCCGACTATGGCAACGGAAGATAGACCCTATCTCCCGTTCAAGAATATGGCGCTGTACAAAAACCGCGCCCCGCACTGGAGCCTGAAAAACGGCGGGATAGGCATGCGCTGGGAAGCCACCGCCGGCAACCTGCGTCTCCAGGTCACCGACTGGTTCGCATTTGCCGACCTGCCCGCGACCGGCTGGGACCGCCTTAACGTCTCTAATAACTCAGCCTGCACGACGGACGGGAACGGGAACAGCATTCTGCCCGCGGACCGGAATGAAGCGCCGGGTGTAGGTATTACCGCCAAGGACGGTGGCACCGTTCTTAGTACTTCGGGCGTTGGTCCAGTAATAGTCGGCGTCAAGCCGAAACAGATCCAGGTAAGGAAGTCGGCCATCTTCAAAGAAGGTGGAGTGGCGCATGGCACCAAGAAGAAATTCCGCCACGCCGAATATATGAACCACTGTACCTTTGGCGGCTCGCTGTCCGCCAGATATCGCAAGACCAACACGCTGGGCCTGTCGCTCGACTGGTTCGAGCCGTACACCGGCTTCGTGATCCGCTGGGAATCGTCCTGGAGCGCTAACGCGATGCTGAACGACACAACCAAGATCGATCTGATCGCGGACGGCAATTCCTTCAAGTGGGTGCTGGGGGTTGACCGGCCGACCCTGATCCGCTGGCTCAACCCGACGCGGAGCTTCTTCCTGAGCGCCCAGGCGTACGGAACCCACTATCCTGACGTGAGGGCTGGCCGCCGCGGTATCACCGCCGAGAATAACAACTTCATCTTCACCGTGTTCGCGCAGAACCACTTCATGCGCGACCAACTGGTCTACCTGGTCTTCGGCGCGTTCGGCACCGCGGCCCAGGACGGCACGACCGGCGGTAATGTCGAGTATCTGATCACCAACAACTGGTCGGTCACGCTCGGTTTCACCGCGTTTCTCGGTGGACGGCATAAACACGACCTCACCGCGTTTGGCGCCTTTACGGGCGACCCGAACAACCCGTATACGGAAGCCGGTTTCGGCCTATTCCACATGCAGGCCGGTGGCTCGGAACGCAATAAGATGAACGAGTTCTGGAGCAGGCTGCGCTATCGTTTCTAGGGATTGTGTAGGGGTGCCGCATGCGGCACCCCTATTGATTCCAACAGTATAAAAATACCTACTGAGGTATTATTGACTTCCCCCTAAACGTCAACCAAGAATAAAGCTGCAAATTTGCTTCAGAGGAGGATTTATGAGGCGACTCACAGTGTTTTCGTTTCTCGCGGCCTGTAGCCTGCTGTGGGCACAGACCAGCGTGTGGGCACAACAGAGCGGTGACCCCACGCAGTATACACACGACACCTTTGTCCAATGGTTCAGCCAAACCAAGGACGCCGAGCCGGACTTCAAGGGCGGCGACGTGCTGACGCACGCAGACCTGCCCAAGGTGAAGCCGTTCATGTTCCCTGGGTACTTCGAGCAGTACGAGAAGTGGAACGACGGCTCGCTGCAAATGGAGGTGGCCGACACCTATCACGTGACGCAGCACCAGGTCGTGCGGGAGTGCGACGAGAAGTTCCAGAAGCAGGTCTCGCTGTCCGCGGACGGCGCGCTCGAGAACTATGTCTGCGGCTATCCGTTCTCGAACGAGGATATCCGGACCGAGACGGACGAGAACGTCGCCGGTCTCAAGGTGGCCTGGAACTACGACAAGCGCTTCTACTGGCGCGGCTACTTCGTGGCCAATGCGCTGACCACGTGGCTGCGCTTCGGCGGGGAGCATACCGCCCCCGAGCCTACCAAGCCGCCCGACTCCTGGGTTGGCGACGAGATCGATATCGACACCGACTGGGAGTACGATACCGAGAAGATCTACGGCGGCGGCGGCACCTACGAGCGCAGCCTGGGGACCTTCTATCACAAGGCCTATCACTCCCAGATGGCCATGTTTCCGGACAACAACTACAACCTGCCCGAAAACGATGACGCCGGGACCGTGCACTGGAAAGAGTTCACCGGCTTCTTCGAGCCGTACGATGTGCGGGGCACCGCGTTCATCATCCAGCGCTATATCGACCCGCGCCGGACCGATGACGGCTGGGCCTACGTTCCGAGCCTGCGGCGCGTGCGTCGTATCTCGGCCGAGGTGAAGTCTGACTCGTTGATGGGTACCGAGCACACGCTGGAAGACTTCTACGGCTTCTCGGGCCGCCCACTCGAGTGGGACTGGAAGTTCTGGGGTCCCAAGAAGTTCCTGACCGTGCACGCCAAGACCAAGTGGGACGACGACGGCGTGCGCTACGGTGGCCCGGACGGCTGGCTCAACGACGACATCTGGCAGATCCGCGAGTTGTTCGTGGTCGAGCGGATTCCGAAGGACCCGCGTCATCCGTACAGGAGCGCGGTCATGGCGATCGACCCGGAAACCTGGGAGACCTGGAACCACGTCGCCTTCGACCGGAAAGGGAAACTGTGGAAGCTCTGGCAATGGGGCTACCAGTGGTCTGACGACTCCAAGAAGTATACGTACATGAACGCCAACCGCGGTGCGATCCACTGGCGCAACGTCGACACGGTCGACATTCAGAACGGTCGCGGCAACCTGTGGCGTGAGTACTGCGGCGGTCTGCCCGACTTTTCGCTGGACTACATTAACGGCCTGTACGACCTTAACCGTCTGACTGAGCTGCACCGCTAAACAGCCTCAGAAGACATCTCCGGGGGGAGCAGCTAGCTGCTCCCCCTTGTACGTTTCGGCCTACAATAAGAACGCTGAACGGTGAGAACATGGGCTTCAGTATAAAAAACATCCTGACTATCGTCGTGAGCCTTGGCGTTATGTGTGTCGCCGGTGATCTCCGGGCAGAAGGAGAGCCGCAATCAACTGCACCCAAAGCTGCCGCGTATTACGGCTGGCTGGATAAATTTGAAAACCCGTCGCACCGCCTGACGCCACCGACCCGGAAAAATAAAGCTTCTACGCTGACTGAAAAAGATCAGGCTGAACAGGCCGCGCAGCCTGATATCGCGTCAGTCAAGACCCCCCCCTTGGCAGAGAGCGGAAGCGGTGCGCTTTCCGATGTGAGCGTCGAAGAAGAAACCGCCGAGCCGGGTGAGGGCCTGGGCTGCTATTACCACCGTGCCTACTATTCTCACCTCCCCATGTTCAAAGATGACGTCTATTCGTTGCGCGGCTCTTTTGACGTGGCGGAAACCTTTCATAAGCCCTCTGAAGACGTCATTTCTTTGCCTCCTGATCAGGCGATGCAGACGGAATAGTCTGTCTCGCAGGGTTATGACCCCCTCCTCATGTCTCGGCGCTCACCTGTAGTGAATAGTCCAAGACGAATCCTCAGCGTCGTTGTTTCCATTACTGTACTCTGTTTTGTGCCGTTTGCTTCTGGTGCAGACGAAACGCCGGGCAGCCGCCTCAAGCAATTAGCCGAAGAAGCCGGGCGTTTGCACGCGGCTGGAAAATTTCAAGCCGCCATTCCCGTTGCGCGCGAACTCCTTGAACAGACGGAAAAGGTCGCCGGCCCCAATCATCCGCTTGTCTCTCAAAGCCTGAATAACCTCGCACTCCTCCTTCAGCAGACTCGTCAATACGCGGAAGCTCGTCAGCTTTTCGAACGGGCGCTGGGCATTGATGAGAAGGCGCTTGGGACCAACCATCCCGGAATTATCCGCAGTCTGACCAATCTCGCCCTGGTGCTCCAGGATCAGCACCAGTTTGATGCTGCCCGTCCGCTGTTCGAGCGAGCCCTGAGCATTACAGAGGCAGCCTATGGGCAGTCGCATGCCGCGGTTGCCGTGAGCGTCGGCAACCTGGCAATGCTGTACAAAGAGCAAAAGCAGTATGAGCAGGCCCGCCCGCTTTTTGAACGGGCGTTGGCGATCCACGAACAGCAACTCGGGAACGAACATCCGGCTGTTGCGCTGAGTATGATTAATCTGGGTGAGCTGTTGATTGCGACTAAACAGTATAACGGAGCCCGAATCTTACTCCAGAGTGCGCTCTCCATTCATGAGCGCACGCACGGTGATCAGCACCCTGTGGTGGCTGATGACCTGACTCGGTTGGGGCTGCTTATGAAGGAAATGGGTAATTACACCGAGGCAGGGGAAATACAGCAACGCGCACTCGAAATCCGAGAGACGGCGCTGGGCCCGTCACATCCCGATGTGGCTTCGAGTCTCAACAATCTTGGCTCGGCGTTATATCAAATAGGAGAATTCGCCAAAGCAAGACCCATGTTTGAGCGGGCTGCCGAGATCTATACCACTGCCTATGGTCTGACGCATCCGGACGTAGGGACCAGCCTGAATAACCTGGCGTCTCTCTTGTATCAAGTCCGGGACTACGCTGAGGCGGCAGAGGTCTATGAGCGCGTGATTGCGATCAACGAACAGGCGCTGGGCAAAGACCACCCGGTTGTGGCGATGAATCTGAACAATATGGCCCTCGCCCTGCGCGAGGGAGGGGATAGCGTTCGGCCGTTGCCCTTATACGAGCGGGCGCTTCAGATTACCGAGACGGTCTACGGCAGCGTTCATCCCAATGTTGCGGTCAGTCTCAATAACCTGGCTTCGCTACACCATCAGAATGGCAATTTTGAGATCGCCCGGCCGCTGTTTGAACGGTCTGTGAAGGTCATGAAGACAGCGCTGGGTGAGGACCATCCGAACATTGCCACGAGCCTGAATCAGTTTGCGCTGTTCCTGAAAGATGCCGGGGACCCCGCCGCATCTCAGCAGTATTATGAAGAAGCCCTGGCGGTTGAGACCAAGGCGTTGGAGCCCGGACAGCGTGATATTGCGGTCAGTCTGAATAATCTGGCCACGACGCTGAGCGGCATCGCCGATCTCCTCCAGGAAACCAGGGAGTATGCAACTCTCTTGCCCATATACGAGCAGGCCGCTTCAGTAATGGAGGCGTCGCTTGGCCCGGATCATCCGAATGTCGCGCTGAATCTCCGTACCCAGGCGACGTTCTATGCCGAGCAGGGAAAAGATGAAGAGGCTGTGCCGCTCGTAGAGCGAGCGGCCCACATCCAAGAGGAATCGCTTCCCAGAGACAGTCCGGTAACCCGCGAGACGCTTGAGCAGCTCGCCCGGCTGTATGAAAAGACTGGGAAGACGGAAACGGCCAAACAGACACGCGCCCGTCTCAAAGCTGCGCAAGCGGCTTCTCCTCAAAAGTAGGGGCGACACCCTCTACTCCTATGGAGAACTACAGCCTTTTCAGCACACAAAATTCTTGATTAGGTAGGGCGGTCGCAGACAAAAGGAGATTCGTATGCGTCGGGTGGCCCTGGTTGGGGCGGGACTGTCACGCTTTGGGGTACGAGAAGCCGGCTTTCGGGAATTGATCGCTGAGGCCGGTCAAGCCTGCTTTGCCTCTGTTCCACAACTGACACCCAAGGATGTCGAAGGATTGGTCGTCGGTACTGTCCTGCCAGAGCGAACGGCCTTTCAAAGTCATATTGCTCCGCTTGCCGCGGAAACGCTGGGCATTCAGCCTCGCAAGCTCTCGGCCCGGACCGAACATATGTGCGCCAGTGGCAGCGTCGGGATACGCTATGCCTATGCGTTTATTGCCGCCGGCCTGGCCGATCTTGTGATGGTGCTGGGGGTCGAGAAGCTCAATCTGCCTAATATGGGTGAGGCTGTGCTGAATATGGGGACCGGTGTGGACCGTGACTGGGAAGCCTGTTTCGGACTCACCGCCCCGCCTGCCTTTGCCCTGGCCGCCCAATTGCATATGGCCGAATACGGCACCACCGAAGAGCAGTTGGCCCAGGTGGCGGTGAAAAACCATACGCATTCGAGCAAGAATCCTTATGCACACTTTCAGAATGGCGTCACGTTGGACGCTGTCGTATGCTCGCGCATGATCGCCTCTCCGCTCCGGCTGTTTATGTGTTCGCCTATCACTGATGGTGCTGCCGCCGTTATCCTGGCGAGTGAAGAGCGAGCTAAAGACATTACGGACAAGCCGGTCTTTATCCGCGGCACCGGACAGGCGGTGCATGGGTTCTCCATCTCTAGCCTCGATCCTGATTATGCCAGTTGGCCGGCCCTGAAACAGGCAGCCGGGGATGCCTATGCCATGGCTGGGATACAGGCGAGTGCGGTCGATTTTGCTGAGGTCCACGACTGTTTTGCCATCGCCGAGGTTATTGCCTATGAAGAGCTCGGATTCTGCCACAAGGGCGAGGGCGGCCCGTTTGCCGCGGAAGGACGATCCGATTATGGCGGTAACGTGGTCGTCAATCCTCGTGGCGGGCTTATGGGCTGCGGACACCCGCTTGGAGCCACGGGTGTGGCCCAGGGAGTCGAAGCCTTTTGGCAACTGCGTGGGGAAGCAGGTGAACGCCAAGTCCCGAATGCGCATATCGGACTGACACATAATAATAGTGGTATGGGTGAGCACTTGGTCATGATTTACGGGCGGGGGTAGTAGCCCATGAGCGATTATTTCCGCGCTATTGATCCTTTTCCTCTCCAGAGCAAAAAGAACACTCGACTGGCACCGTTTTATGAAGCCCTGCTATCGCAAAAGCTGGTCACAACATCCTGCCGGCGGTGTGACCAGCGTCACTGGCCACCGCGTGTGGTATGTCCGGGCTGTCTCTCGGATCGGCTCGACTGGATCGAGTTGCCGAGCCAGGGAACGATACACGCGTATACCGTTCAAGACACCGGCGTCCCTCCGGGCTTTCCGCGTCCATTGATTTTCGCAGTGGTCTTTATCGAAGGGCTGAGGATATTCACCCGGCTGGTTGAAACGGAGCCCAACCAGGTTGAGCGGGGGCTATCTGTCCGCCTTGCTCCGTCTGCGGTTGGGCAAGACCCCGAGGGTGACGAGCGCTATGTACCGACATTTGCGCTCATCAAAGAGACCTGACCGAATATGCCGGAGAGGCCCTCCCGTCTCTGCTTACCCTTCATCCCAAGGCGTGCTCATGGAATATAAAATCGGCCATGGAATACAAAATTGGTATTGATGTCGGTGGAACGTTCACCGACTTTCTTGTCACTGACTCGCAGGGCGCGGCTACAGTCCATAAGACGCCGACCACGCCACAGCAGCCCGAAGTCGGCGTATTGCAAGGACTGCGAAAGATAGCCGCTTCTTTTGATCGTGAGCTGTCGGATTTTCTCAGCCGCGTCAGCGTCATCGTGCATGGTACGACCATTACGACCAATGCTGTCTTAACCGGAGAAGGGGCCAAAACCGCCTTTCTGACGACAAGAGGCTTCCGCGATGTGCTGAATATGCGGCGTGGGCTACGCGAACGTCAGTACGATAGTAAATACAGTCCGCCACCACCGCTGGTTCCTCGTGCACATATTTATCCTATTGCAGAACGAGTCAATGTTGAGGGAGAAGTGGTTATCCCCCTGCATGAACCGGATGTGCTCGACGCGATTGAACACATCCGGGCGAATGATATCGAGGCGGTGGCCGTTAGTTATCTGTGGTCCTTCTTACATCCCGCGCATGAGCAACGAACCGGCCAGCTCATCCAGGCCGCTCTGCCCGATGTGTATGTGTCCCTATCCTCCGAAGTCCTGCCTCAAATTCGGGTATACGAACGCCACTCCACCACAGTGCTCAACGCCACAGTCGGTCCTCCGCTGGCTCGTTATCTGACTCAGCTTGAAAGCCGGCTGGACGAGTCGGGATTTACCGGCGTCTTGCTCATTATGCAGTCTAACGGCGGAGTGATGTCGCCGCGCATGACCCGCCGTTTTGCCGCAAATACCCTCTTATCCGGCCCGGCCGGCGGACCCCTGGCCGGCGTGTTCTATGGCGACACGCACGCCCTGCGCGACATCATGACCGTAGACATGGGTGGGACCAGTTTTGATGCCTGTCTCATCCACGACCGCCAGCCTGTGACCACAACAGAGGGCGAGATTGGCGGCCATCGGCTGGCTTTGCCGCTGCTGGACATCCATACGGTTGGCGCCGGCGGGGGCAGCATTGCCTGGATCGATGCTGGGGGGATTCTTCGGGTTGGGCCCAAGAGCGCTGGGGCCGAGCCCGGTCCCGTGTGTTACGGCCGCGGCGGAATCGAACCCACGGTGACAGATGCTGACCTGGTTCTTGGCTATCTTGCTTCAGATGGATTTTTAGGTGGAGAGATGCCACTTGATTATAAGGCTGCTCAGCTCGCGGTTACGCACAGGATTGCACAGCCCTTGGGTCTGTCTCCTGTTGAGGCCGCCGAGGGTATCTATCGTATTGTGAACGCCAACATGGCGGCTGCGCTTCAGGGGGTTTCGGTCGAACGGGGCTATGATCCTCGTGAGTTTGCTCTCGTGGTTGCAGGTGGAGCAGGGCCACTGCACGCTGGGATGATAGCCAGAGAATTGGACATTCCACTTATTTTGATTCCCCAGGAGTCGTCGGTGTTCTGCGCGGCGGGCATGCTGATCTCTGATTTACAGCACGATTATGTTCAGACCTTCACCCGAGAGTGGGACGCTCTCGTTCTCGACGAGATCAACCGTACGCTGAGGGAGATTGAGGAACACGCGCGCGCAACGTTAGCATCAGAAGGCATCCCCGCAGATAAAATACAGATCCGCGCCGCGTTCGATGTACGCTATATTGGCCAATTCCACGAGGTAGAAGTTCCTGTTCGGTCTTCTCTGTCTGAATCTGACCTGGATGCGACCGCGGTACGTTTTCATAATCTGCATGAGACTCTGTATGGGTATGCCATGCCGGGAGCGCCGTTGGAAATGATTAATCTGCGTGTCAAGGCACTGGGGCTCACGGACAAACCCCGGCTTACACCACGCCCATTTGTGGGGAAAGATCCGGCCCTCGCGTTCAAAGGCAAGCGTCGAGCCTACTTCTCCGGCACGCCCCACAAGGTGTCTGTCTATAATGGGGACAAGTTTGACTGTGGCATGGCTCTGACCGGACCGGCATTGATCGAACAGTCCAACACAACCGTCCTTGTACCGCCGGGTTATCGTCTGGTCTGTGATGCCTACCGCAATTATGTCATGTACCTGGCCGAGCGACAGCTTGACGAACTCTTGGCGGAGTTAGGCGGACAAATGGATAGTGCGGACACTGCGGAAGAGACGAAAGATAAACAAGATGCCTGATGCGCAAACGGACCGTATTGACCCCATCCTCATCTCGGTGATCGTGAACCGCTTGGACTCGATTACCAAAGAAATGGGCCAGACCATGCTGCGTACGTCCCGCTCGCCCATTTTCAGTGAAGCGCGCGATTTTGTGACAGCAATATATGACCGCCAACTCCGTTTGGTCGCCCAGACGGCATATATCCCGGTCCTCCTTGCCGCCACGCCATGGGCAGTCCGTTCGATTGCCGAGACCTATGCTGACGACACGCACGCAGGCGATGTCTTTATTCTCAATGATCCGTATCGTGGGAATAATCATCCGCCTGATTTTACGATTGCCAAGCCTGTCTATATCGAGGGCGAACTGCGCTTTTGGTCGGTCACGAAAGGACACCAGGCGGATACCGGAGGCGGAGGGGCTGCGGGGTATCACCCGGAAGCGCGCGATGTATGGGATGAGGGGCTGCGGATTCCACCGGCCAAACTCTATGACCAAGGGAAGGTCAATCGCGGTCTGTGGGAGATGATTGTGTCCAATGTGCGTCTTCGGTTTTTGGTAGAAGGCGATCTGCAGTGTTTGGTTGGTGCGGCGAACCTGGGCGAACGCAATATCACCGTGCTGGTGAAGAAACATGGCGTCGCTGCTGTCGAGCAGGTTATTGAGCAACTCCTGGATGCCTCAGAAAAACAAATGCGCGAGGAAATTCGTACTATCCCGAATGGCACCTATCTGGCCGAGCGACAGATAGACAACGACGGGATTGTACACGACCGGTCGGTGACCATCCGGGTGAAAATTGATGTCCAGGACGAGTCCGTTGTTTTCGACTATTCAGCGTCTGACGGCCAAGTCCCCGGTTATGTGAACAGTCCGTTTGCCAATACCGCCTCCGCGACCTACCTCGCGCTTTTTACTGTGGTCGATCCCAATGTGCCGCATAACGCAGGGGCCATGCGTCCGGTTTCAATCGTCGCGCCGAGTGGCAGTCTTGTAAACCCGGTCGCGCCTGCGCCAAGTACGGCCTGTACGGTGTTAACTGCCGAAACGATTACCGAGGCCGTCTGGCTGGCCCTGTCGCAGGCGGTACCCGAGCGCGTTCAGGCAGCCTGGGGGCGTTGGTGTGCGCCAGCCACTACGGGCATGAATCCACGCACCGGCCGGCCGTTTGGGGAGATCCATTTTTTGGGTAAAGGTGGCGGCGGAGCCACCGCCGGCTTTGATGGTTGGGACCATATTGGTACGGTGATTTGCCTGGGTGGGCTGCGCTCGCCGGACCCTGAACTGCATGAACTCGTGAATCCGTATTTCATTGAACAGTTTGAGTATCGTCAGGATAGTGCCGGAGCCGGGAAATGGCGGGGCGGCCTGGGGGTCACGTATCGCTGGCGGGTTGAAGCCGACAATATTACTTGTGCGAACTTCGGCAGTGGGACTCAGTTTGACACCGCACCTTTTGGCTTGCACGGAGGCCAAGGCGGACCGCCCAATCGGCAAATGATTCATCATGCAGACAGCCGCACGGAAGAGGTCAGTGTCAATTCCATGAGCGTTCTTTCCAAAGGAGATGAAGTTGAGCTGCTCTCAAGTGGTGGTGGCGGATTTGGCGACCCCAAAGAACGAGCTATCGAAAAGGTCGTGCAAGACGTGAAGGAGGGATTGGTCTCGATTGAAAGCGCACGGCGAGACTATGGGGTGGCGGTGAATCCAACAACGTTTGTTGTTGATGAAACGGCAACCGCGCAATTACGGAATGACAGTTCAGGGGATGAAACGTGAAAAAAATAATCGTATTCGTTTTTGCCGGGCTTGGGTTGGTGCTGACGCTTCTCATCATCATTGGCGCTGCCATTGATATTGCGTCGTTTGACCGCACCAGGGGCGGATATGAACCGCCCTATACCGGATACACTGGGCAGCCCATTAATTGGGACGAAGGCGATGTGACAAAAACAGGAGTGGTTCGCCGTGGCTATGTTCTGCACACCTTATTTAATTGCACGAGCGGTATGATAAGTTTTGAGATATTCGGACAACGAATTCCGTTTCGGAAAGTGTCGGAGCGGGGGATCATCGTCCACAAACCGCGGGAAGCGTGCGCCGAAAGAGGATTTAAGCCGGAATTTTAGTTCGCGCTATATGTGGCCCCACTGTCCCACCCGACCTACAGGACTACTACTTGTGGTTCTTTCTGAACGTGAAGGGTCTCGGCAGGGTAGTGACTCGTGACGCCGGGTGTTAGCTTACTCCTCACGGGCATAGACGTCGTCTATGAAAGTTCGGAGGCTCATTAAGATGATTGAAAAAGACGGATGGTATCTCGTGCGGACGAGGGGCAGCCATCGTCAGTTTCACCACCCGAGCAAACCCGGTACAGTCACGGTTGCAGGCAAACCCAGTGTAGACATTCCGCCTATGACCTTGAATAGCATCCTGAAGCAGGCAGGGTTGAAGGAGTAAGATGATGCGATACCTCGTGATCATTGAAAAAGGTGAGGCGAGTTGGGGCGCTCATGTCCCTGACCTCCCGGGGTGTATTGCGGTGGCAGAGACACGTCAGGAAGTGACCGCCCTAATCAAAGACGCGATTGACTTTCACTTGGCAGGTCTGCGTGAGCACGGCGAGCCTATTCCCCCTCCCACTTCCGAAAGCGAGCTTATTGAGACAGACGCGGCCTAACCGTCAAGGCTAAGACGTGGAAAGTCCAAGTCCGTAGGCCGGATGAGCGAAGCGTAAGCCGACATCCCAGAGATTTGACGCGATTAAAGAAGCCCGGCTGAAAATGCGAGAAGGCTACGAATACTCGTGTTACCAGCCGCTTGGCATGAACGGTATTAGAGGTTCGAGAAGAATGAAATTTAATGTGACGGTTAAGAGATGAAGACGGGATATGGATTATTGAGTGCCTCGCAATTCCGGGTTGCGTCAGTCAAGGCAAAACAAAGGGCGAGGCGTTGGACAATATCAAGAATACCATTGTTCTCTGTCTTGAAGTGCGGGCGGAAAAAGGGCTGCCCTTGACCATCGAGACGCGACAAATGGAGGTTGTAGTGTAGTGGCGGTATTGCGCTCTTCAAGTGGGGAGGAAGTCGCCAGCCGCTCTTTTATCAGGACCTAACGGTTACCAATTCTACTTACCGCAATTGTATATCTACAAAGGCTGTAGCTGGTCTCAAATATACTCGTCTGGAAGGATGTCGATTTTTTCCATAGTCACCGAATGGTCGAACCTTGCTCCTTCACCCGCCTTTAATCGGTGGGTCGCCTCTCGCAATCGCCGCTCCCTCTGGTACTTTTTGTCTCCTGGCTTCCATTCCGCATGGTAGAGCGCACGGATTTCGCTGGGCACCATCTCATTCTCGTCCAAGATCGTTGTAGCCGGAAGTAGCTCATTGGAGATATCCAGCTCCCCCACGTTTACCAGGGTAGCCACGCAGTTTATCAGATAGCTCAGGTCCATTGTGACATCGTAAATGGCATTCCAATCCGGAGAGAGCACTCTCGCGATCCTTGCGGGCATCCGATCAAAGGTTAGATACCATATTTTTGGGCCATAGTTCGGTCCTTCGGACTTGTTTTGCCGACGGAGGTTAAGGATCGATACGTACGAGTTTACGTCGTTACGCACTAGAAGATCGAAGCGGTCCTCTGTCATGTTCTTGTGCCGCCGCTTCCCGTCCAGCCACTCGCCGTAAATCGCCTGTTTCTCTTCATCAAGGCCGTCTCCTATCTGAAACTCTTGACTGTTGACACCAAATTCCTCCTTCAGGAACTCGGCGGCATTTTCCAATACATTCGTCTTGCCGATAATTTCTTCAACGATGCTCTCCAAGTTCCCTCCTTCCGCCTCAGCCCGTTGGTGGAAAACGCGGAGCAGGGTAGGAGCGGTTCGGAGCATGGGCTCGAGTTGGTTTTCGGACACCCCCTGGAAGTGATTGCGCCACTCCAGCAGTACGGGACCTTTGATATGCGAGACCAGCTCTTCAATGTAGGGGAGCCAGGTCCGGAGCTTAAAACCTAACTTTCGCGCAGCTTCCAGGGTGTTTAACAGGGGCCGCCGTTCAGAGAGGGAATGGAACTCCGCTATACACCGGATCAAAATCGTAGTGTCGAGATATAGGACATCGCTGCTAAGGAGCTTTCGGCATGCCTTCTGCACATCTGGTGTAACCTGTAGGAAACTACGAATAATGAATAGGTCGGCTTTTGACCTTAGATATTTGGCAATCTCTTGGTCTTTCGAGTTCAGCGTCACGTACATGGCATGGGGGAGGAGGTCGAGGATGATGTCCCGGCCGATTTGCACATTACCTTTTTCTTCGGGTAAAGGGGCCGTATCCAAGTAAGTTCCCACTAACTTCTCGGTGTTGAGGATATTCAGGAGACCGGATGACGGATCAGCAATGGATTTACTCTGCTCGTTCAAGTACCACAGGACGCACTGATGACCGATATCTACGATCCTCTCAGCCGAGAACTCATAGTCGATCTCTCGGTCTTCAGCAGTAGTTTTAACAGCAGAGCTGAGAGTTGCTAAAAAAGTTATTTCTTGATCTTGAGCCTTCTGCATATTCTGCTGCACCCTTTGCCGGTATGGGAAAGAAAGGACGTATCCACCAGCAGAGGTATTGAAGTGAAGAGCTTTCTGATTTACGAGTTTTCTAATACGGGCTGGGACAATACTTTTAATTCGTGTGGCGTGCCCACTCGGAAACATTGCACAGACAGCGGAAACTATGTCTTCTTCCGAGTACACTTGATTGGGCGGATCTGAGTCCCTTGTGACACAAGCGATCAGTCCGTCAAATATGCTTTTGGTTAGATTACTATTTCTAGACCGGTCAAGATTTACGGCTTCGAGGTATTGGACCGCGACCCTTTCCTCCTTATCGCTGAGTACAAGGCTGTAGAGTCTGTCAGGCTGTAGCCCCTTTATGAACGGAGCGAGTACCTCCTCCGCATATCGTTCACTAAGAGAAGCCCGATTGGTTGATGTTCTTTGGCGCTGGGTAAACCATGATGCATCGCAGATTTCGAGCGTGATCTTGTGGTTCTTATGTAACTCCCGCTTCGTTTCGTCCAGAGCCGTGCCGACAACCGCTGAAGTGCAATAGATTAACATTTCCGGCATGTTGTCCGTCAACTTCTTGATAGTTGCCAGGACCTTGGTGCGAGCCGTGGTTGCCGGTGACACGCAGCTTTGGACAACCAACTCGGTCTTGCCGGTCTCATTGTTGTAGACACGGGCATCCATGCCTTTGTCCTTTTTCCCGCCCAGGGGCTGTAACTCAGGGTAGTCATCGACCAGGCAAGCGTTGGCGTACCGCTCGAACGCCTCGGCGTGCTCTTCCTCCGTTAGGCGGAATGACTTCTCCAACTTGTCGGACATTGCTTCTTCTCCTTTTCGATCAAAGGAACCGGAAGCCACCCAAACAGGCGTCTCACCGGCAATAACATTCCTCCCTCCTCTCGCCAACATCTACCAGGGCTACGCTTGACTATGGAGGGAACAATTCGGCAAGGCTGGGGTATTCGCCCAGGCGTCGCCACTGGCGACGCATTTGAAAAGAGCAGCCTCATACCACTATCCCTTGCTTCCAAATCAACCCCCTTTTCAAGAAGAGACTTCACCAATTCGGTACTTTCTAAAAATTTAGGGTTCCTGATGCCATGGAAAATAGTTTCCCCGACAAGGTTCTTGCCTTTGCATTCGCTCCGGCGTCAAGCAGCGTTATTGTATTTTTTACGTCTTTCCACATCACTGCCCAGTGAACACGCTACCCCCGACTATATCTCTCGCATTAACGTCTGCCCCGGCATTCAAGAACGCGGCCACCACGTTAGGTTTACTCTCAGTGATAACGGTATGCATCAGAGGAGTCTTACCGTATTCATCCGCCGCGTTCACATCCGCGCCAGTCTGTAGACAGTACTCAACATCGGACACGGCAGCGCGCTAGAAAAATCCAGAGTTTCCCACGTATCGCAACGCTTCTGTTCTTCTGCGTGTAGTGCTACTGCACTCAGACACACTGCTACGCAAATCAATCCGTACCACATCACCACTGTCCAACGGATATCAAATCGAGCCATTGCAAATCTTCTTCAAGTGAATAGAAAAAATCATAGTATGCTTGTTTGTTAATGGAATGGTATATATAGGCTCATCTGTCCGCTTCGAGAACCACGGCGAACCTCATGCAGATAAAGGACATGCGCGATGCGATTCAGCGTCATGATTTGGCCCTATTCGGGCCAGACTATAGAACCGGTTGTCCGCCTCACACAATATGCTGAAGCCCACGGCTTTGAGACTGTGTATATCGGTGACTCGCAGATGCTATGGAACGATGTCTATGTGTGTCTGGCCTGCTGCGCCCAAGCCACGCGACGGGTGAAACTTGGGACAGGTGTGACCAACCTCGTCACCCGTCATCCCACGGTGACTGCCAATGCAATGGTCTCGCTGAATATGCTCAGTCAGGGCCGTGCGGTGCTCGGTGTTGGCGCAGGTGACTCTGCGGTGAGAACCGCGGGCTTATCCCCAATGAAGCGAGATCAATTGCGTGATAATGTTGTATTCATTCGTCAGTTGTTGTCCGGCCAAGAGGTTGAAGCCCTCCCTCCGTCCGCTTTGTCCGACTCTGGGAAAAAGAAAACGTGGGGGCAGGAATTGCGTCTGAGGGTGGCTGGGGCTGAAGAGTGGGGGAATGTGCCCATTGAGATTGCGGTCATGAGTCCAAAAGCGGCGGCGCTGGCCGGTGAAATAGGCGATGGCGTCATTGTTGACGGCCATATGGGCGGAAATGGAGAGGGCGTGCGGGCGACGGTCGAGGCGGCGAGTGAGGGAGCCCGAAAAGCGGGCAAGGACCCTGCGCAGCTCCGCTTTATTGCGGCGATTGACGCTGCCATTGACGATGATCGGAGCGCGGCGCTCGATCAGGTTCGTCCCACCGCGGCGCGCAATATTGCTAATAAACTCTGGCTCCCGGAAACGCTTGGCATTGAGCATGCCGCTGTCGTGAAAGCGGTGACCGAACAGTATCGCTTTTATGAGCATCTTGACCTCACGGCTAAACATCGTGAACTGATTCCTGATGTCGTTGCCCGGAAGTGTACCATTGCTGGTACGCCGCAAGACTGCATTGACAAAGCTCAAGAACTCAAGGCTGCTGGCCTGACCGATATCGCTATTTTTGTGACAACCCAAAATGAAGCCGCGGCGCGCGCTACGCTTGAACGATTTGCCAAAGAAGTCATTCCGTCCGTGGGGTGACAGCCAGTCTATTGAGAGCCGGGAGAGCCGGAAAAAGGGAGACCGCACCAATGTCTGCTGAAGATCAAGTCACACTGTGGGAAGAGCACCTTATGGGCGAGTTTGTCGAAAAAGATGAAGAGCTTTCACTTTCGACCATGGTAGAAGACGCGTCGGTTATGCACATGCCGACACGCTCTGGAGGAAAGGGCAAGGCTGAGCTACGAGCCTATTATCGGGATATGTTTATCCCTTCGATCCCTGATGAGTGGGAACATACAATGACAAACCGGGTGGTGACTGACGATTGCATTGTCGAGGAGGCGAGGGTCCGTATGGTCCACTCAAAACAGATGGACTGGTTCTTGCCTGGGGTTCCTCCAACCGGCAAGCGCATCAGCGTGGAATTGGTCATTATCATCGAGTTTCGGGATGGCAAGATGTCCGCCGAACGCATTTACTGGGACCACGCCGCGGTATTGCGACAGCTAGGCCAAATATCATAGCTGAGTAGTATATCGCCCTCTCATGCAGAGGCGACAAGGACGTACTGTCTCATGTGCCAGACGAAAGGAGTAAGAATGAAGAAACGACAACATTCCCGCAGTCTCCTCATCCTCCTGCCTCTCATGCTGCTCTTCAGCGAGATTCCCTTTGCCACGGCTGAGGAAGAATCGGCAGTGAATTACGCCAAGCAGGGTGATTTGCTCGGGGCTGTTGCGACATATAAGGCCACGCAGGACCCTGCATCAAAACAGGGTCTTGTCATACTCCAGCAACTGGCGATTGAGGTGCTCCGCTTAGGGCTGCGGTTGGGCGACCCGCATGAGCGGAATGTGGTTGCCGGCATCCTCGGGCGGCGAGGTGATCCCGCCGGATTAGTGGTTCTTGATGAAGCCTTGCAATCGAACCAGCCCATGCTCCGCCGTACCGCGGTGGATGTTCTGGGCGATATGGCAACGCCTGATGCGGTGGGGCTCCTGCGGCGCTTATATCATCAGGACTCGGAAGGCAAGCGCCTGGCCCTGTCCGGGTTACGACGGACGCGGGACCGCACCGCGCTTTTATTCTACCTGGACGCAGTCAGTAGTTCGGACACTCGTATTCGGACCCAAGGGGCCGGCGGCCTGGGAGAATTGCGCTCCGCGGCAGCGGTTTCAGTTTTACAAACGCTACTCAAGACGGAAAAAGACCCGATTGTTGCCATCACCCTTGCCTGGTCATTGGCTGTCGGAGGTGACACAGCCGGACTTGCTTATCTGACCGCAAAATTAAGTGATAAAAGTGAGCAGCTGCGCGATGCCGCGGTGGGGCTGCTGGGGTCGCTTGATGATCCTGGTGTTGTGCCCCTGCTCCGCACCGCTCTCCAGTCGGATTCCTCCGAGATGGTCAAGACAACGGCCGCAGCCTCACTGACCCAGTTCAAAGATGCAAGTGGCCTGCCGCTGGTGCAGAAGGCTTTGGAGCATGAGGATTTCCGCATCCGTCTGGCCGCGGCCATTTCGTTGACCCGCATGGACTATGCAACGGCCAGGCCTCTGATCGTCAGCGCTCTACACTCGTCGGACCCCCTGGTGCGTTCTAATGTCTATCAAGTGGTTGGCCAGCATCGTGATCTGAGCGCTGCGGCAGAGATCATTGCCGCGGTCGGGCGAGAGCGAGACCGGTATGCCAAGGCGCAGGGCCTCTGGACGATTGGACGCATCGGGGGAGCTGAGAGTCTACCCGAACTCCTGGAACTGCTGTCTGAAGAGGAGGAAACAATACGGCACGCCTCCGCGGAAGCGTTAGTCCTCATCAGCGATCGCTTGTTACAGCAAAAGCTGTAGCAGACATGCCTCTCCGCTCTTTACGCTTGGCAGGCCGCTTGATAAGAAGCCGTCCAACACTGGTTCATCAGAATCCATGAAGGAGGAAACATATGGCTGTGTTCGATACTGGCTGGATGGAACGCTGGCAAGACCTGGTCAATCAAGACAGCGTGACAAAGATCATCGGCAGACATTTGACTGCGGATGTCTTGCTCGTATTCGGTGATACTGCCTACGTCGTGTCGTTTGTAGACGGGACGATACCGAAAGTCTCACACGATATAGGACCCGAATCGACCTACGCGTTTGCCTTGCGTGGCCCCGTAGAAACCTGGGCGAAATTTGTTCAGCCCGTCCCTCCACCTATGTATAATGACATCTGGGCGATGGCCCATCCGCTCCACGGCCGTCTGCAAATCGAGGGCGATGTCAAAGTCATGTGGCAGAACCTCCGGGCTTTTACCTGGACCCTTGACCTCATGCGTAACGTGGCAGAGTAAAGAGTAGGGAGGACGAGATCATGGCGAATATTGAACCCATTACCGGGCGCTATGTGCGGGTCCCTTACGAGGGAGAAGAATATCGCGTGTTTTATGAGGAAGCCGGACAGGGCGTTCCCCTGGTGTGTCTCCACACCGCGGGAACGGATACGCGCGAGTGGCGTCACCAATTGTGTGACAACGACATCAATACGGACTTTCGGGTCATTGCGCTGGACCTGCCTCGACACGGAAAATCAATTCCGCCCACAGGCTGGTGGAAAGAAGAGTATAAACTGACGGCTCAGTTTTACTCGGAATTCCTGATGTCTTTCTGTAAAGAGCTCGAACTCGACAATCCTGTCATCATGGGCAGCTCGATGGGCGGGAATATCTGCCTGCACCTGGCGCGAAACTTCTCGTCCGACCTCCGAGCCCTGATTGCGATTGAAGCCTGTGACTACTCGCCGGGCTGGTGGCTGGACTGGCTCTGGAATCCGCATGTGCACGGCGGCGAAGCGTGCGCGACCTCTGTGTATGGACTCATGGCGCCGCAGAGTCCGGAAGAGTATCGCCGTGAGACCTGGTGGTATTATTCGCAGAGCGGACCGGGGATCTTCAAGGGTGACTTATACTTTTACAGCGTTGATCATGATTTCCGTGAAATAGCGGAACAACTGTCTGGCGATATCCCTATATACTTCATGACGGGCGTGTACGACTTTGCCTGTACGCCGGAGATGACGGAGAAAACGGCCAAAAAGGTCAAGAACTCCGAATGCATCATTATGGAAGAAATCGGCCATTTCCCCATGTGCGAGAATCCGGCCACGTTCAAGAAATATCTGATGCCAGTGCTAGCCAAGATTCTCCAAACGAGCTAAGGCTAGGAGAACACGCTGGAGCAGGACTGTACCGGCAATCCGTTTGAGGTCAGGAGGAAGTCTCATGAAATTCAACCTTTTTGTCTTACCGACAATTCCGGCGACATTCGAAGAGCGCGAAAAACTCCGACCTATCGGGCGCAATAACGACAAATACCAGGAATTGCTCAAGGAAATACGGGAGATCGCTCAGTTGGCGGAAGAGCTTGGTTTTGATGCTATGTCAACGACAGAGCACCACTTTCATTCCGAGGGCTATGAGGCGTCCGTTGCACCGCTGATGCTGTATACCGACCTTGCGGCGCGAACCGAGCGTATAAAGTTCGCCTCTCTTGGCTTGGTGCTGCCGACCTGGGACCCGCTTCGGGTGGCGGAAGAAATCGCGGTTCTCGATCACTTGACCAAGGGCCGCTTTATTGCCGGCTTTGCCCGGGGCTATCAGGACCGTTGGACCAATGTGCTCGGACAGCATTACCATGTGACCGGCGCGCCCATGGATGGGTCTGAGGTTGATACCCATAACCGCGCGGTCTTTGAAGAAGTCTTCAAAATTATGAAGTCGGCCTGGACCGAAGAGTCCATCCGACTCAAGACTAAGTATTACGAAGTGCCGGCGCCCTATGAGCAGGGCATTCAGCGCTGGCCGGTCGCTAAAAATTGGACCGCGAAATACGGGGCTGAGGGGGAAGTGGACGAAAACGGCGCTGTGCAGCGGATCTGTGTCATCCCCAAACCCTATACCGACCCCCATCCGCCGATCTGGCAGCCGTTTTCAGTGAGTGAGCGGACGATTCGGTGGTGTGCCTCTGAGGGCATAGTGCCGTGGATTCTGATTTCGCATCCACCCTCGTTCCGCGAACTGTGTGAAGTCTATCGGGATGAGGCCGCAAAAAACGGACGGAATCTGGACCTCGGGCAGAGTGTCGGAGCCTTTCGGTCAGTCCACATCGGCAATACGTACACCGAAGGCTATTCTCTGGGAGCGGAAACGCAGGGGGCCGGATTCATACAATACTTCGCTGGCTTTGGTTTCTTTGAAGCCTACCGCTACCCTGGCGAAACCACACCCGTTCCTTGGAAGTTTGAGCGTATGGTTGAGGCGAAGTATTCTCTGGTTGGGACGGTTGACGACGTCAAACGTGAACTGGAAGCACTCCAGAAGAACTCCAATATTGAATGGTTTGGCTGGTTCTTTGATCAAGGGATGATGCCGTGGGAAGAGACCAAGCGTCAGCTCGAAATCTTTGGGACCAAAATCCTGCCGGAATTCAAAGACTAAGCTCAGCTCTTGGGATTCTCTTTCCCTTTGCCGGGCGTGTCACAGGACACGCCCTTTTTTGTTGGTATGACGGCACCCTTGACTTCTGACTTGTTTCCAGACGCTTTTCTCGCTTGTCTTCGAGGGGTGGTCAAGTGGAGAGGGCGTGTGTACAACGCCTGAGCGAGGTGAAAGACGACGGTATGCACATCCTTCTCACTGGTGCACGGGGTCAACTGGGCCACGCCATTCAAGGAATCTTCAGGAGTCACGAGACTGTGGCCCACGAGATTATTGCCTGTGATCGGCAGCAGCTCGATATCACTCAGCTTGAGGCTGTCCGTGAGGCGGTCGCAACGCATACCCCCGACCTGGTACTCAACGCCGCCGCGTATAATGCGGTGGACCAAGCGGAGCGAGACCCTGAGGCTGCGTATCGAGGAAACGCCCTCGGTCCGCGTAACCTTGCCCTTGTGACCGCGGCCCGTGGTATTCCACTCCTGCATATTTCCACTAATTATGTTTTCGATGGACTGAGCCACAGGCCGTATCATGAGTTTGATTTGCCTCACCCACAGTCTGTGTATGGGAGAAGCAAGCTTGCCGGAGAAGAGGCGGTTCGGACCTTGAATGCAAAGCATTATATTGTTCGTACGTCTTGGCTCTATCACACCCACGGTAACAATTTTATAAAAACCATGTGTGCACTCTCACAGCAACCTGAAGTCCGGGTTGTGAACGATCAATTTGGTTCCCCGACATATGCGCCGCATTTAGCAACAGCCTTAACACAGCTTATTACGACCGAAGCCTTTGGGACGTACCACCTGGCCGGTCAGGGTGGCACAAGCCGCTTTGACTTAATCCGGACTTTATATGCCCTGCTCGGCATTCGTTCTCAGGTGAAACCCATTCCAAGTACCGAGATGCCTCGCCTGGCACAGTGCCCCCCCTACGCTGTACTGACAACTCTCCAAGAGCCATGTATACAGCTTCCTCCCTGGCAAGATGGCCTCGCCCAGTTTGTACAGTCTGCGTTATAGCCGGATCATTCCCGCGTACAAAGATTCGAAACACCTGGGTGAAGCCCGGCATCTGATATCCTCAGAAGGGAGCGTGCACATGGAAGAAGTACAAATGGATGGAGGAGCTGCCAATGCTCAAGAAGCGAGAAAAAGACGCCCTTTCGGCAAAATCGCACTTATTATTGTTGGTGTCGTCTTGCTCATCTTCTTGGGCCGTCAGGCAGGCGCGTATATTCCATTGTTTGCCGCCTGGGTGGAGACGCTTGGGGTGTGGGGGCCGCTTGTCTTCATTGTCGGCTATGCCCTTGCGGCCGTAGCTTTTATCCCTGGCTCTATCCTCACCCTTGCCGCTGGTGCCATCTTTGGACTGCTGAACGGTATTCTGTATGTCTTTATCGCCGCCACCTTAGGCTCATGCCTCGCGTTTCTCGTATCGCGTCATCTTGCTCGGGAGGCTATCGAACGGAAGCTGGCCGATAACCCCCGATTTGCCGCTATTGATCGGGCGGTGAGTGCCCAGGGGCGAAAAATCGTCTTTTTGTTGCGGCTGTCTCCGGTTTTCCCGTTCAATATTCTGAACTACGCTCTGGGTCTGACCAATGTACGCTTTGTAGACTATGCTCTCGCTGCATTTGGTATGCTGCCAGGGACAGTGCTGTATGTCTATTACGGGAAGTTGGCCGGAGATGTGGCCGCTTTGGCTGGAGGGGCCACTCTGGAACGAGGGGTTGCCGACTACGTGATCTTACTCCTGGGTCTGGTCGCCACTATCGTCGTGACGACTATTGTGACGCGAACGGCCCGAAAGGCCCTCAGGGAAGCGACTGGAGAAGAGTGACTCGCTGCGGCGAACCTGCTCAGGTGCAGGCAGGCGTTCTACTCACAAAGAAGGTAGGAGGCTCTGATGGATTTTGGAATTTGTGTTGCCTCAAAAATTGATGATGTCGGCTACATTACCCATGCTGAAAATCTTGGATACTCCCACGCTTGGGTCGCCGATAGTCAAATGATTTGGTCAGACTGCTACGCCGTGCTTGCCCTGGCTGCCCAGCAAACACGCGCGATTAGCATCGGCACTGGCGTTTCGGTTGCGGGGACGCGCATTGCTCCGGTGACGGCTCATAGTATTGCCACTATTAACCGCTTAGCCCCAGGGCGGACCTTTCTTGGGATTGGCACCGGCAACACCGCCATGCGGATTATGGGTCACAAGCCCATGAAGATGCGAGAGTTCGGTGAGTATTTACGAGTGCTGCGGGCGCTCCTACATGGTGAAGAAGTGAGCATGACCTGGCAAGGCCAAACCACGCCTGTCCAATTCCAGATGCAGGATTACACGTTCATTGATGTCGAACACCACATTCCCCTGTATGTCTCCGGCTTTGGTCCAAAGGCCCAGGCGTTAGCGGGTGAGTATGGCGATGGGTTGGTTGTCTCCATCCCACCAGACCCGGAATTCATGCGCCGGGCACTGCTCAACGCCAAAGCTGGCGCCGAACGTGGAGGGCGGAATGTGGACAATTATTATACGTGCGCACTCAGCGCGGTTGCCTTGTTGGAACCGGGTGAATCGCTCAGCTCAGAGCGTATTGTGCGTGAGTGCGGCCCGTTTGCCATTGCGTCGCTCCACTATCTATACGATAAAGTTCGCCAGTTTGGTGGACAGCCGCCCCGGCACTTTGCCAATATTTGGGACGAATACAGCGCTCTGGTCGAGCGGACGCCACCTTCACATCGTCACCTGCGCATTCATGCCGGGCACTGCGTCTATCATCTGCCTGAAGAAGAAAAATTCATCACGCCCGAGCTCATCAAATCGACTTGTCTTGCTGGCACCCCAGAGGAAGTCATCGAACAGATTAAACAGCTTGAAGCTACAGGTTTGAATCAAATTATGCTCCTCCCTTCTCTCGCGACGCAGTATCGAGTGATCGAAGACTTTACGCGGAAAGTCATGGAGAAGCTGTAGGACGGGTGGGCAGTAGTGCATGGGGCGGGCGGTCCCTACGCACTCTATTCAAACGCGGTCGTCACTAATTCCGTATCCAAATACTCCGTAATCTGCTGGATCTTACTATCTTGCAGGAGGATGACTAAACAGTACGTATTGTTATACGCCTTACCTGTCTTTGTTTGTGACTTGCCTTGGGTTTGCAAGACGACAGAGTCACCTTCGGCAATCGTATTGAGAATGGTGTTGGTGATGAACCCGTCGAGTTGTGCAGTCAGGGGGGTAAAGAGTCGCTCAACGATGTCTGCTTTACCGGTATAAGTGTGAGAGTATTTCGTGCTGCCGATAATGGTCCAGCGAATGTCGTCCGACAAATTACTGAAAAACTTTTCCGAATCACCAGCATTCAAAGCGGCGAATGTGTCGTGAACCAATTGTTTATTCTCAGTAGCGCCCATAGCAAGACCTCCTCTGCGAATTGTAGTCTGACAGTTAAAAGTCATATCGCACGTTTAGGGCTAGATTGCTACTGGACACGACATATGCATTCCTATCGGCAGTCACTCTCGCGTGGCCCCTCGACAAGGAAGCGGAACGACTCCAGGGGCAATTCATGAATTGCCCCTACGAACTGTTCTAAAACGTCACCGGCAGAGCTTTCAGACCACGCAGGGTCAGCATGTCCCGCCACTCAAGCTCGTCCGTCGCCAGTTGTATATCTGGCATCCGGCGCAGCATCGAGTTGATGGCAATCTGAGCTTCGACCCGGGCGAGTGGCGCTCCTAAGCAATGGTGAATACCGTGGCCAAAGGTGAGGTGCGGATTCTCTTGGCGGGTAATGTCAAGCCGGTCAGGATCGGAGAAATGGGCGGGGTCGTGATTGGCTGCTCCGAGCAGGAGTAAGGCTTGCTGGTTCTTGCGTATTGTTCTGCCGCCAATTTCAATATCTTCGAGTGCCACCCGAGCGGTGATTTGGACCGAGCCCTCATAGCGTAGGAATTCTTCAACTGCCGTTGTGATCAACACCGGCTCTGCCTGAAGTTTGGCCATTTGGTCCGGGTTACGAAACAGCGCCAGCATACCGTTGCCAATCAAATTCATTGTGGTTTCGTGGCCGGCTGCAAACAGAAGAATTGCGGTTGCTAACAGTTCATCCTCGTCCAATTTGTCGCCTTCTTCTTCAGCCGCGATGAGGCCACTCAGGAGATCATCCTGGGGATTAGATCGTCGTTCGGCCACGAGCGTGGTGAAATAGGCGATAAGATCCTCGGTGGCTTTGTCGGCGGCCTGGGCAATCTCTGGTGTGATAACAGGGTCGAGCGACCGCGCTAATGCAGCGGTCCAATCTTTGAAATATTCTCGGTCTTCAGTTGGAACGCCAATCAGCTCAGCAATCACAATCACCGGCAACGGGAAGGCCAAGTCCTGAATAATATCGAAGCCGTTTTTTCCCTGTACGTCGTCAAGTAAATCATTCACGATGTCTTGAATATGCGTCTGCATATTCTCAACCACGCGCGGCGTAAACGCCTTTGTGACTAATTTGCGCAGCCGGGTGTGATCGGGTGGATTTTTTAAAAGCATCCAGCGGCTTTGCATATCGCCGGCAGGGCCGGTCCCGCCCAGTGCTTCAACATAATCATCAAACCGCTCCCAATCGCGCGGGTTGGCGCTGGCTTTAGAATGACGCAGTATGGCGACAATATCGTCATAACGGGTGCACACCCAAAACCCGAACATCTCACTCCAGTGTACGGAATCAGCTTCGCGAAACCGGTGATAGGTCGGGTAGGGGTTCTGACGAAACTCGTGCAGAAGTGGGTTGAATTCTAGCGGTGTTTCTGGCTGAGCTGATGTTGTGGCGTCTGAGGCTGGGGATTGTGATTCTGTCAGCATAGTTGCACCTCCTTCTGTGTGTTACTGTTGTTGTCAAAACCAATAGTATGGAGAATACATACAGTCTGTATGGAAGTCAAGACAAAAAAAGCAGAACAATCAGAATTAACCCGTACGGCTTTACTCAAGGCTGCACGCGAACTCTTTACAGAGCGCGGTTATGCTAACACTGCAACCGAAGAAATCGTCAAGCGGGCAGGGGTTACACGAGGTGCTCTCTACTATCAATTCCGTGACAAAGCCGACCTCTTTCACGCTGTCTTGGAAGACCTCAATCAGGATCTTATTAAACAAGTCGCGAGTGCGATGCAGTCTGGACAGGGCGATCTGTGGGAGCAGAGAGTACACGCCGGCAGTGTAGCGTTTCTGGATGCCTGCCTTGATCCGACTGTCCAACGCATCTCGCTGATTGACGGCCCTGCTGTCCTGGGCTGGGAGGAACATCGTCGTTTGGATGAGAAATTTGGACTCCGCATCGTACGCGACACCCTTCAAGAAGTCATGGACGCTGGGCTGATTGCTCGACAACCGATTGAACCGCTGGCACACCTCATCTTAGGGTCATTGAGCGAAGCGGCTATGTATATTGCCCAAGCCGATGATATTCACTCCGCACGAAAAGAAATGGGCGCAGGCCTAGAACGTTTACTTGATGGTCTGCGGGTGAAGGGGTGAATCTGCTCCCGTAGATGAGGTTGGCGTAGTGTACTCCGACATCATGGGCCTATAAATGACTCAGCGCTCCACCTTCAATCCACACGGTTTGGCCGGTGATAAAGCTCGACTTGTCTGAGGCCAGATAGACCGCAGCTTCGCCGACTTCATACGGCTGAGCCAAACGTTTGTGCGGCAAATAGCGCCTCAACTGTTCCTGTACAGCAGTGTCTTTGAGCAAGCCCATGCCCTCGGTCCAGCCCGCTCCAATGGCATTAACCGTGATACCGCTTCGGGCCCATTCAAGGGCCAAAGCGCGGGTCAGATTGAGGACCCCACCTTGCGCAGCACAATACGCGCTGCCATTGATCATGCCCCGCTCGCCAAGCAATGACACAATATTAATAATCCGTCCGCTGTGTTGAGCCAGCATAGGCTCGGCTGCTGCCCGGCAGGCAAAGTATACGCCCGTCAAATTGACCTCCAGCACGCGCCGCCATTCCTTGGGTGCAATGTCAGGGAGCGGTTTGGCAAACGGCAGGTCGTGAGCATTGATGAGAATATCGAGAGTGCCAAGTTCTGAGACAGTCTGACCCACCAGCGTCCGCACGTCAGCTTCGTTTGCTGCGTCTATCGTCTGAGCGAGGCTTTTTCTGCCTTGGGCCTGAATAGCATCCCGGCAGGTGAGGACAGCGTCCTGTTCGCGTTGTGTAGTAAGCGTCGAGCCGACTGCAACATCCGCGCCAGCCTCGGCCAGTGCACACGCAGCAGCCCCACCAATAGCCGAGCTGGCGCCGAGCACCAAAGCGTTTTTGTCCGCTAGAGAAAACGACGCCAGGCTCATAAGCTGTCCTCTTCCAGCGGAACGACCGGGGCAAATCCGCACGGCGCTTGCCCACCCGCCAGGCCGCCGCCTTCCAGCGCAGTCATTGCGCCGTTCATATAGTTGGACAGGTCCGATGCCAGGAACACACAAGCCGGTCCCAGCTCATCATCTTTGCCGACCCGCCCAACTGGTATGAACTTCCCGCCGCGCCAAAATTTGATCAGCTCGGGGTCATCGTGTGGAAAAATGCCGGGCAAAATCAGATTGGCCTGAATGTTGTGCTCGGCGTAATTCATTGCCACAGCGCGGGTGAAATTTATGAGCCCAGCCTTGGCCGCCGTATACATATAATTGTTTTTTGCTGCCCGGACGCCAAAACCGGAAGTGATATTGATAATTTTCCCGCCGCCTTGCTCGACCATGTGTGGTAGGATCGCTCGGCAACAGTACACCGCGCCTGAGAGATTGGTATCCACGCCCACATGCCAATGCGTATCGGGAATAGTATCGAGCGGACGGAACATGCCTTTCGTCGCTCCGCCGGCGTTGTTGACCAGAATGTTGATCTGACCGAATGCGGTCCGCCCGGCTTCGATCATGGCATTGACCGAATGTGAATCCGTAATATCAACGCTGACCGCTAGGCTGCGACGGCCTTGGGCTCTGATGAGAGCGGCAGTTTCATCAATCTGATGCTGCGTTCGTGAAGCGACAACGACCTCAGCTCCAGCTTCCGCAAGATCGAGCGCCATCGCCCGCCCCAAGCCACGCCCAGCCCCGGTCACCAGGGCGATTTTCCCGTCCAACCGTAATTTATCGAGTACGCTCACGAAATCTCCTCCCGCGGGTCTGCGTACCCCAGGAAATGGACGAATTCCTATGCTATTGCAAGAGCCGAGAGATGAATGGAGGTATCGGAAGGTATGGCTGACTTATCCGCTCTTGAACCCTGGCACGACTTTATTGAAGGACCTGTCTACCCCGACAACGCAGTCCCCTGGCGGCACGACCCTGCCTACGCGGCCATTCTTGAACACCCCGGTCTGCGCGATTGCATTGGCGGCCCTGTTGCTCCTGCCTTGCGGCAAGCAATTGGGCTGGTTCGGGCAATGGCCCAAGTGAACTTCTTGGACGTAGTACGCAGCCACCGCCCGGCAGTCGGCCTCAGCCTAGGCTTTGGCAGCAATGCGCAAGAACCCTACGATCTGCTCAAGACCTTTGAACTGGACTGTGTCCACGCCTACGAATGGATAGGCGAACATATTATTGAGGCGGCCAAGGCCTTTGAGACGCTCCGCCCGAATGAGCCTCGGCTCACGAGGCGCATTCGCCTGCACCACGGGACGGTGTGTGACCTGGGCGCACTGAACAGTTCTTCCATCCACCTCATCTACACCGCCAATATGTTTAACCGTGAAATCCCTATGACCGAAGACACGTTTGAGCGGTCTATGCAAGAGATTGTGCGTGTCCTTGCTCCAAGAGGATGTCTTATCAGTCGCGGTTCAGCCGGCATGCTGGAACGGTACCTCGTTCACCATCTTCGTGTCCTGCTAGAGAATCCGCTGGTGTCTGTTCTGCAAAAAGAGCCACTCAAGGCTGGGAGTGAGGGAATCAACAATGATCTGCCTTGACCACGTTCATATCTTTTCATCTGATATCGACAAGACGGTGTGCTTCTATCAGACCATGTTTGAGGCGCAGGTTGTGTATGATGTCGCGCTTATGAATCAGCGGAATATCCGCCTTGATATTGGTGGGAAGGCGATACACGTTTACGCTCAAAAACCTCGGAGTGCGGACCGGGGTTTGATACATCATCTTGGCATTCGGACTGACGACCTTGAGGGGTTGATCGCGCATATGCAAGAAAACGGGGTAGCCTTTCGGAAAGGCATTACTGAGGATACGCCTTTTCGATACGTCATGTGTGAAGCGCCGGATGGCGTACTGTTGGAACTCTACGAGGTGAAGCCGGGTGGGGAATGGATGGTGGGGGAGGGGGTGTAGAGCGCTCTTGTCGTGGTGATGTGTTTCGTTACGTCTTCTTTGCTTCAGGCAAAACCTTGTCTTCTGCTCCAAAGGTCTTACATTCTATCAAAAGGAAGAAAACCGTTCGATGGCGATGAAGTTTCAGGACTACTACAAAACACTCGGGCTCTCACGGACCGCCTCGCAAGAAGAAATTCAGAAGGCATATCGTAAGCTTGCTCGGAAATATCACCCTGATGTGAATAAGAGTCAGGAAGCAGAAGAAAAATTCAAAGAAATTAATGAAGCCCATGAAGTATTGAAAGATCCAGAAAAGCGAAGAAAATACGATACGTTAGGCCCAAATTGGCAAGCAGGACAAGACTTTCGGCCTTCGCCTGATTGGGAGAATTTTACCAGTCAATCCGGCTGGCCAGGCGGAGGCCGGACTACATTTCACTTCCGCGGTGGGTCAGGCGGACCAAGTGGACCAGGTGGGCCCATTGGACCAAATGGACCGGGAACGTTTGACTTTGGTGGCAGCAGTGAATTCAGTGACTTTTTTGAGGCGCTATTCGGACAGAATTTCGACGCAGGCATTATGCGCGGGTCTCAGGGGAGCAATCCTCGCCAGGCTCGCAGGAGCGAGCAAAAGGCTGGCAAGTCTGGCTGGCCGTCATCGCGCGGCAAAGACCACGAGGTTGATATTACGATCTCCCTTGAAGAAGCCTATCGAGGCGCATCAAAGACTATTACGGTGCAAAAGACAGAAGAGGGGAGTGGCGTTAGAAACGCCAAACAAACGGCCAAACGCTACGACATCAAAATTCCACCTGGCGTTACCGAAGGCGCGCGCATCCGCTTGGCCGGCCAGGGCGGAGCGGGCAAAGGGCTGGGGAAAAATGGAGACGTCTTCCTCCGCGTGCACATTGCGCCGCATGATCGCTTTACCCCAGAGGGCCACGACTTATTGGTTGAGGTGCCAGTCTCTCCGTGGGAAGCTGTGCTGGGGACGAAGATCGAGATACCCACATTAGACGGGCGCATTAAACTGACTATCCCTCCAGGGACCCAGGGTGGACAAAAGTTTCGGAGTCGGGGCAAAGGGCTGTCCCAAAAGGGGGGCGAACCTGGCGATCTATACACAACCATTCGGATTACTATTCCCAAAACCCTGACGCCCAGAGAAAGGGCCCTATTTGAAGAACTCCAGAAAGACTCGTCTTTCAATCCGCGGGAGGAAGGCTAGGAATCCTCACCTGACAGGAGAGGGATGTGAGAGGTCTGCTGTCTCCCTCTGAATTCCCGCTTATACAGGAATGACGGGGAGCTGAAATACCCTTGCACTCTACGCCCATGATGCTTTCCCACACTCCCTGGCCCCTTTTTTGGGCAGGTCGTGCTTTGCGCTGACTTGCCAAACACGCTACAACCGCAGGCAAACATGAATGAGGGAGATACGGATTCATGGCTAGCCTACCACTCGAAGGTCTCAAAGTCGTTGACATTGCCGTCTTGTTTGCCGCACCAACTATTTCCCAGAATATGGGTGATTTTGGGGCGGAGGTGATTAAGGTTGAGCACCCGAAAATGGGGGATAGCCTGCGCTCCCTCGGGGCAACCAAAAATGGCATCCCACTGTGGTGGAAGATCACCAATCGCAATAAAAAATGTATTACCCTTAACCTGAGTGCGCCAGAAGGCCAGGAGCTTCTCAAGCAACTCATCGCCGATGCCGATGTCCTGACAGAGAATTTCCGACCGGGAACCTTGGAAAAATGGGGGCTGGATTGGGATACCTTGCATGCGATTAATCCCCGCTTGATCGTTGTACGCGTATCCGGGTTTGGTCAGACCGGACCCTATAAAGACAAGCCCGGATTTGGCACCCTCGCCGAGGCCATGAGCGGCTTCGCCCATATAACCGGCCAGCCGGATGGTCCGCCGACCCTACCCGGTTATGGCCTGGCAGATTCCATGGCTGGCCAGTTTGGAACCTGGGCGGTCATGTTTGCTGTATATGAGCGGGATCATAAGAGTGGCAAAGGCCAGATGCTCGACCTGAGCGTCTTGGAGCCGCTGTTCACGACAACCGGCGATCAAGCGCTTGCCTATGACCAGCTTGGTGTCATTCAGAAACGAACCGGGAACCGGGTGCCGTCTATTGGTGCCCCACGCAATACCTATCAAACCAAAGACGGGATATGGCTGGCGCTTTCAGCCAATGCGCCGGCTTTGGCCAAACGGGTCTTTGTTGCCATTGGTCGGCCTGAATTGAATGATGATCCACGCTTCGCCGACAATCGGGCCCGGGTCGAGCATATTGATGAAGTCGATGCCCTTGTCGGAGGCTGGATAGTCGCGCGCACTGCCGAAGAAGTCTTAAAACGATTTGACGAATGCGAATGCGCCTGCGCGCCTGTATACGATATCACCGGAATTTTTTCCGACCCGCATTTCCAGGCGCGTGAGACGATCACAACCGTCTCTGATCCGGAGCTTGGGCCGGTCAAGATGCAGAATGTCGTCCCTAAATTTTCCCGCACTCCTGGTATGATACGCTGGCCGGCGCCGACTCATATGGGACACCACAACCAAGAAATTTATGGCGGAAAGCTTGGTCTGTCACCGGAGAAACTGGCGGAATTAAAAGAAAAGGGAGTGATCTGATGTCACGGCTGCGTCGGAGTTTATTATTTGTACCGGCAAGTAGTGAGCGTTTTTTTGTCAAGGCCAAAGGTTCCGTTGCGGATACGCTTATCTTTGATCTGGAAGATGCCGTGGCTCCAGAGCGCAAGGCTGATGCGCGTGAGACGCTGCGAGACGTACTCCAAGACGCTGACTTTGAACGCTTTGAGCGAACCGTACGTATTAACGGACTTGATACCCCATACTTCTTGGATGATGTGTTAGCCATGGTTGAGGCTGGAGCCGACGGCCTGGTCGTACCCAAGACAAATAGTGCCGAGCACATTCGGTTCGTGGACCAATTAGTTTCCCTGGCCGAACAACGAGCCGGACGCCAACCTGGAGACGTTGTCCTGATTCCGTTGTTTGAACAGCCCGAGGCCATTGGCAATGCGTTTTCTATTGCCTCAGCAACGTCCCGGATTGCTGGTATCGCCTTTGGGCATGGCGACTTTTCTCTGTCCATGGGGATTAAAGCCGCCCCCTCAACCGACGGCGTTGTCTTACAAGCGCGCTGTCAGGTGGTTATGGCGGCGAAGGCCGCGGGTGTGACGCCGATTGATAATGTGTATCTCGATATTAAGGATATCGACGGCTTAAACACAGAAACGGAGCAGGGCAAGGGACTCGGTTACGAGGGTAAGGCCTGTATTCATCCCAGCCAGGTTGAGCCCGTGAACGCAGTATACACACCGACTGCCCAAGAAGTCGAGTATGCGCGCGACCTCGTCGCCGCTTTTGAGCAGGCTGTGGCCGCCGGTAATGGCGCGGTCTCCTTTCGCGGTCGTATGATCGATGGGCCGATAGCCGATATCGAAAAGATCGTATTGGACCGAGCGCGCAGGGCTGGCAGGGAAGTGTAGCCTCGTTGCGACGTGTAATGCAGAGGTGACAGATGAATCTTGAAGGACTGCGCCACGGTTCGGCCTATGTGAATGGAGTCCGTCTGCATTATGTCACTCAGGGTGAAGGTCCGCTGCTGATTTTACTGCATGGGTTTCCCGAATTCTGGTATTCGTGGCGGCATCAAATTCCTGCTCTAGCCAAACATTTTAGAGTGGTTGCACCAGACATGCGGGGGTATAACGAGAGCGATAAGCCGGCCGGCGTGGCCAACTATAACATTGAGCGGCTCACTGGGGATGTGATGGGCCTTATTCGTGTCTTTGATGCAGAACGGGCCGTCATTGTCGGCCATGATTGGGGGGGTGGTGTGGCTTGGTCGTTTGCAGCCAACTATCCACACCTGACTGAACGACTCGTTGTGTTGAATTGTCCGCATCCGGGAGCCTTGCAGAAAGCCCTGAAAGAGAATCGCCGGCAGCTTCGACGCAGTTGGTATATGTTCTATTTTCAGCTTCCGTGGCTGCCTGAGCTGGGCCTGCGTTTGTTCAGGCGTCGCTTTATAGAGCAGGCGTTTCGTGGCATGGCCGTGCGAAAAGAGGCCTTTCCAGACGAAGAGCTACACAAATATGCTGAGGCATTGGGTACCCCTGGTACTGCTCGGGCGGCCATCAATTATTACCGAGCGGCGTTTCGTCATCGCCTCCGTAATGGGGAATTGCAACTCCCCCAAATCTCAAGTTCAACGCTCCTGATTTGGGGTGAAGAAGATAGCGCTCTGGGAAAAGAACTCACCTACGACATGGACGAATATTTCAGTGATCGTTTTGAGATCAAGTATATCCCCAAGTGCAGTCATTGGGTGCAACAGGAGCAGCCAGAGTTAGTGAATCGGTATCTGCTGGAGTTTCTTATCGACCAAGGAGAAGAGACTGCGAATCAAGTTGACGATGCAGCAGTCGAAACAGCGAACTCGTATAAGGAATAGGGCAGCGGCTAAACGTTCTCCTCTATTCGACTGCCCGAAATGCAAAGCGCGAGTCAGCCGCCCGAATTTCAACCTCCGGCAGTCCGAGTTCCCGACGCACCATATTTGTGCCTTGAACAAGGGCAATACATTTGTAAAAAGCAATCCGCCGCGATAAGCCTTCCCGTCCAAAGCCACAGTCTGCGGTAATAATGAGCCGTTCCGGTGGGACGTATTCGAGCGCCCGCCGAATCAAATCGGCGATCATCTGGGGAGGCTCGACTGTGGTGACGGTATGGTTGATGACGCCAATGGCGATTTTCTTATCCGTCTTATAATGCTTGAGAAGCGGCAGGTCGCGGCCTTGGTTGCTCGCTCCTTCCAGGGTGAGGACATCGGCATTGAGCTGGAGCAGGTGCGGTAGCGAACGTTCATAACTGGGCCGCTCCCAGTAAAAACTTTGCTGGTTGGGATTGCCCCAGCAAGTATGCGCCCAGATCTCAGTGTTCACACCCTCGACTTCACGATTAAAAGCTTGGGTGTAGGATTCAAGTTCTTTCTCCGTTGCCGGTGGGGTCGTGCAGCAGGCGAAATGATGGGGTGGTTCTTCGATCTGGATGACCGGGCAACCCGCATCCGCCAACTCACGTAACTCTTCATTCAGCGCAGCGGCTAAGTCCATGACCAGTCCGTGGTCGGTTTTATAGTGCTCGTTCCACAGCATCATGGGCAAACAGGTGGCGCTGATCGAGCCGAACTTCACAGGTTTGCTGGTCATCTTTTGAGCGGTTTTCCAGATAGCAGCAAAATGCAAGGGACCCCGGGTGATTTTGTCCGTTACTGCTGGGGGATGATAGGCTTCCTGCACTTCGTACAGGATATGGCCAGGCTTGATATCCGCATAGTCCAGAAAGTGCGAAGAGTCGCGGAAGCCGCTCACGCCGTTGAGGCGTTCAATCGTATAAAAAAACCAGGAGCGCCCACCCACTTCGAGGTCAAAACGAGTGTCTCCATCGGTGAAGATGTCAAGACCGGCCTGTTCTTGTTCGTTCATATAACACGCAACTGCGTCAATATACTGCTCCCGATAGAGGGAGTCGCCCATCGCGACCTTAAATGGCCGACCTCGTAAACTCTCGGTAAACCAGGTGGGCTTTGGAAATGATCCGACCATGGCGGTCGGTAGCTTCTTGTCTTTTGTAGCATTAAACATCGTTACTCCTCCTGCCTGATACGCGTAGCTGGCGAATCATACACCCTGTGGCCGGGCGGCTGTCAACCAGGATAGGAGTGACTGGACAGCAGGCATAAGAGAGCCGTCAGCGGACTGCTGGCATCCGAGTTGGGCGCTTGGTATGAAGGGTTCTAGAGGCTGCTGGAGAGAGACAAGCTCAGAACTGGGACCATCGGCCAAAATGAGAAAAAGGAGTAGGTCATGTTACGCGGCATTTATTCAGCGCTCATTACGCCGTTTGATGAAAATGAGAACATTGACGAGCAGGGGTTAGAGAAGATTCTGGAATGGTCAATCGGGAAAGGTCTCAACGGCGTGTTTATCGTCAGTAGTACGGGAGAATCTTGGGCCTTAAGTTTTGAGGAGAAAGTACAGCTCTTTCAGCAAACAGTGGAAATCGTCAACAAACGTATTTTGGTCATTGCCGGCGTGGGCGTTCCCTCAACGCGTGAAGCGGTGCGGCTGACTGAAGCAGCTCAAGCCGCGGGTGCAGACTATATATGCGCCGTGCCGCCGAGTTTTATCCGTCCAACCCAAGCTGAGATGATCCAGCACTACCGCACAATTGCTGAGGCAACGACTCTGCCCCTTCTGCTGTACAATATCCCGATGTTGGCGGGAAATGTCTTAGAGCCGCCGGCAGTGCGAACATTGGCTGAACGCTACGCGCATATCGAGGGTATTAAAGACAGCAGCGGAGATTTGACGCTGCTGAATAATCTTCTGTTGCAGCGCCGGTCAGATTTTAGCGTTCTGACTGGTATTGATACCCTGGTCCTGCCCGGCCTGTTGGCTGGCAGTCAGGGAGCAGTTTTAGGGAGCGCAAACGTGTGTCCTGAACTGTCGCTGGAAATCGTTCGCCTCTTTGATGCCGGGCAGCATGACAAAGCCTGGGAAGTTCAAAACCGCCTGACGCGATTTTGGTTGGCCATGGGCTTCGGCTCGTTTCCGGCGCCTATCAAAGCTGCCATGCAACTCCGCGATCTTCCTGCGGGTCCCGCTCGGCAACCGATTGCAGCGCTCACTGATGAAGCCCAAGCTGGGCTCCGGCGAGAATTGCAAGCCATGGGGGTATTGGACTCATAGCGCCGACGCTGGGAAAACAGCCTGAATTTTTTAATTTTTTGAACGCTTGCAAGAGTTAGCGACTTTTGTTAGCATACCGATATGGCTCAGAAACGATCGGACCCATACATCACGCTTGGAGAATTTATTAAGCGTCAGCGTAAGCTGTCGCAGCTTTCTGTACGGCAGTTGGCGGATATGTGCGGAATCTCGAACCCCTACCTCAGCCAGATTGAGCGAGGGCTGCGGACGCCGAGCAGTATGATCCTTCAGTCTTTAGCCAAGGGGCTGCGCCTTTCGGCTGAAACCCTGTATACCCAAGCAGGCATCCTTGACCCGCGAGAGGCTGAAGAGAGCGATGTGATCAAAGCGATTTTGCACGATCCCGACCTGTCTGCCCGCCAGCGTGAAATGATGATCGATATGTACCGGTCTTTCCGGCAGGTGAATGACACTAGTGGCGCGGCCTAAAAAGAGCATTATTGTCACCTAGGTGACGATTTTTTGCTCCATGCGCTTGCAAAAGTTAGCGCCTATAGTTAGCATTGAACCAGTTGGAAAATATGAGCCGACAGAGTCGGTAATCTCACAACCAAACAGGGAGGTTTCTCATGGCCGATAACGCATGGAGCTGCAATTCCTTTAGTAAGATGTTCGACACAAGCAACAATCCGTTTGTCAAGATGATGAGCGAGATGAACCTGCCGTTGAGTGAATCAATGAAGCAAATGGCTGCTCGGTCGCTTGAGTCCAGCGAAAAATGGGCAAGCCAGGCTTTTGAGATGAACGAAAAGGCGACGGAATGGGCGAAGGACACGCCACTCGCGTCGATTTTTGAGACACAGCGGTCGTTCGCTCGCCAGATTTTTGACTCGTCAACGGCAATGACCCGTCAGATCTGGCAGCTTGAGTCCAAGGCCGAAGAGGCTGCAACGGAAGCGAGCAATTAAATCGGTGTTACCCTTTGCGCTGAGGGTATCTCCACGTCTGTGATATCCTCAGCCTTGCCCTCACTTCTCATCATTTTCATATTGCAATAAGCCGGCTGCTTCTCGCAGGCGGTCCGGATGGACGATGAGCTTGCGTCCATCCCGGAGTAACACCTGCTGGCGTGCAAGCTCTTGCATATGCTCCGTCACTTTCTGGCGTGATGCGCCCACAAGATCAGCTAAATCTTCATGGGTGAGTTGTAAGATCAGCATGGTCCCGCGGGCATCCTGAATACCGAACTTTTGCGCCAGTTCGAGCAGAGCCAAGGCAAGTTTTTGTCTCAGGCTGGATCCCTGAAAATGCGTGTAACGGTAGAGGAGAGCAAACCAACGGCCTACGGTTCCTTCCATCATAGCGCTGAAATCCGCAAATGGAACGTCGAGCAGCGTAGTCACAAAAATGTCCGGGCGGACTGAACTTACCCAGCAATCGCTAAACGCTTCTGAGCGAAAGGCGCGGTACATACCCGGCATCAAGGAGGTAATACCAAATAACTCCCCGGGCGAGATGAGACTGACCAGAACACGCTCTTCATCCGGACTACGCAAGGATAGTCTGACAACGCCGGAAATCAGAAAATACACCGAATCTGAAGGAACTCCCTCGTTAAACAGGACGGTGCGTTTTTCGATGTGATGCAGAGCCATCTGACTCAGAAGCCGTTCAATTTGTTGGTCTGAGGCCCAGGGAAAGGCTTTCAGCCGCCGAATCGTTGTGACATTAAGGACAGGTATACGTGCCATACGCGCTTTGCCATAGGTCGGGCATAGGACGGAACAGCTTGATGGTTCACTGCCCGAGGAGATTACTGTTTTCATTCACCTCCCCTTTATTGTCACCTAGGTGACAATAAAGCAAGGTGCCCCTATTCTTACTCCATACTATGCTGAGAGGGAATGCGTCCTGCCATCCGTAGACCCAGTCGGCTTTTCATTGTAATATGCTTATCCCATAGAAAATGCACAGCGGGACGACGAGCCTGCTAGTCTGCGACGGAGGAGGGCGGATGCGAAAAGTATACGCGTATCAGAAACTATTTTCTTGCCTGGTCATGGTCAGTTGTCTTTTTATCTGGGCATGTGGCGAGCGGCCCATGGGACAGAAGGAAGAATTGGCGATTAAGATCGTCAAAGGGTATGCGACTGAAGACGGGTTCAGTATTGTTTCGAACGTAGAGAAACGGCGGGATATTGCCGGCCGTGCCGAGAACCCGTGGACCATAGGTCCGTGGGAGGCTGGGTTGCTCTCTCAGTCAGACCGGATCAACGACGAGCTCAGTCAATATTTCAATATCTTTGAGGCTCCGGGAGGCCGGTGGGTTCGCTTTACGTACACAGATAAGGATGGGACCCACGAGGCGCTCTGGGAGACTCATATTTATAAGAAGAATGTTGAAGGAACGAACGACTTGGCAAAAGAGTTCATGACGTCGCTGCCTGAGTAACGCTACTCTCTACTCTGACAAATCGTTTTTTCGTGCAACAGCGGCCGCTCGGGGGAAGGGCTGAGCGGCCGCTGTTGTACCCCTTCGTACCCCCTAGTCGCCTTTCAGGTCTGGGTGTTGTCTAGCGAGGACAGGCAACGGTCAGATGGGGTTCTTGTTCTTGTCTCTGCAGGCGGGAGAGAACGTCCGCCAGAATGCGGTAGACCTGCGGGTTCACGATCAGGCCAATATGGCGTCCGGTTACTTCCCGGTTCTCGCGCTGGGGGTCGATACTCGCGTTCCACTCCACGACTTCGTCCTGCTTGGAGAAGATTGAGGTAAATCCGACTTCTTCAGGCATGGATGAAATAACGCTGCGGTTAAAGTGGCAGTTGCAGTGGAGCGTCCCACACTCGGCTGGAAGTTCTCCGCGCCAGCGCCGGAAGGGTTGCAGCACGCGTGAGGCAAACAAAACCAGCGGGCTCACCCTTTTTGTCCGTTGGATGGGAGAACCCATAGTGACAACGTGGCGGACTTGGTCGGGGAAATTTGTACCCAAAAAACGGGCGAGCATACCGCCGAGACTGTGGCCAAAAACAATGAGAGGATGGCCCGTCTCCCGAATGATCTGGTTTAACCGCCAACGGAGCAAATGTCCTGTCCTATTCGGACAATCGACATTCCAGTCCAGCCCCGAGAAATAGGGATTATACCCCATTCGGCTCAGCCAACCGGCTAATAATTGTAAGGTCCAGTCGCCGGCAAGAAATCCGGGAATAAGAAGAACGGGCTCTCCCGACGCCTGAGGACCGGGTGGATGGCGGTAGATGTCGTCTCGGAGAAGAGCACCCAGTTGGCGGTATGAGTCTGGATAGGCCGCGGTTAATTGCCAGAAGAGCGTACTAAAACGCTCCGTGTCCTCCAGTTCAGTATACGCGTAAGAAAAGAGATTGTCCTGGGTCATGCTGTACGCTCTCTCTAAAAAGTAGCGGCCAAACCTTTGCTTGCAATAGGTGATAACTTTTGCAAGCGTAGCAAAAAGCTCAAGAGAAAGAAACCGGATGCTCCTCGCTCGGAATTCTGGTGTGGAATTCTTTTGGTATGATTGGCTCTTGAACTGATATCTGCTAGCATTCTCCGCTCACTCTTGTGAGCGACAATGCCGCTGATGGGAATCATCGATGCGGATTGAAGAAGGAGTCTATGGCTGAAGCACGGATGCACATCGAACGTCCTTATCCTCATACGATTACTCTCCGTGATGGGTCGAGCGTGACTTTACGCTTAATGACATCCTTTGATGCCGACCGCATTGTGAGTTTTGCGCATAGCTTACCTGCAGACGACCTCCTGCATTTGAGGATTGACATCACGGACCCTGAGGTCGTGAAGCAATGGGTACGCAATCTTGAAGCCCGCAAGACGGTTACGATCATTGCCGAAGACGGGGAAGCGATGGCTGGGTATGCCATTCTACACCATAATGGGGTGACGTGGCAGCGTCATCTCGGAGAAATCCGCCTCTTACTCGCCCCGGAATACCGTGCTCAAGGATTAGGTCGGACGTTGGCAGAGGAGATTATTGCTATTGCGCATGATTTAGAGCTGAGCAAAGTGGTTGCTCAGATGATGCCGGACCAACCGGGGGCACGTGCGATGTTCCTACGCCTCGGATTCCAAACTGAGGCGCTCCTGCCCGATTTTGTCATTGACCGGTCTGGACAGACTCGAGATCTTATTATTATGGCCTACGACATGACGGGTCTATCTGGCCACGTTCATTCAGCCTAGTTCATTCAGCCTAGGCGATATATCGAGTGGAGAGAACGACGCGTTTAGGCTGCGCTGGTACGTTTAGCGGCTGGGCGTGTGTCGGCATTGGCCGAACGCTTTGAAAACTGTTCAGCCGCTTCCCGCAATTCAAGGAACGACTCCCGCAGGCAGTCGGCATACTTCCAGCCATCTGGCATGAGTTGCGGGTCAAGTGTAACGCCAATCGAGAGCTTCTTATTATAGCTGGCAACCGCATGGAACAGTCCCACTCGCGCGGCTAACGGACCCATGGGAAAAAACGCATGGCGTTTATGCCCGGCCAGGTAGAGCGGGATCTGCGGCCCGGGAATATTCATCACAACAGTATTCGCCAGTGCATGCATTGACGGCGCTTGGCCGGCGAGCGCCTGCCAAGCTGGCGGGATACATATCGCCAAAGACTTCAGCGTATGGAAGATTCCGGCCTGGTCCTGCTCGTGGAGTTCCTCGACCGCTGCTTTTTGGGCGGATAGCCGCAAAATCGGGTCGGTAATGCCCACATACAGCGGGATGAGCATGGTTGAAGTCCGGTCTGTGGAGGGCCCTCCGCGTCTGCTACGTGGTTCGTGTCGTTTGAGGTTGACGGGAGAAGCAACGCGGAGTTCCAGGCCGTCTGTGTTGTGTCCTTTGGCTCGCAAATAGCGTCCAATACCTCCGGCAATAATCGCCAACACAACATCGTTTACCGTCCCTCTCAGAACCGAGCGAATGAAGCGTGCTTCAGCAAAAGAGAATTCGAGCCACGTCAACTGACGCTGGCCTGACAATTGGGCATTAAAGGGGGTACGCGGTACAGGTTGCATGAGAGCTGGAATAACATTCATAACCGCGTTGCCGAGCCGCATTGAGCGCGAGCCTTGGAGCGGAGAGCGGAAGAGCTGGAAACTATGCTCAGCCCACCACTGCACAACATCAGTCATCCGGTCTCGAACGGCTTCCTGCATAAGGGTCAAAGCATCGGGAATAGCTTCAGGTTTCCACGAACTGCGTGCTGGTGAACTGTGTTCACTCTCTGGTTTCAGGTCGTGCAAGACGAGCATCAGATCAATGCCAGAGACGCCTTCCAGCATAGCTTGGTGGACGCGAGCCAGGACCATGGTGTCGCCATCCGGACGTCCGTGGATGAGGGTCAGTTTCCACAAAGGCCGGTTTCGATCTAATGGAGCGGTAAAAAGTTGACTACATACCTGAGAAATTACCCGATCATCGGCAGGAGCAGGGAGCGCGACTTCGTCTATATGATAGTCAAGATCGAAATCCGGATCATCCTCCCAGGTCGGGTGGGCAATGTTCAGGGGAGCGAAAACGGCTTTCTGACGGTACTGAGGCAGGCGGTCGAAACGACGTTCAATTAATGAACAAAGCTCATCTTTTGAAAGATGGCCGGCATACAGACTACAGCCCCCAATATGCATAGGGGTATGTGGTTTCTCTGTGTAGAGAAATGCGGCCTCAGTCTGCGTTAAGCGTCTTTGCGTCCTGTCTTGAGCCATATCTGACTTGTTAAAGGATATGCAAGCAGAAAAAAAGAGGGACGGCGGTCCCTCTTTCTTGTTATTCCAGCGAGGGAAGTAGGACGAATAAATCGAACAGGGCCGAACTAAGCTGCTACGCGTTTGAGAGTAGCAGCTGATTGCTCAACCTTTGGAGATACCGCTCTGAGTTCTGTTACTCCCCGGAGGGCAGTCACTTCTTCTCTGAGGGCGCGAATTTCGGCTTGGAGTGCCTTGGTTTCGTTTTCTGACGGCAGTCCTGCCGCTTGGGTCAATCCAGTCAAAATGGTCTTGGTCAATGCATTGCCGACCTGCTGCCAGCGCAAAAACCCATCCAGTGAACGCGCTGTTGCCTCTACGAACTGTGGGGTACGATACAGGCTATCGATGCCCCGAGAGGTCATCCGGACCATGGCATCATAACCACTCCAGGCGCTGGTGGTTGTTTCTGTATCACCTGCCAGGCCCACGCTCTGTCGCACGCCAGCTACGGGGAGGTCGAAAAACAGGGTCTTATAGACCTTCATGGCATCCGTCATCATGTTCGCGACATTATTCTCTGCCATTGCCATTCTCCTTCATGTGTCTTGTGTTAACGTCCTCTACTCTACGGCGATTTCAGCATCTAACCAAGTAAACCATCGTCACCTATGTGACCATCGTTTCCGTTTCTTTGAGACTAAGTGCCCTTTTTGTCTCCTTGGTGACATCAGCGTAAACATTGCATGAAAAGAGAAGTCGAACGAGTTAATACAGAGCAAATCAAATGCCACTCTTCTGAGTGGGAATAGTGCTGGAATACAAAGGATTTTGCCCGTCGTACAAAGTCCTAGGCGAGAGATTGCCTGTTTCCTAAGCAGCAATGTGTTGCTCGGGCATGAGAGGCATACCTACACATTGCCGTTCGTGGGGCGACACTCTATAGTTCTCTTCGTTGGCGAGTCTTGCTGGTAAAGAAAAAGGAGAGGCATATGACACACGAGGAAATGGTTCAAGAACTGTGGGACCGGGAACACATTAAAGAACTGACCTACCAATACGGCCTGGCAATTGAAGCCCAGGATGAAGAGAAAATGGCCGGTTTGTTCACGGCTGACGGCTCAGTGGATTTCAGCGCCATGGGCCGAGGGGTCATTCAAGGGTCAGACGCCCTCAAAGAATTTTACCGTACAACGTGGCCCCTCAAGGTCAAACCGTTTTTCACGAACCATGTCATGCAGATTCATGGAGACACCGCGACCGGCATCTGTTCGGTTGAGAACCGGGCAACACGTGGCGACGAGAGCTTAATTGGCGCAGGACGCCTGCATGATGAGTATGTCAAGGTGGATGGAGTGTGGAAGTTCACATCCCGCCGGGTGGATATGTTCTACTTCACTCCAATATCTGAGGGCTGGGCTCAGGCGGATGGGCTAGGGAAATTGGAGACCGGGCAAGAGTAAGGAGGGCAATCGCTGCTGCCTCAGAGGCGCTCGAATTTCCCAGTGCGTAGAAAATTGACGGTCTGCTCAATGACCGTCTGGCTCGACATGATGAAGGTATGGGTGCGAGGAACCACGAGAAAGTCGGCCATACCGGCAACTTGGGCACTGTTGACAGAGACCCGCCCGTCATCCGGCCCTGGGATGAGCCACGAGGTCAGTGGGTTGAAGCTCCGATTACCAGTGATAACACCGAGTTCAAAATCAACCGGACCGCGCTGATTGAGCTGGTTCGGAATACTCGCCGGCTGAGTGCTGAGCTGTCCACTCGCCGGACCGAGGATGAAGGTGAATGCTCCGACTTTGCCCAAAACATCAACCAGTTCACTGCCCTTATTAGGCGGGCTGAGCATCACCACCCGGCCCAGATTATCGAGGGGATGTTGCGTAAGGTATAACCGAACCAGAATGCCGCCTAACGAGTGAGTCACAAAATGTGTCTGGCCCGTGTGGCAGCAGTGCTGGATCTGTAGGTGAAGTTCCGCGGCGAGGTCTAGAATAGCCTTTGTGGTAGATGGATAGCCAATATTAAAGACGCGGTAGCCGCGCTGTGTGAGCGCTTTCTCCATGGTCCGCATTGACCGGCGGGTCCGGCCCAGACCGTGGAGTACAATCACGTTCTCAGTCTCTTCGGTGAGAGCCGGTGAAGTAGAAGATGCTGAGGCAACAGGAGCGACTGGGCTTAGCGTCAAAACGAGAATGCTCAGTGTCGAGAATACGAGGCGTCTCAATAGCATTCGGCATTCTGTTTTCTTTCCGTGCAGCCACAGGTAGCAGCGAATCCGAAAATCAGGCAGGCTGGACAGCAAATAGGCAGTCGCGCCAAAGGTGCAAACGCCACTCAGCGCAATAATCGTGTCAGCTTGAATCCCCAGAAAATCTCTCAGCAGCCACAGTGCCCCGGAGGCGATCAGGATGCCGACTGTGGTGAGAAAATTTGTTGTGGCAAGCACGCGGCCTTTTTCCTGAGCGCCGCTCTTTTGCTGCAAAAAGGCCTGTAAAGGGATAATGAAGAGTCCGCCGGAGAAGCCCAGGCCAACCAGCATGGCTGCAGTCTGAGCATAGGAGGAGGCAGAGCCAGACAACAGCAAGGAGAAAATACCCATGCCGATTGATCCCAGCGGCACAAGACCCAGTTCAACCGTATCGCCCGACAGCCGACCGGCCGCGAGACTGCCCGTGCCAATGCCGATTGCCAAAAACGTGGCCAAGAGACCAACCTGGGTATCGTTCAGGTGCATGACCTCTTTACCCAGCAGAATGAGGTCCATCTGGAGCAGGGCTCCGAGAAACCAGAAATAGGCAGATCCAAGGGCAGCTAGCCAGAGCACCTTTTCGTGAGTGAGACGTTTCAGGCCGTGTGCAATCTCAGCCCACGGGTTAAGCGGGAACGATTTCTGAGAGCCTGAGGCCGGAACAGCCGGAATGGTCAGGCTGGTCAGGCTGCCGACAATGGCGAGCCCAAGGAGAACAAGGCCGACCCGTTCGAGCTGATCGTTCCAGGTCGCAAACAGAAAACTCCCGATCGAGGTGCCAAGGATAATAGCCAGAAAGGTGCCCATCTCCATCAGCCCATTGGCTCGGGAGAGGTCACGGTCCGGGAGCAGTTCGGGCAAGATACCGTACTTGGCCGGACTAAAAAAAGTGGACTGAAGGGCCATGAGAAACAACACCCCCAGCATGAGGGGGAGCTGACCCGCCAGAAAGGCGAAAATGCCTAAGCCCATACTGACGATTTCAAGACATTTGGTGGTGATCAGAACAGTGCGCTTGCTAAACACATCCGCCACATAGCCGGCATAGCCCGAGAACAGAAAAAAAGGCAGGATAAAGATGGCGCCGATAATCGCGATAGCGCTGCTGCCTTCACCTGTGGCAAGAGCCTGGTTTGCGGCGAGCAATGACAGCACAATTTTATAGACATTATCGTTAAACGCCCCCAGAAATTGTGAAATCAGAAGCCCCAGGAGCGCGCGGAGCCACCTTCTTTTGCTGCTCTTTTCCATAGCATCTGTCATCATAACAGGTTAGTTTGCCTGTCTGGGCCAAAACTGTGGCCCAGAATAATACCCATGCAATGAGAAGTTTTCTACGGGGGAACTTGCTTTAATTGGGAAAAGGTTGAATATAATAGAGGAAGTGAAGCGAGCGAGGCTCGGACAGAGCAGCCGCACGAAAGGAGACTACAGATGAAGCGTTGGACAACAATGATGGCATGTGCCCTGACCATAGGACTCGTCGGAGCTCCCATAGGCGTATATGCAGATCACCATGGCGATGCAGAAGAGGCGACTGCTGAAGGTACAGAAGAGGCGACTGCTGAAGGTACGGAAGAGGCGGCTGCTGAAGGTATGGAAGAGGCGGCTGCCGAAGGTATGGAAGAGGCGGCTGCTGAAGGTATGGAAGAGGCGGCTGCCGAAGGTATGGAGGGGGGCGGCGAGGAGATGGATAAGACGGATGAGGGCTCACACTAAGCACTTGGCCTCGTATATCCCACGTAGTAGATAATACGTAACGGGACGCTCTCCTTAGGAGCGTCCCGTTTTTTTGGTCCTTCGTCCTTATTGGATTCTTGTAGAGCTGGCGTTCGACCGGAAAAAACCCCCTCGAAGGAGAATATCTTTTTCCAGCCGTATTCTATGCTAGGCTAAGAGGCACGCCGGGAGAAGGACAATGGGTCGGACTCCACTTAAAAATGCTTTCTTGTCGGACGTCACATCGGCCGACATCCAACGTGAAAAAAATCGTGCCCGGGAGCTGCGCCGCTCAGCCTGGTGGAAGCGCAAACGCGCGAGCGGGGTGTGTTACTACTGTCAGCAGAAGTTTTCATCTGCTGAACTCACCATGGATCACCTTATTCCCCTCGTCCGAGGCGGCAAGTCGACCAAAGGCAACCTCGTTGCTGCGTGCAAAGACTGCAATAGCAAAAAGAAGTACGCCCTCCCCTGGGAGTGGGAAGTCGAGCAAACGCAGTCCCCGTCTCATGAGTAAGCAGGCATTAAACCCAGCAGGAAAACATTCCCGGTCGGACGGTCTGAGAGAAGAAGAAACTCTAAAATGAAGGCTCTGTTTACCAGCCAGCCACATCTTTCTTACCCAACAGCTTAGTTGGCATGATACGAATAAGAATCTCACCTGCTACCCCATTGCGTTTGCCGTATGCCTCGGCCTGGTCTTCCCCCATATACCGCCCACCAATCCGAGTAGCCCAATATATGAGTTGGTCCGGGTCGGTACTCACACTGACCGTGCCCTCCAGTTGGACAAAGGCAAACGGCGGAACCTGATCGTCAACACTCAGGCAGACGCGTGGGTCGCGTTGCAAGTTGACCGCTTTGACCGACTTGTGCCAGGTGGAGAAGAGGAGCGTCTTGTTATCGATATCAAACCAGATGGGCACAACGTGCGGTCGGCCATCGGCGCGAACCGTCGCGCAGTGCGGCGGTACGTATGGGGCTGCGCAGGAAATCCCAGCATTCGTCTACGGTCATGTTTTTCATGCCTGCCTCCCAGCGGTACCGAACGGCAAGAATCTCTGCTCCTAGACTTCGATTTCAAGTGTATCGCCGGTTCGATACACGGGATAGGCCCGAACCGGCCGGCGAGCAGGGCCACGGAGGACTGCTCCGGTTTTCAGATCAAAACGTGCTCCATGCGCTCGGCATACCAGGGTGTGACCCGTCAGGATGCCGCCGGACAGGGGGACGCGATTATGCGGACAGGAGTTATGCAGCGCATACACCTCTTCGCCCAGTCGAAAGATCGCGATTTTTCTTCCGGCTACAACGACCGGCTTGCCTTGACCGTCAGGAAAATCACCCAGCGCGCCGAGTGGAACACAGACAGGAGGCGGTGGAAGTTGGGGGGTAGGAGCTAGGGAAGGGAAGAAGCGGTGGAGAATTTTTTGATACAGGCTCAAAACACTAGACTCCAGCACAAGCCCTCGCCCCTCGTCTGATCCCTCATGCTCTCAGTGCTACTCCGCAGGAAAACCGTACAGCCTGACGCAGTTATCGTGTACGATCTTGCGCGTATCGTCTTCTGGAATGGCAGAAAAATTATCCGCCACCTGCTTGCGCGAGAACGGCCATACCCCTTCAGTATGCGGATAATCAGAACCCCACATCAGGTTCTCTACTCCCAGTAACTCGCGGGTGAGCACCCCGGCTCGATCATCCTCAAACGTGGCATAAAACTGACGGTGGAAATACGTACTTGGTCGCTCAGGTAAACGTGGCTCCATCCAGCCCTTATGATCCCGCCACCAGTGGTCCATAAAGCCCAGCGCAGCGCCAATCCAGCCGATACCGCTTTCGACCAACGCCCATTTCAGCTTGGGGAAGCGGACCGGCGCGCCACCCCAGATAATGTGCTGCAGGGTATCGTTCATCTCAAACTTCACAATACCGATGATGATTCCACCGGCCCCCGGACCGTGCGCTCGGCCAAACGGGTCACGGCCTCCAATGTGGATGCTGGCAATGAGGTTCATGTCCTGCAGCGCCGCCCATAGCGGGTCCCAGGCGGGCAGATTAAACGGACGGTCGTCCACCCAGGCTGGGAGCATGACGCTGACGAGACCCAGCGTGGCGCAACGTTCCGTTTCTTCAATGGCCCATTCGATAGGACCCCGACACGGAACCATCCCCACCCCTTTGAGTCGATCCGGATAGGCCGAACAATACTCTGCCAGCCAGTCGTTATACGCCCGGCAGCAGGCGTACAGGTATTCGGCATCCGGGGCGCGCACGAGTGTCAGACCCACCCCAGGATAGATGACTTCCCCAGACACCCCATCCATGTCCTGGTCTTTCAGCCGTTCATGCGGGTCCCAGCTCCCAGGGCGATTATCCGAATACTTAAAGCCCTTGGGAGAGGGGATATCCATGCCTTGGGCCTTGAGATCCTGCATCGGACCTTCAAACGCCAACGGACGCGGACGGAGACCGTCAATGACAATATAATCACCGCTCTCGTCCAGCGCCTCAATGCGGGGCGCTTTATCTCGCCATTTTTTATCCATACGTGTCAGCCACAGGTCTGCTGGCTCCACGATATGAGAGTCGGCTGAGAGGAGGCGTTCGGTATACGGCATGTCTTGCTCCGTCTGTTTTACTTCTTGGAAGCAGCCGACTTTTTCGCCGTCGTCCTCTTTTTCGCCGTCGTTCGCTGCTTGGCGGCCGTCCGTTTTACCGATGCGGTTCGTTTTCTCGCGGGCTTGAGCGCAACCTTATTGCACGTACACGTCCCGACCTGATGCAGCTCGATAATATTATCAAAGGGGTCGCGGACAAATACCTGATCCGAATTCTGGCCGACTAAGCCCTGAATGCCCCAATACCAGATACCGCGCTTATCGAGTTCCTTGCGCGCTGCCTTCATATCTTTGACCGCAAGGGCGACGTGGGGTAGGGTGGGGTCTTCTTTTTTGGACCGCGCCATGGGTGACTTACCTTTGGCGCCCATCAGATGAATCTGGGTCGTATTTTTCCCTTGGCCGACATACATCCAAAAGCCGGGAATGGATGCAATATTGGGCCGGGCCGGATCAGTCCCTAATCCCAGAACGCCGGAATAAAACTCCCGCGCCTTTTCCGCATCCTTTTGGGTGTTGCCAATCCGAATCCCGTGATGATGCAGTTCTACAACTTCAATAGCCATGCTCAACCTCCTTCTTGTAGTGTGTAAGACTACCCTTGCTATAGCATAAGCCGCAGCACAAGGGAAAAGCGTATTCTCTCTCACTCCAGGCATCGTGTCCGCAATTCCGGATAGCATTTGCTTGGTTCGTCTCTTTTTCGTCCGAAAATTTCTCCTCGAATGAGGAGAGAGCCCTGAGGGCGCGTGACAACAGGCTAAAGAATAGTGTAGGGTACGGACGGAGAGAAAAGAAAACTATAAGCCTCGCTTCCCGGCCACAGACATGCCCGGAGGACCGGGGAGCGTGACAAGGCAAGAGAGCCAGCTTGTTGCGCGAAAAGGAATACCGAGCCGTCTATGTCTTCACTACAACGCGCAACACTACCCGCCCGCCTGGAGATTGTGAACAGCCCGTGGACGCCGGCGGCGAAACAGCACGCGCTCGAACGAGAAGTGCTGGGATATTATATCGAATATTTCGGCCGCGCTATGAAAACGCGCAATTGGTCACCGTGGCACGATTTCTCGTTTGAAGAGATGCGTCAATTCGGGGACCGACTGAGCAAAGAGACTGCCAACTTAATAGAAGGTTTCCTCGGCGTGGAAGAATACGTTGCCGACTATGTGACGGCAGGGCTTGAGCTCTTCCGACACAACCGCACCCGGCGGAATATGCAGTTGCAGTGGGGAGCAGAAGAAGCACGCCACGGCGTCGCCTGGGAAATCGTATTACAGCATTCCGGAGTACGCACCGAGGCTGAAATCCAAGCCTATCTCAATAAGGTGCAAGAAGTTCGTTGGGAAGTAGAACGGCATCCCGGCCTCGACACTCCACTCGGAAGCACGGTCTACGCAATGGTCCAGGAGCGAGCGACCTATTTCAACTATCAAGAAATGCGGACGCGTATTCGTGAAGAATATGGCCTGCCGGCTACGCCCACGCTACAAGAGAAAAAACGTGGCTCTGAGATTGGCGCTTCGGAAGCCTTGCGCGTTGTCGGCCAAGATGAGATCACCCATCACGGCCTCTTTCTGAAAATTGTGCAAAGCCATATCAAATACTTTCCATCGCTCGCGTTTGAGACCTTGGACACCGTCTTTCGCGGATTCGAGATGCCGGCCCTGCGCTTTATTCCCAATGCCCGCAGTTATCTGCGCGCTATCTTACGGACCAAGCTGTACAGCGGCGAGATCCACCGTGAAAAGGTCCATAACCCGGTCCTGAAAGCCTTGGGGCTGGAGGGCAACGACGCCTTCGAGAAGGCGGTTCAATCCGCCCGTCACCTCCCTGACGATCTTGGTCCGGACGGTATTACGCTCAGTCGGACGGGTGAGTGGGTTGTCGCGTGCAGCCAGAATGGGGTGGCTGAGGCGGCTGCGGTTACGTGAGTTCGCATCCTTTATGAGCGCCGGGCTGCCACGCCAACGCCAACCAGCACAATGAGTCCGCCAACCAGATGGGGAAGCGTTAACGCCTCATCAAGAAAGACATAGGCGATGCCAATGGCCAGGACCGGTACAAGATTGATAAACACGCCGGCCCGACTTGGCCCCAGGATTTTAACCGCTTGATAGTACCAGAAATGGGCGAATGTCCCGAGCGTACTTTGATACGCCAGCGCCAGCCAGGAATCCCAGCGCGTTTCCACAAACTGCCAACCCTCCCACTCCGTCCACCAGCAGGCAATGATTAAATACGTCGCGCCAGCAATATAGGCATAGGTCGTTGCTGCTAGCGGAGAGACCTCTCGCATGAGGTGGCGGCCATAGGTCGTATAGATGCCCCAGGCAAACAGCGTAGCAATAATAATAAGATCGCCCAGGTTATACTCGCTGGCTGTAATGACCTGCCACGAGCCCCGCGCAACAATAACAACAACGCCAACAATGGAAATAACAATGCCCAGGAGCATCCTGGCTGACATTTTCTCTTTCAGAAACATGGCGGCTAAGAGCACAATAGCAACCGGCGACGCCGCGTTGAGCAGGGCCGCATTCGTAGCCGTGGTTAAACGCAGCCCCTGATAGCTGCCGCCCACAGACAGCAGATAGCCGGTAAAACCGAGAAAAAGAAAACTACCGACCAGGCGGGGTGTCCAGTTGATCGGCATCTCTTGCGCGTCGTCCTTACGCCGGAGATAGAGAAAGAGGAGCGTCGCGCCAATGCTTAAACGAATGGCCGCAAACGGAAAGGGCGGGATGCTGCGCAGGGCGACTTTCCCGGTTGGAAACAGACCGGCCCACACCAGGGCCGTCAGAATCATCAGCACCAGGGCGCGGCGTTGGGGGGACATGGCCATGTGAGCACGGAGAAAATTGTAGGCAGTGTCAAAGCCAGCGGAATGACACTAGCGCAGGGCCGGCATGACCTCTGTGGCAAAGACCCGCACGGCCTCTCGATCGTATAGGCCCGGACGGCGCAGATTGATAATGAAGTGGGTGACACCAATATCAATATAGGCCTGGAGCTGGGTGCGGATTTCAGCCGGCGTACCGGCCAGAATCGTCCGGCGTGCTTCCGCCTCAGTCAGACCGCGCATGGTCATCGCCCGTTGCAGCACCTGTTGCAGAACTTCGGGGCTCGGATTGAGATACAGCGGGGTCAGATAGGAGCGTTCAATTTCGCTACAGTCCCGCTTGAGGTCTGCACAGTATTGCTCCAATACCTGATTCTTTCTGGCAAACTGGCTGGGCGAAAGGATTGGCACGTTCCACATTTGGGCATAGCGGGCGACAATCGGCAGGGTCAGCTTTTCGCCGATACCGCCAATCATAATCGGCGGCATTGGTTTTTGCACCGGCTTCGGGGCAAACGGCGCGTCAACCAGCGAATAATATGTGCCTGTATGCGACGCGGTCGGGTCGGCTTGCCACAGCGTGGTAATCACGCGCAGCGCTTCGTCCAGACGCTGGGCGCGGCCTCTCATCGTGGAGAACTCGATCCCATAGGCTTCGTGCTCACGTTTGAACCAGCCCGAACCAATCCCGAAAATAAGCCGGCCGTTGCTCAGATGATCCACCGTGGCCGCCATTTTTGCCAGGATGGACGGATGGCGAAAGGTATTGCTGGTGACCATACAGCCAATCTGAATCTTTGAGGTGGAGACCGCCATCGCCCCGAGCAGGGTCCAGGACTCAAGCATGGACCCGTCTGACGGACCTACGCTGGGCAGCAGGTGGTCGTTCACCCACAGGGTATCGAAACCCAGGGCCTCGGCTTCCTGCCACACGTCCTTGAGTTCTGCGACCGTGGTTTGCTGTTGCGCGACTTGCAGCCCGAAGCGGATGGTCGGCTGCTCTTCTTCGGCCTGCGTCGGAACGCCCAAGAGCACCAGACTCACGGTCACCAGCCAACCCAGAGATGTACGCATAAGCTATCCCCCTCCCTGGCACGCCTACCAGCTATACGGGGACGGCTCAAGTTCCTGGCCGTGATATGGAAGAGGGAAGGAGGTGCAGGGGAAGAGCTTACGCTCCGCTGTGCGCTTCTTCGCCCGGCAGGTCTTCTTTCTCCACCTCAAACCCGGCGGCTTCAACGAGTTGATGGGCGTCCTGGGCTTGTTGGCCTGGGGTGGTGAGATAGCCTTCGACAAAAATCGAGTTCGCCGGATACAAGGCCAGCCCCGACCATTTGCCGAGATAGAGTTCGCGTCCCGCGGCCATACGGATTTCGCTACGCGGATTCAGGAAGCGCATCAGGCAGAGTGCCTTGAGACCTCGGACGGGATTGAAGTCCTTACGTGGGCCGAGTGGGGTGCCATCGATGGGGTATAGGAAATTGACCGGCACAGAGTCAATGTCTAACGCCCGCACGGCGTAGGCCAACTCAACGACGTCTTCGTCTTTTTCTCCCATACCGATAATGCCGCCACTACACGTGGAAAGCCCGGCCCGCTTGACGTTCCTGACGGTCTCAACCCGGTCCTCATAGGTATGCGTCGAGCAGATCTGTTCGTAAAATTCACGGCTGGTGTTGAGGTTGTGGTTGACCCAGCCGACGCCGGAGTCTTTGAGTTCTCGGGCCTGGGGCTCACTCATAAGCCCCAGAGACACACAAATCTCCAGGCCGGGAAACTCGGCTTTGATCTGTCGTGTCGTAGCGGTCAGATGGGCAATATCGCGCTCGCTCGGACCACGTCCGCTGGCGACCATGCAATAGCGCCGGGCACCGGCCTGGGCTGCCTTGCGTGCACCGGCAAGCAGTTCATCCGTTGAGAGGAGACGGTATTTATCAATCGGAGCCTTGGAGATGGAGGACTGTGAACAGTAGTTGCAATCTTCCGGACACAAGCCGCTGCGGGCGTTTTGCAGCACGCAGATTTTTACCTTGCGACCAAAGAACTTTTCTCGCACCGTGAAGGCAGCATTCAGCAGTTCGGATAGCTCCTCGTCAGCTGTGTGTAAAACAGAGAATGCCTCTGCACGCGAGAGTAACTCTCCGACTAATGATTTGGTCGCTAAGTGCGAGAAATTATTCATGCTTTCCCTTTCAGTCAAAACGTGTCGGGCAGGACTCTGCTCTATCCGAGCAGTCCGGGAAGATCAACCGCTGTGGAGAACAGCTCGCTCAGCGTGCAGCGGTTCCGGTCGATATTTTCACTCAACGAAAGATGGGGAATAACGCCCCGACACGGCACATCCGTCAGGCTGGCTAAGGTTGCTGCGTTGGTCTTGATGGCGTCATCCGATGTCCGGGTTGGATGGTTGAGGATATAACCAGCCAGGGGTAACCCCCAGGCTTGAATACAGTGCAGCGTCAGCAAAGTGTGATTCAACGCCCCAAGCTTTGAGCCGACCACGACGAGGACCGGAATGCCGAGAGCGCGGGCCAGATCCGCAAATGAATAGCGACCCACGAGAGGAACCAGCAATCCGCCGGCACCCTCTACGAGCGTCATATCGTGCTGGCCGGCAATAGTATGAAAAATCTCGACAATTCGGTCAGGCTGAATGGTGACGCCGGCTTGCTCGGCGGCGACACTCGGGGCAACCGGCGGGGAAAAACGGTAGGGACACACCGTCTCAAGCGGTAAGCTGCTCCGGGCATAGCCGGCCAGGCGCATGGCATCGTCCGGCTGCAATACACCGTCTCGTCTGTCGCAGCCCGTCTCTGCCGGCTTGAGTACCCCAACCCGCTTGCCTTGGGCGGTCAAGGCCGCAGCAAGGCCACAGCCCACCAGGGTCTTGCCGATGCCGGTATCCGTGCCGGTGATAAAAAGGCCGGTCATGTGACTGTCTGAATGGCGGTGTGGACGACATCGAGCAGGTGTGACAATTCATCCTCAGTGATGCTGAGCGGCGGCATGAGAATAATGATGCTGCCTAACGGCCGAATCATCACGCCGTGTTTGCGCGCTTCCCGGATGACCCGAATGCCGATTTTCTCGGCTGGATCATAGGCGATCCTCTTGGCCGGGTCGCGCATCAATTCGATCCCGACCATCATGCCCCAGTGTCGAATGTCAGCCACGTGGGGGAGGGCGGCAATGTCTTTTTGGAGGCGTTGGGTCAGCAGGGCTATCTTGGGTTGCAAGCGCTCAAGGACGTGTTCTTCAGCAAAAATATCCAAGCTGGCCAGGGCCGCGGCGCACGCCACGGGATTGCCGGTATACGTATGGCCATGAAAGAAGGTTTTGAACTCTTCGTAGGGCGCGAGAAAGGCGGAAAAAATTTCCTCAGTTGCCAGGGTGGCCGCGAGCGGCAGATAGCCGCCGGTAATACCCTTGGCCACGCAGAACAAGTCCGGACTGATGTTGGCATGTTCACACGCAAACATCTTTCCCGTGCGGCCAAAACCGGTGGCCACCTCGTCACAGATTAAGAGAATGCCATGCTGCTGCGTGAGTTGTCGTAGGGTGTGCACATATGCCACCGAATGCGCCCACATCCCGGCCGCACCTTGCATGAGGGGTTCAATAATCACGGCCGCCAGCTCGGCATGATGCTGGGTGAGTTTTTGTTCGGCTTCTTCCTGGGCCGCGGCCAGCGCCTGCTCGGCTGACATGCCGTGGACAAACCGAAATACATGCGGCGGAGACAGTCGGACCGTATCTGCCAAGAGGGGTCGATAAAAATGGTGAAAGAGTTCCGAATAACCAACGCTGACCGCGCCCAGGGTGTCGCCGTGATAGGCCTCGACTAATGACGCAAATTTCGTGCGCCGGGTTTCGCCTCGAAGCTGCCAGTACTGGAACGCCAGTTTGAGCGCGATTTCCGTTGCGGTTGCACCAGCGTCAGAATAGAACACGCGGGTCAGTCCGGACGGCGCAAGCTCAACTAGTTTTTTTGCCAGCAGTATGGATGGGATATTCGCCAGCCCGAGCAGGGTCGAATGCGATATCCGGTTGACCTGCTCAGTAATGGCTGTGTTGAGGCGTGGATGGGTATGGCCGTGGACATTGCACCATAACGAAGAGACCCCATCCAGATAGCGAGTGCCGCTGACATCAATCACATAATTGCCTTCGCCTCTGGCAATAATAATAGGATCTTCGTTCAACCAGTCTTGCATCTGGGTAAACGGATGCCACACATAGGCATGATCCCAGGCCTTGAGGTCTGCATACGGCGGTGCACTCATCGAATCCCGACCTCCTTGCCGGCAGCGGCAAAGGCGTCCAGCGTCTGTGAGAGATGGTCCTGTGTGTGCGTTGCCATAGGGGTCACGCGAATACGCGAGCTGCCTTCCGGAACGGTTGGGGGACGGATGCCATGCGCAAAGACGCCGTGCCGGAGGATGGCGTTGGCCACTAGCATGGTCGCGCGCGCATCGCCGATGATCACCGGCAGAATCTGTGAGCGACTATCCCCCAGGGTATAGCCTAAGGTCTGCAAACCGGCTGACAGAAACGCGGTGTTGTCCCACAAGCGTTGCCGGCGTTCCGGTTCTCGCTCAACAATATCAAGGGCGGCGAGTACCGAGGACGCGACTGCCGGAGGTATCGCCGTAGTATATACGAAACTCCGCGCCCGATTGACCAGCCAGTCAATCAGCTCGTGACTGCCGGCCACAAACGCGCCCACGCAGCCCAATGCCTTGCCCAAGGTCCCCATCTGGATATCGACCTGTCCGGTCAGGCCGAGGTCTTCAACCAGTCCGCCGCCCTTTGGCCCAAAGACGCCGGTCGCGTGGGCTTCATCAACCATCACCCAGGCATCGTACTGCTGGGCCAGAGTAACAATCTCAGCCAGTGGGGCCAGGTCGCCGTCCATGCTGAACACGCTGTCTGTCACAATCAGGCGCTGGCCTACCTGTGGACACGCTTGCAGCAGTTCGCTCAGATGAGCCGTGTCAGTATGACGATAGATGCGGATGTCAGCCCGTGACAGGCGGCAGCCGTCAACGATACTGGCGTGATTGAGGCTGTCACTAAAGATCGTATCGCCCGGTCCCATCAGGGCGGACAATACCCCAATATTGGCGTGATAGCCTGTGGGAAAAACGAGCGCAGCTTCAGTTTTTTTGAGCCTAGCGAGGCGGTGTTCCAACTCGTGATGAATGTCCATGGAGCCAGAAATCAATCGGGAGGCACCACTGCCGCAGCCATACTGCTCAATCGCCTGTTGGGCTGCTTGCTTGAGGGCCGGATGATTGGCCAAACCCAAGTAGTTATTGGAAGAAAACAGCAGCACCTCTTGGCCTTCAAGAATAATGGCTGCATCCTGTGAACTCTCGACTGCACGCAAGCGACGATACAAGCCACGTTCTTTCACCTCGGCGAGACGGGCAGTGAGTACATCTTTGAGCATCTTCATCTCCGGGCTGCTCATACTGCCGGAAATCACCGCACGCGGCTACCCTTTTGAGAATACGATCAAAAGCTGGTACGAGGAAATATGCTTTCTCCTGTAGAAAAACTTAATGCTGCCCTGCGCGAGAATCGTCCTGAAGATTATGTCACAGAGGCGCACCGGGAAATTGGTTTGCGGCCAGTGCGCTTTGGCCCTGGCAGGTCTGAATGGGAATGGGATGCGACCTACCCGCGCGTGTTAAATCCGTTCGGCTATGTGGCGGGCGGCTATCTGAGTGTTTTTGCTGACGAGCTGCTGAGCAGTGCGATCGGATCGGTGATGAATGCGGGTGAATTTGCCACGACTGCCGAGCTCAAGATCAGTTTTCTCAAGCCGGTCAAAAAAGGAGTGGTCAAAGGGACGGGCAAAGTCCTGCGCAAGGGACAGCGGGTCGCGTTTGTTGAAGCGACAATACGAAATGAGCAAGCTGAAGTCGTTGCCACGGTGAGCAGTACGTGGACTGTGGTTGCAACAAAAGGGTAGGGACGAAGCATGTGTGTGGCGCATTTTTCATTGGGAGAAGAGCGTCAAAATACCCTCTTGGGAGGGGTGCCGCGCGGCGGCGGGGCGGGTTCCCCATTCAGGCGACACGCTCCTGCCCGAAGGGGGGGGCTCGTCATGCCGGGCTTGAGCCGGCATCCAACCTTAGCCTCGATCCAAGGTCCCCCATTCCGGTAGCTCGGCGAGCAAGGGGGGGGGCGAGGAGCGGCCCCCCCTGCCGTTTTCGCAAAGTCTCGGAATTGACGCGCCTTGACGATGACGACCGGCAACCCTACCCCGGCGACAGCTGTCTCTCAACCTCCTGTCGTCTCAACTACAATTACACTCGCTCCCTGCGCTTGGAGTTGCTCCACCACCACCTCAAGCCCAGCTTCCCCATGCCGGACCTACCAACTCTCTCCACTCGGGCGCACCGCTACATCCAACTGGGCTTTCGCTCTATCAATCCCGACAAATACCTGCGCCTTCATTTGTCCCTCCCGAGTCGCCCGCCCTTGTGCTTCCTACGGGCTCGCGAGGCCCTCTCAGCGGTCCGGGCTCTCCTCCCTTCTCCTGGGACGCCCAGGGCTCTCCCTCGGACTCACTCAACCTCAGCGTTAGCGGGCTCTCCCAGCGCTTCGTTTGCACTTGACGTGCATCTCCCCGCTACGGCAACATACAGGCGCCGGGGGGAGGGTGCCTCTGCCTACTTCGCGTTGGACTGTCCTTGGACTATATCGGCGATAGCAAGACGATAGCCGGTATCCTTTTCGTAACGCTCGATTTCTTTTGCCACAGCATTCATCGCTCCGCCAATCAAGCTGTCATGGTCTGTCCGGCACCACTCTCTGGAAGACACGGCTCGCTCGGTAGAACCCTGAACATGCGGGAAGACTTCTTTTGCCAATAACTCGTAGGAATTGAGGCAGGCCCGCCGTTCGGCCCAGTCATTGGCCATCAGCATATAGCAGCCAAAGCCACCTGACTGCTGTGTCAACCGTTCGAGTTGAGCAACCGCATCGTCCGGCGTACCGATGACTGCCGTTCCCGATTCGACCAATGCCTGGGGCCATTTGCGAGGATCTGTTTCCTCGGGTGCGAGCGGCAGGGCAACGACATTCTGGAAGTAATCAACCCAGTCATAAATACCATATTCAACCTCTTTGAAGGCCTGCTCGCGGGTCGGGGCAATATGCATCGGACCAACTAAGCGCCAGTCTGACCGATCAACCGTATGACCGTATTCCTGGGCTTGGTCATTCCAGACTTTCCAGTGGTCGCCCAGCACGGCAAAGCCGCCCATGCTGGTCGCGCCCAGTGAGAGCAGACCGGCACCGTAGCGTCCCGCAGTCCGTGGGCCGGCGGGCGATACGGTTGCGGCTACCGCAACCTCAAAATGCGGGTAGGTGTACGGCCGGAGCTGGAGGCGGGCGTCTTTCAATGTGAACCAGTCCGTTTCCATGTTGACGGGTTCATCCGAGGTCAACAACTGCATAATGGCGCCGAGCGACTCTTCCATGCGTATCCGTTGACTGTCAGGCGGTATGCCCATCATATACGCATCCGACGGCAGGGCACCCGGACCGACACCGAACATGGTGCGCCCGCGCGTCATATGGTCGAGCTGAACAATACGGTCGGCGAGAATCAGCGGATGGTGGTAGGGCAGGGAGCTGACGCCGGTGCCTAGGCGAATGTTTTTGGTGCGCGCGGCTGCCGCGGCAATAAAGACTTCCGGCGAGGCAATGATCTCCAAGCCGGCTGAATGGTGTTCGCCGATCCAGGCTTCGTCAAAGCCCAGCTCGTCCAAGCGAACAATGAGTTCCAGATCGCGTTCAAGGGCGAGGGTTGGGTTTTGGCCCGCGGGGTGAAACGGCGCCATAAAAATTCCAAAACGTAAAGGGCGTTCCATACTGTTTCCTCCAGTTCCCGGGCCAGACGCTCCCGCTTCAGCCCAGTGTGATGAGACACGCTACAATCGAACAACGTCAGAAAACCATAGCCGACTCTCTGGTAGGGCTCAATGAGCAACATATCAGCGTGAGCCCGGACTACGAGGCCAAGCCTAAAACAAACCTAAAGCAAATCCAAAGATTGATACGTCGCGTGTTCAAAGCGTTCATACACGGGAATTGCTTTGACATCGAAAAAAGGCAAAATCTGCATCATGATGACGCCGGCTACCCGCTTAACAGGATCAATCCAGTAATACGAGTTGAAGATGCCGGCCCAGCTCAGGCTGCCAGCCGAACGTGCCCCTGGCAGAGCGCTGGTATTAATCAAAAATCCCAGGCCGTGTTTATGCACGACACCAGGAGAGAATTTCACATCATTGGAGAGCGGCGGGATGGCTGTGGTCATGTCTCCGGCGGCCAAGTCGCCAATATGATTTTCTGACATAAGAGCAACCGTCTCGGGCTTGAGTATCTGCGCGCCATTATAGCTGCCGCCTTTAAGGATCATCTGGACAAAGGCCAGATAGTCTTTCGCTGTGGAGTTGAGGCCGCCACCACCACTATGGAAATCTGCGTCAGGAGGAATGAGCTCAATATCATGAGGTGCTAGTGTTCCATCTTCACCACGCTGGTGGACACAGACAGTGCGTTCATTTTGTTCTGCGGAACGGACAAAGCCAGTGTCAATCATGCCCAGTGGCTCAAAGACATGCTGCGTAAGATAGTCGCCAAGCGTTTGGCCGCTTATCGCTTCAACCAGTTGGCCGACCCAGTCCGTATTAATCCCGTATTCCCAGCGTTCACCCGGATCGCATACCAGCGGCATACTGAGCGCGGCTTTTTTGCCACTGCCAATACCCGGTTTGCCGGTTGCTGTCTGGTATTGGCCAAGACCGGGATTCCATATCTCATAGCCAAACCCGGCCGTATGGGTCAAAAGCTGACGGGCGGTAACGGGCCGTTTCGCCGGGCGGAGTTGCGGCTGGCCGTCCGCATCAAAGCCGTCCAACACCTCAAGGTCGGCAAGTTCGGGCATGATTTCGCCTAAGGGCTGATCAAGTCCAAATTTGTCTTGCTCGTATAACTGCATGGCGGCGACGGAGGCAACGGCTTTGGTCATAGACGCTATGCGAAAGACGGTGTCGGTTGTCATGGCGGGTCCGGCGTTGAGCTTACGCGTACCAAACGCGCCGGCGTACACCGGCCCCGATTCAGTGGCAACCATTGCGACCACGCCCGGAATATCCCCGGACTCAACCGCTTGACTCAGGACGGCATCAATCTGTTGCATGGCTTTCCCTTCCTTATCCTTACTGTGTGGCATCCGGTGTGACTTTGATGGCTATGGTCTTGCCCGACTCCACGCGGCTCACCCGTGGACGCGCAAAGCCCAACCAGGCTAGCCAATATTTGTTGTTATAGGCCGCGCCCATGCGTTCGACGATAGCCGCGTCCGTAAAAATCTCGGCCCTGCCCGTAAACGTAGGACCGTCTTTGCCGCCGACGGCGATACGCACTGCGTTACGACCGCTCATAATACGCTTGGCTTTATACGATGTTGGTGAGGCGGTGAGATAGAGCACATCGTCGGCATACCAGAACCAGACAGGCGCCGCGCTACTCCACTCGCCACTCTTGCGTGTGGTGGCAAGATAGATTTCCTTTGCCGTGTGGAGTTGGGCAATCATATCCTTATCGAAAGTGTCCCCAGCCTGGACCATGCCCGGAATGAGCCCAGCCAGACACAGACCGAGCGTAATAAGGATTGCGCAAAAGACGTTCATCTCATCCCCTCATCCTTATTCGGCTTCGAGTGCGTCAGACAGGCGCACGAAGGCGTTAAAAAAATCTTCTTTGAACTCTTGGACCACGGCCGCGGCTGACATCTGGCGATTCATCAGTCCAACCCCCTGGCCGACCCAATAGGTTGCCAATTCTTTCGCCCCCGCGTGGCCACTCTGGGAGAGCTTGTCAACTCTGCCCAGAGCCGGCTCAGTGACTAGGGACTGCAGGGGCATCGGCAGGGGCGTCGGACTGTCCTCGGCCTCCCAGGCATCTGTCCACACCGACCTAAGTTGGCGTGAATACTTGCCCGTTCTGGCTTTTGATCTCACCGTATCGCGGGATGAGGCGTGTAGCATTTTTTCCTTAACAACGGGATTGGTTTCCGCTTCACTCGTCGTCAGCCACACCGAACCAGTCCACGCACCTGCGGCCCCCATGGCCATACAGGCGGCCATTTGACGACCCGTCACAATACCCCCCGCGGCCAGAATGGGAATATTGCCATACGGCTGAACAGCCGCATGAATTTCGGGAATCAGCACCAGGGTCGAGATATCGCCGCAATGGCCACCGGCCTCCCCGCCGGCAGCAATCAGCAGGTCAACGCCGGCTTGCACTTGGCGGATGGCATGCTTTTTCGCGCCGACCAAGGCGGCGACCTGCACTCCATACTGTTTGCCCATCTCCAGCATGATCTTGGGCGGAACACCCAGCGCGTTGGCAACTAACCTGATCGGGTGGGAAAAGGCCACCTCCAGGGTTTCGGCTGCGCCACTGGCCTGCATATTGTGGCTTGCCCGGAAAGCATCGTCGCGAAAGCTATACAGCCCTTCTGCTGGGATGTCGTGCTGGGCCAGAATCCCAGCCGCGAACTGGAAATATTCCTGGGGAATAGCCGCCTCAACCTTGTCTCGATTCAGTCCGCCAACACTCGCCTCAGCCATCTTGTTGGGTACAATCAGATCAATACCGTAGGGCTTACCCTCAATGTGCTCATCAATCCAACACAACTCTTCTTCCAGGCGATCCGGTGGATGGGCCACAGCGCCAAACACCCCCATACCGCCTGCCTTGGATACTGCCACCACAACGTCTCGACAGTGGGTAAAGGCAATAAGGGGGAACTCAAGGCCAAACATATCGCAAATGGGAGTTTTCATGCTGCCTCTTTTCCTGGCATTGAGCGCTCAATCTGCCTGAGTCCCGCTCTGACGAGGTACTGCTCGCTCCTCAGATGTCCCTTCCCAGGTCATCCGCAGCTTGCGTTGCTGCATGGCGCAGTCCCGCAGGTACAGATTAATCAAACTCTGATATGGAATGCCTATTTCCTGGGACATGGCCTTGAAGTAGGTAACTGTCTCTCGGTCCAGCCGCATGGTAACAGGCTGCTTGAGGTATTTGATATAGGGATTCTTACGCCCCTTTATCTTGGAGAAGTCATAATGGTCTCTCATGATTGTCGCCTCCAATACTCCTGCTCCTCTGCTGTGTCTGCTTTTCTTGCTGATATCATACGTATGACCGTTTCGTTTTCACGCAAACAGTGACACACAACAAGGATCCGTAGCTTGAAACTCATACCAAGAAGGAGAAAGCGATCTTCATCGTGGGCGTGGTCAGGGTCGAAAAACTGGATTGCGCCCTCATCGTAGAACGCTGTACGCGCCTCCTCAAAGGCGACGCCATGCTTTCTGATATTCGCCTTGTTTTTCCTGGCGTCCCACTCAAACCGCAATTCATCCACATGTACAATGTACGGATGGGCGTAATATCGGTCAAGCTGAAATGCATGGCTGCGGTGTTTTCATTGACACTCTCCTAGTCAACCAAGGCTCTGACTTCAGCCGGACTCGGGCCTCCTGGGCGGAGTAAGACGATGGCGTCATCAAACCCGGCTTGTGCAAAGCGCTGTATAATATCTCTGGCCTGTCCCAGGTCGTGATCGGCCGTCAGCTGAATAGTGGAAACCATGGCTCTCTGCCCACCCGCGGCACGATAGCGTCCGAGTGCGTCAATGACTTGGTCGGCAGTCCGGTAGAAGGCGGAAGCAACCCATCCCTCAAAGTCTTTCGCCGCCCGCTCCACACCGGCTCCCCAGGTACCGAGCACGAGTGACGGGCCACCGACGACAGTCTTCCACGGCGTTAGGTCACAGTTTTCATTCTTCCCCTCAGCGAGCAATGTCTTCAATTGCGCAAGGGTGGTATCGAAGGTCTTGAACCGATCAGCATAGGACTGCCCGAACGCTATGAAGTCAGTTTCCGTAGACCCCACACCAACGCCGAGCGTCAAGCGCTCTCCACAGATTTGCATGACAGAGAAAATACGATGCGCCAGGTCAGTCGGCTGGTACAGCGGGAGCTGCAGAATCGCCGTTCCAAGTTCTACAGCCGTGGTTGCCGTTGCCGCGGTTGCCAGTGCAGTAAACGGGTCCGGGATCATAAACCCTCTGCCAACCGCCTGAGCCATCCAAAGACTGTCGAAGCCCTCTCCGGCATAGCGTTTTGCCTGCTCTGCCAAATCGGTCGGCTGGGGGTGTGACGATAAGAGACCAATGATTGCGCCGAGCCTCATGGAGACCTCCATCTGGGAGTGTGGGCATCCTGCCCGCAGATACGGCTGCTCTTGCTGGAACCATTCCCTTGGCCTGGTCAGGCAGCCTGTACAATCCGTGCAACGCGGGATAGGGGATGCCCCTTGGCATCTATGTGTAGAGTATTAAACCAGCCAAACGGCGTGCGTTTACTATCGCATCCAGCCTCAAGCAGATATCGATGCGTCCGCTCTAAAATATCGATTGCGTCTTGCGGGGAGCCGAGTTCAGCAAAAAGATGAGCAAAGGGATGCAGGACGATAGTGGTGACTTTGAGCTGATGTGCCAACGTGACGATTTCTTCGCCGGCCCGCCGGGCAACGCGGTCCGGGTTCTTTTCGTCACCCTGTTCCACACTGGCCAAGACAATGAGGGCTTCATCTACTGTGGTGACAGGATCGTCGTATTCCTCGTAGACCTTGGAACGGCCTTTTTTCGTGATGGTGCAGCAGAAGCTATTGACGTGGAGGATAAGGAAACGCATGGGGGACCTTTTTGATTGTCTGCCACTCGACCACTATTTCTTGTCCTTCTTCTCCAAATCGCGCAAAAACTGAATGTTCAGCTCAAGCTTCTCCCCAAGCCACAGGGCTCGGTGCGAGTGGTCGGCTACATCATCGTCAGTCCGTGGGTGGATAAGGACGTTGAGGCCGGAATGATTCAACATCAACCAGGGAACGAGGGTCTCAAACTGCTCCGGCTTAAAGGCGACCTGATACATGGATTGCGGATGAGGACCCACGGGCTCGTCGCGCCAGCGGCCCATTTCGATCTCGAATTGATCGCTGATGGCTTCACGTATGCCGGCCGCAATCGTCCGGGTGGATTCGTCATAATATACATGCGCGTGGAAACCTCTGATTTCGCTCTTGTCCTGTTGCATATGTCCTCACTTGTGGTTGGAATATTTTTATCGAATTCCGCGCGTATTATCTCCTGCTGGCTCGCCAGGTTGCGGTTGCCAGTCAAAACCGATCTGCCGCCACACGTCACGATAATCGTAGTCGGTATTGAGCGCGAGGTTGAGACGGTTGTACGAAGCAAAATCACTGACTAAATGGATCAACTGCACAATGCCCGTATCAGTCAGGCCGATCTCGCGCAGGTGGGCAATGTCTTCATCCGTGACCTCTTGAGGGCTGAGATTCACCTTGAGTGCAAACTCCACAATGGTTTTCAGGCGCGGGTCAGCAAGAGCCGCCGGACCCTCAGCCAGAAATTGCTTGGTGTAGGCTTCGTCAGTCCGCAGGCCGTAGTTCAAAATCGTACAAAAAGCAGCCGTGCAGTAGGGACAGCCGTTGGCCTTGGAAACGGCAATGCCCACATGCTGAATTTCCGCCATGGAGAGCTCGCCCAGTTGCCACAGGACCTTGGTTGTTCCGAGCTTGGCCTTGAGCAATTCCGGAAAGTTCATTTCAACATAGAAGTGATTGGGCACCGCGCCTTCCATGTCGGTAACCCAACTGAAAATTTCCCTGATGATCGGATCGTCAATACGCTCTGGTTTGTTGATTGCCACACGGGCCATACATCACCACCTGTTGATTGTTGACTGAGGCGCGCTGGGTGTCCAGTTGGTTCCGCCCTGATTTTTAATATCCCGCTATCCACCCTGACGAATGTCTTCTTTGTCCTTGAGGGCCTCATATTCTTCAGTTTCAACAAAGCAGGTTTGAAGAAGCTGGATATCATCCTCTGCACTTGCCGCACCGATTGTGTCCGTTTTTCGGAACTTGAACTCAGGCCGAGTCGCCTTTGCCATGCGCTACAACTCCTCGCCTCACCTCGAATTGGAGGGGTCCTTCAACAAATCCCTGTACATTGTCGGGTCAGGATCAATTTCCACGACTTTTCCATCCCGCATAACAACAACGCCGGTGCCGGTCTGGTGAGCGGTGAGGTGGGCGCGTTGAGCGGCACGGAAAAGAGCGGCCGGAGCCGCCTGCATGTCGGGGTCGGTCGAATTAGACACCGGGACTTTGTACTTGTTCTTTTTCATCGGCTGTTACTTCCTTCGTCTTCCAGAATAGGCGCGTCACTACTGTTATTGAATTTTTGCCAATGGTCAACGCAATGGCGATACGTCTCATGAAAATTTCGCAGGCCCGCGTGGAAACGGCGACGTATGACGTTTTCCGGGACTCCGTGCCCGCCCAGGTGGACGCGCTTGGCAACCCGAGCGATAGCTTCTTCTGGTGTCACCAGGGATAAAAATATCAATTTGACATTATATCCGTCCGCCCGCCACTGCTTAATTTTTTTCACATACCCTCGGCCTGCCAGCGTCGTTTCAAAGGCGAAACTCCCTCCCGCGCGGGCATGAACGTTGATTTCTTCCAGCATCAATCGCCCAGCGCGAATGGCTGCGGTCGCGGGTCGGAAGGGTGACAGACCCGCGGCTATCAGGTCGGCATTAACAAAAACCGGGCAATCCGCCTCGTTGGGCAGGTATTCGAGGGCAAAGGTTGTCTTGCCAGCCCCGTTTGGTCCGGCGATGATAATGACTTTTTTATCTGGCATTCACAGCGTTCGATGCGTTTTGTGCCCTGTCAATCTCTCTGTACTGATTTAACGCTGCTTGGAGTAAATAACCATCCCGAAGGTGTCTATGTGTCGCTTGAGAAGGGTGGAATTGATGCTTTCGTAGGCTTTGAGGTCACAGTTCTGTGGAATGTTGAGGTCTTCCAGGTCAAGGGCTAACCGACCGAGGCGACGGTCGTCCACAATGCCGCGCGTGGCCAGGTCAATGTCGGAATACGCCTTTGCTTTGCCGGTAGCGCGTGAGCCGAAAAGCCTCACCTCCGTCAGTTCGGGATAGGTGGCGAAGATACGGCTGAGCTTTGCCATGACTGTCGGAGGAAGGTCCGGCGCTCTCACATCTCCAACTCCTCAAAGTTCTTGATAGCCGCAACCATACTGCTTACAGCGGGTGCCGTGACAGGAACTCCTTGAAGACGGTCAGAAACGGTTCACGCGCCGAGGACACAAAACCGTGTCCGGCATTGTCGAAAATGGCCAGTTGCGCGTCCGGAATCTCTCGGGCCAGAATCTCCGAATTGGCCGCTGGGATCAGCACATCGTCACGCCCGGTGGCGACCAGGGTTGGGGCGGTGATCTCCTTGAGCTGTCTATACACACGGAGGGTCATGGTCGCCTCCAGATGTCGGGCGTAGGCAAAATACGGCGTGGCATGTTCGAGTACGCGGCGCATGGTAGCTTCGAGTTCATCCCGATGGGCTGCAATATACTCTTGCGTGTACGACAACTTCCAACCGTCTCGAACGGCTTCTTCAGGCGTCTGTCCGGGGCGGCCTTTGAGCGCCTGCATGGATTCCGGTGGGGCAGGGACGGAATGCTTGCCGCCTGGGGTGGTACAGCCCAGGGTCAGACTCGCGAGATGGGGCTGGTGGTGAATACCGATTTCCTGGGCAATCATGCCACCCATTGAAATGCCGAAAATATGCGCGCGCGGGATGTCGAGCGCGCTGAGCAAGCCCACGGCATCACTCGCAAACAGCGCAATGGAATACGGCTCGTCCGGTTTATCCGACTGCCCGGTGCCACGGTTGTCATAGGTAATGACCTGGTACTCGTCGGCCATGCGTTGAACAAACTTACGATCCCAGGCCGCGGCAGGGCCGCCTAGCCCCATGATGAGCAGCAGCGGCTGACCTTGGCCCTGTATCGTATAATGCATATTGATCTCATTGACCTGTGCGTATGACATAGTGCTCCTCCTTCGTGTGAACGTCTTATCCAGTTGCGGGGAGAAGCGCAAATCAAGGATTAGGACGCTATTTGCCGAATTTGCCGATCCTGGCAGTTTGGTATAGGTCTACGTTATATGCATATAGACGAGGCTGCTGTTTCTGAGATTCCCGCTATCCGCCAGACGGTGAAGAGGCTGTCTCATATATCGACGCCGCGTGCCGTGTACCATCTCGTTGAAGTATGGGTCGTTATTGGGCTGGTGGTTTGGCTGAGTGGCTGGCTGCTGCCTCCATTTACGGGCATCTGGGGGGCGTGTGTCTATATCGGAGCAGTTGCTGTGATTGCTTCGCGGCAGCACGCCCTGATGGTTCTCGTGCACGAGGCGATTCATAAACGGATCTCACGAACGGTGTGGATCAACGATACGCTGACTCGCTTCACTGCGGCCTTTCCGGTCTTTATTTCGCTCTCGAAATGGCGCTTCATCCACCTCTATCACCACCAATACACGCACACCAAAGATGATCCGGACCGGGCCATCTTTGCCCGCTATCCCCTTGGCAGCAGACAGTTTTGGCGGCTTCTCGTCCGAGATGTCTGTGGTCTGAACGTCATCTCTACGCTGAAGTATTTTATTGACCTGCCCGTTGTGGCGCAGGAGTTTAACCGAAAATTTTTGGGCGAGACGCGGGCAAGACACTATCAGCAGATTACCGATATGAGTCTGTTCACGATGTTTTGGGGTATTGTGTTCATCAGTGGTTTTGTCTTTGGCGGATGGAGATTTGGAAAAATATTGCTGCTGTACTGGCTTATTCCGTATTGCACCTTAACCCAGGTCTTCTTTCGCATTCGGGGGGCGATTGAACATGGCAATGTGCCTGATCCTGAGAATGCCTACCAACAGACGCGGACATATTTCATGCCCGCAGCCTTGCGTTTTTTCTTTGCGCCCAAGCAGGTGAACTACCACCTTGAGCACCACCTGTATCCCTCCGTGCCTTTCTATCATCTACCCCGGCTACACGCTGTTCTCAGTCGGGAAGTCTACCCTGCTGAGTCCGGATATTGCGAGCCATTTTATACGGGTCTTAAAAAATTGATCTACGGGTAAGGGGGAAGTGAGGCCCTCGACAAAATAAAAGGGCAGCCATACGGCTGCCCTATGTCTATCCGTAGGTCCACGTTTCTCTAAATGTCATACGCCCGGGCCGCGTTATCGCCCAGGATGTTCTGCCGGTCAGGCGGTGGGAGTTCTTTGATCCCATTCTGTAATGTGTTGAGGGCATCCGGGAAACCATCGAAGTGGGGGAAATCGGTTGACCAGAAGAATTTGTCCGATCCCCAGCGCGCGGCTGCCGGTGAGATCATGCTTTCATCCACATCACAGCCAACCCATACCTGACGGCGAAAATACTCACTCGGTGGTCGCTCACAGGCCGTCATGAAGCCGCTGTGTTTCCATTTGCTATCCATCCGTTCGATAAAATGCGGCACCCAACCGGCACCAACTTCCAGGACCAAGAGTTTAAGATTCGGAAAACGTTCCAGGGTGCCACCCTCGAACATGCTGACAAAGGAAGCTTGGATATCAAAGCCCAGTGTGACCGACAGGAAATAGAAGGGTGAGCCGTGGAAGGTTGTATGGTCATACCAGGCGCTGCCGTGAAAGTCCGGCCGCGCAATCACGTGCAGGCCGACCGGCATCTGAATATCCTGGGCGACGGCCCAGAACGGATCGTAGGTCGTGTCGCCATAGGCTTTCCCGTTTGCGGGATAGGGGGTCAGCATGACGGCTTTTAAGCCTAACTTGGCGACGCGTTTCAGCTCAACAATAGCGGCCTCGGGGTCTATGAGAGAGATGTGCGCGACCCCGTATAAGCGGTTGGGGTAGTGGCTGCAGAAATCGGCGATCCAGTCGTTGTACACGCGGTTATAGGCCAGGGCGAGACCGGGGTCGTTGACCTCGCCTTCCCACAGCAGGCCGATGGTGGGAAAGAGCACGGCCGCGTCAATACCATCGGCGTCCAACTGCTTGATCCGCTCATGCGGGTCATACGCCCCCTTGGGACCATCCATATAAAGCTGGTCTTTGGAGAAGACGAGTTCGCCGGGCTTGCCGAAACCGGAGGCCACGCCCATCCCCCTGATTGTCGGAGAAATCTTGCCATCAATGACGAGCGACTCCCAGCCTTCCTCATCCTTGGCTATGTACAGCGCTCGATCTTTGTATTTGGACTCCAGGTTCTCCTTCCACAAATTGGGCGGCTCTAAAATATGACCGTCGGCATCAATAATTCTCCCGAGTTGCATTGCGCGTCCCTCCTTGCTCACATACGGAGTCTTTGTTCCGCTTCTAGCCCACTTTGTTTCAGATTACAAACCTTTTTACTCTTTTTAATGGAGGGTGGGTGATGAGTCGGTTCGATTTCGTCCGTAGAGAATGGAAGGACTACCCCCGCCGGGAATCGAACCCGGACCCCAGGTTCCGGAGACCTGTGTGATATCCATTTCACCACGGGGGCAGGGCCGGTAAAGTATCACATACAAGAGGAGAAGCAATGTTTTTGAGGACTGGCCACAGGTACGCAGGCCGGCAGGGGACGCAGCAGGCCGGAATGAATATGCTCTTACCGGTGAGGGCAGGCAACGACGCTGGAGAGTGGGTTACTCCTGCTCCTCTTTCCCAATCGACAGCACTGAATCTTCATCATACAGCCTGTTGTTGAGATATAACTCAGGGTAACGGGTTTGCATTTCTAAACCCTCACCTAAGCTGTTTCCGGTTGCACCCTCATCGTCCCCGGCATCGTTGCCTGCTGCCAGATTGCCTCCATACAACTCGGGGTAGCGCATACGGAGTTCTAAAATCTCGTCCGGGCTGCCGGTTGTATTCTCAGATTCCCCTTCGACGCTGTCTTCCGAGCCTGGTTCTCCATCAAGGAATGAGCCTGTAGAGTCCGGACGAATGGAATAGAGCGACTGGGCAGAGCCGTTCGACGCAAAGAAGAGTATGAGACTAAGCGCACATACCAGTGTATTCATGCCTGAATCCTCCGTATGACTCTCTGTCCCTGCTGACAGGCGACATGCACAGCGGACAACCGAGACGCGGATATCTCGACAGCAGCCGCCGGGGAGGCGTGGACAAGCAGGCAGCCTCTCAGCCGGACATGAACCTTTTTCCCGGCTCCATAGCCTTTAACAATAATGTGTTGGCCGGAGCGGAGTTGTTGGATTTGCTGAATCTGTGATGGGTGAACCAGACACTCAATGCCACTGAGCCGCGCCGGACTGCCTTGTAAAATAACGGCCACTTGGCCTGAAAGGTCTTGCTCAATACGAGTGATCTGGCCTGACACCTGGATGACCTTATCTTGATACTTTTTATCCGCGACCGCACGCTCGATGTGAAAGATATGGTCCAGCGTTGCCGCTGAGGTTCTGAACTCGGGTTTTTGTTCGAGTGCAACAGGTTTCTGGCCTGCCGTTCGGAAAAACAGGGCCACTCCCAGGCAGAGTAGGGGGATCGCTATAAATCGCATACTCTTCACTCAGGCTCCAAAAGTAGGACATTTCTGCCGGTCGGGTCAAGAGAGGTGAGGCTGTGCTGCGAGAGAAGGTAAACGCGAAGAGCACCTATCAAACACAGGCTGGGCCGGTGTGGTAACGCGTTGGCTATCCTTCCTGCATGAGCGTTTCAATATCTCGGACAAGCTGGGCCACGGATTCTGTGTCATCTCCCCAATAATAGCCGCGTATGCGTCGTTGGGGATCAATCAGAACGAAACGGTTGCTATGCACGATTGGCTCGCCGGTCGTCAGGCGGGGGTCGTCAGGAGTGAGGGCTTCTACGCTAAGCTGCAAGCCGTTTCGGATTAACGCATACATTGCCGGTCGTTCGCCAGTCAGGAATATCCAACGCTGGCCGTCTGCGTGGTATCGTTGCGCATAGCCTTGCAACACCTCAGGCGTATCTCGTTCTGGGTCGACACTAAAGGAAATAAAGCGGACGGGCTTGGTATGCAGGGTCGTTTGCAGCCGTGACATACGCTGGCTGAGGAGTGGACATACGCCCGGACAGTGGGTGAAGATAAAGTCGGCTACCCATATGGAGCCGGTCAGGTCCGTGTGAGTAAACGGCTGTTGGGTCCGCTCAATTAGCGAAAAAGCCGGTATTATTCCCAAGATGGGAAGTTTCCCGGATGGGGAAGACTCGGAGGGGTCTGAGAAGAGAGAGAAGACGCCGTAGCCGACGACGTAGGTAAGAACAAGACCCAGCGCACCCCAGATAATGCGCTGCAATATGGAATCTGGGGGAGGCGCTTGAGAGTCTGTCATGCACCAAAGGCTAGTGGTGAGCCGCTTCGCTTACCTCGGTCGTCTCGGCTGGTGTATACGTCCTGGTGGTTGAGGTCAGGTCTGGTAGGAGCATGATAATTAAAAAGACACAAATGAGCATGGGTGTCAGGGCAATCACACCGAGCGTTGTGGGCTCAAAGCGCAGGTGCATAAAATACAGCGCGACCAGCAGGGCTTTGACAACAGCGAGAGTGATAAGCAGAGACCCCGCAGTGAGTTTGACGGAGATCAGGGGGGGAACCATGAGTTCGAGAATGGTCAAAATGGTGAGGGCCACCATAATGGCGAAATAATTCGGTTCGACGTGGTCAGCATGTGCGGCAGCTTCGTTTGCCATCGTATTTCCCTCTACAGCAGGTATACAAAAGTAAAGACCAAGATCCAGACCAGGTCCACAAAATGCCAGTAGAGGCCGACAATTTCCACCGGGCTGGAGTTTTCGCCTAAGAATTTTCCATTCAGACCACCGAAGAGCACGCACGACAGATACACCACACCGCCAAAGACATGGCAGCCGTGGAAGCCGGTCAAAACATAAAAGGTCGTGCCAAACAGGGGCGCTCCCCACGGGTTCCCATTCATGGTCATGCCGATATGGGTCAGGTGAGTCCATTCGTAGGCTTGGAGTCCCAAAAAGATGGTACCGCCAATAATGGTCAGTAAGAGGAACTTGCGGAAGTTCCGCAGGTCGCTATGTTTGGCTGCCGACAAGGCTTTGACCATAGTAAAACTACTGACAATCAGTAGAAAGGTCATAAATGCAGTCAGCTGGATACCGAGGGTTTCGAGCGGATTGGGCCAGTCCGGACTGCTCGCGCGCATGGCTCCATACCCGGCTAACAGTCCGCCAAAAGACATGGCATCACCCGCCAGAAAAACCCACATGCCCAGTTTGCCCCAACTCTCTGGGGTGACTGGCGACTCTGCCGGCTGCTGGGCTGTGGCCTGGGCGTGAGAATCAATAGCAGCTTCGCTCAAGGTTGCTCCTCCTTTGGGGTCGATACCGCCTGAAGAGGTTGCATCGTTCCCTCTGCTCGATGCGAGCGATTCGTTTTCCAATAGCGGTAAAAAATCCAGCCGCCGATGGAGCCAAAAACGACGAAGGGCATAGTCATCATGAAAAAGGCACTGCGTAACATGCCTTGCGTCACCTGCTCATTCGCGCCGGATAAGAGAGTCTGGCACATTGCGCAGCCTTGCGCTAGGGCCTCCTGAGGGGCACGGCCAATGCCATACGCTGCCAGAAAGATCGTAGCAGGAACACCGAAAAGGCGAGATATAGAAGAGAGAAGTCGAGCGCTCATATGCCCTATTTAATTCAAATATACCAGCGGGAAAAGTACCACCCAGACCGCGCCAACGTAATACCAATACATGCTACATATTTCGACACCGATATAGTGCTGCTGAGAAAATCTCCGGTGTCTGGCTTGAAACAAAACAATGCAGAGCCAAAGTACCGCAACAAGGACGTGCAAACCATGACAGCCGATCAGCGTATAAAAGGTCGCGCCATACATGCCGGTTGAAATGGTGAGTCCGTCGTGGACCAGACTCACCCATTCAGAGCCTTGTACTCCAAGAAAAATACTCCCAAGGAGTGCAGTCATAGCAAGCCACTGCACAAACGGTTGCTGTTGGCCGGCTTTAATGCAACGCATTGCTCTCAGCATGGTGTAACAACTGCACAGCAGAAAAACGGTATTCAGCCAGGTGATGCCCACTGGGAGATATAAATGGCCTGACGGCCAGACTGGACTGCCAAAACGAAAGACAACATAGGCGCCAATCAATCCGGCAAAAAACATGGTCTCCGCGCCAATGAGCATGAGCATGCCCATGCGTGCATTGCTGACCGGCGGTTGTGGGACGCTGGGCGGAGGCGGACCACCGCCGTGGCCAAGGACGGCTACCAGGGCTTCTTTGGTTTCGTGTGTCGATGATTGAGGTGCAGCCGGAAGTTCGGCTGCGACTGCTGATTTCTGTGGCATAAGCGCTGCCTCTCTCAGGAACAGGCTACGCAAAGATGATAAAACACGTCGCTGCGGCAGTGTACAGCACGATAAAAAACGTGATTTTCTTGCCGAGCGAGGAATTTTCTTTCTGTCGCTCGGCGCGTATCACTACTGGCATAGGAGTATCCCGTTTTCAGATAATGCTCATGCTTATAGCGGGAGTTTATCGAGAGCCATGGCAGTCAGCAAGACTGGTAAATAGACGAGTGAAGCAAACATGAGCTGACGGGCAGAGGCGCGCGAACGTGTTCGCGCCAAACGGATACCATACCACAGAAACAGACAGCCCAGTCCAAACGCAATGATAAAGTAGCGCGGGCCGGCCATACCGACCAAGGTCGGCAGGAGGCCAGCTGCTAACAGAGCCAGACAGTTGGCCACTACCTGGCGTCCTGTACTTTTCCCATCCGGCTCAATCACCGGCAGCAGCTGAAAGCCGGCACGGGCATAATCCTCTCGATAGAGCCACGCGATAGCGAGCGAATGGGGCATTTGCCACAAAAACATAATGGAGAATAAAATCGAGGCTTCGATCCCAAGCGTCTCATTGACAGCGACCCAGCCAATGACTGGGGGCAGTGCGCCAGGCACGGCGCCCACAATACCGCACAAGGAGGTCTTTTTCTTTAACGGCGTGTACGCGAATAAATAGCTAATGGTGATACAGGCAGTGACCAGGGCACTCAACGGATTCACTCTCGACATGAGGTAGAGGAGGCCGAGAATAGTGAGCGCTGCGCCAAAGACTAAGGCGTCGAGAGGTTGAAGCCGGCCGTCAGGCAACGGACGTGTTTTGGTCCGTTCCATCAAGGCGTCAGCTTCACATTCCATGAGTTGGTTGAGTGCCAGGGTGCCGCCGCCAGCGAGGGCCGTTCCAATCAGGGTATGCAAGAGAAGCGTGTAGTTGAGTACGGGCCAAGAGCCCAGATAAAAGCCCACAGTTGTTGTGACCAAGATCATACTGACCAGGCGTGGCTTGGTCAGCTCGACAAAGGCTGCCATCCAGCGCCATGTGCGCGGCAGATCGAATGCGACAGTCTGTGTTCGCGGTATCATACGCTGACCTGCTCCGAAAAAGTATGCGCCGTTGCTTCCCGAGGGCTGCGCCCTATACGATAGGCCCAGAGGGTGAAGCGTACGCTTGTGACCAGCATAAATGCTCCAATGATGACATGACTGGTTGCGAGGAGTACCGCCTGAGGTGTCAAGGGGCCGTTTGGGGGAAGGTATTTCATGACATATGTAAAGAGACCAAGTCCGGCTTGTATGAGGAGGAGCCGACGGAGCATGAATCCTGAGCGGAGCAAGGGATGCTGGGTGGCGTGGTATTGCTGGACATGATCAAGCAGGAGAAAGGTCACAATAAATACCGCACCGGCCCCCAAGATATGTATACTCAGTCCAGTTCCGGTATGGCGGAAGAGCGCTCCCAGAATCAGCTGGGCGTAGATCAAGCCTACCGTGAGGAGACCGAGCTGCTGCACTTTTTTCGTTTCGCCTGCGGGTGTCCCTTGTTGGCCTGCTCGCCATTCCGTAGAGGTAAAAAGGCTAATGCTGGCAATGAGCGCAAAAAACGCCTGGGCCACGCAGGCATGAATAATTGCGATTTTTTGCTCAATCAGCACCACGCGCAGTCCCCCCAGCACACCTTGGACAGTAACCGCAACCAACGCCACAATACCCAACCGGCGGAGCCACTGGCGTTGCTCTTTTAACCCCAGCACAACTGCCAACACAATCGTGAGCAAGCCAACAGCCGAACCCAGCAGCCGGTGACTATGCTCGTAGAAGATCCCGCCGACCATCTTTGACCATGGATATAAGAACATATTATGGCCAAATGTCGTCGGCCAATCGGGCACCACCATGCCTACCTTGAGGCTGGTTACCAGCCCACCAAAAAAAAGCAGTGGCAGAGTCATAGCCGCTGTCAGTACAGCAATCCGGTGAGGCCAAACAGAGTCGTGGTCAAGAGAAGCCAAGATAGTCTCCTGCATGAAAACAGACGAGAAAAAGGGCTTATGCTATCCGGCCAAGCTTTTGTGGTGCTGAATGAATACAACCCCGGTCGCGCGCTCCCACGTATGGCAGAGAGCGACCGGGCAAGGGGTATGGAGCCGAACGCATGGACGCACACTGCGCTAGGGTGACGCCGTTACTGCTTCGGGTCCGAGTTTACGGTCCTGGGCCAGCCAATCTTCCTGTACCAGCGGAGAACTATATTCGTAGGGACCGCGATAGACCGTTGGCGTTGTCTCGAAGTTGCCGTGGCCCGGAGGCGAAGGGGCTGTCCATTCGAGGGTATTGGCTTCCCAGGGATTCTTGCCCGCTTTTTTCCCGGCAATCAGGCTCCAAATGAAGTTTGCGAAAAAGATAAGCTGAGAGGCGCCCAGACAGAAGGCACTCATCGTGATGAAAACATTCCACCACTGCATGTCGTGCAGGAATTCATACTGCAGCGGATTATAGATGCGCCGCATGTGGCCGGCCACACCCAGGAAATGCATGGGGAAAAAAGCACAGTTGAAGAAGATATAGGTCAGGGCAAAGTGAACTTTCCCCAAGGTTTCGTTCATCATGCGGCCGAATATTTTGGGGAACCAGTAGTACAAAGCGGCAAACATACCAAAGATGATGCCGGCCACCACATAGTGAAAGTGGGCAACAATAAAATAGGTATCGTGGATAAAGATATCGACCGGCGTGGATGCCATATAGATGCCGCTTAATCCTCCAATGACAAAGTTGGAAACAAAACCCAGTGCGAAGAGCATCGGACTGGTGAAACGGATATTTCCGCCCCAGAGGGTCCCCAGCCAATTAAACGTCTTAATGGCCGAGGGAACGGCAATGACCATCGTTGTCAGCATAAAGGCCGTCCCAAGGACGGGATTCATGCCACTGACAAACATATGGTGTCCCCAGACGATCCAGGACAGAAAGGCCAGGGCAATCATGGAAAAGGCCATGGCTTTATAGCCGAAGATCGGTTTGCGAGAAAACGTGGAGAGAATGTCTGAGGTGACGCCCATGGCCGGCAGCACGAGAACATATACCTCGGGATGACCGAAGAACCAGAACAGATGCTGCCACAAAATAGGCTCGCCCCCGCCGCCCGGCATAAAGAAGCTCGTTCCCATTGTCCGGTCAAAGAGCAACATGCCAAGGGCCGCAGTGAGGACAGGCAAAGCGAGAAGAAGCAGGATTGCAGTGACGAACAACGACCATACGACCAGGGGCAGGCGAAACCAGGTCATACCCGGCGCGCGCATATTCACGATGGTGGTGATGTAGTTGATCGCCCCCATGAGAGAAGAAACGCCTAAGACCAGCAGGCTGATAACCCAAAGATCGGCGCCGGTATCGACCCCACTCAGGGTTGGGTCGGCGGAGAGGGTGGCATACATGGTCCAGCCGCCGGCCGCCGCACCGCCTTCTACAAAGAAGCTGTACACGATCATGATCGTGGCCGGCACCGCTGTCCAAAAAGACAGCATATTGAGCACCGGAAAAGCCATGTCGCCAGCTCCGATCATGAGCGGGATGAGAAAATTCCCAAACCCGCCGATCATAAATGGCATCACGACAAAAAAGATCATAATGGTCGCGTGCATGGTAAAAACGGAGTTGTAGAAGGCCGGGTCCATATGCGCCCCGGCCACGGAGCCAAGCGATTTTGCAAAGTTTGCGCCTGGATAGGGGTCAACGAATTCGCTCAGGTCCTCGACCGCGCCGACCGCGCTGTCTTCGTCCGCAGGATACATAAAGGGCTCGGATATCCAACTGGTAAAAGGCACCGCCGTCTCCGGCCAGGCGAGTTCCCAGCGCATCATCATGGCCAATAGACCACCGACGACGAGCATGAGGATGCTGGCGAACAGAAACTGGCGACCGATCATCTTGTGGTCGGTCGAGAAAATATAGGTGCGAATAAACCCGAGCTCGTGATGCTCTGCGTGAGCGTCGTGCGCGGCAGTTGCTCCTGCTTCACTCATTGACTCTCTCCTGTTTTGATCCTGGCCGGATGCTGTGTGAGCGCTCCCACCATTCGGGCTCGATTACTCAGTTGCTTCTTGAGCGGCGCTGTCAGCCGGAACGTCCTCGGCACTTGCGGCTTCTTCCTCCGTTGCCGCCGGTTCAGCCTCTGCCTCGGGCATAGTCTCGGCATCCATGACTGCACCGCTCGCCAAGACTTCCTCGGTTGTTTCTGCCGCGCTGGCGTCGCCGCCGTTTGTTTCGGCAGGAGGCCAGCGCTTATCATACCAGGCGGCGTAGTCTTCCGGCGTATCGGCGTAGAGCGTTCCTTTCATCCCCGAATGACCGAAGCCGCACAGTTCCGCGCAGGGCACTTCATACGTGCCGGCTTTATTCGCCTGGAACCAGGCTTCGATTTGCCGGCCGGGCAGCATATCCTGCTTGAAGCGCAGGTTGGGCATAAAGAGGCTGTGGATGACATCTTTGGAGCCCAAAAAAACACGAACCGGCGTACCAACAGGGATATGAATGTCGTTGTCAACCTGATAGTCGTCGGCGGTTTCAAATTCTCCGTCAGGACCCGGATAGAGAACCTCCCAGTTGAACTGTTTCCCGGTGATGCGGATTTCTACGTCCGTTTCCGGAACATTGAGCTTGACTTCTTCCCAGGTCGCCTTGCTTGCGAGTCCAAGGCCAATAAAGACCAGGGCGGGAACAATAGTCCAGACGAGTTCCAAGCCGGTGTGCCCATGCGTGTAGACGGCTCGACGGCTGTCGTCGCGTCGATATTGGTAGAGGAAGATAATCATCAACGCAGTGACTAGAATAAAGGCGGCCGCGGTGATGTAATAAATAAAGTAGAAGAGCGAATCAATGCTTCCCCCGTATGGGGATACGTCCTCCGGAAGCCATTGCATCATGAGATTTCTTAGTCCCTTATATCTGAAGAATCGTCCCTCTTTATACCGGAAAGCAGGACTACCGCAAGGGGAGGGCTACTGCGCTGAACGCTTGTAAATAAGGAGGAATTTCATATACTCTGTCTGGAGTAAAAAGATGTGGAAAGACATTCCAAAGCGAGGGCCATTCGATATTGACAACGAATCCAGGAGCCGATAATTCTTCTACTTAATTATGCATAAAACAGGTTGGGATCAGTTTTTAGAAATTATTCTCAAGCCGGATAATATCCCCATCGTCGGCTTAATGTTTTTAATCTTCTACTTTACCTGGCTGGCCTTTCGCGAAGCGCGTAAGAATGACCAACTGATTGAAGAAGGTCGTGCCGACGAGGTCTTAAGAGAAATGCAGAAATAGGGAGACGAACCGCATGCCGTTTACCATCATCGCCGAGAACTGCACAGGTTGCAGCGCGTGTGAGCAACGCTGTCCAACCAAGGCCATTAGCGGCGATCCCAAAAAAGCCTATCTGATTGAACCGACGATGTGCATCGATTGTGGCGCGTGCGGGGTCATCTGCCCCGATGATGCGATCCTCGACACGTATGGCAATCTAACTCAGGTCCTGAAACGGGTTGACCGTCCGATAGCCATTGTCCACCAGGATAACTGTAATGGCTGTGGGGTGTGTATTGATGTCTGTCCTTTTGACTGTATCTCTCCCTCTGTAGACAACGGCCCACAATACCTTGGCCGGGTGCAGGTCGAAGAGAAGACCTGTGTTGGCTGTAAGCTGTGTGAGGAAGTGTGTGGTTGGGAAGGTATCTATATTATGCCGACCAGAGAAAAAGAGCCCTTCCTGACCTCGATTGGGGTCGAACTCGAAGAATCAACGGCATAGGACACGGCCTGTCCTTTAACACGTTGGCGGACAGCTTTTCAGATAATCTTGTTGAGCGGGTACTCGATAATACCGACTGCCCCGTTTTTAATGAGCTGGGGAATCAGCTCCCGCACAATCTCTTCGTTAATCACGCTTTCTACGGCAAACCACTCGGGCTCATATAAGGGTGAGACGGTTGGAGCGGTCAGGCTAGGGAGCATTTTGACAATACGGTCAAGATGCTCCTTGGGTACATTCATCTTGAGACCGACTTTCGCTTCTGCGCTCAGTGCACCTTTCAGCAGCAGTGCAATTTGATTGATCTTCTCCCGCTTTTTCGCGTCCCGCATGGCCTGTTTATTGGCAATGAGTTGTGGGTTGGAGCTAAACAGCTCGTGAATGATCTTGAGCCCGTGCGCGCGAATGGTTGATCCCGACTCCGTCACCTCGACAATGGCATCAACCAGGCCATCGGCGGCCTTGGCCTCGGTCGCGCCCCAGGAAAATTCGACCTCGACCTGGATGTCCCGTTCGTCAAAATAGCGCTTGGTATAATGCACCAGTTCGGTCGCAATTTTTTTCCCGCGCAGATCGCTGAGCTCTTGAATGGGTGAATCCTGAGGGATGGCGAGGACCCAGCGCGTAGGCTGGAAGCTGGCCTTGGAGTACACCAGATCGATAATGGGTTCGACATCGGAGTTGTTTTCCATGATCCAGTCCTTACCGGTGATTCCGGCATCAAGGGTCCCGGACTCGACATACCGCGCCATTTCCTGTGCCCGGACCAGAGCACAACGCAAGGTTGGATCATCGATACTGGGGAAATAGCTCCGTGAGCTGGTCGATACCTTCCAACCCGACTTTTTGAAGAGCTCAATCGTCGTTGCCTCCAGACTTCCTTTGGGAAGTCCAAGCCTCAAAATTTCCATATCGTCTCTTTCAATGACTCCGTGTTGTTTGAATTTTCGTGCGGTGTGTGACAGCCCGACACGCCAACAACGATTGGTGAGACCCGCCCCCGGCCTGGCGGAAGTCTGTGAATTTTCTGCCTCAATCTCCTACCACAGTGGACTGTTTGTCGCAAGCAAAGTACAGGCAGAAGTTGGATGAAAAGTATGTCGTTCTGTTACAGACTACCCTGCAAACGCCGCTCCTGTAGCGCCACGTGTTGCTGCCAGCGTCGGTCATGTCCCTGCGGTGCTTAAAAACTCCCACGCGCAGTGTCGGAGCGGGACGCAACGCATAGGCGTTCTCTTACGTCTTTGCTACATATGGCACGGCCCCAGATGTAACAGGTCTGATCTGTGAAAAAAGCGAAGCAGTGGGAGATGACGCCTATGAAGCTGTCTGAGATCGCCGAACGCCTCCAATGTGAACTACAAGGGAACGCGGACCTAGTGATTACCGACCTCAAGCCTATAGACGAGGCCGGCCCACGAGACCTCACGTTTGTGAGTAATAAAAAATATTTTGCAAAATTACCGACAACACGGGCCGCCGCTGTCATCCTGCCGGCAGATGCTCCACCAGTCTCACTGCCCGCGTTGCGAACCGATAATCCGGACCTCGCTGTCGCCCAAGTGCTTGGTTGGTTTTATCCGCCGTATGAACCGCCTGAAGGTGTCCATCCTACGGCCGTCGTCTCTCCCTCCGCCCGCGTCGGCGAACACGCCTCCATTGGTCCCTATGCTGTGATTGGTGAGGATGTCGTGATCGGTGACCATGCGCGTATCTTCGCGCATGTGGTGATTTATCCTGAGGTACGTATTGGTCATCATTTTACGGCTCACGCGGGAGCGATCATTCGTGAACGCGTTTTGATAGGTAATCGGGTAATTTTGCAGAGCGGCGTTGTTGTTGGAGGAGATGGCTTTGGCTATGTCCCTCTGCCGGATGGGTCGATTGTGTCCAAGCCGCAAGCCGGTAGCGTCGAGTTGCAGGACGAAGTCGAGCTGGGCGCAAATACGACTATTGATCGTGCAACCTTGGGGACAACGCGCGTGCGTACAGGAACCAAGATCGATAACTTGGTACAAATCGGCCACGGCTCGGATGTTGGCGAGTTCGCTTTCATCTGTGCCCAGGTTGGCCTTGCCGGGAGCACGACGCTGGAAGACCGGGTCCAACTCGGCGGACAGGTTGGTGTGGCCGGTCATCTTACGATCGGCAAGAATACCATGGTTGTGGCCCAGAGTGGCATTCCCAACGATGTCCCAGCCAACAGTGTCATAGGTGGCTATCCCGCTGTGAACGTACTTTCCTGGCGACGTACTTCTGCGGCCCTGCCCAAGCTGCCGGAGCTGCTACGCAGAGTACGTAAACTGGAGCAGGAGCTGAACGAGTTGAAGAAAGAAGCGGAGTAGAGGCATATTTGGACGTCGTCCGCCTGTACTCGTGTTCTGGATGGAATCGGTCAGCGCTTTTTCGTGACGTCGATGCCAATTCCGCCCAACATCACCGGGAGATCCCAGGGGTCAACGATAGGAAATTTGCTCATGAGCCATTCCTGCGGACCATCAGGGTGTGGGATCGGCTCTGTCAGTTGTTCACTCTGTCCGCTGGAGAGGACACGCTGATCGTTTTTCTGAATCCGTTCCGCTACATCAGGCGGTAAAATATCGAAGTCAGTCCGCCCGAGCCAGGTAAGGGCCCTGTCTGGGAACAGTGTTTTCCACAGGTTCACCAAGGTCTCATTGGCGTATAAGTAGCGCCCCTCCAGGTCTTTAATAAAGGCGATGCCCGGTAAGTGGTGGAGGAAAAGGGTCAGGCGTTCTTCACTTTGCTGGAGCGCTTCCTCGATATGTTTTCGCTCCGTGATATCCAGGGTTGCACCATCAATACGGGTCGGCTGGCCGTCGTGCCTGACGCGTGCGCGCGCACGTGAACGTAACCACTTAATGCTGCCGTCTTGCGTGACGATGCGGAATTCATATTCGGTTGGTTGTTCGGACGAGAGAGACTGAAGGGTCTGTGTCACCTGGGCTAAGTCATCCGGATGAATGTATTGTTGCAATGGATTGGGTCTGCCAATAAGCGTCTCGGAGACGTACCCGGTGATTCGGGTGAAACTCTCGGTCAGCCAGTCCAGGATGAATGCGCCTTGGTCATCAATACGAAATGAGAACGCATAATCAAAGGCCGACTCGTTAATGACCCGCTGCCGTGTTTCGCTCTCTCGTAAGGCTGCCTCCGTCTGCTGACGTTCGGCTTCAATTGCTTCGAGCTGTGCTACCCGAGCGCGCAGGGCAACTATTTCCTGTTCGAGAGCGGCTCGCGGTTTTCTCGCCACGCTCATTTTGTTCGTCTTGTTTTCTTTATTCGCCCGACCCATTGTATTCAGCCTGTTCGTTTTTTTGTAAGACTGGGTCCGAATGCCTTTCTCTATAGACCGATTCGTCTCTTGAAGTAAAGGAAATATGCAGAGGCCGCGTATGATCGCGCTGCTGCGCCAGATAGAGAGATATGCTGTTGAAGCGCCGATACCTGGAAAAGGATGACTCGGTCAGGCACCCTCTCGCTGGCCTGGATGAAGCAGGTTCGGCCGAGGGGGGAGTGTCAGGACTTCCTCGGAAAAGAATTCTGTGAGGTACTGGACGATGTGTTTAACGGATAACATGCCGACTGGTTGGCCGCTATCGTCAACAAGCGGCAGCCGCCGAAAGGCTCCCTCTCCCATGAGGTTGAGGGCGAAGGCGACAGGAGCGTCAATAGCGAGGGTTTCCGGGTCAGGAGTCATGACACTCCCAACTACGGTCTGATCAATATCCAGCCGAGGCCCGATAACGCGGTTCAACAGGTCCCGTTCTGTAAAGATGCCAATAACGGAATTCTCTTGTCGGATGAGTACACAGCCAATTTTATTCTCTCGCATACGGTGAATTGCATCTGTGACCGTCGTACCAGGAGTAACAATCACTGGCGGGACATACGGAAGCACGCTGACCGGCTCGTGCAGGAGGCTCTCATCCAGCCGCTTTCTCGGCTCGGAGATTCGCTCCGTTATGGTCTGTTCTTCCTCCACGAGGCCATCGCCTGGGTAGGCGGTTGTATCGGCTTGGTGTGATGTTTTTACCCGTGCCATAAGTTTCCCTCCTCAACATGAGAATTTTCTGAGAAATCCGAGGAATCCTTTGATGCTGCGGTGAGAGCGGTTATCCGTCTTCCTCTACGTGTCTTCCAGTGTTGTCTCGCCAGAAGCTGATGCCTCGGCTGTCTGGGGACCTCCATCCATCTCGCCTATTCCACCCATAGTACGCATGGCCTCTGTCCATAATTGATACGCCCGGCCTTGGGCTTGGGTGAGGCGCGTGAAGGCTTCTTGCAGTTCCTCTGGCTTTGCACCGTTTGAGAGAAGCAGCGGCAAGCGCATCCAGGCTTGTGACACCGCAAAGGTTGCTTCTTGCAGTTCCCGTAAGACCGTTGTGATATCGTCAGAGATTCCTGTCTGACCGAGCCCTTTGCCGGCCATCCTCCCCCAGTTTTGGGCCGCGCTGGTCCAGAAGTTTTGCGCCTGTTGCCAGCCGTCGAGGAGGGCCTCGTAGCTGGCCTGCCATATCTGGCTTGGGTCTGCTGTTTGGGATTCCTTGTGCTGAGGGTCATCAGCCATACCAGTCTCCTTTTTCCTCCTCCTTAACACCGAGTCAGGTGTGAATACAAGAAAAAAATGGAGGGAGACCGCCTATCTCCCTCCGCACAAGATGAAACCGCTATGCCTTGACTCTTAATGCCCGACCGTTTCGTCTCGTTCCCGCAACCAGGAGACGACTTGTGGCCAGAGTTTTTTCTGAGCGCCTGAACTGACAGCCGCACCGATATGGCCGGTGGGGAACACAATAGTGCTCGCATCCGGACTGCCAACCAAGTCTTCTAAAGGCAGGCTGGATTTGGGATGGACCACATCATCATGTTCACCGATCACGTTGAGGACAGGGCAGCTAATGTCTTGGAGATTGGCCCGGCGCGGCCCGATTTGCATCTGGTTTTTCATAATCAGGTTGTGGCGTGAGATATCGCCGGCCATCTCCTTAAATATCTGGCCGGCCATAGGGACATCGCTATTCATCCAACGCTCGAAGAGCTCGAACATCTCAGCATACCCCTTTTGATCCTTGCTGCGATGCAGTCCAACATACTTGTCCAGGGCATGGTGGACCGGTGCCATGGCGTCGAAGTTGGCCTTCATAAACCACGCCGGACAGTTGCCATACACGCTGGTGATGAGGTCAATGGTGTGCGGTGGGATTTTGCTCATCAACGCCTGGCTGGGAAGCTCCTGCACACTCATGTCGAGGGGGAGTGTAAAATCAATCAGGTTTTTGACATGGTGCGGAACTAACGCCGCATACAACGTGGTCAGGAGTCCGCCAAAGCAATAGCCGAGGAGTGATACCTGGTCGCTGCCTTCTCGTTCCTGAATAGCTCGGACCGCATTGCCGAGGTCGCCATTCACATAAGCGTCAAAGCCGCGCCAACTATCTGCACGAGTCGGAGGAATCCAGTCTATGAAATATACTTCTACACCGTGCCTGGTCAGCGTTTCCACCACGCTCCGACCCGGCAGAAGGTCGAGGATGAACGGGCGTTTCACCAGGGAATAGACCAGGAGTAACGGCGTACGCAGACGCTGACCTTGGGCCGGATAGTGTCGCAGGCGGACCTTGCCACCTTCGTAGACCACCGTATAGGGCGTGGTCGGGGCTGGGTCTTCATCAACGGGATACTCATCCATGAAACCACGCCGCCAGCCTTCGAGAGACCGGACCGCCCCTTCCATCCAATAGTGTGAAACCTCAGTAAACACTGACATAGCTCGACCTCCTTAGCTGCATACTCTGACTTCGGTTACTCCAACGATTGACTCACGATAATCTAGTCGGCGAATAGTGCAAAGAAAACACGTGTCACCTATGTGACTGAAGCAGATCTTTCTTGCATACTATGTATGATTTATGTCACCTGGGTAACAATTTCTTGAACACCACGTGTCTTGTGGACACCACTCAAAGTGTATCAGCCTCTTGTCCCAGCCAGCTCGCGCTGAATAGGAATGAGATTCTGCATCCACTCATGAGGGCTAGTGGGCAAGATACGGGCCGAAACCAGATATCACCGCAAAGCCCGAAAAGACTGAATTTTTATGAAGATGAGCCGGAAAAGGCAGCCAGGCTGCCCAAAAGACCAGCAGCCCAAGTTGCTCTGGCAACGTTTTGCCCAAAATGGAACCCAGGCCGAATCACACGCTACGCCTGAGGTGAAGAGGCGTGGGAATCAGCAGGACTGAAGATCGCCCGGTTCGACGGCATGGCTGGGAGGGGGCAGAACAACGGGCTGAGCCGGCTTCTCGCTGACCCCGTTCTGAAATCCTTACCGTCTTTTTATGGGGCGAATCTATAGGATTCCAAGGGAGAGTAGTCCATGCCGAGGACGACCCACTTCCCATCGATCTTGGTATAGGTGAAGATATAGCGTCCATGCGCATAGGTCAGCTTCCCGCCTTGGGGTGTGGCAGCAAGCTGGTAGTGGCCCCAGGCCAGCGCGGTTGTCCCAACAATACGGAACTGCGGCGTTACCGGGGAGAGTTCGGCTTCTTCATACTGGCCAAAGTAGGCCTGCACAGCTTTCTGAAAATCGGCCTTTCCCTGTACTGGAAAAGGGGAGAAAATACCATACAGAACAATGTCATCATGCGCAGTAGCGACTGCGGCGTCCAGCTCTCGATTGTTGAACGCTTCAATTTGTGCATTGAAAGCCGATTTGAGCGTATCCAGGTCCTCAGCAGCCATAACGCTTGAAGAAAAGAAGAAGACGGTCAGGAGCAGTGACAAAAGGCTGGCCCGTACACAATACTTCAGCATGCGCTGTTTACCTCCACAGACAATGATAAAGCTGCAATATCATTTTGCCTCATGACAAAAAAGGCCAATCGGTTTTTGGCCTGCAATCCCGGGGCCGGCAGACGAAGCGGATCAGGCCGTAGCGGAGGCTCGCCGCTGTGACTCAAGCTGTTTCGTTGCGGCCAGCAGCTCATCAAAAGAGTCCCGTAGGCAGGCGGCGTACGACCACGGATCGGAGACGAGGTTTGGGTCAACCGTCCCGCCTATAACGAGGGTCTGATTATAGCTGACAATGGCATTGAAGAGCCCGATTCCTGCCGACAATAGCCCGATCGGTCGTATGGCGAGCAGTTCGCGGCCTGCGAGGTAGAGTGGGGTTTGCGGTCCTGGGACGTTGGTTGTCACCGTATTCAAAAGCAGATTTGCTGCCGGAATTTGTCCCGAGATGATTTGCCACACCGGCGGGACCCAACCAAAACGATTCAAGAGGGTATACAAGAAACCGGCCTGGTTCTGTTTTTTGATCAGATCGACAGCCGTGCGTTGTGCGGTGTATCGTTTGAGCGGGTCTTGTTCATCAATGAACAGCGGGGCGAGCATCATAGAAACCCGATTCCCCAAGCTGCCCTGTTCACCTTCCTGACGCATACTGACCGGACACATGCTGCGCAGCACCTTATTGGATGTGGAGTACTGCTGGGCGCGGAGATACCTTCCCAGCCCGCCGGCGATGATGGTCAGAACGACATCATTGACCGTTCCACCCAACGTGGCCCGGACTGCCCGGATATCTGCAAACGGAAAGTCGGTCCAGACAAACTGCCGTGTCGATGACAACGTATTATTAAACGGTGTTATTGGCGTAGGCTGGGACAGGCTCATGAGGGAGAGAAGGGCCTGCGAGGACTCCTGGAGGGCCTGCGCCGCTTGTGACGGTTGGAGCCATTGGAAACTTGCATCGGTCCAGCTTCGGACGGTCTCAGTCAGGCGGTCGTGTATGGCATCCTGCAGTTGGCTGGCAGCCTCAGGCGGGGGCTGTGGCCGCCACGGCTGGGGCGGAGAAGAGGGCGAAGATGATTGTGGCGAGAGGTCATGCATGACCATCATCAGGTCAACACCAGACACGCCATCGACCATGGCGTGGTGGACTTTCCAGATAATGGGCGTCGTCCCATCTGGCCGGCCGCGCAGGATGACCATCTTCCACAAGGGGTGGTTGCGGTCGAGTTGCGGCGCGTAAATTTTACCCCCAAATTCAGACAACACACGGTCGTCTCCGGACGCGGGCAGGTCCACCTCTTCGATATGACGCTGTATGTCAAACGCAGGGTCGTCCTGCCAGGTTGGATGCGCGATTCCTAAAGGCGGAAACACAACTTTCTGGCGATAGCGAGGCAGGAGGTGGAGGCGGTCCTGGAGGACCTGTACCAGCTCTGCCTTGGAAATATGGCCGTCGTAGAGGAAACATGAGCCGACGTGAAGCGGCTCGTTGGGCTTTTCAAAATACAAAAAGGCCGCGTCTGCCGCTGTTAGACGATGACTGAGGGGCTGAAGGGATGCTGCCACGAGTCTGCTCTCATTAGTCTCTGCCAGGAGTTGACCGGGGAGCCTGACGATATGTTGTCCCTTTACGGAATTTCGGGGAAGTATTTCAGCGCTACGAAGCGACTCGGGCCCAGGTGAGAAGTCCTAATAGGTATTTTCGGAGAAAGCCCAGAGTCGCTTCGCAGCAACCCGCGAAAAAGTGGCGGGTCCGTTTTCTCGGCATTGAACAAACGATTGCGAGGTGAGGTGTTGAACTGCTTCTCCTGTCCTGCCCACTCAGCACAAGCAGTTCCTGTTGTTTTTCCAAATTCTCTCGAATGCGGCACCCACCATAGTGAGCGGTATGTATTGAGGCAAGAAAAAGTTCGTCACCTGGGTGACGAAAAGAAAGCTTTCCTCGTATTTTTTATTGATTGTGTCGCCTATGTGACAAAACCAATTGGAGCGACCTCGACGGGTCTCGCCTGCTTTTCTATTCGGCTGCTGACTGACATTTGAGCAAATTTAGGCAAATTAGCGGCCAAACAAAGAATCGAGTCCTTTTTGAATCAATAGTTCTTCCAGGCCCGGTGCTTTTTCTTGGTCTTCAGACGCTGGCTGGGTTTGGTCTGGGCCGGCTGGTTTCTGCGGGGCGCGATCCTCCTGCTTTGCCTTTTTCTTTGCAGGCAGAAGCTTGTCCAGGATTGTATCCTGGATTTTTTCTTGGATTTTTTCTTGGACCTTGTCTTGCAGGGCTTTGGTGGCCGCACGTTGGATCAGGGTACCGATATGATGAGCGTCCAGGGCCGGGGTCACGGCTGGGAGAACGCCTGCGAGGGCAAACGGAACTTCCAAGCGTGCCTCATCATTCGCAATATATTTCATTTCTTTGACAGCTCGAATGATGTCAGCTGAGAGGGCTTTGGAAAGGGCGAGAGAGGCGGTGACATCGACCCGCTGTTCAAAATCCATCCAGCCCTTCCCCTGTGTCATAAAGTCACGGGCGGCAATGCGAAGACTGTCGAGATTAATCTTCCCATTGCCGAGCGAGAATCGGCTTGTGAGTTCATCAAACTCGGTATGGGGAGAGGCGAAAATTGCCGGATATTTATCACGGACCTTTTGCGATAGGACGAGCGATAAACCAGGAATACCGGTCAGGCCGGACAGAACGCCTTCGGCCAGATTGAACTCCCGCACTGCTCCATCCACAATTTCGGCCTTCCCCTGTCCTTGCAGGGTCGGCTTGATGGTATTCCAGGTCTGCCCGCTCCCCGAGACCTTGAAGTCGAGCGAGGCCATCCCCTGGACCGGCGGGTCTGTCAGAGCGAGTGCTGAGCGAAAGAATTCCGTGAGATTGAGGGCTTCCACCTGAGCGGTGGCAGCGAAGTGCGGTTGCTCCGCTCCGAAGGCATACTGTCCGTTGCCCTGAATAGTGCCTTTGAGGGCGTGCAGCTTGAAACTGTCGATCTGAGCGACCTGGTTGGCGACTGAGGAGTCAAGCTGAAAGTCCGTATATCGGACCTGGGCAAGGTTGCCCTGTTTTGATGACAGTTGACCTTTATGGCGGAGGTCTTTTCCCTGGAGCCAGATTTGGCCCGTGGCGTGAATCGCTTCGAGAAGGTCTTCTGAGGCTTCGGGTTGGAGATCTGCCATTCTCAGTACCGGCGCGTGCAGCTCATACTCTGCTTTCAGCGGCTGCAATCGTTCAATCTGGGCATCAAGCTGAAGCTGTGATTCTCCGATGCGGACCGTGGTATCGGTCAGCTCGGCCCCTTGGCCGGTGAGTGTGACTAATGCCTGGATATCAGTCAGCGGCTTGGACAACTGGTCCGGAGTGGCGCTGCCGTCCTGGAGGCTCAGCGTCCCCTTGAGCTGGGGGAGTTGTGCTGCTGTGAGCGGTCCGGCTACCCGCAGATGTGTTTCGAGGGTGCCAGCCACGTCATATTCCTGGAGGAGGGGCAGGAGACTACGCAGGTCTGCAAGCTCGGCCCGATTCGAATCAATCGTCAGGTCGAGGGTGGGAGCAGCATCGAGACCAACGTTTCCGCTGACAGTGAGTGCAAGCGTATGAAAGTTGAGTGTGAGTTCTTGGAGGGCGGCGGCCTGCGGTGTCAAGCGTGCCTGAGTCGAGAGGGTGAAGGTACTACCGGGCGGCTTCTGTAAGAGTGCTCCAAAGCGAATAGAGCTGTCGCTTGCCTCGACAAGGCTCGTGAGAGCCAGATTGTTGGGCGTACCACTCGCCTGGGCGGTCACTGAGACGGGACCCTCAACGTTGAGGTCCGGGGGAAGGTGTCCGGTCACAGGACCAAACTGTTGGAGGCGCTCAAGCGCGATCGGTCCCAACGTCACGTTGGCGTTCATTGCACTCTCGGCGAGTGGGTCCGGAATCTCTCCGCCGACCGGACCAAAGCTGCCTGTGACCCGGACATTAGGAGCACTGGAATCGAAGATTGAGGCTTGAACCTCGATATTGGAGAGATGTACTGCACCGACGCGACCGGAAAAATCAGTTTTCAGATTGAGCGGGCCGGAAATACCCAGCCCTGGCGGGATATGCTGGGCAATGTCGGGCAGGGCTCGTTGCAGGCTGTTCACGTCGAGTTGACTGATCGCTACGGCGCCTTCGAGGGGAATGGTATTGACATTATCCAGCCCTGGGCCAACCGGCCCTGCCTGTACATCCAGCGCGATATTCTGCTGGTCTGAGAGGACGGCCGCGTCAAGTTCGACCCGAACAGGTTCGTCAAGACTCACGTCGTGCGCCCGAATATCAAGCTGGGTCACGCGAAAATCCGTCCCAGCCTGCCGGTCAATATAACGGATATCTCCATCTTGGATATCGAGTAAAGCGACCAGTAACAGAAGAGGGGAGGGCGCTGTCCCCTCGCTCTTTTGCGCGGTCTCTTCCGGTACGCTCGCCGCGGTTTGGGTCAGGCTGGTGAAGTTGAACTGTCCCTGCTCATCCCGAATAAGCCGAATCTGAGGTTTCCGTAGGATCAGACGCCTGACCTGGATTTCTTGAGACAACAGCGGCCACAGCGCAACATTCACCTGGAGGTCGTCTGCCCGGACAAAGTCCTCAGCCGAAAAGGCCGGATCGTCGGTAATACGAAACTGTGTCAGGCGCGCGCCTATCCCGCCCCAGACTGTCACACCGATTTCCTGCACCTCAACCTCTCGGCCCAGTGTCTGCTCGACCTGTTGCAGAATCTGCTCTTTGTTGCTGGCAATCAGGCTGTTGAGGTTGATAAGGGCAAAGGCAATCAGGCCGATTGCAACAAGAAGAATCGCGCCAATAATCAGTAGCGTGCGCATCCCAATATCTCCTCTTTTCCTTGTCCTGAGCCCCGGTGTGCCCACATTCGGACGAATAGGGTTGCTCCCTTTCCCTTGGAGGGAGAGGGCTGGGGTGAGGGGGAAAATTCAAACTGAGACACGGCCAAGAACCTACACGATGTCCAGAAGTTCGGGAATACTGCGGATTACATGCCGGGGGGTCGCCGGACTGTCCGGCGGATCAGTATCCAGCCGCGACCAGATCAAAACTGAGCACATACCCGCACGATTGGCTCCGGCAATATCTTGCTGAAGGGAATCTCCGACAAAGTATGCCTCGCTCGGTGCACAGTCAGCTTGTGTGAGGGCCTGCAAAAAAATCGCTTGATCCGGCTTGCAGGAGTGCGCGTCTTCACTGCTGAGGAGTGAGTCAAAGCAGGGCCCGAGTTGGGAGAGTTGCAGCATATGTGAAAATTGGTCGTTGTCCGCATTGCTGACAACGCCGAGGTGGAGGCCCCGCTGGCGTAATACAGACAAGGTCTCCGTGACCCCGTTCCGCAGTTGAAAGTCCTGTTCCCGGCGTTGGTGTTGATGCGCCCGGTAGCGGGCGAGCTGTTCTTGGGTGAAGGTTGTCCCAAAATGGGCGGCGGTTGCTTGCAAAGCATCCTGGAACATATCGCGGTGCAGATAATAGGGGCGGGGCAGGTAGTGGTAAAACACATTTTTCAGGGCTGCCCGATAGGCCCGTCGAATGTCCTGTGATGCTGCCGTAATCCCTGCTGCCTGGGCCAGCTCGCTTAAGCAGGCGCGTTCTCCTGGGGCGGTTGTTTCATAGTCAAAAAGCGTCCCACCAAAATCAAAGAAAACGGCTCGTGTGTCTGCCATACCGTACCCTGGCTCTCTTCACTTCTGCGCCAGGAGAGTAGAGAGGCCACGGGGGCGTGTCAAGCAAAGGGGACGACAGGACCGGGGCCACCTTTGCTTGAACAGCGATTGATTGAAGTAGTACTCTTGTTGGTAATATTCAGTAGCTGACAGGGGAAGCGTTATGAAAGTCACGGTGAAAGGTCAAGTGACTATTCCGGTACAGATTCGGGAAAAACTTGGCATCACGCCCAACAGCGAGGTGGACTTTGTTGAGGAAGGCGGGCGGGTGTACACCAAGAGAAAAATCTCGCCCATTTTACCCACCCCGCCCGCGCCAATGCAGAGCTCAGGACCGTGAGGGGGTTTGTTTATGCGCTATTCCAAGGGAGAGGATGATGTCTGAGCAGCGCCCCCCGATACGGTTCCACCTTCCAGCACGACTGTTCGTCTTGTGCCTGCTGCTCGTGGCCGAGCAGGCGGTGGGGCAAACACGGACACGGGTCCAGGAGTATACCCCGCCGTATGAAGTAACGGATAAGGACCTGAACACGATCTACGGGCGGTACGAGATCTATGAGGCATACGAGTATCGGGGTGGCGCTACCACGGCCGCCGAGGCCCAGGCATGGGTGGGGCAGGAGTTGGTTGTGACCGCCACCCTGTTTCTAGCACTCGGGGACCGGATCGAGAATCCGCGCTATACGGTCTGGTATTATCCCGACCAACCGGAAGGGGAGGTGACGCCTCGTAGTAGGCGGTGGAGCAGCGCTTATTTTGGCTACCAAGGGCAAGCGTACGGGGATGAAATCATCAACGTCTATAAGCCGGGCGCCAGCGGTCTCTGGATGCACTTAGAGATCATCGGGACGAACGAATTATGGACGAGGTTTGACGGATGGTACTACAAAGCACGCAAGACGACCCGTCCGGTGCTGTCCCCGGGGCATGCGGACTACTGCCAGGTCATGGGGCCGTGCAGTGCGGGGCAAGGGGACTGTGACAGCGCCAGCGAATGTCAAGACGGGCTGATGTGCATGGAAGATGTAGGGGCGGACTACGGCTTTGATGCGGACGTTAATGTGTGCATGGCGGCCAGTCCGGGGGACAAGGACTGACGAGGGTGGACGAATACGCAAACATCGAAACGTGTGGGGTGTAGACATGCGAAGGATGACACGCTTCTGCGTCGTCCTGCTGCTGTTGGTACTGCCCAGTAGGCTTGTGGGCGCGCAGGACAGCGCAGATGTCATCACCGTGACGGGTCTATATGTGGGTGGGAGTGGTTCTGAGGCGGAGGGCCAAAACGTATTGATACCGTGTCATATCTCAGAAGTATGGGGAGTGGCTCCAGACAGTCTGGCTTTCACTGCGCTCACGCAGGCGTATTCCAGTGCAGAGACGATGAAGCAGTTGACGAAGTACGGTGAAATCTTTGTGGAGGTGCGTGGGCGCTATACCGCATATGGAACTGAGGAGGAGTCTCATAAAGATGGGGTTTTTGAAGTTACCGAATTCGTGCGCTATAGCACGGCAGCGGCAGACATTACGGCTTGCGAGTGGACCTGTGAGAGAAAATATGGGGCGAACTCCCCCATCTGCCTGGCGCAGATAGACGGGCAATGCGGGAGCACGCGCAATAGTTGTGTGACCGACGGCTCTTTTGACGACGACGTATCCTTTGGGACAGTGGACACGGCAACCCATTACCGTTGGGTATGTTTAGGAGAGTCTGGAGGTGATAATGTCATCTGTACGGCGCCCAAAGCGGCCCCCCCCCGAGTCTACGGGGAGCCGTAGAGGGTCAGGGGCTCCATAGTCGTCCCCCCCCCGAGTCTACGGGTGGGCGTACAACGCGAGTGCCTCCACCATGTCCATCCCCGTCGAAATCTACGTTGGCGGTGCCGGCGCCATACCAGAGCGGGGCGCAGGCGTTCTACGTGTACGCGCTCGACCAGACCACGGATACGACGGCCAACCCGGCGGTGTGGAGGCGACTGCCGAGGCTCAAGCTGCCGATGGACTGGACGAGGGTGAGCACCGCCGGGGTGGAGTTCCTGAAGAGTTACGAGGGTTTCGTCGGATACCCCCACGATGACAAGGATGGAAAGAAGGCCAAGACGCGAGTGACGGCGTGGCCGAAGGATATAGAGATCACAATTGGCTATGGACATGTCATAGGCTCCGAAGAGGGGTGGGAGTCATTTCAAGACGAGAACGGCGCGATTAACATCACGGATGAAAAAGCGGAGGAATTCCTCGAGGAAGACCTGATGAAGGATATAAAGAATGTACGGGCGCGGGTGGGCGTTCCGCTCTCGCAGGCCGAGTTTGACGCGTTGTCCATCCTGGCCTTCAACATTGGGGGGAATAATTTTCCGGGCTCCTCCATAGTGCGGCTGCTTGATAATGATACAGGGACCATGCCGGATTATGATAGTCTCGAAGAATCCATGAAATGGTGGCGGCTAGATAAGAAGAAGGTTAGCCGTGGCCTGATGAGACGGCGGGCGGAAGCATGGGGGATTGTCTCCCATGGGGTCTACAAGAACATGGATGAGATTTTTTAGCGAGGACCGTGAGACCGACGAGAAGGAGAGTGGATGCCAGCCCGAGTCATAACCCTGCTCGTCCCGCTGTGCCTGCTGCTCGTGGCCGAGCGGGCGGTGGGGCAAACACGGACACGGGTCCAGGAGTATACCCCGCCGTATGAAGTGACGGACAAGGACCTAAACCCGCTCTACGGGCGGTATGAGATTTATGAGGCGGTTGAGTACCGGGGCTCGATCACAAACACGGCAGACGAGGGCCAGGCATGGGTGGGGCAGGAACTGATTGTGACGGCCACCCTGTTTCGATATCCCTCGGGTTTGCGGATCGAGAATCCGGTCTATACCGTGTGGTACTATCCCGACCAACCGGAAGGGAATGTGCCGTCTCGTGGGGAGCGGTGGAGCAGTTTTTATTTGGAAGGGGGCGGGCAAGCCGAAGGGGATGAAGTCATCAAGGTCTATAAGCCGGGGGGTACGGAGCCCGATGGTCCCTGGGTCTACTTGGAGATCATCGGCACGAACGAATTATGGGTCCGTTTTAGCGGGTGGTACTACAAAGCACGCAAGGTCAGTCTGCGGGGCTACGTGGACGTGGTCTCGCGGCTGGATAATAAGCCGCTGACGCTGTACGGGTGGGCGTACAACCCCGCGGCCCCGACCGACACCATCCCGGTGGAGATCTACGTGGGTGGAGCGCAGGGCACGGGTACGCTAGCCGAGACCATCATGGCCGACCAAGAGCGGGAGGACGTGAATGATGCCTTTGGGATCACGGGCGACCACGGGTTCGAGTGGGTAGTGGATACGGACTATCAGAGTGGGGCGCAGGAATTCTACGTGTATGCGCTGGACCAGAGTCTGAACCCGCCCGTACGCACCCGCCTCGACCCGGCGCCGCTGGTCCTACTAGAGGTGGGCCACGCGGACTACTGTGCGCGGCACGGGCCGTGTGTGAGCGGGCACGGAGACTGTGACGGCACCAGTCAATGTCAGGAGGGGCTGACGTGCGTCGACGACGTGGGGGAGAACTACGGGTTTAGGGCGGATATCGATGTGTGCGAAGCCAGTCTGCGGGGATACGCGGGCGTGGTGTCGTGGAGGTCCGGGTCGTTGACCTTATACGGGTGGGCCTACCACACGAGTACGCCCGCGGCGTCCATCCCGGTGGAGATCTACGTGGGCGGTCCCCGCGACAGCACCGGTACCCTGGCAGAAACCATCACCGCCAACCAACCGAGCCCGGAGGTGAACCGCGTCCACGGCATCACGGGCGACCACGGGTTTGCATGGGCGGTACCGGCGCAATACCAGAGTGGGGCGCAGGAGTTCTACGTATATGCGCTGGACCAGACGCTGGACCCGAGCGAGTGGGTCGCCCTGACCCTGGCGCCTCTGGTCCTGCTAGAGGTGGGCCACGCGGAGTACTGTGCGCGGCACGGGCCGTGTGTGAGTGGGCACGGAGACTGTGACGGCACCAGTCAATGTCAGGAGGGGCTGACGTGCGTCGACGACGTGGGGGCGAACTACGAGTTTGGGGCGGATATCGATGTGTGTACAGCGGAGCCGCCGCCGTCGCTGCGGGGCCGTGTAGAGGAGGTCTCGCGGCAGCGTGGTTCACTGAGGCTGTCGGGCTGGGCCTACAACGAGTCGGCGTCCGCGGAGTCCATTCCGGTGGAGATCTATGTGGGCGACGCCCAAGGCAGTGAGCGCCTAGAGGCGACCATCAACGCCAACCGACGGCGGAAGGGCGTGAACGATACCTTTAGGATCACGGGCAACCATGGGTTTGCGTGGCCGGTGCCGCCGAAATACCGGAGCGGGGAACAGGAGTTCTCCGTGTACGCGCTAGACCGTACGCCAAACCCGAGCATGCGGACCCAGCTGACCCACTCGCCGATCACCCTCCATGCCCTGGGCCACGCGGCCTACTGTGCGCAGCATGGGCCGTGCAGTGCGGGGCAAGGGGGCTGTGGCAATGACAGTGAATGTCTGAGCGGGCTGAGGTGCATGCGCGATGTCGGGGAGCGCTACGGGTTTGGGACGCTTACTGATGTGTGCGAAGTTCCCGAGACGCCGACGCAGGTGACCGCGCCGGGGATTCTCGCGCCCACGGTCACGGCCAGCGCCACTAGCGCCACCAGTGGCAGCGCCTCGTGGAGTGTGTCCACCAACCTCTCGGTGCTCGGCTACCGCTATCGGCTCGGGGGTGGGAGCTGGACGACCACCACCGCCACCGGTACCAGCGCCACCTTCACGGGCCTGAGCCCCAGCACGGCCTATACGGTCGACGTGCAGGTGAATTATCTCTCCGGCATCGGTACCCAGTACGGGAGTACCGGCAGCGCCAGCTTTACCACCTCGGCCGCCCCGGTCGGGAGCGACCAGGCGGGCAGTCTCAGTATCACCGGCACCGTGGGCACCGATCAGCCGTTCGATGCGCAGCTCAGTGACTCCGATGGGATCGGGACGGCGACCTTTCAGTGGACCCAGGCGGGGACGACCAACACGAGCTTTGGCCCCATCCCCCATTCGTCCACGATATACAGAGACCTCAATACGCGCCGCACCAGTGCTACCTCCTTTCAGAGTTCCGTGACCACGACCACTCCCGCTAGTACGACCATTACCTCGGTGAGTGTGACTGTGACCTACGCTGACGATTTTGGTACTCATACCCTGACGGCCACCAAGAGCCAGTAAGAGGCCAGTTGGGCTGACAGGATAATGCCCCAGAGCATCCTCGAGAGTGCCGGTTCTCTCTGCCGTGGATACCACCCCAAGTCCCTCCTACTCACCCTCACCTTACCTGGTCGCCCCGGACCGGGCCGGGAGGGTGGCGTGGCATGGCCGTGCAGTAAGCGGGCTGGGAGCATGCGGGGCTATGAGGGGGTGGCGAGTGGAAAGAAAAACGGAACGGGAGAACGTGCGTTCCCTAGTGATTCATCTCTTCCAAGGCATCGCTGGCGCGTTCGCGGACTTGCGGGTCGTCATGGCTGCTCGCAACGTCGCGTAAAGTGTCCCAGTCTTCAAGGTCGGTCAGGAGTTCAACCGTTCGCATGCGGATGGCCCGTTCCGCGTCATGGATGGAGAGGTGGGCGGCCCGCCGCTGAGAGTCCGGGTCGTCGAAATCGGCAAGAGATTCCAGCGCGGCTTCCCGCACGTCAGAGTTGTCGTCTCCCTGAAGGACCGCGGTCAGGACCTCGGCCACTTCATCCTGGTTCTCCAGAAAGTCTAATCCTTCCACTGCTTCGAGGCGTTCGTCTTCATCCAAATGACCCAGAGCTTGGGTAGAAAGAAGGGTCACATCCGGCTCGTTCGGGTCTACTTGGCCGGCCAGGTCGCCCTCCCTCTTGTCGGTCGGCTGAGGAGGAGACCGGCGTTTTTTCGCTTGATTCGGCGGATCAGCCTTCCTGGCATAGACCATGACTGTGCTGAGCGCGCCCTTGTCTCCGCTATAGCGAAACATGTAAGCGCGATCTCTGAGGAGTTCTTCGATGCCCTTTTTCAGTGGGAGATCGGCAAACGCGATACTAATCGGCTCCTGCGCCGGATCAACAAAGAGGACGCGAAACTCGCCCTGCTCAGCGACCGTGGTGAGGACCGTGTTGAATGGGACGTCTTGGACATCAACGCTTAATACGCCTTCTTTCAGTTCGATGAAAACATCGTCCTCAAATTCGGCGTCCGTAAAATACTCTTCTTCCTGTATGTCCTGACCGGTCACGGGCTGCTTGCCTGTCAGGCTCGTTTGCCCGGCTGGGATGGAAGCCTCGGCAGCAGCTTCCGCCGCCGTGTCCTGAGCAATAGCGTGGGCCTGAGCTTGTTTTTCAAAGCGCATTTTTTCTGACATTTCAGTATCCGCCCAGACCTGGAACGGAAGACTGATGCAAGCCGCTATGAACAGCACCCGCCACCTATAGCGCCCTGTATATCTGTCCATATCGGCACCCTTACCACGTCCCTACGGAGAAGAGCAATTGAAAGTCCCACGAATCTCATGTTTTTTATCTTTTTTGTGTGTGAGCGTCGTAATGCTTGTCCCCATGGACCTATAGCCGCAGGACCGCCGCCCCGTTGAGTTGTCCGTTTTTCATTCGTAGTAATGCTGTGTTCGCCTGTGTAAGCGCGTATTCTTCGGTCTGAGTGTGGAGCGGGATGCTGTGTGCCAGGTCGAGCAATGCCCGCCCATCCTGACGGGTGTTGGCCGTGACGCTGCAGATGGTGCGCTCGTAGAAGAGCGCGTCGGCATAATTGAGCGACGGAATCTGTGTCATATGGACTCCGGCCAAGGCGAGGGTCCCGCCTCGATCCAGCGCTGCCAGGGCGGCTGGGACCAGGTTTCCGGCTGGGGCAAAAATAATCGCCGCATGGAGCTTCTCCGGTATTGGATCGGTGAGCCCTCCCACCCAGGTTGCGCCTAACCGGGTCGCCAGGGCACGGTGTGTCTGGCCGCGCGTCACAACATATGTTTCACAGTCCCAGTGCCGGGCAATCTGGATGACAATATGGGCCGAACCCCCAAAGCCATACAAGCCCAGGCGTTGTTTGGGCTGGACGCCACACCGCTGCAAGGCTCTGTAGCCGATAATGCCCGCACACAGAAAAGGGGCGGCTTCAACCGAGGAGATATCAGCAGGCAGGGGGTATACGAATGCTTCTGGTGCGACGACATACTCGGCATACCCGCCATGTTCGGTATAGCCTGTAAATTGCGGTTGTTGGCACAGATTCTCATCTCCGCGCCGACAGTAGTCACACTGCGTACAGGCCGCGTACAGCCAAGCAACACCGACCCGGTCGCCTTCCTTGAGACGCTGTACGCCTGTCCCGCTGCGTATGATGCTGCCGACGATTTCATGTCCGGGGATGACAGGACTCCGCCGAGACGGCAGGTCGCCTTCGGCAACGTGCAGGTCGGTCCGACATACCCCGCAGACGTCAACCCGAATGAGTACTTCGCCCTGCGCCGGTTGGGGAGTGGGGAGGTCCAATAATTGGAGAGGGTGGGTTTCGATCGGTCCGGGAGAGACAATGGCCATCGCTTGCATAAGGTTCCCCGTGAATGAGAGTGGCTGCTATGAGGTCGGGGTCAACCGAAAATACCGAAAGCCGCCGCCGCCTCTCCAGCGCAGGCGCTTGCTGACGCCGGTCTGATCCGTTCCCTCGATAACGGCTCGGAGGCGAGGCAGGATGTGCGTGTTGCACTGAGGGCCGTTCTCAATCAGGAGCCACTGGCGGCCCATTTTGTGAGCCACCGCGCCGGTGGTACCGGACCCAGCGTAGGCATCCAGGACCCAGTCGCCGGGCTGGGTGGTCATGCCGATAATCCGCTTGAGCAGCGCTTCCGGTTTCTTGCCCTTGATAAATGTCACGCCTCCTTCCTCCCCCAGGCTGGTGGTTTTGATGTCGGCCCAGAAGTCGCCCGGATGAAGGGTCAGATAGTCATCGGCAAATAATAATCGCATGCGTGGCTGGGCGCTGTGCATATTGTAGTGGGCCGTGACGATATAGAGCCGGCGTTGGACGGTTTCGACGCTGAACGCCCCTGTATGAGGGGGGAGGGTCGCCCGTTTCTGGTCGGCACGCTGTTTTGCCGTGGCACTGGTCGAGCAGGTGCGGACGATGCGCCAGGCATTCTCAGCCAACCATTCCGGCGTCGGATGCGGCCGGCCGTCACGCTGGCAGACGGTGGTCACGGGTTCCAGGGAGAAGGGCCGACAGATTGCATCGGCCTGCTGCATATCGTCCGCGGTCCGGTCCGGATTGGCCAGAATCGCTTTGAGCCGGCGGATGGCCTGCCGAGAAGTCTGACCGACGACCCAGCGATACTCCGGGTCCCAACTAGATTTGGCGATGCGTTCGGGATGCAGGTTGCGAATGCCCGACTTGCCGACCAGGATGATGTACTCCTTGAGCCGGGGTAGACTGCCCTGCGTAATGACGTGGACCATCTTGAAGCCGGTTGGCTCGGCCATTTTGACACAAATCGTCTTCAGGTTCTGCTCGCCCATCATGTCGGCCAGTAGGAGATAGAGGCGGGCAAATTCATTGTCATCAATCTGGATGGCGAGAAAGCCGCCCTCGCGCAGCAAGGTCCATAGGAGTTCGAGACGGGGTTTGAGCGACTCAAGCCATTGGTGATGGTCGCTGCCATCCGGGTAGAGCGGGATGGTATTGCCGGTATTGTAGGGCGGATCAAGGTAAATACATTGAATGCTGTTGGCATACTCTTCCGACAATGCCTTCAGCACGGGCAAATTATCACCAAAAATAATCCGATTCTCGAAAAAGGCAGACCCAAGCGGCAAGGTGGGCGCAGTCCAGGCCAGGCTGGGGTCTTCAACGAGGCGAAACGTGGTGTCAGGGGGGGTGGTCATGGGCGCTACACGAACGGGCTGTTCTTCAGTCCATACCGCTTTGTGCGGTTGGTAGACAAGCGGTGTCGAACAGCAGGGACGGGCGGGAGGAGTCTACTCCAGGGCAAATGCCCGGGTTTCTCCCGGTCTGAGTTCGGAGACCTGTCCATCCATACCAATGCGGCCAATGCGAGCCGTGGGATACCAACCGGAGTCAAACGTCACGCGCAGGCTGTGTTGCCTCGCCCTGACGGAGAACCAATTGCCGCGGTATTGAAAGCGAAAGGAGAGACCGTGGGACAATGCCTCCGGCAGATGGGGATGAAACCAGACCGTATCCCCCCGTGTTTCCATACCCATATAACAGCGCTGGACTATATCGATCGTGCCGGCCATCACGCCGGTGTGAATCCCTTCGGCCGTCGTGCCGCCCTGAATGTCGTTGATGTCACTTTCCAACGCCTCAAGAAAAAGCTGCCACGAGCGCTGTGGGTCGATACGCGCCAAAACCCAGGCATGGACGACACGACTCAACGTTGAGCCATGCGAGGTGCGCTGAAAATAGTAGTCGATATTTTTCCGGACTGCGTCACTATCCAGTCGATAGCCGAGTTGCTGGAAGAGGCGACTCACTTCATTCACGGGGAGGAGATAAAATAGCATTAAGGCGTCGGCCTGCTTTGTGACCTGATAGCGATCGGCGCTATCGTTCTCCGCCTCAAGGATCCGATCGAGCCGATGAATGTTGCCATATTTTTCCCGGTAGCCGTCCCAGTCAAACTCTTGCAAGGCCTCAAAACCCTCAAACTGACTCAGAATACCGTCGCCATGGAAGACCACCCGCATCTTCCTGGTGATGTCTGTCCAGCGCTCAAGAGCCTTCTCACTAATCTCCAGTTTCGATTGGAGAGCATTCCGTTTCTCTGTCGGGAGGAGGTCGAGGATATCGAGGGCACGCTGGAGTGTCCAAACCACCATGACGTTGGTGTAGGCGTTATTGTTCAGACCAGGTGTCTCAGAGCCAGGATAGCCTTCATGGTATTCGTCCGGTCCCATGACGCCACGAATTTCATAGCGTGCGCGCTCTGGATTATACCGTGTGGCGCTGGCCCAAAAACGGGCAATGTCCAATACCATCTCTGCGCCATAGGAAGATAAAAATTCAGTATCAAGGGTAGCCTGGTAGTACTGCCAGACATTGTAGACAATAGCGATGTTCACGTGTCGTTGCAGTGCGCTATGGTCTGGAATCCACCGTCCTGAACTTGGGTTGAGGTGGACGGCTTGGCTTTCTTCACGCCCATCACTGCTACTCTGCCAGGGATACATGGCCCCTTGATAACCAGCCTGCTGAGCGGCCAAACGAGCGTGGGGCAGACGGCGATACCGATACAGTAGCAGGGCGCGGGTCAGCTCGGGCATGCGGAAGGTGAAGAAAGGGAAGACGAACAGCTCATCCCAAAAAATATGACCACGATAGGCTTCACCATGGAGGCCGCGCGCCGGCATGCCGGCATCGAGGTCAAGGGTATGAGAGGACACGGTTTGGAGGAGATGGAAGGCGTGCAGGCGTAATAAGCGCTGTACTTGTGATTGACCCTCTACGACAATGTCGCACAGCTCCCAGGCGTGTTGCCACGCCTGAGTGTGCTGCTCCACAAGGCTCGTAAACCGCTCAGCATGGCTGAGCGCCTGTTCTGCTGCCCCGCGGCACAATGAGTAAACGTGCTCTCCAACAGACGTGTCGATGTTGGCACGTTTACTCATTTCGGCAATCGCCCGGTCACGTGAGGTAAAGAGGGCAACGATTTTTTCAACCGTGCTGGCTTCTCCTGCGGCTACGTTGAACGATGCGTCCTGCGCGACATACCCAGGCTCTGCGTGCGTCTTGCGATCGAGCGTGAGGCGCGCCGACTGCTGGAAGACCTGGGTGCGAGCGGCTTGAGCGATGACGAGATGGGACTGATTTGTTTGGACAAGAAGAACTATCCCTTCTTCCCCGAACGGCTGGCTGAGGAGCGCTTCCAGATGGTCGCTGCGTAACTGTTGGTAGCGCTTCACGCCTGCGTTGCGTACCCGTCCGTCCAGCGCCGAGCGAAGGTGCAGCCGTCCCGCCCAGTTCTCGGGTGTCAGCGTTATGTCGATGCCTGCAAGATGAGGGTCTGCCAGACTGACAAAGCGACGACAGCGCAGTTGTGTCTGTCGGCCCTGGGGATCACGCACGCGCAGGGTCCGGGTGAGGATGCCCTGCCTGAGATCAAGCTCCCGTGCCCAGCCCAGAATGTCGTATGAGTTCGGATGAAACCATTCTCCATCTTCCGGCCGGAAGGTCAGACTGAGCCAGTTGGGCAGGTTCACGAAGTCTTCATTTTCAATAATCCGTCCGGCCAGTTCCGTTTTCAGGCGATTATAACCGCCGGCGAGATAGGTCCCCGGATAGTGAACGGCATCCGCCGGGGTCTCTTCCGCGGCCCCCCGGGTGGCAAAATAGCCATTGCCCAGCGTGCACAAGGTCTCCTGCAGGCGTTCCTGTTCCGGGTCGAACCCATCGAAGCGGACTATCCAGTGAGGCTGGTCGGTCTGGTCAGTCTGGTCGGGCCGGTCAGTCATAATCTGTTATGCGGCCAGAGAGGCCGCAAGTCCGTTGAGCAAGGTCTGAACCTGGCTGGGATTTTGAACAACATAGCTCGCGGCCGTCCGGCGCGGAGTATCGGCAACGACTATGCTGAGACCGCGTCCGGCCAAGGTTCGGAAGGCATCTTCATCAGTGACATCATCCCCAATATAGACTGGTAATATATCTTGCTGGATATCGTGCCGGACATCCCGAACATCCGGGGTATTGAGTGCCAGCGCATCAAGCAGCCACAGGACCGCCTTGCCTTTATGCCAATCGAGCTGTGGCTGGAGTTCAAAGACTTTCTTCCCCAAGCCCTTGCGGAGTTGCGGGTGATGCTCAAGAACCGCGTCAACAAGCGGCTCAATGTGCGCCACCTGTTCAGGCGCAACATTCCGAAAATGGACGGCGACCGTGAACTTCTTCCGCTCTACAAGTGCTCCTGGGATTGTGCTGAGCCGTTGGTGCAAGTAGGCTTCGACTTCATCAAGAATCGGGAGAAATTCGAGTCCTTCCGCATGCTGCATGCTCACCTGGTGAGGACCGGCAATGTCAAAGCCATGACTACCGGCATAGTAGACGGAGTCGAGCTGCACGAGCGTTTGAATGTCGGCCCGGTCCCGACCACTCACCACAGCGACCGGACAATATTCGGCGAGGGAGGCCAGCGTGTGCCGCATGTCAGTCGATAATGTGGCAAGCTCGGGACGGCTGACGATAGGCGTCAGCGTGCCATCGTAATCGAGAAATATAACTGGTCGCTTCTCTTGTACGCTTTTGGTGAAGGCAGGCAGGTGGCTGAGGGCAGACGGGAGGTTCAACACATTCCGGATACGTGCTTCCTCCGGAGTTTCGTTGACGCTCACGTCCTCAAGGTCGCTGACAACAGCATCTGCGCCGTGCTGTTCCAGAGCGGTATGGTTGTCCTGTCTGGCAACGCCCAGCACGAGGCCGAATCCGCCTCTCCGCCCAGCCTCAACGCCCGAATTGGCATCTTCGACAATGGCCGCGCGTTCCGGCCTGACTGCCAGCCGGCGGGCCGCTTCCAGATAGGTGTCCGGAGCGGGTTTGCCCGGTAGCTGATAGGTCGCACTCTCAACCCCATCAACACGCGCATCAAACAGGTGGGCCAGTCCGGCTTGCTCCAGCACAATTTTGCAATTCTTACTCGATGAAACAATGGCTGTTTTGAGCCCTTTTTGTCGAAGCGCTTTGATGAGGGCGATAGTCGAGTCAAAGACTTCGATTCCTTTTTCTGCCAGACAGGCCAGAAAAGCGACATTTTTTTTGTTTCCCAAGCCACAGACCGTTTCTCGCTCAATATCGTCTTCTGGAGCACCATACGGGAGCGTAATGTCCCGCGCAGCAAGAAAGCTTACGATTCCGTCATAGCGTTGTTTGCCGTCCACGTACTGCAAATAGTCTGTCTCGGCATCAAACGGTACAAAAGGCGTTCCGTTCTTGTCGGCCAAACGGGCCAGAAACTCATCAAAGAGCGCTTTCCAGGCAATCGTGTGCAATTTTTCTGTTTGTGTCACAACCCCGTCAAGGTCGAACAGGACGGCGTCAAAGTCTGTCGTTGAAATCGTAACGGGCATCGCTGACATACACGCGCTGTGTGGCGCACCGGATACGTTGCACGCCTAGGAAGCCGAGGGGACGGCCGAAAGTTGTCTAAGTTTCGCCTGGAGCTTCTGCACCAATTCCTCATATGAGCCTTTCCCGATAATGCGATAGAATTGGGTGCGGAAATTACGGATCATGCTGATATTCTCTACGATAATGTCATAGATGAGCCATTGCTCGGCGACCTGATGAAGACGATAATTGATCGAAAAATATTTATTCTGAGAAGGAATGAAAATACGGGTGTTGACTTCGGCAAAATTGCCGTCAATCGTCTCCTGATCGTATAAAAGCTCGACTTGGTCCAAATACTTCTGGGCCTGCTTGTCAAAGGTTTCTCCATACGACTGTTCGACCAGCGCGGTAAAAATTTCGATAAACTCTGCGCGCTGTTCTTCTGTACGCTCCCGCCAGTACACGCCCAGGGTGCGGCGGGCGACCTCGCGTCGGTCAAACAAGGGCCGAACAATTTCGCTGACTTGCGCCAGGCGCTTGGCCCGTAGCGGCGGCCCCTGATTCTCCGGGGCGTTGAGAACCAGAACGACGCGCTCTATTGCCGACCGCACGGCTTCCAGCGGCGAATCTGTGGCCCATCCGGGTGTTGGCAGCAGCAGCGCCAGGAATATCAGCGGCACTATCAGCAGCGATATCAGCAGCAAAAGCGGTCGTGGCAGTTGCATGGCCCAGGTTCCTATTGCTCCGACAGGGCGTCCTGAATAACCCGCTCGCGGTGCTGGAGGTAGCCGTCTTGAACCGCGCCGTATAAATCAAGCGAAAAGCGATCAACACTTTCAAACAGTTCAAGGTTGAGCGAGCGGGCGTTCACCCCGCTCCCCACTATCCAGCCGCTCTGAGCCGAGATCAACTCGGGGTATGTGGGTATGAGGTAGCTCATGGGTTGCATCGCGCCATCAACGCCGAAACCAAGCGCATCCCGGACTGTTGAGGGGCCAAAGAAGGGCAGGACGAGATACGGACCGGAGGATATGCCGTACTGCGCCAGCGTTTGTCCAAAGTCGGCATGGCCGGCTTCAAGGCCGAACCAACTGTCCGCCACGTCAAAAAATCCCAGGCCGCCAACGGTGGTATTGATAAAGAAACGCCCGAGTGCTTTGCCGGCCCCGACCAGTTTCAACTGCAAGAGTTTATTGCCCAGACGCGGGGCAATATTGATATTATGAAAAAAGCGGCCCACCCCTTGACGGGCAGCGAGCGGCAGCACGGCGGCATAGCCGGTCGCAACCGGGCGCAGAATATACTCGTCCAGCTTTAAGTTAAAGCTGAACATGGCCTGATTAAATGGTTCAAATGGGTCGGCAAGAGGTTGTGGAGCAACCTCGTCTTGCCCCGCGCTCCCCAGCTGCGCATACGTCTCGGTGGGAGAGAAGCCGCCCTGGACTATCCCCATTATGCTTACTGCCAGCACCAGTTTTTTCAGCATCCTCCCCCCCTTCATGCTTAATCAAGACCGAGTGACCACAGCTCCGAACTCCCCTCGTCATTCTGACCGCTCTCCGTCGTCTGCTCCGCGGCTTCCGTATCGCCGACGTTTCCGAAAATGAATTCACCAATTAACTGTTGAATGTCGACCGGCTCTTCCGTCTTGTCAATAGTCCCTCCGGGCGCAATGCTGGACGAGGAATAGCCCGGCGTGATTTCCACATAGCGTTCACCAATCAGGCCCTTGGTCTTGATGGCGGCCTGTGTGTCCGCGTGGAGCTGGATGTCGTTCCGAATTTTCAGGGTGACGCGGGCTTTGTAATCAGCCAGACGGACGCGCTCGACCCGGCCTATCTCTACTCCCGCGAGTTCGATGACCGCTCCATCTTGCAGTCCGCCAGCCGTGGTAAAATCCGCATGGATCGCGTAGCTGTCCGAGCCCAGCTCAACTTGGCCTAACTGAAGGGAGAGATATCCGAGAAAGCCGAATACCCCAAGCAAAAGCGTTCCAAAAAACAGTTCCGCGTCAACCTTCATAGGCACCTGGAAGAATCTTAATGCACATCAATAGGACCTTCGAGTTGTCCACTCATAAACTGTTGGACTATCGGGTCTTTTGATGCCTGTAGGGCGGTCGGTGAGCCAGACTCAACAATAGTCCCTTGATGCAGCATAGCGATATGGGTGGCGAGAGAAAAGACCTCTGGAATCTCGTGACTGACGATAACAGCAGTAAAGCCAAGAAGCTGATGGAGGTCAAAAATAAGGCGATGAATGGCATTGACCCGGATCGGATCGAGGCCGGTTGTCGGTTCATCAAATAAGAGAATCTCAGGATCGGAGACGAGCGAGCGGGCCAAGGCTGCCCGTTTGCGCATCCCGCCTGACAACTCGGCCGGGAACTTGGCATCCACGCCGTCTAATCCGACCTGGAACAGGCGTTCATGGACTTTGGCCCGGATTTCAGCCTCGCTTTTTTGGGTCTTTTCACGCAGGGGAAAGGCCACATTGTCATACACGGACATGGAATCGAACAGGGCCCCCCCCTGGAAGAGCATCCCGAACCGATTGCGAACCCGATTGAGCTCTCGTCGGCCCAGGGTCGTAATTTCAATATCGTCTATCCACACCTGCCCGGAATCGGGCCGCAGCAAGCCGATCAGATGCTTGAGCAAACAGCTTTTACCGGCTCCGCTGACTCCGACCACAACATAAACAGCCCGGTCGGGGATATCGAGATTAAGCCCGGACAGGACCTTTTGGCTGCCAAAGGATTTATAGATATTAACGAGGCGAATCATGCGGCAACCCTGACACTCTCGGCAAGCGGTTCATACGGGCTATACCAGGATAGAACCAATGAAATAATCCCACACCAAAATGAATACGGCACACATCACAACGGCTTGCGTGGTGGCCTGACTGACCCCTTCGGCGCCCCGGTCGGCGTAGAAGCCCTTAAAACAGCTCACCCACGCAACAATCACTCCAAATGAGAGCGATTTGTACACCCCCATCCAAATATCGTTTGAATCCGCCGCACTGCTCATCTGAGTGAAATACGCCCCTGAACTGCCGCCCAGCAACTCAACGCCGACGACATAGCCGCCATAGATTCCAACAGTAACAAAAACGCTGTTCAAGAGGGGAAAGGTAATCAAGGCCGCCAGAAAAATTGGGACCACCAGATACTTGATCGGGTTGAGGGCCATGACCTCGAGCGCGTCTATTTGCTCGGTAATACGCATAATCCCGAGTTCTGCGGTCAGGGCCGACCCCGCGCGGGCTGTAATCATAAGCGCAGACAGTACCGGACCGAGCTCGCGAATCAGACTCAGTCCGACCATAGGACCCAGCGCCTCTTCGCCACCAAAGCGCCGCAGGGCGATATACCCCTGTAGGGCCACGACCATGCCCGTAAATGCTCCAGTAAAGACGATGAGCAGGAGAGAGCGGCTGCCAATAAAATAAATCCGGCGGACAAGCTGACTGCCTTGCAGGGGTGGGATAAAGGTATCGAACAGCGTTATGCCAAGAAAGATTCCCATTCGGCCCATTTCACGCAGTGTGCCGAGGGTCAGACGCCCACACGAGCGTACAAAGTGGAGCACGATTCTTCCTTTTTCATTCTGATCTGGAGACTGATGGCATGTGGCGTTCGGCGTGTGGGTCTGATGGGGTTGCGCTGGGAATTAATTCTCTCTAACGATGGCAAATCACCTACCATAGGCACTATGTTTACTCAAGGGAGTACGATTCTCAGGAGGGGCGGGAAGAGCGCCTGATCCTCTTGTCAGACTGATTGAAAGAGGGGTATGTTCCCCCTACTGTTAGCATTACGTGGAGGAAATATTATGGCAAACGCTGCTGGAGCATCACCTGCGGAAGAACCCCCGCTACGGGTCGTTGAACCCGATGCTGTCGCTGAAAAAGAATCACCAAAGAAGCAGTGGAAAAAACTTCGGGAGATATTGGCCCGCCACCATGGGGAAAAAATCCTCTTAATCCTGGTGGGCTACCCTGATCCTGATAATATAGCTTCTGGCCTGGCGCATCAGTTTTTAGCCAAAGAGTTCGATATAGAGGCCACGCTGCTGTGCTTTCACGAGGTCAGCCACCATGAAAACCGGGCTTTGGTGAAGCGCCTGGAGATCGACCTTCAACTCTATGACGAGGAATTCGACCTAAAGCCGTACTCTGCCTACGCGCTCGTTGACACCCAGAATCCAGAGACGCCTATTTCGGACAAGCTTGAAGGCAAGACCTTTCTCTCCTTTGTTGATCACCACCGGCGTCTTGGTACTCCCCCTGCTGAATTTGTTGATATCCGGGAGGACGCGGCCTCGACGTGTGCGATCTATACCGAATATTTGCGGGCTCAATGTCCCAACGGCCTGAACCCCGGCGAGAGTGACCAAGTGCGGCTGGCTACCGCGCTCATGCACGGTATTCGTTCTGATACTATGGCGTTGGTTGAGGCCAGTCGATTGGAATTTGAGGCTGCGGCGTATTTGTGGCCGTGCGTGGATCAGCCCCTCCTCAAGACGATTTCGGAAAAATCTTTACCGCCTATTGTTATGGATATGATTCAAAAAGCCTTAGAGCGGAAGCAGGTGTTTGATTCTTTTGTGTTTACCGATGTAGGCTTTGTACGGAGCGAACACCGCGATGGTATCCCGCAGGTAGCTGAATTCCTGCTCCAGCGAGAAGGCATAGATACGGTCCTCGTTTTTGGCATTGTGGACGGTAAGACTATTGATGGCTCACTCCGAACACGGAGCGATACCGTGAACCCCGATGCGTTTTTGAAAAAGCTTTTCGGCCTGGATGAAGATAAAAAGTCGTACTACGGGGGTGGGAACATTAAGGATAAGGGCGGCTTTCAAATTCCACTCGGCTTTTTGGCCCAATCACCCGACAGGGATATGCTCTACACAATGACCTGTGGCGTGGTACAGGAGCGCTTTCTCAAGGCGATTGGGGTCAAAGAATAAACAATCAATAGCATATCCTCATTGGTTCCTTTCCGGTGCTGCCGCTAGGGGGTCAATGCGCTCTCCTCCCTGTGGTGTGACGAGACCGCCGCGTTCCGAATTGTCGGTTTCGACGATACTCCAGTCGTATAAATCACCCTGATGGCTTCGCTCATCAGGGTGGGGAGCGTCTATGTGAGAGGTCCTGCGAACGACATTTTCCCAGAAAATACAATATGCTAGTCTACCCGGACACGCAGAACTGTACGAAGAGTTGAAGACAGGAGGGCACCATGGCGAACGAGCGAGCAGACGGACTTGGCGGTGATCTGATCTATGACATTCCTGCGGCCGTACAGGGGCAGACTGCCATTGACCCGGAGACCTATCAGCAGATGTATGATCGCTCAGTCCAAGACCCAGAAGGGTTCTGGGCGGAACACGCCGAAAAACAGGTTGAGTGGTTTCAAAAATGGGATAAGGTCGTGGAGTGGGATTTCCACACGGCGGATATCAAATGGTTTCTCAACGGCAAGCTCAACGTCTCGCACAATTGCCTCGACCGGCATGTCAACGCTGGTGCCGGTGCTCAGACCGCTCTCATTTGGCAGGGCAATAACCAGGAGGAAAGCAAAAAGTTTTCATACGCCGAGCTTTTGGACCAAGTCTGCCAGTTTGCCAACGCGCTCAAAGCGCTCGGAGTAAAAAAAGGTGATCGGGTTTGCATTTATATGCAGATGATCCCTGAACTGCCGGTAGCCATGCTGGCCTGTACGCGTATTGGGGCGGTCCATTCCATTGTTTTTGGGGCATTTTCGCCGGATTCACTGCGTGACCGCATTCAGGACTCTGAATGCAAGCTCTTGATTACCCAGGATACGGGACTGCGTGGGGCGAAGAATGATATCCCCATGAAGGCCAATGCCGATGCCGCTGTGGCCGAATGCCCTTCTATTGAGCACGTTGTTGTCGTCCGGCGCACCGGCCACGAGGTCGCCATGCAGACCGGCCGTGATGTCTGGTGGCATGAGCAGGTGGCGACTCAGCCGACGACGTGTGAGCCGGAACCCATGGATGCCGAAGATCCGTTATTCATCCTGTACACATCCGGCTCGACCGGCAAGCCAAAGGGCGTGCTGCACACGACGGGTGGGTATCTGGTCTACGCCTCCATGACCCACCGCTATGTGTTCGACTATCGGCCCGGAGATATCTACTGGTGCACGGCTGACATTGGCTGGGTGACTGGGCATAGCTATATCGTCTACGGTCCGATGGCGAACCGGGCGACGACCATGATGTTCGAAGGGGTGCCCAATTACCCGGATTTTGGTCGTTTCTGGCAGATTGTCGAGCAGCATAAAGTCAATATTTTCTATACCGCGCCCACCGCGCTGCGCGCGTTGATGAAAGAAGGCGACTCCTGGCCGGCCAAGTATGATCTGTCCAGCCTGCGCATTCTTGGCACGGTCGGCGAGCCGATTAAGAGCCCCGAATGGCACTGGTATTTTCAAGCGATTGGTAAAGAACGCTGCCCGATTGTCGATACCTGGTGGCAGACCGAAACCGGCGGGATTTTGATTACGCCCTTGCCCGGTGCAATAAAAACGAAACCAGGGTCGGCAACGCGCCCCTTCTTTGGGGTCCAACCCTGTCTGGTAGACGACCAAGGCACGGAGATTGAGGGCAACGGTGTCTCCGGGAACTTATGCCTCAAGTTCCCCTGGCCGGGCATTATGCGCACGGTGTACGGCGACCACGAACGCTTTATTCAGACCTATTTCTCCGTATATCCCGGCAAATATTTCTCGGGTGATGGCTGCCGGCGAGATGCAGACGGCTACTACTGGATTACCGGCCGGGTGGACGACGTGATCAATGTGTCCGGCCACCGTTTGGGAACAGCCGAGATTGAAGGGGCGTTGGGCAAGCATCCGGCTGTGGCCGAGGCCGCAGTAGTGGGGATGCCGCACGACCTCAAGGGGCAGGGCATCTATGCCTTTGTGACGCTCAAAACCGGACAGCAGTCATCTCCGGACATGGTGAAAGAGTTGAATGCTACGGTCCGCCGGGAGATCGGCCCACACGCCACGCCGGACAAAGTCCAGTTCGCCGACGGACTGCCCAAGACGCGGAGTGGCAAAATCATGCGCCGCATTCTACGGAAAATTGGCGAGGGCGCGCTCGATCAGCTCGGTGATACGTCCACTCTGGCCGATCCTTCTGTTGTCGATCAGTTAGTCGAAGGACGACTCTAGGCACTAGTGAGAAAGAACGCATGGCCCTGCGGTTGCACAATACCCTGACGGGAAAAGAAGAAGCGTTTGTCCCGCTCACGCCCGGCGAAGTCCGCATGTATGTGTGTGGGGTCACGGTCTACGACCGCTCCCATATCGGTCATGCGAGGTTCTTGGTCGCCTTTGATGTCATCTATCGTTACCTCAAATTCTCCGGTTATGAGGTGACTTTTGTCCGCAATTTTACGGACGTGGATGACAAGATTATCGCCCGCGCCAACGAGCGAGGCATCTCGGCCGAAGAGCTGACCGAAACCTATATTCAGGATTTCGACAACGACATGCAGGCCCTGCGCTGCCTGCCCCCCACGCACGAACCCCGGGCCACCCAACACATCCCGGAGATGATTGCCCTCATCCACGAGCTCGAAGCCAAACAGCTCGCCTATACGGTGGATGGGGATGTGTATTATGCAGTGGACCGGTTTGCCGAATACGGCAAGCTGGCGCATCGGCGTTTGGAAGATATGGCGGCTGGGGCGCGCATAGAAGTGGACGCGCGCAAGCGCCATCCCATGGACTTTGCCCTCTGGAAGTCCAGCAAGCCCGGAGAGCCGGCCTGGGACAGCCCCTGGGGTAAAGGCCGGCCCGGCTGGCATATCGAGTGCTCGGCCATGAGCAGTAAATATCTCGGCCAGCCCTTCGACATTCACGGCGGCGGAGCCGATCTCATTTTTCCACATCATGAGAATGAGATCGCCCAGTCCGAAGGCGCAAAAGACTGTGCGCTGGCACGCTACTGGCTGCATAACGGCATGGTGACGGTCGAGCGGGAAAAGATGTCGAAATCTTTGGGTAATTTCTTAACGATTGGCGAGGCGCTGGGCAAAGTCTCTACGCCGGAAGTCTTACGTCAGGTCCTACTCTCGTCGCACTATCGGATGGCGTTCGACTTCTCGACCCAAAAGTTGGAAGAAGCGGAAAAAGGATTGACGCGCATCTATGAAACCCTCGCCCGTAGCGACGAAGCGATTGGGGCAGCCAAGGCGCAGGACGAGTCTGCTGAGTCGGCATTCGTCAGCCGCTTCCGTGAAGCAATGGATGATGACTGCAATACGCCCCGTGCTCTGGGCGTTATCTTTGACGGCGTGCGCGAGATCAACCGCGCGTTAGATGCTGGCCAGATCGAGGAGGCAGCAATATTCCGATCTGATATCGCAAAAATTGGGAAGGTCCTCGGCCTGCTTCAAGAGTCCCCTGCACAATTTTTAGAGCATCAAAAGCAGACCGGCCTGGCTGAAGCCAGCCTCACCCCTGAGGCGATTGAGGCATTGATAGCCGAACGGACGACTGCTCGAAAAGAGAAAAATTTCCAGCGTGCGGATGAAATCCGTGACCAGCTTCTTGACCAGGGCATTATGCTCAAAGACAGCCCGACGGGCACGACATGGACGGTGAAGTAGGGGCACACATGAATTGCCCCTACGCGCGGTGTTACTCCGCATAGACTATCGCCCCGTGGTGTTCCCCTCCCATGCTGGTTCGAGTAGTTCGGGACGATACAAAAGTGAGCTATGTTGTTCTTACCCTCGTCTTTCTAGCCCTCACAATACCGCCCACGGGATGTCGCGAGCGCGGCTCGTCCGGCCCAGAGCAGCCGTCTGTTGTTGTGTTTGTCGCAGCAAGCTTGCGCGATGTTGTCCGGGAAATTGGCGATCTCTTTTCTCACACGCATAACGTTGACCTTGTCTATAATTTTGCTGGCTCCAATACCCTTGCTCAGCAGCTTCAAGCCTCCCCTTCGGCTGATGTTTTTTTGTCTGCGAATCCGGACTGGGTTGATGTGCTCGAAAAGGCGGATGTGATCATCCCCCAATCCCGCCGCAACTTTCTGTCGAACCGTCTTGTTATCATTGGTCGCAAGGAGGCCGCATTTCACGTATTCGATCCCGGAACGCTGACTTCTCTCTCGTTCACCTTTCTGGCAATGGCTGACCCTGAGGCTGTGCCGGCCGGACGATATGCTCGGACGTTTTTGCAGTCAGTAGAAACGGAAGACCGGTCGGTCTGGGAAGCCGTCAAAGACAAAATCGTACCAACTGCTGATGTCCGGGCAGCGCTCGGACTCGTGGAGTCTGATCCAAACATCATCGGTCTTGTGTATCGAACGGATGCGGCTAGCTCAGACCGAGTAAAAATCTTGTACGAGATTCCTCCCAATCCGCACCAACCGATAATCTATTGCGCCGTTGCCATAAAAGATCGTCCTCAGCCTGAACTCACCGCGCAATTTCTGAACTTTTTGAGTAGCTCCGAGGCCGTAGCAATTTACAACACACAGGGGTTTGTTGTAGACGAATGAGATTCTCGTAGCCTGTTGTGACTCCCATGAGTTCCGAAGTTTGGCCCGTTATCCTCTTGACCCTCCAAGTCGCCAGCGTCTCGACGCTCCTGGTCCTGCTGCCGGCAACGCTCTTGGGCTATGTGTTGGCGCGGTATGAGTTCTGGGGCAAACACGTCCTGTCGGCACTCGTCGGCTTACCGCTCGTTCTGCCTCCCACCGCAGTCGGTTTCCTGTTGTTACGCCTGTTTGCCGTTGACGGGCCACTCGGGCGCGAGAGTCTGGGCTTTGACCTGCACATCCTCCTGACGTGGAAAGGGGCGGTGATTGCCACGGCAACCATGTCGCTGCCGCTCGTTGCGCGGACCGCCAAAGCCACGTTTGAGGGCATTAACCCCAGCCTCGAATTGATGGCCCACACGTTGGGTCACGGCCGGCTTGCCACCTTTTTTCAGTACAGTTTGCCCATGGCGCGACGTGGCTTACTGGCTGCGCTGATCCTTGGTTTTACCCGTGCCATGGGTGAGTTCGGCGCAACCGTGACCATTGCCGGCAATATCCCCGGCCGGACGCAAACCATTGCCGCGGCCATTTTCAGCGCTCAGCAGGTCGGGGCCCACGAAAGAGCCGATTTTTTTATGCTGAGCGCTCTTGTGATCGGCTTCCTGGCCATTATGAGCACTGAACTGCTCGCGCAGGGACGGTCGCTGTCTGGAATCACGCGCCCATGATAGCTTCTGTGATAGCTTCTGTGACGGCTCCTGTATCGTCCCTCCACGTCGGTCTGCGGGTTCAGGTCCGCCTCCCGCTGGATCGTTTTGAGCTGAGCGTAGACCTGAACACTGAAAAACAGGTGACCGGGATTTTCGGTGCATCCGGAGCCGGAAAAACCAGCGTGTTAGAAGCGGTGTGTGGCATACGCCGCCACGCCCAAGGCATCATCGCCCTGGGACAAGAGACGTGGCTTGATAGCCGGCGCGGGGTATATGTGAAGCCGTGGCAGCGCCATATCGGCTATGTCCCGCAGGGTGGCCTCCTCTTCCCGCACAAGAACGTGCGGCAGAACCTGCTCGCCGGCAAGAAACGCGCATTGCGAAACGGCTATGCCGTCCGGCAGACATTTGAAACAGTCGTCCATATCCTCGAACTCGGCCCGCTGCTTGAGAGAACGGCACATACCCTGTCCGGTGGCGAACGGCAGCGGGTCGCGCTGGGGCGCGCGATCTGCTCCGGACCGCGTTTGTTATTGCTGGATGAACCGTTTGCATCTTTGGACCTGGCCCTGAGACGGAGACTCTTGCCTTTTCTCCGGCGTGTCCGTTCTGAATTCCAGATTCCCATGTTGTTCGTGTCGCACGATCCACTCGAAGTGCAGGCGCTGTGTGATGATCTGATTGTGCTGCAAAACGGGAGGATGATTGCGCACGGCGACCCGCGCGCCGTCCTCACCGATCCCCAGGTTTTTCCGTTGGCCGAACAGCAGGGCTTTGAGAACGTTCTTCCCTGCCGCATGGTAGACGACCAGGGCAGTACGAGCCGGGTCCGGTTAGGGGAAGCGGAATTCGATGAGCGCCCTCCGGTCGAGTTGGTGACGATTCGCTCAGAGGCGCAACCGGGCGAGGCCATGCTGGCCAGCATCCCCGCCAACGATATTATGCTCGCCTCCAAGCGGCCCGAAGGGCTCTCGGCCCGCAATATCCTGCCGGCGCGTATAACCCAGCTCCGCTCCGTTGGTCATATTGGATTAGCAACAGCCGAACTCAGTCCCGGCCTTCCTCCACTGACCGTTGAGGTGACTGAAAGATCGTTTGTTGAGTTGGGTCTGAAGGTCGGGAGCAGGGTCTTTTTGGTGATTAAGGCCATGTCGTGTCGCTTGTATTGGGCAGAAGGCCCCGGCGGTTCTCCCATCTCTCCCGCCGGGGAGGCCGAGCACCGCTAGCGCGGCCTTGCACTTTGACCATCCGCACCATACGCTGAGAGCGCAAAAGGGGGAGGGGCTGGAGCCCTTGCTTGCGCGAAAGTTCTATTTTCACCCTGCGCGCCCGTAGCTCAATTGGATAGAGCACCGGGCTTCGAACCCGTAGGTTGGGTGTTCGAGTCACCCCGGGCGCGCCTTTTGGAAGAAATCCTCTCGCATTTCCAACCCAAGAAAGCCTGGCTTGAAAATTCTGAAACTTGCGTTGGGTCTCGTTCTGAGCCTCGGCTGTGGCTATCTCGCCGTGCGTGGTGTGGAATGGTCTGAAGTAGTGCGGGCCTTCGGCGCGGTAGACCTGGGTATCCTCATCCTTGCGACGGTCTGGCTCGGTCTCGTTTTCCTCTTGCGGGCGTATCGCTGGCAGTTGCTCGTTGCTCCAGTTGCCCATGTGCCCGTTTCGGTTTTCTTCTCGGCAACCCTCATCGGGTTTATGGGTAATAATATTCTTCCGCTGCGGGCAGGAGAAGTGTTGCGGCTGTATGCCTTGGCTCGTTTGGGGCCTGTCTCCATGAGTAGCGCTCTCGCGACCGGAACCCTGGACCGGGTATTTGACATGCTGATCGTAAGCCTGTTCCTGGGTCTCAGCCTCCCGCTTATCCCTGCCTTGGAGGGCTATATTACAACAAATGTGCTTTTCCTGAGTCTGGTAGTTGGTCTGCTCGGAGCAGGCTGGTGGCTGGTTCGGGGAGAAAACCCGAAGTGGGTAGGGAGATTGCCCCAGCGGATGCAGCCCAGGGTCGAAGAATTCCTGGGAAGTCTCCACGTTTTGCGCAGTGGTCCACTCCTCCTGAAAACAGTGTTGGTGTCTGCGGTGATATGGGGTGGCATGGTTATCTATTATTGGCTGTTGTTATACGCCTGTGCTTTTTCTCTGCCGATTGAAGCCGCTCTTATCGTTTTGCTTGTGCTTGCTGTCGGTGTTGCGCTGCCGGCTGCGCCGGGTTTTGTGGGGGTCTTCCAATATGCCGTGGTTTTGGCGTTATCTTTCTTCTCGGTATCCAAGGAAGACGCGCTCAGTTTCTCCATTGTGGCCCACCTTGCCCAGTATATTCCCGTTACGTTGGGCGGCCTGTTCCTCTTATTTCGCTCCGGTTTATCGCTCTGGCCATCGCAAATCGAGCGGAAGCGATAGTCGTCCATCAGCGGCCAGCTCTTCATGCAGCCGGTGGCCAGCATACACCGCCGCATCGACAACCCGGATTTTTTCGACCTCTTCCAGGTAGAACAAGCGTTCGCAATAGGCCAAGGCGTGCAGGGCCATGACGCGGAGGGTAGGGTCGGTGCTGGCATTGATTGACATGGGTTATCCATGCTCGTACTTACTTTGTAAGTACTTCAACAAAACGGAGGATTTCTGATGAAAACCGCCCTGGTTCAAATTGGTAATTCGCGTGGCATTCGTATCCCTAAAGCGTTTTTGGAACAGTGCCAGTTTCGGGATGAAGTCGATTTGGAAATACGAGACGACGGCCTGCTTCTCCGGCGTGTGATAGAGCCCCGAAGCGGTTGGGACGAGACTTTTCGACAGATGCATGAACACGGGGACGATGCTCTTCTTGATGAAGAATCGCTCTCTGCCACCGAATGGGATACCACGGAGTGGGAATGGTAGTTGCCCGTTTTGAGGTGTATCTGGTGCGGCTTGATCCCACCGAAGGGCACGAAATTCGGAAAATGCGCCCGTGTGTCGTGATATCGCCCGATGAGATGAATCGGCATATTGGCACCGTCATGGTTGCCCCGCTGACAACCAAAGGTCGTCCCTATCCCACCCGCGTTCCCGTCCGCTTTCAGAGAAAAAGCGGTCAGGTCGTCCTGGACCAGATTCGCACGATTGACAAAATGCGCCTGGTCCGCCGCCTGGGGAAAATCAGCGACCGGGCCGCCCGAGAAGTCTTGACCGTCTTGGGCGAAATGTTCGCGCAGTAGGGGCGGGCGAGGCTGTGGGGGGGAGGGGACAGGGCGCTTCATTCATTCTTTTCTCGGTCTTCTCTTGCCCTTCTTTGGGCGGTCTGTTCCTCTTATTTCGCTCCGGTTTATCGCTCTGGCCGTCACAAATCGCACTTACAAAAAACTAGAGCGTTTCACGCTGGTCTCTGGTAGGTCGGGTTAGCCGTAGGCGTAACCCGACAGGGCTCTCAGCGGAGAAGGCGAACACCCGTAAGGGCAGCCCGCTATGGCTGCCCCGTGCAACCCTGGGAGCGCGGGCATCCTGCCCGCAGCCACGTGCCACACTGCCTGTACGGCAGTGAACAGAAGCTACCTTGACGACACTGTGCCTTTCATTTTCTTGGCTGCCTGTCCGGCAGTGAACGTCCAGGGTCACCGTGCAGTGACACAGCTCGTTTTCTTATCTGCCTGTCCGGCAGTGAACGGTGAGCTGTACAATTATCTCAATCACTGAACTTTCTTAGCTGCCTGTCCGGCAGTGAACCCCGTTCCGCTCCCAAAGAGGTAGTTACCAATTTTCTTAGCTGCCTGTCCGGCAGTGAACATGGAGAGATGGGGAACCATCACCGGATGTGATTTCTTAGCTGCCTGTCCGGCAGTGAACGAACTAGACCGGCTACCCACGTCGTCTGTCATTTTCTTAGCTGCCTGTCCGGCAGTGAACCCCGACGGACTCCAGTTCATCCAGCAGTTTTTTTTCTTAGCTGCCTGTCCGGCAGTGAACTTGACATATGAACAGGTACAGCACCGTCTCGTTTTCTTAGCTGCCTGTCCGGCAGTGAACTCAGGTAATATGAAAATCGGCCTGTCTTTTGATTTTCTTAGCTGCCTGTCCGGCAGTGAACTTCTCGCAGCAAGCACAGCGGCCCGCTGACCATTTCTTAGCTGCCTGTCCGGCAGTGAACTAGGGACGCGCGCGCGGAATTTATTGTTTGAATTTCTTAGCTGCCTGTCCGGCAGTGAACCACGGGATTAGGTGTTCTCGCCATCTCTGGTTTTTCTTAGCTGCCTGTCCGGCAGTGAACTCGTCAAGATGAACAACTTCCGCGAGGCCCTGTTTCTTAGCTGCCTGTCCGGCAGTGAACTCGCTCATGGTCCAGATCGGCACCATCCTCACTTTCTTAGCTGCCTGTCCGGCAGTGAACCACATCCCGTAACCAATCGTGTAGCGCAAGTATTTCTTAGCTGCCTGTCCGGCAGTGAACGGTGAGTTCGGTCACGCCCTTGTCGGCCATCTTTTCTTAGCTGCCTGTCCGGCAGTGAACATACCGGCCAACGTCCTGGTCCAACTGTTCCTTTTCTTAGCTGCCTGTCCGGCAGTGAACCGTAGAGATATCTGTGTAAGCCTCTGACTTTTAAGGAGTTCGGGTAAAACGTAGTGGTTTTACCTTAATGCGAGCTCCTGAAAAATATATAAGTAAATCAATGGGTTACGGATAGCTGAAAAAAAAGGGTCTGTCCTGAGCCTGTCGAAGGGTTAAAACCAGGGAACGGTAGCGATGCTGCTGAGACCATAGGTAGAAAATGGCCCTGCTACTGCGTGCTGAACCGGCTCACCATGCTCAATATAAATGCGCATCATATTTCCATTGGACAGGCTGCGGAGTTGCGCATACGGCAGATGAAGCGTTCTTTGCTGAGAATCCGGGATACGCTTCCGCGCTTCGGATTCATCCAACCAGCCCTTTGCCACCGAACGTTTCCGTTTATTGTAAGCGCTTTTCACTTGGACTCGTCTGACCGTACGGAATGAGGTCTGAGGCGGGACGGGTTGAACATGACCGCCATGACAATAATCCGCCATGCCGGCCAGCCAATGCGTTTGCATGAATTCCTCAAGCACCTTTTTGCTACTGTGCAGCCGGATTCGCGGCCCAAGCGTCTTGCTGTGGTCGGGGAAACTCACACCTATTTTGCCCTGACCGTGTTTGCCCAGCGCACGGTGCAATATGGCGAACAGAGTATTCATCAACGTGGTTTCCTGAAACTCCGGGTCGGGAAGCACTGCGATATCAACGTGATGGTCCATTACCTTGCCTCACTCCGATTTTTCTCCGAACACGCCACCTCGAACCAGCACTGCCATAACATAATGCTGCTGCTCCGCCGCCGGCGTCTTCCCCTTTAAGACCCACTCGTCAAGGAGCGTATAGAAATCCATCTTATCTTTAGGCTGGCGATACGCCTTACCCCGATTGGTGACGGAGCCGAACGGTTCGACCGATATGGGGCCGAATTGGTCCGCTTCGGGATACCAGGTGTCAATGGTGCGCAGGGCGTTGCCGATTTTTTGCGAATGGAGTCCGGCGATGTCCTCGACCTGGTAGAGGGTTTTACTTTTTTTGCCCTCCCTGTTGTTGCTCCTGTCCAAAATGAGTTCTTGCGAGGGAAACACCTCCTGTCCCGCGCCGAGAAGGGCAAAGCCTTCTATTTGCACAAACGTCAACTCATCTCCCTTCAGGCCGGCCTCAATGCTGGCTGCCAGTTCGGACACCTGGGCATCCGTCGTATCGAATTTCCGTAAGGAGATGCTGTTACTGTCGAAGCGCCATGTATGCTGAGCTTCCTGCCCTTGATATCGGGTCACGCTCACAGTGACCGCCTCAGCCCCGACGCGGTTCCGCCACAGAAAGCGCCCATTGGCGATATTTGTGGCGTAGCGCTTCGACAATTCGGCAAAACCGTGCTCGGCGATATAGGCATTGATCGTTTTGCCCAATGCATCCTGATAGTCCGGGTCGTCACAGGCAGACGGTCGGTCTAACCCCTCTAATACCCTCAGCGTGAACGATACTTTCAGGGTGTCATGTTGGAACGGCAATACGGCCACATCGACCCGTTGCAAATTGGGCTTTTGGACCTCGTTGTCGAGTTTTAAGGGGTCTGAAGCAATGGCGTTTTTCTGGCGGTTTGAGATGGTGCCCCGTATTGATTTCTCGTGGAGCGTCAGCGGAGACCATGCCTCCGCTTTGTCCCGATTCTCCCAACTGCCCGAGTACATCAGGCCATCGGAATTCGCCAATTTGCGCTCGAACGCCAAAACCGATGCGGTCTTTAACTGTGCCATTTTCACTCTCCTTCCGGTCAATCTCTCAGTCTGTGTAGTCAATTGCGGGCCGATAATTATTGCTGCATACGTAAGCACCTGACTCGGTGTATTCATACTGCCAGAACAGGTGGCTCAGTTCTCTGATTCTGTGTGGGCTGAGCCATTGCCCTATGGAATAAAGATTTTCAACAAAACAAGCCGGCGAAGAAGCGTCGCGTGTTTTAGCGATTGCGCCGGGTTCATACAACTGCGAAATGCGCTTGTAGCCAATGGCGATTGGCTTGATCCAGCCTTTGTCGGGCTTTTCCTGTAACCGCCACGGGGTCTTCCCATCTTTTGTTTTGTCCTGCTCGGCGGCATACCGCAGGGAAGAAAACGACAACCAAGCCGCCAATTCTGGCTCCGGTGTGTTGGCCTTCCGCTGTCGGTCCTGCTCGGCAAGCAATACGTCGTGACGACTCACCAGGGTAAACCCCGGCAACAGGCTACGGAGTAATTTTTTGCCGTGCTGCTCGTCCTGTACATCCGCAATCTCAACACCGGGCGTATTGGTAATAAGACCCCCGGCCAAGCGCTGCCCTGCCGACTGGCCCAGCAAATGAACCGTGAGTTCTGCTCGCTCCCAGCTAGCGACTTGGCGGTTTTCCGTCACTGGGATAAGGAGCGTCACTTCCATATTCATCTTGCCTTCTTCGACAAAGGACGCGGACTTGCCACTCTTGTCGAGCGGATTTCTACTCAATGAAAAACGCCAGAGGTCATAGGACGATGGTTTATGCGCGTGTACCTGATGCGTGTGGCATACCAGGCCGCAGCCGTCAAAACTGAGGTCGAATTGTTGGGGCAAGCTTCGTTGCAAGGCATGGACATAGCCCAGAAAATGGGTGATCGCCGGAAAACCCCAGGTAAAGCCGGTAATGGCATTGGCTCCGTGGATCTTCAATTTTCGCAATACAATCACAAAATCCATTACAGCCCTTCCTCCTCCACTGCCATAAAACTATGGCGTAATTCAGGTTCCAGAAGCGCGCGTAATTCGCGTTGTTCGACCGCGCCGAAGGCAAGCGTTTCGCTCTCAAGTTTTTGATTAAGCCAGGTTGCGAAATTCTGCGCGACCTGGACCGGCCAGTCCGTTTCGTCTCGTTGAGACCGGAACTCCTCATCTGTCTCGGACCTTCCGGGGTCCAACCAGCACCGTTCCGCGAACGGTAACTGGCAGTCCGAGTCGGCGCTCCACCCAGGCGGTAGATGCTGGATAAACGCGGCCAGATTCAAAATCTCGTAGACAATTTCATCCAGACGTTGGGCACGTGCTCTTTTGATCCGGTCATTATTGCTCTTGTCAGAGACTCGCTGGAGGAAATCGCGTAATGGCTGAATGTGTTCACGATACAAAATACGTTCAAAGCGCTGATGAAAAATGGACCTGATGTTCAAGGGTGGGGTGGTCTGCCTTTGCCAACTCGGTGGTTCACACGAGAAAAGATGGACTTTGCCACCACGCTGGCTGTTCAGTTGGCTGATGTTTTGTGGCTTCGTGCCACCAAAGCCCTGAATAGCAAGGTCTACATACCGGATATCTTCCTGCTCGGAATACTCTTCCTTTCGACGAAGTTCACGGGTTGCTTTGGCTTCGTCGGAGAATCGTGCGTGTTGAATAGTAGAGTGGAGCGTGTGCGCCAGTGAGGTGGCGTAGAGAGGAATGAGGATATGGTATTCATCGCTTTTCACCGGCCAATAACTCTGCTTTGAAAACTTGTGAGCGCTCGGCTCCGGCGACGCTAACACCGATAGAAACCTCTCCGTCCACTCTTGGGCCGTATCTGCATCGGGCGCGATTGCGAGCAGCGGCATATTGTCGCCCCGCCGTAAGGTATCGATCAGGGTTTGCCCGTCGTGTTTACGCAAGAGGAGTTCCCCGACATCAAGTGCAGCGGCGTTCCCGACAACGTCGTATGGAGGTTCAGACGCACTGCGTGTGGAGATGTATCCGTCGTAGGGCAGGTTGTCCGAACTCATGGCCTCAACGCTGCTGCCCTTGGAGTCCCCGTGAATGTATTTGGACGCATGGGTGACAAATGTAAGCTGTTTTGCTCGCCGGGCCGCGTCGCTCAACCAGGTTTCAGGCTCGTGCTGTGCCGTGATTTCCAGTCGCTTGGCAGCGTCCTTTTCTTTCTCCAGTTTCTTATCCCTACGCTCCTCTATGTATTCCAGAATATGTGTAGCAAGTCCGTCCATATAATCCTCTCTTAGCGGTCTATACGGCAGTGAATATGCCGGCTTCAGTCCGTCACCGATTTATAAAAACCGAGTTCCGGGGTATAGCACCAAGGCCGGCCGGTCTGTGTGTCCTGCGGCAGTGCAAAAACCCCGTATATACGGCTGAGTTCTTCCATATCAGCATCTTCCTGCAGAGCACGACGATTCATGGCGTCCACATAATTGACGCATCCCCAGATTGTATTTCCGGCCTTTGCTTCAAGCGGGAGGTGCTCTATCTCGCGGCATTCTTTGGCTTCGCCCGTCTCATGCCACTTCATGACAGTGAACTCTTCGGCATCTTCCTCAAGCTGGAGGAAATAGTCCTCTTCTTTGAGGGATAGCCGAAATGGACTGCGTTGCTGTAGCTCGCCGGTCAGCGTGGCATGGGGCTTGAGGCATTGTAAGGCATACGGACCATTTGGTTTTTCAGGGTTATCAAAGGTGAGAGCAATTTCCCGATGTTCCATATCAGCCAGGTTTTGAGTGGGGAGGAGGGACGTCCTCGGAACGAGGCAGGGCCGGGCGTCGATCACGCGATATTGCTCTGTGAGTAAATTGTTCGACAGGCTGCGGGCTTGCAGCGGCCTGTCTTTATGCTCAAAACCGGGCTGACAGAAAGCTGGGCGGTTGTTTGTCATGCCTCTATAGTTCTTGTCCAGCAGAAGTATATTCGACTCTTCTGGGGACATGTCTCTATGGCGCAGCACACGCCCGGATAATTGCACGATTGAGCGCATGGAGCTTGGTTCGGCTATGGCCCAATCGTAATCGTGGTCACGCCCGACTTCAGCCACAGGCGAGGCAAATACCACAAAGATGTGGTTGGCCCGGGTGTTTTTGAGCGCCTGTTTGATGTCGGGTAAGTGCCAGAGGTCTCTCTGTTCTTTTCTGTTCAGGACCGTATCGAGAATACGCTCGGTTTCGGAGCGCACAATCAGCGGAAACCGGCTGTGGTAAATGCAGTAGTGGAGGGTGGTATCAGCCGGTGGTGGCAGTTGAAGTAAGCGCTTGGCCACGGCAATGAGGGGATTGATGTTAGCCATACGGACTACACCGAGGCTGAGCTTTTGCCCGGTCTCCGGGTTTTCCTGATGGTGGTGATGGTGCAGGCGGTGCATTCCTTCGGATATTGCCTTAGCGAAGGCGGCTATCGCGTCGTCGGGACTCTGCGCCTGACCGGGCAATGGTACTAACTCGGCTTTGCGTTTTGGCGGGATGTTCTCCAGTCGCGCCGCACGCTTGCTGGTGAAGCGCTGGTGCTGCTCAAGAAAATCCTCCGGCGTAGCAATTGCTGCCTGCTCGGCCTGCGTTTCATCAAACCAGGCACAACAGACCGGCGGCTGAGGCTGGCGTTCCCCGCAACTGGTGTTATAGACATTTCGTCCGGCGCTATACGCCCTGAACAGTCCTGCCACCAGAGCGGGAGCCAGAGTTGCGGAAGACAGCACGACTTTGCTGCCTAGCATTCCGGCCCAATACACCAGGCGGGTCAGGGCCGGCACATCCGTCAGCCCAAATTCATCCGGCTCATCCAACACCAGGTCTGAGGTCAGCAGGCGCAGCATGGGGGCAATCTGCCGGCCGCCGCGCGTGCCTTCCGTTGCCGGTATAAGATGGTCAATGGTGCTGACCAGTATGGGCGCACTGACCAGACTGTTGAGCTTGGGCGAGGCTGCTAGCCAGCGTTTGAGGGCCGTGTCAGCCAGCGCTCCCTCATAGCGGACGTGATAGTCCGTATCCACAACTGGCTCAGCCGATTCCGAGCCGCTGAAGTGGTCTTCATTTTTCTGTTTCTCTTCTTTCTGTTGCTCTTCGTGGAGTTTGCGGATCGCCGCGGAACCGACCAGAACTGCCATATCGTCTTCGTCCACATTCAATATCTGCCGAAAGGCGTCGCCGGTCTGGAGCGTCAGGGTTCGTAAACCCAGGGCAACACTGAACCGGCAGCCGCGTTTCTCATCGGCCAGGGCGTACATGATACGAGCGTTGGCAAACGTCTTGCCACAGCCGGTCGAGGCCATATTGACCCCAAAAAAACCACCTATCCGAGCCTGCTCCTTCAGAGAATAGGCCAGGTCATAGGCTTTGTTCTGCCAGAAAAAGCGCCCATCCCGCGTGCGTTTCTTAAAGGCCGTATGCCGCCCGATTGCCGGCAGGGTGTTTCGCAACCCCGGCAAGGTACGCACGAGCCATAAGCTGTGTTTGTAGACGCCGATCAGGTGTTCATCGAGGCGTTGTTTTAATTGACCTGTTTTTCTGTCGGTATTTGCGTAGGCTGTGTAAGTGGCATCCCCATAATTGGGATTACCTGCGCCGAGGGACAAGGAAGAATAATGGTGGTCGGCCAGCATCAGCGCCAGACGTGAAATATGGATGCTGAAGCTGTCTCCGAGCCAGTCCCGCGCGAAAATGCCCTGCCGTCCGAGTAGCCGCTGAGCTATCCGCCGCGCTTTGGAACACCATTGGTCGCTTCTCAGCGGGGTGCCTGCCGGGAAGTGCCAGACCTGGTGTAATTCTTTTTGCATCGCAGCCGTCAGAGCGGGGCCTTCATAGTTCCTGACTTGGGGTGAATTCCAATTCGGCAACAATGAGGTCCTGAGAAAGTCGGAAATCCACTTGAATTTCGCCGCACGATCGGCCGAGCGGGGCAATTTATGATGGGTGAGGATGAGCCAGCCTACGGCTTGAGCCAGGCGCGACATGGAGGCGAAGGGTTGGGCACGCCAACGGTCAGGCCGGTCCTGTATTGTTTCAAGATACTGCAAAAGGGCGTCTTCGTCAGCGTTCGACACGGTGGTCAACCGCCTCAACCAGTGTTCGTCCGGCTCTTTACGAACAAAAGCCTGGAACATGCGCAAGCTCACCCACTCGTGGCGGTACGGTTCCGAGAGATTTCTGCGTACTTTCAGCTTTTTCTGGAACAGGACATTGGCTTTACCAAAATCGTGAAACAGGGCCGCCAGCGCGGCCAGCAGGGCAATGTCTTCTGCCGTATGCCACTGATTCTCGTCGTCTGCCTTCAGGACATCGCGCCGGGTGAAATTGGTTGGTATTGTGCCTTCGGTATTAAACTTGTTGGCATTGCCGACTACCCAGAGCAATTCACTGTAATTCTTGCCGCCGATTCTGTGGCAGGCCACCGCGGTATTCCGCCGTGCAGACTTTTTCAATATCTTGCGGAGTGTTTGCAAACCTTGCAGGGTGATGGCTGTTTGCCAGGTCCGCTCACCCTTGCGTTCCGCAAACTGATCCAGCACCCGTCTTGTTTCGACCAGGGCTTTTTTACTGCATTGGGAGATCAGTAAGATATTCATGGCCGGGGCACTTTGCTGAATTCAAGTGCAACAGACTTGATTGTGTCTATCATGGTGTCTAAGGCTTCGGCTTGATTGAAGCGCTGGATGCAGGCTTGACGAAATTCCTGTTCATCCTGGCCGGCCATTGCAGAAATGAAGGCGTGCGGAAGAACCAAGGCATCTTTCACTAAGTCAGCGATATCAAAAACCAGTCCCCCACGTCTGGTTTTTCCGTGCAGTACCGCGAGACCATAAGGCAACCCAGGACCCAGGCCGCAGTGGCAGCCAGTCCATAAGCGAGATAGTTTCCGTGGTCAAGATAGCGATTAGCCAAGTCAGAGCCAGAGCCGCGCTTTGCCCGGACAAATGGACCATATCCGACTGCGTTGACCGCAAGTCTATACAGGCGTTTTGTGATCTGGGCTTCCAGCGAAAGAACGGCGTTGGTTGTTTGACACAATTCCAATGATTGCTGTGTCGCAGCAAGAAGCGCAGTCAGCTCAGTCGCGTTGGGATCAAACGCGGCTTCCCGTTGCATTGTCGAGTCCAGCCAGTGTTTTCTAATCTGTTCAAAACGCACGCGTTGAAACGCCTTCGCAGCGGCAACACGGCTGCCTTCGTCAAACCAGAAACTCACCCAGTGCTGTAAATACTCTGTCGGCCGATACTCACTGTGTGGACTCAGCCAAGACACTTCTACTTCGACTTCGTTTGCCGCAAACAAAGGTGAGCCTCCACCGCCGCAAAACCCGACCAATACTCCAGCCTTGGCTAATTCGCGCATAGCGGCTTGTGTTATTGAGGTGCCCGTCCCCAAAAGCAAAGATGTTGTATTGGCGATAGGGATATTCCAGTAAAGCGACTGTTTGCCCTGATCGGTCACGTATTCCACTCGTCCTCCGTTGACCAATACGCGACAGTGTTGAAGGTAGTACATATTGGCGCGTTTTGAGTGGAGGATGGTTTTGAGATCAGACGGGGAGAAATCATCCATAGCTGCGTTCCTTTCCCCCTCACCCTAGCCCTCTCCCTCCAGGGGAGAGGGAACGTGAAAGGCAGCAGAGGGGATATGAAGGATGTGCTTAGCAGACAGGTGTGACATCCGGGGTCACTCCTGCTCAAGAATTTTTCTGGCTTCTTCGCGGACTTTTCCCCTGAACGATTCCGGGCTGATGACCTGTACGCCGCTGCCGAAGTGCAACACCCAGCCAACCAACTCGCGCGTGTCCGAAGCGTGAATCGACATGGCCAAGCGTCCGTCTTTTCGTACGCTTGGCTGCTGGCTGGGGTGCCACTGGCGGTCTTTCACCCAGGCGGTGGTGGGTTTGTCGAACAGCAGTTCGATGTCAATCGGTGTTCCGCGCATGACCACCAGGGTGTCCTTCACATAGGCGTCCAAGTCGAAATCGAGCGGCATTTGGCAGGGCCGATTGGTCAGCGTCAATGCTCGAATCCGATCGACCGCAAACATGCGCACCTCTTGGCGCAGGTGACAGTGGCCAATCAGATACAGGCCGCCATCGGTGTACCACAGGTGATAGGGATCGACATCGCGCCGCCCCGTTTTGTTACGCGAAGCGGTGTAGTAGCGCATTTGCACGGTACGTGTCCGGTCAATTGCCTGGGAGAGTTGGTCTATGGTGTGCTTATGTTCGCGATAGGTCTTGTGAGCGCCCAACCCAACGGAAAAATATCCCTGCATGCGCTTGACATAGCTCGCTCCTCCAGCGGGCAGCGCCGCCGCTGCTTTGTTCAGGGCTGATTCCAGAGACGCCTGGATTTCCGTCCCCTCCAGCGGTTTCAGCAAATCCCGGCTAAAGACCAGGGCCATGAGTTCAGTCGGGGAGAGGGCCAGTGGAAGGACGTGCCGATAGCCGTCCATCAGACGCCAGCGCGTCCGACCGTTGCTGTGCTCAGTGACGAGGGGAATATGAGCAGCTTCCAAGGCTTCAAGGTCGCGTCGTATGGTCCGGGGATGGCAGGAAAAATCTTCGGGCAAGCCGGCGGCCAACTCCTGCAAGGTTACCCCTTGGGAGTGCTCCAATTGCTGCATCAAGAACCACTGGCGGGTGACCTGATCGTTGCGGGGCATGCGACATTTCCTCTCTTTCAATAAAAGCGACGACCGCTGGAAACAAACCTCGCAAGGGTAGCAATCGCCGCTTAGGGGTCAAATTCACTTGCTCCTCTACTCAGCTTGTAGCCCTATTTGTACCAAGGGTAGAGGGACGTACAACGGTCCTGCTGGCTGCTCAGCCGCTGTTTTGCCGAGGGGAAGGGGGGACTACCCGTGAGTTACTGAGACATGCTTAATAAAAACTCTCAGACTCCTAAATTTTTCTGTTATAGAGAAGAATCTTAGCTGCTGCTATGCCCGCTCGCCGCCTTTCTCCCCTTTCTCTCTGGCTGACCCTTCTCGGGGTGCTCTCGCTGATTCTCTATGCCGCCATAGCCTGCTTGAGTCATTCGTTCAGCTATGGCCACGGACACCAGGAACGGCCCATCTGGAGCTTTGTGTGTTTATACGGAGTCGCTTTTAGCGTCTATGCCGTGGCGGTGTGGCGGGTCAAACGACAGGCAACTGAGTCCGCACCGCTCACGCTGGTGTTGATCTTTGCGGTCCTCTTTCGGATTGTCTTACTCTTTTCCGAGCCCATTCAGGAGGATGACTTCTATCGCTATCTGTGGGATGGCAAGGTAGTTGCCAGCGGTCTTAATCCGTACCGCTTCGCTCCGCTGGATGTACAAATATACAGTGGAAAAGAGGGACCGCTGCGACCCTACCGGGACATAGCAGACACGGATGAGCACTTTGCTCTGCTCTTGTCTCGGGTGAACCATCCAGGGGTGCCGACCCTGTACCCGCCTGTTGCGCAAGCGGTATTTGGGCTGACGGCCTTGGTTGCACCGGGCAGTTTGCTCGCCTTGCGTCTCGTCTTCTTAGTGTTTGACCTCGCGGTGTGTGTGGTGATTGTCGGGTTATTGCGTCACTTGGGTCGTTCCCCGCTGTGGGTGCTGATCTACGCTTGGTCGCCGTTGGTTATCAAAGAAACGATTAACTCGGCGCATTATGACGTTGTGCCAGCCTTTCTCCTTGTGCTGGCCTTGCTTGCGCTTGTCAGCGGACGGACGCTGGTCGGATTCATGAGCCTGGGGGGAGCTATATTGGGTAAGGTTTTTCCGGTTGTCCTGTTGCCCCTCTTTGCCTATCAGACCTGGCGACGCCACGGCCTCGGGGCAGCGTGCGGCGGACTTGCGGTTACCTGTCTGGTCCTCATTGGCGGCTATGCCCCGTTTGTGGATGCCGGGAGCGCGTTGTGGCAGGGCTCTGTCACCTTTGCCGAACACTGGCAGACCAACAGCTTTGTGTTCCCTTTACTCCATCAGGTGATAGTGGACCGCTGGTTGGCGAATGGCGTTGTGGCTGGATGTCTGGGGGGGGCAGTTCTTGTTGCCTTGCGGTGGAATAATGAGGGCGATGAACTGTATTTCTTGCGTAGCTGCTTTTTTGTGATGGGGTTGCTGCTCTTACTCAGTCCAGTCGGCAATCCGTGGTATTTTATTTGGGTCATGCCGTTTGTTTGCCTTCTTCCGCGCGCTTCCTGGCTGCTCTTGTCTGGCCTCATAGGGCTGTACTACCTTGCCTTTTACTTTCTCTATCGCGGAGAACCCGAAACTTTCCGCTGGGTGGTCTGGTTGGAATATCTACCCTTTTACGCGCTGCTGGCGTGGGAATGGTGGCGGACGAGGACGGGCAGACGCCTTCGCAGAGCGGTGCGGTCGGAGGCGTGAATGAAGACTCGGAGAAATATGCTGCCTGCCTCTCTGAGGTGTGCTCTTTTGCTGTTGAGTGTTGTATTGGGTCTTGGCTATCTCGGGAGTTCTGCCCGCGCTGGGCAGCCGGCAACGGCGGAGACGCCTCTGGTCTTTTCCGTGGAGGAAAAGACGGTCACGGTCTATGGCATGATCTATCCTGACCGTTTTAATCGAGCGGAGGGAAATACGGCACGTTACCATTTGATCACCTGGGATGAGGGCCACTCCACAAACGGGTTGATTGAAACGCCGGCTGATGATCTCGCCTTTCACGACGCCCTGGTCAAAATCGGAGCGCAGCCGGGCAATAATATATCCATGGAGGCCTGGACGCGCCGCTCTGACCCCGCAAGTCGCGCCTCGCAGCAGCAAGTCAGCGGCAGTCGCCTGGCCGTCTCTCTGGCCTGGCCGACCGGGCCGGAGAGACGGCCTATGCACACGGTTATTCACACGACTCCAGCCCTTGACTCTCCTATGGTCTGGGCCTTTGGTGGGAATCGAGACCGCTGGTTCAATAGTATTCTGTTCGCACTGCAACCGGGTTGTCTGCTGTGTTTATACAGTTGTCCGAGTGGCAAGGTCAGCAACGCCGGTCTCAGCATTGCCGACTATGTTTCGTCCCCGCGGCGCTTTCAGGTACAGACGGATGTTCTGCCCCCGGATGGCACGCCTGTCACCGTGACTTTCAGGTTGATTCGGGAATAGATGCATACTGCCCGTCCCCGCATTGTTGTTGTTATTCCGGCCTTGAACGAAGCAGCCGCTTTACCCAAAGTGCTTGCCGACCTGCCGTGGGAGCAGCTCGAAGAAGTCGTGGTTGTGGACAACGGTTCAGCAGACCACACAGCCCAAGTTGCCCAAGCCGGTGGGGCGACCGTACTCGGTGAATCGCGTCGAGGCTATGGCTGGGCCTGTCTGGCCGGGATAGCCTATTTCAAGGCCAAACGGGCGGAGAACCAGCCGGATGTCCTCGTCTTTCTCGATGGAGATTACAGTGATTATCCCGACGAACTGGGCGACGTTGTTCGTCCCATCATTGAAGACGGGTATGACCTGGTGATCGGTTCCCGGCCTCGGCGGGCTGGAACGGGCGCCTTGCTCCTGCATGCACAGTTGGGCAATGCGCTGGCAACGTGGCTCATTCACCGCATCTATGGTTTCACCTATACTGATCTTGGGCCGTTTCGCGCTATCCGATTTCCTGAACTCCTGGCTCTTGATATGCAGGATAAAACCTATGGCTGGACAGTCGAAATGCAGATTAAGGCCATACGCCACGGGCTCCGCATTACTGAGGTGCCGGTGCGCTATCGTCAGCGTATCGGCCTTTCAAAAGTGAGCGGAACGGTCAAAGGGACACTATTAGCCGGCTATCGAATCCTGTGGACGGTATTCCGATACGCGAGGAGAGCCGCGTGACAGACACAACACTAGAATGGAATGTGGCGTTTTCTTCGGCCGAAGTCATTCCTCGCCTCGAAAACCTCTTTCGTCAGTATGGCTATACCTACACCCAGGAAGACAAAGCCGCTGACCGGCTGTACCGGACCACGCTTGGACAGGGGAGGCTTGAGTTGGTCATGCACCCGCTCGAACCCAAGCGCAGTCCGTTCAGTCGTAATATCCTTATCCAGCGCACGCTCTTGTCTATAACGTACAAAAACGTGACTGAAGCGGACCAAGCCCGGTTTAAGCACCAACTCACCTTGGCATTCCTGCGGGTAGGGGGGTAATGCTCGTCAGCGTTGTCATTCCAACCCTGAACGAAGCCGGAACCATTGAGCGTACGCTCAGCCGGGTTCGACAGGCGAGTGCCTGCGAGATCATTGTTGTGGATGGAGGCAGCGACGATGGCACAGGAGAGCGTGCGCGCCAACACGCTGACCGGCTTGTTTCAGCGCCGCGTGGCCGCGCCCGTCAGATGAATGCCGGTGCCCAAGAAGCAACCGGAGAAGCCATTCTCTTTCTCCATGCGGATACCCTCCCGCCGGCCCGGTTTTCAGAGCTGATTGCACACGCTTTGGCCGACCCCGACGTTGTGGGTGGCCGGTTTGACGTATATTTGGATGCTCCGGGCTGGCCCTTTCGGCTGATCGGCAGCTTAATGAATATCCGCTCTCGTCTGACCGGCATTGCCACCGGTGATCAGGGGATATTCGTCCGCCGCGAGGCGTTTGCAGCGCTCGGCGGTTACCCGGAGTGGGACATCATGGAAGACCTAGAACTCAGCCAGCGGCTCAAACGTGTGGGCAAGATGGCCTGCCTACGGGCACGGGTCAGCACCTCGGCCCGGCGCTGGCAACAGCACGGTATCGCCAAAACCATTCTGCTTATGTGGGGTCTCCGGCTGTGCCATTTCTTTGGCATCCGGCCGGCCAGGCTAAAGGCGTTCTACGCGGATACGCGCTAGCGCATTGTATGATTCTGTGTAGCCGCAGGTCGGATGCTCACTGCCCTCTCCCCTTGGGGGAGAGGGCCAGGGTGAGGGGTTCCTTTACTGCACCGACCCTTCGTAAATCCCCATTACGGTGTCCAAAAATGTATGCGCGTCTTCTTTGAGCCGTTGGAAGGAGTTGCGACCAATAATCGAGCCGAACCCACCGCCGTCGCGGATCGCACGGACTTCGTCGAAGAATTCTTCATCACCCTTGGCTGCTCCGCCCGAGAAGATGACAATACGTTTTTCATTAAACGCGCTCTGCACAACGTGGCGGACGCGCTCGGCCGGGGTTTCAATGGGAACGTGGTGTTTCTGATACGCCTTTTGAGCATCGGCCAGTTCAATATGGCTGCTGGGCAGCTTCACTTTAATGATATGCGCCCCCATCTGGGCTGCAATCTGCGCGGCATAGGCCACGACATCAATAGCCGTCTCTCCAGCCTTACTCAGGTCTGAGCCGCGCGGATAGGACCAGACCACAACCGCCAGCCCTTTAGACTTGGCTTCTTTAGTGATCTCACGCAGTTGTTCGTACATGGTCTGGGCCGCGGTTGAGCCCGGATAGATGGTAAACCCAACTGCGGTGCAGCCGAGCCGGAGGGCATCGTCCACGCTGCTCGTCACCGAAGAGAGTGGATCTTTTTCATCATGCAGAACATCGTGATTGTTGAGCTTGAGAATGAGGGGGACGCGATCGAGGAAGGTATCCGCCCCGGCTTCGAGAAACCCCAACGGCGCGGCATAGGCATTACAGCCGGTGTCAATGGCGAGTTGGAAGTGGTAGTCCGGGTCATATCCGGCAGGATTCGGGGCAAAGCTCCGGGCCGGACCGTGCTCAAAGCCCTGGTCAACAGGCAGAATCACGAGTTTTCCGGTGCCTCCGAGGCGGCCATGATTGAGTAAGCGGGCGATCTTCATCCGCGTGCCGGGGTTGTCGCCGGCATACCAGCTCATGATTTCTTGTACGCGTTCCATCATCATATTACCTCCTCACTTGCTTTCTCAGTTGCTTTCTTTCTTTAGATAAACATACATAAAAGTTCAGCCGCAAGGGTATGGGAAACAATGAGTAAACGTGCCCGCCAACAGACATGCAGATGTTGGCGCGTTTACCCATTTGAGCTGTTCACAGCGACTTAGTCATAAAAGGACTCTGCCTTTGCCACGTCTTCGGAGCTGCCAATGAGGAGGGGGGTGCGTTGGTGCAGGGCTTCAGGAACGAGGTCCCGAATCGGTCGTCGCCCGTTGCTGGCCCGGCCGCCGGCCTGTTCAACGGCCATGGCCATAGGCGCGGCTTCGTACATCAGCCGGAGTTTGCCGTTTCTATTCTTTGGGTCGGCCGGATACAGAAAGATGCCGCCTTTCAGCAGGGTGCGGTGGAAGTCCGCGACCAGCGAGCCGACATACCGGCCGGAGTAGGGACGACCGCTGTCCTTGTCCTTTTCCTGAACGTATTCGACATACTGGCGCGTTTCCGGAAACCAGTCATTGCGCCGACCTTCATTGATGCTATACGTCGAGCCGCGGTTGGGGATACGAATATTCTCGTGCGAGAGAAAGAAGTCGCCAATACCGGGGTCAAGGGTAAAGCCGTGCACGCCATTGCCGGCGGTGTACATCAGCATGGTGCTGGGACCATACAAAGCATAGCCGGCGGCAACCTGGTCTTTCCCCTGGAGGTGCAGCGCTCGTTTTAATTCCTTACCGCTACCCGCCGGACGACGGTGTATCGAGAAAATGGAGCCGATAGTGACATCTACGTCTATATTGGATGAACCGTCCAGCGGGTCTACAAAGACAACGTATTTCCCCTTGTCGGCATTACCCAGGATCTGCGCGGGCTGATCCATCTCTTCAGACACCATGTCCGACACGAGCTCGCCATAGGCAAATGATTCGAGAAAGGCGTCATTCGAGATTTCGTCCAGTTTCTGGACGATTTCGCCCTGCACATTGATCTCATCTTTTGCACCCAGTGCCCCGGTCAGCCCGGCCACCCTCAGCCGCCGGGAGATTCTTTTGGCAGCCAGCGCAATCTGAGACAAGAGAATGGAAAATTCCCCGGTCGCGCCCGGATGTTGCTGTTGCTGCATTAAAATATGACGCGTGAGCGTGATCGTCTCGGCAGCCATACAGTCCTCCTTAGCCGGCTGTTCTCAGCATTACGATGCCCGGCTTTCTTTCCTATCACAGGAAGGGCAGAAGCGCCAAAAATGGCGAGAGTGGGGGAGAAAAACGTGGAGAATGGAGACGCGACGGATGTCGCCCGGATGGAGTGGTAACGGAATCCGGGGGGGGGGCCGGCGGCCCGGATTTTACTTCGTTCTATCCGGGCTATATTTCTATTGATGAGATGAGTTTTCGCTGAATCACGGACGGTTCAAAACCCGGCAAATTGTCCTGCTGTTCCAAGTGTTCGGCTTCGGGCGGTTTCTCTTTCCAGAACTCCGCCCGCACAACACTGAAGAGGAGGGCCACACCAACGAGGTAGACCAGGGAGAGAAAGGCGTGTTTGGCACCCATAGCAGCCTCTACCCACCTGAGCTTTCCTTCAAAAATTGAGTGACGATTTCCGCGGTGTGTTGCGGCTGTTCAAGCCAGACGGCGTGGGCCGCGTCCGAAACGCGGACAAGCTCGGCATGGGGCAGACCGGCACGGTACACATCGGCCAGGGCATGAGATGAAACATCCAGAATTTCATGAGCTTTCCCCCGCTTCCGGCTTGAGCCGTGAATATCCGCCTCTGACTAGCATAGACAGACGCCGGAGTGCAAAGGAGGGGGTGGGCCGGATAAGAGCGGCCGGCCTCAGCCGGCTTGCGCCGGCGTTCCCCGCTCCGCTTCCGCCGGTGGTTCGAGCGGGAGGACAACCCGCATCTCGGTGAAGGACCCCTCCTCGGTGTCAAGCTGGATGGAACCACCGTGGCGGGTCAGGATGTCTGCCGTTAGCGAAAGGCCCAAGCCCGTCCCCTCGCCCGGACCCTTCGTGGTCATGAAGGGCTCGAATATCCGTTCGCGTAGTTCCTGTGGAATACCGGGACCATTGTCGCGGATGTCGAACTCCGCACGATCCTCCAGGCGGCGGCTGGCGATATGCAGTTCCGGCTCATAGTCCCCGTCCGAATTTTGGCGCTTTTCATTGAGGGCCTGGCAGGCGTTTGTGACCAGATTGAGGAAAACCCGACCGATATCCTGGGGAACAACTTCGAGCATGCCCATGTCCGGGTCAAGGTCCTGCGTCAGCGTCATATTGAAGTCCGAGTTATGAGCGCGGACCGCGTGATAGGAAAGATCCACGTATTGCTTCAGTAGAGCGTTTACGTCGGTCTCCCGCCACTCTCCCGGCCCACTACGGGAATGTTCGAGCATGCTCCGCACGATGCCGTCGGCGCGCTGGCTATGCTCTTTCACCTTCTGGAGATTCAGCCTGAGGTCCGAGAGGATAGGCTCGATTTCTTCGGAAATCTCGACTCCTCCCGTCTTGGCTTCCTCCATGACCTCCTCAATCTCATCAACCAGTTCGACAGACACATCGGAGAAGTTGCTCACAAAGTTGAGCGGATTCTTGATTTCATGCGCTACACCGGCTGTGAGTTGGCCGAGCGAGGCAAGCTTTTGCTCGGCGATGATCTGTTCCTGGGCTTTTTCGAGATTTTCCAGGGTCTGCTCAAGGGTGCGGTTCTTTGCGTCCAGCTCTTCGGCCAGCTTCTCGACCAGATTTAACCGCTGCACCTCGAGCGCGTAGCGCCGGAACACTTCCAGGGCGTTGGCCATATCCGTCACCTCGTCATTGCCTCCCACCCTGACCGGCACCTCCAGGTCGCCGCCAGCCATAGAACGCATCGCCGCTGCCAGCCCGACGAGGCGGCGGATCAGATAGCGCCCCACGAACAACCAACCGATGAGGAGGGCGCCGGAGATACTCAGGATGTTGAGTATCGCGAGGAGGAGCCGCCCGGTCTGGGCGGCAGACTGGGCAGCAGTACTGGAGTCAACCGCCTCATCATTGATCTCTTCTACCAGGGTGTTCACCTCGGCCAGGAGCATGGCAGAAGCCTCGTGGCCTTTCGCCAGCGCTGCCTGTTCCTGTTCCAGCCGACGAAGGACTTCTTGGCGCAGGGGAATGATCCCTTCGGCAGATTCCCCTATTTGTGCCAGGCGTGCCAGATCCTCGCCGAGGGGGCTGTCCGGAGTGCGAGCCGCCAGCCCCACATAGGCACGTCGGAAGTTCTGTACGGCGCTGCGGAAGCGTTCCCGCAAGGGTGGAAGAAGACCGCGGTCGGAAAGGACAAGGACACCCCTCAGCACTGATACCGCGAGGTTGGCCTGGTGGTTCACGGTAGTAAGGTCTCGATAGTAGGTCAGCTCAGTTTCGGAGGCCCGCTCCCCGAGCGGACTCGGCTGGTCCTGCAGGCGGCGCAGCCCCTCCACCAGGTAAAAGCCCTGGTCGTCGATCACCGTAACGATGTTTCGTTCGATGCGCCGGTTCGTCTCGGCGAGTTCCTCCTTGAGACGTTCCAGCGTCTGAGCGATGACCAGGCGGCGGGCGGCCGACTGTTGTATCAGCTCCAGATGGCTACTGAGTTCGGCGAGGTGGGCTTCGATCAGCCGGGTCTGCTCGCCAAAGGTGGTACGGGCTGCAAGCTCGTGGATGAGGGTACCGAGGGCGGACCGCTCTCTGGCTAATTCCTCGGCCACCGCCCCGTGCTCCTGTAGCGAAGAGGCGGAGATGAGGCGGAGCGCTCCGTTGACCACGATGGAGCTTTGGCGAGCCGCGTCTACCGCACTGCTCAGGTTGGGAATGCTGTACCCCATAAGTCGAGATTCGTACTGGACAATCTCGTTGAAGGAGAAATAGGCCACCACGCTCGCGCTCAGCGTAAGCAGGACACCGCCCAAAAGGCCGAGATAGAGCTGCGGTCCGACCCCGAGACGTATCCAGCGTCCCTTCTCCGGCTCCCCTCCGTTTGCAGAAGCGGAAGGCCGCAGCGCAAGTGCTTCTCCGGGAGCGTTGACGGAGTGGTCGCCGCGGCTCATGGCGGCCCCATTCTGCGCACCGGTTGGAAATGTCCCTGACTGTCGATGATCGTCAGGTAGACTTGGTCGGAACCCTGGTTATCAGCAGGGCCATAGCGCAGGAGAAAGCCGTCGAGATCGATGGTCTCAGCCTGCTGCAGCGCTTCCAAAAAGCCCTGCCGAGTCGGCTTCGGTCCGGCCAGACGGAGGCCCTCCGCCACCAGGCGGCCTGCCAGGTAGCCTTCGAGTGACACGAAGTCCGGTGTACTCTCAGGGGATATCGCGGCCAGGGCGTGCTGATAGTGCGCGACAACGGGGAGGCTGGCGTTGGTGGGGAAGGGGACGACCTGGGTGACGTATACCCCGGTGCCGTCAGGACCGAGCTCTCTCGCCAGGGCAGAACTTCCCACAAAGGAAATATTGATGAAATAAGGGTTGAAGTCGAGCCGCTTGGCCCAACGGATCATGGCGGCCGCGGGCTTGTAGGCACCGATGATGACAACTGCCTCGGGACGGGAGCGGCGCAGATCGAGCAGGGCCATTTTTACCGCCTCGGTATTGCGCGGATAGTCCGCTTCCGAGACGAGAGGCAGGTCGTGACGGGCGACAGCGCGGCGCAAGCCTTCGAGCCCGGCGCGTCCGTAGGAATCGTCCTGGTAGAGGATGCCGATACGCCGGACGCCCAGGTCCATAGTCAGACGGACCAGCATCTCCTCGGTTTCCTGATAGTACGAGGCCCGCAGGTTGAGCACATTGGGGCGGAGCTGTGCGTCGCGCAGGAACTCGGCACCGGTAAAGGGAGCGATGTAGGGAACACCCGCCTCAGTGGCAATAGGCTGGGCGGCTGTGGACGTGGGGGTACCAACGGCACCGACCAGGGCGAAGACGTCGCGCTGGTTGATGAACTCGCGGGTGTTGGCGATCGCCGCCTCGGGTTCATAGGCATCGTCCAGGGATTCGAGGACGAGGCGCTGGCCGTGCACTCCGCCCTTTTGGTTGATCGCCTCGAAAGCCGCGAGGAGGCCGAGGCGCATCCCTTGACCCAGTGCGCGTGCCGGCCCACTCAGAGCCGCGGACTGGCCGAAGACAAGCTCTCCGGCGCCGACCGTCTGTACGTCCTCCAGCGTCACTCCGACCAAGGCGGCGAGGCACAGGACCGTTCGGAAAAGGGCGCGAGCAGAGCGTATCATGTAGCGTCAGTAGCTTGGGAAGGAAGCGTTGCGTCGAGGCGCATGGCGAGGCAGGTGATGTCATCCGATTGCGGGGCGTCTCCGACAAAGGCGTGTACGGCATCGACCACCGCGGTCACGGCAGCATGGGCGGTCGCCTTCCCGAGGCTGGTGAGTTTCTCATCGAGCCGCTCTTCTCCAAACTCCTCCTCGCTGGCGTTCTGGGCCTCGGTGATTCCGTCTGTGTACAGGAAGAGGGTATCTCCAGGGGCGAGCCGGACCTCGCCGTTGTGATATTCATGCCCAGGAGCCACCCCCAGTACAAGGTTCTCTGTGGGTGGAAGCTCCTCGACCCGGGAATCGCTCCGCACCAGGCGGGGAGGGTTGTGGCCGCCGTTGCAGTAACGGAAGCTGCCGTCCCGCAGGTCGAGCACCCCGTAGAAAAGGGTTACGAAAATACACGTCTCGTTGTCCTCGGCCAACATCTCGTTCACTTCGCTCAGGCAGTGGGCGGGTGACAGGGAGTTTCGCGCCGCACCCTTGAGGAGGGTCTGAGTCATCATAGTAAACAGGGCAGCCGGAACCCCCTTGCCGGAGACATCGGCTATGACCAGACCGAGCAAGGTGTCGCCCAGGTTAAAAAAATCGTAGAAGTCCCCGCCGACCTCCCGGGCCGGAGTCATCAGCGCATTGATTTCGTGGGTCTCGCTGCTCGGGGGGTCTTTGGGCAGGACGGACATCTGCATGTGCCGTGCGACATCGAGTTCTCGCTCGAGAGCGACGAGCCGGTCCCTCGCTTCTAGGGCAGTTGCCATGGCCCTTATATGTTTGAGCGTCTTTTCGATCGTGATTTCGAGATCGTTGAAGTCGATCGGCTTGGTCAAGAAATCGAACGCGCCCCGGTTCATTGCGGTGCGGATGTTTTCCATGTCACCGTAGGCGGAAACAATGACCGCCCGCACTTCAGGTTTGGTGTCTTCGAGTTGGCTCAGCAGTGTCAGCCCGTCCATCACGGGCATATTGATATCCGAGAGTACCAGGTGAATGTCGGGGTACTCGGCGAGCTTTTCGAGCGCCTCCTTGCCATTATGGGCGAAAACGAACTCGAATTCGTTTCGGCGGATGCGCCGGCGGAACTTCTGGCGTATAAGCAGCTCAAGGTCTTCTTCGTCGTCTACCACGAGTAGCTGGACGGGTGATGTCTTCAAGACCTAACCCCTCTCTTCGGAAAATGAGTAAACGCGCCCTCAATAGACATGCAAATGTTGGCACGTTTACTCATTATGGGTGTTCACAGAGTAGTCAGGGCCTCACTGCGGCTCTTGTACACCGTAAGAATATTATTGAAGCCGCTGATCTCGAAGACATTGGCGATGTGTTCGGCCAGCCCGCAGAATACTGTCTTCCCGCCTTCCGACTGCGTGCGTCGTGCCGTCACCAGAAGGACCCGCAAGCCAGCGCTGCTGATGTAGTTCAGGTCCTCCAAATCGAAGACCAGTATCTTCTCACCCGCCTCTATCTGCTCCTGGATAGCGCTTTCCAGGACCTCCACGTTGTTCCCGTCCACACGCCCCAACGGGCAGACGATAATAGCCTTCTCATTGCGCTCGGTTCGCACCGATAGCGTGTTCTCATTTGTCACTGACCTTCCCTCCAATCAAATGTCTCACAGTAATACGATTGCGCCCGCCGGTGCGTTCGTAGATGCTGCTGTCGGCGAGTTGCTTCACAAAAAAGATACCGAGCCCTCCGACGGGGCGCTCCGCCAGCCCGAGACTGATATCCGGCTCTGGGACTTCCTCCAAAGGATTGAACGCCTCACCGTTGTCCTCGATCTGGGCCACCACAGTGCCCCGGTCAACGAAGAGGCGCAACCGAAGCTCGGGTTCGGAAAGCGCCGGCAAGGCATAGCTTACGCTGTTCGTTACCAGCTCGTCCAGAACCAGGTTCAGGCGGCTCTGGAGGTCCGGGCTAAGAGCGTGGGCAGCCCCGAACTCCTGGACGACCTGCGCGAGCACGGCAAGGGCGGAAAGGTCGGAGGCGAGGGAGACCTCAATTGTTTCGTCGCTCGGCGGGGGTTCGTCGGGCTGAGCTGATTTTACCATAAGACGCTCGGTCGGTTGGGCGGACACTCAGGAAGCCGTCCTCGCTTCCGCCGGGTAATACACATAGGTCCGTTCCAGGGCTTCATGGAATTGACAGCATAATATAACGAGGTCGGCGAGATCATACCAGCCGTCCCCGCCGGCTGCCAGATTCACCATACCGTGGGAGAGGGCCGCGGCCAGCCGCCCGAATGGGCATCACACGTTTGCTACCGAAACAAATCCGCGTCCGCCGGTCGTTTGAGGGACTCGCTACCGACCTCGGCTGGTTTGAATTGATAGCCACGTATCAGAATGGCGGGCATGGCGGCACTCTTTTCCATCAGTCTTGTAGGTCGGCTTAGCCGTAGGCGTAAGCCGACACGGCCGCGCTGATCGGATTACGCTGCGCTCATCCGACCTCCTCGCCACACAGAATGGTGAACTGCTCTAGGCGGTGGGTTGGGAATGTTTGAGCAGAATTCAGTACTGCCACGTTTCGTGAGCAAGCGGTGCCTGATTCAGGACATCCCGGTGCAAGCGCCATTGCGGCAGCAACTGATCCATCAATATGCGAAACTGCTCATTGTGAGCCCGCTCTTTGAGGTGGACCATCTCGTGCACCAGGATGTACTCCAGGCAGGACACCGGTTTCTTCGCCAACTCAAGATTCAACCAGATGCGGCGGGCGTCCCTGTTGCACGAACCCCAACGGGTCTTCATTTTCCTGATCCGCAAATCCTCGACCGTTACGCCAACCTTCCGCTCCCATTTGGCGAGGAGTGGCGGTAACTGGTTGCGTAGCTGGAGGCGGTACCATTGATAGAGCACCGCCTCCCGGGTGTCTCTATTATCACCCGGACGAGTGCGCAACTCCATTGTCGTGTTGTTCAGCAGACGAACAGTCGGCCGGCTATCGTCTTCCATCACTTTGAGGCGGTAGCGTCGGCCCTGGAAGTAATGGCTTTCGCCGGTCACCAACTCCCGCTGGGATTGACGCTCCTGCTGTTCAAATTCAGTCTGCTTCCGACGAATCCACCCCAGGCGCGAGATAAGGGCCAGCCGCACAGCCTCATTATCAAGGTGCAGCGGCGCGGCAACCCGTACTCGACCGCTCGGTGGGTAGACACCTATGTGGAGATTCTTAATGGCCTTGTGGACGACCTCAACCGGTACCCCTCGGATTTCGAGGTCGTAGCTTTTAACGTGAGTAGTCACGAGTAATCAGGCTGCGCCTTCGTGATTTCAAAGACCGTATCAACGAGGTCCTGATTGGAGCCGAGTATTGATGCAATGGCGTTACGGACCTCCTTCTCCTTGAACCTGTTTCCTTTCCAGTCCGCTTTCTTCACCCCACGGATGGTCGCATCTAGGGCTATGGCAACGGCCTCAGCCACGTCGGCGGTACTCTCGGCTACGGCATATTGATTCACCGGTCGTTCCAGACCCTGTATGTCCTTCAAGTTGTCGTACAACGCGCGCAGAGCACCGCTGTTAATGGTGAGGGGGTACTGTCCGCTCTCCGGTCGGTTCACTTGCTTCGTCAACTCGACAATCTTGGCAAGGTATGCCTTGTAGTCCAGAGCCTCCTGCTTGCGCTGAAGAATCAGGGCATCCAGCAGTTCCGACATCTTCTCGTGGTATTTGGGGTTGACCGCCCTCTCGTCGATAATGAGACGACGGACGTTGTTTTCAATCGTCTCGGCCATCGCGTCGCGGTTCTCACGCAGCCCTTTTGGCAGCGTATCAACCGCCGCTTCGCCGCGCTCGACAATCAGTTGCACGAGGGTCAGATCGTCGAATGTCGAGAGCTGTTCACTGTCCTCGGCCCGGATGTACGTGTCGAGCAGGTGGCGCATGGCCGGTTCGTACATTTTCATGTCGATATAATCGCCGCTGGCAAGCTTGACCTCCTGCCGCACCTTCTCGTAGTAGTCCACTTCGGCTTTGATTTCCTGTGCCTCGACAGCGGAGTAGCCGGCCTCGCGCATCTCGTTGGCCAGATTGGCATAGGCGCGCAGGAACGACGCGGTCAGCTTGTAGAGGGCCACCCGCTGCGGTTCGTTGTCTTTGAGTTGCTGGGCGTTGCCGCTCTCGGCGGCGCAGAAGAAGCGCAGATACGCCGCAGTGTCGCGTGGCGGCTCAACCGGTTCGCACAGCGCCTTGACCGCCTCGCGTGTCTCCTCTAGCCGCTCCCGGCCCTGCTGGAGCCGATCCTTCAGCAAGCCTTCTACGTCGGCCTTGTCGTAGCCGTCGAAAGCCTCACCGGTATAGTCCTTGATGGACTGCTCCAAGGACCGGAACAGGTCCTTATAGTCGATGATATAGCCGTATTCCTTGTCCTCACCGTCGAGGCGATTGACCCGGCAGATGGCCTGGAACAGGCCATGGTCCTGCATCTGCTTGTCGATGTACAGATAGGTCGCCGCCGGCGCGTCAAAGCCGGTCAGCAGCTTGTCTACCACGATCAGCAGCTTCATCTGACCCGGTTCATTGATGAAGCGCTTCTTCACCTCCCGCTCGAATTGTTCGACCTTGTACATTGCGGAGTCCTCGGGCTCGTTGAAGTATTCCGCCAGCATCTTTCGGTAGATGTCGTACTGGCGCAGCTTCTCGGTAAGCCCCTCACCGCTCTCTTCACCCTTGATGTCTGCCGGGGCCGGTTTGTAGGAAGTCACGACGGCACATTTGCCGGCGAGGTCGGTCTGCTGAAACAGCTCAAAGAAGCGACAGGCCGCATAGATGCTATCCGAGACAAGCAGGGCGTTGCCGTGACCGCTCTTCAGGCGGTCGCACGTCTCCATGTCGAGCTGGATATCGGCGACGATCTGCCTCAGCCGGTCTCGCGAACTCAGCACCTTCTGCATCGTACCCCAGCGTTGCTTGAGCTGGGCCTTGGCGACATCGGTCAGCCCCTGGGTCTTGCTCTCGAACCACTGATCGATCCTGGCCTGCGAGGTGATGTACTGGTCAATATCACGTGCCTCGTAGCGCAGATCGAGCACCACGCCGTCGCGTGCCGCCTCGTCGTATTTGTAGGCGTCGATATACGGCCCGAATATCTCGATGCTCCGGCTCTTATCCGCCTTGAGCAGGGGTGTTCCGGTGAAGCCGATCAGTGTCGCTTCCGGCAGGAGCGTCTTCATCGCCTGGTGGAGCTTGCCGGATTGGGTGCGGTGGCACTCGTCTACAAAGACAAAGATGGTGCCCTTGGCACGGAAGTTTGCGGGCAGACTCTGCCTGATCTCCTCGACGTAGGTGTCGATATCCTCTTCGCTCATCCCCTCCGACGTACCGAATTTGTGGATCAGCGAGCCGATCAGCCATTCGTCGCCGGTGTTGAGCACCTGTACCAGGTCAGCGCCGCTCCTTGTACGGTAGATGTTCTCGCCGACACCCTTGAAGATTTTTTCAATCTGCTCGTCCAGTTCGGTGCGGTCGGTGATGAGCAGGACGCGGGCGTTGGTGACATTTTCGCGAATCCACTTTGCCAGCCAGACCATGGTCAGGCTCTTACCGCTGCCCTGGGCGTGCCAGATGATACCGCCCTCCCGGCGCTGTACGAAGGCTTGGGCCTTCCGTACGCCGAAGTACTGGTTATGGCGGCAGGTCTTCTTGACGCCCGCATCGAAGACGATGAAGTCGTGGACGATCTCAAGCAGGCGCTCCTTGCCACAGAGCTGGCTCAGCTCCCGGAGCAGCGGATTGTCGCCCGCAGCCGGGTGGGCGTCGGCTTCCTTTTCCTTCCAGCGTAGCCAGTATTTCTCAGGCGTTTCGATCATGCCGTAGCGCAGCCCCTCCGGATCGTTGCCGGCCATCACGAACTGGACGGTGGTGAAGAACGGCTGGGTGAACTCTCGCTTCTGGTTGTCAAGATTCTGGCGGATGCCCTCGGTCACTGAAACCGTTGAGCGCTTCAACTCCAACACGCCCAGGGCGATACCGTTGACATACAGCACGAGGTCGGGCCGCTTTGTGTTCTGTGCGACAACCGTCACCTCTTCGGCAATGGCGAAGTCGTTGTTGTCGGGGTTCTCCCAATCAATCAGCCAGACAGTGATGTGCTGCTCGCCAATATCCGGCCGGACCTTGACCCCGTAGCGGAGCAGGTCGTAGACCGCGCGGTTGGCGTCGTAGAGTGTCTTGCTGCCGCCGAGTGCAGCGGCCTTGTTCAATTCGCGCAGGACCTTGGCGATGATACCGTCGTTGTGCCCTTGGCGCTTGAGCCAGTCGGTTAGTAACGCCGGCTCGATGTTGCGGTTGTCGGGGCGGTCCTGCCAGTCGCCCAGGTAGGCGTAGCCGAGGGCGTCCCGGAAGAACGCGATCACGCGCTGCTGGGTGAGGATTTCTCGCTCCCCCACCGTGCTCATGATGCCGGCCCCAAAGTCGGAATTACCTGACGTCCGTTCTTTCGGTAGATCGAAAAATCGCTGTCCAGAGTCAAGACAAGCCCTGCCGCACGCCGTTCAGCCATCCGCACAATGCAACCATCCGCGAGGGACATGGGGACATCCCGGTATTTCCTCAGCAGCCGAAAGATAGCGTCGGTTTCTTCGATTAAGCGAAACGACACATCCAGGACACCGCGCTGGACCAGATCAAGCACAGCCGCCTGTCCTCCGGGAAATCGTCGGACCAGAAAGCAGGCTTCAGCCAGGACCGCTTCGCAGGTAAACAGCGGCGGTACGATCTGCGCCCATTGATCCATTGCCCAGCGATGATGCCGGTCGCCTCGATTCAGCAGGGCGACCAGTGGACCGGTATCGAGAATGATTTGGGGTTTCACCGACCGAAATCCCGCAGGTAGTCCTTGTTCACGGACAGGTCTTCGGGGCCGGACAGCATGCCTGCGAGGTCGGCCACCTGTGACAGAGCAGACTCGGGTCGTTCGGCCCCGTCCGTTTGCAGGTACGCCTCCAGAGCATCGCGAATCAGCACAGACTTGCTCACTCCTTTTCGCCGCGCTGTATCCTTGAGCCTGATGGCAAGCGGTTCGGGCACCTTCAGCGAGATAGTATTCATTGCGTCTCCGGGGTATTACTGAGATGAGCGGTAAGTAATACCAATGCTTGACCGCCCAAGTCAAGACTGTGGCAGCACCATATCTTTTGGGTAACGATCAGGAGCCATGGTCATTGCCTTCCCGAGCACTTACCAGGCGCACCCGGCCAGTGAGGAGTTGCTGCATCATGCCCTGCTTGATGGCACGGGTCTTGTCCCGGCGCTGCTCCAGTGCGGCGATCTCGGCGTCCATGTCGCTGAGGATGGTGGCGATGGCGGTTTGCTCGGCTTCGGATGGCAAAAAAACTTCGACCAGCTTGAGAGATTCACTGTTGAGCGTGTATCCCTTGACTGCCTGTTTGCCGTAGAGCGAGAAATCGGTCTGGCCCAAGACATAATAGAGGAAATCGGCATTAGCCATGAGCTTATTGAAGCTGCATATCGCCTCATTGGTGTAGAGGTCACAACCCGCAAAGCACAGGCGCCCGATTGAGAGCTTGAAGCTCATTAGCAGTGTTCCCTTGGGAATGACCCGCATGTCCGCAGCTGCCAGTGCTGTGATCTCCTCCTTCGATTTGGTCACCACCTTGGCTCGCAAATCGGCAATCGAAAGCCACGTATAGCCGCTTCCCCAAAACTCAGGATTGAGGCGCGGCGGAGTTCTACCCATGGCGATCTCGCAGATTTCACTCAACCGCTTCACTGCCCACTCCCCGCTAAATCCCGGCAAACGAGTCTTGCCGGTAAGGAGTTGCTGCATGGCGGCCTGCTTGATGGCCTGCTTCTTGGCGAGCAGTTGTTCCAGGGATTCGATGAGGGCATCCGCATCGCTCAACGCCTCGGCGATGGCTGCTTGTTCGGCCTTGGTGGGAGGGAGGGCGCAGGGAATTCCAATGAGGATTTGCTTCGTGAGCTTGAAACGCCCGGCTCCCTGCCGAGTCAAGTAAGGTGTGAGATCGCGTCGGGAGAAGTAGTGATAGAACCAAGCGGTGAGGTTCTTCGTACCTTTGACCAGATGAGCGTGATTGTTCACGTTGAAGCATCCGGTGACCAACTGGGTCATCGGCTGATCCTGCCACTTCAAGAAGTGATCTCCGTCTTCACCGATTAATGCATACTCACCTTCCACACGATATTCATTGATATATCCCTGGATGCTCGTTGGCCCGTAGTAGGGAAAGGTGCCCGCCATCTTCTCCCGCACCGTTTGGCTGATTGGCATCCGAAGGTTGTTGCAAATGTCGAATGCCAGCCCAACCGGAGTGACTTCCCAATCGTCCGGAACTATCCCCACCTCGGTCTGCTTGTAACCAGGCTTCACTTCCATGCGAACCCCATCTTCTCCAAGTGGCCGTTCACCTTTGCTTCCAGCTCTGCCACACGGCCAACCATCTGAGGCATCGGAGTCTCGTAGCGTTCGGCCAGCTCCTTCACGCGCTGGGTGAGTTGCTGGCTCACACGGTCCATCTCGCCGTGGATGGCGGCAGCGAGCGCTGCGAGCCATTTGTCGTCCACCACCAGCGTCTTGATTTCGGACTCGGTGAGCGCAGCGTAGTGGTCCAACACCTTCTGGTCTAACTCTTCCTGAGTATCTTTGACCGTCTTGCCGACGTTGGCCTCGGCCTCAATCAGGGCAAGACAGCGCGTGAGGGCTTCCTGTTCCTCGTCGCTCTCCGGCGCGTCCTGAATGGTCTTGAGCCGATCCTTCACACTGGCCTTGGTGACCTTGCCTTTGTCATTGGTGGCGTCCGCCAGCCGACCATCCTCGCCGGTATGCTCCTCAACAAACTCCTCCAGTTCACGGGCGGCGGAGTCTTGCCCGGCCTGGAGCGTTTCGAGGGCTGTCTGCTCCGCAGCGAAGTACCGTGTGACAACTAAGGCCGGGGGAATCAGGTCCATCTTGTACTTCTTGCGCTTGATGGTCAGGTCCGGGGTCTCTTTGATCTTCTTTTCTTTGTCCTCAATGATGCCGCGCGGTTTGGCCGCTTCGGTCCAACCGTCCGTAGCGATGAGATACACATCGTCCTGCATTACCTCGTCCCAATAGTCCATTAACCGCTGGTACACATCATACCGGTTGAGTAGCGGCAGGTCGGTAAAGCGCGCCAGCAGGTCTTCCGACAGAGTACGAATGACGTTCTTGGGATTGGCTTCTGTTTCAAGTCCTATGAGAGCGGGTTCGTGGGCCTCGCGCCAAGTGTCGAAGATGGCCGCGACCCGCTGCCCGTAAGATTTGAACTCGTCGTGGCCGAGGATAGCGGCTTTCACCTGTTGCGTCTCGAAGCGTGCTTCACTGTAACCGGCCCGGCCATTGTCTACGAAGAGATCGTGGCGCAGGGATGGAAAGACAGACCAGTAGGCGTCGAGCGCGTCAACGTCGCGATTGGGGATGCCGCCGTGCAGATGCGCGTCGAGGTCGTGCAGGTCCTCGGGTTCGCTGGAGTCAATATAGCGTGGGATGTTGAGGTTGTAGTCGTTGGCGGGGCTGGCAATCTCGTCTATCGGCACCATGCGGGAATAGCGGAGGACTTCGGTCTGCTTGGTAAACACGTCCACGATCTGGTGGATGTCCTGGGCGCGCAGGCGGTTCTTGTTGCCGTCCTTGAGGAAGCCCTTGCTCGCGTCGATCATGAAAATGCCGGTACGAGTGGAGGCATGCTCCTTGTCGATAACCAGGATGCAGGCAGGGATGCCGGTACCGTAGAAAAGGTTGGCGGGCAGGCCGATGATGCCTTTGATAAGGCCGCGCTGTATGAGCTTCCTGCGGATATCCGCTTCCTTATTGCCGCGAAACAGCACGCCGTGGGGCAGAATGATCGCGCCCTTGCCATTGCTCTTGAGTGACGTGATGAGGTGGAGCAGAAAGGCGTAATCGCCATTCTTGGCCGGGGGGATGCCGTACTCGAAACGCTTGTATGTGTCGTGGGCCGGATCGAGCCCGCTGGACCAGGCTTTGGCTGAGAAGTGGGGATTGGCGACCACGAAGTCGAAGGTCTTGAGGCTGTCGGCGCCGTTCGTGAAATAGGGGGCAGCCAGGGTGTTGCCCTGCCATACTTCGGCGGTTTCGTGGCTGTGCAGGATCATATTCATTCGCGCCAGCGCCCAGGTAGCGTTGTCCATCTCCTGGCCGTAGACGCTGATACCGTGCGGCGCCTCGTCGGCAGCCTTGAGCAGCAGCGAGCCCGAGCCGCAGGTGGGGTCGTAGATCGTCTGGTCCGGGCGGGTGTCGGCGCTGATGCCGACCACCTGCGCCATGATGCGCGAGACCTCGGCCGGGGTGTAGAACTGCCCCTTGCTCTTGCCCGACTCGGTGGCGAAGTGCCGCATCAGGTATTCGTAGGCGTCGCCCAGCAGGTCGTCGCCCTCGGCCCGGTTGGCGCGGAAGTCGAGCGCGGCGAAGATGGCGACCAGCTTGGAGAGTCGGTCTTGCATCTCCTTGCCGCTGCCCAGCTTGGTTTCGTCATTGAAATCGGCCTGGTCGATGACACCCTTGAGGTCATTGGCCTCGGCGAGCCGACCGATGATTTTGTTGATTTTGTCCCCAATCTCCTTGTCGCCCTTGAGCTGCACCATGTCGGCGAAACTGCCCCCGGTGGGTACGTCGAGGAGCGTATCGGGCTTGTCCGAGACGTACTTCATGAACAGCAGCGTCAGGATGTAATCCTTGTATTGCGAGGCATCCATACCGCCGCGCAGCTCGTCGCAGCTCTGCCAGAGTGAGGAGTAGAGTTGGGACTTCTTCAGGGCCATGCGCCAGCACCTATTCTTTCCGTCTACGCGAGAACAATCTGGGGAGGGATGCCGTCAGTCTCTGGATGCCGGATCACGTCCGGCATGACGAGAGCGGAACAGCATGGCTACAGCCTCGCGTGAAGCACTCTACCGAAACAAATCCGTGTCTGCCGGTCGTTTGAGGGCCTCGCTCCCGACCTCGGCTGGTTTGAATTGATAGCCACGTATCAGAATGGCTGGCATGGCGGCACTCTTTTCCATCAGCAAGCCCGCGGCCGCGGCGAGTTCGTCAGCTACGGCAACGACGGTGTGATGCAGCTCGCGACCCTGGAGGTCTTCTTCTCCGCGTTGATCGTCGAGCGGGTCAAGACCGGAGACGCCGAGGGCGAATTCGACCAGGCCATCGCGCCACGGCCGGCCAAACGTGTCGGTAATAATCACGCCCATGGAGATGTGGCGCTGTTGCTCAATGGCCAGACGAATACGCCGGGCTGAAGCGTCCGGGTCTGTGGGCAGGAGAATGACCACGTCGTCGGCAATGGTGTTTGAGGCGTCAACGCCGGAGTTGGCGCAGACCCAGCCGTGTTTGCTCTCGGTGATGATCACGCCGTTTTTCATGCGGACAATGCGGCTGCTCTCGGTCAGCACAACCTCGACCATACGCGGATCCTTCTCCCACATCTGGGCGATTTGCTCGGCAAAGGGCGAGGGGGTAATGGTCTTGAGATCAATCACCGCGCCTTCGGCTTTGGAGACGATCTTTTGACACATGACCAGAATGTCGCCGTCCTTGAGGCCGACTTTGGCGGCATCAATGGCGGTGAGCAAAATGGCCGGCAGGTCATCGCCAGGTTGAATCTGAGGAACACCGGGAATGGGGATAATGGCAATAGTACTCATGGCAGGTCCTCAAACGTCATACGTTTGACTCGTTACACAGCCTTTGGTCGTTTCTGATGCGCAAACTCAATAACCGTTCGGGCCAGCGCAATAGACTTGTCCATAGCGCTCATGACCGTATCGGTGACAATAACAGCCATACCCATTTTTTCCAGGCGTTCGCGGGGCGCTGGGTTGTGTTCAACATCTTGCCGGTCAAGCACAAAGGTATCCACAAAATCTTGATACAACTCGGCCACCCCAACGGACGAGACTTCGATACCCAGGCCGGCAAGCATCCGGTCGGCCGGCCCTTTTATGGGCTTCCCGGCGACTAAGGGGCTGATTGCCGCCACCGGAGCCGCGGTTTCCCGCAGGGCCTCGCGAACGCCGGCTAAGGAAAGAATCGGACCAATGCTGACAATCGGATTGCTCGGCGGGAGAATGACTAGGTCGGCACTGTGAATGGCCTCGCACACGCCGGGGGCCGGTCGGGCCGCTGTAATCCCGCGAAGTTCAACTTTCGAGACCTGCCCCTCACCGCGTCCTTTCACGAAGTACTCTTGAAAGGGCAGGTCGCCGGCCTCGGTATGCACTATGGTCCGCACCCTCTCATTGCTCATGGGCAGCACGCTGGCCTCAAGGCCCCACTGCCGAGCAATCTCGGCGGTCACTTGGCTAAGTGTCCTCCCCTGGCGAAGCTCTTGAGTACGAAACAAGTGGGTTGCGAGGTCGGCATCGCCTAAGCCAAACCAGGTGTCGGAATAATAGCGTCCGAGTGCCTCAAGGCAGCGATGGGTCTCCTGGGGGAGGCCCCAGCCTTTTTCAGCATCAACGGCATTGGCCAAGGTATAGGTAATCGTGTCCAGGTCGGGCGAGACGGACAGGCCAAAGAATTCATCGTCATCGCCGGTGTTGACGATAACGCTCAGGTTTGCCGGCGGGACAACCCGGACGACCCCACGCAGGAATCGCGCGGCTCCCACACCACCGGCTAAGGCGGTGATACGTAAGGAGTTTGCTGTAGACACGGTCGAACGGGCGAAGGGCACTCCTCCGCCTCCGGGTCAGTGGGCGGTTTCTTGCTTGTCCCGCTCGAATGGATGAACGTAACGGAACTGCTCGGAAGCGGCGAGCTTGCGGTAGGAGCCGAATTGCTCATCTGCATTCTCAACCATATCCAGGGGACTTAATTTGTCGTCCGTTCCGTTAAAGACCGTCCGTAGCTTATAGGTCGTCGAACGTTCGGCCGGGGTACGGCCAAGGTCGCGAATCAAGCGCCGCAGCTCCTTGGGGGGTACGAGCTGGCCGTACTGCGCGCCGGCTGAGGTCGAAATACTCTCGTTGATGAGGGTGCCACCCAGATCATTGGCTCCCACGGTCAGCAGATGTTGCGACATCTTGGGACCCTCTTTGACCCAGGAGGACTGAATATTGCGGAAGGTGGGGCCCAGCATCAGCCGGGCAACCGCGTGCATCTTAATGACCTCCGCACCGGTTGCTCCCTCGCGGACACCTTTGACGAGTTTGCGCTGATACATGGGCGCTTCCTGATGGATGAGCGACAGCGGCACGAATTCGGTAAACCCGCCGGTCTCCTTTTGAATATCCCGCAACAGGTTCATATGTTTGACCCAATGTTCTTGTGTCTCGATATGGCCGTACATGATGGTTGAGGTGGTCGGGATACCGAGACTATGGGCCGAGGTAATGACCTCGATCCATTGTTTGGTTGAAATGCGCCCTGGGGCGATGATGTCGCGGATGTCCTGGTCCAGAATTTCGGCTGAGGTGCCGGGCAGGGTGTCTAACCCGGCGTTTTTGAGTTCCCGCACGTATTCGAGAATGGAGACCCCTGAACGCAGCGAGCCGTACAGGACTTCTTCGGGCGAAAACGCATGAATGTGGAGGTCGGGGAAGGCTTTCTTGACGGCGCGGGTCAGGTCGATATAGAGGCTGCCGTTCATTTTGGGCGGCAGACCGGCTTGCATACAGACTTCGGTTGCGCCCATTTCAACCGCTTCCTGGGCGCGTCGAACGATTTCCTCCTCGGGCAGGAAATAGCCTTCTTCCTCACGATACTCCCGGCTGAAGGCGCAGAACGTGCAGTGCTTAATGCACACATTGGTGAAGTTGATATTGCGGTTGACCACATAGGTCACCACATCACCGACTTGGCGTTGACGCATTTCGTCGGCGACAAGACAGACGGCGTGGAAATTAATGCCATTGGTCTGGCACAACCGGAGGCCGTCTTGCCAGGATATCTCTTCATCTTCCAAGGCACGATGAAGGATGGCGCTAATCTGCGGGTCAATGTGGTCGAGGATGCCGGCAATGTTATGGGTTGCCACGGCTGGGTCTCCTTACGCTCGAGGATTTGGGTTTTTCTTTTGCTCTCGGATGTGAAATCAGGCCGTTACTGCGGCTTGTAACTCGCGGGTACGCGGCTGCAACGCCGGCAAGAGGAATCCGGGTCGGTCTATATACTCTTCATAAATGGCCAAACGCTCGCGCAAGCTAAAGCCGGCTTCGGTGCAGGTCTTCGCCAATAAATCGAGATGAGGCCAGGCCGCCTCCGGATTGACGTAATCTATCGAGACCGGCGAAATACCGCCCCAATCGTTAATTCCTGAACGCAACAGCAGTCGGTGGTCGTGCGGACTCAAATTGGGAGGCGCTTGGACATTCATCTGTCCGCCCAAAAGCAGCCGCGCAGCGGCAACCGTACGGGCCATTTCATAACTTTCCGGCTCAGGCGCATCCGCCATTCTGGTATGCGGCTTGGCCCGAAAATTCTGAACAATCACTTCTTGAATATGGCCGTATTCCTCGTGCAGGTCACGAATGGCGATCAAACTGTCAACCACTTCTTCGCGCGTTTCTCCGATGCCAATCAGAATACCGGTGGTAAAAGGAATCTCCAGTTCTCCGGCCTCGCGGATCATTTTTACGCGGACTTCGGGCCGTTTATCGGGCGCGGAAAAGTGGGCCATGCCACGCTCGCACAGCCGGGGGCTGATATTCTCAAGCATGAGACCCAGACTGACGTTGACGTCTTTGAGCCACTGCATCTCATCATAGCTCATTATGCCGGCGTTGGTGTGGGGCAGGATGCCGTAGGAGAGGGCGATTTCGCACGCCCGATAGACGTACTCGGTGGTATTGGTATGGCCAAAGCTGGCCAGGGTTTCCCGATAGCTACTAAACGCTTTCTCGGGCTTATCGCCCAAACACATCAGGGCCTCTTTGCAGCCTTGCTTTCTGGCTCGTTCCAACCAACTCCGAATATCCTCCGGGCTCATGGTCCAGGCGTCCGGGTCGCGTGGGTCCTTCCGAAAGGTACAGTAGGAGCAGCGGTCTCGGCACAAATTGGTGACGGGCAGAAAGACTTTCCGGGAATAGGTAACCGTCCGGCCCTTGTGGCGGTCGCGTAAAAGACTTGCCGCATCCAGGAGAGCCGAAAATTCCGTCTCAGGACAGTTGATGAGTCGATAGCCGTCTTCAGCGGACAAGACGACGTCTGAGAGCGCTTTTTCCAATATCACTGAAATGTGAGGTTGCACCCACTATCCCCCATATCGAACCTGTTGAAATGCCACTGCGACACTAGTAGAGCGTTGGGCCAATGTCAACTGGGTAATCGCGCGAATCTCACTTTTTCGTGATATTGGGAGTAGTGTACAAGGTGATTGTCGAGACAAAGTTGAGGGCTGCCGCCGGGCCAGTGCGTACGACACGCCGGAGCTAGGACGGCGCCCAGCGCGGGCGCTGATAGCGCTGACGGCGCAGCGCTATCAGGGTGCATAGTGCTCCGAGGCACAGCAGGAGCCAACCGATGGTATGCAGCACCCGGTAGAAGTCAAGTTTTGCCTGGTTGAGGGCGTGGCGGCTCCAGGCTTCACTCGAAAAATGGTGGAGCCGGGTGTTCTTCCCAAACGTCTGCTCGGTTTCAATGCCCGGAGGGGTACGAGCCAGGGCGCTCTGGTACTCCCGCATTTTGAATTGTGCAACAATAGTGTTGCCCGTGCCGAGAGTGACCATGACGATGCCGGCAACGAAAAGCGTATTTCGGAAAAGCGAGGAAACAGTATACATGGCGGACTCAACCCCTGCGCTACCACCTGAGGAAAAGAGGGTCAAGACTGCGCAAGGACGCCGCGGGAAGGAGAGGGGCGGAGTGCTCACTTCCCTGAACCGCGTCTGCAAGAGATTATGAACGTTCAGTGCGTGCAACTGGGTCTGACCGACTATGCCCAGGCACTACAGGCGCAACGCCGCTGGCACGCGCGCTGTGTTACCCGGTGGACAAACGTGCTCCTGCTGACTCAGCATCAGCCCGTGATTACGCTCGGTTATCGCCGGCCGTATGAGCAGGTCCGGCTTTCAGCCGCGCAGCTCCGCGAAAAAGGTCTGCGCGTAGAGTATACCGACCGGGGTGGGGGGGCGACCTATCATGCGCCGGGTCAGCTTGTTGCGTATCCGATCTTTTCTTCCCTGTTGCATAAATATGGAGTGCGGCGTTTTATTGCGCAGCTTGAAGAGGTCATGCGCCGGGTCTGTCTCCACTTTGGAGTCCCAACGCACCGCCAGGACGGCTATCCTGGGGTATGGGTTGGTCAGAAAAAAATTGGGGCGGTCGGTATTGCCGTCCGTCGCCGTGTTGCTCTGCATGGCTTTGCGCTCAATGTCGATCTTGATTTGCGCCCGTTTACCTACATTATAGCCTGTGGCCTTGCTGACAGGGGAGTGAGCAGTTTAAGACAGGAATGTGGCCGGCCTGTGGCTTTTGCCGCGGTGGAGCAGGCTGTCATCGAGAATATGGCCTCGATTTTTGAGGTCCGTATGGAGGGTAGAGGCAATGGATGTTGTCCTGAACGAAAAACAACAGCAGGTCCGCTGGCTCACGCTCAACCGGCCCGAGCGTCGAAACGCGCTTGATCGTGATACCATCTATGCCTTGAAGGCAGCGTTGGCCGAAAGCGCGCGTGACGATGAGACACGCCTCGTCGTGCTGACTGGGGCTGGCGGCGCCTTTTCATCCGGCGCGGACTTACTGGCTGCTCCCGCACGGCCGACCACTCCTGGAGAAGAACTGACCGAGGACGGCTTTAACGCAGTGATTCGTGCCATCTGGAATTTGCCCAAACCTGTGATTGCAGCAGTTGACGGAGTTGCCACCGGCTACGGCTGCTCATTGGCGTTGGCTTCTGATATCCGTTTGGCTTCGCCGTCGGCACGTTTTTCCCTGATTTTTGTGAAACGTGGACTGACGATTGACGGTGGTGCAAGCTATCTCCTCCCCCGTCTGGCCGGCCTGCGCGGCATGGAGATGGCCCTCACCGGAGATATGGTCGAGGCGGCGGAAGCGGCCAATATGGGATTGGTCAACCGCATTCTTACGGGAAAAAATTTCCGCGAGCAGGTCTCGGAATATGCCGTCCGTTTAGCAAAGAATGCTCCCCTTGCACTCGCGGCTATCAAAGCGTCCATACATAACGCTTTGGGAGCCGGCCTGGGAGACGTGCTGACCGCTGAAATGGCCGAGCAGCGAAAACTGATCCAGTCCGAGGACGTGAAAGAAGGTATTCGAGCGTTTCGTGAGAAACGAGACCCTGTCTACACTGGACGCTAAAGGAGGTGCTGTGGTAGAGCCAGCCGGTCGATTTTGTATTGTGGGCGATATCCATGCCTGTCCAACAGAACTTGAGACCCTCCTCATCGCGCTGTCGTTACAGCCCGAAGATCACCTGGTGTGCTTGGGCGACTATATTGACCGTGGGCCGAATGCCAAGGCCGTTGTTGATTTGCTCTTAGGGATGAAGACGGCTGAGGTGTGTCGCTGCACGTTTCTCAAAGGCAATCACGAAGATATGTTTCTCGACTTTTTGGGGTATGAAGGCTTGTATGGTCAAGCCTTCCTGATGAACGGCGGACGACAAACCATTGCCAGCTATGACTGTGATCCACTGACGCCAGGCCGCGAGGTTGCGGCGCTCATGCCCGCCGCCCATCGAGAGTTTTTTCTGAATCTTCAGTTGTATCTGCCAGCCGACGCTATTTTATGTGTGCATGCGGGAATCAATCCAGGCTGTGCTCTGGAGGCCCAGGTGGCAGAAGATATGCTGTGGATTCGTGAGGCTTTTTTTGCCTATCCGCATGACCTGCCGTATACGGTGGTCTTTGGGCATACCCCCCAACGAGAAGTTGGTTTTAACCTGCCCTATAAAGTTGGGATTGATACCGGCCTCGTCTATGGCGGAAAATTGACATGTCTGGAAATCACAGAGAAAAAGCTTTTCCAGATTGAACGTGGTAGTCAACAGGTGGTGATGACCGATGTGAGTGAGTATTGGGAGAGCGCTCGCGCTGGAGGCTAAGCCATCGCTGGGTATGAATCAGCAGCATGACATCCGTTCTTGTGGAGTCCAGGACTGGCCCGAGTCCGATATACGTCTGCTCCAATAAGGGCGTAATGCCGTACGGAGAGCGAAGAACACACCCGCAGCAGCTCACCAACTGTAGAGGCGGTAGCAATTGAATCGCGCTCGACCTCCTCATACGTTTGGGCTGGCTCTTGACTTTCCCTGAACTGCCGGGTTTAACACTCCGTGGCGGCGTAGCTCAGGTGGCTAGAGCGAGGGTCTCATAATCCCTAGGTCGGCGGTTCAAGTCCGCCCGCCGCTAGGCTGTATTGATCCCAAAACGACGGCGAGAGACACTGCCGTCAATAAGGAGTTTGAGATGGACCCACTCGCGGTATTTATACAGACAATAGCGGGGATTGCCGTGCTCTTTGCACTCGTTTCTACCGTCGCAGTAGTGCTGCGGAATGCCAAGGGCGATGGGTAGAGAACCGGCCAACTGAAGAGACTGTGATCCAGAGACCGACACAAAAGGGCGTTCCCTAGGAGTGCCTTTTTGTGTTCAGGTTCATGCTGCACCTTGAGCACAAGCTGTGGGCGTCCCTCCAAAAACTGCTCCCGGACAAGTCCGGTCTGCGTATTGGAGTGGCCTGTTCCGGAGGCCCCGATTCCGTTGCTCTGCTCTCCGCCCTGATAACGATTGTTCCGTTGCGGGGGTATCGTCTGACGGTGCTCCACGTCAATCATGGCCTCCGTCCTGAGGCAGACCAGGAACAGGACATGCTTCAAGCCCTGTGCCAGCAGTGGCAGGTTCCGCTCAAGGTCAAAACCTTGCAGCCTCCCCACGGACTGACCGGAATTGAGGCGTGGGCGCGCGCGGCGCGCTATGCTTTTTTTCAGCAGCGCACGGCAGCCTGTCCTCTTGACTATGTTGCGACAGCCCATACGCAGGACGACCAGGCTGAGACCGTCCTCTTTCATGCCATGCGCGGCAGCGCACGGCGCGGATTGGCTGGCATTCCGCCCGTGAGAGACAACTGGTTGATTCGGCCTTTGCTCAACTGCTCACGGCGCGAAATTGAGGTCTATGTAAAAGAAAAGAAGCTGTCCTATGTTACAGATCCAAGTAACGCTGATATGCGCTTTACGCGGAATAGGATTAGGCACGTCCTCCTGCCTTTTTTGGAACAAGAATTTTCTCCGCAAATCCGTCGTCATCTGGCTTCTTTGGCTGAAACGACACGAGAAGAGGAGGACTGGCTCGAAGGACTGGCCACAAGCGCCCGCGTGCGTATCACGGAACATGACGGCAGCTTGTCTCTCCTCGCATTGAACACGGAGCCCTCAGCCTTACGGCCGCGCATTCTCCGCCAGTGGGTTGAGGGCTCCGTGCAGGATTTGAAGACCGCACATGTGCTCCGTTTGAGAGCATTGAGTGAAGGAAAGATCCGGGGCACAGTTCAGCTTCCAGGACGGAAGTCTGTCGTTCGTGAGGGGACGCGTCTGATTCTCCAGACCCGCCGCCCAGGTGTAACGGAGCCAGGCTACCACTATGCCCTGCAGGCTGGGCGGAGTTGGCGATTGGCCTCACGCTGGCAGCTGACCGTTTCTGCTGCCCTCGAATGGAAAGGCGATCTGCGTGCGGCTCGGTGTTCGGATCTCTGGTCCGCCTTTTTTGATTGCGATATCTCCAGCACGGGGTGCAAGTGTATCGTACGAAATTCCCGTGCAGGGGATCGTATTCACCCTTTAGGTATGCGAGGACATAAGAAAGTCCAGGATGTCTTTGTGGATACAAAAATCCCACAATCGCTCCGTCCAGGATTTCCTGTGGTCGAAATTAACGGCCAGATTGCGTGGATCCCCGGCTGTGTCAGAGGCAATATTGCAACCGTGACGGTGGCTACCCGGCGGGTCTATCGGATGTGTGTAAACCCGTTGCCGGTCGATTAAGAACTATGGTAGGTTGAAGCCGCGCATGTGAAAGGTGATGGAGTGAATAAGGTTTCTTCTAATCTCGCACTGTGGTTGGTTCTCGGGGTGCTATTTCTGTTCATGTTCAATCTGTTCAATCGCCAGCAACCCAGAGAACCCGAAGTCGTCTTTAGCGACTTTTTTACGGCAGTAGAAAAAGGTGAAGTCTCTGAGGTCGTCATTCAGGGCCAGGTCATTCGCGGGAGATTCCGCAACGATGACCGCTTTAAGACCTACGCTCCCGCCGACGACCCCGATCTCATGCGGACGTTGCGCGACAAGGGGGTCCGGGTGGCGGCGCGCCCGGAAGAAGGCGATCCCTGGTATATCACCATCCTGATTCAATGGTTTCCGATGTTGCTCCTCATTGGAGTCTGGATCTTCTTTATGCGCCAGATGCAGATGGGTGGCGGCAAGGCGATGTCTTTTGGGAAGAGCCGGGCCAAACTCCTGACGGAAAATCAACACCGAGTCACCTTTAACGATGTTGCCGGCGTAGAAGAACCCAAACAAGAGCTTGAAGAAATTATCGCCTTTCTCAAAGACCCTAAGAAGTTCACGCGTTTGGGGGGGCGCATCCCCAAGGGGGTGTTGTTGGTTGGTTCACCCGGAACTGGGAAAACCTTACTCGCCCGGGCGATTGCCGGTGAAGCGGGTGTCCCGTTCTTCTCGATCAGTGGCTCTGACTTTGTTGAGATGTTTGTTGGAGTGGGAGCCTCGCGCGTCCGCGATCTCTTCATCCAAGGGAAAAAACAAGCGCCGTGCATTATCTTTATTGATGAGATTGATGCGGTCGGGCGCCATCGAGGCGCCGGCCTCGGCGGGGGGCATGACGAACGCGAGCAGACCTTAAACCAACTCCTTGTGGAGATGGATGGTTTTGAAGCGAATGAGGGCGTGATTCTGATCGCGGCGACAAACCGTCCGGACGTCCTTGACCCGGCATTATTGCGCCCTGGACGATTTGACCGGCGTGTGATTGTGCCCTCACCGGACGTCCGAGGTCGAGAGGAAATCCTCAATGTCCATACCCGGCGTGTGCCAATGGACGACAAGGTTGACGTCTCCCAACTCGCTCGGGGAACACCGGGATTTTCAGGGGCCGACCTTGAAAACCTGGTGAATGAGGCCGCGCTACTGGCGGCTCGCAAAGACAAAGACAAAGTCGAAATGGACGACTTCGAGCTGTCCAAGGATAAAGTCCTCATGGGCGCCGAACGCCGCAGTATGATTCTCAGCCTTGATGAGCGACGCAATACGGCCTACCACGAGGCTGGCCATGCCTTGGTTGCCCGGCTAACTCCAGGGACGGACCCGGTTCATAAGGTCACCATCATTCCGCGTGGTATGGCTTTGGGCGTGACGCAACAGCTTCCCGTTGATGATCGACACACCTTTTCAAAAGATTATATTTTGAAACGCTTGGCCATCATGTTTGGCGGTCGCGTGGCTGAAGAACTGGTCCTTGGTCATACCACAACCGGGGCTAGGGACGATCTTGAAAAAGCGACTGACCTGGCTCGACGCATGGTATGCGAGTGGGGCATGAGCGAGCGCCTTGGTCCCATGACTTTTGGGAAAAAGGAAGAGCATATTTTCTTGGGGCGGGATATTACCCAGACCAAAGACTATTCTGAAAATACGGCCATTGAAATCGATACTGAGGTCCGCAACATTATTAAGGACGCCTTTGAACAGGCAAAGGATTTGCTCCAGACGCATGTTGAAATCCTGCACAAGATGGCTGAAGCCCTGCTGGAAAAAGAAACCTTGGACGGACCCGAGATCGACGGGATACTGAAACAATTCAACATTGAAGTTGATCCAGAGCCCACAGGTGCGTAGGCAGCGTAGTCAGTATTCCAGACTTTTCCCCTCCGCGTATTCCAGCGCATTCGGGGCTTATATAGTGAAGGGTAGATAGCAAAAAGGGCTCCACTGCTTTGCATACCCGCCTCCTTCCTTTGCCTGTTGACAGCGTAGGCGCCAGTTTTTTGTAGTAGAGGAGTATCAGAATGCCGCTCAATGGGGCACAGAACTCGGGAGCACACAGCACCAGGCTGTTTGGCACGGACGGGATTCGCGGTGTGGCCAATATTGAGCCGATTACGTCGGAGACCGCCCTCCGCGTTGGTCGAGCCTTAACCTCCGTCTTCCGGGACCGTCCGGGTCAGCACAAAATCCTCATAGGCAAAGATACCCGCTTATCCGGCTATATGCTGGAGACGGCCCTCGCGTCCGGCGTCTGCTCCATGGGCGGAGATGTCCTCCTGGTTGGCCCGGTGCCAACCCCAGGGATCGCCTTTCTCACTCGCAGCCTGAGAGCGGATGCCGGTGTGGTCATTTCCGCCTCGCATAATCCATTCCAGGATAATGGTATCAAAATATTCTCACGCGATGGGCTCAAGCTGCCTGATGCGGTGGAGGATGAGATCTCTAGGCTGGTTCTGAGCCACAAGATTGACGACGGGCGTCCCACAGCCGAGTCCGTCGGAAAAGCGGTCCGCATTGATGATGCTCTTGGCCGATATAACGTATTTGTTAAAAATGCCTTTCCGCGCCATCTCACGCTGGACGGCATAAAGGTCGTGATCGACTGTGCTAATGGGGCTGCCTATAAAGTAGCTCCAGATGTGTTAGCAGAGCTTGGGGCTGAGGTGATTACTATAGGGACAGAGCCAAATGGTAAAAATATCAATCTCGACTGCGGCGCGTTGCATCCGCAGCATGTCCAACAGCTAGTCCGTAAGCACGGCGCCCATATCGGCATCACCCTGGACGGAGACGCGGACCGAGCCATTCTTATTGACGAGACGGGAGAAATCGTTGATGGAGATGTCATTCTGGCTATTGCCGCCCAAGAGCGCATACAGAATGGCACGCTGCCCCACAAGACTATAGTGGCTACCGTGATGAGCAATCTTGGCCTTGAGGTTGCGCTGCGTCAGATGGGTGGAAAACTGGTCCGGACCCGAGTGGGTGACCGGTATGTTGTCGAAGAGATGCTACGCGGGGGATATCGCCTCGGTGGCGAACAATCAGGACATATTATCTTCTTAGATATGAATACAACCGGCGATGGCATTGTCACCTTTCTTTCTCTGCTGGCGATTCTCGTCCAGAAGCAGCAGCCACTCTCAGAGCTCCGACAACTCGTGCGACGCTATCCCCAAATGCTCATTAACGTTCGCGTCCGAGAACGACAGGATTTACAGACAATCGAACCGGTGTCACAAGTGATGCGGCAGGTCACTGACAAGCTGGGTGAGAACGGCCGTCTCTTAGTCCGCTATTCCGGTACTGAGCCGGTGCTACGGGTCATGGTGGAAGGGGAAGACGAGAGCGTTGTACGCGCCTATGGTGAGGAAGTCGCCGACGCTGTGCGGACCCACCTTGGGGCAGGTGAAGCTGCCTAAATGCAGAGTCTCATGTATCTCGTCTCTGCCGCCCAGATGCGTGAGCTTGATCGGCTCACAATCGAGAAATATGGCACACCCGGCCATGTCCTGATGGAACGTGCCGGCAGCGGGGCGACGCAGGTCCTGCTCGATTCTTTTCAGAAGAGACCCAAACGGGCTGTCGTGGTCGCTGGCAAAGGCAATAATGGTGGCGACGGCTTTGTCATGGCGCGCTTGCTGAAAAGGCAGGGAATAGCGTGTGAAGTGATTCTTGCTGCCAAAAAGAAGGTTATACGCGGCGATGCCAAGCGGAATTTGCAGGCGTTCTTACGTCTGAGAGGTCGAGTGGAAGAAGTCACATCAATTGATCAGTTGTCGGCTGTCGAGCAACGCCTGGGACGGTGTGATGTGATCGTTGACGCCCTGCTTGGAACCGGACTGAATACCGCGGTGACGGGTATCCATGCCGCGCTTATCGCCGGCATGAATGCCAGCGGTGTTCCCATTGTGGCGGTTGATATTCCGTCCGGTTTGAATGCCGATTCCGGCCAGCCTGTCGGGCGTGTTGTTGAGGCGGCAGTGACGGTGACATTTGGCTATCCCAAGCTCGGTCAGGTACTCTACCCTGGTACGGCTCATGTTGGACAACTCGCGTGTGTTGATATCGGTATTGCCCCGCAAGCGCTGACCGAGGTTGCGCCCCAAATGCACGTGCTGACACGCCACGAGGTGGGTGGGCAGATACGCGCGCGTCAACCGGAATCGCATAAGGGCGATTTTGGCCACCTGCTTGTACTCGCCGGCGCGCGCGGCAAAAGCGGAGCGGCCTTGTTAAGCGCCTCGGCCGCCTTACGGACTGGAACCGGACTGGTCACGTTAGCTGGCCCACAAGGACTCATTTCGATATTCTCCTCCGTTTTGCTTGAAGCCATGACTGCCCCTCAGCCTGAGCGTGCGGATGGGAGTCTGAAACTGAATGAGCGCATATTAAGCCAATCACTGAATGGGAAAAGTGCTGTCGTTTTTGGCCCTGGCATCGGCGTGTCTGTTGAAACGAAACGCATCGCCCGCTGGCTACTCAAAAAGAGTCAGGTCCCTCTTCTTATAGATGCCGACGGGCTGAACTGCGTTGCCTCTCAGGTGGCTATGCTGAAAACGGCCAATGTGCCGGTTGTGCTCACACCACACCCTGGAGAAATGTCTCGGCTTGCCGCACTGCCGACCACAGCAATTCAAGCTAATCGCCTGGATGTCGCTCGCAGTTTTGCAACTCGGTACGGTTGCTATCTCGTCCTCAAGGGCGCCCGTAGCATTATTGCTGCCCCTGACGGTCGTACCTGGCTCAACCCGACCGGGAATCCGGGTATGGCCAGTGGTGGAATGGGCGATGTCTTGTCCGGTATTATTGGGGGCTTGCTGGCCCAAGGGTATACTCCTGATGAGGCGTGTTGTCTCGGCGTGTTTCTGCACGGTGCTGCTGCCGATACCTTTGCCCAACAGCATGGTCAGGCGGGTATGCTGGCGCGCGACGTTATTGACACTCTGCCGGATACCCTGCGTGTCCTCTCCCTGGCCGGCCAGGTCGATTCGTCTGCCGAAGAGTATGCAGATATCTATTCGGACATCCTCGGCTGAAGAGACGCTATCTCTTGGGCGTCAACTCGGGCGGTTCCTGACCCCAGGAATGATACTCGGGCTATGTGGTGATTTGGGTGCGGGCAAAACGTGTATGGTGAAAGGCATAGCGGACGGACTCGGTATTGCACCTGAAACCATTACCAGCCCCACCTTTACTCTTGTGGCTGAGCATTATAGGGGAAGAATGCCGCTCTACCATATTGATCTCTACCGGCTTGAGGGGGTGGAGGTCGAAGAATTCGGGTATGAGGAGTATCTCTTTGGGCAAGGTGTTGCCGTCATTGAGTGGTTTCCGTTTCTGCCGAACGATTTGCGCGATGTGATAGCAGAATACCTGCTGATTTCGATCGAGTGTGGGGAGGGAGACGCGCGCACGGCGATCCTTACTCCGTACGGGGAACGGTATGAGCGGCTGGTTGCCCACGTATCACCTATCTAAGAGAGAGTAGCGAGCGCTGATGTTGATTGTTCAGAAATACGGTGGCACTTCGGTTGGATCGATTGACTGTATCCAAGAGGTGGCCGCACGCGTGGCTGCCACGCGCGATGCGGGCCATCAGGTCGCGGTCGTGCTGTCTGCGATGAGTGGTGAAACAAACCGCTTGCTTAACCTCGCACGGCAGATTGCCGAGCAGCCTGATGCCCGTGAGAGCGACGTTCTTGTTTCAACCGGTGAACAGGTAACGATTGCCCTGCTGGCCATGGCACTCAAAGAGATGGGCTCTCCGGCGGTGTCTCTCCTGGGCCATCAGGTGCAGATCGAAACCGATGCGGCCTATGGTCGGGCGCGGATTACGCAGGTCCGGACACCGCGTCTGTTGAAGGCGCTGCAGGAGGGCAATATTGTCGTTATTGCCGGTTTCCAGGGCATTGATGCGCAGCAGAATATCACGACCTTGGGCCGGGGAGGCTCGGACACCACCGCGGTTGCTATTGCCGCGGCAACCCAGGCTGATGTCTGCGAGATCTATACCGACGTCGACGGGGTGTATAGTGCTGACCCGCGTATTTGTCCCCACGCCCATAAACTGGAGCGTATCTCCTATGATGAGATGCTCGAACTCGCCAGTTTGGGCGCAAAAGTGCTCCAAATCCGCTCAGTAGAATTTGCCAAGCGCTATCAGGTTCCCGTTCATGTCCGCTCAAGCTTTTCGCACGACGAAGGGACGTGGTTAGTGCAGGAGGATCAAAGCATGGAAGATGTGATTGTCTCGGGTGTCACGTCTGATTTGGATCAGGCGAAAATTACCCTGACGCGTGTGCCTGATCGGCCCGGATTAGCCGCCAAGCTGTTCACGCCCATTGCGCAAGACAATATTGTTGTGGACATGATCATCCAAAATGCCAGCGAAGATGAAAAGACCGATGTCACGTTTACGGTACCACGCGGGGATGTGCCTAAGGCCCTTGAGCGAGTCAAAAATGCGGCGATGGAGATCGGGGCAGGAGATGTTGTCTCTGACTCCGAAGTCGCCAAGGTCTCGATTGTTGGGCTGGGCATGCGGAGCCACGCTGGTGTGGCCTCCCGCATGTTTGAAGTGTTAGCCGCAGAAGGGATCAACATTCAGATGATTTCAACCTCGGAGATTAAGATCTCTATTGTTATTGCCGCCAAGTATGCCGAGCTCGCCGTTCGGGTGCTGCACGATGCGTTTATCCCATCGGCCTAAGTCAGACGCTGCATACAGAGAATACGGTGAGGAGCGTGTGAGCGTGTTATGAAAAAGATGCCCAAAATCGCTTTGTACGACACAACCTTACGGGACGGGTGTCAGTCTGAAGATGTTTCGCTCACTCTGGATGATAAATTACGCATCGCCGAAGAGCTGGATGCCTTTGGTCTGCAATACATTGAGGGCGGCTGGCCAGGCTCAAATCCCCGCGACGAAGAATTTTTTGAGGCGATTAAAAAGGTGGGACTGAAACGTGCCCGGATTGCCGCCTTTGGTTCTACACGGCGGGCGAATAGTACAGCCGCGGACGACTTTAATATTCGTTTACTCGTACAGGCCGCTACCCCGGTGGTGACTATTGTTGGCAAGACCTGGGATCTCCACGTGCGGGATGATCTGCGGATCTCAAAAAAGGCCAACGTGGAAGTGATAGGCGATTCGATCGCCTATCTCAAACAGCGGGTTGATGAAGTTATTTTTGATGCAGAACACTTCTTTGACGGCTTCAAAGCCAACCCGACCTACGCGCTGGAATGCCTCACCGCAGCGGCGCAAGCTGGAGCGGATGTCCTGGTGTTATGTGATACGCGCGGTGGGAGCATGCCGCACGAAATTCGTGAGGGTATGCAGGCCGCCTCTCAAGCGGTCGATGCGAAACTTGGCATTCACTGTCACAACGATTGTGAATTGGCCGTGGCAAACTCGCTCGCCGGAGTCGAAGGTGGGGCCGTCCAAGTCCAGGGCACGATCAATGGCTTTGGCGAGCGGTGTGGCAATGCCAATCTGTGTTCCGTCATTCCCAATTTGCAGCTCAAGATGGGCTACCGCTGTGTCAGTCCCCGCCAACTCACGCAATTACCTCAGCTCTCTCGTCTGGTGTATGAGTTGGCCAATATTGAGCCTGATAAACGCCAGGCCTACGTTGGCGTGAGCGCCTTTGCGCACAAGGGCGGGCTGCATGTCGCCGCGGTCCAGAAAAACAGTGAGACCTATGAACACATCGATCCGAAACTCATCGGCAATACCCAGCGCGTACTTGTCTCCGACCTGTCCGGGCGGAGCAACGTCATCTACAAAGCCAAAGAGTTCGGCCTGGATGTGAAGAGCGCTGATCCGGCGGTCAAGAAAATTCTGAATGAGGTGAAGCAGCTTGAGCACTCGGGTTTTCAGTACGAGGGGGCCGAGGCTTCATTTGAACTCTTGATGCGCAAAGCCCTGAATGGCACGGTCCGCCATTTTCGTCTCATCGGGTTTCGGGTGATAGACGAAAAACGCAAAGAAGATGAGCCGCCGCTCTCCGAGGCCACCATTATGCTAGAAGGACCAGACGGCCGGATAGAGCATACCGCGGCTCAGGGCAATGGGCCTGTCAATGCGCTTGACCAGGCTCTGCGGAAAGCCCTGACGCAATTTTACCCCCAGCTCGAATCTGTTGAATTGCACGACTATAAAGTTCGTGTCCTGGGCGCCGGCGAGGGGACCAGCGCTACGGTGCGGGTGCTGATTGAATCCGGTGACGAAACCGATCGCTGGGGAACCGTTGGGGTGTCTCATAATGTCATAGAGGCAAGCTGGCAGGCCCTCGTGGATAGTATGGAGTTCAAGCTACAGAAGGATACAAAGCGGGCTGGACGGCGTTCCCCATCACCATTGCAATCCCTGGCGTCTGAGCCAGTTCGACCTCGGCGTGTCTGAACCCAGTTTCGCTGAGCGTCAGCCCAAAGAGTTCAGCACCAAAGCCTCTCGTTGAACGCCCCTGACTCTCTCATATGGCCGAACAATCGAGCAAGATCGTCCAAGCCCTCATTGGCGGGGCACTGATGGGACTGGCCAATCTCGTTCCCGGTATCAGTGGCGGCACGATGCTGTTGGTCACCGGAGTATATCCTGACTTTATTCGGGCCATAGCCGAGGTCACCACATTCCGTTGGCGTCTGGCGTCTCTGGTTCTGCTGAGTGCAATTGTCGGAGCCGCAGCCCTTGCCATTGTTCTCCTTGCCGGGCCCACCAAAACGGTAATCATTGAGTACCGCTGGATCATGTATAGCCTGTTCATTGGCCTCACGCTGGGGAGTGTGCCGTTAATCTGGCGTCTTTCCCATCCGGTATCTCAGCGCTTTTTTATTGGTACTGGAGTCACTTTTCTCCTGATGGTCCTGCTCGCCTTTGGGAATCCCACACAAACGGGACACGGAGAGGCATCCCTGGGGTTACTCTTTGTTGCCGGTCTGGCTGGGGCGAGTGCTATGGTGCTCCCTGGAGTGTCGGGGGGGTATCTCCTCCTCCTGCTCGGCCAATATGTGCCCATTCTCAGTAGCATTGAAAAGCTACGCATCGGCCTGCTTGGAACAGGCAAGCAGGCCGGGCTGAATTGGCCCCTCGTTCAGGAGGCTTTATTTGTTGTCGTGCCAGTCGGCCTTGGAGTGGTGGCGGGTGTTGTTGGGGTCAGCAATCTCGTCCGCTGGTTGTTGGAACACCATCGAACGGCTACATTGGGCGCCCTCATGGGCTTGGTGCTTGGTGCTGTGGTTGGTCTCTGGCCATTTCAGGCGGGTGTACCGCCCCAGATAGGCGATCTGGTACAAGGTCGAGTGGTCACCCCGGAAACACTTCCCCAGATTGATGCCGAAGACTGGCCGGTGCAGTTTTTTCCGCCCAGCGGTGGGCAGATAAGCGCCGCGCTGGTGTTGATCGGTATTGGTGCAGGAGCAACGCTCGGCCTCAATCGGCTCAATAGCCCGGCTCAATAACACAGTCTCTTCAGCGCGTTGATTGTGTCCGGTCCTGCCTTGCGCTCATTCTTCTTCTTCTTGACAAAGCGGTGCAGGCATCTGACAATAGTTTGTGGCGCTAATGATGGCGGGTGGATAACTTCCTCTAGGAGAAAGGGAAGAAGCTGTGTGGCGGTGGGGTGGGGTGGTCCTGGTCGTCTTCCTCTGGGTGTTGGTCGTCTTCTCTGCGTGTTCTCGCACTCAGTACAAGTATCACGTCGTTCGGCCCGGTGAGACGCTGTCTGAGATCGGGTATGCGTACCGCATCCCGTATCAGGAGTTGGCAGCGCTCAATGGTCTTCGTAATCCTGACCGTATAGAGATTGGACAGCGCCTCCGTATGCCGCACGGGACCACATATCGTGGTATGACAACAACGGCGGCCAAGTCCTCCCGTTTCAAACGAGGAGGGAAATCGAAACCGCCACCAGCTTATCTCCCTATTCCCAAGGACGCAGAAAAGCTTTTTAGTTGGCCGCTCAAAGGAAAGTTGACCTCGCGTTTCGGCCCACGTAAGGGGAGCTTCCACGATGGCATCGACATTGCAGCCCCAGTCGGAACCCCGGTCCGTGCGGCAGCCGCCGGGCGGGTCATCTTTAGCGATGTATTACGCGGCTATGGCAATGTCGTCATTGTGAAGCATGCAAATGGCTTTACCACAGTGTATGCCCACCATCGCCGCAATCTCGTGAAAGATGGTCAAGCAGTGCAACGCGGTGATATTGTCGGTGAAGTTGGACAGACTGGCCGGGTGACAGGCCCAAGCCTACACTTTGAGGTCCGCAGCGGCAAAAACGCTCGCAACCCGATACATTATTTGCCCTCTGTACGCCACGCGACTCAGCGGAAGTAAAAGCCAGACGAAGCCAGACCGGAGCAGACCAGAGATTGAGGGGGAGCGCATGTTAGACTTGAAAACGTTTATTCGTGATGTCCCGGATTTTCCTAAACAAGGAATTGTCTTTAAGGACATCACGCCGTTACTCACCAATGGACCTGCCTGGCAGCAGGTGATAGATCAGCTCGTCGAACGGTATCGAAACAAAATTGACATTGTTTTGGGGATTGAATCGCGTGGGTTTATCTTTGGCTCGGCATTAGCCTACGCCTTGGGCTGTGGTCATGCGCTCGTTCGAAAACCCGGCAAGCTTCCGGCCTTAACATTCGAGGCAAGCTACGAGCTCGAGTATGGAACAGATACATTAGAGATTCATCAGGACGCGTTCCCACCGAACAGTCGCGTCTTGCTGATGGATGACCTCTTAGCAACCGGCGGAACCGCACAAGCGGCAATTTCGCTAGCCGCCAAACTGCAAGCCCACATCGTAGAAGCGGCTTTCCTGATAGAACTGTCCTTCTTGGGCGGCCGAGAACGCCTTGCCCCGCATGAGGTCTTTTCATGTATCCAATATGACGCAGAATGAGCGAGCCGGCAGGTATCAGTAAAAAAGTCGCCAAGCTCAAACCCCCGGCCGTGATTAAAGGATAAGGAATACGTGGCGGCCTATTTCCTCCTCTTTGGCGTGGTGTGTTTATGGGCAACGAATTTCCCGGCTGGGAAGTTCATGCTCGGGTCGGTTGGACCGCTGACCTTGATCGCTATTCGAACGGTCGTCGGCGCTATTCTCTTGACGCTCATGGGCTGGAAGTCTCAGCCCAATTGGTGGACTGAATTACGAAAGGATATGAAGAGTACGGCCGTGATGACGCTCACCGGCGTTATTGGAGCCGGTACGCTTTTTTATATTGGCCTTAGGACGACGTCCGCTTCGAATGCGGGTATTATCGCTGCCTCCACTCCGATGTGGGTCGCCCTCTTTTCTTGGGCCTTCATGAAGGAACAGCTTTCACTCATCAATGTCTCGGGCATCCTGTTGTCCTTTGCTGGCCTCGTTTCCATTATTTGTCAGGGCTCACTGGATACCCTCTTTGATCTTTCTTTGAATTGGGGGGATTTGTCTATTCTGCTCGGCCAACTCAGTTGGTCGTCGTATACCGTGTATAGCCGGGTGGCTCTGGCCAATCGCTCGGCCGCCGCGGCAACTGCGAGTTCTTATATCGCCGGGACCGTTGTTTTAGTCCCGCTGTGTTTGGTTGAAGCACCGTTTAGTGCAAACTTTGATTTGTCCCCCCTCGTCTTGGTGGCCCTTGTATATCTCTCGGTGCTGTCGCCGCTGACGAATCTATTGTACTATCAAGCCTTGACGCGGGTGAGCCCCCATCGAGCTGCGGTGTTCATGAACCTCATTCCGATCATCGTTATGATCTCGTCAGTAATTTTTCTCGACGAACAGATCACTCGGGTACAGGTCCTGGGGACTGCCTGTGTAATCGGCGGCGTCGTGCTGACGACGAAGCAGTGATGCTCCAGATTTCCAGCTCAGGCCCCTCTGCGAAGAAGTATAATACAGGAGGAGGCACAGATGAGCTTGCGAGAGGAGGGGCCTATCAGCTAAATCGATAGGGTCAGGGGGGCAATCCCTCCATGTGGGAGCAAGATATGCAAGAGCCTTCTCGTCCTCCAGTTGACGTGCAAAAGCTTCGCCGTGCGAAGCGCTCACGAGACAGTCTTATGAAGGGCACGGCGATTCTCCTTCTGATTATCTTCGGCACGACAACTATTCAACGCTACTTTGGTCTGGATTCCGTTGTGTGGCTGGCTGGCGGTATTGGGGTATGGTTGCTCATGAGTGCTTTTATTCGGCGGCGCCACAATGCTGCTGAACGCTTTGACCAATCCGAATCCTCCGAATCCTCTGCATCATCTTGGCTCGTCGAAATCGAGCAGATGGAGAGTGCCGAATTCTTGGAACAGGCAATGGGAGTCCTCCAGGCCCAAGGATATGAAACGCAGATAAAGGACGTCTCCCATGACTCAGCAACCTCGCTGTTGCTGGTCAGAGGGAACGAACGGGTCTGGTGTCTGGTTGAATATGCGACAGTGGATGAGGCGATTATTGGCGCAGCCCTTGAGGCTTTGAAAAAGACTGATTGTCAGCAGGCTATGGTCCTGAGTCCGCACAAATCGTCAGCGCAAGTGCAGATGGCCGCGTTGCAGCAGGGGGTGGTGTTGATCGACCGGGACGAGTTTGTCAGATTGCGCTCACTGCAAGTCAAAGGTCACCGCGTTCATGCGTTTCGTTCTGAGGCTACTCACCAAACCTCCCCTCGGATGCGGCGGCGCAGCCGATAACGTAGGGTGCTGTGCGTCGTCATGTTGACTTTTATCTCCAGTAATACAAACAAAGTCCGAGAATGTGAACGCATTCTTGGCCCCGCTGTGGCTCATGAATCGTTGCCGCTCGACGAAATTCAGTCTATAGACCACCTCCCTGTCGTCGAACATAAGGCGCGTCTTGCCTATGCCGCTCTCAGCCGTCCCGTCCTGGTTGAAGACACCGGTCTTGCGTTTGCCGCCTGGAATGGGTTGCCTGGCGCGTTAATCAAATGGTTCCTCAGCAGTGTTGGTGTAGAGGGCCTGTGTCAAATGATGCGGGCGGAGACGAATCGTGCGGCAACGGCAACAACGCTGCTTGGCTATTGTGACGGTGAAAGCGTGCAAACGTTTGCCGGGATGGTACAGGGCTCCATTTCTGATCGTCCGCGAGGTACGAGAGGTTTTGGCTGGGATGCTATTTTTCAGCCAGAGACGAGCGGCCTCACTTTTGCCGAAATGAATGCCGCGGAAAAAGATCGCTTTTCTATGCGGGGCAAGGCATTCGAGGCGTTACAGGCATCGGGCTTGCTCGTTGGCTGAACTATCCGGTTGAGCCGACTGCGACTGAGGCATGAGTCTGACGCGCATGGTGGACACGCGCACTCCTGAAGACACTCTCCTGTTCGAGATCCTGCCTCGTGTGAGTCGATCGTTTTACTTGAGTGTACGTATCCTTCCCAAAGCGCTCAGACGACCGTTCGGTCTGGCCTATTTGTTTTGTCGGGCGGCGGATACGATAGCGGATACGCGCCTCGTTCCGCGCGAGGGCCGGCTGGGGCGTCTGCAGGAGTATCGGGCTGCATTTGAAGAGCAGAATGTTGCGGTCTGTCGGACTTTGGAGACCGAGCTTGCTCCGCACCAAGATAATCCCGCCGAGCGCACTCTACTCTCAAGCCTCAGACAGTGCTTCTCCTGTTTGGACGCTCTTGAGCCGCGCGACCAAGCCCATATCCGTACGCTTGTCTTAACCCTGACTCAGGGGATGCTCATGGATTTGACTGTTTTCCCGGCTGAAGAGGAGGGAAGGGTTGGCGTGCTCGAAACGCGGGACGACTTGGACCGCTATACCTATTTTGTTGCTGGATGTGTGGGTGAATTCTGGACGAACATGTCTCTGGACCACGTCGCTTCACTGCAACACTGGAATACCGAAGACATGCTTGCGCGGGCGGTCCGATTTGGCAAAGGATTGCAGCTCACGAATATCCTGCGCGATCTCGCGCAAGACCTCCGGATTGGACGTTGCTATCTCCCCCGGACCGATCTCCTTGCCCTAGGTGTTGAACCGGAACAGCTTCGCAGAGCAGACAGGACGGAAACCATTGAGAAGATACGGCCGCTGTTGGACGAGTTGCTGGGGGTCACTCTGAGCTACTATAAAGAGGGCTGGGGCTATACCCAGGCAATACCAAGACGTGAGTGGCAACTGCGCCTCGCCTGCTCCTGGCCTTTACTCATCGGTGCCTCTACTGTCCGCCTCCTGCGTGGTTCGCCAGACCTTCTTGATCCGGCCGTGCGGGTGAAGATTCCGCGTTTGCACCTCTATCGCCTCCTCCTCGGCTCGCTCGTGACCGTCTGGTCAAATCGAACGCTGAGGCTCCATTATAAGGCTCTTTGTTGAAGGTCCAAAGTCGAAAGTCGAAGGCCGAAAGTCGGATGAAAAAAAGGACGAAGAAAACAGTTTTACACCGGCAGAGTAGAGACGAGTGGCAGGGCCGGACCTTGCCCGACTATTTACGAAAAAATCTGGATATCGTGTTTGTCGGACTGAATCCCGGCCTCTATTCTGCCGAGGTTGGGCATTATTTTGCCAACAAGGTCAATCGCTTTTGGGACGCGCTGTCTGCTTCAGGCCTGGTTCCCGATCCGGTCGGGCCGGAAGATGATGCCCGCCTCATGGGATGGGGTATTGGGCTGACGGATATCGTCAAGCGTCCGACCGGGGGCATTCATGAGGTTTCGCGCACTGAGTTTCGGCGTGGCGCAAAAGCGCTGCGCGAAAAGATTGTCTACTATGCGCCGCGTATCGTGTGCTTTAACGGTCTGACTGGCTACCGAGTCTGTTGCGGGAAAGACGCTGGGCTGGGCGATCGGGATCACCGCTTTGGGGGTGCCCACGTGTTTGCGGTGCCGTCGACGAGTCCGCGTAATGCGCACTACTCACTCCGTGACATTATCGCCGCATTACATGATCTCAAGGAATTCAAAGAGTCGCTCCAGACCGACGTACGCTAGCCCGCGGTTTCACGATGAGTTCAGGCGTCGGCGCGATACGGACGGGTCACAACCCGGGCGCCGTTATGAATAAAGAACGAGCGAACCATGTTCTCCAAATCGTGTCCGACGCGTGGATTCGAGGTTTGGGTTTTGACGAATTTCTTGAGACGTCGAATAAAGTCAACCTTCTCTCCTCTGTCAGCCTGAGCCTCGGAAATCATTGTATCCGGATCCTTTTCCTCAGACTGGCAGAAATCGGCCAATATCTGAAGGCGGCTGTCCCACTCCTCGTCGCTGAGAGCGTAGTAGCGATTGACATTCTCGATCCACTTCCGGACGCTTGGGTAAGATTGTAAGTCGTTCATGGTTGGATGTGTTTTTTCTCCATCAGTCAGCCACCCTCTCCCTCTGGGAGAGGGGCTGGGGGTGAGGGTGCCTATGCCCCTACAGCGGAAAACCCAACATGCGGGCCAGATGTTTGAGTTCTTCAAAACGTCCGGGTTTGGGCATTTGTTCTTGGATTAGGTTTTCTTCTTTCAAGTTTTCAACAACCTTGGAATCGCGCGCAAACGGCTTGCCATAGCTGCCATCATAATAGAGCGTTTCAAAGGGCAGGCGTGGCCGTTGGCCGCCCGCATCCGGGGATTCCGCCGGATAGCCAACCAATTGACACCAGACCGGTACCCAGCCCTCAGGGGCGTTCAGGACGGCGTGGAGTTCTGGAGTTTTCTCGGCCGAGGCGGCCATGTGCAGGCAGGTGCCCAGTCCCTCGTTGACGGCGGCCAGCACGGCGACCGCACACGCTCCGACCGTCTCCTGCCGGGCAACTGCTTCTGCCGCCTCGCGCGGGAGCCCGTGAATCAGGGAGTGAATAGCAGGCATGCCTTCGGGCGCAGTCTCGCCTTTGACGATAGCCGAATCAATTGTCTCATGCGTCCAGCCGTAGAATGTCGGCAGCGCACCCAGGTCTACCAGGTCGTGGACCCGAGTCCGAAAGGTATCTGCCGTAGAACCCTCTACGTCAGCAAACCAGTAGATCCAGACTGGAGCGTTGACATGTGCACCCTGATAGTTGTCACAGGCCAGCAGGGTTTCCCGATCTTCTTTTGACAGCGTGTCGCGTTCAACCACAATGGCTCGCCACGGCTGGAGGTTGCCCGGACAGGTTGTCAAGCGGACCACCTCGAGAATACGTTGGATCTTCTCCTTTTCGACCTGCGCCCATGGTTTGAAAATCCGAATGCTTCGTCTTGAACCAACAACTTCGAGAAAATCCATCGTATCCTCCTTTTTAGTGCGCCAGTTTATGACAGTGGGCTCGTCTGTAATAGGACGCCGTTATGGATCAGAAAGCTTCGGATATAATTGCCCTTTTGCCGCTTTTCGCCTGCGCCCCCTTGGATGTGGGATTCAAACTCGGTGATCCTATCCGCGTAAAATCGCCGTCCCTTGGCTCGAATCTTTTTCCCGCCCTCAACTTCGCGCAAGCACTCAGCAATGATCTGATCCGGCGCTTTCTCGACGAGCGTGCAGAAATCGCTTAAGATCACCACTCGCTGCGATCCCTCGTCGCGGGACACGCCGGACTGGTCTTCCAGGCCTTTCAGCCACGCCTGAACCGTTTTGGTGTTCTCTATATCGACCGCCATAGTCTGCTCTATCCTCCCAGAGAGCTGAGTTTCCTTATTATTCTTCATTCTTCCGGCAAGCCCAGCATACGGCTCACCGCCCGGACTTCCTCTTTACGCCATGAGAAGGGCGCTGGGTCTTGAAGCATTTTCTCGGCGCGGAGCCGTGCCGCCCCCTCCTCTGTTCCCCGGAACGGTTGTCCATATTTTCCTTCATGGAATAATTCACCCAGCGGGGGACGGGGACGTTGGCCGCCGGCTTCCCAACTCTCTGCCGGGTAGCCGACAAACTGGACCCATAATGATGTCCAGGAATCCGGAACACCAAGAACCTGGCGGGCGGGTTCTTCAGGATAGGTACACAGCATGGTTCCGAGTCCTTCATCAACAGCCGCGAGTAATGCCTGCGAGATGGCTAGGCCCGATTCACAGCCCGTCACCTTAGCGCACAATACATCGTCAGAACTGAACGCCTGGACGACCTGTGGGTAAGCAACTTCGTTGATGAAGGTGTGTGTCCAGCCATGACTGATATTGAGGATGCCCAGGTCTACTTGTTGTGTAGCTCGGGAGGGCATGTCACGGGCAAAAGCTTTGAGGTCGCCCCACCAGTAGATATGGATGGGCGCCATTTCGATCATGCCGGCATTCACCGGAAGCGTCAGCGACTCAAGATCAGCTTTCGACAGCCCATCCCGCTCGACCACAATAGCCCGGGCAAAATCAGCATTCCCGGCTCGACTCGCCAATCGAGCCGCTTCAAGAATAGTCTGGACTTTATCCCGCTCAACCGGACGCCACGGGAGAAAATAACGAATCGAGCGTCTACGACCAACCACTTCTTTGAATTCCACAGGTCTGTCCTCCGAAAGATACAGTATGAGCGGTGCGTGACGGGCAGGGAGTGTATCTGCTTTTTTTACACGCTGGAAGAGTAGTCATACGGCTTCTTGCCTGAGTCGATCCCCCCCATAAGCTATGGTAGGATGCCCGTCATACTAAGGAAGATCCCAAGGAGTAAGAGCCATGAAGATGACCGTCCGTCTGGAGTACCTGACTCTATGTATCCTCTCGTTTTTTATCGTCAGTTGTGCCGCCTCAAAGACGCCGCCTCGGGTTGTGATAGAAAAGCCCAAGCTGACGGCGACGTCATGCGAAGAAGCGAATCGGCTTGTCTACAAAGCAATCCAGGCTATGGGCTATACTATTGCTGAGTACTCAATCGCAAGACCAGGACAGGCTGGCCGCATCTCTGCCACAAAGGAAAGTGGGACCGATGGGATCGTCACTATCTCATGCACAGAGAGTAGTGCCAGCATTGAGGCACGGAATGCCGTACAGATCCCTTCGCTGATTGGTTCGGCCGAGCGGCCGCACCATTTTGTGAATAGCTTTCCCATGTCGTATCAGATGGTCCAACGGCGGGTAGCCTATATCGCCGACAACCCCGAAACAGGCACCCTCCAACTGACAATTGTGCCGCTCAATAATTTTGAATCACAGAATGTCCTCGGAACTGATACGCAGGCGAGTGGAATGCTTCCCGTGCGAGTGACGATTCAGAACAACACGCCCCGGCCCTACGCTATTGAGGCCAGCAAGATTTTTCTGGTGCCCGAAGGTGGCGGGCGGGTTGCCCCGGTTTCCTCGCCGGGTGGGGGGAGTTCTCTCCAGGATATGACTATCGAGCCTGGCCAAAGTGCGTCCGGTTTTCTCTACTATCCGGCCGGTAATTATTCTTCTGCCCGCACTTCGGTGATTGATAAAGAGAACGACGAGCGCGAGGGGTTTTCGGTTCAGTTCTGAGTGTTGCAGATAGATTCTCGTCCAGCTTGATCTTCACAGATTATCTGGAACGCCAGGCACGGGAAGGTCTTCGTGGGCAGAAGCGGCGGACGGGGTGCCTACCCTAATGCCCCACCTGCTCCCGTGCCTTGTCAACATAACGCTGGAGTAGTAGGCGCATGGTTTCTGCCGGCTGGATACCAATAAGAAGAAACTCGCCGAGTAGAAAGGTCGGATACCCGACTACGCCAAACGTGGCGGCTTCCTGCTCGGTCTCCTGGACCCGCTTGGTCAGCTCCCCGGACTGTAAGGACTGCTCTAATGCCGCCACGGGTAAGCTAACCTGTTCGGCCACTCCAAGCAGGGTAGACAGGTCGCCAATGTCCTTCCCTTCCTCAAACGCAGCCACAAAAACCGCTTCGTGATACGTGTTGAATTGATGGTGCTCTTTGGCAAATTCAGCCGCTTCCAGCGCGTAGGCTGAGTCCAGCCATTTTGCTGGTATACGCAGCGGAACGCCGGTTTCGCGTGAGACCCGAACAATTTTACCTTTGGCTTCATCTCCAATCATTTCACCATTTTTCCAGCCCGTGTGCCGGCGGGCGATGTGGACGCCTTTCCACAACAGCTCGATTGCGAGCTGACCGTCGAGCTGTTCCATCACGCGCTTGGCGATATAGCTGAGTGAAGAGGCATAATCGTAGTACACTGGGATTTTGACATTCGCCATGAGGATTTATCTACTTCATTCTTGATGGCCGAAACTGTAACCGGCGTTCCATTGCATGGGCAAGAGGGTTGTTCTACAGTAGCTGTCAACGCTCGACTCCGGTCACCTTAAGAGAAAGGAATATCCGTCTTTTGTATGGCAGATAAAGAGGCAGAACGAATAAAATTCGAGACCGAGTTGTTACGAATCCCCGCGTTATTCGTTCTCGCCGTTGGTGGAGGCTCAATCAGTCTGCTTCTTGGAGAACCGACTTTTTTACGATTGATATTGGCCGTAGGTGGGCTATTCGTCACACTTGGTCTGGCGGTTACGGGCTGGAGACAACGCACCCGAATTCAGCATCTCGTCGAGGATATTCAGGAGACACCATGGCTGGGATGGAGATTGTTGCCGCAGGTATCGGGCTAGCGATTTTGGCGACCCTTGGGGCATTTGTCTGGAAACTCACAAGACCGTAAAATCATCTCGCCATTTTTCCAGCCGCGGCAAGGGGACTATATAGCCAAGAGCAAGGGAGGTTTGTATGGGACACATTGAGGTACTCAGTCCTGTTGGAGAAGCGCAAGCAGGTGAGCTTCGACTTGCCCGACGAGAGGGCAGCCTGCGCGGGAAAACAATCGGCTTCCTGAATAACCGTAAGGCAAACGCCGGCCTACTCCTCGAACAGGTGGAATCCCTGCTGCACGAACGGTGCGGAGATTTCAGTGTTATCAAGGGTGAGAAGAATGCTTCACTCGGCGTACCCCAGGAGGTGAGGGCACGCCTGTCAAGCTGTGATGTGATTGTCGCGGCCATAGGTGATTGAGGCTCGTGCACGTCGTGGGGTCTCCACGACACCATTGAATTTGAAAAGCAGGGCATTCCGACCGCCATCATTTGCAGTGACGAGTTTGCTCCGCTCGGCCGGGCCGAGTCCCGCACCTTAGGCATGGGCAGTGTTCCCATTGCCGTGATTCCCCATCCCTTGGCTGGCAATAAGCCGAACGTGGTGCAAGACAAGGCCGCGGCTGTGGTGGATGAAATTCTGGCCATTTTGACCCAGCCGGCTGAGCAGTTGGCCGAAGCGTACCGCGGACTTTTTCTCACACCGATGAGTAAAAGGATTGAGCGAGTATCGGCATAATCAACACTCTCACCCCAACCCTCTCCCTCAAGGGAGAGGGGGCAATATGGCCATGGATTTCCAATCAGACAGAATTTCCCTGGACGACTCTCTCGAAGCCGTGAACGATTGGTTTTACGACCAAGGCTGGACGGATGGCTTGCCTATTATTCCGCCTACACCCGAGCGGGTGGAAAAGGTGCTGGCCTGGACCGACCACGATCCCCAAGACGAACTGGGGCCAATACCGCCAAAGTACGGCATTGCTACACTTGAAAAATTAGCTGTGAATGCTGTCATGGCCGGCTGTGTGCCTGAATACTTCCCGGTCATTATTGCCGCGGTCGAGGCGCTGCTTGAAGGACCGTTCAATCTGTATGGGGTCCAGAGCACAACCCACCCCTGCGCACCGCTGCTGATTCTCAACGGCCCGATTGCGGCTGAGATCGGCGTCAACTCGCGCTACAACGCCTTTGGCCAAGGCTGGCGGCCAAACGCCACGATCGGACGAGCGATTCGTTTGGCCTTGCTGAATATCGGCGGGGGAACGCCGGGCATGCTGGACCGCTCCACCCAAGGACAGCCGGCCAAATACAGCTATTGCATTGCCGAAAACGAAGAAGAGAATCCCTGGGGGCCGCTGCATGTCGAACGCGGCTTTGCCGCAGAGACGAGCACCGTCACCGTGTGTGGAGCCGAAGGACCGCATAATATCAACGATCATATCAGCAGTGCCGCTCCTGGGATTCTGACGACCATTGCCAGCACCATGACCGGGATGGGCTCGAACAATGCCTACGCCTTTGGCGAACCGATTCTCGCCCTTGGCCCGGAACATGCGGCTATTCTTGCCGACGACGGCATCTCCAAAGACGATATTCGCGCCTATGTCTTTGCCCACGCCCGCGTGCCCCGCGCCCAATGGGAGGCCGGCGGCATGATCGGTATGGGCTTTACCCCGGACGACGCCTTTGCCGACGAAGACGCAATCCCGCTGATTCGCAAGCCGGAACGGCTCATGATTATCGTTGTTGGCGGTCCGGGCCGCCATTCGTGCTGGATGCCGACCTTTGGCGCCATGACCCGCACCGTCACTCGCCAGCTTGCCCGCAAAGACGGTCGGCCTGCGACGTCCATTCAAGAATTTCGCCGCTAGCGCTTCGCTGTCGGGCCGGATGATCCACCCTGCCTAAGCTGCTAGACTCCGGCCTATGAAAGTAGGCTTAGTTGGATTTGCTCGTTCGGGAAAAACCACCATCTTTAACGCGCTGACTGGCATGAGTGCCGAGATCGGCAGCTTTGAAACCAAACGCGACGCCGCGATTGCTGTGGTCAAAGTTCCTGACGCCCGTGTTGATGCCCTGGCCGAGATCGTTCAGCCGGACCGGAAAAAATACGCGGAAGTGACGTTTCTCGACTTTCCGCCTTCAGCAGAACGTAAAGCCGCGCTTGATATCCGTTCACTGACTCAGATGCGCGAAGTCGAAGCTTTGACGCAAGTGGTCCGCGGGTTTGACGACCCCATGGCGACTATACCGACTGATCCTCTACGAGATTTACGTGACTTTCAGTCCGAATTAATCTTGGCCGACATGGGAGTGATCGAGAAACGGTTGGAACGCCTACGTAAGGAAAAGGGCAAGGAGCGCGAACAGGAGTTGCTGGAGAAATGCCAGGCCGTGCTTGAAGTAGAGCAACCGTTGCGGAACGAAGCGTTTCTGCCCGAAGAAGAAATGCTGCTGTCGGGTTTTGCCTTTTTGAGTCAAAAACCCCTGCTGATTGTCTACAACCGAGCAGAAGATGAGATGCACGCTGAAGTGCCACAGGGAGTCGCGTCTTACATTGAAGAGCAGGAGCTCACCGTTGTGCCTATCTGTGGCAAGGTGGAGATGGAAATTGCAGAACTGGAAGAAGACGAACGTGATCTCTTCCTGGCCGACCTGGGGGTGACGGAATCCGCACGGGACCGATTTATCCAGTATGCGTATCGTATGCTGAATCTGATGAGCTTTTTTACTGCCGGTCCTATGGAAGCCCGGGCCTGGACGATAGAACGTAGCATGCCCGCGATCAAAGCCGCCGGGAAGATTCACTCAGATATTGAACGGGGTTTTATTCGGGCTGAGGTCATCGCCTACGATGCCTATATCGAACATGGCGGAGAGGCCGGCTGTCGAGATGCCGGGAAAATGCGGCTCGAGGGCAAAGGGTATGCCATGCAAGATGGCGATGTCGTCCATTTTCGGTTCAAGGTGTGAGACGGGGGGCCGGCGGTTGCCGAGCTGGTGCAAGGGAGAGCGCCGCGTCTCAGCCGGTCCGGCGGGAGAAAATATGGCCCCACCTGCCGTGAGCGAGGTGGGTGACAAAGGCAATATCGCCCTCAAGAAAGTCGTATTGAGGGAGCTGCGGAGACTCCACCCAGGCCACAGTCTCAAACACATTGTTGACAAGAGTGTCGTGGTAGGCGGGAACGTGGAAAAAGGTCAGCGCCACACTCCGGCCATTCGGGTAGGTATACGCGCTACGGTGGAGCTCTTCCCCGAGTATCGCGTGAATCCCCAACTCTTCTTCTAACTCACGCAGCAGACAGGCCGCTTCATCTTCGCCATCTTTGACTTTGCCGCCGGGAAATTCCCATTTCAGCGCATGCAGGTCATCGGCTCGGCGTTGACAAATAAGAAGCTGGGTGGAGCGGGTCAAGAGACCGGCTGAGACGCGAATAGGCCGAATGGGCGTGGCCATTGTCTTCGTTTCACTAATTCAATTGGGCGACCGAGCGCTGGATAAGGGCGCGTATATTCACCGCATCCTCAGCGTTGGGGGCCAGCTCCAGATATTTCTTGAAGTCACGGACGGCACCCTGCATGCGCCCTAAGCGTTGCTGAACGGCTCCTCGGTCGCGGACCTCTATGGCAACATCCGGCGCTATCAAAAGAATCCGATCAATAATGCTTAAGGCCCGGGTAAAGTCGCCCTTTTGCAGATAGACGCCTTTTAAGTTGCGGAGCATACGGATGAGGATTTCTTTTTTCGTTGCCGGGGTGAGCAACTGGGGGATTTGGGCCATAAAGGGATTATTGTCCCCATACATGCTCTTGAGCTTTGCTGCGAGCTGCTCCTCGGTCAGCGCTGCCCCGCCGGCAAATGGGTCGAGAATGTGCTCCTCATCCGGGCCGACATATTTGACTAAGAAATGGCCCGGAAATCCAACTCCAGCCAAGGAAAGCCCCAGGCGGCGGCCAACCTCCATATACAGAACGGATAGGGTGATAGGGATACCGCTCTTGCGTTCCAACACTTCGTTCAGAAAGCTATTACGGGGGTCATAATATTCGCCGGCATTCCCTCTTAGGCCCTCCTCAAAAAAGAGCTGCGTGTTGAGGGCTTTAATCCTGTCTTGGGGGGTGGGTGACTCGGGCAGCTTGGCGCGTACCGCATCTGCGAGTTGGTCGAGACGCTTCAAGTAATGGGCAACGTCGAGGTCTGGCTGTTCTTCTTGCGCAATCAGGAGAGCGGCTTCGGCAAGGTCCAGGTCTGCTTCAGGTCCTGAGATAAGGGCGGTGAAACGTTCGCGTGCCGATGTAGTCATACAAGCCTCTCCTCCTCTCGCCTTATACTGCTAGGAAAAGGGCAGGGGTGCAAGGGCAAGTCAGGGTAGGTCAGGGTAGGTCGAGACAATATGTTTTGACAAGTGGAGAGGGGTCTTCTATGTCTCATGCGTCTGCTTGAGAAAGGAGGATCGCCTTATGGCACTCGCTCGCATCCCGCGCTATTCAGCCCAGGGACTCAGTCTGATTTCATTTGAGACGCTTGCGTCACACACAAACTATGAGGTGATTCCGTTCACCGCAGAGGATCGGGGCGAATCAAAGGGCGTCCTGTACACCCAGGGCGGAGAGAAAACGGTTGTCTGCTTGATGCATCCGCGTGCAGATATGAGCCGCCACTATGCCATTCCCTATTTGCTTGACGGTGGCTATGCCGCGTTTGGTCAGGAAGGCCGTTGGCCCGGCAATGATATTGCCTGTATCCACGAAATGCTTCTGCTGGATGTCGCCGCGAGCCTGCGTTACCTCAAAGAAGAGCGTGGTTTTGAGCAGGTGGTGTTCATTGGCAATAGTGGCGGCGGCTCCTTATATTCCTTTTATTTATCCCAAGCCGTTAGCGCACCACCGGACCGGCTGACAACGACTGCTGCCGGCGACCCGTACGATCTGAATCGATTTCAGCTGCCACGCGCAGATGGCATGGTCTTCCTGGCGGCCCATCTGGGGGAAGGGAAATTCCTGGAAGGCGCAATTGATCCATCCATTACGGACGAAGACGATCCCCTCTCCTGTGATCCAAGTCTGGATATGTATAATCCGGCCAATGGCTTTTGTGAACCGCCGCGCCCCAGCTCCTATAGCGCCGCATTTATCGAACGCTACCGCGCCGCTCAGTTGCAGCGGGTGAAGCGCATTGACGCTCTCGCCCGTCGCCATGTTGACGAGCAGCGGTATTTTCAAGAACAGATTCGACAGCCGGACTTTGACAGCCAGTCGCTTGAGCAGAAAAATTTCCTCAGTCGCCGGGCTCTGGTTGGCCGCTATATGGAGATTCACCGCACAGAGGCGAATCTTGCCTATACGGACCCGTCAATTCACCCGTCAGCGCGAGATTATGGCTCGCTCTGGTCTCCACGCCCTGATCTGTTTAACTATCTTGAAGCAGGGTTTGCCAAATACCAAACGCCCCGCGCCTGGCTCAGCACCTGGTCCGGACAGTCGTCGCGAGCGGCTGTTCTCGAAAATGTGACAAATATCAGTCTGCCGACCCTTGTGGTGAATCACACTGGAGATCACGCCATTTACCCCCAAGAGTCCGAAGCCGTCTATCAACAGTCGCCGGCTGACGACAAACACATTGCGCAGGTGGACGCCGATCACTTTGGTTTTCCGCTTGCGTCGAAGCCCAATCACGGCGGCCGCGACAGTACGATGAAAGTGATTGTTGACTGGCTGCGCGAGCGATTCCCTGGGCGCTAACGTCTGATGCAAAAAGGAACCCACCCCGGCCCTTCGGGCCACCCCTCCAAGGAGGGGAGTAGAACAATCCCCTCTTGGGAGGGGTGCCGCGTCAGCGGTGGGGTGGGTTCCCTCTCCGGGGCGAGGGAGCAGGAAGGGGAGGGGTGCGAACCGTCCCACATCGATCGTTTCAGCTTGACACCCTTTCGTCATCCGGCGTACAGTTCGAGAAACTTTCACAGGAGAAAATCATGGCTGCGGCAGAGAATAAGGAAATCATCAGAACCATGTTTGCCGAACTCTCGAAAGGGAATGCTGATGCCTTTTTGAGTACCTTGGCGGATGATGTCAATTTTACGCTGATCGGCTCGACCAAGTTTTCCGGCGTGTTCAAGGGCAAAGCGGAGTTTATTGAAAAAGTCCTGGCGCCGCTTGGGGCACAGCTTGAAAACGGGCTGACCATGCACGTGGATAATCTGATTGCAGAAGGGGACAATGTCGTCATGCAAGGACGCGGGGAGTCCACCACCAAGTCCGGCCAAGCGTATAACAACACCTATGCCCAGGTCTTTCGACTCGAAAATGGGGTAGTGCAGCAAGTCACGGAATATCTGGATACTGAACTCGTGAACGCCGTATTTGGAAAGTAGTCCCGAGGGACGCCGGACCCGGCGTCCTGTCCCGACTCATGGCCAACCAAGAATCTGTCACAACGCCGGAGCGGACCCGCCTGATTGGCCGCACCCTGTCTACTGTTCGCTACACCATTCGTGAGGATGACATCCAGGACTATCTTCCTGTTGCTGGCGAGGAGCAGGCCGCCTTTCTCAACGATGAGGGAGCCCGAGCGGCCGGGTATGAACGCCGGGTTATTCCTCCCTCGTTTGCTCCCTTTGTGGCGGTCCAAGCGCTTCTTCGTTCCTTTGATTGGGAAAAAGACTTTTTGTTCAACTATCGGACCGGAACCGCCATGTTCGGTGAGCAGGAGTTGGAATATCTGCGGCCGCTTTATGTTGGCGAAACGCTGACCATTCGGGCCGAGGTGGCTGATGTGTACGAAAAGCGAGGCAAACGGACTTTTGACGTGATCCAGGTCCGTTTTACGGCAACGGACGACTCCGAGGCCGCGGCCTTTCAAGGTGCTCAGTCGTATATCCTGTTCAAATAGCTAAACAATATGGACACCCGGCCGAAAATCTTTTTTGAAGACGCGCATGAGGGTATGCCACTGCCCCAGGCCATCTATGGTCCGATGGACCGTCTTTCGTATATCCCGGTCGCCATTATTTTGCGTGACACCAATCCGCTGCATCTTGATCGTGTCTACGCGCAGGAACGCGGACTGCCTGACGTTGTCCAACAAGGCCCTCTGAACGAAACCTTTTTATATCGTTTTCTGACTGACTGGCTGCATCATCCCTGGGACATACGAAAAACCAAGCTGCGCTTTGCTACCAACGTTTTTCCGGGTGATATATTGACCTGTGGCGGGGTTGTGACGCGGACGTATCATGCTGCTGCCGAGCCCAATAACGAGCCTCTAGTCGATTGTGAGATCTGGCAGCGCAATCAAAAAGGTGGGAATATCCTGACCGGTGAAGCGACCTTCACATTACCCGAACGCGGCTAGGAGAACTCATACTGGCCTATTGGGTCTATTGACGTTTATGCTGGCTGAAAAACAACGACTCCGCACGATACTCCGTCAGCAGCGGCGGGACCTCTCAGCCCAGGAAGTCAAGAAAAACAGTCAACAGATTGCTACCCGTTTGTGGGCTGGTTCGATGTTTCACCAGGCACGGCAGGTTATGCTGTACAGTCCTCACGAAAATGAAGTGGAAACCGACGGGCTGTGGCAGGAAGCCCGCAGGCAAGGAAAATATGTCTACTACCCGAGAATCAGCGCGGATAAACAGGCGCTTGAGTTCGTCAGGCGCCACGACCAAGATGATTTGATTCCAGGAATTTTTGGTATACCGATCCCACCGGGAGAAGACCTGCTCACGGCTGTCTCAATGACTGACCTCGTGCTGATCCCCGGCGTTGGTTTTGATCGGGCCGGACACAGGCTTGGCCGAGGCCGAGGCTATTATGACCGGGCCTTGAGAGGAATTTTAGCTGGAGCTTTTCGAGTTGGTCTCGCCTATGAATACCAAGTCGTCTCATACCTACCTGTTGATACCAATGACGAGATAGTGGACTATATTGTAACGGCAAAGCGGGTGATTGAGTGTATCAAGACACATGTGTGACACATGTGCAAAAGGATGGCAAAAGGATGGGTAGACAGCGCAGTGTAAAACTGCGAGGCAAGACGGTAGAAGGTTTGGCGAACGGAGCTTGGCACGGAGCTTAGATTGGTTTACCCTACTTGCACCATTTGAGTATAGTGTCCTGCGCAGGACGCTATTTAGAGAGTGCCGATGCCCAAATATGATGTTCTTATTGTCGGCGGTGGGGTTGCCGGGCTCCGGGCCGCCCTTGCGGCCAATAATGCCGGGGTACAGGTTGCCTTGCTCAGTAAGACCCACCCGCTGCGCAGCCATTCTGCGACGTCGTCGGACGGATTGAATGCCGCCTTTGGGGCCGACGATTCGTGGCAGCAACACGCCCAGGATACGATACGAGCCGGGGCGGGTCTGTGTGATCAGGCGGCTGTTGAGGAGATGTGCCGCGCAGCACCGGACGACATCATTCATCTGGATCATATTGGGGTGCCGTTTAACCGGGATGCTGAGGGCAAATTCGACCGACGAGTCCTCGGCGGGAATGCAATCCCACGCACGGCATTTTCTGCCGACCTGACCGGTCATACTGTGCTCAACACGCTCTATGAGCAATTCATACGGGAAGGGATTCCCAGTCATGAAGAGTGGCTGGTGACCTCTCTCGTTGTTGAGGACGGAGCGTGTCGCGGGGTGCTCGCGCTGGAGCTCGGAACAGGCAAAGTAGAGGCGTTTAGCGCGTCCGCGGTGGTGCTTGCCACTGGCGGCACCGGGCGTGCCTATGAACCGAGCACTGCCTCTCAGCCCTGTTGTGGTGACGGCATGAGCCTGGCCTATAGAGCCGGGCTGAGCCTCAGGGATATGGAGATGGTGCAATACCATCCGCTGGGTTTTTGTGACCGTGCCGCCTTCGCCTCTGAGGCAGCGTTAGGAGAAGGCGCAGTCCTGTGTAACAAGGATGGGCAGCCCATTTTTCAGATTAACGATCCGCAGATTAACGATCCGCAGGCCAACGACTTGCCGTTACGGGATGCGCTGTGCCGCTCGCTTGCTTCCTCCGGGGCGGGCGCTGTCCTGGATTTCCGTCCGCTTGGCAAAGAGCGGATTGGTGCTCGATTCCTCTATTTAGAGCGCGCGGCCAATGAGATGGCTGGTATCAGTCTGGACAAAGAGCCGCTCCCTGTCATGCCGCGCATGCATCGTGTACTCGGTGGGATCCAGACTGATACGAGTGGGGCAACGGCCATCCCCGGCCTGTTTGCTGCTGGAGAGTGTGCCTCACCTGGGGTGCACGGTGCCAATGCCTTGGCTGGCAATACGCTGACAGCCGGAGTTGTCTTTGGCCGGCGGGCTGGAACAGCGGCCGCGGCCCACGTGTCGAACACGTCTTCCCAGGCCATTGCTGACCTCGTCCTGCACGATGCCCAACGAACACTTGAGTCGATTTTTTCCCGGCCTGCGTCAGAGGATACCCTTGTCACGATTCGGCGTGAACTTGTTGCCACAATGGCCGATCAAGTTGGACTGGTACGGGATGAGGCCGGATTGCGAGAGGCGGCCCGGTGTGTCGTCGATCTTCGGGCGCGCTACGCTCAGGTTGGACTCCGACATCACGGAAAGATGTATAATCATGAATTGCTCAGCTTTTATGAGTTGGGCGCGCTTATCGATGTTGCCGAAGCTATTGTGGCTACGGCCCAGGAACGACGGGAAAGCCGCGGAGTCCATCAACGGAGTGACTTTCCTGCAACGAACGACACTGAGTGGCAACAGCACTCGCTTGTGACGCATGGACCCGATGGACCGAACCTGACCACCTGTCCGGTCAATACCGGTCAGTGAGGGTAATCCATCACTGAATGTACAGCTATGGAGGGGACCTATGGAAACAACATTTAGGGTCTATCGTTTCGATCCTGAAAATGGGAGCAAACCGGATTTTGCGACCTATCAAGTGGATCTGCCAGATTCGGCTACGGTGATGGATGGGCTCAGACATATCCGTGATGAGCAGGACCCCAGTTTGGCCTTTCGGGCGTCGTGTGACCGAGGGTCGTGCGGTGACTGCGCGCTCCGCGTGAACAAAAAGGGCAGACTCGGCTGTACACTGAAAATCGCCAAAACGGTCAAGGATGGAGTGGTGACCGTCGAACCTATTCGGAATATCCCGGTGCTGAAAGATTTGGTGTATAACCTCGAGGACTTCCTCTGGAAGAAAATCAAGGCGGTACAACCCTGGATCACGCCCCGCGAGCCGCAGCCCGAGGGCGAGTATACGGTCGCCGAGGAGACGCTGGCCGAAGTCCGCAAAGCGATGAGCTGTGTCATGTGCGGCCTGTGTGACGAGGGCTGTGTGGTGATTAAAATTGACAAGGACTTTGTCGGCCCGGCCGCCCTCACCAAGGCGTATCGAGCCGTCTTCGATCCTCGCGATGGACAGCACAATGAGCGCTTAACGCTTGTCAGCGAGCCCGGTGGTGTCTGGGACTGTACGCACTGTTTTGAGGCCAATGGGCATTGCCCCCTCGGTCTGGAACCGACGGACCGACTCTTTGAGGTGCGGGACGAGGCGATTCGCCAGGGGATACGCTCCGGCACCAGGAATCCGAAGGTTCAGCGGCATTACGATAGCTTCTTAAATTCGGTCAAGCGGAGCGGTTGGCTGGATGAGGGTCGGCTGGCGATCGAGAGTGAAGGGCTGACCAATATTGCCGGCCTGGCGAAACTCTTACCCACGGTGATCAGGGCCATCCCAAAGGGCAAGGCTCCGCTACCGTATTGGCACACTAAGCGGCCGGGCACCCAAGCCATTCGAAGAATCATAGACAAAGCCCAGAGGAGCAAAGTATGAAGTATGCATTTTATCCAGGCTGTGTGTCGCGTGGGGCGTGTCCTGAGCTATACCCGGCTTCGGTCAAGGTTACGGAGAAACTGGGGATCGAAATCGAAGAAGTGACCGATGTAGGCTGTACAGGAGCCGGGGTGTTAAGCCGTGACCTGTCTGACCCCATCAATGCGCGTACTTTGGCTAAAGTGGAAGCAATGGGGCTTTCCTCACTCATGACGATTTGCAGTACCTGTCAGGGAGTCTTTACCCAGGCCAATCATCGCTTCAAAAACGAGCCTGAGTATCGCGAGAAAATTAACACGGAATACCTGGCAGAGGAGGGGCTTGAATACAAAGGCACGGTAGAAGTCAAGCATCTCTTATGGGTACTGATGGAAGACTATGGGGTGGAGAATCTGAAACCCCATATCAAGCGTAAACTGACTGGGCTCAAGGTCGCGCCATTCTATGGCTGCTACATCCGTCGTCCGACCTCAATTATTGCTCCCAAAGGGTTGTCGGGTCGGAAAACATATTTGGAGGACCTGATCGACATCATTGGCGCTGAGTCTGTAGATTCGAGCGGGAAGTCCAAATGCTGTGGGTTTCCGATTCTGACTGTCAACGAAGAAAATTCAATGCGGATGGTGAGTGATCATACCGGTGACGCCAAGACGAAAGGTGCGGACTGCATGGTGACGCCCTGTCCACTGTGTCATCTGAATCTTGACGCCAACCAGCCTACTGCCGAAAAAAGGGCGGGGACACAGATTGGGATGCCTATTATCCACCTCCCTCAACTCTTGGGCTTGGCCTTTGGATTTGACGAGAAAGAAATGGAACTCCAGCGCCACATCGTTTCGACCGAACCGGTTTCGCGTCAACTGGAGGTCAGTATCCGATCATAGTAGGGCCGAAAAAGTTTTCGGCCCTACACGCTGTTTTTTGTCAGTTGCGACCATGGCGACCCAGCGGACGAGCAAGACGTTTCGCCAACCAGATGAGATCTTTGCCCTCTTGACCAAAGAGTCCCTCTACCCGCTCTACCTCTTTCATGGTGAGGAGGCCTATTTCATTAATCGAGCGGTCGCCTACGTGCGGGCACGCCTTGGTGAAAACCCGGCAGTGCATACGTTTTATGCAGGAGAAGACGCTCTTGATCAGCTCCTTGAGGCGTGGGGTAGCGCTTTTCTTTTTGCTGAACACCAATTAATCGTTCTCAAGAATGCAGGCCAACTGTCCGCCGCAGACCGAGAACGTCTAGCGACCGAAGCCGAACTGCGAGATGAAAGTCAGCCCCTTGTGGTCTGCGTTCAGGGCAGGGCCAATCTCAGTCAGAAATTCTTTTCGGTGTGTGCTCAGCGTGGCTTTGTTGGCGAATTCCGCCCGCCCTTTGTCAACCAAATCCCGGGTTGGGCGCAGCGTTTTGCTCGGGAACGGGGTGTCCGCCTCAACGCTGAGGCTGCCTCGTATTTGGCCGATCATATTGGAACGGATTTGCTCGCCCTGTCCAGCGAGATGGATAAGCTGGTTGCCTTTGTTTTCCCGGCAACCGAAATAAACCAGGAGGTGGTCAGGCAATGTGTGGGGGTTCTTCATCAGCATTCTGCTTTTGATCTGGCGGACGCTTTGGGACGGCGCAATGGCAAACGTGCCGTACGCTTGCTACAGCAGGTGTTGAGCGATGAGAAGCGGGCGCTCCCGGTCTTGCACGCGCTGGTCAGCCATTTCCGGCGTCTGTGGCAGGTCAAAGATTTGTCCGACGCCAATGCACCAAGTAGTCAGATTGAACAGGCGACCGGATTGCGAGGAAATCGGGTACGCGCTTTAGTCGCGCAGAGTCGTGTCTTTTCGTACTCAGATCTCCGGCGCGTCCTTCGACATGCCGCGCAATTGGATCTCGCACTCAAATCAAGTCCGACCTCCCCACGCCTCTTGTTCGATGCCTTCATTCTGGCAGCCTGTGGAAGAACTTCCGTTTAAGGTAGACCCAACCCGTGACAGGAAAAACGCATAATCCGCAAGACGCCCGTCAACTTGGATTTCCTTTTTTTTCTCCTTCCGTGGGGCAAGCAGCGACGTGTCAAGGAAACGGGAGCCGGACGAAGGTATCGCTTGCTGCCATGCCTCCTCAGGCCCAGGCCCTATTACTGGAGACTCCTTTGGATGAGGTGGACCAGGAAATCCTGCCATTACTTGAGCTGTGTGAAGCCGTGCTGACGCGGGCCCTCGACGTTGCCCAAAAAAGAGGGGCCGCTGGCTGGTCCGATGCCGAATACCGCAGTCTGCGCGGAATTGGTCAAGCGCAATGGTTGCTGGTTGAGGCCCAAGCCAAGGGACGTCCGTTCCCTCGTGTCGCCCGACGGAAAAAGGGCAACGCATGAATCTCACTGTCTCCAATAAACGAAACTATGGAAGACTTATTGTAGGCCGGCCATTATTTCGCCGATCGTGTGTTTCAAGAGCGGCTCGTCGCGCAGGGTTGCCAGACTCTGCATGACCGTTTTCACTCCCTCCATAATCACCACAATATCGTGAGGACAGTCGAGCGCTTCTGCTAAGCGGATCCCCGCCAAGGTGAACAGTGGTTCGCTACTTTCGATCTTGACCGCCTTGCCGAGTGCAAAACAGCCATACTGTGTTGCTCGGATATTATACAAATGTAACAGGTCGGCCCGTGTTGCCTTTTGGTCCTCGTCATCTTCGTAATTCTGGACTTCTTCGTTAGGATCAATGAGGTGTACAAACGCTATGGCGCTTTGTCCAACCAGAGCAGCCATAAACGATTGCCGAAGTGTTTCTGCGGGCTGTTCGGCCAGTGCTTGGGCGAACGTACTTGCAGCAACACGATCACACGAATGGAGATACAGGAGTAAGAATTCTGCCATGGCGGCTTGCGCCTTCATCTCTTCCGTAAAGGGGTCCTTGGCAACCTCCTGGACCATGTGCTCCTTTTCCTTAAACGTCTGCCACGAGGTGGTTGTGAGATCCAGCAGCTTGGTGCTCAAAGCCTGGATCGATTTGGTAATCCGTGTCGTCGTTTGATCGGTACTCATAGGACCTTTTCGGAATCTTTTTGCAAAGCTGCTGAGCCTCAGACAAAAAACCCCCGACAGTGCTACGTCCGTAGGGACGTCCCGTGGGTGATGATCACGGGCTGCCGGGGGTACGGCGGTGCCTGGTCCTCCCAGACGACCACCCGATTTTGGGGTACGTCGGCCTAAGAGGCCACCACCTCACTGATCACCGTAATTGATAACTCCACTAGACCACCTCCTTTCTCGGCGCACCCAGTGCGGGTCCAGAATCCGCTCAGCCAGGAACCGATCGCCGTTACCGGCCCGAGGCCCGGTCCGCTGTGCCCTACCGTATTGTAGGGCCAGCAGCGACATGGGCTGTGTCAGCCCGACCGAAAAATTATCTCCAGTTTACGCCCAAATGCCTGCTAGGTCTAGGTCCACAGTAGAACTCAGAGTCCGCTCTCGTTCTTCTTTCTGTTCTAGCTGCTCTTGCGAACACGCTCCACACTATATAGAGTTCTGACACATGCCCAACTTTCATGCCTTAGCCGTTTTTGAAGCCTGTGGACCTTCGACAGAGGATATCCAAGAGGCAGTCTCCTCACTATTCGGCTCCTTCTCTCATCAACGTGTCCGTTATCATGAGCACGAAATGAGTGAAGGCCCGGGAAACTCTACGTCAACAGGAGACAACTTCTACTGTATGGTGTTCGTCGATTGTGACGTTGATGCCTACACCGAAGAAAAGGCACTGGACTTTGCGAATGATGCCTTTGAACACATTTCGACGGAGACTTGCGAATATCTTGCACTCGGACTCATACCCGGTCGCCAGCGTGTTCAGCGTCGCCGTGAAGAATCGAGTGATACAGAGTCGGACGGACGGGGTGGACGGCGGCGTGGTACACGTGGCCGGGGTCGGAGGAGACGGGACGATCAAGAACGGGACGAGGGGGCTCGACAGGAAACGGGTCAGACCCAGGCACCACAAGGAGAATCTGCGGCGGCGCCTGCTTCTGAAACAAATGAAACGCCTCCCGTTGAAACGCCTCCCGTACAAGAGCAGAATATACGGGCTTTGGAAGTCGAGCCGGACGAGGTTGAAGCGCCAACCGAACTTGAGGTTGAGGTCAGTGAGCCTTCCGCACCCCCACCCCGCAGCTCTCATGCGATGCAAGTGACCGTCACAGTCAAGCTGCGGGCTTCCGAGCTGCAGGACTCGTCGAATGGCGAGGCTCCGCCAGCGCAGCAAGACCTCGTTCGGATGGCTGTCACTGAGGCACGCAACAGGCATCCGGAAGTCCCTGCCGATGTTGCTCCTGAGTCAGAATCCACACCGCTCCCCGGCGGGGACACGCTCCTGTCGTTGACATGGAAATACCCAGCCCCGATTCCGTCTTCAAAAGAAGCTTCCTCGTAAATTCTTTCCGCAGTCTCCCACGTCTGCCGCACTTCTAGGACAGCACCGTTCCTCTAGTCGGCTCATGGAAAAGGCTCGCTTTTTCAGTGTGCCCGTGTTACACCACCCGTCGTACCGGCAAGGATGAAGCAGAGGTGCAGTATGCAAGAGAGGCAAGAGACAAATGGACAGCCGTATATGCTTTCTGGCGTGACCGTCTTGGATTTTACCCAATACTTAGCCGGGCCAACCGTTACTCGCCTCATGGCAGAGATGGGCGCCAACATCATTAAAGTGGAACAGGCCCCCATGGGCGATCCTTCGCGTTTGCTGCCATTTATTCAGCATAATCGCAGCGCGTATTTTGTCCAGCAAAATCGCGGCAAAAAAAGTCTCTGTCTGAATTTCGACAAGCCCGAGTCTCTTGAAATCCTGCGTGCATTGATTCCCACGGTGGATGTTGTGGTTGAGAATTTTGGGCCAGGAGTCATGGAAAAACGTGGCCTTGACTACCCGTCGCTCAAGAAAATCAATCCCAAGATTATAATGGTCTCGATTTCCGCCTTTGGGCGAACGGGTCCACTCTCTCACAAAGTAGGTTATGACTTTATTGCGCAAGCCTTCTCCGGAATTATGCACATGACCGGGAGTCCGGATGGTCCACCGCAGTTTGTCGGCCTGGGTATTGCCGATGTCAGCAGTGGCGTCCACGCTTTTGCGGCTCTGGGCTATGCGTTATATCACCGGGAACGAACCGGCGTAGGCCAATATATAGATCTGTCCATGATTGACGCCATGTTCCACATGCACGAAGTCAATGTGCAGGGGCATACGATGAGCAACGGCGAGTTTGTGCCAATCCGGATGGGGTCACATCATCCACTCGTGTGTCCGTGTGGGGTGTTCAAAGGGCCCCAAAGTTGGATAGTCGTACTCGTCTTAGACCGACAGTGGGCCAATATGTGCAAGGCCATGGGGAAGCCGGAACTGATTGAAGACGCCCGTTTTGCGACGAATGCCGACCGAGGGGAGAACCAAGGCGAACTCATTCCCATCATTGAAAACTGGATGCAAACTCAGCCGAGTGATGAGGCCGTTCTGCAAGTCTTTGAAGAGCATCGGGTTCCGTCTGCTCCCGTCATGTCGATTACGGACATCTTAGAGCATCCGTATTTCAAAGCGCGTGAGATGGTTCGCACGGTTCCCGACCCCATCCTTGGAGAAGTGACGATACCCGGCTTCCCGCTGAAATACTCCGAGTTCCCCCAGCTCCCGGACATCCAAGCTCCGCTTTTAGGCCAGCACAGCGCTGACGTTTTGCGAGAGCAGCTCAGCTATAGCGACGAAAACATAGCCGCCCTCCAAGAGAAAGGGGTGCTGTATGCAGAGGATCGTTGAGGCTGGTTAGATTGCTCCAGACAGATCCGGCTACACTGCCCGGTCTCTGGTGAGGTTTTGTGTCGAGACAAAAGACAGGGGGAAGGCATGACATCGATTGCTGTTGAGCAGGTTGAAATTTTTGGCGCTGGCGTGCTCAGAGCCGAAGGCGTGGTCATTGATAAAGAAGACAATGCCTGGGGTGGGGGGCGGAATGGTATTGTCTATAAAGTAAGTCCGGACGGGGTTGTGCATGAGGTGGCCCAGTTGCCGGACCGGGCCATCCCGAATGGCGTCACGCTGGACCGGGAAGGCAACTTCGTCTATTGCGACCTCAGACATAAAGCCGTAATGCGGCTTGCGCCCGACGGGAAAGTATCCCTCGTCGCTGACCACGCCGGAGACTTTCCGATTTCAATTCCGAACTTCGCCAGCTATGACGCCGAGGGCAATCTCTACGTCTCGAATTCCAGCTCTCAGCCGGGCCGCGAGGTGTTTAAGGAGTTTGAGAATCCCCAGCCCAACGGAGCGGTTGTGCGCATCCGCCCCGACGGCCGGGGCGAGATGGTTGCCGGCGGGATTTATTTCGCCAATGGGACGGCCATCGACCCCAATGAAGACGCGGTCTACGTTTTGGAGAGTTCGCGTAACGATTGTGTCCGTATTCAGATCAACAAAGACGGCACCTTTGGTCCACCTGAAATCTATGCCAAAGACTTTCCGGCCCTGCCGGATGGGATGGCCTTTGATGTGGACCGGAACCTGTATATCACGCTGCCCGGCGTACCGGAGAACGGCAAGCTGGAGCCCAGAAACAGAGTCATCAAGGTTGATCCGAACGGCAACTGGGAAACCTTCATCCACGACCCGGACAGCACCGCGCTGGCCTTTCCAACCAACTGCGCGTTTGGCGGCCCTGATATGCAGGACCTCTTTATCGCCAATCTGGAAGGGGACCATATGAATAAGGTCCGGACCGCAGTCCGCGGACACCCTTTGTATCATCAGCGCTAATGTAATGAGGGGCTTCTTATGCAAAAGAGCGATGAACGTATTCTCACCACCCATGTCGGCAGTCTCCCGCGCAATCCTGAACTGACTGATCTGTTGATTGATCAAGAGCAGGGCAAAGCAATCGATACCACCGCGCTGGCGCACCAATCCGAAACGGCCATACAACACGTTGTTGATGAGCAGCTCAAAGCCGGTGTCGATATTATCAATGACGGAGAACAGCCTCGCATCGGTTTTCAAACCTATGTGCCGCAGCGCATGCGTGGCTTTGGAGGAGAGAGCAAGCGGCCTACGCCGCAAGACATGGCTGAATTCCCGGATTTCACGGCTATGATGCAGCGTCGCAATATGATGCGGGCCAAGGTATTCAACGCACCCCAGGCCATTGCGGAGGTCGAGTATGATGACCTCTCAGCCGTACAAGACGAATGTGAGATGTTTCTCCGTTGTACGGATCAGACTCCAGGCGCGTTCACTGAACGCTTCATGACCGCGGCTTCGCCTGGCATCATTGCAACCACAATGTTGAATGCCTATTACGACTCGCACGAGACGTACGTGCTGGCAGTGGCTGAGCAAATGAAGAAGGAGTACGAATACATACACGCCCAAGGTATGCTCCTGCAACTCGATGCCCCTGATCTGGCTATGGAGCGGACCTTCCTCTTTCAGGATCAGACGATTGCTGAATTTCAGAAGACCATTGAGACCCATATCGAGGCCGTCAACCGCGCAACTGAGAATATTACGGCCGAGCGTATCCGGTTGCACATCTGCTGGGGAAACTATGACGGCCCCCACAATCACGATGTGCCTCTGGTCGATATTCTCCCTATTCTGTATCAGGCTCAGGTGGGGGCGCTCTCCATTGAACTCGCGAATCCCCGCCATCAACACGAATATAAAGCCTTTCAGCAGCATCCCTTACCCGACTCGATGCTATTAATTCCCGGCGTTATTGATTCCACAACGAATTATATTGAACATCCGGAAATCGTTGCCGACCGTATTTGCCAAGTGGCCGACGCCGTAGGCGACCGAAGTCGCGTCCTTGCCGGCTCGGATTGTGGCTTTGGCACGTTTGCCGGCTGGGAGATGGTTCCCGAGAGCGTTGTCTGGGCCAAGCTGCGGGCATGTGCAGAAGGCGCGCGCCTCGCGTCGCAGCGCTTGTGGGGAGGGGTGAGCGATCCGCGGTGAACGCGCGGGAACTCACCCCAGGCGTTCCCGCGGCCTAGCAGGACACCCCGCTTCAGGACCTGCGCGACTCTGGACACGGGGGGCCGCCTGTGACGCCGTGGCGCACTGCTGCAGGCGGTCCGGTGTCGTGTCAGGCTCCGGTTATATTTGCCGTCCAGCCTTTGTCTTTATCGACCGTTGTGGCTGAGATCTTCTTTGAAGCGTAAAAGCCGACCAGCCCTAGGGCGTCTTTTATCTGCAGGCGCCCGATCGGCCCCGAGGTATAGGTCACATTCAGGATGTTGCGTGCGGGGTCGATGATAAACGCCGCCGGTTGGATGATATTACGTTTCTCTTCGTACCAGCAGGTCAGGGTCGCTGCCGTGGCCGGGCCGTCCACGCCGTAGATGACGGGAAACGTCAGCCCCGACTTATCGACCGTCTGCTGGGCTTTGTCGAGCGGGTCGGTTGAGATGGCGTAGACCGAAATCCCGGTCGCCCGGGCCTGCTCAAGATTGGCCTGGTAATCAGCCAACTGCTGATCGCAGAACGGTCACCAGTGAGCCCGATAGGTCAGGACGATAGCGTACGGGGTCGAGATGTCGGCCGGCAGATTGACCGTCCCTCCGCCGACGCTCGGACCGCTTATGGCGGGAAAAGGATCTCCGGGGTGGAGGCGTTCCATAGCCGTACTCCTTTCTGGGATGCGCGCCGGGTCAGGGCGGACAAGGCGCGGTGGGCCACCTATAGCCATGACCCGGCGGCGAGTCAAGGCAAGAGCGCGGCACGCTGGTCTTCTGCAGCAGGCCGACTCTGTGCTACACTCCGGCCCATGACTAGCCCGCCGCCTCCGTCTCCCGAGCCTCCTGGCCCCGTTCCAGAAGTTGCTATGCTCAGCCTGTGATATATTGCGCGCATGGCCAGAACTCCTCGACCCCCTGCGTCTCAGCAGGCAGCCAAGAAAAACCCGGTCCAGACCCTGCTGGGTGCTCTTGGAGCCGGGCTACGGAAAATACCGACCACCTTTGTCCTGGTGCTGATCGGACTTTTTATTTATTTTCGCCCGCCGGACGAGACGCAGCCACCGGAGCCGCAACCGTTCGAAGACCCAGTGCTACAGGAAGAGCCCCAGCCGCCGTCTGGCCTGCCGGCTGATATCAGTCCGGCCTTTTGGACCTGTGTCTACCGCACAGACACCCAACTCTCTGAAAGCAGATGGACCGATATTTACTACGGAATGGCAGCGAGCGATTCTGGGCGCTCGGTGTCCGTATCCGTCTCGCAAAAATGGGCCGAGCTGACCCCGGACCAACGCTCCACGGTGGTCGAACTGGTTGCGACGACATGGCAAAAGAATAGCCGGGAATTATCCCTGTTTGCGCCGGGAACAGGGTTGGAAACCGTGACGCTCAAAAGTGCAGGAGATGACAAGACAGTGGCCGTCTGGACTCCTGACGCTGGTGTTCGGCTCGTCGAGTCAGGTCCTGAATCTTAAAACAGTGGGTGTTAGGTCGAATATACACGAGACCGCACGGGAATAATGAGTATACGAGGAGACAGGGAGGCATGAAGTCAGCTTCGTTCTTCACTATAGAGTGGCGGGAGGGTGCCGTGGTCATGCTTGACCAACGCGAGTTACCCACGCGGGAAGTCTATCGCACCTATAAAGACTATCGTGGAGTGGCGCGCGCCATTACCGCTATGGTGATTCGCGGGGCGCCCGCGATTGGAGTTGCGGCGGCCATGGGTATTGCGCTTGGAGCACGACAGCTCAAACGGAGCGCTCAGCCCGACGTGTTTGAGCGCTTGTGTCAAGTCTTTGCGTCCACACGGCCAACCGCAGTCAACCTTTTTTGGGCCATTGAACGGATGCAACGCTGCTATGAGAAAGCGCGGGCCAAAGGCCGTGACGTTCTTATTGATATCTTAGAGCAGGAAGCCCTGAAAATTTATCAGGAAGACGTGGCAGCCAATCGGCGTATAGGTCGCTATGGCGCAAAATTGATTCCTCAAGGTGCGACTGTCTTGACGCATTGTAATGCTGGTGCGCTGGCAACGGCCGGGTATGGAACCGCCCTTGGCGTTATTCGGGCTGCCTGGGAGCAAGGCAAGAATATTTCCGTCTTTGTGCCGGAAACCCGTCCGTATTTACAAGGCGCTCGTTTAACTGCCTGGGAACTCGTCCGCGAAGGGATTCCGGCAACCCTGATCACTGACAATATGATCGGCCATTTCATGCAAAAGGGTGCGATTGATTGTGTCGTTGTTGGTACCGACCGAACAGCGGCGAATGGGGATGTCGCCAATAAGATCGGAACGTATACATCCGCCGTGCTGGCCAGACGACACAAAGTACCGTTCTATGTGGCCGCCCCAACAACGTCGATTGACCTGGATTGTCCTTCTGGCAAGAAGATTCCCATTGAAGAGCGGTCCGCCAAGGAAGTCACCCATGTACTGCGCCAACAGATTGCCCCAAGCGGGATAGCGGTTGCGCATCCGGCTTTTGATGTGACACCCCATACCCTCGTCAGTGCCATCATCACCGAAAAAGGTGTTGCCCGTGATCCGTATTCGCAGTCGTTGCCGAAATTTGTAAAAAGATAGCCATGAGGAAATGGCGAGCGAAACGGTGAGCTGGATATCAGCCCTCATCCTGCTGCTCGTTGGATAATCGTATCGACGAGGACGTGGTGTTCCGGCGCACCGATTGGAGGCAGCGGGAGAGACGCCCGTGCTGCAATACGTTGCTTCAGGCGCTGAAGACGCCGCTGCGCTTCGTTCAAACGTCTCTCAGTCAAAACTCCTTGTTGCAGCGCCTGCTGACACGCATCCCGAGCGCTGAGGGCGCGCTCCAGACTCTGACAGACTAACAGCAGGTCCGCTCCCGCGCGGAGGGCCTGAATGGCGGCCTCGTCAACCGACCTGGTGCGAACAATAGCGCCCATCTCCAGGTCGTCCGAGACAATGACTCCTTGGAATCCCAAGCGTCTCCGCAGCAGATCGTTCATGATGATGGATGAGAGCGAGGCCGGCTGATTCGGGTCGAAGGCCGGGTAGACAACATGGGCAGTCATGATGAGTTCAATCCCCTGGGCAATAGCGGTTTGAAAAGGGGTAAGATCGATCTCCTCCAGGACCGCCTTGTCTCGCTCATCGTATGGAAGATCGTCGTGCGAATCGATGACGGTCGCTCCATGCCCAGGAAAGTGCTTGCCACACGGGAGCACGCCGACGGTGCGGAGTCCGGCTGCGAGCGCACAGCCGAACTCCGCCACCCGCTGTGGATCAGAGCCAAACGCGCGGTCACCAATAACCGTGTTGTCAGGATTGCTATACACATCCAGTACTGGAGCAAAGTCAATATCTATACCCACACTGCGCAGCTCCTGCCCAAGTGCGACCCCGACCTCATGGGCGAGTTGGGGAGAGCCGGTCTGACCGATCTGAAAGGCGGGTGGAAAATGGGTGAAGGGCGGTGAGAGACGCTGGACGCGTCCGCCTTCAGCATCAAGCGCAATCAGGGGGGGATTCTCGGGGGTCAGGGCATGTAAATCCGCACACAGGGATTGGAGCGTGTCTGGGTCCGTATAATTCCGACGAAAGAGGATGATCCCACCCGGCTGCAAGTCAGAGAGGATATCCCGTGTTTCCGAATCGAGGGTTGCATGGGGGATGCCAACCATGAGGTATTGGCCCATAGCATCTTGAGGGTCTTTAGAATTTGGGTTGCTCATATCAATACCCTAGCAAGAAGGCTGAAATGAAAAAAGAAAAAGAACAAAACACTCTGGACAATCCTCAGACAAGTATGCTATCAGCACGCCCATACTATTGCTCCGCTCTGGCTGTAGTGCGTGGGAGGGGGCTTTGGGCGATAAACTGATCGACCCAAACAGGCCCCATACAGGGCAGAGAAATAGTTGCAGGAGACCGCTTGGATCCAAGAGTGTGGACCGAGACGGACGGCAGACAAGCCATACGACAGGGAACATCTCAATAGTGCGGCTCTGGCATAAGCTCGCATTATACTCAACCCATCCTTCCCTGTCTCGACGCCCTCCGACTGTGGTCCATGGAGAAGCTGCAGAATGTAAGGAGGGACGCCATGCAACACGCAAAGATTTCGGTTCCTGAACTGCAACGGCTGAAAGCGTCTGGGCAAAAGATTACTGCCCTCACGGCCTACGACTACCCGTTCGCCCGCATCCTGGACGAGTGCGGGATCGACTTTTTACTTGTCGGCGATTCTTTAGGCACGACCGTGCAAGGGGCGGATACGACCTTGCCGGTCACGATGGACGATATGGTCTACCACCTCAGGCTGGTCAATCGGGCTCGACCGCGCGCGCTTGTTGTTGGTGATATGCCATTTTTATCCTACCAGGCCGGCATTTGTGACGCGATTGCCAATGCTGGGCGATTACTCAAGGAAGGCGGGGCCGAGGCCGTCAAACTGGAAGGCGGGGTCAACGTCGCACGGGTCGCCAAGGCCATCGTGAATGTGGATATTCCCGTTATGGGCCATATTGGTCTGACGCCGCAGTCGGTGCATCGCATGGGCGGCTATAAGGTCCAAGGCAAGAAATCCGGACGCCAACCCGGGGCCCGGGAACGTTTGCTTGAAGACGCCGAAGCCGTCACGAATGCCGGCGCTTTTGCCGTGGTCTTGGAGGGCGTCCCCATGGACCTCGCTGCCGAGATAACGGACATGCTGCCTATTCCAACCATTGGTATTGGTGCTGGTCCTCATTGTGATGGCCAGATTCTGGTGATGCATGACCTGCTTGGCATGTCCGGTGATTTTACGCCCAAGTTTGTCAAACGCTACGCCAATCTGGAGAGTGTCGTTGCCGACGCGGTGCATGCCTATATCAGCGATGTGCGGGGGCAGGCCTTCCCTCAAGATGAGCACTCATTCCATTAGACCATTAGATATTGCCACGCGTACTGGGAAGCCACAGTCGTGAACATTATTCAGAGCGTTCGGGAGATGCAGCATTGGTCGGAAGGCCAACGCCTGGAGCGTAAGACCGTGGCCTTTGTCCCCACGATGGGGTTTCTGCATGCGGGCCATCTGAGTCTTGTCCGTGAGGCAAAAAATCGAGGGGATGTCGTTGTTGTCTCCATTTTCGTCAATCCCATGCAATTCAATCAGGCGTCCGATTTCGACAAATATCCGCGGAACGAGGCGCAGGATGAGCGGTTACTCCGGGAATTGGGGACGGACGTGTTGTTCATGCCGCCGCCCGCTGAAATCTACCCGGATGGGTATCAGACCGCAGTGGAGGTCGAGAAAGTCAGCCAACCCTTGTGCGGTGTATTTCGTCCTGGCCATTTTCGGGGGGTGACAACGGTTGTGGCCAAGCTATTCAATATGGTGAAGCCGCATTATGCGTTGTTTGGCGAAAAGGATTTCCAGCAGTGCGTCGTTATCAAACGCATGGTCCAAGACCTTAATTTTGACATCGATATCGTCACTCTGCCGACGGTGCGTGAAGATGATGGCTTGGCCCTGAGTTCGCGTAATGCACGGCTGAGCGCTGTCGAAAGAGAGACGGGTCTATGTGTTTCGCGCGCGCTCAAGACTGCCCAAGAGTCTGTCTCTCGCGGACAATGCTCCTCAGCCGCTATTCTTCAAGCCGTCCAGCAGGTACTAACCCAAAACGCCGAGGTGCGGGTTGAGTATGCCTCCTTATGTCATCCTGAAACGCTCGAAGAAGTGGAGCAGGTATCCGGTCCCACCCTGTTGGCCATCGCGGTCTGGGTCGGAGCTGTCCGGCTTATTGATAACCGTGTGCTACACTAGTCGCAGAGTGTGAACATGGCCAAAGAGAAACCCGCCGAGAGAGCAATCTGTGTGAACCGCAAAGCACGGCACGACTATATCATTAACGAAACCCTTGAAGCCGGGATTATGCTGAACGGGGGAGAAGTGAAATCGCTCCGGGACGGTCGGGCCAATCTCAAAGACAGCTATGGCCGGATCGACAAGGGTGAGGCGTTTTTATTGAACGCGCACATCAGCGACTATAAACCGGCCTACTACTTTAACGGTGATCCAACCCGTAGGCGTAAGCTCCTTCTGCACAAAAAGGAGATCATGCGTCTTATGGGCAAGACAAAGGAGCAGGGATTGACCCTGGTTCCTCTACGCCTGTATTTTAAGCAAGGTCGGGTCAAGGTCGAACTGGCCTTGGCCAAAGGGAAACGGACGTATGACAAGCGGGCTACTATTCGCGAACGCGAGATGAAGCGCGATGTCGAACGTGCCATGCATAGACGGACAGGCTAGGAGAGTATAGTCTTTTTACTGTTCCTCTCTGCGGGAACGAAATAATTCTGATAAGGGGGCGATCTGGTTTCGACGTGGGCTAGAAAGCCAGGGCTGCATGCCGGGGTTCTGTCCCGCCCGTAAAACGGACAGGCTGCAATTTAACTGCAGACGATTTTGATTACGCTCTCGCTGCCTAGAGCAGCTTGCGTCTTACTGATCCGTGCCCGTAGGGTTGGCTAAGGCGACACAAATCGGGATAGGGCTCGCATCGTGCCGAAGGGTGCAGGCCCGAAACTTTACTTTGGCTGGTCCGATGGCATCCTGCTCGTAGGAGGCCTGAGGACAAGATTAAAGTACGAGCTACGCATTGTAGATGCCTTGAGTGGACTACTCTCGGACGCGGGTTCGATTCCCGCCGCCTCCACCATTCTTCAAAACACAACACGTCTCTCCGGGGTGATCCTCCGGAGAGACGTGCGTCCAAAAACCCCTTATAACGCATCTCAATGGTCGATGGACCTGCTGGCCGAGCGCGGCCTGGTCTACGATGCGAGTCTCATGGGTGATGACATCCCTTACGTGTTGAATACGAGCAGCGGCGACCTGGTCACGTTACCGGCGCAATGGTGCATTGACGACTGGCCGCATTACGCGCACAACATGGAGTTCGATTCCGTCCCCGAGTGGGAGGATGAGAACGTGGAGGCGTCTGCTGGGTAAACCGGACCTAGAAAAAGCCACCTAACGTGGCTTTTTCTAGGCGAACGTCCGCACATGGCCGTGCGGGCCGGGGCTAAACGAAAGTATACGCGTCGCGCCATGGACGGCAGGCAGCGGATTGCCTAACGCGCTCGAAAGCAGGCGAATAAACGCGCACCACCATGGACCCCTACGCCTTCGGCATCATCACGAGCATGGTGATCTATCTGCTGATCGGAAATTACGCCGGCCGGCGGGTAAAAGATGTCGATGATTATTTCGTTGCGGGGCGTGACAGCTCGACCTTGATGATAGCCGGCACCCTGGTCGCGAGCTACCTGAGCACCGCCGCGTTCCTGGGTGAAACCGGGTTTACTTATCAAGGGCACGGCGCGATCCTCATGATCCTGGTCGGGGTCAATATCGTCGGCTACGTACTGGGCGCAGCGTTCTTCGGCCGCTATGTCAGACGCAGCCAGGCGATAACAGTCGCCGAGTTCTTCGGCAAGCGCTTCAACAGTCGGCGGGTTCAGGCCGCCGCGGGCGTGACGGTTATCGGGGGTGTAACCGCCTATTTGCTGGCTGTGACCCAGGGGGCATCACTGGCGATATCGGAAGTGATGCATATTCCCTATGACGTGACTTTGCTGATCGTCTGGATCGGTTACACCTCGTTCACGATATATTCCGGCTCGAGAGGCGTGGTGTTGACGGATACCGTCATGTACCTGCTGTTCACCTTCGTCGGTTTCCTCTCTCTCTACTATATCCTCGGTGAGACCGGTGGATGGTTCGCCACCATCGAGTCCCTGGCGGTATACGAAGCCAAGCCGGAAATCATCTCCTGGCACGGTGTCGTAGGATCCGATTCGCGCTGGCAAACGCCGTTCGATTCAGTTGGATGGGGTCTCGTGCTAGGGATCTCGTGGGCATTCACGATTGCAGTGAGCCCGTGGCAATCGAGCCGGTACCTCATGGCGAAAAACGAGCACACCGTGATTCGATCGGCTTGCTTCGCGAGCGCGTCGGTAGTGGTGCTGTATTGGGCGTTGGTGGTATCCGCCGCCGCCGTAAATCTCCTCAACCCGGATATCGAGCCCAACGAAAGGGCAATGATCTGGGCGGCTTTCAACGCAATGCCGACCTATGCGGGCGTGTTGTTCATGACCGGCGTGGTGGCTGCCGCCCTGTCATCGGCGTCGACGTTTCTCTCCTTGATCGGATTCAGCGTGACGAACGATCTGGTCGAGATTCGTGAGGGCGATGAACGTCGCAAGCTCCGATTGAGCCGCTACACCATGCTGGCGACCGGGATCGTCATCTTGATCGTCGCGTATTTCCAACCGCCCGCGATCATGATGATCAGCTATTTTGCGGCGACGCTGTTTTCATCGTCGTGGGGACCGGTGGCCTTCATGAGCGTGTGGAGTAAACGCATCACGGCAGACGGAGCTTTTTGGGGGATAGTCGTCGGCTTCGTCGGGAACCTGATACCGAAGATCCTCTCGGTATTCGAGGTGATATACCTTCCGGTTTATCTCGATCCATTCGTGATTGGCATCGTATTGAGCTTCATAACGATCATTCTCGTATCGCGAAATGGCCGGGTAACCGAGGAGGAATATCTTTATCGCATGAAGGTACATCAAACGCCGCTCACTGAATGCGATCCCTCACTGACTGCCAAAACTTTGTGGTTCGCGAAGGGTTTGATGGTCTGTGGCGCGGCCTTGACGATACTCATGATCGTGTTTTACGTGTTGCCGTACGAACATGCGGTCGGGCACAAGGCCGACTACCTGTGTCTGGTCCAGTGGTTCTTGTTATGAGCGGCGAGCTGATTCTCTCGATAGGGTACGGCGGTATCCTCTTCCTCTGCGGCGCGTTCGCCTACTGGTGGACCAAGCGCTCCTACGGCGAACGTCATGAGGAGCCGGATCAACATTCGTAGCCCACGAGAAACCCTGGCCAGATACACGCACGGAGATTACCAACCGCACGCAGTCGCCGATGATACGGTATTAGGGCGCGCGCTCTTTCGCGGCGGCGTGAAATGCGCGGTTCGGCTTGAATCCCCACGCGGGAACTACGGTGTCGGCTTCGAGCTCCGCTGTCCCATTATCCAAGGCAAAGCGCGCCGCCGTCCTGGGCACGAGACGTCAGCATGGGCACTCGACCCATTAACGCCAGGGGGGAGAGCGTCCGAAGTACGCTGTCACTCGGCGCTGCCTATCATAGTGCATTCGCCGGGAAGACAAAAAAGTCACGAAATCGAAGCAACAATTTCCTGACTATACAGGTCTCCTACGTACTCCTGATGCCGATCTGACTAATCAGTGGAGTTGAGAAATGCATCTCACGGCATATCTGCCTGCTCGTAACGACCCCTTATCGGGTCAAGATCAGTTGGTGAGCAACATAAGCGCATCTGGCTGTCTACGTGGGGAATCACCGACGAATGGCCAAAGAGCCTCTTCCGATACTGCTACTCGGAACTGGTTTGACTTGAATGCTATGGATTTATTTAGTTCCTCGATAATTTCATAATATGCTTTCATAGACCTACATCCGAATCCTTTGAAGGCGATTAAAACAGCAAGGCATGGGCATAAGGGGTAATATAGAGCTATGTCGTTGTGTTCCAGACTTTCCTTGCGCGTGAGATTCACTACTGGCTGGTCTCCCGTAACAAATCCGCCATTTTGATTTTCCAAAAATACAATGTCAAATATTTTTCTATCTACAAACAGGCTTCCTCCAAAGGTATCGGCAAAACAGTAACAAAATAAATTGCGAAGACGGCTAAAATCATAATCGGGGGTTAAGGTCGCCAGAACATCGCCAATTTTTTCACGAACACTTTTTGTTCTGAAATACTGATGTGCGATGAAGTGAAAAAAGTCCATAGTCGCTTTATAATCATTAAGGAATTCCAAGTTTTTTTGACGCAATGCTCTTACTTTATAGGAATCGCTCTTTTCTCTATCTCCCCATGGAGCTTCTCTTCCGTTTCAATAACAAGGTTTTGAGCATTTGATTTCTCAGTATCAGAGATGCCGATTCTCTTTTGGAGAATTTCGTTAGCATTAGCAATACGTGCAAAGGAGATATAGAGAGACTGATGAGTTCTCCTCAAATGTGGACTGTCTATTGACTGAAGCCAAGAGTCAAAAAATTCTGCATCAGCTTTTGTGAAAGGAGATAGTCTATAGAAGTCTCGCTCAACCATTATGTTTCGAGGATTTACAGAAAATGTTTTTCCATTTCGCAAGCAATATACTTGGCCATTTTCTTGCCTCCAACCTTCAAGATAATAGCGCCATACATTAATGTTGAGCCCTGATCAAAACTTGCTCCCAATTACTTTCGAGTCAAAAGATAGATACGTCTCAACGCTCAATCTGTACGGCGTCCAAAGCAGTATCTTCATGTTCACTCAAAAGGATTCAAAGTCTTTAAGTCGTCGACCCAAAGAAAATCTTTGATATTTCTGGTGACGAGCGTATGCTGATGGATAAGGGCTGTCCCTGCCACCAGGGAATCTCCTAGGGTCATTCTCCGATCTTGGCGAAGCTGTACAGCCCGCTCTATAATTCCTTGCGATATCGGGAGAATGAGAGAAGCGGCAAAGAACTCCTCGAAAAGACCTCGGTCCGCCTTCGTGAGATTATGATAGCCGAGTACTTCAATATAACTCACGGCTGAGACCGCGGGCGTATGCTCTGCAATAAACTGTCGTAGATTCTCATGCTCAGGCCGAGCCGCATAGATAATAATATTGCTGTCGATAAGCACTACGCCTCTCGGTCTGGAAGGGGCCTATCCTGGCGTTGGTCTCTTTCCCAATCTAAAGGGTCAACGTCCTGTGGGAACGTGCTCAATTGCGCAATCTTCTCCAGTGCGCTTGCCATGCGTTGGCCGCTATCGCTGTCGGAAGCTGGAGCTGAGAATTTCTCCTGCAAAATCGTCACTTGAACAGGAATAGGCCGCTCCTCGGGAAGAGTCTGTGGCCTTCCGTCGCTCCACTCCAATTGGTTACCGCGCAGGATTGCTTGGTATGTTGTTGGCATAACTCCACACTACCCCGTTCAAGATAGAAAATCGAGTCTTACTCACTGCAGAAGCCCAAACAAAAAGGGCGCACCGCCGTGCGCCCCTTCATGCTCGGATATGAATGAGGGGTATTGCTACTCCAGCACCTCGGCGATCACTAACTCAGTGATCCTCTCTTCGTCATACCCCAGAATCTTTTCCAGCACGTTCTGATTCTCACGTCCCAGCGTCGGGGCTACCGGGTTGATCTGGGCCGGAGTGCGGGAGAATTTGAAACGGCTGCCTTCGACTGTGGTCTTGCCAAAGTCGGGATGCTCTAAGTCTACGAAGTGCTCACGGTGCTGAAGCTGTTTGTCCTCGTACAGCTCGTTTATGGTTTCGACTGCGCTGGCCGGGACGTTTTTCGCCTGAAGTTTTTCTTCGGCGTCGTAGGGACCGAGTTGGCTGCTCCATTCGTTAATTGCTGTATCAATTTCGTCCTGATGAGCCAGCCGGCCTTTTACTGTAGCAAGACGCTCGTCACGACCAAGGTCCGGGCGGTTCATGGTCTCACACAGTGAGCGCCATTGGTCGTCAGTTTCCACACCAATCGCGACCCAGCGGTCATCGCCGGCGGACTGATACACACCGTGTGGGGCGAAATTCATGTCCCGGTTGCCCATGCGTGTTTGGGTCCGTCCGTTAACGGTTTGGTCTAAAAGAAACGGGGCCAGAAAATGGAGTGAGGCTTCGGCTTGCGCTAGGTCAATATGTTGGCCGGTACCGGTCTGGTGCTTGTGTTCCAGTGCAGCCAGCACGGCGGCGGCGTTATACCACGGCGCAATATAATCGGTGTAGGCACCGAATGGGCCGGCCGGCGCGCGGTCGGGCCAACCAGTCGGATCGAAAAAGCCCGATATGGCCGCGGCCAGATTGCCAAACCCGGCAAAGTGAGAATACGGGCCGGTTTGGCCCATCAAGCAGGTACTGAGCATGATGATATCGGGCTTAATTTTCTTGAGCGACTCGTAGTCAAAGCCCCATTCTCGCATGGCTTTGGGAGAAAAGGATTCGGTCACCACGTCCGCCCAGCGCACCAAGTCAAAAATGACGTCACGTGACTCTGGTTTGGACAGGTTCAGGGTCATCGGCAATTTGCCCGTGTTCATATTATTGAACAAACCGGAATTGTTCGGGCCGGGTTGCTTATTTTGAAACGGGCCGACCATGCGCACCGCGTCAAAGCGGGTGGTGGATTCAACCCGCACAACGGTCGCCCCGTAGTCGGCCAAAATGCGAGTCGAGCCAGGGCCGGCCATAGCCCACATGAAATCGAGTACTTTGACACCAGCCAGGGCTTGGTTGCTTTCACTGCTGGTCTGTTGTCCCTCTGCCATGGTTATCCCCTCCTGATTGAGTCTCAGCTAGATTATACCTTTGTTCTGTAATTCCGCTAACGCTTGGGCATCAAGACCGAGTTCGCCGTAGACCTCGGCGTTGTGCTCACCAATCTTCGGTGGACGACGCTTATAAGAAATCGGCTGCTCGCTGAACTTGGCAAACGGACCGGGGTAGGCAAACGCTTTGCCGATCTCCTCATGGTCTACCGTGGTCCAGTATTGACGCGACTCCAACTGCTCGCTTTTGACAACCTCGTCAATCGTGGTGACCGGAGCGATGAGCAGGCCACGGTCCAGGGCGTTCTGAAACAGCTCTTCCTTGGTTTTGGTTTTGGTGAAATCTTCAACGATCAGTTTGAGGCGTTCATAGTCTTCAAGTGTTTTTGGATCGCTACCAAAGAGGAGCCCGCCCATCCCCACCCAGTCCATCTGCTGGACTTCTTTATCGCAAAAACCTTCCTCGTATATCCAATCCATCAGGCGCTTGGTGAAGTGGGCAAACGCAGAACCGAACAAATACGCAATCGACACATGGCCGTCCTTCGCCGGCCAGAGCAGGCGAATGGCCAACGGTCCCATTTTTGCCCCGCCGGCCATCCGGCGTGTTTCCGCATCGTTGAGCGGAGCCGAGAGAATGGTCGATTGGGTTGCATGTGCCGCAGCCTGCTGGGCGGAAATATCAATGTGCTGACCGTGCTTCGAGCGATGTGATTCGTGTAGGGCAATCAGCGCTGCCGGAGCCGCGGCCGCACTGGCGTGCAGATAGCCCTGGGGAATACTCAGACGGACAGGCGGACGGTCTTCGTCACCGGTGATGACGAGCGGTCCGCTGCTTGCCAAAATAATCAAATCGCTATCGGCATAGCTGGCCTTGGGGCCGTCTTGTCCAAATGGTGTGATAGAGACATAAATCAACCCTGGATTGTCTGCTGCTAACTCAGCATAGCTCAGGCCATATTGGGCGAGGGTGCCGGGATTGTCTGATTCAATCAGAAATTTCGCGCCCTTTGCCATGCGCCGCAGAAGATGCTGTCCTTCAGACCGGGTGACATCGAGGGTCACTCCCCGTTTATTACGGTTATAGGCCCACCAGTAGAGAGAGTTTTCCGCATCTTCTTGATCTTGATAGAATGGCCCCAGCTTCCGGGCCGATGAGCCTCCGGGCGGTTCGATTTTAATCACGTCAGCGCCAAGATCGGCTAAGATCTGGCCGCACAGCAAGCCGCGTTCTGTTGTCAGGTCGAGAACTCGGTAGGGACTTAACATTCGGTGACTCCCAAATTAGCGATTGCAGTGATTCTTGATCACCTACATGAGCTTCCCCCCATAGCTCCCTTGGCGAGAACAGGCAAGCCCCGATTTGGGACACACTGGGTAATCCGTGCGGGATCCGCGCATTCGGTATGGTATCTGGATTGAACAATGATCTGTCCACGCTGCCGAACAAAAATGAGAGTGGAGGCGCATCGGCCTCACAAACAAGAAAAGTGGCGCTGTCCTCAGTGTGGCAAGGTCCGCATGAAACCTGCGTCATACCGTCGGCGTAAACGGCGTGATCGAGCTGAATAGAGCTGGGAGCGCGGGCATCTTGCCCACATCCGGCCTTAGGGGGAAGGACTCTCTAAGGACTTTCTTCGGCAGTATCTTTGCGGCCGGCAACATAGGCTGCCATGAGTCCTGGCAGGTCAATGGGCGGCTCTGTCTCTCTGAGCAATCCGCCGGGTGGGATGATATTATCCGATCCGCCGAGTAAAATAAGAAGATAGGGACTCCCAAGTAAACCTTTGGTTTGGATGGAGGCGATCGCGTCTTCCTGAATCTCGATGTTATGCTGTATGGTTAATTGGACTTTCGCCCGCATACCCGTCAGCTGGACGGCATCAACCCGGCCTACGCGGACCCCGGCAATCTCGACCGACGCGCCGGGTCCAAGGCCGGTAGCACTTTCAAAGTCAGCATATATGGTATAGCCCCACGCGTTATAGAGAGATATTTCTCCAAGTGAAGAGAACAGATAGAGCAGGCTTGCGCTTCCAAGCAACAGGAAACCGCCGACGCTGAGACTGAGACCGAGTCGGTGCATGGCCCGGTATAATAGCAGGTCACTATTGATCCCCCAATATCCCCACTCTCCTCCATGACCATTCCCACGGCAGATCAATTGGCTCCAGCTGAGTCGTCACCGTATGCGACAAGAAAGAGGCATAGACTCAGACAAAGACTGCTTTTTTGTCTTTTGATTGTTTTTAGCTTTTCATTCGGTCGCCTCCAGAACGTCCGGGCTGATAACTCAGCCCTGGTCGCCCACGGGCGGTATGTATTTTCCTTAGCCGGCGGATGTGGCTGCCATACGGCAGAGGCGGGGCCGGTGAATGCCGGCGGACGAGCGCTTGAGACTCCGTACGGGCGGTTTTACGGGACCAATATCACACCCGACCCGGTCCACGGTATCGGTACCTGGACGGATCAGGAAATCATCGACGCGATCCGGCTGGGGGTGAAACCTGATGGTACGGTCATGAGTCCAGTCATGCCGTATCCGGCCTTGAACGGTATGACGGATGAAGATGTCACCGCTCTGGTTGCCTTCCTGCGCAGCCGTGAGCCCGTAGCACAAAAAAATCTCCCCCACGATATCAGCATTCCGTTTTCCGGGCTTGCCATGCGCGTCTGGCGGCGGTTGTTTTTTGAACCAGTCGAAACCCGCGCGAGGGCCTGGTCAGACCCCGTTGCCCGAGGCCGCTACATCAGCGAACATCTCGCCCACTGCCAAGAGTGTCATACCCCACGCACGGTGTTTGGCACTCTCGACCGGGCGCGAGATTTAGCTGGTAATCCGGCGGGTATTGACGGCGCGGTCGCTCCCAATATCAGCCCTGATGACGAAACGGGTATTGGGCAGTGGAGCGAAGGGGAAATCGTCTCACTGCTGCGCACCGGTTTTCTGCCGAACTTCGATACTGTCCAGGGGCTTATGGCCTTAGTGATTGATGGGGTCCCCGAAGGCGGGTACAAAGATATGACAGATAAAGATGCGCAGGCGGTTGCCCAATATCTCAAATCAGTTGCTCCACAGAGTCAGGGAGAAAATTGATGGAGAACTAAGACTCAGCGTATATGTTTTTCGTAAGAAGGAGGGAGTGCAATGAAAGGGAGGGCCAAACGTGTGGTCCGTATGGCTGTGGTCAGCGCAATATTTATGGCAAGTTGTCTGCATGGCATGGGCGGGGTGAGTTTTGGGCATGAAAATCATCCGACCCATATGCCTGATCCTCAGGATGTGATGGCGTTTCGCTATTATCTGATGGAGAACATTGGAGCCCATGCAAAGGAGATGAAGGGCAAGATCGATGCCGGCAAACTCAAAGAGGCAAAAATGAATGCGGCGGCCATAGCCATTCATTCCACCCGGATCGCAGGGCTCTTTCCAGAGGGAAGCAGCTCAGATTCTTCTCGGGCGAAAGAAGGTATTTGGCAAAACTGGGAGGCTTTTCTCGCCTCAGCCACAGCACTGAGCACGGCAGCTGACGCGCTTGCCGTGGCCGCAGAAGAAAACAATGCCGACGCGGTCAAAGAGCATATGCAAAAGCTGTTCGGGACGTGCAAGGGCTGTCACGATCAGTTTCGGAAGCCGAAGCAATAATGCCACTCGAATAGGCTGGTAGTTATATTGCCCCTGGGGAAAAAACGTGAGATAAAAATTCAATCACCCTCTTGGCAAAAAAGGAGTCTTTCGTGTCTAGTGCTGTTGGTTTCCAAGCGCTGACAAGCCGGAATGCCGTGCTGAGCAGCGCAGAAAATTTTATCCTGTACTTGCTCATGGAGACAAAACCGCAAGGCGGCGGCGTGCGCCTGCCGCTCAATCTCGGCATTGTTCTTGACCGGAGCGGTTCCATGTATGATGAACAGCGGCTTGATTATGTGATTGATGCCGTCAAATATCTGATTGATAATCTTGGTCCGGATGACAAGGCGGCGGTGGTCGCGTTTGCAGACAAGGCGGAAGTTGCGGCAACGGCAGACCGTGTGGCTGCTGATGCGTCCGGTGTGAAACGGAGCATTGACGATCTCGATCTGTTGGAGATCGGTGGCGGAACACAAATGGCGCTGGGGATGGAAGCGGCGCTGGCTGAGGTCGAGAAGTATTATTCGCCCAACCGCCTGAACCGGCTGTTGCTCCTCACCGATGGCCAGACGTATGAGGAGCGCAAGTGTCTCGATCTCGCCCGTCAGCACCGCGACCGCATTTCGTGTAGCACTCTGGGCGTTGGCATCGAGTTTAATGAAAAATTGCTGATGGAAATGGCGGAGGCGAGCGGGTCCAATTACCACTTTATTGATACCCCTGCCTCAATTCCGGATATTTTCTCCAGTGAACTCCAGGGACTTCGGAATGTCGCGCTGACCAATGCGCGTATTGAGGTGCAACTCAGCGCCGGGGTGCAGGTGAAAGAGGCCTTTCGTGCCAGTCCTCAGATTTACCCGATTAAAGATATTGCGCCTGATGCCAGTCGAACTGTTTCCCTCCCGTTGGGAGATATTGAATCGGGTACCCCCAGTTCGGCGTTGGCAGTGTTAGTCTTACCGCCCCGCCGTCCCGGTCGGGTGCGGCTCGCTCAGGCCGGGCTGCATTACGATACGCCGGACGCAAAGAACCAACACGAAAACGTAGACGTGGTGGTGAACTATACGCTTGAGCGCGCTTCCATTGGCCAGGCGAATGGCTATGTGATGAATCTCGTCGATCAAGTCAGCGTCGCCAAGATTCAAATGCAGGCTGAGGCGGCTATGGCTGCCGGCAATACTGACAAAGCCACGCGATTGTTGGGCAATGCCATAGCCGGGACCCAACGACTGGGGAACACGAAGGCAACCCAAGCGCTCGAAGGGCTCCAGAGTGAGTTGAAGAAAACACAGAGTCTCGCGACCGGGGCGGCGAAAACACAGTTGCTCAACGCTCAGGCAACTTTACGAAAAACGCAGCAGCTTGATCCCGAGAGCATCAAAGATGCTCTACAAGAGTAGGGGCGATTCATGAATCGCCCCTACCAGGAGCAGGAACGTAAGGGTTCATGGATGAGGGCAATGAAGGAGATATGAGAATGATTCGCTGTACGGAATGCAATGAAGAAAATATGGACGGTCTGGAGTACTGCGATAGCTGCGGAGCGAAACTTGAAGTCATAGCGACGGAGAGTGCCGAAGCCTCTGCTGCACCTGACAGCGAAGCCGTGGAGGAAGCTCCTGCCGAAGTTGAGGCAAGAGTTGAGACCAGTGCGGAGGCCGTTGCAGAAGAACCTGCGGCTGAGGCGGTTGAAACCAGTGAAGAAACAGTTGAAGCTGTGTCCGACAGTGATGCACAGGCGACTGGAGAGGCTCCCACAGAGACACCGGCCCCTGAAGAAGTACCCGGAGACGACGCACCAGACGAGGGCCCAGGATCAGAAGGTGCAGCCGGGAGCGCTACTCTCACCATCACACGGGGCGGAACTGTGGGTAAAGTTTTTGAGCTCCAAGCAGGAGATAATCTGGTTGGTCGGTGGGACCCGGATTCCGGCTCTTTCCCCGAAGTTGACATGGAAAACGATGATCAGGAAGCGCGTATCTCCCGCAAACACGCGCTGATCAAATTCGGCGATGAGCTGACGATTGAGGATATCGGCAGCCTGAACGGGACGTTTGTCAACAGGGGCCAACGTCTTGAGCCTGGCTCGCCGGCGACGCTCAAAGACGGAGATGAGATCATCGTCGGCAAAACCTTTTTTAAGGTCTCGCGGGTGCAATGAGGCCGCGAAGGAGTTGAAAGTCACAAGTCGAAGGTCAAATGTCCCCTTCCCACGTCCCCTGACTTTGGACTTGTGACTTTCGATTGGACTGGTGATGCATGGGGTCTGCGCCTCTGATGACCGAGCCTATAGACGTTGAGGAGAGCCTTGTTTGTGCTGAGTGCGGACAAGCCAATATTAGCGGAGAAATTTTTTGTCCGGCCTGTGGTGTGTCACTTGAAGAAGAGGGCGCCGGTGTTTCGGTCCCCCTCTTTGAACCGCTGACCATAGGCACACTCCTCGCTGATACCTATCGCATCACATCTATCCTCTCGACCGGACAGGAAAATCGTTACCAGGCGATTCGTCAGACTGAGGCAGGACAGACCTACCTCATAGCTGAACGATCGAGTGACCGGACCGACGGCCGTCTGGGAGGCGCGTTTGGGCTATCCCAGGAGCTTGCCGCGATTCACTACCCGGCCCTCATCCTCCCCCAAGAAAGCCTCGAACATGACGGACGGGTCTACCTCATCACACCAACGCAGTCCGGTCTCCCTCTGAGTAGCCGCACTGGCCGGACGTCGGAGCGGGAGGCAGCCGGCTGGGGCGTACAGCTGTGCCAGGCTGTGGGTGTTTTGCACCGGCACGGACTCCTGTGTGTTGAGCTCCCTCCAGAAAGCATCCTACTCGACAAGACGGGCCGTCTTCATCTCACCCAACTTGACGCCATACGCCTCAAAGACGCGGTTGAGGAGAGTCCAGTTTTGACGGATGGCTATGCTGCGCCCGAGGCATATAAGGCCCAGGTGCTAAACGAGGCGGCTGATGTGTTTGCTCTTGGCGCATGCTTATATGCCGTTCTGGTCGGACGCCGCTTACCCGTTGAAGGCTGGGCGGTTCAGCCTGAGCCACCAATATTCTATCCCGAGAAGGTCCTGACACCCGATTGTGAGCGTGTTTTAAGAAGAGCGTTAGCCCTTGAGAGCAAGGAGCGCTATCCGAACCTGCCAGCCCTGAAACAAGACCTGCTCGGGCTGAGTCAGTCGGTGCATATTCACTCGGCCTGGCGGACCGATGTCGGACAAGTACGCGATCATAATGAAGATGCCATTCTGGTCAAAGAGGTGGGTCAAGCCACCATAGAGGGCAATGATTTTAATGGACTCTATATCGTTTCAGACGGTATGGGCGGAGCCGAAGCCGGTGAGGTCGCCAGCCAAATCGCCATCCGGACTGTAGCCCAGCATATTGAAGCAGCCTGGGACCACACTGAACGGCAAGAAGGGTTTGAGAGATTTGATGCGGCAGCCTGGGAGACCCATTTACGTGAGTCGGTTGAGGCGGCCAATACAAAAATTGTCCAATACGGGAAAGATCATCCAGAATCTGCTGGCCTGGGAGCAACGATTGTTGCGGTGTGCATCCGGGCCGGACAACTGACGGTGGCTTGGGTCGGGGACAGTCGTGTCTATCTGCTGGAAAATGGGGAACTGCAGCAGCTCTCGCACGATCATTCCTTGGTCGCTCGTCTGGTCGAGATCGGCCAATTGACGGACGAAGAGGCTTTCAGCCACGAGCACCGCAACGTCCTGATTCGGTCCTTGGGGAGCAAAGAAAACGTGGTGGTTGATACGCTCTCGCGGCCACTCAAGCGAGGGGTACGACTCCTCCTGTGCAGCGATGGGTTGACCAGCCATGTCCTTGATCCAGCGATTGCTGATATTTTGAGTCGCCACCGCACGCCGTCCGAGGCGGCCTTAGAGTTGACCGTTGCGGCAAATACCGGAGGCGGCAGCGATAATACTTCGGTGATCGTTGTCTTTCACGAGTAGCGAGGCGCTCGTCGATGTCGCGGAATGAAAGCGGTCAACTTGAACCTGGAACGCTCCTCGCGGGGCGCTATCAGATCGAGCGCTTTCTGGCTGGCGGCGGTATGGGCGTCGTCTATATTGCCCAGGATCAGCGTCTTGCTGAACGACGGGTGGCGATCAAAGAAATCTTTGACCGGTTCACGAATCCCGAGGAACGAGCCCAAGCAATTGAGTATTTTCATCGAGAGGCTGATACGCTCGCCCAGTTAACCCATCCGGCCATTCCCGCAATTTTTGACCGCTTTGGTGAAGGCAACTGCCATTATCTGGTGATGGACTTTATCGAAGGGACTAATCTTGAGGAGGAAATCGCCGGACTGGGCGGCCAACTGCCCGAGAGCCGGGTCGTCGAGATTGGCCGAGAACTGTGCGATGTCTTGACGTATCTGCATAGCTTTGCTCCGCCGATTATTTATCGGGACATGAAACCGGGCAATGTGATTCTCCGACCGGACGGTCGTATCTCGCTGATTGACTTTGGCATTGCCAGAATTTTCTCTCCCCAAGGCAAAGCCACCCTGATTGGCACGCCTGGATTTGCCCCACCCGAGCAATACTCCGGCAAGGTTGATGAACGGTCCGATATTTATGGTCTTGGGGCCACTTTGCACTATATACTGACAGGCCGTGACCCTGAGAAACACCCACCCTTCTCGTATCCACCGGTGCTCTCGGAGAAACTGGACGCGTCTCCCTTCCTGGCCCAGGCCATTGACCAGGCGCTGGCGTATAAGGCTGAAGAGCGACCAAAGAGCGCAGAAGCGTTTAAGGACATGTTTCTGTATGGGCGAGGACTCAGCGCCGCTCCTCAGCCCGGTTCATCTCAGGCAGCGACCCAAAGCCTGGAGCCTTTGCCAGAGCCGGTTGAGGAGAGCGTGGTAGCTGAGCCGCCACAAAAGAAACGGCGCTGGGGGCGTATGGTTGCGGCCCTTGTTTTTTTACTGCTGATGACGGGCGGCGCGTATGGACTGCTCACCTCTCCTGAACTATTGCAAAACAATCCGGTCACGCAGTTGGGAGAAAAGATTCCGTGGCAGCAGATTGAAGCCTGGCTGCCGGAAGCCCGGCGTGCAGGGTTTCGGGCTTTTGTGGCGGATCTGCCCTGGGAGCGAGAGAAACGCCTAAACGCACTACGGGCTGATCCGCTCGAACTCGTTTCTCTCAGCCTGGTGAATACCTCGCGCGATGGCACGCCACTGTCGGACGCCAAGGAAAGTTATACGGTTGGTGAAGTGCAATACCTGACCTGGGAAGCGGTACTGAAGAACAGATTGTCCGGGGTCGAGGGTGGGAACTATCGGATAGAAGGCCGCTTTTTCGACCCCGAAGGCGGCTTGGCCGGGAAAAGCCAAGCCGGTCGGTTTGTGCGGCCTGAAGAAGAACAGCTTGAACTCCGGGGAGTGACGCTCCTTGAGGGGCTCAAAGAACGGGCGACCGGTGAGTACCAGCTTGAACTCTACCTTGGGGATGCCAAGCTGGCCAGTCAAACAGTCCGGCTTGCAGCCGAACCGGTCAGTATAGCCAAGGCCGACGCTGGAGAGAGTAGTATAGCCGGTGGAGCTGATGTTCCGGCAGCCGTGCCTTCCCCAAGCGCGATAGAGGCCGAGCGCAAACGGTCCGCTGCGGAGGCCAAGCGGCTGGCACTCATTGGGGAACGGAGCAAAGAGCCGCTTTCTCTGCTCTCTGTTCGCTTTTTCAATACGGCGAAAGATGGCAGCCGTCTTTCTCAATCCGCGTCTTCGTTTGGTGCATCCCAGCTCCGGTTCGTGGCCTGGGAAGCGGATTTTCAGAACCAACTGCACGACCTGTCGTCCTCTCACCACCGAGTCACCGCAACCTATTTCGCCCCCAACGGCCAGATTCTTGGGACGGTCGAAGACGGAAAAGAGGTATCGGACAAAACAAAGAAGGTCACTTTTACTGCCAGAATCGGAAATGCCAGTGGCGGCGCCTTTCTCCCAGGGACTTACCGGGTTGACTTTTATGTGGACGGCTACCCGCTCTCGGCCGAGAAATTTAGCGTAACGGATGATCGGGACTTAGCCTATGTCCTCAACTCGCACCGGGGCAATATGTTAGGACTGGTCTCCGGTCGTGGTGAGGTTCCTCTTGAGGTCCATTTTCAACCGCATAGTAATGGGGCGTTACGTGGCAACCTGGTGATTCATGCGACCGGCTTCGGCGCCGCTCCTCTGGAAGGAAGCCTGCAGGATAATTACATTGACTTTAAAAGTCGGATTGGCAATCGTGTCTATCATTTCCGAGGCTGGCGTGAAGAAAATCGGCTCAGCGGAACCTATAGCGTTGGGTCGTCTGGGAGTGTGAGCGGACATTGGTCACTACAACTCTAGGCCGGGTCATGCTGACGGCTGTCGGCATACGGGGCAAACCTGGCGCATTGAGCAGACCTGCAGCGGAATAGTATGGAACTTTCACGCGAACGACTTGTCCTCTATAGCGGGGCCGGGCTCCTGGGTGGCATCGCTGGCTGGGCCGCGGCTGACCCTTTGGCCGCGATTGGGAATGTCCATCTCCGGGCCATTGTCTTGGGCGCCGTGACTGGCATTTGTGTTGGCGCTTTCATCGGTGCCATCGAAGGGCTCAGTGCGGGTCATAAGAACAAGACGTGGCAAGGCGTGAAGCTCGGTGGGCTAGCCGGGCTGGCGGGTGGTGCTGTTGGTCTCCTGATGGGAGAGCTGGTGTTTGGCCTGTTTGGCGGCCTTGGTGGGCGCATTATAGGCTGGGGACTCTTTGGACTCGCAGTTGGGCTGGGAGCCGGCTGGGTCGGTCAATCGGTGGTCCGTTTGCGCAATGGCGCGATTGGTGGATGCATTGGCGGGTCCATCGGGGGTGCGCTCTTTCAGATTGTCACCTCCCTCCTGCCGCAGACGGCCGGCCGTGGGGTTGCCCTGGCCATCTTGGGTGCCATGATCGGTCTCTGGATCGGTTTGGTCAGTGAGATATTGAAGCGCGGCTGGTTTATGGTGATTCGCTCGCAAAGTCGCAATGCCCGTGAAGGCCGTGAATATCATCTGACCAAGCCTAAAACCATAATAGGCCGAGCCGAAGAAAGTGATGTCGGCCTGTTTGGCGACCGTTCCATTGCCAATCTTCATGCCGTGGTCGAAAAACGCAAGAATACATTTATGCTTGCCAAAAACGAAGGACAGATCAGCGTCAACCAGACCCCGATTGCCCAACCCGTCCAGCTTAAAAATGGAGACCGGGTTGAAGTCGGTGGAACTTTGCTCCTCTTTCGAGAGCGAGCCGGGAAGGAATAGGGAGATTGCCGTGAGACTGGATAACCGTCTCGCTCAGCTGAGCTGTACCAGAGTCGTGCTTGGGCTCATATATTGCCTCGCCTTCTTCTCGTTCCTTACGAAGAGTGTCTATGCGTCAGATTCAGTGGTCGTATCTGTCACCAATCCCCAACTGGAGAATTTTGCCAACGGCGGTGCCGTTGGTCTGTATTTTAATGCGACTGATTTACGTGGGCAGCCGGTCGGACAACTCACCCCAGAGCATGTGACAGTGCAGGAGGACGGTGAAGACGCCAAGATCATTGATTTCCGGGGGGAACAGCAGGGCCGGCCGGTCGATATCGTGGTAGTCTTCGATGTCACGGAAAGCATGGGACCGTTCATTGACGGCCTGAAAGAAGCCACCATCGATTTTGCCGACCGTCTGGCCAAAGCCAACCGGGATTATCGATTAGGCTTAGTGACGTTTGAAGATTATGTTATTCGGGACGAGCGGGTGTTTACTCGGAGCGCCCGGGAGTTCAAAGGCTGGGTTGGCGCTCTGCGGCCGACCGGCGGAGGCGATATTCCGGAGAACTCGCTTGATGCGCTGTTACTGGCCAGCAGCTTTCCGTTTCGGCCTGATGCCCAGGCGGTTCTCATCCTGATTACCGATGCCCCCAACCACACCCGCGGGGATGGCTCGGAAAAAAATAATCGCTACGGCCGGGAAGTGACGCAGGTCTCCGGCGCGGAAGTCCTGGTAGAAATTAAAAAGGCGAATCTGAATGTCTTTGCTATCTCTCCACCGCCCTTTATGGCTCCCGACCTGCATATGATCGCCAAGGAGAGCGCGGGCCGACATTATAATATTGTCAGTGAGGGAGAACGCTTTCCTGAGCTGATTAGTGAGATCGGCCGCTCGCTCGCGTCGCAATACTTCCTGACCTATACTAGCCCACGCTCGGTCGAGGACGGCACGGAACGCGAAGTGCGCCTCATTATTCAGCATCCGAACGGGGAAGGGGAGGCACGCATTTCCTACCAGGTCAGTGGTATTGGTGGCGCGCGAGTCGTCACAACCAGCTCAGGACCCGGCGCAACCAGCCCGCAAGCCGTCATTGCCTATGAGGTATGGAATATGCTGATTCCACTCTTAGCCGCCGGAGGACTGATTGTCCTGGCGCGTATCCGCATCAATAAGATTCCGGAGATTCCAGCCGAAGTGCTGAGTATGCTGAAGACGGCAACCGCTGGACCGAGTTCCATGAATCAAAGCCCAACCCCAGCTCCTGTCGGACCTGGGACATCCGCTCCGTACGCCCGCCTTATGTGCCAAAGTCCATTTGAAGAAGTGCCGCGCGAAATTGCTTTTTCTCGCGATGAGATGACGTTTGGACGGGGAGAAGAATGTGAAGCCATTATTCCCCACACCTCCATATCACGTGAACATGCGCGCATAAAAAAAGTCAAACAGGGCTATGTGCTGCTCGATTTACAAAGCAAAAACGGCATCTACATCAATGGGAAAAAAGTTTCCGAAAATCTGCTCAGAGATGGCATGAACGTCCGCATCGGGGACGTGGAGTTTATCTTCTACGCTGCGAATGCGTAAAGAATCGGGAATAGGGGGGGGCGACGAATCCTAGCGGTACAACTCCTCGTCCTTGATATGCTGATTCGGAATACGAATGCGCGGGTAGAGTGAGGGCAGGCCGTCGCGGCCGAGGAGGAGAAAATCAACCGGCACGAGTGGCATGGGAACTTCAATGCCAACATAGCTGCTGAACTGGTCTCTGCCAAACGCGAGTCGAGTCCCGAGGACGTCTTTGGGCAGAGTCCCGCGGACATCAAACCCTTCTCCTATACTCCCGGTGAGATGAGGCAGGACGCGCCAGCCGTCTTCATCATTTTTTTCAAACTCGCTCTTGAGTTTGATATCTGCCGGCTCCGCCCCCTGGACGAGCTTGGCAATCTTTCGGTCCCCACGATAGAGGGCGTCTTCATACCCCTTTTCTCGGAACTTGCGCCAAAACTGTTGCCACGACGCCGTTGGCACACCGTACACCCTGGTTCGAGGGCCAGTGTCGCTTTCTAACAGCAGGGTCAGGTCGCCATGTGGGGAGAGAATGATCCCGTCGTCCGTGAGCTCGATATTACGCCAGTCGCCATCATACAGCTCCCTTTTGAGTCCAAGGCCCTGAGCGCCAAACAGGTCTGGATTGTCGCGCAAGAACATTTTAGTGAGCCGTAGCCCCTGGTTTTCAGGACGACTGACCTTCTGAAATTCTTCAGCCGCCTCCTGTGCCGCCTCAGTCTTGGGATAGCTCTCCAGCAGGCGACGCAGGTAGGCTTGTTTCTCCGTTTGATGCTCACTTGCTTTGGCTTGTTCGAGCAGCGCTTCTGCCGCATTTTCCTGAAGCTGGGGAATCTCTTCTTCCCTGCCAGCTAACGCATAATACTGAATGGCTTTCCCAATCTTGCCTTCCCTGGCATAGGCTTTGGCCAAGATAGGGTAGATATCCGGGGAGCGTTCCTCTAGGGGGGTCTGCTGTAAGTATTTTTCGCCCTCAGTAATAATTCCTTGTTGGGAGACGGCTCGTCCGGTCATGACCTGCCACAGTTTCCCCAAGGTCTGGATCATGGTCAGCCCACCAAAGGTGGCAGCGCCGACAAGCCCCTCCGTACCGAGTTGGAGGCCGGCCACAACAATATTGTCTTTGACAAAACCACTCCCTGGCAGCATATAGCTCAAGGTTTCTTTACTGTGCTCCCACTCCGCCTGTTTCACACCGGCAAGTGGATCGTGTGGTTCGGGTGGATATTGCTCGTTGAGCGCGGCATAGTATTGCAGGCGGGATTCGACTTGTTGGACGCCGGCTTTGGCTTCCTCTGCGTTTTCATCAACAAGAAGGGCGAGTTGATAATGAAAATTGGCCTTCCAATAGTCTTCTTCGGTGAATGCTTGCTCAGCCCGAGCCAATTCAGCTTGCACCACAGCCTTTTTTCGTTTCGTGTCGAGGGCTTCCATTTTCGCTTCGACTTCCGGGACACGTGGATCATTCGGAGCCTGTTCGAGGAAACGACGATACAGAGCCAATACCTTTCGCTCTCGTGGACTTGGACCTGACTGTTGGCCGACTGAGGAGACGACGCCTTGAGCCGCGTATGGACTTGGACTGGCTGGCGCGCCGAGAAACAGCCGTGCCACGTCAAAGGTCGAGAGCACCCAATTGAGCAACCGTGCCACCCGGTGCCGCTTTTCCGAGGCGTACAGCTGGTCTGCCTGAGAGAGAATCTGATCCGGCGTCGCGTCCAGTTCAACCAGCGGGAGCTCCGCCTGCCCATTCTGATCTATTGACCGATACAGCAGGGCATAGACCAGGGGGGTGATGCCAGTTGCTGCATCTCCTTGCGCTTTGCGTTGCGCGTCATGCTGTTCCAGTTGCACCAGCCTGCCTCGTAATGCTGACGGGTCTTGGAGGTAGCCATCAATAATCGCGTCGGCAACCTGCTCTCCGACCTCATCTGGAAAATATCGCTCCGGAGGAAGCGGGGGCACAAAGGGATTATAGGTCGGCAAAAATTCAGTCACGCGCTGGGCTAGCGGGTCTGCGAAATCCCGAGCGTGAAGTGGGGACGCAGACAGGAGCTGGAAACACAGGAGCAGAGGGAGGATACGATACCACATGCCGTTTTCGTGTTGCACTGCTTAGCGCCCTAGACGTCCGACTTTGGCCATATAGGCTTCAAGCGCTTCGAGTTTGCCCTTGGCTTCAAGTTTTTCCATGATGCCGTCCTCTTGTGCAACCAGGGCGTAGTGGTGGAGTGCTGCTTGTCCCAATGCTTCAAAGGTGTCCGAATCGAAACGTAAACTTTCAGGGTCGTTCTGGGCAGTATATTCATGTGCGAGCGTGACATAGAAATCACCCAACTCCAGCCGATACCGATAGCGGTTTTTACTCTCCCGGTGCTTATCAAGTAACTGTTGATAGGCCAAGATAACACTTTCGTTGCCATCCTCAATCCGGTAGCGGTTGATTGTAAAGAACGCGACCTTTACCTGGTCAAGACGTTCTTCCTCTTCTCGTGCCAGGGCGCCATAGGGCGTGTTTTGATACTGCTGGGTCAAGTCCCTCCAGTGTTGTCCCTGTTTATCAAGTGCCTGAATATACTCAACCGCTGTTGTTGCTGTCGGTACCTGTTGCGTGAGCGCTTGAAAAGCGGCGAGCGCTTCGACTGCCTGACGTGCTTCGTGTTTGAGTCGGCTTTTGCCTTGGGCTACACGTTGGTACTCGGCCAGGGCTTGTGCATAGGCGTGCAGCCCTTCATAGGCCCGTCCTCGGGTGAAGGCGATAATCGTGGGATAGGCACCGGGGTGTTTGGTTTCATAATCGTGGATGCGGGTGAGTGTTGCCTTATGCACATTGGCTCCGGTCACATCTTTGGGTAAAGGAAAGCGGTAGGTGTCTTTTGCCGCCACGCGCTGAAACTCGGCGACAACCTTGAGGAGGTCTTGCTCGGTCCGGTACTGCGCATTCCCATTTGTGCCTGACTCGTCCGCAGACAGGCCGGGCACCCAAGCCAGCCAGCTCGAGGCCTTTGCTTCTTTGGGTGGGCCGAGCGCTGGGAGGGATGGAAGTTCTTCATCCGGCTGAGGCGGAGGGGAGGGCTGAGCGGGCTGGGCCACTGGAGGAGGCGGAGGGATGATGCCGGTCTCATCGACTCGGGCTAAGAAGTCCCACGCCAATTCTGCCTCCGGGTCGTCTATTACGCTTCTTTCCGCTTTCTCCTGCAACGAGGGCAGTGGCTCTGACTGAACGGAAGAGGATGTAGGTTCCGCGCGTATGAGCGTGTCCCTTTGCTGAGTGCTGCAACCGGCGAGGACCAGGCTGACACCGACCACGCAAAGGCAGAAAACTAGGCTGAGAGAGAATACTCTGGTCCTGTAAGGATAGCGAAGTAACATGTCACTGGCTCACTCTCACCTTAAATTGGGAAGAAGGGCGAGTCAAAGGAGGGTGATTCATTCCTGGGAGACGACCAAAGATTGCCACGTGGGGTGTTACCGAAATTGCGGTTATATGGAGCGAATGATACGTACACGCTGTAATGCACTGACGAGGAGGAATAGCATGCAATTCAGTATTACCGCCCATACCAAAATCGATAACTGGGAAGTCTTTAAATATGTTGAGGATTTAGGCTTTGATGCGGCCTGGGTGCCTGACTCTCAGATGATCTGGTCGGACTGTTATGCGACCTTAGCGCTGGCCGCTCAGAACACCTCACGTCTTCGTCTTGGCACAGGTGTCGCTATTCCGGGGACGCGCATTGCCCCGGTCACAGCGCATTCTATTGCCTCGATTAACCGCATTGCCCCTGGTCGTGTCTTCCTTGGTATCGGGACTGGTCATACGGCCATGCGGGTCATGGGTATGCAGCCCATGAAGGTCAGAGAGTTTCGAGAGTATCTGCGTGTGGTCCGTACGCTGCTGCGTGGGGAAGAGGTCGAATATATGTTGAATGGAACAACACGAACGATCAAGTTTCTTCACCAGGAATTGAAATTTATTGAGTTGGAACATCCGATTCCCATCTATGTTGCCGCCAATGGACCGCTGGCTTTACGTGCGGCAGGAGAATTTGGGGATGGGCTGGTGTCTTTGTTTAATGAACAGGGTGAGGTATTGCAGGCGAATTTAAGCCGGGTCCAGGCCGGGGCTGAGCGGGCCGGGCGGACCTTACCTGAGAATTTTCATACAACTGCTCTGACAAACGCCGTTGTGTTGAAACCGGGCGAGGATTTAACCTCGGACCGAGTGATTGAAGCCTGTGGCTCCTGGGTCACCTGTGCCCTACATTTCGTGTATGAAATTTATGAACAAACCGGGGATGAGAGTGGGGTGCCCGAAGCGTTTCGGGATGTCTGGGAAGAGTATCGCGATCAGGTAGAGCACATGGCAACGCCCCAGGCCAAACGCTACCTGCAGATCCATGACGGGCACTGCACCTACCATGTCCCGGAGGAACGGAAATTCATTACACCCAAAACGATCAAAGGGTCGTGCATGGTGGGTGAACCGGCTGAACTGATCGCTGATATCCGCCAGGCGGAGCAGGGCGGACTTGGAGAAATTTCTCTTTTGCCGCCGCTCAAAACAAGCCGCGAAGTCTACAAGGATTTTGCCGAACAGGTAATCGCGAAATATTAGGTAGGCGGAAGGGGCTCTAGCGTATCGGTAGCGTGGACAGCAGAAGGCGTCGCGGACATTGCAAGGATGAGAGCAGAAGGGAGTGACGAAATGAGTAATGAGTACGGAATTGGTGGCATTCTGATGCGATACCGAAAATGGGTGTCCGTGCCCGTGTTGATGGTTATGGGCGGCATGACGCTGTCCTCGCTGTCCGGCCGTGATCCGCGGCCAAAAGAGATTCAGGAATGTGAGGCCCTCATGCTAAGAGAAGATAGCGTGGCAGTTAATGAATATACCCGGTCCGGGGCGTACTGGAGGTGCCAAGATATAGCAAGGGAGTGGAACAGGAAGTTCGAGTAATGGAAGAAGGGACGAGGAAATGCGAAGGCGTATCCGCCTTGCCACGTGCCCCCGTCCTCCTGTCGTCCATCCCCTCCACAGCCGCATGTACTGCCGAAGGCGCGATCTCTGTCAAGCTGCCTGTACTTTTCCCATAAAGCTGGGCCAGCCGTACTGCAAAGTTGTGAATTGTTATAATAGTAGCCAAGTGGAGACCCGCTGGGTGCCTAGCCGATCAATCCCCTGAACCCTCTCCGTCTCCGATTCTGCGCTAGAGTGGAGCATTAACGTGTCCAGTCTTCGACCTTAAGTCCGGGGAGCTTACCAAAATCTGAGAGATTCCGAGAGAGGAGGGTGGCACTGTGGACGAGGACAATGGCGGCAATTTTAAGATCCATTGTCCCTATGCGTCGAAAGGACCTGCGAAGGCGCTGGAACTCTGCCGCTGCGCGAGGATCGAATTCTAGTACCGGGATTGTCCGATAGTTATCGAGATGTCTTTGGAGGCGTCTGTACGCCTCAATTTGTCGAGCGAGGGTCCGCACCCGTGCGAGGTAGGCGAGCCAGCCCCGCATTTGCTCCTCGAAATTGATGATTGTTGTCACTGCTTCATCTGGGTCTAGCTGGGACAGACGCGCCAATAATTGGCTGGCTGACGTATCAGTCTCCCATTCCAGAACACTAAGATGATCGGTGTCGAGCACGACCATGCTGAGATTCTCGCGATTCGACCGCTGGAGAGGATTTTGCGTTTCGATACTGTTTCCCTAACAGCATTGCCTTCTTATAGAGCCGATCTTGGGTAAACGTTCCAGCAATGATCTCCCACCACGGTTGGGTCGACTCTCCCGCCTCTTCTCGGGCGTTTTTGATGCGGGAAACTTCCTCTTCCAGCGCAGCGACACGCGCTTCTAACTGTCCGTTTCGTTCCATGGGTATCCCTTTATTCTCAGGATTTCTTTTTCAGTGATAAATACTATTCCCGATTATCCAGACTCTCGTTTATAGACCCGGGGCATACGTACTGCAAAGGTGGAATGGTTGTAGCGGCCAGATGGAGACTGTTTTTGCCATGCCGGAGGCGGGGCTCGAACCCGCACGGGGCAATGCCCCATGGGATTTTAAGGACTTTTCACCACCCACCCCCATCCTACCCTAGCCCGCAATATTCAACGTTTTTAGGTATTTCGGCCAGCACGTAACCGCACCGAACGGTGCCAGTGCGCTCCGAACACGGACAAAAAGCGGACAATAACGCCTCCCCAGTTGTGTCAAAGACACGCCCCAATTACCCCCTCTCCATCTGGTCGTTGCGCCGAAAAAACGCGCAAAATTTGACAAGACTACCCGCCACCGTCACTACTCAGAGATGTATGGTCCCGAGTCTCATCACAATCGGAGGTGGCGGTGATGGTAGCGGCGTTTCGAGACCGCATCAAGGAGCTGAGACGGGTACCCGCCCGCGAACTACTCCCTAACCCCAAAAACTGGCGCGTCCATCCTGCGGCGCAAAAGGCCGCGCTGTCCGGCCTGCTCTCAGAGATCGGCTATGCGGATGCCCTCTTGGCGCGTGAGACGCCCGATGGCCTCGTCCTGATCGATGGCCACCTCCGCGCCGAGATGACGCTGGACGCGGTCGTGTCGGTGCTGGTGCTGGACGTGACAGAGGCGGAGGCGGATATGGTGCTGGCCACCCTTGATCCGTTGGCGGCGATGGCCACGCCGGACACCGAGGCGTTGAGCGCGTTGGTCAACGACCTCGCAGCCCAGACAGACGACGCGCTGGCAGAAATCCTTCAGGACATCCACGACCTGCCATGGCTCAAGCAGGAGCCACCACCAGAGGAGCCACTAACCGAAACACCAGAGCCGAAGGCGCAGCGCGGCCAAGTCTGGCAACTGGGGCGGCATCGGTTGATGTGTGGCGACAGCACGTCGGCGGAGGACGTCGCGCGGTTGTTGGATGGGGCGCAGCCGAGATTGATGGTGACCGACCCGCCGTATGGGGTGGAGTACGACCCGGATTGGAGAGGGGAGGCCGCAGAACGCGGGGCGTTGATGTGGGGCACCCCTCAGAGAATTGGCTACATTCTCAATGACTCGATAGCCGATTGGTATGAAGCCTACGCAAACAGCCCGTGTGAGGTCATCTACAACTGGTCTGCCTCCGGCAAGTCGATCATCACAGGAGGCGCATTAGAAAGAGCGAACTTCCAACTGCGAGCGATGCTGGTGTGGGTGAAGCCGTCGTTTGTGATTTCACGGGGGCCGTATGGATATCAGCACGAGATTTGCTGGTACGGCGTGAGGAAGGGAGCAAAGGCCGACTGGATCGGGCCCCCAGCGGTGTCCACCGTTTGGCAGGTCGGCTGGGACGACATGGTCCAATCCGTGTCCGGGAAGGGACATGCTGCCCAAAAGCCCGTCGAACTGATGGAACGCCCCATGCGCTATCACAGCGGAGATGTCTATGAGCCATTCTGCGGTTCTGGGACAACTCTCATTGCTGCCGAGCGGCAGGGACGCGCCTGCTACGCGATGGAGTTGGAGCCGCAATTCGTGGACATGGCCTGCGCCCGCTGGGAGCACTACACGGGCGGCGTGGCTGTCCGGTGCGAACACGATGGCAACGAAACGCACCATGCCTGAGCGCGGCAAGAATGCGGGCACCACAAAACGCGGGCGCGGTGCCCCGTCCAAGCTCACGCCCGAAGTGACACAGAAAGTCTGCCAGGCTGCCCAGCTGGGGCTCAAGTGGGCCTCCTGCGCCCAGTATGCCGGCGTCTCACCGTCGGTCCTGGTCAAATGGCGAGAACGTGGGAAGAAGCAGCGCTCCGGCGTATTTCGTGAATTTTTACTTGCGGTAGAGGCTGCCCGCGCTGAGGGCGAGTCCGCCTATGCCGGTGTCATCCTGCGCGCGGCCGTCGGAGGGGACTGGAAGGCCGCAGAAACGGCCCTGCGCCTCATGTACGGCTACGAAACACCCGCGAAGCTCAGCCTCAACGGCACCCTGCGCCATCAGCACGCGGGCGGGGTACTGGTTGCGCCGGCAGAGACTACCGACGAGGAGTGGATATCCATGCAACACACAGCCCAACCAGCCGAAGAGGACGCTGGCTAATGTCCGAGATTGCTATCCACACGCCCACGCCCGAAGAAGACGCCGCCTGGGCCGAGCTGTACGCCGAGGCGCAGGCCTGGGAGGAGCGGATCGCCTCGAACAGCGTGGTGTCGCTTCCGGGCGACCGCACGATTCCCGTGGTCTGGAGCCCGCAGCCCGGCAGCCAGGTCAATTTCATGCAGTGCCCGCTGTTCGAGGTGTTGCTGCACGGCAGCAGGGGTGGGGGAAAAAGCGATGCGCTGCTCATGAGCTTCGCGCAGCACGTCGGACGCGGCCACGGCACCGCCTGGCGCGGCGTAATCTTCCGTAAGACCTATCCCGAGTTGGCCGATATCGTAGCCAAGTCGGAGCGCTGGTTCCGGCTGATCTTCCCTGAGGCGCGATTTAACCGGGCGAGCCACACATGGACCTGGCCGAGTGGCGAAGCGCTGTTGTTTCGGCATATGGCGCGGCCGTCGGACTACTGGCACTACCACGGGGCGGAGTTACCCTTCATTGGCTGGGAGGAGTTGACGGCGTGGCCGGACGATCAATGCTACCTGCCGATGTTTGCGTGCTGCCGCACGGCGAAGCCGGGCGTGCCCTTGATGGTCCGGGCCAATACCAATCCGTATGGAAAAGGCGCGAACTGGACGCGGGCGCGCTTTAGCCTCTACGGCCGCTGGTGGGAAACCCAGGTCATCAAAGACGGCGCAAAGACCCGCGCCGCCATCCACTCGCACCTACGAGAAAACAAGGTACTCCTCGCCGCAGACCCGACCTACGAAGACATCGTCGCGGCCTCGGCCACCAACCCGGCGATGAAAGAAGCCTGGCTCCGGGGCGACTGGGATGTCGCGTTTGGCGGCATGTTCGACGATCTCTGGAAGCCCAAGTACAACATCGTGGCCCCATTCGAGATCCCGCCCTCGTGGCGCATAGACCGGTCGTTTGACTGGGGTTCCAGCGCGCCGTTCGCCGTGTGCTGGTGGGCGGAGTCTGATGGCAGCGACGTGATGATTGCCGGCCTGCGGCGGTCTACGGTCCGCGGCGACCTGTTCCTGTTCCGTGAGTGGTACGGCTGGACCGGCCATGCCAACACCGGGCTACGCATGCTGGCGGTAGACGTGGCCAAAGGCATTGTGGAGCGCGAGCTGGCGTGGGGTATGCACGACCGGGTCAGGCCGGGCCCGGCGGACTCATCCATCTATGCGGTTGAAAACGGCGTCTCCATCGCACGCGACATGGCCAAGCCGGTCACTATCGGCGGACAGCCACGGCCGGGCGTGCAATGGACCCAGGCCGATAAGCGCCCGGGCAGCCGGATGCAGGGCGCTGAGATCCTGCGCACACTCATCAAGGCGGCACACCCGAACGCGGATAGGACGCCACGCGAAGCGCCGGGACTCTTCGTAGTGGGCGAGCGCTGCCCGCAATTCCTGCGCACCGTGCCAACGTTGCCCCGTGATGAGCGTGACCCGGACGACGTGGACACGAACGCAGAAGATCATTTGTATGACGCGGCACGCTACCGGTGTTTTTCCGGCGGCCAGCGCGTGCGGCAAGGCCGGACGACTGGAGGGCATTGATATGGCGATAGACTGGCCCGAAAAGAGCGGCGAACCGGCGGAATTCTCGGAAATCGTTGAACCGGTCGTAAAGGCGATCCGGTTTGCCTATCGGTTAAAGCGTCAGAATAAAGACAAGGATGTGCCGTGGGATGGATTGCCTATAGGTGCGTGGGGTAGAGCCACTTGTTTGCACAACCATGAGGCATTAACGAAGGACAACCTGAATTACGATGAGCACGAGCAGGGGCGAGACCCCCTTCAAACGATCATAGGGATTGCAGTGCGTTTGGGGATTGAACAGGGGCATCGGATCTTCAAGAGCAGCACAGAGTATCATTTATTGAAGTTGCGAGACTTTGCGCCCGGCGCCAGGAGGACGGATGGCGATTGACACTAAACACCCGCTCTACACCGAGCACCTGCCCGACTGGCAGACCATGCTGGACTGCTACGCCGGCGAGCGTGCGGTCAAGGAGGCGCGATTTACCTACCTGCCGGCGACCTCGGGCATGATCGCCGACGGTGCGCTGACCAGCGCGACCTCACGCGGCGGCGAGGCGTACAACGCGTACCGCACGCGTGCCCAATTCCCAGACCTCGTGTCCGACGCGGTGAAGGCGATGATCGGCGTCATGCACCACAAGCCACCGACGATTGAGCTGCCGTCCGCGCTGGAGCCGTTGCGCGAACAGGCGACGCTCCAGGACGAGGGCTTGGATTTCCTGCTGCGGCGGATCAACGAGCAGCAGCTCGTCACGGGCCGCTGCGGGCTACTCGCGGATCTCCCCCTGGAACCGGACGCGCGGACGTCCGCGCCGCCGTATCTCGCGCTCTACAAGGGGAAGGACATCATCAACTGGGACGCGGGCCACCGCGAGCGGCTTGGGTCGGACGATCTCAATCTGGTCGTGCTCGATGAAACTGGCCCAGTACGCCAGGAGTTTGACTGGACGACCGAGCATCGCTACCGCGTGCTGATGCTGGGCGAAACTGCCGAGAACGAGCCATCAGGGCAGAGTCTGTATCGCGTCGGCGTCTTTGCGGGCCAGGATGCCCAGTTCAGCGATGCAGGGCTCAAGCCGCCGTCCTGGCGCGGGAAGTCGCTCGATTTCATCCCGTTTAGCTTCATCAATGCCAGTGACATCGTGGCGGACCCCACCGATCCGCCGCTACTGGGATTGGCGCGCTTGGCGCTCACCATCTACCGGGGCGAAGCGGATTACCGCCAGGCGCTGTTCCTCCAAGGTCAGGACACGCTCGTGGTGATCGGTGGGCTTGAGCAGGACAACTACCGCGTTGGCGCGGGTGCCAGTATTTCGCTGCCCGTGGGCGCCGACGCCAAATTCATCGGCGCAAATTCCAGCGGCATCCCAGAGATGCGCACGGCACTGGAAAACGACCAGGCGCGGGCCACCCAAAAGGGCAGCCAGTTGCTCGATAGCGTAAGCCGCGAGCGGGAATCGGGCGAGGCGCTCAAGATTCGCGTCGCGGCCCGCACGGCGACCCTGAATCAAGTCGCGCTGGCCGGGGCCGGGGGACTTCAGCAATCATTGCGCCACATTGCCCGCTGGATGGAGGCGGACCCAAAAGCCGTCAACGTGCGACCGAACCTGGACTTTACGGCTGACACAATCGGCGGCAAGGAACTCATCGAACTCGCCACCTTCAAGCAGGTGGGTGGGCCGCTATCGTGGGCGCAAATCCATCGCAAGATGGCCGACAAGGGCGTGACCGAACTCACCTACGAGGAGGAGCTGGCGGTGATCGAAGCGGAGGTGGAAGCCGGCGGCACGACGAATCCGTTGGGGCCGGAAGATGACTAGAGCGAGGATGAGGAATAAGCGCCGTGGCAACCGCTAACGAAGCGCTTTTCGATGCCCTGGTCCGGCATCAGATCGGCCTGTTACGCCTCTCCGGAGGGATCCGCAATCGCGTCCATCAGCTCCTCGATGCAACCGAGGATGATATGGCGGCGCAAATTACACGTCGTCTGGCCAATCACAAGGGGTTGGACACGCCGGCCTCAGTGCGTCGTCTGGAGCGGTTGCTGGTGCGGATTCGGGAGACTCGCACCACCGCTTGGTCTGCGGTGCAGGAGACCTGGAGGAAGGAATTGCGTGCGCTGGCGCGCGCCGAGCCAGTGACGATGGCGGAGATGATTCGCGCCGTGTCGCCAGTGCGTGTGACCACCGCCCTGCCACCAGCCAGTGACCTGAGTGCCATTGTCACCCGCCGCCCTTTTCAGGGGCGGGTACTGCGAGACTGGGCGCGAGACGTGGCGCGGGCCGACCTGTCTCGTATCCAGGCGCAGATTCGGATCGGCATGGTCCAGGGCGAGAATTCTCGGGCCATCGCCCGGCGCATTGTCGGCACGGTACGCAACCGAGGCCGGGACGGCGTAACGCAGATCACCAGGCGTAATGCTGAAGCTATCACCCGCACGGCAGTCAATCACATCTCGAACCGGGCACGCAGCGCGTTCTTTGCGGAAAACGCGGCCCTGTTTAGCGAAGAGCGGTACGTCGCCACGTTGGACAGTCAGACCACGATCCTGTGCGCCTCGCTGGACGGCAGACGCTTTCCGGTGGGCCTGGGGCGGGTTCCGCCGTTGCACTGGGGATGTCGCTCTCTACGGGTTCCGATCCTCAGCGGTGAGGCTGGTGCCACCCGGCCGGCGAATCCCACGACCGAGCGCATGTTGCTGCGCAAGTATGCCGAACAGCACGACATCGCCCGAGTGACGAAACGTGCGGACCTGCCCCGTGGTCACAAGGGCAAGTTCGACGCCTTCGCCCGCACGCGGAAGCGCGAACTCATCGGCCAGGTTCCGGCTAAGACCACCTACCAGGAATGGCTCACGCGCCAGACGGCTGAGTTTCAGGACGACGTGCTGGGCAAGGCCAAGGGCAAGCTGTTCCGCGAGGGCAGGCTGACGCTCGACAAGTTCGTGGACCAGAAGGGCAAGACGCTGACGCTGCAAGAGTTGGGGAGAAGAGAAGCGGCGGCGTTCCAGGCCGCGGGATTAGATCCCGTCACCGGACGGCAGCCGAGACTGTCCGGCCCCCGTGCCGTACCGTATTCGGGCAGCGTGCGGGGGGTGGACGTGGCTGGAGCACACTTTCCTGAGATGGCCCCCGTCTCTCGTGACATCAGGGTATCGGAGCATGCCCAGACGCCGGACTTTCGGCCCCGCAGCGCCCTGGCGCCTGAGACGCAGGAGTATTTGAAGACTGACGGCCCATTCTATCAAGATGTCAATGCGGGGCTGCGGTCTGGCAACCCGTCCCAAGCAGTTCGTGCCGCCACGGCGCGCATCAACCGCGACATGCGGCCGCTTACGCGCAACTACCATCTGTATCGCGGGGATAGCCGGACACCCGACTACCCGGTCGGACATGTTTTTGGCGAGCCTGGCTTTTCTTCAACGTCAATCGACCCAAGTGTTGCCCACCGATATAGCCAGGGGAAAACCCTCTATCAATTCGTCGGCCCCAAAGGGACGCGGGCCATTGTCGAGAACGAGGTGGAAGCCGAGGTGATGCTCCCGCGCAAACGAAAGTTCCGGGTGGTGGAGCGCTATCGCAACGTCGATGTGGGCGACAGAAAGGTGGACAACTACTATGTCGTGGAATTATTGGAGGACTGACGCGCCTTTTTCCGTCGGGCGTCTGCGGCATCGTCGCGGTCCCAGGCGGCCAACTGCTCCGGGGTGGGAACGTCGAGGCCCGCCCGCCGGTAGTCTTCATCGCTGTACGGCGTCCCGTCCGGGTGCCAAGCGAGCAAGCCAAACGGTTCGGCAAAGCGCCGGCCTAATTCACGCTCAGGCGTGTCTCTCGTTGCCATAAAACTATCTTAACAGAAAGGAGTGAAAAATGACACTCAAAGCCATGCACGACACGTTAGAAGAGATTCCCGAAGCGCACCGGGAGCTGTACAGCGAGCAGAACGGCAAGTGGGTGCTGACCGGCATTGCCGGTGTGTACACCCAGGCCAACCTCGACCGGGTGCAAGCCGCCCTGGACAAGGAGCGCGGCGAGCACAAGGAGACCAAGGACAAGCTGGCTGTGTGGGGGGATCTGGACCGCGACGAGACGATGGCCAAGCTCGACCGCATTCCCGAGCTGGAGGCGGCGGCTAAGGATAAGCTCGACGAGGCGAAGATTGAGGAGATCGTGACCCGCCGGGTCGAGGGCACGATCAACACGCGCACGGCCCCTTTGGAGCGTCAGATTACTGTGCTGACCGGCAAGCTGGAGACGGTCACGACAAAACACGATGCCCTGGTGGGCGAGAAGCAGCAACGGCGCGTCCACGACACCGTGCGCGACGCCATGACCAAGGCCAAGGTAATCCCCGAGGCGCAGGAGGACGTGTTGCTGTTGGCCGAGCGGGTCTTTGAGATCCGGGCGGACGACGACAAGATTGTGACCCGCGACCAGGTTGGGGTGACACCAGGTGTGATGCCGGACGTGTGGCTGACCGAGATGCAAGAACGCCGGCCGCACTGGTGGCCAGCCTCTCAGGGCGGCGGGGCGCCAGGCTCCAGGGGTGGGGGGGACATCACCAAAAACCCCTGGGACCCCAAGGCCCCGAACCTGACGGAACAAGCACGGATTCTGGCAGAAAACCCGGACCGTGCCCGGCAGATGGCTCAGGCAGCGGGTGCGGAGCCGCCGGGCCAGGGCTAAAGCTGAGGCTCCAGCCATTTTATGGCTTCCTTAAGGGGCGGCCGGAGCTGCCCCTTTGGCTTAGCGCTCGTGCTGCTCCATGCGCCGCAGGACAGCGGCGAGGGCCTCGGGGGGCTAGGCGTCTTTGATCGCGTCTCCAAATTCTTCCTCAAGCACGGTCTCTCCATCATGCTCCTCTAGCCACTTCATGGCTTCCTTTTTCGTGATCGGACGGATGCCCTCACCGCCCTGCATCCCGCCTCCGCCCTCAGCTTGGCCATAGCGCGTCAGGGCTCCCCCCTCGCCGGCGAGAAAATAGTTTTCCTTCTCCGTGCGGTAGAGCGACTCCCGAAAGAAATTAAAATCGTTGTGAGCATACGGGCTCTGGTATTCGTGGAGGCGGGTCGCGGTGTTCGTGTTGTAGCGTTTGCCGTTGATGATCCGTTTCATCGTCTTTCTCCTTCTGAGGCGGCTGGAGCCGCCCAGTGTGGGTTAGGCAGCCTGGGGCCAGGCGTGCTCTTGGAGCTGATCCGTCAGCATAGCGGCCAGCAGGTGCTTGCAGGCGGCGTGGTGCTTGCAGCCGTAGTGCTCATAATCTTTGCAGCCGCAGGACATCCCGTCCCAGCCGATACGGACTTCGTAGCCGTGCCGCGTCCCCTTCGTGTCTGAGGTGACAATGGCGCTCAGCTCCTTGTCGGTGTGGGTCAAGTCTACGACCTGCAACGTGCCAGCGGCTAAGCCCGTCTGGGCGGACTCTTTGCGTTTGCGGTCGGCGGTGGTGAGATAGAAATCGTAGGTCATGGTGTGTCCCTCCTGTGTGTTGTTATAAGATTATATATAAATCATCTTATGAATAAAGTCAAGTGTTTTTTGCAATCGTCTTGAAGATTTTTTGTCGCTCGCTATACTGCAATGACCATGAGCGAGGGACCGATGCAGGAAAAACGAGAGAAGAGGGCCGTCAAGACGGTCGTGGTGAGCATGGTCCGTGAATACAAACTCACGGAGAAAGAGTGTGCGGTCTGTGGCAAGACGTTTCTGGGCACGAAGAAGAAGCGCTATTGCAGCCGTGCGTGTCAGAACAAGGCGTACTACGAACGCCACCGCGAGCGGCTGGCGGCTGAGCAGCGCGAAGCGTACCGCCAGCAGAAGGCCACGCCGAAGAAGTAGCTACATCGCCGATCAGCACCAGGAGAGAGTGATGTCATGGCTGTGATCTTCAATAAGTGTGACCTACCAACCCATTTGTTCAACATTCCTGAATTGGATTTCAGCGAGGATCTCTTTGCCGACCCGCAAGGCGAACTCTGGTTCAGGTTAGGAGCTTGTACTAATACACCGCAACGCAATGACCAAGGCGTTGAAGACATGGTTTATCGGCAAACCATCATGCTCTCATCTGCAGACTTTTCTGCTATCTACGACAACCTTGAGTCTATTGGTAATGTGCTTCATGGCATCGGTGCGCCTGGAGGATTCTTAGCCGGCGACGAGTACGACTACGCTCCATTTCATCGGTTCAAGCTGGGTACTCCGTCAGTAGTGGGCGAGCCGCTTGTGTTTGTTCGTCATTTGCATTCGGGCGTAGAGCTTTTTGTCAACCCGGATTTGCTGTTGTATTTTGAGTTGGAGGAAAGGAAGAGTGAGGGCCGTATTTGGTGGTGGGACCAAAAACGTGGGGTCGAGGCGCTCCGGCGACAGGTGGTTGAGGACGGTAACCTGAAAATCGTTGAGATCCGAGTTCGCTATCTGCTGAAATACCTTCAGGTACGCCAGCTGTCCTTACTGGTTGGGCACTATCGCCACCTTCATCTCTATGATCCCTCGCAGAGTCGTCGCGAGGCATTTGTAGAGAAAGAGGTCGTGTTGGGCGCTCCCGATCAGGGGGCTAAGGCGATCTTGCAAAACTGGGGACTCCGACAGGATGTTCCCGGTGCACTATTCTTACAGAGGAGGCTGCACTTATGGTTTGAGATTACGCCTCCCGAGATCGACACAGATAACCCGTGGACTGACGAACCACCTTTCGATCCCTACGCATTTACCCTACCGACTAAAGCCGGCCCAGTTGCCCCGGCTCATTGGAAGCACCCTCAGCAGACCAAGGGAAGAGAATTCATGGGTCAACCCTGTGACTTTATGACACTGGTCTTCTTCAGGCAGGAGGTGCTGTCGAAATATGAAGGGATGTCCGGATTTAAGGTTTTCGATAATGGCTCGGTGTCGTGTGGGGACTTTTGGGCGCTTAATCGGACTACGTCGCGGATTGGCAACGAACTGCTCGCGACGGCTATCGGAGATTTTGCTGAAGGCGTTCCCTTCGAGGAGTGGCCTCATTGGAGGCAATACGCCGTTGAACCACCGAGTTCGGAAGCAGCGAGGGCGCTTTGCGAAGAGCCGACAGTACCGGATACAGTCAATTCCCTAGTCCAGGAACTTGATGAATTAAATACGGCGTTCGAGAATTTTGCCTATGTGATAAAGGCTGAGGCTCCGAACCCGCTTTGGACCGGTTCCCTCACGAGTCTCGCTGCCCGTCAGCTCAAGTTGGTCTACCCGACCGCCGCCGATGACGATGAGTTCCTTACAAGAGCAACACTTTTGTCAACACTGGTTATTGACGGGCTGGTTGAAAAGTCGCTGCGAAAGCTCCTCCAGGCTTGGTATGAAGACCTACACCTCGATGACCACGGTAAATCTTTGGGTTCCCGGAAACTCCTGGAACGAGTTACGCTCATTGCAGTGTTGGTCGAGAACATCCAGCCGCCCATCGCGGAGATTCCCACACTGGTGAAGCAGGCAGAAGGCCAAACCACTGGCGAGAGTGATCCTGATCTCCAGATGGAACTTGAGGGGTTATGGAAACAAACTCGGAAGGACTTGGCCCCGCTGGCCTTCCTCTACGACCTGCGCCTGCACGGTGGGATTGCTCACACCCCCAATAAGGAGAAGGTGGCGAAGGCAGCCGCAGAACTCGGTCTTCCTAAAGAGAATTGGCATCGGATTCACTATCTGCGCCTTCTCAACCTTGTGACCACAAGCGTCACGCAAGCTGGTAGGCATTTTACGAGTCAGACAAGGACAGCTGACCGCTAGACGACCCTCGCTTTCGGAAGGCAACGGGATCACGTTCAATCACGCGCATCCGCATCGCCTCAAACTCTTCAGGCTCAAGGTAGCCGATCCGGGTGGCCTCCACGTGGCACCTTTTGCAAAACGTTCACGGTTGGACGCCCTCAAGCATAGTTCGGTTCGACCTTCCCCAAGACCAGAATGCCTCAAGGTCGATTCCCCCTCTGTAAGGCACGGCTGATTTGCCTGTCAGCGCGACGCTTTTTTGTATGTCTTGACGGCAGCCCGAAAAATTGCGTAGACTATCCATAGCACCGATACACGGTATCGGACCGCTCCTGCTGGCCACGGGTCAGCATGAAGAAGCTCCACGGGGGGCCTCCCTGGGCACGGTTCTGGGGAACGGTACGTGGCGCTTCGACCGAAGGAGAGGACGCCCTTTCTCAGACACGGTGCTGAGGGTCGGCGGCTAGACACTTCGGACGGATCGTTGGGAGGCAATATCCCAACGAAAACTTCATGCTTTGACCGGAGGAGATCACCATGGCCGCAGGACCATCTACCCAAATCGCGGATATCGTCAAGCCAGAAGTCTGGCCGATTGCCGTTCCGTATATTCAGCAACGCACCGCCGAACTCTCGGCCTTTGTCCAATCTGGTGTCGCCGAGCGCGACCCCACTCTCGACGCCTTTCTTGCCGGCCCCGGCACCAAGGGCAACCGTCCGTCCTGGAAACCGCTTGACCAGGACGACGATAACGTGTCCACCGACTCGCCGGCGGATTTGCTGGCGGCCACGGGCGGGGCCATCCCTGACCCGCGCAACGACGCCACGCCGCGCAAGATCGAGGCCGCCAACGAAGCCTATGTGCGGCTCAGTCGCAACAATGGCTGGGGCGCGGCGGACCTGGCGGTCGCACTGGCGGGCAACGACCCGCTCATGTCGGTCGCCAATCAACTCGCCGGCTACCGCTCCAGAGCGCTCCAGCGGGCGGTTATCGCCACCTGGAACGGCATCATCAAGGACAACGCCGCCAACGATGCCGGCGACTACACCCACGATATCAGCGACACCACCTACACGGCGGATACCACCGACCTCTCAGCCGCAGCAGTCATCAATGCGGCGCAGACGCTCGGCGACGCCAAAATGGGCCTCTCGCTCATCTGCGTCCACTCCGTCGTGCACGCACGCATGCAGCAAAACAACCTGATCGACTATATCCCCGATGCGCGGGGGGAAGTCGATTTCGAGACCTTCCTGAATAAACGCCTGGTCGTCGATGACGGCATGCCGCATGCCAATGGGGTGTACGACACCTGGCTCTTCGGTGTGGGCAGCACCCAGCTCGGAATGGGTTCGCCCAAGGTGCCGATGGAGGTCGAACGCTATGCCTCGGCTGGCAACGGCGGTGGCATGGAAGCCTTATGGGATCGCTGGGAGTGGGTGATTCACCCCGTCGGTCATGCCTATGTCGGCACCGAGCCGAACGGCGGGCCAGGCAACGGCACTGGAGCGAATGCGCTCAACCACGCCGGCTCCTGGGACCGGGTCTACGCCCAGCGCAAGCAGATTCCGTTCGCCCGGCTCGTCACCAGAGAACACGAGTAGTGGTCTCAGACCTAGCACGCAGAACGGAGGCTATGCCATGACGATTCTCGAAGCCTTACAGGCGCTCGACCCTGCGAAAGACGACCACTGGACGGGGGAAGGGCGGCCCGCGATGGTGGCCGTTGTGGACCTCGTTGGGCAGGAAGTCACACGGCGGGAGGTTGATGCCGTCGCGCCGGACTTTACGCGAGAGCATCGCGTGCTGCCGGACGATCCACCGGCAGACCCAACGCCAAACACCGCTCATGAGGGCCACCCAGAGGCCGTGCCGGACGATCCTATTACGGCCCTGGAGCAGCGCATCGCTGCACTCGACACCCACGTGAATGCGGCCATAGACCAACGCGACGCGGCCAACGCAAAGATTGCGCAGCGGTCGGCCGAGCGCGATCAGCTCCAGCGGCAGCTTGATCGCATCAAGCCACGTGTGGACGAAAACCAGCAGGAGATCCGCGCCTACCTGGCATCGCAGAAAAAGCAGACGGCGGCCAGGGGAGAACGGCTGCGGGAACTGGAGGCGCAGCAGCCCGCCGACCCACGTGCCCCGATTGACCAGGCATTCGCCAATCGCCGGCGGGGCGCGCGACCGATCCCCGCCCCGAGGAGCTAGCCGGCAGATGGACGCGACGCTGAATCTGCAAGACCTCATGCAGTGGGGCGTGTTCGCCGCGCTGATCGGGACGCTGCTGTTCCGGGTCAAACAAAGGGACAAGGACCGCGATGAGGTCACGCGCTGGCGTACAAATGTGGACCGCGACGTCAAGGAGATCAACACACGGCTGGAGCGCCACGAGAAGCGGGACGACCGCGTTTTTAACCGTCTGGACGCGATCGTGGCGGAACTCAAAGGCGTGAGCGAGCGGCTGGTACGGATTGAGAGCCGCATGAACGGAGGATGACATGGACCTGAAAGCAGATATCGAACGACGCGCAGATTCGTTGCTGGCCCATCTGGCGGCGAAGCCCCGGACAGCGCTGGTCCTGTCGGCGTTGGCCGCTGGGCTGTTTGTCGCAGGCGTACTCATTGGCACGGGGCTATGAGAACGGCCACTCTTGAACGCCTGGAATCAACCGATGCCTATACGCTCGGCCGGTTGTTCGCGGACGGGCTATTGCTGCATACGCTGGAGCCGTCGTGGCGTGATAACGCACGTGGCGTCTCCTGCATCCCGCCCGGTCGCTACGAGTGTGAGCGCCGCAAGAGTCCGCGCTACGGCGAGACCTATTGGCTACTCGACACCGATCCCCGGCAGTTCATTCTGATTCACCCTGGGAACGTGGTGCGTCATACGAAGGGCTGCATCCTGCCCGGCCAGCGCGTCGGGTGGCTTGAGGGTCAGCGCGCCGTGTTGCTCTCGCGGACTGCGGTACGAGAGATCGAGGACTACTTCGGGCATCAGTCATTTGAGTTGGAGATTATCTAATGGATCTATTCCTGTCGTTTTTGACTGGTGGTGCGAGCGGACTGATCGGCACCGTCTTATCCGGGGTCATGAGCTTCTTCCAAGCCCGCCAGCGGCATCAGCAGGCGTTGGAAATGCGCAAGATCGACCTCGAAGAGATGCGCATGGAGGCCGAGAGCGCCGAGCGGGTTGCGGCTCTGGACTTGGAGGCGCGGACGAACGAGGCCGACGCCAAGGCACTAGCGGCCAGCTACCGGGAGGCCAGTTCGCGTTGGTCCAAGGGGCTCGATCTGACGCCCGCACAGGGCTGGGTCTTGATCCTAATCGACGCGATCCGTGGCCTCATGCGCCCGACGCTGACGCTCTTTTATCTCTATGGGACCTATGCGATTTGGGCGGCCGTGCTGCCGGGCAGCGAGGACGGGCAGCATGCGTCCCAGGCGATGGTCTACCTGTCCACCACCTGCACGCTGTGGTGGTTCGGCTCGCGGCACGTGGAAAGGGCGATGAAATGACGCCCCCCGACCGCCTCAAAAAGGGCACCATCCCCATCACGTGGGACGGCAACCTGCCGCCTGAGATCAAGGCCGCTGTCGCGCCGGTACTGACGGCGTATGCCCCAATGCTGCCGCCGCGGCTCGAAGATCTGCGGGTGCGGTACGACAGCGATCGGGATGCCTGCATGGCCACTCAGGTCGATTATCGTAACCGCTGGGTCAGGCTGATCGTCACGGGCCACTGGCTCAACGAGAGCCCTCAGCAGCGCGAGGAAGCGGTGCGGCACGAGATCGTCCACATGCTGCTCGCACCGCTCCAGGCGGCAGTCCAGCGCATCGTGGATGACACACTCAAGCCAACAACCGGCATGTCTGCTGCCTATGATTTGGCCATATCCCTTGCCGTTGACGGCGAGGAGGCGACGACCGAAGACATTGCCCGCGCCTTCGGCCGAATGGAGACACGTTAAATGGCCTTTACGCTCGCTACTGAAGACGGCCTGGCCAACGCCAACGCCTATGTGGCGGTCGCAGACGTGGACACGTACCTGGAAGAGCGCGGCTCCGACACAAAGTGGAAGGCCCTCTCCGACGACGAAGCCAAGAAACGGTTGATTGTCCAGGCAACCGACTACATGGACCGGCGCTGGGGACGGCTGTTAGTGTCGGGCCGCCTCACCACTGAACAGCGCCTGGAGTGGCCACGCGTGGGTCTCGGGATTCCCGCCGACATTGTGGAAGCATGTATCGAGTACGCCAACTATGCGGTCGGCGGGCCGCTCTTCCTTGAATATCGAAACGCGGACCAGCGGATCGCCAGCACACGCGAGCAGGTCGGGCCGTTCGCGCGGGAAGTGAACTACGAGGGCGGCGTGAGCGTGCGCCAGACTGCCCACCACGATGTGGCTGCGGACGCGGGCCGGTATCCGCGCGCGGACGCGCTCATGGAGCGCTACGTGCGCACGTCGGGAGGAGTGATTCGTGCCTAGTCGCGTGACCATCAAGCACCGAGGCGGCCGCAAACTGGACCGCCTGCTACGCACGGCCATGAAGGGCAGCGTGAAGCAGGTCTCAGCCGGATTTTTCTCATCAGACCACTACGACGATGAGAAAAAAACTCCCGTGGCAGCGGTCGCAGCGTGGAACGAGTTTGGGACGGAGACGATCCCGGAACGGCCGTTCTTCCGCACGGCCCTGGAGGAGGCGAAGCCCAAAGTGGTCGCGCTGCTGAAAGACGAGATCGACCCGCGCCGCATGACGGTCGGGCCACTCCTGGCCGACAAGATTGGCGAGCGGGTGGCGGACGAAATTCGGGGCTCGATTGACCGGTGGCGTGAGCCACCCAATGCCCCGGCCACCATCGCCCGCAAAGGACGAGACGACCCGCTGGTGGACACTGGGCAGATGCGGGACGCAGCCACGTGGAGGGTCAAGCGATGAGTTTGGCAGGCATAGGCCAACGCTGGGCGGAAGACGCCGTGCTGCTGCGCCAGAAACCCGGTTCCCCCAACGAGTATGGCGAGTGGGTCGAACCTGAGCCGGAACGCATCCCGATCCGGCCCATCACTGCACCGCCGAGCATGGCGACCATGCGCGATGTGCTACCCGAGGGCACCCGGCTGGAGGACGCGCGGACGTTCTGGGTGGAGGATGCGGAGGTGGTGCCCATGCGGCCGGGTGCCCAGGGCACGACTGCAGACGAGATTGAGTATCAGAACACGCGCTACCGTGTGCAGGCGGTCCAGGATTGGCGACCGCACGCGGGCCTGGAAATTCACGCGATCCGGGTGGAGGGGCAATCGTGACGAGCATCCCAGAGACGATTCCCCTTGAGCGGGCCGTGCGTGCGTACGTGGCCGAAGGGTCCGGGCTGTTACGGCAGCGGGTCAGGCCCGGTAACGCGCCCGGCCTCGCGCCCCAGGACCTCTACGCCACCGTCCTGCTGATCCAGGCCGACCACCTGGGGATCGACAGCATCGTGCTCACCCCTGACGCGTTGGACGAAACGATTGTCCAGGCCATCGTGCTCGGCGCGATCTGGGCGACGTACTCGGTGCAGTGGTTCCGCACGGGGGCGCGTGACGCGGCCATGACCTTCCATCAGTGGGCCTCATCTCCGCTCGGTCAACTCAGCGCCGAGCAACGCGGGCTCACGTATCAACGCTGCTCGGCCGTCCGCCAGCTCAACGAAATCGTGTCCGAAGAGTGGGAGGAGCGGGCGGGCCTCGATCTCACGCTGTCCTACGCGCAACGCACCGATCAGCAGATCGGAACCATCCAAACCGTCCCGCTCACCGCAGCGGTCTCAGATGGCCCCCAGGAAAACACGGAGGTAACAAAGCATGGCACTTGATCTTTCTTCGATTGTGGATGTGCGCGCCGATATCGCGCCCCAAGGGCTGCTCCAACGGGAATTTGGTCGCACGCTGTTCCTCGTGCGGCACGATGCGACGCGGCCGTTTGAGCGGCTGCGCGTCTATAGCAATTTCGATCAGGTCGCCACCGACTACGGCCCCGACGATGCGGCTTATCAGGCGGCGCTGATCTACTTCCAGCAGCAGCCGTTCCCCCGCAATCTCTTGATCGGGACCTGGCTGAACGCGGCCGTGGACTCGCGTATCGTAGGGACCGCGCCCGCTACCGTTGCGGAGATCCAGGCCTTCGGCACGGTGACCGTCAGCTTTAACGGCGAGGATATGAGTCTCGCCTTGGGGACACCGACCGATTACGACGAGATCGCCACGACGCTGCAAACCGCCATTCGCGCGCTCACGTTCGATGGGGCGGACGACATTGAGGTCGAGTACGACCCGACGCGTGGAGCCTTCGTCGTCACCATCCCGCTGCAAGACAATGCCCCGGTGCCGATTGCCGCCAGCTTGTTTACGTCCACTGGCAACGCGGCCGCTGACCTCGGTTTGAGCGTGGAGGCCGGGGCGCAGTATACCGCAGGCCACGGCTCCGAGACGATCGTGGAGGCGCTCGACGCCCTGCGGCTGGTGGATGAGGATTGGTATTTTCTCGCGCTGGAGAACGGCATCGTAGATACCGACCACGTCATCGCTGTCGCCGCCTGGGTCGCCACCCAGGTGCGACAGCTAGCACTCGATACCGCCCAAGCCGAGGTGCTGAGGGCGGGCGAGTCTACGAGCTACGTTGCCGTTCTGGCCGCGCGGGATTATGACCGGACGTTTGCCCTGCGGTCGGCGACCCAGGACTACAAGGCGGTGTCGCTGGCCGGGCGGTTCTCGTCGGTCAATTTTGCGGCTCCTAATTCCCTGATTACCGGCAAGTTCAAAAGCCTGCCCGGCACGCGGCCCGATTCGCTGACGCCCACGCAAAAGGCCGAGCTGGACCGCAAACAGGTCAACCACTACTCGCCCTTTGGCGGCGCCGCCATTGTCGCTGAAGGCTGGACGCTCGCTCCGGGCGTGTGGATCGATGTCCGCTACTGGCTGGACTGGCTGGTCAACGCGACGCAGGTTGCGGTCTACAACCTGCTCCGCCAGTCGCCGTCTCGCGTCCCCCAAACGGAGCCGGGCCTCGCCGCCATCCAAGCCGTGGTGGAACGGGTGTGTGAGCAAGGTGTGCTGAACGGCGGGATTGCCCCGGGCCAGGTCTCCGAAGCCTTGGCCGCCGATATCAGGCAGGCGACTGGCAACGTGAGTTTTGATGGGTTTCTGAGCGCCGGCTACCTAGTCCATATCGGCTCGGTCGCGGCGCAGCCGCAAGCCGACCGGGAGGCGCGTAAGAGCCCGCCCGTGCGGGGCTGGCTCAAGGGGTCGGGAGCCGTGCATTCGATTGACGTAAGGCTGACCTTTACCAACTGATTTTTACGAACCGAGGTGAACGTAAGGGAGGTGTGACGTGTTTATTTCTCTGGAACACACGACCGTCATCTTTAATGGGCATGTCATCCAGGGCTGGTCCGAGGCCACCGACGCTTTAACTCTGCCCGATATCGAACTGGCCCAGGTCCAGCGCGGCGCGGATGGCAAGATGGTCGCGTCGAGTACGGGCAACAAAGGCGGGGAGGTCCAAATCAAACTCTTGGGCAATACCCCGTCCTGCCAATTCCTAATGCAGCAAATGGCGCAGATCATGCGCGGGGCGCGAGTAGTCTGGGACGGGTCGATTCGCAATGCCCAGTCTGGCTTCAGCGTGACGCTCGGGCGTGGTGTCTTAATGACCGCTCCGGCCGGCCAAACGATGGGCAAAGGCGATGTGGCCGAGCGCGTGTTTGTGTTTGAGTTCGAGACCGTGCTGCCCAATTACGACGCCGCGACCTTTAGCGGGCCGCCTCAGGCGGGACAGGAGGCATAAGTGGCTGAGTTTGATCCCTCCAAGCTGGAGTATTTGACGGAGCCGGAATGCCAGATTGGCGAGACGCAGTTCTTCTTCGACAAGCTGGGCGCGATGGAGGCGTGGAGAATCCTGGAACGGATACGGCATGAGCTGTCGCGCACCAACCTGGGCGAGATCGGAGACGTGACGGTCCTGGTCCGCGCGATCCTGGCGCTGGACCCGGCCTTTATCGAACGGCTCCGCCGCGACCTGTTTGAGCATGTGCGCTTTGTCAACACCAAGGCGCTGTCGCCCCAGTCGCTGCTCGGGGCGGAGGATATGGCGTTTGAAGGGGAAGGCGTCGAGCCGGTAGCGGTATACGAGGTGCTGGTGAGGTCCCTCGCCGTAAATTTTACCGGTTCGTTTGGCGCCGTCGTGTCCCAATTCGGCGACGAGCCCCCGAGTTCGAGTCCGTTGCTACAGTGAACCTCGACCCGTTTTTTGCGGTGCCGATTGGCGCGGGTTTGTGCACGTATACGGAAGCGCGTGATATGTTGTCCCTCAATGAAATCGCTGACCTGAACGAGGTCTTGCTTGTGCGTGCCGAAAACGAGCGGCGTGCACACGAGGCCGCGGAGAGGAAGGCGAAACAGGAACGATAAGGAGGGGCGTTATGGCGGAACAGGAATCGGGAAAACGGACACTCTGGCACTGGCTCAGTTGGGTCGGGGGCTTATTCTTTTTGTTTCTCGCAGTGGCGGCCCTGATGGATAGTCGTGTTATCGCTACCCTTGCGGCCTTGGGCATCGTAGCCCTGCTACTGCCCCCTGTCCGGGCGTGGGCGTATGCCAAGAGCGGCGCGCATCTGCCTGGCCTGGGACGTGCCGTCCTGATTTTTCTCTTGTCGTTTGTCTTTATGGTTTTTGTCCCTCCACCTGACGAGACCGCGCGGCAGCCTCAGCAGCAGGCAGCGGAGGAGGCGGCTCCGCAAGTTGAGCGGGAGGCCCCAGCCGTCGCGGATCAAGCTGTATCTGCGCCAGCCTCCACACCCATCAAACCAGCCCCGGCACTGTCCGACACGTGGTCTCCTGAAGAGACCTACGCATACTGGGTGATCCGCTGGAACATGGACGTTGGAGAGGAGCTGTTGGCTGTGGGCGCGCAGTTTACGAGATGGGCGGAGGATCCGGCATCTGTCACGGGTCGGGATATTGAACGGTTACTATCCAATTTCAAACGACTTGCTGCTGAGAAGCCGGACGGAACACCGCCGACGGACGATATCGCCGGAGAGATCGAGGCGGCACAAAGGGATTTTCGTACGGCCATAGATCAACTCATGTTATGGGCAAATGACCTCTATGGACAACACGACTATGTAGAGGTGGCCAGGCTTTTGATCGATCTGGGGAGTCAAGGCGTAGTGGCTGCCACCAACGAAGCCCACGAGTGGTTGAATAGCCGCCGCAAGGACAGCTTATCAGCAACGGAACCGGCTCCGCAGGCTAACGAGCCGGAGCCCTCGCAGGAACAACCAGCACTCTCCGCATCTGCCGAAGAGTACCGGCAAACGACTCTTTCCCTTTTCCACGTCAATGACAAAAGGCATCGCAAGCTATGGCAACTATCCTGGACGAACTCATCACCGTTTTCGGCTTCCGCCTCGACAGCGCGCCACTACGCAAGCTGGAGACGCAGGTCCAGTCTGTCAGAAAAAGACTCGATGGCTTAGCCCGGCCCATCGCCATTGCTGGCGGGGCGCTGACCGCTACCGGCTTTGCCGTCGGTCGGACTATCCTGGGCTTCGAGCAGGCCATGAACACGATGAAGGCGGTGTTCAAGGACACTCCGGTCGAGGAAGTGTCTAAGCTCCGCGAGCAGGCGATGCACCTAGGGCGGACTACCTCCAAGAGTGCCCGCGATGCTGCAAATGCACAGGTCGAATTGGCGCGATCCGGCATGGAAGTGCAGGAGGTCTACGAGGCTGTGCCTCACGTGCTCGACCTCGCCATCGCCGGCGAGATGAGCATGGCGGAGGCGGCGGGCCTGGTGACGAACCAGCTCAAGTCCTTCAAGTTAGGGACCGAGGAAACCCAGCGGGTTGTCGATGTTCTCGTCAAGACGGCCAACAGCGCGAAAACCACAGTCTCAGAACTCGGTCCGGCGTTTCGGCAGGTCGCCCCGCTCGCTGCGGGCTTGGGCATCAGTATCGAGCAGACCGCCGCGATGCTCGGAACGCTGCGCGATCAAGGTTTGATCGCCGAGCAGGCTGGTACGGGTCTCAGGAACATCATCTCAGTTTTTCAGGAGGAACCCTCAGACAAGATACGACGGGGCTTCGAGGATCTCGGTTTAGAATTTGCAGACATCCAGAAGATGGTTGAGATTGGCGACCTTGAGGGTGCCCTCAAACTTATGGGTGATGCGGGCCTGAATACCAAGACGGCACTTGCCGTCTTTGGTCGCGAAAGTGCGGTCGCTGCGACAATCCTCGCCGGCACAGCGACAGGGGTCGAAGACTTCATTGAGCAATTGAAGGCGGCTGGAGACACAGCCGAAGAGGTCCGCGAGATTATGGAGAGTGGTCTGCCGGGTGCCGCCGCGCAGTTTAGCTCTGCGTTGGAAGGGTTACAGCTCGCGCTTGGAGAGTCAGGCCTGACCGGTGCGATAACCTGGATTCTGACCAAGTTGCGGGACTTTCTGACCATGCTCTCAGAGGGGCCTCCGTGGCTGCGTCAGCTCATGTCCGGCGCGCTAGTGGCTGGCCCAGTGCTGCTCGTGATGGGAGCAGCACTGAAAGCCGTCTCTTTTGCGCTCGGCGGGCTGATGCCGATGGTAAATTTCTTCAATAACACCCTGCTCCCCAAAACTCACCACGTTCTCAGAATCTTGCGTGTGGCGCTGCTCCGCAGCGTCATCCCGAGTCTTCGCCTCTTTGCGGTGACGCTCTGGACGAAGGGCGTCGCTGCCCTCCGCGTGTTCTGGCAGCGTCTTGTCGCGGCCTCGGCGGCGACCTTCAGCTTCGCACGACGGAGCATCGCTGCCGGCATTGCGGGCGTCGTCTCATTCGCCGCCACGATCTGGGCAAGCGCCATTCCGGCCCTTGGAGCTTTTGCCGCCGGCGTCTGGGCTACTACCGTTGCACTCCTCGCCAATCCCATCACTTGGGTGGTTGCCGGCATCGTAGCCCTGATCGCTGCGCTGGTTGCCGCTGTTGTGTGGTGGGACGAGATCAAGGCGGCTATCGTCGGTGTCTGGGAGTGGCTGCGAGACACAGAGTTGTTTGGCCCCCTGATCGAGGGCGTCGAGGCAGCGATGAGTTGGATCTACGACACTGTTGTTGCCGGCATTGAGAAAGTCACCAGATGGTTGACAGACAATCCAGTCGTCGCCGGCATTAGCTGGCTGGGCGACAAGCTGGGGCTTGATGCAGACACGCGCAAAGGGCTCACCGCCTTTGGCACACCAGCGGGAGCCGGCGGAGTGCCCGCCCTCGACTCTGGCGGCATCGTTTCTCGGCCGACCTTAGCCGCACTGGCCATGAATAGCCAGCCTGAAGCGATCCTGCCACTCGACCAGCTTGGCGGGTTCTTACGTGACCTCGGCGAGATGACAGCGCAGGCGATGGCGCCTCCCCTGATCGGACCGGTCATGACACCGGCTTTGGCGTCTGCTGCCGCTGGCCCCGTCACGGTCACTAAGCACTACTCCTTCCATTGGGACGCGCTCAACGTCTCGGTCGAGCACGGTGACCCGGACGAGATTGCCGCCACCGTGGGTCGAGCGCTGGAACAGCAGCTCCACAACGTGGTCGAGGATTTCGACGACGACGTTGAGAGGTAGTCATGGCGACTGATCCCTTCTTCGCCCTCTATCCCCGGCAACCCACGGCGATCCCGGCCATTGTCAGCCTGATCGACGCCTACGTCAGCGAAGAGCATACCCTCACGTTAGCCACCACAGCCCACCCCATTGAATCCGGGTCCAGCCTGACCGACAACGCGGTGAAACAGCCTGAGCAACTGAAACTCAGCGGTTGGGTCTCAGACTTGTTGCCGGTTCCCGGTGCTGAGGTTGGCCCGCTGGGCGACCGCGCACCAGATGCCTGGGCAGCGCTCGTGAAGTTGTTTGAAGAGCGCGTCCCCGTCCAGGTCATCACGCATTTGCGGACGTATCCGCAGATGCTGATCCTCAAAGCGACGGCCCCCGTGGACGTGAACACGGGCCAGAGCCTACGCTTTACCCTGGAGCTGCAGGAGGTGCTGTTTGCTCAGACGCGCATCGTGCGCTTCCCGCCTGACGTAGTTAATCCACGCGGGCCAGCGGCGGACCGGACCTCTGCGGTCGATGGCGGGGATCGCCCGGCGGCGTTCGTCTCGCCAGAGCAGACGGCGGCGTTCCTCACGGAGTTGACCTAATGGCCCAGTCGCTCACACTCACGACCGACGCGCGCCAAACCTTTCGGACCGTGCTGGGCTCACAGTCTGTGCGGGTCACCTTGTGGTGGCAGCCCGCTGACGCGACCTGGTACGTCACGCTTGCCTTTCTGGATGGCCAGCCTATCGTCACCGGGCGGCGGCTCGTGAGCGGTGGGCGCGTGCTCCAGGACTTGGTAACGGACTTTGTGGGCGATCTGGTGACGGTGGGTGCGGGCGAGCCTGGCCGCGAGGCGTGGGACGGCACGCATAAGGTGCTCTATCTCGCTCCGGAGGAGCTGCCATGAGTATCCGCTACCCCCGGGCGGTGCGGGTCATTGTCGGCGATCCCGACGCGGCCCTTCAGATCGAAGATTTGCTCATCGTGTTTGAGATTCGGCGCGAGGCCAACGCCACGCCGGCAAGCGGCGAGATCACCATCTATAATCTCAACGAATCGAACGAAACCCGCATCCGCCTACGGGGCCAGCGCGTGCAGCTCTACGCCGGCTATGCCGGGCAGCTCAACCTCCTGGCCGACGGCGAAGTGCGCCGGGTCTACCGCGAGCGCAAGAACCTGGATCGGGTCACGCGCATTGCCTTTGGGGGCAAAATCAAAGCTCGCACACAGGCGATGTTCAACCATTCGTATGACGGGCCGGTGCCGCTGCGGGACGTCGTGCGCAACGCGGTTGCGGCCTTCAAAACGCTCACGCTTGGTCCCCTCAATGTGATTCCGGCCGATGCCATCCACAAAGCGCGCAAGTACAGCCACCCAGCCGAGACCGTGCTCACCGCGATCCTGCGTCCGCACAACATCCGCTGGTACGAGGACAACGGCGTGGTGCGCTTTACGCGGATCGGCCAGTCCTCAGACGACCGGCGGGGCGCGGACAGCGTGCGCATTTCGGAGCAGACCGGCATGGTGGGCTCCCCCTCGGTGACCGATGACGGCATCCGGGTGCGCACCTTGCTTGACCCGCGGCTCGGGCTGGATACCCGGATTCGGGTCGAGAGCGCCGTCCTGGCGCGGGCAGCCTCGGGCGACCGCGCTAACGAACGGGCGGTCGAACAGACCGGGGATTATAAGATCGTGACCCTCGTCCATCAGGGCGATAACCGGATGGGCGATTTCTACACGGACATCGAGGCGCGGCCGATTACGGCGCAGGCGAACCGCGCAGCCCAGCCCGTGGCGGAGTACGCGGCATGAGTAATATCGACCATGAGGTGGATTTTTCGGCGCTGACGACCGCGCTCCGCTTTGTGTTGGGCCAAGCCCTCAAGTATCTGAACACGGCCCTGCCGGGGATCGTCGAGACCTATGACGCGACGACCAAGCGGGCCCGGGTCACGCCGGCGATTCGCCTGATCTACACAGATGGCACTACGGAGACGCGGGCACCCATCGTCAACGCCCCCGTAGTCTTCCCCTCCGGTGGGGGCTTTACCCTGCTGTTCCCGGTGGCCGTGGGCGATGCTGTGCTGCTCGTGTTTAGCGAGCGCGGTTTGACGCAGTTCAAAGAGACGTTTGCCGAGTCGGACCCCGACCGCGATCTGTTGTTCTCCGAGGCCGATGCCATAGTCCTGCCCGGCTTTGGCGCGCTCTCGGTCACACCGGCAACCACGACGGGGGCCAGCCTGCAATCGGAGGACGGCGCGAACTCGGTGCAGATCGAAAACGGCAGCATTAAAATTGAGACCGCCGGCCATGTCGAGATCGTGGCCAGCAGTGTCAGCATTGAGTCGGACAGCTTGACCCACAACGACACGAATATCTCCGACGATCACGTGCACGGCGGCGTGCAGTCGGGGTCCAGCGATACGGGACCGCCGAGCTAGGGAGAGAGGGCATGCGCACGATTTCGCACCCTGACGCCGTCGGTCAACTCGGCGGCGGCGATATCTATGTGGACGGTCGGGGCAACCTCGCCCTGGCGACTGAACGCGAGGACGTGCGGCAACGTGTGGTGGAGCGTTTGCGATTTTGGCTCGGGGAATGGTTTTTGGCGGTGAACGACGGCGTGCCGTACTACGAGGTAGTCTTCCAGCGGCCGGTGTCCGCGGGCGTCGTGTCGCGGCTGCTGGTGGAGAAGATTCGGACCGTCGAAGGCGTCACGGGTGTCAGCGACGCCCAGGCAACGATTGACCCAGCCACGCGCCGCTTGCAGTTCTCGGCCACGGTGGCAACGAACTTCGGGTCCGTGGAGGTGACTACGTAATGGCCAAGATTGACCCGACTGGCGTCACGCCTACGACCTTAGAGGGCTACGTCACGCTGCTGGAGGAGGTGTTCCAAGGTGCGCTGGGCACAGACCTGAACCTGGCGTCAGAAACGCCGCAGGGGCAACTGATTGGCCTGCTGGCCCTAGCGTTTGCCCAGGAGGACGAGGCGGTCGTCGCGGTGGCCAACGGCCTAAGTCTGTACACCGCCAGCGGGAGGCAGTTCGATGATTTCGCCTCGCTCATGCGCGTGGCCCGCATCGGCGGCGAGCGCTCCCAGGTGACCGTCACCCTGAGTGGGACCAACGGCACGCAGATCTCGGCCGGGTCGCGCGCCCGGACCACCGCCGGCGACGTGTTTGCCTTGGACGAGGGGGTTATCATCGGCGCAACGGACGCCACCGCCACCATGTTCTCGGCCGAGTTTGGCTCCATTGCCGCGCCGGCGGACAGCCTCACGGAGATCGTCGATGTCGTGCCGGGCTGGATGGGCGTCACCAACGCGGCGGCGGCGCAGCTAGGCCGCCTGGCCGAATCCGACCGCGAGTACCGCCGCCGCTATGCGCAAGAACTGGCCCACGCCGCCCGGGATAGCGTCGAAGCCATCCGCACGACGGTGCTCAGGGTCGAGGGCGTGAGCCGGTGTCGGGTGATAGAAAACGCGACCACCGCCGCCGTGACTACGCAGAATGTCGCTGTGGCGGCCCGGTCGATCCTCATCATTGTGCACGGTGGGGCCGACGCCGAGATCGGCGCCGCCATTCTGCGCAGCAAACCTGCTGGCGTGCCTACCGTCGGCACGACGAGCGTGGACGTGCCCCACGCGCAAGGGCAGACGACCACGATCAAGTTCACGCGGGTCGCCACGGTTGCCCTCAAAGTCAAGGTGTCCACGGTTCTGCACGCCGACTTTCCGGCCAATGGTATTCCGCTGATGCGTCAGCGGGTGGCGGCCTGGGCGGTGGGCACGCTGGAGCTGGCACCAGGGACCTTTGACCGCTCCGGGCTCGATATCGGCGAGGCGCTCGATCAACACCGACTGCTCACGCCGATCAACTCCGTGCCCGGGCATACGGTCTCCAGTCTCACGGTGACCCAGCAGGATGACTCCGCGCTACCGACCGTGGATGCCCACACGCTGTTTACGATTGCCGAGGAGGATGTCGATATTTCGATTCCGTCATGAGCAAAGATATCTGCCAGATTGATGTGACCGCGCAGGGTCGTGAGCTGCTGATCCAGCAGTACAAGACCAGTCCGCGCCTGGCGGCGCTCATAGACGGGCTGCTGACGCTCGTGCAGCGCGAGCTGATTGATCCGCTGTGTGAGTTGCAACGCTGTTTCCGCGTGGCGGATGCCACGGGAGTGTGGCTGGACTATCTGGGGCTGCGGCTAGGCTACACCCGGCCGACGGTGGCGCTCCCCCAAATCTTCTTCGGCTTCGATGTGACGGGCTGGTCGGGCTACGATGCCACGCAGCATAGCCTGAATGCCGGCTTTGACCTCGCGCCCTTTTTTCCGACCTTTGCCCAACTCCGGCTCCAGCAGAACGTGAGCGATACGTACTACCGCAATCTGCTGGCCGGCCGGGCGCTTTTTCTGCGCTCCGATGGGTCGATCCGGGCCGTGGAGGCCACCCTGGCGGATCTCTTTGAAGGCGGGGGCGTGGCAGTCGAAGCAGCGGGCCTGATTGAGGCGGTGGTCTTGGAGGAAAGCCGGCCACATTTTTTCGACCTGGTCAAAGCCGGGGCCGAGGGCCTGATTCCGAAACCGGCTGGTGTGGCCCTCCGCTTAGTCCGCCTGGAGGCCCCTGACAACGTGGTGGCGTTGGTGGACGACCGTCAAGTCCTGCTGCGCTGGGACACCCCCAACGGCCGCGTCCGCTTCGGCTATGAATACCGCCAGAGTGACGACGGCGGGAGCACCTGGGCGCCGGACTGGACGGAGATGGTCGACAGCGATAAGGACACGACCGAGTACGCCGTCACCGGGCTCACCAACGGGACCGCCTATACCTTTGAGGTCCGCACGATGCACGGCCTGGCCTCGGACCGTGTGACGGCCACCCCGCAAGCGCCCGTCGTGGACGCGGTGCAGTTTGAAGGAAATGGCCCCTATGGGCTGGACGACGATATAGCCCCGAGCGTGTGCTTTACCGGCACGGTGACCGTGACCGGCACCCCGCAGCTCGCGCTTGAGATCAGAAACAACACCGTCTATGGGTCTAGAATTTTCATACGCCAGGCCGATTACGACAGCCTCACTACCTACGAGTCCGAGGGCCTTATCATCACGATCCTCTACTTCTCCTATACCGTGGTGGCCGCCGACAGCGACGGCGAAGGCGTGAGTATCGCGGCGGATGCCCTGACCTTGAACGGCGGCAGTATCACGGGTATCGGCGGGACGGCGGCGACGCTGACGATCCCGAACACCTTGGTCATCACCAACGACAGCAGCCAGACGGTCGACGGCGGGGGGTAGAGAGGAGGTGTAGGCATGGCACGAGATGCAGACGCATTGTTGATTGAGAAGTGGGCGGCTGACGGCACAGTGCAAACGCCGGAGAATGCCGGCGTGGACCGCGCGACCGGCTGGGACGCGATCTATTCCACACCAGCGGAGGCGGGCGGGAAGCAGCCCGAGCGGGGCGTGGTCAACCAGCTGTTCCGTGAGTTGTCGGCGCTGGCGGTCGAGCTGAACACCCGAGGTCTGCTGGAGTGGGATAGCTCAGTCTCGTATGTCCACCCAGCCTACGTGATAGGCTCGGACATACGGATCTATGTCTCCGGCCGGAACTCGACGGGGGTGGACCCTGTGACCGATACGACGCACGCCGACTGGAAGCCCGTCATCGACACCACGGACGGGGCGATCGGGCTGGTCGACCGCCAGATCCATATCCTGCGGGTCACGACGCGGGACTATCTGGACCAGGTCGATGTGGACGGGACCAATCATCGCTTCGGCCTGGCGAGGGACGCGCTCACCGAAGATTTTTATCCGATTGCGATTGATTTTGAGGCGTATACGGGCGGCTTAACGTTAGCGAGTAAAGAGATTGCCTCGTATTCCAATACGGAAGACACGGTCGATTTTTATACGGATAATGTGACCGGAGCGCTCTCGTCGGACCGGGGCCAATGGGAGGTGCCGGCCGGCGCAACGAAAATGCGCTTGAGCTGCGGATTTGATATCGACTTGCGAGCTGACGACGCCGGCCAGCAGCGCTATTTTCGGAGCCAGGACGAGGTCTTGACGCGGCTGAGTCTCATGAAAGTGCGCGCTGATCCGCTCGATGATGTTGTCATCCAGTCCAAATCTGTCTTTGTGCATAATAAGATCTGGTCGGTCGATAGTCATTTCGACATCGTGGAGGTCACCCCGGGTGAGAAATACTACCTCCAACTCTCCGTGCGCGAGGCGCTCAGCGGCGGCCTCGAAGCCGGAGAGCTGGTGCCGGAACGGACCCCAGTGCTGATCCAGGGCAATCAGCACCCCACCGGGATTTGTCCGGATACGACACGCAACGTCCTGTGGGTAGCCAATAACGTGAACTACGCTTATCGAGACAGGATCTACCCATATAATCTGACAACCGGGGCTTCACTCCAAGCTGCGATTTATCTCGTCGCTAGTCAGGGTGACGCCCAGGGCATCGCCGTCAGCGGGAATTATCTGTATGTCGGCGATCTCAGTGACCGGATGATTCGCTGCTACGAGATCGGCGGTACGTCGGGGGCCTACACGCTGACGCATAAGCCCCTCCGGGATATCTACACCAATCGGTATACGGGCTCGGGCTCGACCACTCCCAGTTATAGCCTTCGGCACCCGGTTATCGACATCTGGATCGAGGGTGACCTCCTGTGGTGCAAGAATCATATCGACCTTGACCACATTTACGCATACCGCCTGTCCACCCGACTGCGGGTGTCGGCTGAAGAGGTGGCGATTGTGCCGTCGACGCTGTTTTCCAACTATCGGGACGCTGGCGCGCTCTGGAAGGATGGCGCCGCCTTCTGGGTGGGGGGCGCCGACGAAATCATTAAGATCGACAAAACAACCGGAGCGGAGCTGAGCAGGCTATCATTTGGGGAGACGGCGAGTACGGACGACCAGCTGTATTTAGCCGCGGACGCCAACTATTGGTATCTCTCGGATTGGCGCGGGAATGGGACCGGGGTCGTGTCTGTACGCAGCAGGGACGCGAAGGGCTTATTTGTCCTCTATCCCAAGATTTTAGGGCATGACGCCACGCTCATCGGCGAAATCCAGGGGAGCAGCGTCACGACTGACTCGCACGTCGGGAGTCTGTGTCTGGAATTTTGGTAAACTGTTACTTGCACACCACGCCGTCCCCGTCGCCGTCACGCATGTAGGGGTAGGCTGGGTGGTCACGGTAGACCGGTGCAATACCGGCCTTGCGCGCTTCCTTGCAGGTGATTCGGCCGTTGCCGTTGTCGTCGTACAGCGCTAGGGCATCCTGATCGATCATCACAGCCGGCGGGGTAGGGGCTTTCGGCGGGACCACTATCGTAGGCCCGTCCATGACCATCGCGGTTGTGGCGCAGCCTGACAAAACGCGGTCCAGGGCCTCCGCCTCACGGCGGTCAACGGTCAGGCCGTATTCTTGTTTGACCTCAACCACACGCCCTGCAAACCAGCACTCATTCTTCGCGGGCAACCAGTCGGCAGCATCCTTCGCTTTCTTCTGGCCCCGGTTCACGCTTGGACTCGCCAGCGTCAGGTTGTCGAGGTCTGCGGCAAAGCGTCGGCGTGTCGCTGCATCGGCCGCGCATAGCCCGCTGTCGTGCGCCTCTGAGCGGGCCACGATGTGCTCGATATCGGTCTGTCGGATACTCTCAAAATCGCGTCCAGTGTACGGCCCATAAATGCGGCCGCTCATTGTAGCCACGATCTGCGGCTCAACGGACTGCGGGTAGCGGTAGTCGTCGCTGCGGTACGGGGAACAGCGGTATTCAGGGGCAACGACCAGGCCCCGCCAAGTCTCCGCCAAAGCGGGCCGACTGGTCACACCGGTAAGGGCCAGCACGAGAACGAGGCACGCCGCAGGACCAGCGCGCGGCTTCCAGACGTAGGTGGAAAGAGGGAGCACACTAGACGTTAAGCCGACTTGATAGCTGCTTGCGGCTCTGTTCTCCGCCCGCTCTTCTTGGCCGGTTTCATGACCGCTTGCGGTCCAGCTCGGCCTTTTGCGTGGGCGTGAGGTCGTCCGGCAGGATGCCAGGCAGGCGCTGGAACTTCCCGGTGAAGATCGAGTTCGGCGCCTCAAAATCGACTGAATCGATCAGGTCTCTGATCTGTTGGGGGACATTCCAGTTCGCCTTGAGCAAATCGCGCTGATCGGCCGGCAGATTCACTTCGATCCACGGTTTCTTGCTGCCCTTCTTAATCGGCATGCAGCAAACCTACAAATTTTCTGAAGAAAGATCAATGCCTCTATTTCCCTCTCTTAGCGCTGCCACAGGCCCCGGTTCCTGCTACTCCACCCGATGCGCCTCCACCCAATCCCGGGCCAAGCGCTGGGCTTCACTCATCTGTGACGTGGTCAGAAGCTTCGTTAGTGCGTTGCGCGATTCGCCCTAAGATTCCTTTTACGATGATGTCCAACTGCGAATTTTCCTCATAGTTCGCTGGCGCGACAAAATTCACGCGGTCATCCGAGATGAGATCGTGGATCTTGTTGAGATCATTGTCCGTGCGTTCGGGGTCGTAGACTCCAATTGAATGGCCACCCTGGTAGGTCAGCATCTTCATCGTAGGGATGTCTGTGAAGCCGTCGCCAATGAAAATCATCCGGTTAAAAGGAACGGGACGTTCGCTCTCCGGCGTGTAGGCGTTGATGGTTTCATTATCCCAGTGGTTCTCGACTCCTTTATTGATGCGGAAGAGATACTGGGTCTTGGTCGTGTAGTTAATGCCTACTCCAGGCCAAGCAGCCTCGCCTTCTTCTTCATAGATAAACTTTGACGCAAACACATGGTGAAACACGTCGTAGATCGGACAGCCACGGATCATCTCCTCGATGCCGGATGAGAGGATGTAGTGCTTGAGGTCGAGACCGAGATTGGTGGCGTGCTGGTTGATTCGGGTAAACCACGTCTTATCCTTGAGGCCAGAGAAGAGAGGGGCTTCCTCGCCGTGCTTGCGGAGTGCTTCGGGCGAAACCTCGACGTTATTCTCCTTCGCCTTCTCGATCATGAGGTGCATGTAGACGAGGATCTCATCCGCATCGCTCTCTTTCGTGCGAGTCTTCACCTCGGCCCAGAAATCCTCGCGCGACATTCCGATATCGGGAATGAAGCTTTGTTCCTGTAGATTGCCCTTGGCGAGCGTGCCATCAAAATCGTAGATCAGGGCGGTGGGTTTCCTGGAATGCTTGCTGTCGAGTGCCATGTGTCTCTTTCGGTCCACTCTCGGGCCAAGCGTTGCGCTTCAGCGATCTACTGCTGCACAGTCTCTCCAAACTACGCAAGGCCAGCGAGAGGATTCTGTATAGTTATGGGGAGGTTCCTGTCATAATCGGGAGGGTAGAAAGCGCATCGCGGAGGACCCTGGTCGCCCGGCAGTCGTCCTCATTGTAATCGAGAATGCGTTGTCGCGCCGCCGGATTAGCAGTTTCGACCCACCTGTTAAACCATTCAATTGAAGCCGCGCCTGAGGGATGCGTGTCCCGCCATACGAAACCGAGATATGTGGCGAGAGTCTTGATCGAGAAATCTCGCGTCGGCCATTCCGTGGCCTTGCGCACTACATCAGAATAAAGGTCCACGACGTGCGTTGAACTGAACAGAGTTTCGAGCTCTGTCTCGCTGCAAATGTCCGGATACTTCGCTTGGAGCTTCCGGTAGATAGTCTGCTCATAGTTAGAATAATAGTAGACGACGCAGGGCTGGCTATTCTGCATATAGTGCCAGGCGTCGGCGAATACCTTCTTTTCGGCTTCTGCGGTCGGCTCCTCCGCGAAGAAGTATACGAACCGCTCCGTCTCATTGTCACCGTCGCGTCGCTCGACAAAGCCGTGCAGGTAACAAATATTGCGGAAGGGATCGACTTCGATATCAAAAAACAGTTCCAGGTCAGCAGCCGGTAGCGATATTTGCTCCCGAAGATACGGCTTGGCAGACTCTCCAGCGGTGATTAGCTCGGCACGGGCATGCAGTTTCTTAAGCGTCGGTGGGCCGATACCGGAAAAAATCGTCTTAGAGCCTTTCAAGAAACGCGCAGGATCACCCGCGGCAAAATCCTGGATAGTCGCCACACTGTCGATCATAGCGTCCCGTCTGGATCGTCCCAACTCCGGGATCAGTGTGAGGTCATCCGCTGCGGTCAGCTGAGCAAGGCACGCATTGTACCAGTGGCAGTGCTTGCAGGCCGCGCTGAAAGCCGCGAGTGTCTTTGACCTCCTCTCGACGATTGCCTGGGCTTCGGCAAGACATTCCTGGTAGTCCTGCCACAGGGTGCGTGGGTTACGCTTCCCGTAGGGTTCGGTGAAGTCGTAGATTACCTCCTCGCCGTTGATATCCCAGATAAATCCGTAGCGTCGGGCGGAAAGGCCCATGCGCTCTAGGATGTCCGTGTACAAGGCCAGCTGCACAGCATAGTGCTTCTTTGGCTTTGACAGATCCCCAGAGCCCTCTTCGCCGGCGCCCGATTTGATATCACCGGCGACATAACCATTGCCCTCCTTGCGCAGAAGGTCCGGATTCCCGAGGAGTCCGTTAGCCTGAATACGGCCGCTGTAAATCAGCGGTTCCCCGCGGCGCATGGCATCAAGCGTCTGCCGCTCCTTTTCGTCCTCGGCGAAGGGAGAGAGATCGAGGAAGGGTCTATCCAGCTCCTTCATGACCTCTTTCTCGTATAAGGTGCCGCGTTTCCAGAGCAGTTCGACGAAAGGGGGCACAGGATCTCGATCCTCTGTACGGCCGAAGAGGTCCATCGTTACCCGGTGCGGACAGGCTACAAGGTCGTAGAGCATGACGGCGGTAATTGGCGTTTTCATAAGCGTTGATCCGGTTCACGTAAAAGCATTCTGGCAGACGGAGATCTGGGCATAAATGATCCTCTTAATTCTTGCTCATTCATCGCTTTTAAGATTGCTGCGGCCCACTCCAGGCCACCCGCCCCAGCACCATCTCAACCGGCACCCCATACCGCTCCGCAATCGCCGCTGTGTCCGTCAGCCCCTCCGCCCGGGCTTCTTCCAGATCCACCAGCAGATAGAACGCAAAGTCCTCGGCCTGACGCTCAAACTTGTTCGGGAGTAGGGTGCGCGCCCGGAGCCACACCGAGTTTGCCTCAGCGTGCAGCACGTGGTGTCCAATCGCGTGCGCAATCGCCCAGCGTTGCTCAGCCGTGCCGAGTTCAGCCGACACCCCGATTGTGTCCTTGACCAGAATTTCATGCACCTCCGCAGCCGGTAGCGGCCAGGTACACACTTCCAGGCCCAGGCTGTGGGCGACCTCGGTCACGTCCACCCAGCCCGCCAGTCCACAGCGCTGCCGAAGACGCTTTGCTGCCCGCCTAGCGCTCACGCTGTTCCTTCTGCTCTTTCTCGTGCACGAAACGGATGAAATCGGCGATGCTTTTGATCGCCTCGTCTGAAAGCTCTTTGCTGACCGAGCGTAAGGCCAGCGACGCCTCGTTCATGACCAGCTCGCGGTCGGCGTCGGGGAAGGACGGGTCTTCTGCGGACGAATCCCCATACCTGGTGGCACTCTCAGCAACGGTCCATGGGGTATTCGTCTCGTCACCCGCAAGCAACCAGTCGACTGTGACCCCGTATAACTCGGCCAAGATCGGCAACCGATAATGGTCTGGCTTCGAGCGACCGGATTCCCAATACCAGACGGTCTGGGTCTGGACACCGAAGTGCTCTGCCACCTTCTGCTGCGTCAATCGAGTGCGCGCACGAGCATGCTTGAGCCGTCGCCCGAGCTCTCTCCATTTGTACTCTCGCGTTGACATTCATTACGTCCTATCGACCGACTTCTCTAACCGTTAGCACCATAGTATATAACCCCTTGACATTCTATTGGTCCTTCGGTTATATTCACATAACCAACGGATAGGGTTCTAATTGGAGGATCATGCCAATGTCGTGGAAGACAGCAGTCTATGGATGGTTGGAGCGAGAACGCCGCTCTCAAGCCTTCCTCGCCCGTGAAGCCGGGATTGATTCGAGCTATCTGTCCCGCTGTCTCAACGGAAAGCTCAGGATTGGCACGCGGTCACTGCGGAGACTTGAAACGGCGATGGGCGTTCCCAGCGGGACGCTGGTAGCCGCGAGGACCGATCAACAGAAAGACGCAGTGGCCGGGGAGGGGGCGTGATGAAAATCGAACTACTTCCGAGACGGACCCGAGGCTGGAGAGGGATGATTCGGAACGCACGGCAGCGAAGCTCAGCCCTGGCCCAGCCCCAGGTAGTACAGCCCCGGCCAGAACCCCAGCGTTGCTGCTGCGGCTTACCGAGGCATGTCAACCCCAACACGCCGGACTGGTCAGTGGGCCGCTGCAGGTGCTGCGAGAATCATACGAAAGCGTTTTGGTGCACGGAGGAAGAAGAGACGGGGAAGTACTGTCACCGCTGCGCGGAAACAAGGGCGCTGAAGCAAGCGATGCAACGGAAAGGAGAGACCTATGCCAGCCCGATCTCGCCATGAAATCGCCATTCGCCGCCGTTTAGAGACCGTGACGGCCAAGATTCAGGATCTCGAGGCGCAGCTTTCGCGCTGTCAGAAGGAGAGGCTGCTGCTCGAAGCGATCCTGACTGAGGCTGAGGAAAACGGAGGGGCGGATGGACCAGCAGCCTCGTAAACGCCTGCTGTGTGTCGGGTCCCGGATCAACGGGGTCTGGGACGTGCGGCACGCGGGAATTTCGGGCAGGTTTTCCCTCCTTCCTCCTGCCCGGACTCCAGCCACGCGCGTACACCGCGTGGAGACGGCCGGGTGGGGGAGTTCCCTCCTCTCCCCGCCCGGCCAGGAGCCTGCGCCGACACAATGCCAGGCAACGTCAACCAACATCCGCAAGAAAGGAGAACATCATGAACGGGCATGAATTGGAGAAGACCGAGATCGTTGAGGATGCCCCCCTCGAACTCCAGATCAACGAGGAGTTCATCGGGCGACTGGAGAAGGCCGCAGACTTGTACCAGCAGCGGTATCTCCCGCTCTGCATCAAACTCACGTCGCCCGGAGATTGGGTGAGCCACGGCCAGGGCAAATACTATCTCCAGTCGTCGGGAGCGGAGAAGTTGTGCAACCCGCTGGGGATCAACTGGGACCGGCCGGTGGTGACCAAACACGAGCGGGAAGACGAGGAGGGGCGCTACTACGAGTATGAGGTCGAAGGCGTCGTCCAGTGCCGTGCCCTCAGCCGCTGGGGGTGGTTCACGGGCAACTGCTCGTCGAGGGACCAGTTTTTCAACGCCCGCGGCCACTACGACGAGGGCGATATTCGGAAGGCGGCCTTCTCGAATTTTCTGGTCAACGCCGTGACCCGGCTGGCCGGTATCCGCAACCCTTCGCCCGAGCTGCTGGAACGGGCCGGTCTCGATCCCGCCAAGGTGGGCAAGATCGATTACGGGAACAAGAGCGAGGAGCAGGGGAAAGACGTCATATCCGAGGCTCAGAGGAAACGGCTCTACGCAATCTCGAAAAAGGCCGCCGTCGATCAGGACGTCATCAAAGCGCACCTCACCGAGCACTACGGCATCGAATCGTCCAAGAACATTAAGCGCAAGGACTACGAGGCGATCTGCACGTGGGTGGAGAACGGTGGGGCGGAGAGAGAGCCAGGTCAGGAGGGCTAGCGCCGATGAATATTCTGGAAACAATTGAAAGCCGCCGCCAGGCCCGCTTGGAGCTCCGCACGCATCCATATCCGCGCAACAATCCGATTGCCTCGGACCTGAGTGACTGCGTCCGCGAGACGGTGCTCGGGATTAAACACTGGCGGGAGCGGCCTAGGTTCGAGCCGCACGTCGTGGCCCGTCTGGAACGGGGTTCCAAGATCGAAGACTGGATCATGCTGGAGTTGCAGCAGCTCGGCTTCACCGTCAGAGCGGAGCGGACGCCCTTCCAGATCACCGACTCGCAGGGGCGGATCGTGTGTCGGGGGAAAGTAGACGGGTTTATCTCAGATGGTTTCGACAACGTCGGGAAGCCCCAGGAGACCCCCTTCGAGGTCAAGTCCATGCTCCCGTTCATTTACGACAAGATCAATTGCCTCGACGACTTCTCCCGCTTTCACTGGACCCGCAAATACCCCCGCCAACTGCAAACGTATCTGTACGCGAACAACATGACCGAAGGGTTCTTTCTGCTCGACGACTGCTTGGGCCACTGGAAGCTCATCCCGGTCACGCTCGATTACGAGGAGATGGAACGGATTCTCAGGCAGTGCGAGGCGGCCGTGGAGCATCTGGGCAACGACACGTTGCCGGATTTCCACACTGATCCGTCCGTGTGTCGCAAGTGCTGGGCCTTCGGCCGTGTTTGTGACCCGCCGGGACAGTCCGGCGAAGGGATCATGGCGCTCGAAGACTACGAGATGGAGGCGAAGCTGAGCCGGCGGGCCGAACTCGAAGCGAGCTATCGGGAGTACATGATGCTGGACAAGCAGGTAAAGGAGCGGTTTCGGGGGCAGACGAACATCCTGGTCGGGGACTGGTTCATTACTGGTGAGGAGCGGACGCGGAACGAGAAGGCCCGGGAGGCCCGCGCGACCACCTATTGGCAGGCGAACGTAGAAAACGTTGGAGCCAACGGGAAGGCCGACCACCGCTAAGCAGGAGAGGAGGAGGGGACCATGGCGGGCATACTGAACCAGAAAGACGAGGCAAGCCATGCGTGAGTACGCCCGGGTTCAGCCCACGTTCTGGACTGGGGAGACCGGCAGAGCACTGCGGCAGCACCGGGAGGCGCAGGTGTTGGCGCTGTATCTGATGACGTGCCCGTCCTCCAATATGCTCGGCCTGTACTATCTCCCGATTCCCATCATCTGCCATGAGACGGGGCTCTCGAAACAAGGGGCTTTGAAGGGGCTTCGGAGCCTCTCCGAAGGGGGGTTTTGCCACTACGATGCCCCTTCGGAGCATGTGTTCGTGGTGGAAATGGCAGCGTTTCAGCTAGGGCCGCACCTCAGCGCCTCGGACAATAAGGTGAAGGGGATAAAGAAGGAATTAGAGAAATATCGCACCTGTTGTTTCTTCAACGACTTCTTAGATCGCTACACGGACGCCTATCATCTGGAAGATATCGCGCGATCTCAAGCCCCTTCCAAGCTCTTTCAAGCCCCTCCGAAGCCCCTTCAAAGCCCTCTAAAGCCTTCTCAAAGCCCCTCCGAAGCCCCTCCGAAGCAATTAACAGGAGCAGGAGCAGGAGCAGGAGCAGGAGCAGGAGCAGGAATAGAACCCTCTGTCGCGTCCAGCACGCGACCGGGTGCGGCGGGTCCTGGTCCGCCTGAAAAAATCCCAGACCTCTCGCAAAAAATCTCAGCGGTGTTCACCTGCTGGCGGGACACGATGGGCCATCCCCGGGCCCAGCTTGACGCCAAGCGGCGGGACACGATCACCCGAGCGCTCCGGCTGGGGTACACCCCGGAGGAGCTGTGCGAGGCCATTCAGGGCTGTGCGCTGACGCCGCACAACATGGGCGAGAATGACCGCGGGACAAAGTACGACGATCTCGGGTTGATCTTGCGTGACGCCGACCACATCGACCGTTTCATCCGCAACGCCAAAAATCCGCCACAGCCGCGCTCGAAACAGACGGCGCTCCAGGAACAGAATCGCCAGGCGGGCGAGCGCTGGGTAGAACGCAAGCGCCAGGAGGCAGGCCATGACACCGAATGACTTTGACGAATTTCAGCGCCGCCTGACCGCCGCCTGGGCACTGTATGGCAAGAGCATCACCGAGGACGTGCTGGAGATATTCTGGCAGGCGTTGCAGTCGTATCCGTTGGCCGACGTGAAACAGGCGCTCAACCGACACGCCATTGACCCCGACGTGGGGCAGTATCCACCCAAACCGGCCGACCTGATCCGCCAGCTTGAGGGCGACCCCGAGAGCCAGGCCATGCAGGCGTGGTCGAAAGTCTGGCAAGCGGTCGGGCGGGTGGGGACTTACCAGAGCGTGGTATTTGACGATCCCCTGATCCATGCCGTGGTGGAGGAGATGGGTGGGTGGCTGGTCTTCGGCCAGTTCACCGAGGAGGAGCAGCCGTTTCGCGCCCAGGAGTTCGTGAAGCGCTACCGGGCGTATCAGACGGTCCGCCGGTGTCCGCCGTATCCCCCGAAGTTGATCGGCCGGACCGAACACACGAATGCCACGGCGGGCTTCACCGAGGCGATTCCACCCCCCGTCCTGCTGGGCGACCCGGCGCACGCACGGCAGGTGCTGGCGCAAGGAGTCCGTGGAGCAGGGCAATTGAAGATCACCCGCACGGACATGCCGGCGAAGGCCATCGCCCCACCGGAAAGGAGCGACCATGCAGGACAGTAAATACTGGCCGGCGGAGGACGCGAAGAAGATTGCGCAGACCGTGCTGATCCCGACGCACCACACGCGCCTGGCAGAAGCAAATATCGCCTACCTGTTCGTCGAATCCATAACGCGCAAAGACAAAGAGCTACTGGCGAAAATGAAGAAGGCTAGCGCGCTGGAGCGCTACCTGGGTCAAGTCGATTACGTGGTGACCGTCAATCACGAGACGTGGCAGCACCTGACGGAGGCCCAGCGCCGGGCGCTGATCGATCACGAGCTATGCCACTGTACTGTGACCTCGGACAAATCCGGTCATCCGCGCTACGGCCTGCGCGGGCACGACCTGGAGGAGTTTGCCGAGGTGGTCGAGCGGCATGGCCTGTGGCAACAGGACGTGGAGGATTTTGCCGCCGTGGTGCAACAACAGCTCCCGCTGCGGGCGGCGTAAAGGAAGGGCAGAAAGGAACAGCAGCATGCGAGTGATTTTTGATCTGGATGGCACGCTCGCCGATGACACACAGCGGGCGCACTACCTGACCGACGGCCCCAAAAAGAATTGGGAGGCGTATTTCGACGCCTGCGAGGGCGATACGCCCCACACGCATATCATCCAATTGCTCAAGGCGCTGTCCGAGCATGGGGATAAGGTCGAGATCTGGACTGGGCGCTCCGCGCGGGTGCGGGACAAGACGATAGCCTGGCTGAACGAGCGCGGGATCGAGGTCGAGCCGCCATTCTTTCAAACTCCCTACGAAGTGGTCGCCCTGCGGATGCGTCCCGAGGGAGATTTCCGGCCCGATACGATCCTCAAACACGAATGGCTGGAGCAGGCACGAGAACGGGGCGAAGCCCCAGATCTAGCTTTCGATGATCGGGACCGGGTCGTGGCCATGTGGCGTGAGCGCGGCATCCCCTGCTGCCAGGTCGCGCCGGGGGAATTTTAGGAGAACCCATGCAACAGACTACCATCGAGTGGACCGATGCCACGTGGAACGTGGTCACCGGCTGCACGAAAGTGAGCGCCGGCTGCACGCACTGCTACGCCGAGCGCCTGTTCCCACGGCCCTACCCAGGCCGCGCATTTACGGATGTCCAGTGTCACCCAGAGCGGCTAGAGCAGCCGTTGCACTGGCGCAAGCCGCGCAAGGTGTTCGTGAACAGCATGTCCGACCTGTTTCACGAGGCCGTGCCCGATGCGTTCCTGGACCAAGTATTTGCGGTGATGGCGCTCTGCCCGCGGCACGTTTTTCAAATCCTGACCAAACGGCCCGAGCAGATGCGGCTCTACATGGACACTGCTCCAGGATGGGTTGGCGAGGCGATTCAAGTGTTGCGCCAAGATACCAAGCCAGTCCTCCCTCTTCCGCATGGGCAAGGCGGCGAGCCCTGGTGGCCGCTGCCCAACGTGTGGCTGGGGGTCAGTGCGGAGGACCAGCAGCGGGCGGACGAGCGCATTCCAGTACTGCTCGATACACCGGCGGCGGTGCGGTTCGTGAGTGCAGAGCCTTTACTTTCCTCGGTGGATTTGTCAAAATGGTTGCATGACGGAACACGAGAGCGCGTTTCTGGCACAGGTAGCATTAGGTCTTTTTTCCGTGGAGCCGGACGGAACGATATGGCGTTTGGCGAAATGGACGGGCGGCGGGCTCGTATCGGGACTGATTTATATCGACAAGAGGCGGGCAGAGCGCAGCACCGCTGGGTCGAACAGTTACCTGCGAGTGATGTTCAAGGATGGCTCCCGCCGCCGGAAGGTAAGCGCTCACCGAATTGTCTGGATGCTAACACACCGTCGCCCCATTCCGGCGGGGATGGAGATCAACCACTTGGACGGGAACAAACGGAACAACCACCCGTCGAATCTCGAAGTTGTGACGCACCAACAGAACGCCCAACACTCCCATACGATGCTTGCACCGAAGAAAAAGGACCAGCGGGGGGAACGCAATTCATCGGCGGCAGTGACGGAATCGCAAGTTCTCGAAATTCGTGCGATGTGGCAATCCAAAGCAATGTCACAAAGAGAGATAGCCGCGAAATTCGCTATCACGCAATCGACGGTATCCGCAATCGTTCTGCGCAAGAGCTGGAAACACCTGCCTTAAATTGGGTGATAGTAGGCGGAGAAAGCGGCCCCGGGGCTCGGCTGTGCCGCATCGAATGGGTGCGGACGCTGCGGGATCAGTGTCAGGCGGCCGCCGTGCCGTTTTTCTTTAAGCAATGGGGCAGGTGGGTGCACATCTCGCAAATGCCTGAGGAGGCGTTTTCGCGTGTGAGCACGACCATTGAGGCCGACCCCGCCGGCTATTGGCCCGTCGGGAAGAAGCTGGCCGGCCACCTGCTGGACAGGGTGATGCACCAGGCGTTTCCGCAGTTGAAGGAGGTCTTATGATCCACGAATACACCGGCTGGCACGGCTGCCAGGCAAGGTGTGACCTCAAGGTCATTCGCCACCGCGTCTATACGTTGGTCATTTGTACCGAAGTCCCGGACAACCCAGGGACGAGTGTGACCAACTGTGCCGACTATTTAGCGACGCAGGTCTGCCGCGAGTACGAGATCCCACCGGACCGGCTCATCTGGATTGAACATTACGGCCGCCGAGAGCCTTCTCCCTTGCCTGAAAGTTGGTCTGAGGTGACGTTCACGTTTGATCGGCAGCGTAATGTGTTCGGCAGCCCGCCACAGTGGCGCTATATAACGGCCAGTGATGTCGAGGCGCTCTGTCGTCATGCCGCGGCGGGGTGAATCACGAAACAGGAGGTGAGATATGGAGACACAGGGAAAAGCCGAGCGGATCACAGACAGGATGATAGGCGGGTACGTAGTCGTGCGCTGTCGAGATGCGGGTGTCCATGCCGGCGTCCTCGAAGCCGTCGAGAGCCGCACGTGTGTGCTCGTGCAGGCGCGGCGATTATGGTACTGGAAGCCGGCCGATGGCGCCGCGTTTCTGTCTGGTGTGGCCATCAACGGCCTCGATTCGGCCTCGAAAGTGGGGAAGCCGGTGCCGCGGATCTATCTGTCCGAGAACTGCGAAATCATCGAGTGCACTGATACCGCGGCGGCCAGTATCCGGGCACAAGCCAATTACAATGAGCAATAGCTACGGCTTTGGCTCCGGCTACAGCGACGGCTCCGGCGACGGCGACGGCTATGGCGACAGCGACGGCTCTGGCGACGGCTCCGGCTACGGCTCTGGCTCCGGCGACGGCGACGGCTCTGGCGACGGCTCCGGCTCTGGCGACGGCGCCGGCTACAGCGACGGCGAAGGCTGATGCGAGAGGAGGACACGATGCAGATGGACGAGCAGCGCCTACGGACAGGGATCGCGTAAGAGCGCCAACTCGAAAGGAGACGAGAATGCACGACACGGATGACAGACTCAGCTTTGCGACCCTGCGCCGGATCAATCTCGAACGGTGCGGCCATTGGCATCCAACGGGGCTCACCGAGTGGTCGTTGTCGGATTGGGCCGTGGCGTTTATGGGCGAGGCCGGCGAAGCGCTCAATGTCGTCAAGAAACTGAAGCGGGACGGTGATGCTGTCACCGGCAACGACGACACGCGAGACGAGCTGATTGCGAAACTGGGCGAGGAACTGGCCGACACAATCATCTATGCCGATCTCCTGGCGGCGCGGGCTGGGATCGACCTGGGCCGTGCGGTCGTCGAGAAGTTCAACAAGAAGTCCGTCGAGCTAGGGTTTCGGGAACGGCTGTGAAAGGAACGGACGGACAATGACCATCAAAATACTCCAGGGCGACGTGTTTGCTCGCCTGGCCGAGCTGCCCGATGAGAGCGTGCACTGTGTGGTGACCTCGCCGCCATACTGGGGTCTCCGGAGCTACGGCGACCTGGCGGGGGAGATCGGGCGTGAGCCCACGCTGGCCGAGCATATTGACGTGCTGGTGCGCGTCTTCCGCGAGGTGCGCCGCGTGCTGCGGCCGGACGGCACCTGCTGGATGAATTACGGGGATGCCTACGCTAATGACGGCAAATGGGGCGGCGAGTCGGGAGGCAAGCAATCCTATCTGGACGACGCGAACCGTAGGCGCGTCGGGCGCGAGAAGCGGCGCACCGGACTCAAACCCAAAGACCTGATGCTGATGCCGGCAAGAGTGGCCCTGGCCCTGCAAGCGGACGGCTGGTGGGTCCGCAGTGAAATTATCTGGGAAAAACCGAATCCGCTCCCAGAAAGCGTGAAGGACCGGCCGACCTCGGCGCACGAAAAGATATTTCTCCTCACCAAAAGTACGACGTACTTTTACGACGCCTTTGCCGTGCGCACGCCAATGGCTGCGTCCAGCATACAACGCTTCAATCAACCGACCTTCGATCAGCAGACCGGCGGCCCAAAGGACCCGAAGTCTGGTAACAGGTCGCACCGGAAAGTGCTGGAGAACTTGAAGGCGCGTACCGTTCCGGCCAGTTGGGCAATGTCGCCAAGCTATCAGAACCAAGACCCACGTTACCCAAAGCGGGACAAGCAGCGCGGTCATAGCCGCCGACACGATGGGCTCAACGACCGCTGGGACCACATGACCAAAGCCGAGCAGCAAGCCATGGGCGCAAACTTACGGAACGTCTGGACGATTGCTCCAGAGCCATTCCGCGACAGCCATTACGCGACGTTTCCCACGGCGTTGGCCGCCACCTGTATCAAGGCCGGTACGTCACAGAGAGGCGCGTGCTCTGAGTGCGGAGCGCCGCTGGTCCGTCTCACGGACACCGAGCATATCCCGCAACCAGACGTATCCCTTGAGCGCGGGAAACGGGCCAAGGAGAGCCTTGATCCCTCGTCTGGATGGGGCGGCACCCAGCGGATGTTTGGGCTCCATACACATACGGGCTGGACGCCGAGCTGCGCGTGTGAAGGGGCACGCCTGGTGCCCTGCCGTGTCCTCGACCCCTTCGGCGGCGCGGGCACCGTGGGCCTAGTGGCGGACCGGCTGGGCCGCGACGCAATCTTAATCGAGCTGTCCCCGACGTATGCCGAAATGGCGAAGGCGCGGATCCGGGACGACGCGCCGCTTTTAGTGCAGATTGGAGGACGACCCTGAGCACCTACGTGCACGCTGCTTGCGGCATCTGGACGAGACGTATTCGCATGCTGCGAGTATGCCAGACGTGAGGACGGTATGAAAACTCTAGGCCCATGGACAATGCAGCCCTGCTATTTTGGCTTCTACATTTGTCAGGCAGGGTCAAAATACAAGTACATCGCCCTGGTGCCGAATCCCACAGGGGAAGAAGAATACTTGGCCAACCTCATAGTTGCGGCACCAGAAATGCTGAAGGCGCTGCAAGAAGCTGAAACAGAACTTCGGGCACTCCTTAGGAGTGGCAATGAGGGCTTAATAACCAGGCCAACTTATGAGTCAGTTTGCGTGGCTATCGCCAAGGCCACAGGGAAAAACAATGAGTGACACTCTCACCATCGCCGTCAAAGAAGCCGTCAAAGAAGCTGTGCGCGAAGAGTTCGCGGCTCTCGGCATGCAGCAACCCGTCCAGCACGAAGGCGACCGACTGGTGAACATAAAAGAAGCCGCTCTGCTGCTGGGCATGTCAAAGGACTGGATTGGCCGCCACGCAGATATACTGCCCTTTACCCGTCGGCCCACCCCCAACGTCCTGCGCTTCTCCTATCTTGGGATACAAAAATGGATCAAAACCCGCTAACACCGTCCTATTCCTCAACAGGAAGGGAGCACGCCATGCGCGGAATGGGACGCCTCTATAAGCGTGGGCCAGTCTGGTGGATTGCGTACTATCGGCGAGGCCGGGAGTATCGAGAGAGCAGCGAGTCCACGCGCAAACGGGATGCCGTCGATCTGCTCAAAAAACGGCTCACGCGGAAATCCTCAATCGTCGAAGACAAGTTGATGTTCGAGGATCTAGTCGAGCTGATCCTGGACGACTACACCGTCAATCAGCGTCGCTCGACCATAACGCATCGCCTGAAGCATCTGGGCGAATCGTTCAGCCTGACCCGCGTCGTAGACATCACGGTCGGGAAGATTCGTGCCTATCGGATGGCGCGGCTCGAAGAAGGCGCGGCGCCGAGCACCATCAATCGGGAGCTGGCCTGTCTCAAGCGGATGTTTGCTCTCGCGCTTGAGGACGACCTGATTGCCAAAGCGCCGAAGGTGCCCAGGCTGGCCGGCGAGAATATCCGCGAGGGCTTTGTGGACGACGAACAGTTCGCGCGTCTGCTGATCCATCTCCCGCCCCATCTCCATGGCCTGGTCGAATTTCTGTACTACTGCGGGTGGCGCAAGGGTGAGGCGCTGAAACTCGTCTGGAAAAGCGTCAATCTCAAAGACCGGCTCATCACGCTGCCGCGCAAGGATTCCAAGAGCAACCAGCCCAGGATTTTGCCGCTTGCAGGCCGCCTCCTTGCGATCATCCAGGAGCAGAGCAAGGTGCGGCATCTCGACTGTCCCTATGTGTTCAATCGGGCAGGGCGGCAGATCAAGGATTTCCGCGATGCCTGGCAGACGGCCTGCGAGGCTGCGGGCGTGAAGGGGCTCCTCATCCATGACCTCCGCCGGTCCGCGGCCCGCAACCTGAGACGCGCCGGCGTGGCGGAATCCGTCGCCATGAAAATCACGGGTCACAAGACTCCGAGCATCTTCAAACGCTACGATATCACCGATGAAAAAGATATCCGCGAGGCCATAAATCGGCTCGAACACGGACAAAAGGCGGACAATTTGGGGAGGACACCAAATGGTCGAAACGTGTAAGTTATTGAAATTACAATGCCGGAGGCGGGGCTCGAACCCGCACGGGGCAATGCCCCATGGGATTTTAAGTCCCATGTGTCTACCAGTTCCACCACTCCGGCATGCGGGCAGATTGTAGGCGACGGGTGACAATCTGGCAACACTTCGGATACGGAAGGGATGCCCGAGTGTTTCGGCTTCTTCTCTGGGAGCGCGGGCATCTTGGCATCTCGCCCGCAGCCTTCTGAGGCGGGCCGGCCCACCGGACTACGGCTCCCTGATGGTGCGCAGGGCGCACCCTACAAGAACTGGGCTGAATCCCCTCCTGGGAGGGTGCTGCGTAGCAGCGGGGTGGGTTCGGTTCTCCCTAGCCGACTTCAAGCTCCTTTTTTCGGCCCAGCGCTTCGTCTATGACGCTGGCAGGAACTTTACCATAGTGGTCGAACTCCATGGTGTAGGTCGCCCGCCCTTGGGTGAGTGACCGAATGGCTGTGGCATACCCGAACATGGTCGCGAGCGGGACGTGGGCGGTCACCGTGCGCTGGCCGCCGCCACGCTCACCAAGTTCTGTTACTTTGCCGCGGCGGGCCTGCAGGTCTCCTATCGCCGTTCCCATATAGTCCTCAGGCATGACCACTTCGACTTCCATCATGGGTTCCAACAAAATGGGTTTGGCTTTATGCACGGCTGCTTTGAATCCTATGGAGCCCGCTATGTGGAAAGCCATCTCTGATGAGTCAACCTCGTGGTAGTTGCCGTGATATAAGGTGACGGTCGTGTTGAGGAGGGGATAGCCGTAGGTCACCCCGTTTTCTGCGGCTTCACGAATGCCCTTTTCGACCGAAGAGATATACTCTCGGGGAATGGCGCCGCCTTTAATGCCGTTAACAAAGACCAAGCCTTCGTTGGCATTGGGTTCGATCTTGAGGAAGACATGCCCAAACTGACCTCGGCCACCCGTTTGTCGCACATGGCGCCCTTCGGCTTCTGCTCCGCGGGTAATGGTTTCGCGATAGGAGACCTGCGGCGCGCCGGTGTTCACTTCGACTTTGAATTCCCGCACGAGCCGATCCAAAATCACTTCGAGGTGCAGTTCCCCCATGCCGGACAGAATAGTTTGGCCCGTCTCGGGATTCGTTTGAATAACAAGGGTGGGGTCTTCGGAGGATAAGCGTTGGAGGGCGAGTCCCAGCTTTTCGGAATCGATCTTGGTTTTGGGCTCAATCGCGACTGAAATAACCGGTTCTTTGAATGAAATCGATTCGAGCAAAACGGGATGCTGCTTGGCCGCGAGCGTGTCACCGGTGGTAAAATTCTTTAAGCCTACGATAGCGATGATGTCTCCGGCCGAGGCATTTTCCAGGTCTTCCTTTTTATCGGCGTGCATACGGACAAGGCGGCCAATGCGTTCACTGCGTTCGGTGCGTGGGTTAAACACGGCAGTGCCGGTTTTCAAATCCCCACTGTACAAACGCACAAAAGTCAGTTGTCCGGAGTAGGGGTCGTGCATGGTCTTAAAAGCCAAGCCGGCCAGGATGTCATCATCGACCTGCCACGTCTGTTCTTGCCCGCTGAGCGTTTGCCCCGTCACTGGTCGTAGCGGAGGGGGGAGATAGTCGACAACCGCATCCAGGAGCGGCTGGATCCCCTTGTTGCGGAGCGCGGTGCCGCACAGGACCGGGAAGACTGCCAGCGATTGCGTCTTTAGGCGCACCGCGGTCGTGATTTCCTCTGCCGTGAGGGACTCACCGCCCAGATACTTCTCCAATAACCCATCATCAGCGTCGGCCACGCTTTCAACCAGCAGCCCATGGAATTTCGCCACATCTGCTTGGAGCTGTGTCGGAATCTCCTCTTCGTGAAACCGCGCTCCCAGCGTGTCTTCTTCCCATACGAGTGCCTTCTGACGAATCAGATCGATCACGCCCGTCATTTCATCTTCTACGCCGATCGGAAGTTGTAGAATCAAAGGATTCGCGCCCAATCGATGCCTAATTTGATCGACCACAGCATGGAAGTCCGCCCCTATGCGGTCCAGTTTATTGACAAAGACAATGCGTGGCACGCTGTATTTGTCCGCTTGACGCCAGACTGTCTCTGACTGTGGTTCGACACCGCCAACTCCACAGAAGACGACAATGGCGCCATCCAATACGCGCAAGCTCCGCTCAACCTCAGTGGTAAAATCCACATGGCCTGGCGTATCGATGATATTGATCAGATAGTTGTTCCATTCACAGGTAATGGCTGCCGCAGTAATGGTAATGCCCCGCTCACGTTCCTGGGGCATCCAGTCGGTCACGGCAGTCCCTTCGTGCACCTCACCGATTTTGTGCGAGAGGCCGGTATAATACAGGACACGTTCGCTGACTGTTGTTTTGCCGCTATCAACGTGAGCAACGATGCCGATGTTTCGAGTTTTTTCCAACGTGGTAGACATATTCTTCTCCCGACTCGGCGCACTGCTCCGAGAAGTATGCTCAATTCGACGCAAAAATGTAACGTTCAGTTAGAGGGAAGGGCCGACTTGTGAGTACGACCTGTGTTGGTAGAAAACCATAGCGAACAGTTAAAACAGTCGATTCTTTTAACCACAATACACAAAAGAATCAGGCATTCCAAGCCAGAAGCTATGCAGCGAGTGGCACCTAGGTGACGGAATCGTGAAAAAACAAAGATCGTCCCCGCGGCCCCTCTATATTCGATATTTTTTCAGGAGATTGCGGGCGATCACAATTTTCTGAATTTCACTCGTGCCTTCACCAATAATCATGAGAGGCGCATCTCGATAAAAACGCTCGACCGGAAACTCCTGTGTGTAGCCATACCCGCCCAACACGCGCATGGCTTCAAGGGCGACTTCTTCACACGCCTCAGACGCAAACAGTTTCGCCATACCGGCTTCCAGGTCGCAGCGCTCGCCTTTGTCTTTCTTCTCGGCTGCCTGACGGACCAGTAGGCGGGAGGCTTCGATCTTTGTTGCCATATCGGCCAGCTTGAGCTGAATGGCCTGATGTTCACAGATCGGCTTGCCAAACGTTTCGCGCTGCTGGGAATACCGAATCGCTTCCTCAAATGCGGCCTGGGCTACGCCGACCGCCCGCGCCGCAACATTGATCCGACCAACTTCCAAGCCGCCCATCACTTGCTTGAATCCCAGTCCCTCTTCCCCACCGATAAGGGAATTGGCTGGCGTCGGAAAGTCCTCAAAGGCGAGCTCACACGTATCCAGACCCTTATACCCCAGTTTCTTGATATCCCGGCTCACGGTCAGACCGGGGGCGCCTTTTTCAGCAGCGAACAGGCTGATGCCTGCATAGGCTGGCTCAGCTTCTGGGTTCGTCTTGGCGGCGACAGCCAGAATATTGCCATGCCGCGCATTGGTAATAAACATTTTGGAGCCGTTGATCAGGTAATTGTCTCCCTGCTTCTTTGCCGTTGTGCGGATGCGTTGGACATCGCTCCCGGCATGCGGCTCGGTCAGGGCGAGGCCGCCGCGTTTTTCTCCGGTGGCCATAGCCGGCAGGAGGCGCTGTTTTTGCTCTTCTGTTCCGAATAGAGCCAGGATGTGAGCGAACAGCAGGTGCGAGTTCAGGACGCCGGTCAGACTCATCCAGCCTCGGCAGATTTCTTCAATAATCATGGCATACGTCGTAAAGGACAGCCCCATGCCACCATACTCGGTTGGGATAATCGCACCGAACAAACCCAGCTCTTTCATCCGCTCGACCAAGGCGTGCGGGTATTCGTCGCGGTGCTCCATTTCGCTGGCGACCGGCTTGACCTCACGCTCAACGAAACGGTTGAGCGTGGACAGGATTTGCCGTTGTTCTGCGTCGAGCTCAGTCATGGTTGACATCCTTTCTGCTTTGGCTGTTCATAAACAAGGGTTATCGACTCTTGTCAATTGTCCAGCTTTACGACATGAGATCAAGGGATGGCAAGCCGGGCAACGAGCACGTCAGACCAAGTTGGACTGGCCGGGCAAGGAGAAAGCATATAAATAGAACTCATCTCATACAGAGACATGTAGCCTGAATGGAACGAAGTGAAATCCGGGACGCCGAGTAGCCCGGCTTCCGGTCACCCTTCAGCCGGACTACGGTAGAAAACAGGAGAGCTCATCTCCTACCTGAGAGAGTCGCCCCTGGGGTCGAGGAGCGAGGGTCTATAGAGTACCCCTCAAACATGTATGGGAGAGCGGTTAGAAAAAAACGCTCCTGCCCGAGGGAGCAGACACACGGGTAGCGGAGAAGAACACTATGGCCTTAACCCCCCTGATGCAGCAGTATTCGTCGGTAAAGCAGCAGCATCAGGACGCGATTGTTTTGTTCCGCCTGGGAGACTTCTACGAAATATTCTTTGATGACGCGCCTCTTGCCGCGGACTTGCTGGATTTAACGCTGACCGCCCGCGACGGCGGAGACGGTAAGGTCCCCATGTGCGGCGTGCCCCATCATGCCGTGCAGGGATATATCGCGCGTCTGGTCAAGGCTGGGAAGAAGGTTGCTCTGTGCGAGCAGGTCGAAGACCCTAAAGTAGCCAAGGGCTTGGTCAAGCGTGCAGTCACGCGGGTGGTTACGCCTTCAACCTATGTTGAAAGCGAGGCCGACGCGGCAAGTCCGACCCTGCTGGGGATATTTGCACGCGGCGGACGGTGGGGGCTGGCGTTACTCGAACCAACGACCGGAGCGTTCCAATTCTGGAGTGAGACAGAACCTGCCATTGCTGACACGCTCGGCCATCTCGCGCCTCGTGAGATAGTCATAACCAAGGGCATGGCCGAGCATCCCGCCCTTGCCGAATACCGGAGCGGTCAATCCCAGATCACCCTGACAACGCTGGAAGACTGGCATGCTGCCTTCGATGACAGCGTAGAGTGTATCCAGACCTTTTTTGGGCTGGATTCTTTACGCGCGTTGGAATTGGACCCGGAAACAACCATTGCCATCGCCCTGGTGTTACGGTTTCTCCAACAGCATATGCAGGTCAGCCTCCCGCATATTGGTCTGCCAAAACGGCTGCAAACTGGCGAAACCATGCTGCTTGGCCCGATAGTCGAGCGCAGTCTTGAGCTCTTTCGTCCGGCGAATCCTGATATCCGTGGCAAGGCACTGATCGACGTCTTGGACGACACGGTCACGCCCATGGGTGGGCGACTGTTGCAGTATTGGTTGAGGAACCCCCTCTTGTCTGTCTCTACTATTGAAGCCCGGCAGGCTGGGGTGGATGAATACGTCAATGCGCCTGCCGTGCTGGAAGCCAGTCGGGGAGCGCTGGCTCCCATTCGTGATCTGGAACGTTTGGCCGCACGCTTCAGTTGTCGAGTGGCGAATCCCAAAGACTGCGCTGCGTTGCGAGACTCACTGGCTCAAATTCCTGGTGTGAGTCGAGCGCTTGAAACAGTCCGCAGCCCGCTGCTGAGGAGACAGCTTGCACGGCTGCAAGCCGATCTCGGCCCCTTGCCGGGCACCCTAGCACGCGCCTTGGTCGAGGCTCCACCCGTCCACCTGCGGGACGGCGGGGTCTTTGCGCCAGGCTATCACGCGGAACTGGATCGCTTACAATCGATTGCCTCGGATGCCAAGCAATGGCTGGCAGCGCTCCAGGCGCGAGAAAGTAAGCGCACGGGTATTCCCTCGCTCAGGATTGGCTATAACCGGGTCTTTGGATACTACCTGGAGGTCTCCAAGACCCAGCTCGATAAAGTCCCTGACGCGTATATTCGGAAACAAACCCTCGCCAATGCGGAGCGGTTTGTGACGCCTGAATTGAAAGAATACGAAGATCAAATTCTCAACGCCCAGGAACGTTCGGTTGCCCTGGAGCAGGAACTCTTTACCGAGTTGTGTGAGCTGGTTCTCCAGCAGTTGGCGCAGATTCAAGCTATCGCGCAGGCGTGTGCCCACCTTGACGTCTTAGCCAGCTTCGCTTGGGTGGCGATCAATCAGCAGTACGTTCGACCTGAAATGTCCGATACCCCTGAGCTGTCGATCGTTGGTGGACGGCATCCCGTTGTTGAGTCGCTCCTGGGACGGAGCGCTTTTGTAGAGAATGATGTGCGGCTCAATCGGTCGGATTACCAGTTCCTGCTGTTGACCGCCCCTAATATGAGCGGCAAATCGGTGTATTTACGCCAGGCCGCGCTTATTGTGCTGCTGGCTCAAATCGGCTCATTCGTACCAGCCACGCGCGCCCGGATTGGCATTGTGGATCGTATTTTTACCCGCATTGGGGCGTCCGATAATCTGGCGCTGGGAGAGAGCACGTTTGCCGTGGAAATGATTGAAACCGCCCAGATACTGAACGCGGCTACGGAACGGAGTCTCTTGCTGCTGGATGAGATTGGACGTGGAACATCGACGTCAGACGGCCTGTCCATTGCCCGATCGATTATCGAGTTTCTGGTTGATGGAGAAGGGCCACGGCCACGTACTCTGTTTGCCACGCATTTCCACGAACTCACCGATTTGCAACGCCTTCTGCCCGGTCTGGCGAATTACACCTTTGCCGTGCGTGAATGGCAGGACGAGGTCGTTTTTCTATATAAGGTCATCGCCGGCGCTTCAGATCAGTCGTATGGCATCCATGTGGCCAAGCTGGCTGGACTGCCCCGAACGGTGACGGAGCGAGCGGAAGAAATCCTCAAGGATCTCGAAGGATCGGCAGAGCTGGTCCGGCCAGCCAAAAAACGTTCTCGGGGAAGGGCGAGTCAAGCACGGCCACTAGTGAAAGAACAGTCCTCTCAGCTCGGCCTGTTTGGACAAGCGCGTGAGTCATAGTCTGAGTCATGGGCATGGACCGTATTCATCTACTGGATTCGCATACGATTGAGCAGCTCCGTGCTGGCGAAGTCATTGAGCGGCCAGCCTCAATTGTCAAAGAACTGGTCGAAAATGCGATTGACGCCGGCGCGCAATCCATCCGCGTGGCAATTGCCAAAGGCGGGATCGATGAAATCGTCGTCCAGGACGACGGGGGAGGGATAGCGCCGGAGGATGCACCGCTCGCATTCCAACGCCACGCGACCAGTAAAATACAATCCAGCAACGATCTCTTTGTCCTCACCAGCTTAGGTTTTCGGGGCGAGGCGCTGGCCAGCATTGCTGCTGTCACGCAGGTCGAACTGCTCTCGCGGACAACGGATGCCATTGAAGGGGTGCGGGTACGGGTGGCTGGCAGCGAGCCAATAGAGACAACCCCGGCGGGCTGTGCGCAGGGAACGACAGTGACCACGCGCCATTTGTTTTTTAACACCCCACCGCGGCGTGCCTTCCTCAAATCACCGACCGCCGAAAGTCATCAGGTGCATGAGGTGTTGGTTGCCCTGGCGCTGTCACGGCCGTCCATTCACTTTCGCTTTCAGTCAGACGGACGAGAGGTGTTTCATGCTCCTCCCCAAGCTGAGCTAGCCCTTCGCGCGCGCGCGGTTTTAGGAAAGGATTGGTCCCCGGAATTCCTATCGCTCCCGAGTGCGGAAGCAACCCTGGCTGAAGAGGGCGTTGGGGTCACCGGCCTTATCAGTCCACCCAGTCGCACCCGAAATACCCGGACTGGACAGTATTTCTTCGTGAACGAGCGTTCGGTGAAAAGTCAGCCAGTGTCATTTGCTTTGAGTCGCGGCTACGGGGAGCTGCTGCCCTCGGGCCGTTTCCCCTTGGGGATACTCTTTCTCACTGTCCCGACCGACCAGGTTGATGTCAACGTCCATCCCACAAAGCGCGAAGTAAAATTTCAACAGGAACGCGGCATCCTCCAGATGGTCGTCCGGACCGTCAGAAATACTCTTGATCAAGCCAACCTGTTCAAGAAAATTGATCTTCCTGCCTCTGACCTGCCACCCGGCAATCGGTATGCTGCCAGCCGAACCGACGGGCTGTCCCCACGCCGGGCTGAGAGTCAGGCACGAACGGGGAGTCATGCCTTGGATAGCTCGGTCCCGATGCCCGATCCGGCTGATTATCCGAGACCCCCAAGACGCCAAAAGACCACCGCTTCCCCCGGCTCCTATGGGTCGCAGTCCGAGCCAGACTCACGAAGATTGCGTATGCTGGACAAACCGCTGGTCCAAGAGCCGGTCGCAGCTCCGCTGAGTCCGGCTGGCTCACAAACGGCCTTGTGGCAACGGCCTGATGGCAGCGAATTTCGTGTAGTCGGGCAGAGCCATGAGTTGTTTGTCTTGGTTGAAGTGGAGGGCGAACTCTGGATTGTGGATCAGCATGCGGCGCATGAGCGTATTATGTACGAGCAGGTGCTCGACGGCTTGCGACACAAGCACAGCGCGGTGCAGCCCTTGCTCATACCGATTACCTTTGATCTGTCTCCCGCCGCATCTGGCATACTGGAAGAACTCCACGACTATCTGGCGCTCATCGGCTTTGACATTCAACCGTTTGGGGGGAACTCCTTTCAGGTGCAGGCCGCGCCGGCCTATTTCCGGCCAGCAGATACCCCGGACCTGATCCGTGAGCTTGCCGAAGCCCAGGCCGAAGGCCGCTCGGATAATTCCATTGAGGCCAAGCAAGAGGACTTGGCAGCACGTATTGCCTGTAAGGTGAAATCGATTAAAGCCGGCCAGACGCTGACCTTGGAGGCCATGCAAGCCCTGGTAAAAACTCTGCTGGATTGTACCTCACCGTTTACTTGTCCGCATGGCCGGCCAACCATGGTCCGTTATTCGGTCCGACAGCTCGAACGCCAGTTTGATCGACGGTAGTCGGGAGGAGAAAGCTCGGGGGGATTTCTCCTCCCGACTACCTCATTATTATGTTGGACCAAAGCCTCAGCATGTTTTGCTGTATGCGAACGATACTCACTTTTGATGATGACGTTGCTGTTCTATACAGCCAGTGCAGGCTGAGGCGTTCCACTCGTAACTCCTGACCGGTGTACTCTAGCGAATTCCCCAAATGCTGCTATTTCTCTCAACCCCTATAGCTACGTAATTCTCCGTTTTTGGTGACTCATGCACATTGGCAATCTTACCCTCTCTACAAATTTGCTCCTCGCCCCCCTCGCCGGCTACACGACCCTCCCATTTCGTCGGTGCATGCGCGAGGTTGGCGGCTTTTCTCTGGCGACAACTGAATTGGTCCATGCTCGGTCTCTCCTCGAAAAAAATCGCCGCGCCTTTGAATTGATTGAAACCTGTCTGGAAGATAGCCCGCTGAGCGTTCAACTCTTTGGTCCTGTGGCCGAAGAAGTCCGGGATGCCGCGCTATGGCTCGAGGAACAGGGAGCCGCGGCCATTGATATCAATATGGGCTGTCCGGTTGAAAAGGTCATCAAAATCGGCGCTGGCGCGGCCATGTTAAAAGACCCGAAAAAAACTGGAGCGTTTGTCCAAACCGTGACACGGGCGGTCAAAATCCCGGTCACTGTGAAGACGCGCCTGGGCTGGGACCATACGCAACTTGATGCGCCACTGCTCGCGCCTATTCTTGAAGACGTTGGCGTTGCGGCCCTCACAATTCACGGACGAACGCGAGCAGGAGCCTTTCGTGGGTCGGTCGATCTTGACGGTATTCGCTCGGTCGTGGAATCGGTACGGAGCATGCCTGTTTTCGGAAACGGCGATGTGTGTGACGCTGAAACGGCGAAACGTATGCTCGAAGAAACGGGCTGCGCCGGCCTCGTGATTGGCCGCGGTGCGCTCGCCAACCCCTGGGTGTTCCATACTATTCAAGCCGGTTTACAAGGAACTCCACCTCCACCCGAGCCACCATTAGAAGAACGTGTTGCCTTTATGACGCGGCATTTTGAGCGGGCAGTGCAGCAGCGTGGAGAGAAGCTTGCCTGCACCCAATTTCGGAAGACCATAGACTGGTACGCGAAATCTTTTGGGCCGTGCCGGCCCCTGCGTTTAGCCATGAAAGAACTCAGTGGCGTGCGGCAATATCACGATCTGGTCGGCCAGTTTTTAGCATATCGCAGCCGGCAGCCGTTCTCTCTCACTCCTATTGACAACCATCTCCAGTTTGCGTCAGAATGACGCAAAAGTATGCGTCTAAATTACGCAAACTAAAGCGGGCTCAGAAGTCTGACTTTCTGGAGAGGGACTATGCACAACGAATCGAACGGCCATCAAGAAAAGACGCCGCACCAACTGTACGAACATCTGGCCCAACTCGATAGCGGCTATACGCCAGAATCTTGCACGAAATACGCGGCCTGGATTCATGAGATTCACGAACTAAAACGCCAGCATAATGCAGTCATACTGGCACACAATTACCAACGCCCGGAGATTTTTGAGGTCGCTGACGTGATAGGCGATTCCCTCGAATTGGCCCGCCAGTCAAAACAGGTTGCGTCTGACGTTGTTGTCTTTTGTGGTGTCCACTTTATGGCCGAAACCGCCAAGATCGTGAATCCCGAGCGAACGGTACTGCTCCCTGACCTGCGGGCTGGTTGCTCCCTGGCTGAGAGTATTACGGGGGATGCGTTGGCTGATCGGAAAGAAGAGCTGCGTAAGGTGTATCCCGATCTCCAAGTGGTCTGCTACGTCAACACGACGGCTGATGTCAAAGCCGAGTCGGATGTGTGTTGCACCTCGTCGAACGCGGTCCAGGTAGTAGAGGCGCTCGACACGGAGAACATCCTCTTTGTGCCAGATGAGAACTTGGCCCGCTATGTCCAAAACGAAACCCGCAAGAACATTATTGCCTGGGAGGGCAACTGCTACGTTCATCATCAGATCACGCCAGAGCAGATTCAAGCGGTACGGGACAAACTCCCGCAGGTGAAAGTGCTCGTCCATCCCGAGTGCCGTGAAGATGTGATTGTATTGGCTGATGCCGTACTCTCAACGAGCGCCATGATGCGCTACGCCAAAGAAAGTCCAGCTCAAGAGTTTCTAATCGTCACGGAGTGCGGTCTGTCGGATCGCTTGCTGTTGGAAGTCCCAGAGAAGAAATTCTACAAGAGCTGTAAATTGTGCGCCTACATGAAGATGATTACGCTCGAAGGGGTGCGTGACTCTCTGTGTAACGGGCGTTTTGAGATTACGCTGCCGGAAGAGACGCGTATCGCTGCCCAGCGTTCACTTGACCGTATGCTTGAACTCAATGCATAGTATGCTCTTGTGGGCAGATCAAACGCAGGCCAGCGTACCGCAAAACAAGTTTATCCGCGTGTCGCCGTTGACGCAGTGCTCTTTACCATTACCCAGGGTGCCTTACGCGCCCTTTTGGTGAAGATTAAAAAAGGTGGATTCGCGGGTCGCTGGGCTTTTCCCGGTGGCCTTGTGCAGTTAGACGAATCGCTCGATGATGCGGCCCAGCGCGAGCTGTACGAAAAAACAGGGGTGCGGGATCTCTACCTGGAACAACTGTATACGTTTGGAAGTGCTACCCGAGACCCCTCCGCGCGGACCGTGTCGGTCTCTTATTTTGCGCTCGTCCCGCCGCTTGCGCAGACTCCCCATCTCGGGGAAAAATATGCGGATATTGATTGGTTCCCGGTGCACGACTTACCCGAGCTTGCGTATGATCATAATGCTATAGCGGAGTATGCGCTGCAACGGCTCCAAAGCAAATTGGGCTACGCGAATATTGTCTACAGTCTACTGCCGCGGGAATTTACGGTTGCGGAACTACAGGAGGTCTACGAAATCATTCTCGATCGTCAGTTGGATCGACGAAATTTCAGGCGAAAAATTATCAGCTCCGGTTTGCTCAAGCCGTTGTCGAAAACACGGCGGGGCGCTCATCGACCGGCCCAACTCTACACGTTTTCCCAGCGCCAGCCCATGCAGCTTGACGTGCTGTAGCCGTATGTGAGAGCCGGCTGCTGCGTGGTTGGGCCGGGTAGGGATGTATGGTAGCGTGAGGATCGGTTCATAGGGTCGAAAGGAGATCGCAGGCATGGTCATCCGTATGGTAGGCGTTCTCATGCTCGTCTTGGGACTTGGTGCTGTACTCTCCGCACCAGAGCACTCTCCGGCTGTTGTCTTGGCCGAGACGAGTCCGGCTCCCGAAACCACGCCTGCGCCAGAAAAGCAACAATCAGCAATACCGCTCTCAACCCATACCAGTCTGCCTGCCACCTTATCCCCAGACCTGTTCAGCGGAGCAGTCAAGGAAGGCTATGTCATCGCCCAAACTATCCCGGACTTGTTGGCCGGGCTGCACTGCTACTGTGGCTGTGATCGGTCCATGGGGCACGGCAACCTCCTGGATTGCTTTGTGGACGATCATGCTGCTGGCTGAATGCACTGTTTAAGCGAAGCGCAGGATGCGCAGACGTTATTTGAAGCCGGGGCCCCGCCGGAAGTCATCCGGAACCTTATTGACCACAAGTACGGTCATTAGGGGAGGGCGTGGTCTACGCGTCTTTGAGATAAAAACGGACGCCACATACTTCCACCTGATCGTCCGACACCCGCCGCCCGCGCTGCTCTGCCGCGGTCAGGAGCCCTTGGACATCGGCAACGACGAGATCAACTCCACCCAAACCATCTCCGCGTCCATCCGTGGCCTCAACAAACCGTAGGTCAGCATTCTCCAGCGGCAGGACTGGGCGGTCTTGCTCGTCCCGCTGGAGTGGAATGCCTGCGATGTCTGCCCATCTCTGAGCCATGGATTGCGGGTCATGGGACTGCATCTCAACCGCTGAGTAGCCACTGACTACATTCGTCCGCCGGGCTGTGTCCCAGCCATCTCCACCCGCAGGTTCCCAATGCCCTTCGGGTTCGTTTTTGGGGTCCCAATCCAACTCAAAGAAGGCACCACCCGTATCACCAGGATGGAGCTGCATACACTGAAAGCCGTGAATATCGTGCTCCCAGGCAATACGCACGCCTAGCTCTTCCGCCCGAGCCTTGCGGGCCTGTTGCGTTTCGCGACTATCGCACTGGCAAATGACCATATAACCGCCATTGCCGTTGCGACGTTGCAGAAAGCGACCGGCGGCGGTGTTGTCTCTTGTCGGCGCTACCACTTCAAAAAAGTTTGTACCTACCGGAAACAGGGAGTTCTCCAAGCCAAAGACGCCCACACCTTCATCAACAAAACATACCTCAAGGCCGAATATGGATCTGAGGTCTTCGACCACAGAAGCGAGTTTCTCCGCAACGAAACAGATCTGTCGTAACCGTATAGTCATCACTATCTCCTCTCAGGTGTCAGCGTATTTTCGACTCTGATTCTGGTATCGGAACTCTCCGGGTAGTGCTACCTGTCCCTTTCTGATCTCTTTCTGGCGCGCTTGCTCGGGCTGTGGGAAGTATTGTAACCTGAGGCCTCAGATCACAAGGAGGCCCAATGGCTCAAGCTGAACGTGGTAGCGTACTCACGGTCTTTGCCGTCCTGTTTGCTATCCTGGCGATATCAAATTTGCTGAAACCCCTCCAAATTAATGAAGAGACCGGCTTTGTTCTCTTTGGTTCTCGGCTGTCCGGGATGCCAAACGTGATAGCCGGCATCGTGGCCGGTCTCTATTTGCTCGTCTATGCCTACGGCATCTGGCATTTGAAACGTTTCGTTGTGGGCATGGCGCATGCGTATGCGCTGTATGTCATTGTGAATCTCTTGCTCTTTATGTACCGCGATGCCCCAGAGGCCGATCCGTTGGGTCTCTTCTACCTCCTCTACTCTGTTGTTGCGGTTGGTGTCTCCCTAGGATCAGCCATCCTCCTAACGAAGCGCAAGGCTGAACTCGCGTAGGGGCCGACTAGCCTGTGGTTGAAAAAAAGAATCTTCGACTAGTATTCTCACTGTCTGTCAGGTATGCTGGCTACATATAATACAAGAACGAACCGCGAGCAGGTCTCTTTTCCTTTGTAAGAAATCCCGCTCAGAAGCGGGTCTCTGGTTGCCCAGACCCGAGTTCCACGTTTCCCAGGTTCTGTATACTAACACGGTGTGCTGACGTATGGTCAGCGCTCATACCCGTCCGTGTACCTGGGTAGCACGGAGAAAGAGATGGTCCTTTGACGATAGATAGTACGAGTAATGGTTTTTCTGATTGTTCTGGTTTTTCTGGGCTTGGGCTGATACCCGAGCTCTTACGCGCTCTCGAAGACGCGCAATACGAAACGCCGACTCCTGTTCAGACACAAGCAATTCCAGTTGCCCTGGATGGCAAAGATATGCTCGCTTGTGCTCAGACTGGGACGGGAAAGACCGCCGGATTTCTTCTTCCCATACTTCAACGTTTCGCCCAAGAAGAGCGGGGGGCAGTACGGGCTTTAGTGCTGACACCGACTCGCGAACTCGCCGTACAAATAGGGGAAAGTGCCCTAACCTACGGGAAATACGTGCCAGTCCGGTCAACCGTGGTCTACGGCGGTGTCGGGCTCGGCCCGCAAGCTGATCGACTCCGGCGCGGGGTGGAACTGTTAGTCGCAACACCCGGACGACTTCTCGATCACTTGAATCGAGGCAACGTCAGGCTTGCCGATATCGAGGTACTCGTCTTGGACGAAGCTGACCGCATGCTCGATATGGGCTTTTTACCCGATGTCCGGCGTATCCTTGCCGCGTTACCTGAAGCGCGCCAAACGCTCTTGTTTTCAGCGACCATGCCACAAGAGATTGAGCGCCTTGCGCAAGATACCTTGAGAGAACCCGAGGTGATTGATGTCGGGCGCCGCGCGACGCCTGTCGCGACTCTACGCCACGTACTCTATTTGGTTGAAGCCGAACAGAAAAATGATCTCCTGCATTATCTCCTCCAGCATGGGAGTCTCAAGCACGTTCTTATCTTCACGCGGACAAAGGTCCGTGCGGAACGATTATCCAAACGTCTTTCCCAGACGGATCGGCGTGTAGCCGCTCTACACGGCGATAAGAGCCAGCACGTCCGTACACAAGTTCTCAACAACTTTAAGAGCGGAAAAGTTGATGTCTTAGTCGCAACCGACGTTGCTTCGCGTGGCCTTGACGTTGAGGGAATTTCTCATGTTGTGAATTTTGACGTCCCCAACCGCCCGGAAGATTACGTCCACCGCATCGGCCGCACCGCGCGAGCGACGGCCACAGGGGATGCACTCACGTTTGCCTCGTCCGACGAGGTCGAAGCAGTCCGCGCAATCGAAAGTCTTTTAGGCACAGAGATCTCACGCAAGATGATTAAGGGCTTTGAACCAACCCATTTCACCATCCGCCGCTTTGCCAAACCGGCAGCCTCGCGGGGGGCGCGTCTAGCCAGCGGCTCTATCCGACACTTCAGTCCGGGCCGCCGCCGGCGGCGGAGTGCCTAGGATTTGGTCCTTTTCCGTGGCGACCGTATTGATCTTTGGCCGGGTGGCTGAGAAGCCACCCACCTGGTGGATGGGGCTGTATCCCCTTATCTCGCGGCCTTAGCCGCGTTCGACAAACTCAAGAATATTGCCTTCGGGATCTTTAATCATGGCGATGCGGGTGCCGGGGCGTATCTCGGTTTCCGGAATGGTAAACTCAGCGCCTTTTTCCTTGAGTGCCGCGCACAGCCCGCTCAGGTCTTTGATCACAAAGGTGAGATAGCCTATACCCAGGCGTTTGCCAAAACCGTTTGGTGCGGCCGGCGGCACTTCTTTGGGGTCCATGAGCTTGATGTCACTCGTACCGTGCCGGAAGCGATGGATGGTCCCAAAGGCGGTCGGCACTTCCTCTGTTTTCTCCAGGCCAAGGGTGCCTTGATAGAAGTCGAGCATGGTGCTGATGTCTTTGACAAAAATACCAACGTCAATTGAGTCTTTTGCTGCTTGTAGCACTGGGAACTCCTTTTCTTGGTGAAGAGACTTTTCCTATCCGCGGGTGCCCTTGAGATCGATCAGTTCGACCTTGTAACCATTCGGGTCTTCAATAAACGCGATAACCGCGCCGCCGTGTGCCATGGGGCCGGGCTCGCGTACCACGTTGATCCCTTTCCCTTTGAGCTCGTCGCAGGTCCCATAAATATCATCCACGCCGATAGCCAAATGCCCGAATGCGGTACCTTGGTCATAACTTGACGTGCCCCAGTTATGTGTGAGTTCGACGACGGTATTATTCTTTTCGTCACCGTAACCAACAAAAGCCAAAGTAAACTCACCGCCTGGATAGTCTTGTTTGCGCAGCAGCTTCATGCCCAGCCCCTCGCAGTAGAATTTGAGCGACTCGTCCAGATCGTTGACCCGAATCATGGTGTGTAAGAACTCCATACTGTATCCTCCTCGTATTAATGAGATTGCACTACATCTGATTTGGGGACCACGGCCATAAGTTTCTGTTCTCCTGCTTCCCCTATCTGGTTGTGACTCCGACTGTCAAGGAAGACCGTCGCCTACCACCTGGAAGATTTCCCGCTCTATGCGGATGGCCTCCACCTCAGAGACCTGCGCCTCGTACAAAGGAAAAAGTTCGCGCTCTTCGCACCGAATGTGACGCTCTAAGAGTGATCCAAATGACGAGAGGAGTGCTGTGAGCCGGAGACCGTCAGAGGGCTGCTGGGCAATCTGAGCCACTAGATCTCGCAGCGCAGCATGCTCTTGGATGCGTTGGTCGAGTAAGGAAGATGCCTGGGGCTGCATGGGGCGAATGGCAGGGAAGAGAATATCTTCTTCTGCCATAAAATGCGCTGCTAGGCTTTCCTTGAAAAAACGCACTGAGTCTGCCGCTTGTTCCTGTGGACTATCGTGGGGTTTGCGTGTTTGGGGCAAGCCTTGCTTGATACGGAAGGCCAGCAGCAGGCCGTGGTGATGCTCGCGTGATAGTGGGACCAGGCTGGGGTGACGTTTGGACATGAAATCTAGACGTCTACTTCTTCAACCTTAGGGGCACGGTCCATGATAAAGCTGAAGCGCGGCTGGACATCTTTGCCCATCAGCGTTTGGATGGCCTTTTTCGTTCGTTCGTCGTCGTGATTAGATACTTGGAGTAATGTGCGCGTACGTGGATCGAGTGTTGTTTCTTTGAGCGTGTGCGGATTCATCTCACCTAAGCCCTTAAAACGCTGGACTTGGGCCTTGCCGGCATGTCCATTTTGCTGGGCTAGAATGCGTTCTTTGTCTGCGTCATCGTCTGCCCAATGGACCTCCTTACCGATCTCGATTTTATACAGCGGCGGCTTGGCAATATAGACACAGCCAGCGTGAATCAGTTCAGGCAGGTGACGGTAGAAAAAGGTCAGCAGGAGCGTACAAATATGGTTGCCGTCTGAATCTGCGTCCATCAAAAGACAGACTTTGTGATAGCGTAGCTTGGACAGGTCAAAATCCTTCCCCACGCCACAGCCCAAGGCTGACACAATGTCATTTAACTCTTTATTGGTCAGAATTTTATTGAGTGAGGCCTGTTCTGTGTTTAAGACCTTGCCGCGCAGAGGCAGGATGGCCTGAAAGCCCCGATCGCGGCCCTGCTTGGCTGAGCCACCAGCAGAATCTCCCTCAACAATGAAGAGTTCGCTTTTCGCCGGGCTGATTGAGGAACAGTCGGCCAGCTTGCCGGGCAGGTTCAGACGATGTGAGACCGCCCCCTTACTCCGCACGGTTTCCAAAGCCGCGCGTGAGGCCGACCTCGCGCGCGCAGCCAGCACCACCCGCTGGGCAATCGTCTCCGCTTGGGAGCGGTTATTGAGCAGGAAATTCTCCAAGGCGGTCCGGATCAGGTTGTCAATTTGCGCTGTTGCTTCCGGGTTGCCGAGTTTTTCTTTGGTCTGGCCCTGAAACTGAGGGTGTTTGAGATACAGACTAAGGATGGCAACAAGCCCCTCGCGCGTGTCGTCGGCCGTAATGGATACCCCTTTGGGCGTCAGGTTGTTGACGTTGATGTAATTGCGAACGGCCTTCACAATGGCGGTCTTTAAGCCGGTTTCATGCGTGCCGCCGAAAGGAGTCGGGATGCCGTTCACAAACGAATGGATGCGCTCTTCCGGTGATTCCGTCCAGGTCAGCACACATTCCAGGGGGGGCGAGGTGTCGCGTTCAAGGTGGAAGACTTCCTGAATAACGGCCTTTTTTTCACCGTCGGCGAGCAGTTTACTGAGATAGGCTTTGAGGCCGTCTTTATACAGGAACTGTTGCGTTTGACCGCTTATACCGTTCCGAAAGACCAGCATCAGACCTTTGTGAAGATAGGCTTTCGCTTCCAGCCTTTCGGCAATGTGTTCAGGTTTGAATATAATAGACGGAAAAATGTCGGGGTCGGGGTGAAAGGTGAGGGTGGTGCCATGTCCACGCGCCTCACCAATTTGTTTGAGTTGTGTTGTTGCTTTGCCGCGGCGAAAGCGTTGTTCCCACTCCACCCCATCCCGATGGATACGGGCCACCATGCGGTCGGCCAGCGCGTTGACGACGGAAGCCCCCACGCCGTGCAGCCCTCCGGAGTGGGCGTAATTCTGATCTCCAAATTTCCCACCCGCATGCAGGGTGGTCAGGATAAGCTCCAGGGCTGACTTCTTGAACTTCGGATGCAGGTCTACCGGAATGCCGCGCCCGTTGTCAGCCACGGTTACGGTTGAGCCGTCTGTATGCAGAGTCACTTCAATACGACTGGCATGGCCGTTCATGGCTTCATCCACCGCATTATCGAGCAATTCCCAGACGAGGTGGTGCAGCCCCGTGATATCAACCCCGCCGATGTACATTCCGGGTCGTTTACGAACCGGATCGAGACCCTCAAGAACCGTAATATCTTTTGCTGTGTATGCGTTCTTTTGAGCTGCCATATTACGCCTCCGCCTCCTCCACTCCACCATTCGCGTTGCTACGGGCGCCATTTTGCCGCACACTCACCAGCACCGAGCGCTTGACAACACGCCGGCCCTTCCCAGCCCGTTTACCTAACGGAATATCCCGTAGTGGGATTTTACGATCTTTGCCGTCTTTATTTGTAACCGTCACACCCGCCCCAGGTTCACTTGTCAGCGTCCCAACCAAGCGGTCGTCTTTAGCCAAGCGCATGAGAATAACTCCGCGTCCGGCTCCGGACAGTTCGGCAATATCTTCGGTAGGAAACGCCAATATATGCCCGGCCGCGGTTGCACACACCGTCCGGCCACTCCGTATGGGCTGGATGCTGATAACTTCATCGTCTTCGGACAGACGCGCTATTTTTCTTCCGTTGCGTGTGGTTTCTTCGAAATTGGGTTGAAAGCGAAAGCCCATGCCTGTGGCCGTCGCCAGGAGCAATGCCGGCCCCGGCTCCCTATCGGTCTGGGGGGGCGCGTTGTGTGTAAACAGGTTGGCCTGGCCCGGCTTGGACGCTGCCGTCCCGTTCTGCTGGGCATTGCTTCCCTGCAGGCCGTCCGCTTGATGATCTTGGATAATGTGGACCGTCACAATCTGTTCGCCATCCTGAAAATTGAAAAGCGTTTGTATGGGTTCCCCATAGCCGGTCGTGGCCGGAACGGCATTGATGCGCATAACATACAGCATGCCTCTATTGGTGAAGAGGGCAAGCCGGTCGCGCGTTGTGCCTTGAAGAACGGTTTTGATGGCGTCACCTTCACGCAGACGGGTGCTCGTCGGGTCCTTGAGCTCTCTGACTCGTTTAATCCAGCCGTCCTGGCTAAGCACTACGCTGGCTTCCTCATGTACAATATAGGCTTCGGGGTCGTAGGTGAGTTGTTCGCCCGAGCGTAAGGCGGTCCGGCGTCGGTCGCCATACTGCTTGCCCAGCGCTTCCAGTTCGTCCCGTATGGCTGCCCAGCGCTGGGTCTTACTGCTCAACAGCCGGCGTAACTCACGCGCTCGGGCTTCTTTCTCCCGGCGTTCGGTTTGAATCTTCTCAACTTCCAAGCGGGCGAGTTGGTAGAGGCGAATATCGAGAATGGCGTCGGCCTGGACCTCGGTTAGCTGAAAACTCTGCCGAAGTTTTTCACGCGCATCCTTGCGGGAAGTCGCGTTCCGAATGAGGCGGATGACTGTGTCGAGCTGGTCGGCAATCAGGGCCAGACCGGCCAGGATATGCAGGCGTGTTTCCAACTCGCCTAACTCATGTTCAAGGCGTTTGGTGACAACCTCAAAACGGAAGTCCAGGAAATGCCGGCACAGGTCGGACAACGTGGCACGGAGGGGTTGTCCGACTTCCGGGTTACGGGTTGGAATCAGACAGGTCAGGTTGACGGAAAAGGACGTTTGCAGCGTGGTGTGGCGACATAAATATGCCATGGCTAGCTCATCTGAGGTGTCGCCTTTGAGCTCAAGGACAATACGAATGTCGTCTGTCGATTCGTCCCGGACATCGACAACTTGCGGGATTTTTCGGCTGCTGACGAATTCGGCGATCTTTTCCACCAATTGGGCTTTGTTGACGGTATACGGCAGGGAGGTCACGACGACCTGACGCTTACCGCGAGGCAGGTTCTCAACCTTCCATTCTCCGCGCAGTTTGATCGTCCCTTGGCCCTTTTCGTAGATATCCCGCAGCTCGCGCTTACTAGTAAGGATTTCACCTCCGGTTGGAAAGTCCGGGCCTTTGATATGTTTAAGCAATCCAGCGCTGGTCAGCGTCGGGTCATCAATCATTGCCAGCAGGGCATTGACCACTTCCGTAAAGTTATGCGGCGGAATACTGGTAGCCATACCAACGGCAATACCGCTCGCTCCGTTGAGCAGGAGTTGGGGAATGCCAGACGGGAGGACGACCGGCTCATTCAGAGTGGCGTCATAGTTGGGACGGTACGGAATGGTCGCGCCGCGGAGGTCCCGGAACAGCTCTTCGGATAAGGGCGCGAGCTTGACCTCGGTGTAGCGCATGGCCGCCGCACTATCGCCATCGAGCGAGCCGAAATTTCCTTCCCCCTGAACCAGCGGATAGCGCAGCGAGAACGGCTGCGCCAAACGAACCATGGCATCGTAGGCGGCCTGGTCTCCATGCGGATGGTATTTACCCAGGACTTCACCCACAACAGCAGCCGACTTGCGCGGCCGGGCATCGCCACCAAGACGCAGGTTCTGGTGCATGGCGTACAGCAGCCGCCGCTGTACCGGCTTGAGACCGTCGCGAATATCGGGTAGGGCCCGTGAGGTAATAACACTGAGCGCGTAATTCAGGTAACGCGCTTCCGCCTCAACCCCGAGGTCTGTGGTAAGAATCTTTTCCGCCACCGCCGCCTTTTTCATACATCCACCTCCACCAACCGGATTATAGACGAAGTCAAACCATCTTCAAACGGCTCCAACGACTGACGGGGAATCCCGCTCGCCCTGTGTTTATTCTTGTAAAGGACCAAAAAACTCCTGGGCTTGGGCAATGACAAAATCCGGCTTTTCTTCCGCAACAAAGTGACCGCACTCTTCTACCTGACCGCCTGTCACGTCTTCTGCCACCCCTTGCCAAATCGGGACAAGGTCACCCAGAAAGGTCTGGCCGCCCCAGGCTCGGACCGGCATCTTGAGTTTTTCAGTACACGAGCTCAGGCTCTCCAAGTCTTCGTTAATGCCCGTGCGGTAATACTGGAACCCGGCGCGCAGCGCTCCTGGCGCGGAATAGACACGGACGTATTCGGCGACATCGGCGTCTGTGAACACCTGCGGGCTATAGTTGTATACGGTTGAATTATAGAAATGACGCAAATACGTTTCGACATTATTACTCACCAGCTTTTCGGCCAGGTCGGGCATTCCGGCGTGAAAGAAGACGTGCCAGAGTCGTTGGGCAACTGCGATATCCATTTTTTCGCCCTTGCGGCCCAGGCCGGGAATCATATCGAGTATCATCAGACGCTCGACCATTTCCGGGTGATCGTAGGCAAAATAATACGATACCGCGCCACCCCAGTCATGGCCGGTCAGTCCGATTTTCTCAAAGCCGAGTGAGGTGACGAGCTCATACACGTCTGAAGCCAGGGTGCGTTTGTCATACCCGCTCAGTGGACGCTCGGAATCTCCCAGGCCACGCAGATCAGGTGTTATAACCGTGAACTGCTCAGACAGAGGACCAATGATCTTGTGCCACTCGTAACAGCTCTGCGGCCAGCCGTGGACAAAAACCAAGGGGTAGCCTGAGCCAGCAATCACATAGTGCATCCGAAATCCATTCACCGTTGCCACATGATGGGTCCCTGCCATAGCTCCACTCCTTTATTCTCTTGTTTTGTATCCGAAGCATGGAGCCGACAGCAAGAGGAGTGGGGCTTCTGCTGTCCTTCGACCATGTGATAATTTAGCGATTCATGGAGACTCCGGTTTTTCTACGTGCCTGCCGGGGGGAGCCGACCCCGCATACCCCCGTCTGGCTCATGCGACAGGCTGGGCGCTATATGGCCGAATATCGGGCGTTACGCGAACGCGTCCCGTTTCTCGAATTGTGCAAGACCCCCGATTTAGCCACGCAAGTGACTATTGAAGCGGTTGAACGCCTTGGCGTGGACGCGGCAATTCTTTTTTCTGATATCCTCCTCATTGTTGAGCTAATGGGCGTTGGGCTGGAGTTTGCCAAAGGTGAAGGTCCGGTCATTCATCGTCCTGTTCGTTCAGGAAAAGATATTGATGCCCTTGCTGAGGTTCCGCCGGAAGAGTCGGTCCCTTTTGTGTTTGAGGCAGTCCGGAAGATTCGCCGTGGCTTACCGCGTCACATCCCCTTGATCGGTTTCTCAGGCGCGCCTTTCACCATCGCGTCGTATTTGATTGAGGGCGGAGCGTCGCGTCAGTATCTGGAAACCAAGCGCCTCATGTACCAGGAGCCCGCTGCCTGGAACGCTCTGATGGAGCATCTGGTTCGTGTGATCACCGCCTATGTGAATGGCCAGATTACCGCTGGTGCGCAGGCCATTCAGCTCTTTGACTCATGGGTTGGCTGTCTGGCCCCCCAGGACTATCGAACCTATTTGTTACCCCATATGCAGACGCTCATCCAAGGGATTACGCCGGGCATCCCTCTCATTCATTTTGGTACGGGGACAGCCGGCCTGCTGGAGCTTCTGGCTGAAGCGGGTGGGGATGTCATTGGTGTAGACTGGCGGGTTGATCTTGAGGCCGCGTGGCAGCGGATCGGTGAAGATCGGGCGGTGCAGGGCAACCTTGATCCATTAGCGCTGTTTGCTCCGCTTGACGAATTGCGCAAGCAAGTCAAACGAGTCTTGAAGGAGGCAAAGGGCAGGGCAGGGCACATCTTCAACCTGGGTCACGGAATTTTGCCGCAAACTCCAGTTGATAACGTGATTGCGCTGGTCGACATGGTGCACGAGTTGTCGCAGAAATAATATGCAATATGACGCTGTTTTGTTAGTCGCTTTTGGCGGCCCGGAGAAAATGGATGACGTTCGGCCTTTTTTAGATAACGTGCTCCGCGGTCGCCCTGTCCCACCAGCCCGGCTTGAGGAAGTCATTCGGCATTATGAGCACTTCGCCGGACGCTCTCCTTTGAACGAGATTACCTTTCGTCAAGCGGACGCACTCCGACGCCTCTTGGCGCAAGAAGGTCTCCAACTGCCGGTGTATGTCGGCATGCGGAACTGGCATCCCTATCTGGCCGAGACTCTGGAACAGATGGGGAAGGATGGAGTGAAAAATGCCGTGGGCTTTATTCTTTCCGCTCAGCAGAGCGAGGCCGGCTGGGAGCGGTATAAGACGAACGTAGAAGAGGCGAGAGAAACGGTGGGGCCTCTTGCTCCCCACGTTGCCTTCACCTCTGGCTGGCATAATCACGAGTTATTTATCCAAGCGGTAGCCGATCTGACGAAGCAGGCGTTTTGGTCTATTCCAGCAGACAGACGAGTCCTTACTCCGCTCGTATTCACAGCGCACAGTATACCGATGGCCATGCCCAGTGCCCAAGAATACGTCCGACAAGTCGAAGAGGGCGCACGCTTAGTCGCCAAGCGTACTAGACGCGAAAACTGGTGTGTTGCCTATCAAAGTCGTAGCGGTCCGCCCCAAGTGCCGTGGCTAGAGCCAGATATCGGCGATGTGCTCAAGAACCTCGCCGCGCGGGGAACTCAAGATGCAGTAGTCGTGCCTATTGGGTTCGTGTGTGACCATATCGAAGTCCTGTATGATCTGGATACAGAAGCGAAGGAGAGTGCCGAACGGAACGGACTGAATATGATCCGTGCCCAGACCGTCAATGCGCATCCAATGTTTATTCAGATGATAGCTGAGGTGGTCCAATCGACCCTGAATCACTAGACCGGAGATCGAGTGAGTGTCGCATAGCCCGCCAAGAAACTGTCACGTATGTCTCTCTCTCCAGCGAGCAATAGTAGGGTGCCCCATATCGTTATCGTCGGCGGTGGTATTGCGGGTCTGGCCGCGGCCTACAAACTCCAAGAATTAAGTCGGGAGCGTGAGCAGCCGCTTCGATTTACTCTGCTGGAAGCCAGCGCTCGGCTCGGCGGAGTCATTGGAACAGAACAGCGAGACGATTTTCTGCTTGAACTCGGGCCGGACTCATTTATTTCAGAAAAACCCTGGGCCTTAGCCCTGTGTCGCCGCCTGGGTCTTGAGCCCGAACTGATGGGCACTAACGACGCGCATCGGGCCACATTTGTCGTGCACAAGGGGAGGCTTGAGCCACTGCCTCAGGGGTTCATGCTGCTCGCGCCTACCCAGCTTGCTCCTTTGATCCAGTCTCGTATTTTTTCCTGGCCGGGGAAATTGCGCATGGCGCTCGACCTGCTCCTGCCCCGAGCGTCGGAACAAGCCGATGAGAGCCTTGGCTCGTTTGTACGTAGACGACTTGGGCGAGAAGCGCTCGAACGCATTGCGCAACCCTTAATTGGCGGCATCTATACGGCTGACCCCGACCAACTCAGCCTTGCGGCGACCATGCCGCGTTTTCTTCAAATGGAACGCGATTATCGGAGTGTTATTTATGCGCTCTGGCGAGCGGCTCGCCGCAACCCTCAGACAGCCAAGGGCACGAGCGGGGCCCGCTGGAGTTTGTTTGTGACCCTGCAAGGGGGAATGCAGCGCCTTGTCTCCGTTTTAACTGGGCGTCTCTCATTGGGAACAATTCGCCAAGGTTGTCCGGTGACGAGCGTTCGCTATCAGCCTGAAAGCTCGGCTGAAGTGAGTTCTCGCTGGAACGTAAAATGCGAGGATGGCACGACCCTCGAAGCTGACGGCCTCATACTGGCAACGCCTGCTTTTGCTTCTGCGCGGTTTGTCCGAGAACTTGATCAGACGTTGAGCCAGCAACTATCTAGTATCAAATATAGCTCTGCGGCAACGGTGAATGTCGCCTACCGTCGGGATCAGATTCCCCATGCGCTGAACGGCTTTGGGTTTGTGGTGCCACGTGTCGAGAACCGTTCAATTATCGCCGGGACTTTTTCGAGCGTAAAATATTCCGGCCGCGCTCCGAGCGAGCACGCCCTACTACGCACCTTTGTTGGTGGTGCACTGCAGACAGAGCTGTTTGAGCGTGACGATGCTGAAATCCGCGCTCTGGTACGCAGTGAGTTGCACCAGTTGCTTGGAATTGAAGCGGAACCACTCCTGGCCCGCATTGCCCGCTATCCGCAGTCCATGCCGCAGTATCGCGTGGGGCATCTTCAGCTTGTTGATGAGATCGAAAAACAGGCGGCTGTGTATCCAGGGCTGGCTCTTGCCGGCAATGCCTATCGCGGTGTCGGTCTTGCCGACTGCGTGCGGAGTGGAGAAGCCGCGGCTGACGCGGTGTTTTTCAAGTGTGCAGCCAAGCCGCTATAGTGGCTGCATTCAAGCCAAACAAGCCAACTCGATACCTGTTGGACTCGCACAGCGACACCCAATCCCGGACTGCCTGTTCAGAAGTTTACTTGAGTACTAGGGAAGGGGTTGCTATGGTGCGGACCTACTGCAGGCAATGGAGGGGGGTTGGGGCAAGTGATTCGGGTATTTCCCCGCATTGAGAACGCCAAGCTCATGGACCTGTTTCGGAAGGGCGTTGAGGGTCAGTGGTCAGCGGCTGAAATTGACTGGACGCAGCCGTTGGCTCTCGACCGTCACGAACAGCGTGCTTTAGCTATGGTGCTGACCCCAATCTATCTGGGTGAGCAAACGGCCATGATCGGAGCCAGCTCGACCATCCCGCAGTTTTTTGCCGCCCATGAGACAGAAGCGCAACTCTATCTCTCAACCTTTCTCTTGGATGAAGCCCGGCATTTCGAGACCTTGACTCGATTCTATAACACCCTGAATCAGCGCCCGCTCGAAGTCCGTCAGCTCAAAGATATGTTCCGCTATCAGGCCCGCTTGTTCAAATCGCGAGATCGGGTTGAATGGCTGTGGGGCATCCTCCTCAGCGACATTCTTGCCCGCCATTTCTACAGCATCCTGGCAAAAGCCCACCCCGCTTCTCTTTTTGCCTCTATTGCGAGCCGGATTCTGCGCGACGAGGCCCGCCATCTGGCGTTTGCCGAACTCTACTTGCGAGCGGTGTTAGAACGTGAACCCCAGTTCGGCCCTGTCTTTCTCAAGATGCGGGACGAATTGTTACGGCTTATGGAGGCGATGTATACGGCGCTTAAATCCGAGGCACTCCTGATCGGCATTGATGGCCAGACTCTGTTTGGTGGGGTGAAGCGAGACATTGAGAACAAGGCCCGGCGTCTCCACCTCCATAAAACAGAAGGGCTAGCAGAAGGGCCGGCAGAAGAATGAATGGGCCGAACCAGCCCGCTACACGTGCATCCGCGTCTCGTTTCCCACGCTGGCCGCGGGGGAATACGCCCCAAGGGATTGCAGAACGCCAAGGCCGCCTGCGGACACTGGCGCACTGGGGTGATGAATACCAGCACGTGTTAGACGGCCAACTCGATGCGCTGGTCCCTTTCCAAGAGTGTTTGACTGGCCAGATGACATTACCTGTTGGTGTCGTTGGGCCGCTGGCATTGAACTGGGGACAATACGAACTTGACCCACAAGGACACCTGCACGAGCGTGGCCGCCAAGAAGAGCAGGTCTTCGTTCCGCTGGCCCATACCGAAGGCGGACTCTCAGCATCACTTCAACGTGGAGTGACTGCCGTGGCGCTTGCCGGTGGAGTCCGCACCCACGTGCTGGCCGACCGGATGACCCGAGACTCGTGCTTTGTGTTTTCTTCTACGCAAGAGGCCCTCGCCCTGTCTCAGTGGGTAGCAGCTCATGCCGCTGACATGGCTGCCTGGCTCAAAGATTCAGCCCATTCCTTGCCCTCAGATACAGGCCCTTTGCTCAGTCGGCATGCGGTGCTGCATGAGGTGCAGACCCATGTGGTCGGACCCATGTGTCACGTGTTATACCGTTTTACAACGGGTGATGCCTGTGGGCCGAATATGATGACGCGCAACGCCTATGCGTTGAATCATGCCTATATCAGCGAGCGTTTCTCGGCAGAGTCGGGTCTGACGCCGCTGCGTGTCTTTCTCGAAGCCAATATGGGTGGCGATAAAAAACCGAGCCATGCCTTCTTTCAGTTTCCGGGACATGGCAAGGTCGTTCACGCCGAGCTGACGTTGCCGAATGCCGTCCTCCGGCGCGTCTTGCGCGTTGAGGCGGCCGACATCCTCGCCCTGGAACATACCGGACTGCACGGCGCACACGCGAGTGGAATGCAATCATTTGCGTTTACTCCAGCCTCAGCCATAGCGGCTATCTTTGCTGCGACCGGCCAGGACCTGGGCATGGTTGGAACAAGCAGTATGGCCCAGGTGACGGCCAGTCCTGCCAGTGCCGGACTGCACCTCTCCATTCGGTTTGCCGGGTTGGAAGTTGGCACGCTCGGTGGGGGAACGAGTCTGCCGCATGCGCGCTCATATCTGCAGCTGCTGGACTGTTTGGGCGAGGGCAAGGTGTATCGGTTTGCACAGATCATTGCGGCGACCGCGCTGTGCCTCGAACTCTCTGCCTCAGCCAGTATGGCCGCGGATGGGAGTCGAAATTTTGTGCAGGCCCACCTTGAGCGCGGTGGACTCCGGTCGAGCGACTAAAAGCGAGCAACCGGATGTCTACGGCACGCCTTATTGTCAATCCAACTTCGGGTGGAGGACAGGGCGCGGCGATTGCCCACCAGGCCAGCCTGGAGCTTCAGCGGCTTGGATTACAACACGAAGTGCTGTATAGCAGCTCGCCAACCGATCCCGGCGTATTGGCCCAGCGGGCGGTCGCAGATGGCTGCGCTCTGGTGGTCGGAGTGGGCGGCGACGGCTTACTACATGCGGTAGCAAATAGCCTGGTCGGGACTCAGACGACTTTGGGCATCATTCCGGCCGGACGCGGCAACGACATTGCGCGCGGCTTGGGTATCCCGCTTCGCATTACAGACGCGTGTCGGTTGCTCGCCCAACCGCCTCAGGCCCACCGTATTGATGTCGGGCAGGCGCATGAGCGCTATTTCTTTTCTGTCGCGGTGATCGGACTCGCGGCGAAGATTAACCGCCGGTCAAACCTGATGGGCCGCTTTCGCTTCAACGCGGTCTATTCGTTGTTGACTGTTCTCTCAGTCTTTCTTTCCTCTCCGCAGACCTTCACTCTTACCTGCGACGGTCATGAGCAGCGTTGCTATAGCTGGCTCATTGCTGTCGGCAACGCGTGGAGTTCGGGGCGTGGTATGCAACTCGTGCCCGGAGCTCGGGTTGATGATGGCTTGCTGGATGCCTGTGTGGTTCATGGGATGGGGAAGTGGGAACTATTGCTGCGAGCTTTTCCGCGCGTCTTTCGCGGCACGCATGTCTACCTGACTGGAATTGAGAGTTTGCGCGGGAGAGAAATGGTCATCCGTTCAGACGCTCCAGGAGATATCTACGCGGATGGTGAGCGCATTGGCTCCCTACCGGCTACGTTGCGAGCGATTCCTCAGGCATTAGCAGTCATCCGTCCCGCTCAAAATCGCTAGGCAAGCTGCCGGGGATGTGGTACACGGGGAGCGCATCTACACAAGAGGACTGTGACCGAAAAAGGGAGAGATTATGGCCTTCCGGGAAGAGTTTCTTGATATCCGTGGCAAGAAGACCCAAATGCTCAGCGGGGGGTCCGGAGATCCACTCCTGTATCTCCATAGTGCTGGAGGAGAGGTTGCGTGGCTACCTTTTTTTGAGCAGCTTGCGCAGCAGTACAGCGTGTATGTGCCAGGCCATCCGGGCTTTAGCCAATCTGAAGGACTGGATCAAATAGACACCATAGAAGACCTGGTCTTTCACTACACGGATTTGATGGACCACCTCGGGCTCGACCAGCCCTATGTGGCCGGTCTCTCTCTTGGGGGTTGGTTGGCCGCGGAATTAGCGACACGCTATAGTAATCGCCTGAAAAAGCTCGCCTTGATGAATCCTGCCGGGCTCCGTGTGCCTGGCTCTCCCATGGCGGATATTTTTGCGGCAAATCCACAAGAGACGCGCCGCTTAGTCTTCCATGATCCGGAGTCGGAACTGGCCAGGAGTTTTATTCCTGACGAACCAACCCCGGACGTCATGGAAAACGTCCTGCGCGCGCGCGAAGCAACGGCGCGGGTGGGCTGGAATCCATATTTATGCAACCCAAAGCTGCGCAGCCGACTGTATCGGGTGACCGTTCCAACCCTCATTGTATGGGGAGAGTCCGACCGACTGATCCCGGCCGTCCACGCTGAAGCCTATCATGAAGGAATTGAAGGTTCACAATTAGTCAGAATTCCTGAATGCGGCCACGCCCCGCCGTTTGAAAAACCGGAAGAGGTCGTTGCGCATTTGACCGCGTTTTTTCAGCAATGATACGAACGACCTCTAGCGTAGAGTCTAAAAGGTATGGACCAGTGTTTGACCCCGGATATGTTTGACCGGCTTGATGAAAACGATGATGCGCTCTTTTATACGGTTCCGCGCAAGCTCGTGCATATTGATGCTGGAGCGATTGCTGCAGCCGGGCAATGTATCGCCCAAACGTTTACTCCAAACGGTGTTTTTTTGGATCTCATGAGCAGTTGGCGCTCGCATCTGCCTGAGGGATTTATAAAGCAAAAATTCATCGGACTCGGGCTCAATGCCGAGGAGATGGCGGATAACCCGGACCTGGATGAATATGTTGTCCACAACCTCAACGTGGACCCGCAACTCCCATTTTCTGATGCCTGTTTTGATGGGGTGGTGGTGACAGTCTCGATTCAATATATGATCCGACCGGTCGAGGTTTTTGCTGAAATGAATCGCGTGCTCAAGCCGGGCTGTCCCTTTCTGGTTCTGTACTCCAACCGTATGTTCCCAACCAAAGCCATTCGCCTGTGGCAAATGCTGAGAGATAAGGGCCGCGCCGAGCTGATCGAAGCGTATTTCCAGCAGGCGGGTGGATACGATACAGCGGTCTTTGAAGACTGGAGTCCTCAGCCGGGCGGCTCTGATCCCATGTTTGCCGTATATGCGCGTAAGCAAAACGAGTCAGAAACATAAAACTCCGTGGCTTCCCGTCTGATCTATCCGAAGCTTGTTGTTGAACAAAAGCTGTGGCGAACGGGGCTCAGGAGTGTTGCCGGCGTAGACGAGGTCGGCATGGGACCCCTAGCCGGTCCCGTCGTTGCAGCAGCAGTAGCTTTTCCACCAATCCTTTCAGCAGAGAGCCTACCTGAGCCTTTCCCCGCCGGCGTGCGGGATTCCAAGACATTGACGCAGAAAGCTCGGGAACGTCTTGAGCCGGAGATCCGTCAGGTCGCAACGGGCATTGGCATTGGGGTGGTTGAGGTCGGGGAGATTGATCGGATCAATATCTATCAGGCCGGCTTACAAGCCATGCGGCTGGCCTTAGACCAACTGCCTGTTCGACCCGAGCATGTGTTGATAGATGGACGCGTGCTGAAAGACTATCCAGCACCGCAGTCCACCTTTCAAAAGGGGGATCGAGATATTTACTCCATTGCTGCGGCATCGATTATTGCGAAAACGTACCGCGACCGGCTCATGCTTGAACTGGACCGGCAGTATCCACAGTACGGATTTGCCCGCCATAGGGGATACGGCACCGCCGCCCATCGTGAGGCCCTGCGTGCGTACGGACCGTGCCCGGCCCATCGACGTTCATTTCGTTTGCTCTAGTCGTTTGTTCCAGATGTTCTGGCTCACTTCCAACCGTCCCCTCTTGATGGCTATACTGAAGGAAAGATGAGGAGGGTAGTATGGCGATCGAAATTATCATGCCCCGCATGAGCGATACCATGGAGGAAGGGAAAATCCTCAGGTGGCTCAAACAGGTCGGGGAGCAGCTTGAGGTCGGCGATATTATCGCTGAGGTAGAAACCGATAAGGCTGACATGGAAATGGAGGCCCTGGACGACGGCTTTCTCACCGAGATTCGAGTCCAGGAGGGCGAGTCCGTGCCGGTTGGAACTGTTATCGCCCTGTTAGGAGAAGAGGCTGAAGTCGGGGCGGCGCCACCGGCCCGAACAGTAACCACCTCTGCATCAACCCCACCTTCAGAGAAAAGGTCTGACCAAAAAGCGAACTCACCGGCAGCGAAGAAAGTACGGAAAATCCGTGAAGCCGCCCCGAAAAAGAAGCTGCCTGCTCGAAAAAAGGGCGAACGGATTTTAGCTTCGCCTATTGTCAAGAAGATCGCGGCAGAGCGTAGCATTGAACTCGCCAGTGTCCAGGGAAGTGGACCGGGCGGACGGATTATTAAGCAAGACCTTGAAGGCTCTGAGGCTTCGGCTGTTACGGTAGCGGCTGAATCGGGGACTCCTCCTCCTTCTAAGCCGGCAGTCGCCACGCCCACCGGAACGCTGGAGCCGTTCTCTCGGATGCGGGCGACTATTGCCAAACGCATGGCTGACAGCATGCGTGAGGCACCGCATTTTTATGTCACAACTGAGATTGATATGTCTGAGGCCGTTCGGCTGCGGACTTCGCTGAAACTGAGTGACCGGATTGCCGCTGAGGTGACCTATACCCATTTATTGGTCAAGGCAGTCGCGGTTGCGTTGGGGCGACATCCACGGGTGAATGCGTCTTTTAGCGGTGACGGGCGAGAACTCAAGAATGAGATCAATATCGGTATTGCGGTTGCCCTTGATGACGGGTTGATTGTACCCGTGTTGCACGGCTGTCAGGCGATGTCGCTGCTTGATATCGCCGCCCAGGCAAATGGGCTGGTGGAACGGGCGCGGGTGGGCAAGCCGACGACGAAAGATTTATCCGGAGGTACCTTTACCATTTCTAACTTAGGCATGTATCCTGTGGAACACTTTACGGCAGTGATTAATCCACCCCAGGCGGCGATTCTGGCGACCAGTGCTATTAAAGAGCGCCCGGCGGTCAGAGACGGGCAGGTGGTAATCTCTCGGACGATGATGGCAACGCTCTCGTGCGATCATCGTGTATTGGATGGGGCGACTGGTGCGCAATTTCTCGAAGAACTGAAGAATTTACTCGAAAATCCCGTCGGCTTAATGGTGTAAAGGATAGCTATGGAACGATACGATCTGGTGGTGATTGGAGCCGGTCCTGGGGGCTATGTGGCAGCCATTCGGGCTGCCCAGCTCGGCCTGAACGTCGCAGTAGTGGAGAAAGACCAGCCTGGTGGGGTGTGCCTGAACTGGGGCTGTATTCCGTCTAAAGCCATTCTGACCTCAGCAGAGATGTATGAAGATCTCAAACACGGTGAGCAGTATGGCATTAAGGTGAGTGGGCTGTCTTTTGATTATCCCCAAGTCATTAAGCGTTCGCGCGAAGTTGCTGGCCGATTGGCTAAGGGGGTGGAATATCTCCTCAAAAAGAACAGGGTGCCTCTCTTCAAGGGGACGGGCCGGCTTGAGGCTAAAAATCGGATAGTGATTGAAGCCAGTGGTCAGGCTACGCAGCAGGTTGAAGCCGAGCGTATTGTGATTGCCACCGGTTCACGTGAGCGGACGCTGCCCGGACTTGAAGTCGATGGTAAGCAGGTCTTAACCAGTTATGAGGCATTAACGGAGCAGGCCATCCCGGAATCCATCGTCATCATCGGCGGTGGTGCGATTGGTGTGGAGTTCGCCTATATCTATAGTACGTTTGGCAGCCGAGTGACGATTGTTGAAATGGAAAAGCAACTCCTGCCTGGGGTAGATACTGAAATCGCCAAGGAATTGGAACGCTCGTTTAAGAAAAAGGGAATCGAGGTCCTGACACAGACCATGTTTCACAGCTTGGAAAAATATCCGGGTCGAGTTGAGGTCATCCTGGATAACGGCGGCGAACTCAAGGAACGCACGGCCAATAAAGTCCTGGTAGCCGTCGGTCGGGCTCCGATTAGCGCTGACCTTGGTCTTGAAGAAGCCGGCGTAGAGATCGACCGAGGCTATATTCAGGTCAGTGAGCAATTGCAAACAGCCAATAGCGCAATCTATGCGATCGGTGATGTGAATGGGCCACCGCTCCTGGCCCATGCCGCCTCAGAAGAAGGTATTGCCGCGGCTGAATACATGACTGGTGAACGGGAGAAAGGACTCGATTCGTCACGCATCCCAGCGTGTATTTACTGTCAGCCGCAAGTGGCTGTCTTTGGGCTGAGCGAAGAGCAGGCCCGGGCGCAGGGACACGAAGTCAAAATAGGAAAATTCCCGTTCCGCGCTCTGGGCAAGGCGCTCGCCTCCGGGCATGACGAAGGGATGGTCAAGCTGGTGGTTGATAAAGAATACGGTGAGGTCCTGGGCTGTCACATCGTCGGACGCGGCGCGACTGATCTCATTGCCGAGGTCAGTCTCGCCCGAACGCTCGAAGCGACTACTGCTGAGCTGAGCGAAACCGTCCACGCCCATCCGACCTTGTCTGAAGCGATTATGGAAGCCGCGTTAGATGCCGAAGGACGGGGCATTAATTTCTAGCCGGTCCAATATCTGTTGTGACTGTTGTCTCAGTGGGTGCAATGAAACTTTTGCATATTGACCTTGGTGTGACGGACTATGCTCCCGCGTTGGCATTGCAGCAGACCCTGGTCGCCCAACGCCGGGCTGCTGAGAGAGCGGACTCTCTGCTACTCCTCGAACATCCCCCGGTGTTTACGCTGGGCCGTGGGGGTAATGAAAAATATTTGCTCCACCCCGGTCGGGTACCGGTCCATCGTGTCGGTCGCGGCGGGGAGGTGACGTTTCACGGGCCGGGGCAGTTGGTGGGCTATCCCATTCTGGACCTGAGACACCACGGCAAAGATGTCCATCGCTACCTGCGTCGGCTTGAAGACGTCTTGATAGCAACGCTGGCCGAATGGGATATCGTGGCCACGCGGCGAGACGGTCTGACCGGCGTGTGGGTCGGAACTGAAAAAATAGCGTCCATTGGAATTGGGGTCCGCGGCTGGGTGACGTTTCATGGCTTTGCCTTGAACGTCAATCCTAATCTGTCGTATTTCTCGGCTATTATCCCGTGCGGACTGCCCGGTGTACGCATGACCTCCATGCAGCAATTATTGCAGGCAGAAATCCCACCCGATACAGTAAAAGCGACCGTTGTACGAAGCTTTGCTCAAACATTTGGTTATCAGGAGATTGTATGGAACACGAGCTTGCAGACTCCGGTTCTCAAGTCTCATCCAACGGAACACGTAGCAGTCGCCCCGTAAAGCGTCGCCATCCGGACTGGATTAAAGTCCGTATGCCCGCTGGCCCAGGCTATACGCAGACCAAGGCCATTGTTTCGACCTTCAAGCTCAACACGGTGTGCCAGGAAGCGCAGTGTCCCAATATCGGCGAGTGCTGGGGGCATGGCACGGCCACATTCATGCTCATGGGTGATGTCTGTACCCGTAACTGCCGGTTCTGTGCGGTCAATCATGGCCGCATGGTTGCCCTCGACCCTGGAGAACCCCGCCGCGTGGCTGAGGCGGCCCGTAAAATGGGCCTCTCGCATATTGTCGTCACGTCTGTAAACAGAGATGACCTGCCGGACGGTGGAGCACAACATTTTGTTGAGACGGTGACCGCCATCAAATGCCTCAACCCCAACTGTGCGATTGAAGTTCTGACCCCCGATTTTCAGGGGAATGAAAATTCTGTCGCCTCAGTTGCCGAATCGCCTATCGATATTTTCAATCACAACACCGAGAGTGTGCCGCGTTTGTATAAACGGGTGCGACCGGGGGCGAAATACGAGCGCTCATTACGTGTCCTGGAGCAAGCCAAAGCAGTCCGCTCAAATCTGAAGACCAAAACGGGCATCATGCTCGGTCTGGGTGAATCGTATGAAGAACTCCTGACCGTCTTTGGTGACCTGCGAGCGATTGAGTGCGATATCCTGACGCTCGGGCAATATCTCCAACCGTCGAAGGAGCAGGTGCCGGTTGAACGCTATGTCCATCCAGACGAGTTCAAAGCCTTACGCGAAGAAGCCCTGAGTCTAGGATTCCGTCATGTCGAATCCGGCCCGCTGGTGCGCAGTTCCTACCACGCCTGGAAACATATTGAGTAACGAACAGTGATTCGTCGCTCAGAGATTAAAGTTTTTGAGCACGGCGGCGACTTCGGGGTCGCGCTGACTGAGATTGCGTAAGGATTCCAGCAGGGCCTGCACGTGGGGTCGATTGGTGGCTAACTCTTCTTCCAGACTTTTCACCCGACCCTCAATGGGCCGGAGCCGTCTCCACCGCCCCCACCGAGCCGGGCAGGAGCAGGCCTGCCAACACCCAACCGACGAAACATCTCCTCAGCATGAAACGTATACAAGGATATACAGACCGGAAAGTCAAGCAAGGAGGGCGAGGGCGGAAGACGTTCCGCTCACCCGATACACCGGCTATCGCTGGTGTGCAGTTCGTACCATGCCCGGAAACATGTGGTGGCTAGGGGAGGGTGCGGGGCTATTCATAGTGCGTCCACATCCGAAGAATTTTAACGACCCGTTCCCCGCGGTAGACCTGATAGACGACACGATGCTGGATATTGATTCTTCTCGAATAGAGTCCCGCCAGGTCGCCGACAAGTTTTTCAAATGGAGGAGGGGTTCTGAAAGGGTCTTCTTTCAGCAGGGCGAGTATTTGCTGCGCCTTATTTTGTAATCCGTGAGCAGTGATTCTCCTGGCGTCTTTCCGTGCGTGTTTGGTGTAGACCAGCTTCCAACTCACCAGTCCAACTCCTCCTCGCATTCGTTGAGAGGCACTTCCATTCCCTCACGAAGTGACTCGCGCATACCCGGGACCGACAGCAGGAACAAGGTTTCCTGTATTGCCGACCAATCCTCTTCGGAAACGAGCACCGCATTATGTCGCTTACTCGTGATGAGAATAGGCTTATGGGAATTCGCCGTTTCATCAATCAACCGATAGAGTCCCGCCCGCGCCATACTTGCCGTTTTGCTCTGCATAGTGTTACCTCTGAGAACAGTGTGGGTTCAGAAACGTACGGTATGGTGTACGCCCAGTCAAGTGAAGCCCGCCAATTTGATAAAATTGAGAAAAAAGATGGAGGCGAACCCATGACACTCCCCAGCAAAGTAAAAATCGTCGATCTGACCGCCAGAGATGGTTTAGAAGGTTTTAAGCATCTGGTCCCGGTAGACTTTCGGATTGAGTTGGTAAACCGGCTCTCCGACGCCGGCTTTCCTTCTATTGAAGTAGGCGAGTTTGTCAGCCCCAAGGTCATTCCGGCCATGCAGGGCTCGGATCAGGTTGCCCAGCGGATCGAATCAAAACCCGGCGTGGAATACAGCGCGCTTGTGCCGAATATGCGTGGATTTCAGGATGCCCTCAACGCCGGTGTCAATGTCATCACGATCTTTGGCGCGGCCACTGAGCAGTTCAGCCAGGCCAATATCAATTGCACGATTGAAGAAAGCTTCGAACGCTTTGAGCCGGTTGTTGCCGCGGCAAAGGAACACAACGTCAAAGTACGGGGAGCGGTCTCCTGCGTTGCCGGCTGTCCGTATGAAGGTGATGTAGACCCTCAAGAAATTGGCGCGCTAGTCAAAAGATTTCACGCTATGGGCTGTTACGAAATCGCGCTTGGAGACAGCATTGGTGTCGGTACCCCGCGCTCGATCAAAGCAATCATCCAAGCCTGTGAAGACCAAGGTGTCCCTGCATCCGTATTAACAGCGCATTTTCACAACACCTGCGGAATGGCCCTGGCCAATTGCTATGCCGCTCTGGAAATGGGAGTGTCCATTCTTGAGAGTGCCTGCGGCGGGCTGGGCGGCTGTCCGAATGCGCCGGGCGCAACCGGCAATCTGTCCTCGGAAGAGCTGGTCTATATGCTGAACGGTCTTGGGATTGAGACCGGCGTGGATCTTGATAAAGCCGTTGCTATCGGCAAATGGGCTACCGAAGCGATGAATCACCGGCTTGATTCAAAATTGGGCGAGGCCATGACCAACCCCAATATGACCTATTTTGAGAAAGTCGATCATGTCCCTGCGGGACTGAGCTAACGCGGGTCATTTATTGTTTGCTGTCTGCTGTGAGGCTCAGAACTTCTCCTCGACACGCAGAAACGAAGCGAACCGGGGAACCCCGGCCTGGGTAAAACCCTGGTGCTTGAACCGAATGGTGCTGCCGACCGGCGGCGGGTTGTCGCGTTCCGCGTCGGAAAAGCCCGAGCCAATGGCAAACCGGACGCCGTTTGACAATTCGACTCGCAGTGACCCCAGGCGGCCCGTATTCCGGCCTGCGCCAGACAGGTGTTCAAGGACAACCGCCTCGGCTTCTTGAAAGGTTTTGACTTTCAGGATGGTGGCCGAGCGCCCGACCGTATAGGCCGATTCGGGCTGGCGTAATATCAAACCCTCGCCGCCCAGGGCTTCGACCTCGGCCAATTTTTTGCGCAGATGGTCTTCATCTTCGCACACCTCGTGTTCGATGATGGACACGTAGGGGTTCGGATGGTGCTGAAACCACCCGCGGGCAAAGGCCAGCCGTTGCTCAAATCCGCCCTCGGCTTGTGGCGCATCGAAAATCATATACCGGACAGACTTCCAGCCGTCATGCGGTGTCTGGCGTCGAACAATGCTGAGGGTGTCGGCGAACCGCTGCCGTCCGACCCATAACTCCCCGTCTAAGGGCACGGACGGAAAATTCTCGGTAAACCAGGCCGGTACGGCAAACGCGTTGCCCGACCGAGAAACGAGTTGTTCACCCGTCCAATACCCGCGCACGCCGTCCAGCTTCTCACTCATCCACCAGCCCCGGATATCCATATCCGGTTCCCAGGCCTGCGCCCGCATGACCGGCGCGGACTGGGGTTCGGCAAATAAAAGTGATGGAGCGAAAAAAAGAACGAAGACAAGAGCCAGGCCGGTCAGGCCGGACGAGCGTGGGCGGAATGGTTGCAGCATGGCGATCTCAGGAGGTGGTTGTTGGCTGTCTACCCTTCAACCTGCTGTATGACGTGAGTGGCGAAATCGCTCATCTCTTCCTCTCCACCGGTTATGCAGGCCTGGCTGACGCCCAGCTCTTTCATCTTTCGCACCCGTTCCTGAAGCTCCTCGGGCGTACCGGTCAACGTGGTTTCCTTAATCATCTTTTCTGTAACCAGCGGCGCATGTTCCGGCTTGAACGCGGCACAATAGTCCGTGTAGAGGTCGAGATGACGGGTCTCGATCGGGGCGTTTGGGGTGCGATAGGCGTCCTTAAAGGCCATGAGGTCATCCCGGATGTCTCCCGGCAACTGAAAGGGGTCCTTCACCGACAGGGCGAAGATATTGCACTCCGAAGAAACCAGCGGTCCGACTGCCTGCTGAAGGTCTTCCAGGGTTTCTTCGGGTTTTCTCAGATGGAAGGCCGTCACCACCGTGATATAGATATCTTCCAGGCGCTTGCCGGCGCGTTCGGCGCCGCGTTGAATGTGGTCCAAGGTGTATTTGAGCAGGCTGTCACCAACGGTGCCGAAGAGAATCACGCCGTCCCCGATTTCCCCGGCCAACTCCAGCGTCCTCGGGCCGCTGCCGGCCACATGAATCGGGATGGGGTTCTTCAGATTGACGAACTGGCTGTTGGGGTTGAGAAACCTGATCTGGCGCTTGCGTTCGCCTTCTTGATACGGAACGGTCTCTCCTTTCAGCAGCCCGCGACACACCTCCACATTGGCCCGCAGGTCCGCCAGTCGGGCCGCCGGCATGCCGAGCGTCCGCCGGGCGGTATTGCCCGTCCCGACACCCATAATGACCCGGCCCGGAGCGAGCACGTTCAGGGTGCCGAAACTACAGGCCGTCACCGGGGCAATGCGCGAGCTGGGGTTGGTCACGTTGGTACCGAGTTTGATCGTCTTCGTATGAGTCGCACACAGGGCCATGCATTGGTACACATCGCTCCAGACCATCTGAGAATCGCCGAACCAGGCATGGGTGTAGCCCTTGTCCTCGGCAATCATCACGTCTTTATAGGCCTCAACATGGGAAAGAAAAATCACTCCGTAATCCATTCCGACCTCCTTGTGATCAGCTCTATACCGAGTCATCCATCTATCGATAAATCTTCATTGAGTAAACGTGCTCGCTAGATAGGCTACCTACTAAAGAACCTTCACCAATTCATCTCTTTCGCTATACACAAACTGCGTTATCTGGCCGTTCCGCCGGGCCTGAATGCCGGCCTCCGGCGTGATACTCCCGATGACCTGAGCAGGAATGTTTTCTGACTGAAAAATCCGTTCGAGATTCGGCCATTTCTCCGCAGGAATGGTTAGGAGCAGCGTGCCGGAACTGATTAACCCCAGTGGATTGATATTGAAGTGCTCACATAGGGCTTGTGTGGAGGGGAGGGTGGGAATGGTGTCGAGGTCTATCTTCATGCCAAGACGGCTGACAACAGTCAGCTCATACAGCCCCATGGCTACGCCGCCTTCTGTCGGGTCGTGCATGGCTGTCGCGCCGTGTCGTGCGGCTAACAGGGCTTCTGTGACAATGGAGATTCCCCACGTTTCGCGGATTTGTCGGGCCTCGTTCTGAAGCTCTTGCGAAAGGACGGACTCAAGCTCTTTTTGCTTTTCTGCGATGAGAATGCTTGTCCCTTCAAGACCAGCCGTCTTAGTCATGATGACGAAGTCTCCGGCCCGGACTCCCGCTGTTGTCACTAATCGGTCTTTGGCGACCACGCCTGTCATATTACCGACAACGACTGGCTGAGTGACTGACGCGGTCACTTCCGTATGCCCACCGGTGACAGTAATGCCTAAATCTCGACACGTGGAGTCAATCTGGGCAAAGACCCGTCTGACGCTTTCTTCCGGAGTATCAGGCGGAAAGAGGAGGCAGGTCTGAAACCAGGCGGGCTGTGCCCCCATGGTCGCCACATCGTTGGCATTGATATGCACCGCGTACCAACCCAGGTCTTCCGCTGTGAATGTCACCGGGTCAGTTTTGACAACAAGATACTGTTCTCCAATATCGATAACGGCGCAGTCCTCGCCAAAACGCGGACCAATCAGAACACGCGGATCTTCCGTACCAGTGTGCCTGATGCAGGTTTTGAGGAAATCAGTTGGGAGTTTGCCGGGGAGAAGCATGCACGCTCACTCCACATATATGAGCGACGGCTCACTCTGCCGTTTGAGCGGCAGTGCCAGGTTCTTCCGTTACCGCTTGTTCAGTGTCCCTACCGGTCTGGGCACTTACAAGTCCGGCCCTTGCCAGGTCGGCGACAACGACTTGGAGAAATTGGTCTGGGTTGAGGTGTTTCTTTGCCGCGGCTTTGACCTGTTCAAGGGTCACTGACCCAATAAGGTCTGCGTAGCGGTCCGGGTAATCGAGTCCCAGATCATAGAACTCGAGCACCGGCAGCATCCCTGCGACATCCCGGTTGGAGACCAGCCGCAGCGGAAAGCTGTTAATGAAGTAGGCTTTTGCTGCTTCGAGTTCCTCTTCGGTTGCTCCTTCTTGTCTGAATTGCCGAATGACGGCCAGGGTTTCAGCAATGGCTTGCTGGGCGCTTTCATTCTTGGTTTGCAACGAAACGGTGAAAGGTCCCGGATGCTTACGAGTCGAGAAGTAGCTGCCGATAGAGTACACATAGCCTTTCTCTTCTCGAATGCGGTCCATGAGCCGCGAGCCAAATCCGCCGCCGCCGAGAATATAATTCATGACCAAGACGGCGTAATACTCGGGGTGCGAGCGGGCGATGCCTGAGTGGCCGATCATGATGTTGGCCTGAGTGACTTCTTTATTCAGGTTTACCTGTTGGGCCCGTATCTCGTGTGGGTCCGGCCACGAGAAATCAGGCAGGTCGACCGCTTTCCAGTCGGTAAAATGAGAAGCGAAGAGCGAAGCGACACGCTCCTGGGTAATGTTCCCGGCAACAGCGATGATGGCGTTATTGGGACGATAATAGGTGGCATGAAACTGTTTGACATCATCAGGAGTAATCCGCGCCAGCGTCTCCGCTTGGCCTGAAACTAGCCGCCCGTATGGATGCTGAGGGTAAAGATGTTCTTTGAAGGCTTTGTTGGCAACCCAGCCGGGGTCTTCTTCGCGGCTTTGCAGGCTGCCCTCAATCTCTTTGCGGATGCGCTCAAATTCGTCTTGCGGGAAGGTTGGTGAAAGTAAAACTTCCGCCAGCAGGCTAAAAGATTGGTCAAGGTTCTTGGTCAGGCTGGTCAGATTGAGCGTGGTTGAGTCGTTGCCAGCGCTAATGGATAAGGAGGTTCCCAGAAAGTCGAGTTCTTCGGCAAGGGCTTGGGCGGAATAACCCTTGGTCCCACGAGTGAGTAATTCGGCCGTGAGGTTTGCTACCCCCTGTTTGTTTTGCGGATCAACCGCAGCGCCTGTTTTGAGGATCATGCTCAGCACGGCCATGGGCAGGCCGGGGCGTTCAGCAACGAGCAGCGTGGCGTCGTTATCGAGCACGGTCCGCGTTCCCAGCGGTGCGGCTGATACGGACGAAGCAAAACCGAGGCTGAGAACAAGACCGCTAAAGAGCCGTCGTTTCCAGCATTTCCAGCGTTTCCAGCGTTTCATGAAGTGTTTCCTTACAGCCCACAAGAGTACGGGTGTGAGCAGGCGTGAGGTGGTTAATGCGGACTCCTGCGTCCCGGGCCTCCTCGCGCTGATTCCCGAATGGGCGTGCCATCAGGTTCGAGGATGCCGACGGTCCGGTTATTGTCAGTCAAATACTTTTGGACCACCTGCCGAACCTGTTCTGCGGTGACGGCCCTGAGGCCAGGAATGACTTTGAGAATAAGGCTCCAATCGCCAAGAGCAGCGTATTGCCCGAGTTGCAGGGCACGGTAAAAGAACGAGTCTTGGGCATAAGTAAAACGCGATTCAACCAGATTCTTGGCCCGCTCAAGCTCTTTTTCCGTCACCAGCGTGGTCTTGAGCAAGGCTATTTCTTCATACAACGCCTGTTCCGCGGCCTGCCAGGTTTTACTCGGAGCGATACGCATGGATAAGGTAAAGAGTGTCGGGTCGAGTGAGGTCCGGCCATAACCGGCAGAGGCGCTCAGGACCAGTTGCTTGTCTTCCACCAGCGAGCGTTGCAAGCGTGCGCTCCGCCCGCCGCCAAGAATAACTGCGGCAATTGACAGCGCAAAACTCTCGTCATGTTCGAGCGTTGGAACGTGATAGCCGGCAATATACAGCGGCAGCGAGGCCGGACGCTTGAGAAAAACGCGCCGTTCGCCACGCTGCCGCGGTTCTACTGAGGTGACCTCGGGAATAGCCGGCCCGGCCGGAACTTTGCCAAACGTCTTGTGTATTTGTGGCAAGAGTGTAGCGGGCGTAACGTCCCCCGCGATCACGAGGATGGCATTGCCAGGAGCGTAATATGCCTGACGATAGGCTTTGACATCCCCGAGGGTGACAGCCTCCAGGTCATGCATCCAACCGACAACAGGCCACCCATAGGGATGGGCGGTAAAGGCGGCGGCACTGACCTGTTCCCACAAGTCGGAGCTTGGCTCATCCGCAGTCCTGAGCCGGCGCTCTTCCATGACGATTTTCTGCTCGGCAAGAAACCCTTCCTCATCCAGCATGACATGGGCCATACGATCGGCTTCGAGTTCAAGAAAAAGGTCGAGGTGCTGAACCGCAGCGCTTTCAAAATAGACGGTTTGATCGGTAGAGGTGAACGCATTATGGCGTCCACCACGTTCCTGTACCAAACGAGAAAATTCTCCTTTGCCATAGGTCGGCGTACCTCTGAACATCAAGTGCTCAAGCAGATGAGAAATGCCGGTAATGCCCGGACGCTCGTTGCGCGAGCCGACTTTATACCAGACCTGCAGGGTGGCAACTGGAGCGCGATGGTCTTCCAATATAAGGACGGTCAGTCCGTTGGTGAGAACGTGTTGCGTCACCTGCCAGCCGTTCTTTTCGATTGGTTGGGTATAGCCGTATTGAAAGCCAACCAGAGGGGTGAACGCCCAGGTGAGGAAACAAACGAGCCCGGAAAAAAATCTCATTGGTCGACGCTGCATACCCATATCCGCATGCTTACCAACGCCGGACCTGTTTGCAAGGGGAGGGTGGGCCGAAAGAAGAAGAGCGAGGAAGAGCCTGGTGCGAGAGCCTGGCGTTGAGAGTAGAGCGGGTCAGCTTAGTACACCCATTTCCCTTTGGTGTAGCGAAATATCTCAGAGACCTGGCTGGTCCCGGCCTGCTCAAACAGGCCGTTGATCGCTTGTCCTTTTGTTTTGCCCACGTTCCGCATTGTCTTTCTGTAATACGTGAGGATGCCGACAAAGGGGGTAGCCTTTGATGTGGTCAGTTTGACCTCCGTGTAGCGATGGGGCAGATAGCCGGTATATTCGGCTACAAACCCTTCCGTTGTTTGTCTGATTTTCATCATCCTTTTTTTCTGAAAGTCTTCGGTCGCTGCCAGTTTCTGCATCCATTCGTGGGTAAATATCTCAAAGCTCTGGCGGGCGTGATTCTCCGCCTTTTCCTTCTTTTCCTCGGCTGAGGGGGCCGGGACGGAGTCCGCATGGTTTTGCGTGGGCTGAGAAGAAGTCTCCCCGGCTGTCGCGAGGCAGAAGAAAAAAAGCACAGAAAGTCCGGGAGCGCAAATATGGAAAAAATATTTGAATAACGTCATACAGGTGAGATGCGAAAAGGGCGGGGCTGGTTTTCTCTAACCAAGCCCCGCCCCTATATTGCCGATTATGGATGAGACACGCACGCGTATCTCATCCTGTTCAGGCTGACTTATTGAGCGATAAGTTCAGCCCGTCGGTTCATGGCCCGACCTTCCGCGTTGTCTGTCCCGTTGTCGTTGGTGTTGGGGGCGACCGGATCACCTTCCCCACGCCCGACGGCTTCGAGACGGTCCGCGTCTATGCCTTTAGCGACCAGGTATGCCTTTACCGCTGCGGCACGATCTTCTGATAAGCCCTGGTTATAGGACTCAGAGCCCATGGAGTCGGTGTGCCCTTCGATCAGGACCTTGCGGTCCGGATTGTCCTGAAGAATCTGACTCGCCTCATCAAGGACAGGCTCGAACTCAGACTTCACATCCGAATTGTCAAAGTCGAAGTTAATCCCGCGCAGGATAATGACCTTTGGTTCCGGCGGTGGCGGTGGTGGCGGCGGTGGCGGTGGTGGCGGTGGTGGCGGTGGTGGTGGTGGTGGTGGCGGATCATCCGCCGAGTAATAGCCTAAGACCGCACCGACCAGTGCGCCGATCCCGGCTCCAACCCCAACTGCCAATTCCCTGTCATCATCACTTACTCCCGAACCGGCCGCGGCTCCAATACCGGCACCGAGTGCGGCACCGTAGAGCGTGCGTTTCTGTCTTTCCGTTGCGCAGCTTGCAACCAGAAAGAGGAGAGCAATAACCCAGACAAAGTGAAAGCCTCTACCCCCTCGAATCATCTCTTGATCTCCTTTCTTTCCTTTGGGCTTGTACAAAAAAGCACTCCTCCGACTGGAGATGCCTTGCAACCCCCCCCCCCTAACAGAAAAGTTGTATTCCGACAAGATCGAAGGTGCGATTGCCGGAAACGCCAAGCAACTCAGCTATCTACGGACGCAATGCAGCCAGGCCGGGTAAATCCCCTGATTCGAGAAATTCCAAAGAAGCTCCGCCTCCAGTTGATATATGACTGATCTGAGCGGCAAGGCCGGCCTGATTCAAAGCGGCTACCGTATCCCCCCCTCCGGCAACACTAAAACAGGCTGAGAGGGACGCGACAGATTCCGCAACAGACCGGGTCCCCCGGTCATATGGAGATATTTCAAAAACGCCCATTGGACCGTTCCATAGAACGGTCTTGGCAGACTGCAGCACTGCCCGAAACGTGGCAATGCTGTGTGGTCCGATGTCTACTCCGAGATGATCAGCGGGAATATCGGCTCCTGCCGTGGTTGTCGAAGGAGAGCCCGATGTCAGCTCTGGCGTCACAACATGATCTTGCGGGAGATGAATCCTGACTCCTTGCTCCTGAGCCTGTTGCAGAACGTTTTTGGCTTCGTCAATTTTCTCCGGTTCGACCAGTGAGCGGCCTATTGTGACCCCTTGGGCTTGCAAGAGGGTATAGGCCATGGCCCCACCGATAATGATGTCGTCGGCTCGTGCAAGAAGGCTCTTAATCAGTCCGATTTTGTCCGACACTTTCGCTCCACCAAGTATGGCGACAAAAGGGCGTTCCGGTGCGGACAAAAGTGATGACAGGGCGTCAATCTCTGTGCGCATAAGAAACCCAACCCCCTTAGCCGCGAAATGCCGCACAACGCCCACAACTGAAGCATGAGAACGGTGTGACGAGCCAAACGCATCATTCACATAAATATTGGCCAAAGCGGCAAGCGCCCGACTAAACGCCGGATCATTTGCTTCTTCTTCGGGGTGGAAACGAAGATTTTCAAGAACGATGACCGCCCCAGCCGCAAGCTGGCTCACCTGCCGTTGAACCGCCGCTCCCACACAATCTGGAGCCAGGCTGACCGGACAACCTAGAAGCTCTTGGAGCAGCTCTGCCACCGGTTTGAGACTGAGCGCCGGTGTGATTATTCCCTTGGGCCGCCCCAGGTGAGACGCAAGCAGGATGGTCGCACCCTGGGCGAGGGCGTGCTGTATGGTGGGCAGCGCTTCCCGTATCCGCGTTGCGTCGCTCACTTTTTGTTCCGACGTAAGCGGTACGTTAAAATCAACCCGGATCAGCACCCGCTTGTGTGCCAGAGACAGTTGATCGATAGTTTTGAGTTCCATGTGAGCGTAGCGTAGTCCGGCAGCCGGGTGGATTGTTCTCTGTCGGAGCCCCCCCCTCCCTCCGGGGGAGAGGGAATAAAATGTCGGGGTAACCCGTGTTGCCCCACACGCTAGGAGGGTGGGGCTTCGTGCTGAAATTCCGTCTGGGTGGCTGTGACGTCAACCGTGGTTGCTTCAAGCGCACACTCAAGCACTTCGCCGATAAACTCAACAAAACGAAACTGCATTTCCTCTCGCACCTTGGGCGAGACATCCTCAAGGTCATTTTCATTTCGTTTGGGCAGGATGACGGTTGTTACGCCGGCTCGCCGTGCTGCCAAAACCTTCTCTTTGATACCGCCAATGGGCATCACTTTACCCCGCAGGGTAATCTCGCCTGTCATGGCAACATCCTGACGGACTCTACGACCGGTGAGAAGGGAAGCCAGCGCAGTCACCATGGTAATCCCGGCAGAGGGGCCATCTTTGGGAATGGCTCCTGAGGGGACGTGGATATGGAGGTCGCAATTTTCATAAAAGTCGGCAGGAATATGCAGTTGGTCGGCTTGGGCGCGGACGTATGAAAGGGCGGTTTGGGCCGACTCTTTCATGACGTCGCCGAGATGGCCTGTCAGGGTGAGTCCCTTTTTCCCAGCCATGCGCGTCGCCTCAATGAATAATATCTCTCCACCATTTGGGGTCCAGGCAAGCCCGATAGCGACTCCGGGTTCTTGGGTGCGCTCTGTCACCTCAGAGAAGAACTTAATCGACCCCAGCAGCTTTGAGACTTTCTCCTGTGTAATAGTCGTCTTTTCCGTGTTCCCTTCGGTGACTGCCCGTGCGACTTTGCGACACACCGCCCCAATCTCTCGCTCCAGGTTCCGAACACCCGCTTCGTGTGTGTACCCACTAGCAATACTCAATACCGCTTCATCGGTAAATTCGATCTGTTCCTCAGTTAAGCCATGCTCAACGATTTGTTTGGGTGTAATGTGGCGCTTGGCAATTTCGAGCTTTTCTTCTTCCGTATAGCCTGCCAGTTCAATGATCTCCATACGATCCTTGAGGGCGGGCGGAACAGGCTCCAAGTAGTTGGCTGTGGTAATAAACATGACCTTGGAGAGGTCAAAGGGGACTTCCAGATAATGGTCGGAGAATGCGAAGTTTTGTTCGGTATCTAATACTTCAAGCAGGGCCGAGGCGGGGTCACCACGAAAATCCATCCCCAGCTTGTCAATCTCGTCCAACATAAACAGCGGGTTATGTGACCCCGCGGATCGAAGGGACTGAATAATGCGGCCCGGCAAAGAGCCGATATACGTTCGGCGATGGCCGCGAATTTCCGCTTCGTCTCTGACTCCACCAAGTGAGAGGCGTACGAACTTCCGTCCCATGGCGCGAGCAATAGAACGTCCCAGCGACGTTTTACCTACCCCCGGGGGGCCAACGAAACATAAAATGGGTCCCTTCGAGTCTTGCTTGAGCTTCCGCACGGCCAAGTATTCGAGGATACGGTCCTTAATCTTCTCTAAGTCGTAATGGTCTTCGTCCAGGACCTGGCGGGCATGTGGAATATCCAGGTTGTCGTCAGTCTTGACTGCCCAGGGGAGGTGGATGAGCCATTCGAGGTAGGTCCGCACCATCGAATGTTCCGCGGACTCGGGCGGAATGATTTTGAGACGCTCGAATTCGCTATCCGCGGCTTTGAGCGCCTCTTCGGGCATCTTGGCTTCGTCTATTTTCTGACGTAAGTCATCAAGCTCGTTGGAACGGGAGTCGCCTTCGCCGAGTTCCTTTTGAATCGCCCGCATCTGCTGGCGTAAATAAAATTCTTTCTGGTTTTTATTGAGCTCGCTTTGGACCTGCGACTGAATTTTGTTCCCCAGCTCAACCAGCTCGACTTCGCGATTCAGAATAGCTGACAGCTTTTCTAACCGAGTGCGGACCTTCAAGGTATTCAACAGGTCTTGTTTTTCCTCAACCGAGATATTGAGGTTAGCGCCAATCATATCCGTCACCTTGGCCGGATCTTTGATATTCATGACCACGCCCTGGAGTTCATCGGGGAGGTATGGAACCATAGAGACGAACTTGGCAAATTGACTGACGAGGTGGGCTTGGAGGGCGTCCAAATCTCGGGATTCTTCTGTTTCGCTCTCCAGTTGCGTCACCTGCGCGCGGTAATAGGGGTCGATTTGTCCGTATTCTCGAATTTCGATCCGCTTCAGCCCTTGGACCAGGATGCGGACGCTGCCGTCCGGATACTTAAGCATTTTCAGGATACGGCCCGCACTCCCACGCGAAAAAAGCGCCTGTGGTTCAGGGGCTTCATCCTCTGGGCTTTTCTGTGCTGCTAACCCTAAAATATTGTTGCCGCTCCGGCAGTCTTCAACCAGCTTGAGCGAGGCGGGGCGTGAAATCAGGAGGGGGACGATGGCGGAAGGAAAAATGACGACGCCACGTAAGGGCAGGATCGGAAGCTCTTGAGGAAGCTCGACATCACTCAGGTCTTCTTCAAACCCCACAACGCTCTGTTCAGTCGTTTCTTCCCCTTCACCTGCACTGACCTTGATGTCTGTCATATAGGTCTCCTCTATATAGTCTCCCGAGTACCCTCTTTGCTATCCAAAACCATAATACATGGTCTCTGCTTGCACAAGTAGGAAACTCTCGTTACAAACTTCGGCACTCCAAGGACGACGCTGGCATAATGGCTGAGCAGAAACTTTTTAATGTTGAAGAAGCAAATGCAGTAATCCCACACATGGAAATGGCTGTGGAGAAGATGCAGCGCCTGTGTATCCGGGTGCGAGAGAAGGTCCAGACACTTTCTGCAGAGGACCACACTGCGGGCGCTCGGCAACACTCCTTGCAGTTCCATTCTGGGCTACGCCCCCTATTCGAAGGTATCGCCCAAGCCGTGCAGTCTATTGAAAAACAGGGCGGCGTGTTCAAAGGATCAGCACTTGGTTTTGTTGACTTTCCCGCTATGCTGAACGGAGAAGAGGTCTCGCTGTGTTGGCAGTATGGCGAAAAAGAGATTGTCTATTATCACAAACGAACGGAAGGATTTAGTGGACGCCAGCCGCTTGAGGCCCAGCCTCGGAAGCTGCAATACTATCAGTAAATCCGTAAAGGACTGTCGTGAAACATTACGACGCTGTGCTGTTTGATCTATTTGGGACCATTGCGCTGTTTAATTCAGAAAAATTGCCGGTTTTCGAGTGGAATGGCCGGACGACACGCTCCACTATGGGTCGGTTGCGCGAGGTTGTGGTGGAACGGGTTCCGGCATTGCCTTTTGAACGGTTTTATCAGGCTTTGGGTGAAGTGAACCAAGAACTCGGCGCAATCCGTTCCACGGAAATGCGTGAGATTACATCTGCGGAGCGATTTCGCCGAACCCTAGTCCACGCCGGTCTTGACGACACCCCTGAAACCGCTCGCTTAGGTGAATCTTTGTCCCTGGCCCACATGGACCTGCTCGCGTATGCGACCGAAGTCCCTCCCACGCATACGCAGTTCGTAGCCCGAGCGAGCGAACGCTACCCGATCGCGCTAGTCTCAAATTTCGATCATGCGCCAACCGCGAGAAGGGTGATTCAGGAAGGTCGGGTCGCCGGCTACTTTGCCTATACGGTCATTTCTGCCGAACATGGCTGGCGCAAGCCCCACCAAAAGATATTTTGTGACACGCTGGCACAACTGAATGTCTCGGCCCAGTCTGCCCTCTTTGTTGGTGACTCTCCCCATGACGATATTACGGGCGCTCAACAAGTGGGGATGGATATCGCCTGGGTCAATGCTGCTGGTGCTGAACTTCCCGGTGGCTGCCCAAGTCCCCAATATACTATTCAGGCTATTCCGGAGTTGGCGTCGCTGCTGTTCCCATAGGACCACAGGAATTGTCCGCGCACGAACATCTGAGCGACCGCTATGCCACGTAAGATCCAAATCGCCGTTATTGGTGACAGTCAGCCCTCGGCAGAAGTAGAAGGCTGGGCAGAGGAGGTTGGCCGTCTGATTGCCCGGCACGAGGCCGTCGTCGTGTGCGGCGGTCTCGGCGGTGTTATGGCCGCGGCAGCGCGGGGTGCGGCGCAAAACAATGGGACCAGTGTCGGCATTCTCCCAACCTATGAGGCGGCAACAGCCGCGCCCGGCATTTCGATTGCCATCCCCAGCGGGCTCGGGCATGCCCGCAATATGCTCGTGGTAGCATCGGGAGATGCGGTGATTGCCCTGCCTGGCGCGACTGGAACGCTGTCCGAGGTCGCACTGGCACTGACTCTGAGAAAAAGAGTGACCGCTATACAGGCGTGGTCCCACATTCAAGGAGTTTCGGTAGTGCAGACGCCTCAAGAGGCGGTTCAACAGGCGCTACGCGCTGCCCAAGAATCAATTGTTGAAAATTAAGAAACAGACCCTGCAAAAGAGCTGCCCAGAACAAATATAGAGGAAGGAGAGCGCATGTCGCCTAAAGATTCTCGGGATACTGGTTCTACACATGAGACAGCGGTCGTCATGAAACGCGTTGATAAATTTATTCGTCTCTTAACGTTCCAACTGTTTTTCATCATTGCCCTCTTAGCCTATCTGGCCTACCGCCCCCAGGCAGGACGGTATCAGATCATCCCTCCGCAATCAGTCATGGAGGGAACCATTATTATTTTTGATACTGTCCTTGGGAAAGCCGGTGGAACGTCGGTTGAAGTTCGTGGGCGGGATGACGCGCCGATACCCGCTCCGTAGAAACAGTCGTCACAACAGGGCCAAGAACATAAAGACGCAAAGGAAAAGCGTATGTATCCACTAGGTATTGTCCTCTCGACGGCAACTGCGGCACCACCAAAGGAGTTTGTTGAACTCGGCCGGATTGCTGAAGACCAGGGCTTTACTTCTGCCCTGGTCAACGAGGGCAGGGGGGATGCCCTGGCTTGCGCCGAGGCAATTGCGTTGGGAACGTCTCGGATCAAGGTTGGAACGAATATCGCCAATATCTATTTCCGCCACCCGTTTTTGGCCGGCATGACAGCCACCACTATTTCAGAACTGTCGAATGGCCGGATGATACTCGGACTGGGCATGAGTCATCGCCCGCTGCTCGAATCCCTTGGCATTACTATGGACCAACCACGGCAGTACATGCGTTCGTATGTGACTGCGCTGAATACCTTGTTTCGGGGTGAATCCCTGAGTGCCTTTCATCGTCCGCAGAAGAGCAGCTATAAGGTGCCGGTATATGTGGGCGCGGTGACTGTTGAAAGCGCCGAAATCGGCGGCGAGTTGGCTGACGGGATTATGCCATTTCTTCCGGCCTTGCCCTATCTGACGCAACTGGTTGAGGCCGCGAAAACCGCGGCCCAACGCGCGGGGCGAGACCCGGACCAGGTGGATTGTATTGTGAGTATCCCGACATTTATTTCAGACGACATTGAACAGGCCCGCTCTGCGGCCCGCTACAATCTTGCGTTTTTCGGCAATCTGCCTTTCTATCGCAAACAATGGCGACGCTGCGGCTTTGTGGATGAGGTCAATGCCATGCAAGAAGCCTGGAAAAGTGGCAACCGCCGAGCCGCGGCTGCCTGTGTGCCAGAGCAAATGGTTGATCAGGTCTGCGTGTTTGGTCCTCCCAGCCAGTGTAAAGAGCAGCTTGCGGCATTCCACGAAGCCGGGGCGGCGATGCCGGTCCTGGCGGTGAGTCCGGTCAACGAAGACCGACTGGTCGCAACGCGGAAAGCGCTCGATCTCCTCGCGCCAAGGTAGGGGGGGGATTTGAAGGTCACAAGTCGAAGGAGTGCCCTCTCCCCTCCGTCACGTATAACCAAAACTACTAAAACTTTCACGAAAAATTCATAGCGCTTATATTGCTGAATAAATGTCAGGTTTTATAATTGCGTAAAGTTTTGGAACAACGGTGGTAGAGTAGGATAATATTGATGTCCCGTAGCTGTATCGTATGTTGTGTTGTACTCCTATGTGGCGTCATAGCCTTCCCCCGTTTTGTCCTGGGTGCCGAACAAACACCTGGAACACATCGAACGTGGAAAACAGTAGAAGAGATGTCGGAAGAAGAGTTGGCCCAGGTCCAACTTGAGGCTGATACGCCACGCCATGCCCAAATCCCCTATCTTCCGGCCGAACCATACCCGTTCGTCCCACCGTACACCGCCGAGGAAATGGGCTACCGCGCCATGGAATTTACGCCACGTACGCGCTGGTCATCGGTGGTTGCCAATTCATGGGCCTCTATTGCACCGCAAGGTGTGCTCCTCAATCCCGGTACTTCCATTACCTTTGTCAGCTATGATTCCGAAATTGGAGGCGTGCGCAAAATTCTGTCTGCCGCACCCGGTGAAGAGATCTATCGCTCCTTAAGTCAGGCGATTGCGCCGCCGGCTGCCGAAGGTGGACAGTGGTTGGCGATTCGATATCGGACGGACAAAGAAGTGATCACCAAGGAAGAGCGCTTTCGGTACTCTCCGTCCATTCGGCGCGTGCGGCACCAGGTACCGCCTCGTCGTCAGAGTAATTTTCCGAATATGGCTTTGACGCCAGACGACGCTTGGGGCCGAGACGCCTGGGAGTTTTCCTGGCGACTGCTTGGGACGGATGTGCTGTACCAAACCGTTCGTTTTCCCAACACCCGTCCGACGATCATCCTGCGCGACGGCCAAACCGGACAATCCCGCGCCGTCCCCACGGTCAGCATAAAGCTGATGGGTAATGTTTTTCCGCGCTACACCTCGGATGGCGGGGTGGAGTGCTATGTGGTCGAAGCGGTCGCCCGCCAAGAGTGGTTGCCCGATTATTACATGCCCCGTTTTCTCTACTGGTTGGAGAAATCGTCCTTTTTTCCGCTACGCAGCGAGCAATATGGGCAGGACGGCGAGCTGGACCATATCGAAGTCAGAATGGCCGAGTTTTTTAATCCGCCCTTGAAAGAACAGGGCTATGGCACACTGTTTATTTCCCATTGGGACATGCGGACGGACATCATGTCCTATCTCATCAACGACAGCCACAAAGTCCTGAGTTGGAAGCCTGAAGAAGCGACCGTCTTTTTCAGTCCGGACTTTATGCGCCGGCAGTGGTATCTTGATACCTCCATCAAGACCCAGGCTGCGGTATCGCACCCGGACGAGTACTTCATGCGCCCGGCAGTTGAGGCTGATAAATTCCCTAACGAGCGTCCGATCAATCTGCCGCCTGACATGGCTGCCCGTATTCAGGTCCAGAATGCCGCAGGGCGTTTAGTTTTTGACGGCATGTCCGCGGAGTAAATTTGTCTTTGGGATTAGGGGTTAGGGGTTAGGGGTTAGGGGAAGTTGGGACTTTCCTTGCCCTGACCCGGCGCATGGGATAGGCAACGGGCTATGCGCGTTCGCTATGGCATGGTGCATGGCCGCTTCCAACCGTTCCATACCGGCCATTTACACTATTCATTGGAGGCGCTCCGACGCAGTGAGCATCTCATCATCGGTATCGCCAATCCCGACCCATCTGAAATACAAGTGGAAGAGGCGGATGCGCAACGGCATACACCGGAAGCAAATCCCTTTACATTTTTTGAGCGGCAGTGGATGATTCGGGCCGCTCTGGTTGATGAAGCTGTTGACCTGCGTGGCGTATCCATCGTTCCCTTTCCCATTCATACCCCCCAGCGCTGGCAGTATTATTGTCCCAAAGAAACCGTACAGTTTATCCGCGTATTCTCGGAGTGGGACGAGGAGAAAGTTGCGCGACTCCAAGAGGCTGGGTGGCAGGTTGAGATCCTTGATCCTGGCGCGACCAAGCAGGAAAGTGGCAGGGCGGTCCGTCGCTGCTTAATTGAAGGACGAGGCTGGGAACAACTCGTGCCCCGCGGTGTGGGCGAAATACTGAAGAAGATTGGTGCTCAATCCAGACTGGCCCGACTAGAGCGATTAGGCCGACACACTCTCTCGTAAACTGTGCTTATGCCATCCTTGCCTATCCTTTTTATTATTCTTGACGGTCTGGCCGACCGACCCCAGAGTGTTCTTGACGGAAAAACCCCGCTTGAGGCTGCCCATACACCGCATCTGGATCAACTGGCCACCCTCGGAACAACGGGCCTACTTACGCCGCTCGCTCCCGGTGTTCCCTTGGAGAGCGACACGTCGCACTTTATTCTGTTTGGCTATGGGTTGGATCAATTCCCTGGCCGAGCAGCGTTCGAGTCCATTGGCCGGGGCCTTGAGGTGCCGCCTGAGTCTGTTGTGCTGCTGGCAAGCTTTGCTGAAACAACAGTGATTGATGGCAAGGTACGTCGAGACGCTTTATTGTGGGAAAGACCTCAAGCGGGAGATGAAGAGGATTGTGCCCGGCTGTGTGCAGCCATTGCCCCATACGAAACGCACGGACTGCAATTTGCGTTGGCCTCATGCGGACGCTGCGAAGCCATACTGACGCTGACCGGCTCTCCGAGCCGAGACATTACGGATGTCGATCCATTCTATAACAATGCCTATATTGCACGCGCTCAACCCTTAGCCGAATCTTCACTCCCTCAGAATGCCAAGCGGACTGCCGGCGCGTTAAACGCCTATCTCGGCTGGGTGCATCAACAACTCAGCGCGCACCCGCTGAACCGGGAACGACAAGCGCGCGGCCAGGTGCCCATCAATTTTTTACTGACCAAGTGGGCTGCGGTCCGTCCCGATATCGTTCCGTTTCAAGAACAAAATGGCCTCCGCGCGGCCAGCATTGAAAACTATCCGTTGTATGTCGGGATCGCCCGCGTCTGCGGTATGACGCCGGTTGCCACCCAGCGGGTGGCTGATACCACAGCGGATTTCAGGCAGAAACTGCGGACCGCGGACTCCCTCTTCGCCCAGGGGTATGAGTTTGTACATGTCCATTCCAAGGCCCCGGACGTGGCCGCGCACCACAAAGACCCGGTTGGCAAAATGCGAGCCATTGAGGCGCTCGATGCCGTGCTCGGTTCGGTCGTTGAGCAGGTCAAAAAACAATCTGACCCCCTCGCCGACCGGCTCGTTGTCGTGACTAGCGACCATGCGACGCCAAGCAGTGGGCCGCTCATCCATTCAGGTGAGGCGATTCCCATTCTGATTGCCGGAGGACCCAACGTCTTGTCTGACAGCGTAACCACGTTTCACGAACGCGCGGTTATCTCCGGCGGACTCGGTCATATCCGTGGGACGGATGTCATGCCGCTGCTGCTCAATTATACGGATCGCGTCCGTTTACACGGGGCGCGACATCAGCCCGAAGCCCGGCCCTATTGGCAGTGGCAGCCCGAACCGTTTACGCTTGCAGAGTGATCTGGAGGCTGGGTGAGAAGGAGGCACTGTGTCTGGGTCCACCTTTCCCCTGGGAGCGTGGCCATGCTGGCCGCAGCCTGCTTATGCGGGCTGGAAGCCCGCGCTCCCGGACACCCAGACCCGGCATGACGGGGGGAGCGGAGCGTCACCCACCAAGAGCCTAGCGTTTCTCGTACTGACCGGCGCCAAAAAGTAGCGCCTTCGCTTGTTGATCCATCTGCTGGGGGGAACGGCTCTCTTCCTGGAGGATGGCCAGCCCTCTTTGGACCGCCGGTCGTTCGCTCAGGGCATCGTACCAGCGCTTGAGATGGGGATAGTCTTCCAGTTGCTGGCCTTGATTTTCATGATACCGCAGCCAGGGGTAGGTCGCCATGTCCGCAATCGAATAGTCTCCGGCCAAATACTCGACCTCGGCCAAACGCGTATCCACCACGCGGTACAACCGGCTAGCTTCATTCGTATACCGATTAAAGGCATACTCGATCTTTTCCGGTGCATAGAGCCGAAAGTGATGCGCCTGGCCCAGCATGGGACCGATCCCGCCCATCTGAAACATCAGCCATTGGATAACCGTATAGCGGTCCGCCATGCCAGTGGGCATGAACCGGCCCGTTTTCTCCGCCAGGTAGAGCAGCATGGCTCCGGATTCAAACACGGCGTAGGGCTTACCGTCCGGTCCGTCCTGGTCCACCATAGCCGGCATTTTATTGTTCGGGCTGATTTTCAGGAACTCGGAGTCGAATTGATCTCCGGTTAAAATATTGATTGGAATGACTTTATACTCCAGACCGGTCTCTTCCAAGAAAATGTGGACCTTATGCCCATTCGGCGTTGGCCAGGTATACAGATCTAACATGCTGCGCGCCCTCCCTGTGGATTGTACTGAAGCACAGACTACCCAAGACTGACGGGTGTGTCGATCTCGACTCTTCTGAGAAAGCCCCTGCCTTGTCAGAATCTGCCTATATGTGAAAATACAGACATTCGTCACAAAAAGGATAATCGCATGTCACCACCCTTACGCTTCGGAACCTATGTTGAATTTCAATGCCCCCCCGGTAAGGACCATGCCCAATTAATCGAAGAAGTGATAGCACTCGGTATTCATGCCGATCAAAACGGCTTCTCCGTTTTTACGACCCTGGAGCACCCGTTCTTCGAGCAGTTTGCCATTAACCCGAATCCGTTGGCCCTGTATTGCACCCTGGCCGAGCGGACCAAGCAGATTCGCTTCCGAACGCTGTGCCATACGCTGCCGCTGCATAATCCCATGATTCTGGCCGGCGAGATTGCAGAAGCGGATATTCTGACCAAAGGCCGGATCGAGTGCGGAGTAGGCCGCGGGCACGCCTGGCTGAATGAGCCGGCCAATATCGTGCTGGAAGAGAATCAGGACCGCTATGTTGAGGCGCTCGATATTCTGATCAAAGCCTGGACCGAAGAGCGCTTCTCGTACGACGGCAAGTATTATCAGGTCAAAGACTTGTCGGTTGTGCCCAAACCGTATCAAAAACCGCATCCTCAAATTTTCCAAGTCGGCACCAGCGCCAAGTGGTTCACAATGGCCGCACAAAGAAACTGGGGCGTGTGCATTGGTGGTCCGGCTCCGACCTCAGTGTTTCGTGAGCCCGCCAGGCTGTATCAGCAGGCGTGTCAAGCGGCTGGGAAACCCTCCCATCTCGGTTGGGTCAAGGCAATCTATATTGATGAGGATGAACACACGGCTCGGCGTGAGGCCGAACAGCCGGTCCGCAATTTTATTGATTTCAATGTGTCGCCCATGGACTCCCTGGCTCGAAACACACCCGAAGAAAAACAACGTCTGATAGATGCCGGCTATGCTTTTTATGCCGCGGACGATTTCCCAAACTTACGCACTCTCTCGTATGAGGAACTCATTGAGGCCGGCATCGTTTTTGTCGGGTCGCCGGACACGGTGGGCAAACAACTGCTGGCGCTGTGGAAAGAGTTTCGGTTCGACGAACTGATTGTGATTAGTCACTATGGCGGCATTGCCAAAGACCGGGCGCTGAAAACGCAGGATTTGTTCGCCAAAAAAGTCATGCCAGCGCTTCAGGCTGAAGTGCAAAAGGGGTTGCGTTCGGCCGCCGCATAGGTACTGAAAGCAAAGTGGAGGGGATATGGCAAGCGCTATCTTTGATGTCAATAAACGTTGGTCGGAAGAGTATCCCGAGTTGGGAACCGAGCCCGTACCGACCGAACCGTGTATCTCGCCTGAGTATTTCAAGCTGGAACGCGAACGGGTGTTCCGCAAAGTCTGGCTGTACGTGGGGCGCCAGGAAGAAATCCCCCATCCCGGCGACTACATGGTACGTGATCTCAAAGCCTGTCGGACCTCGGTTATTTTCGTCCGCGGACAGGATGGCACAATCCGGGGCTTCCATAATATCTGCTCTCATCGCGGCAATAAGCTGGCCTGGGAAGAGGGCGGCAACTGTCGGAAGTTTTCGTGCAAATTCCACGGCTGGGTGTATGATACCGAAGGCCGATTAGTCGGCGTGCCGGATGAAGAGTTTTTTCATAACTTCAATAAGGCCGACAATGGCCTCGTGCCGGTTGCGACTGCACTGTGGCAGGGCTTTGTGTTTGCCAATGTCGATCCTCAGCCGGCGCAATCGCTTGAGGACTATCTGGGCGAGTTCGGCAGCCGCATGGGCAGTTTTCCGTATGCTGACCTGACTGCGCGGTATGCGTATCAAACCGAGATTCAGTGCAATTGGAAAGTCGCCTTGGATGCCTTCTCTGAGGGCTATCACGTGAATGTGATCCACGGTCAGTCGTATCCGGACACGTTTACGGGCAAGAATAACCCCATGTGTCATCTGCCCGAGGTGCGTTTCTATGGCCCGCATCGCTCCTGCATTGTGTATGGCAATCCCAACCACAATCCGAGCCCGGCAGCAGCGGTTGCGTATCATTTTGGCGAAACTGTGACAAAACGGTCCGCAGCCCAAGACCAACTCCCGCCCGAGGTGAATCCCACCCGGAGTGCGGAATTCGGCTTTGATTTGGATGTGATCTTTCCCAACCTGATTCTGCACGTTTTGCCGGGGATGTGGTTTACGCATCAGTTCTGGCCGTTAGACGTGGACCGGACGCTGTGGGAAGGCCGCGCCTACTGGCCGACCGCGCAAACGCCAGGCGAACGTTTTGCCCAGGAGTTTAACAACACCGTGCTGCGGAACGCCTGGCTCGAAGACACTGCGACCATGGAAGCAACCCAGGAGGCCCTCTCTTCCGGGGTCAAAACGCATTTCCATCTACAAGAGCAAGAGATATTGATTCGCCACAGTTATAAAGTCCTCGAAGACTACATGGGCTTTTACACGGCCAACGGAAATGCCTAGGGGCCTCAGTTATGGCAAGCACACGTTTACCCCAGCCTTTTACTGACCTCGAAGTGTTTGTGGCGGACTGGTCGCTGGCGACGCAGCGCGAACGGGAACACCAGCGTTCTGCCAGTAGCGCCGGAGAGCTCAAAACCTTGTACGAGGTCTTGTTGCCTCGGCTCGATCCCATCCTGGAATACTTGAACCAATACGAACTGGACAAGCTCCCCGCAGATGCCAAGCGGCTCTTTTATCTCACGCTGTCGTTTGCCGAGATTGCACCGTTTGTCGAGTGTTATAAGGGAGAGCCGCGGGTGCCCAATAGCTTTGACGAGTCCCGTTTTATTGCGCTTCACGCTGAGCGGTTACCCTGAAGATTGAGAGGACCTATGGCTGATGTCGATGTCCAACAGCTCGCAGCCCGCGTCCAACGTTTAGAAGACATTGAGGCGATTAAACTCCTGGTCGTGCGCTACGCCCAGGGCGCGGACCGGGGCAATGATACGGATATTATGCTGCCCCTGTTTGCGGACGATGGTGTGTGGGACGGCGGGGAACGCTTTGGGGTCTACACCGGTAAGGAAGCCATTCGTCAGTTTCTTGCCGAGTCGGGCGCGTTTATCGGCTGGACGCTGCATTATATGGTCTCGCCGGCGGTAGACGTAGCTCCGGGTGGCCAAACGGCCAAAGCTTTTTGGTATCTGTGGGAAACGGCCAATATGCCCAGCCAAAAGACCGGACACGAGCCCGGAGAAGACGACGCCTTTTGGATCGGTGGGACCTATGAAAGCCAACTGGCTAAACAGACCGACGGGACGTGGAAGTTTACCCGCGTTGCCCTTAATCTCAAACTGCTGACCTCGTATGCGGAAGGCTGGGCCAAGAAACACCTGCCTGATTAAAGGCAGTGAGTGCGGGAGAAGGAAAAACCATGAGCATTGAGACCGCTGCCTATATTGCTATCGACCGTTCCAAAACACTCCAGGAAGAGCCGGCTCTCGGACACAATCGTTGGCATCCCGATATTGAGCCAGTCGCAGAAGTCGAGCCCGGCCAGGTTGTCGGGCTTGAAACACGGGATGCGTTCGATGGCTTTATCAGCCCGGCAACAACGGCTGCTGACTTACAAAATGCAAACCTTGGTGTCGTCCATCCGCTGACCGGACCGATCTTTGTCAAAGGGGCGGAACCCGGCGATGTGCTGGAAGTCACTCTCGTTGAAATCGAACCCCAGCCTTTTGGCTTTACCGTCCAGGTGCCGGGCTTTGGGTTTCTGCGGAACGATTTCACCGAGCCGTATATCGTTCGGTGGAGTATTGAGAACGGCTTTGCGACGTCAGATGACCTGCCCGGGGTGCGCATTCCCGGCGCGCCTTTTATGGGTGTAATCGGCCTGGCTCCCTCGCATGAACTGTTGCAGCACATTAACCAACGCGAAGCAGACCTGGCTGAACGTGGGGGCGTGGTCTTACTGCCGGAGGCGCAAGACGCCATTCCCCCAGAGGCCGGCATTGCCTCGACTGCCATGCGCACCATCGCCCCGCATGAGACCGGCGGCAATCTCGATATTAAACAACTCACCAAAGGGACGACCATCCGTTTCCCCGTCTTTACGCTGGGAGGATTATTCTCGGTTGGCGATGCCCATTTTGCTCAAGGTGATGGAGAAGTGTGCGGGACCGCGGTCGAGATGGGAGCCACCTGTTACTGCTCCTTCAAGGTTCTCAAAGGTATGGCTGCCCAGCACAATATTCGCGATATTCAGTTCTCTCGTGAGGATTATTTTACTTCGCCGGAGATGGCCGCTCCCAAACGCTTCTTTGCTACGACGGGACAGTCTTATACGCGTGACGGGGTTGCTCACTCCGAAGATGCAACCTTGGCCGCTCGAAACGCTTTACTGAATATGATCGATCACTTGGTTGGCGAGCGGGGCTACACCCGCCAGCAGGCCTACGCCATTTGTAGTGTGGCGGTGGACCTGAAGGTCAGCGAACTGGTTGATGTCCCGAACTTCGTGGTCTCCGCATTCTTACCGCTCGATATTTTCGTGTGAGCGTAGCGAAGGGAGAGGGGGCGTTCGATATCAGCAAGTCCCCACGGTAGAGGAGTCCCATATGAAAAAGGTCCGCCACGACTTCATGGAAACCGCCCGCGATCGAGCAAAAGCCGCCATTCAGGCCGGCCAGACACAAGAAGCCCTGAAAGCCGTTGACGCAATATGGGAAGAAGGCCGTCCGATTCATGATTTATACGGTGATATGTCCGCGGTTTTTCTCGACTATGTAAAAGAAAAACTGGGTGAAGACGCGGTGGAAGACGCCTGGCGCTATGTGGGCGAGAGGCTCTGGCGGCCTGTGCTGGAAGCCTATCGGGACAAAGACCCGGCCCTGCTCGCAGAAATATATGCCATGTTCTTGCGCTCGCACGGCTACGACTTCACCTGTGAAGAAGACAATGAGAAGTTTCAATTTTTTCTGCACTACTGCCCCAGCGGGGGTCGTATGCTCCAAGAAGGCAAAGCCGAAACCTCAAACCGCCACCCCACGGCGCTGGGGGTGACGAAGAAACCTCACGCCTGGAGTTTTAACCAAAAAGATGTCCTCTATTACTGCGGGCATACCAAGCTCTGGTTTGACACCCAGCCCCGAGAATGGGGTATGGATGTGTTCCAATCGGAGTATGGCGAATTCAATGACAAGGGCGAGGTAGTAGGGCGGCCCTGCGCGGTGACGATTTATAAGCAGCCGCGGAACGGCACTGCGGTGACCGAGCAACAATAAAAAGGCCAGTATGGCAAAAGGCGACCATCTCGGTGTTCAGCGTGGCTGGTACACTCACCACGCTATTGATCTTGGAGACGGCTATGTCGTCCAGTACGGACGTGGTGTCTCAGCTGGAGCCGTCGCCGCGGTCCACGTCTGCCCGTATGAGAAATTCTCCAAGGGCCACCCGATTGAGATCATTGCCTCGCCGGTTTCTTATGACGCGGATGAGGTCGCGCTCCGGGCGCTCGACTGTGTGGGGGAACGAGGCTATCACATTCTGTGGAATAACTGTGAGCATTTCGTTACCTGGTGCCGTAACGGCAAACGCGAGAGTCAGCAAACCGAGCGATTCATTGAGACCGCCTCCGAAGTTGCTACCAAGCTGGCCGTTGGCCTGGTGACCATGGGCGCGGCCAGACTTGCGCTCAAAGCCTCCTCCAAACTCTCAACCAAAGCGGCGAGCAGAGTGACCACAACACCCTGGCTGCTTGCCGCGGACGGTGCACAATTGATCGCACAAGCCACGGCTTCTGCTTTCGGACGAGATAAGAACGAAGCGAAACGCACTGGCCAGGCGGTTGGTGCCGGCACGTCGGCCGGGATTGGAGCGCTCACCGGTGGCCCAGTCGGGGCGGCGGTCGCTGTTGGCCTGTGGGCAGTAGGTGAAGCGGTTGGCAAAGCACTCTCGTCTGGAGAACGACGCTGATAAGGACACATTCATGACACACGAACCCCTGGTGTATATCAACGGTGAGTATAAACCCCTAAGTCAGGCGAACATCTCCGTGCTTGATCAGGGCTTCCTGCTGGGCGACGGGGTGTTTGATGTGGTCTCAGCCTGGAAGGGCAGTATCTTCAAGCTCGACGAACATATCGACCGTTTTTTTCAGTCTCTTCAGGCGGCACGGCTGACGACCTCCATGACGCGAGCAGAGTGGCGCCAAGCGATCATTGAAACCATACGTCGCAACGAACTACAGGATGCCAATATCCGCTTTATTGTGACGCGCGGCGTTGCAAAACAGGTCGTTGCCGACCCGCGTGATTACGATCCGACCATCATCATTTGGGCAGCGCCGTATGTCTTCCTGGCCGACGAGGAAAAGCGGAATGCTGGCATTCGCCTGTTCATCAGTCATTTACGCAGCTTTACGCCTGACACGCTCGACCCGCGCTACAAATGTCTGGATCGTCTTCATTTTCAACTTGCCAAGATTGAGGCGCTGGAGGCTGGCTATGATGATGTGATCTGGCTTTCCACCGACGGCTATGTGAGCGAAGGTCCGGCCTCGAATATTTTTATGGTCAGGCAGGGAACGCTCTACACACCCGGACGCGAGGTGTTACGCGGTATTACGCGTCAGACTTTTCTTGATATTGCCAAAGCAGCCGGCATCCCCGCGGTTGAACGGGATATCACGGCCTTTGATCTCTACTCAGCAGACGAAGTGTTTACCTGTAGCACGGCAGGCGGAGCGTTAGCGGTGCGAGAAGTTGCCGGGCGTCCGTTGCAGGGGGCTGTGCCCGGTCCGCTGACACAGCAACTTGATAGTATGTATTGGCAGTTGCGCGAGTCCGGGGCGCATGGGACGCCTATCTATTCATAAATACGTATGAGCGGTGAGGGGGGCGGAGGAATGCCAAAGAAGAAAGTCGTGCATACGGCTGAGAGCTTTGTGACCAAAGACTCCCCTGGGCGAGGAAAAGGTGTGTTTGCCAAAGTCCGAATCAACAAAGGCGAGACCATAGGATACTACACCGGTGAGATCATTCGAGACTGGCACTCGAAGCGTGAACCCTATCGTTCTTCGCTCTATTTGATGTGGGTGTGTAAGGACCATTGGATTAATGCCGTTGGTCCAAAGTCGAACTACACGCGCTATATCAATCATAGCGACCAGCCCAACGCGGAACTGATCATTTCGGCCCGTTGGAAGACCGCCCGGCTCGAAAGTCTGCGCAGCATTAAACCGGACGAGGAAATTTTCTACAGCTATGGCGAAGAATATTGGGAGGCGATGGAAGTCGAGCCTCTCTAGTTCATCCACAAACAAGAAATATGCAAACCTGTCTTGAGCTACCGTATCCGAAAATGGTAGGTTTCTGCGTATTCATCTGGCCAGGGGAACATACTGCCAAGGACCATGCGAGCAAGGCAGATAGACGGGTGACCGGATAAAAAAGAGGAGGGTACAATGGCTGATCGGCGAGAAACCGCAACCCTGGGAGCAGGCTGTTTCTGGTGTATTGAGGCTGTGTATTTGGAGGTTGAAGGCGTCGAGAGCGTCGTGTCCGGTTATACGGGCGGGTTGGTTGAGCACCCAAGCTACGAAGCGGTGTGCTCGGGGACAACCGGACACGCCGAGGTCGCCCAGATTACGTTTGATCCCGCTCGTATCTCGTTTGCGGAAATACTGGAAATCTTTTGGCAGACCCACGATCCAACCACACTCAATCGTCAAGGTAATGATGTTGGTACGCAGTACCGCTCAGCCATCTTCTACCATAATGAGGAGCAGCAGCGCATAGCCGAACAGTCTAAGCAGGAGGCTGATACATCGAATATGTGGATCAACCCGATTGTCACCGAGATTGCCCCACTCACCATATTCTATCCGGCAGAAGACTATCATCAGGACTTTTATCAGCAGAATCCCTACCAGCCCTACTGTATGATGGTCATTCATCCCAAGATGCGAAAATTCCGTAAGGCGTTTGAGAATAAATTGAAGGCAGCAGCCTCCGCGGCCTGAGGTCGGCAAGCAGCCGCGACGGGCAGGAGCAGAAGGGGGAGGGCATGACTGCGGCCTTGGACTGGATGGGCTGTGCCACGTTTCGATTGACGCTGGGCGAGCAGGTCGTCATGTTGGATGCGTATATTGACCGTGTTCCAAGCGCTGCGCCGACCGGAGCCACGGTTGACGCCATTCGGCGGGCAGACTGGATTGTTGTGGGTCATTCCCACTTCGACCATTTATATGGAGCCGAGCGGATTGCAAAAAATACCGCCGCAAAAATTATTGGCTCATACGAATCAATCCGGATTATGGCTGCTCAAGGTGTCCCTGAAGAACAGCTCTTGCCCGTCGCCGGCGGAGAAACGCTCCGCCTTTCTCCGGACGTGACGGTCGCTGTCTACCCCAGCCAGCATTCCTGTGTGTGGAGTGCCGATCCTCTGCCTGAGTCAGATGCCGTGTGCATTGGCGAACTTGGCGTCACCTATCAGGAACAACAGGAGAAAATGAAAGACCTGTGGGAGCAGCTCAACGCCATGGGCGGCGAAGTGATTACTCACCTGCAAGCCTCTGCCCAAGGTGCCCGGGGTGATGGTGGCGCACTCGTCTATCTGTTTGATACGCCGGAAGGCACGCTGCTGTATCAGGATACGTCCGGTCACTGGCAGGGCATTCTGCACGACCTGCGACCCGATGTGGCTATTCTCGCTGCTGCCGGGCGCGGCAATATTGACGGAGAGCCCATTCAAGGCACGTTGGCCCAATTCGTCGCCCAACAAGCCGCGCTGCTGCGTCCGCGGCGCGTCATCTTAAGCCACCATGATAACTGGCTGCCCGGCTTTTCCCGTGAGATCGAAACCGCGCCAATCAAAGCAGAAATGGCCCGCCGCGCCCCTTATACCGAACTGGTAGAACTAGGCTATATGGATGGGTATCCGGTCTTTGAGGCAATGTAGAAAGGGTCGGCTCCGTCCCATCCGCCCGGTAGGACGGGTAAGCTACTCTTTATCTTCAAGCTGGATGCAAGGAGAGCACGATGTTTCTCGATCTCACGCCTGAGCAGGAGCGTATTATCAATATCGCCAAGGAGCTTGCGGCTGAATTTGCCGAACGGGCCGAACAGCACGACCGTGAGGGCAGCTTTCCTTTTGAGAACATCGCCCGGCTCAAGGAGACTGGCTACACGACCATGACCACGCCGCGCGAGTTCGGCGGCTGGGAGGCCAGCCCGCTCACCTTTGTGCTTGCCCAGGAACAGCTTGTCCAAGGCTGTGCGGCAACGGCGTTTGCCATCAATATGCACTGCAATAGCGTCGGCTTTTACACGCCGTTCATGACGCCAGCGCAAAAGGAGCTATACCTAGGCAATGTGGGTCGTAAAAAAATGCTCTTGAACGGCTTTTACACCGAGAGTGGTGGTGCACGCTCGATCATGTCGCCGGCCTCGACCGCTCGCACGGTATCGAATGGGTATATCCTCAACGGCAAGAAGGTCTTTGCGACCTTAGTCCCCGCTGTTGATTATTTTGGGGTAAGCGTCTCGCTTGCAGACTATACCGGCCCGGATTCCGGGGGCTGTATCTTTCTCCTGCCACGCGACACGCCGGGTCTGGAGGTTGAAGAAACCTGGGATGCCATGGGCATGCGGGCCACGGGCAGTCACACGATTACTATGCAGGATGTCTTTGCCACGCCTGAGCAGCGGATTGGCGAGGAAGGCCGCTTATTTGAAGAGTTTTCCCAGGTTGCGCACTGGTACTGTTTGTCGTTTTCTGCCTGCTATCTTGGCATTGGCCAGACGATGTACTCCCACGTCCTGGAATACGCCCGTACGCGCAAGGTGCAAAAGACCGGCCAGCGGGTTGGCGATCTGGCCTGGAATCGGTTTGCCCTAGGCGAGATGTACAATCGCCTGGAAGCGTGCCGAACGCTCCTGTACACCACCGCCCGAGAAATATCAGAGCAACGTCCGTACGGTGAGCGTCAAATTCCTACAGTTGAGATGCTCCGCACCTATATGGCCGAAAACATGCTGGAAGTCGGCAATCTGGCCACCCGCATCGCCGGTGGGCTCGGCTATCTGAAGGGCAGCCCGGTGGAGCGGGCCTTTCGCGACCTGCGCTCCGCACCGTTGCATACCCTCAAGCGCGACGAGGTGCTGGAACTGTTGGCCGCCATGGAACTGGGGTTTTAGGCCGTTTACGAAGCCGTAACCTGCTCCCCGGCCTCGTTATAGACTTTGTCCCCTAAGGCAAAATTCTCTTCCAGAAACCACTGTAAATAGGCGGCGCTGGTAATGGGTGGTTCTTTGGCCGGATTATCTGGCCCACAACACGTGGGTAGACATTCGATGACTGTCTCTGGGGTTGGATGCAAGAAGAACGGAATGGAATAGCGATAGGTATCCGAGGCGTTAATCACTCGATGTGGGGTGGAGAGCACACGGCCGTTTGACCAGCGGGTCAGCATATCCCCGGAATTAATAACAAAAGCATTCGGAATGAGCGGCATTTTCAGCCAGCGGTCGGACTGGGTGAGAATTTCGAGTCCAGGTTGGTCTGAGGTGGCGAGTATAGTAATAAACGAGCTGTCTGTGTGCGGCCCCACGTTGAATTCATCTTCATCCAGCCTGTCAGGCGGCATACGCGCAACGCGCAAAAAGTTCAAACCTTGACACTTGGGAAATTTGTCGTCAAAGAAATCCGGCTCCAGGTCCAGAGCCAGCGCGTACAGAGGCAACATGCGGATACTCAAATCTTCCGCGGCATCAAAGAACTCCATCACGGTAGTACGAAAGTCGCTCTCACTCTCCGGCCATTGATTGTGCGTGGGCCGATGATCGGGACCCCAGTCGCGCTGGAGAAGATAGCACTCGCTCACATCAGGCTTCCTGGTCCCAGTGTAATATGGCGAGGTTTTGGGCAGTTCCCCACGGGTGGGTACATAGCCATTGCCTTCTTCATTCACTTTGAGTGCTAGTTTTTGTTCAAGCGGTAGAGCATAAAAGCGGGCAGTGGCTTCCACCATTTTATCTCGGAGAGATTTTGGGATGCCGTGATTAATAATGAAAAAGAAGCCGATGCGTTCCAGGGCGTCACGCATCTCATTGGCCGTTGTGTGGGCTGCGCCCGGTTCTTCAGCCAGGAAAGGGTCTAGGTCAATAATAGGAATGGTTTCCCCGGTAATCGTGTATTCTTCTTGCAATTCGTGTTTGTCTTGAACGGCCTGCATAATCCCCTCCAAAGAGACAGTCTGAAAACGATAGGGTGTAACAAAATTACCGCTTGGTTGCGTTTGCTCAAGAGGCGGAAACAAGCTCTCCCTCCGCGGTGTACCTGGTATCGCCCAAAGCGAAGCTCGCCTCCAGAAATTTCTTCATATACGCCCCACACGTAATCGGCGGCTTTTTCGGCGGATTATCCGGTCCGCAGCAGGTTGGCAAACAGTCAATGAGTGTTTCTGCGGTCGGCTGAAAGAAAAACGAGGTAGAATAGCGGTGAGTCCCCGATACATTGCGTACGCGATGGGGGGTTGAGAGAAACCGTCCGTTTGACCAACGCGTGAGGAGATCGCCCGAGTTGACAACAAAAGCATCCGGGATCAGTGGGGCTTTGATCCAGCGGCCCGTCTGCGACAGGATTTCCAGGCCGGGTTGGTCCGATGTTGCGAGCAAGGTGGCAAACGAGCCATCGCTGTGCGGACAGATATTGAATTCATTGTCTTGAAGCGGGTCGGGCGGCATATGGGAAATGCGCAGTACATTTAAGGCGCGATCGGTCGGAAATTTGTCCAGAAAAAAGTCTGGTGCCAAATCGAGCGCACACGCATACAGGGGCAGCATACGCTGACTCAAGGCCGTTGCGGCATCAAAGTACGCCCGCATGGCGTGTTGAAATTCGTCTTCTCCTTCAGGCCATTGGTTGCGATTCCGAGGCGGGCAGGGCGGCCAGTCCCGTTGCAGCAGAAAGGCTTCACTCACATCGGGTTTCTTTTGCCCAGTGTAATAGCGCGAGTGCTTGCCAAATTCACCGCGATGGGGAATATAGCCAACGCCGGCATGATTAATCTTGAGCCCCATTTTCTTTTCAAGGGGGAGGGCATAAAAGTGAGCGCTGGCTGCTATCACCCGCTCACGCAGGGCGGCCGGCAGGCCATGATTGACAATGAAAAAGAAACCGATCTGTTCCAGGGCATACCGCATTTCCCCGGCAGCCGCTTCGGCCGCACTCGGCGCTCCGGCCAAATAGGGGCCAATATCTATGATAGGAATCTCTTCACCCGGGACCGCATAGGTCGCCTGTATTTCGTGTTTGTCTTGAGCTGTCTGCATACTGCCCCTTCTACCGTTCCCCTGACCCGGCGTCACTGCACGAACGGTTGCGGATCAAGAAAACGCTTGAGCACGTTGTGAGTCAGGCGTGAAACGTTATTATCATAGTTATCGTGTGACAGACTGCCGGCCCAGGCAATTGAGCTCGACGACCACACCGCCCCGCCGCTCGGTGTTTCATAGAACACCATATCCGCCCGGACCAGTTCGTTCTCAGTCCCGCCCAAGCCTGGCACGGTTGCCAGTAATTCCTCGCACACAACCAGATAGACATCCGTGTGGCCGCCTTGGGACGTTGCGAGCACGAGGGCGTGAGGAGGAGTGCCTAAGCGCTCATCGGCCCGATCTATCTCCAAACCCGCGGCCCCTCCACCGATAAGACCGAAATCTCCAATGATCTCGTCTTTGCCTATACCTTGAAAAATAAAGGCCGCGCGCGCCTCAAAACTGTCCGGTAAGCGGTAATATGGCGCCGAGATGTCGAAGCCCTGGGCACTAAACCCGGTGCCGAGCATGACTTGTGGTGCCCGGCCTTGATTCCGCCACAGGCCGCCGTATTCGCCGGTGAAGCTGTGATAGTACTCGCCCGGCTCAGCGGCCCAGGTACGAATGCCGCCCTCGTTGCGCCGCACTTCCATGAGACCGGGACATTCTGGATGAAAGGCAATCCGCCAATACCAGCCGTTGGCACCCGTATACATCAGCCGCCCGCCCTGATTTTGGTAGGCTTTCATCGCATCCCACATCTGGAGCGAATGGTACTCGGGGTGGGTGCCGGAGAGAATCACCTGGTAGGGCTTCAGCAGCGCCAGCCCCTCATAGTGCAAATCCTCATCGGTGATCACATCAAAGTCATAGCCTTTGGCCTCAAGCCAGTCGGTAATATGGGTATCCGCATTAAACTGCCATAAGGATGAGCCATCTCCTCCCAGCGCGGAAATATGCTTGGGCCGCATATTCAGAATGGGTCGCAGGCGAGACGAATAACACACGCCTGAGCCGTCGGAGTGCGAGTCATAGCACGACCCGCCATACTCGCGGTGTTCGTTGAGAAACAGGCTGTTCTTATCGAGATGCGCCAGACGACCGCTGACGAGTTCAATCAGGGCCGCGTTGGTGGCCATGTGCTCGTTGGCATAGGCCATATAGCTGGCGGTCGGGAGCAGAAAGGCCAGCTTTTTTTCCTTGCCTTTGACCGGTTTGACGGCAAAGGGAATATAGTCCTCTTCGTCTCCTGAACGGAGCCGCGCGGCGTACAGGCCGCTTTTGAAACTGGCTGGAACAGTCAGCGAAAAATCCACCTCCCAGCCGGCGTCATACACGTCGTCATCGTGGAAATGGATCGCCCCATATTGTTCCGGGGCCTGTTTCCAATCCATGCTCTCGCCGCTCCAGTTATAGCCCTTCATGCCACGCGCCGGCATGTTGACGGTCTGCCCGTGGAGTCGATTGGGAGACGTATCGGTTACGGTGGTCGAACTGATATCACGCGAAAAATCCCACGCTCCAACCACGCTCTCCTGGAGACTGGCCGGGACGCCACTCTTCAGCCTTTCCATCTCAGCCCGGTCCAGGACGCGATTGGCCAAGCGCGGGCTGTCTATTTTGCCGTTGAATTTATGGTCGAGTTTGCCTTTGCCCGAACCCGTCCGGACCGCGCCAAACATGAGCGCAGCCTGATTGGACCCTACCTGGGTGAGGCGTGTTTTTTTCCGTACGGCAGCCGCGTCAGAGACCGTGGGATACTCGACCTGGGGTTCCTGATACAGCGTGACCCGCTGCGTTTCCGCATTGTAACTCGCCGCCACAAAATACCACCGCCGGGCGAGGAGTTGTTTGCTGGTGCTGAAGACCCCGACGTTGCCTTTGCCGTCGCCAAGTTGCAGGGCGAGTCGCCCGGCATGAATCACCACGGCAAAGCCGGCCTGCCGTCGCTCTTGCCACTTCGACACAATGGCCTGGGTGCCTCTGTCCGGCGTGGTTGGCCACAGCATGGCCTGGAAGGTAAAGCTCCTGAGATCCTTCAGCACAGGACTGCTGGGGATACGCACATATGAGCCGGATTCAATCGTCTGGGCGCGGCCCTTGTATGATTTGTTGGCCGGCGTTTGAACGACGTGTTCTACGATCCCCGGCCCGTCGGGGTTCAGGTCGCCACACACCAGACGCACGATTTCGGCCTGATAGCGCGGCCGTTGGCAGTTCACCATGAACTGAATGGTTTCACCGGGGCGAGCGCTGATTTTGTCGGCGTAGCCGGTAATTTTCATAGGTCTTATCCTTTTGTTAGCTTTTCGTTCCGGTATGCATTTCCCAGCGCCGCCGAAATATCTCCCGCTCCGCGTCTTCAACCGTGGTGAAGACCTGCTTCTTGAAAATCCTGACCGGCTCGCCCCGTTCGCCGGTGAGCTGACCAATCGTCCATTCTTTATGGGGTTTGGTACAGATCAACACATATTTATCCTGGACCGGCTGGCCACGAATGACATTGAGCGCGCGCTGTAAAGCGGGACTGTGATGGCCAATGGGCTTGGCGTTGAATTCTTCGACAAGGTCCTGGTCATTCGCACTGATCTTGTAGACCGTATGCATGCTCTCCCCCCTTGGCTGCTGTGTGTTAGGCCGGACGGAGACTATCACACCGACAGGTCACAAGTCGAGAATTTCTGAGCATCCCGGCAACAGACCTAGACCCTGCCGCCCGCATTTGAAAAGATACGGGCCGACAGGGAAAAACAAGGAGGAAGGCATGAAAGCGGCTGTCCTATACGAAATTGATACCCCCCTCAAAGTTGAAGACGTTGATCTGGACAGTCCCAAGAGCGGAGAGGTTCGTGTCAAGATCGTTGCCAACGGGGTGTGTCATAGTGACTACTCAATTATTCATGGCGTCTTGCGCAGCCCACTGCCCATGGTCCCCGGCCATGAGGGAGCGGGTATTGTTGAAGAGGTCGGACCTAACGTCTCCCTGGTCAAACCCGGTGACCATGTTGTCCTTTCGCTCGCCCCGTATTGTGGCCACTGTTACTACTGTGCCATTGGGAAGCAGAATCTGTGCGTCAATATGTTCCAGACCATGGTGAAGGCCGCCATGGTTGACGGGACGTGCCGCCTGAAGAAGGATGGCAAGGACCTTCACCATATGGCCGGCATCTCCAGCTTTGCCGAGCAGGCTGTGGTCGCTGAACAGGCCTGTATCAAGGTGCCGGACGAAGTGCCGCTCGATGTCGTGTGTTTAATTGGGTGTGGAGTCATGACCGGTGTGGGCGCTGCAATTAATACGGCTCAGGTTGAGCCCGGCAGCAGTGCCGTGGTGGTGGGCTGTGGAGGCGTCGGGCTCAACGTCATTCAGGGCTGTGTGCTGGCCGGAGCGAGTACGATTATCGGTGTGGATTTGCTGGATAATAAACTGGACTACGCCAGGCAGTTTGGCGCGACTCATACCATCAATCCGAGTACGGATGACTTGGTGCGATCAGTTCGTAAGCTCACTGGGGGCCGGGGCGCGGATTACGCCTTTGAGGTCGTAGGCTTGTCCCAAACGGTGGAACAAGCCTACGCCTGTACCCGTCAGGCTGGAACGACGATTGTTGTGGGTGCCGGGTCGCGGAAGGACAATGTCTCCATTCCGATGGGCACATTCTTAACCGAGAAGATCATCAAGGGCTCAGGCTATGGTTCTGCCCGCCCGCATATCGACATGCCTCGGCTGGTCGAGCACTATATGCAGGGCCGACTCAAACTGAAGGAAATGATTACCCGGACCTATGCTCTGGAGGAAGTGAACGAGGCCATGACCGCGCTGGAAAAGGGCGAAGTAGCCCGCAGCGTCGTAGTCATGTAAGCCCCGCTTCTAGCGCTTCGTGTCTATGAGTTTGCCGTGAGCGCGCGGCGGACGGCCTCCGGCTCGCGCTCAATCACCAGCAGAAACGCTCGCGACGCCCCTGACGGCGCCCGCCTGCCCTGTTCCCAATCCTGCACCGTGCGGACGCTCACCCCAAAATATGAGGCAAATTCCGACTGGCTCATCTCTGCCTTCCGCCGGATGCGGCGGACATCGATTTCTTTCGGAATATGCACGGTGCAGTCGTGCTCCTTCTCCCCTTGGGCAAAGGCCAATGCCTGCCGGGCACTGCGGATCATCCGTTCTCCTGCTTTCGACATCTTAGCGGCTCCTTTTCCGATATGCCTGGGCTAATGTGTCTAACACTTCTTTCAACTCATTCCGCTCTTTCCGGGTCAAATCAATCCTTCTCTTTGGGTACGGCAATGCCGTATGAGAGTCAACAGAAGATCAGGTTGACTAGATGAGGTGGTCGGCTTGGTGCCGGGTGTTGCCGTAGGCAGCGGTACCGGAGAAGTTGAGTCGGACTGAAGCAATGATCGGCCTTAGTCTGTTGACATAGGGGAGAGGCGGAACGTAGATACCGCGGCGTCTCGCGCTGACTCGCCTTAGGATATCTCTTCGTGTATGATCGGGCCTTCGTTTCCGCCCCCGCTCTTCCCGTAAAGAATCGTACTCTGAGCCCGTGGGGGTGAGAGAGCGGGAATAGAATAGACGAGGAGACTGAAACCATGAGCGCAGTGCAGGTTGACCCATCCATTTCCAAGGTTCCGATTGAAACAAATGCCAAGGACCGGACAACCGTCTGTGTGCTGTGCAGCCACAACTGTAGCCTCACCGTCGATATCAATGACGGCCATATCGAGAACATTCGAGCCGATGAGTCCAGCCCGATCTCGCACGGCTATATCTGTAACAAGGGCTTTAGCGTTGACCATTACGTCAACCATGCCCAACGGCTCAGCCATCCGCTCAAACGCAAGCCCGACGGCGGGTTTGAACAGATCAGTTGGGACCGGGCCGTAGCCGAGATAGCCGATAAGCTGACCGCGGTCGTGTCCCAGCATTCCCCGCGGGCCTGTGGCCTGGTTGGCATTGGGGGCCAGGCTAACCATCTGGATGCGCCCTACGGCGTTACGTTTCTCTCGTTGCTGAAATCCCGCCGCTTTTTTAACTCTCTGGCCCAAGAGAAAAGCCAACATTGGCTGATCGAAAAATGGATGTTGGACAGTTCCTCCGGGACCTCGCTGCATCCCGACCACGACAACGCCGACTTTCTGCTGGTCATGGGCACCAACCCGCACATCAGCAATCGAGGCCATAACCCGACTGACGCGCTGAAAAGCCTGGCGCGCAATGCAAACCGCAGCATGGTTGTGGTTGATCCCCGCATTACCGAAACCAGCCGTCAAGCCGACCGCCACCTCAGAGTCCGACCCGGTACGGATGTCTACCTGCTCTTGGCCCTGGTCAAGGTCATTGTCGAACAGGACCTCGGCGATGCCGATTTTATTGCCGACAAGACCGTCGGCTACGCAGACCTCAAAGCCCAACTGGCCGATGTTGACATCGACGAAATGGCCCGCCGCTGCGGCCTTGCGGTCGCCGATGTCGTGGCTACAGCCACCGAATACGCCACTGCCGAGCGGGCCGCTTTCCTGTGGGACCTTGGGGTGGAGATGACGCTGTTCTCCACCCTGAACTCCTATCTGATTCACCTCCTGATTGCCCTGACCGGGAATATGGGTCGTCAGGGAGGCAATGTCTTCATCTCGAATTTGAACCCGCCCACGCCGGACTCACGCCGTCACGCCGAACCCGAACGTGCCCTGGCTTCCGGCATTGGCGCGATCTCGGCCTTGACCCGTTTGGGCATATTCTCGCCGGTGTTGGTGCCCGAAGAGATCCTGCACGACCATCCCGAACGCCTCCGGGCCTTGATCGTGGAAGGCTCGAACCCGCTCTTATCTTTTCCCGATACCCAGCGCTGGCTGGAGGCGCGTGAACAACTGGACCTGCTGGTCGTGGTTGAGCCGACCATGACCGAGACGGCTCTGGTGGCCGACTATATTCTGCCGACCCCAACTGGTTACGAAAAATGGGAAATGGCCAGCTTCCCGCGCGGTTATCCGCGCGTCCAGACACAGTTGCGCCCGCCCATCCTGCCCGCGCCGGGTGAAGCCCTGCCCGAAGGCGAAATCTATAATCGTCTGGCCGAGGCCATGAGTCTAGTTCCCGAGCCGCCCCAGGAACTCTACGAGCTAGCGAAAGACGCGCAGCAACCCGCGGGGGCCGCGGCCTATCTGAAGGCGCTCCAGACCGCGTCAAAGGCGGCGAAGTTCTCGGCTCCCCTCTACTGGGCCTACCGCACCCTGGGGCCACAGCTCGATTCGCCAGTTTTATCCAGCGTCTGGTTCCAAGCCGTGATGAACGGTGTTGTTCGTAGAGAAGCCGTGGTCCGCGTCCTTGGACCGGACTGGCAGGACAAGAATGCTTTTGAAGTCGGTCTCGAGCTATTCCGGCGTCTGCTGGCCCATCCCGAGGGGATCGAGGTGGCCGAGCTTGATATCGAAGCCAACCTTGACGAACGCATTGGCTTTGAGGACGGGAAAATCCGTCTCATGCCCGAAGAAATCATGGCCGAGCTTGGTCGCGCCGTGGCAACCCAACCGGCTGAAGATCCCGACTATCCTTTTGTGTTAGCGTCCGGACTGCGGACCCGCTGGACTGCCAATACCATTCAGCGCGACCCGAGCTGGCGCAAGGGGCGTGGTCCCCACTGCGCGTTGAACCTCTCTCCCGGAGATGCCCAACGCATTGGAGTGATCGACGGAGACAGGATTCGTGTCCGCACTCGGCGGGGCCAGGTCGAACTGCCGGCGGTTGTGGACAAAAAGCTGCTAGAGGGACATGTCTGGATGCCGAATGGTTTCGGTATGATCTATCCGACTGAAGGCAATGGGTCGCACTCGGACCTGAATGGTGTCAATATGAACGTCTACACGGATACCGCCGCCCGCGACCCCTTTACCGGTTGTCCCCATCATCGCTTTGTGCCGTGTCAGATTGAGCGAGTCCAAGGTTGAGTGAGTTTGAGATTGAGCAGAATAGTTCATCGTAAAACCCGGCTGTATGGGAGGTCTTTATGGCTACGCAAGCTGAAACCCGACCGCGGGTTGCCATTGGTCATGTCACGCTGCGGGTGACCGATATCGTGCAGGCAACTGAGTATTTGGTCTCATTGGGGCTGCGCTTTATTCATCAATCGGAAACGATTGCCGTGCTGGAATTGCGGGGTGGCACGCACGCCGTGTTGCGTCCAACCGACGAACCCATCCTCCCAAAGACAAAAGCCCCCTTTGATCTGATGGTCGATGATGTCGTGGCTACAAGACAGGCGTATATGGATCTGGGCCTGCAGCCGTCAGAAATCGAATCGGGCACTATCCACCGCTGGTTTACGCTCGTCGGGCCGGACGCCTACGAGTTGACCATCACTTCATCGCACGCAGGAAAACGGGCGGTGTAAATCAAGCCTGACGATTGAGAGTATATATGCAGCAGCGCGTCCTGGGCAAAACCGGCTTTTCCGTCTCGACCATTACCTTGGGTGGGGGCGGGATTGGGATGGTATGGGGAGCAACGACCGAAGACGAGTGCATTGAGACGGTCAAGTACGCCGTGGCCAGCGGGATCAATATCGTTGATGTTGCTCCTGTGTATGGAAACGGGAAGGCCGAGGAGGTCGTTGGGAAAGCCTGGCCAGACCTGGCCACCAAGCCACTGCTTGCAACGAAAGTATTGATCCGCCCACGTGAGCGGAGCGATCTGTCCGGAGCCATCCGACGCTCTCTGGAGGGCAGCCTCACCCGTTTGGGACGCGAACAGATCGACATATTCCAGCTGCACAATCAGATTGAACCTCAGGAGCCAGTCTCTCCTCTTCGACTGACCTTGCAAGAGGTGGTTGGAACCGGTGGTGTTCTTGAGACCATGCAGCAACTCAAGGAAGAAGGACTTGTCCGAGAACTTGGGTTTACTGGCATTGCTCGCCACGATGTTGTGAGAGAACTCTTTACCGATGGTCGGCTGGCGACAGTTCAGCTCGTGACCAATATCCTCAATTCAGAAGGAGAGATGGGGGTCGCAGAGGACGGGCCATACCGAGATCATCTGGAAATGGTACGCGTGGCACAGTCTGCACAATTCGGCATATTTGGCATCCGACCCTTTGCCGCAGGTTCCCTGACCGCGGCCGTTGATCGCTCGCTCCCTGCGGATCATCCCGTGGCGGTAGACTTCGCTTTCGGGCAGCAGCATTTAGGCTTTCTGACTGCCGAGACGGCCTCTTCTCTTGCAGTCGCAGCCATGCGCTATGCGTTAAGTTTACCTGGTGTGAGTACGGTCGTAACTGGAGCAAAGAACCGGGCCGAACTCGATGAGGCAATAGCAGCTGCCCAAGCAGGACCACTCCCGTCTGCTCTCATGGAACGGCTTGCGACCCTCCAACAGACACGCACGCCGTGAGGAGAAAAGGGCATCCTACCCATGAGCAACACGCACTCAAACGACCTGCCCAGCATTGCCGGCGTACTCGCCCCGGTGGTGGCCCGCTTTCCGCGCCAGCAGCAGAAACTCCTTATTGCCTGGGCCGAACGCCAGGCCGCCAGACGGTATCAAAGCTGGGCCGAACACGTCAGCGACCCGGAGCGGGCCGGCTTCCTCGGCTGTGCCGCGCGCGAGGAAGATATCGCAGCCCGGATTGAAGCTCTCGACCCGGACGCAGCCGCAATCCAGCAGAAACTTCTGGCCGAGTTACCCGACCTGGAAGCGCAAGTCCTGGCGGTCTATGCCGACCGTTCGCTTGAAGAGCAATGGGAGATCCAGCGTCGGGGCGAGCGGGCCGGGAAAAAGACCTGGGAGACCTTTGCCGCTGCGGAGGATAATGCCCAGGCCCAGGCCGTGCTGTTGGCCTGCGCCGCGCTGGAAGACGAGAGCGCGAGTTTTTTGCGCAGCGTCCTGGAGGAGCGGGGAGGGCGCTAGGGGTCGGGCCTAGTCTCGCTCTATATCAACCTCATCCGCATGAAAGTGCGGCATGTCCAGCACACCGCGCTCCTTGATGAAATCCCAAAATGTATCCGGATGCCGCTGCATGCCTTCATAGTAATGGTCCAGCGGCTGGGCATACTCGTATAGACGCCGTAGTTGGTTAACCGCCTGCGGATGATAGTCCACTCGCAGGTCAACCTTGGGATATGGATTTTTTCCGTCTGCCACAAAGACGGCGCACGACAGCTCGCCCCAGTGCTTGCCCGTTCTGGCATCGCCCTGTCCACCCGCATCCCGGCCAGCTTCAAGGGCGCGGACAATCCGCTCGCCCAAGGGCAGGCCCGCACTCTCCCGCATTGAAACCGCCATGCCCTCTACGGTTTGACTGCTGGTCAGGGCATTCCCGGACACGGCCCACTGACCTTCCACAATATGGCCGGCGTACTCAAACGCCTTGTCACCGGTATGCACCCACAGGTCGCCGGCAACGGTCAGCACACTATACTGGCGGTAGCTGAAATACGGGTCCGTTTTCGGCAGCTCTGCCTTGAGCTGTTCCAGGCTATAGCCCTGCTCAAGCATCCGGAACGTATCATACGCCAACTGACGATTCGCATACGAATGGGGCAGGACTATGGCTCCGCTCTCCTGAAAGGTCGGCAGCAGGCCGCTGACGACCGGGCTCACACGACCGACATTAACTGAAAAGGTTGCCATTCCGGCACCGATAGCTCCGGTTTCCGGGCATTTCCCGATGACGGCAAAGGTCATGTCTGTCTCCTCTCGCTCTTCTCGATTAAGTAATTAGGGTGGTCCGCAGACCGATCCTAGTCCTTTTTCCCAAGCGGTAACAGACGCCTGCTTCATTGCTGAGGGGTGCTGTGCTACAGCTCACACAACACCGACTGACTCTGGAGGGGCGGTCATGACTCGCAAGACTCCGCGACTACTCGTCTTTCAACATCTCAATGTCGAACATCCCGGCGTGTTCCGGGATTTCATGCGGGAAGACGGCATCGAATGGCAGGCGGTCGAACTCGACCAAGGCGAGCCCATCCCCGACCTGAGCGACTACGACGGGCTGTGGGCGATGGGTGGGCCCATGGATGTCTGGGAAGAGGAGCAATATCCCTGGCTGAAGGCGGAGAAAGCAGCCATCCGCGAGGCCGTCGTAGACCGGCAGATGCCCTTTCTGGGGGTCTGCCTCGGCCACCAACTGCTGGCGGATGCGCTCGGCGGCATAGTCGGGCCGGCCTCTGCTCCGGAGGTTGGGATCTATGAAGTAGAGAAGACGGCTGCGGGTGAAAAGAGTCCGTTTCTGATTGACCTGCCCAACACGATGAAGTGCCTCCAGTGGCACGGCGCTGAGGTGCAGCGGCCCCCCACAGGCGCGTCCGTATTGGCTACAAATGCGGCGTGTGCAGTTCAGGGCCTGTCATTTGGTGAGAAAGCGCTAAGTACCCAATATCATACGGAAATATCTACTGTTACGATTGCCGAATGGGCCAGTATTCCCGCCTATCGCGCCGCTCTGGAAAAAACGCTCGGCCCCAATGCGCTGGCTAAGTTTGAAGCTGAGACCAATGCTCATCTCACTCTGTTGACCCAATCGGCTCGTCGTTTGTTTAACAACTGGAAAACGATTGCGTTCGGGGCGCTTGGGTAAGGTGGTGAGGTGAGGCTGCCTTTTGGTGTACTGTTTTCACGGGGACGAGTGAAAGGAGACTAGGCATGGCAATCCGTCAACGACGAGCCCCTGCAGACACGGTACTGCTTAACGGGAGCATTTTGACTGTTGACAAGGCGTTCAGCCGGGCCAAGGCAGTTGCTATGTCTGGGGGCAGATTTATGGCTGTTGGCAAGAACGCCGAGGTGAAGAAGCTGATCGGTCCTGACACAAGAGTCCTTGATTTGGCGGGGAGAACCGTAGTCCCCGGCTTTATTGATACCCATGGGCATATCGGCTTATTTGGCTTAGAGACCTTGGCTGTTTCCCTAGCTGGCACTCGGTCGATTGCTGAGATACAGCAATGTATAGCTAGCCGGGCAAGGGAGACTCCCCCTGGCGAATGGATTGTGACCCTGCCGGTTGGAGACCCTCCATACTTTTTCAACGTTCCGAACATTCTCCAAGAAAACCGCTTCCCTACTCGCTGGGACCTCGACCCTGTTTCCCCAGATCATCCAGTCTATATTACGGCACCGACGAATCGGGTCCCTAATTCGGCTGTGCTGAACAGTCAGGCTCTCCGTTTAGCCGGCATTACGAAAGACACGCCGCAACCAGAGCATATAGAAATTGTCAAAGCCCCTGACACAGGCGAGCCAACGGGAGAGTTGCGTGGCAGCCTGCAGCCGATTTACAATCCAAATCCTTTCTTTGTGGACCTAACCAAACTTATTCCTCAGCCAATCTATGCCCACGTGCGTGAGGGAATCAAAAGACTCGCGCCGGATTTTCTTGCCGGTGGCACAACAACGTTATTAGAAGCGCATTTAAATTCTCCGGAAGAGCTTCGAGCCTACGCTGCGCTCCAGGCGCAAGGTGATCTTCCCCTGCGGATTTTCTATACATATGAAATTGACCCGCATCAGTCGCTTGAAACGATTGCCGATTATCTGCGTACGGTGAGCTTTGCCGCCGGGCGTGGCTTTGGGACAGACCACCTGAAGGTCGTTGGTGTGAGTATCGGGCTCGACGGCCCGTATTGGCACGGAGCTGCGGTGAACGATGCTCCCTATACCGGGCCATTCGGTCAGAAGGTCACTCCGGAACCCCTGGTACCGTGGGAAAAATATGTGGCGATTTTGCACCTGGCGGCAGAGTTCGGCCTGCGCGTGCATGCCGAAGCCGCAGGGCGAGGTTCGATTGGGATAGCGCTGCGTGCCATGCACGAAGTGCATGCGGTGACGCCTATCCATGACAAACGTTGGATCATTGAACATGTAGAATTTCCAACTCAGGAGCAGATTGCGCAATGTCGGCAGCTTGGCGTCATTCCCACAACGGCAACAAATTTCATCTGGGGCAAAGGGGCAGAAGTCTATAAGGACCGCCTCGGGCCTCATTATGCCAAAGACGCTATTCCGCTGCGGTGGTGGCTCGATGCGGGGGTGCCAGTGAGTCAAAGTACGGACTGGGGGCCGCGCGGGGCGCTGTTCACGCTCTGGCAGTCAATTGCTCGGCAAGCTGGATTAACCGGCGAAGTCATTGGCCCAGCCCAGCGCATCTCACGTGAAGAAGCGCTCAGGATTTTTACCAATAACGGGGCATACGCCTTGTGGATGGAAAATGAGCTAGGCTCCATAGAGGTTGGCAAACTTGCCGACTGTGTGGTGCTTTCCGACAATCCTCTCAGAGGCAAACGCGATACCATTCGAGACATCCAGGTGGAGCTCACCATAGTAGCCGGGAATGTCGTCCACGGAGAGCGCTTTTAGGCATCTAAAAACGCGAAGATGCTGTCCCTGATTGCACGGTCATTCAATATCTGAGAATGTGCGGCCCGACTGTGACGTTCCGTTACTGCTGCAAGCGCGTGCGCAAAGGCCGAGGGCAGTTGGGCCGACTGAACGCTGGCCGTCTCATCCCCGTCTTCAAAGAGCGCTCGGTAGGGCTGTTGTGGTAGGTGTTTGGCAAACTCGTCTCTGTGGAAGAGTAGGGTCGGAGCTGGCTCTGCGTCGATCAGCACCGCTCGTGCAATTGTTGGATGCGACCTGGCAAATACGTGCAGCATGTGCGTTGACAGTTGAGGCGATTGCGCCAGCGGGGTATGAAGCCGCTCATACAGTTTCCTGCCTCTGTGTAACGCCGCTGTGACCAGTGCGAATCTTTTTTGCAGAGTCTGTTCCGACACAGGCGTTGCCGTATCCAAGAAGCCCCAGCCATAGCGTTTCCACAGGTCGCTTTCATACAGAGTATGGGGGAGAGGCTTGAGTCCTCCATCGAGCAGAACCGGCGCGTACGTGGGCAGCATCTCATAGACCGATGGGAAAGTGGCAAAGGCCTGGGCCTTAATCAGTGTGGTGTTGAGACCGAATGTCGCGCCGTGTTTCATATTGCGTAACGCGGTCATGGAGCCTTTGAACGGAACAGTAGCGAGCACGACCTTGTCTATCTGTCTGGCCCCTTCCCAGGTTTCGACGGCCTCTTCGGGCTCTTGGCGTCCATAACGCAAGTAATAGCTCGTGATGAGCCCGCCCAGGCTATGGGCGATAATGGCTATTGACGTAGCGTCTGTGTTCTTCAGGTCAGAGACGAGGCTTGCCAATTGCTGCACTGCCGCAAAATAGTCCTCGCGCCAATCGTAGGCGAAGAGGTGGATATGGGACTGCGACCGGTGTGACACTGATCTGGCTCGGAGTTCGCTCAGAAATGCGGCGTACACATCCTCGGCATAGATGCCAGGTATGACGGGAACGCGGTCCAACACCGTGCCGGGAACAAGTTCCCTTGCCCCTGCTACCCCAAATCCGGTGCGCGCTGCTGTCTTTGAACCGAATAGGGCTTGCCAGGCCGAGATCCAGACGATTTTCCGATCAACTGCTTGTACGAGCCGCGTTCCGTAAAAACCTGGGATAAAGATGATGTGCTGCATGGCGGTATTGAGCGTCGTGTGAGCGGCCTTCGGCATGTGATACTATGTGGTGGTGAGGTGAGAGCCAAGCGCTCAAGCTCTATACGGCAGCACTCTTGCAGCATCAAAAATTTCTATGCCACCTATTGACGCCTGGAGTGTGTTTATTGACCTGGGCTGTGTCTCGGTCCTGCTCTTAATCGGATTCGCCGTTCGGACTGTGGTCGTTGTTGCGCAACGGCTGTTTCTTCCCGCCAGTGTGATCGCCGGTTTTGGCGGCTTGGCGTGTGGGCCAAATGGGCTCGATCTTCTTCCGTTTTCGGTGCTGTTGCCACAATACCCGAGTGTCTTAATCACACTGGTTTTTGCGGCTTTGCCGTTCACCTCCCAGACGTTCAGCCGGGAAACCGGTTCCCGCCGCGCAGCCGAGTTCGGGTCGTATTCGGCTGCCATTGTGTTGCTGCAATGGGGGCTGGGGGTTCTGTTCAGCCTGAGCGTGCTGTCATTCGTCTGGCCGGATTTACCCCTCGGCTTCGGGACCATACTCGCCAGCGGGTTTGTGGGCGGACACGGCACCGCAGCTGCGCTGGGCGCGGCGTTCAACAGCCTGGGCGAACAAAGCTGGCCCGAGGCCGGTGCGTTAGCCATGACATCGGCCACAGTCGGCATTCTGAGTGCGGTGGTTGGCGGCATGCTATGGGTGCAGTGGGCGGCCCGAAACGGCACGACCCATTTTCTGGCCCGATTTGACGACCTCCCCGACGAACTGCGCACTGGCCGCGTTCCCGACACCCGGCGGTGCCCGCTCGGCTACGAAACCCTGTCACCCCTAGCACTCGACCCGTTGATTTTTCATGTCGCGCTCGTTGTCACGGCCGCTGTCGGCGGATACCTGCTGACCGGTTTGAGTAGCGCGTATCTGGGGGAGTACCGCCCGCCTAGCTTCTGCCTGGCGTTTGTGTGCGGCTTTGGCCTGAAACGGCTGTGCACCGCACTGAACTTTGCCGACGCTGTGGACCGCACGGTCATGCTGAGGCTGAACGGCGCGCTCACCGATGTGCTGGTCGTGTGCGGCATTGCCGCCGTCAATCTCGACATTGTGGCACGCCATGCGCTGCCGCTTACGGCACTGTTTGTCTTTGGTCTGGTGCTGTGCTGGGCGGTATTCTATATCAGCGGCCCGCGTATCTTCCGCGACCTCTGGTTTGAAAAGGCGCTGTTCACCTGGGGTTGGGTGACCGGCGTGATGGCCCTCGCACTCGTGTTGCTGCGCGTGGTGGACCCGCGTAACGAGTCGGAGATTCTGGACCCGTTCGCGTTTGCGTATCTTTTTGTGGCGCCGCTGGAAGTCGGCCTAGTGTCGTTTGCGCCGCTGTTGATCGTCCACGGCTTTGCCTGGAGCTTTGCTACGGTGACGGTCGTTGGCGGGTGTGGGATTCTGTTGTGGGGGATGAAAGGGCGGCAGGGGGATTCCCCCGTTTCGAGGGCGATCACTACAAAGGACCTTTGATCAAGAAAGGCGGTACATCAGCCGACCTACCTCAGAAAGGCATGTAGCCTGGATGGAACGAAGTGCAATCCGGGAAGTTCCGAGGGCGACCACATAGGGTCGCCCCTACAAAGGATGTTTGACCAAGAAAGACGGTATATCAGTACAGCCCCAGATAATTCTCAACTTCCCACTGCGAGACTGAATCGTGATAGCGCTGCCACTCGTCGCGTTTCACCTGGATATAATACTCGGCATATTCACGTCCGAGAGCAGCTTTGATGACCTCGTCCTGCGCAAGCTCATCAAGGGCTTCGCTTAAAGTGGTTGGAAGAAAGCCAATCCCCTCCGCTTTCAACTCTGCCTCCGGCACTTCATACAAATTACGGTCATTGCGGCCGCCGGCGGCCATCTTGTGCTCTATACCGTCGAGGCCGGCGGCTAGCATGACGGTGGGGGCCAGATAGGGGTTGGCCGCGCCGTCCACCGTCCGATTTTCTATCCGGCCCGGACCGGGAATCCGAATCATCTGAGTGCGATTCGAAGCCCCATAGGTAATATAGACCGGCGCCCAGGTTGCGCCTGAGAGGGGTGCTCCACGAATCAGGCGTTTATACGAGTTCACAATCGGCGCTGTCACCGCCGCAATCGCCCGGGCGTGATGCTTGAGGCCGCCGATGAAGTGATAGGCCAGCTCGGACAGGCCATTCTCGTCCGTACTGTCCAGGAACAGGTTGCTGTCCGTTTCCGCGTCCCACAGGCTGGTATGAAAATGGCAGCCGTTGCCGGTCAGGTGCGAAAACGGCTTGGGCATGAAGGTGGCGATGCTGCCCCGTTCCTCGGCCACTGTGCGCACCATCCAGCGAAAGAAGGTGTGCCGGTCCGCAGTGGTCAGGCAGTCGGAGAAGGTCCAGTTGATCTCGAACTGACAGTTGGCGTCCTCGTGATCGTTGGCGTACGGGTCCCAGCCGAGCCCCTGCATATAGGTCAGCAGGGTGGTGGTGAAATCCAGGTTGCGGTTCAGGGCGCGCAGGTCGTAACAGGGTTTGCTCAGCGTATCGAGTGAATCAAACGGTTCAAAACCACCAGTCTCATTTTGCCGGGTCAGGATGAATTCGGGCTCAACCCCGGTTTTGAGGACATAACCTCTCTCTCGTGCCTGTGCCAATTGACGCTGTAAAATTGTGCGGGGACAGTACGGCCAGAGCTGTTCATCGACGGTGATATTGCTGGCGACCCAGGCGACATTGGTGCGCCAGGGGAGGATGGCCAGACTATTGAAATCCGGCATGGCGAGCATATCCGTATCGTGCGGGCCCTGGCCCATATTGCCCGCGGCGAACCCGGCAAAGCCGGCGCTGCCCTCGGCCATGTCCTCAAGATGGACGGCCGGTACTACCTTGGCCTTGGGTGCCCCGCTCATCTCCACGAAGGAGCACAGAAAGAACTCGATGCCTCTGTCCTGAACAATTTTTGCCACATCTTGCACTGTTGCCATGAGTCCCTCCTTTAATGCGATACTGCGGCCGCGGCTTTCTCTCCGACTAAACGATCTGTATAAAAACGGGCTGGGGAAAACGGTTCGATCAATGTGGGCGTTGTCTTGGTGACAATGAGTTCGGCTATGGTTTTTCCTCCGGCGGGACCGGCTTTGAAACCATACGTCCCCCAGCCGACGTTCAGGATAAACCCTTCGACTTCCGGTACAGGACCCATAATGGGGCTGAAGTCGGGTGTCATATCGCAGATGCCGGTCCATTGACGTAAAACCCGGGCTTCTTCCAATATCGGGAACAGCTCCAGGGCATGCGCGGCCATCATCTCCAAAGTGGGCAATGTCGAGGCGGCATGATACGAAGGGTAGGGGTCAATTTCCGCGCCGATGACCACTTCTCCCCGGTCGGTCTGGTTGATATACACGTGCAGCGTGGCGGACACGATGACCTTGTCCAGAAAGGGTTTTAACGGCTCGGTGACACAGGCCTGGAGCGGATGTGAGACAATGGGTAAATCAACGTCCACCATACGCGCGACGGTAGAACACCAGCCCGAGGTGGCATTGACGACCGTGTTGGTCGCAATGCGACCACGACTGGTTTGGACGGCGGTAATCTGACCGTTTTCGGTTTCAATGGCGTGGACTTCAGTATGCGGGTGGATTTCTATGCCCATACGGTCCGCACCGCGAGCATAGCCCCAGACCACCGCGTCATGCCGGATGATACCGCCCGGAGGATGATACAGCGCCGCTTGGATGGGGGCATGGGCCTTTTTGCTGACATCCATTGCCGGTACCAGGCGCTGAATCTCGTCCGGGAAGATCAGCCGGCTATCCACGTCAAGCAGGGCGTTGGCCTCGGCCCGTACGCGTAAGCCATCAACGCCGGTGTCCGTATGCGCTAGAGTCAAATGGCCGACTTGAGAGAAGAGCACATTAAAGTCAACTTCTTGAGACAACTCCTCATACAAGCGCAGGCTCTCGGCATAAAAAGGAATGGCTTCAGGCGTGCGATAATTCGCGCGGAGAATAGCCGTATTCCGACCACTATTGCCCCCGCCGAGATAGCTGCGGTCCAGCACCGCCACATTCGTCACACCCTGTTTGCCGAGATAATAGGCGGTGGCCAGGCCGTGCACGCCCGCGCCGATGATAACCACATCATATTGATCTTTCAGCTCATGCCGGCGCCACATCTGTTGCTGGCCAAAGAGTTGCCGCATCCCTTATCCTTATGTGTGTAATTGACGCTGGGCCGCCAGGCCGAACGGGACGCCGCCGAACTCCTGGCCGGCGTCCAGCAGGGCTTCCCACAGGTATTCACCAAACTCTCGTCCACAGTAGACCTGGTAGGAAAGATGAGTCTGCATATCGGCACGAATGATAAGGGTATGGACGTTTGCCAGGCTGCCTTGCGCACAGGACAAATCCGAGAATTGGGCCGGTCTGAGGTCCAAGGCGGTGAGTTTCCTCAACAGGTCTGGGCTACGCGGACCAGCTACCTGCATGGCGGTAAAACTCGACGTGACATCGGTCAGGTGGATGCAGGCCGAAGCGGCTGCCGGCTGCGTCACTGCCTCTAGGCGGGATTGGACTGCGCTGGCTGTTCCGGGCGAGGAGATGAGCCGGGCGTGGTTCTTGGCCAGGGAACACAGGAGCCCACCCGGCAGCCCACTCGTATCCGGGTCAATGTGTAGGGCCTGGGGACTGACTCGAACGACCGTCCCAATAGGGGGGGGCTCAGGTGAGAGCCCAAATGAGAGCCCCTGCACGAGCGAGGCGAACGCATTATTGCCTTGAATATCCAGCTTGGCCAGCGGACTGATATCGCTGAGCCCGACCTGTTCACGGACTGCCTGTACCTCAGCGTCAACCGAGCCGTAGGAGTCGGGACACTGCCAGCCATTATTCTCAGCCATACTGGCACCAGCCGAGAGATGGAAAGCGTGCAGCGCTGAGCGCCGGATGATCGGTAACCCTGCCATCTGCTTGTCTGTCCTAGGCCCTGAGGCGTTCTCCTTGAGGATCGTAGAAGGCTTCGTCCACAATATCTGCCTGGGCAAGCGTTCCGTTTATACGAATCTGAAACGGCCTAACGCCGCTTGCTACCTCGCTAGGCACCCAGGCCAGGCCGACGCATTTCCCGGCAACCGGGCTGAATGCCGCGCTGGCGACTCTGCCGGCCGGTTTCCCGTCCATGACTACCGCTTGACCTCCTTCAGCCATACCGGAGTCGCGCAGCGCAAAGCCAACCAGTTTTTGGCGCTGGCCTCGTTCCTGGACGGCCTGGAGGCCGCGCTTGCCAATAAAGTCGTCCTTGTTGAACTTGACCACCCATTCCATATCGGCTTCCAGGGGGTTGGACAGCGCGTCTGTGTCCTGACCGACGATGACATGTTTTTTCTCCAAACGTAAAATCCGTTGTGCCCCAACGCCAAAAGGTATGATCTGAAACGCTTCTCCAGCCGCCATGAGAGCGTCCCAGACCTGCTCCCCGCATTCAGCCGGAACATGAATTTCCCAGCCGGTCTCTCCGACAAAGCCGATGCGCAGCAACAGCGCAGGAACCCCGGTCACTTCGGCGTGCCGGCACGCCATATAGGGAAAGGCTTCCGAAGACAGGTCAATATCCGTGAGCTGACTGAACACCTGTCTGGCCTGCGGACCGGCGATGTTCATGGCTGCCAGCCCGCCGGTCACATTGGTCACATGCGCGCACATACCTGTCCCCGCCGTCCACCATTTGAGCCACTGTTCGACGAATTCGACATTCCCCGTCGTGGTCGTCAAAAAGAAATGGTCGTCGGCTAGGCGTGAAACCGTGCCATCGTCAATAATGACCCCACTGTCGTCACACATCACCCCATAGCGGATGCGTCCGACCCGGAGCGTCGAAAAGGTATGGGTGTAGACGCGATCGAGCAATTGCGCGGCATCCTTGCCTTTGACCTCCAGCTTGCCCAAGGTGCTGACGTCTATGAGCCCGACCCGTTCGCGGACAGCCCGATGTTCTTCGCTGGGCGCGGTATACGCATACGGCCGTTTCCAACTGCCCAACAGCATCATTTCCGCGCCCAGGGCAATATGGCGATGATGCAGGGGAGTATGTTTTTCCGGCTGATGGTTGCGTCCGGCCAGAACGCCGAGTGGAACCGGCGTAATGGGCGGACGGGCCGTGGTGGTACGCGCTGCGGACAGCTCACGACCGGCCTGTTTTGTGCAGATGCGTAGGGCCGAAGTCGCACACATGCGGCCCTGACACGGTCCCATCGAAAAGGTGCTGTAGCGTTTGAGGGTTTCGACTTCATCAAAGCCCTCGCTGACACCCTGAGCAAGGTCCGTGTGGGTAATGTCTTCGCAGACACACACAAACTGCTTTTTCCTTTCCCAGACCTGACTGAGTTGAGGGTAGGGCTCAGACTGGTGCCGATACTCTTTCTCCAGAGTATCGAGTTCCTGTTGGAGCGCCTGAATGTGAGAAGAAGGAGCAGATGCATCAGAAGCGTGCAGACTGTGGGCGGCCTGTAAGCCGGCCAGACGCCCCTGGGCGAGAATAGCCGGCAAATGATTGATGCCGGTCACGTCACCGGCGCAGAACACATGGGCAGGGAGCTGCTGCGGAATCATCTTCCCCAGCGCTTCATCGTAGCCGAGTTGGCCGCCACTGTGCGCCACCAGGGCAGCCGCCGGAGCCCGGTCGGTCGAAAGACAGATCAGATCACACGGGATAAAACGGCTCGCATGCGGAAAGGGCTGTTGCCGGGCATCAAGCGGAACAACCACGGCACCATCAACCTGATTTTTACCGTGGGCGGCCTGAATGGCGTAGGAAGTCAGCAACTCGACGCCGTTGCTGCGAAGCTGCTGTACCTCGTCTTCCGGCAGGCTGAAGCGAGAGTCCACAACAGCCGCAACCCGGATGCCGGCATTGAGCAACTCGGCGGCAAGAGTCAAACCCGTCTCATCATGGGAGACAACAACGGCGCGGGTACCGGGTTTTACTCCATACAGGTGCAACAGCCGCCGCACACCGCTGCCGAGCATGACACCGGGTACATCGTTGTTCTGAAAAACGGCTGGATACTCGTGACTTCCGGTTGTAATAACCACGCGTTTTGTGCGCAGATGGATCAGCCGCTTGGCCTGCATCACTCCCAGCAGCCCGCCCTCATAGCCACCAAAAACCGTGGCGGAAGAGATGATCTCAATACTCGGCTGGGCCGCGACCCGCTCGCGTAAAGTCCGGGCCAACTCGTAGCCGGCGAGCCCGCTATATTCGGCAATATTGTCGTGGCTTGTGAGGTGAAAGCGCAGGTGTCCGCCGAGTTCCGGTTGGTCGTCAATCAGCGTCACTTGACAGCCGAGGCGGGCAGCCTCATACGCGGCAGTTAAACCGGCCGGCCCACCGCCAACAACCGCAATATCAGTATGGCGATACTGGTGGTCATAGCCGCCTTTGGGTTTTGCCTGGGTATTGATTTCTCCCAACCCGGCCACACGCCGGAGAAACTTTTCTGCCAACGGCCAGAGAAATCGCGGACGAATAAAGGTCTTGTAATAGAAGCCAATCGGTAGCAGCCAATCGAAGGTGCCAATAATGGACAGCAGGTCGTGCCTGAGCGAAGGCCATACATTTTGTGGCTGGACGCGCATGCCTTGCCGAACGGGGGCGGTGCAGGCGCGCACGCTGGGTGTGCCATCCACATTCATCAGACAGTTGGGGCACTGCCCGGCGCTACATAACAGCCCGCGCGGGCGGTGATATTTGAAACTTCGGCTGAAAATACGTCGGCCGGCGGCGTAGAGAGCAGAGGCGATGGTATCGCCTTCACGTGCCTGGATCCTCGTCCCGGCAAAGGTGAACGTAACCATTTTGTCCTGGGCTATGACCTGGGCCGGATGGGGCGGGAGTCTAGTCGTGTTCATACGTTTCTTTGACCACGTTCGTGCGAGTGTCACGAACGGCTACAAACCAGTTCCGACAACCCATCTGGTGATACCACCACTCGGTGTGCTCACCGGCCTCATTTTTTCGGATATACAGGTAACGCGCCCACTCGTGGGATGAAACCGACGCTGGCGGTCGTTGTCGAAACTCCCCGCCTGAGCGAAACTCATACACGCTCCGCTCACCGCAGTTGGGACAATCCAGCAGAAAAGACATATGCCCTAGCGTTCGGATGACGGTTTCCAGCCCGGCCCGCCGGCAAAGACCACGTTGGTGCCGGCCAGGGGAACGCCGGTAATCATGGAGGACTCAAGCGTCAGGGCACGCAGGTCCTCGGGCTCTAAAGCATGGACATCCGACTTGCCGCATGAGCGTGCCAACATCTGAATTTCCAAGGTCATGGCGTTAAAGAAGTTGCCGACCCGTTCGGCCCCGGCATCAATATCCAGCCGTTTCATCAGCTCCGGGTCCTGCGTGGTAATGCCAACCGGGCAGCGCCCGGTATGACAGTGATGGCAGGCGTACGGCTCGGCGCCGATTGCATGATAATCGTCTACGTATAGCGGCTTGTTACAGTTGAGTGCGATCAAAGCCGCGGTGCCGAGATAGACTGCATCCGCGCCAAGTGCCAGCGCTTTCGCCGCCGCCGTGCCGCTGTGTATGCCACCGGCAATAATGAGCTGTACCGTGCCGTACAGACCGCAATCTTCCAGCGCCGCCCGGGCTTCACACACCGCGGCCAGAGTTGGTATCCCGGTATGGTCAAGCAGGATGTCCGGCGATGCGCCCGTGCCGCCTTCCATACCATCGACCACGACCACGTCAGCTCCCGCTTTGGCCGCCAGCTTCACATCGTCATACACGCGCGCGGCGCCCATTTTGACGAAAATAGGCACCTGCCAGTCGGTTGCTTCGCGCAGTTCCTCGATTTTTGTCACCATATCGTCCGGGCCAAGCCAATCGGGATGACGACACGGACTGCGTTGGTCAACGCCTGGCGGCAGGTCTCGCAGCTCGGCGATTTCGTCCGAGACTTTTGACTCAAGCAAGAGCCCACCCGTACCGGGCTTGGCTCCCTGGCCCACGGTTAGCTCAATCGCGTTGGCCTGTCGCAGATGGTGCACGTTGATACCGTAGCGACTGGGTAAGACTTCATAGATGAGCAGGTTTGAATGCTCGCGCTCGGCGGCCAACATACCGCCATCGCCGGTTGTGGTGGACGTCCCGGCGCGGGTCGCAGCCTTGGCCAAGGCAACCTTGGCATTATACGACAGCGCGCCGTAGCTCATGCCGGTCACCATAATGGGAATGTCGATTTCAATCGGCTTTTGGGCAAAACGGTTGCCAAGAACAGTCTTGGTCGAACACTTCTCACGGTAGCCTTCAAGGGGCACCCGGGTGAGTGTACAGGGAATAAAAGTGAGGTCATCAAAAGAGGGCAGGGGGCGGTCGCGCAGGGCGCTAAAGCCCCGAATACGATAGCGGCCCAGGTCTGCTTTGGCCTGGATGTCCTCAATCGTCTCGGGTTTCCAGGTAGTACTGTGTCGGACAACAGGTCGCTCGCTCACAAAGCCTCCCGCCAGGTGTCAAAGTCTTTTTTATCAAAATGCCATAATCGTCTGCCGGAGACGACTTTCTGAAAGGAAGCCGGTGCCTCAATATCGTACTGGGCTAATGTTGTGGCAAGAAAGGCTCGGTCCTGGTCGGTGACGTCCTCAATGACGGCATCATTGCCTAAGTCCGAGATGCGGCCGCCCACAAAGATACGCCCCTCATACATGGAATCGCCAAGGGCTTCGGCTGTATCGCCACAGACAATGATGGTCCCTTTTTGCAGCATGAAACCGGTCATATAGCCACTATTGCCCTGAACAATAAGCGTCCCACCCTTCATGGCAATACCGGCGCGTGAACTCGCACTGCCCCGAATCACGACTGTTCCCCCTCGAATGGAGGCCGCGGCGCTATTGCCGGCGTTTTGGCCAACAATGACTGTGCCACTCAGCATGCTTTCCGCCAGGCCCCAGCCACAGCTCCCGCGCACTTCAATGCGCGGCCCGTCCATAAGACCGCCACAGTAATAGCCGACACTCCCGCTAATGGTCAGTGTGACCGGTTGGAGTATAGCAACGCCGAGATTGTGGCGGGCTTGGGGGTGATGGACGCGAATATCCTGTTCGCCGGCCTGTATATGGTGGCGAATCTCCCGGTTGATTGCTCGGGACGTTTTAGCGGTGCAGTCCACTTCTTTCACGATACGGCCTTTTCGTAAAACGTAATCTGGATTTTGACTATGCTTCAGCAACCGTCCACGTCATGACGGCATTGACCCCCGGCTCCCAGACTGGAAAGTCATCGCCCAGGGCGGAGCGGAGGGCCTGCTCTTCGGTCGCAATGGCGACATAGGCTGGCGTTTCAGTCACAATCAGGGGTTTGAAAGCAAACGGGTCTTTGACATAGCCCAGACTGTCCGCGGTTGCCGCCAGGTAGCTGAATGCCCCGTCAAAGTCTGTCAACGAGGTCTGGAGAGCATCTTCAAAGCTGGCTCCCTGCGCCATTTGGTCGGCGATATACAGGCCGATAATTTCCGAGTCGTTCTCCGTGTAAAAGCGATGTCCCTGCTGCTCATAGATACGCCGCAGCTTGTGGTAATTGGTGATATGCCCGTTATGGACGATGGCAACGTCGGCGCGGCCATGCGCCCAAAAGGGCTGCGAATGGCTGAGATCAACCCGGCTCTCGGTAGACATGCGGGTATGGCCGATACCATGCGTGCCACGCTGAGACGAGACCGCGTAGGTGGCTTCAAGATTCGCCGGAGAACCGACCTGTTTGACCAGCTCAAGGCGGTTGCCCAGGCTGACGACTTCGATCTGCCCGGCAAGTGACGCGCCGGCGGCTTCAACGGCCTGCTCCAGCTGTTGCGGCGTTGCTTGAGACTCGACAACCAGACGGAGCGAGGGACCTTGAATAAGGACATCCGCAACGGAAGCCAGGCTTTTTACGTGTTCGACAATCAGGTTTGCGCTGGTCTCAAACGGTCCGTGCTCACCCAGCTTAATACGCAGGACGCTGGCGTCAGCGCCACGGTCGGCATAGACGGCAACTCCGCTCGAATCCGGGCCCCGGCGGTCAAGAGCCGACAACATGGCGAGCAAGACTTGCCCCACCGCTGCCTGGCGATTGCCGCTTTTGTCTAAAAATCCGACGATGCCACACATAATCGCCTTCTCGTCATGCTCGACCTCTTGTTGAGGACGCTCGGTCGAAAGTTCTCTGAGCTGTGTATGGTCTTCTCGCTTATCCTGTCAAGGCCAACTTTTCGTGCACTAGACTTATTGCATAAAATTCAACGGACTGCCGGCAATGAGTGGCTGTAAGTTGCGGCGGTATTCCTCCGGTTTCGCAACCTCTTCGACCAGCCATTCAATATCGCGTTCGTAAAAGTGAGTCATAATAGTAAACAAGGTATTATAGGCATCGACATACCGGTTACACACATACGCGACCGTCTCAGCCCCACGTCGTTCGACTGGCGCACAGTGAGTGACAAGATCGGCATCGCTCATCATGCGCTGGGTATCATCATCGACAAAGCGCCTATTCTCCTGTTCCATTTCTGTCACCAACTCATTAGCCTCATGGCACAGATCAAGTTCTATGGTGACAGGTAAGGCGATATCCAGAGTCGGCGGTTTCCGTTTGGCGAACCGCTGAAGGGCGCGCCGTGCGCCCTCACGAATACGGGCGTGGCTTTCTCTCAGGGGAAGATGCTGGCCCTTAAAATAGCCGAGCGATTTTTTGACCTCGACATATTCAATGTCGCCGAGCAGCGGACGGGCCTGCTCAATGGTTTTGTCGTCGCCTGACAGCATGAGAATAGGCACGCCGAAGCTGCTGACCAAAAAGCCGTTCAGCCCGTACTCCCCAACCGACAGGCCGTTTATCCGTACATCCTGAAAGGCCGGAATCCAGGTGTGGCTGAGGATGCCATCCTGAGTCCCGGCTTTGGAGTGATAGCCAATAAACAGGGCCCCATCAAAGCTGGGGTTGAAGCCTTTGAATTGACATAAATCACGCTTCATACCAGACTTCAGGGTGGCTTTACGATGCACATCTTTGGGTCGGATATTGCACATATAGCCATGCGAATCCGAGACCACAATGTCAGACGCTCCGCCTTCAATAGCGCCTTGAACGGCCGCATTCACGTCACCGGCCATAATCTGTCGAAACGTTTTATAGCCCGGCAAGCCCTGAAAAACCTCCTCCACGGTTTCCACCCCGGAAATGCCTTCCATATCCACGGATATGAAGATGCGCATATGGCCCCCTTATATGCTGACTCAGATGAGCCGTTGTCAGTTGTCAGTGAGTTGCTCTGAAGCGAATAACGATCTGCTCTTCTTTCCCTCCCCCGCTGGGAGAGGGTTTAGGGTGAGGGCTTCCTCTAATCCTGCCATGCGGCCGCGGCCTCGCGCATGGTTGTGAACCAGACACCGGGCTTGGCGTATACATGCTGGATGACGCTTTCCAGCCAGGCCGGTTTGAAATCTCGCCCGCAGCATTGAGGGTGGAGAATCGTGTTCCATATTCCGCCCGGAACATGCTCATAACAATAGTCGAAACTGGACGTGAAGATTTCCTTAGACTGGGACGGGGTGTGGAAAGGTGCCGGATTGAACCAGGGATTTTTGGGATCGAGATAATACCCCATGAATTCAAACTGGGCGAAGTCGTTAGTATCCCAGTGTAAGGGGATCTCAAGCAATTCCGAGGGCTGTCCCCACGTGACCTCAAAGGGCTCCTCAGTTTGGATGGTATCGCCAATCCGCAGCCGATAGGGCAGAAAATCATGACCCTGCAAACTGCTGTCATACACAAAACCAAGGTCAATCAGATGCCGCGGCACATGCTCACCCAACCAGTCTCCAATGGGCGAGCGGAACCCGATGGGCCGTTCGCCCACGGTTTTTTCAAGCAGCTCGATCTGCTGTTCGAGGTAGGCGCGTTGCTGGTCCGGCGAAGCCGGCTCCACCCCACTCATAGCCAGACCAACCTCCGAAGGTTGGTGGTACATGCTGTGGGCCGCAATTTCATGCCCACGCCGATGCGCCTCCTGCACGACATCTTGAAAGAGTTTTGCACTGTGACCGGGGGTAAAGAAGGTGGCTTTGATGTTGTATTTATCGAGGATGTCCAGGATACGCGGCATGGCCACCCGAGGGCCAAATTCTCCGCGTGAGAGAGGATTGGCAGTCGGAGAACGAAAAAACCCTAGCCACAAGGCCATGGCATCGATATCGAAACAAAAACAGCACGCCATTTTTTTGCCGTCCGGTACTTGTACTCTACCCATAGAGCCTCCTTTTGTGAGCGGTCAGACTGCTGTGAAGCGTCGCATGATCTCTCGTCCTGTATCGTTAATACGTCTCCTGGTCCGTCCCTCCTTTCAGAGCGATACTGCTCGCTGTTGCCTCTTCCTTTTCAATAAACCCTAGAAAAATAGTGGGGAAAGAGCAAGCGCAATAATTTTTAGCGGAATCGTTCGGTAGACACTAACGAAAACGGGGCATGACTTTCTCCGCAAATAAACGCATGGAGCGTTCAACTCGGTCTTGCGGCAGCCCCCCGAAATTCATCCAGCACAGCAGCTCTCCCACACCTGCCTCTTCCATTTCACGCACTCGGTCTACAATCCGCTCAGGCGAGCCAAACAATACGGTTTCCGCTACAAGCTGCTCCCAGGTGATAGTGGCTAAACGCTCGGCCAGGGCGCGAAACTGTGGCTGTAGGGCAGGGGGCGCGGCCTCAATATGCTCGGGTACGAGAAAGCGGGCCAGGGATTGTTGATACCACAGCTCGGCCTCTTGGGCTTCGCGCCGAGCCTGAGCGTCGGTTGGGGCAACATAGATATGGCGCGACACACCCCAGGAACGCAGCGCCGCTTGTATGGCGGTCTCAGACTGCCCGGCTTCATCCAGCGCCGCAATATAGATGTCTCGATTCTGTTCAATCTGGCTGAACGGGCCAAACAGAATAGAATTCAACATGGACCAGCCACGCTGTGCTGCCATCCGCATGGTCTCGGGACTGACGCAGACGAGGGAGAGGGGCGGATGCGGTTTCTGGTGGGGCTTGGGAATAACGGGAAGTTCTTCAATGCTGAAGAACTTCCCGTGGTACGAGACCCGCTCCTGCGTCCAGGCCTGGAGCATGATGTCTACAGTCTCGCCAAAGCGCTCTCGACTTTCTATCTGCGGAACCCGGTAGCCAACAAACTCTACGGGGCGATTCCCCCGCCCGATTCCAACGCGCAGCCGCCCCCGGCTGAGAATATCGACAAAGGCAATTTCTTCAGCCAAACGAATCGGATCATGAAAGGGCAGGATAACAGCGGCAAGTCCGATGTTGATCCGTTCAGTCCGAGCGGCAATAGCAGACGCAAGAGCCATGGGGCTGGTTGAAATGCCATACTCAATAAAGTGATGCTCGGTCAGCCAGACACTATCGTAGCCGAGTTCTTCGCTGAGAAGAATCTGCGCAAACTCCCGGTGAATAACCTCTTCGTGTGAGCTGCCCGGGGGAGCCTGAAGAAAATAATAAGTGCCGAAACGCATTGAGTTGTCCTTTGGTTATGTGAGAAAAGAAAAAGCCTGTTTTTCCTCTCATACATTCTCAGTTTCTATCCTTCACGATCTCTGGGACAAGCTTGCTGCAATCTGTAGCAGCAATATATCCGCCCCGCGTGGCCCAATGAGGGATAAGCCAATCGGGCAACAATCAAGACTACCCAATGGCAGGTTGACTTGCGGCAGACGGGCTAGGCCAGCGATACATAAGAGACTCAGTGCCTGAGCCCGAAACGCTTCCAACTCATCCGCAGGCGTGTTCCGAAGCGGGGCAATGCCAGGTGCGGTAGGGAGACATAAGACGGTATCCTCTCCGAGTAAGGCCTCCATCCGAGTTGCGACCTGCTCTCGTTTTTCCTTGGCACTGTCTACAGCCGCTTGCGGAATTGTTGCCGTCCACTCGAAACGTTCATGAATACCCGGCCCGAAAGCGGGTTGAACCTCTCGAATCCAAGCGCCGTGATTGGCCCAGATCTCCGCCCCTTGAAGGACACGGAAAAGCTGCATCCATTCCGGGAGGCCTTCGGGGCTGACCGTTACGGGCTGGGCCGGACCGATCGCTGCGCTGATCTTGTTGACTGCGGATTGGAGTGCTGCGGTGACAGCACCGTCCGCTAGAGTAAATGCGTCTGAGGCTAAGAGAAGTTGGCGTGGAGGCCGAGCGTCGGTCTGAGCGTCCAGTAGCACCCGACCGACCTTTTCCAAGAGCCTTGCGTCTCGGGTAAACCAACCAACTGTGTCAAAGCTTGATGCGAGGGGGACTATCCCGTCGAGCGGAATACGCCCGTGAGTCGGTCGAAAGGCAAATATCCCACCGTAGCTGGCTGGTAAACGCACCGAACCACCACAATCAGTTCCAATGGCAAAATCCACGAGACCGCCAGCTACCGCCGCCGCCGAGCCACTGGAAGATCCTCCTGGGATACGGCCCACTGCGTTCGGATTCACTGGTGTGCCGTAGTGGACATTTTCACCATTGAGACTGTAGGCCAGCTCATCGGTGTGCGTTTTGCCCACAATATGTGCGCCTGCATCAAGTAAACGTTGCACCGCAGGAGCTGTTGTCTCGGCTACGGGATGGGTGCGGAGCCAGTCTGGATTGCCGGCTCCCGTCCGGTGCCCTTTGATATGGAAGACGTCTTTTACCGCAAGAGACAGACCTGCGAGAATCCCTGTCTCTGAACCGAGAAGCGTGACGTGGGTGTGGCGACAGAATGCGCCTAAGGGGTCGTTCATTATGGACTCAAGGTCGATGCAGTTCCGCCGATTTTCTGGTGAATGTCTGCCGGCCACGTTTGAAGCCGTACAGAGGGGCTGCCACTTCTGCTACAGCGGCTTCGGGGGCGGTACAGTCCAGGACAGCCAGATCGGCTGCTTTTCCTACCTCCACGCCATAGTCTTCGAGTCCCAGTATTTGGGCTGAACATTGAGTGACCATATCAAAGCATGCCCGAACTTCCTCTTGATTATCGACTTGGCAGATATTGGCATACAGGTTGGCCATGCGAATCAACGAACAGTCGCCAAACGGCGTGAAGGGATTGAGAACATTATTGGTCGAGAGTGAACAGGTCACGCCTTGCTGTATGAGTTTATGCACTGGGGTAACGCCACGAATAATATTGTGATCCTGGTGACGACCCATCAGATACAGATCGGTTGATGGTAGCACAGTGACCGCTACGCCAACATTTGCCAAGCGTTGGGCGATGGCGGAAAACCGTTCTGGAGAAATTGTCGACAGTTTGGTCACATGGCCAACCGTGACCCGGCCCCCATAGCCGAACTTTTCAGTGAGATTGCACACATACTCAATATCCATCTCGTCCGAGGTGTGGCCGAAGTCTAAATGCATGTCGATATCAACGTTGAACTCACGGGCCAGTTCAAAGATGCGATCTATCTGACCGTGTGGATCGGTGTCCGTGTAGGGCGCGGCACCAATAACACTTGCACCCTGATTGAGTGCGGCAACCAAGAGGTCATCAGTCCCTGGATTGTTGAGCAATCCTTCTTGCGGAAAGACACATACCTCAAGATCCAGCGCCCATTTATATTCCTGGATGAGGGGGAGCACGCCGTCGAGTCCACGCAGCCCTATGCCTGGGTCAACCTCAAGGTGAGTGCGTATATGGGTGGTGCCGTGCAGTATACATTTTTCTAAGGTACGGGCTGCTCGCTGATGTACGTCTTCCGCAGTGAACGCCTGTTTGGCAGCCGTGACTTGGGCCAGGACTTCTTCCAGATTACCTTCGGCCGACTGGCAGCGATCGAGGATGCAGGACTTGTCCAAATGGATATGGGTTTCAATGAAACCTGGTGTGACTAAACGACTCCGCAGGTCAAGCTCACGCCCTTCGGCTGACAGATTGGATTCTATAGCTACTATGTGGCCATTCTGGATACCAATATCAACGGTCGTTTGATCATCCTGTCCGACAATGCGTCCATTTCTGAGAATGAGGTCCATGCTGGCCTCCTTATTGGGCAAAATATATACCCTTTGGTTCTCTCTGACGACTGTCTACAAAAAACGACGTGACCAGTTGTCCTGATTGACCATCCCCCTTACAATCCCTCCGACCAAAAGGAGGGTAGCTTGGGCTCACGTATTGCCCCACTCAAAACTGCGGACCTGCCAGCGCGGACACGCTCGTTCTGGCAATTGGCCGGGCCGGGAGCTGTCCTGGTTGGCCTTTCCATAGGTGCCGGCGAACTGGTGATGTGGCCGTGGATTACAGCCAAGTTCGGGGCAGGCATGGTGTGGGCTGCCGCGCTTGGGGTATTTCTGCAACTCTGGATCAACCTTGAGATTGGCCGCTGGGCCATTGTCACCGGCGAAGCGCCGTATACCGGCTTTGCCCGGGTCTGGATGGGTTTCATTTACATCCTGTTGTTCCTGACCTTCGCCGGCCTGTTTCTACCCGGCTGGGCGCGTGTATCTGGCGCGGCCCTGAAGGGCCTGATTTTCGGACCGGACGGCCCCGGAGCGGACTGGATGTGGACCGGCCTGACCTTCCTGCTGATTGCCGCCATGCTCTTTGGCCCCAAAGTCATGTATCAGGCCATGGAGCGGATTGTCATCGGACTGGTGGTGTTCATTACGCTGGGGCTTATTTTCGTGGCCTTTCAGGTCGGAACCTGGGAACACGTCACCGAGATGGCCGGTGGGCTGGTGAACTTCGGGCATATCGAACTGACGGACGATTTTCCGTTCAGCCGATTCTTCGGGGCGGTGGTGTTCGCCGGTGCCGGCGGGGCCGGTAACCTGTGGTACGCTTTTTACTTGCGCGACAAGAATATCGGTATGGGTGCGCGGATGCCGAGCCTGCAAAACCCGCTGCGGGGTGGGTCGAACGAGGAAGAGGCAACCGGCTATCTCTACCCGGAAACGGAAGCCAACCAACGCGCGTTCAAAGGCTGGTTGCGCTGGATACGCCTGGACCAGACCGTATTCTTTTGGGGGCTGAACAGCTTCACCATGTTTCTGTTCATGTTTGGGGTGCTGTGCGTCTTACGCCCCAGCGGCGTCGTCCCGGCTGAGGGACGTATTATCTGGGACATGTCGCTCATTTTGGAGAACTCAATGGGCGCGGTGGGACATTATCTCTTTCTGGCGATTGGTATGGCGACGCTCTTCAGCACTCAGTTGGTAAGCGTCGATGGCAACGCCCGGGTCTGGTCCTACATTATCCGCACCACATTCCCGTTCGGGGCCAAAAGCGACAAGATAGACCAGGCCAAACTGTATGTTCCTTTTGCCGTGGTCTTTATGGTCGCCGGCACGGCCAGTACGTGGTTTTTTGAGCGCTTTGCCGTCACCGGGCTGGGTTTTCTGTTTAACGCTGCCCTGCTCAGCGGTCTGACCATGGCGCTATACGTGCCGCTGATGTTGTATATGAATCTGCGCACCCTGCCGCCCTCGGCCCGACCGGGACCGGTATCGATTATCATGATGTCCATTGCGTCCGTGGTGTACGGTAGCTTTGCGCTGTACTCGCTGTGGCTCACGATTTTCTAAATCCTGTCCGGTCAACGTGACGGAACAACCCGGAATTTCCGTCTCCCGGCAATGCGATAGGTCTCGAAATCATTATGGTCGATAGTGCAGATAGTGGACAGCGACTCTCGCTGAGCAAGACGCACCAGGGTTGCGTCGGCAAAATCCATGGGATGGTCACTGTAGCGTTTCATGAGCCGATCCAAGTCTGGCATGTCAGCGTCCGTTATCGGCAAAACAATAATCGCTCCTGAGCGTACGAATCGCCACGCCGCCTCGACATCATGTGGATGGTCACTGATCAGATGGAAGAGTTCGGTGAGGACGGCTGCGGTCGTAGCCAGGGGCAGGCGCAGCGCAGCGAAGGCCTTGACACATTGAGCATGCCAGCGATCCTTCCCATTCAGCAGGGCGAGAATCGCTCCGGTATCAATGAGTCCGTGGGCGTGCATGCCGCTCTCGAATTTTTCGACGAACCCGTTCTTTCGCCTGCGTCGCCAGATCGGGGCCTCCGCTGCTCAGCGTTCCGAAACACTGTTGAGCGGCGGAGTGTAAACGATATTGTTCGTCATCCCCGTTGAGCGAAGAAGATTCTTGCAGCCAGTTACGCACAATATGCTCAAGTAATTGGGCGAGGCTGGTCTTTTCGGTGCGAGCGACTTGTTCGAGCGCACTTTTCAAGTCCGCGTCCACCCGCCAGCTATAGACCTCTGTCTTATGCATGCACGACAGTGTAGTGCATTCCTGGTGAGGAGTCAAAAGGCGGCCGGTGTGACATAGCTGACACGAACAAGCAGGTTGCGGGGTGCAGCACTTCTGGGTAGAAGTTTCTCACTATATTGTCTGGAGGCCGATATGGCTCTGCTGATAAAGATGGCTGGACTCCTGCTGCTCTCTTTTGGTGGGATCATCTGCTGAGTCTACACGAACGATGAGAAGGGAGAGGGTATGGCTGGAGCTGTGTGCTTGATTACTGGTGTGGGCCCCGGAACCGGCGCGGCGCTCAGCCGCCGCTTTGCCCAGGGCGGCTATCGGGTGGCCATGCTGGCCCGGACCCAGGAGCGTTTGTCGCAACTGGAAAAGGAAATTGCGGACTCTCGCGGCTATGTGTGCGATGTGTCTGACGAAGCCGCGGTCAATGCGACCGTCGCCCAGGTGAAAGAAGAAATGGGCGCGCCTGAAATTCTGATCCACAACGCGGTGGGAGGCGCGTTCGGGACCTTTCTCGAAATCGAACCGAAAACGCTGTCCGATAATTTTCAGGTCAATACGATGGCTCTGCTGTATCTCGCCAGAGCGGTGGCACCGGATATGATTGAAGCCGGCAAGGGTGTGATTATCGCTTCCGGCAATACCTCTGCGTTACGCGGCAAGCCCCGTTTTGCTGGCTTTGCCCCGACCAAGGCGGCCCAGCGAATTTTATCGGAATCCATGGCGCGCACCCTGGGACCTCAGGGTATTCATGTCGCCTATATCGTCATTGATGCGGTGATTGACCTGGCGTGGACGCGCAAGATGCTGCCCGACAAGCCGGATGATTTTTTCATTCAGCCGTCAGCCATCGCCGACACCGCCTACCACGTTGCCCATCAGGACCGCTCCGGCTGGTCGTTCAATGTGGAAGTCCGGCCATTTGGGGAAGAGTGGTAGAGATTACTCCCAAGCGGGGCGTACTCCGTAGGGGCAATTCATGCATTGCCCCTACACGGGCAATGCGGGTCGTGGCTGCTGCCCAGCCCGATGAAGGCCCCTCCAAGGCGGGACGGTTCTCGCCACCCGTCTCTGTCCACTCAAACCCGCTGACACTGCGGACAGAAATGCGTACTGCGTTGGCCGACCAGGGTGCGTTCAATTGGTGTCCGGCAGCGGGAGCAGGGCTTGCCGGTCCTTCCATAGACCCGAAAGAAGTTTTGATATTTCCCTTCGGGATAAACCCAATCAATGGCCGCGCCGTTGTGTTTAATGCCTTCGTTCAGTGCCGCTCGGATAGCTTTATGGAGATCAGCGACTTGGCGGTTGTCAAGTTCAGCGGCTCGGGAAAATGGATGGAGCCTGGCTCGCCATAGCGCTTCATCAGCATAGATATTACCCACACCGGCAATAAAAGACTGATTCAGTAGCAGAGCTTTGAGCCCACCCGTTTTTTTGGCAATCAGCGGACGAAAGCGCCGCAGCGTAAAGGCCGACTCCAATGGTTCCGGGCCAAGATGGCCGGTCACCGCTTCGAGATCGTCCACGCAATAGACCCGCCCAAACTTGCGCGCGTCATTAAAATGCAGGCTATAGCCAGTGTCGAAACCACAGGTGAAATGCACGTGCCTATGCCGTGTATAGCCGGTCTCGCGGACTTCAATCCGCCCGCTCATTTTGAGGTGGATAACGAGGTAACGAATGGAGGCATCTGAGTTGGACTGCAAGGTAAAGACGATGTATTTCCCGCGCCGTCCGAGGGATTCTATACGGTGGCCGGGCAATGTGTGGGTGACGGCTTTAATGGATGGTCGGATGGAATTCTGCCAATTCCCCCAGGCGTGTGTTATCACAGCCCCTATGAGAGAAGGGTAGGCCGGCAGTCCTTCCTCTGCGGGTTCACCCCGTTTGAGCTTGCGGACGATGGTCTCAACTTCCGGTAGTTCGGGCATACGCGGTGCGAATTGTAGGGGAAAGCCGGACTGTAGGCCAGAGGTTGTAGGGGGAAGGCATTTGTCCTTCGACTTTCTGACCTTTGCCTTCTTCCTGAAAAATTGATAGCTGAACGCCAAGAAAGAGGAGGACACTGAGATATGGCAGTCAAAAAGTTTTCAAGTGCCTACTACGTGGTCAACAATATGGACCAGGCGGTGAATTTTTACCAAGACATCCTGGGTCTTGATGTCAAATTTCGTGATGGAGATCGCTGGACACAGTTTGATGTGAATGGGGTGGGAGTGGCCCTGGCTGACCCAAGTGAAGGCTCGGTCCCTCCGGGGGGTGGAGCAACCGTCGTACTGGAAGTCGAGGACCTCGGGGAAATGCGTGACAAGCTGACCCAAAACGGCGTCACGGTCAACGATATCGTGGACATGGGTGGGCACGGTCAATATTTCACCGCGGTGGACCCGGCTGGCAATATCGTCCAGATCTTCGCCCGGTCGTAGCGAACAAGAAAAGCGAAATGGAGCAGGGCCGTAAGATTTTACGCCCCTACCAAGGCCGTTCAAATTTTCAGGAGGAGATGTCATGAAGCAACTGTGGTCGGACTGGATGAAAAGCCTTGTTGTCATAGTGGGCCTTGGAGTACTGGCGGGGACGGCCTCGGTTGCTTCGGGCCACGAGACCGGGGAAGATGAAGTCCCACTCTGGCAGTGGGAGCCGGAGCAGTTTCAACAGCACGTGGCCATTGTCCGCAGCGGCAAAGACCTGACGCCCAAATCCTGGCCGGATAGCACCCGGGTTGCGGTGAGTTTTTCGTTTGATTTTGATACCGAGCCGGTCTGGATGGGATTTCAGGGCCAGCGAAGCCCCTCGTATATGTCGCGGGGTGAGTATGGCGCACGCGCAGGCATGCCGCGTATCTTTGCCTTATTGGAAAAGCACGCCATCCCGGCCACCTTTTTTATTCCTGCCATCTCGATGGTCCTGCATCCCCAGGTGATCGAAGAACTCAAGAAACATTCCGACTATGAGATCGGCTTTCACTCCTATGTGCATGAAAACCCGCTGACGCTGAGCGAAGCGGAAGAGCGGATGGTGTACGAGAAGGCCATGAAAATCTTTGTTGAAAAGGTGGGCAAACGGCCGACCGGCTTTCGGTCTGCGGCCTGGGACCTGACACCGGCGACCATTCAGATCGTCAAAGAGATGGGTTTTCTGTACGAAAGCAGTATGATGGCCGACGACCGACCCTATAGTCTGGTTTCCAACGGTGAAGAAACCGGACTGGTTGAACTCCCGGTCGAATGGATACTCGACGATTGGCCGTTGTTTCAAATAAGCTGGCCGAGTCGGCACGTCAGTATCCGCAATGCCGACGACGTGTACTCGATCTGGAAAGACGAATTTGACGGGGCCTATGAAGAAGGGACAATGTATATTCTGACCATGCACCCCCAAGTCATCGGCCATCGCTACCGTATGCAGATGTTGGACAAACTCATCACTTATATGAAAAGCAAACCCGGCGTCTGGTTTGCCACCCACGAACAGATTGCTCGTTATGTCAAAGAACAGGCCGGGCTTGGGGGCGACGCAACCCAGGAGACGAATACAGCGGAGTCCCAGCCGACTGGGTAAGCAGAGGGTCTGATTGATCTATTGGAGAGGAACAAAGGGGGGAAGTATGACATACGACCTGCTGATTAAAGACGCTCAGATTTGTGACGGTACTGGCACTGCGCCCTTTCATGGCGCTGTCGGAGTCAAAGATGGAGTCATTACCGACGTTGGCCCTGTTTCCGGAACGGCAACGCGGACGATTAACGCCGCCGGCTGTGTGGTCGCGCCAGGCTTTATTGATATCCATACGCATTACGATGCTCAGGTGTCGTGGGACCCGCTGCTGACCTGTTCGGGCTGGCACGGTGTGACCAGCGTGCTCATGGGCAACTGCGGGGTTGGCGTTGCACCCTGCCGTCCTCAAGAGAAAGACATTGTCTCGTGGGATTTGGTCAATGTGGAGGCCATGCCACAAGAGGTATTGCTAAATGGCGTGGCTTGGGACGAGTGGGAGAGTTTTCCGCAATATATGCAGGCTATTGCCCGACGCGGAACAGCCCTCAACGTGGGCTTTCTCGTACCGCTGTCGAGCTTTCGCTATTTTGTCATGGGAGCCGAAGCCTCCGAGCGAGAGGCAAATGAGGCTGAACTCGCTCGCATGACCGCTCTTTTTCGTGAGGCTATGCAAGCCGGAGCGTATGGCTACTCACTGAGTTTGCTCGACCAGCATATCGGCTACCAAGGGAAACCGCTGGCGAGTCGTATGGCCACCCAGAAGGAACTCTGCACCCTGGGTCAGGTGATGCAAGACTTGGGCAAGGGTGTGATCGAAATCGCTCTGACCCGGAGCGTGAGTGTGTTAACCGACGAAGAATTGGAGCTGCTGGTTGCCATTGCCGAAGCCAGTCAGCGTCCGGTCACCTGGCTGGCGCTCCTCGGACGGTCCGATAAACCCGGTGTCTACCGGTCGGCCCTGGACCGCCTGGAACCCCTCTTCCGCAAGGGTCTGCGGATTCCACCCCAAGTCACACCGCGTCCCATCCAGCAGTACTACACCCTCAAAGTCCCCTTTATCTTTGCCAGCCTGCCGTCGTGGAAAGAGGCTTTTAATCGACCGGTTGCAGAACAAATCGCCTTATACCAAAAGCCGGAATTCCGAGCGGCCTTTCGCAAGGACCTGCAAGTTGGCGGGGCCATTTTTACCAACCAGTGGAATCAGGTGCATATTGTCAAGGTGCAGAAAGACCACAACAAAAGGCATCTGAATAAAAGCATTGCCGACATTGCCGCGGAAACACACAGCGATCCTATTGATACGATTCTGGACTTGGCCATTGATGAAAACCTGGAGATGGGCATTACGCTTTCGGTCATCAACACCAACCCTGATGAAGTGCGTGAGTTGATTACCCATCCCGACTGTCTCATTGGTCTGTCCGATGCCGGCGCGCACGTGGACCAGCATTGCGATGCCGGTGTTCCCACCTATCTGCTCGGAGAGTGGGTGAGAAAACGGGGGGCAATGACGCTTGAAGAAGGCGTGCGGCGCCTGACCTCAGAGCCAGCAACGTTTCTCAATCAGCCCAGGAAGGGCCGTATCGCCTCGGGCCTTGATGCCGATCTGGTCGTATTTGATCCTGATACTATCGGTCCGCAGCCACCCGAATGGGTCAACGATCTGCCGGGCGAAAAGCCGCGTCTGATCGAATACGCGACCGGAGTACAGCACACCATTGTTGGCGGGAATATTGTCTTTTCCGATAATGTCCACCAAGGCGGGCTACCAGGAACAGTGCTCCGACCTACCTGACGAATCCTTTGCCCGTCCTAAGGTCCAAAGGGTGCCTTCCGGGTTGTGGCAGGAGTATAGGCGTTCGCGGTCCTCCTGGTCTTCGGGTTGCCTAATCGCGCGCGAATTTCTCGAAGATGCCGGTGTAGGCTTTCTTTTCCGGTGGGCGGTAGGTTTTATACTTGCTGGTGGTCTTGCCTAATTCGACCAGGGACTCGGCCAGCTTGACCGCGCACACCACGCCGTCCAGAACCGGAATTTCAAGCTCTTGCTCCAACTCGTCGGCAAACTGCGTAAACCCGGCGCATCCGAGGAGAATGGCCTCCGCATCGTCTTCGTCCCGAGCCGTGCGAGCTTCGAGGCGTAGCTTTTCGAGCGCCCCGGCCGGGTCTTTTTCCACGTCGAGCACGTAGAGCGGGGAGGTACGGATACTCACTACTTTGTCACGAAAGCCGTAGCCGGTGACCATTTCTTCGAGCATGGTCCGTGTACGCGGGATAACCGTCACAATAGAGAAGCGCGCCGCCAGCATGGACGCCATATACAATGAGGCTTCGGCTATGCCGACAACCGGCTTGGTGGTCAGTTCGCGCGCCGCGTGTAAACCTGGGTCGCCATAACAGGCGATGATGTAGGCGTCAGACTGTTCAGCCTCGCCTTTGTGGATCTCTTCGAGCAGACCGGGAATACTCAGGTAGTCGTCGTAATAGGATTCAATGGACGCCGGACCAAAGGCAGGACTGACGGACACGATATCCGTTCCCACTCGCGCCACCGACTCGCCGGCCGCACCGATTGCGCGCGTCATTTCCTCGGACGTGTTCGGATTGATAATCTTGATTTTCATGCCAGTCCCTCCCGGTGTGCCAATAATTCCACGGTGTCTGCCAGAATATCGGCCCCCAGGCAGATGTCCGTTTCACTTGTATTTTCCGCAACATCGTGGCTGCGACCGCCAATGCTGGGAATGAACACCATAGCGCTGGGAACGGAGCGACTGAGCACCATGGCATCATGCCCGGCTCCGCTGGGCATACGCAGGGCAGGGACGGCCCGCTGTTGGGTAGCGCTCTCAATGGTATCGACGAGGGAAGCATCCATATCAGCCGGGTCAATACTCAGCAGATGGGTGACCTCAGATGTGACGCCCTGTTGTCCCTGAAACTCAGCGACCGTAGCATTGATTTCAGACTCCAGGCGATCAAGCACCTCCCGCTGGGGATCGCGGAATTCAACCAGAACTTGGGCCGAGCTGGGTACGACATTGCCGGCGCCCGGTTCAAAAACAATATGGCCCAGGTTCCACACGCTCAGCTCGCTGCCGGCGCGCGCAAGCCGGTTGAGTAGCTCGGCGCAAATCCGAATCAGAACAGCGCCGGCGTCTTTGCGTAAATGCATGGGCGTTGTGCCGGCATGATCTGCCCGACCGCTACAGGTGACGCGGCTGCGCCGAATACCGACAATGGTGGTGACGATGCCGATTTTTTGCGCTTCCACCTCAAGCCGCGGACCTTGTTCAATATGGCCTTCAAAATAGGCCAGGTGCCGACTCGGATTGATCCGGGCGCGTGGGTGTCCGGCGTAGCCGGCTTCAGTCAGGGCGTGGGTGAGCGAGCGGCCCTGCGTATTTTTCGCGCTTTCAATATCCGTATCCGCTAACTCGCCGCAAAAAGAAAGACTGCCGGCCAGCGCCCGATACGTGCCTTCTTCATCGGCAAACGAAATCACGTCAACGCCGAGGCCGGGCAGGGCGCTCGATTCGTTCCGCGCCCGGGCGATCTCCAGGCCGTACAGCACCCCCATCGCGCCGTCCAGCCAGCCGCCTTTCGGCACGGAGTCGGTATGCGAGCCAATCAGGACAGCGGTGTCCACTCCTCGCGCCCGCCCGTACACATTCCCAATCCCGTCGATCTCTGCATCGAGGCCGGCCTCGTGCATCTGTTCCAACAACCACTGCCGCGCGGCTCGGTCTTCCGGCGTAAAGGACAGCCGATTCACCCCGGTCTCGACTTTTCCGAATTGGGCGAGCTGTGTGAGGCTGTTCAGCAGACGGGCGTGATTGAGTTGCATGAGCGTATCCTTATGGGAAAAGGCTATCTCACGGAAATGTGTGAAAGTCTATCCCACGTTTTTTGAGCGCGTCTCAGTGATCATGGCGAGATGTCGCCAAGTTGACTTTTGTGATTTTTTGTTTAGAGAGTGGACTGTTGATTCTACGGCCTCAGGCTTCACATATTCAGCTCGGAATCACCCCAATCCCACCAAGAGACATCGGGAAAAGCGTTTGAGGAGAACTTTGGAGGAAGCGACCATGACCGAAGAACAACACGACCTGGACAAAACGGCCATCGCCGAGCTGATCGCGCGGTATAATTTCGCTATTGACCACGACGACTATCAGGGCTGGGCAGACTGCTTTGCGCCGGACGGCGTCTTTGACGGGGTGATCGGCAAATTTGACGCCCATCGGGAACTCGACCGCTTTACCGCCGAGGTCAAACGGCTGGCGGCCGAGAGTCCCAAGCTGCGCCACTATGTGACCAATATTCTGACCGAGGTGGACGGCGATACGGCCCGCTCGAAGTGTTTTTTGCTGCTGACCTCAACCACCAAGGAGGGCGGCAGCCGGGTGGCCATGGCCGGGGAGTACGAAGACCGGCTGGTCAAACACGAGGGTCAGTGGCTGTTTTCGTACCGCAAGGTCCATATTGACGGGGCGATGGGATAAGAGCGCCGCCCCTATCGTCCGGGGGATCAGCCTTGTAGGTCGGCTTAGCCGACCTGCTCATCTACCACCCCACGCATTAGAGTCTCCGTGTTCATACGAGAATATCTGGAAAAGTGATATTCCCGTGTCTACCTCTACATGTCAGATCAAGAAACGAGAGGTGACCTAATGGAAGAGCGCCCGGCAAGCCTCGTTACCGGAGTATCTTGAGAGTATGTTTTTGATATAGTGCATCAATTAATCTCATCCTCTATAACGGGTAAAACATGTTGACGTATAAAGCCCTGTATAAATTCCTCGACCACGGCGTCCATGCCGAAGTGTTGGATTTTCCGGGCACGATCACCTGTGGTGCAAACCTGGAAGAGGCTCGACGCTTACTGGCAAGCGCACTGGCGGACATGGCCGAGACGAATCTGCTGCATGGTGAGCCTTTACCCCAGCCCGACCCCTCACTGACTGATCCGGAGGCTGACCTGGAAGAGCCGATTCACTTTGGTATCCCCGCGCCTTCATGAGCCTGTCTTCCGCTCGCGCCGAACCTTCACCGTCCCCTCAAAGTCCAACTGCATATCCTCAGTAATAACGACGCCATACTCCCGCCGGGCGGTGTCTCGGGTGTAGTACTCGTCCAAAACATCTTCCAAAACCTGCTGTGGGTCACGCAGCAGGGGGTCGCCGTAGCCGCCGCCGGTGGCACCAATGGTGATTAAGCGCTCGCCGGCTTTGACGCTGCGATAGGGAACTTTTGAGGGCAGGGCGATTTCTTCGCTGTTGAGCGTTTTCAAGGTCAGGGTGCCGGGGATGCCTGGGCCGCCGCCGTCAAAACCCCAGGCGCCATAGACAAAACCATCGGCTTCAACTGACGTCCCACCGTCAGTCAGGTAGTGCAACTCCTTAATTGATCCCATGCCACCCCGCCATTGTCCAGGCGCACACGCATCCTCGCGTAGCTCGTAGCGTTCGACCCGGAGCGGTACGTGGGACTCAACGTCTTCAATGGGATTGTTGCGGGTGTTGGCATACAGCGTATCGACCGTGTCCATACCGTCGTGACCGTACCGACCCCCGTAGCTGCCTTCAAAAATTTCCAAATGCACCCAGGGTGTGGTGTCAGTCCGCATCCCGCTTGAGGCAATGGCCTTGAGATTGCCGATGCCGGCACTGACCTGGCGGGGGACCGCTTGGGCCAGGGCTTTCATGACGGTATCGCTCAGCACATTGCCGGTGACAAAGCGGGCAATGGTCGGTGCGGGAAAAACAGGATTGGCCAGCGTGCCGCGGGGCGCAATGATCTCAATGGGCCGGTAGAGGCCGGCATTTTGCGGCAGATCGCCGTAGACTTCGGTGTCGAGCAGGACCGAGCGCAGCACCAACCAAACGGCGACATCAACCGTGCCGACCAGCGGCATATTGATGGGCCGGTCCGACACTTGCGGCGCGGTGCCTGTCAAGTCTACGCTCAGTTCAGACCCGTTGACCGTCAGCGTCACACAAATGGGCAGGTTGCGCCGGCTCGGGCTAGGATCATCAATATAGCCATCCATATGGCCGGTGGCGGCATAGCTGCCGTCCGGAATCTGTTCGATAGCCTGCCGCATCAGGCGCTCGGAGTAATCAAACAAGGAAGTACAGGCGGCTTCGACCGTTTGGAGCCCATAGCGCTCAATGAGTTCAATATAGCGTTCCGCACCAATGCGACAGGCCGCTATCTGGGCCTCCATATCGCCAACCACAAGATCGGAAATACGGATATTATCGCGCAGTAACTGCCACACCGCGGCATTCCGTTTGCCCTGCTCAAACACCTTGATCGCCTTGAATTGCAGGCCCTCGGCATAGGCGTCAAACGCCTCGACAATGCCGGTGCTGCCCGGTGTCTGACAGCCAATATCGAGATGGTGGGCCGTGGTGACGGAGAAACCGACGAGAGCATCCTGGTAGAAAACCGGCACCCCAAACCCGACATCCGGGCCATGGCTGGCGCCGCCATACGGGTCGTTATGCATGATGACGTCGCCGGGCAGTATGGACTCTCCCCGATTGGCCAGCGCGTCGAGCATCCCGCGCACATAGCCGGGAATAGGACCGGACTGGAGAGGGGTGCTCTGCTTTGATTCGCACAATTGTTCGCCCCGCGCGTTGACCAGGGCTGTGCCGAAATCCTCAGACTCACGAATAATGCTCGAATACGACATGCGCATGAGCTTATAGCCCATCTCAACCGCGATATTCTCCAGTGCGCCGAGAATGACACTGGCAGTAATCGGATCAACGCCGTGTCCGGCAAAGGCGTTCTCTGCTTGGGTACTCATGCTGCCACTCCTATCCGAATGAGTAGATTCCCGTGGGTGTCGAGCTGAAAGGTACAATCGGGCGGAATAACGGTTGTTGAGTCTGTCTGTAAGATGACCGCCGGACCGGCAATCACCTCATCCACCGGGAGCCGTTCACGCCGGTAGAAGGCCGTGTCCAGACTGCGCAGCTCAGTGTGAACCCGAAACACGGACGGCTGGGTTTTGACCAGCGCTGCCTGAAGCGAGCCTGATCCGAGCGAGCCTGACCCGGCTGAAGACGCGACCCGGATTTTCTGCGCTTGGCCGATTCCGACTAGGCGTATGGTCACGATTTCAATCGGGCTGTCCGCAAAAAAATGACCATACTCCAACTCGTGCTGATGATGAAAGCGGTCGATAACGCTGTCGAGTGCCGCGGTGTCGAGTTGACCAGGGAGAACCGCGACCCGCAGCTCATACCCCTGGCCGACGTAGCGGACATCAGCAAAACGCTCAAAGCCGACCTGGGCCAGTGGCGTACCATCAGCAGTAAACTGCTTCTGCAAGTCGTCCTGCATGTCCGTAAAGGCCGCATTGAGCCGGGCCGCATCAAAATCGGTCGAGACCTGAAAGGCGGTCCGAATCGCGTCGTACTTCACATCCGTGGTGAGCAGACCGACGGCCGAAGTGATGCCAGGGTAGGTTGGAATAATGCACTCGGGAATGCCCAGCAGGCGGGCGACTTCTGCGCCGTGGAGTGGCCCTGCTCCACCAAAGGCAACCAGGGCATACTCTCGTGGGTCAATGCCTTTTTGTACGGTGCGCGAGCGTATGGCATTGGCCATATTGCTGTTCAGAATGGTGACAATACCTTCTGCCGCTTCCAGGTCGGACAGCCTCAGCCGGTCTGCCAGAGTGTGAATGGCCCGCCGAGCGGCTTCCTCATCAAGCGCCATGGCGCCGCCGAGAAAGTTGTGGGTGTCTAGCCGACCCAGGAGGATATTGGCGTCCGTGACCGTGGGCTGAGTCCCCCCACGGCCATACGCCGCCGGGCCCGGCTGGGAGCCGGCACTGTGGGGTCCGACCCGAAAGCCGCCGCCTGGGTCAATATGGGCGATACTGCCGCCACCGGCGCCGATGGTATGGATGTCGATCATCGGGATCAAAACCGGATAGCCGGCTATCCAGGTATCGCGCGCCGTGGCTTCGCTGAACTGGCCGTCCGTGACCACGCCAATATCAGCGCTGGTGCCGCCCACATCAAAGGTAATGAGCCGGGGGCGGTGCGAACGCTCTCCCGTCCAGGCTCCTCCGAGTACGCCCGCGGCCGGACCGGACAGAAGGGTCAGGGCGGGTTTTTGCGCGATCACACCTGGCGTGGCGAGTCCGCCGTTGGAGCGAATAATACGCAACTCTGCCCCCATCCCTGTGTCGCGTAAGCGCTGTTCCAATTGAGCAATATAGCCTTGGACGTTGGGTCCGATAAAGGCGTTAATGGCGGTTGTCGTAAAACGTTCAAACTCTCGAAACTGGGGAGAGAGTGAGGCTGAGGTGGTGACAAAGACCTCCGGGTATTCTTCGAGAATGATCTCGCGGGCGCGATTTTCATGCCTGGCGTTTAGGTATGAGAATAAAAAACAGACCGCGATCGATTCAACCTGGGCGTCTTTGAATTCACGGGCTGCCTTGCGGACCGCCGCTTCATCGAGCGGAATCAGGACCTCGCCATGAGGCGGAATGAGTCGCTCGGGTACGCCCTTGCGATGGCGGCGGCGTACCAGGGGACGATCCTGCCAGGGAATCTCCTGCTGGATGGAGTAGTGATGCGGTCGTTGGTGGCGACCAATATGGAGAATGTCGCGGTAGCCCTGGGTGGTGAGCATGCCAGCCGTCGCGCCTTTATGTTCCAACAGGGCATTGGTCGCGATCGTGGTGCCGTGGTAGATGCGGGCAATGTTATCGAGCGGAACGGTCTGGTGCTGGCAGAGCGCGATAATCGCACTCATGACCCCAATGGAAGGATCGTCCGAGGAGGTTGGAACTTTGTGGATAGCCAGACGATCAGTTTCCGTGTCTGCAAAAACCGCGTCTGTGAACGTCCCACCTACGTCAACCCCAATGAGTCTCATGTGTAGCCCCCGCGTGGGACTACTCTAGCGAGTTTATTCCGCCTTGACAAAAGACCGGAGCGTATCGTATGAGTTTGGAATGAACACTCACTCAGTTTATGCTGCACGCCAGACGCCGGAGAAAGGTTCTTGCGAGTGAAATCTCAGGTCTTACGCAAAAAACGAAAATCCTCGTCTCAGGTGACCGACGAAAAGCGGTTGCAAGAAGGGCAAGAACGCATTGCCGCTGCCGCGCTCGGTCTCTTTCTCCAGAACGGCTATCACAACACCAGCGTACGCGAGATTGCCCAAAAGGCCGGGCTCAGTGTCGGCTCAGTCTTCAACTATTTTACCAGCAAAGAAGAGGTCCTCTTCTTCCTACTCTCTTTTGGCCAGTCCCGGGCCGAGACCGGGTTTCAAAAACAGCGTACCGAATTTGAGCGGCTCAAACAGGACGGAGCCAGTCCGCGCGAGCTGTTTCTGCGGGCCTACGAGCAGTACGCCGTACTCACAGACGAACTCCGACGGAACACGGTCCTGGCCTATCAGGAAACAAAGTCTCTGACGCTTGCGGAACGAAAGCGCTTCCTTGAGGGCGAAGAACGGATTCAGCATTTTTTCGAGGACATCATTGCCTATGGTATAGCCCAGGGAGCGTTTCCACCTGGTAATATCCGCCTCAAAGCCCACTGTTTATTAGTGCTGGCACAGTCCTGGGCCGTGCGGCACTGGGCATTGAGCAGCTTTACCAAGCTTGATGAGTATTTGGAGCCATTAAAGTCGATTGCCTTGGGTATTCTTGCGAGTGACGGAGCACGGCTTCCCAATGCATCTGCTCTGGTCGCTTCGCAGGATGACCAGGATGACCAGGAACTCGTCCTCTCATGAGGGATGACGAACTGAGAGCAAACGAGGTGCAAAGGACCTTAGTGTCACGACGAACGTCTTCCTGACACCCTCTGTGCAGCCGGCAGCGAGCTGCACAGAGACTTCGGGGAACCCTGGGAGTGAAGGAGGGGAGGGCCGCTGGCCCTCCTTCCTGGGGCAGCGCTATGGATGGATTTCTCTTTGATGTAAAAGTCCTGGAACTCGCCGATGAAAAGGGAGAGTTCTGCGGTAAATTGCTAGCTGGCGCTGGCGCTGATGTGCTGAAAATCGAGCCGCCGGGCGGACAGGCCACGCGTGCGATCGGTCCCTTTTATCACGATCAGGCCCACCCCGAACGCAGTCTGTATTTCTGGCATTATAATTTCGGCAAGCGTGGCATTACGCTTGATATTGAAGCGTCTCCGGGGACGGAGTTGCTCAGGCAGCTTATCGCCGATGTGGATGTTTTGATTGACGCCCAGCCGGTAGGGACGCTTGAAAAACTTGGGCTGAACTGGAAGGCCCTTCAGGCAATCAACCCGCGTCTGATTTATGTTGTGCTGCCCCCGTTTGGGAACAGTGGTCCGTGGCGCGACTACAAAGCCAACGATCTGGTTCATCTGGCACTGGGCGGACAAATGATGTGTTGTGGCTACAGTCCCAAAGAAGACGGTAGCTATGACACCCCACCTATCGCGCCCCAGATGTGGCACGCCTATCACATCACTGGTAACCAGGCGTTTATTGCCATCGTTGGCGCGCTGATCGGGCGCGAGATGACTGAAGTTGGAGAGATGATTGAAATACCCATCCACCAAGCCGTAAGCGTCTGCACGGAGATCGACGTGCCGCATTGGATCTATGGCCAGACGCCGTGCTACCGCCAGACAGGACGGCATGCCCAACCGGCTGTTGGGCCTGAGGTGCAGTTCCCAACCAAAGACGGACGATATGCCATCATTTTGCCTAATCCGTTTCCGGGTGGGTATGAAACCCTGGTCGGATTTCTGGAGAGCAAAGGCAAAGCCGGTGACCTGAACGAAGAAAAATATAAAGAACCCAAGAATCGCAGAGGGCCGGTCTTTACCGAGCACTTTGCCGATATTCAGGCTGAGTGCGTGGCCGACTTTGACCTGGAAGAAATCTGGCATGAGGCTCAGGAACTGGGTATTCCCTGGTCGCCCATTCGACTGCCGGAAGAAAATCCTGACGACGCGCAGTGGCAAAGCCGCGCCACGTTTTCTCAGGTTGAGCATCCTGAGCTGGGCGAGTCCTATACGTATACGGGCGCACCCATGCTGCCGAACGAATGCGACTGGAGGCAAGGACCGCGGGCACCACTCATTGGGGAACACAATCAGGCGGTGTTGTGTGAGCAGCTCGGGCTGAGCCAGGAAGAACTGGCGGCCCTCAAGGAAAAGGGCATTGTTTGAACAGGGGTAGGGGCAGCCATGCATTGCCTCTACAGAACTGACCATGAAAAAAGTGAGACCACTTGAAGGCGTTCGGATTGCAGACCTGACCTGGCTGCTGGCCGGGGCCGGCGGACCGCGGTTGTTAGCCAGTCTTGGGGCTGAAGTCATTCGCATTGAATGGCGCGATCGGCTAGATTTTCTGCGCTATATGCCGCCGTTTGCCTCACGCCCGGAACAGACGGAAGAGCAGACGGAAAAGGCCGGCGCCATGGACTTAACCGGCTTGGATACCGGCAAAGTCCAAAGTGTCAATCGGGGTGGCTACTTCAACGATATCAATGCCGGCAAATATGGGATCAGTCTGAATATGAAAGCGCCCCAAGGCCGCGAGCTGTTCAAAAAGCTGGTTGCGGTCAGTGACGTGGTGGTTGAGGCATTTACGGCGGAGACCATGCAAAAATGGGGGCTCGGCTATGACACCCTCAAAGCCATCAAGCCGGATATTATTTATATGCAGCAACCCGGTTGGGGCTATAAAGGTCCCTACGTAAAATACGCCTCCTATGGACCGATTGCCCAAGCGGTGAGTGGCTTGACCGAACAGTCCGGTTTGCCGGCGCCGCATCCGCCGGCTGGCTGGGGCTTTTCGTATATGGATTGGAGTGGCGCGTATTATTGCGCCATGACCATTCTGATGGCCCTGTACTACAAAAAACGGACGGGCAAGGGCCAGTATCTTGATTGCTCGCAGGTTGAGCCAGGGATTGGTATGACTGGAACCGCGGTGCTGGACCATGCGGTGAATGGCCGTCACTATCAACGCACGGGCAATCGTTCGCCCTATAAATCGGCAGCTCCGCACGGAGCCTATCCCTGCGCTGGCCAAGGCGCTGAGAATGACCGTTGGATTGCCATAGCTGTGACTTCCGAAGAAGAGTGGCGAGCATTGGTACAGGCAATGGGCAACCCGGACTGGGCAGGACAGACGCAGTTTGCCTCGCTGGCCGAACGGGTGCAGCATCAGGACGAATTGGACCGTCTGGTGAGCGCCTGGACAAAGGAGCATGAGCCCTTTGCCCTGCAGGAGCGTTTACAGGCCGCTGGCGTTCCTGCCGGCGTGTGTCAGACCGCGCAAGATCGTATTGAACGTGACCCGCAGCTCAAGCATCTGAACTGGCTTATCCCCCTGAATCACACCGAGATCGGAACCTGGCCGGTCAAGGATATTCCGTTTCATTTTACCAACGGGAGAGTGCATCAGGGCGGACCAACCGAACGGGCTGCGCCGTGCTATGCTGAAGATAACGATTATGTGTACAAAGAATTGCTCGGCTTAAGCCAAGCAGAAATGGACGCGTTTCAGGACGAAGGAGTGATTTAACAAGTAGGGGTTAGGGATTGGGGATTGGGGGTTAGGGATGAGTGAATCCAACCCCCAACCCCTCATCCCCAGCCCCCAGAACTAGAGGAGGGTGTGTCATGTCATACGATCTAGTTATCAAAAACGGAACCGTTGTGGACGGAACCGGCGCACAGCGGCGTCAGGCCGACATTGCGGTGGCCAATGGGAAGATTGCCGAAATTGGCAAAGTCTCTGATGGCGCCAAGCAGGTCGTGGATGCCTCGGACCTAATTGTTGCGCCTGGCTTTGTTGACCCGCATACGCACTATGACGCCCAGATTTGTTGGGACCCGCTTATCACGTCCTCTTCCTGGCACGGCGTCACCAGTCTGGTGATGGGCAATTGCGGGGTCGGGCTGGCGCCGTGCAAACCCGATGTGCATGACATTGCAGCCTGGGATTTGGTCAACGTTGAAGCCATCCCGTTTGATGTGCTGGGCAAAGGTGTGACCTGGGATTGGGTCACTTTCCCTGAATATATGGATGCGGCCGAAAAGCGCGGCAGCGGTATCAATATCGGTTTCATGGCCGCGCTGACTCCGTTTCGGCACTTTGTGATGGGCGAAGAGTCGATGGAGCGTGCGGCAACGACCGAGGAAATCGCTCAAATCAAGGCCCTGATTAAAGAATCGGTTGCCGCGGGAGCCTTTGGCTTTTCAACCACGAATGTCGCCCAGCATATCGGGTATAAAGGCCGTCCGATTGCCTGCCGCAACGCCAGTCGGGATGAACTCACGGCGTATTGCAACGCGCTCAAAGAACTGGGCAAAGGCAGTATCGAACTCGCCTTGACCAACAGTGTCTCTATTGTTGACGAAACGGAGTATGCCTTACTCGACATGCTCCTGACCGAAAGTGGCCGTCCGGTCACGTGGCTGGCGCTGCTGAACCGGGACGATCAGCCGGATGCGGCCCTGAATACTCTGCGCACGATTGAGCCGCTCTTCGAGAAGGGCGCCATTCCGCAGGTGACCTGCCGGCCGCTCATTATCCAGATTGATCTGCGCAAACCGTTTATCTTTGCCAATCTGCCCTGTTGGAAGCCTGCCTTTGACCAGCCGGTTGAGAAGCAGCAGGAGTTCTACAGAGATGAATCCTTCCGTGCGGCATTCCGCAAAGAGATGGAGTCGCCCAAGGTGTTCTCGGGCAAATGGGAACGCGCCATTGTGCATGAGGTTGGCAAGCCCGCCATGCAAGCTCTGATTGGCAAGAGCGTAGCTGAGATCGCCAAAGAACGTGGCAGAGACGGACTCGATACCTTCTTGGATCTGTGTATCGAAGATGACTTGCAGCTTCAGTATACCTATGAGTTGTTCAACGCGGATGAAGACCGCATTCCTGAGCTGATTACGCACGATCAGGTGATGGTCGGCTTGTCAGACGGCGGAGCCCATGTAGACATGCTGTGTGACGCCGGCTACTGCACCTATCTGCTTGGTACCTGGGTGCGGGATAGGCAAGCCATGACGCTTGAGCATGCGGTGAAGCGGATTACCTCTGAGCCAGCCGCGTTCTATGGTATGACTACACGTGGCAAAATCGAAACAGGCATGGCGGCTGACTTTGCGATTTTTGACTACAACACGGTTGGCTCTGCCCGCCGAGGTGAAATGCGAAGCGACCTGCCCGGTGGCGGTCGGCGCTTGGTCATGCCGGCCCAAGGCGTCCAGTATACGATAGTGAATGGCGAAGTGCTGTTCGACGACGGCAAACACACCGGAGCCATGCCGGGTCAGGTGTTACGTTCGGGTCAAGCCTAGTATGAGCAGGCGACTATTCCCTTTCCTGCTCCCTCTCCCCTTGGGGGAGAGGGCTGGGGTGAGGGGTGTCGGATTACGCTACGCTAATCCGACCTACGGTTCTGACGACCAAGTAAGGAGGGAATCCCAATGTTAGAAAAGCTTTTTCACGTTAATATCTGCGTTCACGATATGGAACGCTCCATCGGTTTTTATGAACAGCTCGGGTTTAACAAGGTCAACGATTTTACGCTTGAGGACCCGACGGTCGGCGAGGCGCTTGGACTTGATGCGCGGAAGCTGCGCGGCGTGTTTATGCGTCTGGGAGACGATGAGAACGCTCCGGTACTGGACTTGGTCCAGTTTATTGATCCGCCCCCACAAGGCCAGCCTTACCCCTCACTCAATAATATCGGGATTTGTCGTATCGCCTTCACTGTGGACGATATCGACCAGACCTATGCCGACCTCCAAAAGATGGAGGTCCAATTTGTGGCTCCGCTCAAAAAAATCGAAGGCCCGGGTGGCGCAGAGATTGGTGTCGTGTGTTTCAAAGACCCGGACGGAACTATTCTCGAACTGATTAGCGGGATGTAGCTCGGTCATTCGAGCGACCCTCACCCCAGCCCGCTCCCTAAAAGGGAGCGGGAGTTATAAAGCTGGAGAACCTGAAGATATGTCAACACAGCAGCCTGGTGAGCATATAGACCCGGAAAAACTCAAGGCCAGCGGTCAAAAGGTCTTTGGTCTGCTGAGCGGCGCACTGCTCTCGGCCATGATCCACCTGGGCGACCGGCTCGGGCTGTACCGGGCGCTGCATGGTGCCGGGCCGGTGACCAGTGATGAGCTTGCCAACAAAACGGGTTTGAGTGAACGCTGGGTGCGGGAGTGGCTGCGCGGTCAGGCCGCGGCGCAGTTGCTTGAGTATTCAGAGGAGGGACGCTTTACCCTCTCGCCCGAAATGGCCATGATTCTTGCGGACGAAGACAGCCCCAAGTTTGCCGCGGGTATTTTCAGCGACTTTCCGCAACGTATGGCCATATTGGAGAAACTACCCGAGGCTTTTCGTACCGGCCTGGGTCTGCCCTATGACGCGCGTGGGTCAGAGGGGGCACGCGGCATCGAGCGCGTTTTTGCGCCCTGGTATCGACATTCCCTGATTCTCATTGTCCTGCCGGCCCTGGCTGGGGTCGAGTCCAAGCTACACGCCGGCGCAAAGGTGGCGGATGTGGGCTGCGGTGCTGGGGTTGCGCTTATTCAAATGGCCGCGGCCTTCCCCCAGGCCGACTTTCATGGCTATGACATATCCGAGCACGCCCTGACCCGTGCCAACACCAACAAGGCTGAGGCCGGCCTGAGCAATGTACGGTTTCACCATGCGGCCCAGGACGGTTTGTCTGACGATGCGAGTTTTGACTTCATCACCACGTTTGACTGCATTCACGACATGACTCACCCCGCGGAAACAATCCGGGCCATTCGGGCGGCGCTCAGGCCGGATGGAACCTGGCTGATCGCCGATATCAAGAGTGCCCCGACGTTTGAAGAAAATCTCAAGAACCCCATGACCGGTCTGATGTATGCCTTCTCGGTTATGGGCTGCATGTCCTCGGCCTTATCCGAGCCGGGTGGCGCCGGTCTTGGCACCTTGGGCTTTAATGAACAGGTCGCGCGGAGTATGACGGGTGATGCCGGCTTCAGCCGTTTTACCCGCCACGATTTTGATAATCCGTTTAACGCCTATTATGAAGTGCGGCCCTGACAAATGAAAAACCCTACGAGGAAAAGACCCTCACCCTGGCCCTCTCCCTAAAAGGGCGAGGGAAATAGAGACGAAATCACAGGAGAAACGTATGGAAAAGGAATTTCTGAATCCCGCCGGTCTGCCCGTTTTGCCGGGCTTCTCTCAGGTTGTGACTGCAACCGAGGGAAAAATTGTTTTCATCTCGGGCCAAGTCGCCTTGAACGCAAACAACGAGGTGGTAGGCAAGGGCGACCTGCGCGCCCAGGTCGCCCAAACCTTTAAAAACCTCAAAGGAGCGCTGGCCGCGGTTGGGGCCACGTTTGATGACGTGCTGAAGACCAATACGTATATTGTTAATTATACGCCTGACATGATCGGCGTGGTCCGTGAGGTTCGCAGCCAGTATCTGCCCCAGGAAAAACCACCGGCCAGCACGCTTATCGGCGTTCAGGCGCTGGTGCTTGAAGACCTGCTCATCGAGATTGAGGCCTTTGCTCTGCTCAAGGCCTAAGGTCGGCGCGTATGCGCTTCTCCTTCCTCTGAGCCCTGCATAACCCGGCATGTCTACTCCTGCCAGCCTGCGCGTTGCCTTTGACATTGGCGGCACCTTCACCGATGTCGTCATAGCCGGTGCTGACGGTCGGCTCCTGACCTATAAAATTTTGACCCTGCCCGATTCTGTTGGCGCGGACGTTGGGCGCTGCATCGCCGATGCCGAACGCCAGCACCCGGAGAGCTCCATTACGAGTCTCGTCCACGGCACAACCATAGCCTCCAACGCCGTCTTGGAAGAACAGGGGGCAGAGACCGGTCTGATTACCACCAGAGGCTTTCGAGATGAACTGGAAATTCGACGCCTCGGACGGCCCGGCGTATACAATGTCTTTTGGCAGCGCACGCCACCCCTGATCCCGCGTCGCCGCCGGATTGAAGTAACCGAACGCATGACCGTCCGGGGCGAGGTAGAAACCCCGCTCAATGAAGCAGAGGTGCGTCAAGCCATTCAGACCCTCAAACGCCAGGGGGTTGAATCCATTGCCGTGGCGTTTCTGCATTCCTATATCAATCCCAGCCATGAACAACAGGCCGTGGCGCTCATCCGCGCGGCATTACCGGAAGTCATGGTCTGCGCTTCAGCCGAAGTCCTCCCCGAAGTCCGAGAGTACGAACGCACCTCCACCACGGCCTTGAACGCTTACCTCATGCCCGTGGTCAATCGTTATCTGGACCAACTGGAAACGCAACTACAGGCCTACCCCCCACCGCTACAAATCATGCAGTCCAACGGGGGGATCATGACCGCGACGCACGCCCGTCGCCGGCCGGTGCATATGATTGAATCCGGCCCGGCGGCCGGTGCGCTGGCAGCGGCCGGCCTGGCGCGGGAAATCGGTCTTGCTCAGGCGGTTGCGTTTGATATGGGCGGGACCACGGTCAAAGCCTGTCTCATTGAAGATGGCCAGCCGGTTGAAACCGCCGAAGGTGAGGTAGGGGCCGGCATCAATAGAGCCGGGCGGCTGAGTCAGGGCGCTGGCTATGCGCTGCGCGTTCCTGCGTACGATATTGTTGAGGTCGGCGCGGGAGGGGGGAGTCTGGCCTGGGTAGACGATGGTGGCGCGCTGCGCGTTGGGCCACGCAGCGCCGGCGCCGTCCCCGGACCGGCCTGCTATGGCCGGGGCGGAACCGAGCCGACCATTAGCGATGCCAACGTGGCTCTGGGGTATATGAACCCGGACAAAATTGCCGGCGGGACCGTCTCGATTGATGCCGCCGCGGCGCGTACGGCAATAGAGACGCGGCTGGGCGCACGTCTGAGTTTGTCGGTCCAAGACGTGGCCTTTGGTATTCATCAGGTGGCTGACGCGACTATGACACGAGCCATACGCGCGGTCACGACAGAGCGGGGTCGTGATCCCCGCGAGTTTACGCTCATTGCATTTGGGGGATCAGGACCGGTGCATGCCACCACGCTGGCCGACAATCTGGGTATGCAGCGGGTGTATATTCCGCTCCTTCCCGGACTGTTCAGCGCACTGGGCCTGCTGTTGGCAGACCTGCGCTATGACTATGTGCAAAGCGTGCCACAGGAATTGGATGCCGTCGATCCTGCGGCTTTACTCAAGGAATTTGATGTCCTGGTGTCCCGCGCAAATCAGGATTCTCAGGATGATCAGGATGAGCGGGCTGGTTATGGGAATGTCACGTATGAACGCCTGATCGACTTGCGCTATAAGCGCCAGTCGTCGGAACTGACCCTTCCGGTTCCCGCTGGAGTTGAGGCGGCCGCCATCCGGCAGATGTTGGCTGAAACTTTTCATGCTGAGCACGAACGCACGTATGGGTATCGACGTGAAGATGATACTATTGCCATTGTCAGCGTCCGTCTGAAAGCCACCATCCCAACGCAGAGCCTGTCCTTCAGCGCATTGGGCGCGCATTTTAGGCAATCAGCCAAAAAATCGGCGCAGCCGGGCTCTCGACGGGCGTATTTCGGCCCGCAACGGGGTGAACTCGATACGCGGATTCTCAGCCGCGGCGACCTGAGAGGACAGGCCGTAGCCGGTCCCGTTATTGTCGAAGAGTTTGACACGACGGTTATTGTCCCTCCGCAGTGGCAGGCGAGTGTCGATGAGTATGGGAATATTGTTTTAGCCAAAAACACCTAAACGAGGAAAAGCGCATGGCCGGCGAATTTGATCCTATTCTCATCGAAGTCATGAAAAACGAGCTGACTGCGGTTGCCGAAGAAATGGGCATTACCATGAAGCGCACGGCTCGTTCGCTGGGAGCCAAGGAAGGCTCAGACTTTTCTACTGCGTTGGTTGATGCCAGGGGCCTGTTGATCGCCCAGGGCCTGACCATCGGCATCCACCTGGGTTACATCATGGGGGTCATGCCCTGGGTGCTGAAGAAATTCGGCGACGACCTTCACCCCGGCGATGTGATTGTCTCGAATGACCCTTATGGGGGGGTGTCTCACTTCCCTGACATTGTTTTGGTCATGCCTATTTTCTGGCAGGACCAACTGGTCAGCTTTGCTGCCATAGTGGAACACCATACCGATATTGGCGGACGTTTCCCCGGTGGCATGGGGATAGCCTGTGCTGAAGTCTACGAAGAAGGGGTGTGCATTCCGGGGGTGAAGCTCTTCAGTAAAGGTGAGCTGAATCAGGATTTGGTTGATATGATTGCAGCTAATGTCCGTGCACCTGAGGACGTGCGCGGCGACCTGGATGCCCAGGCCGCGGCCTGCCGGCGCGGTGCACAGGGGATACGTGACCTGCTTGACCGACATGGGCTGGAACAGTTTGAAGCCTGTAATGAACAGTTACACCAATACAGTGAACGGGCCATGCGGACGTGCATCGCTGCCATCCCGGATGGGTCGTATGAGTGCACTGATCTGTTTGAAGATGACGGTCTGGGTGGGGAAGGAGTCAACTTGCGCCTCGTGGTGGGCGTCGCCGGTGAGTCCGTCCGGGTTGACTTTGACGGAACCGGCGCACAGGTCCGCAGCGCGATCAATGTCCCCTTTAATCTCACCCGTGCCTGTGTGTATGTGGCTTTTCGCTCTATTCTTGAGACTGATGCGCCGGCAAACTCGGGACTCATGGCACCCATTCGGGTGGCTGCTCCTGAGGGCTGTGTTGTCAATCCGAAATTTCCGGGTGCGGTCGGTGCGCGCGGTATGCTGATGTGGCGTATTATCGACATGGTGTTTGCCGCACTGGCCCAGGCCATTCCTGACAAAGTCTACGCAGCAGGCGAGGGCGGGGCGAACCTGCTGGTGTATACGCCCAAGGTTGATGCGGGCGTGCCGTCCATGCTGCTGGATATTTACACCTCGGGCTGGGGGGCGCGCCCTGATAGCGATGGTGTTGAAGGTGTCACCCCCATGGCTGCCGGTGGTGCCATGCGCAGTATTCCAGCCGAAATGATCGAGCGAGAATGTCCGGTCATGCTTGAAGGCTTCGGCTTTTTGCCGGACACCGGCGGTGCAGGACAATATCGCGGGGCGCTGTCCGTGTATCGTAAATGGCGCTTTCTGGGCGAAGGCCGAGTGATGCTCCGCACCTGTCGAGTGAAATCTGTTCCCTATGGGCTTGCCGGAGGAAAAGACGGCACCCCGTTTGATGCCAGGCTGCGTTCCGGCGAAGAAGAAACTCGGCTGCCGCAAGAAATGCTCATCGACACTGAAGTGAAGTCCGGAGAAACCCTGCTGCATGTCCAACCGGGCGCCGGTGGCTATGGCGACCCGCTCTCGCGTGACCCCCAGCTCGTCTTGGACGACGTGTTGGACGAGAAAATCTCGCTTGGATACGCCGAGCGTGAATACGGTGTCGCTATTGACGAGAACAGCCGGCAGATTGACTGGAAGCGGACACAACAACTTCGAGCTGACGGGGAGGAGAGCTATGACGGCCAAGTCTAATCCTATCTTTGATCCTATCCTGGTTGAAGTCGTGAAAAATGAGTTAGCCGCCATTACCGAAGAAATGGCCATTGCGGTGTGGAAGACTGGCCGTTCGGCCATGGTCAAAACAGGAGACTTTGCAACCGCTATCTGTGATGGCCAAGGACGGGTAATCGGCCAGGGCTATGCCGCCCCGTTTCAACTGGCGTTCTTTATTGCCGTTATGCCGCACGTCCTCAAAAAATATGGCGGAACGTTCAAGCCCGGCGATATCATTGTGGTGAACGATCCGTATGCGGGTGTCACCCATATGCCGGATGTGATGATTATCGCGCCCACATTCTGGAAGGAGCAGCAGGTCGCTTTTACCCTGGCCTACTCGCACCACACCGATATTGGCGGACGCTTCCCGGGTGGCTTCAGCAGCCAGTGTACCGAGACCTTTGAAGAAGGTCTGCGTCTGCCGCTCATCAAGCTGTATAACGCGGGTGAACGCAACGACGCGCTGCTAGAGACCATTCTGGCGAACGTCCGGGTGTCCGACGAATGGCTGGGGGATGTTGAGGCGAAAATTGCCGGTTGCTGGCGGGGTGAGCAAGAGCTGAAAACCCTGCTCGAAAAATATGGCTTGGACACCTTCAACTCATGCTGTGACTATTTGATTGCCTATGCGGAAAAGGCAACTCGGGCGGCCATTAAAGATATTCCTGCCGGCGAATATGTGTATGAAGACGCCTTTGAGGATGACGGCTTTGGCTCCGACGGTGTCTCTCTGCCGCTCAAAGTGACCCTGCGCGCCCAAGGCGAAACCCTGAGCGTTGATTTTACCGGGACCGGACCGCAGGCCCGCGGTGCCATTAATCTGCCGCTGAGTATGACGGAGGCCACAGTGTATGGCGCGGTCAAGAGTATTGTCAGTCCGGATGTGCTGACCAATGTCGGTTTCATTCGCCCGATTCAGGTCATTGCGCCCGTTGGCAGTCTGGTCAACCCGCGCTTTCCGGCCGCGGTTGGTGGCCGCGCCCCTCTATTCTTTCGTGTTTTTGATATGCTGTTTCGTGCTTTGGCACAGGCGCTGCCCGACCGGGTGCCTATCCCCGGAGAGGGCGGAGACGTGCTGCACTTCACTGGTGAGAAAGAAGACGGGACGCCGTTTGCGGTCATGGATATTTTCTTTGGTGGCTGGGGAGGACGGCCGCGGAAAGACGGTATTGATGGCGTAGCCCCTATGGCCTTTGGGTCGTACGGAACTATTCCAGCGGAAATGCTCGAACGGGAATTTCCGCTGGTCGTTGACGGTTTTGGCTATGTGCCGGATACGGGCGGGGCCGGGAAGTATCGTGGCTCGGTGTCCATCTATAAACAGTGGCGCTTTCTGAGTCCCGGAAAAGTCATGGTCCGGACGAATCGGCTCATTCGGGCGTCTGGGGGGCTGGCCGGCGGCGCGCCCGGCTCGCTGTCCAGGAATATTCTGAATCCGGAAACAGAGAACCGGGAACTGCCGCGCAAAGCACATATGCACATGGATGTGAAACCGGGCGATCGCATTCATCATATCGTGTCCGGCTCGGGCGGGCATGGGAGTCCCCTGGAACGCGACCCTGAGCGCGTGCTGGCCGACGTGCAGGATGAGAAGCTGTCTGTCTCAAAGGCGCGAGAGCAGTATGGGGTGGTGATTGAGGGGCAGGCCGCTGCGGTCAATAGGCGAGAGACCGAGGCGCTGCGGACACAGCGCTTGCAGCAAGCGTAACCCTGCTTAGTTTGGATAGAGGATTCGATATGGTATAAGCTCCCCATGCGTATTGGCTTTGATATTGGTGGAACATTTACGGATATCATCGTAGTTGGCGACGATGGCCACTTGTCCACCACAAAAGTGCTCTCGCTGCTTGATCGTGTCGGTGAAGATATCGTTCGATGTGTGAGCGAGGTCGATGCGCAGGCGCAGGTCGAAGGCTTCGTCCACGGCACAACCATTGCCTCTAATGCCGTGATCGAAGATACCACCGCGCGAACCGGACTGATTACGACCCAAGGTTTTCGGGACGAACTCGAAATGCGCGGACAGCGCCGGCCCAATATCTACGATGTGGACTGGGACCGTCTGCCGCCCCTCGTGCCTCGTTCCCTGCGGCTGGAAGTCCCGGAGCGAATCCTGGGCAATGGCAGTGTTGAGCGCCGACTCGATCCTGCGCAAGCCAGGGCTGTGATCCGGCAACTTATGACCGCTGGTGTCGAGGCGATCGCGGTTTGCCTGGTGAACTCGTATCTCAATCCAACCCACGAACGGCAGCTTGGGCAACTCATAGCCGAAGTGGCGTCGGATACGGTGGTATGTCTGTCATGTGATATTCACCCTGAGATTCGTGAGTATGAACGAAGCAGTACGACCGTCATCAATGCTTCACTGATTCCGGTTGTTGCCCGCTATCTCAATCGATTGGAACAGCACCTTTCGACCTATACTGATCGCCTCCTGATTATGCAGTCCAACGGTGGCATTATGAGCGCCCAGGCCGCGCGTCGCCGGCCGGCGTATATGATTGAGTCGGGTCCGGCCGCCGGCGTGCTGGCCGCGGCGCGTTTTGCCCAAGAGACACAGCAGGATCAAGTGTTATCGTTTGATATGGGTGGGACGACAGCCAAAGCCTGCCTGATTGAAAACGGCGTTCCGCTTGAAAAGCCGGGCGGTGAGATCGGTGGTGACGCAACCACGACCACTCGTTTATTCGGCGGGGGAGGCCATGCCCTGCGCGTCCCTGCGCTTGATATCGTGGAAGTGGGCGCCGGCGGGGGCAGTATTGCCTGGATAGATGAAGGCGGTGCGTTACGGGTCGGCCCCCAGAGTGCGAGCGCGGACCCTGGCCCGGCATGTTACGGTCGGGGCGGAACCGAGCCGACCGTGACTGACGCCAATGTGGTGCTGGGCTATATGAATCCAGACACGATTGCCGGCTCAACACTTGCCATAGACCGCCAGGCGGCCTGGACTGCGATTGAGCAAAAAATCGCTCAACCGCTCAATTTGGAAGTCCTGGCCGCGGCCTATGGCATAACCCAGGTGGCGAATGCGACCATGATGCGCGCCCTACGGGCCGTCTCGACCGAACGTGGTCGAGACCCGCGTGCTTTCACCCTGATTGCGTTTGGTGGGGCCGGGCCGATGCACGCCGCGGCGCTGGCGGACAGTCTGAGTATGACGCGGGTGCAGATTCCGCTCTACCCAGGCTTATTCAGCGCCCTGGGATTACTCCTGGCGGATTATCGCCACGACTATATTCGGAGCGTGGCCCTGGCTCTGGACCAAGTCGCTCCGCAGACCGTGCTGCATCAATACGAGGAGCTTGAGACGCAGGCCCGGGCTGAGTTGGTTGCAGAAGGTATCGCCGCGGAGCAGGTTCGTTTTGAGCGCCAAGTCGATCTGAAGTATGGCTATCAAGTGGCCGAGCTGACCTTACCCTTTCCTGAAGTGGCTGTGGATGACATGCCGGACCGCTTGGCACAATTGTTTACCCAAGCCCACAGGCAGGCCTTCGGCTATGATCGGGCCGATACGATTGAGCTGGTCAGCGTCCGGTTACGGGCCTTGGCCTCCTCCGGACACCTGAGCTTTTCTGATCTCACCCGAGCGAATGGTCACGGGAGGGAGGGTGATGCTGCTTCCCCTTCCTCACTCATGGCCTCACGCCCGGCGTATTTCGGCCCGCAGGTAGGCGAATGTGAGGCCGTGATATGTCAGCGCACCGATATTGGACAGGTTCGGAGCGGCCCCCTTATTGTGGAAGAACCGGATACTACGGTGGTTGTGCCGCCCGACTGGACAGTCCGGCCTGACGTGACCGGCAATCTCCTCTTGCGACATGAATAGCATCATGGCCTGTTTCGCTCCAAGCCAGGAACCCACCCCGCCTGGGAGGGGACTGGGTATCATTAGGATTCCTTTGTTGTGAGGACGACACACACTCCGGTAGTCAAAGACCTGGTCCTCATTGGCGGTGGCCACAGCCATGTCAGCGTGCTGAAACAATTTGGGATGAAGCCGCTGCCGGGCGTACGGCTGACGCTCATTTGCCGGGATACCCATGCGCCATATTCGGGCATGTTGCCCGGCTATATCGCCGGACATTATGCCTTCGATGACGCCCATATCGATCTTGGGCCGCTGTCCCGGTTTGCCGAGGCGCGATTTTTTCATGATGAGGTGACTGGCCTGGATTTGACGAATAAGCAGGTCTTATGTCGCAACCGACCACCCGTAGCGTATGATGTGTTGTCCATTAATATCGGCTCTTCGCCGGCCGTCTCACACATACCCGGAGCTACCAAGGCTGGTGTGCCGGTCAAGCCGATAGATGGTTTTTGGAGGCAGTGGGAAAAGCTGCGAGAGCGTTGTCTGGCGCGCACCGAACGCACGACCATCGGTGTCATCGGTGGCGGCGCCGGGAGCGTAGAACTCCTGTTGGCGGCCCAGTATCGTCTCGGGCGCTTGCTCGCTCGGCAAAAGCGCTCTGCGGATCATCTCGTTTTTTACCTCATTAGCGCGGCGCCGGAGATTCTGCCAACCCACAACGCGCGCGTCCGAGCCGCGTTTCAGCGTATTCTCAAGCAACGTGCGGTTGAGGTGCGAACGAATTGTCTCGTCACCAGCGCTGCTGAGGGTTGCATTCAATGTGCCGATGACACCCAACTCGCTCTGGATGAGATTCTGTGGGTGATAACGGCCGGTGCTGCCGGGTGGCCGGGGGAGGCCGGCCTGGCCACAGACGAGCAGGGTTTTATCGCTGTGCAGGATACGCTTCAGTCTGTTTCTCATCCCGAGGTCTTTGCCGCTGGCGACATTGCTGCGGTGGTCGACCATCCCCGCCCGAAATCGGGGGTGTTTGCCGTCCGGCAAGGCCCACCGTTGACGAAGAATTTGCGCCGCTTCCTGCGCGGCCGATCGGTCAAATCCTTTGCGCCTCAAAAGCAGTTTCTGAGCCTGATCTCTACCGGAGACCAATACGCCGTGGCCTCACGTTCGCACTGGGCGCTTGAAGGCAAATGGGTCTGGAAGTGGAAAGATTGGATCGATAGGCGCTTTATCCGCACTTATAACGACCTGCCGGACATGCAGGAAGAGGGGCCGGCGCGTGTCGAGCAGGGACTGGCCGACGCTCAGGTCCTTAAAGAGATTTCCGCCCTGGCCATGCGCTGCGGCGGCTGCGGGTCCAAAATTGGCAGTACGGTCCTGAACCGTGCCCTGGAGCAGCTTGAACCGGTTGGCCGTTCCGACGTCTTAGTCGGTCTGCACGCGCCGGACGATGCCGCGGTGGTCACTGTCCCGCCCGGAAAAGCAGTGGTTCAGACGGTTGATTTTTTTCGTGCCTTTATCGAAGACCCGTTTGTCTTTGGTCAAATCGCTGCCACCCATGCCCTGGGTGACATCTTTGCCATGGGCGCAGAGCCGCAGACCGCATTGGCCCTGGTCACGATTCCGTATGGCTTGGAACAAAAGGTGCAGGACCAGCTCACCCAGCTCATGGCCGGGGCCTTGGAGGTGCTCAACCGGGAACAGACCGCTCTGGTTGGTGGGCATACCAGTGAGGGCAGCGAACTGGCACTTGGATTTGCAATCAACGGCTTGGCCAGCCAGGAATCGGTGCTGAAAAAAAGCGGGATGCAAGCGGGACAGGCGCTGATCCTGACCAAGGCGCTGGGAACCGGAGCCTTGTTTGCCGCGGACATGCGGCAAAAAGCCAAAGGCCGCTGGATTGAAACCGCCCTCGCGGCCATGCGTCAGTCAAATCGGGCCGGAGCGGACTGCCTGCGCAAGCATGGCGCAAGCGCAATGACCGACGTGACCGGATTCGGCTTACTGGGCCATCTGCTCGAAATGGTCCGCGCCTCCGGGGTTGACGTGAGCCTCAATATGGAACGGCTGCCGGTCCTACCTGGCGCTCTGGAGGTCATTCGGCAGGGTATCTTTTCTTCCCTGCAACCGCAAAACATTCGGCTGCGGCGGGCTATTCGCGAGGTTGAACGCGCGACGCAGCATCCGCACTATGCGCTCCTGTTTGATCCGCAGACCGCCGGCGGACTCTTGGCCAGTATCCCATCTGAGCAGGCGCCGGCGTGTGTGCAGGAGCTTCAGGGGCTAGGCTATCAGGACGCGGCCATTATAGGCACGGTGCAGGAGCAGAGCGATGCGCTTGAGCCGATTACGCTGCACGCATAATCGCCTGCGTTGCAAGCCCGTCGGACCCGACAACCCACCCCACCGCTACGCGGCACCCCTCCCAAGAGGGGATGTGTTCTGCTCCCCTCCTTGGAGGGGTGACCCGAAGGGCCGGGGTGGGTTGCCCCTTACTCACGTATAGACCCTGAGAAAAAAGAAGACGAGCACGCCGGGGACCGAGACGTAGAGCCAAATAGGGAAGGAATAGTGCGCGTAAGGGTCTACATGTCGTACAACCTTCTCAAGGCTGTCTTCTCACCGCTCCAACGCCACCACAATCTCTCTAAATCGAGCAAGCCCGGACTCCAGGTTTTCAATGATTTCGGCTGCCAGTTCGTCCGGCTCAGGCAGATTATCAAGATCGGCCAGGCTTTTGTCTTTGAGCCAAAAAATGTCCAAGCTGGTTTTATCCCGAGCGAGAATCTCGTCATACGAGAACACCCGCCACCGCCCTTCAGGGTTCGCTTCCGCATCCCAGGTTTCCGTCCGTTCCCAACGGTTTTGTGGGTGATAGCACTGGATAAAATCCTGAAGGTCTTCAAAGCGGAGGGGCTTTTTCTTGAGCGTATGGTGAATATTGGTGCGGTAGTCGTAGTACCAGACCTGCTTGGTCCAGGGGTTCGGGCTGGCTTCGTGGTTGTCGAAAAAGAGCACATTGGCCTTGACCCCTTGCGCGTAGAACACGCCGGTCGGCAGGCGCAGGATGGTGTGCAGGTCGGTGTTGTCCAGCAGCTTCTTGCGAATCGTCTCCCCGGCACCACCCTCAAACAGCACATTGTCCGGCACGACAACGGCAGCGCGGCCGGTGGTCTTGAGCATGGTGCGAATATGCTGCACGAAATTGAGCTGTTTATTCGAGGTGGTCGCCCAGAAGTCCTGCCGGTTGTAGGTCAGGTCGTCCTTTTCCTGTTCGCCCTCTTCGTTGGTGAAGCTCATGGAACTCTTCTTGCCGAAAGGCGGGTTCGCCAGCACATAGTCAAAGCGCTGGCCGGCATCGGCCACCAGCGAATCGTTTGACGAAATGGGCGCGCCGCCGTCGATCTCACCGATGTTGTGCAAGAACATATTCATCAGGCACAGGCGGCGCGTGTTGGCGACGATCTCGTTGCCGTGAAACGCCTCATGCTTCAGGAAGGCTTTCTGCTGCTTGTCGAGGTGGAAGTTGTTCTGGTTGTTGATGAAGTCGTAGGCGGCCAGAAAGAAACCGCCCGTACCGCAGGCCGGGTCGGCGATGCGCCTACCCGGTTCGGGCCGGACACATTCGACCATAGCCCGGATCAGGGCGCGCGGCGTGAAATACTGGCCCGCGCCCGACTTGGTATCTTCGGCGTTCTTCTCCAGCAGCCCTTCGTAGATATCCCCTTTTACGTCGGCACCCATGGTGACCCACTCGGTGTCGTCCACCATGTCTATGAGGCGGAACAGCTTCGCCGGGTCCTGGACCTTGTTCTGAGCTTTGGTAAAAATCTGCCCCAGCATGTCCGCCTTGGTGCCGAGCTCGCGCAGCAGGGTGACGTAGTGGCTTTCCAGTTCCGCGCCTCGCTTCGACTTCAGGTTCTGCCAGTCGTATTCGATAGGGATGCCGACATCCCGGTTGTGCGGCGGCTTGGCGTACTCGTCGGCCATCTTGAGGAAGATCAGATAGGTGAGCTGCTCCAGGTAGTCGCCATAGCTCACCCCGTCATCGCGCAGGGTGGTGCAGAAGCTCCAGACTTTGGAGACAATGGGCGCGGTATTCATCGGGTGGTATTCTTCCTTTTGGGCGGATTGGGTATTTGATACGGAGTCTCCACCGCGACCGGGCTGCCAGCCTTGAAGTCCCGGGTGTTTCGCGTGACCAATGTCAGACCTTCCTGAATGGCGATGGCCGCCTGAATCGCATCTGGAAGTTTCCAGCGCTGGGTGCGCCTCAACCGCGCGGCTGCATCGGCGACTTCGACGGTTACGGGCAGCGTCGCAAACGTGTCCAATAGCTCGCGGGCCAAGGATTCCGATGCCGCAGAGAATCCAGCAAGTGTCTCCGCACGGGTGATGACGGAAATCACGCAATCGCGCCCGTGGGCGGCAAGAAACTCCGTCGCCGCCTCAACGCCGTTAAAGTGGTCGATGACGATGACCGAGTCGAGCAGATATCTGGCCATCCCTCAAAGCCATTCCTTGCGAATACGCTCCTGATACTCGAGTCCGTCCCCGGCCTGCCAGATGCCCGCCGTCTGCTTGAGCACCTCTTGAAACGACGCAGCCGAGCCGCGCCGTTCCCGGATCTGAAATTCGCTGACCGCTTGGCGAATCAGCGAGGCCATGGACACACGGCGCAACGCAGCCTGTCGGTCCAGCCACGCCTTCTGTTCGTCATCCAGGCTGATCACTGTTCTGATAAGCCCTTTGCTCATGGACTCCCCCGATATCAGTATATTGAGAAAACGATATCAGTATTCGGAAGATGGCCGCAAGCGCTGGTTGGTGCAGAAGCTCCAGACTTTGGAGACTATGGGCGCGGTGTTCATGCGGCGGCCTTCTTCCTTTTTGTTTTCTTGGAGTGGTTGTTCTTCGCCGCCTGCTCTCTTTCGGCCCTGATGCGGTCTAGCAGAACCGAGGCTGGTTCGTCGCGTGGGTCCTGTGCGACGAGTTGGCCGGAGAAGGCTTTTTTCAGAATTGATTGGCGGAGGGCATCGGCCTTCTGAAGTTCCTGGACGATGTTGGCTTCCGTCTCATCAAGGAGAGAGAACGTCTTCTCAAGGATACTGGCGATTTCGCACTGTTCTTTGATCGAACAGTACGGAAACGGGTAGTCTGAGAGTTTGGCGCCGTTGATGTTTGACTGGTTGACACCGTCGGTTTTGACGCTGTTGCCATGCTGCCGGGCAACGTGCGAGTTGAGAAACAGATTCAGATATTGGGCGTCAACAACCGCGCGGATGTGGTTCACTCGAATGAGGTATCCGGCGAAAACAGCCGGGCGTTCGCCCTTGTAGATCGCGGTTTTGCCAACCAGTTCGGGACTGTTGGTACGGTTGAAGAGGACGTCTCCATCGTGCAGCCGATATTGCGCGATCTCTTTGTCGCCTGAGGTGTAGACGAGGTCCGCCCAATCAAACTTTGCATTTTGGATATTCCCCATGCGGAGAACTGGCACCCTGCCAGTTGTCGCCGACTTAGCTGCCGTGCCGTATTCCACTCTGCAGGTCATCCACCCAAGCTTTTCCCAAATCCACGATTTCGGCAATGGCGGTAGCTTTGCGGTCACATCGTGGGCAAGGCCGGTTACTTTCGGCAGCTTCTTCAGTCTCTGTGGCTTTTTGCCGGATTTTCCGCTTGCTTCCCATTCCTTGACAGCGGCCTTCCATTCCTTGAGTTGCCGCTCGTAACGTGCCGCCCGCTCTTGCTTGATGCGAGCGAGCAATTGCTCGGGCTTCTCAAGTTTGTCTTTGTTCTCTTCCCGCCATTGCGCCGTAAGCTTGCCTTCGAAGGCGTGCTTGAGCACGGCCTGACGGTAGACCTTGAGTTGCGCCTGAGCGGTCTTCAGGCTTTCGATACCTTTATCCAACGCAGAGAAGAGTCCTTCTATTTTGGCGACGATGCGGTGTTGCTCACGCAATGGCGGAAGCCATAGAAGCTGGTTGCGTACTTGTTCATCTTTAACCGCTGGATAGCTTACGCCATATTGCATCCCTGCGAGGGCATTCACAAAATCCCTGGAGATAGCCTTGTAAAATAGAAAAGCTGGGCAGATGCCCTCCGCTGGCCTCAATACCGAGAATCCTGTAGATGCGATCTGCTGGCCGTAGTCCTTCGGCACAGAGGCGATATTGCGTAAGTAGGGTCTTACTGTGGCGAAAAGGACATCCCCTGATCGCACAATTTGTCGCGCTCGCGAGGGTGCGTCCTTTAATTTATACTGCTTGACCTTCCCGATGACCTGCCGAGTGTTGTCAATGCTAGCGATGTCGATATAGTCGATCTCTCGGTCCGGCTCCTCCTTGGGATCGATCTTTGAGACAGGGAGAGTCACTTGCCCGATGGAACATTCGACCCAGCCTTTTGGCAATCCGTTTTCGGTGTTTTGGTCCGATTTCACGCCGCCAACGCCTCGTTTAACTCATCAATCACACCATCCATCCGGTCGCCGAAGAGCTTGTACATCTGCCCCATGCCGCCTTTGCCATCGAACGGGGCCATCTCCAGATCGTCTCGCTCCAGATGAAAGGAGTCGATGATGTGGTCACGGATCATACGCAGCCAGTCCATCTGCTCCTCGTTGAACTTCTCTCCGCTGCCGCTGTGGTGCGTCATGATCCAATTCTGAAAATTGCGACGTACGGTTTCCGAATAGGGCGAGACCCTCGCGTCAATGCCACAGACGCGGCGGATCAGGGCCACGAGCGCCGATAGTTCAGTAGCGGGCTGCTGCCCCTTGTATTCATCGAGCAAGGTATATGCCTGCCAAACTCGCAAAGGGGCCAAGAGCGGTTTGTCGTTCTTCAGTCTGTCGAACACCTCGCGGATCATGTCGTAGGTCAACTCGCGGCGACGGTGCGGTTGGGCGTAGAAGATGGTCAGGGCTTCGATTTCATCGCGATTGGCTTCCAGATAGTGCTGGAAATCCTGCGCCATGGCTTCGGCGTTCTCGTGCGCGTCGCCTTCCCATTCGGCGCGGAGCACGGTGTCCAGGTTATCATGGTCGATGGTCTGTTCCTTGTCGCGGCGAATCGAGTCGATCAACTCGATCAGCTCACCGTTGAAGACACTGGCTGCGTCACGGACCAACTGCTCCTGGGCCTTTTCGCAGGTGGCCGGCGACGGCTCGGCACCGTCGGACACTGGCTCGATTTCACGTGCCTTCTCCTGAATGCGATCAGGGTCGATGGCGGCCAGTAGATTGCCGACGATTTGAGTGAGTCCGATACCGCCGGCCTGCGCCTTGATCCGCTCCTTCTCGGCGGGGTCGAGTTGCTGATTAAGCCGGGCGAGGCGACCAGCGAGCGAACTCACGGTATCTTCGTCGTGCACGCCCATCATCACGCCCATGGCGAGGTCCTTGAGTGGTACGGAGGGTTTGGTGATGAGCGGCTGGCTGGCGGTCTTGAGTGATTTCGTGACGCCGATGGCGTCCACGATCACATAGTGGGTCTTGCCACTGACAGCGGAGGGCGAGACTTTCTTGAGATCGTCGTGGTCGAGGGTGCGGCTGCCGCGACCCTTCATTTGCTCGAAATAGTTGCGGCTCTTCACGTCGCGCATGAAGAGCAGGCATTCGAGCGGCTTCACGTCGGTGCCTGTGGCGATCATGTCCACGGTCACGGCGATACGCGGGTAGTAGTCGTTGCGGAACTGGGCAAGGACGGATTTCGGATCTTCTTCGGCTTTGTAGGTGACCTTCTTGCAGAATGCGTTGCCTTGGGCGAATTCCTCGCGCACGGTCTGGATAATGTCGTCGGCGTGGCTGTCGGTCTTGGCAAATATCAGCGTCTTCGGGACTTCGGTGCGGCCGGGAAATATCTTCGGCAGCTTGTCGCGGAAGGTGCGGACGACCGTGCGAATCTGGTCGGGGTTGACCACGGCATGGTCAAGTTCCTGGGCGGTATAGGTCACGTCCTCATCCTGAACCTCCCAGCGTTTTCGGCGCGTCAGGCGCTCGCGTTTCTCGACCTGGTGGTCCGCCTTGAGTTGACCGCCCTGCTTCGTCCTTTCCGTGTCAATGACGTAGATTTCGTTGCCGACATTGACGCCGTCGGCGACGGCTTGTTCATGGTCGTATTCGCTGACGACGTTCGTTTTGAAGAATCCATAGGTGCGGTTATCCGGTGTGGCCGTCAGGCCGATGAGATAGGCGTCAAAATATTCCAGGACCTGGCGCCAGAGGTTATAAATCGAGCGGTGGCATTCGTCGATGATGATGAAGTCGAAGAACTCAGGTGGAATCTTGGCGTTATAGACAACCGGCATCGCTTGTTTGAGCTGCACCATCTCCGCCGGGTTGATCTCTTCGGCGGCTTCGTCCATCTCCTGGTCCTTCAGCAATGAATACATGCGCTGGATGGTACTGATGCAGACCTGGCTATCCTTGGCGACGAAGGACGATTTGAGGCGCTGAACGTTGTACAGCTCGGTAAACTTACGGTTGTCGTCGCTGGGCACGTAGGCCATGAATTCCTGCTCGGCCTGTTCGCCCAGGTTCTTGGTGTCTACGAGAAAGAGGATGCGCTTGGCGTCCGCGTGCTTGAGCAGCCGATAAATCGAGGTGATGGCGGTGTAAGTCTTGCCCGAGCCGGTAGCCATCTGAATGAGGGCACGCGGGCGGTCATCTTTGAAGGATGCCTCCAGCTTCTCGATGGCGTTGACCTGACAAGCTCTCAGTCCCGCGGGGTCCAGATCCGGAAGCTCCTGGAGCCGCGCGCGGAGCGTGGCCGTGTGGGCGTACCAGTTCTGCATGGTCTCCGGCCGAGGGAAGCTGAACACCTCCCGGGAGCGGGGCTTTGGATCACGTGTGTCGGTGAAGCGCGTGAGCACGCCGGTGCTTTCATAGACGAATGGCAGGGGTTCGTTGTTCAGCCATTTGAGCTTGGCAACGGCATAGCCGGCGGATTGCTCCTCGACCATGGTGATGTTGTGGCCCCGCTCCTCCGGCTTGGCCTCAATAACGCCGGCGGGCTTCTTGTCGATGAAGAGAACGTAGTCGGCCGGGCCGGTATCTGTCTGGTATTCACGTATGGCAACCCCGAGGCCCGCGCTGAAATCGATGCTCTCTTTGTCTTGGACCGCCCAACCTGCCTGGGTGAGTAAGCTATCAATATGTTCGCGAGCAGCTTGTTCCGGGGTCTGATTGGCTCTGGTCATGTCCGTGGATTCTTGTTGTTATTCTGATTTTATACATCCCCTCTTGGGAGGGGTGCCGCATCAACGGCGGGGTGGGTTGCCCCCTACTCACGCATAGGCCCTGAGAAAAAAAAAGACCAGCACGCCTGTCACCGAGACGTATAGCCAGATGGGAAAGGTGTAGCGCGCGATCTTTTTGTGTGACTCAAACTGTCCGCGGGCCGCATAGTACAGGGTCGTAAAGACCATGGGCAGGACGACAATGGAGAGGACGATGTGGCTGATTAATATAAAAAAGTAGACAAGACGAATTGGTCCCTGACCGGGAAAAGGCGTATCACCATGAAAATGATGATACATGATGTAACTCCCAAGGAAGAAGACTGAGAACACAAAGGCGGCAAGCATGAAACGCTTATGCACGTCCCGGTTGCCGCGCTTGATATTGACAAACCCTCCAACCAAACAGCAGGCGCACAGGGCATTGAAGCACGAGTTGGCCGCCGGGAGGTATGTCACCCAATCTCCCTCTGCCGTGGCTGTCGGCTTATAGTAAATCAACCAGATCAAAAATCCGCTCGCGGTCAAGCCGAGGAGAAAAAACCAGGACAACGGATTCCGGGTAATCGCCTGTGTTGTCATGGGCCTGAAGCTAGCGGCAGGCCGGGTGGAGATCAAGCCGGCTCGTGTCGCGCCTGAGGCGGTATTCCTGTAGAATATCGCGTTATCAGAATGAAGATAAGGAGGAGGATATGAAGTTTGTGAGCCTGGAAGAAGCCAAGCAGGCGTCGGGTCTGCGCCTGACGTTTGTGGCCAATGCGCCGAGCCCGTGGGGGGAAGCCGTCAAAGGGATGCTCAAGACCAAAAATATTCCCTTCACGGCGACACTCTATATGCCCGGTGACCCCGCGGCAAATGCAGCCCTGGTGGAGTGGACGGGCGAGGATAGCGCGCCAACCGCCATGTATGAGGATGAAGCGCCCCGGTCCGGCTGGGCGGAGATACTGCTGTTGCTTGAACGTCTCCAGCCCGAACCCGGCCTCATTCCTACCGACCCGGAACAACGCGTCCTGATGTTTGGTCTCTCGCATGAAATCTGTGGTGAAATGGGCCTGGGCTGGGCACTCCGCCTCATGATGTGCGATGCGGCCATAGACCCGGCTGTGGACTATCCCATCCCAGCTGGAATGGGCCAATATCTGGGCTCGAAATATGGCTATCGACCCGGGATCGGACCGGAGGCAATCAAGCGAGCGGCAGACCTTCTGACGCTGCTCTCTGCCCGTCTCAAAGCCCAGCAAGCACAAGGCAATCGGTTCCTGATGGGTGAAAATGTCAGTGCCCTGGACTTCTATTGGGCAACGTTTTGCGCCCTCATGAAACCGCTTCCACCTGAGCAGTGTAAGATTATGGATGTTTTACGCGCCGCCTTCGAGTTCCCGAATCCGGCTATTGAAAAGGCCCTCGACCCAGCCCTGATTGAGCATCGGGACTTTATGTATAACGAGTACCTCGGGCTGCCCATGGTGCTTGCGTAACGCCGCCGGGAGACTCAGGCGTCTCCCGCCTCACTTCCATGCCCATCCCCGAACGTTACAACCGCGGTTACAACCTTGGCGTAGGTGGGGCGGTTGTGCGTGACGACCGCCTCCTGCTGGTGCGGCGTGCCTCACGCCGGGGCAGGGGGAACTGGCAGGTGCCGGGGGGCTTTGTCGAGCCGGACGAAACTATTGAGCAGGCCGTTGTGCGTGAGGTCCGGGAGGAAGCCGGCGTGACCGGGGAGGTGCAAGGCGTCATTGGCCTGCGCAATCGGTGTGATCCTGACATTGGAAACAGTCTGTATATCGTCCTGCTTATGACGCCGCTGAGCGGTGAGCCTGAACCCGATATGGAAGAGGTTGACCGAGCCGAGTATTTGACACTGGAGCAGATCGAGCGCTTGGAGCAAGTGCCAGCCATTAATCGAGAGATCGCCAGCCGTGTTCTCTCGAAGAAAAGATGCCTGCTGTTGCCGCAAGAGCTTATGCATCTGAATGGTAGACCCTACACGCTTTTTGTTGGATAGTTGCGGTACGTCATTGCGGCCCCCGGATGGTGCACAGGGCGCACCCTACGAAAATGGCAAAGGAAAATATCTGTGGAAACTCCCCCGCAACAAGAAACGCTTGAGCTGCGTGGAGATGATACGCAGCCGACCACTATTCAATTTTGCTACCAACAGGCTGGCCAAGGGCCTCCGCTTGTATGGCTCCACTGGTTATGGGGCGAGCCAGGCTGGATGGACTACCACCAGCGGTTAGCTGAACGTTTCCATGTGTTTGCTCCTAATTTACCCGGCTATGGGCAATCTTCATTGCCAGAGTGGGCGAAGACGCCACACGATTTGGCGGTGTTGCTGCTACAATTCTTTGATGCGCTGTCGCTCAGACGGCCGATTGTCGTCGGCTCATGCCTCGGGGGGTGGGTCGGGGCTGAACTTGCTCTGCTCAGACCGGAGCGGATTGCCAAGTTGGTCTTGATTAGCCCGCTCGGCTTAGTGCAGGATTGGACCAAGATCCCAAATCTCTTTTATACAGACCCGGCGCGCTTGCAGGGGTATTTTTTTACGGGCGCAGCTCCGGAGCAGGCCTCACTGTATGTTCCAGACCTGAGCAACTGGAGTGACGCATTCATTAACAATCGAAACTCCAGTATCCGACTGGTGTTCGACCCGTACCTGCACAGTCGTAGCCTGCGCTATCACTTGCATCTTTTAACCACACCGACGCTTGTCGTCTGGGGAGAGCAGGACCCCCTCCTGGCCCCAGCGCACGCCGCGCTGTGGACTGCATTCCTACCGCACGCGCAAAGCGTGACAATTCCGGGGGCCGGACATCTGCCGTATGTGGAAGATTGCGAGGCTGTTATCCAGGCTATTCACACCTTCATCCCGGAGAGAAGAGGGGGAGGACAATGAGAGTCTTTAATATGGTGCTGTTTGGCTGGCCGCACCTGCCCGACGATGCCCCCGTCGGTGCGCCTGGATCGTATCCACTTTCGAATAAGTATTTTGATCCTGCTCAGGGAAACGCCTTACTCCAACAAGAGCTGGATCGAATCACACTGAGTGATGAGCTTGGGCTGGATGGCTTCACCTGTCAGGAGCATCATGGCGGAGGCGGATTTTGTGCCATGGTGCCCTCGACTCACCTCATGGCCGCAGCCGTCTCACAACGCACGAAACATCTTCAGGTGGCGGTCACCGGCACGTGCATTCCGTTACACCACCCGCTTGCCATTGCGGAAGAGGTCGCAATGCTGGATCACCTGAGCAATGGTCGTTTTATTTGGGGAGCGCTGCGTGGTTTTCCGACCGAATACCTGTCCTACAATGTCAACCCGGCGGAATCTCAGGCTCGGTTTCGGGAAGGTTTTTCCCTAGTTCTTAAAGCACTTTCGAGTGAGGGACCGTTTGATTTTGATGGCCAGTTTTACCGTGTCCGAGACTACAATATTTGGCCTAAGCCCTTACAGCAGCCCTATCCGAAAATCTGGATGGCGGCCAATAGCTTGGACTCGCTCGATTTTGCGGTCAAAAATCGCACCTATATCGCCACGCCGTGGGTCAGTATTGAGCGTACGCGATCAGTACACGAGACGTATTATCGGCTGGCTCAAGAGCAAAGCATCACCATCCCCGAGGATTTCGATGATATGTTTGCCTCAATCTGTGCGTTGTACGTTGGCGAGAGCGATAAAAAGGCGCGCCAAGAGGCTGAAGCGCATTTAGAGTACCACTTCTTCCGCGCGCTGGCGTCATTTGATATCGGCACTGTCTCGCTTATCCCCGGACATATGAGTGTCAACGGCATGCGCGATTGGCTGAAGAATGTCACCAGTAAAGAGACGGGCAAGGCCATGGGCTATAGCGTGGACGAGGGGATTGAGAATGGGACGGTCATTCTGGGCGGACCGGAAAGCGTGATCGCCCAAATCAAGCGTCAACGCGAAGAGGGCAAACGGGGGACCTTGCTGGCTATGTTTCAGTTTGGCTCGCTGCCTGATGAATTGGCAACGCAGAGCCTGCAACTCTTCGCCCGAGAGGTATTGCCCAAAATCCGCGCAATTTGAGGAGTCGCCACCGCTTCAGTCGAGTCTTGCAGATTGGGTGAGCGGAGCGTAACCCGACACCCCAGGGCTACCTCTCGTCGTTCCTCCCAAACAGAGAAAGTTGTCCATTCTTATCCGGTCGCCGAAAGCCCTTTGTGGATAATTCCGGCAAAGGTCCGGTCAGCCCGGCTCTCCGGCGACCAAGTTCAAAAAGGTCATGAATTGCCTCGACCGTACGGCCTTCGCCACGCATTCGCGTATGCCAGCCTGAGTCGTTGAGTTTCCCACCTCGAAGGGCACGAATGCGATTCAGAATTTTGTTCTTTCGTTCTGGATAATGGTCTTCTAACCATTGGATGAACAGCTCACTCACCGCATGGGGAAGGCGGACTATCGTGTGGCCGGCAGATCGTGCCCCCGCTTGAGCTGCCGCGTCGAGAATAGCCGGTAGTTCGTGGTCATTGAGACCTGGGATGATGGGGGCGGACATGACGCCAACTGGAATACCCGCTTTGGTAAGCGTTCGGATCGCGGCCAGGCGTCGTGCCGGAGTGGACGCCCGAGGCTCAAGGGTTCGGGCGAGGTCGGGATTGAGCGTCGTGATAGAAACAAAGACTGAAGCGGCCTGGACTTCCGCCAGTTGCCCGAGGAGGTCACAGTCACGGGCGACGAGCGCGTTTTTGGTAATGATGGAGACTGGATTCCGAAACTCAGCAAGAACTGACAGGCAGGCGCGTGTAATGTGCAAGTCCCGCTCTATTGGCTGATACGGGTCGGTGATCCCACTCATGACGAGCGGTTCGGGTGTATAAGACGATGAGGCGAGCGCTTTGGTGAGAAGTTGTGGTGCGTCTTCCTTAGCAAGAATCCGAGTTTCAAAGTCCAACCCTGCGGAAAACCCTAACCATTCGTGAGTTGGTCGCGCGTAGCAATAGATACAACCATGCTCACAACCACGATAGGGATTAACGCTAACAGAAAAGCCGATATCGGGACTTGTATTCCGAGTCAAAATGCTGCGTGAAGGGTCGCGGAAAACCCGAGTTCGAGGGGAGGGCGCGTCTTCTTGCGCTTCCAGAGAGTCAGGGTCCGGCGTATAGGTGAGCGTTTCAAAGCGGTTGTGTGGGTGTATTGAAGTCCCGCGACCCTTCAGTGAACGGCTGTAGAAGTCCATAGGAGAATTATAAACCTTTCGTCTTTTGTTCGCTAGTAGGGCTTGCGACACTTCTCCCAAAAACGCAGGCTGGGTATATGAGGGGAAAGACAGGACCGGCTACCTCTCGGCTCTGTCCCGGTCTTCTGGACTCACGGTTCCGTTCCAACCCGCGTCAAGGACGGCCGTCCTAGACGGATAGGCGGGCGGGCCTCTATCGTAGCAGCATGGCAGGCAGGGACGGCGGAGGCGTGGAGGCAGCGTCCACGTTTTTTTACGGCTGGTGGATTGTTGTGGCATGCTTTGTGAGCATGTCTATGGCTGGTGGTATTGGAAATCTTTCTTTCCCCGTCTTTCTCAAGCCGCTGGCCGCGGAGTTTGGTTGGAGCCGGGCTCAGGTATCAGGCGGAATTTCGGCCTTTATGTTGGCGGTTGCTCTCACTGCTCCATTCGTCGGACGAACGGTGAGTCTGTATGGACCGCGGGCGGTCATGATTCCTGCGGCAGTATTGGTTGGCCTGTGCTTGATGCTGCTGTCACATATGACTGCGTTGTGGCAACTCTATGTGCTGCGTCTTGGGGTGGGTGTCGGGTTTACGGCCCTGGCCCATGTTCCAGTTAATATCGCCATTTCGCACTGGTTTATTCGCAAGCGCGGTCGTGCCATGGGCGCAGCTATGATTGGGGCGCCTGTTGGCGGACTGATTATGACGCCCTTGGCGTCCTCTTTTGTCGAGAGTGTAGGCTGGCGTCCGACGCTCCTTATCCTGGGTGGGATGCTGTGGGTTATTCTGGTTCCCGCGTTGTTTTTGCTGATGCGAGATACACCCGCGGACCTGGGTCTCCTGCCGGACGGTGATACCAGACAAACCTCAAGCGCCACGCCAGTCGTTGCCGGAATAGGACAGGGAATATCCGCACGCGAGACTTTACGGACTGGCCGTTTCTGGGCTCTCATCGGCATCTATTTTCTTGCCTACAGCTGTCTCTTTTCCGTCATGATTCATCAGTATCCCTATTTTACGGATCACGGCTTTTCCACTCAGCAGGCTGCACTTTTAGTGAGTTCTCTGCTCGGCTCGGCGGTTATCAGTGGGCTGGGTTTCGGCTGGGCGAGTGATCGCTATGATCCGATTCGGCTGGCTGCGACCTGCTATGCCCTGGGTGGAATGGGCGTGACCCTGCTCTTGTGGACTACTCCCGGTGTTTCCGTGCTCGGCTTTGTTGTGTGCTTTGGCCTCTTCTTTGGTGGCACGACTCCACTGACTGCCCTCGTTACCGGGCGCATGTTCGGGATGAAAGCCCACGGCGTGATTTACGGCTTCTATCAGACCATTATCTGCTTGAGCGGTTTCGTTGGTCCAATCTTGATGGGCTATCTCTACGACACGACCGGGAGCTATCAACTCGGGTTCAGCGGCGTTGGGATCGGCCTCTTCTGTTCTGCCGTGCTGATGGTGGTGCTGCGGGCGAGGACAACCCTCGTTCCCTCACCCCTTCCTCTTGTCGCTAAAATCCCAGGCTGATACAAATTTTTATAACATCCGTCCAGGCATGTTGTCAGATATATTGTCCGTTGCACTCAACGAGGAGGTCCTACCGTGAAGAGTCATTGGTTTCATTTGATGCCGTATCAAGACCTGCCTGAAGACTTTAAGGAAAAACATCCGAGTGTGTGGGTAGATGTTTCCAGTGAATTATTCGACCCTGCCCTCGGGCATAAATATTATAATGAGTATCTGGACCAGTTAGAGTTCGCTGACAGTCTGGGATTTGATGGTATTTGTGTGAATGAACACCATGCCAACGCCTATGGCATGATGCCGTCACCCAATCTCATTCTGGCCGCGCTCGCCCGTCGGACTTCCAATTCCTCACTCATTGTGTTGGGCAACTCGATTGCGCTGTATAACCCGCCTATTCGGATTGCCGAAGAAATGGCCATGCTGGACTGTATCTCGGGTGGTCGCTTTGTGGGCGGCTTTCCGGTCGGCACGTCGATGGACACCAATTTTGCGTACGGGCAGACACCCATGACCCTACGTGAGAAATATCGGGAAGGGCATGATCTGATTATTAAGGCCTGGACCGAGCCGGAACCGTTTATCTTTAACGGCAAATACAATCAACTTCGGTATGTGAACATCTGGCCCCGTCCGATTCAAAAGCCACATCCGCCGGTGTAGATTCCAGGCGGCGGCAGCGTCGAGACCTGGGATTGGGTGGCCGAGCATGACTATATGTATGCCTTCCTGAGCTACTTCGGCTATGAGCCGGCCACGCAGATTATGAGGGGTTATTGGGAAGCGGTAGACCGAGCCGGACGAGACCGCAACCCCTACCGCGCCGGCTATCTGCAACTCATCGGGGTATCCGAGACGGATGCCCAGGCGGAAAAGGACTATGCAGAGGCGGCTTCGTATTTTTACCACCGTTGCCTGCACGTTCCCGATTATTGGGCCGCCGCACCGGGCTATCTGACGCTCAAGACGATCAAGTCGCTCAAGTCGCCATTCAGTTTCGAGCAGTTGGCCGACCTCAAATGGAAAGATTTTGTTGAGCAGGGTTATGTCATTGCCGGCTCGCCGGCCACGGTGCGCGAACGGCTGGTTGAAGTCATCAAGGAAATGAATGTGGGCCAGCTTTTCTCCCTCCTCCATTTCGGCAACCTGGGCCGTGAGCAGACCAGGAAGAATACCGAACTGTATGCCAAAGAGGTGCTGCCTTTTCTGCGCGAGCAGTTGTGGAATGAATGGGAAGACCGCTGGGCACCGCATCCGCTGAAGGTAGAAGACCGGATGCCGGTTGCAGCGCTCTAACTGGCTGAACCCCTGAAGGGAGATCGTTTGGAATGCAAGAAGTGAAGGTTTCGATTCGGCATGGAAAATTTACAACCTCGATGCAGTGGGGCGGCAGCGGCGAGCCGCTGCTGTTTCTGCACGGCGCTGGCGGACCTATGGTTGGCGCTCCGTTTCTTGAGGAACTCGCCCAGAATTTTACCGTCTATGCCCCGGCCCATCCCGGCTTTGGGCCTGGAACAGGGATCGAGAACATTGACGACGTGATTGACTTCGCCCTGTACTACCACGATTTTCTCGACGAGTTGCAGATCGATAGCCCGCATATCATGGGTCACTCGCTGGGTGGCATGTTGGCTGCAGAGATGGCTGCGCTCGCCCCGTACCGGATCAATCGCCTCGTGCTGGTCTGCCCGGCAGGACTCTGGCTTGAGGATAATCCCATTCCGGATTTCTTTCTTTTCAACCCGCAGCAGATGGTCGAACATGTGTTTCATGACCCCAGCGGTCCCATGAGCCGAATGTTCACCGAACAGTTGCAATCTCCTGAAGCCCAGCTTGAGATGTATAAATGCCTGGCCTCGACCGGGAAATTCCTGTGGCCGATTCCTGACAAAGGGCTCACGAAACGTATCCATCGCCTGCAACTGCCCACCCTGTTGCTGTGGGGGAACTCCGATAAACTCATTCCACCGGTCTATGGGGAAGCGTTTCAGCAGGCTATTCCCGGCTCGCGTCTGGTTCACTTCGAGCGTTCGGGCCATATGATTATGTTGGAGGAACCGGACGCCTTTGTCCAAGCCGTGTCGGATTTTTTGTTGGAGTAACAGCACACCCGAAAGGAGGGGAAAATGATTAAAGCGAAGTCGATCCGCCATACCGGAGTCCCGGTCTCTGATGTGAGAAAGGCAAAGAGATTTTATGGAGACATTCTAGGCTTTGACGAGATTGAGCGGCCCAAGATCAAGGGTATTCCCGGGATTTGGTATGAAGTGGACGGAACCCAGGTGCATATCATTGGCCAGCGCAACGCAATGGCCGGCAAGGATATGCCGGGTATCGGCACTCACATAGCGGTCCAGGTCGAAGACCTTGAAGAGGCCAAGCGGGTACTCAAGAAGAGACGGGTGAAGTTCCAGGAATTTGCTCCGCCGCCGAATCTTGGCCTAGCCCCGGTGGTCTTTGTGCGTGACCCGGACGGGAATGTAGTCGAGTTACGGACGGAAGCCTAACCGAGGCATACCATTCCTTTTGCTAAGGCTCACTCTATACACCTTCGTGTCTCTACTGCCGGAGGGCTAAAACGTGAAACAGCAAACCTTGCAGCATGTATTACACCCAAATAGCTGCACTATATGTTTTCCCTCACGCCCCTGGTGCCGAGCGCCTAGAGCGTTTCACGATAAGTTGTAGCCGTGCCAGTACACTCTCGTCATGCCGGACTTGATCCGGCATCCAGAGGCCGGGGGACCGGGAGCCTGGATTCCTGCTTTCGCAGGAATGACGGGCGGCTACACAGCATCGTGATTTGCTCTAGCGCAGCAAGTAGAGCAAACTCAGCGCATGATGTTCGCCCAGCCGGGGCAGCCTATTTTTACGAAGGAGCAAATTTTACGAAGGAGCAAACATGTGAACAGAAGACTGCGGAGGATAGCAGCTAGTCTTGTGTGGCTTAGTGTCGCTGTTCTTCTAATGGCTGTGTGGTTTATTCTCACTCCTCGGGAATACACAACATTACAGCTTACAGAATCTTCCCCTTCCCCTTATGTAACAGGGCTCAGGTCTACGTCGCGGTCTGCCGGTTCTTTATCTCCGCACGAACCCAATGCCTCTCAAATCAGGAAAGGGCATCGTCCTGCCCCCTGCGGGCTTGACCTGCCAGGACCGTGCATTCCCCTTGCCCATATCAACTTTGGAGACCCAGTACCGGACGAAGATATTATTGCGGTACTCGACAAGTATGATGTCCAGCCCCACACATTCTTTATGCGGACACCCGGCGGATATGGTGGATCGCATCCCGTCTACGATGAGGACGTGGTGGGGCTGACAACGAAGGAAATTGTAGCCCAAGCTCGTAACCAGGTCATCCGCACATTTGCTACTAGTAGTGTAGGAGGTAACAATGCCCAGTTAGAAATTTTTCTCCGAATGCATACTCTCAAGGCTGTCCAGAATGATCCTAATTTAGAAAGTTATGCCCGCGCTTTGCTTCATACCCGTGAGGCGTTCGCCCTCTCTAGCGATGGGGCCGATAGAGGCGATCCGCTTATTCATGCCATGGCGGTGAAGGGAACAAAGGAACAATTTGCGCTGCTGCAAGAGGACGAATTCCTTTGTGTCTTTGTTTTCGGTAGCACAAACCAGGAGGATAAAGGGTCGTGCGTAGAAGCGTCGTCCAGTGCGTCCGGTCCTTATGTCTCCCCCGATGTTGAGGCAATGAGTATTGAGGAGGTGTATCAGACCATTGTCGATCTTGCAGAACAGACTATAGACGCGCCCGAAGAGTAGAGTCTCTTTCGCGTAGGACCATAAGGAGGGCGAAGGCCCCGAAAAGAAATGAAATCGCGTTGGAGATTTGGTTATTTGCTACATCGGTCTTCCAACTGAATTTTAGAGAGCCAGGTGTCCTCCTCGGCGTACAGTTGTAAAAGCTCGCGACAAAAATCTATGTCTTGGACCGTAGCAAAAACAAATTCCCTCCTTTTTTGACATGGATGCGCAGCTACCATATTCTGGAGGGTAGTACTAGTGTTTGAGGTAGAAGATTTTTTCTCCCCATCAAGTTTGGTAAGTAGGTCCCTCTTGGGAGGGGGGCTGCGAAGCAGCGGGGTGGGTTCCTCTTCGTATCGAGACATAAACGGGGGAATATCTGATGCTGATCGAAATCTATCCAAAACCCGACGGTATGCAGCATATCAATCTCATGTTTTGTGAGGCCGAGCCTGATCCTGAGGATGGGTGGGTCCGCTCTCATATTGACGCGTTTCCTACCCCGCCCAAGCGAATTTTTGAAGAGGAACGGGCCGGCCGGACATATACCACCCTCCAGTATGGCCAGTGTGTCATCGGGCATTCCATGTTCTATATCGAAAAACACAAGGGCGTGGTGGACAAGCTGCTCGGGGTCTGCACGAGTGAGCTTGAGCGGGCTGCCCTGGACCATCTTACCCGCAATGCGATTATCTCCCGCCTGGCACTGGAACTGGATAAAAACGCCCGATTTTCAGTGGACGAGCATGGCAATTTAGCCATTGTCTTTAAGGAGATTGATGCGGCCGGTATTCACACACGCCTGGGTGAGATCATGGCGGAAGAAACACCGGCGCGGCATGTCGAAACCGTAGGAAGTGAGGCCTAAGGTGGCAGGCGTAGAAGGAAAAGTCGCGTTTTTGACCGGAGCCGGGTCGGGTATCGGTCGCGCGACCGCGCACGTCTTGGCCAAAGGCGGCGCCGATATTGTTGTGACTGATATCAATATGGCTGGAGCTGAAGACACCGCACACGCCGTAGCTGAACTGGGAGGTAAGGCGCTCGCGCTTCAGGTTGACGTGTCAGACTTGAATGCGGTTGAAGCGGCTGTGACACAAGCGAGCCGGGAATTGGGCACGACTGACATTCTGTTCAGCAATGCCGGCATTGGAACGCAGGCAGCGTTTGCGGACATGACTGAGGAGCAGTGGGATCACATGTTCAATATTCATCTCAATGGTACGTATCATTGCTTTCGAGCTGTCTTACCTGGGATGAAAACGGCTGGCTGGGGACGGTTGATTAGTACGTCCTCAATGGGCGCCTTTACCGGGGGCGTGCGTCTGGCCCATTACTGTGCTGCCAAGGCCGGCATTGCCGGCCTGACGGTTGCCATGGCAAGTGAGCTGGCCCGAACGGGGATTACGGTGAATGCGGTTGCTCCGGGCGTGATTGATACCCCGATGGTCCGTCAGAGTCCCGAGCGCTGGGTCGAGAATATGACCAAGACCATTCCGATGCGCAAACTGGGACAACCTGACGATATCGCTCATGCCGTCGCCTATTTGGCGTCAGAAGAAGCCGGATTTATGACCGGTCAGATTTTAAGCCCGAACGGCGGCTTGTATATGAAGTGGTGTTGATATGCGACTTACAGGAAAAATTGCCCTCATAACCGGGGCTGGGTCCGGCTTAGGCCAGGCCACTGCTCAACTCTTTGCTCAGGAAGGGGCGCACGTCATTGTGGCCGACATCAGCCAGCGTCGCGCCGAGGCAGTCGCCGCTGAGATCCGTCAAACGACCGCGCGTCGGGCGATTGGTCTGCAGGCTGATGTGACAAGGAGTCAAGCCGTACACGCTCTGATTGAACAGGCGAAGAGCCAGCTTGGGCCAATCAATATTATTGTGAACAACGCAGGTATTGCCCAGATTAAGAATCTGCTCGATATCAGCCCTGAAGAATGGCAGCGCATGATCGACGTACACATGAAAGGAACCTTTCTGTGCACGCGGGCCGTAATCGGGGACATGATAGCAGCAAAGTGGGGGCGGGTGATTAACACCGCCTCTGTTGCCGGTATGACTGGCAGTCCGCAAAATGCGCACTACGCTGCGGCGAAGGCAGCAATTATTGGTTTTACGCGCTCGTTGGCCTTAGAGTATGCGCGGTCAGGCATTACGGTGAACGCGGTTGCGCCTGGGTTGATTGAAACACCCATGGTCAAACAAGGCACGGGACCTGCCGCTGAGAAGGTTGTTGAGTTCTTTATCCGTCGCATTCCCATGCGCCAAATGGGCAAACCCGAAGACATCGCCGCTGCTCATTTATACCTGGCGTCAGATGATGCTGCCTACGTGACCGGGCAAGTGTTGAGCCCGAATGGAGGCTATTTGGTGTGAGGTATTTTTCCTTGACGTTTACGGACGCTGGTTGTAGCGTGGCGGCATGAACGAAGCTTTTGAACATCGCTCGCTGCTCGACCGCAACCTGCTGCGAGCCCTTCAGCAGCGCCAAGACTTGCCGTCTATTATACGGCTGACACTCCATGTGTCCGCTTTTCTGCTGTGCGCGTATGGTGTGCTGCTCGTCACCCCGTATTCCCACTTTGCGGCGGGTCTGCTCTCGATTGTTCTTGGTGCGATCTGGGCTTCGTTGTTCGGTCCCTTTCATGAGTGTACGCATCAAACGGCTTTTAAGTCACCATGGCTGAACTCCCTGGGAGCCTGGCTCAGCGGTTTTCCCTTTGGTATGGCACCGGCTGTATACCGTGCCTTTCACTTTGATCATCATCGCTATACCCAATATGTCGACAAGGACCCCGAGCTGTTGTTTTTAGGTGGACAGCCGGTGTCTTGGCCGACCCAATGGAAAAATTGGCTGCTCATGATTAGCGGCTGGGGCCTTATTCAGTTCAAAACAGGCGCTTTGGTGCGATTTCCTTTCCTAGCCTATGAGAAGTGGGAGTCTTTCGCTCCCTGGGCACCGCGCGACCAACGTCCCACATTGGCCTGGCAATCGGGCGTGATCGCCCTCTTTTGGGTCGGGCTGATTGTAGCGGCCTGTATCGGGCCCGCGGGCATGGGATGGGTGCTGTTCGCCGCACTTATTGGCCATGCATTTCAAGCCATGTGGGTGACCACCGAGCATACCGGCCTGCCGAATGAAGGCTCTATTCTTGCGCGAACACGCACGATGCAGACCGCGCCGTTTTTCAGTTGGTGGCTGTGGAATATGAACTACCACGCCGAGCACCATGCCTGGCCGGCGATACCGTGGTATCGACTTCCCGCCATACACCAGGAAGTCGCCCAACATCTTGAGGCCACAGAGCGCGGGTATGCCCGGCTCCAGTTTAAGGTATGGAGCAATGTCGACGTGTAATACCTGCTGATGGCTGGCCGCGGTTTGTTTTCTCCTCCCTCCTGCTCTCCCAGCACGATCCAGTGAACCCTGAGCGTTTTGATTCTCGTCAAAGCGTAATCGGTCTCTATTCGTATATTAATTTTTCTAATAAATAAACTATAAATAATTTAGATAAACTTATCTTTTAATATGACGTAATTCTGGTATAGTAGAAGTCAGTTAACAACTCGCTGTCCAACCCTCCCCGGTTGGGTAGTGTTATGGCCCGTAGGGTTTCCCCTCCTTTACCCCTACGGGCCTTTTCACATCTGCGTCGCCGCTCTTGCCGTTCGTCGCTTTGGCTTGACCACCTGAAACCCAGCGTTTAGGCTCGGGCTGTCATGGAATGAATGGAATGACAGGAGGCGAGGAATACCAATGCTTACTGCGCCGTCACGCTTTTTTAATGAAGATCATGAGATATTCCGCGAACAGGTTCGTAACTTTGTGGTCAAGGAGATTCACCCCTATATTGACCAATGGGAAGAAGCGGCCCTTTTCCCCAAGTCACTCTACCAGCGCATGGGTGAACTCGGGTTTCTCGGAATTCGCCATCCTGTGGAGTATGGAGGCAGCGCCGGGGACATTTGGATGACGCTTGTCTTTTGCGAAGAGCTGTGTCGTTGCCGTGCCTTAGGCTTACCCACGAGCGTCCTGGTACATACTGACATGTCTTCGACCCATATCGCGCGCAATGGGACGGAAGAGCAGAAAGAAAAATACTTACGACCCATGATTACGGGCGAGGCGGTATGTGCGATAGGCGTGACTGAGCCCTCGGGCGGGTCCGACGTTGCCAGCATACGAACCACGGCAGTGAAAGATGGCGATTCTTACGTCATCAACGGCTCCAAGATTTTTATCACCAACTCTGTCCACGCCGATGTCTTTTGCCTTGCTGCCAAAACCAACAAGGATGCCCAAGCGCGTGGGGTGTCACTGTTTCTCGTTGAGCGGGATACCCCCGGATTCAGCCTGGCTAAAAAGCTGGACAAAATGGGCTGTCATAGTTCGGATACAGGTGAGTTGGTCTTTGAAGATATGCGCGTCCCGCGTCACAATCTTCTGGGAGAAGAGGGCAAAGGTTTTTATTATATTATGCAGAATTTTCAGGACGAACGCCTGATTGCGGCCAGTATGGCCGTGAGTGCAGCACAGCAGGCCCTTGAAGATACGCTCAAATATACGCGCGAACGGGAGACGTTTGGAAAGCGCGTGTTTGACCATCAAGTCGTGTCTCATCGCTTGGCTGATATGGCGACTGAACTGGAAGCCGCCCGCCAGTTGACATATTACGCGGCTGATGTGCTGACGAGTGGGCGTGACTGTAGTACCGAAGTCTCAATGGCAAAGCTGTATAGCTGTAACATGGCCAACAAGGTCGCGTATGAATGCGTCCAACTGCATGGCGGCTATGGCTATATGAAAGAATTTGCGATTGAACGATTCTATCGAGACATCCGTCAGGCCACGATTGCCGGAGGGACAGCAGAGATTATGAAAGAAATTATTGTGAAGCGGGGATTGGACCGAGACCTGTAGAGCCTCAGAGGATGCGCATTAAAGCTTACAGCCAGCAATGATGCTTCGACGTGCTGTTGTGTGGGTGTGGGTGTGGAGTCTATTCAGCTGCGTTTTGACTGGGGATGCTGTCGGCCAAGACGGTGACGGACGACGCACCATTTTGTGTTTGGGGGATAGCCTGACCGCAGGCTACGGCCTCTCGGAAAGACAAGCCTTCCCCGCTTTGCTCCAACAAAAGATTGATACAAAAGGCTGGCCGTTCAGGACGATCAATGCTGGATTGAGTGGCGACACCACGGCTGGGGGACGCCGGCGTATCGATCGACTACTCCGTCAAAAGGTCGATATCTTACTTTTGGCATTAGGAGCCAACGATGGGTTCCGCAGTATTGCTCCTCAAACGATCTATACTAATCTGCAGGGGATTATTGACCGGACCAGACATATATATCCGCAGGTCAAAATTGTTGTGGCCGGCATGTTAGTCCCGTCCCGTCTGGGACGTGACTATACGGTCCGGTTTCGTAATATTTTTCCCAGGCTTGCGCAAGCCAATGATGCTGCGCTTATTCCCTTTCTTTTGGACGGGGTAGGGGGACGACCCCAGCTCAATTTGCCCGACGGTATTCATCCTACTGCGGAAGGCCACCTCATTGTCGCCGAGACAGTATGGGAGGTATTGGAACCGGTTTTAGCTTCTTATCAAAGTCGGACACCTTAGCCTCGTATCAGTTTGTGATAACGGATGCGCTGAGAAATTCTACTTTACTCTTAATGCTACTTTACTTTTATAGTGGTATCCTCTACTAAAGATGAAAATCACCTCTGGTGGTATCATAATGTGGTTGTGGAAGTGCGGAATGGATTTGTGGTGTGGTGGAGTTGTGGTAGGTGGAGGAGGAATCCATGGGAGTGGTGCTGGAGGTCGAAGTCCCACAAAGAGAGTTTAATCGTCGTATCCAACCGTTTGGTATTGCCCTTGCCGAAGTCTCCTGGCGCGTGAAGATGTTTACGCACGAAGGGGTTGTCCTGTCGGCGTTATACCTTGAAGAGCCTGATCTTATTCTCGCCATGACATTTTGGCCTGATGTAGACTTGGCTCGGCGTTCGTTCAAAGGAAGTTTTGAAATCTGCTTGTGCTCCGCCGCAGACCCACCGGGGCGGGTGCGTCTTGCTGTACAGCTTGATCCTGCAAGGGTCGAGGAACTCTTTGTCGCTGCTGAGCTGATTAACCCCAGACCCTCAAAGGCGAGTGCGAAGTGTGCAAGGAAATATTTTACCGAGTTCCTTGCGCTGGGCTTCCCGGACTCTCAAGTCGTCTGGGCTCGGTCGTGTCGCTGGCAGGAGGTGCCCGAGTCCCTGGAGGCGACGACTCCCATCCGGGTGGGCTAAGAACTAGGTTCGCATTCAGAGAAAAGACGTGGTACCGTGCGGACTTGGTTTGCCTTCCTGGTGACTGAAGTTTATATCACGACACCGAAAGGCCGGCGACACGCCTGCTTTTCTATTGGAAAACTACATGCCTGAGAAAATTGAAAATTCCCATCTCATTGAGATGACACCCTTAGTGTCTCCCCGGGCTATCAAAGTCAAACTCCCGTTGACCGAAGGCGCGGCTGGCGTTGTCATGCAAACGCGGCAGGCCATCTGTGATATATTACACGGTCGAGACCGGGACCGTCTGCTCGTTGTCATCGGTCCATGCTCCATCCATGACCCCCAAGCGGCCTACGAATACGCCGAGCGACTCAAACCGATTATTGACGCAACACGCGATCAGCTCGTTGTTGTTATGCGGACCTATTTTGAAAAGCCGCGGACAACTATTGGCTGGAAGGGTCTGATCAACGATCCGTATCTCGACGGGTCGTGTGATATTCCGGCTGGTCTGGAACTGGCCCGCGAGATTTTACTGCGTATTAACCATATGGGCGTGCCATGCGCGAGTGAATTGTTAGATCCAGTCACACCCCAGTATGTCGCCGATCTACTCAGTTGGGCGGCTGTAGGGGCGCGGACAACGGAGAGCCAAACGCATAGAGAGATGGCAAGTGGTCTCTCTATGCCGGTTGGTTTTAAAAATACAACAGGTGGGGAAGTTTCCGGGGCGATCAACGCTATGATTTCGGCTGGACATAGCCATAGCTTCTTGGGCATCAATGCCGACGGCGTGACCTCGGTCATCAAGACCTTGGGTAATCCTGACCGTCACATTATTTTACGGGGTGGTGGGGGACGGCCCAATTACCGCCAAGAGGATATTGCGCAGGTGACAGAGATGGTTGCCAAAGAGGGGATAGCCCGTCCCATCATGGTGGACTGCTCCCATGGCAATTCAAACAAAGACCATACCCGTCAGGCCGCGATATGTCGTGACGTGCTATGTCTGCGCCAAGAGCAAACCTACGATGTCATGGGCATCCTCTTGGAGAGTAACCTGAAACCTGGGAACCAGTCCTGGAAAGAAGGCTCCGAGCTCGCCTATGGTGTGTCTATTACCGATGCCTGTATAGGTTGGGAGGAGGCTCACGACTTACTGTATGAAATAGCTGAAGTGGTGCAGTCCAACCCGGTTGCCGTTCTCTCTTGATGAAATGAGTAAACGTGCCACCATCTGCATTTCTGTTGGAGGGCACGTTTACTCATTATGGCAACCGTTGTCCGTCATAAGACCTGCATTCAGGGCCGTCTGTCTGTCCAGTCTGCTGGCGTTCGTTGCCGTAGATGCTTCCTCGTGTACCTATGCCGAACGCAAGTGGAATCAGAAAATTACCGAGTTCAATAAGGGCATTGACCAAAAAATAGCACAAGCCGAAGGGAAGGCCGGCCGCTGCCAAGCCCGAGGCGGTGTCCTCTACAATGAGCAATGCTATGTGCCTGATACGAATCCTGCCGTTCGGGATGAACAGGCGTGTCGTTTATACGGCGGCCTGTACGTCAATCAAGAATGCCTGACTGACCAACGTCGGAGCGTCCACGTTCAGTAGCAGCCGGACGGGGATAGGGATCAGAGGAGGAAGTCATGAGCGAACTCAACGAGCCGGCGGAAAAAGCAGCTCTGGTTCGAGGAAGCTGTTTTTGTGGCACAGTCCAGTTTGCATTTGTATTACCCACACTCTTTTGTGGCCACTGTCACTGTTCCATGTGTCGCCGAGTGCATGGCGCCGGCTATGTGACCTGGCTAGGGGTGCCCACACGGCAGTTCAGCCTGACTGCCGGGCAGGGCCAGCTTGCCGTTTTCGTCTCTTCGGAGCATGGCAAACGGTCGTTCTGCAATACGTGCGGAAGTTCGCTGTTCTGCCAGTCGAGCAAACATCCAGAGGTCATGGATATCGCCCTGGCGAATATACACGACGCCATCGACCGCCAACCGCAAGCGCATTACTACTTCTCTGACCGTGCCGGCTGGACTGCCATAGGAGATGAATTACCCCGCTTTGGCGGAGAAACCGGGACTGAACCCCTTGCCCCGCAGGCTGCCAGCCATATGACAACGGAGGGGCACGCATGAGTTACGAGCAAATTGTATACGCCGTCCAAGATGGTATTGCGACGATTACACTGAATCGGCCGGAGAGGCTCAACGCCTGGACGAATGTTTTGGAGCGTGAAGTCCGCCAAGCCCTGACTGAGGCGACCGCAGATGCGGCTACCCGGGTGATTATTCTCACTGGCGCCGGACGTGGATTTTGTGCCGGAGCGGATATGTCCTTGCTGAACGCGGCTGCGGATCGGTCCGACACCACACCGGCGCCAGAAAGTCCCCCGGCCTTTCCCGGCCCGATTCCGGGCGGGCTCGATCTTCCCCAGGCGTTCTCCTACCGCTATGCGTATTTCCCAACCGTCCCCAAGCCCATTATCGCCGCTATCAACGGTCCGGCCGCCGGTTTAGGGCTGATCCTCTCGCTGTACGCGGACCTCCGCTTTGCGTCAGATACGGCCGTCTTCACCACTGCCTTTTCGCGGCGTGGGCTCATTGCCGAACACGGGATTGATTGGATTCTGCCTCGGGTTGTCGGTCTGCCGAACGCCCTGGACTTGATGCTCTCGGCACGAAAAATCACGGCCCAAGAAGCCCTTCAGATGGGCTTGGTCAACCGTCTCTATCCGGCTGACTCATTCATGTCAGAAGTCCGGGCCTATGCGCTTGAGCTGGCAAACATGGTTTCGCCCCGTTCTATGCGGGTCATGAAATCTCAGCTATTCCGGGCTCAGGATGTTGATTTTGCCACCTTGCTGCACGTTGGCCTGACCGAGATAGCCGCGAGTTTCAGGAGTGAAGACTTCAAGGAAGGGGTGGCCCATTTTATTGAAAAGCGCCCCCCTGAGTTTTCCGGCAAATAGGGCACTCACAGAAGAATGCTATAAGGCCCACGGAGGACATGATGCGAGTCGGGACTGTCAAACAGATTTGGCGCTATCCGTTCAAAAGTATGCTGGGCGAACTGCTGGAGCAGGCCGAGGTGGGTCCAAAGGGAGTGCTTGGAGACCGGGGCTGGGCAGTGCGGGATGAGGTCCGAGGGGGAATTAGCAGTGCCAAAAAAATTCCGACCTTGATGCACTGCCAGGCGCGCTATCCGGACAGCCCTACGAAAGAGCAGATCGGCCCGGCTGAAATTACCGTTCCGGATGGAACGACCTTCTTGTCCAACGACCCGAATGCCGCAGCCCAGCTCAGTCAGGCCCTGAGCCATCGGGTTTCCATCTGGCCGATTCAGCCCGCTGAAAACCTCGACCACTATCGACGCGGAAAGCCGACGCATAGCAATCCGGCAGAAGAGTTAAGAAGCCTCCTCGGTTTGGAGCAAGACGAACCCCTGCCGGATTTATCCGTCTTTCCAAAAGAGATTCTGCAATACGCCTCGCCTCCGGGCACCTATTTCGACGCCTTCCCGCTGCTGTTGGTGACCGAGGCATCGTTGCAGCAGTTACAATCCCTGAGTCCGAGCTCGCAAATTGACGCCCGGCGCTTTCGTCCGAATTTTTTGATTGAGACGGAAGAGGCGACCGGTTTTGTTGAGACCTCGTGGCCGGGCAAACAACTCCGCATCGGAAATATGACCCTCGACGTGACGATGAACTGTCTGCGCTGCGTTATGACAACGCTGGGCTGCGCAAACCTACCCAAGGATCCCAAGATCATGCGCACCCTGGTGCGTGAGGCCAACCAAAATTTTGGGGTTTACGCAACCGCGAAAACCTCTGGGCAGGTAGCGGTTGGTGATCCGGTCGAGATTGCAACCGAATAGGAAGTAGGTCGGATTAGCGCAGCGTAATCCGACAATCGCGGCCGTGTCGGGTTACGCCTTCGGCTAACCCGACCTACAAGGCTGCTCCGACGGGCTAAGCCGATCCGGGAAGCATAGTCTCGAACCGGCGTAGGGGTTCTGTCTCTGGCGCTTAATACTGTTTCATGACCTTGTCCGCAAAATCGGTCAGCACTTTGCGGGCGCTGTCCATCGGGGGGAGTAGGCTGACTTCTTTGAGCCCGTTTTTCTCCGCGGCTCGCAACTTGTCAATGATCTCGTCCGGCGTGCCCACGATGCCCGAGCCCTCAATGGCTTTGGGCGTGATAAAACGCCGCTCCTCGGGCATCAGAAACGTACAGTGACCATTGTGAATCTGGAGATAGCGTTTCTCCGCCGGGGTCTCCATTTTTTTCACATAGGCGCAGTATTCGTCCCAAATATCGTGGACGGACGGAGGAATCATCTCTTCCTTGCCGGTGAACTCGTAGATTTCATAGGCAAAATGCAAGACCGCCGACACCCATGAGCCGCATTCGTCTATGACGCGGTCCGAGGTGAGATCCTCACCCGGTTCCAGCACAACGACCGAAGTGAGCGAGACCGTATGATAGTCGCTCAGGTCTCGGCCAACTCTGGCGGCCCCCTGACCCACATAGTCCATATTCAGATTCAGGACGGCCTCCTGCTCGTTCAGCACCGAGATCAGACCATCCCCAAATTCCCCTGCGGCTTTGAGGGCCAACGGTCCATTGGCTGCCACAATAATGGGAATGGGATGCTCCAGATCAATGAATTTCAGGTCTTGATGCAAGAACCGGATGGTCCGCGTTGTGTCCTGGAAGGTATACTCGACCTCTTCGCCTTGCAGGAGAGTCCGGACGACGCGCAGGTACTCACGGAAGTCCCGGATTTTCATGGGATTCATACCCATGACGCGCATAGCGGTATGGCCCGTCCCGATACCGAGAAAAACACGGCCCGGTGCAAGCCGATTGACCGAAGCAATGGAGTGCGCCGTAACCGGAGCGATCCGGGTACCGGGAATAGCGACTCCGGTTCCGATTTTAATGCGTGACGTATTCTGAGCCGCCACTGCCATAGTGGCGTAGCAGTCAGACCAGATCATCTGGGAATCGGGCACCCAGGCGCGGTCATAGCCCAAGTCTTCGGCGAATTTAATGAGCTGCCAGTCACCGATATTCGTTGCCACCGTTACACTAAACTCCATGGGCTCCTCCTCATAGGGCGAGATTTTCTTGGGGATTGTCGGAGGCATACCACACCAACCTGTCTTGCGCCATGTCTGGGGCAGAGAGAGACAATTGACAATAGGTAGGACTGAATGAGACAACCACCTACAGGAGCGGCCAGCGTGGAGGGGTCGGGGAGACGTAGGCTATTCGAAGGGAGTCGTAAAATGGAAACGTGCGATTTTCTCATCATTGGAGCCGGCATAGCCGGGACATCGGTTGCCTATGAACTGGCTGCGCATGGTCGGGTTATTGTCCTTGAGCGCGAAGCCGTGCCTGGTCACCATTCAACCGGCCGGTCGGCCGCGGTCTTAACCGAGAATTACGGCAACTCCATTATTCGCCGCCTCACCCTGGCGACTCGCCCCTTTTTAGAGTATCCACCCGAGGGTTTTACTGAATACCCACTGACCGCCCCGCGCCAGATGCTATGGATTGCGCGCGAAGACCAAAAGGCCGCGCTGGAGGCAACGCTTGATGAGGCGCAACGGCTGGTACCCAGCATTCGCACCGTTGACCCCGCAGAGGCCCACTCTCTTTGTTCTGCCTTACGACCCGAATATATTGCCTACGCCGTATTAGAGCCCCACGCCTTGGACCTTGATGTGCATGCGATTCATCAGGGTTTCTTACGTGGATTAAGAAACAAGGGTGGAACGGTGGTCACCAACGCCGAAGTGGTCCGGTTTCGACAGTCGGGCACGAGTTGGGAAGTCCATACGCCCAGGCAGCAGTATGCTTCTGCGGTGGTTGTGAATGCGGCTGGTGCCTGGTGTGATGTCATTGGCCAGCTGGCAGGGGCGCGCCCAGTCGGCTTAGTTCCGAAACGCCGTACGGCTTTTACCTGTGATGGCCCTCCTGGGATAGTGCAGCAAGAGCTTGCGTCTTGGCCGGTTGTCATAGATGCCGATGAAGAATTCTACTTTAAGCCTGAGTCCGGGGGGATTCTTGCCTCGCCCGCGGATGAGACGCCGATGGACCCGTGCGACGTGTTTCCGGACGACTACGACGTGGCGGTTGCTATCGATCGGATTCAAAAGGCAACGACTTTATCCATTGCTCATATTAACCGTAAATGGGCCGGATTGCGCAGCTTTGTAGGAGATAAAACGCCAGTAGTCGGCATGGATAGCGAACGCAGCGGGTTGTTCTGGTTAGCCGGGCAGGGCGGCTACGGCATCCAGACCTCGTCTGCGATGGGCCGCGTGGCAGCAAGCCTGATAGTGAATCAGTGTTTACCTCAAGACTTGGCCGATATGGGCCTCACCCCTGAGGACCTCGCGCCGATTCGGGTCCAAGCGGGAAGCGACTGAGGAAGACAGGTGCAGAAGAGGGATATCCGAATAAAGAGACGTGACGCGCTGAAATGGATGGCCGCTTCAGGGACGGCATTTATAGGCCGCAGCCTGTACGTCCCATCGGTATATACGGCCGAGCAGACAATCCGTATCGGAGCGCTCATTCCCCTCACTGGAGATGTGGAGGCGTATGCCCGGCAAATGCGCCTTGGCATTGACACCGCGGTCGCTGAGATAAATGGGACCGGCGGTATCCTCGGCAGAAAGATAGAGGTCGAGTACCGCGATTCGGAAACAACGCCCGCGGTCCTGCCCGAGCGCTGTCGAGAGTTGATTGATGATTGGGGCGCGATCGCCCTGGTCGGACCCTGGGCCTCGGCCGGTCGGAAGTATGCGGCCCGTTTTTTAGCCGAGCGCAATATCCCCCTCGTGAATGCAAGCAATCATGAAGGCGGCTTTTGTTCGCCTGTCCTGTTTTCTGTCGGTCCGACCACGAATCAGGATGGTCATGCTCTGGTCCGGTATCTGGACGAAGACGAGCGGATTAAAGATTATTTCATGTTGGGTTCGTATCCCAGTTGGCAAAATACGATGTTCCGCCAACTGCGGTTCCCGATGTATCAACACGGCCAGCACGTCCATGGCCAAGCCCTGACCGCAACGGGTGAGCAGCAATTCCGGCCCATCATCCGCTGGATTCAAGAGACGAATACGGCCTCGGTCTTGTTTTGCGTTATGCGCAAGCACGGCCAGGCGTTTCTGCATCAAGCCGCTGAGCTTGGCTTGCTTGATAAAATCAGGGTGGGCTGGATCGGGTTCAACGATACCCTGGTGGACGGGCTCGCGCCTGAAGAGCTGAAACGTATTGTGACAACAAGTCCATTTGTGGCGAGTGACACTGAAGCCGGCGTGCCCGATTTTGTTGCGCGGGTTCGTTCTCAGCACGGCGAAAATACCCCCATCGGCTACCATGCCCTGACCCACTATAACGCGATTACAGCGCTCAAGGCAGCCTGGGGACGCAGTGGCGAGGTAGGTGCTGAAGCGGCAATGGCCGGGCTGCGTGGACTTATATTTGAGTCCCCGACAGGTCCGGTGAGCATCGACCCGGAGAGCCAACATGCGACCATGAATATCGTGGTTGCCGGTGGCAGCACGGATGGTCTGCGGGTGATAAAAAGACTCGGTCCGATTGCCCCTGATCCGGGTTGTCGTATCTGAATACGGAGGGAAGGATGCCTGGCTCAGAACCGCCGTCCCCGAGAAGACTCTCCTGGCGATATAGCTGGCTGCTCCTGCTTGGACTCCTGCTGGGAGGAGCCTGTGCCACACAGCCGCGGGGCGATTTTGCGGCTCTGCGTCGCGCTGAAATCCCGAGCGGCCTCACGGATACGCGCGGTCGGGTCGTCTCAAGCCGTGCCCTGCAAGCCTATAAAACCTCTCAAGTCCGCACAATCGAAAAGCAATACGCAACGGCTGACCATGCCCTGTCGCAACTGCCGGGCGTTGTTGCGGTTCGGCCTGGCTACGGGGTCATGTATGTTTATACGAGTCGGCCGGCGGTGCTTCCCAAAGAATTTGAGGGCGTCCCGGTCAAAGCCTTACCGCCGGAATTTGCTAACGGTATCTCCGAAGAATGGGTGACTCCGGATCAGCTCCCTCCACCGGGTCAGGGTAATTAGCATCAGGGAGATAAAGGAGAAAGTCTATGGCCGAATATGTCAGTGTTGCAGAAGCAAGAAAACAATCTGGGATGCGGATTGTCCTGGGCCAGGGTATTCCAGGCCCGTGGGCCGAAGGGATTCGAGGCATTCTGGACGTGAAGAAGATTCCGTACACGCGCGGGCTGTTTGAGATCGGCTCCGACCACGCCGACCTGATTGCCTGGACGGCGCAGGCCTCCGCGCCGGCGATTGCCTGGAATGATGAACTCCCGAAATCAAACTGGGCCGAACAGCTCTATCTGGCGGAACGCATCCAGCCCGAGCCGGCGCTCATTCCGACCAATCAAGCCGAGCGTATCAAAATGTTTGGCTACGCGAGTGAACTGTGTGGAATGCACGGCTTTGGCTGGAGTCGGCGCTTGATGATGGTGCATCAGGGCCTGTCTACGCCTGACTTGCCGCAAGAGCAGCAGGCATTCTTCCAGGCGTTTGGGGCAAAGTATGGATACTCGCCTGAGGCCGCGGAAGCGGCTCCTGCGCGGGTTATCGAAATCCTGAACGCCTTGAGCAGTTTGCTTGAAGAGCAACAGGCTCGGGGCAATCAATATTTTATTGGCAACACGCTTTCAGCCTTGGACATTTATTGGGCCGGCTTTTCCCATCTGATTGAGCCCTTGCCGCCTGACGAGTGCCCGATGCTCGAAGATTTCCGGCCCCTGTATCAGAATCATCATCCGGATGTAGCCGCGGCGGCAAAGCCGATACTCATGGACCACCGGTATTTTATCTACGTGGAGCACTTGGGCCTGCCCATGGATCTGTAAAGCCCGTTGGAGTGGACTTCCAGCTCCCTTGCCGCTTGAGGGGAGAGGGGTAGGGGCAGTTCATGTGTGCCCCCACATGTCGGACACTCTCTTAGCGCTGGTGATAGAGTGGATGTCCCCGCACGCTGGTATGTACTCGACTAAAGTGGTCGCCTTCCAAATTGGCAAAATACAGGTCCTGCAAGTCCGGCCCGCCGAACGCGCAGTTTGTGGGGAAATTCAGCTTTTGCCCTTCGGGATCGTCAATCAACAGGCTCCACTGACCGTTGGTATCGACCTTGATGATCTGATGGGCCGGAGCCATGTTGACGCCCTGATGGGCAATGCCCTGTAACTTATGTGAGCCACCGATCTTAGCCGGCAGGGTGACGTAGAGATTGCCGTCAACGTCAAAGGCCATCCCGTCGGGCAGGGCGGGAAAGTCTTTGGAATATATTTCAGGTGTGCCGAAAGTCCCGTCTTTCCTGATTTGGATGCGCAGGCAGTCGTCACGGGTGCTTTCCAAAACATAGACTGCGTCTTCCTGGGGTGAAATCGCCGTACCGTTGGCAAGGTAAATGCCCGTGGCGACGACATCACCGCTGCCGTTTGGCCGGATGCGAACCAGCGCACCGTTTGGGGCCGGCTGTGCCAGCTCCTCGAGCGCCTTTTCCAGGGTTGGCGCGCTCGAAGAATTGGAGACGTATAAATTCCCCTCTGCGTCATAGCTGGCGAAATTCGGCATGGTGAGCTTCACGTCACCCACTTGGTCGGCAATGAGCGAAACCTGGCCGCTCCGGGAGACGCGCATCACGGCCTGCTTGGCCAGGTCGCAGTAGACAATATTGCCCTCCCGGTCCATGGTCACGCCGTTGGGCATGGATCCCTCCGGCAGGTGGGCCATTTCACTGACTGTCCCGTCCGGGGTCACTCTATACACAATGCCGTTACGACCCGCGCCATAGGCCGCGCCATCTGTATCAATGACTACGCCTTCTGCTTGCAGCACGCCTTTGCCAAAAATTTCTACCTGGTCCAGAGAAAATGTTGCCACGTTTCACTCTCCTTACGGCTTCTATAAGTCTCTGCTGCTTGGTGTGAAATAAAGCCGTTATGGCGTCAGGCGAATCCGCTCTCCGCCCAGTTCAAGCGTTGTCTTGGAGTAGGTGAGTTTTTGAATGATTTTGCCGTCTTTGAAGTGCAGGACATCGATCCCACGCCGGGTTTCGTGTTTGTCTTCCTGCCCCTGCTCAAACGATGGTGAGTCGAGCTGCCAGCGGTAGAGCATTTTTTGTTCCGCTTCGTCGATAAAGGTCTCTTCGTCCGTAAACTTGAAGCCGCCATGATTGGCAAACCAGGGGGTCCAGGCCTGACGCAGATTCTCTTTGCCTCTGACCCAGCCGCCGGTCCAATTCTCGAAGTAAATATCGTTGTGAAATAAATCGATAACGCCGTCGAGGTTGTGCTCGTTCCAAGCAACCCCCCATTTGGCAAACGCGCTAGACATTTGGTCTCGTGTCAGCATGGTCTTCTCCTCCTTCTGTCCGGGCAGGCCCGTGAGGACGCTGTCCCCTTGTCTTGTTCTGCGTGATTTACGCTATGTCCTGGACTTGCTTGGCAAACGACCGGACTTCCTGAGCGATACTATCCGGGTCACGGCTGAGCGGAACGGTATATAAGACTTTCACCCCCAGGTCACGGTAGGTCTTGATATCGTCCGGGGTGGTCCGGGTCGGGTCGGTCATAGCCGTGAGTTCGAGGTCGTCATAGTTCCGTCCGGCCTCATCCATGAGTCGTTTCAGTTGCTCCAACATGGGACGAATCTGGTTAAAAGTCAGCAGGGCAATATGCCAACCATCGCCAAACCTAGCCACCCGTTTCAGGGCATACACCGATTCTCCTCCAACCCAGATGGGAGGATGGGGTTTTTGGAGGGGCCGCGGGAGCACGTTGACGTCTTCTTCCAGTTTGACGAACTCACCATCATAGCGCGGGTTGTCTTCAGTCCACAGCGCCTTCATCATTTCGATATATTCCCGCGTGCGTTTGCCGCGGCGTTGAAAGGGAACGCCCAGCAGATTGAACTCTTCTTCAAGCCAGCCAACTCCGGTGCCGAGAATGAAGCGTCCGCCAGACAAGACATCGATGGTGGCGACTCGCCGCGCCACATCAAAAGGATGGCGATAGGGGACAATCAAGACGCTCAGGCCGATCCGGATCTTTTCCGTAATACCGGCGACAAAGGCTATGGTATCGAATGGGTCCAGCCATTCCATGCTGGTGTAAATATCATAATTCGGTTTTCCATCGTTATACTCCTCATATGGCCACGGCGATGCAATTGTTTTGGGTAAGACAATATGATCGCCAATGAGGAGCGAGTCGCAGCCTTCCTCCTCAGCAATACGAGCAACATCCATGAGTACCTTCCGGTCACACACAGAAGCGCCGCCGGCCAAGTGTAAGCCGTATTTCATAACTCCCCTCCTTGAGAACGAAACTGCACCCGTCGTAGCGAAAAGAGCGATATCTCGCAAGGTAGAATTCTTGGAGGTCTCTTCGTTCTTGCCTCTGTGTACACGTTCAGGTGTGCTGTCTTGCTTGACAGCCTGAAAAACTTACTTCACAGTTACTTTATTGTGGATGAGCAGCCTAAGGTAATGAGACGGGGTACAAGAACAGCCCTATACCGACGGAGCCCGTGGCTCTGGAGTTGTGGTTTGATCTTCGCTGCCTGCTGCGCTTTTCTCCTCTCGGCCTGCTCCTCTGCTAGCCCGCTGGATCAATTGAAATCCCAGCTCGCCTCCGCGCCGGAATACGCCATTACTCTGAACGATATGCGCGAAGAGGGAACGTTTTTCTCTTCTTATTTTCATCAATATCAAGTCGTCCAAGGAGAAAAATCCTGGACAACCGACTGGCGGCAGGTCTCAGAATCTTTCTATCGGGCCAATGAGAACTTTCTCGGGATGACGCTGGCCTCCAAAACACCTGGCGGCCAGAACAATGTCCCTCATCCGCCCGGCTATGACTACGTCGGTAATCGGCGCTACGGCTCGTGGCAGACCAATAGCAGCGGCATGTCGTTCTGGGCGTTTTACGGCCAATACGCGCTCATGCGCGACCTCCTCGGGGTTGGCCGGGGGTCCATCTTTCGGAATGACTACGATTCCTATCAACGCTCGCGCTCGCAGCAACGTCCCTACTATGGCCGGACCGGAAAAGAGTATGGGACGCGGGGCACGGTTACGCAGCAGAAGAAACCGTCTTTTTTCGCCCGCCGCCGCGCCAGGGATGTCGCGCAACGACAACGCTTTCAGCAGAAATTCAATAATCGCCTGGGCCGGAGTAGTGTGCCTGTCCGGTCGCGCGGATTCGGGTTCGGCAAATAGGCATGCACACAATGGATAGGTCATGACGCTTGATACTGTCATTCTGGCTCTTATCTATCTCGCCTGCGCCTATGTGTTGTTCTGGGTCGGCACGGCCATTTTCAACCTCATCCATCGCGACTTCCACGTTCATGAGGAATTGGTCGCGAAGAAGAATACGGCCCTGGCCCTCGCATTAGTGGGCTATTACTCGGGCCTCATCTTCGCCATCGGTGGCTCCATCGTGGGTGAGTCCGGCGGATTGGTTGATGATCTGCTTGATTTGTTTCTGTACGGCCTGCTGGCCATTGTTCTGCTGAACGTCTCAACGCTCGTCAGCGATCGTCTGATTCTCTTTCAATTTCGCATCAGCAAAGAGATTATTCAGGACCGCAACATCGGGACCGGCGTTACGGTTGGTGGTGTGTATGCCGCGACCGGCTTCATCCTCTTTGGCGCGATCTCGGGCGAAGGCGGGACGCTCTGGACCGCTATCGGTTTTTGGGCTCTTGGCCAGGTCGCGCTTATTCTGACGGGTCTGGTGTATGAGTGGATTACGCCCTATAGCATTCACACCGAGATTGAAAAGGATAACGTTGCGGTTGGGGTCAGTTTTGCCGGCGCACTGCTGAGCATGGGCAATATTCTGCGTTATGCTGTGAGTGGCGATTTTTTTTCATGGCAGGCCAATCTGCCGATGTTCGGGGCGCTGGCTTTGGCCGGCCTGGTGATGCTGCCCCTTGTTCGTCTGGCCACCGATAAAATACTGCTGCCCGGAACACGCATAACGGCTGAACTGGTCGAACACGAACAACCCAATCTCGGTGCAGCCTACATCGAGATGTTTTCCTATATTGGTGCGTCCTTTCTCATCACTTGGTGTCTCTAGCCTGCTCAAACTCTGCCTGTTCGCCACCGGGTGCGCGGGCATAGTTGCCGAGTTTGTGCTGTGTACGCTGGCGACCTATTTTCTGGGGAACGCGGTCTTCCAGTGGACCTTGATGATGTCGCTCATGCTGTTTGCCATGGGCCTGGGCAGCCATCTGAGTCGCTATTGTAGCGTGAATCTGCTGGATACCTTTACCGTTCTTGAGTTCTCACTGTCCCTCCTGTGTGCCAGCGCCGCGGCCTCAGCCTACGTCCTGTCTCCTTTTCTCACTAACGTTGGCGTGGTGATTTACCCACTCGGCATAGCCATTGGTCTGCTGATTGGGATGGAGATTCCGCTCATTACTCGGGTCAATGCCGGGTATGAAGAACTCCGGGTCAACATCTCTGCCGTGATGGAGAAGGATTATTACGGCGCGCTCATTGGGGGGCTTTTCTTTGCCTTTGTGGGCCTGCCGTATTTGGGCCTGACGTATACTCCGGTGGCTCTTGGCGCAGTGAACTTCGTGGTTGCCTCGCTCTTTTTGTTTCGTTTTCGGTCTTTACTCAGCGCACCGCGACTGCTGAGCGGCGCATGGGCTGCTGTTGGGGCAGGGCTTATCGGTCTGTTTGTATTGGCGGAACCAATCATCCTGTTTGGGGAGCAGGCCCTGTATAAAGACACGGTTATCCTGGTCAGGCAAACGCCCTATCAGCGGCTGGTGATGACGCGCTGGCGGAATGATTACTGGCTCTACATCAACGGCAACGAACAGTTCAGCAGCTATGACGAAGAGCGCTACCACGAACCGCTCGTCCATCCGGCTATGGCTTTGACCGGCAATCGCGCAGAAGTGCTCATTCTCGGCGGAGGCGATGGGTTGGCGTTACGGGAGGTGCTCAAATACTCCCAAGTCAAAGCAGTGACCCTGGTCGATCTCGACCCGGAGATGACAGCGCTGGCGGCTTCGCATCCAATCTTCCTGCAACTCAATGAGCACGCCTTAGACGATCCTCGGGTGTCAGTCGTCAATGCCGATGCGTTTGCGTTCTTACAAGACACACCGTATTTATTCGACGTGATTATTATTGATCTGCCCGATCCCAACTCGGTCGAACTGGCCCGGCTGTATTCGCTCAACTTCTACCGCTTATGCAAGCGACATCTCAAACGGGGCGGAACGCTGGTCACGCAGGCGACCAGCCCGTTTTTCAGCCGTCAGGCTTTTGTGTGTATTCAGAAAACGATGACGGAAGCGGGCTTCAGCGTTCTGCCCTACCACAACCATATACCGACGCTGGGTGAGTGGGGGTTTGTACTAGGGGTGGATGCCGAACTGCTTGAGGCCGCGGCCCTGAAAGAAACTGTACAAGAGCTGTCTTTTCAAGGGGTTGAGACACTATTTCTCAACCAAGAGGCAATGATTGCTATGGTGCATTTTGGGAAGGGCGTCTTTCGGGACACAAGCGAGATCGAGGTGAATCGGGAGAGCCGGCCCGTTTTGCAGTCGTATTATCAGCAGGGCAGGTGGGAGGTGTATTAAGGCCTGGAGGGGTAGATCCATGGGACATCCATCCAAGTTCCCTGTTCGAGCCTCACCTCTGGACTTTGCAGGACGACTGACTGGGCTTTATGAGTGTCCTTCACCACTACCCGATCAAATCGTCTACGTTGACGTTCAGTGCCCCGGCGATGGCGGCCAGAGTTTTCGCCGAGCCGGTACGTTTACCGGTCTCGATCTGCGACAGGTAAACCGCATTGATAGCGGCCGCCGCGGCCAGTTGCCTCTGCGTCATTCCACGATGATCGCGGTACACTTTGACCGAGTTTTCCCCTGCCAGGAGGCGGTCTGCCACCTCAATGGGAAAGGACTCATCACCCGCAAACTTAGCGGCGTCGTACAACTCCTCATCGGTCAGCGTCCTATCGGTGGTTCTCGCCAAGCGTTCGTACTCCTGCCACGGAATGACTGCGAATGCCGGCTTGCCCCTGTCGTCCAGAATAACTTGTGGTTCGGTCATGGCGTGCTCCTATTTATACACATCCCCGCGTGGACCAATGCCTAACACCTCAATAACGCGCGATTTATCGTCCCGCTCGAAAATTACTCGATAGCCGCCTACTCGCATCCGAAAGCCAGGACGGCCTCGCAAGGGCTTCACGTCGTTATCCTGCCGACTGGGGTCTTCCGCCAGTTCATCCAGCGCGCCGCGGATACGCTTAGCGTCTCGAACCAGCATTCTTTGTAACGCTTTGATCGCTTGTTTGCGGATGAGCAGTTGATACATTGCTTCGTGCTTGTCGTGCCAAATATAGCAAAACGCTTTAGTTTGGTCAAAGCTCCACGCTCTTTCGACGGAATCGAAACACGGCGTCTGCTCGGTCCTCACAATATGAATCCTGATCGACTGAAGTTGGCTGAGAAGCGGAGCCGGGATGGAAAGGCTTTGATTGGCTAGGCTATCATCTCAGCCCGGCAGGGCTACGCTTGGCCGCCAAAACGATCCATACTTTTGCAACAATTTCGGAAAGGGCGTCTTTCGGGACACAAACGAGATTGAGGTGAATCGAGAGAGCCGGCCCGTTTTGCAGTCGTACTATCAGCAGGGCAGGTGGGAGGTGTATTAGGGCCTGGGGGATTGTTGCGCAAAGAGACTGTAATCGGCTTACGATCACGGATTTTCAACGGAATGTAAAAGCCCACCTCAAATATTTGAAAGAGACAGGAAAGCCGGAGGTTCTCACGGTGAACGGAAAAGCCGCCTTGATGGTACAAGACACAGCGTCATATCAACGCTTGCTTAACCTTGTGGAGTGGATAGGAGCAGTGGATGGAATTCGGCGCGGGCTTAATGACGTAAAGCGTCCCCGGACTTAACCACTGCCGCCCGTATTGATTGAGTCCGGGCAACGGTATGAAAAAGTATCGAATTGAGATTGCCGCTGCGGTGGAGTTAAGAGAAGCCTAAGTAAGCAAGAGAACCCATTGTGAGTATCCTACAGAATGTATACTTAGGCCGGGAGAATTCCTTCGGACGGAAAGGCTCCCGGCCTTTGCAATGCCACAAAGGTGCGTATCAGCTTGAAGGGCAAGGATCTGGGATAGGTGAATCTCCAGTCCACCACATGCAGAACTCACCACTATTGCAGCACTCAATGATTCTCACGAGCGGGAACGCGAACACACTATATACTTGGAGAACCACCCGGTAGCCCCCCTGGACAATAACGTTTGGCTGGCCGAAAGATGGTCCCATTGGAACAGGACGGTAGTCCATGCGTTTGCATCCCGGCATGAATGCGACTTCGACGACCCGAATCTTCCGCGTCAGGGCATACGCGATGGGATTATCAAGGCAAATAGCTCTGGCCATGTCGATCGTCCGTTGAGCTCCGGCTCGTTCCTCTCTCGTGAGCCCGTCCAACCCGTCGCCTATCCAGACTTCCATAATCACGAACTCGACTGCGACTATGACTGTAAACCCTACAAGTAGTGTACGAGGCCAAGACCGCGTTGTTGATCTCATGCTAAGCCCGCAGGTCGGATGAGTGAAGCGTAATCCGACTTATTCATTACCCCTCACCCCAGCCCTCTCCCTCAAGGGGAGAGGAAAGGCCAGCGTTACGATTTTTCTCGGGGCAGAATATGGGAGAACTCGTACTCGTTCACGTATTTGCCGATGGCGGCTTCAAACTCGTTTTCGTCCCACTGTTCGATGGTCAGGGTGTTGTCTTCCGAGGCGTCGGTATAATCCCAATAGATCAGCTCATCGCCGGCAACCTGCCCATTGGGATGATAATGGCCGGCCCCACTTTCGGCTGACCGAAAACGTATCCCCTGATATTCGATTTCTTCAGGCGGATCATCATGTTGCTTGATATGATCTCGAACGCTTTGACCCAGCGCTGAAAAATCTATTTTGCGTGAGATATTCCATTCGACTGCATCGTCCTCTTCGCGTTCAAGAAAGCACGAGTCATCGCCGGCATCGAGTTCCCACTCCTGGCTCGTGATGTCGTCAAAGGTGTAGGTATTGTGACTTTTGACCTGCCAGGTCTTGAGGTCATAGTCGACCAGATAGCCGACTTTCAAGTTTGAAAGCGTGAGGTCGCTGAGAGGATCAATTTCCGCTTGCTCGTCTTTTTTACCAAAGAGTTTTTGCCAGAGAGACATGAAATGAACCACCCTCACCCTCTCCCGCTGGCGGGAGAGGGAAATCTGTGTTTACGCCGACATTCCCATCTTGGCCTTGAGCGCAGCCAGAGAATCGTTCGCGGCAACACTGCTGCCTTGCGTCAAGGCCGCATCAATCTCGCTGTCTACGCTCTTATCAATATCGGCGATCGAGCCATACGCCTGGGCTAAGGACTCGTCTTCTTCAACCTTGTTGCGCATCTTCTCCAGCATGGCGATGGTGCTGGATGAATCGACCTTGGCGAGTTGCTGATTGATCTTCTTGGTTGAAGCCGCGGTACGCGCACGGGCCTTTAAGGTAATGAGATCGTTCTCATATTTGGTGGTCATGGATTTCAGCTTCTCGATCTTGCCCTGAAGCTGGTTGGCCATGCTGTCCTGATTTTCCCAGTCTTTAAGAGCCTGGGCCGCCTTTTGGCTGGCTTCTTCTTTCTTTTTTAAGGCTTCCGTGGCCAGACGTTCAGCTTCGGCTTGGTCCATCTCCCCACTCTGCATCTTTTGCAGCAGCAGCATGGCTTTGCGCTCATACTCGGCAGCCATGGATTTACTGCCGTCAGCGTCCTTTCTGAGTCGGATGGCTACGCTCTTCACCTCGGCTAAACTCGTCATACTCGCTTGAAGATCATTTTTGAGATCACGGATACCTTGCTCAGTCATACGGATGGGGTCTTCCATATTGTCAAGCGCGGCATGGGCTTCGGATTGTCCGATTTTAAACAACCGTTGAAAAAAACCTGCCATAGTATGTCCCTCCAGATTAATTAGTGCTTGTTATAGGAGAGTAATTCTCCAGCATTCTCCGCCAGTGCCAAACTCAGCGCTTCAATCGAACCTTCCAGTTCATTGCTGTCCAGATTCTGGATACGCAGCGTGTCACGAAAGAGGATGGTCCGGGCATCCTCGTCCAAAACAAAGGCGCCATGCACCAGGAGCCGGTTCATCTGCAGTAAACGCCGGAATAAATCCCCCGTATCCTGCGGAACGGGCATAATGGCCTGCTCCAACACAAGCAGGGGGTCTTCGCAGTCAACGATGAGGTTGTTTATGCCACTGTCCTCATCATTAACGATAAACAACTCCTGGCCTTCGTCCTCGTGCGTAATAGCGTAGTCTAAATCAAGGAGCATTGATTTCACTTTCTCAAAGTACTCTGACGGCATACGTCGTATCCTCCACATTTATCCCTGGTCGGGACGCTCTTGTCCAATAACGATGAGTTGGTCTTCTGCATCGATTATATAATCGATGGGTGGGTTTGCAAGGAACTTTTCTTGTGCATGACTTTCTATGGCAACCAGAATGAGGTTCTGTCCTCTTTTGAGTGCAGTCAGCGCGTCCACAAAAGAATGGCCAACGTAGGCTTGTGGCACTGAAATTTTGTATATGGCACTCCCGAAGCGGATGCTGACGAGTTCATTGATAAGCCGGGTCACGCCGTGGTTCAAGGCGGCCTGGACAAGCAGGTTGGTGCTCAACGCACCGGTGACAATAATTTCATCCGCCTTCGCCCTTTTGCCGTGGGCAATATTCTTCTGGTCAAGCAGTTCGACGCAGGTATACAGGCTAGGGTAGGTGGTCTTGATGGTGAGCGTATCCAAGATCGTCTTTGCATCCCGCGTATGCACTTCACCCTGTTCGTCAGCCAGCACAATGGCCACTTGCGCGTCTTGGGCATTGGCCTTTACCAAGGTTTCCGGACTGACGACCCCGCTGACAAATTGTACGTGTTCATCCTCCAACGGTTTCTCAGGCAAATCAGCGACTAACACGATCGGACAGTCATGCGCTTTTTCGTCCGCCTTGATCTCTTCAATAATTTCTCTGGCTTTATAATTCCAGCCGCACAGGACAAAATGCCCCGTACTTGAGAGTGGCTTCATACCTTTTCCCTCCTGCCGCCTATTTTCGACAAAGCTGCTGGCCAAGGTGGCCGTCAGCAGGCCGAGAAATCCGATGCCGAATAGCATCAGAAGCACGCCTACGACCCGGCCGCCCAGCGATGTCGGGTAGATATCGCCATAGCCAACCGTCGTAATCGTCACGAGCGTCCACCACGCCGCGTCCAGCATTGACAATTGCGGCTCAAAAAGGGAAATCCCAATCATCCCCGTGACGGAGATGACAAGCAGCATCAGCAAGATCGTATCCAAATGGTCCTTATGCAGCAGGTGGGCGAAGCGTTTGAAGAGGACAAGAATAGTGGTCATGCGGGACAGATTCCGTGGTGTTGTTCCATGTGGGCGGCTGTTTTGTGGAGGGTGCGCCCGGCGCGCGGTCCTTTCCCGGTCGTGCTCCTGCGATGCTAGAAGGTTTTCACACGAACGGCTACTCCCCCGGCTGGCGACAGGCAGAGTGCTTGTTTCAGGCGCTGTATGGCTGTTACGTCCGATAATGTTTCTTCTGTCAATTTCTCTTCTCTCCGCTGAGCGCCCCGGCGCCTGGGGAGACCGTCACGCTGACTTGGCAGGAGACAAGCCGGAACTTTGTCATTACGGGCGTGGAGTGAGGCGGGCACGCTTGGGGGGAGGGGGGTGGCTGTTTTGTGGAGGGTGCGCCCGGCCACAGTCTGCTGACTACGGACTACAGGTGAGGCGGTCCCGGGGGGCGTTCTGACAGGCAATGGTGTCGGTGACGCCCGAGGCGAGTAAGGCGCACGCATTGGTAATCGCCGCCATCTGTGCCTCATGCTCAGTGGCTCCGTCAACAGAACGGCAGACCTGCCGGCCGTGGAAGGTGATGCAGACCTCACAGCGTACCCCACCAATCTGGAATGTCGCATACACGACAATGGTAATAACAGCGAGAATAACTCCAAGAGCCACCCAACTCGTCCGCTTCATAGTCAGGTCATATTCCTTCGCGCGTGAGACTGCTACGTTTCCGTACGAACAGTTGTGTAGCATAGCTCCAAGAGCCACGCAGCCGCTCCCACAGCAGTCATACCTATGAACTGGATTTGGTTTAGCCTTATTGTCGGCTCTGTCGTGACCGCCGCCTTTACCGGCAGGATGGCTGAGGTTACTGCTGCCTCAATAGACTCTGCCAAATCAGCAGTGACGCTGGCGATCGGTCTGGTTGGCGTGATGGCCTTCTGGCTGGGCATGCTGCGTATTGTGCAAGCCGGTGGTTTCCTGCATACCCTGGCGCGCTGGCTGCGTCCCCTCATGGTGCGATTGTTTCCTGACGTTCCAGCCGATCACCCTGCCCTGAGTGCCATGATTATGAATATGGCCTCCAATATGTTGGGCCTGGGCAATGCCGCCACGCCCTTCGGTATTAAAGCCATGCAGGAGCTTGATAGCTTAAATCCTCACAAGGGCACGGCGACCAACGCCATGGTCTTATTCCTGGCTATAAACACCTCGAATGTTGCCCTTGCTCCACTTGGTGTGATTGCGCTGAGAGCGTCGATAGGGTCGGAAAATGCTGCCGGAATTTGGTTGCCCACTCTTCTGGCGACCTCATTCTCAACAGTGGTTGGTATTCTTGCGGCCAAGCTCTTGCAGGGCTTGGCCGCGTTTCGCGTGAGAGACGGATCCGCTGAGCAGGAAGGAAAACTAGCTGAGCTTGCCCTCCCGGATGAAGAAGCGCTGGGCACAGAGCAGCAGACATCCCGGCCAGGCTGTTTGCTTGCCAGCCTCTCTATTGGAGCGATTGGCGTCGCCTTTCTCTTTTTCCTGCAATCCGGATTTGCTGCCGGCCAAACCCTCGGCCCACTCCTGCGCAACGCTGCCTCAGCCTGGCTCCTGCCCGGGCTTATCGTCATGATGCTCGGCTACGGCATTGCCAAAAGGGTGGCCGTGTATGATGCCATGATCGAAGGCGCCAAAGAGGGCTTTCAGGTTGCCATCAGGATCATTCCGTTTCTTGTGGCCATTATTGTTGCCGCCGGAATGTTTCGAGCCTCGGGTTTATTGGATGTGCTGATCCTTGGAGTGCAGCCTCTCCTCAGCCTCCTGGGTTTTCCTGCTGAGGCATTGCCGATGGCCATTCTGCGTCCCTTATCCGGTTCCGGAGCCTACGCCATCATGGCTGAGATCATGCAGGCCGAAGGGCCGGACAGCCTGGTCGGTTATCTCGTCTCCACACTCCAAGGCAGCACGGAAACGACTTTCTACGTCCTAGCCGTTTACTTTGGGGCAGTTGGCGTGATCCGGGTCCGACATGCTCTGGTAGCCGGACTCACGGCTGATATGGCCGGAGTCCTCGGAGCGGTCGTAGCGGTCCAGTGGCTCTTGATAGGATAACAGGCCAAAGGGCACTCAGACCGATAATGCTTCGGACTTCTCTACCGTATACTTCTTTGCATCCAGCGCGCCCGCCAGCAGGCTCGGAGCTTCTTTGAGGAAATTTTGCAGATGCTCAGTCTGAAAGTGTGCGGCAAGTGCCTCTTCCGATTCCCATTCCTCGAACAGGAAAAAAGTATTTTCAGCGGTTGCAGCAGTGTGGAATTGATAACTGATGCAGCCAGGCTCTTTTAACGTCTCTTCTACCATCTTAGCGGCAAGAGCCTTTGCATCATTCCAGCGTTCGGCTTTGACCGGGATTGTACCCGCAATAACGATCATGTGTATTCTCCTTTACGTTGGGATGTAGGACTACCGGGATCATGGCAGACCCAGACTCAAAGGACAAGCGGAAGTGCTCTCTTTACGTATGAACCACTATTACCGTCTGTCAAACATGTAACCCTTGAGCGTGTCTTTTCGTTTATCGAGCGTATATAAAACAAATAGTAGACTATAGTCAAAAGCTGATATTCCAAGCTGTTTAAGTCATCCATTCAGCCAAAAATGGACATTTTCCAACAAGCTGTCTGCACAAACTTCACGCCAAGAGCAGGGTAGGGTACAGTAGGGGCAGTATCAAAAGGAGGAGTACACCATGTCAGATTTTGAATCTGTTTTGTATGAAACACCTGCGGAGCACGTTGCGCGCATTGTGCTGAATCGACCGGAGACACGAAACGCGCAGGATACCAAGCTGCTGTATGAATTGAATTCCGCCTTTGATCGTGCTGCCCAAGACGATGCGGTCAAGGTTATTATTCTAGCTGCCAACGGGCCGCATTTTTCATCTGGTCATGATCTACGCGAGCCCAATGCGTATGAAAAAATGTCCGAATTCGACACGGTAGGAACGTGGTGTGGGTTTACGTGCGCGGGGGCTGAAAGGCAGATGGCGCGCGAGAAAGAAATCTACATCGGCTTTTGTGAACGCTGGCGTAATATTCCCAAGCCAACGCTTGCCGCGGTACAGGGCAAGGTCATTGCCGGCGGACTGATGCTGATTTGGCCGTGCGATATCATTATCGCCAGCGATGATGCCCAATTCTGCGACCCAGTGGTCAACTTCGGTATTGGCGGGGTAGAGTTCTTCGCCCATCCCTGGGAAGTAGGCGCGCGTAAAGCCAAAGAGATGCTCTTCACCTCAGACTGGCTGTCCGTCGAAGAGGCTAAGCAACTCGGCATGGTTAATCAGATCGTCCCGCGAGAGAAACTCGACGAAACCGTGTTAGCCATGGCCCAAAAAATCGCCAAAAAATCTCTGTTTGCACTCAAGCTGACCAAAGAGGCGGTCAACGTGGCAGAAGATGCACAAGGCCGGGTCCAATCCATGCAAACGTCTTTTGCCCTGCATCAACTTGCCCACACTCACTGGCTGGAGCAGTACGGTGTGCTCTTGGACCCAACCGGCTTACCGCCTGAAACCGCTAAAGCGATAGGCGCAAAACTCAAGCAGAAAGGGGCATAATAGCAGGCGAGGTCAGGGGGCTGTTTTCCAGCCTCCCTGGGGCTGGATGTTTTTGGCTTCAGGGATAACACTGGCGCTAAACTGCTGCATCTGGTCTTCAAGTTCAGACAGTTGTCCAGACGGACAGTCAAAGAAACATACCACCAGCCCATAGCCCTCTTTGGCAAAGCCTTGCAGGTCTTCGAGGATTTGTTCCGCGGTGCCTGTACATACGCGGCGTGGATTCTCTGTGCTGAGAGGATCAGCGGACGACGTTATGCGGGCAGAACTTACGCCCATCATGATAAACTCATCGTGCGGGCGACCGATGCTATCCAGCTCTTTTCGGATCACAGCTTGTTCTTTTGTGTAACGCTCAGGCCGCGCAAAGGGATCGAGAAAGATCGGATAAAACCCATCACACAAGCGTGCCGCCCGCCGAGCACCACCAGTCGTGACACCTCCATAGATAATCGGTGGTGGCTTTTGCACAGGCTTAGGGTCCATAGAGAGAGATTCAAACTGATAGAACCGGCCTTGGTAGCTGACGATATTGTCAGTCCACGAGTGTTTGTAGACCTGAATACACTCGTCCGTCCGAGGGCCGCGTTCGGCATAGGGAATACCAAGCGCGGCAAACTCCTCTTGCATCCAGCCGGCACCAACTCCAAACAGCAGCCGTCCATTCGAGAGCTGATCTATAGTCGCAAATTGGCGGGCATCGCTGAGCGGATTGCGATAGGGAGCAATTAAGACACTGGTTCCGAGCTTGAGGCTGGTTGTGGTATGGGCGACCGCTCCCATGACCACCGCAGCATCGAACATGGTATGCCGCGGCTCGTAGGCGCGACTGCCTGACGCATTGGCGACATGCTCGCTTTGCGACGCCATGGGCATACACACATGGTCCGGAAACCACATGGAGTGAAAACCTAAGCGTTCGGCGAGTTGCGCGGTCTCCACCGGACGGAGTTGATCCGCCGGCAGGGAACGCGCCAGTACATTCAGCTCATCCCGATACGCCAGACCATGCGTGGTCGCATACATACCAATTTCCATGGGTATTCCTTGTGGTTAGGAGGTAGAGGTTGCAGCAGGTACAACGCTTGAACGTATTCGCACTTTACATATAGACGACCATATGTAAAGTGCAGATCGGCCTTCAGCGAGATCTCGGGAATACCGATTCTTCGCCCCTGGGTCGCCTCATGGCCTGAAAGGGTTTGTGATGGTTACTCTTTCAATGTGCTGCCCATGCTGCACGTCTTCGCTGTAGAGGGTCTTACAGCCTGCGTCGAGCGCAGCGGCAACGATCAGGCTGTCGTAAAAGCTGAACTGATAACGGTATTACAGATCGAGGCCACGCTGGTAAAGCGCACGACTGAGATTAATCTTCCACAGTGGCAACAAGACCTTGTCGAGAAATTCGTTTGCATCGTCCTGGTTCACCGGCATAGCCAGCTTTCGTGTGATGACGTTAAGTGTCTCTTGTATCACTTGAAAACTGATGATCGCGTTACCACTCTCCAATGCCCCCCGGACCAGAGCCCGAGCAATTCGCCATTTGCGTCCGTCGTGCTCATCAAACGTATAAATACGGATAACGCTGGTAACGACAGTTTAGGTCTTTTGTAACCTGCGCCGCCGTGCCGCCCCAAATAGGCTAGGGTTCCCACTCCGGGCTTTCAGATTTGCCTGACACGTCCCGCTCTCCGACTGGCACCTGTCTTGACCCTCACCACACATCAGGGACTTACGCGCCGGCCGACGTCCTCCCAGACCTGCGATCAGAGTCGGCGCGCGGACCTGGATTGCGGGTAGTAGCCGTCTCCGGACGCGCGTCCAGGCCGGCTCATAATTTTGCGTTCTGTCTCTTCCCTGTGTGCCGTCATCTTGATGTGCGCTCATTTTTGTGCGCATAGGTAGGGCGAGAGCGGAAACGGAGGGCGCACCACGCATGAGCCAGGGATCTGAAGACAAAGTTCATCGCCTCGGAGGGGGCGGGCTCGCATGGGACGTTCTATGTGGGCAACCGGAAAACGACGGTGAAGGATCGGAAAAAAGAAATCGGAAAAGGTCTGCTCAACAAGATGCTCGCAGACCTCGACATTGACAAGGACGAATTCCTGCACGCCGGACGGTAAAAGGAGTGGTGCGGCCTATGCCAGAGACTTTCAACTATCCTGCAGTGATCGAACGGGACGAAGACGGACGGTTTGTCGTCACGTTTCCAGACTTTGGCTGGGGGGCCACTGATGGAGCAACCCGCGATGAAGCGCTGGCCGAGGCGAAGGACTTACTGCGGGAACTGATCGCGACGACGATCCGCGAGGGCCACGCCTTACCCGAGCCGTCGCGCGCCAGCACGCGGCGGCCGTTGGTCGTCCCGCCGTTGCAGATCGCTCTGAAGGCGGCCCTCTACGAAGCCTATCGCCAGGCCAACATCTCGCAACGCTGCCTCGCCCGCGACCTGGCCGTTGCCGAAAACGAGGTACGGCGGATGTTGAACCCGGACCATGCCACTAAAGCCGGCACCATAGACGCTGTCTTACGTCAGCTCGGCACTTGTGTCTCCCTCACCGTTGGGAAGGGTGCCTAAGCTCACCCCGCCGGCTGAAGAATCTTCGGCCCCCCGTTGACTCGCGATTCGTTCAGATCGGCCCGAAAACCGGTCAAATCGACCCAAAATGAGCCGTCAGCGCGTCTGATAAATTTTCATTATGTTTAAAGCTCAGACGGGCAAGAGAGGACGGGGCAGAGAAGGCGAGACGCGGCCCCGCCGCTCACGGCCCGCCGGCGGAGGCTGGAGTATGAAGTCTGCGGAGACGAGGCTTCGGGTCTTCACGGCTTGGCGAACATTCGGAGTGCATCATGAAGCGATACCCACATATAGGACTGCTGACCTACGCCAAGGAGTTTTTGCGAGCGGCGTCGGTGATTGTAGAGAGCGGACAAATTCAGCACACGCGTATTGCGACCACTTATTTGTACGGACACGCGATCGAATTGGCGCTCAAGTCCATACTCATAAAAAACGGTATTCCCGAAGAGCAACTAAAGAACCCGAAGAAGTTTGGGCATGACTTGGCAAAGGCTCTAAAGAAGGCAGATTCATATCCTGAGAAGGAGTTTTTCGACCAGGCACTACGAGAAATAGTCGAAATGTTGAACCCCGTATATGGAAAGAAACACCTCGAATATCATCCTGGTCCAGGAGGAATGCGCCTACCTGCTGAAGGAGACATGCAGGAAACCGTGGAGAGTCTTATTAACAACCTGGATGCCAGATACCGAAAATGTCTACGCGCGAAACGCCGGTCGGCTTAAGGTTGCCTAGGGGTGTGCGGGCTCAAAGGCCGGCACGGTCGAGCATTACGTGTCCGGCGTGTGGCCACTGCGCCAAGACCAACACCCGGGGGGAGCGCTTCCGCTGTGGCTTTGTCGGCCATGCAGACACGGTAGCAAGCATCAACCTAGCGCGTTGGGCACGCGGAGGGATACGGCAGTATCTCGCAAAGGCCGCGATACAAACATGACTCGCCTACGTGGGGGACCACTCTCGCCTACGGGCGGGGCTGGTCTTTCGTGAGGGAGTTCCTTCTGTAGTGCCGAGGCTGGAGGCCACCTCAGCGCCGTCCGCTGACCATATTGCGCAGCGAGTAAAACTGTTTAGCCCGACCCGCCGAGAAGATGCGCTTCATCACATAACAGTGCATGTAGGTCGCGTGCGGCTTCTTGGCATTGATGTCCGTCTCGCCGACATGAATAAAAACATGGTGGCCGACATTATTGGAAAAATCCTGCTTGAGATAGGGCGCCTGGGTGGCGGTCTCATGGGCATAACTCTCCGAGTACTTCAGAAAGTGCTGACTCAACCGTAGCAGCTGGTCGTCCCGCCGATCAAAGGCAAACATCCACAGCGTCCAATAGGTTTCCGTATCAATAAAGACAATCTTGTGGCTGTAGGGATGACTCTCGCTCTTGGGATCGATCAACAACACGTGGGTATCGCGCACCTCCCAGCGGGCCTGATTTGGAACCCAGAGATGGGGACCGCCGGCCTCCGGGTTGGTGGCCACGTTGATGGTCGCCAGCACCTTCTTGCGCCCCAGATAGGTCCAGTTCTGCTCATAGACTTTACCGCCAAAGCCCATCATGTCTTCCGGGGTGAAATCCATCCCCATCATTTCGCTGGTCCGCTCCGAGGCCAGGGTGCGGCGCGGTTTGCGCTGCGAGGGCAGATACATCCAGCCGCTGTCCTCTCTGTAGTGATCGACGTAGGTGACGGACAGGTTCTTGGCCCCAGCCATATCGCGGGGTGAACGGAACTCCATCAACATCTTTCTGCGGACCTCTTCATAGCCCGGCACCAGGCAGTTCGCACCACGCGCATACTCGGCACTGACCCCGGTAAACTCAAATTCGCGATCAAGCTGGCCGTGTTCGCTACGCGACCAAGCCACCATTGGCATCATATAATCATCCTGACCGGGCCGCCACAGCATATTCCAGATGACCTTGGGCGCAATCTGCGGGTCATCGGGGGCAATGTCCGGGAACGGGAAGCCGCCGCCCTTGAAATTGACCAGTACGCCCTGCTCATCCAGAGAGTAACCGGGTACGACATTTTTGCCCCACTCGGGCGGAGGCGGATACTCGCCCGTTGCGGCAATCTGCATCTCCATGTCGTCAAAGAAATAGTACTCCCAGGCCGACTGCGGGAGGAACGCCTCAAGCGCCTCACGGTCTTGCAGGCCCAGCGTTTGGCCGGGCTCAAACGTCGGCGGGGCTTCCCGGTAGTGTTCGATCCAGTTCACCAGGGCCTGATAGCTCTGCCCCTCGGCGGCGTGGGCCGGAGCAGGCACCGCCCAAGTGTCCACCAGGACAAGGGCGGCGAACAGACACACCAATTGTGTGACGGGCCGTCGGCGTTTTCCTGTTTCGCGCATGCGTTCCCCCTCGTTCAGACACGTCCGAGCCATGATGCAAGAGTGCTCGGCAGTGTAGCAAGCCGGAGAGAGAAAACATAGGCCGATTTTCGGTTGCCTTACTGCTTAGGGGTCGTCTTCCCCCCAAGCGTCGCCCGCTCTACGAGTGGTTCCATCGCTGGCGGCAGCTCGATGGTCGGCGGGCCGCTTCAATCAGGTTCTCGTCGGCGCTCAAGGTAATGTTTTTTACGATGACCTCCTGACGAAACGGTCTGATTAAGCGGCCTGCTTTTCCAGGGCGGCTTGGACTTCATTATTGTCAGGAAAGACGCCGGTTTCGAGCTTGGAGTAAATTTTTGTCCCGTTGACAATGACCTCGAACCGGCCGTCGGCATAGGGGACAAGGGCCAGGCCCTGAATCTGCTGTTTGTAGTGCGTCAATAAATATTCCGTCAAACTGACGGCTTCGGGCTCATAGCTTCACGCTGCGCAGTACTCAATCCGAATATCCATACGGCCTCCTTTATGCGTGTTTCCTACCATACCTGGGAATGGTGCTCAACGAAATGATCGACGCGACACAGACTGACTTTGCTTTCTTGATACGCGTGGTTTATGCTCCGGTCAAAGACACGGGAATCGCAGGTTCTTTTTGCGTAGGAGGGACTATGAATTGGCGTGATCAATGTGGTAACAAGCTTGTCTCCGCTCAAGAGGCTGTACGGTGTGTACGTAATGGCGACTCGGTGCAGTACAACTGGTTGCACGCCACCCCGCTGTCGCTGTGCGACGCCCTGCTCGCGCGTAAAGAAGAACTGCGGGATGTAAAAATTGGAACCATAGGGTCGCTCTTTGACTGGGATCAACCCGGTGTAGACCGGGCCTTCACCATTCAAACTCCCTACCTGGGCGTTACTACCCGCCCGCTCATGGGCAAGGATAATATGGACTTCATTCCGGTGATGTACTACCGCCGAGGCGAACTGCCACCAGGCATTGTCTGCGACGTGTATATGACCCCGGTGTCCGCGCCTGACAAGCATGGCTACTGCAGTTTTGGACATGGCTTGTTCATGTCTAAAACCATGGCTGCCGCGGCGCGGACAGTGGTGGCCGAGGTGCATGAAGACTTCATCCGAACCGGTGGTGAGAATTATATCCATGTGTCTGAGATAGACCATTTTGTGGAACCCACGACCCCCGCGGCTGAACTGCCGGCAACGCAACGCAGCGACGAAGAAGTCGCCCTGACGGAAATCATCTGCACCCTCATTGCAAACGAACTCATTCACGATGGCGATACCGTCCAAATCGGTTTAGGCAGTGTGTCCTCCCCGCTCGGCATGTATTTGGGCAATAAGAATGATCTGGGTATTCACACCGAGGTCATTCCCGGCGGCATTGCGCGTTTGGTCAAAGAAGGCGTTATTACCGGTAAGTACAAGACCGTGAATCCCGGCAAGGTCGTTGCCAGCGCCGGTATTGGCATGTTTCCGGATGAGTTGCCGATTATTGACGGGAACCCGAAGTTTGAGTTTTACGACTTCACCTACACGGATGACTTACGCCTGCTGGTCAATCAAGAGAATTACGTTGCCGTCAATAATGCCCTCGCAGTGGACCTGGGTGGCCAGGCATGTTCAGAGTCGTTTGGTCCGTTTATGTACACCGGAACCGGTGGTCAGACGATTTTTAGCATTACCGCAGCCTACTGTAATCCGGGTCGGTCGGTGATCGTCACGCCGTCGAGTGCCGTGGTCAACGGACGCCGCATATCACGGATTGTACCCATGCTTGAGCCTGGCAGCGTGGTGACTGCGCAGCGGGCATTTGTTGATTATGTGGTGACCGAGTTCGGCATTGCCGAACTCAAAGGCAAGTCTCTCAAGCAGCGCGCAGCCACCCTCCTGGAGGTGGCCCATCCCGATTTTCAGGCTGACCTCAGACGGGAAGCTGAGCGCATTTACCATATCTGAGATCCCTCACCCCGGCCCTCTCCCTCAAGGGGAGAGGGGGGTAAGAAGCGACAGGTGGGTATGCCGGAAAAATTCGCCAACCGTTTAGCCACAGAGACCAGTCCCTATTTACTCCAGCACGCCCATAACCCGGTGGACTGGTACCCGTGGGGCGAGGAGGCCTTTGCCAAAGCCAAGGCTGAGGACAAACCGATTCTGCTGAGCGTCGGCTATTCTGCCTGCCACTGGTGCCATGTCATGGAGCACGAGTCGTTTGAGAACGAACAGATCGCCGGACTCATGAACCGGCTGTTCGTCAATATCAAGGTGGACCGGGAAGAACGGCCGGATGTTGACGAAATCTATATGAATGCGGTGCAGATGCTGACTGGCCGAGGCGGTTGGCCGATGACCGTGTTTCTCACGCCGGACGGCAAGCCGTTCTATGGAGGAACATATTTCCCGCCTGAAGATCGCCATAATATTCCTGCGTTTCCGCGCGTCCTGGCGGGCATTGCCCAAGCCTATCGAGAAAAACCTGCGGATGTCGCAAAATCAACCGCCGAGATTCTGTCCCGGCTTGAGCAACTTGCCCAGCGTGAACAAACGACGCGGTCCCTTGATGTCTCGGTGTTAGAGAAAACTGCTGAAGGGCTGGCCCAACACTACGATGAGACGCATGGCGGCATAGGACAGGCTCCCAAATTTCCGAACTCGTCCGTTTTTTCGTTGTTTTTGCGTCAGGCCCACGCAAGCGGTAATCAGCGCTATCTGGACATGACAACGCAGACGCTGCGCAAAATGGCCCAAGGTGGAATATACGATCATCTCGGGGGCGGCTTTCACCGCTATTCGGTTGATGAGCGCTGGCTGGTGCCCCATTTTGAGAAGATGTTGTATGACAATGCACTCCTGGCTCGGCTCTATCTTGAAGGCTACCAGGCCAGCGGAGACATCTTCTTTCGGCAGGTTGTAGAGAACACTCTGGCCTATGTTGAGCGGGAGATGATGAGTCCGGAGGGAGGATTTTATTCGACCCAGGATGCCGACTCGGAAGGTGTGGAAGGCAAGTTCTTTGTGTGGGACCAAGACGAAGTGATGCGGATATTGGGCGACGAGGTGGGCGAGATATTCTGTCGCTATTACGATGTCACGGATGTCGGGAATTTCGAGCATAAGAACATCCTCCATCCCACGCTGGAACTGGAACAACTGGCACGGCTCTTTCAGCGTGATGTGGACGAAATAAAGCAGTTGATCGATCAGGCCAAAGATACACTCTTCGCCGTTCGCGAACAGCGGGTAAAACCTGGCCGCGATGATAAAATCCTGACCAGCTGGAACGGACTCATGATTTCGGCTTTTGCCGAGGCGTATAAGGTGTTGGGCCATCCCGGCTATCTTGAAGTCGCCCGGCGCAGTATCCATTTTATTCAGACCGCTCTGTGCCGTGAGGGCCGCCTACTGCGCAGTTATAAGGACGGGCAAGCCAAATTCAACGCCTATCTTGACGACTACGCCTGTTTTAGCGCGGCCTTACTCGACGTATATGAAGCGACCTTTGAGCAAGAATATCTGGACCGGGCAGTGGCTTTTACCGACGTGCTGCTGGCCCATTTTTGGGATGCGCAAAAAGGCGGATTCTTTTTTACCAGTGCAGACCATGAAGCGCTGATTAGCCGCTCAAAGTCAGCTTTTGACGGCTCTGTTCCGTCAGGGAATTCAGTGGCCGCTTCCGTACTGCTGCGTCTCTATTATGCAACTGAGCAGCAAGACTACCTGACCAAAGCGGAAATGCTCTTGCGCTTGTTCTACGATGCCCTGGAGCAAAATCCATTCGGCTTTAGCAATATGCTGTGCGGGCTGGATTTTTACCTGCGCCGGCCCAAGGAAATCGTCCTTTTGGGAGACGCAGCCGATGCTGAGACCAAAGCGCTGCTGCAAAACATTCATGCGAGCTTCATTCCGAATAAGACGCTGTTGTGTTTCGACCCCGTCTTGCCGCCACCGCACGGTGTGCCGGGCTTGCTTGCCGGCAAGACACGGATTGACGGGAGACTGACCGCGTATGTCTGTCATAATTTTGCCTGTTCCTTGCCGGTCACAAGCTGGGAAGAGCTACGACCACTGATTATGCAGGATTGACTGGGATTTGTGTGACTAGACTGGCCTGAGTGTGATTTTTTAGTACCCTGGTCTATCCTGTATAATCAAAGACATCATAGTCGAAGGAGTCACAGTTAAGGAGAAGAGGGCTATGCGATTTATGAGCGGACTCTTACAGGTTGTTTTTTTTCTGGTCGTGGTGTGGGCGTCTCTCCTGGCCGCCGGGCTTATTGCTAATGATCTGCCGTGGAGTGATCCGCCAGGGATGGGAACCCGGCTGATGACCTATCTGTCGACGAATGTTGCGGAAACAACGCGAGACACGGCCTTTCCCGAACTCCGGCCACGCACGTATGCGGCTCCGGCGGCCCTGATGTTTGATGTTGCCCGCCGCGCAGCCCAGGCGCTCAATTGGGAGTTAAGTACGGTTGAGCCCGAAGCGCGGAAAATAGAAGCCGTGGTGACTACCAAAGTCATTAAATTCAAGGATGATGTCACAATTTGGGTCGAGGCTGATGGGGAAGAGCGGAGCACGCTTTTTGCGCGTTCTGCCTCGCGCGTCGGCAAGGGAGATTTAGGAGCAAATACCCGCCATATCATGAACCTGCTTGAAACCGTGGATATCATCGCTCCGGTCTCGGCCATTGTGGACGAAGAAGATATGGCCGAAGAAGCCCAAACCTCTCCCGAAGCAATGCCCACAGAAGGTGATACCCCGTCTACAACGGAAGATCAGTCACAGGAATAATGTAGCAACGATGCCCCAGCAGCCGCGTGTTGAGATTGTCTATTGTACGCAATGTCGCTGGCTCTTGCGGGCGGGCTGGATAGCGCAAGAACTGCTCACCACCTTTTCAGACGAACTGGGTGAGGTGGCGTTGGTTCCGGGCGAAGGCGGCATTTTTGACATACGGCTGGATGATGAACTGATCTGGTCACGCCATGAACAGGGTGGCTTTCCTGAAATCAAAGTCCTCAAACAATCCATACGAGATAAAGTCGCCCCGCACAGGAGCCTGGGCCACATTGATCGCTAGGTGAGTAAAAGAGTAAACGTGTCCTCCAACGGACATGCAAATGCTGGACACGTTTACTCTTTGGGGTATCTCACCCCTATAGAACGGCATCACACCGTGACCTGGGTTGAAATTTCCATTGCCGCCGGCGTTTTTCTGACACTGCGGAATGCGCTGGCGCGGACCTTGTCCGGCCAGGTTTCTCCCGTCCTTATCAGTTGGGCGCGTTTTGCCTTCAATTTGCCGTTCTCAGGCCCTGCCGTACTCATGCTGATGGTAGTGAGCGGGGTACCCCAGCTTTCGTTTGCATTCTACTGGTATTGTTTCTTGACTGGTGTCACCCAGATTCTCGCCAACATCGCCCTTGTCTCCGCCTTTCAGCATACCAACTTTGCGCAGGCCATTGTCTTGCACAAATTGGAGGTGCTCTTCACTGCCTTGTGTGGCGTGGTGTTTTTTGCGGAAAATCCATCGGCCTTCGGTTGGGTGGGTATTATCGCTTCCAGCCTGGGTGTGATGCTGATGAATCTCGGAAAAGAGGGCGGGCCTAAGGGCTGGCGTCGGGCAGTGCATTTTGACCTGGGGGCCTTACTCGCGGTTGGGTGTGCAATCTTTCTTGTGTTCGCCAGTTTCATGTTGAAAGAGGCCACCGCGGAGTTTGCGGTCTTGAACCCACACTTTGGAACAAGTCGCTTTGAGGCCGCTGTTCACGCTGTTTTTCATACCACCTGGATGGAGGTTGTGATGCTGACGGCCTACCTGTGGTGGCTGCAACGCGATGAATTCCACCGTATTGCAACCCACTGGCGTCGGATGGCGCTCATTGGGGCGACCAGCTTCAGCGGCAGCATCTGTGCCTTTTGGTCCTACTCGCTGACCCTAGTGGTGTACGCCAAGGCGGTTGCTCAGATTGAAGCCGTGGTAGCGATTGGGCTAGCGCTCGTTCTGTGGCGGGAAAAAGAAGTCTGGCGTCAGTTCCCCGGCATTGTCCTCGTCATTATCGGCATAGCGATTATTCTGCTGGGATGAATGGGCGAACCGCTCTAGGAGTCACCGATTCGCTAGTGTGGGTCTTCAAGGCTTTATGACGGGTTCTCTCCCGAATATTTAGCCCAGAATATTTTGCTGGACGACTGCGACATTGTGGCATACGATTGAGTCCGTCAACTCGGTCAATCAGTCTAGCCCAGAGGAGGCTTTGCCGTGAGCCTGCCACAATCGAGTCGTTTGCAATTTACTCAGGATCTCACGATCTGCCGTATTCTTAACGGTTTATGGCAGGTGTCTGGAGGGCACGGGCGCATTAATCCCCAAGCCGCGGTCCGAGAGATGTTGGACTATCATGAGACTGGCTTCACCTCGTGGGATCTTGCCGATCACTATGGACCGGCTGAAGATTTTATCGGCGATTTCCGGCGGCAGCTCGCGAAGTCGCGCGGTACTGAAGCACTCCCTACTATCCAAGCCTTTACCAAATGGGTCCCGCGCCCTGGTCGCATGACACGCGAGGTCGTAGAGCACAATATCGACATCTCTCTACGGCGCATGGATGTGGAGACGCTTGATCTCTTGCAGTTTCACTGGTGGGACTACAGTGACAATCGCTATTTGGATGCGCTCAAATACCTTTCCGATCTCAAAGAAGAAGGCAAGATTCGCCATCTCGCCTTGACCAACTTCGATACTGAGCATCTCAGAATCATTACCGAGCACGATATCACAATCGTTTCCAATCAAGTCCAGTTCTCCCTGATTGACCGCCGACCGGAGATCGAGATGATCCCGTTTTGCCAGGCGCATGACATCCAGTTGCTGACCTATGGGACAGTGTGTGGCGGGCTGCTGTCTGAGCAGTTTCTTAGCCGGCGTGAGCCAAGCCAGTGGTCGCTGAAGACAGCCAGTCTTCAGAAATATAAACAGATGATCGATGCCTGGGGTGGGTGGCAACTCTTCCAAGAACTGTTGGGCTGTCTCAAGGATATTGCCGAGAAGCATGCCGTCAGCATCGCTAATATCGCCACTCATTACATCCTCATCAAACCTCGCGTGGCTGGCGTTATTCTTGGCACCCGGCTGGGTGTTTCTGAGCACCGAGATGACAACGCGCGCGTTTTTGATATGAGGCTCGACGCGGGGGAGCTGGAGCATTTGCATATCCTCCTGAGCCGATCGAACAACCTCTTTCAGTCCATTGGCGATTGTGGAGATGAGTACCGGAATTAGACTGAGCCTGTCATGACGATATGGCGATCAGTTGTAGCGGACGAGGACAGAAACGGAGCGTCTTAGCGTGAACCTTCCTTCGCATGCGCAGATCGTCATTATTGGCGGTGGAATAATCGGCTGTAGTGTGGCCTACCATCTCTGCAAACTTGGCCTCACCGATGTGGTCCTGCTCGAACGCAAAAGCCTCACCAGCGGCACCACCTGGCACGCGGCGGGCCTGGTGGGACAATTGCGGGCTACCCAGAATCTGACCAGACTCGCCCAATATACGAGTACGCTCTTGCAGGAGCTCGAAGCCGAAACCGGACAAGCGACCGGCTTTAAGCAGACCGGCTCCGTGGCTATTGCCAATAATGCCGAGCGTTTTGAGGAGCTGAAGCGCGGTGCATCCATGGCAAAATGCTTTGGGCTTGAGGTTGAAGTCATTACACCCCAGGAAGCGGCCGAGCTGTGGCCGCTCATGAATGCCTCGGATCTTGTGGGGGCTGTATATTTACCTGGCGACGGACAGACCAATCCAACAGATACAACCCAGGCCTATGCCAAAGGCGCTAAAATGCGGGGTGCTCGGGTTTTCGAGAATGTGAAGGTGACCGGCATTCACCAAAAAGACGGCAGGGTCAGCGGAGTTGCGACCGAATACGGCGACATTCACGCTGAATATGTGGTCAACTGTGCCGGTATGTGGGCGCGGCAACTCGGGCGCCTGACCGGGGTCAGTATTCCCCTCCACGCCGCGGAACATTTTTACGTTGTGACTGAACCGATTGCTGGTCTGGCCTCCGGCTTGCCGACGCTGCGCGACCCCGGCAGTGCAACGTATTTCAAGGAAGAAGTCGGCTGTGTCCTGGCCGGTTTCTTTGAACTCCAGGCCAAGCCGTGGGGAAGGGGAGGCGAAGCCATTCCCGAAGATTTTGCGTTTGGCACTTTTGGTGAAGACTGGGACCATCTTGAAGATGTGTTCAACAAGGCGATGCACCGTCTGCCGGCACTGGAGACCGCAGGGATCAAACTCTTTCTCAACGGACCCGAAAGTTTCACTCCGGACGACCGCTACCATTTGGGCGAAGCGCCTGAGCTCAAGAACTTCTATGTCGCCGCGGGCTTTAACTCTATCGGCATTCAGTCTTCCGGTGGGGCCGGGAAGGTCCTGGCAGAATGGATTGCGCACGGACATCCGCCGCTAGACCTGTGGGACGTTGATATTCGGCGCAATCGGCCCTTTCAGAACAATCGACGCTATTTAGAAAAACGGGTCTCGGAAACCTTAGGTCTTTTATACGATATGCACTGGCCGTTCCGGCAGTATGAAACAAGCCGCAATGTGCGCATGTCGCCGCTGCACGACCGGTTGATCGTCCAGGGGGCGTGTTTCGGGGAAGCCGCCGGCTGGGAGCGGGCAAACTGGTTTGCTCCTCCGGGCGTGGAACCCAGGTATCAATATTCGTACGGCAAACAAAACTGGTTTGCCTATTCGGCGACTGAGCACCGAGCCGTGCGTGAGAATGTCGGTCTGTTCGACCAGACCTCTTTCAGTAAATTTCTCCTCCAAGGGCGGGATGCGCTGAGCGTGCTCAATCGTCTGTGCGGGAACCAGATTGACGTTGCACCAGGGAAGGTTGTCTATACCCAAATGTTGAATGAGCGGGGTGGAGTCGAGGCCGACGTGACCATCACCCGCGTTGCTCCAGACTGTTTCTACATCGTGGACGCCGCAGCAACACAGACAAAAACGTTTTCCTATATGCAGTTGCATATTGCTGCGGACGAATACGCCTTTCTCACCGACATGACCTCAGCCTACGCCGTGCTGGGCGTCATGGGTCCGAATGCTCGGAGGCTCTTGAGTAGCTTGACCGATGCGGATCTCTCCAATCAAGCCTTCCCGTTTGCAAGCTCGCAGGAAATCGACTTTGCCGATGCCAGGCTCCGTGCCATCCGTATTACCTATGTGGGTGAGCTGGGCTGGGAGCTACATATTCCGACTGAATTTACTCTTTCAGTCTACGACGCTCTGACTCAGGCCGGTCAAGCTATGTCACTCCAACACTGCGGCTATCACGCGCTCAATTCTTTGCGCATAGAAAAAGGCTATCGCCACTGGGGACATGACGTGACCGATGAGGAAACACCGCTCGAAGCCGGGCTGGGGTTTGCCGTCCGGCTGAATAAAGACCACTTCTTAGGCCGAGAAGTCCTGCTGGAGCAACAACACAAGGGCGTCAAAAAGCGACTGGTCCAGTTTGTGTTAGAAGACTCGGAGGTATTGCTCTACCACAACGAACCCATTTGGCGGGATAACGAAATTGTCGGCTTTATTACCTCCGGGATGTTCGGTCATACACTAGGCGCAGCTATTGGCCTGGGGTACGTCAATCATGCAGATGGCGTCACACTCGAATATGTTCAGTCCGGTCGATATGAAATCGAAGTCGCAGGCCGGCGCATTCCGGCTCGGGCTTCGCTGCGTCCTTTATACGACCCGGAGAACACACGGATAAAAATGTAGTGGGAATAGCACAAACCCTCATCCCAGGTGGTAAGACGGGAAGTAGGGTGCTTACCCACAACTATTCCGGGGGCGGGGGACTTTACGCCGAGAAACGTTTTGCAACATTCCGGGCAAACTCGGCCACGACTTTATCCGCCCTTTTCCGAATGACGGGTTGACCGAACTCCCCCAGTTTGCCCATGAGCCGGGCTTCGGTCTGAATAGACAGTTGGGTTTGCGCCTCTTCTTGTTCGACTAAAGTCAGCTCAGCATTAATATGGACGCCACCGCCGACGCGGCGGTCGTTCGCTTCCGCTCTGCCAACCGCGCGCCAATGCGCTTGATCGAGTTCCTGGATACGGAGCTCGCCCTGTAAGGTGAGTCGAATAGGACCGAGGGTGATTTTCATCCGGCCCGCGTATTGATCCTCACCGGTGGCGACAACCTCGCTCACCCCCGGTATACAGGCCGCCATCTGCGGCACATCCATGAGAAAATCCCACAGTGTTTTGCGCCCAACCGGGACCGTACAGTGATGCTCGAAGTTCATACGCTCTCGCTCGCTTCCCTGGCTCGTGTCACTGCCTGTTCGATAGCCCGCTGGGTAAAGACGACGGCCATGTCGCGCTTGTATTCCGCCGAGCCGCGAAAGTCCGCCAGCGGATCAACCTCTTCGGCAACAAGAGCGGCGGCGTCACGAAGGATAGTGGGGGTCGGCGTCTGGCCCTGGAGGGCTGCTTCAACCGCTCGTGCCCGGAGTGGGGTGGCCGCGGCTGCACCCAAGGCGATGCGGGCGTGGGCAATGGCGTCGCCGTCCAAGGAGACCCGTGCGGCAACGGCAATAGTTGCGTAATCGTCGTGCGTCTGGGGCAGAAATTTGAGAAAGGCTGTCCCCGCGCCGGCAGGTTGGGGCGGGATGACAACGCTGGTGATGAGTTCCTCGGGTTCGAGCGCGGTTTCATAATAATCGACAAAAAAATCGTTCAGATCAATTTCCCGCTCGCCGTGGGTTGATTGGACCCGAATCTGCGCGTCCAGGACAAGCAACGCGGGCGGCGGGTCCTGGTTTGGGTCGGCATGCGCCAGTGAGCCGCCAATGGTCGCAGCCGTTCGAATACGAACGCTGGCGACATGCTGAAAGGTTGTAGCCAAAAGGGGGAGACGGTGCTGAATCAGGATCGAGGTTTCTATGACCCGGTGCGAACATAAGGCCCCAATAGTGAGGCCACCGTTAGGCCGAATCTCAGCGAGTTCTGGGCTGTGTGCCAGGCGGCGGAGACCGATCAGATACGCCGGCTGAACCAGACGCTGCTTCATCAGGTTGACCAGCCCGGTTCCACCGGCCAGGACCTTGGCGTCCTCGCCGTGCTGTTCAAGCAGGGCTAAAGCCTCTTCGAGGCTTTCCGGTTCAACATATTCAAAGGCAATCATGTGGTGACCTTTCCGTCCGCCACCGCTTGAATCGATGCGATGATTTTATAATAGCCGGTACAGCGACACAGATTGCCCATCATCCAGCTCTGAATCTCCTCTTTTGACGGATGAGGGTTTTCATCCAACAGGGCTTTGGCCGACATGATCTGACCCGGCGTACAAATGCCGCACTGAAAGCCGCCATAGTCGATAAACGCCTTTTGGAGTGGATGCAGTCTGTCGCCTTCAGCAAGTCCTTCGATGGTAGTGACTTCACAGCCGTCAGCCGTGACAGCGAGGGTCAAACAAGAACTGACGGGCTTGCCGTCAAGGAGAACGGTACATGCACCGCAGACACCCACGCTACAGCCTTCTTTGGTCCCCGTGAGATCAAGACCATTGCGTAACAAGTCGATGAGCAGGGTGTTGTCTGGAATGTCTCGCTCAACAGCTTGGCCGTTTACTCGGAGTTGAATAGATTTCATACTTGGCCGTTTCCTCTACCCATCGTTTCTCAATCATTCTTGGCCGCGTTGTTTTTTTCTCGCAGGGCCGCGTAGACTTTTTCTGCGGTCACGGGCAAATCCATCAGACGGACCCCTACCGCATCAAAGACGGCGTTTGCCACCGCCGCCGGTACGGCCACATTACTGTGCTCGCCAATGGCTTTGCCGGCGTACGGTGCAGGGCCGGCGTTGCTTTCGACCAGAACGGTTTTCAGCTCTGGAATATCCATAGCAGTCGGCAGTTTATAGTCACCCAAATGGACATTCGTCACGGCTCCGTCCTCTATAATCAGATGTTCGGTCAGCGCATGGCCGATCCCTTGGACCGCTCCGCCTTCGACTTGTCCCTGGTGGGTGAGTGGATTGAGAATTGTGCCGACATCGTGTGCGCTGGTCAGTTTTTTCAGCGTCACTTGGCCGGTCGAGGGGTCAACTTCGACTTCGGCTATTTGGGCACAGAACGAGGTCACATCCATGGGGTCCTCGGCCAGATATTCTCCCGTATAGCTCAAGGGCAGATCTTCCCGGTCGGCGAGGGCAGCCATCAGCGTGGTCAGCTCAAGCCGCTGACCGTTCGCATTCACGAACCCGCCGGCCTGGTAGGTGATCTGTTCCTGCGGACTTTCCATATGCCGCGCCGCAAGTGGAGTGAGTTCCGCCTTCAACTTACGAACGGCGGCAAGTGTGGCTTGACCGGCCATATGCGTCAGACGACTCCCGCCGGCACCGACTTCCCAACTCGCAGTGTCGGTATCACCTTGAACAACCGTAACGGATTCCAAAGGCATTTGTAATTCTTCTGCTACGACTTGCTGCAGAACCGTATACGATCCTGTGCCGGTATCTGCTGCGCCCGTCATTAAGGTGAGCGTGGCATCAACATCTATACTCAAGGTTGCACTCGACGGACCAAACGCTCCGGGCTCGCGGTCATACATACCAATGCCGCGACCGATATTGGCTGCCTTCTCCGTGTCCCACCCAGCTGCCTTGGCCGCAGCCTCCAAGGTCTCTGTACAGCGGATTTTCTTCCACTGTTCGCCCAGCGGAGCGACATCACCCTCGACCAGCGTATTCCGTAGCCGGAACTCTAAGGGGTCAAGGTCGAGCGCGTGGGCAATAAGGTCCATATGGCTTTCAACCCCAAAAACGATCTGCGGTGCGCCGGGCGCGCGCATATGCCCGGCGGGAACGGTGTTGGTATAGACCCTGAAGACTTCGATCTCGACATTCGGCATCCGATACGGACCGGCGGCGTGGACACTGCCGTGTACGGTATGCAGTGGCGTGAAGGCGCTATAAGCCCCACAACTGAAAACCAGGGTAGCCTTACGCGCGATAATCCGGCCGCCTGCGTCTACGCCGGTCCGGAGCGTAATGACTGCCGGATGACGCGGGTTGCCGGCTAACAGCTCTTCGGTATAGGTCATGACCATTTTTACCGGTCGGACTGAGGCTGCGGCCAGGTGATAGCACACGACGCTATCCATCAATGAGCCTTTGCCGCCAAAATCACCGCCAATGGGCGCGGTGTTGACGCAGACTCGATCTTCGGTCACACCGAGCGCGGCCGCAAACTGGGCTCGGGCCACAAAAGGGGTCTTATTAGAGATCCACAGATTGACTTTGCCGTCAGGCTCAATCTGGACCACACTGGCGTGCGGCTCAATATATCCCTGATGAACCGGGGGAATGGTAAACGTATGGGTAAACTCGCGGACGGTTTGGGTAAAGCCGGCTTCAACATCACCGTGGGTGTAGAAGACCTGTGACACCACGTTGGGAATGTCCGGGTACAGGCGGTCATCTCCCGGATGGACAAAATCGGGCACGGGGGGATGGGTGTAGGTGCTGGTGTCGGTATGGACCCGCGGCGCGTCTTCCTGCATGGCCTCAACGGGATCAAAGACGGCGGGCAGGGCTTCATACTCAACCGCTATGCGCGTGAGCGCTTCCTCGGCAATGTCCATGGACTCCGCCGCCACCGCGACGACCTTCTCGCCCACAAAACGGACCACCTCTCGCGCGAGCACGGGCTTATCCAAAAAGAAACGACCAATACGGCGGTCCGGCAGCTCAGCTCCGGTAATGACCGCGTGGACGCCGGCCAGCGCTTTGGCCTGCGCAGTATCAATCGAGACAATCCGCGCGTAGGGAAACGGGCTGCGCAGGCATTTGCCGTACAGCAAGCCGGGCAGCGTAATATCTGCGGTATAGCGAGCCTGCCCCGTTACCTTTGATGGCCCTTCTACATGGCCGGCCGGCTGTCCAACGCTGACTAAACTCGCCATAGTTCACTCATAGTTCCCTCCAAAATCAGACAACGCCCCAAGTAAGGATATCGTCATGAATCCTTGTCGCAGTCAAGCGCCGGGTGCGGAATGGAAAGTCAACACCATTAACTCACGATTAACTCGCGATTGACTCGAACCGCAGTGGCTCAGTATAGTCGCGCCAGAGGGTAGGGCGTAAGGATCACTGCATGTGTCTATGGGAGAGGGTGATTGGGATGCCGAGTTTCGATATTGGCGTTGGACACGGAGCTGCCTATCGCCTGATTGAAGAAAACATCGCCCACTATGTGGTCAAGGCGTATCGCGGACGACCCGACCGCGGGCTCACTGCGGGAAGCCTCGTTCGACATATTGTCCGGGAGTTGGACGTGGCCGGCTTCTATTTACAACCGGAGCATATTGTGAAGTGGGTCGCTGTATTTGAAGAACGGACGGGCCGAAAAATTCTTGAAGAAGAGCCGGGAACGTTTCCGGTACGCTATCGGTGCGTGTATCACAAAGACATTCGGATTCTCTGAGTAAGGTGGTCCATAGCGGAGGTGGCTGCCGACTCCAGTCAAAACGGCCAAGGGCATCTGCCCTTGGCCGTTCCTTTTGAGCGCGGTGCACTGAAATTTCAGGCGTTCAACTTGGCTTCGTCCGCTGGTGTCGGACCTTCAACTTTATACAGCTTCTGTCCGTTGCCCCAGAGGATTTTACGCCGGACTTCTTCGTCACAGTCCCCCAGGCCGCTCTTGATACGCTCATGAACTTCATCGCCGTACAGCGAAGTCGGATGGGGAAAGTCGGTTTCAAACATGATCTTGTCGGCGCCGACTTTATCGATCAGGCGACGTGGGGCGATCTGCTCGAACCAGTAACAAGCGTGGATGTTACGCGCAAAGTACTCGGACGGCAGCATATCCAGGTCGGGTCGCTCTTCCGGGACACGATTGCCGACGAACTGATAATCCAAGGCTTCGAGGGCAAAAGGAATCCAGCCTATCCCGCTCTCAACCGAGACAAATTGAATATCTGGATAGCGCGCCAGTACGCCCGAAATAATCAGGTCGCTGAGCTGAATGCCGTTGCGCATGAAGATGTCAACCGACAGTTCGGCAAACGCGGCCATTTTGCCATAGGCCTTGACTTTGTCGCGTCGCAGGCCGCCATCCATATTGCCGGAGCCGATATGAAAGCTGATCGGCTGGTCAAGCTCGCACGCCACTTCCCATAACGGATTCCAATGTGGGTCGCCCAGCAGTGGTTGGCCGAGCGATTGTGGGTCTCCGGTGAAGAGAATGCCTTTATGGCCTATGGCGTGGCAGCGCCGGATTTCTTCCACTGCGGCGTCAACATCCCAGAACGGCGTTGAGGTAATCGGGAGCAGGCGGCGTGAATCAGCCGACGCCCACTCGGTCTGCCAATCGTTATAGACTTTCACGCAGGTGAGCTTGAGCTCGGCGTCTTCCAGGCGGAGAAACTCCTGGCTGCCGAATCCTCCGACGTTGGGATACATCACCATTGCCCAGATGCCCATATCATCCATGTATTTGAGGCGCTCCTTGGCGTCGAACGCCCCTGGGTGCATCTCGTCATACGACTTGGGCCAGTTTGTCATATCACCCACCCCCGCGGTGGCGGTCAGGCCGGGATTGGCAATGCGGCGGTCTCCGAGGAACCACCACTGGCGTCCCTTGGCGTCCAGGTCAACGCGGGGAACCGAGTCCTTAAATTTGTCAGGGACCCGACTGGTCCACAGGTCTGGAGTTTCTGTTACGTGAGTATCAACGTCGATGATTGTATAGCCACTCATACGCCTGCCTCCTTTAACTGTCTTTTTGAGGCTCTAGCGTAGCTGAGGACTCGACAGTTGCCAAGTCGGACTTGAGAGGCCGATTATCCCACGAGCGGGGGTGGTCGTTGTAATCAACCTGGCCGTATATATAGACTGAATTCAGCCGTATTAACGTGACAAGGGAGGACCGAGTGGCAGCAGCAAAGAATACCGCCCTGGTGCAAGAATTCCGACTCACGAGCCTGGCAGAGGAATTTGAGCAGCACAGCCAGGCAGAAATCGAACGCTTACGTAGCAACAATCCTGATTTTGACGAGAATCTCTACCAGGAAGCTGTCTCCCTCGTCCTGCGTAAACTCAGCCAGCACCGATAATCGAGTCAAGGCACCTCAAAGGAAGCTTGCATGATCATTACGAGTGTCCAAGCGAAAAATATCCTTCGTTATGCCGAACTGGAGCTGACGAATCTCCCCCGCAGGGGATTAATTGGGATAAGCGGAGCAAATGAATCCGGCAAAACGACTATTGCCGAGATTCTGTGTCTTGCGTTGTTTGGCCGGACGTTCTCTCATGCGGAAGACGAGATCCAAAAGAATATCAAATGGGGCGAGTTTGGTGGTTCGGTCACGCTTGGCTTTCTTGCCAAGGATAAACGAAAATATCTGATTATCCGCTCTTTTGATGCCGACGGGAATCACTCGGCTCAGCTTCGACGGGATGGAGAAGCGGAGCCTTTTGTCCGTGGGGCTGCTGCGGTGAACGAGAATGTGGCGCAGCTGTGTGGTTTTACCTATCAACGCTTTATCGATTCCTTCTATTTAGCCCAGCGCAACATCGCCGCTCCATCTATTCTCCAGCAGACTACTAAGGCGTTGGCCGGTGTCGAAACCTTTGAGCAAGTGGCAACTGAATGTGAGCAGGATATCCATACCCTCCAAGCAGAACTCATCCCTCTTAATGGAGACATTGTCGAGGCTCGCCAGCAGCGGAGTGAACTCAACATCCAGGCTGATACCTTGCCCAATTTGAAGACGCAACGGAACGCGCAAGCCCAAGGCGTTGCTGACCGAAAAAAAGAAAACACTGCACGTCAAGCAAGGCTCGACAGCCTGCGCGGTGCAACAACGGAGATCGTTGAGCAAGCCAAAAAGATGACTCAGGCCAGTCTCGATACGCGCTTTCAGCAGTGGCTGCACTATGCGGATCAAATCGAGACCGCCACACAAGCTGTGCACGCGGCGAGTGAACGTGCAGAGTCAGGCTCGGGCCCACGGCTGACCGGAGCGCTACGGTCTTGGAGCGATGACCTGCACCGGCGTCTTCAGGCTTTTTCGCCTGTGCGTGAGTCGGCAGGTGCGTATCGTCAACGTTTGGCTTGGCTGATTGGTCAAGGAGACCGGCCGGCTGCGGTGGATGCTCGGGCGCGCTCTTTCCCCGAGCAGACGGCGCTTCTCATCAGTCAGAGGGAGGGCATACGCAGTAAGCGCGCCGGCGCTATGGTCGGCCTTTTTGCTACGCTTCTCCTCATGCTGAGTACCTGGACCGCATTATGGTTTATCAACCATGCGCCGGCGCATGCCCTCGGACAATGGCTCAGCACCGACTTGCAGCTCACGGTGACGCATAACGCAGTGCTGGTCCCTGTGGCAGCGGTCTCCAGTGGTCTGAGTCTGTTGTTTCTCGTTATGATTTTCTTTTATACGGGTCGGACTCTTACCGCTCAGCAGGAGACCGAGCGCCTCCAAAAACAACAAGGAGAAATCAAAGCTCAACTCCGGACGCTTGACGACCTCCCGCAGCAGGCATTGGCGACCAGAGTAGCGACTCTCAGTGCCTGTGATGATGCGCAACTGAAAGAAACTACGACCCAGTTTACCAGCGGTCCTGGCGCCTGGCTGCTCGATACTGAAACTTTCTCAGCGTTCGTTGCTCCGCTGGAGGCGGCGAGCCAAACCTGCCTGGAGGATGCTGACGCACTCGCCAGACGTATAGCCGAAGAAATGAAGTCTGTTGAGACGAGCATTGCCGCCACACACCAAGACCTGGAGCGTTTGGACCAGGCCACTAGAGAAGAAGAAAGCCGACTCAATAAAGCGGCGCAGCTGGATCGGCAGGTCACCACGCTCGAAAAAGATGTTGACACTAAAACCCAGAGTATCGAAGTGCGGCGAATCGCTCAAAATCTCCTGGCTGGCTCGCAGCGTCGTTTGCTTGGCCGGTTTAACCTGGAAATGCGGCACGTTGTGAGTAAAATCATGCCGAAGCTCACTGACGGTCGCTACGAGACCATGCAAATCGATACTGACCTCAATGTCCAGGTGTGGTCGAATGAAAAAGGTCATTTTGTTAGTCTGAACGAAGTCTCGGGGGGGACCTATAATCAGGTCATGCTGGCCATCCGTTTAGCCTTATCGCAAGCCTTGATTACCGCAGCGCTGTGTGGAGCCGAGTTCATCATCTTTGATGAGCCGTTCGCCTTTTTTGACGTCCAGCGTACCCGAAAGACTCTGGAAATCTTGCCCCAGCTCAGCCCTGATATTGAACAGATGTGGATTATTGCCCAGCAATTTGATGACAACAGCCCCTTTGCCTTGCACCTGCATTGTTCACAAGACTCGGAGGTTATGATCGCCTCAGGCAGTGGGTGTGAGGCGCTGGAGGGGTAGGGTTGCGGGCTGTGAGTTCGAAGGTCAGGCTGGTGGCGGCGCAACGGTGGCGTCTGTTCGACGTACCGCGCTACCACATGGGGGTGTCAGATTAGTGCAGCGTAATCCGACCTATAGTTCCTATGAAGTCGAAAGTCAGAAAGTCGAAAAGTCGAGTTTTCATAAAAATTCTGGTTGATCCTGTATAATCACAAATATCCCAGTCAAGGAGATAGTATGGATTTCGCTCTCACCAAAGAACAAGAAGCATTTCGCGCGGAAATCAGGGAATTCCTGTCGAGCGAGGTGTCGGCTGAGACTTGCGTTGAAGATGGTTGGATCAGTGGTTACTCGCGTGAATTTTCTCAGAAACTCGGCCAGCAAGGCTGGATCGGGTTGACCTGGCCCAAGCAATACGGCGGTCAGGGAAAGTCGTATCTGGATCGATTGATCCTGACGGAAGAACTGCTGCGCGCCGGCGCGCCGGTCGCGGCCCACTGGCTTGGCGACCGGCAGGTCGGTCCGGCGCTGCTGGCGTATGGGCGTGAAGAGCAAAAACAGGAAATACTCCCCCAGGTGTGTAAAGGTGAGATCGTCTTTTGTCTCGGCATGAGTGAACCCGGGTCCGGCTCTGACCTGGCTTCGTTGCGGACCCGGGCCGACGAGGAGGGCGATCACTATACCCTGAACGGCCAAAAGATATGGACCAGTTTTGCCCATGTTGCGGACTATGCTTATCTGGTTGCTCGCACGGACCCGGATGCCCCCAAGCATAAGGGTATTAGTGAATTCTTGATTGATATGAATACACCCGGTGTTGAGGTGCGACCACTGATTGATGCGACGGGTGAACATCACTTTAATGAAGTCTTCTTTGATAATGTCGAGGTCCCCAAAAACCGGCTGATTGGTGAGAAAAATCGAGGCTGGTATCAGATTGCCTCTCAGCTTGACTATGAACGTAGTGGTATTGAGCGCTTACTGAGTAATTATCCACTTTTTCGGGATGCCGTTCGGTATGCAAAGGAGCGAGGGCTGACCAAAGATCCGCTGGTCCGGGATACCCTGGCTCAGCTTCAGATCGAACTCGAGCTGGGTCGCTCTATGGTCTACAAGGTTGCCTGGTATCTGACACAGAAGATTGTGCCGAACTACGAAGCTGCCATGGCAAAATGTTTTTGTACGGAGGTTGAACAGCGTATTGCGAAAGCGGTCAGCGAACTGCTGGGCGATTATGCGCTCCTCCTGCCCGACTCGCCCCATGCCCGATTAGCCGGCCGCGCGGCTCGAGAATATTTGTACGCTCCTGCCTATACCATCCAAGGCGGAACGAGCAATATTCTGCGCAATATCATTGCGATCCGCGGCCTTGGTTTGCAGCCAGGGTAGGGGGCAGGATAGGATTGAGGGGTAACCTCTCAAATGACAATTGAATACAGGGGATGCAGCTATGCTTCTGGAAAATAAAGTTGCTCTTATTACCGGCTCAGTACGAGGCACCGGAGCTGGCATTGCCCGTGTTTTTGTCGGCGAAGGAGCCAAGGTTGTGATTAATCAAGTCAAAGAGGAGGGCAATCCTCAACAAGTGCTTGAAGAGATCGAGTCAGCCGGCGGGCAGGCCCTATTTGTAAAAGCAGACATTACGGATGAAGCCCAAGTCGCGCATATGGTTCGCCAAACCGAAGATCGATTCGGCCAGGTCGATATCCTCGTCAGTAATTATGCCGGTGGTATTCCGCACAAGTCGTTTCAGGACACAACCTGGGCGGACTGGCAGCATCAGCTTGATACTACGCTCAAAGCGGCCTTTGTGTGTGCGCAAGCGGTTCTGCCTGGAATGCAAGCGCGGCGGTGGGGGCGGATCGTCAGTATCAACACGATTGGAATTCACCAACCAAGTCCGAACTACCACGCCTATAGCGCAGCTAAAACAGCCATGTTGGGCTTTACGCGGAATCTGGCGGTTGAAGTTGGTCAATATAATATTAGCGTTAATATTGTCTCTCCCGGTTTGACCCTAACCCAAGAAGTAAAAGACATGCTTACCCAGGAAACCCAGGCAAAGCATGAAAGTAAAGTTCCGTTGCGAAGAACGGGAACGGTTGAAGATACGGCCAACGCGGTGCTGTTTTTTGCGTCTGAGTTGAGCAGCTTCATAACCGGCCACTACATGCCGGTGTGTGGTGGACAGGTGTTGGAGTAAGCTGCGTGTAGCGGCGGCCGGCATGAGTCTCTCCGTCTATATAGAAAATAGATTTTTTCTAAGAGTTATATTTGACCTAGCTGTTCCTGAACAATTTCTAATTTAATGCATAAAAAGAAAAAGGCGGATGGTTTTTCTTGGGTAAAATCTGAGGGGGATATATGAAGCGATGTGGAATCGCTCTTTTTACGCCTACGATCAGCGATATGCTGGAAATCGCTCAACGTGCAGATGAGGCCGGCTTTGATTCTCTTTGGAACGGTGAGTTTTTTAATCGAAATGGCCTGGTCACCTTAGCCGCGGTTGCCACATGTACCCAACGCGCCAAGATCGCCACTGGTATTGCCTATGCGTATATGCGCAACCCCGTGCTGAATGCGACCGGGGCGATGGACATTGACGAACTCTCGAATGGTCGCCTGATTCTTGGCTTGGGGAGTGGGACCCGTTCCATGAATGAAATGTGGTATGGGGAGAAGTTTGAGCCCCGTTCAGCGCGAAAAATGAAAGAGTGTGTCGCGCTTATCAGAAAAATATGGGCATCACATAAAGGCGGTGGGATGAAGTTTGAGGGCGATTATTACACGTTGAACATTCCGGCGTACGCGCGTCCGTATATTGTCCGTGAGCGTATTCCACTCTATTTGGCCGCAGTACAAAAAGGCATGTTGCGCACGACTGGCGAGGTGGCCGATGGCTTAGTTGGCCACCCGCTGTACAGCCGCAAATATATCGCTGAATTTATTCGACCGAATGTAGAGGTCGGAGCTCAGCGCGCAGGGCGTGACCCTAAGGATATTGACATCACAACGCTGCTTATCACCGCCATAAGCCATGATCGCGGGCAAGCAATACGCGATGCGAAAAACCAGATTGCCTTTTATGCCTCGGTGAAATCCTACGAGGGCATTCTGAACCTGCACGGTTGGGAAGAACAAAAACTGGCTATATGGGAACATTTCAAAACCTTTAACTTGTCGAAGATGGCGGCTGCCGTGACTGACGATATGGTCGAACAAATCGCAATCGCCGGCACTCCGGAAGAATGTCGTGAGCAGATTGAGAAATGGAAAGATGTTGTGGATCTCCCCATTCTTTATACGCCAACTGCTGGTGTAAAGGCTGATCGTGTACGAGAGAATCATCGGCTTATTGTTGAGACGTTTGGTCAGTAACACAGGGTGAGAGGACATCTTGTGTCGATGGAGAAATGTTTCGTGTGAAACACGTAAGGTATTAGGTGAGATAATTCAGTATCTTCAAGTATTTTCTCTGATTGGTAAACTGAAAATATATCAAAGAGTTAGGCGATAGGATGACAAATATCCTCAGGTACAGTATCACTCTTTGATATATACGGATGTACCGATCAGGGCGGTTTCGGAGGGTTTTTCATTATCTTCAGTGAGGAAAGAAAGGCGGCCTGGGGCCAGGTCTAGCCATCTCTAAAAGGTGAATGGTGTGAGTGGGGACGCAGCTATCGGAATTTTTGACTCCGGCATAGGCGGGCTTACGGTCTATCAGCAAATTGCGACTCTCTTGCCGGCCGAAAACCTGATCTATTTGGGGGACACCGCGCGCTGCCCGTATGGGACAAAGTCACACGATGTTGTGACGCGGTATGCGTGTGAGAATAGTGACTTTCTGGCTGAACGGAATATCAAGATGCTGGTTGTGGCGTGTAATACTGCCTCGGCAGTCGCGCTTATGACTTTACAAGAACGCTACTCCATACCCGTTATCGGGGTGATACAGCCAGGTGCCTCGGCAGCCGCCCGGTCCAGTCACAACAGAAAAATAGGTGTGATTGGAACTGAAGCAACGATAGCGAGTGGAGCCTATACACAAGCGCTCCGCGCCCTAGACCCGTCTATTGAGATTTATACGCGCGCGTGTCCCTTGTTTGTCCCTTTAGTGGAGGAGGGTTGGGTGGAGAACGATGTGGCCTACTCGACAGTTGCGACGTATCTCAGTAGCCTCAAACAGAGTGGGATAGATACGTTGATTTTAGGCTGTACGCATTACCCCTTATTAAAAAGGACTATTGCGGCGTATCTTGGAGCACACGTACAGCTCGTTGATTCTGCTGAGGAAACAGCAAAGGTGGTTGTGACGACCTTACCCAACAACCACCGGACCCAGTCGAATGGACCGGGCCGGGGAAGCTTTTTCGTGACAGACAGCCCGGATCAGTTCATCAAAGTCGGCGCCCGCTTTCTCGGGGACGTTGTTGAATCAGCAGTACGTATAGAACGTTAATATTGTGTAGCTGAGGGGCAGACGGAGGGGAAAGAAGGCGTTTGAACGCTGTGACTCATCTCATACAGCCACAGCCGATCTTGTCCTTATACTCCTCTTGCATCCTGCTATAATACATAATCCAAAGGTAAGACGCTCATGTTAGCACAGTTGGCACAGAAGATTTTTGGAAGCAAAAACGAACGCGAGCTCAAACGGATGCACCCATTGGTGCAAGAGATCGGACAGTTTGAATCCGGACTGCAACCGCTCAGTATAGATGAGCTGCGCGCGAAAACGGATGACTTCCGTAGTCGAATCCAAGCGGCTACTGCGGTGACACGCACGCAGCTGGATGAGATTTCACACCAGGCGTCCGCGATTGCTGAGGAAGGCAGGCTTGACGGAGACGTGTTGGAGCAGCGGGACTACCTCCAAGAGGAACAAACGAGACTTGAAAGAGAACTCCATACCGCTGAAGCCGATGCGCTTGACGACATCCTGCCCGAAGCCTATGCCACAGTCCGTGAAGTCTCACGTCGGGTAACCAGCATGCGTCATTTCGACAGCCAGCTCCTCGGTGGCATTGTCCTCCATCAAGGCCGCATCGCTGAGATGAAAACGGGCGAAGGAAAGACGCTGGTTGCGACCTTGTCATTATACCTCAACGCCTTGCTCGGTCGTGGCTCGCATCTGGTAACGGTGAACGACTATCTGGCGCGACGCGACGTGCAGTGGATGGGACCTATTTATCATGCCCTTGGGCTGTCGGTTGCTTCTATCGTACACGACACCAGTTTCGTCTTTGACCCTGCCCATGTGGTCAAAGATTATCGGTATATGAATCTTCGTCCGGTCAGCCGAAAAGAGGCCTATGCGGCTGATATCACCTATGGAACTAATAACGAGTATGGCTTCGACTACTTACGCGATAACATGAAGTTTAATCTTGAAGACTATGTCCAGCGTGAATTGCATTTTGCCATTGTTGATGAAGTGGATAATATTTTGATTGACGAAGCCCGGACGCCCCTTATTATTTCCGGTCCGGCAGAAGAATCCACGCAGAAATACTACTCCCTCAATCGAGTCATTCCACGTCTCCAGCGGGAGGTGGATTACGCCATTGACGAAAAACTTAAAGTCTCAACCCTCACAGAAGAGGGGGTGGCTAAAGTTGAGCGTATCCTCGGAGTCCGTAACCTGTACGACCCGTCTGAGATCGGCACCTTGCACCATGTCAACCAAGCGCTGAAAGCCCATGCCATTTTTAAGCGTGATGTCGACTATGTGATCAAGGATGGCGAAGTTGTCATCGTTGATGAATTTACCGGTCGTCTCATGCCTGGCCGCCGCTGGTCGGACGGACTGCATCAAGCCGTCGAAGCCAAAGAAGGTGTCCGGATTCGTGAGGAGAATCAGACGCTTGCGACTATTACGATCCAGAATTACTTCCGTATGTACCGCAAGTTGGGAGGAATGACCGGGACAGCGGATACGGAAGCGGTTGAATTCAAGAAAATCTACGACCTCGATGTGGTGGTTATTCCACCCAACCGGCCTATGGTCCGGGTTGACCATCCCGACGTGGTATACAAGACCGAGCGTGAGAAGTTTGAGGCTGTGATTACCGATATCCTCGATTGCCACGAACGGGGACAACCGGTGTTAGTGGGTACGATTACAGTCGAAAAGTCTGAACATCTCGGTAGACTCCTCAAGCGAAAAGGGGTCAAGCACAATGTCTTGAATGCCGTGAACCATGAGGCTGAGGCAAATATTATTGCTCAGGCCGGTCGCTTTAGTGCGGTGACGATTGCCACCAATATGGCGGGCCGTGGGACTGATATTTTACTTGGGGGGAACCCGGAATTCTTGGCCCGGTCCGAGATCGAAAAAAAATGGGTCAATAAGGCCAGCGCTGCTCGGATCAAGAAAGGCGCAAAAACAGGGACCGAAACAGAAAAGAGTTACGAAGACCAACTGGAAGAAATCCGTGCAGAGTATAACGCTACGCTTGCCCGGGCCCAGGAAAAATATGAGCCGGAATGGACTCCGTTTGAAGCGGCTCGCAACGCGGCCTTAAAGCGGATGACGGAGACCTATCGTCCCTACCTCCAGGCTACGCTGCAGAAAGCCCGGGCTGACTACGGAGAGGCTGCTCAGCTGATGGATACCACTCACAGCTCCCTTTCATCGGCGCAGTTAGAGACGTATAGCCAAGCACGAGAGGCGTACGAGTCAGCATTGTCCGAATATGACAAAGTGGTAGGCCCAGCGCTCAATGAAGAGCGACAACAGGAATATGAAGCCACGCGTACGGATCTCATTTCTGTATTGACTGAAGATGGAACAGGGGCGGGAAAGGTGTCTGAGCGCCTTAACCTAGTGCGAAGCCGTTACGAACGCTGGTCGGAGGATTATTGTCGGTCTATTATCCAAATGGCTGGCGTAGCCTTGAGTGAAAACGGGCGTGTACAAGAGGAATATGAAGTGGCGCGTCGTACGTATGAAGAAAATCAACACGCCTACCAGGATGCTGACCAATGCTATGAAGCGGCGCATAAGCCGTATGAAGACGCTGTCGCTGAGGCAGAACGCGTATACGAGCAACGGCGCAAGGAACACGTTCAGGTCATAGAAGAAGTACGAGAACAGCTTGAGAAAGCGCCCGAGGTCTATAGTCAGAATTTTAATGAAATCCTTGAGAAGTACGAGAAAACGTGTGGTGAGGAGCGAGAAAAAGTTGTAGCTGCCGGTGGAGTACACATTCTGGGCACTGAGCGTCACGAGTCACGGCGGATTGATAACCAGCTACGCGGACGCGCGGGCCGCCAGGGAGATCCTGGTTCATCTCGATTTTTCCTCTCACTTGAAGATGACCTTCTCCGCATTTTTGGCGCAGAACGGGTACAAAAGATAATGGACCGGCTGGGGATGGAAGAGGGTGAACCCATAGAAGCAGGATTGGTCACACGGGCGATCGAAAATGCCCAAGGACGCGTAGAGAGCCATAACTTCGATATCCGGAAACATCTGCTGGAGTATGACGACGTTATTAACAAGCAGCGTGAGGTCATCTATGAGCAGCGCCGGGGATTTCTGGCCGGCGAGAACTTGAAAGGCCAAGTGTTGGAGATTGTTGAAGAGCTGTCTGAAGAAAGCGTGCTGAACTATGCGGATAAGGGAACCGACCCTGCGGAGTGGGACTGGAAGGGACTGGATGACACGGTGTTTCGCCAATTCAATATGCGCCTTGGCTTGAGTGCGGAACAGCAAGAAGAGATGACGACGGAAGAACTCCACGGGCTCGTACGAGACCGAGCACTGCAGCACTATGAGGACCGGGAGCAGGCCTTTACCGCGCCTGTTATGCGCTATCTCGAAAAGGTGATTATGCTGCAAACCATGGATAGTCTGTGGAAAGATCACCTCTTTGCCATGGATCACCTCAAGGAAGGGATTGGTCTGCGTGGCTACGGTCAGAAAAACCCACTTCAAGAGTATAAAAAAGAGGCGTTTGGTCTGTTCGATGACCTCTCCCGTCGAATGCAGGAAGATGTCGTTGAAAAGCTCTATAGCGTCCAAGTGGCGCGCCAGGAAGATGTACAGCGACTGGAGGAAGGGCAGTCCTCACAACGACTCATGCAGCTGCGTCATGATGGACCGCTAGCACTCCAACAACCACAGCCGGCAACGCGCTCTGTACACGCGCAATACGGGGGCCCGGGCGTGCAAGCGCAAGCGGAAAGACCCGTCCAAGCCATACGGGATACGCCCAAGGTTGGTCGGAATAACCCCTGTCCGTGCGGTAGTGGTAAAAAGTATAAAAAATGTCATGGCGCCTGAATGGAAAAGGGCGAACAGTCGAAAATCAGAAAGTCGAAAATCATATATTTTGACCATTGACTTTTGGCCTGTACCCTTTGACTTCCAACCGGACTATGAAGATTACGGTCAAAAGGTCTCCTATCGTTATTCCCGGGTTTCGATTTTCCGGCGTTGCCTGCGGGCTGAAGCCCAGTGGCAAAAAAGACTTGTCGCTCCTTATGTCTGAGGTCCCGGCGACTGCTGTTGCCGCGTTTACCACCAATCAGGTCAAAGCGGCGCCGGTCTTACTCGGCGAAGAGCGCATCCGGGACGGGCGTTTGCAGGCCATTGTGGTCAATAGCGGCAATGCAAATGCCTCGACCGCCCAGCCCGGACTCAAGTTGGCGCAGGATACGTGCGCCTTGGTTGGACGCGAACTCAAGCTGGACCCGCAGCTTGTCCTGCCTTGCTCTACTGGCGTCATTGGCGTTCTCCCCAAGTGGAAGAATATGCAGACCGGTATTCGCCAGGCGGTCCGCAGCCTGTCGCCCCGCGGCTTCTGGAATGCCGTGGCTGGAATCATGACGACCGACGCCTTCCCCAAAGTCGCGACCAGGCGAGTGGTGGTGGACGGAAAAACCATCTCGATTGCCGGCATGGCCAAAGGCGCGGGAATGATTAATCCCAATATGGCCACGATGCTGTGCTATGTGTGTACGGATGCCGCGGTGCCGCGGCCGGCGCTCCAGCGGGTGCTTGACGAGACCTTGCCCGACTCTTTTAACGCCATCTCCGTAGACGGCGATACCAGTACGAACGATACCTTAGTGTTGCTGGCCAATGGCCAGGCCGGGAACCGGGACCTCACGCCGCGCGGCCGCGGATATCCAGCCTTTCGGGATGCTGTCCGCGAAGTGCTGTGCAGCCTGGCCCGCATGTGCGTGAAAGACGGGGAGGGCGCTAGCAAGGTTGTCGATATCTACGTCAACGGAGCCAGGAACGCTGCGGACGCCGAAAAAGTCGCCCGCAGCATAGCCTATTCGCCTTTGGTGAAGACGGCATTTTTCGGGGGCGACCCGAATTGGGGCCGGATCGCTTGTGCGGTGGGGTATGCCGGCGCGCAACTCGATCCGGACCGGCTGGCCATCAGCGTCGGGAATGTGCCCATCGGTCGCAACGGCATGAGCACCGGGCCGCGCAACGAAAAACGGGCTGCGCAGGTCATGCAGCAGGACGAGTTCAGCATAGACATCCACCTACATATGGGCCGGGGTCGCGCCCACGTCGTCACCTCCGATCTGTCCACCGGCTACGTCCATTTCAACTCGGCTTATACGACATAGGGGTCGGGGCACGGCAGGCCGTGCCCCGACTGCGTTGGCATCCCTCAGCGACCCTTGGGCAGTTGGAGGACGCGTTCGGCAATAATATTGCGCAGAATCTCTGAGGTCCCGCCCTCAATAGTATTGGCCCGCGCCCGGAGAAAACCGTACTGCCAATAATTTCCTGCTTCCGCTTCATCATAGAGTTGCCCGGCGGCCCCCTGCATTTCGACAGCGAGATCTTGCATGCGTTGGTTCGTCTCTGCCCAATGCAGTTTGGCAATCGAGCCTTCCGGACCAGCTGGATTACCGCGCAGAAGCCGCGTCAAGGCGCGATAATTATTCAGCTTCAGCACTTCACAATCGATATACGCCTGGGCCATTTTTTGGCGGAGCAGCGGGTTGGTTTGAGCCGACTGCTGCGCCGTGTGACGCTGCCCCTTTTGATTCTGTACCTGGGTCCGCATATCTTCGTAGGTCCGTTTTTGGGCGAAGGTAAAATAAAATCCAAGTCCTTGCCGTTCAAACATGAGCGAGGTGATAATAGCCTTCCAGCCCTGGTTCAACGCTCCAAGCAGATGGCCCTTCGGGACCTGAACGTCTTCAAAAAATACTTCGTTAAATTCGCTCTCTCCAGTCATGGTGCGGAGCGGCTTAATCGTGATTCCCGGACTCTTCATATCGACCAGCAGCGCTGAGAGCCCATTATGTTTAGGCGCATCAGGGTCGGTCCGGACCAGCAATAAGCACCAATTGGCATAGCCGGCTAAACTCGTCCACACTTTCTGGCCGTTCACTAAAAAATGATCGCCCCGGTCAACGGCACGCGTTTGGAGCGAGCCGAGGTCTGAGCCTGAGTTCGGCTCGGAATAGCCCTGGCTCCAGATATCGCTCCCACTCAGGATAGGGGCTAAATGCTTTTGTTTCTGCTCTTCGGTCCCATAGACAATAATGGTTGGCCCGACTATCTCCAAACCCAGGACGTTGAGTAGCGCAGGGGCTTTGTGGTTGGCCATTTCTTCATCAAAGATGACTCGCTCGATCAGAGAAGCGCCTCGGCCGCCATACTCTTTGGGCCACGAAAGCCCTGCCCAGCCACCTTCGTAGACTGCTCGTTGCCAATCTTTGAGAAAAGTCAGGTCTTTGCGCGAGGCTTGGGGCTGAAGGTGGCGTAATGGGCCATTGTCTTGCGGGACGTTTGCGGCGAGCCATGTTCGAAGCTCTTGCCGAAAGGCATCTTGCTCTGGAGTAAAATGAAAATCCATGCGGTATACCTCCTTCGGAAAGATCAAACGGTATTGCCGTATTGCCTTGCCCTATTGTGCAAGCTTTTGCCGTAAGAGTTCATTGACCATGCGTGGATTGGCCTTGCCCTCAGTTGCTCGCATGACCTGCCCGACAAAAAAGCCAATGAGTTTTCCTTTCCCCCCACGATAGGCTTCCACTTTATCTGGATTGGCAGTCATTATTTCATTTATGGTCGATTCGAGAGCTCCAGTATCACTGACTTGGCGCAATCCCTTAGCTTCAACAATGACCTCCGGTGCATCCTCAGTCTGGCGCATTTCCTCATACACAGCTTTTGCGATTTTTGAGCTGATCGTGCCACTTTTGATGAGTCTGACTAGCTGCCCGAGGTGTTCTGGCGGACACGGCCACGTCTGAATTTCCGATGCTGCGTCCAGTTTCTCTTCTTTAATGAATCGGAGAACACTATCCATGACCCAGTTGCTGATTGTTTTGGGATCCTCCGGATAGGCCTGTACCGCAGCTTCAAAATAGTCGGCCACATCCTTGCGTGCTGTCAGAACATCTGCATCGTACTCCGGTAAACCATATTCTTGTATCAGACGCGTACGACGCTCTGCTGGGAGTTCGGGCAGGTCCGTCCGCACGGCGTGAATCCAGGCATTATCGACAACAAGCGGCAATAAGTCTGGGTCTGGGAAATAACGATAATCGTGCGCAAACTCCTTGCTCCGCATAGAACGAGTCACCTCCCGGTCGGCATCCCACAAACGTGTCTCTTGCACCACCCGGTCGCCAGATTCAATGACCTCAATCTGTCGTTTGATCTCATGCTGTATAGCCTTTTCTACTGCGCGGAACGAATTGAGGTTCTTGGTTTCTGTTCTTGTCCCCAACTCAGTCGTGCCGCGCGGCCGGATGGAGACATTGGCGTCGCAGCGCAGACTACCTTCCTCCATATTGCCGTCACAGACCTCAATGTATTGGAGAATCGCGCGCAAACTGCGCAGATAATTGCCCGCTTCTTCAGCCGATCGAATATCGGGTTCACTCACAATCTCCAATAAGGGCACGCCGGTTCGATTCAGATCAACCAGGCTCACTCCTGCCTCCGCATCGTGAATACTCTTTCCAGCGTCTTCCTCCATATGAATGCGCGTCAAGCGGACTTTTTTGGCTTGTCCTTCGGCGGACACCTCAACATAGCCATGTTCGGCAATGGGCAACTCATACATGCTAATTTGGTAGCCCTTAGGCAGGTCTGGATAAAAATAGTTTTTGCGCGCCCAACGACTCGTCTGCGTCACTTGGCAGTGTGTTGCCAGGGCTGCCCGCAGCGCAAAATCTACTACCTTCCTGTTCAGCACCGGCAAGACTCCAGGCAGGCCCAAACATACCGGGCAGGTCTGATGATTGGGGTCTGCACCAAACTGCGAGGAGCAGCCACAGAAAATTTTTGACTCAGTTAGTAATTGGGCATGTACTTCTAAGCCAATAACGGATTCGTATTCCATAACAATACTCTGTCAGCTCTGCTGTTCGGATACGCTATTCAACCTGTCAACTGCTGCTTCCCTTAGAGAGGCGGCTTCCGAGTCTGCCAGTCGTTTTCCTGCTCGTACGCATATCCGGCCCGGAGTAAGGCTTCTTCTTCAAATGGGCGCCCTATCAGCTGTAGTCCGATGGGCAACCCCTGGTGATCAAAGCCACACGGCACAGACAGTCCGGGTAAGCCGGCTAAATTCACCGCAATCGTATACACATCAGAGAGATACATGGTGAGAGGATCCTTAATTTTCTCCCCTAGCCGAAAGGCCGTTGTTGGAGCGACCGGAGTAGCAATTATATCGCACCGCTCAAACGCACGTAGGAAGTCCTGGCGAATGAGTGTGCGTACCTTCTGTGCCTTGAGATAATAGGCATCATAATACCCAGCAGATAAGACATACGTGCCGAGCATTATGCGCCGCTTGACCTCAGTCCCAAATCCCTGGGAACGAGTCGTATGATACATCTCCCCTAGGTCATTGACCTTAGCCGCCCGGTAGCCATACCGCACACCATCGTAGCGCGCCAGATTCGAGCTGGCCTCGGCCGTGGCAATAATGTAATACGTGGCTACCGCATATTCGGTATGGGGAAGGGAGATCGAGACGATCTCTGCGCCCGAGCGCTCCAATTGAGCAATCGCGTCTCTCACCGCGGTCTCCACTTCCGGCTGTATGCCTTCAACAAAATATTCTTGCGGTATTCCTATGCGAAGTCCCCGGACATGCTGACCCAACTGTTTCGTGTAGTCCGGTGTGGGCCTATTGACGGACGTTGAATCTTGCGGATCATGGCCTGCGATTACATTCAGGAGAAGGGCGCAGTCTTGCACATCCTTGGTACATGGGCCGACCTGATCCAACGAAGAGGCGTAGGCTACAACGCCAAAGCGGCTCACCCGACCATAGGTTGGCTTAAGACCAACAATGCCGCAGAATGAGGCTGGCAGCCGGATTGAGCCTCCGGTATCCGTCCCCAACGATGCGCAGGCTTGATCTGCCGCAACCGACGTGGCTGACCCGCCAGATGAGCCGCCCGGAACACGGCCCGTGTCCCAGGGGTTGCGGCATGGGGTGAAAGCCGAATTCTCGTTAGACGAGCCCATCGCAAACTCATCACAATTAACTTTGCCGATAATAACAGCACCCGCGTCTTTGAGTCGCTGTGTCACTGTTGCATCATAGGGCGGAATAAAATGTTCGAGAATTTTTGAACCTGCAGTCGAGCGAATCCCCTGGGTGAGAATGATGTCCTTTAGCGCAATCGGAATACCACACAGCGCGGGCGGAGCTCCCCCGTTCGAGAGGATATGATCTGCGGCTTCAGCTTGTTTGAGTGCCGCTTCTGGACTCAAGGTAATATACGAGTGGAGTCGCTCGTCCGTTATCTGAATTCGCTCAAGAACAGACTGTGTTAACTCGACTGCGCTGACCTCTCTGGTACGTAGTTTTTCTTGGGCTTGGTGGATGGTAAGAGCGTACAGCGACATATTTACTCAATAATTTTGGGAACGCGGAAAAAGTGAGTTTTGCGACTGGGTGCATTAGCCAACAGGGCATCCGTACTGTTATCACTCGGCGTATTCGTGACAACATCGTCCCGCAGCGGGGCGGAAACCTCTACCGCATGGGCGGTCGGCTCAACGGCGTCGGTCTGCAATTCGCCTAATTTGTCGACATAGGTCAATATCGTATCAAAGTGCTGTGTCAGAGCTGCGAATTCTTCAGCCGTAAATGAAAGGCGAGCCAATACGGCAACCTGTCGCACTTCATCTTGTGTAATCCGCATATATTTTTCTTCTTTCTGCGAGCGTCAGTGTGTCACACCGTACCGTACAATTCAATGCAATAGGCGCTCTGCCGGGGGACGCTCTTGATCTACTCAAGCGGTGTCAGCTACCTTACTCCATATGGCGAAAAGCGACCGGCGACGGCTGTTCGGTCAACACGGCGAGCAACGCGCCGAGCAATTTTTACGTAGCCTCGGCTATGCGATAGTTGAGCGCAATTACCGGTGGCTACACGGAGAGATTGACCTCGTTGCGCGGGATCAGGAAACGGTCGTATTCGTTGAGGTCCGGACGCATCGTTCTCAGAGGTTTGGAGACCCATTAGCCTCAGTCAATAAGCGGAAACAGCGCCAAATCGCCATGACTGCGCTCCATTACGTTTCGCGCTTCCAGCTCCATGACCAGGCGACACGATTTGACGTTATTGGGATTATTGGGGAAGGAGACACTGCGCAAGTGACACATATCAAAGAGGCCTTTGAATTTCCAACATCAGCATAAAAAGCGAAGAACTGTATGCTTGATATTAAACTGATCCGAGACAATCCTGAGCGGGTGAAAGAGCAACTGGCAACGGTCGGTGTTCCGGGAGCTGAGGTCGATACCCTGCTTGATGTTGATCGAGTCCGGCGCGCTAGAATGAGCGCAGTAGAGGCGCTTCGCGCTGAACGAACGAAACGTTCAAAAGAGATCCGAAAAATTTCCGACCCTGACGAACGAGACAAGGCTGTCCGACCTATGCGAGCGCTCGGAGAGCGGGTGAGCCAACTGGAGAAACAGCTTGCTCAGCAGGAAGAGAATTTTCAGCAGCGGCTCTTAGAGTTGCCAAACCTTCCCCATCCGGATGTCCCGGTTGGGAAAGACGAAGAAGAAAACATCATTATCCGAACGGAGGGGGAACTGTCGGCCTTCTCGTTTTCACCTCGCCCGCACTGGGAACTTGGCGAAACCTTAGGAATTATTGATTTTGAGCGCGGCGTAAAAATTTCAGGCAGCCGCTTTTACATCCTCAAGGGCCTTGGCGCCCGACTCCAGCGAGCGCTGATTAATTGGATGCTGGACCTGCATGTGGATGAACACGGCTATACCGAAATATACCCGCCTGTCATGGTTAAACAGGATTGTTTGGTTGGGACGGGTAACCTTCCAAAATTTGGGGATAATCTCTACCGAGATATTGAAGAGGATTTTTGGTTTATCCCTACTGCAGAGGTCCCAGTTACCAATCTCTATAGGGAAGAAGTGATCGAACCTGGCCAGCTCCCCCTGTATCATGTGGCGTATACGCCGTGCTTCCGCCGCGAGAAAATGTCTGCGGGCCGCGACGTCCGAGGCATTAAACGCGGCCATCAGTTCGACAAGGTAGAAATGGTGAAGTTTGTGGAGCCGGCGCACTCAGATGCTGAGTTGCTCGCTCTGGTCGACAATGCTGAGGATGTGTGCCGAAAACTCGAAATACCCCATCGCATCGTTCAGATGTGTACGGGAGATCTCAGCTTTGTTGCAGCCTGCAAATATGATGTTGAAATGTGGGCACCAGGCTGTGCAGAATGGCTCGAAGTGAGTTCGTGCTCCAATTTTCGTGATTTCCAGGCTCGTCGCGCGAAGATACGTTACCGGCCCGAACCAGGTGCAAAACCCGAGTTTGTGCACACGCTGAACGGCTCCGGACTCGCCCTGCCACGGGTAGTCATCGCAATTCTTGAGAATTACCAGCAAGAGGACGGTAGCGTTGTCGTGCCAGACGTCCTGCGCCCCTATATGGGGGGACAAGAGAAAATCGAGATGGCTTAATGAGCGGCTCCTTGAGAGGGGAGGGGGAGTTGACGATTTGGAGGGAGCCCGTTACTAATCTGCCCAAGAAAACGGCGAAACTCTGTGACAGAAAAAGCGCACAAATCAGCGCCTAGTCAGGATGTCGAAAATAAAATCGATGACCTGACGAAAGAGCTGTCTCGCTTAATCAACGAAGCTGGGACTGACGGGCGTGAAGAACTACGTGACTACGCAGTAAGTCTGCTGCAGGGCGAAACGGAAACAACACAAACGGAAGAGCCGGCAGGGGAAGATCAGGCTGAGCCTTCTTCTCCCTTTAGTCCAGTCGCTTTGAGCATTCCATTTTTTCTTATTGGTATTATTCTACTACCACTTTTTGCCCCAGTAGGGCTGGTGATGTTGTTGTTGGCCATTGTTATGGGGGTCGGGGGCTGGTTCGCTCTCATGTTCCGAAGAAAATAAAAGGCATAGGTACGGGCCAAAGATATCTGTGGTGCAGTATCAATAAGGAGTAAGCTCATGGCAAAGAAACCGACCTCTCCTGAAGAAGTCCAAGAGTACGAAGAGCGCCGGCGCGTTGAGCAACGTGCCGAGCGTGAGAAACGACTCCGTGAACGCGCCCAAAGAGGCGGCCTGTGGTCACGGCGTGATTTCTTTGGCCGGCTCAGTTGGGGTGGTTTCGGTCTGGTTTCTCTCGTGAGCCTGCTCGCCTTTGTCCGTTCCGCCTTCCCACGCGTTCTTTTCGTTCCGCCATTGACCTTTAAGGCAGGCTTTCCAGGTGATTATCCCGTTGGCGAGGTGAGTGAGAAATACCGCTCAGATCAACGTACCTGGATCGTCCGAGAACCGCAGGGGTTCTACGCCATCTTTGCTAAATGCACCCACTTAGGCTGTACTCCGCGTTGGTCATCGTCGGAGAATAAGTATAAGTGTCCCTGTCATGGGAGTGGCTACTATCGTACCGGCTACAATTTTGAAGGTCCGGCGCCACGTCCAATGGATCGCTTCAAGCTGTCGCTGGCTGACGACGGTCAACTCGTAGTTGACAAAAGTCGAGTCTATAAGATGCAGCCTGGCGTTGATCCGAATAAACAACATCCAGACAGCATTTTACGCATTTAGCCGTGAGTAGCAGGGCGACGTAAAGGCAAGGAAATAGTATGAGCAGCCAATTTGATGAACTCAAACGCCAGGTCATGGAGTCGCAGGTCTGGCAGTCCATTTTTCGCCACGGCTACGAAGATACGCCGCGTAACCGAATCTTGATGGTTTCCGGCAATGTCTGGCTCCATCTGCATCCCTCGAAAGTCCGCAAGCATGCGACGCGTTTACGTTTTACCTGGTGTATGGGTGGCATCACCTTTCTGATGTATTTGGTCACTGTGGTCACCGGCGTGTATCTCATGTTTTACTACCGTCCTGTAGCGGAATATGCATACGCCGACATTAAGTATCTTGAATTTGATATGCCGTTTGGCATGCTGATGCGGAATATGCATCGTTGGGCCGCCCATGGCATGGTGATTGCCGTGTGGCTGCATATGTTTCGGGTCTTCATGACCGGCTCGTATAAGCCACCGCGTGAGTTCAATTGGGTCGTTGGCGTTCTCCTCTTGGTGTTGACTTTACTGCTCTCATTTACCGGCTATCTGCTGCCGTGGGATCAACTCGCCATTTGGGCTGTGTCTGTAGGGTCAAACATGGGGCGGGCAACCCCTTTGCTTGGAAACGAAGGGCCGTTTGCCGAGGTGCTGGGGGTCAACCCTGTTTACGACGCGCGTGCCTTTCTCTTTGGCGGGGGTGAGATCGGTGCCCATACCTTACTCCGCTTTTACATTCTCCATTGCATCTTTATTCCGCTTGTTACGAGCTTGTTTCTGGCCGTTCATTTTTGGCGTATCCGGCGTGATGGGTTTTCAGGACCAGCCCTCTAGCAGGGGTGTATTATGCGCGTGCTTGTCATTCCTATTTTAATAGGAGTCGTGTGCTGGCTGCTTTACCTGGTGGCAAAACCAAAAGCGTCTTCTTCTGAGGACCAGTAAGAAAAGGGAGCTGTTATGGCGGAAATGGGCTCAGCTGCCACGCGTGTCGAAGTCTTGCTCAAAAAAGCGACCGGCCCCGGAGACGATAAGGTCCATACCTGGCCGAATTTGGTCCGGGCGGAATTCTTATGTACCCTTTTTACGATTATCTTCCTGTTATTATGGTCGCTCCTGGTCGATGCTCCACTCGAAGAGCCGGCTGACCCTGGGCGCACGCCCAACCCGTCCAAAGCACCCTGGTATTTCCTTGGACTGCAAGAAATATTGGTCTTCTTCGATCCCTGGCACGCCGGAGTCGTTGTTCCCAGCTTTATCATTATGGGGCTGATGATTATTCCCTTTATTGATATTAATCCAAAGGGGAATGGCTATTACACCTTTAAGGAACGTAAGTATGAAATCCTGACGTTTATCTTCGGCTTTCACGTGTTGTGGATTTCGACCATTGTCATTGGAACATTTGTCAGAGGACCAGGCTGGAACTGGTTTTGGCCATGGGAGGTGTGGGATGCTCACCTCGTCGAGGCTTTGACCAACCAAGATTTGCCCTATCTTGTCGGCATCCGAGACTACTGGACGGCTGCGGCGTTTGGACTGTCTCTCATTGTCGGTTTCTTTGTGTTGGGTACGGCTGCCATGTATTGGTGGATCGTGTGGCTCAAAGGACGCGCATTCATGCAGCGTTGGGGCGCGGCCCGCTTTTTCTTAACCTCATTTCTCACGCTGAATATGATTGCCGTGGTCATTAAGATGCTGCTGCGTCATATTCTGAATGTGAAGTATATTTTAGTGACGCCATGGATTAATGTCTGATGGCGTTCCATTTGGCGAAATGTCTTCAGGCCTTCGGGATTGCAGATGTTGGATACGCGTTATTTGTTGGTCTGACTGAAGACAAGAGCATGGGCAAAGAATTATGGCTACTAGGGATTGGGGTGGTGGTGTTCTATCTCGGTCGCTTCCTTGAGACGCGAGCAACCGGCTCATAGTGGATTGTTATGGCACGTAGAGAAGTTGACGACGAAAAGAAATCGTATAGTGGAGTATTTCTCTTTGCAGTGGGACTCCTGCTGGTCGGCTCGGTCTGGTCGGTCTGGGACGACGCCGTCTCGCGTCGGCCCTGGAAGAAATACCAAGCTGAATTTTCGATGCTCGCGTATAACCAGACGCTGGCCGAGCTCCAAGCCGAAGACGAGCGTCTGGCTGCCGACCCGGCCTATCAGGAAGCCCTGGCCGCGTTGGCAGCAGCGCATACTGACATCGCGGGCGGGGAGGGGGGCCAGCGTCTGGCCGTGCTTGAGACCGAACTGGCCGCCGCGGAAATTCGGACCAACGATGCGGAGAATGCCTTGCGCGTGGTCCGGAGTGAAATCGAGGCCGCCTGGTACGAATATGACCACGCGATCCAATTAGAACACTCGACCAAGGACGAGAAAGCACATCTGGGTGGGCTGCAAGCAGAAGCAGCCGAACGTGAAAAAGTCTTTATCGCCGAGCAATCTGAGCGTGACCGGATTGAAAACGAGGTCAATGAGATCAACGCCCGTACCATCGAATCCCAGGAAACGATCCGTCAAATGAGTCAGCAAAAGGACTTTTTGGCACAACGTATCGATAATTACGTCATGCGGCCGGTGAAAGGGCTCGTCATTCCCAATATCCCAGCCATTACCCAGATCGTCGTACCGGCATTCGACCGGAGTAATTTCGATACCTCGCTCTCACGTGTTGACCGTTGTCAATCCTGCCATGTCGGCATAGACAAACGTGGATTTGAAGACCAGCCCAATCCTCATCAAACACATCCTCAGTTTGATCTGCTGATGGGTAATCACCCGCCTGAGCTCTTTGGGTGTACCTCGTGTCATAACGGTCAGGGGGTTGCGACCAGCAGTGTGGATATTGCGCATGGGTATGTACAGTTTTGGGAGCATCCTCTTCTGCTCGGCCCAAAAATAGAGGCGAATTGTCTGAGCTGCCATGCCGATATGCAGACGGTGGCAACGAGAAACTCGATTGGCCAGCATATCGCTCGTGGCGAAAAGCTCTTTATGCAACTCGGCTGCACCGGCTGTCACTTGGTTGAGGGGCATGGTGAGGCGAAGAAAATAGGTCCCTATCTCCGCCGCGTGGCGGCAAAATCCGACCCTGCCTGGATGGTTGAATGGGTCACGAATCCGCACGAATTTCGGCCGCACACGCGCATGCCTCACTTTTTCTTTACCGAGGAGCAAGGCCGAGCTGTGACGGCATATTTGCTCAAGGCGAGTAGGGAGGAAGGCCAAGCCTGGCTGGAATCCCACGCCGAGCCAGAGGGCATTGATCCGAATAATATGGCACTCGTCCAAAAAGGTGAGCGCCTCGTTAATTCCCTTGGGTGTCGGGCCTGCCACGGATTCAACGCGGAACAGACCGCCACCATGGTCGGACAGAACAAAAATCATGCACCGAATTTGGCCCGTATTGCGGAGAAAACGAACGCGCGTTGGCTGTATCACTGGGTCAAGAATCCTCGCGCCTACTCCCCGAATACGGCCATGCCGGACTTACGCCTCAGCGATGAGGAAGCGCAGGCCATTGTGTCCTATCTCTTAACCCTCAAGACTGACATTGAGCGCCCAGACATTCGAGCCGAGCTCGACGACCCGGACTTGGTTCTCGAAGGGCAAGGTTTGATCAGAAAATATGGCTGTCACGGCTGCCACGACATACCCGGTATGGAAAAAGAGGCGCGCATCGGTGTCGAGCTGACTTCATTTGGAGAGAAAAGTCTTGAAGAACTCTTTTTCGGGAACCGAACCGACATGCCGCATACATGGAGCGACTGGACGTATGAAAAGGTCAATGCCCCACGCGGCTATGCAACGGAACGTATCGAACAGCTCATGCCGTGGTTCAATCTCTCTGATGAGGACCTTCTAGCCGTCCGTGTTTTTCTCAAGAGTCAGACAGGGCATCATGTGCCGCATGCCTACACTGCGCACAATGACTGGACTGATGACCTTGTAAAAGGTCAGCGTCTCGTGCAGTACTACAATTGTACGGGCTGTCACGTGATTGAAGGCGGCGGTGGAGATATCCGCTCGCTCTATTTGGACAATCCCTCCTTTGCTCCACCCATCCTGAATGGCGAGGGGCAGAAAGTGCAGCCGGAGTGGTTCTATGGCTTTCTCAAGCAGCCTGTTCCCATCCGCCCATGGTTAGAACTACGGATGCCGACTTTTCATTTCGCAAATGACGAGGCCAGCAGTTTAGTCGATTATTTCAATGCCTTAAGTAAGCTAGAGATTCCGTATAACTACTTTGACCGCTCAGCAACATCGCCTGAGATGGTCCATGCTGGTGACATGTTGATGTCCAACGACTACTTTGCCTGCTTCTCCTGTCATCAACAAGGCGATCAAAAGCCGGAAGGACCCCCTGACGGCTGGGCCCCTGACCTCGGGATGGCAAAAGAGCGGCTTAATCCGGACTGGATCGTCGAGTGGATTAAAGACCCACAGGCGCTGATGCCAGGGACGAATATGCCGACCTTTTATCCGGGCGGCCCGGATGACATCTTTGACGGAGACGAGGACAAACAAATTGTTGCCATGCGTGACTACATCATGCTGCTCGGAATTGATGGTCCGTTTGCGAGTGTGAACGGGAATGGAGCGAGTACGAGAGCTCCAGCAGTCAATGAAGCCGCTAATCCTGCGGCTGAAATGGAAGAGGCGGCTTCCCTTTCTGACGAAGCACTGGAGTCCGAAAATACCGAAGCGGCCGAAACAAATATGTAAGGATGGTGTGAGACGATATAAATAGTTCATCTCTGAGGAGGAGGAAAATGCGTATTATGAATGTCAAGACGGTTATCGCCCTTGTTATAGGAGCGAGCCTGCCTGTGGCCGCTGTGGCCTTTGGTTACGATGCCGGTGCTGTCAGCAACGGTGGGAGCATTAGTGGGACAATTATGTTTGCTGGAGATGCTCCTGAAGCTGCGCCTATTGAAGTAACTAAAGATGCAAAGGTTTGTGCGAAGACGCAGAAGTATGAGGAAAGTCTCGTTGTTGGTGATAACAAGGGAATAAAAAATGCTGTTATCTCGATTGCGAATATTTCCAGCGGGAAGGATTTCGGCGATGCAATGGTTTTAGACCAAAAAGAATGTGTGTATACGCCGCATATCGTCCTGACTCAGGCAGGCGCAGATTTAGAGATTCTGAATAACGACGGCATTCTGCACAATATTCACACCTATAGCGAGGCTAACTCCGCCTTTAACCAAGCCCAGCCCAAATTCAGGAAAAAACTTAAAAAGAAGTTTGAGCAGCCTGAGGTCATTCGAGTAGAGTGTGATGCCCATGGCTGGATGAAGGGCTGGATCGTGGTAATGGACCATCCGTATTATGCGGTGACTGATGAGGCCGGCGCGTTTAGTATGACGGATGTACCTGCCGGTGAGTATGAAGTGAAGATCTGGCATGAGACGCTGGGTGAAACGATGCAAAAAGTGACCGTCGAAGCGGGTGGTGAAGCAAATGTCGCGGTAGAGCTATCGCAGTCGTAAGCTAGATTGTGATAAAGTACTTAGAGAGCCTCGGCATGAGGCTCTTTTTTCACTCATTGGATTTAGTAGACTATAGTCAAAATTATAAGGTCGTGGGTAGCACAGCAGAGCCCTCTGATAGAGGGCTCTGCTGTGCTCATAATAGGGGAGGGCTGTACCTGAATCTAGAAAAAGTAGGTAAATAGTCCAACGTATTCGGTTTTTCGGATGCTACTAATGAAAGTGTATCTCGGTATCAAATTTCATCCCGACAACCGCAATCGAGACAGAATCGATCTGATCTCCCAGGTACTGAGCTTGTATGCTGTGAGACCGTTTGTATTCGCCGGGATATCGAACAATGGGGAGACGTCCAGCTCTCTTCCCGCGAGCTGATGGCCAAGACGTTTGAGGTCATCCGGGCTTGCCAGCTGGCAGCGTATCTCTGTCATCACCATCGCCCGCGCTGACATACCTCTATGGGGGTGCAGATGGTCTGAAAGCGCTTTTCTCACGGCTGAGGCCCTTAGATAAGCTACTCCTAGAGATTTAATGACTATAGTCATGTATAATTATTCCAATAAAAATTCAAGAGTATTATCTGTTTTTTTTCAAGCCTATTAAAGTCTATAAAGAGGATGGATATTTGGAATAAACGATTTAGACTATAGTCAATATATATCTTGTATGCGTCAACCTCTAGAAGGTTACAAGCCCCTCTCATGTCAGATTTTCCCTCGGACACGCTAGTCGTGTGTCCCATAGGGTTTGGGCTGGGAGTAGCTCTTCGCGCCGAGAGCACGATCAAGAGGGCCGCATCTTTTGCTCGTCTCGGCCATGAGCGCCCCTATGACTATCCGATAGACTTTGATGTGACTGTACTGAGTACTTGACCGCAGTGCAGGTGAAGCATCTCTCCGTAGAGCAGAGAGATGCTTTGGCCTCCGGTCTCAGAGGGACATGGCCGCAAAATCCGTGCAGTGTACCACTCGTCATCTCCCGCTTCGTTGAAGTCAGGTATCAGGTTCTGAGCTACACATCCATTCTATAATTTAACAAAATATATCTTATCAGACATAAAATATATAATAAGAAATCACTGCCCCGTCTTGGCACGTACAACATCCGCAAGTGGCGCGTCAGGGAATTGGTCTAACAAATCGAGATACGCTTGAGGAACTGTCGCGCTCCCCTGTTGCTCTACCGCTTCTCCGAGGGCAAGCAGTGCTTCACTCTTACCTGGCCCATCTAAAAGAGAAGCTTCACCATACCACTGCGCTGCCGCATCTAGCTCCGCCGCCTCTTCTGCGCCTTGGCCCAAACGCAAGAGCGCAATTTGTTTCACATACGAGCCCGCATCAGGTGAGACGGCTGCTCGTTCGTACGCGGCCTTCGCTTCCGTCGTCTGCTTGTGCTTCTCAAACGCTTCCCCTAAGTACAAAACTGCTAGCCCCCTACTCTCGCCACCAAGCATATCTTCTGCCCGGGTTAATGCGGCAATAGCCACCGGGTACTCTTCCGATTCCATAGCGAGTAGTCCAGCTCGAAAATGGGCGAGTCCCTGGCCACTACGATAGTGCGTCCAGGCGGCCCATGAAATGCCGACGATGGCGAAGACAACAACAACGGCACTACAAACAGCAAATTGCTGTTTGTAGTGCCTGACGACGTCCGACCGCTGCCGGAACCATTCGATCACTCTTGCTGAGGGGTATGAGGATGGAGACAATTCTTGTTTACGACTACGAGCCATAGACCGTACCGCATACGACGTCTCTCTGCGAGAGACTACATCTTGTATTTAAAGTCGTCCGGGGACATCTTCTCTAGAATCTCTGCCCATTTATCTCGGGAAACGCTCGACAAATCAGCCTCCTCCTCATTTTCTTCCATCTGTTGTAGTACGCTCGACGATTCAAGCACCTTAGCCGCAACAAAGATTGGGCTCTTCGTCCGCAGAGCGAGTGAGATAGCATCACTCGGTCGGGAGTCAACCAAGATGTCTCGTTCTCCGACTTTGATGCGGATCGCTGCATAATACGTGTTGTTCTGCAGATCCGTCACCTCAATAGCCTCGACCGTACCACCCACTTCTTCTATTATATTGCGGAGAAGGTCATGGGTCATGGGTCGCGCCATGTTGATCCCTTCCAGCTCGGTCGCCATTGAGGTCGCTTCCATCAGACCAATCCAAATGGGCAGGTTGAGCTTGTTCTCGGCATCTTTCAGGATGACTATTGGGGTCTTGGTCACCGGGTCAAGCGTCAACCCGCCGACTTTCATTTCAATAAAACCCTCACGGTCCATTCCGCCTCCATTCGCGTGAGATTAAGTAAAAGGGTAGCACCCTCAAGGCGTGTTGCCAATGCGTATCCCTACGCGGTCACCAAGTGATCAATCACTCGGTAGAGCTGATTGAGGTTACGACACTCTTCAACTAAATCACAATACGGCGCGTAGCGGTCCATCTCGCTATCTCCAAATCCCCACGTCAACCGGCTTTCAGGGTTCAGCCAAATCACCTGCTTGGCCTTTTGTTGCAAGTCCCGAATGACCCAGTCGTGCGGCAGATTATAATTATTGCGTGCGTCGCCAAGCACCAGTACCGTGGTCCGCTTATTGATGATGGAGAGAAAATCCCGGTGAAACGTCTTAAACGCCCGACCAAAATCCGAGTGAGCGTAGATATTAATAAAATTGCCCCGTAAGGCCAAATCAATAGCTTGGTGAACCTCATTGTCCTCGAACAGCTTCGTCACATCACCAATGTCCGCCACAAAAATAAAGCTGCGCACCTTGGAGTAGAGGTCCTGCACGGAGTAGACAAACTGTAACATAAAGCGCGAGACATTCCGGACCGAGTCAGACACGTCACACAGGATGACGACTTGCGGTTTTTCTTTCTTTTTCACATTAAGAATAATGTGAAATGGTACTCCGCCGTATTGCAGATTTTTCCGCAGCGTCCGTTGTAAATCCAATCGACCCCGCTTACCCCGTTTGCGTCGAATCGCAATAATATGTTTCAGCCGCTGAGCCAGCTTGGTGACCGCTTCCTTCATTTTCCGGATTTCGTCCTCGGATAAATAATAGAAACTCTTATCCGCTAAACTCCGCATCTTTTGCTGATCGCGGAGCTCCGAGTCTTTTTTCTCCAACTCAGCCCGGACATAGCTCCGAATCATATGGGCTAAGTCTTGGAGACGACGATCAATATATTGAGACAATTGTTCAATTTGTTCAGGACTCAAGCCAGCCTGTTGCAAGGCAGCCTTGAGATTCTGCAATTCCTGCTGAATATTGCCAAAGCCCATCATCTGGGCGAGCGCGTTGGCAAACTGCCCCTCCTGAAAAGAGCGCTGAATATCTTGCAGGTTGGATTGTTGAGCCGCTTCTTGAAGCATCTTCTCAAGCTGCCCAGTATTATTAGTCAATAAGGCGCGGGCCAAGTCCGACAGGTCTTCGCCCATGTTCTGCAACGACTCTTCCAACTGTTCAAGAAATTCTTGAAACTCTTCCTCGGTCATGTCCATCGCCTGCATGGTTTCGGCCGCCGCAGCCTTGATGACCTCACCAAGGCCCGTGAAGTACATATCGAACAGTTCGTCATAGACCGAAATGTCCACTTGGCGTTTGACAAAGGTCGCCCGTAACGTATCTTTCAGTAATTGTTTATCTCGGATCCCAACCAGCCCAAGAGCGGCAAAGGTATCCATGTTTTCTGCAGCAGAGACTTTCAGGCCGTTCTCTCGCAGTAGGTGGGCAAATTCAATAATCTTATCGTCCATACAGCCTCAAACATCCAGATGTTGACACCTGTACGCATTACTAGTGGAGGAGGTCTTTGTCGTCTTGTTCCTGGCTCGCTGTCCCTGGCTCGGCCTTTGCCTTCTGACGGCTGATATATTCTTTCAACTCCGCCTCTGCCTTACGTACATCGCCTTCATACTTCAAGATCGTGTTGAGCGTCTCATTGACCTGAGATTCTTCGAGCCGGTGCACATTGAGCAAAGTGAGCGCTTTCGCCCAATCCAGGGTCTCGCTAATACTTGGGGCCTTTTTGAGGTCAAGTTTGCGAATCGACTGGACGACTTCAACCACCTGGCTGGCTAACTGCATAGCAATCCCGGGTACCTTGAGTTTCACAATCTCCAGCTCTTGCTCCTGGCCCGGGAAATCTATGAACAGGTGGAGGCAGCGCCGTTTGAGCGCGTCTGACATCTCGCGCACATTATTACTGGTCAAGACAACAATCGGAATCTGCTGGGCTTGAATCGTTCCAAGCTCTGGCACACTCACCTGAAAATCACTCAGGACCTCAAGCAAGAAGGCCTCAAACTCACTGTCCGATTTGTCGATCTCGTCAATCAGTAATACCAGCGGATGGTCAGCGGATATGGCTTGCAACAAGGGCCGAGGCAGAATAAAACGTTCCGAGAAAAAGACACTATCCTGCTTGCCAATGCGCTCAACGGCCTCCTTTAACGTTGCCGTGCCCTCAAGCACCTCACTGATTTTGTCCTTCAGGATCTGGGTATAGAGTAACTGTTTGGCATACTCCCATTCGTATAAGGCTTTGGCCTCATCAAGGCCTTCGTAGCACTGCAGGCGCAGCAATTCACAGTCCAGCGCACCGGCCACCACTTTGGCCAGTTCCGTCTTCCCCACGCCAGCGGGTCCTTCGACGAGTATGGGTTTACGCAGTTGACTGGCTAGATAAACAACCGTCGCGATTTGTCGATTACAAATATATTTCTGGTCTGAGAACTTTGAAATAACGTCATCAACAGATTCGAACATTCTCCCTCCTCGGTGGATTTATGTGTCGGCAGACATTATCATAGGGGTCGCTGAAACACAACGTGAATCCACCCCCTTCCCCCTTGCGACCCACCCCCTCCCGGCTCTATACTGCGGCCCGCCATGTGTACGCTTGCCCTATATTTTCAGGTCTTTCCAGACTACCCGATGGTGGTGGCAGCAAACCGGGATGAATCCTTAAGCCGTCCCTCCGCCGCACCCGGAGTGCTCCAACACACGCCCTGGATTTTTGGTGGCAAAGACCTCATTGCCGGGGGAACATGGCTCGGTATAAACGAGCATGGACTTGTCGCGGGTATGTTAAACCGTCATACTCCACAACCGGCTGACCCACACCGGCGTTCGCGGGGATTGTTAAGCCTCGACGCCCTCCAGTCGGCGTCCGCCGGCCAGGCTGCCATGACCGTTCGGCACCAGGCCGCCGAGCGCTATAATCCCTTCAACCTCCTCCTGGTCGATGACCAGGAAGCCTACATCGCACATCCAGTTGAGCATACCATCCATGTACAGCAGCTTGAGCCCGGGGTTCATCTGCTGACCAATATGAATCTCAACGATCCCGAATGTCCCAAGATTGCGCGTTCCTTTCAATATTTTCAGGCAGTGGCAAAAAAATTGGCAAAGATTCCCGAGTCGCCTTTTTCTCTCACAGAGCTTTTTCGCCTCCTCCATGAGCGACTTGCAAACCATGCCACGCCGCTCGACCCACGGGCGGAAGACCCACGCAACGGTCTCTGTATCCACCTCGATGGCTATGGCACGTGTTCTTCGACGCTGCTTGCGTATTCTGCCCGGCAGCGTCGATTTGTGTACCATTTTGCCCCCGGAGCGCCATGTCAGACGGATTATACTGAGGTCTCAGTGCCATCTGGTCCCTTGGCGAGCCAACCGCCATCAACCACATAGCTGGCACCTGTCACAAAACCACCCAATTCCATAAGAAAGCGGACTGTACGAGCAATGTCGCGCGGGCTGCCGAAGCGTTGCAGCGGCGTGCGCAGGCGAAGCTCTTCTTGCCGGCCCGGACCATAGTCTTCGGGCAGTAAGACCGGGCCGGGGACAACTTCGTTGACTTGGACATGTGGAGCAAATGCCTTTGCAAGCGCTTGCGTCAGCGTGTGCACCCCCGCCTTGGATACGCAGTAGGGAAGAAAGTCTCGACTTGGTCGCCGGCCGCTCCAATCGCCGAGAAGTACGATTTTGCCGTGCCCCTGCTGAGACATCCGTCTTCCGATGAGCAGCGATAAGAGGAAGGGTGCTGACAGATTCGTCTGGCGCAACACGCGCCAATCCTTTGCTGTCAAAGTTGCGATAGGAGTAGGAAAGAAAACAGCGGCATTATTGATGAGAATGTCAATTTTACCTGTTTTTGCCAGTGCTTCGCTGGCTAAACGATGCACATCGCGACGTTTTGACAAGTCGCCGCGCACGATCCATGCTCGGCGGCCACATTGCTGAACCGCCCGTTGCGTCTCCTCTCCTGACGATGTATGGGCGTGCAGGATCAGATCGGCTCCCCCTTGGGCTAAGGCAACGGCAATCTCCCGTCCTATACGGCGGCCTGCACCTGTCACCAGTGCCAGTGAACCACGTACCTGCATACGCTTCGCTATCCTTTTTGTGCTGGCCCAGTGAGTGGAATAGCCAGGGTAAAGGTCGCACCCCCCTCTACATTATTGTGCGCAGAGATAGTCCCGTTATGGAGCTCAATAATTTTCTGCGTAAAGGCCAAGCCTAAGCCGGCACCGGTTTTCTTTGTGGAAACAAATGGGGCAAATATCTGTTCGCGCGCTCCTTCAGGAATACCCGTGCCCGTATCGCGGATTGTTACCTGCACCTGATCCTGTACCTGTCGCGCGCCAATCGTAATCTGTCCATCTCCAGGTGAAGCTTCCAGCGCGTTCGTCAAGAGATTCAGGATGGCCTGCTTGAGCTTAATACGATCAAAGGGAACGAGGAGTCCCTCGCCCTGCGCTTCCAGCTCATAGCGGAGCGTAACCCCTCGCGTACGAGCGGCCTCATCAATTTCTCGCCCGGCCTCTTGCAGGAGCTCGCTCAGTACCCCACGCTCAAGATGGACGGCAAAGTCACGGGAAAAGACAAGCAGATCAGACAGCGTGGTATTCAAATCTGTAATCGCGGCATCGAGTTGCTCGATCCGTTGGTACGCCTCCTCCATCGTCTCGAGGGTGGGCTGTTGCACATCGTCCAGCGTGTCTCGCAAGAGGTCGCACTGAAGACCTAAGAGGCCGATTTTTTGGAGAATTTGATGCGAAATCGTAGACGACATGTGTCCAATGGCCGCCATGCGTTCACTTCTTGCCATGTCTACGTTCATCAGTTGGAGCTGCGTATTTTGACGTTCGATTTCTTTTCTGCGCTGCGTGAGTGTCCGCATGAGCACATGGGCCGCCCCAACTGGAATGGCACTCAAGTATAGCCCGGCAATCCCAAACGTATTGACCCCAAGGGTCATGATCGCACTATACGGCGTGACCAAAAGCAGTCCCGTAATCATCAGCGTCGGGAAACTTCCGGCAAAGTCGAGCCCCGACGTATAGAGTGTTCCATACCGCGTACGGTGCTGGAATCCATAGCCCAGGGCAAAAACAGCCCACCCGCCTGCTTCACTCAAGATGAATCGCGCCAGTTCTTCAAATTCTCCAATATGAATGGGAATGCCGCCACCGCTCGAACGGTACACGATATACCGGGAAAAGAGCGCAATTTGTAGCAGCGCACACAGTTCAAGGATCCGTCGGACTGGGCGGACATCATCTCGTACGGTTTGTGGAACCGCATCGACGCCCCACCACCATCTCACCACAAAAGTGAGCGGCAAGCTGAGTACTATGGCTCCGAGGAGTAATGGCAAGGCAAACAGCCCAACCGTGTACAGCAGTGAGCTCGTAACAGCAAAGAGTAAGAGAGATAAGAACCAATCTTGTCCCACCTCGACCCGCAACAGCACGCCTATACACAGCAGCGGAATAAACGCCTGGTACAGATCAAGATAGCCGAGATTAAACGCGCCTAAACCAATCGCAGCCAACAGGAGACCCAACAGGCCTCCAGCGGTTCCAGCTTCAAGCCTAATGAGCGCCTTAGCGTCGCTCATCACTCCCGTCCCGTCAGAAACCAATCAAGCCACGGAACACGCCGAAATAAGAGAAAGCCATATTCTAGATTTGCTGAGTTAAAGTCATGGTCATTCAGGGAAACGTTGAAGCGGAGGTCCTGAAACCCGTACCGCGTATCCAGCTGATTGTTCCAATCATAGGCCTCTTGTTTGACCGGAACTCGATAGACAATATCCCAGTGCAGCACGATACGATAATATGGATGGGTCCGCCATTGACTATTCGGGAAGACAAATTCCAAAACGTAGCAAGGGCGGCCGTCATGTTTCTGAATACCACGGAATTGCACTTCCAACTCGCCACGCAACCATCCTTGTAAGAGTTGCGTCTGCAGCCGTTCGACAACCTGACCAAAACCAAATTCTTTGATAGAATAGCGTGACTCCCGGCGCATCCATGAGCCGTCTGGCACAAGGTCACCAATGACTGGTATACCGAACAGCGAAGCCCGCACGCGCACCCGCTCCCCATTCCAGCCCGCTCGGAATAATGCCTCTTTGAGTTCGCCGCTATCCTCCTCCCACGCTATATACACATCGAACGGTTTCCGAAACTTGAACGTCGCCGTCCGACGGCTCAGGCGACTCCCCTGACGCGATTCAGTAACCCACACACCCGTATAGTCTTGTATTTCGCCTGCGCGGCGCAACCAATTTTGGGTAAATCCGCGTACATCCAGATCAGTCCCAGGTCGAAATGGACTGCGATTCCCGAAAGCGGCGGCTTCGCGCTCAAAGACTTGCTGTGAAATGCCTGTATTGACCTGCAGGTCCATATACGCCAAGCGTTGGCGCACCTCTCCGGATGCCCCTCGAAGTATGAGTTCGAGCGGTAGGCCTGTTCCCCGCTCAATGACAAACTCATACGTAGCGACCGTATTGTCTCGAAACGGAATAAGAAAAGCAGGCACTGACAGAATCACCTGCCCTTCGGCCAGTTGTGGGTCTCCCGGCCGAAGGGCGACAAGCTGGAGGCTCCGGTCAGCGCTCGGCCGTTGAGAGAGTGCTCTGAGCGCATATAACCACGCGTTCACATCTTTGAGTACGGGAGCAAAAGGGTCACTGATTTCCGTGGGTGGAATACTGACCCTGACATAATCAAACCAGCCGCCTAGTCTGATAAAAATTGTTCCCATGGCCCGGGTTGGCCTGGTGAGCAAGGTTGTTCCGTCGTATAAGCCCGATTGCCACCGCATGAGCAGAAAGGCTGGCTTGCGAAAGGTCACCGCAATGTCGTGTTGCCGGTGAACACCGCCCTTTTCCCATACCTCATGCCGTAACGTGCCGCGGTAGTCGACAAGGCGGTGATAGGCAGCCTGACACTCGGCGAGGAGTTCCTGTACCCTCGTCTCCTCCTCCGCTTCGGCAACCGCGCCTCTCGGTACCAACAGCACAAAGGAGAGCGCGTACAGCATCATAGAGACCAGCCGTATCACTCGTCCCCCAATCCGGCTTTCAGCGCCAGGACCGCCGCTTTCGTCCGGTCATTCACCTGTAACTTGCGGAAAATACTCGCAAGGTGCATTTTGACGGTGAGTTCACTAATAAAGAGCTGCTGACTGATTTCTTTATTCGAGGCGCCTGTTGCCACCAAGCGCAATACTTCTTCCTCTCGATTCGTGAGTGTTTGGACCAGGCGTCTCAGCTCTTCGACCTCTTGATCACGCTGAAACTCGTGCAGGAACTTACTGGCTAAGTCAGGGTTCAAAAAAACTTCTCCGTCCGCGACTTTTCGGAGTGTTTCAAGAATCTCTTTAGAGCGGGTGTTTTTGAGCAGGTAACCGACTGCCCCAACCTTCAGGGCGCGAAAGATAAGAGCCGGGTTGTCATAGCCGGTGAGCATGACGACCTTCGTTTCCGGTGACTGCTTGCGGACCAAAGCAGTCGCACTAATCCCATCCCCTTCGGGAAGCTCGAAATCCATAAGGATAACCTGAGGCTTTCCCTTTTCGAGTAGCTTCTCAAGATCGGCGACACTTTCCGCTACGCCAAGGAGTTCAAAGTCAGACCGTTTTCGAAATAACTGCTGAAGTCCGGACAGAAAAATCGGATGGTCGTCGACAAGAGCAATTGAGATCTTTCCACTTGAATGTTCCGCCAACTTGGGCTGTCGCTTCTTTGTCGCCCCTTTGCTGGGATTTTGACTCGTCATAGTGCCCTCACTTGTCGGTCTCCTTATTGTCACGCCCCTATCATTATCATAGGTACTGATGGCGACTGGCCGCAACATTATTGGTACCGTCCTCACAATCTTACCTTCTTACTATACACCGAGCCTCTCCTCAGTATAGAAGCATAGAAATTCTGGCCCGGAGGATCAAGAAATAGCCCCTCCTCATTGTTAATCTATTAGTAATAAATCAATATTTTCAAGTTTATTTCATTAAATTATAGTAATTTATTTATTATGATATTTTTAGCTATTATAAAGTAATATATTTAGCTGTAATACGTTATTACAAGAAATATTTACTCTTAACATTACGATTTATTCTTGTCCCGAATCCTTTATGCGTACTAGACCTCACCCTATGAAATTTGTAGCTTATTCAAGGCTATAAGGCGCTCAACTAGCTATACCGATGCCCTATAACATGGCCCTTGAATCGACATCTTCTATTTAGTAATATTTACTCATTATTTATGAATAATATGACTTTACGGATAATACATTACTCTATCCACATCTATTGTTTCCTGTGGATAACCGCTTTTCAGGAGGTAAAGTATGGATAGTCTGCCACTCGAGGTGAAAACCACAAGAGCCAAAAGTCCGAATGCTCCTTCCTACAGCCTCCAGGAATGTCTTGAGGATACACGGAAGGTGTTTCGTATTGAAAACCAGGTCGCAACAAGTCGAGAATCTATTGCTGAACACATTACACTTGCCCCTCAATCTGGCCCTTTTAATAGAAAACTCAGCAGCTTACGTCAGTACGGTCTACTCGAAGCTATCGGTAAAGATCTCCGAGTAAGCGATCTTTTCATCCGGATTGAACATGCCACGGGCGAGACGGAGCGTTGTCGTGCCCTGCGTGAAGCTCTCGGGCGACCGACGGTCTTTCAACGCCTGCTGTCCCAATATGAACAGACTGGACTACCTTCAGACATAAATCTTACAAATCAGCTTATAATAAAACAGAGATTTACAAAAAAAAACGCAGAAGTCGTTTCTCGTGCATTCTTAGACTCATCCCGTTTCGCCGGCTTAGGTATTCTTCGGATCCAAACAATCACCCCTCCCCTTCCGCCTCAAGCTGCCCGTGCGCCGGCCGAAGAATCGCTAATGCTCGAACCTCCCCTTCCCTCTCAACCACCGCCTCCCACCTTTCACTCTATGCCTGACGCTTCCCTGTGTAGACAGGAGATCCCACTCGGTACTGGCCGTCGGGCAATAGTTGAACTGCCGGAGGATGTTAAACCCGAGGAAATCCAACGTCTGATGCGCATCCTGCAAGCCTTAGCCGACCCTATTGCCTAATAACTACGACTGACGCTACTGGATCTGCCCGTCTTTACTTCGGCTTAACTCCACTCTAGTTTTCAGTACTGGCGTTCATTCTCTCACAGCCCATGGACTATCATTATGCCAACCGCTCAGACTGAAACCACACACAGCCAACCAGAGCTGAGAGCCTCACATTGGCTCTCCCGCCTCTTTTTCGCTAACTTCTTCACCCTCCTCCTGAGCACGATTAGCCTGGCCCAATGGATCGTACCCGTCTGGTTTTTAAGCGTCTTTCTGCCCATTTACTCTCCCCCTTCAGTGCTCATGTCCATCGCTATCCCGCCAATCCTTTTTTGCGTGAATCTTTTCCTTCTGCGTTCCTCTCGACGGCTGACCGGCCTTCCCACAGCCCTCCGTTTACCTCTCCGAATGTATTTTGCCTCGGCTCTTATCACCGCCTTTTGCTTTGTTTTTCTCGCCTTGTGTGGAATGCTATGGGCCGTGCTCTCTTCCCTGGTGACCATATTCAGCTTCTTCCTCCCCATGGCACAGCTCCCTATATCTATCCAACACGGGCTGACTCTGTTCTTTCAACTCTTTGCCGGCGTGAGTCTCATTCTCATTACCAGCCTGCTCATCTATGGCTATCTTGGAGGCCAGCGTCAGCTACACATATCCAAGATAGAATTCCCCCTTGCTCATTGGCCAACCACAAGCCCTCAAATCAAAATTGCTCACATCAGCGATCTCCATATTGGGACAAATCTCACCGTCCAGGAACTCGAAACATTTGTGCGCAAGGTCAATGAGCTGCACCCTGATCTCATTCTCCTGACCGGCGATATAGTCGATTCCAATCCTGCGCATATCCCAGACTTCTTCCCCTACCTGAACGCGCTCCACGCTCAGCACGGGGTCTTTGCCTGCCTCGGTAACCATGATGGATATGCAGGAGCGCAAGCGGTTGCAGATGGTCTGGCAGACTACACCCATATTACGCTTTTGCGGGACCGGGTAGTCCATCTTCCCATTGCAGGAACGACACTCCATCTCATCGGCCTAGACGACCGCGGTAAAGATTGGGCCCGAGGCCTCGAGGCTGATACAACCCTCACTCACCTCAGAACAGCCCTCCCAAGCCATGAGCCCAGTATCTTATTGTCGCACCGTCCGGATATCTTCCCTGCAGCAGCCAGTCTCGGTATCGATCTCACCCTGTCCGGCCATACCCATGGCGGTCAATTTGCATTGCCGTTCCGGTCGCAGCAGTTCAATTTGGCTCGCTTTATTACCCGCTTTCCACGGGGCCAATATACCATCGAGCATTGCTTTCTGTATGTGAACCGAGGCTTGGGCGTTACAGCACAGCGCATCCGCCTTTTCACCCCACGTGAGATTGCCCTCTTCACCTGTTCCGCTGGCTAACTCGCTTCACTGAAAAAGGCGGTGGGCTCGCAGCCAGCGTCCTACTTGACCCCCAGCGGCCATTACTGCATTCTCAGGATCGTGGCTGCTGAGGAAGCAATGCATTATCTCACTCGCTTTGTTGAATTTGAAGCATCACACCGCTATTGGAACCCGGACTTTTCTCCGGAAAAAAACCTCCACGTCTTTGGAAAATGTGTCAGTCCGTACGGGCATGGACATAACTATGTCTTACGCGTCACCGTTCAAGGTCAGCGTGCCCATCGGACCGGTATGGTGATTAATATCAAAGAGCTCGATCGACTACTCAAAGAAATCACCGGCCAATTTGACCATAAGTTTATCAACCTCGACCATCCGGCTTTTGAAACTCGCATTCCTACGACTGAAAACTTGGCGACCTATATGCGGGACAGCCTTGAAGATCTGCTTCGGATCAATAATCTTGCGGCGCACGTGTTTCTCGTTCGCCTCTACGAGGAACCGACACTCTGGTCCGACGTGTCGGGCCGGAAGGGAAGGAGTATGGCGACACTCACCAAATCCTTTAGCTTTAGCGCAGCGCATCGCCTCCACAGTCCGTATCTATCCGACGCGGAAAATGAGGCGGTCTTTGGGAAGTGCAATAATCTTCACGGCCATGGGCATAACTACGAATTAGAGGTGACAGTCAATGGCTCCATCGATCCGCAGACGGGCATGATTTTTGACCTCGTCGCACTCATGCAGATCGTGCAAGAAGAGGTGATTGAACGTTTTGACCATAAACATCTCAATCACGACACAGAGGAGTTTCATAATCTGAATCCGACGGGAGAAAACATTGTCCACGTTATTTGGAGTCTGCTGAAACCGCGTCTGGCCCCTCACCTGTCACGTGTTGGGTTATGGGAAACCCCGAAGAATTTCTTTGAATATCACGGAGAAGACGCTTAAGAGTCGCGAGTAAGGAAGCCGGCATGTCAGCACACAATCTTCACGGACAGGTGGCCGTTATTACCGGTGCGAGTTCCGGCATAGGGCGCGCCACAGCACTCGCCCTCGCCCATGCCGGTGTTCATGTTGTGCTCGCGGCGCGGACACAGGCAGCGTTGGATACGGTTGTCCGGGAATGTTCTCAATCGGGCGGCCGGGCAGTCGCTGTTCCGACTGATGTGAGCAACGAACAAGAGATCGCGGCCCTCATGGACCGAGCGGTAGAACAGTTTGGACAGCTTGATATTCTGGTGACGAGCGCTGGAGGTGCGGCCTTTGGTCCCATCATGGAATCCCGCACTGAGGACTGGGATATGCTCATGAACGTGAATCTGCGCGGGACCTATCTGTGTTGCAAAAATGCCCTCAAACATATGCTGCCCCGAAAAGGCGGCCATATCCTCAACGTGCTGTCTATTGCAAGCCACATGATCCTCCCTGGCTCAACAGCCTATACGGCCTCCAAATTCGGCGCCCTCGGTCTGACGAAGGTCTTGGCAGCTGAAGTCCGTTCAGAAGGTGTCAAAGTCACCGCAGTGATTCCGGGCGCCGTTGATACCCCACTCTGGGACAAAAGCGGTGGTGATTTGGATAGAGCGAAAATGCTCTCTCCAGACGATGTGGCAGACGCCATGCTGAGCATCATTGCCCAGCCGGCCAGTATTCATACCGATGAGATTCACCTTATGCCGCCCCTCGGCGTCTTGTAGTCTCACTCAAATACATTAACGACCGGTGGGATTCTTGGGACAGAGCGGAGGGAGTGGGATTCGAACCCACGAGAGCCCTTTGGACTCTACCGATTTTCAAGACCGGCGCCTTCAACCGCTCGGCCATCCCTCCATGGGGCCGGTCTTACATGGCTTTCTTCGACTTTGAAAGGGGGGATGGAAAAGACGTCACAGGGACTATTCTGACTGCTATGCGCAAGACATTCTGGTATCTGAAGCGCTACCGCGGGAAAGAGCTGTCCGCATTGCTCTCCCACTCCGTAGTCACGACTCTCTTCAGCCTGCCGGCGAAGTATCAGGGCAAACCTTTCGTTCCTTAAAACGCCACTGACCCGCCACTTTTTCAATCAGGTCTTCATAGCGTCCAGAAATCACGAGTTCAGTTTTTCCCTGCGCCGCGTGCGTCATGAGCAGATAGCTCTCTGCGGTGGCGGTATCGCCGGCGAGATTAATCAGAATATTCATTACGCAGTGACGAGGCTGTGCGTCTCCAGTCCATTCTTTATAGCGTGCGGTAAACGCCAGCAGCTTCTCTCCCCCCTGCCATTTTCCAAGAATCGGACTGTTAAAGGTGCCGTCCTCGGTAAAGCATTGCACCCAGTCCTCATAGCGTCCAGCGTCAATCGAGAGGCAGTACCGCGTCATCAAATCGCGAATAGCATCCTTGTCCTCTAAAGAAGTCATCGCCACTCTCCCTTCTCATTAACTCTTATACTTCCACTCACTTCGGCGTAAGGATGACGCCGATATCTTGGCCGAAACGTCGGACGAGGAGGCGCACCGGCTGATTCTCCTGCCGAGTTTTCTTCCGAAAGTCTGTAATATTACGGATGAGTTTACCCTCCAGGGCAAGAATGACATCACCGCGTTGCAGGGTTCCTCGACTCTGAGCGGCATTTGTCACAAGCACGCCATCTGCGGTCGGCAGCTGAAAATACTCTGCAAGTTCCGCAGTCAGATTCTGCACCTCAACACCCATAACCGTTGTGCTGATAGGCTGGAGGGGTACGGGCAAACGCTGGCCACTTGCCGCAAAGACGTCCTGGGCAACAAAAATAGGCCGATCGAATCTGAGAGCGAGAGCAATGGCGTCGCTCGGGCGACTGTCGATCTCGACCGGTCGGTCGGTGAAGAGCAAATGAATCTGCGCAAAATACGTGTTGTTCTCGAGTCCACTCACAATAACCTTTTGAAACTGCACCCCGATATGTTCAAGGACATTTTTCATCAGGTCATGCGTCAGAGGACGGGGAGCGGGTATCCCTGCGAGTGCCAGAGCAATGGCGCGCGCTTCAAACGGGCCGACCCAGATCGGCAGAAAACGTGCAGTCTCGGCGTCTGCAAGAATCACCACAGGGGCCTGGGCGTGTCGATCAAATCCAACGTGATGGACCTGGACAGGGACGGCCGGCGCCGCGAGGGTACGGCCCGGCAGAAGCAAGAGGGAAGCAAAAACAGACAGGGCAGCCAGAAGACCAAGCCGAGATGGGTGGGGCCGGAACGGGAAGGCTGGGTACGTCTGGTGCTGTCGCATACGACCTCCTGGAATCCTGGGGAGAATCTCATGAGCGAGTGCACGAAAAGCATGACACCGGCGCGGCCCGGCGCGCCGCGTGTCGGCGCTGTCCTCTTGCTAGTATATTGCGCGGGGATGCGCAAGAGACAAACGGCAAGGCAATGACGGAGTGTGTCGGCGTCGAGGCAACGGCGTGGACGCCAACGAGGCAGTCAGGAACCGACCGGGGCGACGGAAGGTCTGGATCGTCGCTGCTGTTCTGCCCCCATACGATTACTCAGCGCGGCCGGCTCGTCGAGCAGGCCGTACACAGATTCTCAATATTATCAGGGTCTTCAACGATGCCGTCATCCAAGCTGTGACATATCTGGGAGCAGTGTGCACAAATGAAATAGATTCCCTCGATGGTCTTATTGATCCGCTCTCGATTCAGCACGCGTCCACGCAGCTTAGAGACCCGAATTCCAAGGAGCTCCTCATAGCGCTTTTTGATCTTGCGTCGTCCAGCTTCGTCTTTTGGAAGTTCCTCGTCATCGAGGTCCTCCCCTCGCTCCTCTTCATCAAAGAGCCCTGGTCCACGCTTCTTAGATGCTTGTTTCACCCGCGGCATTCATAGACTCCGGAGTGAGCGTGTTGTAACCGCATGTTCCACGTTTTTTTCACACACCCAGTAGAACCCTTTTTTCCCGAATCCAGCGAACTGAACAACCCGGCTGGGAGCTCCACACGTTGGGCACGCTCGTTGTGAGAGGACAGCCGCTTTTCCTCTCTGCCCAGTTTTCCCTTTCCCTTCCATGTCATTTCCTCCGCTATCAATAGCATTAGTAGGGCGTCGGCTCCGCCGACGCGACCGTGTTAAGATAGGTGATCGCTTGCCTGACTGTCAAGGGTTGCGGGTTCTTGTCAGCCTATGACACGCGTGGTACCGTCACCGCCATGAAGGTCAAACTTCTCGCAAAATTAGACGCTTACGTTTCCTGACAGTATGCTTGTGCGGGTCCTACTCAAGAAGCGCAGCCTCCTGCCTGAGTCGGTTATGGCCGTTCGTGGGAGCATCCTCTCAACAGAAGAGAACACATACACGAGGACGGCGAAATCGGAATCCGCTCAGTTATTTGGTGGGCGTATGAAGTGTACCCGCTGCCGTAAGCGAGCAGAATTGGCCCTCCGATCCCATACTGTGAGGGAGGGATGACGGCGCCGTCTGCATCGGAGCGGACGATCCTGCAGCCGGGTGATAGTGTTCTCTTCATTGACCATAAAGAGCGCGAATATATACGGATACTACACCCTGGTAGTGTCATTGCGCTGCGCGGCGGGAATATTCCTGCTGAGCAATTCATTGGGCTTTCAGAAGGGAGCTTGGTCCAGGTTGGTCAGAGCGAAAGATTCCGCATCTTGCGACCAACGTATGCGCGATTGATTCCCAACCTGCCGCGCCAAGCCCAGGTGATCTATCCAAAGGATGTGGGCCCTATCCTGCTCTGGGGGGATGTATTCCCCGGCGCGCGGGTGCTTGAGGTTGGATCAGGTCCAGGCGCTTTGAGTATCGCCCTGCTGCGAGCCGTAGGGCCAGAGGGACATTTACTCACCGTTGATATTCGGGCCGACCACTGCAAGATGGCACGCAACAACGTCAGGCGTTTTATTGGCCCCACGCCGAACTGGACATTGGTCCAAGCAGATGCGTATCAGGGCTTACCGGTTCGGGATGTTGATCGCACCTTTATTGATCTACCTGAGCCGTGGCAGGTCTTGCCTCATGCGCGAGGAGTATTACGGCCCGGAGGGGTGCTCGTGGGCTATCTCCCCACGGTGCTGCAAGTCAAAGCGCTGGTGGATGCGCTCCACGCGGACCCCAGGTTTGACTGTGTGGAGGTGATGGAGAATATGCTCCGGTTTTGGCACGTCAAGGATCGGTCCATGCGACCGGAACATCGCATGGTCGCGCATACCGGGTTTATCGTGGTCGCCAGACGGGTGACAGAGGCTGCCGCTATTCCGGTCAAATCCGAAAAGCAACTAAAGCAAGAACAGCAAGAAGCGCAGCGGGTCGAAGAGCCTCAGAACGAGCCTGAGTAATCAGCCCATGATCGATGCTCTCTGAGATGGCCGTATTGAAAACGACACTTGTTGCCCTGCGTACTACGAATTGCTCAGCTTATCCGCTACGTCTGCGACGTCACTGGACGAACCAGATCAACTTCGGACTGAAGGGCTTTGCAGCAGGTCGCGCAATCCACTCCTCTTGGGTGTCGTTGCTATTCTCATGGGAGAGGCGTTCGCCTCTCCATCGTTCGCCTTACTCGGATATACGTTCCTGTACTGGGGCTGGCTGACGGTATTCGTCATCTTTACCGAGGAGCCAGCAATACTGCGCAAGTTTGGCGATGCCTATGACCGCTACTGCGATCGTGTTCCTCGTTGGTTCGTCCGGTTGAGATCGAAAACAGGCTAAAGCTATTGCGTGGCGGTCAACGCAGATAGCCGAGTAAGCCCGCCTTCCTAGGCCTTCCCCTTGCCTCTCTCACCTCTCACCTGATAGCTGACGGTTAAGGAGGGGCATATGTCGAAAGTGCTTTTTGAAAAAAAAGGCCAGATCGCCTATGTGACGATTAACCGGCCGGAACGCCTCAACGCCTGTGACTTTGAAACCTATAACATGCTGGCGGATATCTGGACCGAATTTCGGGATGATCCGAACCTACGGGTCGGCATTCTGACGGGAACAGGGGAGCGAGCATTTAGTGCTGGGAGTGACGTAAAGGCCAATTATGTCAATCGTCCGAAAAACGAGGATACGAACCTCTTCCCGGTTCTATTCGATCTGTATAAGCCTATCATTGCTGCCATCAACGGCCACGCGAATGGCGGCGGCTTAGAGCAGGCGTTGGCGTGTGACATCCGCGTTGCTGCAGAGCATGCCCAATTTGGGTTTGGTGAAGTCCGCTTAGGCTGGCTGCCGGGCGCAGGTGGGACGCAGCGCTTGCCCCGGATCATTCCCCTCGGGCGGGCCTTAGAGCTGCTGTATACAGGCGCTCGCATTCCCGCCGAAGAAGCCTACCGTCTCGGTCTGGTCGATCACCTCGTCCCCATGAGTCAGCTTATGCCCACATGTGAAGCAATCGCTGAAGAGATTTGTAAAAGCGCCCCGCTGGCCGTACAGCATATCAAGCACGCCGCCTTACGTGGTCTGGATGTGTCACTTGAGGAAGGACTCCGGTTAGAACGCAGGCTCTATGGTGAACTGCAAGAGACCGCAGATGCCCGTGAAGGCGCGTTAGCCTTTGCTGAAAAACGGGCACCGAAGTGGCAGGGAAAGTAGGGCTGGGTTTGAAACCCAGCCCTACTCAGGGCAGCCGTCTCCCCTCTCCCTGAGAGGAAACGAACCGCGCGGCGCTGAACAATAAAGAGGGTATATATGGCGGAAACAAGCCAACACGAAATCATTCAAGAAGCCGCGCGGCGCCTCCTTTCGGCCAAGTATGTCATGGCCCTGACAGGTGCGGGCATCTCTGTTGAAAGTGGTATTCCACCGTTTCGTGGGCCGGGCGGTTTGTGGACAAAATATGGAGAGCCGCCCATGAACGGCTACGAGCTGTTTCTCCAAGATCCGAAGAAGGCATGGGAAGAACGCTTGTCGCCCTCAGGACCAAGCAAAGAGATCTGGCAGACCTTGGGCACGGCGGAGCCGAATGATGGACACACCGCCTTCGTTGACCTGGAAAATATGGGCATAGTGCGCTGCCTGATTACGCAGAACGTCGATAACCTGCACCGTCGAGCCGGCAGTCAGAATATCATCGAAATCCACGGCAATTATACCTTGGTGCGCTGTATTGAGTGCAACTCCCGATTTCCAGGCGCCGAGGTGCCCATGCACAGGCTTCCGCCGGAATGTCCCAACTGTCCCGGTATTCTCAAAAGCGACACCGTGTCGTTTGGCGAACCCATTCCGCACGATGCGCTCGAGCAGTGTTATAGCGAGACGCAACTGTGCGACTGTATGATCGTCGCTGGTACCTCGGCTACAGTTTATCCGGCAGCCGCCTTCCCCATCGCTATCAGCGAAAAAGGCGGCACGCTGATAGAGGTGAATTTGTACGAAAGCGAATTAACCCCCTTATGTGCGCTGAGTGTACGCGGCTCATCCGGCTCAATCCTGAGACATCTGGTTGAGGCCATAAAAGCTCAACGCTCGTAATCTCCACAACCCAAGGACACTAAGGGATTACTCGTGAAACAGTGGTTCGCATTATCTGCCATTGGTCGAGATCGACCCGGCATTGTCGCCGACTTGGCGGAGCTTATTTTCGAGTGTGATTGCAACCTCGAAGACTCCAGCATGACCATTCTTGGGGGCGAATTTGCCGTGCTCCTGCTCCTCTCGGGCCAGAGTCCGGACTGCCAGCAACGTCTGTCAGCGGCATGCAAACGGCTCGAATGGGAAAAACGGCTGACCGTCTTTTTTCGCCGGCTTGAAGCAGAGCCGCTGCCCTACGGTGCCAACGACGAGACCCACGGCTATGAACTTGTCGCGACGGGTGTGGATAAAGCCGGCATTGTTGCCCGTGTGGCACGCTGCTTAGCCGAGCAGGAGGTGAATATTGTACAAATGCAGACCTCAGCTCAGCCAGAGCCGGGCAGCGGCACCGTGGTCTATCATATGCGGATCACTATGGCTGTTCCGAGCGATGTTGCTGAAACGACCCTGAGAGACCAGCTCGACCGTATTGCAGATGATTTACATATTCATATAGACCTCACAGCATCTGTTTCGCACGATAAGAGGAGGACACAATGAAACTTGGATTTGTTGGTGTTGGAAATATGGGCAACCCTATGGCGCTCAATCTTCTGAAGGCCGGCCATGCCCTTCAGGTGTATGACATCAAACAAGAAGCCGCGGAGAACCTGATTGAAGATGGTGCGACCTGGGTAGAGAGTCCCAAAGCCGCGGCCACAGGTGTTGAAGTGGTCTATCTGTCTTTACCCATGCCGGCGCATGTCGAAGAAGTGGTGCTGGCTGACAACGGCGCTTTGGCCGGTATTACCACAGGAAAAACCATTGTTGACATGAGTACGAATGCGCCGACCGTGGTTAAAGGACTGGCAGAAAAGGCCAACGCGCAGGGCGTAAATTTTCTTGATGCGCCCGTCAGCGGCGGGGTGCGCGGCGCACGCAAAGGCACGCTGGCCATCATGGTTGGTGGGGATAAGGCGGTGTACGATTCGTGTGAGCCGGTACTTCAATGTATGGGCAGCAATGTGTTTCATGTTGGGGATATTGGTGCCGGCAACGTGGCCAAGCTGGTGAATAATATGCTGGCCTTTATTCATATGATGGGCGCCGCCGAGGCCCTCGTCCTCGGAGCAAAAGCCGGTGTAGATCCCAATGCGCTGTGGAAGATCGTGAAAGCCAGTAGCGGGAATAGTTTTATCTGGGAGTCTGGCACCAGGGCCATTTTGCGCGATCGGCTCGCCCCAACGTTTACGATTGATCTCGCCTGCAAAGATATGGGCCTCGCCACGGACCTTGGCGCTGAATTGGACATTCCCCTCACTATGGCCTCAGCCGCTCAAGGACTGCTCAAAGGGTATCAGTCGGGCGGATTTGCTCAGGAAGACGTGTTGGCGACTATCAAAGCTTTAGAACAACAGACTGAGACAACCGTACGCGGCACCTGGGACGACACGAACGAGTCGTAGCCGAGTAGCTATCGAAGAACGTATGCAGATCTATACCAAAATTCTCATTGGGATGGCGGTTGGTACATTGTTGGGTCTCTTTCTCGGCCCGAATTCACTCTTCCTGACGCATGATGTCTATGACATTCGCGATGCCTCGCAGGTCGTCTTTCAGCAGAACCCATCTGATGCGTCCTCTCGCGTTCAGGTTCCGGCTGGTGTTCCAGTCCAGATGATGGTGCTCGAAACCAGACTCGAGCACCATCAAGATCTGCGTGGAGAGGCAATAGAAGTCCCCGTTTGGGCTAAAGTTCAGTTTCCTTTTAGTCGAAGACTCTCGCTCGCAGACCAGTCCGGCCACCTCCGTCAGCAACTTGGCGTAATCGCACCGGGAGGCCAGGGGGAAGGCTGGTTGCAGATTTCCAGGACGCCATTGGAGGGTGGCGGCTTTACTTTTTCCCCACGACCTACCAGCCGGCTCGGTGCGCAGGTTATCACAGTCTTGCGCCCCATAGGTCAGTTATTCATGCGGCTGATCAAAATGGTCGTCGTGCCCCTGGTTTTCGCCTCACTTCTCGTTGGTGTGGCGAGCCTTGGGGATATTCGCAAACTTGGACGGCTGGGTAGTCGCACGTTTGGCCTCTACCTTGGAACAACGGCGGTTGCGGTCTCCATAGGGCTTGCCTGCGCATATGTAATACAACCGGGGCAGTTTATTGATCCAGCCGACCGCACCGTACTACTCGCCCAGTTTGGAGCTGCGGCCGGCGATCGGATGTCCGCGGCAGCAGTGGCACCCTCTACGGTCGATACCCTCCTCGACATTATCCCGACAAATCCACTCGACTCGCTCACCAGCGGGAATATGCTACAAATTATTTTCTTCGCTATTGTATTAGGTGTCGCTATTACGGCTCTGGGTCCTGAGGAGGGCGCCATTGTTGTGACGCTCTTCGAGAGGCTTCAGAACGCCATGATCGTCATCATAGGCTGGGTGATGGAGTTGGCACCGTATGGCGTTGCCGCCCTTATCGCAGAAGTCATCGGGACGAGTGGAATTAGCGTGCTGACTGCCCTGCTCGTGTATGGTGGCACGGTCGTACTTGGCTTGGCCATTCATGGCGGCATTGTGTATGGCGGCTTGGTTTGCCTCATAGGTCGCCTGCCGTGGGGCTCGTTTATGAGTGCGGTACGTCCAGCTCAACTCATCGCTTTTTCAACCTCTTCTTCGTCAGCAACCCTTCCCGTTTCTATAGAGTGCGCGGAGAAGAATATCGGTGTGAGTAATCCGGTAGCGAGCTTTGTCCTCCCCCTGGGCTCTACCGTGAATATGGACGGCACCGCCCTCTACCAAGGTGTCGCGGCAATTTTTATTGCGCAGGTTTTTCAAACCGACCTGTCGTTTGGCAGCCAACTTGGCATCGTGCTGGCCGCGACCATGGCCTCGATCGGTGCGGCGGGCGTGCCGGGAGCCGGGATTATTACCCTGGCCCTGGTTCTGACTTCGACCGGGATTCCAACCGTTGGACTGGCCTTGATCCTCGGCGTTGATCGGATTCTCGATATGTTCCGGACCGCGGTCAACGTCACCGGAGACCTGGCCGTCACCACCGTTATCGCCAGGACCGAAGGCGAGCAACTAGCCCTCTGATCGTCCGTGTGGGGAGGCGAGACCTGCGTATGAGCGAACTCCTTTTTGATCACACCGGCCCGGATGGATCGATCGCAACCGTGACCTTTAACCGGCCCGAGGCGCGCAACGCCCTCACCTGGAATATGTATGCCGCGCTAGAGGAAGCCTGCGAGGTGGTGGACCAGGACGACGCCATCAAAGTGCTCATCCTGCAGGGAGCTGGCGACAAAGCCTTTGTCTCCGGTACGGACATCAGCCAGTTTACTTCGTTCAAGGAAAACAAAGACGCGATCGAATACGAGCGTAAACTCGAACAGCTTATTAGTCGCCTGGAAGCGGTGAAGAAGCCGGTGATTGCCGCGATTCAAGGCTTTGCCGTAGGGGCCGGTGCGGCTTTGGCCTTGGCGAGTGATCTGCGCTATTGCACACCCGATAGTCGGATTGGTTTTCCGATTGCCCGGACCTTGGGAAACTGTCTGACCGTGGCTATCCATTCCCGCATTGTTGACGCCATAGGTCCGGCGAGGACGAAAGAGCTGATGTTTCGTGCCAGACTTGTACGGGCGGATGAGGCCCTGCAACTTGGTTTGGTGAATGAGATTTTTGAACCTGATCAGCTTTCTCAACAGGTCCGTCAAATAGCCGAGGAAATATCTCAGCACGCACCCCTTACCCTCCAAGTCACCAAAGAGGCCATTCGTCGCTTACAACACCATCGGCGCGCGGTAGGCGAAGACATTTTGGGAGAAGACTTAGTTGTCCGCGCCTATATGAGTGAGGATTTTCGTGAAGGCGTGGAGGCGTTTCTGGCCAAGCGGAAACCACATTTTCGGGGACGCTAGCTAGCAACCCGGCATTCAACAGACAGGGAAATGCGGAAGAATGAGAAGAATTCTCTCCTTCAGCACCAAGTCATGTCCGTACTGTGCCGAAACTATAAAGAGACGGGCAGTAGTGTGTCGTTTTTGCGGCTATGATTTGCGCACCGGAAACCCAACCCGCCCAAGCCTGGCGCAGCTCCAGGATCAGCATGAAGAACAGGGCCGGTCATTTATCCAGGAGGACACACACCGGAGCTTAGGCTGTGGTCTGTTCATAATGACCAGCCTGCTTTTTGTTGGCGTGTGCGTTGTGTTGAGTCTCCTTTTGTAGTCCGCCGCACTGTCCAGTCCGCTTAGTGATCGTCATTATTTAGCTGAACCAAGCACTAGAATAGCGGCTTCCTTGACCTCGTATAAAACAACTCATACAACGGCCACACTTACCGTCGCGCTCTGCGGGCGCAACGAAACGGAGAATATTATGCCGCTCTCAGGAGTAAAAGTTGTTGAGGTTGGCTTGAACCTGGCTGGTCCCTTAGCCGGTGCCATTATGGCCGACCTAGGTGCTGACGTGATCAAGGTTGAGCGGCCTGAAACCGGAGATGATGCAAGGGCCTGGGGACCCCCATTTGTCGATGATACGGCCCTGCCCTTTCATAATATGAACCGCAACAAGCGGTCAGTCGTGGTCAACTTCAAAGATGCGGAGGATATGCAACGCCTGTATAAACTTGTCGAACAGGCCGACATTTTTCTCCACAATTTACGTCCCGGGGTTGCTGAGCAAGTCGGATTGGAAGCAGAACGGCTCCTCTCGCTCAACCCTCAACTCATCTACTGCGCGGTGACTGCCTTTGGGCATACAGGGCCGCTGAAAGACAAGCCCGGTTATGAAATTCTCCTCCAGGCGTTTGGCGGGCTTATGAGCATGACGGGACAAGAAGACGGCCCTCCAGTGCGTATGGGCACGTCGGTCGTTGATTATGGGACTGGTATGTGGACAGCTATTGCCGCGCTGGCGGCGCTGCGCAAGCGAGACGCGACCGGACGCGGCTGCGTGATTACTACCTCACTGTTTGAGACCGCGGTCTTCTATGTCAGTACAGCCCTGATTCAATATAAAAAGACCGGCAAAGCGCCCTCTCGCCATGCAACTGGCAGCCCACGCCAGGTTGCCTTTGGCGCATTTGAAACACGGAACGGTCCATTAGTCCTGGGCGTCGCCAATAGCCGTCTGTTCTTCAAGCTCGCCAAAGCCCTCGGACGCGACGAATGGTCAACCGACCCCCGCTATCAAACCAATGCCGGTCGCATGGAGCATCGAGAGTATCTGATGCAACAAATTGCCGCGCATATGGCGCAGGAGTCGAAGGAAACCTGGCTGGAGCGACTCGAAGCCCTCGGCGTTCCGTGTGCTCCGATTCTGACGATTCCTGAAGTGATTGCTCAGCCCCAAACCAAGGCGATGGACATTATTCGTCAGGTGCCCGGCTCTCCTCTTGAGGTCATGAGTTTGCCCTTTTCGATTGATGGGCAACGGCCTGATTTTCGGTCTCGCGCTCCAAAGCTGGGGGAGCATACGGACGAGGTGTTCAAGTCAGAATATACAGGGAAATAAGAAGGCGGATTCTCCTCCCATAGTTCCTACGGAAGGACCTCTAAGAATTTGAAAAACAGAGACTTTTCCGATTATATATCGAATAGAGAGGTTTAATATTTTATAGGGGGCTTGCCGACTTTGTAGAAATAGGTACATGGTGGTACTAAGGAATAAAAAGAGAAGGAGTAATGCATGTCAGACCCTGACCAGCCTCTATCATCTTCGGGCACGCAGGAGGACCCTGCTGAGCGGTTGGCCCAACATCTACTGCGCCAGCCACATGACCTGATTGATGCACGTCGATTGTTCCAACGCTTTCAGGTCACAACGAAACAGTTCCAGCGCGCCCTTCGTCAATTAGAGGACTTACGTCTCGCAGGAGACACGCAGCCCCACCCCGCGTAACCGCTCAGCGTTCGGCACCTGCTTCCGTACTCGGTTACACTGGAGAGTGTGGCGAGAGAGGAGGAAGCCGGTGCCAAAAGATAATCTCGGATTCAAATATCACATCGGACAATACGTCACTCACAAAGGCTACTTGGAGCCAACCCGGCAGCCTGTTGTTCCACGCTATACCGTGATATCTCAACTCCTCGAAACAGCTCCTGGCGGTCCGCAGCGTTTTTATTATCTCAGTCGTGAAAAGCAGCAATCCTTCGCATCTGGAGACCATATCCGTGCCTCCGAAGCCCACCTGGCACCCGTCCCAGGTACGGACGAAAAGGACGAATAGGAAATCAGTATGATCGAGGTGAACGGTATTGCGCATATTATTCTAACCGTCAGCCGGTTCAAAGAATGCCAGACGTTCTATAAGAAGCTCCTGCCGTTTCTTGGCCTCCAGCTCGTCTTTGATGGCGAAGACATGTGCTACCACGTTGGCGCACGGACGGGTATTGGCATACAGCGCTGCGCTCCTGAGCACCAAGACGAGCGTTTCGTCCAAATGCGGACTGGGCTACATCATTTCTGTTTTCGCGCCCGTTCTACGACAGATGTAGATCAGGTCTATGGCCTGCTACAAGAGCTCAACGCGACCATCGTTGCTCCGCCCAAAGAAGGGCCGTGGGCACCGGGCTACTACTCGGTCTTGTTTGAAGACCCCGACGGTATCCGGGTCGAGGTAAATTACGTTCCGGGTAAGGGTGTGTTAGCCAAGGACGCAGGGTTTAGGCCGAGTGGAGACTATCAGTAAGCCTTACAGGAATTCTATACAGCAGCCTGTCGAGCCGCTTCCCTGCCCGCAATCCGCCCAAACACGGCTCCTCGCAACACCGACGTCGCGCCCATGTAGTTGTAGTAATACAACTCGCCCATAGGCTCGCCGGCAACGTGGAGACCCGGGATGACGCGGCCCGTAGAGTGGATGACCTGGGCTTTCGGGTTGGATTTGAGGCCGCCGAAGGTGAAAGTAATGCCCCCGGTCACGGGATAGGCGAGATACGGCGGCGTGTCGAGCGGCCGCGCCCAGTTGGTTTTGTTAAGCGCTAGGCCTTGTGTAGCCAGACCGTCGAGCTTCAGTGGATCGAATGTCCCCGTCTGGCAAGCTGAGTTATACTCCTCGATTGTGCGTTCCATACGATCGGCTGGCACTCCTATGAGTTCGGCCAACTCACCCAAGCTTGATGCCTCAAATGCCTCTTCCTCTGTTCGAATAGCCCGTTTCCAGGCTTCCGGATCTTCAGAGCGGGGTGTATTGTCAAAGACGTTAAAGGCTACACCGCCTTTATGCGCCATGATCGCTTTACTGAATTTCACGTAGGTTTGATCCCGAAAGTCTTCACCCTCATCGATAAATCGCTCACCGTCCTCGTCGATGAAGAGGCCGAGCTGGAAGATATAGATCGCAGTAACCCCACACTCAAAAGGCGTTGAGCGCGCGTCGAGCACTGCGGAATGAAAGTCTCCCCATTGGCCGGCCGGCAGGGCACCGATGGCCAAGGCCATACGCAGCCCGTCGCCGGTATTGTAACGGCTACCTCGCAGAATGAGTCCATCCATATGCCGACCTAAATACCGTACCCGCATTTCCGGGTTGGCTTCGAAACCGCCACAAGCAATCACCACACCGCCCCGGGCTTTAATATCGGTATAACCTTCGGGTTCGAGCGCACGCACGCCAATCACCCGTCCGCTGCGATGGGTCAGGAGTGTGTCAGCCGCAGTCTCATACGCGACATGCACGCCCCCCCGTTCGAGATGTTTGTAGAGCGTGTCGACGAGCTGCCACCCTCCGCCGACGGGCTGGCGTCGATAGCCCGCCACATTGGGATATCCCTTTTCCCATTCAATCCCCAGCTCGGTCAGCCAATCGACCACATCGGCTGCATTATCGACAACAACTTGGATCAGCTCTTTGTTCGCCCGGCCACGTGAGACGCGCAGGAACGCGTCGAAAAAGTCTTCTTTTGTTTGCCGTGTCGGGCAATACTCATCCGGTTCGTGCGGATACCGGATTTGGGCATCCGCAATGGCGGAGTTGCCACCGCGTTGCAGCTTGGGCGCTTTTTCTAGCAAGATAACTTCAGCGCCTTCGTTCATGGCGCTCATAGCCGCTGAGAGGCCGGCGATACCACCACCTATGACAACAACGTCGCAATCAATTTCGGGGATAGATTCGGACATGTTCTTTCAAGCTTGTTTGCTACAGCACAAAAACGTAGGGGCGCAGCATGCTGCGCCCCTACACACCCTTAACCAGACGGGTGCCCCTCCTCAGGAGTCGTCTAGCCCCCGGCAATGCCGACCATGAAGGAGACGGTTTCCCCATCTGCCAAGGTATCGTCAATAAATAATCGGCGCCCTGTGGTGTCAATGAATAGGGTGCCGTTGGTATTCAGATCTTTTGTGTTTGGATCAATGAGCAAGGCTTCCATCTGCGGACCATATTTATCCGTCAGGATCTGCGCCAACTCAGCCATTTGGGGCTGCTCAAGCTGAATGGTCTCGCTCGTCACCTGCGTGATCTCTTTAAAGCGAGCAGTGTACTCTGCTTGGACCGTAATCACGTCTTGTTCCTCTCCTCTCATTTAGTCCGGAATACCAGGATCATCAGACACTTGCACGTCTACCTGGACCGCGCGGCTTGCGCGGCTTTCACCTGCCATTGCATTGTCAGCGGCCAGTACATCGGCGACGTCCTCCAGACCTAACTCTTCCATCTTTTTACGCGTTTGGAGTCCGGTTTCCTTGTCCCAACCACGCCACTCATAATATTCCTCAAGCACCTGCTCAAACATGTCGCCGGCCACACGGCCTTTGTTTGGTCCTTCGGGACACGGTTCATGCATCCAGCGCTCGCAGATCGTATCGTGCTCACGCCGCATGCCAAGGCGGGAGTTAAATGCCTTTTCGAGATTGCAAATGCGCTCCCCATCCAGCATTCGTTCTTCCCTGGTCCGGTCAATACCGGTCACTGCCGTATACACCTCGCCGTAATAACTCTCAGGGGCATATCCGAGGGGATCAAGCATCCAGTGGAACATGCACACACCGTACGAATTAATGAGAGCAACCTGATTCTCAATAAGGGCCGTACTCGCTCCCTTGAGATCCGGAATCGTCGGATCACCGGCTTCCGTCCTGCCGTTGAAGTAGACCTTGGACAAGTCTTTGCGTTGAAATTTCTCGATAAGACCAATGCCCTTCAGGTGGTCGGCACCACGCGAAGCCACGGCCATGTTGTTCATCCAGGTGGGAAAAGGCCGCATCTCCTCGGTAAAACTCGCACCGCCTTTGCCATACATGGCATACTTCATAAAATTCTGGCCTTGTTGTTCCGAATAGCGCAGGGCGCCGTGATAGGCCCCATCCCGGAACAGCCAGCCAAAAGGATTTTTCTGATAGACGACATCTTCAACCAAGGCTTCGATGTCTTCCATCTTGCCCCATTCCAGACTTTGGGGTCTGCCGAAGAGCTCTTCCACGTCACGATCAGAAATGATCTCACGCTGTTTGAGCTCCATGAGAAAACTAATCGAGCAGGATAAATCCTGATTATCGATGCCATAGTCGTTGGTGATCTTGCCCCAGTGGGCGACCTCGGCCCAATCCCGGACATCCAAGGCGCCTGCGCTACTCCCCGTCGTCAGATATTCCGGGTGGCGAAAAGACTCGCCGACATACTTTTGAGCTGCGTCAGATTCGTGACCTTCGATCTTATAACGGCCATCGCAGGCAATATAACAGTCCGAGGAGCAGACTTCCGAGTACTTATGATATTTCTTGACCCAGTTGTCGGAGCGCACTTCATCACCACGAAACATCGCCCCTTGATTATTGCGCCAAAAATTGCCGCCGATCTTTTGGTACATCTCGACTGCACCCAGGGTGCCACGGCGCTTAAAGCCATAGGCGGCTTCATTGGCGTCGAGCTTTTGGCGAAAGCCATCCGACCATTCGAGCAGACTAGATGGGTCATCGATTTTAATGCCCTGAGTACCCTGGGCCACAATGGCCTTGAGATTCTTTGAACCCATGACTCCGCCACCACCACAACGCGCATGAATGCGCCAGCCGTCAGAAATCACACCAGCGATACCAACCTGATTTTCACCCGCCTGACCAATCGAGAGCGTGTAGGCTTCTGACGGATAATCGCCTAATTCCTTCTTCAGGGTTTCATGGGTTTCGGAGCTGTCCTTTCCCCACAGGTGGGTCGCGTCGCAGATCGTCACTTCTCCATTACAAATATGAATGTACACCGGTCGGGGCGCTTTGCCGGTGACAACAATATAGTCATAGCCACTAAAGCGAACGACATAGGGAAACTTCCCCCCACCGGTTGAGTCGCCAAAAGACCCGTAACATGGGCTCTTGAACGTCAGCCGGCCTTTCACCCCAATACCCGATCCCACACCGGCCAGTGGACCGACACCGAAGATAAGGACATTTTCTGGGCTCCGCGCATCACACATGATGTCGTGCTTTAGGAAATGCTCCCACAAGAGCCAATCGTTAATCCCCGATCCGCCGACCCAGCGTTCGAACATGGAGTGCGGGAGTATTTCGCGTTGAATTTCGCCGGTTGACAGGTCTACTCGTAACAGTCCACTTTCCATGATTGCGACTCCTTTACCTTCTTACTTGAGCTCACGCACCTAGGCAGCAGAGCTTACTTTCCCCTTTGACAACATGGCCTGCATAATACCAACTTCGTCTCTCGCTTCAGGTTTCTGGCGTAAAATTTGACCGAAGGCCGCCTTCTCTTCATAAAAGAGAACCGGCATTCGGGAGTATTGTTTGCCCGCGTTAAGCATCTCGGGCCGCGTGGAGCAGGCCTTCACACAGACCGGGTCCCCGCCACACAAGTCACACTTGAGCAACTCGCCCGTCGGAGCTACAAAAACAGTGTCAAACGGACAACCTGGTACACATTCCATACACTGAATGCATTTGTCCTGGTCAATCACCGCGGCCTGGGTCTTCGGATCATAATAAAACGCATCCGTCGGGCAGACCTCGGCACACGGTGGGGGATTGGCGCAGTGGTGACAGATGGCCGGCATAAACCCAAAGCCGTCTTTTGAGACGCGAGAGACCTGGGGCGCGTGGTCGATTTTAATGCGCGTCCACACCGGGTTGAGTTCACCCTCTGGCGAGTGGATCAGGGAGCACGCTACCTCACACATTTTACAGTCGGTGCAGAGGTTTTGGAGTGCAAAGAGTTTGGTCGGAACATTCGGAACTTCGTCTCCGGGCTGGTACCATACTTCACCATTGACGAGTTCTTTTTGTCTGGTTTCCTCCATAGGAAATGGACCCTCCTTACTGCTGTTGCATGCTATGCCTGATGCCGCTAGCCTGTCAAGCTAAACTCCCGGGATAATAGAGACTTCGCGTATCGAGACACCATATGAGAGGGGAAGGAAAGGGTATGAAAAAGCGAGAAACCCTGGGGCATCTGGAACACGGGCGTTTACCTGCCCGAAAAGTCTTAGATTGCATTTTTGCTTTGGCACCAACAGGGAAATACGCACACCATCATATAGAAGAAGTCAGTGTTGAAGAGAGTGGTGGAGAAACCGATGGCGAGATTCTCTACACTATGAATAGTACCCCGCCAGCAGCTGGACGTGAGCGGTGTCAGATTATTCCGCCCTTTGTGCGTGAGTTTGATCCGCCGGAATTTCCATCCGCCTCAGGAGGACACCAATGAGCGTCGGGACCCTCACCCCAGAGCAAGCCAACGAATCTCTGAATACGGACTCGGCCGTGACCTATGTTGATGTTCGAACTGTGGCTGAATTCGCTAAAGGCCATCCAAAAGGAAAGATCATCAACGTCCCCATTGTCTTCTTTTATCCAACCACGGATGAAATCTTTCCAAATGAAAGTTTTGATCTGGTGATGGAAGACGTATGTCCAAAGACGACACCGCTGATAGTGGGCTGTGAGAAAGGGCCCCGGGCGCAGCAGGCGGTCGAGCGACTCACTGCTGCGGGCTATGAAAAAGTTCACCTCATGGCAGCCGGCATGGCCGGCTGGAAAGCCGCCAACCTGCCAACCACGGCCGATAACAGAGACGGCATAAGCTATGTCTCTCTCCTGACCCCGGCTAAACGAAAAAATAAAAAGAAGAAAAAGGCTAAGCATTAGGAGTAAGATTACCTCCCCACAGGCCCCTGGAGCTGAATATGCTTCCCACCCGGCTGGCTGCCCTCCTCTGCTGTCTGCTCGTCTGCTCTCCCGTCATATTCGTTCCGTTGCCAATAGCGGCAGAGCCGGTAGAAGATGATTACGGCTCAGTCATTGCGCGTCAGGAAGCGGACATACTCCGTTTCCTCCGAGTATTTGAAAATCTACAGGAACAGTTACACCCGGCAAAATTTACTCAACTCCAGGCCAAACTCAGCCAAACGGTCGGAGAGCTGTTTATTCACCTCCGGTCAGAATTAAGCAGGCTGAAACCACCACCGGAACGGAAAGACTTTCACCGGACCTGGGTCGAGGCCGTCGGCCTGCTGGATACCACCTATGGTATTTTTGTACGGAGCGATCAGTCCGATTTTATCGGGGCATTTATGCAAAGCCGCTCAGCGTTCACCCGGGCGCGCTATCTTTTGTACGATATCCGTCAGGACACGCCGACACTGCAACTCTACTGGGTTCTGCCCGAGGCGGTTGCGCATCTCCCCAAGCTAGACAAGAGCGTCACTGCTCAGAAGCATCAGGTCGGTATTTCCCACCACCCACGCGCAAGCAATCATGGAGCGTACTCACTCTATGTGCCGGAGAATTATGACCCAAAACACCACTGGCCGCTTATTATCGCCCTGCACGGCGGCGGCGGAGCAAATGACGAATACCTGCTGACATGGCTGCGACCAACCAAAAGCAAAGGCTATATCGTGCTCGCGCCCAAATCACTCGGCCCGACCTGGGCTATTGAAAAGCCGGAGCCGGACGTCGTGTCCATTACATCCATGCTTATGGCCGTGCGCGAACACTATGCCATTGATCCCAACCGAATTCTTGTCACCGGTTTGTCAGACGGTGGCACGTTCTCATATGCGTTAAGCGCCAGTCGTCCAAATCTCTTTGGAGCGATTGCTCCTGTCGCCGGGGTCCTCCCTCCCTGGCTTAATATGCAAAAGGCCAAAACCTTGCCTTTTCTGATTATTCACGGCGGTCAGGACTTTATTTTTCCCGTTATGGCAGCTCGCTTGGCACACGCCACGCTTATTGAAAACGGTCTCAAAGAAGTGACATATAAAGAGCTACCCGAGTGGGGCCACGCCTATACCTATTCTATTAATGAGACAATGATTCTGCCCTGGTTTGAAAGCTTGTTTGAATGAGTTCACGCCTGCTGGCTCATTTCGTTCCGGGCTTGCTATTCCTCCAAGTCACATGAAAGATTCAGGTACTGGCGTTCCGAGCGAATGAGGAGAGTCAAATGAGTACGCGCATGGATGCTGCACTTCCTATCCAGCCGGCGGAGAGTATGAATATCTCGTTGAAGAAAGACTTCGACGTCGGTGTGCACCGCTGGCACGAGAAATACCCAAAACTCGGCACCGGGCCGGTCTCTATCGAACCGATGGTTTCCAAGCAATGGTTTGAGGCCGAACGCGAATATGTTTACAAAAAGTGTTGGCTGCACGTCGGGACTGTCGATGCCATTCCCAACCCGGGCGACTATTTCGTGCATGAGATCGCGATTGCCAAGGCATCCATTGTCCTTATTCGGGGTAAAGACAATATCGTTCGGGGTTTCTATAATGTCTGCCGTCACCGGGGCAACAAATTGGTCTGGGACCATAAAGGCTCAAGCTCGTGCTATTTGAGTTGCACGTTTCACGGTTGGGTCTACGACGCCGAAGGCAATCTCACAAATGTGCCCGACGGCGAACGCTTTTACGAGCATCTTGAGGGCCAGGCCAACCTCATTCCGGTTCACACTGCGGTGTGGCAGGGCTTTATCTTCGTCAATCTCGACCCACATCCAACCGAAACCCTGGAGGAATATCTGGGAGAAGCCGGCCAGCGCATGAAGGACTTTCCGTTTCAACGCGTCCCACTCCAATTTCATTATCAGTCCTATCAACGCGCAAATTGGAAACTGATGCAGGACGCGCAGTCCGAAATCTATCACGTACGCTATCTGCACAGTTATTCCTGGCCGGGCATCTTTACCCGCCCGGACAATCCCTATGGCCATGCCTATGAACTGGACCTGTACGACCGCCACCGCGTCGGCAATTGGCCGGGCAATAAGTATTTTCAGCCCAAAGATGTTGAGGGGCTGGCGCTCGGCAAATCGGCCGCTATCACCTCAAGAGACAACGATTTCGTTCTGCCCACAGGTCAGGGTATCAACGTCACCAACGCGGACGACTGGGGCTTTGATATTGTCCATATTTTTCCGAATCTCAATATCCTCATTTTGCCCGGCGTATGGCATACGCATCAGTTTTGGCCCGTCTCGGAAAACGAGTCCCTGTGGGAACTAAAGATTCACATGCCGAGCGCCGCTACCCCAAGCGAGCGCTTCGGACAAGAGTACAATAAGATTCTCCTGCGCGACGCCCTGCTCGAAGACGGCGCCACGCATGAACATACCCAGGAGGCCCTGGAGACCGGGGCGATTGAGCATATCTACCTGCAAGACGAGGAACTCTTTGTCCGGCACTCGTATTGGGCAGTAGAGCAAGAGATTCGCGCTCGACGCGATGGTGTTCGCGACTCACTGTTCGATCAGGATTGACCATGGCCGACCCACTCCTGCCCCAGGAATTCGCCGACCTGGAACCGCTGGCCCAGGCCGGCTGGTGTCTGGAGACCGAACGCGAACGCACCAGAAAACGGCGCACCAGTACACCCGAAACGCTGCGCGCATTTTACGCCACGGTTCGGCCCCGCCTTGAAGCAACCTTGGATTATCTGGACCAATTCTCTTTGGACACTCTGCCGACCAGAGAGCAAAACCTTTTCAACCTCACCCTCAGCATGACGGAAGTGGCGTTTGCCGTAGAGAAATACAAGGGCAATCCGAGCGGCTTTCAGGCTATCGAAGCCTCACGCTTTGTCCCGGTGCACGATCTGCCCTCGGGAGCTGCGCCGAAACCAACCCTGTATAAAGCCGGGGATTAAACACCTGATAGGAGCATTCCAATGATCAAAGGGTTTGCGTTGATACCAAAGAAGCCGGACATCAGTCACGAGCAGTTTCATCGCCACTGGCGTGAAATCCATGCCCCTCTGGCGGTTCGCATCAAGGCGCTGAGACGTTATGTGCAGAGCCATCGCATGCCAGACGACATCCCCGGAGTCCCGCCTAGTCCATACGAAGGTCTGGCCGAGATATGGTTCGACGACCTGGAAACCGGTCGGGGACTCGGCACCAACCCCGATTATATGAACGGAGCCTACACGGATGAGCCGAATTTCATTGCCGACGAGGGACCGTCGTTTTTGATGACCAGGGAAAATGTTGTCGTTCCGGGGCCCGAGTTGGCCAAAGACGCGCCCGGTGTCAAGGCTCTCTTTCTTCTCAAACGCAAACCGGGGCTCAGCGTTGCCGAGTTTCAAGCGCATTGGCGCTCTGTCCACGCCCCCATCGTCCCCAGAACGCCGGGGCTCAGACGCTACGTCCAATGCCACGTCGCCCCCGAGACCTACGAAACCGCGACGCCCGCTTTCGACGGAGTCGCGGAGCTGTCTTGGGCTGATATGGCCGCGTTTGAAAAAGGCTGGCAGTCGGACGAGATGCAGATTGAGCAGATTCAGGGCGATGTGCCGAACTTCATTGACCTCAAGAACTCGGTTGGTCTTCTGGTCGAAGAAATCCGTATTATCTGGCCCTGAGCATCCATATCCGTCTTCGATTGATGCAGAGTTGTATCCTCAGGTAAGGGCGGACCGGTGTGTCCGCTCAGGAGTTCAGCTTGAGGCGTCCTTGAAGGCCCGCAGCACGGCATTCATCCGCGTCTGGTAGCCGGCTCCTTGAGCTTTGAACCATTCCAACACGTCGACATCTACACGCAGGGAAATCGAAGCTTTGGGAGGAATCGGGCGCAGTCCCCGGCGGACAATTCCGCGCACGATATGGTTCACCTCGCTGGCCGGGTGCTCATCGGTCAGCGTGATATCTTCCTCCTGCATCGTTTTGATACGCGGCCAATCCGTCCTAGACGTTTTGGAAGAAGATAATTTGCTCATTTCTGGTCGCCTTTCGGAAACTGAGATAATATGAATCCGTTCCGGTGTCTCGGTATGCACGAGCGATACGCAAACGCCTCTCAGGAGGCCAAGCGTAACAAAGCGCTGTTCAGGATAGTGAAACCGGTCATCTTCAAATGTGAATGTCGGGCCGATAAAGACATTCTCGGCATCAGCGAAATCCAAACCGTGAAGGGTCAGGTTTCTTCTTCGCTTGGCTTCGTTCCATGTCAATCGAATCTACAAATCGCATATACATAACGCGGATTTACGAACAGAGCAAACGGGAAAGGCTCGGAGGGATAGGTTCACCACTCAGGCCGCCTTTTGCCGCATCGTGACAAATTCTTCGGCTGAGGTCGGATGAATGCCGATGGTGATATCAAACTGCGCTTTAGTGGCCTTGCATTTGATGGCCACGGCCAAGCCCTGAATAATCTCTCCCGCCTCCGGACCGGTCATATGACAGCCAATCACCCGGTCGGATTTTGGATCAACAATAATCTTCATAAAGGTCTTTTCATCCCGTCCGCTCAACGTGTGTTTTAACGCGCGAAACGAAGACTTGTATATATCGATATCGCCGTATTCCTGACGCGCCTCCTCTTCTGTCAGGCCAACCGTACCGATGTTCGGATGGCTGAAGACCGCGGTTGCCACATTCATATGGTCCGGTCGAGTTGGGTTATTATTGAACAGGGTTTCAGCCACGGCATGGCCTTCGGCAATGGCCATAGGCGTTAGGTTGAGCCTGTTGGTGACATCCCCGACGGCGTAGATATGAGAGAGGTTGGTCCGCGAGTAGGCATCCACACACACGGCGCCAATCTCGTCCGTCTCAACGCCAGCTGTTTCAAGACCGAGCCCCTTTGAGTTGGGTAAACGGCCGGTGGCGTACATGATGATATCGGCCTCAAGCTCGCTCCTGTCGTTCAGCGTGGCTTTGATTCCGTGTGGAGTTTTTTCAATACTGCTCACATCCGCGTGAAAGCGCAGATCCACACCACGTTTACGCATTTCGTCAGCCAGGACTTGCCTGACATCGGTATCAAATCCACGCAGAAACAGCTCACCCCGATAGAGTTCGGTCACCTCTGACCCAAGGCCGTGAAAGATAGTCGCAAACTCGACCGCAATATAGCCACCGCCTACAATAATCACGCGTTTGGGCAGCGCGGCCAGATAAAAGGCTTCATTTGAGGTGATGGCATGCTCAATACCCGGAGTCTGGGGAAAAGTCGGCCAGCTTCCGGTCGCAACCAGAATATACGCCGAAGTGTACTGCTTGCCGTCCACCTCTATGGTGTGGTCGTCAACCAGGCGGGCCGTGCCTTCAATGATTTCCGCGCCCGCGCCTTCGAGCAGATTGCGATAAATACCATTCAGTCGGTTGATTTCTTTGTCTTTATTCTCAATCAGCTTTTGCCAATCGACGCTTCGCTCGCCAACCGTCCAACCGAAGCCGGCGGCGTCCTCAAAATGATCCCGAAACTCTGAAGCATACACGAGGAGTTTCTTCGGAATGCAGCCAACATTGACACACGTCCCGCCCAGATAGCGTTCTTCAACAACCGCGGTTTTCGCCCCATAGGACGCAGCGATCCGACTCGCCCGCACGCCGCCGGAGCCTGCACCTAAAACAAAGAAATCATAATCGTAGCGACCCATACGTTCTCTCTCCTGACTCACCCCTTCACGATGTAGCGGCGCTCATCACACCGGATAATGCTGGCTAATGCAAGCAAGGAGGGGTTAGTGCTGCGGAGTGCAGACAAAGCAGGGTGGAGTCTGGCCGGCTGAGCATAGGGCTGATTGGCAGACGCCGAGCGGACCGTTTGGCAGCTGGCACTGTACGCCGATTTTAGAGCATTCGGTTGGTGGAGTGGATTCGATCGAGTTGGTCAGGTTACAAGCGGAGAAGAAGAGAAAAAGAGCCAAAGGAAGCATGGGCTTAGATCGCATTGCATAGGTGGCGCATAGCGCCGGGGTGGGTTCCCCTACTCCCCACCCTTTGGTCCATAAAAAATCGCCCACAGCATCAGACCGTCGGCACAGTCTTCAAAACGATGTTCGGCCTGGGCTGGGACAAACAGCATATCGCCGGTCTTGAACGGGTGACGTTCGTCATCGACGATGAGCGTCCCTCTGCCGTTCATGGGAATATACAGTTCGTCTTGGTCGTGAGGCTCCTGATCGTCCGGGTCGGGCGGGCGATAGACCAGCGTAAACATCGAGCCGTGGGCCAGCCCGAGGCCGTACGGGCGCGGTCCGTGCGTGCCGATCTTGGTTATTGTCTCTTGGTAGTCGGAAACGAGCCCCTTGGTTTTGTTTTCACTCATAGTGTTCCGTCGTATTTGAGCGTCTTCGAACTGATCGAAATCATACCACTGGAATTTCCTATCCCAGACAACGCCATCCTCTTCGTAGGTTCGAATCTCTTCGTCCGTGATAGGGCGCCCCAGGTGGGTATGCATCAGCATTCTCATTCAGCACTGAGATTCGTTTGAGCCCGGTCCAGCATGGACAGCACTCGTTCCGGAGTGAGCGGAATTTCATTCACCCGAACACCAAATGGCGACAGGGCATCGGCGACCGCGTTGGCAATCGCCGCCGGCGGGGCAATCGCGCCGCCCTCACCCATGCCCTTGATCCCATGCAACGTATAGGGAGACGGCGTCTCAATATGTCCGATTTCCACTTGAGGCACATCCGCGGCGGTCGGAATTAGATAATCCATAAATGTTCCAGTCAGGAATTGGCCGGTGTCATCATAGATGGCGTGTTCGTACAGCGCCGATCCGATTCCCTGGGCCACCCCACCCTGGATCTGACCATCAACAATAATGGGATTGATGATCGTGCCGCAGTCTTCGACCACGATATAGCGCAAGAGTTGGACCTGACCGGTTTCAATATCGACCTCAATCGCGGCCACATGGGTCGCATTGGAGTGGGTGATCGGGGGCGGTTCGTAGGCCACGGTCACGTCCAGCCCCGGCTCTTCGTCGGGAGGCAGGCTCGTCGGCTGGGCGATAATCCGATGCGCCAGTTCGGGGATGGACAGCAGGCACACCGCCCCGGTTTTGCGCTGGACAGCGCCCTGGGCAAGTTCGAGGTCGTCTGCGGGCACCTCGGTCAGGCGCGCCGCAATGCGCAGCAGCTTATCCCGCAGCTTTCGCGAGGCCGAAATTACCGCCCCCCCACCCGTCACCGCACTCCGACTGGCCCAGGTCCCCCAGCCGCGCGGGGTGGCCTGCGTATCGCCCTGGACAACCGCGACGTCTTCGAGCGCCACGCCCAGCGTGTCCGCTATCAGTTGGGCATAGACGGTATGGTGGCCCTGGCCGTGCGAGTGCGTCCCGACGAAGACCGTCACCTTGCCCGACTCATCAATGCGCAGCGTCGCTGACTCATAGCCACCGATCTTGACGCCAAAGGAATCGAACACGGCCGAGTTGTGGGCCGTACCTTCCACATACGAGCCTATGCCCACACCAAGATAGCGACCGTTCTCGCGGGCTTTTTGCTGTTCGGCCCGAAAATCGTCATAGCCGAGGAGATCCAGCGCCTGTTGTAATGCGGCCTGGTGGCTGCCGCTCTCAATCTCCGCACCCATCAGCGTCGTATACGGATGCTCGTCCTGCGGGATCATATTCCGCAGCCGGATCTCTGCCGGGTCAAGACCGAGCTTTTGGGCACCCATATCCAGAAGCCGCTCCATAGTCAGAGCCGCAATCGGAATACCCACGCCCCGGTACACCCCGATGGAGGCTTTGTTGGTCGCGACCGTACAGGTTTCAAAGCCAAAGGCCGGAATTTTATAGGGACCCGTTATGGTCCCGGCCGCATGTTTTGGCTCAAAAGCCGAACTCCATGGATAGGACGAATAGCCACCCGCATCGCTCAGGAAACGCGCCTTGAGGCCCAGCACGCGGCCGTCGCTCTTGAGGGCCAGTTCCGCATTGACAATCTGATGCTTGGCCTGGAGAGAGGCCGACAAATGCTCTCGCCGGTCCTCGATCCATTTGATTGGTTTGCGCAGGGCTCTGGCCAGATAGGTGACCAGGACCTCTTCGGGAAAAGGATGCGCTTTGAGGCCAAAGCCCCCACCCACATCCGGAGAAATGACCCGGATGCGATGCTCCGCCAGGTCCAGCAGCGTCGCCAGACTGGCCCGCAGGGTATGCGGCACCTGGGTGGACGACCAGACCGTCAGCGCCTCCGTTGCCACCTCAAACTGGGCCACACAGCCGCGTGTCTCCATGGGCGAGGCCATGTGACGGCCGGTCACAAACCGTTCGGACACCACACAGTCGGCCTCTTGAAACGCCTTGCCCACCTCACCAATCTGGGCTTCGAGCCGTTCCATGACATTGTCACCCCACTCGTCATGCACCAGCGGAGCGTCGGGTTGCAGGGCCTGTTCCATATCAGACACTGGCTCAAGCGGCTCGTATGCGACTTCGACGAGATCAGCCGCATCTTCGGCGGTGTAGCGATCTGTCGCAACGACAGCGGCGACCATATCGCCGACAAAGCGCACCTTGTCAGGGGTGAGAACATGCCAATTGCACGATTTGTGAAAGGGGACTTTTTCCGTATCAAACTCAACCCGGAGCGGCTTGATCGTGTTCAGAATGTCGTGTCCGGTCAGGACGCAGCGCACCTCAGGCTTGGCCAACGCCGTCTGCACATCAATATGCTCAATCTTGGCATGGGCATACGGGCTCCGCACAAATGCTACGGCCAGCATGTCGGGCAATACCAGATCATCAACGTACTGGGTTTTCCCCAGCAATACGCGCGGGTCTTCAACCCGCCGGACTCGTGCGCCCAGCATTTTTCCGGTTCCCTCACGACTCATGCACGGCCCTCCAAGGTCAGGATTAAGAGCAGCATTCTTTTGCGGGCTGGAAGCCCAATCAGGCTGCGGCCTTGTACTGCTCAATCCAGCCCAGGACCCGTTCCGGAGTGAGTGGAATGGCATTGACCCGCACATCGAACGGAGCCAGGGCGTCGGCAACCGCATTAGCGATAGCTGCCGGGGGTGCTATCGCTCCCCCCTCTCCGACCCCTTTGATGCCATGCGGTGTATACGGAGATGGGCTTTCAATGTGACCGATTTCCACTTGCGGCACATCAACTGCGGTTGGAATAAGATAATCCATTAACGTACTCGTCAGAAATTGGCCGTTCTCATCGTAGATGGCGTGTTCATACAGCGCTGTGCCGATTCCCTGAGCGACACCACCTTGGATCTGACCATCTACCACTATGGGGTTAATAATCGTGCCACAGTCTTCAACCACGATATAGCGCAGTACGGTCACCTGGCCAGTGTCAGTGTCCACTTCGACCAGGGCCATATGAGTAGCGTTGGCATGAGTGGCCGGTGGGGGTTCATAGTGGGCCGTAGCGTCCAGACCAGGCTCTTCATCCGGCGGGAGACTACCTGCCCTCACCAGCACCCGATAGGCAAGCTCTTTGATAGACATCAGCGGGGTGGCATCCGCTTTCCGCCGGATCATCCCTGCGGCCAACTCAAGGTCCTCGTCCGGCACCTCAGTCAGACGCGAGGCAATACGTAACATCTTGTTGCGCAGTTTTTGGGACGCCTTGGAGATCGCTCCCCCTCCGGTTACGGCACTCCGACTACCCCAGGTGCCCATGCCGTAGGGAACGACATTTGTATCACCCTCGATAATTTTGATATCGGCCAGGGGAACGCCCAGTTCGTCAGCGGCGACCTGAGCCAAGGTTGTTTCGTGGCTTTGACCGTGGGAGTGCGTCCCGACCAGAACAGTCACCGTGCCCGATACGTCCATACGTACCGTTGCTGATTCATATCCACCGAGGTCAAGACCCATCGAGGCAAAAGCCGCCGAGCTCGGTGCCGTTCCTTCCAGATAGCAGCCAATGCCAATGCCAAGATAACGGCCCTGCGCTCGGGCCTGCTGCTGCTCGGCTCTACACTCCTGATAGCCCAGCATGTCCAACGCTTTTTGGAGTGATTCACGGTGACTCCCACTCTCAACTTCCGCGCCTATAATGGTTGTATACGGATGCTCCTCTTTTCGGATCATATTGCGGAGACGAATCTCAGCCGGGTCGAGCCCCAGTTTTTGGGCTGCCAAGTCCATGAGTCGCTCCATAGTCAGCACTCCAATAGGCAGTCCCACCCCACGGTACACCCCAATCGTGGTTTTATTGGTGGCAACGGACAGCGCCTCGAACCCGAAGGCCGGAGTCTTATACGGTCCGGGCAGGCTGGAAGCCGCGTGGCCGGCTTCGAATGCTGACCCCCACGGATATTCGGAATACGCGCCCACATCGCCGACAAACCGGCCTCTGATTCCCAGAATGGTTCCGTCCTGTTGGACGGCGAGTTCTGCCTGCACGGTTTGTTGTTTGGCGTGGAGCGAGGCTGATAGATTTTCGCGTCGGTCCTCAATCCATTTGACCGATCCGCCCAGACGACGGGCCAGATAGGCAGCGACGGCCTCCTCGGGAAAGAGATGGCCCTTCTGTCCAAACCCGCCACCCACGTCCGGTGCAACGACACGAATATGATGTTCAGGGAAATCCAGTACCAGAGCAAGATGCGAGCGGAGCACGTGCGGCACCTGCGTGGACGACCACACCGTGAGGGTGTCGGTCGCACGCTCAAAAGACGCCACACACCCCCGCGTCTCCATGGGCAGCGCCATATGCCGGCCGGTTGTCAGGCGTTCTGAAACAACACAATCGGCCTCGTGGAAAGCTTTCGCCACCTCACCAATCTCGACCTGGAGGGTCTGCATGACGTTGTCGCCCCATTCCTCATGCACGAGTGGAGCGTCCGCTGCGAGTGCCTGTTCGACATCACACACGGGCTCAAGCGGCTCGTACTCCACGTCGACCAAACTGGCGGCGTCTTCTGCCGCATAGCGATCGGTGGCGACCACAACGGCCACAGCCTCGCCAACAAAACGCACTTTGTCTTGGGCCAGAACGGGCCAATCGCAGGACTTATGCGTAGGCGCTTTGTTTGGATCGTATTCTACTCGGAGCGGCTTAATCGCTTCTGCAATGTCTGCTCCCGTTAAAACGAGTTGTACATTGGTTTGATTCTGTGCCGCACTTACCTCAATGGACAGAATCCGCGCGTGCGCGTACGGGCTACGGACAAAGGCCAGCGCGACCGAGTTGGGGAGGTCGAGATCATCCACGTACTGCGATTTGCCCAACAAGAAGCGAGGGTCTTCGACCCGGCGTACACGCGCGCCAACCATCTTTCCGGTTCCACCCTGGGACGATGCCATATGGTATTCCTGTGTCTTAGGATTCGGACTGTTCCACAACGGCCTGAACGGCTTTGACGATGTTCGCATAGCCAGTACAGCGGCAGAGATTACCCGACAGTCCGTACCGGATTTCTTCTTCGCTCGGATGCGGATTCTTGTGGAGTAAGTCAACCGCACTCATAAGAAACCCGGATGTACAGAAACCGCACTGGAGCGCATGGTTGTCCCAAAAGGCTTGCTGCAGCGGATGCATTTCGTCGCCATTGGCGAGCCCCTCAAGCGTCCGGATCTCCGCCCCATCAGCCTGAACGGCAAATAATAAGCAAGATCTCACGCTTTCGCCGTCCATGATGATTGTGCACGCGCCGCATACTCCATGTTCGCAGCCAAGATGCGTTGCGGTCAGACCCAGGTCGTGACGGATGAAGTCAGCCAGGAGTCTACGTACTTCAACTTCACGTTCGTAGTCGTGACCATTGACCCGGACGCGGATGGTTTGGCGTTCGCTAAATTGTGTTTCGGCCATATCCCTTCCCCTTTTTATGCTGCCTTGCTCCAGGCCTCTTTCAACGCGCGTCGCGTCAGCACTTTGACCATTCTGCGTCGATAGTCGGCAGAGCCGTGCACGTCCCCCGACGGATCTACCGCTGCGGCGGCTTTTTCCGCGGCCTCAGTAATGGCCGCGTCATCGCCCGTACTGCCGGTGATGGTCGACTCCACCTCTGCCACGTGGAGCGGCGTGGTATGTGCTCCCCCAACAGCCAGTGACGCAGCCGAGCAGGTCCCGCTGCCGTCCAGCGTCAACTGACAGGCAATGGCCACAATAGCAAAATCACCCGGTCGTCGGCACAGCTCTTGGAATCCCCAGACTGCCCCCACAGGAGCAACTGGGAAACGGACCTCACACAGCAGTTCATTCGGCTCAATCGAGGTCATGAGTGGTGCGAGAAAAAATTCGCGCGCAGAAACCGTACGAGAGTTGTCCTGAGAGCGCAGAACGAGCTGAGCATCCAGTGCTGCCGCGACTAACGGCCATTCCGCCGCAGGATCAGCATGGACCAGGCTGCCCCCAATGGTCCCCCGGTTCCGTATCGCCAAATGGCCGACCTCAGCCGCAGCCCGACACAGCAGCGGCTGTGCGGCACGAACCTCATCAGACACTTCCATCTGTCTATGTCGCGTCATGGCGCCAATGCACAGAGTGTCATTGTCTCGCTTGATATAGGCGAGATCATCCAGACGGTTCAGATCGACGACCGACTCAATCGAGGCCATACGCAGATTGAGCAACGGAACAAAACTCTGCCCACCGGCAAGTACTTTGGTCTCATCACCACCGGCCTGAAGCAAAGCCAAGGCTTCATCAACAGAGCGGGGACACGCATACCTGAAGGGTGCTGGTTTCATACGCCCCCAGCTATCAGGTTTCAGATGTCAGGGCAAACAAAAATGTGAATCCGGGAAGCTCTTTTTCATTGGTTGACTTGTGCAGCGTCGAACCCTACGACAAAGCCATGCAGCACAAGGAGTCATGATGCAGCTTGATGCGCAGGCGGTTGAAGATGTTGCCCTGGGAGCAACCGTCCTCGGAACCGGAGGTGGGGGCGACCCGACGCTGGGCCGGCTCATGGCCCAACAGGCCATTGCCCAGCACGGTCCTGTTGCACTGCTCTCGCTCGATGACATAGCAGATGAGGAGTGGATTATTCCCACCGCAATGATGGGCGCCCCAACCGTCTTGATCGAAAAGATTCCGAGTGGCAGCGAGGTCATTGAGGCATTTCGGATGATCGAGCGTCATCTCCAATGTCACGCAACAGCCACCATGTCAATTGAGGCTGGCGGCATAAACTCCATGATTCCGCTCGTTGTTGCCGCGACATTGCATATTCCCATCATAGACGCGGACGGGATGGGGCGAGCGTTTCCTGAGCTTCAAATGGTCACCCCTACCCTGCATGGGGTGGCGGCTACGCCGATGGTCGTAGCGGATGAAAAAGGTAATCAGGTGTTGCTTGAAACGCCGGACAATCGCTGGACTGAACGTCTGGCGCGCACAGCTACCATAGAGATGGGCTGTTCAGCCTGTATTGCCCTGTATGCCATGCAGGGCAGGGTTGCCAAGCACGCGTTGATTCCAGGAACCATAACGCTCGCCTACACGATCGGTCAGACGCTCCGAGCGAGCAAACGGGAAAAAACCAACCCTATTCAGGCACTCACCAGCCTGCTGTCTGGCCGGCGCCTGTGTGAGGGAAAGATTACGGACATTCAGCGCCGGACTGAAGGCGGGTTTGCGCGAGGCGAGTTGGAGATCGCAGGGATCGGCCCCGATGCGGGACAGGGGTTTCGGTTGTCCTTCCAAAATGAAAACCTCGTTTTCTGGCGTGGCGACCAGCCAGAAGTCACAGTGCCGGATCTCATTACTGTAGTTGACGAACAGACCGGGCTGCCCATTACCACCGAAGGGCTCAAATATGGCCTCCGTATCGCGGTGTTAGCCTTTCCCTGTCATGAGCAGTGGCGGACACAAGCAGGCATTGCGCTGGTCGGTCCGCGCTACTTTGGCTACGACATAGACTATGTCCCACTCCAAAGTTGAACCAGAAAACCACATGAAACACGACAGTCGACGAGACCACTCGTTTCGGCTCGGCATCGATGTGGGTGGCACAAACACGGATGCGGTGATTCTTGATGCAACCGATCGGGTTATGGCAAGCACTAAGACGCCAACGACATCGGATATTACCACCGGTATTGTCCAGGCTCTGCAAGACGTATTAGCCGCATCTCAGCTCCCTCCATCCACTATCGACTACGCCATGCTCGGCACCACGCATTGTACCAATGCCGTAGTCACCCGCCGGGAATTGAACACCGTCGGTATTATCCGGCTTGGTGCGCCGGCGACCCGCGCGGTTGAGCCGTTACTGACCTGGCCGGATGATCTCAAACGCGTCATTGGTGCCCAGCATGCGATTCTCCACGGTGGACACGAGTATAACGGCGAGCCGTTGTCCATGCTGGATGAGCAGGAAGTGTAACAGTTTGCCCGCGCGCTCAAAGGCCGCGTCCAAGCTGTTGCCGTGACTGGGGTGTTCTCTCCCGTCAACGCGGAGCATGAGGTACGCGCCCGTGAGATCGTGCAGGACGAGTTAGGCGAAGATGTCCCCGTCAGTCTATCAAGCGAAATCGGCAGTGTGAGTCTGCTGGAGCGCGAAAACGCAACCGTACTGAACGCGGCCTTAATGCGTGTAGCACAGAGTGCGATGAACGGCTTTGCGCACGCCATACGCCAGCTCAACATTCCGGCTACCCTCTTCATTAGGCCAAAATGACGGCAGCCTGATGGCTCTCGACTATGCCTTGCGATATCCCATCTTCACCATTGCTTCGGGTCCGGCCAATAGTATCCGTGGAGCCGCGGTGTTAAGCCAGCTTCAAGACGCCATTGTGGTTGATATTGGCGGTACCACGACTGATATCGGTGTCCTGCACAAAGGCTTCCCGCGCGAGTCGCAATTGGCGGTTGAGATCGGTGGGGTGTTAACGAACTTTCGCATGCCGGATCTGATTTCGATTGGTTTAGGTGGTGGCAGTCGCGTTCACACCGAAGACACGGTTCGCGTTGGACCGGATAGCGTCGGCTATCGACTCCAAGAGGAAGCTCTGGTGTTCGGCGGCCAGCAGTTGACAGCAACAGACCTTGCGGTGGCAGTCGGACGAATACAGCTTGGCGATTTCAATCGTGTCCAAGCTATACCCAAGACGACGCTCGAGCAGGGTCTGAGCTATATTCAGCATAGCCTTGAAGACCATATTGACCGCATGAGACTGTCGGCCGCTCCGGTGCCGGTTGTTGCCGTGGGCGGCGGTAACATCTTGTTTCCCGACACGCTCCGGGGTGTGTCGGACATCATACGGCCAGAACAAGCAGGTGTTGCCAATGCCATTGGGGTGGCGATTGCGCAAGTCAGCGGGACAATAGATAGAGTCTTTTCCCTAGAAAAGCTAAGTCGGCCTGAAGCAATAGACCAAGCCACGGCCCTAGCCTTTGAGCGCGCAGTCACAGCCGGCGCCGCACCGGATACGGTTGAGGTTCTCGACCTCGAAGAAATCCCCCTAGCCTATCTGCCGGGCAATGCCGTGCGGATCAAAGTCAAGGCTGTGGGGAGTCTGAAGACGGTATTAGGATAAATCAAACAAACGGCTGGGTGGATATTCGCACGTCGCCATTTCTTACCGGACACACGATCTCAGAAATTTATAGCCCTTTTCAAAGCACTCGGGGCAAAAAACAGCTTCATCAATTTTGCTCCAGAAAAAATCTTGACATTTCGGGCGCTCTTTAAGTTTTTCTCCCAAACGTTCTTCCTCCTTTTACTTCCAAATATTTACCAGTGTAACCAATGCTATCCACGCTACACCCACTACAGTCAGAATACCTATCACTGTAAAAAATGTCTCTATTCTAATTAAGTCTTCCCCACAAATTCAGAATTATTCCTGAACCTGAACCCGATATCGTTGCATCTCACTTATTGTTAATAGTGTCGAAGTGCTGTAGTCAGAATGCGTGAAAAGATACGTGGCACGCGATAGAATTAACCAATGGGCTAAATGCGACTTCTTCAATCCGACAGAGGTGCTACAAGGGGCGTTTCAGCAGGGGGTTCAGCATCGGCTTGGAGGCCGGACAAACATTCCTAACGTCCCTCATCAAGTCAAGCGTAATCTCGTCGAAGATCTGGATGCCGCTATTTTCACACATGGCCTCCGTCAGATGCTCCCAGACAAAGATGTCTGTATAGCAGAGTTCGAGGCCCAAGATCACGACTTCGTTCTCAGGTTCAATCTATCGGGCAAACCCGGCTATTGTCCTCTCCAGCTCAAAGTTCTAGTTTCCACGGATGTCAATCCGAACCTGACCCCGGACGGTCTTATTAGCGCACTTTCGAAATATGCCGATGCATCTGACCTTACTGTTGCCATCAATATTGACCGACTGAACGTAGACCCTCGATCTCTGTCTATACCACCACTCGGGATTGCCGAGCTCTGGTTCTTCGGACCGCGTCCTGAAACCGAGACCGGCTGGTACCTCTATGGTGACGCCATGCAGATACCGACTTGGTTTGAATTTCATATTCCAGCCTCTGCAACACTATGAGCAATATTGTTGCAGAGCGACTTATCCGCTTACTACCTCAGTAATATGTCACCCTACCCTACGGCTCTCTTGTTATTGATTACGGAATTTACACAGGCACCCTGTCGAGAATGTCCATTTTAGGCAAATGGATAGGCAAAATTACTGGAACTATTGTTTTAGACTATAGTCAACTATATGCATGTAAAAACTCAATAAGAAAAATTAGTCCCTTTCAACATCCCTCTGAACCTTCAACCAGCAAGATGAATAATAAGTCCAGTAAAATCAACCCTTTCCATTTCCATTTGACTTACGGGGCCAAAGTGTAGTATGCTGGGTAAATCACGTCGCGTTTCACGCGGCGTTTTTTTATGCCTGCTCTTTGAGCCTCCTCATGGGCCGGTTTTTTCATATCCCGCTCGTTCATATCTCTCCCCCGACCGAGAGATTCTTCACAGCTTTCCTTAGGGCTGGTTTCGTCGTATAGCTAAGGCAAACATGAATCGTCAGTGACGCAAGACTCCGAGCTTGAGATAGGCAGATAGGTATTGTTATGCGTATTGCCGTTGATGTTGGTGGAACGTTTACGGACGTGATCGTTCTGGACGAGGAGACCCAGGAACTGCGCCTAGAGAAGGTCGAGACCACGCCGCAGAATCCTGCCAGCGGTGTGCTGCAGGGATTTCATAAAGCAGAAGCAACGCCCAGTGCGATCGACTATTTCGTGCACGGCACAACACTCGGACTCAATGCCTTGCTGACGCGTACAGCAGCCCGGGTAGCGATTCTTACCACCAAGGGATTTCGCGACGTGTATGAACTGGGCCGCACGGCCCGTGACCCCATGTATGACCTCAAATACCGGAAGCCCAAACCCCTCGTGCCCCGCTATCTCGCCTTTGAGGTGACTGAGCGCATGGACTATCAGGGCAATGTGCTGACCGCCTTTGACGAGCAAGAAGCCAGAGTGGTTGCACACAAACTGCGCGAACACGGAGTCGAAGCGGTGGCGGTATGTTTTCTGCATAGCTACGCCAACCCACAACACGAGCTGGCAGCGCAGGCGGTATTGCGGCAGGAGTGTCCGACGCTATTCGTGACGCTGTCTCATCAGCTCAGCCGCGAATAGCGGGAGTACGAGCGGACGAGTACAACAGTGATTGATGCTGGCATTAAACCCATCATGCGCAGCTATTTGGAACAACTCGACGGCGAGTTGCGGGCCGGTGGTTTTAAGGGCCATTTCCTGCTGACGCGCTCGGGCGGCGGGGCCATGACGGTAGCATCAGCAAAGGAACAGCCGGTTCATCTGGTGCTGTCAGGACCGGCAGGAGGCGTTATCGGCGCAAGCGCGCTGAGTTCGCTCGTCGATGCTAAAAACCTTATAACGCTGGACATGGGTGGGACGAGCCTTGACACCTCACTCATTGTTGACGGCCAAACACGGGTTGACAATGATGCCTCGTTTGAGAGTTTTCCGATCTCCTTACCCATTCTCGATATTAAGACGATTGGAGCCGGCGGCGGGAGTATCGGCTGGATAGACGAGGGAGGGCATCTTCAGATGGGACCGCACAGCGCCGGGGCCGTGCCGGGACCGGCCTGCTATGCCAAAGGCGGTCAGCAGCCTACATTCACCGATGCCGCTCTGCTGGTCGGCTATCTTGATCCGGCCAACTTTCTTGGGGGTGAAATCGGCCTTGATCCAGAGCTGGCACGCCGTGCACTCCAGGAGCAGCTTGCCACTCCACTCGGCCTCTCCCTGCCACAGGTAGCAACAGGCATGTTGCGCATGAGTGAGGCCAAAATTACTGGGGCTATCCGTGAGATATCAATCGAGAGAGGCTTTCACCCTGGAGATTTCGCCCTCTTGGCCTTCGGCGGCGGCGGCGGTTTTGTTGCGGCTGGCGTGGCCCGGGAACTCGGGCTGCCACGGGTGATCATTCCACCCGGTCCGGCAAATTTTTCTGCCCTGGGGATGCTCATGGTTGACGTGGTACACGATTTTTCCCAAACCCTTGTCACAGACCTCCACGATGCGGACTTATCGGCCATTCGTGCGACCTATGCACTGTTGGCGCAACAAGGGACGAGTGCGCTTGCACAAGACGGTTTCAGTACCACCGACCAGCGCCTTGTCCGCTCGGCAGAGCTCCGCTACCAAGGCCAAGAGCACACTGTGAATGTTTCGATACCCGGTCATGAAATCACCTCTAGCGACCTCAGCCAGATGACCGCTGCGTTCAATGCGGCCCACCGTATCCAGTATGGCCACAGTATGGACGATCCCATTGAGATTGTGACGCTGCGCTTGCGCGCGGTCGGCCTGCTGCCGCGCCCACAACTGCCAAAAATCGCGTCCGGGACAGGCAGTGTTGAAGCAGCGCAAAAAGGACAGCGGCTCGTGTACCGACCAGATCGCAATCGCCCCGCTCAACAGGTCAGTTATATGGTGTATGATCGCCTCAAACTGCACCGGACGGATCAGATCTCTGGTCCGGCAATCATCGAGGAGCCGACATCAACGACGCTTCTCCATGCTGGCGATGAGCTGACAGTTGGCGAGTATGGCGAATTAGTGACTACCATAGGGGAGTTGCCCTGAATACGGACAGGCATACAGCGTGCCCGACCACATGGACAGGAGAAATATATGCAGACTGTCGATCCCATTACGGTTGAAGTGATCCGCAATTACTTACTGTCCGCTGCCCGCGAGATGAACCGCAACCTGATGCGCACGTCGTATAACACGATTGTGTACGAGGTACGAGATTTTGGCTTAGGCCTGTATGACCGTCACTGCCGCTTGCTGGCTGAAGCGCCAGGGCTGGCGATTTTCACTCGGGCGAATGACTACGCTCTCAAAAAAATCATTGAGTTTCTGGGCGAGGACAATATTCATCCAGGTGACGTGATTTTGCTCAATTATCCGTTTTGGAGTTCAACCCATACCCTCGATGTGACGGCTGCGTCTCCGATTTTCCATGCAGACCAGTTAGTGGGTTTTACCGCAGTCAAAATCCACTGGCTGGACCTGGACCAGAAAGATGCCGGCTATTGTCTCGACACCACTGACATGCACCAGGAGGGCTTATTTTTCCCGTGCTCGAAAATCTACAAACGAGGGGTACTGAATAAAGAGCTCGAAGATATCATCCGCTTTAACTGTCGTATGCCCGAGCGTGTTCTGGGCGATATGAATGCCCAGATATCGTCGTGTCGGACTGGGGAACGTCGGGTACAGGAGCTGGTAAAGAAGTTTGGTCTTGAGACCTTTACCCAGGCAACGGAGCAGATACTTGACCACGGGGAACGGCTGGCTCGGACGCGCCTGTCTACCCTGCCCAGAGGCACGTGGTCGGCTGAAGACTGGGTGGATGATGATGGCATTGATAAAGATACCATGCTCAAAATAAAGGCTACCGTTACCATCTCCGAAGACGAATTACTGGTTGATTTCAGCGGCTCTTCAGCCGCAGTCAAAGGCCCGGTGAATATCCCTATTGGTCTCACTATGGGGGTGGGGGCGCTCATCTTCAAAGCGATTACAACACCCGACACGCCAGCCAATGACGGCAACTTCCGTCCACTACGGGTTGAAGCACCACCGGGAAGTCTGATGCATGCCGTCCCGCCGGCTGCAACGTTTACCCTGTGGCCGGGAATCCTGGCGACTGAGGTCGTCACCAAGGCACTCGCCCAAGGCATACCCGATATTGTTCCCGCCTGTTCGGGGGGAGATCTGTGCTCCATGATGGGTGTCGGCACCCACCCGCGCACAGGGAAAATCTGGCTTGAAAGTACAAACGAGGGCGTCGGCTTTGGCGGTCACGCGGGCGGCGATGGGGAACATGGGATTATGCATTTGACAGAACCGGGCTGCCAAAACGTTCCCATTGAAGTCCTTGAAACAAAAGCACCCTTATTAATCAAAAATTACGGTTTGCGTCAGGACTCGGGCGGTGTGGGTGAACATCCGGGTGGACTGGGCGTGACCCGAACATATCAATTCCTGGCTGAGGCGTCGGCGCTGACACTGATCAAAAAGGCGAAGACCCGACCGTGGGGAATGGCGGGCGGTCATACCGGAGAAAACTGTCACGTGATTCTGCGGCCTGGCACAGACCAGGAGCAAATCACCGGGATGGTCTATGAACCCATGGCGCCGGGTGAGGTTTTGGTGAACTGTTCCGGCGGCGGGGGCGGCTGGGGAGAGCCGCTGAATCGAGAGCCGGAAAAAGTTCTCGATGACGTGAGGAATGCATATATTTCGCTTGCGAGTGCAGAGCGGGATTATGGTGTCGTTATTGATCCGGCGGCTTTGACGGTTGAGGCAACCGCAACCGAGGAATTACGGACCGCAAAGAAAACTGTTTCTGAGACAGTGTGACACGAAGCCGGCAGCTGGCCGCTTTGCTCTTATTCCTCTGAAGACGGCTTTTTCAAACGGCGCCGGCGGGCGGTCAGGAGCGACTCAAACGCGGCGCTGATGTCAGGATTGTCGAGAGGCGGAAGAGTGACATCCCGAAACTGGGGCGGTCGCCGTTGGGGAGGTGACGTTGTCAAGACATCCTCTTGTCGTATTGGCCCTCGCCCAAAATAGATGTGAGTAATCACCTCTGCCCCAATGCGCTGATTCAAGCGCCGCCGGATACGCTCCTTCACAAACTGTAACTCTTGCATAAGGGCGGGATGAAAGACGGTCACAAAAAGTTTTCCGCTCCGAAACTTGGTCGGTTGCGCCCCTCTCGCGTTGGTCGGACCAACCACCTCGGACCACACTTCCCACGCCCGATACGCCCGCAGCTTTTCAGGCTCAGCACTGTCAGGAAAAACTGTCCGTAAGACCCCGGCGACGGAATTCCAGTGCGCATTCTTCGTCTGATTTCCCATGTCCTCCTCAGGGTAGAGCAAAACCCGCAGAAACAGAAGAGATTTTATAATATACCAAGTCTTGCGGCTCTAAAAGCTTGACAATACAAGATATAGTGTGTAATTCATTTTTTGTCTTTGTTATATTCTGTTCAATGAGGTGAGGAGAGGAGGAGGTCATGGCAGCAAAGGAGCGGGGGAAAGCTCAGATGGAGGAAACCTTTACAGCCAAGGCAGAGGGGGCACCCGTGGCAGAATACCCCAAGCGCCAGGCGGCTCGGAAAAGCAAAGGACTGACGATTCCGCGCTATTTTACCCAGCCGAACGTCGACCCGTTCGATGCGGTTGAATGGGAAAAGCGGAGTGCCGTCATATCGGGCGAAAATGGAGAGGTCGTCTTTGAGCAACATGAGGTAGACATCCCGAAACCCTGGTCTCAGCTCGCGACAAACGTTGTTGTTTCAAAATATTTTCGTGGTCCGCTCGAGACCCCACAGCGCGAGTCCAGCGTCCGCCAAATGATCGGCCGCGTGGCCAATACGATCACCACCTGGGGCAAGCAGGGTAGCTATTTTGCAAGTGCAGAGGACGCGAAAATCTTTTCGGACGAATTAACCCACTTACTCGTCCAGCAAAAATTGGCCTTTAATAGTCCGGTCTGGTTCAACGTAGGCGTAGAGCCCCAGCCTCAATGTTCAGCCTGTTTTATTCTTTCGGTCGACGACACTATGGACTCCATCCTGGATTGGTACCGTAAGGAAGGAGTAATTTTTAAGGGGGGCTCAGGGGCAGGTGTCAATCTCTCCAAAATTCGATCGGCAAAAGAACAATTAGGTGGGGGTGGAACGGCCTCAGGGCCTGTTTCTTTTATGCGGGCCGCAGACGCCTCTGCCGGGGTCATCAAGTCTGGTGGAAAAACGCGCCGCGCCGCTAAAATGGTTGTCCTCAACGCTGACCATCCAGACATCGTTGAGTTCATTCAGTGTAAAGCCGAAGAAGAGAAAAAAGCGTGGACCTTGATTGAAGCCGGGTATGATGCCTCAATCGACGGAGATGCCTATAGCTCGATTTTCTTCCAGAATGCAAACAACTCAGTCCGAGCGACCGATGGCTTTATGCAGGCCGTGGTTAATAACGCCGAGTGGCAGACGCGCTTTGTCATAACGGGTGATCCGTGTGCATCCTATCAGGCCCGCGATCTCATGCACCGGATTGCCACCGCGACCCATCATTGTGGCGATCCGGGCATGCAGTTCGATACGACGATTAACGACTGGCATACGTGTCCGAATACTGGCCGTATTAATGCCTCGAATCCCTGTTCGGAGTATATGCATCTCGACGATAGTGCTTGTAACTTAGCGTCTCTGAACCTGCTCAAGTTCGTCAAAGACGACGGTGGCTTTGACACCGCCGCGTTTAAGTACGCTGTTGATATCAGTATTACGGCCCAAGACATCATTGTCGATAATTCAAGCTACCCGACGGAAGAGGTCACAGCCAATGCCAAGGCATTTCGTGAACTCGGCCTGGGCTATGCCAACCTCGGTGCCCTCCTTATGTCCCTGGGATTTCCCTATGATTCAGAAGCCGGACGGCAATATGCCGGAGCGGTCACTGCTCTGATGACCGGCCAAGCCTATCTTCAGTCTGCCCGTATTGCAAAAGAGATTGGGCCATTTTCAGGCTATGCAGAGAACAGCAAGCCGATGCTGAAGGTTATCGACAAGCACCGCGCTAATACTCATAAGCTTAACCCCGCCCTCGTTCCGCTTGATTTACTGTCGGATGCACGCAAGGTCTGGGATGAGGCCCTGTCATTGGGACAAACCGTTGGCTATCGCAACTCACAAGCAACGGTGTTAGCCCCAACTGGCACAATCGCTTTCATGATGGACTGTGACACCACAGGCGTCGAACCTGATATTGCCCTGGTCAAATACAAACGCTTGGTCGGCGGTGGCATGCTCAAGATCGTGAACAACACCGTTCCCCGGTCCCTCAAACGGCTCGGCTACGACAGCAAAGAAGTCCAGTCCATTGTTGAATATATCGACGAGCATGAAACCATTGAGGGAGCTCCTGATTTACATGACGAACACCTCAACGTATTTGACTGTGCATTTAAGCCTACGAATGGGAGTCGTACGATTCATCATTTAGGCCATTTGCGCATGATGGGCGCGGTCCAGCCCTTTATTTCCGGGGCAATCTCAAAAACCATCAATATGCCCAATGATGCAACAGTCGAAAATATCACCGATGCTTATATTGAGGCCTGGAAGCTCGGACTGAAAGCCGTCGCTATCTATCGGGATGGCTGCAAACGGGTTCAGCCGCTGGGAACACGCAAACAGTCTCAGCCAGCAGTAACGTCAGCCGGACAGACGACTGTTGCTGCTGAGCTAAAACCGGTCCGCAGACATTTAGCCGAAGACCGGGATGCGATTTGTCATAAGTTCGAGATTGCCGGGCACCAGGGCTATATCCACGTTGGTTTTTATGAGGATAGGACGCCGGGTGAAATGTTCATCCGCATGGCGAAAGAGGGCAGCACCATCTCCGGCTTAATGGATACGATTGCCACCTTGACCTCGGTCTCGTTGCAGTATGGTGTTCCACTCGAAGCCTTGGTCAACAAATTCAGCCATGTCCGATTTGAGCCGTCAGGCTTCACCAAGAATCCTGATATTCCATTTGCTAAATCTTTAACGGATTATATTTTCCGTTTTCTGGGTACCCGTTTCTTGTCCGCCGAGCAGAAACAAGGGGCCGGACTGGCCGAAATGGAACCCGAATCCGTCCAGGCTGACGCTCACACTCCGGAGCCTGTAGCATCGGTCGAACACGTCGAAGGGATCGCAGACAATGCCGCTAGTGCGCGTGTACGGAAAACAGACGCCCATACCTTCTATACCCAGCCAACCTGGCAGACCCAAGCCGATGCGCCAAGTTGCGCGGACTGTGGCTCAATCATGATCCGGAATGGCGCGTGTTATAAATGCTTGGACTGTGGCTCAACAAGCGGCTGTTCGTAAACTGCGCCCAGCACATGACAGAACCCGCTGTGGGGGGACGGGAGGCAAGACGCGGCATGAGGGGAAGGAAGCTGAGGGACCTCCCAGGGAGAGGCCGGTATCAGACCGGGCGGGGCGTTATATAACGCCCCGCGGTTGATTCGGCTGACCAAACCGAATTCTTATTTCCATCATCAACGATGCCGTGAGCATGAACATTGTCTTGCAACAATGTACGGCTGGGTGTGAAGGACAGCCACAGCCGCATCGGGTGAAACAGCGTTTCACACAGACAGGTAGTCGTGTCGATATCACGATTTGGAACATCCCGGCCCTCGTTTGTCCAGTGTGTCACCAATCCTTTGTCGAAGAGTGAAGTAGCGCAACAAATCACCCTGCTCTGTCGTCCGTTTCATGGCACGCCGGGGGTGATTCCAGATTTTCCGCCAGCGAAAATCCTGATCGACTTTTTGAAAGCAGCTCCAATGGATGCAGCCTCTTCAGGCAGATCGGTCATGGTCTACGAGGGGTATATCCGCTCGTAGCATGGGACCGGAAGGTTCTCCCACCGCGCATTAATTGCTCAGCGTAACCGGCATGGGGATGGGATAGGCATACGATATTCCGTAAATCTGATACGGACCCGCAGATTTTTCCATTTTCAGCTCTTTCGGCTTGGTCCGCGGGGAGACGTGTAAGACAAAGCCGTTTTTTGCCGTCAAAAGGCGTTGTTGTTTGTGCAGTTGTTTTACTAGAGGTTGCATAATGCGTGAGCAGATTCTTTTTGGTGAGGTCTGGACTAATGGCCAACTTCCTTGACCAATCCTTGTGATCCGGCCTCCTCGGCCTGATCGAGTAAATAGCCGAGTTCCCGCAGCCCTTCATTGACATGGTGGGCTACGGACAAGAGTGAGCCATAGGTATCTTCGTCCGGGTCATACAATTTGAGGTGATCGTTAATCACACAGAGCAGAGCGCGCATCTGTTCTTCAGCATGCACGAGGTGCTCGCATGAAGCCATCGCCTCCTCCGTCTCATTGAGTAGTGTTCCCATACATCGGTATTGTAGCCGACCTACTGCACATCGCCTAGTGGGATGCTTATGTTCCTGACTCCGATACAGTGGTCTTGACTCACGCTGGGGAAAAGAGGTCTGATATGGTCAATAGAGGATGACGCGTCTGACCCGTCATCCAGTAACGCAGAGCGGAGGTAGTGTGAAACGCATATATACGGGTCTGTTTGCCCTGGTCGTCAGCTCCGGTGCTGTTGGGGTACTCGCCGCGAATCCTCAAAATTATATTGACAGCGGGCGTAAATTTGAGAACGAGATGCGCTGGGGCGAGGCCATGGCCGAATACCATTGGATTCTCACTGAAATTGATCCTAATCATGTTGAGGCGCATTACCGTCTCGGCGTTGTGCGCGAAAAAGTTGGTGCCATAGAAGACGCGATTCAATCCTACACAACAGTCCTGCAACTCAACCCCGGCCACCCCGGAGCAAGGAATTTTCTTGAAGGGTATTATGTGAACGAAGGGATTGCCTTTCGCCGAGAAAAGGAATTTGACAAGGCGCGGGCCGCATTCCAACAGGCACTCAGCATTAATGGCTCATCAGCGGCCGCCCATTTTGAGCTGGGCCAGGAACTCGTACGCCAAGGACAGCTCGATCAAGCCATACAGGAATACCAGGAATCTATTCGACTCGACCCAAGTAAGAGTACCGCCCATACTCAGCTTGCCGCGACCTACGTAGAAAAAGGGCAATACCAGCAGGCCATTCAGCATTACCAAGAGGTCATCAAGCAGCACCCCCGAGACCCGGCGGCGCACGACGGGCTTGGAGTTGCCTACAGTAAGGTCGGGCAGCCAGAGAAAGCCATCGAGACGCTCGGACAAGCCGTTCGGTTTTATCTCGTTCGGGGTGAACGTGAGCAGGCCAGGCCGGCCTATGAATTACAAAAGAAATTATCAGCGGAAAAAAATTCGGGCAAGAAAAAATAAGATACCGAACCATCGCCTTCAACCCGACAGGTCCATCTCATCTAACCTCGGGAAGAGCGCTCGGCATAGGCGCGAGAGCGTTTCGGCCGCCTGTTTGCGGCAGTGTTGAAGTCGTAATAAAAACGGCAGGTGGTGCGGATGGGTGGCGATATGGGTCATAGCCTTAGAGAGGCGGATTTTCCCCTCTGAGCTTGTGACCCCTTTCATAGGCGGAATGCTCATATCAACCGAATCAAGAATAACTCGTAAGACTAAAAACGGCAGCGCGCGCTCCGCGGCAAAGGCGGCATGAACCCCGCTTTCCATCTCAACGGCAATACAATCCGTCTCTCGTCCTCGCTCTTCTTTTTCTTGCGGAGTAAAGAGGACACGCCGACTCGTGACGATGGCACCTTCAGTCGTTTCTACGCCGGCCTGCCGTGCGGCGTTCTGAGTAGCGCTGAGAAGGCGCTTATCCACTCCGAAAGTGTCGAGCTGCCCTTCCAGCTCGTCAGCATACATGCGCAAAGCCGGAGCGAGAATAAGTTGGCCGGTTGTGAGCCCAGGAATTAATGCCCCAGCGCAGCCAACAGAGAGAACAGCCGAAAACGGTGTGTCCGCAAATTCTTCGACCGTCTGACGGGCACGATGCGGCCCTATACCCCCGGTGACAATGACAATATCACGACGCCCGCTTGAGCCGCGCCAGACCCCTGCTCGCTCTCGTCTGACTTGACGCAGCACCGAGCGAACCGCCGCGCTTTCCCAGGCAAGCGCGCTAAAGACAACGATAGGCCCTGTCATACTGCTCCCTGTACAAACACATTACAGGACCTCGCGCCAGTCAACACCTTTTTTCCGTGCATGGCGGAGTGCCGAATCGAGTGTCATGGCGGCATACAGCGCCGCGGCCAGCGGCAAGGTCAAGCCCCAGGCTCTGTGTAAACCAAAAAAGTGAACGCCAGAGGAATACATCCAGGTCATCAATCCCCAGGCCATACCGCCTTCAAGCATCAAAAGGAAAGCCGCCTGTTCCGAAACCGCGACCCCAACACTTGGGGGAAGACTGAAACATACCAGGCCACACAGCAAGAGGATGGGAGGCAGACCAAACGTGACGGATATACCTACGAGGGTACCGATGAGCCGGAGCCAGGAATAATTGAGCTCGGTAAAGGCAGTACGTCGGACCATGCGCCATATACTGTGGACGCTATCGTAGACGCGCAGACTTTTGACCTCAGTGCGACTCAGGGACAGCCGAATCGGAAGGCCAGCCCCCTTCACCAGTTGACCAAGAGTCACATCGTCTATGATCTGGTCCCGCAAAGCCTGAAATCCACCGATGCGACTGAAGGCCTGTGAGGAGAGCAGGACACACCCGCCAGCAGATGCAGCAATTGTTTTCCGCGGATCATTCACCCAACGCAGGGGGTAGAGCAAGATAAAAAAGAAGACAAACGGCGGGATGAGAAGGCGTTCAGCAAAGGATGTACAGCGTAGACGAGCCAGACGACTATTGAGCGCTAATTGTCCAGCTTCACTTTCTGTCGCTAAGTGCCGTAGGGAATCAGGCGCATGCCAGATGTCGGCATCGGTCAGCAGAAGATAGTCGGGCAGGCTCCCATTCGAACCCTGCTCAAGGCCGCAGGCCGCAGCGCCTTGCTGGAGCGCCCACATCTTGCCGACCCAGCCGGCGGGGAGGGTTGTACCGGCCACAACCCTCAGGCGGTCCTTAGCATTGACTTGATCCGCAATTGCCGTCGCAACCGCAGCAGTCCAGTCGTGGGAGCGGTCGTCAATGAGGCAGACTGAAAATGCTCCCGGATAGTCTTGATTCAGGAGAGAGGGCAAAGTCTCAGGCAATGACGGTGCTTCATTCCTGGCCGGGATGAGGACCTGAACGGAAGGCCACTTGTGCAGGTCAAAAGGCGGCGCACTATCCTCTCCAACAGGACGAAAATCCCACGGACGCGCCGGATGCAGCATGATGCCGACCCAGATGAGCAGAGCAAGGGCTCCCAGCACCAGATAGAGTGTCACCGCCTTCTCCTGGGTGGACGACGAGGTCCCCCTTTACCCTTTCACATAGTCGTGTTCGCGGAACCAGGTAATGGCCTTCTCTAAGGCTTGGCGTACCGGAGTTTGCGGGAGTCCCAATTCACGTCTGGCCTTGGCCGGACTGAAAAACATTTTTTTCTTGCTCAGCTTGACGCCAACGGGAGGGGCGAAAGGCTCACGGCCAGGAATAAGGCGGGCAAGTACAGCATCAGCATAGGCAACACCTAAGGCAAGAGCATACGGGACCTTAAAGCGAGGGGCCGGACGGCCGCTGAGTTCGGCGAGGAGTTGGAGAATCTGCCGGAGCGTCAGATTCTCATTGCCCAGAATATATTTTTCTCCTATTTTTCCATGTTTTGCGGCCAGGAGATGGCCCTGGGCGACATCCTCGATATCGACCATATTCAGCCCGGTGTCCACATAGCCCGGCATATTGCCGTTCAGGAAATCCACAATCAACTTTCCGGTGGGCGTTGGCTTGATATCACCCCCGCCCACCGGGGTACTCGGATTCACGATAACAACCGGCAAGCCGGCGTGAGCGTATTGAAGCGCCATTTGTTCGGCCAGAAATTTACTCCGTTTGTAATGACCGATCATGGCAGACAGACTGACCGGAGTGTCTTCTGTTCCTTGACTACCATCGCCCGGAAGGCCCAGCGTCGCCACAGAACTCGTGTACACGACTTTTTCCACTCCGACCTCACGCGACGCTTTCAAAATATTCTCGGTGCCAAGGACATTGCAGTCGTACATATCCTGCTTGCGGCGGACCCATAATTTATACAGTGCGGCAACGTGGTAGACCTGCTGACAGCCACGGGCCGCCCGGAGGACGCTGGGATAGTCGCGCACATCACCAGTCACCATATCTAGCGGGAGGTCTGTAACCAAGTCAGCGTTTGCCCCCTGACGCAGTAGGACACGGACGCGGACTCCGGACTGCACAAGGGCCCGGGCAACAGCTCCACCAACAAAACCGGACGCACCAGTGACGAACACCTGCATAGATTCTTCCCGTAAATGGCCTCCCGTCTGGTGTCAAGGGTATAGGTTCACCGGCTTGGGTCTGCTATGAGAAGAAAACATTTTGTTGTGAGGAGGCAGGCTATGGCCGATATTCAGCAGGTTTCGGATTCCAGTTTTGATGGCGATGTCCTGAAGGCAGACGTCCCGGTTCTGATTGATTTTTGGGCGCCGTGGTGTGGCCCCTGTCGGGCTATTGCTCCGATTGTTGAGGAACTCGCCAGCGAGTATGATGGCAAGCTCAAAATCGTAAAAATGAACGTTGACGACAATCCTCAGACACCAGCACAGTACGGGGTGCGCGGCATTCCCAATCTTATTTTGTTCAGGGGCGGCGAGGTCAAGCAACAAATTGTGGGCGCTGTTCCGAAGGCTCAACTCGTCAAAGCTATTGACGACGTCGTCTAATGTAGCCGGCCGGCGTTCAAAATAGGAAACGTCTGGTGCTCACATTGAGCACCAGACCGAGCGCTACCATCGTCGTGAGCAGGGAGGAGCCCCCGTAGCTCAAGAGAGGCAAGGGAACCCCCACCACGGGCAGCACCCCAACATTCATCCCGGTATTGATCACGAGCTGCCAGAATATGATCCCGGCGACCCCGACGGTGAGGAGCAAACCGAACCGTTCACGCGCCCGGAGGGCAATGACGAGCAGACGGGCCAGCAGGGCGCAGTAGAGCACCAACAGGCCCAGCGCCCCCACAAATCCCCACTCTTCAGCGAATACGGCAAAGACAAAGTCCGTATGCTTTTCAGGCAGAAAGTCGAGACGATTCTGCGTCCCCAACAGAAAGCCTTTGCCCCAGAACATTCCTGATCCAACCGTCACCTTTGATTGAATCATATGATAACCGGCGCCAAGTGGATCAATGTCCGGGTATAAGAACGACAGGACTCTTTGCTGCTGATAGGGTTTGAGATAGGTCCAGATAAAGGGCAGGATGCCACTTCCGGCCAGGGCGAGAATAGACAAGGACCGTAAGCGCAGGCCGGCCGTAAAGGTCAGCGTGAGAAAGAGGAGTCCCAGCGTGATAGTCGTCCCAAGATTCGGCTGCCAGAGGATGAGGGTCGCCGGAATGGCCACAAATACGGCTGGAACGAGCATCTCCCTGAGACCGAACCCCTCGGTAGATACAGCGCGGTGATACAACCGGGCGAGTACGAGGAGCAGGCCGATTTTCATGAACTCGGCCGGCTGGAGAGAAAACATACCAACATTGATCCAGCGGCGGGCTCCTCCACTAAAGGAGCCAATGAGTGGCACTAAAATGAGCAGGCAGAGCGTCGCCCCGTACAAGAGATAGGCCCATTGCTCAAGCCGACGATAGTCAATGGCAAACGCCACAGCCATGCCGCAAAAGCCCACGGCCACCCAGATGAGCTGCCGGATGAACTGCGGACTCGCCTGCGCCGACCCTTCATATGTCGCGCTGTAGATCCCCAGCAAGCCCATACACAGCAGCCCGGCCGTCAGACAAAATAATAGCCAGTCAAAATGCTCGACCAGCCGTCTGTCGAATCCCATCATGGTCCAGCTTTCGTTGCTCAGCGATATGAAAATATGCTTCTAACACCTGACGCACAACAGGCGCGGCAACGGCGCCCCCCCCCTCACCGGCATGTTCAAGCAGACAGACGACAACAATCTCCGGGTCGGTTGCCGGTGCGAAGGCCACAAACCAGGCATGATCGCGGTGACGGCGGGGGACCTCTTCTTCTTTCTCCGATAGGCCACTTACCACCTGAGCGGTTCCCGTTTTACCGGCGACTTCAATATGCGGCAGCAAGGCTTTCTTGCCCGTTCCCAGCTCGCCATGCACCACCTCTCGCATCCCGTCGCGCACAATGCGGAGGTGCTCTTCGGAGATATTGACTCGCGTAATAATCTCGGGGGCATAAGTCTGAATCGGCTCTCCATCAACGTCTAGCACGTGTTTGACGAATAAGGGGCGATAGACGACCCCGCCGTTTGCTATGGCCGCAGTCGCAACGGCTATCTGAAGTGGTGTGGTGACGACATAGCTTTGCCCGATCACAACGGACAGCGTCTCACCAGCGTACCAAGGGGCGTTGAAACGACGCCGTTTCCATTCCACATCGGGGATCAGGCCTGGCGACGACCCCAGGGCCAGACCCAGGTCTTGGCCTAACCAGAACCGACGCGCGGCCTGAGCGATTTTCTGTATGCCGAGCCGTTGTCCGATCTGGTAGAAGTAGACGTCGCACGACTGAGCCAGGGCTTGTTTCAAATCCAGTCGGCCATGCCCGGACCGCTTCCAACAGTGAAAGGTTCGTCCACCAAAGGACAGGCTCCCCTGACATCCGAACTGCGTCTCAGGAGTAATAATCCCTTCCTCCAGCGCCGCCAGTGCCATGATGGGCTTAAATATGGAACCTGGAGGATACTGGCCCCGGAGGACCCGATTGGTAAGCGGGCGCAGAGGATTCTCAACAAGCGCGCGCCATTCATTAGGCTTAATACCTCGCGCAAAGAGATTCGGATTGAATGCCGGGCGATTGGCCAGAGCCAGGACTTCTCCAGTCTCTACTGCAAGGACAACAACGGCTCCCTCCGCATGTCCCAGAGCACGTTCGACCTGTTCTTGCAGTGCAAAATCAAGCGTCAGACGCAAATTGTGCCCGGGCCGGGTTTTGACTTCATCCAAAATGCGTAATTTTCTACCCGTAGCATCAACCTCGATCTGTTGCCCGCCATTATACCCGCGCAGCACTTCTTCCCAGACTTTCTCTAATCCGACCTTGCCAACCAGGTCACCCAGCCGGTAGCCCTTGTGTCGGGCTATTTCAGCGCTATTCACTTCACCCACATAGCCCAGCAGATGGGACGCAGAGGGGCCTCCGACATAAGAGCGTTTCGCACTGACCTCAACCGTGACACCGGGGAGGTCGAGCTGATGGGCTTCAATCGCGACCAGCGTATCCCAAGATACATCCCGTGCCACAAAAATGCCTTCGTACGGGGAGCGATGTGGATTGCGTGGTAGCTTCCCCTCTAAAAGGCCAGCGGTCTCGGGCAAATACGACACCAGAGTCCGGAGTGTTGTCAGACGATCTTTCGCATCTTCCGGGACCAGAACCACGTCAAACGATGGGCGATTCTCTACGACGACACGCCCGGTTCGATCAAGTATACGCCCTCGTATCGATGGAAGCCGCTTCAGGCGAAGACGGTTCTTTTCCGACAGGGTTCGGAAGCGGGCGCCCTCGACGATTTGAAGCTGCCACAAACGAAAGCCCAGAGCGCAAAAAACAAACAAGGCGATCAGACTAATCACACCAATGCGGCGATAGCACGCTACAAGCGTTTCCTGAGACGCAAAGAACTCTGACCGCTCGTCCATTTATGTTCTAGCTACGGCGCGCTCTCCTGTTGCGAGGAGGGCAAAGATGAATGGAGTCAGGAGTAGAGCGAGGAGTAAATCCCACAACACATATTGTGTGAGAAAAGACCAAGTGGGAGCCAATGCCCAGGGTGTTTCGAGCAGCGCGAGAAAAGTGGCTGCCTTCAAGAGTACGGCACAGGCGACGAGTCCGAAAACGGACAAGGGGTTATGCATCCACAGACGTTGAGACATGAGCTTCGTCGCGGTAAAAACAAGACTCATGGCGAAGGCCCACATTCCCACCGGCGCTCCCGAACAGCTATCGAGCGCATACCCCAGGAAAAAAGCGATCGCCGCTCCAGACAAGGCTCCGTGGTAGATACCAAGATAGACACACAAGATGAGTAAAGGGTCGGGGAAAAATGGAAGATGGTGGAAGACAGTTGTCTGTAAGAGTACCGCCCCAACTCCGCCTACTCCAAAGAGCCCAAACGTTCGGAGCCTATTCGTTTCGGAGGTGCGCGGCTCCTGCTCGGACGACAGCTGGGGCAACCACCAAGACTTCTTCGATCTTTGCGAGTTCAGCACTGAGCATAACCTCTACGTCTTGAAACATCTCGTCAGCTCGTGTGGCTACGCGAGTCACACGCCCAATCTGCTGTCCTTTCGGAAAGATCCCATCGAGTCCAGAGGTGATGATCACATCCCCGACCACCACATCGCTACCGCGCTGAACATATTTCAATTGACAGTTTCCAACAATGGCCCCGGACACAATGCCAGAGACACGCGAACGCTGCACGAGTGCATCAACTCCACTATGGGCGGCGGAGATAAGGAGAAGGTGGGCGGCATGCGGACCAACAGACACAACTTGGCCCACAACACCAGCCGGGGTGAGCACCGCCATTCCTTTCTGAATTCCGTGCCGTTCCCCTTTGTCCAACACAGCGGTGTGTGTCCACGTTCCAGGGTTTCGTCCGATAACGCGAGCGGCAATTGGCGTTCCTGAGCTTTGCGGCCGTAAACCGAGCAGAAGCTCTAAACGCTGATTCGCCAGCTCTAATTCCATCAACCGTTCTTTCATCTGCTCAAGCGATTCAAGCCGAGTACGGAGAATTTCATTGGTTTGATGGACGGAGAGCAAATTGTGATATTGACCGAACACTTTTCTCGTGCCCTGGACCAGCGCTGTGGCTCCGACTTGAAGGGGTTGCATCACTTCAAGAAACAGGACTCCAACAGGGTCCATTCGATACGGAGAGCGGGCGTTGATCGTTGCCAACAGTAAGGACACAAAAAGAAAGAATCCACAGGATAAGAACAGACGATATCTATACAAAACCTCGAGCATGATACACACTCTATCTGTTCACTGTATCGCAACCTCTCTGAGAAGGGAAAGTTCTTCGAGCGCCTTTCCCGCCCCCATCACAACTGCAGTCAAAGGATCCTCGGCCTGGACCACCGACAACCCTGTTTCATGACTTAACAAAACGTCGAGATTGCGCAGCAGGGCACCGCCGCCGGACAGCACAATCCCTTTATCAACGATGTCTGCAGCCAGCTCGGGCGGAGTTCGTTCCAGAGCGACTCGTACCGCCTCGACGATCTGATTAATGGGCTCAAGCAAGGAGTCACGAATCTCTTCAGCGGAGAGTTCTACCACTTTTGGGATCCCAGCCACCAGATCGCGGCCTTTGATTTCCATCGTATGTGTTTCTTCTGTCGGATAGGCTGAACCAATGGTAATTTTTACCAGTTCGGCGGTTCGTTCACCAATCAAGAGGTTGTATTTTCGTTTAATATACTGACTAATCGCCTCATCCATTTTATCGCCGCCGGATCGCACCGAACACGAGAAAACAACGCCCGCGAGGGAGATCACCGCGACTTCCGTAGTCCCGCCACCGATGTCAACAATCATACTGCCAACAGGCTCCGTCACCGGGAGTCCAGCCCCGATAGCAGCCGCCATCGGTTCTTCCATCAGGTAGACCTCACGTGCTCCTGCAGACTCAGCAGACTCCTTGACCGCGCGCTTCTCTACCTCAGTGACACCGTTGGGGACACACACAATAATGCGTGGCCGCACCAGGGAGTGACGGTTGTGGACCTTACGAATAAAATAGCGCAGCATCGCCTCGGTTATTTCGAAATCCGCGATCACTCCGTCCCTGAGTGGTCGGATAGCGACAATATTTCCGGGCGTTCTGCCAAGCATCCGTTTTGCTTCAAGGCCGACTGCAAGAACGCGGCGGGTCCCTCGAGCCTCCTTTTGTACCGCAACAACGGAAGACTCATTACACACCACCCCCTGACCTTTTACATAGATCAGAGTATTCGCCGTGCCTAAGTCAACCGCCATGTCAACTGACAGCAGCCCCCACAGCGCATTAAGAACCATGTTTTATTTCCCTTGTATCCACGGCGGAACCTAGTAGAACAAGGTTTCTAGCAAAATTTTAAGATTTGGGCAAGTCCTTGTAATACGGTTGCTTTTTCTTCGTCTATCAACTATGGCATGATGGAACAGGAGGTCAACAGGTATGCTTGACTTTATGCGTCGCAGGGTCCGATCAGTATGGATCAAGGCCCTCTTTTTGATCATCGCTCTTGTCTTTGTGTTTTTTGGTATTGGGAGCTTTGGAGACGGCTCACAAGTACAAATAGTAGCAACGGTCGATGATGAGCCCATCACCCTTCAGGAATTCCAGCGAGCCTATCGGAATATCGAGTCCCGCTACCGGGAAATCTATAAAGAGCATTTTACTCCAGAAGTCGTACAACAAATGAATTTGCGACAACAGACACTCGACCAACTCATTGATGCCAAATTGTTGGCCAAAGAAGCGCGTCGGATTGGTTTCAGCGCATCGGATGAAGACGTACGCCAGGAGATCGCTGCCGCTCCTGCCTTTCAAGACTACGGCTCTTTCAGTTCGGACCGCTACCGGCGGCTATTACGGTATTTACGGATGACTCCCCAAGAGTTCGAGGAGCAGCAACGTGATCAGCTCGTGATCGAGAGATTCCAAAGGTTCATTGACGGTTCAGTCCGCGCTACGGATTACGAAGTAGAGGAATTGTTTCGCTTTGAACAAGAACAAGTGAAGCTCTCTTTCCTCAAAATAGCTTCGGCGGATCTTGTTGATATGGTCACAGTCGATGAGCAGAAAGTACGCGACTTCTACAACAACAACAAGGAATCTTTTCGCATCCCGGAGCGCGTCCGATTGCATTATGTCCTGTACGCACCGGAAGACTTTGAAGCCGAGGTCTCGGTAACTGAGGAGGATATACTTGATTTTTACGAGGCTCATAAAGATGATCGATTTACGGAAGAGAAACAGGTACAAGCACGTCACATTCTGTTCTCTGTAGCTGACAGCGCCTCAGATGAGAGTAAAGCGGACACTCGTAGCACGGCTCAGGGGATTCTCGAACGGGCCCGCGCTGGAGAAGACTTTAACGCTCTGGTCAAGGAGTATTCGCAAGATACTGGCACGGCAAGCAAAGGCGGCGATCTCGGCTTCTTTGGTCGGGGCCGTATGGTCAAACCTTTTGAAGAGGCAGCTTTCAGCATGGCAGTCGGACAAGTGAGCGACCTGGTAGAAACGCCCTTCGGATTCCACATCATCAAGGTTGAGGCAATCCAATCCGAGCGCATCAAGCCGCTTGAAGAAGTCGCCGCTGGGATCACCGAAGAATTGCGGGGACAGAAAAGTCGCGCCATTGCAGAGAAACGGGTGCGAGAGGATCGGAAGAAAATTACGGCAGGTATGACGCTCGTACAGTTTGCCGAATCTGCTGGATTGGAGGCAAAAGAAACCCCGCTTGTTACCGAGAACGAAACAATTCCAGGTCTTGGGCGTCGTCCAAAACTCATTGAGACAGCCTTCGGGCAGGCACGAGGGCAGATCAGCGATCCCATTCAAATTGATGATACCTGGTTCCTCGTGTCACTCGAGGAACGGGTTTCCTCTCGGGTACCAGGATTTACTGAAGTGCAGGCAGAGGTTGAAGAGCAGTACCGGAGTGAACAAGCAGAACTCTTGGCCAAGGAGAAAGCTGAAAAACTCCTGACGAAACTCACAGAGACAAAAGATTTGGTGAGTTTGGCAAAAGCAGAGGCACTCACGGTAGAAGAGACTGGGGCCTTTACGCGTCGGGGCGACTACATCCCAAAGATCGGCGCCTTGCCAGATCTTAAAACGGCGGCGTTCCGATTAAAGCCGGAAGACCCTGTCGTCCCCCAAAGTTATGCCTGGGGGGGCAGTGCGTTCATTGTCGTTCTTAAAGAATATATTCCCGCCGATCCTGAGCAACTCGAAGAGCGGCGTGATGACCTTCGCAAGTCGCTCCTTCAAAGGAAAAAAACTTCGGCCTATCAGGAGTTCATGAAATACTTAAAAGAGCACGCAGAGATTGAATATAACCAGCGGAATCTGTCGAGTGCGTTATAGCTGGAGATAGTTCAGCGTGCCCACCAGCAAAAGGGGAACAAGAAACATGTTACAAGTAGGAGACACCGCGCCAGACTTTACGGTCAAGACTCACGCAGGCACTGATCTGTCCTTGTCCACTTTACGAGGCAAGAAGGTCCTTTTATGGTTTTACCCAAAAGCCGACACTCCTGGCTGAACAATTGAAGGTCGTGGGTTCTGCGACCAGATTGAAGCCTTCAAATCACAAAATGTTGAGGTGCTGGGGGTCAGTTTTGATGCGGTTGAGGAAAACGCCGCTTTTGCGAAAAAGTTCAGTTTTCCGTACCCTCTCCTGTGTGACACGACTCGGAGTATAGGCTTGGCGTATGGCGCATGTGATGAGGCCAGCGCAGGCTATGCCAATCGGATAAGTTATCTGATCGATGAAGAGGGCAAGGTCCAGCACGCGTACTCCTCCGTCAATCCCCGCGTCCACCCCGCTGAGGTTCTGGCCGACCTTGTTGCGTAGATTCATCGCTTACCGGGGAGCGGGACAGCCCACCCCTTCCCGTTCCATCACACTGACGCCGCGAGATAATCGCCAAGAGCTCGAAAGTCGGCAGCGAGGCGGAAAGCTCCCTCTCAGCCGGCCGCTTACCGGCTCTTCGCGCCCCGCATCGCCGCCTCATACACCAGTTTGAGAGGAATATTGTTTTCTTGAGCGAGGTGTTTGCAGTCGTCATATTCTGGAGCAACGTTGACTTGTCCGTTGGGCGGATAGGCGATTTTGACTCTTACCGTGCCGTACTCGGTTTGCACCTCTTGCTGCTCTCGTCGGAGGGCCAGACGATCGACCGGATAGGCTCGGACTCCTAATGTTGAAGTCTCGTTAAAGATAATGTCGGAGAGCTGCCCTTGGTCCTTTGGGTCGCATAAAACCCAGAGGAAAATTCCCGGCCGATTTTTCTTCATTTGAATCGGAGAGAGAAAGACATCCCGGGCACCTGCGGTAAAGAGCTGCTCCATGACATGTTCGTACCACTCTGGATTGAGGTCATCAATGTTCGTCTCCAGTACGAGCAGTTGTTCGTGTTGGATCTCGGGGACCGAGTGTCCGAGACAGACCCGTAAGACATTAGGCCGGTCAGGAAGGGTACGTTCCCCCGCTCCATAGCCGACCTGAGCAATAGACAATGATGGTGGCTGCGGCTGAGCCAACGCGGCGAGAATAGCCGCTCCTGTAGGGGTGACAAGCTCGGACTGGCCGTCCTCGAATCGAACGGGCAGTCCTTTTACGAGTTCCGCCGTGGCAGGACCGGGCACGGGCAACGTGCCATGGCGGGAGGACACGAGCCCGCTCCCCATGGGGAGCGGGCTCGTATACATGGCCTGTATCCCTAATGCCTCAAAGCCCACGGCGGCACCAACAATGTCGAGAATCGAATCAACCGCACCAACTTCGTGAAAGTGGACCTCCTCAATAGAGGTATTGTGAACATGGGCCTCGGCTTCAGCTAATCGGGTAAAAATCTTGAGCGCCGTTGTTTTCACCACCATGCTCAGGGTGCTGGCGTTCAGCATTTCGGCAATGGAGTGAAAGCTACGTTCGTGTTGTTTCGTGGTCACTTCTACGTCGAACTTGACCGCATGAATACCACTTTGAACACGCTCAGATTGATGCACCGTATAACCATCGAGCGGCAGCTTGGAGAATTCAGCTTTCAGCAGATCAAGCGATACACCCAGGTCAAGGAGTGCCCCGATGACCATGTCACCACTGATACCGGAGAACGCATCGAAGTAGGCAATTTTCATAAGACTCACTCATGGAGCATCAAGCGCGAACTGAATCGGGACTTCGACCCAACTGTCAATTGCTCTACTGTCTAGTTGATAGGTGCAGGAATCATAGGGAAGTATCAAATCAGAAAGAGTACGTGGAAAAGGCCCAGCTTGAAAATAATCCAGAGTCCGAAGGCTACGCTTGCAGTACCAGCCGCAATACGGAGAGACAGGCTCGCCCCGTGGACGCGTCTTTGCGTCGCCACAAGGAAGAAACCAAAGATAAGACTCGCGATTCCCATACCCAATATGGACCCACAACCGAAAGCCAGTATATAGAGCAGCCCCTCTACGGGAGACGGAATAGTTGCCACGATCAGCAAGAGGACAGCCGCGCTGCCAGCTAATCCGTGTACCATACCGACGAGGAGGGGTTGCCATCCCGTTCCTCCTCCATGCGTATGGACGTGTTCCAGACTCTCCGTATGCGTATGAAAATGGAGATGAGTTGTTCCTCCGTGAGTATGGCGGTGGAGGTGAAAGCGCCGACGCCAGCAGTCGAGCAACGTCATGAGTCCTAAACCAACCAGCATAGCCCCAACCAAGCCTTCCAGAGAAAGCTCTAGCAGTGGGGGAACTCCAATCTTAAGGCTGAGAACAAATCCGCCAACAGCAAGGAGCATGGCTGAATGGCCGGCTCCCCATAGCACGCCAAAACGGACAGTCCGCCACAGAGAACGCTGACGCGTGACGAGTGTTGAGATAGCAACCAGGTGGTCTGCGTCAAAAGCATGTCTGAGTCCGAGTAAGAAGCCAAAAACAAGAATTGATGCGAAACTCACCGCCTGGATTCTCCTTACCCGCGTTGCCTTCGTAACATGAAATGGGCAGTTCGGCCATGGCTCGGCATATCTCGTCTCAAACGATGTGAGAGTGCTTGCATTGGCTGGAGCGAAAGACTGTGGTAAAAAAGGCAAAGAATGATACGTGTCTTGCTCCTGAGCGTGATCTGTTTCAGTCTTGCTCTCAGCGTATCCGTCCTGGCACAGCCTTCTCGCTATGACGATGCAGAGGACAACCTGGGGACGTGGAAATGGGGATCATCATCACCCAATCGAGTTGATGATTTTGAAGATGATGACTACGACGGGACAAGCTGGGAACAAATGTATCAGGACCACCTGTATGAGCAGGAACTCGAAAAGGAAGATGAGCCCGCGTCCTTTTCGCCGTTACGCGCTCCGGTCAAAATCTGGCGCTTCTTTTGGCCTAAAAAGAACGAAGACGAGCTTGAGTAATACGCAACTCCGCCTGGCACTATTCGCTGTGCCGTTCCCCTTCCGCTGTTCGTGCTGCAATTTTCTCAGCAGCAACTAAATACAAGGTCAGCTTTGTTCGCTCTAGGGTAAAGCGAATATGGTCTCCTGGCTTGAGCACCTGCAAGAGGCTCGGCTTATCGACCTCAAAGCTCATAGTCATAGCGTCCATAAAGCCTGGAATGTCTTCGTGTGCAATGACTACACGTCGATCCGGGATAACGACCTTTTCGACAATCCCTTCGCCCTTGAGAATTTCAGGCATAGGTGCAGGACCGCAGCCAGCACCCATGCCAAAGAGCACGCACAAAACAACGCTGAATTTCTTCACAGTAATAAAAGGTACGCGGCTTATTGCATAGGAGAAAATTCTGTTGGACTCAGAATTTTATTACTCTGACTCAGGATCACCCCACGCAGCCGCTTGGCCACCTCGGCTCGACGTGGGTCCTTGGCCCAGCTCGCCCATTTTGCCTGGCGTTCATTCAGGTCACGATATGCCCAGAGGTGGACGACTTCATTAAGCTGCCCGATCTCGCTATACCAAAAACCAGCGGGCTTGAGCCCGTGTTCTGCTACACCGGGTAGGATAATCGTTTTCGCAACTTCGAGATATTCAGGCAGGCCGCCAAAGGCGAGCTGATAGGTTCGCAGTTCATAAATCATCCGGCTTCCTCCATAAGGTGTCCAGTCCTCCATTTATCCCACCCGAGTCAGAAGTCAAGTTTATTTATCGCTTGACTCTTGCGCCTCTCTTCCGTTACAGCTCACACGTATCGAGTGAGAAGAACAGGAGGCAGCTATGGCTCTCGATCCCAAGAAAACAGCGCTTATCGTCATAGACGTTCAGAATGAATACTTTGATGGCAAATGGCCCATCCCTGACGGGCATGCCGCGCTGGACAAAATCGAAGAAACGATTGAAGCCAGCCAGCAGACGGGAGCAAAAGTCATCTATGTTCAGCACGAAGTCCTGAATCCCGAGCGGGGGCTTTTCATTCGGGGGACTAACGGCTTTGAACTCCATCCTCGCCTCAAACCCAGACCTGAAGACCATCGTATCGTCAAGAATTATCCTGGATCATTTTCCAAGACTGACCTGGAAGAGACACTGCGAAAAGATGGGATCGAGACTTTAGTCATCTCGGGCTATATGACGCATATGTGCTGCGACACGACCGCGCGGGAGGGTTTTCATCGGGATTTTCGCGTCTTATTCCTGAATGATGCAACCGCGACACGCGACGGTGCGCACCCCACGCTGGGCAAAATAGAGCATAGCGAATTACACCGTTCCACGTTGATTACCCAAGCGTCGATGTTTGCAGAGGTCTTACCCACCCAGGAGCTTGTTGAGCGTTTAAGAGCGAGTTAAACAGATATTCCACGAGGAGAGACACGCTGTCGCACCGTCTCTCCTCTTTTCCCTATCGCTTTCTCTATCTCTATCGAAAATACGGAATGATGTGTTCGCCCAGCAGTTCCACTACGCGGTAGGCATGAGCGGCTTCCATACCCGGCCACCAGATCCGAAAAATAAAATGGTCAATGCCGAGCTGGTGATGATGGGCTTCGATTTGTTCAATGACCTCTTCGATACTGCCCAGAATGAAACGATCCTTGGCCAGCTCCTCAAACGATACGCGAAACGATTCCTCGCCGGGTAGTTCCTTGTCCTGCCCCCAGTCGGCATAGGCTTGATACTTCTTCTCCAAATACGGCTGAGCAATAGCCAGCGATTCGTCATGCGTCTTGGCCACATGCATTTCCTTGATGACCGGAATCTCCAGCGCCTCAGTATGGCCGGAGGCGACCAGGGTGTCTTTATACAATGCCATCTGCCGTTGCAGCGTGTGTGTGGTGGCGTGCGGATTCACCAGCCACGAACAGCCCAGCCGGCCGGCGCGCTCAATGGCGCTATCGTTGTTCGCAGCAATCCAGATAGGCGGATGCGGCTGCTGGACGGGCCGAATCGTACAAGTCGCGTTTTCCAGACTGAAATGGGTGCCCTGGAAGGACACCTGCTCTTCTGTCCATAGGCGACGTATGAGCTCCAGAGACTCCTCAAAACGAGGAATACGGTCACGGCGACGCGTATTAAATCCCTGGTACTCAATATCTCGGTAGCCAAGGCCGACGCCAAAGACGGCCCGGCCGTCACTCATGACATCGAGCGAAGCGACATCTTCCGCCAGACCAACCGGGCTATACAGCGGGAGCAGAATCACCGACAGCACGAGTGACATCGAACCACTCTCAGCCGCCAGCCGCGACAGCAAAGGCAGGCTTTGAATATTCTGGTACGGCGGGGCAAGGAAGTGCTGACCGCAAGCAATCGAGTCGAGACCAGCATCACGGGCTAATCGGGTCAGTGCAACGGTTTCTCTGAATCGTTTGACAGGCGAATCCGTTCGGGGATGCTGGGGCATAGCCATGATGCCAAATTTGATCATGCGACTTCTCCTAGAAAAAAGGGCAGTCACAGCGGACTACCCCTTCTCTGTCTCGTTTACAATCCGTTCCTCGCTACAACACTTCTTTCGCTAGAGACTCCAATTCTGAGAGAACCGCACTCTCGTCCTCTTCACTCCGCATAAGCCATATGGTGACATGGTCCACGCCGGCAGATTTCAGTTCACTGATTTCCTCTTTGGTCCGAAACTTTTCAGGCCAGCCAAAGGCCAGGACAGAAATTTCTTTTGGATCACGGCCAGCCTGTTCAGCCATCTCGTTGAGTCGCTGCCGACCTTCTTTAATGTATTCCACGGGTGAAAGAACGGGCATCCAACCGTCTCCCCACTCGACCACACGCTTAAAGACATACTTTGATGAGCCGCCCATATACACCGGCGGGTGCGGTTTTCGCGCGGGTTTCGGGAATGAACGGACGGCAGGAAAGTCGTAATACTTGCCGTGATATTCGGCCTCGTCTTGCGTCCAGAGTTCCTTCATGGCCAGGACAGCATCCTTGGTTTGTCCCCAGCGGTGATCAAAGTCACCCCCCATGATCTCAGTCTCTTCTCTCAGCCATCCGGCACCAATACCAAAGATAAAACGACCGCCCGAGAAGTGATCTAAGGTCGCTACTTCTTTGGCTAATTCAAGCGGATTGCGCTCCGGGATCAAGCAAATCCCCGTGCCGAGTTCAATCCTCTTGGTCACTGCCGATGCCCGGGCCAAAGACACAAATGGATCAGTGATACGGCCATACTCGTCTGGAATGATGCCGTCTTCTGAGCCTGGATAGGGCGAACTGGTTTTAATCGGAATAATCGCATGTTCAGGCACCCAATAGGAGTCAAAGCCCAACTCCTCCGCACGTTTTGCGATGACAGCTGGATCAACTGATCTATCAATACAGAACTCGAAAACCCCAATTTTCATATGTCCCTCCTTCTCCGTCTCTTCTGTCGTGATACAGCGCTCCCGACTCTATCACGGGCCTCTTAGCACGCCTAGCAGTGACAGTGTTATTTCACCGTGTTCTTCGATAGTATTCCTGACATCTTTATGATTTCAGGTGACAGCGAGCTGTCGTACCAGAGGGAGGATTGACATCTATGCGGATGATTTTAGTTGGGCCTCCAGGGGCGGGCAAAGGGACGCAGGCCGTGCATCTCGTCGAGCGGTTCAAGATTTCCCATATCTCAACCGGCGATATGCTACGCGCTGCCGTGAGTGAAGGGACAGCGTTAGGCAAGCAGGCAGACGGCTATATGAAGGCCGGCGGATTGGTGCCGGATGAGCTCGTCATTGCGATGGTGATAGAGCGTATTGGAAAACCGGACTGCACCCAAGGATTTATGCTGGATGGTTTTCCACGCACCCGACCCCAGGCCGAGGCCCTGGATGCCGAACTGCACAAAGCCGGAGTTGCCTTGGATGTGGTGCTGCAAATTGAAGTCCCGGACAATTTAATTGTTGAACGCATTACCGGTCGACGCATGGACCCCGATACGGGCGATATTTACCATATTAAATTCAAGCCGCCGCCGGCAGATATTGCCGGTCGGGTGATGCAGCGCAAGGACGATACCGAAGAAGCCTGCCGAGCCAGGCTCGAAAAATACCACTCGGAAACGGCGCCTATTGTCCCTTTTTATGAAGCCCAGGGAACTCTTAAACGGGTGGATGGCAACGCAGCTCCGGATGAGGTCAGCCAGCGAATTATGCAAGTTTTGGGTTAGGGGGCTTGGGCTCATGTTAACGTAGGGGCAATTCATGAATTGCCCCTACGTACTAGACTGACATTGGCGTTGAGCTATTACGGCAGCACAAATACCGCAACAGAGCTCCCCGGTGTTGTGTGGGGATATTTACCGACGATATCCACGACCAAACCTCCGGCTCCACTGGGAACAGCAACATATTGTTTATCACCAATTTTGTATGTAATCGGTTGTCCCCGAACGGCAGATCCGGTTTGGAACCTCCACAAGACCGCGCCCGTCGCGTCATCCAAGGCAAGGGCGTACCCCTTTTGGTTGCCGGTAAATACGAGTCCTCCGGCTGTGGCGAGCGCCCCACCCACCATCGGCCACTCGTCCTTATAGCGCCACTTCACTTCGCCGCTGGTGGGGTCTATGGCCGTGACGTGACCGTATGCCGTGCCGAGGTCGCCCTGCGTTTGTCCCGGCCCCCCGCCCCAGAATGGGATGCCTTTGATGAAAATAGACCTGGCCTTTTCCATTTTGCCGCAACTCTCAATCGTCGGGACAAAGATGAGGTTGGCTAGCGGGCTGTAGGCCGCAGCATACGAGCCATTTTGTCCCCCCACATTCCCTGGACAGATTAATTCAGGATTGCCCCCCTCCATAGGAACATACTTAGGATCAACGAGCGGCCGGCCATTTTCGTCCAGCCCTTTCGCCCAGTTGAGCTGCTCAACGTATTGGGAGCCGTGCAGGAACTCCCCATCCCCACGATTAAGGACATACATATATCCGTTCCGATTGGGCTGGGCCAAGGCTTTGACAGACTGGCCACTGCGCATCACGTCGAGCAGAAATATCCCCGTGTTGCCATCATAGTCCCAGACGTCGTGCGGGGTGAATTGGAAGTGCCATTTAAGCTCACCGCTATCGGGTGCAAGCGCTAGCACAGAGTTGGTGTAAAGATTATCGCCCTCACGTCCATCCCCATTCCAGTCAGGGGCCGGATTGCCCGTTGCCCAATATACCAGGTCAAGCTCCGCATCATACGAGCCAGTCACCCAGGCCGGGCCACCGCCTTGTTTATACGAATCACCAGCCCAGGTCTCGACCCCGGGCTCGCCCTTGTCAGGCACCGTATACCGACGCCACTTGCGCTTCCCGGTCTCAAGGTCATAGGCATCAATATAGCCGCGAATGCCGTATTCACCGCCGGCAATACCAACAATGACGTTGTCTCGAACAATCAGGGGTGACAAGGTAAAGCTGAAGCCGCCGGCATAGTCGTCGGCTTGGGTATTCCACACGACGGCGCCGGTTTTCCGGTCGAGTGCGACAATACGCGCATCCAGCGTGGCCATAATGACCTTATCCCCAGCCAGCGCAGCTCCCCGGTTGCCCGGCCCGCAGCAAATCCGCAAATCGTCCGGCAAGTCATGATCGTATTTCCAGAGCGGTTTGCCAGTTGCGGCGTCTAAAGCAAAGAGCTTGTTGTAGGCCGCGGTCAGGTACATCACGCCATCGGCAACCACGGGTGAGGCTTGCATTTGAGCTGGCACACCAGTTTGGAAAATCCAGGCGGCCTGGAGTTTTTTGACATTCTGGCGGTCAATATCCGTCAGCGGACTAAATCGCCAGCCTTCATAATTCCCACCGTACATCAGCCAGTCAGCGGAGCTGGCCGTACCCTTGACCAAACGCTCATGCGTCACCGGCTGAAGCGCGTCACCGTTTTTGGCATGAGAGTCAGCGTACAGCACGGTTGGAGATAGCAGCATGAGGGTGACTGCTACCTGTAAAAATCTCCACAACCAGAAACCTCGCATGGGTAATGCCTCCTCAGAGTGATTGACAATCAAAAAATGTGGTCGAACCCTACTTATTTTTAGACTGGAGGTCAAGGCAAAGAGGGCATATGACGCTCCGAACTCCTAGGGAAAAAGGCGAAACCTTCTTCCTATGAAGAACATCCCGACACTACCCAATACAACGACAGCACCATGCGTCCACCAGTTCCAGGCGATTGCATACGGGTCCCGCAGCCGTGGTCCAGTCACCCCGGGGATGCTGGGCAGATCCCCATTCCCAGCCCCACCCTTGAGCTGCGCCTTCATGCCCTTTTCCATATGCTGCGGCACGTCGCAGTGAACCAGATAGGTCTTGTTTCCTGGTGGGAGTATGAACGTACCTGTCCGCTGCCCTTTGCCAGCGACTTCTAAAGTAAACATGCCCTGCGGATACACGTAGCGCGGCAGGCCATGCAGCATCCACTGATGACGAACGTTGTCAGTATTCTGAAGCGTCACCGTGAGTTTGGTACACGGCTCAAAATGCCATTCTTTCTGGTCATAGGCAAACATGCTGCCATGAGAGGCAAATTCTTTCCCTGCGCGAACAGTGATCGCTTGTTCAGCCGCAATACGAGGACAGCCACGGGGCAATTGATCCGTGTTTTCATTCATGACCATGCCAGTCTCGTCCAGCTGCATATTGTGGTGCATATGATGCTGGTGCTCTTGGGCCGAACTGATTGGACTCGAAAGAAGTATAGAAATACCAAGCATAAGCAGTGGAGGGGCAGCCCTCAGTGGCTGCCCTTTCCCCACAACCACAGGGGGCTGCCCTTTCCCCACAGCCACGATCCGCCCTACGATCTTTTGGAAATACCCCCTCATGCTCCCCCTCCCCTCATGGTCGCCGTACACACCGACCGAGCGCAAACGCGCCACCAAGTAAGAGACCAATCCCTAATCCTAATAAGAGGGCATAGCTCAACGGAAAATTCTCGCTTCCAGCCTGACCGAGCAGACCCCTCTCATCCAACTCGGTCCAGATCGGAATTTTCTTCTGGTAGTATTCTTTAGTAAAAAATGGCGCCCAATCCATGCCTTGGGTCTGGGGCTGGCCAGCTTCGCCCAGAAACGCCTTGTACACAATGGCACTGATATTCCCACCAGGATTGATGCCGTCGGTCGTAATCGCCTTTTCCTTATGGTCGTGTAAGAGCCAAATCCCTTCGCCGTAATTGTGTAGCCCATCGTTGGTCGTTTTGAGGTGAAGGTCCACCCGCTGGGCAGGACTGACCCAGACAACATCACGAGTGATTTGCGCAGCAGGATTATGCTCTACACCGTCATAGTGGGTAATCGTGACTTTATGTCCGTGCGTATGGAGCGACAGCCCCTCTGCACCGCCGTTCAATACGCGGAGCTTGATATTTTCATCAGGCTCAACCACAACCAAGGATTCACGAGTCGTATACGGGAAAGAACGTCCGTTCAGTAAGAAATAATCAGGACTTTGATCTGTAATATCGTAGCGTCGATTGGTCGCCTCCGCGATGAGACGCGGATCATTGGCAGTCTGAATCACATTATTCAGTGAACGATCGATGTCCTGATAGTGCAGATCAAATTCACGGTCATAGGACGCGCGGCTGGACACAGATGAATACCGAACCCGGCCAGCACCGATGTTTAAGGTCTGGAGCCAATTATTTGGCTGATTCTCCTCAACCACAAACATACCCTGAAGTCCCATGAGAATATGCGCCTGGGGTTGGACGTGGCAGTGATAGAACATCGTCCCGGTCTGACGTGGAGTCATTTCATACGTCCGACTTTCGCCCGGAGTGACCGGCATTTCACTGGCAATCGGGACGCCGTCATTGCCCTCCCCTGCCGCATCGACGAAGGGATGGTCAACTCCGTGGAAATGCATCGTATGCGGCAGATAGTGGGTATTTTCTAAGGTCACGCGTAGCGTATCGCCTTGTTCAATGCGGATGACTGGCGACGGGGCGCGAAGAGTTGCGTGTGCGTTCTCGCTTTCAAAATTCTCGGTCGCCATCCCACGCGATTTCGGAGCAAACACCCACAAGCCAGGTTGCACTCCGGGGGCTATGGCATACGCGGGAAAGGGAGCAGGGTCATCCGGCGAGTGCCCGTTGAGCTCCACTACTTCAAGCCGGATATGGATATTATCCGGATCGCCATCGCCGTCCACGTCGTTCTCTTTCAGCACGGTATTTGGCGTGAGGCGTGTCTCCATCAATGTATGCACAGAAACGTTATTCGTGCCTTTGACAAAAGCGACAACTTCGGCCGGATTATCCGGATCACAGACAAGCGACTCTTCTATAGTCACACCTTCAACCGTCTGGCGCTCCCGCCAGTCCGGATGTCTATCCAAACAAAACGGCTCGACAGGGACGGGATCAAGTGTGCGACTTGCGGGAGGATCTTGATAGGCGACTTCACCAATATAGCGATACGTGAGGTCTTGGAGTGACGATGGCAGCCATGCGCGTGGCACCAAGAAGATCGCACCAATCGCAACAATGCCCAGCAAGAGAAAAACGAAGAGCAAACGACGCACCAGCATCGTTCAACATGTACTGTGAACAATACGTTAGGAAAAGGGGGGGAGGTGTGGTTCCGCAACTATCCCTATGACTAATTTGAGTGTCGGGACCCTTTTAGCGGAAAATGGCGGCCAACCGAGTTTGCCACCGACGACGTAATAGCCAATGCCGCAGCCAATGAGCAGGCCGGCTATCAGGACCAGCATGGTATTTGAGAGTGAAGCAACTCGAATCGGAAACCGCACTGACCCATCAACCCCGTCAAGTGTCATCAGGGCGGTATACTGGCCGGGCGTATCAAAATTGACTTCGGTGTTCACCACTCCGCTAGGATACACCCTTGCCGGGATATCGAGCAAAAGTCGTGGTTCAGCAGAATTGGATTCCTCAATAATACGAAGCGAGGCCGGTTTCTTTCGTAATTCAGGGTCAATCAGATCAAAAACAAGAATCGCATTCCCAGTCCGAGGAACGCTACGACAGAATTCCTCGGTTGCGTACTCCTGCGGCTGGTAGGCCGAAAAATGGACCAGATAGACCCCCGCCCGCTCTATGCAGGGGTCCATATCCATGGCTACACCCCCATGTCCCCAGGCTGCGGTTGGGACAAGGAGAATGGCGACAAGGGAGAACCGTTTCACAACGCTGTTCAACTGGGCCCCACTGGCGGAAGGCCGGCTCTCCGCGCTGGCTCTTACGGAAGATAGGTTGAACGAAACTGAGTTGGGACGACATTTGAACGGACCGTCACTAACTCATGTCCATCCTGCTCATTCTCAAAGCGTAAGACTGCACCAATAAACTGTTGCGGCGCTTGCGTGGGGATGAGACGTTCCATGCTGAAAATCTGACTTGAAACCGTCAGGGTGAGGCCTTTTGTTTCGCCCGGGGCAAGAGGTCCGTCCGGCTTGACTTCGAGCCGACCGACAAAATCGCTCGGACCGGCTTGGGCTTGCTCGGATTCCGGTCCATTCACAAAGGTCGCCATCGCCATAATCAGTTGCTTGAGTTCGATGTCGCTCTCAACAACATTCGTCACTTGGACCTTCATCTCAAGCGTTTCACTCGCTTCGTCATACGTCGCTCCGCTGGCCCGAACCTCGGCCATCTTCTCACCGGAAGAAATGAATTCCGGCGTAAACCAGTCCGTTTGCTGCGGCCACCGAACTGGTGCATTTGTCGTGGCATACGTCCAGCCGATAACCAGCATGACCAGGGTCACGCCCACAATGACATTCATCCACATATGGTCACGGGGCGTAATCAGACCAATATCGGGGGCATCATCATTGACGGGAAGTTGGACCGTGACCGCCAGATTTGTGACCGTTCTTTTATTCGTCGTCCAGTACAGTATCCAGATTACCCCCAAGACAAATCCGGCAAACGACCACCACCAGGCGAATGCTCCTCCATACGTACTGAGTTCAATCGTCTCACCGGACACCAGGGTGAGCGGAAATGAGAAGGGTTCGGCACTTGGTTTGACTGTCACCCATTCACCAGGTCCGATCAGTGTACCGGTCCCGTATATGGCAATACCGGGATGCACATGCCAGTCTCCAGGCTCTTTGCCAACAAGCTCCATTTCAAACTCGTAGATGTCTCCCTTTTGGGCGAAAAACGAGCCTATGGCGGCCGTTCCGTTGACAAAACGTTCTCTGAGGACGAAGACCGGGCCTGGAACGACAGGGATAATAGAAGCGATTTCCGGCGTTTCTAATGTATGCGGCCAGGTCTCCAGGACTTTGACCGACCCCGTAATCTTGACCGGCTCTCCAATCTCGATTTCAGTCGGCGAAACGCTGACATTGAAGAAGGCCGTTGTCATGTTTTTCAGGAACGGCTCGTCGGCAGCTTCACCATGGGCAAACGCCTTCGGACTCGTAGCGGCGACAAACGCCAGGATGCCGCATAGCGCTCCCATACTACCAATCACGAATCGCTTAGCCATCGGCTGCCCTCCTGGCTTCAAGCTGTTCGTCCGGTAGCTGGGGCTTCGTCTCTATGACGCGCAAACGGGGCTTGCGTTTAATACGAATAGCTTGGTCCGCTCCTGGCGACGGCTGCGCGTCGAACCTGTCTGTTTCAGCACCTTTCGACGCAGGCCATAACACTACGAGCCAGTAACACACAAACGCCAACAGACCCGAGGTCATAATAGGCGGGGCCATTTCAGCCACATTCATACCGTGGGCATGCGCAAAGGAAGGGAACACACACGCAGCCACAAAAGCAGCCATAAGCAAGGAGAAGACTCTCAGATAGCGGTCAGACTGATACTGTTCGAAACACATGCCGCGCATAATATTCATCTCACACGGTTTTCAGATAACGTCGAATAGGCCACACCGCCAAATACCGGCCAATAAACTGGCCGATCCAGTAACCTACAAAGGCTGCCGTTCCACCAAAGGCCAGCGAAACGTACTGCGTCTCACCCAGGAAACTCCGCAACGCCCCACGCTCAATAAGCCGGAGATATTCCGGCGTCTGGGAACGGATATAAGCAATACCCTGGACATCGGCAACGGTCACCACATGGTCCATGAAATAGGCTGGCTGGAGAAAGGCTGCCAAGGGGACGTAATTATACGCCCACACCGCGAGCGCCCACACATGGGCACCGATCAACGAGGTGAGAATAAAACTCTTGGTCTTCATTAAGATCCAGTCCATTAAGATCCCGGCGCAGACGACGGAGGCCGGCCACACGAAATTCAGCGGGTAGTGCGCGGCTAAGTCCCACTGGAAATAACGCCCGGCCCAGGCAGCCAGAAAGAGGCAGCAGGCGGTGTAGGTCGCGCCAGTCGGAAAGCGCCAGGCTGCCCACTGAATGTATTGGAGCGTCGACGGGATGATGATCGTGGCAAAGGCCGTAATGACCGGCCACCACTGCGGGTCTTTCCAGTCTGTCCAGAAATCCCAGTCACCGGCAAACAACTGCTTGGTAATATCAGCGGCACCGGCAACTACAAAAATAGCAGTTGTCCAGAAAACAAGGTCCCACTTCCAACCAAGCCACTTGTATTTCTTGTTTAGCAGTTCCTTGAGTTCGAGCCGCCGTTGCCGTTCCGCCGCATCTGCGAGGTCGGTTACGGTTGTGGTTTCCGTCGCCATGCGCCCTTCCTCTCTGCACGAGGATCTTCGATACGTTTATCGAGTCAAGTCTGCACCGATGAATTGAGCCGATTATCAGTCGGCGGCCAGCGGTGACTCCAGTGAGGATTCCGGATGCGCATCCTCTTCGGCTTTCTCGACCTCGAACATGCGCACCAGGGTTTCGCCCCATACCGCAAACATGCCGGCGGCAAGCCAGCCATAAATCACAAACGGCCAGTGAAACGGAACAGAGAAAATCTCTTCAGAGATCCACAGGCTATGGCCCCACTCGTTGGCTGCAACCGCCATACATTCGAGAACACAGGCACCAATCAACAAAAGGAAAGACCAGGGAAAACCTTTGTCTTTCCCATACAGCGCCGGAATGTGAAATCGCCCGTAGACGTAGGTCCCCACGGCCAGCACAACCGACAGAGGGAAGAAAAAGTAGAACATCGGGATGTGGGTCGGTGTGAGCGCGGTGTCACGCACCATGGTTTGGTGCCACGATCCGTCCCAGTTCGGCCAGAAGCTGGCCATCAGATAGATAGACAGACTCGTCGCGCCAATGAGGCTCCACAAAATCGCAATGCGGCGCGTCTCTTCGGCGGGTGAGCATTCTTGTCCTTCAATGGCCCGGCCATTCCGGATGAGCCAGCCAAACCACACGCCACTGAATATGCCTAATACAATGAGTTCGCCCCAGAACAGCGTCCGGTAATACATAGTGAATTCAGCACTCGCTGAATTCAGGCCGGCCGTGAACATAAAGGCGTAGTTCCAATACCAGAAAAAGACATTGGCAAGCATGATAAGTCCACACCCCCAAAATAGAGGATGCCAGCCGACCGACCAATCAGTCGGGTTGACGGAGCTGCCACTTGTCAGAGAACCATCGCCAGAACCTTTCGGTACGTTTTGTACTGCTTGCGCCTGAGCCATGCGTATCCCTCCTCAATAGTAATAACGATGTTACTGTATACTCTATCTCTTTATTCCACCAGCACTTCTCTGCTCCGAGAGGCGATCTGATAGCGAATCACCGATATGACAATAACGATTATGACTCCGAGCACAATCAGCACCGGCCTGACCATAGCCTTATACCATGCCGCAACCTGAAAGGGAAATGAAAATTTGCGCGGTTCTGGCTCACCCTCAAGCCCAAGTACGACACGTACTTCATAGCTCATTCCAGCCTTCACAAGGACTTCAGCGTTGGCCACGCCACGTTCATACACCTGTGAAGGTAGTGACAGTATCGTACTCGCCTGTCCGAATTCATCTGAGGCAACCAGTTCAACGCCGATAGGCCTTTCCCATAGATCGGGAGTCACGTCCACGACCAGGAAAGCATTGCCCACACGCGGAATTTCTTCACAATATTCCGTCACCGGGTCAAACTGGGTCTGATAGAATGTAATATGCAAGAGTGAAGCACCGACCTCTCTTCGGCACAGGTCTCCAGGACCTCTATCCCGGTGCGCCCAGGATGACAGCGGAAGAGCCAGACAGAGCGTCGCCACTGCGGATATCAGGAGGAAAATTCGGCAGGCTCGTCGCATCAGTCAATTCTTACGAAATTTCAGTCATTTACCAGCCGTACTGAGATAGCAGGATGCGGGAGCGGAGACAACTAATCCTCACCCCCCACCCCCTAGAGACTAGCAGCTATCTCAGACATGTTTGCCAGCTGCCCCAGAGCCCGTCGCTCCGCTACAAAAGTGGTGACGCGCCTCTTGAGGAGCTGCGGGCTCCCTTTTTCTTGTGTAGCCTGGATGAAGGGTCACCGGAATCCAGGCTACCCGACTTCCCGGATTCCACTTCGTTCCATCCAGGCTACTTTTCTATTGATGAGATGAGTTCTACTCAAAAGCGCGAGCCGCATTTCAGCGCAGAGCGCTATCGATATCAACAAAGAACGACAGAAGAGCCGTATTGAGCGCGGGCCAATGCCTATGCGCCCCAATTCCTTCGCAGTATATGATTTTTCGGTGTGCCGTGCAGCCTGAATAGGCCATACAGCCGTTCTCGTCCTTGTCAATCGAACGGGGCTGGCACTCGTTGCACGCAGCCAGCCAAGCAGCCATATCCGCCCCGTAGCCGGGGAAAAGATGGTCATTGGCACCGTGCATAATCAGCGCAGACAATGTTTCGGGACACGAGAATGTTTCGAGGTCGGCCTGCCTGAACCCAGCGGCACTCGGAGCCACCGCAGTGGGAATGTGGCGCGTCTCATCTAAAAGAGCCAGCGCCAGGGCAACCGTTCCGCCGTCAGAATGGCCGGTCAGATAGACCCGCCGCTCATCAACACACCATTTTTTGGCGATGAGCCGTGGGATTGCGCCGAGTTCAGGCATGACTTCGAGAGAAAGACGCCGTGCGTCAGCGTAGGCAACCACAAAGCCGGCCGTCGTTGCCTCAAAAGTCAGGTTTGTCAAACGCTCGGCGTGAAACCGACTTGAGCCTGCCGGGGCATAGACCATAAGGAGCGGGTGGAGAATCTTTGGATTATAGTTGGCCGGCGTCCGGACTGCGTATTGAATGCCTTGTCCGGTCTGCTCAGCGTTGCTCATACCACCCGGCCCGCTCCGTTCGCCGAGCGGACACAGCTCAGCGTTGAGGTCATTGCCGTACGTGTACCGGCCTAACTTCGGCGCTTCACCTTGCGATTCAAAACACCCGGCCACCCAGAAGACCAGCACGACAATACGGAGCACAGAGAATTGGGTGTTCCTCATGGATATTACGCGTCAATAGAGTCTATCCTCTCGTCTCAATGTCCATCTACCGCTTGCCGCCTCAACAGGTCTCAGTTTATACTGCAGAAGCTCTCATTCTACTCTGTCCGAGGGGGCGCTAATCTGTAAGGAGGGACTTATGCTCTCGGTTTTTTCAGCTCCAAGCCACTACGTGCAGGGAAAGCATGCCACCGCAGCCCTAGGAACCGAAATGCAGCGCATTGGTTTGCAGGGGCCGGCACTTATTGTGGCCGGGAAAAGTGCAATTCGGCTGCTCTCAGAAGTCTGGCAAAAACATCTGAACGATGCCGGCATCAGCCACGCTGTCCATCAGTTCGGCGGAGAATGTTCCTACCCTGAAATCGAACGCATCAAAGAAACGGCACGGGAGAACAAGGCCCAGGTAGTCATTGGAGCGGGTGGCGGCAAGGTCCTTGATGCGGCCCGGGCCGCGGCGGACGACCTGGATATTCCCGTCGTCAACTGTCCGACTATTGCCTCAAGTGACGCTCCGTGCAGCGCGCTGTCGGTGATTTATACTCCCGAGGGTGTATTCCAGGAATATCGCTTTTATCGGAAAAACCCGGATTTGGTTGTTGTGGATACCTATGTCGTTGCCCAAGCGCCGGCCAGGCTGCTCGTGGCTGGCATGGGAGATGCTCTGGCCACGTGGTTCGAGGCCAAAACCTGTGTTGAAGGTCATATCCAAAATATGCGTGGTGGCGCATCAACACGCAGCGCCGAAAAGCTGGCAGAGCTGTGCTACAACATTCTGGTCGAAGACGGTCCGGATGCGAAACGGGCCGTGGAACGTCACGTTGTCAATCCAGCCCTGGAGCGGCTTGTCGAAGCCAACACCCTGCTGTCGGGTCTGGGCTTCGAGTCCTCGGGGCTTGCTGCAGCCCATGCCATCCATAACGGCCTCACCGCGGCTCCGCTCACACATCCGTACTATCATGGGGAAAAAGTCGCCTACGGTCTTATCTCCCAGTTAGTACTCGAAGGTCAGCCACGCTCGGTTATCGATCCGGTGCTGGAGTTTTCATCAGCGGTCGGCCTGCCCATTACCCTGGCCGAGATCGGGCTCAGCGAATTCTCAGAGGATATGCTTGAACAAGTGGCCGCGCGGGCGACCGCGGAAGGAGAAACCATCCATAACGAACCGTTTGACGTGCAGCCTGACATGGTTGCCGACGCCATTCTGGCCGCGGATTCGATGGGCCGTGCCTGGCAGGATACACACACGACGGAGTAAGACGCGCTGAGGGGACCGGCAACCGCAACGCCCGTGGATCCTCCGTACTGACGCGCTTAGCCGTCCTCAAACACCAGCTTGCCCTCGCGCTCTTGGGCCTCAACCAAGGCCCGCATATCAGGTGACAGACTGATAGAGCGCGAGTCCGGGAATTTCCCTTCTTCAAGCGGAGGCCGCAGGTAGAATTCATCTGGCGCATTGAGACTCATGAGGCCCTTGGGCGGCGCAAGGAACCATTCGCGGCGCATAAATCCAGAGCTGAAGAAAATCTTTTCATCTTCCTCTGACCATGCCTGCGGGACAAAGCCGTGGACCGAAGCGGACAGGAAATCAATGGAGACGTCCCACCACAGGTCAAATTGGACTGCATAACCATGTTCCTTAAGATCAGGATTGGCAAGGGTCGCAATCCTGGTATTCACAAAATTCAGATTTCCCTGTCGGTCATATTCCTCTACCCGCAAGGGGAAAAAAGCATGTTGATCCACCCAGTAAATGAGCCGACCGGCATAATAGTCACGCAGCCATTCGGACTTTGGTATGGCTTCCAGGACATAGCATTTGACTCCCCCATCTGCGGTATAGTCTGGATATTCTTTTCCCATCAGGCGAATATCCTGGGCGGCAACTTCAATATACTGTCCTTTCTCGTCGGTAAGAACAGCGGTTTGGCGCGTTGTAGGAAAACGCACCGTCTGATGCAAAATATCCGTACCAAGAATACGCCACGAGAACTCCCAGGCATCCCGTCCGATCAAATTATCAAAGGTCGCTGCACTATTGGGTAAGCGGTCTTCCCGGCGCGGCTGCGGCTGACGACGTATCCGTCGGAGCGATGGAGAATAGACGAACATGTCGATTTTCGTGGTGAAGGTCCGATCCGTCCGATAGCCTATCCATAACGTCTGACTCCCATACCGCTCCGGCGGGGATACGCTTTGGGAGAGCCAGCGATAGACTTCCTGGCCGGGCGTTACCGTATAGAGATGTTCTCCAAACCCACCTTGCGGGAAATACAGGATAGGGATGATCGTCACCCGCTGATCCATAAAGCCCGTGTTGGTCACGGAAAAAGCCATGTCTATCAGAGTGCAGTCCCAGAACGGCGAGTGGGGGAACTCCATAGCCCGGAGCGCCATTTCCTCGGCCGTATAGGGCGGGGCAAACGGGAATGGCTCAGCCGGAAGATAGGGAACGGTCGTATGCCGCGGGCTGTCCTGACGAAAATCGAGCAAGCCCCTCTCTTCGGCAGACAATTGGTCAACGCTTTTCCAGGTTGTGTGGGAGGCTCTGGCGGTTTGACCTGCGGCAACCGTGGCGGCCCCAAGCCAACACGCGGCAACGAACCAGACAACGGTAAGCGGTTTCAGGAGAAGAGCCATGCGGGGCGTTATTGTTGGGCTTTGGCTTCAATAACCGGGGCCTTGTTTTCAAAAACCAGATGTCCCGCTTCTTCCTGGAGACGATAGCGTTGCTCAAGCTCGTCCGAAATGGCGATATTCCGGTCGCGCGGGAACTTGTTCGGATACAATAAGGGGCGCAGGAAGAATTTTTCCGGGGAATACACCAGGGATTGGGATTTGAGCGGATACTTGAGCCAACTGCGGCGCATGAAATCGGGCTCAAACATCGTCGCCTGGTCTTCCGGAGACCATTCTTTCACCCAGTGGGCGTCATGGGCGCTATAGCTCATCAGGTCGAGGGCGAGGTCGTAGTAGACCGTAAACAGTCCGGCATAGCCGCGTTCTTCCAGTGCCGGGTTGGCCAAAGAGGCGTTTCGGACCTCAATCATCCGCAGTTGATTGTCGTTATCGTACTGCTCGATACGCAGCGGATAGAAGCTGTGCTGATCGAACCAGTATATCAACCGGCTCATACGGTAGTGCGGCAGCCAGTCTTCCCGCCGAGTCGCCTCAACCACATAACAGGTCACGCCGCCGTCCGCCGTATAGTGCGGATAGGTGTCGCCCAGCATTTTAATCTGGTCCGACGGGACCGTATAAAAATCTCCATCAGGCTTGGCCAGGGTGACCGTCGGACGGGTATTAGGGAAGCGAACCGTTTCATGCAGCACGTCGGTGCCAAGCAGGCGCCACGAGAACTCCCAGGCATCGCGTCCCACCACATCGTCAAAGGTCTGGACATTATTGGGGAACCGCGCGTCCCGGCGGGGCTGAGGCTGGCGGCGCACGCGGCGCAGGTTTGGGCTGTAGATGAAATTATCTAGTTTGGTCGTTTCCTCCTTGTCCGTCCGTCTCAGGATCCACAGGTCCTGAAGACCCTGGTTCTCGGGCGGATAGGTATAAAAGAACATCATCCGAAAATAGGCGTCCCCAGGCGTCATGCTGAGCTGGCCGGGCACGCCATACTCGTCCGGCAGATAGTAGCTATAGGCCAGCGAGATGCCTTCATCCAGAAAGCCGGTGCTGGTAATAGCGCCGAACGCATCGGCCATAGCGTGCGACCAGCGGGCGATGTGCGGGAATTCCATGGAACGATAGCCCATCTCTTCCGCCGTATAGGGTGGTTGAAAGGGATAGGCTTCTGCCGGGAGATACGGAAGCGTCGTATCTCGGGGAGTATCGACCCGAAAATCAAGGCGCGATTTTTCCGCCTCGGACAGCTCCTCTACTGTTTTCCAGGTCTTGCGGGGGCTGCCGTTCTGCTCAGCAGCCCCCGCAATCGATACAGCAAGGATGGAGAGAAAAGAAAAGGCCAATACCGTTAGGGGAAAAAAGCGGCTGTTCATAAGATGGTCGTCCGATGAGCGTTCTCCGCAACAGAGACGCTCCCCCTTTCAAGCAGGTCGGTCAGAATTCGTAACTCAGTTCCCAGCCGATATTGTCCCATTTGTTATATTGACCGTACAGGTCAGTCCGATCACCGCTACTGAACGCAGTATAAATGAGGCGACCGGTAATAAATTGGGAAAAGCGGTAGCTCGAAACAAATTTCGTTTTTATACCCTGCCATTTCTTCTGCGGCAGACTGATAACTGGAACGACGGTCAGCTCCAAGCGCAAACGGTCACGGGTGAAGCGAAACGGGCGCCCAATAAAGAAGACCGGGAGGAGGCTCATTTCATCTCCGATCCCTCCGCCAAAGCCACCGCCGAGATTGCGACGCCAGTCAAACGTATACAACAGGGACGGTTGTATAATCGCGGAGGTATTACCGGGAAAGGCGAACTCCAGCGCAATCGCCGCCCGCAAGGTGTCACGCCGAATGATGCCTGAGTTGAGACTCCCATCTCGCGCAGCCTGCTGGTGGTCAAAGTCGGCGAAAGGAACGTCTTTGGTCCACAAACCCTCAACCCGCAGCACCATAGGCAGTTCACCGACAAGAGGCATGTTTGAGAGAGCGGAAGCATAGTCGGCAGTGACACCGAGATGATGCAAACGGGTAAAACGGGGCTGAAAGATCAAATGAGCGTCTCCGTCAGCATCAATATTGCGACCGACAATGAAGGATGTCGGGTTTTTATTCCAGGCGTAGTAGTAGATGAGACCCCAGGTGAGCGGTTCCATGGAAACATCAAGACGTAGGCCGTATTGATGATCACCGAAGTCTCCCGCAGACGGCCGCTTCGTTTCCCTGAACTCATCCCCTGTCGCGTTCTGCCGTCCGTCCATGATCGCTTTCGTTTCCGTATCCCTGGGCGGAGCCAGGGGCGAGTACCACGGCGAGCCGGGGACCGGATTGCGGTCTTGCTCAAAGTTCGGAATCCACAGAAAGTTGAGAGAGTTTGCCCCAAAGAAATAGGTCGCATTCGCCATCCAGGCTGGTAACCGGCGCCACTCGTAATCGCTCGCCTCAAGCTGGACGGACTCGCGCCTGTCCATGCCATTGATGACATCAATGAATTGGCCGTCCATTTTACCCCAGGCAATCTGCTGTTTGCCCAAGACCACATCGAGGTTGTGGGTACGATAGCTGACATACAACTCGCGTACGATGCGTTCGAAATTATGATAGGTACGGAAAGATTCGCTCGTCCGGGGGGCAAACAGACCAGCAGAATCCTGCCAGTTGTACACACTGTCGTATAGGAAGTTATTGATATTGGTTATTTCGATATTGGGTGAGACTTGGTAGTGGAGTTCCAATTCCAACAAATTCTGCATCTGGGAAAGACGAAAGTCTTTCCGCCGATTGCCGACACGGCGGTCGCCTGAGAGTTGGACGTCAGACCATTGGCGGAGAAACCCCCGGAACGTCAGGGCCGGGACCTGACGTTCGACGGGCTGGCGGATATACCGCCCGGCCGGATCAAAGGTGGACAGAAAGCGATCAAAGCGTGACCAGGTATTCACGACCTTATTAACCTGTTTGTCCATGAAATAGCCGTAACAGGGCGAAACATTGGCCGAGATCGCCAGGAGTAACAGCCCGCCGAGGACGCTACCGACTACGGATATGAGCCCGCGTTTACCGTGCATGAAATATCTTTCCTTACTCGTATTCTACCGGCGTTGGGCGGCTGACAAGGATGCCGTCCTGGGCCAATTGACACAGTTGAACAGCGGTATAGTCAAGATAACTGCGGAGAATGGGCTCGTTGTGTTCTCCCAAATCCGGCGCTTCAAACGGGGTGTCGGTTCGGGCCGGACTCGAAAAGCGAAACGGGAACCCGGGCAGCACAAAATCACCCAACACCTTATCCTGTATCGGGCGAATTGCTTCCCGCTCAAGTAAATGGGGATGATTGACCACTTCCGGAATGGTCAGGACAGGCGCAGCCGGCACCCGTTCGCGGTGCAGGGCGGCAACCGCTTCTTCTCGATTCGGCATGGTGTCGAGCCAGGCTTCAATGGCCTCAATGAGTTCTTTTTTATGATGAACCCGGTCCCGGTTGGTGCGGAAGCGCGGATCCTCCACAAATTCCGGATGTCCCATTGTCCGCGCCACGCCTTGCCATTGATGATCCAGAGCGCCAACGATGACCACAAACCCATCCTTTGCCTTAAAGATACCGCACGGGGCCAGCCCCATATGATGGGCGCCACTCCGTGTCGGTACAAACTTGCCACCCGAGGCGCTATGCGACTGAATCGTAAAATCGTGTGAATGGATATAGGCATCCAGCAGTGACACGTCGATATACTGGCCTTCACCGGTCCGCTCGCGGTGCAACAGGGCACACGCAATCGCCCCGAAGGCATGCACGCCCGTACTGACATCGCCAATCGCAGCCATGGGCATGGCCGGCGCCCGGCCACGTTCGCCAGTGACTTCACTGAAGCCTGAATACGCCTGCGCAATGTAATCATAGCCGGGAACATGGGCCAGTGGGCCGGTCTGACCAAGAGCTGAGATTGAACACATAATGATGCGGGGGTTCAGCTTTTGAAGTTCTTCATAGGCGAAACCGAGCCGTTTGATCGCGCCCGGACTATAGTTCTCGACTACCACATCCATATGCGGAATGAGCCCGCGTATAATGTCACGCCCTTCCTCTGTCTTCAAATTTACGCACAGGCTTTGTTTGCATACATTATGCTGAACGAAATAGCCGCTGCGGCCTTTTTTCAGAATCCCATTGAGACGTGCCGGGTCTCCTTTCGGGGCCTGCTCGACCTTAATGACTTCAGCCCCCATTTCGGCCAGCAGACGCGTCGTCGTCGGCCCGGCAACAATTTGCGTAAAGTCCAGCACTTTATAGCCAGCTAACATACCCTGACGTGATGCGCCTGCCATAATGAGTCCCCTTCTCTCAATAGTATAGTGTAGTTTGGCCGAATGGCTGAATGAAGGTTCAGTTACACGAACTGCCGCGATCCTAACCACAAGCCTCTACGGATGCAATCCCTTTTCGTTTCGCGAACTCCTCTACGGGAATCATTCCGTCGGGATTCTTTTTGTGGCTCATGTAATAGTCGGATCGTAGGTCAGGCTAGCGAAGCGTAACCTGGCCTCTGGTCGTGCCGCATATCGAAGCCCGTGGAGCGGTGTCGGATTGCACCGCGCTAATCCGACTTCCTCGCGACTGCGTTATGTCAGTACGGCGGCGTCCCGCAACTTTTGCACCTCTTCAACGGCATAGCCAAGTATATCCTGCAACACGTAGTCCGTGTGTTGCCCGCGCTGCGGGGCCGCGGATTGTACTTCACACGGAGACCCGGACATCTGCCACGGGATGCCGGCATGAATCCGTTTGCCGAATTCGGGATGTTCTTTTTGCACGAGATAGCCGCGTTCTTCGAGATGCGGATTGGTTGCCAAGTCTTTGTTGCTCTGAGACGGGTAGGCAGCCACACCAATTTTTTGAAGCGCTTCGGTCACCTCCCAACGGTCCCGTTCGCTCGTCCAGGCCGTAATGATTTCCTCGAGCGCATCCTCGTTCGCTTTCCGAGCGGCTGCATCAGCAAAACGTTTGTCCGCGGCCAATTCCGGTTGGCCCATGGCCTGACACAGGGCCTGCCATTCCGCGTCGCTGCCGCACACAATCGTCACCCATTTCTCAGCATCGCCTTTGCACTTAAAACAGCCGTGGGGCGCTATCCAGCTATCCCGATTGCCGTCGCGTTCCGGCTGGGTCCGATTCATCACATAATCCATAATGCCTTCCGGCATCAGGACGAGCAGGGCTTCCCACAAGGCCAGGTCAACGTGAATGCCCTTGCCGGTGCGGTGGCGATAGGCCAGCGCGGCCATGGCGGCAAACGAGCCAAAGATACCGGCGTTCGGGTCGCCGTATGAAATACCGACCTCCGCCGGCCCGACTCCGGGATAGCCGGTCAAGGAGGAAATTCCTGCCAGCGGAACGGAAGCCGGACCATAGCCCATATAGTTGCGTTCGGGACCGGTTTGTCCGTAGCCACAAATTGAAATCATAATAATGTCGGGTTTGAGTTCTTTGAGCGTTTCATATCCAAAGCCCATGCGTTCGATGGCTCCGGTTGAGAAGTTCTGAACGACGATATCACTCTTGGAAATGAGCTTTTTGACAATCTCGGACGCCTCGGGTCGAGCCAGGTCAAGTTGGAGACTTTTCTTGCCTTGACTGTATTGGTTAAAATAGCCGGCCCGGTTCGGCCCCGGTTCGTTGTCCGCAAACGGCGGGATCATCCGAGTGATACACGGGCGTTTTTCACTTTCAATCCGAATCACCTCTGCGCCCATATGCGCCATTTGGAGCGTGCAATACGGACCAGCCCAGGCCCAGGTGAAATCGGTTACGCGAATGCCTTCTAATGGTCGTCGTGCCATGACGTTCTCCTTTGTATTGTTCCAGAGTCAGGAAGCTCAGGACGGTCAGATACACTAAATAATCCCGCCTTGCTTCAGCTCGTCGATCTCGGCTTGGGAGAGCCCAATCTGGGCGTAGACTTCATTATTATGCTCGCCGAGCCGCGGCGCCGCACGCCGCACGGCGTAACCAACTTCATCCACCTTAAAAGGTGCGCCCGGATAGTGGAGCGTTCCGGCAACCTGATGGCTGATTTCAGTAAAGAATTCGCGTGCTTTCAGATGTTCTGAGGCTAACAGGTCGGCCATGGTATTCACTGGGGCCATGCAGATACGTCGTTCCTGACCGGCTTTATACAGGTCGGCAACGGTCCACTCCGCGGCGAACTCCTGGAGAAACGGCATCAGGGCGTCATAATTTTGGCCGCGGACGACCCGATCCTCAAAAATCTCCAAGGTCGCCCATTCAGGATTGCCCATCAGCTCGGCAAAGCGCCGCCACTGGTCTTCTTCCACACAAATCACAAAGAGTTTGCCGTCTTTGCAGTCGAGCATACACCAGGGGTAGATGGACCGCCGCCCCAGCCGCGAGGTTTCCAGACCGCTGTAGGTATAGTGCATGAAATTCATTTCCAGGATGGCGGCAATACATTCCTGGATGGAGACATCCAGGTGCTGGCCTTCGCCCGTCAGACATTTATGATAATATGCGCCCAGCGTTGCTACGCCGGCGTGTACCCCACCTTGGAAGTCGGTCTGATGGCCAAAAGCTTTGAGGGGCGGAAAGTCAGGGTAATTGGAGGCGCCCGGACTAATAAACGCCCATCCCCCGGCATTGCTCGCCGTCAGATCATAGCCGTGATAGTCCCGGTGCGGTCCGGTCTGCCCAAAGTATGAAATCGAGGTCATGATCAGGCCTGGGTTGATGTGACTCAGCTTCTGGTAATCCAGGCCGACCGCGGGCATATCACGCGGACTGTAATTGTGCAGCAGGATGTCGGCTTGGGCGCATAAACTCTGCAAGACAGCCTGCCCTTTGGATTCGCGTAGATTCAGCGTCACCCCTTGTTTGTTGGCATTCAAATACAGAAACAGACCGCTCTTTTCGGCATGCGGTGTATCTCCCGGAAAGGGGCCACGTTGTCGGGCTACGTCCCCGCTCGGCGCTTCGACTTTAACCACATCCGCGCCAAAGTCGGCGAGCAGCTTACCGGTATAGGCGGCAGAAACCATATTGCCGCACTCAACGACTGTAATCCCGGATAGGAGTTGTTCAGCCATGATGTTCCTCCCTTATGCTTCTTTGGCTTTTTAGATGACGCCGCGTTCTGTTAAGGCAGCCATCTCGTCCGGACTAAAATGTAAAAAACGGGAATAGATTTCTTGGTTATGTTCTCCGATTTCCGGTCCCAGCCAGCGTGCCTGGCCAGGTGTCTCACTGAGTTTGGGGACAATTCCAGGTACTTTGAGTTCGCCCAACACTCGATCATGGAGAGACAACAACATATCGCGTGCTTCAAAATGGGGGTCTTTCACAATGTCTTCTATACTATAGACCGGACCGGCAGGAATCGTTGCTGCCTCAACCAGAGGAAGCAATTCTGAAAGTGCATAGGTCACCGTCCAGGCCGAGACAATGGCATCTATGGCCGCACGGTTTTCAGCCCGTACCATCTGATTCTCAAAACGGGGGTCGGTCAACAACTCTTCTCGATCCATGAGCTTACACAGCCGCGTGAACAACCCATCGGTGTTGGCGGCAATCACAATCCACTGCTCATTTTTACACGGGTAGAGGTTCGACGGTGCAAACCCGGGCAGCAAGGTTCCAGTCCGCGTCCGCTGGTAGCTGGTTTTTTCGTACTCCGTCAGGGTCGCCTCCAGTACGGCAAAGACGGCTTCGTAGAGAGCCGTGTCGATCACTTGGCCGGTTCCCCCGTTGACGTCCCGATTGTAGAGCGCCATCAGGGTGCCCAGCGCGGCAAACATGCCGGCCAGGGAGTCGCCCAGGCTGATACCCACCCGACAGGGTGGTCGGTCCGGAAAGCCGACCAGGTGGCGCAGGCCTCCGAAGGCTTCGGCCACTGCCGCAAAGCCGGGTTTTGCCCGGTAGGGGCCGGTTTGGCCATAACCGGAGACGCGGGCAAAGACGAGGCCCGGGTTCAGCTCACGCAGGACCTCATAGCCGAGCCCCCATTCTTCAAACACTCCGGGGCGAAAATTTTCCACCAGGACATCGGATTGGGAGACGAGCCGACGGAGAATGTCCTGCCCTTCCGGGTCACGCAGATTGAGAGAAATACACTTCTTATTACGCGCAATGCTCGGCCACCACAGGCTTTTGCCGTCCACCAGGGACTGGCCGACCGTGCGCATGGGGTCGCCCTTGCGAGGCGCTTCGACTTTAATGACTTCAGCCCCGAAATCGGCCAGGAGCCGGGCGCAAAAGGGACCGGCCAGGAGAGCGCCACATTCAATAACCCGAATGCCGGCCAGCGGACCACCAGGTTTACTGCCTTTTGTTCCCATATCGTTCCGCATATCAGCGCGCGTACTGTTTCGCGGGCACGATAAGCCCTCTGGGTGCCAGGGTCAAGATCGTTGCCGCCCCGACCAACTTGCACCAGGCGGTCAAAAATGGTCAGTATGCACAGGAAATGAAACCCAACCAGCCCCCCTTCCCTGCCATCGACGATGACCTGGACGCAGAAGAGCAGCGCACGGCTGAGATCCTCAAAGAACTCGCCCAGCTCCACGCCCCAACCTGCTTTCGCTGCTCGCAGTCTCTCTGCTTCCACGAATATGTCCTAAGCGTCGTGACCGGCTTCAAAACCACGCCGCACTGTACCGCCTGCCTCGCCAACGGCTTAGGACGTTCACCAGCAGATTTTGTGAGAGACGCTTACAACTACATTCGTCGCCAAACCTGCTACCGGAGTGGTTGGCAATGGGCGAGCCAACAAGAAAACCAACCCATTGAGCAGCCCACCTGCATCTGGCCCGCTGCCCCCTCACCACTTCAGACCCACATGGCAGCTCCGGCAGCAGACACACCAGCCAACCCCAACGACACCTGGGACGCCGGCGACATGGCCTGCGGCGAGTTGGTTTTGAAACTCCGCTTGCGTCTCAAGTCCATGCAACCGGACAAAGTCCTGCTCCTCATCGCCCAAGACCCCGGCGCACCCGCAGATATTCCAGCCTGGTGCAAACTCACCGGCCATAGTCTCCTTTCGGCTGAACCTCCGCAGTATCTGATACGGCGAAAACATGGATAATCAGGGGTGTGCGGCAACCCTGTAGACGGAGCCGAGATGGTCCAAAGGAAGCCGGTCGTCACCGTAGTTGTCACGCTTGCCGCGGCCTTCGGCCTGGCCCTGGTACTCAACTGGGGTGTACTCGGCTTCTTCGGGCAAAAGAGCGCCGACCGGGCCGAGCACAGTCTGGTCGGCATCCTGCTACTCCTGGGCTATATGGCGGCGGGTGCGGGCAACCGGGCCAATATCGGTCAGGCGGTCGGCGTTTTTCTCGCGGCCCTTGTGCCGTGCTACCTGGGTACGGTCTTCCCGGACCTGGATATCAGGCTGCTGGGTATTGGCGGCCATCGCAACCCCCTCTTCCACAGCAGTGTGTCGTTCTTTGTCCTGGTCCTGCTGGTCAGACGGCAGGCGCGCTTCCTGCATATCCTGGTGGCCGGGTATGGGGTAGGCCTGGCCAGCCATCTGTGGTGGGACATCGTCTACTATGGCGACGTCCGCTGGCTGCCGGGTAGTACTATTGACCGGCTGTGGCTCGGTGTGCATGGGCTGCTGTGCCTCATAGCGCCGAGAGGCAGGTTGCTGGGCGCAGGTGAGTTGTAGCCTTCTTAAAGAAAACGGACGAAGCAGCGCTCCGTCCGTCCCATGTTCGACAGGGTTTCTTAACAGGCAGGACTTACTTACCAACGCGTGCTTCGGCAGCGGCGACATCAACCGGCGCTTTGGCTTGCGGAGTCCACTCGTGCATCATCGGGCCGATTTCTTTGGCGAACAACCGCATGTTGTCTTCGACTTGATCAAACGGTTGGCTCTGGAAGCTGAAGCAGCCGTTGACTTCAAAGTCACCGATTTGGCTACGGCGGGTTTCGAGCTTCTTGAGGATCATGTCGGGCGTGCCCCACAGATTGGCTGCCAGGAAGTCTTCCAGAATGGCGTCATTGCCGGCTTCCTTCATCATCTTGGCAGCTTCGGCATAGTGGGCGTAGGATTTACCCGTCTGGGCGAAGTGATCACCCAGCATCTCGTAGTGCTCCATCACACTGAAGTAGTAGCCAACGATTTTTTCCCGCGCGATCCCTTCAGCCTTCTTGGCATCGTGAGAGCAGGCTACGAAGTCGGCGCAGTTTACCGGAGGTGCCTCTGTTCCGTTGTGCTGACGATACAGTTCACGGTAGTTGTGGATGCCGTCAGCAACTTTATCCCACGTCGTCTGAGAGAACATCATTGCACCAAGGCCAAGCTTGGCCGCAACTTCAAAAGACTCGGGCGACATGCACACCATGTAGCGTCGGTCTTTGAAGCTCTTGATCGGACGGGGTCGCACCTCAATGCGATGCTGTTTGTAGTACTTGGTGTCGGCTTCAACAAAACCGTCTTCCAAGCCATTTACAATAATCTCTGCGGCCTCGTTAAAACGGTCGCGCGCTTCGCTCATGTCCACACCAAAACCGGCGTACTCACGCCGGGCGAGGCCACGTCCGAGCCCGAGGACTGCACGGCCGTCCGACAGGTGGTCGAGCAGGACCATCTTTTCAACCGCCCGCATGGGGTTGTTCCACGGCAGGATGATAGCACCGGTGGCCAATTCCAGCTTTTCTGTCTTGGCAGCGATATAGCTCAGATATTGCATATTATCCGGGCAAATCGAGTAGTCAAAAAAGTGGTGCTCCACCGGCCAGACAATATCGAAACCCATCTCCTCGGATTCAATCGCGAGGCGAGTTTCATTTTTATACATCACCCGATCATCGTGCTCCTTATGATTTTGAAGCACCATCTGAATACCAATCCGCATACTGACTCCTTTCTGGTCTGACTTCCGCGTGTTGCATCCGTACGGCGAGCTAACGGATCGGCCCTGCCCTCATTTTGCACCTGAGGAATGTTCCGCTCACCGCCGGTCTTCGTCGCGAAGCCGTAAAGTTTTGACTACACTATCGAAATATCCTGCGAGCAACAAGCCAAGCCCTCAGAAAAATTGGCACTGCAAATACGCCCTTCCAACGGTCGCTCGGCAGGACGCAAGAAGTCTTGACAGCAGGTTGTACGCTTGGACACTTCATGATGAGTATTGAGCAGTTTCACCGAAAGGAAACCTCCATGCCAGCAGTCAAAAAAAAGCGGGCTGTTCAATCTCTGCGCCTCGTGGGCGAAAAGCCGCCGACTGATTATTCCATCTGGACCTTGGCCTATTGCCAGGCGGACATGCCGTATGACTTTTTTGGTGGCTCAGGATTAATGAGTAACCAGGGCACGATCCAGATTCCCATGCTCTACACCGTTCTTGTTGGGGGAGCCGAAGGTGAGAAAAAGCACGTAGTGCTTGTTGATGCTGGGTTCGGTAATCAAGACTGGATGTCGCGCTATCACTTCTTTGGTTGGGAGGACCCACCGACCGTACTGGCAAAGATCGGACTCACCCCCGCGGATGTGGATGCTATTCTCGTTACGCATCTGCACTTTGATCATATTGGCAATTTCTCGGCCTTCCCAAACGCGCATCTGTATATTCAACTGGACGAATATATGGGTTGGCTCCGAGCCCTGTCATTGCCAAAAGATTTTGGCGGGGGTGAGAGAAGCTGGATTCTTTCCTCGCTTGATCCGCAAGACATTCATAATGTAGCGATTGCGATGAGTCAGGACAAAGCTACGTTGATTGAAGGCGAGGTCGAAGTTTTGCCGGGCATTACTGCGCACTTGGCAAAGGATTCTCATACCTTTGGCACGCAGTGGTTTGCAGTCCAAACCCGCAACGGTCTTTTTGCCATTGCCGGCGATGCGGTGTATTGGTACTCAAATATCGAGAAGATGTGGCCGCCCGGCTATAATCAAGGCAATCCGTTTAATCAACTCTTTACCTATGAGCGCATCCGCAAGACGTTGAGTTGTGAACTCGAACGTCTCATTCCCGGCCATGATCCACTCGTCTGGCAACATCACCGGACGTGGACCGCAGGTCCGAATGAAGTGGCTGAAGTCAACCTCGCCAAGGGCCAGCGCTCGAAAAAGAATCTCAAAAAGAAGAGAAAAACCTAGGCACTTCCGACCGGACGCCGGACCGGGCCAAGCAGGTCAGGCAGCCGCCCCTCTGACACCAGACTCATAATCCTCGGAAGAAGGCTGTTCGTCTTGTGTGACACGCATCACTTCAGACACCGTGGTGATGCCTTCGCGGACTTTGTGCCAGCCGTCGTCCCGTAGCGTGCGCATACCCTTGCCGACTGCGTAGTCCTTAAGCACGTCGGCTGATGAACGCCTCAGAATGAGTTGGCGCAAGCCTTCGTCAACGGGCAGGAGTTCGAAAATCCCCTTGCGGCCTCGGTAGCCGGTCATTGCGCATGCTTCGCATTCTCCGGCCTCATACGAGAGCACGGGTTCAGGCCTATGCCCATTCGTTTGGAACTCTACGTGAGGGAGCGCTGCCCTACCGCCGACCGGGCGTCGACAGGTTGGACACAGGTGTCTCACCAACCGCTGAGCCATCACCCCAAGCAGGGACGAAGCCAGTAAATAATCTTCCACCCCCATTTCCAGGAGACGTGATACCGCGCCGGCAGCATCATTGGTATGCAGGGTCGAGAAGACCAGGTGGCCAGTCAGGGCAGACTGGATCGCGATTTCCGCCGTTTCGTGGTCACGAATCTCACCGATCATGATGACATCCGGGTCCTGACGCACAATGGAGCGTAGTCCGGCTGAAAAGGTCAGCCCAATTTGGGACTTCACATGAATCTGGTTGACGCCGTTAAGTTGGTATTCAACCGGGTCTTCAATAGTAATAATTTTTTTCTCGGGCGAGTTGATTTTGTCCAGGGCACCGTACAGGGTGGTTGTTTTCCCACTGCCGGTGGGGCCGGTTACCAGAATCAACCCGTATGGCTGAAAAATGAGGTTTTCGAACGCGGACAGGGTATCCTCGGGAAAGCCCAAGGATTCAAGGCTGACGTCAATACTCGACCGGTCCAGGATACGCAGCACAACGCTTTCGCCATACAGGGTCGGCAGGGTTGAAACACGCAGGTCCACCTCACGACCCAACATACGCAGCTTGATCCGCCCATCTTGCGGCAGGCGGCGCTCAGCAATATTGAGCTTGGCCATGAGCTTGACCCGGGAGATAAGGGCAGCTTGCAGTTTGCGTGGTGGCGCTTCTACATCATGTAAAATGCCGTCAATGCGATAGCGTACGCGGAGTTCTTTTTCAAACGGCTCAATATGAATATCCGACGCGCGCTGCTCCATGGCTCGTGCAATGAGCATATTCACCAGCCGAATGACGGGTGCCTCACTCGCCAGATCTCGAAGATGCTCTTCGTCTTCCTGATCCTCTTCAAGATACTCTACCTCGCCAACGTCCTGACCGTCGGACTGACCATCCGTGACACCCTCGGCGTAATAGGAGTTCAACCTCTCAAGGATATCGCGCTCACGCGCGAGGCGGGGTACGAGCTGAAGCTTGGTCGCCTTCTCTAGCGCCTCAATAACGTAAAAATCGCCAGGGTCGGCCATAGCAACGGTCAGTCCGTCGTCCTGCACAGCCAAGGGACAGACCCGCGCTTGGCGAAGGAAGCCGGGATTCATATCAAATAAGGGCGGCGGCTGCTGTGGAAAATCATGCGCACTCATGAGGGGAGCCCGATAGTATTGAGCCAGGACCGGTAGGAGGTCGTCCTCAGACATGAATCCCAGCTCCACCAGTAAGCGCTCAAGCGTCTCTCCTCGCTCCTGCTGCACGAGCTGAATGCGGCGCAAGTCATCCTGGGAGACTTTGCCACTCTCAAGTAACATATCTTCGAGCCTTGACACGCTAATTTCTCCTGCTGGAGGTGTTCTAATAAATGAGCGCCCCGAGCCGCTCCCAACGAACCCAGCGGCCCTGCCCGTCCCACGACCAATATATCAGAAAGGCCTTGCCTTTTACGTCCTGCGCATCAACAAAACCCCAGAAGCGACTGTCGTGGCTATGGTCCCGATTATCCCCCATAACAAACAATTTTCCCGACGGCACGACCACCGGCTCACCAGACCTGTCAGGCAGAAGCGGCGGGTAGTTGTCACGTGGACCAGGAATAATACGCTCAGGATTGGCAAAATGAGCATACGGACTCTCATCCGCCACCCCGTTGACGAAAAGCTGCTTATTGCGAATTTGCACCTCGTCACCAGCGACCGCGACGACCCGCTTGATAAAGTCTTTGGTTTCATCTTTTGGATAGACAAAAACAATGACGTCACCATGTTCCGGCCTGCCCCATTCGAACACCAGCGTCTCAAATGGATAGGGCAAGCGCAGTCCATAGGTAAACTTGCTGACCAGAATATGATCTCCGATTTGGAGCGTAGGCAGCATAGAGCCGGACGGAATTTTAAACGCCTGAACAACAAAACTCCGAATAAAAACCGCCAGCAAGAGCGCGACGAGAAGCGCTTCGGTGTATTCACGAACGACCGATTTTTGCTTTTTTTGGGTTGTTGGCGTTGGCAGCACTCCGCCGCCGGTTTGCCGGTCCGTCAGGCCGATGGAGCCTTGGGCCGATATTTTTCCTCTGGCCATATCCGCTACTCCCTAGCCGCGCCGTTGCGTCTCACTCTCGCCCACCTGAAGCAGCGCAAGGAATGCCTCTTGAGGAATTTCCACCCGCCCAACCTGTTTCATCCGGCGTTTTCCTTCTTTTTGTTTCTCTAGCAGCTTTCGTTTACGGGTTATATCCCCACCATAGCATTTGGAGGTGACATTTTTGCGTAAGGCCTTAACCGTTTCCCGGGCGATCACCCGACTCCCGATGGCTGCCTGTATCGCCACCTCGAACATTTGGCGCGGGATGAGGGCGCGCATTTTTTGTACGAGTTCACGCCCACGAGAATAGGCGTGGTCGGCGTGGACAATCAGGGACAAGGCATCGACGACATCGCCATTAATCCGGACATCAATCTTCACCAGGTTGGCCGGACGCATATCCAGCAATTCATAATCAAACGAGGCATAGCCGCGGCTGATCGATTTGATCCGGTCATAGAAATCAATCACAATCTCATTGAGCGGCAACTCATACTCCAGGGCGACACGCGAGGCCCCCAGGTATTTCATCTCGCGTTGTCCCCCGCGTCGCTCCTGACACAGCTTCATCACATTCCCGACATATTCTTCGGGCACATGAATACTCGCCAGGATAAAAGGCTCTTCGATGGACTCGATCTCCTGCACCGGCGGGAGAGAGGACGGATTCTCAACGTGTAAAATTTCCCCATCAAGCGTCAGGACTTGATACTCAACCGTTGGCGTGGTGGTAATCAGGTCAAGGCCAAACTCCCGTTCCAAACGCTCCTGTACGATCTCCATGTGTAACAGGCCCAGAAAACCGCAGCGAAAACCAAACCCGAGCGCCAGCGAGGTTTCTTTCTCGTACGAAAAAGCGGCATCATTCAAACGGAGTTTTTCGACCGCGTCCCGCACCGCCTCGTATTGTTTCGATTCGACTGGATACAAGCCGCTAAAGACCATGGGCTTCGCGGCCTTAAAGCCCGGCAACATGACCTCAGTGGGACGTTTGGCGGCCGTAATCGTGTCACCCACGCGGGCTTCGCGGACCTCTTTAATGCCCGCCATGAGAAAACCCACTTCCCCTGGCCCCAGTTCTTTGACCGCTTGTGCATGCGGAGCAAAAATACCGACCTGCCCAACTTCATATTCTTTGCCGCTCGACATGAGCCGAATGGACATCCCAGGACTCAGAATCCCGTCAACCACCCGGACGAGAACAACGGCTCCGTGGTATGGATCAAACCAACTATCAAAAAGCAAGGCTTTGACCGGCGCACTCGGGTCTCCCCGGGGAGGCGGTATGAGCCGCAGGATGCCCTCCAGCACCTCAGGGATACCTCTGCCTTCTTTTGCGCTGGTTAAAACCGCGTCTTTGCCATCCAGTCCAATGATGTCTTCGAGCTCTTGCCGAACGCGCTCAGGTTCGGCACTGGGAAGATCGATTTTGTTGATAACGGGAAAAATTTCAAGCTGGCGGTCAAGCGCAAGATAGGTATTGGCCAGCGTCTGTGCCTCAACCCCTTGGGTCGCGTCAACGACCAGGATGGCGCCTTCGCAGGCGGACAGACTGCGCGAAACCTCATAGGCAAAATCAACATGACCGGGAGTATCAATCAGATTCAGATAATACTCGGCCCCGCCCTGCGCCTGATAGTGCAAGCGTACAGTCCGGGCTTTAATTGTAATGCCCCGCTCTTGCTCAAGGTCCATGGTGTCCAGAAACTGTGCACCGCTTTCACGGGCGCTAATGGAACCCGTCTGGGAGAGCAGCTGGTCGGCCAATGTCGATTTTCCATGATCGATATGGGCGATAATGCTAAAGTTTCGAATCTGCTCAATGTTCATATGCTGTCCGCAGGGAGGCAACGGTTTGCTCAAGGCCGTCAGCAAGCTGCACCAGCGGTTTCCAGTGCAGCAGGTCTGCGGCCCGCTCCCAGGACAAAACACTCCGACGCTGTTCGCCTGGCATGGCCGCACCGTGCTGCGCCCGGTCGCCGGCACCGGTTATGCGCTGTAAATGCTCAGCTAAGGTATTCACGTCCGTCTCAATGCCCGTGCCGATATTGATCGCGCCGGTATGGTCGGCAGTCAAAGCGGCCAGGTTCGCCTGGGCCACGTCGCCGACAAACACATAGTCTCGCGTCTGCTTGCCATCGCTGTTAATCGTAATCGTTTCTCCGGCCAGCAGGCGCTGGGTAAAAATAGCCACCACGCCGGCTTCCCCGTGGGGGTCCTGGCGCGGTCCATACACGTTCGCATAGCGCAGGCTCAGCGACGGGATACCATGCTCTCTGTGGTAAAAATACAGATACCGCTCTCCAGCCAGCTTGCTGACTCCATACGGACTAATCGGACAGGTGGCATGGTCTTCGCTTGCCGGAAAGGCGTTTTGTTCCCCATAGACCGTCCCGCCGGAAGACGCAAAGATCACGCGCTGGCAGCCGGCCTGCCGCGCGCCTTCAAGAATATTGAGCAGTCCGAGAATATTCACCTGGGCATCAAACAGCGGCTCGGCGACCGAGCGACGCACATCCATTTGCGCGGCATGATGGTTCACCACGTCAATCTGTTCGTCAACCAGGAGCCTCCGAACCGCTTCAGCCGCGATATCCGCCTGGACAAAGTGCGCTCCGACGGGAATATTGGGCCGCTTACCGGTTGATAAGTCGTCGACAATCCAGACGGCATGGCCGGCCGCCAGATAGGTCTCGGCCACGTGAGAGCCAATAAAGCCCGCCCCTCCGGTTACTACTATCCGCATGTGTTCCGTCCCCCACTGCGTCCTCTCGGCGACTTTGCCTCTCTCATCTCTGCCATTCTCCCATGTGGAGATGGACCCTACTGAACCGCCAGCTTTTCTTGGAAATAGGTAATCGTTTTGCTGAGTCCGTCTTCGAGGGAGACTCGTGGCTCCCAATCCAATATCTGGCGAGCAGCGCTCACATCAGGTTGGCGGACTTTCGGATCATCCACCGGCAAAGGCTTAAACGCAATCGTACTGGGACTGTGGGTCAGCCGGATGATCGTCTCAGCAAATTCTCGGACTGATAATTCGTGCGGATTCCCCAGATTTACCGGTTGGGTGCGATCGGAGCGCAGGAGGCGGACGATGCCCTCGACTAAATCATCCACAAAACAAAAACTCCGCGTTTGACTCCCGTCTCCATACACCGTTAACGCTTCTCCCCGCAACGCTTGGGTAATAAAATTGGGTACCACACGGCCATCTCGTAAGCGCATGCGTGGGCCATAGGTATTAAAAATACGGACAATACGGGTCACCACACCATGGCTGCGATGGTAGGCCATAGTTAAGGCTTCGGCAAACCGCTTTGCCTCATCATAGACGCCCCGCGGGCCGATCGGATTCACATTGCCCCAATAATCCTCTGGCTGAGGGTGCACGAGCGGATCACCATAGACCTCGGAGGTAGAAGCGAGCAGGAAGCGGGCGTCTTTCACCCTGGCCAAGCCCAGTCCTTTATGCGTGCCGAGCGAGCCCACTTTCAGAGTTTGAATCGGCAGTTCGAGGTAATCAATCGGACTCGCCGGCGAGGCAAAGTGGAGAATCGCATCAAGATGGCCACTGACATAAATATAGTTCGTCACATCCTGGGGGACAAAGGAAAAGCGCGAATTGACAAACAGGTGGGCCACATTGTCCATATCGCCGGTAATGAGGTTGTCCAGACACAGAACCTCATCCCCGTCGGCCAAGAAACGCTCACATAGATGCGAGCCTATAAATCCGGCCCCCCCGGTGATTAAGATGCGTGCGATGACTCTTCTCCTTGCAGCTCGTGCTCGCGTATCAACGCGAGGAAATAGGACAATCCGTATCTATTCCAACACGTCCTTGATCCAGTAGACGGGCTTCTCCTGACTCTCATGGTAGGTGCGGGACAACATCTCAGCGATCAAGCCAGTCGTCATGAGTTGGACACCGGTGACAAGCAGCAGAATCCCTAAGAGTAAAATTGGACGGTTTGCTAATTGCACATCAAACAGGAGGCGTTGCATACCCAGGACGGTCGTTATCCCCCCTCCAACGAGTACGGCAATCAGACCTAGAAAGCCAAATAAATGACTCGGGCGGGTCGCATAGCTCGACATGAATTTGACTGTGAGTAAATCCAGCACGACCCACAATGTCCGGGCTAAGCCGTATTTTGATGTTCCATGCTTGCGCGCATGATGGGTGACCGGAAGCTCGGCAATCCTCGCGCCCATGTCCCCGGCGAGGGCTGGAATAAAACGGTGCATTTCTCCGTACAGCTTGAGACCCTTTGCCACGTCGCGCCGAAACGCTTTGAGCGTACAGCCATAATCGTGCAGTTTGACCCGGGTTGTTAACGAAATTATACTATTGGCGATCTGGGACGGCAGACGCCGGGACAAAAATGGGTCTTGGCGCTTGATACGCCAGCCGTTCACCAGGTCATACCCCTCGTCTAGCTTTGCCAGTAAACGCGGAATATCAACCGGATCATTCTGGAGATCGCCATCGAGCGAAACAATGACGTCACCATGGGCGTATTCAAACCCGGCAGCAAGCGCGGCGGTCTGACCGAAGTTCCGTCGAAAGCGGAGGACCTTTATCGTGTCGTCTTCGGCGTGCAGCTCAGCTAGCAGTTCACTACTCCCGTCCCGACTGCCGTCGTCAATGAGGATGAGTTCGTAGCTCCAGTCCATAGGCGCCAGTACGGCATGGACACGCTGGCACAGTGGACGCAGATTATCGACTTCATTATAGATCGGTACGACGATGGAAAGGTCCATAGGCAGAGTGGAGATTCAGTGTTGACAGTCTAGAATTCGGTCAAACTCACGAACTGGCGATACCGCTGTTCAATGTCATCCCGGCTCAGGGCGTGCAAACGCCGCAAGCTGAAATCTTCTACAGTGAACGAAGCAACCACACTGCCGTAGACAATGGCTTTGCGCAGTCCGGCCTCAGACGTATCACCCGACTCGGCCAAATAGCCGAGAAACCCGCCGGCAAAGGAATCCCCAGCCCCAGTAGGATCAACCACTTCTTCCAAGGGATAGGCAGGGACGGCGAAAACCGACTGAGCTGAAAACAATACGACCCCATATTCACCACGCTTGACGAGCAGCGTCTTTGGACCCATGTCTAAAATCTTGCGCGCGGCTTTAACGACATTGGACTCGCCGCTGATCATGCCCGCCTCTTCATCATTGATGATCAGCACATCGACCCGTTTCAGCACGGCTTCGAGCGCAGCACGATCATTCTCAATCCAGTGACTAATCGTGTCGCAGCCAATCAAGCGTGGCCCGTCGACTTGGTCCAAGACCTGACTTTGCAAACCGGGATCGATATTCCCAAGAAACACAAAGGGCGTGCGGCGGTAGTGTGCGGGCAGCTTCGGAGAAAAGTCCGCAACCACATTCATTTGTAGATCGAGCGTATCTCGGATGTTGAGATTTTCGTGATAGCGCCCGGTCCACCGAAACGTCCGCCCCGCTCCTACCTCTAATCCGTCCAGGTTAATATTCGGCAAGGACAGGGCTGCCCTGGCATCTTTGGGAAAGTCTTCACCAATAACGGCAACAACATTCACGGGCGCAAAATAGCTCGCCGCGACCGCGAAATAGGCGGCCGAGCCACCCAGGACTTCGTCAGCCGTACCGGACGGTGTTTCAATAGAGTCCAAAGCGACAGAACCGACAACCACAATACTCATTGCATCCTCACATCCTCTTGGTGTTTATCCCTTTATGTATTTACCAATAATTGGCTCAAGTTCGTGTTTCACCGTTTCTGGAATCATTGCCGGCTCGGTGATGATCGCATCTTTGAGCGCAGTTTCGCACCCGCACTCCTGCTCGGGAGACAGCCGCTGGGTAGTGTCCCGCACAATGCGTTGGGCGGTTGCAATATTTTTATTGAGAATTGCCAACACCTCTTCTATCACCACATCGCCCGCCTCGGTATTCCAGCAGTCATAATCTGTTGCCATGGCCAAGGTGGCAAAACAGATTTCTGCTTCACGCGCGAGCTTCGCTTCTTGGAGATTCGTCATACCGATGATATCAGCGCCCCAGCTGCGATACAGCAGAGATTCGGCCCGGGTAGAAAATTGAGGACCTTCCATGCAGACATACGTTCCTCCCTGGTGAACCGATATATCCAGACCGTCGCTGGCTTCAACCAAAGACCGGGATAAGAGCGGGCACACCGGATCGGCAAAGGCCACATGGGCGACGATACCGCGCCCAAAGAAGGTACTGATTCGTCCGCGGGTCCGGTCGATGAATTGGTCGGGAATGGCAATATGGCCAGGCGCAATCTCTTGCTTCAAACTGCCCACCGCACCCACGGCAATCAACCGCCGAACGCCAAGCTTTTTCATACCATAGATATTGGCTCGGAAATTCAGCTCTGAGGGCAAGAGACGATGGCCGCGGCCATGACGGGGCAGGAAAACCACGCGTACACCGTCTAACTCACCGACGAAATATTCATCCGACGGAGCACCAAACGGAGTCTCAACGCTCACCCACTCTCCGTTATCAATTCCGTCCATCTGATACAGACCGCTGCCACCAATAACCCCAAGTGTGATCATGACTCCCTCTTTTTCTAGGCCGCTTGCTCCAGGGAGGCGGCGAGTTGCCCACAGGCCGCCTGTACCTCTTGGCCTCGACTTTCACGGATGCTGGCATGTATGCCCCGGTCGAGTAAGATTTGACGAAAACGCACGAGCCGGTCCCGCGGCGAGGAGGAAAACCGCGTCCCAGGGAAGGGATTAAACGGAATAAGATTGACTTTGGTACGGATGCCATGCAGGAGCGACACGAGGCGTTTTGCGTCGGCCTCAGCGTCATTCACACCGTCCAATAGCGTATAGGCAAAGGTCACCCGGTTGCGCGGCGTTGTGGGAAGGGACCGACAGGTTGCCATGAGTGTAGCCAACGGATAGCGACGATTGATCGGCATGAGCCCGCTGCGTACGACATCAGTTGTTGCGCTTAAGGATATGGTGAGGTTGACCTTGGTTTCATTCAACAAACGCCGCATTTGCGGAACTAATCCAACCGTCGATACGGTGACTCGGCGGGGAGAGAGATTGCACCCCCAGGCTGACGTCAGAATGGTCACGGCCTTCACTACGTGATCATAATTAGCCAAAGGTTCGCCCATGCCCATAAAGACGACATTAGTCACCGCCTCGTGCTGTGGCCGTCGGTACTGCACTTCCCAGATTTGGCTGACCATTTCCCCGGCAGTGAGGTCACGCACGGGCCGTACTTGGGCGGTTGCACAAAATTGACAGCCCAGCGCACAGCCAGCTTGGGAAGAGATGCAGAGCGTCCGGCGGTTCTCACTTGGAATAAAAACGCTCTCAATCCGGCGTCCATCGGCAAGGGTAAAGAGATATTTTTTCGTCCCGTCAGCAGCCGAGGTTTGTTTACTACAATCCAAACGCGCGATGATAAAGTGTTGGGCTAGTTCTTCGCGCAGGGCCAGGGAGACATTGCTCATCTGCCTCACGTCTGTGAGCCGGTGTTGATACACCCATTTTAAAATTTGCTGCGCACGAAAAGATTTGTGTCCGCGCGCAGTCAGCCAACGGGCCAACTCGTCTTGGGTGAAATCTTTGAGATCCATACCGATCAGACAGATACTCACTGTGTGCAGATCAAGGGTCGAGAACAAGACTCGGAAGAAGCGACCTAGGCGAGTTCCAGCCCACTAAAGAAATAATCGATCTCCCATTGGGCAGTTTCAGGCGCATCGGAACCATGCACAGCATTCTGTTCAATATTCGTGGCAAAATCTTTCCGGATTGTACCTTCATCCGCCTCAGCCGGGTTGGTCGCTCCCATAATTTTCCGATGGGCTTGAATTGCCCCTTCACCCTCAAGCACGGATACGAGAACCGGACCTGAAGACATAAAGTCTGTCAGGCTCCCAAAAAATGGGCGTTCTTTATGGACCGCATAAAAGCCTTCGGCTTCGGCTTTACTCAGGGAAACCATTTTGGTGGCTACAATTTTTAGCCCCGCCGCTTCAAAACGGCGTAGAATTTCACCAATGACATTCTTCTTGACTGCGTCAGGCTTCACAATAGAGAGTGTTCGTTCGGTCATGCGCGTCCTTTCTTGTACCGCAAGAGAGTCTATCCACGCCCGCTACAGGGGTCAATGTTCATTCCGTAGTCTGATCTCAGGGCAAATTCAGCGGTGGCGGGAGCGGGGTGAAATGCAATCCGCAGCTTCGGTAGGCTTGTTTCACAGCCCGCCAGTTCGGGCTCTCGGCTACGAGGGCCAGGCCGGCAAGCGCGTGGCAGGCTTCCGCCTGGTAGCCAAAGCGATTGGTTAAGTCGTGGCAGCGAGCAAATGATGCCCAGGCTTGTTTTTGTTTTCCTTGTAAAAACGCTAATTCCCCAGTTCCCAGACGACAGTAGACCGTGCCGCGGATGTCGCGTGTTTCGCGGAAGAGCTGTTGCGCCCGTCTGAATGCCGCTCGGCTGCGCTCAAAGTCGCCCTGCATTTTGAAGACCGTGCCCATCGCCCAGACCGTATAGGCGAAACTCGCCTTATCACCAATCCGCAGGTACAGCCGTTCGGCTTTTGCAAAGAGCCGCAGCGCGGGTGTAAATTCTTGACGCATACGGGCCGCATTGCCAAGGCCACAGTATGAATAGGCTCGGCCATACACGTCGTTTTCCACTTCAAACACGTCGTTTGCTTCAGCATAATAGTTTTGCGTATCCGCAAAGCGGCCCATCAAACGCGAGGCGCCTCCCAGACCGCACAGCGCATAGCCGGCTCCAATAATGTCCCCCTCCCGTTCGGCGAGTCTGAGGGCCTGTTTGAAATGGCTCAGCGCTTTTTTGAGGTCGCCACAGAAGCGGTACGTCCCCCCCATCGCCCAGACAATAAAGCCCTCCCGGTCGTACACTTGAGCTTGACGATAGAGGGCCCGCGCCTCGGCCAGGTACGGCAGCGCACGCTGAGGATTCCCCTGGGCGCGGATGCTGAGGCCAATACCAGCCAGACTCTCCGCCCCGCCTTCCGCATCGGCCAGGCCGCCCGCCAGACGGCCGGCCCGCTCATAGGCGCGTTTGGCCAGTCCGAATTGTCCTTGCATGCGTAGACAATCGCCAATACCGATTTGCGCATCCAGTTCACATTCCCGTACGTGTGCGGCTTTCGCGGCCTGATACGCTTGACGGTAGAGCGCGAGCGCTTCGGCAAAGCGGCTTTTCTGGCGGGCACGTTCGCCTTGCTGAAACAAGGCCTGGGGTGTCTGGGTCGGTGGTGTTGACATGAAACTCGTAGGGGCGGTTCATGAACCGCCCCTAGCCTATTTTATAGGATTTGAGGTGAGGGCCTACCCGAATCTCTTATCCCCATGGCGGCAGCCATAGTTTTGCCCATGTCAGCCGGACTGGCAATAATAGCAACACCGGCATCCTTGAAGGCTTGGACCTTCTCAGCCGCGGTTCCCTTACCACCGGCAATGATAGCCCCCGCGTGTCCCATACGTTTGCCTTTCGGTGCCGTTTGGCCGGCAATAAACGCCGCGACCGGCTTGGTCATACGCTCTCTAATAAACGCGGCGGCTTCTTCTTCTGCCGAACCACCAATTTCACCAATCAGCACCACGCCTTCAGTCTGGGGATCATCCTGGAAGAGCTGTAAGACATCAATAAAGCCGGTTCCATTCACCGGGTCGCCGCCTATCCCGACGCACGACGACTGGCCAATACCCAACTGGGTGAGTTGATGCACGGCTTCATACGTCAACGTCCCACTGCGCGACACCACGCCGATTGATCCCGGTGTGTGGATATAGCCGGGCATAATCCCGATTTTGCACTCGCCCGGTGTAATCACGCCAGGACAGTTCGGACCAATAAGGCGAGACTTTTTGCCGGCCAAATAGCGTTTGACCCGCACCATATCGAGCACCGGAATCCCCTCAGTAATGCAGATCACCAATTCCACTTCGGCATCAATCGCTTCCATAATGGCGTCGGCGGCAAACGGCGGCGGTACATAGATGACGGACGCGTTTACACCCGTTTCCGCAACCGCCTCGGCAACGGTATTAAAAATAGGAATCCCTTCGAAGTCTGTGCCGCCCCGACCGGGCGTGACCCCAGCCACCATCTGGCTGCCGTAGTCTCTACAGCCTCGGGTGTGCAGTTGGCCGGTTGAGCCAGTAATTCCCTGAGTCAGGACCTTTGTGTCTTTACCAACAAGAATACTCACGAGCGTGCTCCTCGATTTGTCACACTACGAATTTTAAGGCCGGTTGAGCCAGTGCGCCCCGCCTAGGCACGAATCGCCTCTACGATCTTCTTCGCACCATCAGCTAAATCCTCCGCAGGAATGATATCAAGCCCGGACTCGGCCAGAATCGTTTTCCCCAGTTCGACATTCGTGCCTTCTAAGCGAACGACCAACGGGACTGACAGATTCACTTGCTTGGCGGCTTCAACCACACCATTGGCCACCACATCGCAACGCATAATACCGCCAAAAATATTGACCAGGACACCTTTAACATTCTCGTCTGACAGAATAATCTTAAACGCCTCAGTCACTTTCTCAGTGGTCGCACCGCCACCCACATCCAGGAAGTTCGCCGGCTCAGCCCCGTAGTGTTTGATGATATCCATGGTCGCCATCGCCAGCCCGGCACCATTGACCATGCAGCCGATATTGCCTTCCAAGGCAATATAGTTGAGGTCGAACTTGGATGCCGCGACTTCTTTCTCGTTTTCCTCAGCCACATCCCGCATCTCGCGGATGTCGGCGTGACGGAACAGCGCGTTGTCATCAAAACCCATCTTGGCATCCAGGGCTAAAAGATCACCGGATTTCGTGAGCACCAGCGGATTAATCTCAGCCATGGAGGCATCACTCTCGGAAAATGCCTTGTATAAGCCGCGCATGAACGCCACGGCTTTGTTGACCGCGTCTTTGGGCAGGCCCAGGCCGTACGCAAGCTGGCGGCCTTGGAAATCCCCAAAGCCAACCGCGGGGTCAATTGTGGCGCGGAGAATCTTCTCGGGCGCGCGCTCGGCCACTTCCTCGATTTCTACGCCACCCTCGGAACTGGCCATAACCGTCACCCGCGAGGTCGCACGGTCAATAACCATGCCGAGATAGAACTCTTTATCAATATCACAGCCCTGCTCAACAAAGACCTTTTGGACCTCCTTGCCTTCGGGCCCGGTCTGGTGTGTCACCAGGGTTGTGCCGAGCAGAGCCGCAGCGTGTTCGCGTGCCTCCTGCGGCGTCTTGGCCAGCTTCACACCACCGGCTTTGCCACGCCCACCAGCGTGAATCTGGGCTTTGACGACACATAAGTCACCACCCAGTTCCCTGGCAGCAGATTCGGCTTCGTCCGGGGTTGTAGCGACCTTGCCGTCTAACACGGCCACCCCATTTTTCCGCAGTATCTCTTTTGCTTGGTATTCGTGAATATTCATACACTCTTGCCCTACTCTTGCCCGTTGGGATGATTACGCGCCCTTCTCCAGAATCGCGTCCATAGCCGTCACAAGTTCGCGTACATGGCCGACGGACACGTCCATTTCTTGTTTTTCTTTATCACTCAAGTCCACCTCGATGACCCGCTCAACGCCACCCGCACCAATAGACACCGGCACGCCAAAGTATACGCCTTCAATCCCGTATTCGCCTTCGAGGTAGGCTGCGCACGGCAGAATGTGTTTTCTATCCTGTAGATAGGCCGCCGCCATCTGTACCGCGGCCGAAGCCGGAGAATAAAACGCTGAGCCCGTCTTGAGCAGAGCGACAATCTCGCCGCCGGCCTGACGGGTGCGCTGCTCAATTTCTTCCAAACGGGCCGCGGAGATCAATTTCTCAACCGGCACCCCGCCGACCTGGCAATAGCTGCGCACCGGAACCATATCGTCACCATGACCGCCCAGGACCATAGCCATCACATTCTGGACAGACACGCCTAGTTCTTGGGCAATAAAGGTTCGGTAGCGGGCAGAGTCCAGCACCCCGGCTTGGCCCACGACCCTGTTCTTGGGAAAACCGGTCACCCGCTTGGTCAGGGTGACCATGGCATCAAGCGGATTGGTAACCACAATCACCAACGAGTCCGACGCATATTGCTTAATGTTGCTGGACACATCGCTCATGATCTTGCAGTTAATACCCAGCAGATCATCCCGACTCATGCCCGGCTTACGGGCAATACCGGCAGTCACAATGCAGACATCCGCGCCGGCAATATCAGCATAGCTGGTCGTCCCTGTAATGTTGGCGTCATAGCCTTCAATGGGTCCGGCTTCGAGCATATCCAGGGCTTTCCCCTGGGGCAGACCATCAATCACATCGAACAGCACCACGTCGCCAAGTCCTTTGAGTACGCACAGGTGGGCAAGTGTGCCGCCGATATTGCCTGCGCCAATGAGTGCAATTTTCTTCCGAGCCATAGTATTCTTACCTCCGGTCTCGCATCCGTGAATATAGAAAGAGGACAGTCAGTACGTCTGTCCTCATCTCAATCCGCTGAGCCATTGCTTGTTCAGCAAGATTCTGGAGCAGGATGCCAAAATTCACACCATCTGTCTAGGCCATAAGGTCGCTGAAAGACAGGCTTTTGTTGACCTAGAGTTGTATCAGCTGCCCTTCGTTATAGGGAGATCACCGAGGAATAGTTCTTCATTCGTAGGCCCGACTATTCCGAACGCTGTTTCAGCCGGTTTCGCTCAGCATCGGAGCGACGGATGTAATGCGGAACAAGTTGCGATACGTCGTCGTGGTCGCCCTGTTGAAATCGCGCCCAAGCTAAGCGGGCGACAATGCTGCCGCGTGGCGGGACAGCAGTGAGCGGAATACACTCTGTATGGGGCCCGCAGTTTTCCCGGAGTATTGCACCGTAGCGCTCAACGCCATCCCCAACCAAGAGGCCAGTAGTTTCTAATGGGACAAAGACTTGGGTGGCCAACGCTTCGGGAGAGAGGACCATATCTTCAGTCAGGCGGGTAATGTGCCCGTCTGCGTCACGCGCAAAGAAGGCAGCATACACGGCACGCTTGCGAGCATCCAGCACAACACACAATCTGCCGGTCCAATCGGTCACGGCATGGGCAAGCGTGAGGAGTGTCGAGACTCCGGCAACCTGTTGAGAGAGGGCATAGGCAAAGCCTTTTATCGTGCCGAGGGCGATGCGCAGACCGGAGAAGGCTCCAGGGCCTATCGTAACCCCTATGCCTTCGATCTCAGCCAAGCTGAGGTGTGACTGGTCGAGGACGTGCTGAATCAACGGCAACAGATTTTCCGCATGACTCGCGGCAGTGACGCGTGACCGTTCTGCCAGAACACTGCCGTCATGTATCAGGCCGACACTCGCAATCGGACTAGCCGTGTCAATGCCGAGAACGAGCATATCGGGCTATCAGCTGACAAGTCGTGAAATATCGTTGTAGAAGACCAAGACAATGAGCGAGACGATGACCAGAAAGCCTACGCGCAGCGCCATTTCTTTGGAACGATTACTCAGCGGGCGACCGATGAGCAACTCAATAAGCAGAAGCAACAGATGGCCACCGTCAAGGACCGGAATAGGCAGAAGATTAAAGACGGCCAGGTTGACGTTCACGATAGCTGTGAAGCGCAGTAAATAATCCAGTCCCAAACGCGCCTGCTGACCAGCCACCTGCGCAATGAGAATGGGACCGCCCAGTTCTTTGGTTGAAATCTCTCCACTCACTAGCTTGACGACACTGTCCAAAATGAGTTGTGTCCACAACCAGGTTTGCTCAACGCCGAGGGTCATCGCTCGCCCCACCGCGACAGGCTCGGTCGTAAAGGCCCGCTCAATACCAATCACGTACACTTGTCCGCCGATGGGGTTGTCACGCAGTTGGGGGGTCACCGTTGTCGCAATAATCTGGCCGCCGGTCGTCTTTTTAATGACCAGGTGAATCTCATTCCCATTGCTGTGCTGAATCTGCTCAGCCAGTTCTTCCCAGGTGTGGACCTCAACCCCATCGACTTTGAGGATCTCGTCCTCCCGTTCCAAACCTGCCGCTTCCGCCGGCATGTTCGCCACGACCCCACCAACCGTGGGCTGGTCAAGCGGAACATTGACGCCAAATTGGGCAAAGGCCAGACTAAAGACAACAAAGGCCATCAGAAAATTGGCCAATGGACCTGCAATGATAATCAGAAAGCGTTTCGGCAACGATTTATAGGTGAAGGAGCGATGCAGCTCAGCCTCATCTACCTCCTCGCCGACTTCCTCGCCAACCATCTTCACATAGCCACCCAGAGGAATTGCGCTGAGTAAATACTCAGTTTCGCCGATCTTGCGGCCAATGAGTTTCGGACCAAATCCGAGTGAGAACCGCTCAACCCCAACGCCGACCCATTTGGCGGCCAGGAAGTGCCCCAGTTCGTGCACAAAAATAATCAACCCAAAGACAACAATGACTCGTAGCGCAACATCAAAAGTCGAAAGATCCATGCCCACGTGCTCCTCAGTTTCCGGGCCAGACTTAGGTCCACAGAGTATTATAGTAATAGATAAAGGCAACCGGGAAAAGTAAACTATCGATACGATCAAGAACCCCGCCATGGCCGGGAAAGAAGTGTCCCGAGTCTTTTGCGCTACAGGCCCGCTTCAAGGCAGACTCACATAAGTCACCCAACTGGGCGAACAGTCCCACAATAAGAGCAAGCGTCACTAATTCGAGCGCTGATCGATCGAGCAGCACATACTGCCAGGCGATGAGAGCAGCCACGCAGTTCCCGCAGGTCGCTCCGATGCTGCCCGCTATTGTTTTGCCGGGGCTGATATGCGGCAGCAGTTTCCGTTTTCCCCATATCCGTCCGCTGACATATCCTCCGGTGTCTCCAAGCATGGCCACAAGTAATATAAAAAAAACCCAGGCCGCACCCTCCGGACCTCGATGTATCCACACAAAATGCGGAAAAAGAAACCCGATATACACAACGCCAAGCACGAAGAGGCTGGTCGTCTGGATTCCTCGCGCCGGATGACGGTCTCGAAGACTCAGGATAAAAATCAGCATAAAGCCGATGGCAAGCACGGCTCCGACGAGCCGCGCATCGCTCGATAACATGCTAAGTGCCATAAGCATGCCCCACAGTTCGCCAATGACCGGAGAGAGTGAACATTGGGCCTGAGTGAGTGAGAAGTATTCAAATAAACCGACACCAGTGAGGACAAGAATGGCACTCGAAAAGCCCCACTCCGGAGCATAGCCTATCAGGAAGATAAGAAGGGGGAGCGCGCCCGCCGCGGTCAAGAGCCTAGTGCGCAGCACGTTTAAGCTCAGTCCCAATCAGTTGCTCGGCCGTCCGCCCAAAACGCCGATCGCGCCGTTGATACTCGGCCAAGGCGTGCAAGAAGGCTTCGCGGTCGAAATCCGGCCACAGGGTATCTGTCACATAGAGTTCCGTGTACGCCAGTTGCCACAGCATAAAGTTACTGACGCGAAACTCTCCACTGGTCCGGATAAGGAGGTCCGGGGCAGGAATATCTGCCGTCCACAACGCTTGTTCAATAGTCCGTTGGTCAATCTCGAATGGCCGCAGTTGCCCCGCCTGCACAGCCAGAGCCAGAGCCCGTACCGCGGCAACGATTTCTTCCCGCGCACTATAGCTTACGGCTAACACAACAGTCAGGCCGGTGTTGTCTTGTGTTGCGGCAATAACGTCAAGGAGAGATTTTCGAACATTCGCCGGAAGGCGGCCCAAATCGCCAATCGCTCGGAGGCGGATATTATACCGCATCATGCGGCGTAATTCCGTCCGGAGGTAGCGATTGAGTAGTCCCATGAGCGCACGGACTTCGCGTGGCGGCCGCTGCCAGTTCTCGGAAGAAAACGCGTATAGGGTGAGATACGAGAGACCTATGCCCCGACTGGTCTCAACAATATTGCGGACGGCTTCTTTCCCACGCTTGTGGCCTTCAATGCGGCTCAGTCCGCGTCGCTGTGCCCACCGGCCGTTGCCATCCATAATGATGGCAACATGACGGGGCAATTGATCTTTCTCGATGAGAACGCTCACACGTGTAAATAGCAGGTTAGAATGGATTGCGCACGTGGGCAATCGTAGGAAAACACCATCACTTATACCACCATCAACTCTTCCTCTTTGAGCTTGAGGATATGGTCAAGTTTTTCGATATACTCATTCGTCAGCTTTTGTACGCGGTCCTGTGCAGCGTGCAATTCATCTTCTGTAATTTCTTTATCTTTCTGCATTTCCTTGAGATAGTCGTTGGCGTCGCGTCTATGGTTCCGCATAGAAACCCGGTAGTCCTCTGCACTTTTACGAATTTTTCGGACAAAGTCCTTCCGCCGTTCTTCGGTAAGTTCGGGTATGGGAACTCGAATGACTTTGCCATCATTGACTGGAGTCAGACCCAAGTCAGCCTGATAAATCGCCTTTTCCACATCACCGACGATGTCTTTTTCGTATGGTTGGACGACGAGGAGACGGGCGTCTGGTGCGGACAGGGAGGCCAGTTGATTCAGCGGGGTTGGGGATCCATAATATTTGACCATCACACCTTCGATTAACGCCGTGGAGGCACGACCGGTGCGGACTTTCGAAAACTCGACACGGAGCGATCCAAGCGTCTGCTCCATTTCTTGCTTCATGTGTTCCAGAACTTCGGCGCTCATAGCTCCCCCCCATTGACCACCGTTCCGATAGGCTCTCCACGTACCACTCGCTGGATATTGCCCGGCTCAAGCATACTGAACACAATGATTGGGAGATTATTATCCATACATAATGAGATGGCAGTAGAGTCCATTATCTTGAGGTTCCGCTGTAGGACTTCAAGGTAGGTCAATTTTTTATACCGCTCGGCCGCTGCATCTTTCATCGGGTCAGCACTATAGATCCCATCAACTTTGGTTGCTTTGAAAATCGCTTGCGCTCCAATTTCCATAGCCCGCAAGCTGGCTGCAGTGTCCGTGGTGAAATACGGATTTCCAGTACCAGAAGCAAAAATAACGACGCGGCCTTTCTCAAGATGGCGCGTTGCACGCCGTCTAATATACGGTTCTGCCACCTGCGATACTGCCAGGGCTGACATCACGCGCGTGGGGATCTCCAATTTTTCCAAAGCTTCTTGCATGGCCAAGCTGTTGATCACCGTTGCCAGCATCCCCATATAGTCGCCGGTCGCCCGCGCCATCCCCCTTGCGCTTGCTTCTACTCCGCGCAGGATATTCCCTCCACCTAAGACCAAAGCAGTTTCACACCCCAGCGCATGGATTTCCTGGATCTCTCCGGCGATGCGAGCTAAGACACCATCGTCAATCCCATAGCCTCGTTCACCAGCGAGCGCTTCTCCCCCCAGCTTGAGTAGTACGCGCTGGTATGATGCAGATTTCGTCGCCATGCGACCTACTCAGACCCCCTGTCAGTAGCGCCTGCTTCTCCAATTTGAAAACGCGCAAACCGGTGGACGACAATGTTTTCGCCCGTCTTACTCACGGTATCATTGACAATCTCTTGTACCGTTTTGCTCGGCTCCCGAATATATGCTTGTTCGAGCAAGCACACTTCGCGGTAAAACTTCTCAACTTTCCCTGAAACTATCTTCTCAATAACCTGAGCCGGCTTTCCAGACTCTTCGGCCTGCGTCTGGTAGACCGCACGCTCCCGTTCGAGTTCTGCCTCCGCGATCTCTTCTCGACGCACGCAACGTGGATTTGCGGCAGCCACTTGCATGGCGAGGTCCTTGACAAGCTGTTGGAACTCCTCAGTCCGGGCCACAAAGTCAGTTTCACAATTCACTTCAACCAAGACGCCGATCTTGCCACCGCCGTGAATATAGGAACCGACCACGCCCTGCTCTGCCGTACGCCCAGCCCTCTTGGCGGCGGCGGCGAGTCCTTTTTCACGGAGAAAATCAATTGCTTTTTCGATATCACCGTTATTTTCGGCGAGCGCCTTTTTACAGTTGACAATGCCGGCGCCTGTCCGCTCGCGGAGTTCTTTTACCTGGGCCATCGAAATATCGCTCACGCCTCACTCCCTTCCTCAACAGGCGTCGCCTCCGTCAGAGCGTCTTCGGCTTGCGCCTCAGGGGATGGTGTAGGAGCTTCTGTCGCATCCTGTCCGGCTTGCGCTCCAGGCTCTATCGGCTCAGCCTGGCCTCCGGACGGGTCTCCCGGTTCGCCCGGATCATCTGGTCCCCCTTGCTGCTCTTGATACAGCGTCCGTCCTTCTATGGAGGCATCGGCTATGGCATCCGCGAAAAGACGAATGGCACGAATGGCATCATCATTGCCCGGCACTTTATGCGTGATGAGGTCCGGGTCACAGTTTGAATCAATCGCAGCAACGACCGGCAAACCGAGCTTATTCGCCTCCCGCACGGCGATTTCTTCCTTCTTGGTGTCAACCACAAACATCGCATCAGGCAGCTTGCGCATGGTTTTAATGCCGCCTAACACACTCATCAGCTTATCGCGTTCCCGGCTCATCCCTAAGAGTTCTTTCTTCGTCAGGGCGTCAGCAATAGCCGGTGTTTCGAGCATCTCTTCGACTCGTTTGAGTCGATCGATAGACTTCCGGATGGTTTGAAAGTTGGTCAACATTCCGCCCAGCCAGCGGTTATTGACGTAAAACATCTCACAGCGCTCGGCTGCTTCACGCACGACTTCCTGGGCCTGTTTCTTGGTACCGACAAAGAGAATCTGACCACCATCCGCTGCCAGGTCACGAATGAAGCCACACGCATCACGCAGCATACCCACGGTTTGCTGCAAGTCGATGATGTGAATCCCGTTTCGAGCACCAAAAATATAGGGCTTCATTTTTGGGTTCCACCGACTCGTCTGGTGGCCGAAGTGAACCCCAGCCTCAAGCAGTTGCTTAATCGTAATTTCAGCCATTTGGGAGCGACCTTTCTTTCTTGCTCTGCGTAGAATGTTCTTGATTTCAGGGAAAAATTTTGTATCAAAGGCGGGAAATCTTTGCAATGCGCCACGGAGCGCTATTGATTCATAGACTCGAGGAATTCTTGATTATCCTTTGTCCCGCGGATTTTGTCCATAAAAAATTCCATTGCTTCGACTGCGTTCATTTTGGTCAACAATTGTCTGAGAAGCCGCATTCGGTCCAAGGTCTTCTTAGTCAGCAACATCTCTTCCTTGCGGGTACCAGAGCGGCCAATATCCATGGCAGGGAAAATCCGCTTATCCATCAGGCGGCGGTCCAGGTGAATTTCCATATTACCGGTCCCTTTGAATTCTTCAAAGATGACCTCATCCATACGACTACCAGTATCGACCAGGGCCGTCCCAATAATGGTTAAGCTTCCCCCATCTTCAATGTTCCGTGCCGCTCCAAAGAATTTTTTCGGCATCCGTAAGGCATTGGCATCGACACCACCGGACAGCAATTTCCCACTCGGCGGAACCACAGCGTTATTCGCCCGCGCTAAGCGGGTAATACTGTCGAGTAAGACGACAACGTCCTTTCCATGCTCGACGAGACGTTTTGCTTTTTCTAAGACCATCTCAGCCACCTGTACGTGCCGATTCGCCGGTTCGTCAAACGTCGAACTCACAACCTCGGCACGGACTGAGCGCTGCATATCTGTGACTTCCTCCGGTCGCTCGTCAATCAATAAGACAATCAAAATGACCTCTTTATGATTGTGAACAATGCCATGCGCCAAATTTTGCAGCATCATGGTCTTGCCCGTACGAGGAGCGGCAACGATCAAACCACGCTGGCCTTTTCCGATGGGAGTGAACAGATCAATGGTCCGCGTGGTATATTCTTCGGGATTGTGCTCAAGCCGCAGTTGCTCCTCCGGGTAGAGCGGCGTCAAATTGTCAAAGAGGATTTTGTCTCGTGCGCGTTCCGGTTCCTCATAGTTGGTTGCTTCAACTTTTAGCAACGCAAAGTAGCGCTCGCCTTCTTTGGGCGGACGAATTTGTCCAGCCACAACATCTCCGGTACGCAAATTAAACCGTCGAATCTGGCTCGGGGAAACATAAATGTCATCCGGTCCAGGCAGATAATTGTAGTCAGGAGAACGCAGAAAACCGAAACCGTCGGAGAGAATCTCGAGCACGCCCTCTCCGTAGATAAAGCCACTCTGCTCGGCCTGGGCTTGGAGAATAGAAAAGATCAAGTCTTGCTTACGGAGACTGGACACGCCCTCGACGTTAAAATTCCGTGCGATCTCCGTCAGTTCTCCAATTTTCTTTGATTTCAGAGACTTGAGATTCAGACCGACATCTTCGCCAGCTCCATTGATGCGAACATCTTGGAATCCATTTTCATCCGTACTTTTTGTGGTCGTTCGACCCATATCTTTCTCCCAATTTGTCTACAGCAGTGAAACTGGAGGGTCGTGTCCTTGGTATCAAGAATCGTCGCGTTAGGCTCATTCGCCTCGGACGCCTATTCCCGGTAGAGGGGGAAAGCCATCAAAAAAACAGCAGTATGACCGGTGAGAAACTCTTTGTCGGGATGGTCTACAGAAGACGACTCATCCTCTGTGAAATCTTTCCTACCATAATACATCATCACAAATCTGTCAACGAAAAGGCTCACGCCCAGACAGAGGACAACTCCAGCAGGAGCCCAGCAAAGTCATCAGGATACGGAGCCTGAATTGTCATTACTGCATGGTCTTGGGGGTGTATAAATTCAATAGCCTCAGCGTGCAATGCTTGGCGAGGGAAGTGCCGAATCTCAGGAGGAAGTATTTTCTCTATCCGACGAGACCCATACAGATAATCCCCAATAATAGGGTGGTTGAGCGCCGCGAGATGAACCCGCAGTTGATGGGTCCGGCCGGTCTTGGGAAAGAGCCGGACGAGTGAAACGTTGCGACACGACTCCAGGACTTCGTACCGACTGACCGCCGGACGGCTCTTCCGGGCGTGGACGGACATTTTCTTCCGGTCGTGTGGATGCCGGCCAATGGGAAAAGAAATCTCCCCCTCATGCTGCGGCAGGCATCCCACCACGACCGCTCGGTAGGTTTTGTGTACCTGCCTCGATTTAAACTGCTCAGCGAGAGCTTCCAATGTCGTCCGATTCTTTGCCACCAGCAAGACGCCGGATGTATCTTTATCAAGTCTATGCACAATCCCCGGACGGAGCGACGCTTCCTCGACATGCCAACCCCAGTATGACAGCAAGGCGTTCACCACCGTACCATGCCACTGACCAGGGGCTGGATGAACGACCATACCGGGCGGTTTGTTAATCGCGGCCAGACAGTCATCTTCATACAATATATCGAGCGGAATATCTTCGGGCGTAGCGGTCGTTGGGTGTGAAAGGAGGGGAGAGACTGCTATGGCCTCACCGCTGCGGACAGGATAGCTTGCCTTTCTGGGAATGCCGCCTACCAAAACATGTCCATGTTTAATTAACAGCTTTACCTGAGACCGACTGATCCCCGCCAGGTCAGCAACTACCAGGTCTAAACGCTGACTGGCTTGGGCTAACGGAACCTGAAAATATTGGATTGTCACGAGGGGGTATTTTCAGTTGCTGAGAGGAGGCTCCGCGCACGGTCTGCATCCTCTCGTATCTGCTGAACGAGCTCTTCGACCGACGAGAATTTGCGTTCTTCTCGGAGGTGTTCGACAAAGCTCACCCGAATACGTTTTCCATAGAGATCAGCGGAAAAGTCAAAGAGATTCGTTTCGATCGTCCTCTGATTTTCGCCAAAAGTGGGATTGACCCCAACATTTGCTACGGCATTATACTCCCCGTCGTCCACACAGGCCCGTACCGCATACACTCCATTCGGCAACAAAACCGAGGTCCGAGGGCGTATATTCGCAGTCGGGAATCCGATCTGCCGACCGCGCTGAAATCCCTTAACGACCCGGCCACTTACGGCATACGGCTGCTCCAGCAGTTTGGTTACCTCGTGCAGCTTGCCAGTTTGGAGCAGTGAGCGCACCGCGGTACTGCTGACCTCTTGCCGCCCCACAGCGACCGATCCGATTACCTCCACCTCAAATCCCCACTGTTTTCCCAGGGAGTTTAGCAGCTGTGCGTTGCCGGCCCGGCCCCGGCCAAAACTGAAATTATGACCCACCAGAATTTTTTCTACACCAATTGATTCCAGCAGGTATTGACGCACAAATGCTTCAGGCGCGAGCTGGGAAAAGTCGAGCCCAAACCGCTGTAACACGACCCCATCAACACCTATCTCAGCAATCCGCCAGAGCTTCTCACGTAAACTGAGAATCAACGGCACTGAATGTCCGGGCCGCAGAACCGAAAGGGGGTGAGGATGAAACGTCATGGCGAGAGCGGTCCCCTGGCGGGCTTTGGCTTCTTCGACAAGCCGGGTGAGAATCATCCGGTGGCCTAGGTGCACCCCGTCGAAATTCCCTAGACCAATGACCGGATGGGGGAGCGACGAGCGGTGCGAGGCGTGTCGGATAATTTTCATACTCAGTCCCCCGAAGAGGTCCGGGGATAGGCAGGCTAACGTCTAAGCGTCTGGAGCATGGTTTGTACTTCAGCCGTTTGGGCAGCAGAGGGATAGTCGCTGACTAGCTTCTGGAGGATCAATCGAGCATCAGTCTTGTCCCCAATCGCATGGAACGCCTGGGCTTGTCGAAGGAGGGCCGCGGCAATGCGATCACCTCGTCGGTATGAGAGGACATCATTAAACTCAAGGATGGCTCGATTGTAGTCACGCTGGACGTAATGGCTCTCGCCAATCCAATACTGGGCATCATCTGCCATTTTTGAGTCAGGGCAACGGCGCTGAAAGGTACGGAATTCCTGAATCGCTGGATTATACTTTTGGCCTTGAAAGAGTCGCACCGCTCCTCGGTAGAGGTCTTGGCATTCAGGGGTATCAGTGGCCGAAGCTACGCTAGCCGCTGGAGGGAGTGGAAGAGTTCCAGGCGGAACCCCAACAGGTGGAACCGCAAAAGGGAGGGAGGGCGTACTGGTCTGTGTCCGAGGGCTTGGTACAGCAGGTTCGCCTAATCCATACTCGGGTCTGCGTTCAACAGAGCGCAGGCGTCCTTCAAGGGTGGCTAATCGTTCCTCAATTTTACGCAGTTGTGGCGCAGTGACAGTTCCTTGTTTGGAGACACGGCTGAGGCGGTGGTCGAGTTCTTGAACCGCCCCTTGTACTCTCTGAACTTCCTGCCTCAGGCTCTCAATTGAGGCATTCGTATTGGCAACTTGGGTCAGGGTTGTCCTGCGGTCACTTTGTACCTGTTGCAAATCCGCTTGGGTTGCACACCCTCCGACCCAGAGACTCCCCAGGCCCAGCGTCACAGCGCAGATGAACTTCACAACGTGTTCGTGCAGTCTGGCCAGCCGTCTGGTCTCTAACGATTCAGGATCAGAAAATGGCCGCGTCGATTTTGCCGCCAACATGATTCGTTCAAGTCCGTGCATTGGGGCAGTTCTTCTCCGTAACTGATTGTGGAAAGCCGCTCAGGAGATACGTCCAGCGTAATGAGATAGTCTTGCGCAGCACTGGCCCGTTTTGCGCCCAGAGCGAGATTGTATTCGACCGTCCCACGATCATCACAATGCCCCTCGACTTCCACCTTGACACCCACGTTGCTTTGCAACCAATTTGCATTTTCCTGTAGTGTCTGTCGAGTCTCAGCAGAGAGTTCAAAAGAATCATAGGCGAAGAAGACATCCTGTAATGGCCCGCCCGCCTGCTCCTCTCCTTGTACTCGGTCTTGCACGCGTTTCCCCGTCTCAACGTCGGATTCACCCAGGTTTGACGAACCGACACTCGGGCCACGCCCGGAACCGGTAATCATTTGGGGAGATTTTTTTGGACATCCGGCCAGGACAAGAGAGAGAATAAAAACGGCTATCAGCCATCCAGCCTGAGGTTTATTGTAATACATTTTCTCCGTTTCCCCCTATCGACCGCATACTTACGGAAGGCGCGGCGACCATGCTGGACTAGTATCATCTCCATTTCCTCCAGTCAATTGTTTGACGCTCTGACCATTTCGACTCACCATATAGATTCGCCCCCGTCGCGTCACAGCGAGATAGCGTCCATCCGGCGACCACGAAGGGTGCTCGCCATAGGCAATTTGCGTTGCTCCTCCTCCATCCGGATCGGTCCACATCACACGAAATCCACCCGAGCGGGCGGTATAGGCGATCCGGGCTCCTTTTGGAGACCAGGCAGGATCAGTATTATAGCGGCCCTGAAACGTAATACGTTTGGCCCGTCCGGTTTCAACGTCCATCACATAAATCTGGGGACTGCCACTCCGGCTCGAACAAAATGCCAGCCGCAGCCCGTCCGGCGACCACGCCGGGGAGACGTCTATGCCACTGTGGCGAGTTAAACGACGGACCAGCTGCCCCTGGGGTGATATTAAGAAAAGGTCAGAATTGCCATTCTGATCAATACTAACGGCAACACGCCTGCCGTCGGGAGACCAGCTTGCCCCATAGGCAATGCGGGCGTATACCCGCATTGATCGTCCAGTCGCCAAATCGAGCTTAAACGGGTATGGTCCGCCGCGCTTGTACGAGATGAACAAGAGGTCTGCCCCGCTTGGACTCCAGCTCGGTCCAAGGTTCAGCGTCTTATCCCGTGTTATTCGGCGCACTTCGGTTCCACTCACATCGGTCACATAGACTTCCTTGGCCCGTCCATCAGCCCGATTTGAGATAAAGGCGATCTTCGAATTAAAAGGCCCTTCTTCGCCGGTCAGGAAAAGCATGATCTGATCGGCAAAGCGGTGCGCCATACGGTGCACTTCCTTTTTATGGCCCTGATAACGTTTTCCGCCAAGCTGTTTTTGTTGCGTCACGTCGAAGAGACGTACTTCTACGGTCAGTCGTTCCCCCTCAAGCCAGAATCCGCCTTTGACCAGAGCTAGGGCGTCCAACACCGACCAGTTTTGAAAGTTTATGTGTTCCAGTATAAATCCATCCGGTCCCTCGATATACGCGCGCCGTTCCAGCACCTGGAAAAGGCCAGATAGCGCTAAATCCCTGGCAATAGTACTGGTAAAAGTTTCGCCGACTTTCCACTCCGCATGAGATGCCGGGTTGGCCAGTGGAGAAATGGCAATCGGGATACCAGCCCCACCGGGCTGCGGGACTTCGATACGTATTTGGGCTGGAGCAGACGGAGCGAATACAATAAGCGCGGTTATTGCAGTCAGCAGGACTCCCAGCCGAGTCATCCGTATTGTCCCTACTTGTCCCCCCCATCTCATTTCAATCGCCCCAAGCCTCCTGCGACTGAACACGACGCATCTCGCCAAAAACCACTTCAACCTTTTGCCTGGCAAATTCGTTCCGATATGCTTCCGGAGGCGGAGGTAGGGGACTGGCCTTTCTGACCGCTCGCATGGCCGATTCATCAAACACCGTACTCCCCGACCGTTCGGCTAGCGCAATATTAACCACCTCGCCATTTGCCAGGATTCCAAACTGCACCACCGCGATCAGGCCGGATTTTTGCTCCGCGACTATCCAACTCTGCTTCACCCGGCGTTTCACCTCTTCCGTATACATAATAAAAGCCAGCCCCCGAACCGTAGTGCTTCCGCCGCCAGCGCCGCCTTGTCCGCTGTTGGTCGTGCGCGGCGTGGCGGGTTGCACCCGGTCAGATTTCACCCGCTGACGTATTTTTCCTAACGCGGCCAAAATCTGTCGGTCGCGCTCTTCGGCTGTGATTTGTTGTGGATCCCTCCGCTTTTGGGGAGACGGTGGCTTTTGCAACGTTTTTTTGCCTACATTCTTTTTTCGTTGAGGCTTTTTCTCCTCTATTTTTTTCGGTGGCTTTTTTTTTGGTTTCAGGGTTTTCTTTGAGGCTATTTTTACCGCCTGCTTCTTTTTCTTTTCGGTGTGTATTTTTTTGTTCACCCTGGGCTTCTTCGGCTCGTTTTTTACTTCCGGGGGTTTGGGAGGTTCGGGTTTTGGTGGGGGTGCAGCAACTACGGATTCTGTCTTCTTGGAGCTGGGAGCTGGCGGAGGCTCGGAGGAGAGTCCCAAGGCAGCCGGAGCAACCAGAGATACCGTGTAGGTTTGGGGCGTCAGTGGCTTTGACTGGGGGCGGTTCGCAGCGGAAACTAGAACCAAGAGCAGCCCGACGTGGAGCAGCCCAGAAAGCATCACCATACGGCCCAGCCGCCTATCCTTGGGCGGAGCGTCGCGCGGTTCAAGATTCTTTTGATTTTTTTTCATCGCAGCTCAGGATTCGTTTTTCGGTGTGGAGTCATCTGAAGTGGCTCGGTCACCATGCCGAGCTTTGCTATACCAGCGTTCCGTATTGCAGCCATAACCGCAACGACCTTGCCGTACACAACATTTTGATCCGCTCGGAGATAGACGGTCCGGTCTGGCCGCAACTTCACAATTGCCGCCAGTTTTTCATCCAAAGAGACAAGGTCGAGCGGGGTATCGTTCAGGTGGATGTGACCCTCACTATCTATCGCTACAACCAGATGCTCCTCCGTATCAGATACGAGGGGACCGGCCTCTACAGCCGGTAACTCGACGTTGACGCCTTGCTGAAGGATAGGCGCAGTCACCATAAAAATGGCCAGGAGTACCAACATCACATCAACAAAAGGTGTGACATTAATCTGCGAGATACTACCCTCATCGCGCTGCTCAAAGGCCATAGTCTGCAATCCCCTCTAGAGAAAGTGACGTTCGGCAATATTAAGGAATTCGGCTGAGAAATTCTCCATGTCCGTTGCCAGGACTCGGACTTTTCGACTGAAGTGATTGTACGCCATAACCGATGGGATCGCAGCGGCAAGGCCAATCGCGGTTGCAATAAGTGCCTCAGCAATACCCGGAGCCACGGCTTGAATGGTCGATGTCCGCGTGAGACTCAAGCCCCGGAAGGCATTCATAATGCCCCAGACCGTCCCAAAGAGGCCAATAAATGGGGCGGTACTTGCCGTTGTGGCTAAAAAGGTCAGGGCACGCTCTAAGCGGGTCACCTGCTCGCGCGCGGCACGGCGCATGGCTCGCTCGACATTATCGATCCCTCCTTCTTCTGGAATAGTAAGCGGAATAGACTCGGTGGGCGCTTCAGGCGGCTTCCGCGTCCGGGTGAGACGCACGAGCTCTTGATAGCCAGCTCGAAAGACCTGAGCGAGTGGACTCTCCTTCATTCCGAGTGCCGCAGTGTGAATAGCGGGGAGATTCTTGGTCTCCCAAAATACTGCCGTAAAGCGCTCGGACTCCCGCCTGGCTTGACGCAGTTGGCGGAGTTTATAGAGCATAATGCCCCAACTCACGATGGAGAAGCTCAAGAGGATATAGAGGACGACCAGGACCACCGGTCCTGAGTCCGTAACCATATCAATAATACTGTAGGACTGCCGAAACGGAATGTCGGCTTGAACCGCAAAACGTCCAAGAAAACCAGCCATAATCCAATCTCCACCCCTCCACACACACCAGTTGGCACACATTGGTTGCTTCGGTTCCTATCGCGATCGAGAGAGCCTCAAAGCACGACCACCTCTTGCTAGCACTAATACACGCAGCGAATCGAGTCAATCGTTTTCGCTGGTCAACCGTTTTTACTTGACGGGCTTTCACCGGACATGAAAGTATGAAAAAGTTTGGCGAAGTTACTACCACGAAAGAATGAGGAGACTATGGCGATACGTGTAGGGATCAATGGATTTGGCCGTATTGGACGCAACGTTTTTCGTGCCAGTCTCAACGAACCTGAACTTGAGTTTGTTGCCATCAATGACATCACGGATGCCAAAACTCTGGCGCATCTGCTACGGTATGACTCTGTTCACGGTCAGCTTGACGCCGATATCGTTGCCGCAGATGACGCCTTGGTCGTCAATGGCAAAAAGATTCAGATCATCCAAGAGCGTGATCCGGGCAAGCTGCCCTGGAAAGATCTTGGCGTCGACGTTGCCCTTGAATCAACCGGCCTGTTCACCGCACGTGAGAAATCTGCATTACACCTGTCAGCCGGTGCCAAAAAGGTGATTATTTCTGCTCCTGCCAAAGACCCTGACATCACCGTCTGCTACGGCGTTAACCATACGAGCTATGATCCAGTCTCACATCACATCATCTCAAATGCGTCGTGTACGACAAATTGCCTGGCTCCCGTGGCCAAAGTCCTGCACGAATCTTTTGGTATCACGCGTGGACTGATGACGACGGTCCACGCCTATACCAACGACCAGCGTATCCTTGATCTGCCCCACTCAGACATCCGTAGAGCAAGAGCCGCGGCCCTGTCGATGATTCCAACCTCGACAGGGGCTGCCCGCGCCGTGGGTGAAGTACTCCCGGAACTCAAGGGGAAACTTGACGGCATGGCCGTACGCGTACCAACCGCCAATGTCTCGGTCGTTGATCTGGTCGCCGAACTCGGCAAAACCGTCTCGGCAGACGAGGTCAACACTGCCATGCGTACCGCAGCCGAAGGTCCGCTCAAGGGCGTGTTGCAGTATTGCGAGGAAGAACTGGTCTCAGTTGATTTCAACGGGAATCCACATTCGTCAATTTTTGACTCTGCACTCACCAAGGTCATGGACAATAATTTTGTGAAAGTCCTCTCCTGGTACGACAATGAATGGGGCTTCTCCAATCGCATGCGTGACATGACCCTGTTCATTGGGAATCAACTCGGCAAATAATCCGGAGAACCATATGGCCACACGGCTGCCCCTTATTGCCGGCAACTGGAAAATGCATCACACACCGGTTGGGACAGCGACGTTGCTCTCAGCTCTGGTGGCGCAAATTCCAGATACGCTTTCGGACCGAGAAGTCGTGGTCGCTCCCCCCTTCACCGCTCTAGAAACCGCGGCCCGAATACTACGCGGCAGCCAGATCCGTCTCTCGGCCCAGAATCTCCACGCCGAGACGCACGGCGCATTCACCGGCGAAGTGTCCGGGCCTATGCTGAAGGCGGTTGGCTGTCAGTACGTTATCATCGGGCATTCAGAACGCCGACAGTATTATGGAGAAACCGATGAACAGGTCGCGCAAAAAGTCAAAGCCGCCCAGCGTGACGGCTTAACACCCATCGTGTGTGTGGGAGAAACCTTGGCGGAGCGCGAACGTGGCGCTATGCTTGCCGTTATTTCACGCCAAATTCGTGCTGGTCTTGCAGGTCAGCCCGCCCAAGCCATTGCGGCGCTCGTCCTTGCCTATGAGCCAATCTGGGCCATTGGCACAGGGAAGACAGCCTCACCAGAACAGGCTCAGGAAGTGCATGCCACCATTCGGGATACGCTCGCCGAGCTCGCCGATCAGTCGAGTGCCGATGCTGTCCGCATTGTGTATGGCGGCAGTGTCAAGCCGGACAATGTCGATGGACTTCTGGCCCAGCCCGACATTGATGGGGCATTAGTTGGTGGGGCCAGCTTGCACGCTGACTCATTTGCTCGTATCGTTCGCTTTGAGTAGGATTTGTTCTCATGATGTACACTGCCCTCATTGGTCTTCATGTTTTCGCCTGTATTTTTCTTATTGCCGTCGTGCTTTTACAAACAGGCAAAGGTGCTGACATGGGAGCCGTGTTTGGCGGCGGGTCGAGTGAGACCGTCTTTGGCAGCTCTGGAGCGGGCAATTTTCTGACAAAGCTGACAACCGGTATCGCCATCCTCTTTATGTTGACGTCGCTTGTCATGACCTATGGGCTCGCACGGCAAACGTCGCAAAGTTTGTTTGATGATGTTCCTGCCCCAGCCGCCCCCCAAGAGGACGAGGCAACGGATGGGATTCCCGCGGCTGACACACCAGAAGGCCAGACCTCAGACGCCCAATCCGCCGCCCCGCCGCTGACTGGGACTGAAGCAGTAGCGGACAGCCCTGTCATAGCACCCGGGGCGGAAGCCACGTCAGAATCCACAGCGCCAGCGGCGACACCGAGCAGTTAGTCCTTATAGTTTTAGGTTGGACACGCGTGTAGCATGCGCTGCGCACGGTCAAGGAAGGAAAGTTCGCTCTCGCCCAAGCTGCCCAACAATCGCTCAACTACTCGACCTAGCCTTACACGGTCTTGCCACAAAGAAGTAGACAAAGAGGAGCAGCTCATGTCCCACACTCACGCTGTTGTCATTGGCGGAAGCATGGCGGGCTTATGTACCGCACGTGTCCTGAGCGATCATTGCGACAAAGTGACCGTCTTGGACCGAGACACTTATCCCGAGGGCGCGTTTGAACGCGCTGGGGTTCCGCAGAGCCGCCACGTGCATGCCCTCCTGGTGCGCGGTCGACAAGAGCTCAACCACTTCTTCCCGGGCTTTGACACACTCATGTTAGAGCGTGGGGCGCTTGAGATAGACTTTGGCAGCGACTTTGCCACGCTCAGGAACTGGGGCTGGGAACGGCGTCACCCGACCGACATGATTACGCTGTTCGCCAGCCGCAATCTCATTGAATCAACCGTCCGCGAACTATTCCGCAAGCTGTCCAATGTTGAGGTACGCGAGCAAACCAGTGTGACCGGCTTAGGCATGACCGCCACTGGCCCTCCCCGCATTGATACTGTGCGGCTCGTACCGCGCGACGCAAATGAACCCACCTCGATTCAGGCTGACCTGGTGGTTGACGCCAGTGGGCGGGCGTCAAAAGCACCGGACTGGCTCCAGGCCCTCGGCATTACGCCTCCACACGAAACTATTGTGAATGCACACACGGGTTATAGTTCGCGTTGGTATCAAGCGCCGCCGGTGGATCAACTGCCCAAGGAATGGTGGTGGAAGGGCATTTGGCTTGACCTCAAATTGCCGGAGCACCCTATGGCCGGTGTGCTCTTCCCCGTCGAAAACAACCGTTGGATTGTGACCTTGGCAGGTGTTTCTAAAAACTATCCGCCCAAAGACGAGGATGAATTTACCGCAGCGCTCTCACAACTCCGTTCCCCGATCTTGGCTGACGCGGTCCGTGTGGCCGAGCCTATCTCTTCCGTGTATGCCTACCGGGAAATGGCGAATCGATTTCGCCGCTATGAGAAGTGGAATGAACGTGTTGACGGCTTTATTGCCGTAGGAGACTCCACCTGTGCGTTTAACCCGGTCTACGGACAGGGCATGACAACCGGAACGCTCTCCGCTGGGGCGATTCAAAAGTGCCTGGAAAAATATGGACCCACGCATCCTGAACTGTCTCGGCATTTCTTCAAAGCTCAGGCCCGGGTACAAGCCGATCCCTGGGGGCTCGCAACCGGAGCCGATTTTAGTTTTCCAGATACAGAGGGCGAACGTCCAAAGGGTGCGCGTATGGTTGGTCCTTATATGAATGCCCTATTCATGGCAGCTATCGAAGACATGGCCCTCCGTCGTCACGTCGGTGAAGTCCTTCAGATGCTCAAACCACCATCGAGCTTCTTTACGCCGGCAATCATGGCACGCGTTGCGCGGGGAACACTGCGACGCTGGATGCAGGGCTCATCAGGACAGCGGGCTATTCCGGCCCTCCCGCCGACGCCGATGCCAGTGGGTTCATAATGAGCTAGGCCCAGGCGACCCATCGACCGTCCGTGCCCCCCTAGACCAGCTTGGGGTGGCACGGTATCATCCCTGTCCGCAATCGTCTCTTTCTCGTGAAAGCGTCGTATTCTCGCGAGGATGGCGGAACTGGTAGACGCGCTAGTTTGAGGGACTAGTGGGGTAACACCCGTGGGGGTTCAAGTCCCCCTCCTCGCACGCTTCTTGCGGGCAGGACTCCCTGCCCGTTTTGTTCCTTTCATCTGCAGCGCTCCAAAAACGTATTCCTTGACTCCCTTTCGGGGGTGTGAAACACAGGGAGGCCATGTCGAACGTACTGTCGAGTCACACAACCGACCCACAACAGAATCCGGACCGTCTTCTTTTCACGCTCAAAAACGGTCTTCGCGTCGCCATTCAAGAAGACCATTTTGCGCCCGTCGTGGCCATCCAGGTATGGGTCAAGGCCGGCAGTGCGGATGAGACTCCCGATGTCGCCGGCGCCGCCCATGTCCACGAGCACATGCTCTTTAAGGGCACCCAGAGTCGTCCGGTCGGAGCCATCGCCGCTGAAATCGAATCCTCCGGCGGCAGCATTAATGCGTTTACCACCGCGGATCACACCGTCTACCACGTCGTCCTTGCCTCCCGGCATTTTTCAGACGGTCTCGATATTCTGACCGATGCCATCCAAAACTCGACTTTTGATCCACACGAACTAGACAGAGAGCTCCAGGTCGTGATGGAAGAATGGAAGCGTGGCGAGGATTCACCCACCACCCGAGCGGCAACCGAACTGTTTGAAGTTGCCTATACCCACCACCCGTACGGCCGCCCGGTTATTGGCTATCGCGAAACCATTGAGGCGCTGAATCGTGAGCGCGTTGTTCATTTCTACCAACGCTGGTACCACCCCAATAATATGACTGTGGTGATCGTTGGGGACATTGACCAGGAAGAGGCGCGTCAAGAAGTCCTGAGACAGTTTGAACAGACACCCGCAACGCAACTCCCAGTCCGTCCCCGTCCGCCCGAACCGGCCCAGACTGCGCTACGCCTCTCTGTCGTGGATATGAACGTTGAAGAGTTCTACCTCTACTTCGGTTTTCCTCTCCCACCGGCTGAGCATGAAGATATCTTTGCCCTCGACCTGCTCAGCTTTATCGTGGGTGGCGGAGAAAGCTCGCCCTTGGTCCAAAAGCTCCAAGCCGAACAGGAATTGGTGAACTGGATCACAGCCAGTGCCTATACGCCAGCCGACTCGGGCTTATTTATCGTCGCGGGGGCACTTGAACGGGAGAAGATTCAGCCAACGCTTGAGCGGAGCCTGACCCTCCTCTTGCAGTACAAACATACCCAAGTTACCCAGGCGGAACTCGACCGTGCCCGCACAAATCTGGCGAGTGATTTTGTCTATCGGCGTGAAACCGTCCAAGGACAAGCCCGCCAGCTAGGATATTTTCTCACCGTCTTCTCCGACCCAGATTACGAGCAACGCTATCTCAACGGCCTGGCCGCAGTCACACCTCAGGACATTCAGCGCGTTGCACGTCAATATATTTCTGCCTCAAGATTAAATGCCGTTATCCTAGGGAGGACTCAGGACGTCAGCCTGCCGACAGCCGAGGACATCACACAACTGTGCCAGCAGTTCGACCAACCGACCAGCAAAACCAAGGCGCCAGCCGTGACAAATGGCAGACACCATACGAATGGGCGTGCCGTGACAGCGACCCGTTTGGATAATGGTATTCGGCTACTGGTAAAAGAGCATCACGGCGTGCCGGTCATGGCGATCCAAGCTGCAACGCTCGGCGGGCTGTTATTTGAAGACGAGCAGAACGCTGGTATCAGCAACTTTATTGCGGGTATGTTGACTCGTGGTAGCGAGCAGTTCTCACGTCTCAGCTTGGCGGAAACAGTCGAATCACTTGCGGGCGGGGTAAGCGGCTTTTCCGGTCGCAATAGTTTGGGATTATCGGGCTCGTTTTTGACCACACATACAAACGAAGGCGTCGATATTTTCCTTGAGACCTTACTCCACCCCACTTTTCCTGATGATGAGGTCGAAAAACGTCGCCGCGAGATTTTACTCGCACTCAAAAACCGAGATGATGATCTTGCCCAGGTTGCCTTTGATTTATTTTACAAGACCTTGTACGAGACACACCCATATCGGCTGCTCACCCTCGGGAGCGAGGCTAGTATTAGTGCCCTGACGCAGGAACAAATCGCTACGTACTATAAGATGTTGCTCGGCCCTGAGCGCTTGGTTCTCAGCGTCGTTGGGGATGTTGATACGACTGAGCTGATTGACCGCTTGAGTGCAGCCTTATCCTCACTCCCGACCGTAACACCACCATCCGCCGCAGTGCCAGAGTCACGCCCCACTAAAACGCGGATGGCGACCAGAAGGGCAGATAAAAAACAAGCCCACGTGGTATTGGGCTTTCAAGGCGTCACGCTTGATAATCCAGACCGTTATGCGCTGAAAGTCTTGGATACCATCCTGTCTCGTCAAGGTGGGCGTCTCTTCTATGAGGTGCGAGAAAAGCGCGCCCTGGCCTACTCGGTGACTGCTTTCAATATTGAAGGACTGGCTCCCGGTGTGTTTGGTGTGTACTTGGGCACTGACCCAGGCAGTGTAGACGAAGCTGTGAGCGCAGCTCAAGTGGAACTGGAACGCGTACGGAACGAGAAAGTAACCCCGGATGAGCTTGAACAGGCCAAGAAATATATGACTGGCAGCTATGAGATCTCACTGCAATCAAACGCATCCCAATCTGAAGAATTGGTGTTCAATGAACTGTATGGTCTCGGTCATACTCATGGGCGGACGTATCTAGACCGGATCAGACAGGTGACGGATGCAGACTTGCAACGCGTTGCCAATACCTATCTCAATCCAGCCGAGCAGACCCTGGTTATTGTTGGCCAATGAGTTTGTGACTTATGGGCGCAGAGCGATGGCTGCGTGTTGCGGTATCTGTCCCCAATGATGCGGTCGAGGCCGTCTCCTATTTTCTGACCGAACTCGGCTCATTCGGCATTGCTGAGGGAGAGTGGAAACCAGACTCGCCAAAGCCAGCAAAGACGACCGTCCAAGGCTTTTTTTCTGCAGACCAGAACTCCGCAGCCTTGCAGGCAAGTCTCACGAAATATCTCCAGAGTATAGCCGTTGAGTATCCCGACGTAGTCGCCAGTGTTCCTGCGTGTCAGGTCATCACAAGCGATACCTGGCAGGAGCAATGGAAAGACCACTTCCCCCCCCTGTCCGTCGGACAACAATTTCTTATCCTTCCACCCTGGGAGGCACGGCCTGAGCAATCTAACCGTCATATTATTGAGATTAATCCCAGCATGGCGTTTGGCACCGGTCATCACGCCACAACTCAGACCTGTCTAGAGGCGATCGAATCGTTGTGCGCTCACTATGGTCCTCCAGAACGCGCGCTGGATCTGGGCACCGGGTCTGGTGTCCTGGCCATTGCCTTAGCCAAGCTGGGCGCGCTTTCGACTTGGGCAACAGATACTGATCCTGCTGCGCTCGAAGAAGCGAATAAGAATGCGGCGGTGAACGGTGTGGCTACGGCATTACATATTAGCGCTACCGCCCTCAACGAACTGCCTGCGTCTTTTCAATTGGTCGTGGCCAACATCTTTGCCTCAACTCTGATTGAATTATGTCCTGCAATCACTCAAGCAGTGGCACGGGCAGGACATGCAGTCTTATCTGGTATCCAGAGCGACCAAGCTGAGGCTGTCCTTGAGGCATTCGGTCCGCCAAACTGGACACCGAGAGAACGCCGCCCCAAAGAAGACTGGGTAACGCTTGTTTTGCGTCGGAACTAAATCTGACGGGAGATAAGACGACATGCGACGGTTTTGTATCTCCTCGCAGGAAATTGTAGAAGATCGTATTCAGCTGGGCGGTACTGAGTTTCATCACCTGCGGCACGTCCTCCGTCTCGATATTGGGGCGCGTATAGCTCTCTACGATGAAAGAGGAGCGACCTATCACGGCGAGATTATCCATATAGCGCCAGAGTATGCTGAGCTTGAAATTACTCAAACTGATTTCCCCATAACAAGCGCCTTTCACTTGACGCTTGCTCAGAGCATTCTCAAGGGATCTAAAATGGACCTCGTAATTGAAAAGGCCACCGAGCTCGGCGTTCATACGATTACTCCATTTTTCTCGGCCTTTAGTGTTGCCCGTATTCCACAGGCTAAACAGGCTGAGCGCGTGGCTCGTTGGCAGCGCATAGCGCGCGCCGCAGCAAAGCAGTCGGGCAACCTGCCACCGGCGATTAGCACCCCGCAGTCCTTCACCACCCTTTTTCACTCCATCCCCAATACTTCAGGGAAGATTATTTTCTCGGAACAAGAGCATGACCTGCACCTCACTATCTTTGCGAAAAATCCTGCTCAATTCGATTCACTCCATATTCTTGTTGGTCCAGAAGGCGGATTTACGCCTCAAGAAATTGAGCAGGCCCGGGCGGCAGGCTTTGTATCGGTCAGCTTAGGTGCTTCGGTCCTGCGGGCAGAAACGGCCAGCATTACTGCCGTCGCGCTGTGTCAGTTTCTATGGCGTGACATGCAATTTCCCCCCTTGCCTTAAGCGTTACGACTCCCTAGCATGCCGCACCTGTAGGCACGGGTAATATCGCAGTGTTCTTGGGCACACTGAGCGCGTAAACTCTTCCGCATAACAGGAGGCACGACCGTATGAGCCGCTTGCGTTTCGCCTTTATTATGGACCCGATTCAACAGGTCTTAATCGACAAAGATACAACCTTTGTCTTTATGCTCGAAGCGCAGAAACGCGGCCACGAAGTCTGGTATCTGGAAATGTCCGATCTGTTTATTGAACGGGCGCGTGCCATGGGGCGGGCCCGGCAGATTGAGCTGCGCCGAGAGTCGAACAACCATTTTACATTTGGCCAAGAACGCACTGGCCTGTTGGGTCACTTTGACGCGATTTTCATGCGTAAAGACCCGCCCTTTGATATTGCCTATCTGCACGCGACTCAACTGCTCGACCTGGCCCGGAATGACGGCGCGGTTGTCCTCAATCGCCCGGCCGGCCTGCGTGCGGCAAATGAAAAACTGTACGCCCTCAATTTTCCCAGCGTCATCCCCGCCACCTTGATCGCCCACGACGCCAAGCGGCTCAAAGCCTTCCTGGCTGAACTGGGCGGAGAGATGATTATTAAACCCATAGACGGACACGGCGGAGCAGGTATTTTTTATGTCCGCACGGATGATCGGAATCTGAACTCCATCCTCGAAACCATGACCCAGGACGGGCGTGAGGCCATCATTGCCCAGCAGTATATCCCGGAAGTCCGCCAAGGGGATAAGCGTCTCATCGCCTTAAATGGCGAACCCATAGGCTGCACCTTGCGGGTTCCTCGGGCCGATGAAAATCGGGGCAATATTCACGTTGGTGGAACCTGTGTCAAGGCAGATGTCACAGATAGAGATAGAGAGATCTGCCGAGCAGTCGCACCGTTTCTACAGCGGGACGGTTTGTATTTCGTTGGACTCGATATCATTGGCGATTACCTGACCGAGGTCAATGTCACCAGCCCAACCGGCGTGCAGGAAATTGATCGGCTCAACCATACTTGTCTGGAAGCGCAGGTCATTGATTTTGCCGAACAGCGGGTGGCAGAGCAGCCGCCTGTCAAGGCGTAACCCGCATCCCATGCCGCACGACGCCCACGCGACTACGGGGCGGGCCTGGTCGCCGCATACCCGCGAGGTCTTCTACTCTTTTCTGGCCGGAATTTTTCTGACCTCGCTCACCTTGGGTAATGTTGTCGGGATTACGAAGTTCGTTGATCTTGGCTGGTTCGTGATTCCGGCGGGGCTGTTGGCGTATCCATTTACCTTTTTGGCCACCGACCTGATCAGCGAACTCTACGGCCGGCGGCGGGCGCAGTCCATCGTCTGGGTTGGTTTTTGCATGAATTTTTTCATGCTTTTCCTGATGTGGTTTGGGCATGTCTTGCCGGACGCCTCAGGCGTATCAGGGGCAGCAGCAACCTTTGACACGGTGTACGCCTTTATGAAGCCGGGCGTCGTCGCCTCTATGATTGCCTATCTTGTTGCCCAGTCCGTCGATGTGCAGCTCTTTCATTTCTGGCGACAACTCACCAAGGGACGACACTTGTGGCTACGCAATAATGGCTCGACCATGCTCAGCCAAATCGTTGATACGCTGCTCATCTCGTCAATCCTGTATGCGTCCGGCGCTCTCGGTTCAGCCATTGATTCGATTGAAAAACTCATTCCGCTGGCGCTGTCCTCATATGCGTTCAAGTTCGTCTTTGCCCTGCTCGATACGCCCCTGTTCTATCTGGGAGTGTATTGCCTGAGAGATCGCGTCTCAGCCGCAGACGATATCCAGCGCACAGCATAACCGATACGCTCAGGCTTACGCCGCACCCGTGTCGGCCGGCTATTCAGATTGCTGGGCAGCCCACTCATCAAACCGGGCCATGCGCAGGCTATTGGGCGTTTCGTGGAGGATATAGGTCGCTGGTTCGCGAAAAGTCTCGGCCCTAAACGCCTTTTGGGCTCGTTCCCACAGGTCAAGGTCTTCCCCATAGTTCAGGTCACAAAATCCGCCCAGTTCGATAAAGACTGTGCGCTTCCCGAACAGCGTCCCGCCGATGACACACTCGGATATGCGGATGAGCTTCGTTGGATCAAAGAAGTCAACCACCCATTGCGTGCCATCGACCCGGACGCCGCCCTGAATCAAATCGAGGTCATGCCGACGTAAGAGTTCAAGCCGCGTCTCCAAATGGGTGGGACGATATTCGTCATCACTATCGAGACAGGCGATGTACGCTCCACGGGCTTCGGCAACGCCACGGTTGCGCGCTGCCCCAACCCCCTGATTTGCCTGTCGGACGGAGCGGATCTGGGCGGGCTTTTTCCGCCACGCCGCGACAACTTCGGCCGTATTATCCGTGCTGCCATCGTCGATAACGATCAGCTCCCAGTCGGTGAAAGTCTGGGCCAGTACGGAGGAGATACTCCGCGGCAGCAAACCCGCTCGATTAAAAGTCGGCAGGATCACCGATATCAGTGGCGTGTTGTGTCCGGCGTCTTGTCTCCCCGACATTGTGGCGTCCCTCCCCGCCCGACGTCACTCTCACTGGACGTTGATCACCGCCCGCCAGTGGTCAAATCGTCCGCCTCCCCCCACGCGCTATCATCACCGACTCATCAACGTCAACGGTTCGAACCTCACCCCTTACGCGCCCGCAACAGGGCTTGCCAAGAAACCGGATTAACTGCTAAGAGGATGCCCCACGTCTCCGGGAGATTCCCACCATGTGGGCAGGTAGCTCAGTCGGTAGAGCAGAGGACTGAAAATCCTCGTGTCGACGGTTCGATTCCGCCCCTGCCCACACCTTCAATCCCTAGGAAATCAAGCACTTAGCGCGAGGGTCGGTTGCGACCCTCGCTCCGTTTGGCGGCTGTCTTTGATATGTCTTTGATATGTCTTTGATATGTCTTTGATATGTCTTTGATATGTCTTTCCAGCTCGTACAGATCAGCAAGCCGTTTAGCACTGTCTTTGAGCAGCTCTTCGTCCGCAATCGCGTAGCGCCGATAGACAGATTCGGTCCGGTGGCCGACCATCTTCATGGCCGCCGTCCGGGGCACACCGACCGCTCCAGGTTCCGGATCGCCGTCCGGCGCAGATCATGCGGCAGCCGGCCGGGGATGCCAGCCTCTTTGCAGGCACGAATCCAGGCCCGGCCACTGCGTCTTTCTGTTGATCGGTCCTAGTGGCATGGATCAGCGTGACCGTGACGGTCAGGTCTTTTCGTTGCAGGGTGATGGTGCGGGATGATGGCATTTCAGTCCTCCTTTATTTTCTGCTATGTTCCCCGCGCTATGTCGTTGTTAAGCAGCATCCTCGCAGCGTTGGATCGTTGGGAAGAGTGGAAAGCCATGCGAGCCACACCCCAGCGCATCGAAGAATTGGAAAAGCGCCTTGCTGTCTTGGAAGAGTTGGTGGGTGGGCGGCGCCCCGGCGATGCCTGCCCGAAATGTGGGCGGCGCACTCTGCGAGTCGCCAGCTCCGACCTCACACAAAACGGCAACCGCCGCGACTACCAGTGCCAGGCTGCTGATTGTGATTTCCAGGAGTGGCGCATGGAGAAATGAATCCCCCATCACTGCCCCTCCATAAGCGCCTGTTTCGCCCCGGCGCTTATCCCCAGCCGCCGGCCAGCCTGGCCGCTGCCGGCTGCGGAGGTGCACGAAATTCTAGTCAAGGACACGATCGGGGTGTCGGCTGAACTCGGCGTAGCGGAACGGCGCTGGGCGATTGCGCACGCGATTGGCCACCACGTGCTGCACGCTGAGGCAAACGCGGTGTGGCTCCGGGCCCGGACCGGGCTAGTGGATCGGTTTGAGCGTCAGGCGGAGGACTTTGCGTTTCATCTGCTGGTGGACTTAGAGGAAGCCCGGGCCGAGGGGCTGATGGACGCAGCGCTGATTGCGGAGCGGTATGGGGTGCCGGTTGAGATGATTCACCTTCAGGGACGGACGGATTACATAACGAGGAACTCTTAATGGCAGACCGTAAAACCGACAGAGATATCAAGAAATTACGCCGTTGCATTGAGGAGGTGGAAGGTCTTGATCCGAGCAAAGTCCAATACAAGCATCAATCGGTTAAGGATATCGCGTCGAACATCGGGGCAACCCTTGCCGATGTGTTTGGCAAAGATTCCCAAGAATATGAGGATAACCGGCTTCTTCTGTTTCCGACTAGCCTGGGCAATATGGATGAAGCCCAAGAGACGTTCCCCGAAAGGATCACTCATACAGCCAAGAGGCTGGAGGGGCTGATCGAGGGTCTCGAAGAGAAACGCGAAGACCTGGAGGCTGAGCAGAAGGTTGACCAGTCGGGTGCACCTTCCTCAGACGATCCAACTCTGCAAACCACCGAAGGCCATTGCCCTCGATGCGGTCCAGACCGCATCGCATATATCCTTGCATCAGAACGGTACGAAGACGAAGAGGAACTAACATCAAACAGTGGAGGCCCTTCAATGACGGTCACCTTCATGTTCGATTACCTACTTCTTCGATGCCGCGGATGTAACGTGCCCTACTTTCAACGCAATTCGTCGGACACCGAAGGCTGGGAGTATCGTTCTGAGTCTTGGCCACTACCAGCAAAACGAAAAAAACCAGATTGGGTGCACAAACTCGACGACCAAAGCCTCCGGGATCTGCTGGAGGAAATTTATGGCGCTTTAGATGCTAATCATCGTGTTCTCGCGGCAATCGGCATCCGCACCGCCTTGGACCAGACGATGGAGCCGGAAGGAGTGGACCCAACTTTGCCCTTTAAAGAGAAGCTCAACGAACTTCAAAAGAAAGGCGTCCTCGCCGAGAACGATAAACAGATATTTAGCAAACTGATTGATGCAGGCAGTGCAGCGGCTCATCGTGACTGGAAGCCCGCACAGGAGGAGCTAACCACGTTATTCGAGGGTATGGAGAACTATCTGCAGCGCGTCCTTGTGCTTAAAAACACGGTCGGTAAAATCGATGTGCCTCCCAAACAGAAGCGTCCAAAGAAGGATAAAACCAGCCCTGAGAGCTGATCTGCGAGGGGCTAACGGACGCGGCCCTGATCGCGGAGCGCTACGGGGTGCCGCTTAAGATGGTGCTGGGACGGGGAATGTAATGAATTTTTGGGACTCACAAGTGTTCGGTATCATCATCGGCTCTTTTATTGCTGGCGTGTTCACTCTACTCGCACAGATATTCGCAGAGCGGAGACAGAAAAAGCAGTTCGTCCACGATTCTCAAGCTAGGCACGACCAATTCGCCCACGATCTTGAAGTAAGGCAGAAGCAGTTTTCTCACGAAAGGGAACAAGAGATCAGAGGTAGGCGAACAGCAGCGCTCACTGATCTGTATATGCTGTTGGAGGCGCAGGCCACCGCTCTACAGGATTTGTGGGCATTCATTCGGAATCCCCAGATGCGCTCTGAGCTCACAATTCCTCCTAAGGACGCGTGGACCGTGTTGAGGGACAGGGGCTACCGTATCAAGTTGTGGCCTATCAACGTTCCTATGACCAGAGCGCTTAATGAGTATGTCACTGCAATTCACGAGTTATTTAATCTCCTGATAGGCCTGAAAGTCAGTGCGCTCGTTGCCGGAGGCGATGTGAACCTAGACGTAAAGCTAGTCGGTGACCTTGATCAGCGATTCCAGGCGGCATCGAAGCCACTGAGGGCCGCTCTAAAGGAAACCGCTGATCTGATGTCTGAGCTTAACGGTATAACGGTATATAGGTGAGAAAAATGATTGACCAGCAGGCTCCAGTGGAGGAAGGCTAATGCAGAGCAGGCCGGTTGAGATGGTTCACTTTCAGGGACGAATGGCGCGATGACGGAGGAAAGGTCACGGAACGCATTGATGGGGCCAGGGTTTGAGAAATGAAGCTGATCGAAGAAATAGAGGTGTTGCGAAGGAAGATCGACCAGATCGATGAGCTAGATCCGCATTCTGAGTTGAATTCTGTTGATCTCATAGAAAGTGCATTTTGGGCTCGATCCGTTCTGGAGGTTATGGGAGAGGTTAAATTCCACAAATACAATTACACTCTAAGAAGAACAATTCGACCGACTGACACTCCTCCCAATCGTCTGGGTATGCACACGGCCGCTTACACAAACGGTTCCATCGAACTGAAAAAGCTGCTCGATACCATCGTACACTTTCGTTACCTCGAATATGCCATTTACAAAGATGGAAAGAACTGCTTGCAAGTACAGAGTGATCGCAACAAAGAACTATGCCAAGTGTTCTTTTCGGACTTTATCGAGGCACTAAAATCCCTCTTAATTCCAAGGACACTTGTAGCCCTGACAGTATGTGACTTGGTGGAGTCGGAATTGCCTGAAATAGGTGAGGGCGGGCACGATGAGACGAGTTTCTTTGGCATCGAGAATTCCAGTTGGCTCATGGGCGATTTTCTGAAAGGCGAAATTGAACTCAAGCTGAAAGTCATGCAGAAGTTTTTTGGAATTAGTGATGTACCTATGGAGACTTTGCGAAATCGTAATTTTATGTACGGATATGGCTGCGAAAAGTTGAAGCTCATGTACAGAGAAGATAATCAGGGAGCATTTACAGAGTCAGAGCATTTTGACCATGGTGTATTGTTCGATTTGATTAGACAGTTTTGCTTGAATAACAAGGATTGGTGAGCGTGCTAGCGTGCGCCGCCGAGGGAAGCGCTCCGCGTCCGGACGACGTTCGTCGCTTGGCCCGGGAGTGGATGGAGGCGCAGGGGGCAGGGGTGGAGTAGGCCGGACCGCTGAAGGCGGGGCGGTAAGTACGTTATTCGAGCACAATACGTATAGGGAAGAGTGGTGCGAGGGAGGGCGGAGAAGACATGCTGAATTGGCTTAAGACACTTCCAGCACGCACATTGGCTCTGTTTCGGGCTGGGCTAGAGCGAATAAAGCGCGATGGCCCGCCTCTGCTTCGTGCTGGGCTAGAGCGAGTGAAGCGTGTTGACCTTTCTCTGTTCCGTACTGGGCTAGAGCGAGTGAAGCGTGATGGTCCAAGGTGGTTGCGAGTCGGGCTTGGTATAGTCGCCAGCATACTGGTGCTGGTGGTCCTTTCGTGGGCGGGGTGGCTCAGCTGGGATTGGGTGCAGGACTTCTGGTGTTGGCTGAAAGGCAGCGAGTCCGGTTCTGCGACCATCCGCAATGTGGTCTTAACGATTGGCGGCCCCTTTGCCCTATGGCTCGCCTGGCGGCGTAGCGTCGTGGCCCAGCGTGGGCTCATGAACGAACGTTATCAGAAGGGTGCCGAAATGCTCGGCGACAACCTTCTGGCGGTCCGACTTGGCGGTATCTACGCGCTGCAACGTTTGGCCGAGGAAGATCCCGGGCAGTACCACGTCCAGATCATGCGTCTGTTCTGCGCCTTCGTGCGTCATCCAACTAAGGATGAGAGGGTAGATGAAAAGCAGAAAAAGACCTTGCTCGGGGATATCCAGGCTATCGTAGAAATGATCCGCACCCGCAGTGAGGCCAACATTGCACTTGAGAAGGAAGCTGAGAAGGAAGAGGGCCTGTCCTGCTTAGATCTAAGCGACGCAGATTTGCCCCACTCAGTTTTTAATAAGGCAGATCTATCCAAAGCGAGCCTCATGAAAACAGATCTGTCCGAAGCGAACCTCGCGAACACAAACCTGTTTGGCGCGGACCTGTCCGGCGCCGATCTATCTAGCGCAAACCTGGCGAACACAAACCTGGTTCGCGCGGACCTGTCCGGCGCAGTCCTGTCCTGCGCAAGGCTGACTAGCACCAATCTATCTGGCGCAAAGCTGAACGGCACAGACCTGAACGGCGCAGTCCTGTCCCACGCGAACCTGTCCCACGCGAACCTGTCCCACGCGGATCTGTCCGGTGCAACCCTCGATTCTACGGAAGGTCTCATCCAAGCGCAACTCGATAAAGCCTGCCCCGATCCCAATAAGCTGCCTAAGCTACAAGACTGCGTTGATGCGCAGACCGGGAAGCAGCTAGAGTGGCGCGAGAAGTCGCCCTGAGACAACGGGAGTGGTCCCAGGCGCACGCGGCAGGGGCGGAGTAGGACGGGGCGCTGACGGCGGGGCGGCGAGGCTAATACCCCATTTCCCGCAGCAGCACGGACTGAGCAACATGAGTGAGGGCAAGCGCCTGTGACATGCTCAGCCCGGATTGGCGAAAGCCCACGGCGTACTGGCCGTCGGTGTCGTCCAGGAACAGGACCAGCGCCTTGGTGGCGGTCGTGCGCTGCTCTGTTACCTCTGCCAAGGCATCGGTCAGCATTTGCTCGACCGTCCAGCGGGAGCCGTCGTCCGTCTTATGACTGAGATAGGAGACTTTTTTGTTAGCCATAGAAACCCGAGAGGAGGAACTATGTCTTCACTGCGCTATTGTACCTGGCTGTTGTTCTCCTTTCATGGGCGTCTTGGCCGAAAGGAGTATTTTTTAGCAAATGCTGGCTTGGTTGGCGTGGTCTTATTGGGGGGAGTAGGGGCACTCGTCCTTATACCTAACGCGAGTCACACAGACTTTGAAACAACCATCGCTTTGATGTCTCTGCTGTTGCTCTGGCCTGAAATTGTCATTTCCTGTAAACGGCTCCACGATTGTAATATGCGCGGATGGTGGCAATTGACGTTTGTCCCGTACCTACTTTTCTCTGAGCAGACTCCCGTTAGCTGGGGGATGTGGGGCAGTGTCATACAGATTGCTGCTTCTCTGCTTGCGTTGTTCTTCACATATATGTTGCTGCTTCGGAAAGGCACGGATGGCTCAAATAAGTTCGGGCCAGAGAAATAAAAACCTCAAGACCTTAAACTAGGAAATTCCGAAACCTGTAGCATGTCTGTAGCATGGAACGGTCAAGGGAGGCGATTAAGATGGCGACTGACTTAGAGAGACGCATAGAGACAATGAGGCAGGCACTTACTGGTGACAGGAAAAAGTGCCCTAAGTGTACAAAGGATGCGCTTGTTTTCTGGGACGTTTATCCGCGTCCGATTGGAAAGCAGGAACATCGACTAAACCTGCTATATCAGTGCGAAAAATGTGACTATAAGGAAGAGGTAATCGAAGCGTCCCCATATATCTTTCGCTAGTTAGTGTTGGCCCTCTATGGAATGGAGGGTTACAAGCTGGGAAACGGTCTCCATGGGAATTGCATGAGCAAAAGCGGTTCTTGTAGGATAGGCCGTATGGAACACGATCACACGAATTGGGTGGCCGATCAACGCGATTTTCTCAAGGCGAACGGGAATGTCTCCCAACAGATCAGAGACCTGATCGATGCGGCCATGAAATCGCCTAAACAGGGGAAGCGGAGAACAGAGCCGGCCGCACGCCTATGATGCCCCGTCTTTCCACCTCCGTCTGCCTCGCTCTCGTCATTGCCGCCCTCGCCCTCTTTGCCCCCGCTCTCCACGCGCAGCCACCTGAGACCTGGCGGGGCCTGACCGTTGCCCCTGAATACCGCTGCTCCCCGTACCGCAGCGACGATTACCCCTACCCGCAGTCGATCGAGCCGAAGATCGTCGCGTCAATGGGCGGGCGCATTTACGGACCGTACACCGGACGGACGTATGCCAGTATCCGCCAGACCGATATCGAGCACATCGTGGCCCGCTCAGAGGCGCATGACAGCGGGTTGTGCGCGGCCGACGCAGCGACGCGGCGACGCTTTGCCGCAGACCCCGACAACCTGACGCTGGCGAGTCCAAGCGTGAACCGGGGCCAGAAGAAAGCGAAGGATGCTGCCGACTGGTTGCCCGCGAAGAATGCGTGTTGGTTTGCAGGGCGTGTGGTTGAGGTCAAACGAGAATACGGCCTGATCGTTCCGCGGGAGTCTGCCGAAGCGATGGTGTGGTATCGCCGCGCCGCCGAGCAGGGCAACGCGGCCGCCCAGTACCAGCTCGGGGTAATCTACTTCTTTGGCGAAGGCGTCCGGCCGGACCGGGTCTCGGCGTATATGTGGTTCCATCTCGCCGGTGCGAACGGCTACGCAGCCGGGGTGCCGTGGCGCGACCGGGTGGCCCGGGACATGAGTCCCGAGCAGATCGCCGCCGCCCAGCGCTTGGCCCGGGAGTGGGTGGAGGCGCATCGGGCAGGGGGCAAGTAGTGCGGGCTGGGGCGCTGACGGTGAGATGGTGACAGACAACTATGCTCCACTGCCTCAAGATACTCTGTCAGGAGTGGACACCAGAGAAAACAAGGTAGTTGCTCGGCGGGCTTGGTGCCGCCAGTCCCACGGCGGCGTCGACAACACGGCCAGCGACTATGCTACGGTGAGTGGCGGCAAGGAACGTTAGACGATAAAAGTCGGACAGTCACGACCGACCAGATGCGTGCGCAAGACGTGCGTTTCAATTCCGCGGTATCCGAATCCTCTCAACCATGTCTTGGACCTGTACCGGGGGTGGGCTGGTGAGAGCGGAGAGAGCGAGCGCCACGCCAAAGTTGATCAACATGCCAACCCCGCCGATGCCTTCGGGCGAGATCCCCCACAGCCAGTGCGCCGCGGTATTGGCTTCGGGATTGATAAATTTAAAATAGATAATATAGGCGGTGGTAAAAGCCATACCGCAGATCATGCCGGCAATCGCCCCGGCTCGGTTCATACGTTTGGAGAAAATACCCAGGACAATAGCCGGGAAGAAGCTCGAAGCGGCCAGGCCGAAAGCAAAGGCCACCACTTGGGCGACAAACCCTGGCGGATGAATGCCGAAATAACCGGCAATGATGACCGCTCCGGCCGCGGAGAGACGGGCATAGCGAAGCTCCTGCTGCTCGGTGATATCCGGGCGTAGCACCTTTTTCATCAGATCGTGCGAGACCGACATCGACAGGACAAGCAGCAAGCCGGCAGCCGTAGACAGCGCGGCCGCCAGCCCCCCAGCCGCAACCAAGGCGATGATCCAAGCCGGCAGTTGGGCAATTTCCGGATTGGCGAGTACGATAATATCGCGGTCGATGTATAACTCGTTGCCCTGCCAGCCTTGCGCCGCAGCCTGCTCGGCAAAGGCGGGGTTGCGGTCATTATAATACTGAATACGGCCATCCCGGTTCTTATCGGAAAAACGAATCAAGCCGGTTTCCTCCCATTTTGAGAACCAGTCAGGCACACGGGCGTATTCGGCGTTGTGCACGGTGGTTAAGAGATTGGTCCGGGCAAACGCGGCCACCGCAGGCGCGGTAGCGTACAGGATGACAATAAACAACAGCGCCCAGCCGGCTGAGAGACGCGCATCTTTCACTCTCGGGACCGTAAAGAAGCGGGTGATGACATGCGGCAGACCGGCAGTCCCGACCATCAGGGAGAGGGTAATAAAAAAGACATCGATAATCGTTTTACTCCCCCGCCCGGTATAGGCCGCAAAACCAAGTTCCTGACTTAAGCCGTCAAGCTTATCCAGCAGAGACACCCCTGGCTCCGTTGTCAGTTCCGCGCCGAAACCAATTTGGGGCAGCAGCGTATCGGTCATCAGCAGAGAAATAAAAAAGGTTGGCAGCATATAGGCAAAGATCAGCACACAGTATTGCGCTACCTGGGTATAAGTAATGCCTTTTTGTCCACCGGTCACGGCGTAGACAAAGACGATGGCCATGCCGATGATCACGCCCCATTCAACCGGTACTTCTAAAAAACGGGCAAACACGACGCCAACACCACGCATCTGACCGGCGACATAGGTAAACGAGACAAAGATGGCGCAGGTGAGAGCAACGACCCGAGCGGTCTGCGAGTAATAGCGTTCACCAACAAAGTCCGGCACGGTGTATTTACCGAACTTCCGCAAATACGGAGCGAGCAAAAGGGCTAAGAGCACATAGCCGCCCGTCCAGCCCATCAGATACATCGCACCGTCACGCCCCAGGAAGGACATCATGCCCGCCATCGAGATGAACGAGGCCGCACTCATCCAACCCGCGGCAGTCGCCATGCCGTTCGCCAGCGCCCCGACCCGTGAACCGGCCACATAAAAATCGCTCGTGGACTCGGCCTTGGCTCGCCAGGCGATACCGATATAGAGCGCAAACGAGAGGCCAACGATGATGAACGTCCAAATTTTGACCGGGTCTGTCGGCAGGAGGTCCATCACTGGGCACCCCGCTCGCTGCTCCCCTCGTCTTCTTGTTCCTCCAGGTCATATTCCCGGTCCAACCGATTCATCAGCCACACGTACACGAAGATCAGGATGACAAAGACATACATCGAGCCCTGTTGCGCCATCCAAAAACCAAGTCGAAAGCTGCCCAGCCGGATTGTGTTCAGCTCGTCAACAAAGACAATGGACAGCCCAAAGGAAACAATGAACCATACGGCCAATAAGGTCCCGACAATGATAAGATTCGTGCGCCAGTAGGCACGTTGGTGTGTTTGAGATAAGGAGTCATCTTTCATACAATATACGCCGCTTGCTAGGCCAGGGAGTCATCTGAGGAGACACACCTGCGGTCTTTTACCGGGCTGAAAATCAACTAGGCCGCGTCCGGTGACGAGGGGAATTCATACGAGACAATGTAGTGGAGCACACTCTGCGGGGTGATCAGACCAACCACAACACCTTGGCGGACCACAGGCAGGTGATGGATTTTCCGCTCTCGTAAGATTGTGAGGACCTGATCTGCGGGGGTGAATTCGTCGACGGTTATCACATGTTCGGTCATCAGTGTTTCCACGGTCACATCGTTCGGACGCTGGGCAAGAAATGAATTGAGCATGTCGCTTTCGGTGATGATGCCAACAACCCGCCCGTTCGCATCGGTAACAGGCAGGCCGGTGATGTCCAACCGGGCGAGTTGGCGCGCAGCCTCGGCTAAGGTCGTCTCAGGAGAGACAACTACATCGTTTGCTGCCATAAATTGTCGGGCGTGCCCTTTCACTGACACCTCCCTCTATCCACACCGGGTGTATTAAATCAGTCGCGGGTATTGTGACACACTCAACGTATAACGTCGAGCTGACTCAGGTGCCGGCTCGAATACGCTTCGCTTCTATGGTATTGATGTATCAACCCATTTTGGAGGAGGAATAATATATGCCAGTCGTACAAAACGAGGCGATAGAGAAATTTTCCATTCCTGGCTTGGAACACCAAACCCTGGCCGGGCCGGAACATGGGATGAAAACGTTGGAAATGTGGATGCAAACTATCAAACCCGGCAGTGGGACGCCCGTCCACCGTCACGACTGTGAAGAAGCTATCGTAGTGTTGCGTGGCTCGGGACGCTTGACGGTCGAGGGACAAGATACTGATTTTGGTCCGAACTCAACCCTGCAACTGCCGCGCAATGCTATCCACCAGATAGTCAATACTGGGACAGAAGACCTGTTCATCGTCGCTGCTCTTGGCCAAGCACCGGTCAGAGTCTGCACCGCGGAAAATGAACATATGCCCCTCCCCTGGCAATAATAAGGCGTCTGCAATTATGTCGATATATGGACCTGAGGGTCAGGCGCCTTCCCCTACCCCTCTTCTGGCCCATAAAAAGAAACCTCCCGCGCCAAGTCCGCCGCCTATCATATCCGCGACCACATCGGCTGCGCTGGACAAACGTCCCGGCACGAAGCTCTGGTGCCATTCATCGCTGAGCCCATATCCAAGGGTAAAAATGAGGGCTGAAAGCAAAGCTGCTCGGGACGTACATTCCGCCCACGTTTCTCTGAGCGCCACTGTCCAGAGCCAACCCAATACGATATACGCTGCCACATGGAGCAGCTTATCAGAGGAAGGTATCACCTGGGGAAGTCGCGGATTGGGCTGATCAGAAAGATAGTAGATGAGCCCGCAATAACTGACGACTGCTGACCACGCGAGAAGCTGTCGGGACCAGGACGCTCTCCCCTGCTGCCGTACCCGTTCTTGCAGCATGATATGATCTTCCCCAGCTTCCCCAGCGGCGTCCCCTAGCTCGCCGCCATGATCTTCGTATTCACAAAATAGGGGAAGTCGAACCTTGTCATCTCACCGACCTGCTTCCCTGGGATTGGCAGGAGACGAATAGAGAGCGGTTTCTGCAATTTCCAGCCTAAAGCCCCAACATCTGATATGAGCCCCATAAGCTGATGCTGAGAGACATTGCCGGCGAGCGGTATGGTATCCAGCCCCGTACCACACACCGCGGAATATGTCAGCAGTTGGGAAAGTCGGATTTTTCCTTGATTATTGCGTTCAGCAAGACCAGCGTCTTCGAGCACCGGCAACATGAGTCCACAGTAGCCGCAGTGATCGAGGGTAATCTCTTTTAGTGCGGTGGTTACCAAAGCGGCGGCAGCAAGCGTGCCCGGACTGCCAAAGGGAACAGTACTGATCTTCTCAATCGCCCGGGCAATACTGCTATCTGGCCCAGGCGCCGGTGAAAAGTCAAAGCCGGCAAATCGAAAGTGCTGTTGTCCGAGGCGTTTCATGCGGTGCTCAAGAGGACCCAGCCGTTGTTCAAATGCCTTGTGTATCCGGGCGACAGACTCGGATGGACTGAAATCAGACTGAGCAACGGACGCCACCACATCGGCTGCTTCAAGAGCAAGGGCGACAGCCGGCGCACCGGAATGGAAAGCTGTAGGAAAAAAAGGCGTATGAGGCCGGATGTGTATCCCCGCGGCAAACCGGAGGTTGCCAAATCCATCCGGCGTTGTGTCTGCGATCGTCTTTATAATGTGAGCAACTGCTTGTGTCACGGGCCGAGTTGGAATCTGGTCGCCGTTACCGAGACGCGCACTGGCGAACACTATTTCAGTCTCAGCGATCAGCTCCGGTAACAGGTCAACAAACCGGTGCTCATCCGGCCTGCTAAGATCTACTGGTCCGAGCGCGCAATAGTCCAACCCATTCGTGAGACAGCAGGCTTCCAATTCTTGAGCAAAGCGAAGCAGCGTAGCAGCAGAGTGTCCAGCCAAATACTGAGGAAACGGGGGCGTGGCCAAACGGAGTGTTTGCACCTCTAACCCCTCCTCCTCGCATATCATCTTTACTTCTTTGGCAAAACGTCCGCCTGCCTTGATCCGAGCGGTCTTCAGAGGAAAGCCAGGATCGAGTCCTATGGTAATAGACCGAATCTTCATGGGTTCTCCCATCTATCAATGGCGGGTGGAGTCGTCTGCGGAAATATCGCAGCCGCGTTCTGCCCATTGGCACCGTTGCCATTTATCAGTATTATACACAGGAAAAATAGAGCGACCCGACTATGGCGAAAAAAGAGGAGCCTACCACCCTATCGGACGAACAGGCCACGGGAGAGGGAGCTGATGTTCAGATTCGCCTGACTCGCCGTCCTCCGTGGCAACCATCTCCACGCCTGCCCGACTATTTGCTGGAAGATGAGCTCAATAAGCTCATGGACCCCCGTGAGTGGAAAACCTACCGGGCATTGTGGCGGCACTCCATCGGTTTACGACGGACTCCGCTGATCACCGCCGGCTATGCCGAAATCTGTGAGATGACGGGTCTGTCCCGCGCCTCGGTTATTCGTGCGCTGAAAGGCTTAATGAAGAAACGCTATGTTATACGGATTCTCGGACCAGAGGCCAAAGGGGAGACACGGGTCGAAAAGGCTCGGCTGCCAACCAAACCCCGTGACGGCCATCGGTATTTGGTCTGTACCTATCGCGAAGTTATAGAAGGGCGGCTCAAGGACGGAACGCCCCTCAAGGATATTCCCGAAGGTGGCCTTTTCCCGGAAGAAGTCCAGGTCTTTCGGCGGGAAGAGCAAGATCCTCTATTCTCGACCTAGCGCCCTTGCATCCGGTCTACGTGTGGGGCATCCTCAGTCAATTACGAATGGCGAGCCTATGAGTGCGGGAAGGATGAAACGGTATTGTGGGCAGGGACGGGGGGTGACGCTCGGCATCATCGTGTTCCTGGCACTCAGCCTTTTCGACTGGTCCCTGCCGTGTGTGTCTGAGGCACAATTTATGGGCCAGGGGGCACAGTTAGGTAGCCGCTTGAGTCGCCAGAGTCGGATGCGGCTGCGCCAGGACAAGCAAAAAAAAGGATCAGGACCGGAACTCGAAGAGGTTATCCGCCGCCTGGGAAATGACCGTCCGGAAACGCGCATGGGTGCCGTGAAGTCTCTCGGAGAAATGAAAAACCCCAAGACGATCGACTATCTTCTCAATGCGACAGCGGATGCTGATATTCGGGTGAAAGTCAAAGCCATTGAATATCTTGGCAATATGCGCGCGACAGATGCCACTCCAGCCCTGGCCCAGCAATTGTTTCTGCGCGATGTTCATACCGGAGTCAAAAAAAAGGTCCTGATTGCATTAGGCAAAATTGGTGATCCGCGTGGAGCTATGCCCATTATGGAGTTCCTTCGACGCAATCTTGACGAGCCCACAAAGGGGACAGCCCTGTTTGCCCTCAAAGAAGTGGGAACGGAGGATGTCCTCACTTTTCTCGACGAATTCTCCCGCGTTGAGGAGTCTGTTCCTCTGCGCAGGCTTGCTGCTGACGCAGCGATGGATATCCGACATCGCCTCTCGCCGGAATTCGCTCCTGTCGTCCCGTCGTTCGTGAAACAGGTTGAGCTGCGAGAAAAGCTCAATAAAGGAGCGCAACCCTAATCCTGAGGCGCGGACTTCAAAATTGTTGTTGGAAAGGGAAGGAATGCATGCATAAGAGAGGATCGGTACGACACCGCGTCTTCACAGTCGGAGTCCTCATCCTGTCAGGATTGCTGCTGGTAGACCGCCCCCCCCTGCACGCCCTGGATTTATTCGGTTCGAAGAAAAAAGAAGAAAAGAAAAAAGAGGAAGCACCTCCAACGCCTGTCACCAGTGTGAGCCAGCTTCCGAATTTTGCCAATATAGCAAAAACCACTATGCCAGCGGTCGTCAATATCTCAACGACCCAGAAATCGACCCGGCGGCCCCAGCGTCGCCAGAGACCGCTACCGGGACCGAATCCGTTTGGTGGGGGAGACCCGTTTGAAGAGTTTTTTCGTCGCTTTTTTGGTGATCGGCCTCCCCCGCGCCAGCAGCGTAGCTTAGGCTCCGGCTTCATCATCAGCCAGGATGGCTATATTGTCACTAATGAGCACGTTGTTGGGGATTCCGACACAATTACGGTCCGTCTCTCAGATGAGGATGAGTTTGAGGCGAAAGTTATTGGGACCGACGATAAAACAGACCTGGCCCTGATCAAAATCGAGTCAAAGGAGCCTCTTCAGAGTGTTCCGCTCGGCAGTTCGTCAAATTTGCAGATCGGCGATTGGGTCATGGCCATAGGCAATCCGTTCGGACTCGAACAAACAGTGACGGCTGGCATCGTGAGCGCCAAAGGGCGGGTTATCGGCGCGGGGCCGTATGACGACTTTATCCAGACGGACGCCTCTATTAACCCTGGCAACTCGGGCGGCCCACTCCTGAACCTCCAGGGGGAGGTCGTGGGTATCAACTCGGCCATATTCAGCCAGGGTGGCGGCAATATTGGTATCGGCTTTGCCATTCCTATCGATATGGCGAAGTCGATCATCGACCAGCTCAAAGACACGGGGAAAGTGACCCGGGGGTGGTTGGGTGTCGCCATTCAAACGGTCACCGCAGAGTTGGCGAAATCCTTTGATCTGGAAGAACCCATTGGCGCCTTGGTCGCTGAGGTCACTGAGGGCGGGCCAGCAGAGCAAGCTGGCATTAAGCGGGGCGATATCATTACCCATTTTAAGGGCGAACAAATTCTGAAATCACATGACCTACCGGCTATGGTGGCGCGTACCCCGGTTGGTGAAGAGGTGAAAGTCCGCATTCTTCGTGAAGGGAAAGACCAAACAATTGCCGTTGCACTTGGAGAATTAAGCGATCAGATCGCCCGAGCAGGTGGTCGCGAAGAGAGTGAGGCAAGCTGGGGCATGACCGTCACCGACATCTCAGACGAACAGATCCAACGCTACAGCCTGCCGGACGATCAAAAAGGCATCGTTGTCACTGCGGTTGAGTCTGGCAGCCCGGCCGAACTTGCCGGCATCCGTCCCGGAGATGTGATCGAAGAGGTAAACCGGCAAGCCGTGAAATCGGTGCGTGATTTCACGACAGCCGTGGAAGAAGCAAAAGAGGCAGAGACCCTCCTGCTCCTTGCCCGTCGAGGGAATTTTACGTCGTTCTTTGCTCTCCGCAAACAAGGCTAAAAGACCCCAGCGGGGCGCTAGTCGCCCCGCGTATACACAGCACCAATCAGGACTTCGGGGGGTCCTGAGCCAGTTCAATCAAATGGCCATCCGGGTCACGCACATAAGCCGTCCGCTGTCCCCACGAGCGAGTCGTGGGCGCGGTGACCGGCGTCGCTCCGCCAGCCAGTATTTCCGCATACGCCGCATCAACATTTGCTACCTTGAAGCCAAGCTCGAAACCAGGAGCAGTCTGGTGAGCGGGTTCTAGGGCGAAACCGACCACTGCCGCCATAGCTGGTCGGGTATAGAATCCAATCCGGGTCACGCCCGTATCCAGTTGCGCGTAGTCTCCGGAACGATGACCTAGTGTGAGCCCTAAAACCTGTGTGTAAAAATCAAGGGCACGGTCGAGATCATCAACAATTAAAATGACATAGTCTGCCGCCTCAAGTTGCATACGCGTGTCCAAGCAGCACGTGCTTCAGCCCGTTACCTGCTCAGTGTGGGAATAAGGTTGCAAGACCTCCTCCATTGTTCGTGTCTGTGGAAAGAAAGACAGCACACGGAGCAGGACCTCGTCCACAATGGCATCCGGACAGGACGCGCCGCAGGTGAGGGCGATATCAAGTGGACGGTGTTCGGGGAGCCAGTTCCTCGTTGTCTCAACCTGTTGCGGGTGTAAAACAAAATGGTTGATGTGGGACTGAGAGACCATATCTTTTGCGCCCTGAAGAAAATACGTCGGCATGGCCGCTTGGCACAGTTCGACAATATGCGAGGTGTTTGACGAGTTGTATCCTCCGACAACAAGGCCGAGGTCGGCTCCATGCTCGATTAACGCATACGTGGCGTGTTGGTTCTCATTGGTCGCATAACACAGGGTATCGGACGTATCGGCAAATGTCTCACTCAGCTTCTCCTCTCCGTAGCGACCGGCGAGCGCCTGACGTAGAATCTGGGCCACCTGTCTTGTTTCGGAAGCCAGCATCGTTGTTTGATTGACGACGCCGAGCCGTTGCAAATCTCGACGAGGATTGAAATCACGGGAGCATTTATGCCCGAACTGTGTAAAGAAAACGTCCGACTGACGCTGACCACGAATGATATCGCCCAAGATATGCGCTTCTTCAAGATCGCGGACCACCACGGTGGGGGCATTTCTGATGCTGTGCGAAAAGGTCGCACGCGTTTCTTCGTGGGCAGCTTTTCCATGGACGACAACCGTGTAGCCGCTACTGCCAAGCTGAGCGCTGCGTTTCCAGACCCGTTCCACAAACGGACAGGTGGTGTTGTAGGTGTACGGGTCCAATCCGCGCTGGGCTAAGGCTTCCTGAACTTCGACACTGGCACCAAAGGCCGGGACCACAACAATATCCTCCGCGGTGAGTTCGTCCCACTTAATTAACTGTTCGCCGGTAGAGGAAAAAATAAAGCGGACGCCCCGCTCCTGGAGGTCCTTGTTCACATCGGGGTTATGGATCATTTCGCTTAAGAAAAAAATGCGTTTGTCTCTATTCTCCTGAAGCGTCCGGTAGGCAATCTCAACCGCGTTCTCCACGCCAAAGCAAAAACCGAAGTGACGCGACAGAATAAAACGGACCGGCCCGAAATCGAGCACCGTAGGCTGTTGGTCCTGCTTACGCGGGTCTTGCAGTTGGCGATATTTTTTGACTCGTGAAATGACTGAGCTTTTATAGAAATCTGGGATATTAAACTGCCGAGCCATGACGCACCCTCCCCGCTACACCCAGGCGGAACGTATCGAAAATCGGAGTACTCCTCCTACCAGATTGCCTCATTCCTCGCAATATTGCGCACTATTGTCGGACTGCTGCACGCCTCCGCGGCGATAGTGGGACACCTCGTACAGGCCACGCTTGTTCGTGACTCAGGGCTGTGGTACGGGGGGCGAGTATTCACATGTATGGGGAGGCAATATGAAAACACGCGCAGCAGTCGCATGGGAGGCCGGCAAACCACTCGAACTGGAAGAAGTCGAAATCCAAGGTCCGCAAAAAGGCGAAGTATTAGTCCAGATAAAGGCGACCGGTGTGTGCCATACGGATGCCTTTACTCTCTCTGGAGATGATCCGGAAGGAGTATTCCCGGCTATTCTCGGTCACGAAGGCGGCGGCGTTGTGGTCGAAATTGGTGCGGGCGTCGCCAGCGTGAAAGAAGGCGATCATATTATTCCCCTCTACACGCCGGAAGATCCGAATTGCCCGTTTATCAAATCGGGCAAGACCAATTTATGCCAAACGATACGCGGGACACAGGGCCGTGGACTCATGCCGGACGAGACGAGCCGCTTTTCGCACAACGGCAAAACTATCTACCATTACATGGGAACGAGCACATTTAGTGAATACACCGTGCTGCCCGAGATCAGTACCGCGGTGATCCAAAAAGACGCCCCGCTCGAAAAAGTCTGTTTACTCGGCTGCGGAGTCACAACCGGTATTGGTGCGGTCAAGAACACGGCAAAAGTGGAGCCGGGGAGTACGGTTGCGGTGTTCGGTCTGGGCGGGATCGGTCTGGCCGTCATCGTCGGAGCAGAAATGGCCAAGGCCGAGCGCATCATTGCCATTGACGTTAATCCTGGCAAGTTCGACTTGGCCAAAAAATTTGGGGCAACCGATGTCGTGAATCCAAAGGATCACGACGCCCCTGTCCAGGATGTGATTGTGGATATGACCGGCGGCGGCGTGGACTATTCGTTTGAGTGCATCGGGAATGTGAATACGATGCGTGCCGCGCTGGAATGCTGCCACAAAGGCTGGGGAGAGTCTACGATTATCGGGGTGGCTGGGGCGGGTCAGGAGATTGCGACGCGCCCCTTCATGCTGGTCACGGGCCGTGTCTGGCGAGGCACCGCCTTCGGCGGGGTGAAGGGCCGCTCAGAACTCCCCTGGTTTGTCGAGAGGGCCATGACGGGTGAGATTCCCCTTGACGAGTTCATTACGCACACCATGCCACTCAATGAGATCAATACGGCGTTTGAGCTCATGCATGAGGGCAAGAGTATTCGGTCGGTGATTCATTATTAGTTGCTCTTCTCCACCTGAGAAAGACACGCCGGACGGCGGTTGTCTTGGAGGGGTCTCATGATGGATATCTCCGATCAAACCCACAGCCTCCTCAAGGCCGTGAACGACCTTGCTCCCCATGTTCGTTCGGTCAGTCATCAGATTGAAACACAGCGGCGACTCCCCCAGTCTCTTGTTGATGCTATGGCCACCGCTGGCCTCTTTCGTCTGATAATCCCTCGCTCGCTTGGCGGTCTTGAGGTCGACGTCGCTACATTCATCCAGGTTATTGAGGCGACCGCAGCGCTAGACGGGTCGGTCGGTTGGTCGGCCATGATTGGTGCAACGGGAGGACTGACGAGTGGCTATCTTTCTCGGGAAACTGCTCAAGAGATCTATGGCAGCGATCCTCACATCGTCACAGCCGGTGCCCTCGCTCCCCGCGGTAAGGCCAGGCCGGTCGAGGGCGGCTACCAAGTGACAGGACGCTGGCCCTTTAACAGTGGGTGTGAATATTGCGCCTGGCTCATGGGGAACTGCATTATCTATGAGTCCGAGGAGACTCCACGTCTGCATCCAAACGGACAGCCGGAAATCCGTATGATGCTTTTTCCTGCGGTGGAGGCGGACATCATAGATACCTGGTCAGTCTCCGGACTGCGAGGAAGCGGCAGTCACGATATTGCGGTCCACGACCTCTTTATCCCCGCAGATAAAACAACGGCGTATGGTCTTGAGCCACCGACGCAGCCTGGCCCACTCTATGCCTTCCCGACCTTCGGCTTATTGGCGCTCAGTGTTGCCAGCGTAGCAGTAGGCATTGCCCGAGGCAGTATTGACTGTCTTATGGAGGTTGCACGGACCAAGATTCCAACCGGAGGGCGCCGCTCGCTCAGCGAACGACCCTTCACCCAGATGCAGCTTGCCCAGGCCCAAGCGCAGCTCCAGGCAGCTCGAGCCGGCCTGTTTGCAATGGCCCAGGAGATATGGACTGCCGTCTGCCAGCGGGAAGAGATTTCCCTTGCGCAGCGTGCGGCTATGCGTCTTGCAGCCAACCACGCGACTAGCGAGTCAGCCAAAGTTGTTGATGCCATGTATACGGTCGCCGGGACCAGTGCCATCTGGGACAGCAGTCCGCTCCAACGTGCCTTCCGCGATATCCATGTGCTGACTCAACACGCCGTCATCGCCCCACCCCTGTATGAACTTGCCGGTCGCGTCCTGTTTGGTCTCAAGGCCGATACGTCGATGCTATAGCCGTCTGGCCACTCTCGCCCTTTTGCATTTTAGGGAACGACTTTTTTGAGCAGCCGGAGTCTGACTTGAGGATCGTCGTACGGGCCTTGGACCTGAAATGGAAGCGTCGTGAGTCGGTCGGTACTCCGGGCAAGCAGCTTGCCGGCTAACGGGACCTTTTCAACGACACTCGTAATACCGCGCAGCGGAATAACATCTGTCGTGAGATCAACCGACTTCTGCCGTAAGTTGACCCGACCTCGTGCGTCCAGGCGAACGGCCTCTCCGACAAGAGACAGATTCTCGGTGGTGAGCTCGCCGTGTTCCACGACGACATCTCCGCTCAAAGCAGAAAAGGGAAGCCCCTCACGAGGCAACTGTGGCAACGAGAAACTGAGGATGCTTTGTAGACTGACGGCAGTCCAGAGCCGAACGAGAATCGGGAGCTGCCGGGCGACACCATTCTGAACTGAGAGTGTCAACTCACCATCCCACTCCTGCGGGTCGTCCCAGAACTCCCAAGTGGCAATCTCAATGTCGCCGGTGGCGTCTAAGGTACCCGAGATGATATCAGTTGGATGGCCGAGAGCGATAAAAAAATCTGACGCATCGACCTGACTCACCTGCGGTTCGAATGAGAGGGCAGCCGAGTCAAGCCAAAACGTCCCTTTTCCCCGGAGATGGCCAGCTGAGACACTCGCTTCTTCTAGGCTAAAATCGACCTGACGATCATGCCGGTGGGCGGAAGCCCGGACCTGCGTCGGTGTAAACGTCTTGTACCGCACTCGGTCGCAGCGGACATCGACCCGCACTTCGTTCTGTTCTTCCTGCTCTTTTTTTTCCGGTCGGACGGGGTCAAGGATCAATATCGAGCCGAAATCCAGCTCACCACACTCCACGGTGACATGCATATCTACGGGCTCAAAGCTTCGAATCTCACCCGAGCCCGTCACACTCCCGCCGGGCAAGCTACCCTGTTCGATGATAAATCGACCGCGCTGTCCGCGCCAAGAGAATTGTCCACGCGCGATATCAAGGGGTTCAAGAAACGACAGCACGTCCACCCGTGCCTGGCTCAGGACAAGACTCCCCTCAGTTTCCAGGCTGTGACGTTCCGGACCAAATCGGGCGTCCAGCCGACCGCTGATCTGTCCGTACTGGGGTTGCACCGCGGCATCATCAAGCAGATGAGCAAAGTCCCGGATCGTCGCCTGGGGAATGGAGAGTGCAATACGTCCCCGCCGCGAGGAGGAGAAGGGACGCTCAATCGTTCCCTCAAGCAACCCGGCAGATGCCCCGATACGAAAACGGATATCCCGCAGTGCGGCCTCCTCCGGCGTGATGTGAACGACGCCATTCACATCAGATACGGTGAGACCCCACTCCGGGAGTGCCACACCGACTGAACGCCATTCCGCTGTACCCGAGTACGAGATATCCCCCTTCTTTCCGGTGGGAATCTGCGCGCTGAGCCGAATGTCAGCCTGTCCCGACGGCTGCTGCACGGCTTGCCCGAATACCTTTCGTTCTTCGTTTGGCACAAATGAGAGCAGAGAGTCCAAATCCTCTGAGAGGTCAATCCTCGCCACAAGTTGCAGCTTGAGCGTTGGCGGCTTTTCTGAGAAGAGCGGCTGCCAGTCAGCCCTCAGCTCCGTCAGCGCTGAGGAGCGCCCGTACGCGCCCGTCAGTTCCGAAGCACGCAGTTGACCAGCCTCCATATGGAGCTGTCCCGAGGTCAAACGAATCGGGGTGTTGTTCTTCTCAAGCCGGCCCTGCACCTCTTCAATCGTAGCGTTGAACGTGAGTGATTCCGGACTTTCAGCCAGGTTTTCAAGCAGCCCGGCTAGCGGGGCAATCACGAACCATGCGGAAGCATACGGCGGATTATCCCAGTGCAAGTCCGTCAGACCGATTCTTCCGCTGTCAACCGTGGCGTGTGAAAGCCGCGCCTGTCGCACGCTCAGCATACCCGAGACGTTCGTACTCGCATTCGCTTTTCCGGTGTAATTCCCGGAAAAGTCTACCCGCGCAGCCGGCCAGTCTGTCCCGAACCATTTGCCCAGCTCCCGGGCGGCAACATTCCGCAGGCGAATGTGACCCTGCCATTCTACCCCAGACGCATCCTCTGTCGGCTCCCACTGTGCGGCGCGAGACCGGAGCGTCAATTGCCCCACATCCCCGTTCTGTCCCAAGTCCGCACTCAACTGCGCCCATACTCCTTCACCCGGCTCCAAAGAAATATGCAGCTGCGCGTGGGTTAAAACGACTGGAGCGGCGGCATCTGTTTTCTGAAAGACAAGCGTCGCATCATCCAAGACAAGCTGCCGGACCAGCAATTGTGGCGAAAACCAGCCGTCAGTTTCAGTCTCAGATTCTTGGGTAAGCGGCTTGGCCTGGCGAGAGAAGAGGCGTGCAACCGGAGCGGTCGGTTCGACATCCGGTGTTGATTGCGCGAACCGGACGCTCGGCCTCAGGAAGAAGATCTGACGAAAGAGCAGTTGTCCGTGTAAAAGCGCTCTGGGATCAAGCACGAGATCAATACGTTCAGCAGTCACAAATGGATCACTGGCGTCATACGCCTGAATACGAACCGTCTTGAACTGGACCCCCAACCCCTGCCGAAAGGAGAGCGTACTTGACGCAATCTCCACTTCTGCGAGGAAGAGCCTTTCCAGTTCTTGCTCAAGAAAGGCAATATAGCGGTGTTCGGATAGAAACCAGCCAGCGAGCAAGAGGCCCGCCAGGACAACACTCAACACAAGGGCGACGAGACTCAGCGCCAGCCGACGCAGCCCCATGAGGCGGCGCTGAGGTATTCGTGGTTCCTGTCCTTCCGTCATAGTCCCAGCTTGAGCCATACTGACATCTATTCAGTCGAGCCAGTAGAACGTTCGCTGGATACGAAATCGTGAATAGTTTGGAAATAGTGTTGCCCAGCGACCTCGTATAGGCCGACATGCCCCCCACCCGGTATTGTATAAAACTGCTTGGGTGAAGGAGACAGCGCATACAAGTCACGGCCCTGCTGAAAGGGCACAACTTGATCCTGGGTGCCATGAATAATGAGCAGTGGAACAGTGAGCTTTGCCATAAGTCGGGCTGAGTTGAGATCATCTTTCACTAAGAAGGCCAGTGGCGGCAGCACGATTTGCCCCATCGCTTGCAGTGAGTAAAATGGTGCTTCCAGAATAATGTGCTCAGGGCGCACGTCCAGTGCACGGTCAACCGCAAGAGTAACGGCCACCGCGCAGCCCAAGGATTCGCCAAAAAATACGATCCGCTTTCCTGTGCTCCAGCCCCGTTCTTGGACGAGCTGTATAACAGCCCGACCATCAGCCACGATGCCGGGAATCGACGGCTGGCCATGACTCAGCCCATAGCCCTGATAGTCAAACAGGACGTGGCTGCCGCCAACATGAGCGTGCATCAAACGGACGTGCTCTAATCGATGCTGAATGTTTCCACCATTACCGTGAAACCAGACAAAGATGACGGCTCCTGGACCGGGGATATGCCAGCCATGCAGGAGCATCCCATTATCTCCGCCAAAACGGACGTCCTCGTAGGCAAGTCCATAGGCGGCTGGCGTTATATTCACGACCGGACTGGGATGGAAAAGCAAGATATTCTTCAGCCATTCAGTCGGAGCTCCGAGGACCGAGGCAAAAAAGGCGCCCCAGCCAAGGACAGTCTGTGTCATGCTTGTCAATTTACATCCACCCTGCTCGTGGCGGCTCCGCTATACCAAAGAGTACAATGTAACTGCCAGGCGACCAGTCGCTCGTCTTTGCGCATGAAGAGGGAGCGTGTCTCACACAAGGGCACGAGCGCAAAAGAGATGGTACGCGCGCGGTCCCTACGATTTCACGTTCCGGCGGGGTGGTCGGTTCTTCTTTTGATACAAGCCACTCCGCCCTTCTAATAAATCACGTTGCGCAAGCTCTTCCTCCGGACTGTCCTGACCACTCACAAAGCGATAGCTGGCCTGTACGAATTCGTCGACCTTTTCTTCGTCCATCAATGTCTCTGCACTTAAAGCCAGATATTCACGCATCACAAACTCCCCACCACCGGGATGAAAAAGGTCTCCGGCCCGACTGGCACTTGCAGCCACAAGCTGTATGGCTGGGAGTTTTAAGGCAAGATCTTCACCGAGCAGAAAAGAGAAGGGGGTCCCATTCGCGTAGTAGCACAAGCCACCAAACATGCGCCGCTGGGCAACTCCCCTCAGTCCCAGACGGGCAATCGCTTCATCCAAAGTGAGCCGATGACGTGGGGGCGGACGTTTTGTCTTTTGCTTCGACGTTTTTCGAACCATGACCACTCAGGACATAGAGGGGAGGCAGAGCCGATACTTCGTATGCTGTCTACAAGAGCACCTGTGGACTCTCTCCCTCTATACCGATTCCAGGTGCGGGCATCAGTCCTAATCCAACCAGTACCCAGAGCAGGACAATGCCACACACAATCCCTATAGCAATAGCGCTCCAATACGACGCGATCGCGCCGCCGTGTTGGATGTGCAGGGTAATAGCCCGTCCTTGCAGACGAGTCGCTAGGAAATACATGACAAACACTTGGAGACCAACCAGCAGAGCCTCAATCATACCTTGCTCTTGCGGTATCAATCGGCTGAGGAGCAACGAGCCTACAGTCAGAAGCCCTGTCCAGAGGAAGATCTCTCGAACGACCCCGGGTTGAGACAATCTCCGGCAGTTTATTGACAGCAGGACACCACCGGCAAGGGGCGAACCGAGGAAAGTTGCTAAGACAACCGCCCACACGGAGTAGAGGGGCTCCTGCGAGTTATTCGTCATATGGCTGGGCAGATCAGTCGGTGGCATAGCACATCTCTACGAAGGGATCCCCCTCCGTTGCAGTCAGCATAATAAAACGCTCCGAAGCTACCCTTTGCACCAGGACAATTCAACCGAGTCGGTAGCCCTTTTGTTTATTTACTTCTCCACCACGGGCTATGCCACACTAATAGTATACCGTCCAGGAGGCCAGCGTATGATAAGAGGTATTGCAATAATCATTTTCAGTTTCGGGGTACTTATCTGGTCGAACGTGGGACTTGCGCAAGGAGCGATTTACAAATGGGTTGACAGCAAGGGGACAGTCCACTACTCCAACACACCAACCCGCGAAGCCCGCTCAATCGACGACGAACTTCCACCGGCGACGAGTTTTGGAACGCAATCGGATTCCGCGTCGCACACGGAAACAAACCTCTCTTCCCTTCCAGCCCACAGGGCGACATCAGACGCAGCCGATGACGCCACTGACGTTGAAGAAACATTCAATCAATTCGACCAATTCGACCAAAATGAGGAAGAGGTCGAAGTCCGCGATGTCGGGATAGACGAAGATTTCGCTCTCGGTCAGGATGGGCCGTTCGGCACAGACAACAGTAACGAGTTTGAGGACTAGGAATTTTCGGAGCGCATGGCTCTCAAAAAGCCTCCTCCACACCCACCCCTCAGCCTCCTGGTACAGTCGGTCTCGCCAGGTCTGGTCGAATACAGAGAACAGCGCTAGTATTGGCACACACTCAAAGCGACGTTCGTAAACAGTCGTGCTACAACCACACGACAAAAGGGGGTGAAGTGTGAGCGCTCTGGATCATATTAGAATACTCGATCTGACCCAATTTGAGGCCGGCCCTTCGTGTACCGAAATTTTGGCCTTTCTTGGTGCCGACGTTGTGAAGGTTGAGCCGCCCAAAGGGGGAGACCAGGGTCGCTATCTCATTACCGATAAGCCGGGACTCGATTCCCCGTACTTTCTCTTGTTGAACGCTAGCAAAAAAAGCATCAGCATCAACCTCAAAAGTGAAAAAGGGCTGAGCCTGTTTAAGCAGCTCGTGCCGCACTTTGACGTCCTGGTTGAGAATTACGGGCCGGGCGCAATCGCCGCCCTGGGTCTGGGCTACGACGTTGTTGCCGCAATCAATCCGCGGATTGTCTACGCTCAGGTCAAGGGGTTTGGGACCTACGGCCCGTATTCCGGATTCAAGAGCTTTGACATGATTGCCCAGGCGACCGGCGGAGCGATGAGTATCACCGGCACCCAGGACACGCCCCCGCTGCGCCCCGGTCCGACAATAGGCGATACTGGAACCGGCATCCACTGTGCGGTTGGCATTCTCTCCGCCCTGCTCCAGCGCGAGAAAACCGGCACGGGTCAACGGGTCGAGGTCGCTATGCAGGATGCGGTGGTCAATCTGAGTCGCATTGGCATGATGAGTCATTATTATGGCACTGTCCCGGCACCACGCTCGGGCAATCGGCTGGCCGGTCTGGCCCCAACCGACCTCTATCCCTGCGCCCCAGGCGGTCCCAACGACTATGCCTACATCATCAACACCACCCCCGCGATGTGGGAGAGTACCCTCACGACAATCGGCCGGGCAGATCTCATCAATGATCCACGCTTCAGCGATCAAAAGAGTCGGAATGAACACTTTGACGAAGTGTTTGACATCATTGCCGACTGGACGAAACAACGCGACAAGTTTTCGGTGATGGAAGCCTTTGGCAAGGCCGGAGTGCCGTGTGGGGCCGTACTCGACAGCGGTGATATTCTCGCTAATGCACATCTCAAAGAGCGCGGCATGATCACCAGCGTCGAGCATCCGACGCGTGGCAACTTCACCATGCCGGGCTGCGCCGTACACATGTCGGACTCACCCGCTGAGGTGCGGCCGGCTCCGCTCTTGGGGCAACACAATACAGATATTTTTGGCTCACTCCTGGGGCTGACTGAAGGTGATTTGGCGGGACTCAAAGACGACGGAATTATCTAATAGCTGACCCCATTCCAAAGAGAGGCACACCCTTGCGGCTCGGCCTCAAAGCTGACACAAAAAAGAGCCGTACAGGAGGACTCGCATGGAAGAGGTCACCAGAGAAATTTTGTGGAATATCTCACTGGCGGGCAAGGTAGTCATGTATATGCTCCTGCTCACCACTTTTTTTGGTGCGCCGCTGTATCTGGCCTACGAATGGTGGAATCGGGTGAAGCACGGGGCAGCAACCACCCGTATCGATAATATCCCGGAACGGGCCAGACTTTTTCTCCTCGAAGCCTTTGGACAAGGCAACGTCGTGCAGGAAAAGCCGGGTGGTCTGTACCACCTGACTCTGTTTGTGGCCTTCTTCGGCCTGTTCATCGGGACCGGGCTGGTCACGCTGGAGCACGACACGCCCCTGCACTTCTATTTTGGGGCCTTTTACAAGGTCTATAAATTTGTCCTCGACACCTGCGGGGTGTTGCTCATTGGCGCCTGCGGACTGTTTCTGTATCGCCGCTACGTCCAGCAGCCAGCGGCGCTTGACGGTCCGGACAAAGACAAAATGGTCGATAACTTCGAGAATCGGATGGGCTATGGCCTGCCGTTGCTGCTCATCCTACTCATTGGTGTGACCGGTCTGATGCTTGAAGGGGTTCGGATTCACACCAACCCCGCCAGTCATCCGGGCTGGGCCTATGCCGGTATGGCGTTCGCGAGCGCGTTTGCCCTGGTGGATGCGGGTGAAGGCACGCACCAAATCGTGTGGTGGGTCCATCTACTCATCATTGCCACTTTTTTCGGTTCGATTCCCTTTACCAAGATGCGGCATATATTCCTGGCTCCGGTCAACATCTTCTTCAGCAATCTCAAACCCCGCGGTCGCCTGGAACCCATTACTGATTTTGAAACCGCCGAGACCTTCGGCGTCTCCCAGGTTGAGGAGTATAACTGGAAACAATTGCTCGATATGGCCTCCTGCCTTGAGTGCGGACGCTGTACGCTCAACTGCCCGACAGTCAATACGGATAAGCCCCTCAACCCCAAAAAGCTGGTTATGGTGCAGCGCGAGCATTTAATCCAAAAGACGCCCTTTCTCTTGCAGTTGGCCGCGGTCAAAGCCCGGAACGCCCAAAACGGCACGCAGATTGAACTGCCGGTCTGGGACGGGGCGGACATGATTACCGAGGTGGCGACTGAGGATGTCATTTGGGGCTGTACCACATGTGGCTGGTGCGAAGAAGGCTGTCCGGTCAATATCGAGCATATCCAACGTATTGTGGACATGCGCCGCTACGACGTGCTGATGGAAGCGCGCTTTCCGCAAGAAGTCGTCAATGTATTCAAAGGCTTGGAAACCAACTCCAACCCATGGAACCTGGGCTTTGACAAACGCGCGGACTGGGCTGCCGGTCTGGGGGTGAAAACCCTGGCCGAAGACCCCGCAGCCGATGTGCTGTATTGGGTCGGCTGTGCCGGCTCGTTTGACGAGCGCAACCAGAAAGTCTCCACCGCCATGGTCAATATCTTGCAGAAAGCCGGCGTGCGCTTCGCCATTCTGGGCAAAGAGGAAGGCTGTACCGGTGACCCGGCACGGCGTTTGGGCAATGAATATCTGTACAGCACCCTGGCCGAGCAGAATGTACAGACCATGAACGGCTATAACGTCAAAGAAGTTATTACGCAGTGTCCGCACTGCTTCCATACCATTGCCAACGAGTACCCGGACCTGGGCGGGAACTATCAAGTTTACCATAGCTCGGAGTATATTGAGGAGTTGGTCAAGCGAGACAAGATAAGCCCCCAAGTCCTGAATGAGCAGAACACGACCTTCCACGACCCCTGCTATCTGAGCCGGCATAACGGGCGCTATGCGCCTCCTCGGGAGGCGTTGAGGGCCATCCCGGGTATTAAGCTCAACGAGGTTGAGCAGTCCAAAAAACGTACATTCTGTTGTGGTGCCGGCGGCGGCTCAGTCTGGAAAGAGGAGACTCAGGGGTCACGGATTAACTACACCCGCGTGGACCAGCTTATGAAAGCCGAACCAGAGACTATCGCCGTCGGCTGCCCCTACTGCATGATCATGATGGACGATGCAGTCAAAGGGAAAAATCTTGACGAGCAGATTCAGGTCAAAGACCTGGTTGAGCTTGTTTCCGAATCGCTCAATGTCGAGGAAGCAGAAAATCCACAATAGCCCGCGCCTAAGAAAGGGAAGTCCATTTTTCTACGACAGTCCCCTCTCCCTTGAGGGGAGAGGGACAGGGTGAGGGGTGCATCAGATAACACGACTCAGATACTACTTCCGTGTCCCCCTGTTTTTCTTTCTCCTTTCTTTCCTCTTCCTCTCGTGTACATCAGCTTCCGGCCCCCAAGTCGTTATTCACCCCCAAAACGACGATCCCATCCACGTCACAGTTGAAGTTGTAGACACCCGGGGAAAGCGTCAACTTGGCCTCATGTATCGCAACGAGCTGCCGGAGTTGAGCGGTATGCTCTTTATTTTCCCGCAAGAGCAGCCGCTCAATTTTTGGATGAAAAACACCCCTCTCCCGCTTGACATCATCTACATCAATACGGACTTCACAATCGTCCATATCGCCGAAAACACAAAGCCCTACTCCACCGTCCACATCCCCTCCAAGCAGCCGGCCAAATATGTACTTGAGGTAAATGGCGGGTTTTGCCAGCAGCGGGGCATCCGGGCTGGGGATCCGGTTAAGTTCTCTCAGGTTGCTTCAAATCTCATGTAACACCGCTCCGTTTGTGTTTGGATGCTTAGTCAAAAGATGGTAGGGTTCCCGCATTGTGACGGTTGTATCACCTGCCTTTCTCCATACTCTAATCCTGGTTCCGGTCTTACTTACGCTCGGGGTGACACCTCTCTCTCGGCCCTCAGCCGTTCATCCCGGATTATTAGCCTTACCAGTTCCTATCGCCTCGGATGAAAGGCTGGGAAAAGGGAAATTCCTCGTCGCAGCCCAGCATCTGAACGACCCCAATTTCTCACAGACCGTCATCTATCTTGTGGCCTACAGCCAACGGGGCGCTCTCGGCGTTGTGGTCAATCGTCCGACGGAGGTGTCATTGGCACACGCGTTGCCACATTTGGAAGACCAACCGCGCGCGGGAGATTTGATCTATGCCGGCGGTCCGGTAGGCCAGACCCGTATGCTCTTACTCATTCGCTCAGCGACGTTTCCGCTGGAAGAGGTGATCGCCGTTACGGAGGAGATAGCCACGAGTTCCAGTCTTGACAATTTAGCCCTGCTGGTCGCAGCAGCTACGGCGCAGTTTCACGTCTACGCCGGCCACGCCGGCTGGGCGCCCGGTCAACTTGACTACGAAGTCGCGCGTGGAGATTGGCTTATCCGGCCTGGCGACCCCGCAGCGCTTTTTGGGCCGGACCTGCGAAACCTGTGGTCAACCCTGATGAAAAAAGACAACCGCCACGGCGCGGAGTGGGTCCGATACGGACAACCGCTATATCCGCGAAAAGGACAGTAAGGAGGAAGCACAATGGCGACACCGGAATGGATTACGCGATTATTCCACTCCATAGACAGCAATGACCCGGATACGTTTGCGACCTTCCTCACCCCTGACGCGATTTTTAAGTTTGCCAACCAGGAGCCGGTCGTTGGGAAAGAGGCCGCGCGTCAGACCGTGGCCGCATTCCTCTCCAGCATTCGGGCCATTCACCACGACGTCCTGGATGTATGGGAGAAGGCAGGAGCAACATCCTGCCACGGCATCGTCACCTATACGCGCCACGACTCCAGCCAACTCCGCGTCCCCTTTGCCAATGTGTTCACCCTGCGGGATAATTTGATTCAAGAGTATCTGATCTACGTCGATGCCTCACAACTCTATGCCACACCTGTCGAGAGAGATGCTCCGTAGGCCTATTGAATGCACAGAGTAGGGTGGTTTGACTAATACACCGTAGTGTATTAGCAATCTGCAATACTGACTGCATACAGCCGCGGCAGAAGTGGTTTTACGAAGAAGACGCAGGAGAATTATGACGCACAGGACCTCCCTCGCATGGCTGCTGGTGTGGACCTTTTGTATCGGCTGGTCAGCGTCCGTCAGCGCCCAACCGCTTGAAAATTTGATAGAAACGCAAAGCAGTGTGGTGTCGGAGGCGATCCGCTCTCAAGACACCATTGATACGCTTGCAGATGAAGCGCAGCGTATGCTCAGCATCTATCGGAGCACCGTCCGACAGGCGGAAAGTCTCCGAGTTTATGTCGAGCAGCTCGACCGTTTACTTGACTCCCAACAGCAAGAAGTCACCTCGCTCGAAACGCAACTGCAAGAAATCGAGGTTACCCAGCGCGACATTGTGCCCCTGCTGGTACGCATGCTCGATCATCTCGTCCAGTTTGTCGCCCTGGATATTCCCTTTTTACCCGAAGAACGCCAGGAGCGGCTGACCCGTCTCCGCACCACCTTCGATCAGTCGGATCTGACGATTACCGATAAGTATCGCAGCATCATGGAGGCGTATCAGATTGAGACGGACTACGGTCGGACGATTGAGGCCTATCGCGGGGCAGTGCCCATTGACGGTCAGGAACGCACGGTTGACTTTTTGCGGATCGGCCGCTTGGCTCTGCTGTATCAAAGCCTGGATAGTCAAGAGGTGGGACACTGGAATCGTGACAGCCAGGAGTGGGAAGCCCTGCCGAGCAGCTATCAACGTTCTATCAAGCGAGGGTTACAGATAGCGGCGAAACAATCAGTGCCCAACCTGCTGTTGCTCCCCGTTCCAGCTCCGAGTGAGGTGACTCCGTGAAAATACTGCAATGGGGTGTTGTGTGCTTGCTCTTCCTGGTCGTGTTCCCCCGACCGGAGGTTTTTGGCCAAGAAGGTCCCAAATCTCTCCAGGAATTACTCGACCAGGTCCGCGCTGAGCGGCAGGCCGACTCCAAACTGCACGGCGAGCGCGAGGCGCGTTTCATGGTAGAGCGTGACCAACGTCAAAGCCTGCTTCAGCAGGCCCAGAGCGAGCTTGCCACGGTCAAACAACAGAGTGAAGAAAAACAGGCGGCCTTCAGGGCCAATGAAGACAATCTGATACAACTCCGGGGCCAACTCAAGGAGCGGGCCGCCTCACTGGGGGAACTGTTCGGCGTGGTCCGGCAGATCTCACGGGATACGGCGGGGATGATAGAGGGGTCGTTCGTGTCCGTCCAATCCGGCGAGCGCGTCGATTTTCTCAACACCATGGCCGAGAGCACCAAGCTCGCCTCGCTGGAAGAGCTTGAGCAGTTGTGGATAGTCCTGCTGGAAGAAATGACGCAGTCCGGCCAGGTGGTAAAATTTTCCACAACCGTGACTGAAGCAGATGGCACCCCGTCAGACAGAGAAGTGGTCCGGGTCGGAACGTTCAACAGCATCTCCGGGGGCAAATATCTTCGCTACGTGCCGGAGACCCGCCAGCTTACCGAGTTGGCACGCCAGCCGGAGAGGCGTTATATCAGCGCCGCGCAAGAACTTGAGCAAACGACACAAGCGTATAGCGCTTTTGGTGTTGACCCGTCCCGTGGGGCTATTCTGGCGGCCCTGGTTCAAAGTCCGAACGCCTGGGAACGGATTGAGCAAGGCGGAGTGATTGGTTTCGTTATCCTTGCTATCGGCCTGATTGCCGCAGGGTTGATTGTGGAGCGCACGGTGTTTCTGTGGCGGGAAGGCCGACGCATGGATGCCCAACGCCAAATGGATGAACTCAAAACCGACAACGCCTTGGGACGTGTCATGCTCGTGTATCAGTATGACCCGAATCAAAATGTCGAAACCCTGGAAGCCCGCTTGGAAGAAGCTATCCTCGAACAAACGCCCCGTCTTGAACGTAGCCTGGCGCTGCTCGGAATTTTTGCCGCGGTGGCTCCGCTGCTCGGCCTACTCGGCACGGTCGTCGGCATGATTGACACCTTTCAGTCCATCACCCTGTTTGGTGCGGGCGACCCGCGGGTCATGTCGGATGGCATTTCGCAAGCGCTCGTAACCACCCAGCTCGGGTTAAGCGTCGCGATTCCGATCGTCCTGCTGCACTCCCTGCTATCCAGCAAGAGTGGTCGCCTGCTGCATACATTGGAAGAACAGAGTGCAGGGATGATCGCCCTGCTGGCAGGACGGCCGAATGAGTCCATTCTTGATGCTCCATAATATTCTTGATCCACTCCAGCAATTTTTTGCGACTGGCGGGCCGGCGCTGTGGGCTATCTTTGCGGCTGCTATCGCCCTGTGGGCGCTCATTATCGAACGCTTTATATTCTTTTGGACGCATTATCCCTCTATCGAGTATGAGACGGTCTCTCGCTGGCAGGCGCGCAGCGACCACCAGTCGTGGTATGCACTCCAGGTCCGCAGGATGGAGATTATCCAGATGGGCTATCAGGTCCGCAGGGGTCTTCCGCTGATTCGGAGCCTGACCCTCGTGCTGCCCATCTTAGGACTCCTGGGAACAGTGAACGGCATGATTTTCACGTTTACCGTTATGCAATTATTTGGGACAGGCAATGCCAACGGATTGGCCAGCGGCATTTCCGAAGCGCTGGTAACGACTATGGCGGGGTTGGTGTGTGCCGTCCCTGGGCTCTATTTCAGTTCCAGCTTAGACCGGAGAGCTGGAAAATCCGTTCGGAAGATAGCCAGTCTCTTACGTGTTGAGTAAGACGATACGCTGAAGGATGGTGCTGCAATGAGACGTCGCCGGGACAGACACGACAATGAGCCCCAGATCAATCTGACGCCGATGATAGATATGGTGTTCATCCTGCTTATCTTCTTTCTTGTGGCGTCCTCGTTCGTGAAGGAAGCCGGGATTGAGGTCAACCGACCCGTCGCTCAGACCGCTCAGACGCAAGGGCGGGGCACGATTCGCATTGCGCTCTCAGAAACGGGCGAGATATGGATGGAGCGCCGCTCAATCGATATTCGAGCCGTCCGGGCAAACGTGGAGCGTATGCTGGCCGAAAGCCCCGAGGCCAGTGTCGTGGTGTTGGCGGATGCAACGGCCCATACCGGACTGCTGGTCCAGGTCATGGATCAAGTCCGCTTAGCCGGTGTGAATGATATCGCGGTGGCCGCCCGCCAGGAGGGCTGAGGATGTTCGGGCGAGCTGTTGTGTCAGGTGTGGCCGGCCTAGTCATTACCGTCCTGCTGTTTCTGGCCATGCAGGTAATGATTGCACGTTCCCAGCGCGCACGTTTGCGTCCGGATTCCTACCCGATCATTGATTTCGTCCGTCTCGCACCTGAGTCACAGCCCCCACCGAGAGATGAGCGCGAACCACCCCAGGAACCACCCCCGCCCGAAGTTCCGCCAACCCCGAGCTTCGCCTTGCAGGCGACAAACCAGCCCCAACTCCCGGCACCGGAGATTCATATAACGGCGGCCATTTCTTCGGGTCCTCTGCTCGATATGACCCCTTTGGCTGCACCTGCCAGCGAACAAACAGTCCTGTCAGGGCATGAGTTGATACCCCTAGTACGGATACCGCCCCGTTATCCAGGCCGGGCCGCGCGGCTTCAGATTGAAGGCTCCGTCACGGTTGAGTTCACCATTACGGCGGATGGCAGTGTGGCCGAGCCGGTGGTAATCGAATCCGAGCCCCCCCGAGTCTTTGATAAGGCCGCGCTGCAAGCCATTGTCCAGTGGAAATTCAAACCACGCGTGGAAGCTGGACAGGCGATTGAGTCGCGGGCGTCACAGCGGATTGAGTTTGCTTTGGGAGGACGCTGATAGTGAGCGGGAAAGCCTGTCACCGCGCGGCTTGGCTACGCCCCCTATGCGGCCTGGGGCTGGTATATTTTTGTCTGGTCCTGCCCGTAACCGCTGCCGGTGAAGAGCCGCGGCTGTCACCGGAGGTCCACAAGCAGCTCGTAGGCGTGCAGGAGTTGCTACAGAACGAGCAACACCAAAAGGCCCTGACGCAATTACGGACACTCTCAGCAAACCCCGAGTTGAGCCCCTATGAAGCCGCTCTGGTACAGCAAACTCTAGGATATGCTTATGCCGGCCTAGAGCAATACGATCAAGCAGCGACCGCGTTTCAGAAAAGCCTGGCCGGCACAGCCTTGCCACCAGCCGCCCTCCAGACCGTTCGGTACAACCTGGCCCAAATGCTGATGATTGCCGAGCGTTACGAAGAGGGAGCTCACATGCTGGAAACCTGGCTGGCCAACGAGGAGAAGCCCAGTCCACAGGCTCGGATTTCGCTTGCCCAGGCATATGTTCAGCTCAACCGTTACGCCCGTGCTGAACAGACTATCAAGCAGGCACTTGGCGAGACGACGTCATTCCACGAGGCGTGGTATCAACTATTGGTTGCCGCCCAGATTGAGCAGAAGAAATTCTCCCAGGCAGCCTCCACACTCCAGCAATTACTCAGTCGGTATCCAAAGAAAAAAACCTATTGGCAGCAGCTCTCACAGGTCTACAGCCAGGAGGAAAAGCACAAACGAGCCGCTTCAACCCTTGCTATGGCCTATAAATTGGGCATTCTGAATGAGCGGGAAGCGCTACAGGTCGTGCAATACTATCTCCATCTTGGCCTGCCATATAAGGCCGCGGACCTGTTGGCGGATGGATTGAAGAAAAAGATCGTGCAAGACGCGGATGCCAATCGCGAATTACTCGCGACCTGCTGGCTCCACGCCCGCGAGAGTCAGCGCGCGTTGGATGTCCTTGAGCAGAGCGCTCAAGGGGCCCAGACGGGTGAGGTTGATCTCCGGCGTGCCGAGATACTCGTCCAATTGGAACGTTGGCAGGAAGTTGCCACAACCGTCTCCGAAGGGTTGAGAAAAGGCGGGCTGGCCAATACGGGCAAGGCCTTCCTGCTGCTTGGTATTGCCGAGTACCGGTCCGGGAAACTGGACGAGAGCAAAGCCGCCTTCAGCGAGGCGACTGCCCACAAATCCTCGGCCAAGCAAGCCCGCCAATGGCTCAAGCTCATCGAGCAGGAAAACGCCAAACAGCGATAATCCAGAACAATAATCCTGGCAGTGCCCAGACAGACACTGCGTCACCCGCCGGCCTTGCCAGCCGCCTGATTCTCGTTTCTAGTTCTCGTGTCTAGTTCTCGTTTTCGGTCCTGTGGCGCGGCCTGGGAAGCACCCGAAGCTGACACCACCTTCCTTGATCTTTTTTGTCTCGCATAATACAAGACCAGGGTCCCACGGACTTTGTAAACCGGAGAATAGGAAAGAGTATGGGCCTCAAGGAAACCATCGACAGACTTGAAGACCTCAACCAGCAAGCCCTACAGGGTGGCGGCGCACAACGTATTGAGCGTCAACACGAACTGGGCAAAAAAACAGCCCGGGAGCGGATCGACGCCTTTCTTGATCCAGGCAGTTTTGTTGAATTGGACCGGCTGAAAACCCATCGTTGCACCGACTTTGAAATGGCTCAAACCAAGATTCCGGGCGATGGGGTCGTCACCGGCTATGGGACGGTCGATGGCCGTCAGGTTTTTGTTTTCTCGCAGGACTTCACGGTTTTTGGCGGCAGCCTGTCCAGCGCATTTTCCGAAAAAATATGTAAAGTCATGGACTTGGCCGTAAAAACGGGTTGTCCGGTCGTGGGCATTAACGACTCCGGCGGCGCTCGGATTCAGGAAGGTGTGGAAAGCCTGGCCGGCTATGGAGAAATTTTTCTGCGTAACGTCCTCAACTCGGGCGTCGTTCCCCAAATATCGGCCATTATGGGTCCGTGTGCCGGCGGAGCGGTCTATTCTCCTGCCATAACGGACTTTATCTTCATGGTTGAGCATTCCAGCTATATGTTCATCACCGGGCCGGATGTCATTAAGACGGTCACGCATGAAGAAGTAACCATGCAGGAGTTGGGCGGGGCGGCAACGCATAATGCGACCAGTGGGGTCGCCCATTTTGCTTCCCCGGATGAAGACGAATGCTTTCACTCGATTCGCGAGCTGCTGAGCTATCTCCCCAGCAATAATATGGAAGATCCGCCGTTTCAGCCGACCACGGATGACCCGAATCGACGGGATGAAAAGCTCAACCATATTGTTCCGGACAATCCCAACCGGCCGTACGATGTCATGGAAATCATTCAGTCGGTAGCGGACGAGCAGCATTTCTTCGAAGTTCAGAAAGACTATGCCCGCAATATCGTCGTTGGGTTTGCCCGGCTCGGTGGCAAGCCGGTTGGCATCGTCGCCAATCAGCCCGCCTTTCTGGCCGGCGTGCTCGATATTGACGCCTCGGTCAAAGGTGCTCGGTTTGTCCGCTTTTGCGATTGTTTTAATATTCCCATTGTGAGCCTTATTGACGTGCCGGGCTTTCTACCGGGAACGTCCCAGGAATACGGTGGTATTATTCGTCACGGCGCAAAACTGCTGTACGCCTACTGCGAGGCAACCGTGCCAAAGATTTCAGTCATTACCCGCAAAGCCTACGGCGGGGCCTATGTCGTCATGTCGAGTAAGGCTATTCGAGGTGATATTAATCTGTCCTATCCGACCGGCGAAATCGCGGTCATGGGTCCCGACGGTGCGGTCGGCATTATTTTCCGGAATGCCATCAAAGACGCGAGCGACCAGGACGCCGAGCGGACCAGATTAGTTGACGAATACCGCCAGACGTTTGCCAATCCATTCAAAGCAGCGGAGTTGGGTTATATTGATGAAATCATTCTACCCGCGGATACCCGCCCCCGCCTCATCCAATCACTCAATATGCTGCAGAACAAACGGGAAAAAAATCCGCCCAAGAAGCATGGCAATATACCCCTGTAGGGAATGACAGATGGGGATGAGCAAACGACCACATCACCCCCAGTCCCCAGGCTCTCCAAGGTAGGACTTATGTTCAAACGTGTACTGATCGCAAATCGGGGAGAAATCGCCGTTCGAGTCATTCGCGCCTGCCGTGAACTCGGCATTGAGACCGTTGCCGTCTACTCGGACGCGGACCGCTCAGCCTTGCATGTCCAATACGCAGACCATGCCTATCCGATTGGCCCGGCCCCGTCTTCAGAGAGCTATCTGGTTATGGAAAAAATCCTCGACGCGGCCAAGAAAAGCGGCGCAGACGCCATTCATCCGGGCTACGGTTTTCTGTCCGAACGCGCTCCGTTTTCCAAAGCATGTACTGAGGCTGGCATTACCTTTATTGGTCCGCAACCTGAAGCCATTGAAAAAATGGGCGATAAAGTGACTGCGCGGGCCATTATGCAGGCAGCCCACGTCCCGGTTGTGCCCGGCACGGGTGTGTTAAGCGCTGAAAACGAGGTTGTTGCCGCCGCGGAAAAAATCGGTTTTCCCGTCATGTTCAAGGCCTCAGCCGGCGGCGGCGGCAAAGGCATGCGGCTGGTTGAGAAAAAAGAAGACGTGCTGTCAGCCCTGCGTGGGGTGCGCTCCGAAGCCAAATCGTCGTTTGGCGATGACCGCATGTATATGGAGAAATTTGTTGAAAAGCCCCGCCACGTCGAGGTCCAGGTGTTGGGCGACACGCACGGCAATATTATCCATTTATACGAACGCGAATGTTCACTCCAACGTCGGCACCAAAAGGTGATTGAAGAATCACCTTCGACTGCAATTAATCAGGACGTGCGCGAGCACATGGGCAAGGTTGCGGTTGAGGCGGCCAGGGCCGTGAACTATGTTGGGGCCGGCACGGTGGAGTTTCTGGTCGATGCCCAGCAAAACTTCTATTTTCTGGAGATGAACACCCGCATCCAGGTCGAGCATCCCATTACTGAACTCGTCACTGGAGTGGACTTGGTCAAAGCCCAAATCGAGATTGCTACCGGAGAGCCCCTGGCCATACAGCAACATGAGGTACAGCAGCGCGGCTGGGCGATTGAATGTCGGATTTATGCCGAGGACCCGGATCGGGACTTCTTTCCGTCCCCAGGGAAAATACAAATCTTACGCACCCCCGGCGGCTATGGCATCCGCGATGACAGCGGCGTGTATGAAGGCTGGGAGGTCCCGATCCATTACGACCCAATGATCTCCAAGCTGTGTACCTATGGTCGCACCCGAGACGAAGCCATCCAACGCATGTTGCGGGCCCTTCAGGAATACACCGTCGAAGGGATTATCACCAATATTCCTTTTCACCGCTGGGCCTTGACCCACCCGCGCTTTGTGTCAGGCGACTTGGACACCGGCTTTATTCCTCAGGAATATGGAGGGCTGCCCGAAGAAGAAGACCACCTCCGGCATGAGATTATTCTGGCGGCCGCAGCCCTGGCGGCCTATCACAAAGACAAAGAACTAGCCAAATCGGTCGCCAGCACGCAGGGCAGCCCTGGAAACGTCTCAGCCTGGCGGGCCACAAGTTGGCGCGAAGGCGTCCGTTAGCGAACAAGGAGCAATGTCAAAAAAAGCGCCCTCACCCTAGCCCTCTCCCAGCGGGAGGGGGAATCAGAGTACATCCTGTATAATCATAAAAACCACAGCCAAGGACGGCATCTCTATGGCCTATAAAGCAACGCTCGGCGACCAGACCTATACCGTCAGCGTACACGAGTTGGACGAGCACCAGTACAAAATCGTCATCGACGCTGAAGAGCATATTATTGATGGCAGACAATTGACCGGCCATATGTACTCGCTCATTGTTGAGAACAAGTCGTTTACCGTCGATGTAGCGGAAAAAGACGATGAATATACCGTCGCCTATGAGGGGAAAAGCTTCCAGGTCGGTGTGCTGGATGAACGCAAAGCCCGCCGGGGCGGCGCCGGCGCCAGTCTGAGGGGAGCGGGTGAAAAAGAAGTCTGTTCAATGATGCCGGGAAAGGTGGTCGAACTCCTGGTTCATGAAGGCGATGCAGTAGAAAAAGACCAGGGTGTGATCATCATCGAAGCCATGAAAATGGAAAACGAAATCCGCGCGGCTGTTGCCGGAACGGTCAAAACCGTTCTGGTTGAAGCCGGCCAGACGGTTGAGTCCGGCGAACTCCTGGTAGAACTTGAATAAGCCTGACCGCGCTGGATGACCGATTGCAGAGCCACGGTTCGCCGTTATGAGCGAAGCCTTTTCTCCCCCAGACACGCAAAAGCTTGCCCCCTTCTTCACCAACCTGACGGAACCCATCTTTGGCCTGAAGCTTCCGCAAGAGGTCGCCGGCGCCCTCTTCTCTCGCTACAGCCGGTCATCAAAAAGCTTACGTCAAATTTTTCTGGATGAGTTTCTTGGCAACGCAGACCTGTCGCTCAGTCAGTTTGGCAGCGGAGCCATGCAAAGCGATGATAGCCAAGCAATCCAAAAGGCACGGGCATTCTATGACCGCGTCCTGGTCGGCTATGGTGACGACTCGGTAGCACAACTTGGTGGCGCGCATGTGGCGTGTGAAGACATCTCAAACGTAGCCGCCAAGATTCTTGAGGATGCGCGTATCGGCATTGCGCCACTGGAGAAGTCTACCCGCTATGTCCGGTTTGATAATAAAGGGTCGGACGGCGACTATCTGTTCTATAAAGAACCGACGATTATGGGTTCGTCGCACCGAGAGGCGTATCTCGGCTGCATGCGCCACCTGTTCGAGACCTATGCTGCCCAAATCGAGCCCATGATCGCCTTTGTGCGAGACAGTCTGCCCATCGACACAGTTGAGTGGAAACATCCACAAACGGGCGATCCCCTCACCTATCGAGACGCACAACAGGACACAAATCTCAAAAAATGGGCCGAGGGAGCGTATCGCTCGACAGTCCGGGCGCAAGCTTGCGATGTGCTTCGTTCTTATCTCCCAGCAGCGACCCTGACGAACGTTGGCATCTTCGGTGTCGGCCAAGCGTTTGAACACCTGCTCAACAAGCTGTATTCGCTGAATATTGCTGAAGCTCAGGGCATTGCCGAGCCGATGTACTCGGCCCTCAATGCTCTGATTCCATCTTTCGTAAAACGCGCCCAACGTAATGAATACTTAGTGCAGACAGCGGCTGATACCCGGGCGTTGTCGCAGACACTCCTGGACGGATATGCGGTTCAATCGACTGGGCCGGTCAGTCTTATCGACTACGACCAAGACGCGGAAGAGCAGATTCTCGCGGCTATTCTATATCCGAACATACGCCTTCCACTCAGTCAGTTACGGGCCATTGTCAAAGAGCTGCCTACGGAAAAGCGCACACCGATTTTTGACGCATATATTGGACAACGGCGACATCGTCGAGACAAACCTGGCCGCGCGCTTGAGCATGGTTATTATACGTTCGACATCATTGGCAATTTGGGACTCTACCGGGATCTGCAACGGCACCGGATACTCACCCAGGAACGCCAGGATTTCACCACAGCGCATGGCTATGATACGCCGCTTGAGATCGAGCAAGCGGGATTTCAGGCACCGTTTACGGAGTGCATGGAACAGGCAGCCGCTTTGTATGAGCAAATCTACGCTGATTTTCCGTCCGAGGCGCAGTACGTTGTGCCGTTTGCCTATCGGGTACGTTGGTATATGAAACTCAACCTGCGCGAAGCCATTCATGTGGGTGAACTCCGCACCCTGCCGCAGGGCCACCCCGACTATCGCTTTATTGTCCAGGAGATATGGCGTCTCATCGGCGAGGTCCATCCGACCCTCGCCCGGAGCGCCACCTTCCTGGATTGGCAGACCTACCGCTTAGGTCGCCTACAGTCTGAGATGCGGACCGAATATAAAAAGTCCGGACTGTCTTAACTGTTCGGACTAGACCGGCCACTTGACCTGATGCTCTTGGGCCATAAAGTTAGTAATGACCGCTTGATCCAGGAACTTCGCTCCATCCGGCCATGAGCCTTCGGTAAATTCTTTTGAATTGACCATCTTGTCCCAAGCCGCCAAGTCTTCGACCCAGAGCTGGGCCACGCCGTCCCATTTTGGCTCGGCATAGCTATAGGCCGCATCAATGGTATGGCACTGCACATAGCGCTGGAGACCTGGCAGTTCGCAGACTATCGGGCCGTGGACCTCAATCCAGTATTTCCGAAAGTCTTCAAGGTTCATCCCCGGCTTTCGTTTGAGCTGAAAAATGCCTTTCACCTGATGCGGGGTTTGCGGCCCGTCCTTGATGACGTGGTCTTGTGTCACCAGCCATTCCACGCGGTCCAGATCAATGAAATTACGTTCGTCAACAAGAGCGCCGTTCACATATTCGGCACTCGTGCGCAAGGCGTCCATTGCGGCCTGGTCGGCGATCCACGCTTCCGCGGCACCATCATAGGGAGAGTTCGTTCCCTCCAACGGAATGCGGTGGCTCTGCTCATAGCGCCACGTCTGAGTAATGCGGGAGGCGATCGGTCCGTGGGTGTCCTTCCAATAGCGATGAAACTCTTCATCGCTCAAAGATGGCTTTTTGGTAATGAAATAGAGCAAGTGCAACATATTTTGTCCTCCTTTTGATCAATGTGACCGCCTCCCTGCCTTGTATACTTTTGGAGCTGCCTGAACAAACGCTTTGATACATGTGGGGCGGGTGTCACCTCGACTACCGCGTCGACAGCTTCTCTTCCTGTTCATTAAACCACCTGAAGGCGCGCAATAAATACTGTAATCCCGAGATAGTAACGGTGGCTCCGGCAAGAATCTCGCTTGTGTCCCGGAGGAGTGGAATTTGCCAAGCGGCATTATGCAGGGCGACCAGGGCCATGATGACCGTCGACAACTGAAAAAAAGTACTGGCCTTTCCAATGAGCGTCGGGCGGACTTCGATGGCATGGCCCGTAACAAAAAACAGCACACTATAGCCAATCAGAATAATAACGTCCCGCATGATCACCAGGACCGCAAGCCAGCGAGGAATATCACCTAAAAAGGCAAGAATGACAAAGGAGCTGACCAGGAGCAGTTTATCAGCCAGGGGATCAATGAAAGCGCCTAAGGTCGTGCGCGCGTCCAGCCAGCGAGCAAGCAAACCATCCAGTGAGTCGGTAATGCCCGCCAGAATAAAGACGACGAGCGCTTCGGTGTACCGCTCGTCCACCAGCAGGATCAAAAAGATCGGAATAGCCCCGATGCGTAAGAGGGTAATGAGGTTTGGCAGATTGAGTACGGAGAACACTGGGAATAAGAAATCGCCTTTCTGAATATCTAGCCCTGCACGAACTGGCCGGTCTGTGCCAGACGTTTCTTGAGCTGGCCCGCCACTTTCGCCGACACTCGGGTCGAAACCTGCACGCAGGTCTCCGTATAGGTTTCTTCTATCACCGTTCCGCTGCGCCGCAACCAGGCCATCAGCTCACCACTGCCAAGCGGTACCTCAACCTCGATCACCTCTTGATCGAGGCTACACAGCCGGGCGATTGCCTCTACCAGCGGCTCGATGCCAATCCCATGCTTTGCAGAAATGCGAAACACCCTATCCCGGTCATAGTCTCGCCCGTTCGGCGTACCCGCCGGGGAAGCGCCCCACCAGTCGCCCGTATCGAATTCAGCATCACGTTGGGCCTTACCATCTGCCGTCTGAGTCAGCCCATCAATCTTATTGAAAACGGTGATGGTCGGTTTATTCCTCACTCCCATGTCTTCGAGCACACGTTCGGCAATGCGTTGCTGCTCGGACCAACGCGGATGGGTCGCATCAATCACGTGCAGCAGCACCTCCGCCGTCCGTATCTCTTCCAGCGTCCCCTTGAACGCGTCCACGAGTTGGTGCGGAAGTTTATTGATAAGCCCGACCGTATCAATCAGAAGGACAGCTTGGCCGTTCGGCAGATCAAGCCGGCGGCTGGTTGGGTCAAGCGTGGCAAACAGCTTGTCCTCGACAAAGACCTCGGCCTGGGTCAGCCGATTCATTAGGGTCGATTTTCCGGCGTTGGTATAACCGACTACGGCAACGCACGGGAACGGCACCCGTCGCCGTTCCTGCCGATGCAGGGATCGCGTACGTTCGACCTCTTCCAGTTTGCGTCGCAAGGTGGAGATGCGTTCGCGAATACGCCGCCGGTCCACCTCAAGCTGCGATTCGCCAGGGCCACGTGTACCGACCCCGCCCCCAAGGCGCGACAGGTGAGTCCACTGGCGCGTTAAGCGGGGCCGCAGGTATTCAAGCTGGGCCAGCTCGACTTGTAATTTACCAGCTTGACTTTGAGCGCGTTGGGCAAAGATATCGAGTATCAATTGACTCCGGTCAATGACCTTACAGCACAACGCGCGCTCCAAATTACGCTGCTGGGCCGGAGACAGGCTGTCGTCAAATATCACAACACCAGCCTGAAGTTCCTCCCCGAGCTGTTTCACTTCCTCAACCTTGCCAGCCCCGATAAACGAGGCCGGATGGACACCGTTACGCAGCCGCTGAATAGTCTGACCCGAGATCGTCAGACCAGCGGTCTCGCTCAGACGGGTGAGTTCGTCGAGAGATTCTTTGGCTGAGAAGGATACGTCCTGTGCATCAGCATTTGACCCCCCGTATTCTACGCCAACAAGAAACGCGTGCTCCGGCGGTGCCGTGTGTTCATATGGATGTCGAGGCCGGCGGTCAGCCACAGAGTGTTGTCCCCTCTTTCTTCCTTTGAACATCTTACCGTGAACACCTTACCGAAACGACGCGACCCCGCTGCCGAACAATTGTTCAACCGCGGTCAGCATGGCCTCAGTCGGCGCAACCTTGAGTTGTTCCGGCAATGAGATAACAGTTTCAGAATGGTCCGGGCGGAGCAAGTGCAAGAACGTATGGCACTGGCCCTGATGTTCAGTCAGCACTGTCTTGAGAGCAACGAGATCTTCTTTGGTCGTGATATCGGCCGGCACTTGGATATGCACCTGCTCGACTTCGGCTTTGGCCACAGAGTCGAGCGGTACGATCTCGTTTGCAATAATCTGACACCGCTCTTCATCCACATCAAGTGATCCGCTCACCAGTACCGGCTGGTCGGAATGGACTTCGGCTTCATGCCGCCGATAGGCTTCTGGCCACACAATGACTTCAACGCCCCCGGCCTTGTCCTCCAAGGTATATGTCGCGTACCGATCTCCTTTTTTATTATTCTTGAGTTTGAGAGACTGAACTACGCCGGCGAGACGGACTTTTTCCTGGTGACGGCGCCCTTTGAGCTCCGCCGTCGTCAGAGAGGTCACACCATGCAGTCGGCCAATATATTTATCAAGCGGATGACCGGTGATAAAAAAGCCGAGCGTCTCGCGTTCTTTATTCAGTTTCTCGATGTCTGACCATTCTTCAACCTGGGGCAACTCAGGATGGGCGGGGTCGGCCCCGCCATTCACAAACAAGCCCATCTGATTGGCATTGCTGTGACCGCTCGCCTTTTGGGCGGCCCAGCGCATGGCCTCTTCAATGCCGGCCAGGAGTTGGGCGCGGGACGTACGAAACGAATCAAACGCCCCGCATTTAATCAAACTCTCCATCACTCGTTTATTCGCTTGCGAGCTTTGCACCCGAGTACAGAAGTCATAGACGTCCGTAAATGGCCCAGCTTGGCGGGCTTCCTGAATCACTTCGATCGCTTTCGATCCGACCCCCTTCACCGCACCCAGTCCAAAGCGAATGGTCTGGCCGCGAACAGTAAAATCCTCACCGCTTTCATTCACATCGGGTGGAAGAACCGGAATATTATGTACCCGGCATTCTGCAATGTTTTTATACGTTTTATTGGTATCGCCCATTTCCAGGCTGGTGAGTGCCGCCATGAATTCTTGCGGGAAGTGGGTTTTCAAATAGGCCGTTTGATAGGAAATCAAGGCATAGGATGCCGCGTGGGATTTATTGAACCCATAGGCGGCAAAAGTCTCCATCGCGTCAAAAATTTCTCTGGCTAATTTATCCTTGATCTTATTCTCCGCAGCGCCCTTCAGGAATTTAGCCCGCTCCTCCTGCATGACTTCCTTTTTCTTTTTCCCCATGGCGCGGCGCAAATTATCCGCATCGCTCAAGGAGTAGCCAGCTAAGGTCTGCGCGATCTGCATCACCTGCTCTTGGTAAATCGTGACCCCATAGGTTTCTTTGAGAACAGGCTCAAGCAAGGGGTGAGGATAGGACACCGACTCTTTGCCATTTTTGCGCTTAATAAATTGGTCGGCTGCACCGCTGTCGAGCGGTCCGGGTCGAAACAGCGCAATCACCGCAAAAATATCTTCAAAGCAGCTCGGCTTGAGCTGCGTAATCAGCTTGCGAATGCCACTGCCTTCCATCTGGAAGACGCCGACCGTGTCCCCTCGGGTCAGCGACCGATAGGTCGCCATGTCATCAACCGGAATCGCACTCAGATCAATAGTAATGTCTCGACCCGCTGCAATCCGCCTGACCACGTCGTGAATAAGTGTCAATGTTTTTAAGCCCAGAAAATCGAACTTAATCAGACCAATGGTATCGACATCCGGACCGGCATATTGGGTCAGGATATGCTTTTCCTTGTCAACATACAGGGGCAGGTGCTCGACCAGAGGAGTAGGAGAAATCACAATTCCCGCCGCATGTTTGGAGGCGTGGCGCAACAATCCCTCGAGTTTCAGTGAGTGCTCAAACAGCTTTTGCTCACGCTCCCCGCGTTCGCGCACCTCGCGCAAGCGCGGTTCCATATCGAGCGCAGTCTCCAAGGGGTGATCTTTGCCCTGTTTTGGCGCGGGATAGAGCTTCGCGATGCGGTCTGTTTCACCGTACGAGAACTCTAAAGCGCGGCCCACGTCTTTAATGGCCTGTTTGCCTTTGAGCGTTCCGAAAGTGATGATCTGGGCAACCTTGTCCTCGCCGTATTTGTCTTTGATATAGCGGATGACCTCGTCCCGCCGTTCGTAGCAAAAGTCAACATCGATATCGGGCATACTCTTCCGGCCTGGATTCAGAAACCGCTCAAACAGCAACTGGTAGCGGATAGGGTCAACGTCCGTAATCTTGAGCGCATAGGCTACGAGGCTGCCAGCCGCCGACCCACGGCCCGGACCAACGGGAATCCCCTGCGACTTGGCGTAGCCAATAAAGTCGGCAACAATCAGGAAGTAGCCGGGAAAGCCCATTTCACCAATGACTTTGAGTTCATAGACCAGGCGGTCCTGATACTCATGTTCTGTATCGGTATGCCAGCCTTCGGCTGCTCGGAGTGGTACCAGGCGTTCTTCCAAGCCTTGGCGCGCCGTCTGTTCTAAACATTCTTCAAGCGTTCCACCGAGTGGAACATCGTAGTTCGGGAAATAGAAGTTGCCAAAGGACAGTTCGAGATTGCAGCGGTCTGCTACTTCGACTGTATTTGTGACAGCGCCGGGACAGTGAGAAAACTCTGCTTCCATTTCCGCTGGGGTTTTGACATAGAGTTGGTCTGTCCCGAACCGCCAGCGATTCTCATCGGACATCACCTTGGCACTCTGGACGCACAGCAGGACTTCGTGCGCTTCAGCATCCTCAGCTTTCAAATAATGACAGTCATTTGTGGCAACAAGTGGCAGGGAGAGCTCTCGGGCAAGTTCAATCAGGGCCGGGTTTACCTTTTCCTGTTGCGGCAGATGATTGGCCTGAATCTCGACATAAAAACGCTCATTAAAAATCGAGGCGTATTCTTCGGCCGCGGCGCGGGCGCGTTTACCATCGTCCCGCAGCATGGCTCTTGCCAATTCTCCACTCAGACAGCCGGACAGGGCGATGAGGCCGCCATTCAGTTCGCGCAGCAGTTCGCGGTCAACCCTGGGTTTCCGGTAGAAGCCTTCAGTAAATCCGGCCGTCACTAAGCGGCATAGATTCCGGTAGCCATCCAGATTCATGGCCAGCAGAATAAGATGAAAATTCCCGCCATGTTCCAGGTCTTCCGCGCCCATGGACTGCTTATCAAAGCGGCTCTTGGGCGCGACATACATCTCACAGCCGATGATAGGTTTAATGCCGTGACTGGCGGCAGTCCGATAAAAATCGATCGCACCGAACATATTGCCATGATCGGTCATGGCCACCGCCGACATGCCGTGTTCTGCCACCCGCGGCATAAGATTTGAGACCTTATTGGCACCGTCAAGCAAGCTATACTGCGTGTGCAGGTGGAGATGTACAAACCCCATCGTTGCGGCCTCCCCTCATTCCCATTCAATGGTTGCCGGGGGTTTTGAAGAGATGTCGTAGACGACCCGGTTGATGCCACGGACTTCGTTAATAATCCGATTGGATATTGTGCCGAGCAGTTCTCCAGGTAAACGCGCCCAATCCGCGGTCATCCCGTCCACACTCTCAACGGCCCGGATGGCAATAACATACTCATACGTCCGAGCATCACCCATGACGCCAACCGTCTTGACCGGTAATAAAACGGCAAAGGCTTGCCAGACCCGATCGTAATAGCCTGCGGCTCGAATTTCCTCGTCTACAATAGCGTCCGCTGCGCGCAGCAGGCCCAAGAGCTCGGCTCGAACCGGGCCTAATATACGAATAGCCAAACCGGGCCCAGGAAAAGGCTGGCGGCCGACGATTTCCTCGGACAGACCAAGCAGACGGCCCAGCCCACGCACTTCATCTTTGAATAATTCTCGCAGCGGTTCCACCAGGGTGAGACGCATCCGTTCCGGCAGGCCGCCGACATTGTGATGGCTCTTAATAGTTGCCGCCGGCCCTTTAAAAGAAACGGATTCAATCACGTCAGGATACAGCGTCCCTTGGGCCAGGAATTCTACATCCTGCAGTGAGGCGGCCTCTTCTTCAAACACCTCGATAAAGACGTGGCCGATAATGCGCCGCTTCTGTTCTGGGTCGTCAACCCCGGCGAGTCGCTCAAGAAAACGCTCAGCTGCTTTGACTGGCCGTAAATGAAGTCCCAATTGAGAAAACACGCACACAACACTGTCCGCCTCGCCCTGGCGCAATAGGCCGTTGTCAACAAAGATACAGGTCAGGCGGTCGCCAATCGCCCGATGTATCAAGAGGGCGACAACGGCTGAATCAACACCACCGCTCAGACCACACACGACCCGTCTGTCTCCAACCTGGTCACGAATGCGCTGTATTTCGCGTTCGATAAATCCTTCCATGGTCCAGTCCGCGGCACAGCCACAAATCTGAAAAAGAAAATTATGCAGAACATCTTTCCCCCGCTCAGTATGCGCAACTTCGGGGTGGAACTGGACACCAAAGCAGCGGCCGGCGTCATCGCGGCAGGCGGCTATTGGCGAATTGTCCGAATGGGCCAGAACCTTCCAGCCGGCTGGCAGGGATTCCATTTTGTCACCATGGCTCATCCAGACTTGGGTCGATGCCGTAGACGAAAAACCGGCGAACAGATCAGTCGCATCGTCGACACTAAGTTGGGCCGGACCAAACTCGCGCCGTTCCGCCTGGGCAACATTCCCCCCGGCCAGTTGGTGAAGAACGCCCATGCCATAGCAGATCCCCAAAAACGGAACGGGAATATCAAGTATTGGAGCGGCTAACTCTGGGGCGTCTTCATCATACACACTGGCCGGCCCACCTGACAGGACAATACCCTCGGGGTTCATGGCCTGAATATGTTCCACAGAAATATTGTACGGATGGATCTCGCAGTAGACGTGCGCTTCGCGAATGCGGCGGGCAATCAGCTGCGTATACTGACTACCGAAATCAAGAACAAGAATCATAACTGCCAATCACGGATGTGCATACGGATATGGCGTCCCATCCCCTCAACACAGAGTGGGCCTATGCTCACATGCCCAATCGCAACCATTACTCCAACTGATAATTTGGCGCTTCTTTTGTGATAATCACGTCGTGGACGTGGTTTTCTCGCAACCCTGCCAGAGAGACACGGACAAATTTGACCTTAGTTCTGAGCTCCTCCAGGTTGCGGCAGCCGGTATATCCCATGCCGGCTTTCAGGCCGCCAACAAGCTGGTCTACGACGACCGATAATGGACCTTTGTACGGCACGCGGGCTTCAATTCCCTCGGGCACAAGCTTGTCGGCGCTTTCCTCAGTATCTTGAAAATACCGGTTACGGCTCCCTTCCCGCTCACGCATGGCCTCAAGCGAGCCCATGCCTCGGTACTGTTTATACGAACGGCCCTGATACAGAATTGTCTCACCCGGGCTTTCTTCTGTACCAGCGAAGAGGCTGCCGATCATCACCGCCTGCGCGCCTGCGGCTAAGGCCTTCGCAATATCGCCAGAAAAACGAATCCCGCCGTCAGAAATCACCGGCACGCCGGCTCGTTCGGCAACACGGACCGTGTCGACCACTGCCGTCAGTTGCGGCACGCCAACGCCCGAGACAACCCGCGTGGTACAGATAGACGCGGGCCCCATACCGACTTTAATACCGTCTGCACCCGCCTCGATCAGCGCTTGCGCGCCCTCAGCAGTGGCGACATTGCCAGCCACGACCTCCAGTCCCCTAAAATTTTGTTTGAGAGAGCTGAGCGTCTCCACTACGCTGGTCGTGTGACCGTGAGCCGTATCAAGAACGACCACATCAGCACCCGACTCAACTACGGATTCCGTCCGTGCCTCCCAATCATCACCTGTGCCAATAGCGGCCGCGACCCGAAGACGCCCATACTCATCCTTGCACGCATTTGGATGCTGGCTCGTTTTCTCAATATCTTTCACCGTGATGAGCCCCTTGAGGTGCATGTCCTCATCAACAACCAGCAATTTTTCAATGCGATGCGTATGGAGAATTTCTTCCGCTTCCTCACGGCTAATCCCCGGCCAGGCGGTCACCAGATTCTCTTTGGTCATGACTTCTGAGACCATCCGATCGAGCCGTTTTTCAAAACGGAGATCTCGGTTGGTTAAAATACCGACCAGTTTGTCATTTTTGGTGACTGGCAGCCCGGATATATGGGAGCGGTCCATGATCTCTCGCGCCTGAGCAATAGTGATGTCAGGAGCAATAGTGATGGGATTGATGATGACGCCGCTTTCATGTTTTTTGACCTTGGCGACCTCTGCGGCCTGGGCTGGAATGCCAAGATTGCGATGGATCACTCCGATTCCACCCGTTTGGGCCATGGCGATTGCCGTCCGCGCCTCAGTCACCGTATCCATAGCAGCGCTCACCAACGGCGTATTCAGCCGAATCGTCCGCGTTACATAGGTCGAGACATCCGCGTCTTTGGGCATGAAATCAGATTCACCGGGCAGGAGGAGGATGTCGTCGAATGTGAGACCTTCGGGGATTTCTACGGGCAGCATAGGCATACTCCTCGGATACTAGTTACACAAAAGCCCATCTCGTCACGGATAAGATGGGCTCTGTTTCCTGTAGTGTCAGACAGTTGTGGCTGCCATGCTTTTCTCTATCAAACCCCTATCCCTTTGGCAAGTGAGGGAATAAGGCACAATATATGGGGTATCTGCATATTTTCAAATTAGGCAATCTCTTTCATTTTTTGATAGGTAGCATGGTCCATCCAGCCTGACACCCTACGCGGATTCGTTTCTACCTCAACGTCATCCAGGATTTGGGTCTGGCATGCCAAACGGTACGCCTTCCCTTCCCAGGCAACCTGTTTCTCCTCCTTGACACTCAGCGGTGAGAGCGCTCTGTGGTCGCTCACTTTCACCCGACACGTCCCACAAAAACCTTTCCCGCGACAATTGAGCAGTTTTGCAGGAAACGGCATTCCGGTAAATGGGTCAGGTCCAAAGAGCGGATACAGATCGACTCTGTTTTCTAATGCGACCTCACGTAGGTTCGATCCTTTGGCAACTTCAATCGTCAATTCCTGCTTAATAAACGTTATTAACGGCATGCGCTTGCAGCCTCCTTCGCCCTCATGTTAGGCAGTTATTTATCCGGTCTGACCACACAAATCCAGGGGTGGGTATGTACGTTGACGTGAGTTGTAAAAAATGTGTGCAGCAGAAACGGATGGACATTGGCACTCCCCGCAACGGGGCGCTTGAAGACCATTTGCACTACTTAAAAGAACGCCTCTCACACCAACCCAGTTTTCAGTGTTTTGGAGGTCATTTTGAACTGTCCGCTCCGCTGCCCGACTTTTGGGATATTCACTGGGAGACGCTAGGAGAAACCTAGTCATTCCCCCTATTATACATATATTGATTGGGGTTACATCTCACATCAAATCATGTAGATTTCAACCGTTTTCGTTTCTCGCTCCCACACGATAGTCCAGGTAGCATAGAGACCCAAAACCATCAGCTCTATTCATGAAACAGTCGGTCTCACTCAATATGACTGGCATCGGAGTATGTATGGCACAGCAACCGGAACAGGGCGGAGAGTTCTTCACTGAGACCACCGCACCACAGGCATCACAAGAAGTCGAGCGGTGGCGTAAAGACCCTCATTATCTTCCTCCTTTTGGCATTATCCGCTGGCGTGTCATTGACGAAGTATGGAACGGGCAAAGCGCCATTGATGCGGTTGTCCTTGTTGAAGTGAACACACAACACGATTTTGGCGCGGCTCAAGGTGTAGGAGGCGTCCATGCGCTGGATCAAGCCCTGCGCCAAGTCCTGACCAAGCACTTCCCCTTTCTTGAGGGCGTAGAACTCGTTGAATTGTATACCCACCGTGGCGGTGCCGGGACCGCGGCTGAGGTTGTATCCATCATGAAGTTCAGTGATGGCGTACAGCAGTGGAGCACCATGCGTCAATCACGCGATCTGCTCGAATCAGCCTGGCTCGCCCTTATTGACGGATATGAGTGGATTATTACAAAATCCCGTCAGAAAAAGAGGTAGAGAGATGTCAAAAGGAAACGCACGCAAAGCACGTCTGGACTGGCAGTATCATCGCCCGAGTTGAGTGACCTGTAAAAAGGCGCAAGAGTTTCTTGTGCAAAAAGATGTGACAGCCGCCACCGTTGTGAATGCACGCAAAGAACAATTTGACCGTGCCCGGACGCTTGAACTGCTGCAAACGTCCACACAAGTCATTGCCGTGAAGGGTAAAAGAATTCTTCGTTTTTCTCTTACAAAAGATCAGCAACCACCCGACGCTTTGCTCTCGGCCATCATTGGCCCGTCAGGCAACCTCCGTGCCCCGACTGTACGCGCAGGCAAGAAACTTGTTGTGGGCTTTCATCCCGACGTGTATGGCGAGCTTCTTGGGTAGAAGTATTGCCTACGCACAGGCGACCGGTCGGTCGCCTCTCCCCTGCCATCGTTCTATACAGGTCGTTTCAACGGCGTATCCCACTGATCCACACACGTGACTTCTTCAACCGTCATCCGGCGCACCGGGCCGAATTTTCCCATGGGGTAGCCAACCGGAATGAGCGCATAGGTCGAGATGTTATCCGGCAGATTGAGGATAGGTTTCAGTTCCTCCTCGTGCAGCGAACAGACCGTTGTGAGCGTAGCTCCGAGCCCCAAGGTACGGCAGGCCAGCAACATATTCTGTACGGCAGGATAGATGCTCGACCCTGACAGACGCGCCAGCTTGGCCGCTAACTGCGCGCCGGCCTCACCCGGCGGCATGGGCCGTTCTTTGAGGCAGGCGAAAATAAGGATAGGAGCTTCGGCCAGATTTTCGGCCAAATAGGTCGCTGCGTCCAATAATTTTCTGAATTTTCCTTCTTCCATATGACTCGGCCCTGGCCGGCCGTCATAGATGGTCCGAGCTTGCTCCCAGCCTTTCTGGTAGATACGTTGGACTTTACGTTTTACCTCTGCATCCTTCACTACGAGGAAGCGCCAGTGCTGGGTATTGCCACCACTGGGAGCACGAATACCAGCATCGAGGATCTGATAAATAGTATCATCTGAGACTGGAGCGGTTTTCAGCCGGCGCATGCTCCGGGTAGAGAACATAATGTCAAACAATTCAGCTTCTGCCATGGACCGCCTCCTTACAGGGTGTTTCTCGATTTTTGTTCGTATTCTCCCGTGTCCCCTTGTCGGAACGCCTCAGCACGGCTAGAGTGACCCGCCAGAATTCTATGAGCCAACAAAAGTACGAGGTGAATAATGCAGGCGCATTGTGCGCGTCCGCTCGCCACGTGTCAAATGGAACACCGTGGCACACCGCAATCTTCTCAGGACGACACGATAAGGAGCAAGCAGTTTATGGACGGACTTCGAAACGGGCAACGATCACGTCTAGGCAGAGGCGTGCTCTTGGCGGTCGCCCTCATCTTTACCGGCTGTGGAAGTTCAGCGACAAGCCTGACAGGAGAGGAGATTCAAGCAAAAAATCCAAATCATACCTATATGGAAATTGAGGGCGTTGCGCTGCATTACCGGCAAACCGGTCTTGGCCGCCCGCTTATTTTCATCCACGGCCTGCTCGAAGACTACCGTATCTGGCGGCATATCACCCCAGGCCTGACCTATGGCAATACCGTCTATGAACTGGACTTAATGGGCTTTGGTCTGTCTGAGAAACCTCAGGATAAAACCTATGATCTGGACACCTATCTTACGCAACTCACGACGTATATTGAGAACTTCCACTTAGAAAATATCATCCTTGCGGCGCATGACTTCGGGGCTGTCATCGCGGCCGCCTATGCCATTCAGAATCCCGCCAACGTCCATAAACTGATTCTTATGAGCGCTCCAATCTCGGCGCATGAAAGTCTGCCGCTCAACATACGCCTGCTCGGGGTACCCCTGATTGGCACTATGCTGAGCGGAGACTGGTTTCTCCAGCGCATCCTTCAGGAGGGGGTATTTGATAAGCAAGTCATGGGTGACGCCATGGCTAAACAGTATCTTGAGCCATTCGAAGATGATCCTGGAGCCCGCGCGGCTCTGCGCAAATTTCTCCGCGAGTTTGACCTCTCCAGTGTCCTTGAAGAGGACATTCTTCCTCACCTCAGTGCCCTCACCATGCCAACCCTGCTCCTCTGGGGTGGCCAAGATCAATTTACCTCCATGGACGTTGCCCGCGAGCTTGACGTGGCAATTCCAAATGCAGATTTACAAGTCGTCACCCGGAGTGGACACTACATCCTTGAAGACCGCCCGGAAGATGTCCGGCAACAAATCAAAGACTGGATTGACAAACCCTAAAGAGGACGCAAAGACCAATTGACAAGTTAGACTTTATCAGTCTAACCTGAAGGGCAATAAAAAACTCCAATATCTCGTGAAGGAGTCATAACATGAGCTACGAAGAAATTGAATTCAGCCGACATTGTGATGCCGTCCAAATCCCACAAGGCATCAAGGTCACTATTCCCAAAGGCACGCCTGGAGTAATCACCCAAGCCTTAGGCGATACGTATACTCTCCAGCTTCCAACCCTGGGCGGCCTGTATCGCGTCTCCGACACGGACGCAGACGCTATTGGGAAAGAAAGTAAGGGGCCTGCTCCAGAAGTAGCTCCCAGTGCAAGCGGCCAGGTCACTGAGGATCAAGTCTGGGCCCAACTCAAGAATGTGTACGACCCGGAAATCCCGGTTAATATCGTTGATCTCGGCTTAGTGTATGATCTCGCGGTGGACGACCGGCCGGAAGGTGGGACCAACGTTGAGATCAAAATGACCCTCACCGCCCAGGGGTGTGGCATGGGACCTGCCATTGCTATGGATGCCCAGGGGCGGATCGAAGGTATCCCTGGTGTTGAAGACGCGAATGTCGAAGTGGTGTGGGACCCACCCTGGACGCCGGCCATGATTTCACCTGAAGGCAAAGAAAAACTCGGTCTTGATTAGCAGCTCTCTCATACATGTGTGACAGCTGCTCTATAGCCCGTCGATCCTCTCCAAAAGTGGCGACGCGCCTCTTGAGGAGAGGCGTTCTCCTTTTTTCTTGTGTCGCCTGGATGAAGGGTCACCGGAATCCGGGCTATCCGGCTTCCCGGATTCCACTTCGTCCTATCCAGGCTACTTTTCTATTTATGAGATGAGTTCTAATCACTACCGTGATAGGTCAAACGCCCGGGAACTTACGATCCTGTTCTTTCCACTTGGGCTGGAAGTCTTCTCTCCCCATGAGTTTTCGGTATGCCTCGGGAGGCGGACAGTCTTGGAGCACCATCTGAAAGAAACTCCCGCCTCCGTCCGCTCGCAAGACATTCACAATAATCTCTTCACGCGGCTTATACGTCCGCAGCATACGTAAGGCATCTTTTTTTTGGGCAGTGTGTGACAGCGCTGCAATTCGCCCCTCGGGCAGGTAGCCGAGTTGGGCTTCTCCGTGCGCGGTCTCCCCCTCTTTATGGGCCTCTTCACTTGGCCACTGCCGTGCGTCCATGAGCACGATGCCACGCCCGTAGCGCAGCAACCCGCTCCAGCTTAACGCTCCGAACTGCTGCCGATTCTCCCAAATAAAGCGTTCGTAGGGGTCCGTGAGGTCTGGAACGTTCCGGTCTGCCTCGTCAGCGGGATCGACTGTTTTTTCACTCATACAGCGCCAGTGCCTCCACCAAGGAGCCGCTCAGTCTTCAATAATAGCGGCCAACGAGGTACGCCAGCCGGACATGGCAAAGCGTTGCTCCAGTCCATACTGCTCGATTTCGTCGAGTCCGGGCATACGCGTGACCTTCCAACCCTCACATTTTGCCGAGCCGCAGGTACAGGGATCGGTCATTGCATTGAGCAGCGAGGTCGGCATATCTAACCCTTTTGCCACACGGATGACAAATTCTTCTTTTGGAATATGAGCCATAAAGCGCTACGCGTCTTTCTTCCCTTCTGAAACGGCTATAACGATAACGGCGATGATCACGCCAAGGGCCGCGCCAATAAGAATCGGACTGTTTGAAAAGAACTCGTATAACGCGCCCATACGGTTCTCCGCCTAGCCAGGGCTCCCCTGCTGCAGTTCTGCTCGGACCAGCCAGGCTGCGTCGGCAAGGGCGTGCATCTTGTCACGCGCAGCTGCGCGTGACCGCGGGATCATCCCACAGTCCGTACAGGGATACAGATGTTCAGGTGCAACATACTGCAACGCCGTCCGGATACGCTCCGCAACCGTCTCACCGGTTTCCACCTCTTCGGTGCCAACGTCGATGACACCGACCATCAAATCTTTTCCCTTGGCCTCGGCTAATACGGCCGGGTCCACCCCAGAGGCTGCACACTCGACCGAGATCATATCAATCGTGCTCGTCCGTAACAGTGGCAGCGTGCGCGCATAATGACCCCAGTCCGTGTTCTTGCTTTTCCACTCGACGACCGCTGGGATGCCGTATCCATAACAGATATGGACCGCAGTTTTGGCCTGTACCCCCCGAGCGCACTGTTCAAGCGTCTTGACACCCCACTCTTCCACAGCATCGAGATAAATATTGAAACACGGCTCGTCGAACTGCACGATGTCACACCCGTTCTCTGCCAACTCACACGCTTCTTCATTCACCAACCGCGCCAGTTCAGCGGCCAGCGTTCGGCGGTTCCCATAGTACTCATCCGCAACCGTATCGGCGATGGTCATCGGACCGGGCAAGGTGACTTTGACCGGCTTGGTCGTGTGCCGCTTCATAAAACGGAGCGCCTCAACCAACACCGAGCGGGGACGACGCAACTGCTCAACCACCCGGGCGGCCCGGACTTTGATGCCGTAGCGATTCCCCCGCGTTTCAATCTCAACTAGACGGCTGAAGTCCAAACCGGTCAGCCCCTCAACAAAGCCCCAAATATAATGCCGGCGGCGCTGTTCGCCGTCGGTCACGATATTGAGACCCGCGGCTTCCTGGTCAGCAAGCGCGAGCAGGACGGCATCGTCTTGGCCTTCACGCAGCGTGTCGTCTTTCAGCTTCCACGAGACATACATGGCACTGGGTGGAACGAGCCAGGTCGGACGGGGTAAACTCCCGACGATCATGGTCTGGAGCATAGACCTCTCCTACCCCTCCTGTTCTCTATACCAGCCGAGTGCTTTCATGACCGGCGCATCAGAAAAAGAGAAGAGAATCGCGTCTTCGGACGCCGATGTATTCTCATGCGCATGGCTGGTCCAGGTTGGGACGGCAAACACGTCTCCCGGCCGCCATTCAAATGTCCTGCCGTCAAGTACGGTCTGCCCGGTCCCCTCAACCGCGAGATACACCTTACTCACGCTTTGCCTCCGCGCCTGCGTTTTCTGTCCGGGTCGGAGGCGCTGCAGAAAGCTCGCCATAGTCGTCAACGACGGACCACCAGTCACCGGATTCACATATTCCAGCATGGTGCCGTCAAACGGACTTTCTGCGTCCTTACCCAGGTCCATCAGCGCGGGACGCGCCTCGCTCCAAGCATATTTGAGTAAAGGCGACTGACCGCCGGCCGGGCGTTGCCAGGTTGGCAACAGTCCGCCGTGTTTATAGCCGAGCGTTGAGTTATCCACCGGCTTGGTCAAGGCCTGCGATTCAGTCTGGCCGGGTTCAAAAAATGTTCCGGCCAGCATGCCGGCTAAGGGCAAATCCAGCCCGTCGAGCCACACGACGGGGTCAGTGCCTTCACTGCCATGCTCATGCCACGTCCAGTTTGGCGTTAATACAAAATCCCCCGGCTGCATGGGCAATTTTTCGCCATCGACGACCGTATAGGCCCCCTGTCCTTCCATAATGAAACGGAGTGCGTTGGGCGTATGCCGGTGGGTCCGCGCGACCTCACCGGGGAGGATAAGCTGAATCCCGGCATAGAGCGTGTGGGTTGTGGCCACCCGACCCTCAAGCCCAGGGTTGAGCAGCATGAGCACCCGCCGTTCAGCTTCGGCAGCGGAGACCAGCTGCCCGGATCGAAGGAGTTGGGGACGCAGGTCTGTCCAACGCCACAGATGTGGCCTGACCGACGTTTCCGGCGTGGGCGTGAGTTGTTTGCCGAGCACCTTCCATAACGGCCCGACATCGTACCGAGGCAGGCCGGCCAGAAAGGTCTCAACTTCGGGTGCAACTTCGGGTAATTGTTTGGCTGCTTGGGCCATGGTGCTTTTCTCAGTTCTACGGAGTGTGCTTTTTAATCGGGCGCGGCAATTTCCTCGCACAGCATGACCTGATAATTCAGGCCGGCGTATTTTTCATCAAGGCCGTGTACGGACCAGCGCTGCGTCCAGCCTTGGGCAAATTTCTGGAGTTCCTCATTACTCCAGACCTTCTCCCAGGCCTCCAAATCGTCGATCTCAAGCAGGTCGTAATGCGTAAACTGCACCGTCCCCAGTTTTTCATCCAGGACTTTCCAATTCGCATAGCGCTTCACACCCGGAACGCTATTGAAGAACGGATTATCTACCTCACGTAGCCACTGCTCATACTCCTGATGATTGACGTGTTCACCCAGGTTATAGGTCAGCAGCAGCATCGTCCGTCGTTTGGTCATTCGGAACCCCCCTCAGGCCGGACCATAGCCCACTCGGAAGCCGAGCGTCAATGAGGAAGAGACAAAAGGGAAACGGTAGGGGCGCAGTATGCTGCGCTAGGCCGCCGGCGGCAGGAGGGCGCTCACGCTGCTCTGGCGCAGACGCTCAAAAATAAGCTGGGTCGCTCGGGAGCGGTTCAGGGTGTAGAAATGAATGCCGGGCGCACCGCCGGCGAGCAGGGCTTCACATTGCTGCCAGGCCCAGTCAACCCCAATTTCAAACGCAGCGTCTGAATCCTCGGCTACCGGCTCCAGGCGTTCTTGCAAGGCTGACGGAATAGACGCGCCACACATCCGGGTGAAGCGCACAATCTGACGGTAGTTCAGAATGGGCATGATGCCAGGAATAATGCGCTGCCGAATCCCAATCCGTCTCGCGCGCGCGACAAAATCAAAGTAGTCCTGTGCGTCGAAAAACAACTGGGTTGTCACAAAATCAGCCCCACGCTCCACCTTTGCCTTGAGATGCCGCAAGTCGCTGTGCGCATCAACACTTTCCGGGTGCACTTCGGGATACCCGGCTACACCAATGCAAAAGTCACCGCTGTGTCGGGCAAGTTCAACCAACTCGGCGGCATGAGCAAAACCGTCCGGGGTAGGGGTAAACTCGGTTTCGCCGCGGGGCGGATCACCGCGCAGACACATCAGGTTCTCGACACCACGGTCTTTCAGCTCAGACAGGATTTCTCTGAGTTCCACTTGACTGTGGCCCACACAGGTGAGATGAGCCATTCCGACGAGCCCCAGTTCGGCTTGGAATCGACATACCAGATCGATAGTATTCTTTCGCGTCGAACCACCAGCGCCATAGGTCACGGAGCAAAAGCTGGCTCCAAGCTGCTGGAGTCCGCAGGCCCGATCAAAGAGCGCTTCTCCGTCTTCCAGGGTCTTAGGTGGAAAAAATTCAAATGAAAACGTCTGCGAGTGAGCATCAAAGAGTGTTCGGATTTTCATATCATACGAGCTATGTTTTCTGTCTTTGGCGCAAAACTTTTAGGGCAATATCCTCTGTGGAGAACAGCCTACCAAGCAACCCGGAACGAGTCAAAACCGGTGGGCGTAAGGAGTTCTGCCGTTTCACCTTTACAATCCGATCTTTCCCAGTATACGATTCACCGCGTAGATAGAAAACCAAGGAGGACCTTATGTACGCGCTGAAAGACCAGGCCTGTATCGTCGGCGTGGGTGAGACCGCTTATACCCGGGGGTCGGGGAAAACCGACCTCGCGCTTATGCTTGAAGCCTCAATGAACGCCATTACCGATGCCGGCCTGAGTCCGCATGACATCGACGGCATTATCCCTCCCCCTCTGCCTTCAACCTCTGAACATTTTGCTGCCAACCTTGGCGTCGAGGACCTGCGCTATGCAGTCACGGTGCACATGGGCGGGGCCAGTCCTGTTACTTCGCTCCAAAGCGCGGCAATGGCAGTGGCCTGTGGGGTAGCGAAAAATATCCTCGTGCCGCTGGGCTGGAATGGCTACTCCACCATGCGTGTCCGCGACATGGGCAGTAAGAGCAAGGGCAACGGCGGCGGGGGCAGTGGCGCACCCGGCGCTCTGGCCAACACGATAGGCGAATACTATCTCCCCTATGGGGCCAACGTTCCAGTACAGTGGTACGCCTGGCTCGCCACCCGACATAAAGAATTGTACGGCACCCCGGACGAGGCCATGGGCACCGTTGCCGTGACCTCACGCAAACATGCCCAACTGAACGATAAAGCCTATATGCAGGGCCGCCCGCTCAGCATGGAGGACTACCTCAACGCCCGCTGGGTCTCCAAACCCTTCCGCTTGTTTGACTGTTGTCTGGAAACCGATGGGGCTGCCGCGGTGGTCGTGACATCGCCGGAACGAGCGCGCGACCTCAAACATGACCCGGTGTATATTTCGGGGATTGCCGAGGGCCATCCCTACCCTGCGGACGACATTCCTGCCCGGCCCGATCCGTTTACGATCGGGCTCAGCTTTGCCACGCCGAATGCACTCCAAATGGCGGACGTCGCCCTCAAAGATCTCGACTTTGCCGAAATATACGACTGCTTTACCTATGTCGTGCTGCTCCAGATGGAAGCGCTGGGCTTATGCAAACGGGGGGAGGTTGGTGATTACGCGCAAGGGAATCGGTTTGAGCTTGAGGGCGAACTGCCCTTGAATACACATGGTGGTCTGCACTCCGAGGCGCATGTGTGGGGCATGAACCACGTCGTAGAAGCCACGCATCAACTCCGGCATGAGGCCGGTGAGCGTCAGGTCAAAGACGCCCAGCTCGGGCTGGTCACCGGCTGGGGAGATTTTGGCGACGGTAGTCTGGCAATTATGCGCAGATAAAAGTTAGGCGAAGAGCAAAGCGAAGAGAAAAAAGAAGAGGCTATCATGGCAGAAACACACCAATACAAACGTCCGGTACCGAAAATGCGGGGCTTCGCGGCTGAGTTTTATGCGTATTGCAAACAGCACGAACTCCGCTTTCAGCGTTGCGCGAGCTGTGGCACATGGCGCCATGTCCCGCGCGATATGTGTGCCAAGTGTGGGTCGTTTGAGTGGGAGTGGGCCAAGTCTTCAGGCAAAGGGAAACTCTTTTCATGGACGACGGCCATGCAGCCCATGTTGCCACAGTTTGCCGATCTGGTGCCCTATAGCCCCGTGGTTGTGGAACTGGAAGAAGGAGTCCGGATGCTCAGTTGGCTCACCGATGTGAAAGACGATGATTTGAAGCTTGACCTGCCAGTTGAAGTCATGTTTGACGATGTCACACCAGAAGTGACCTTACCTAAATTCAAACGGGCTGGTAATCCCTAGCCTAATCGCGAGGATTCCCAATGAGCGACTTTCAAGGCTACCGCCTGCCCGAAGAACTCACACTGCTGCAAGCTCAAATTCGTCGTTTTGTACGCGAGGAAATTATTCCGGCTGAACAAGCCATTGATCCTGACGCAGCGGATTTACCCGACGCCGTCTACGACCGGCTATCAGCAAAAACCAAGGCCGCCGACCTCTGGTGTCTGGGCGCACCCAAGGAGTACGGGGGCGGGGGCCTGAACACCTTTAGCCTGTCCATCGCCCTGGAAGAGATGGCCCAGCACCGCATGGGATTATACAATCCCGGCTGTGGAACGTTTGGCCGCTATCCACCGAACCCCATTTATGCCGGCACCCCGGAACAAATTCAAAAATATGCCGTGCCCACGCTGAAAAACGGCCTGTACACCTTCTTTGCGATCACCGAACCAAGCGGCGGCTCGGACCCGGCTGGGGCAATTCAAACCCGTGCCGTGCGTGATGGGGACACGTGGGTGATTAACGGCTCAAAAATTTTCATCTCGCACGCGCATGAAGCCGAATGGGGTGTGGTCTTTGTCCGCACCGATCCAGCAAAAGGCCGCAAAGGCATCAGTTGCTTTATTATTGACAAAGGCACCCCTGGCTTTACCGCTCGCCCGTTCAGGACGATCAGAACCGTCTCACTGCCCAACGAAGTATCATTTGAAGACTGCCGTGTGCCGGCCGAAAATATGATTGGTGAAGAAGGCCAGGGCCTCTACCTCTGCTTTGACCTGCTGACCAAAGCCCGCTTTCCCTACTCGGCAGCCAACCTCGGGGTTGCCCTTGCGGCCCAGCGTATGGCTATCCAACACGCCAAGCAGCGTGAAACGTTTGGCGAACTCTTGAGCCAGCGCCAAGCGATTCAGTGGATGCTGGCCGATGCCGAGGTTGAATTACGCGCGACGCGCTTGCTCATCTGGGACGGCGCCTGGAAAGCTGACCGAGGAGAAGATGCCCGCCTGGAAGCCTCGATTGCCAAACTGTATTCCAGCGAAGTTCTGGGCCGCGTGGTTGACAACGCCGTACAGATTCATGGCGGCTATGGCGTATCAAAAGAGTTTCCGCTGGAACGCTGGTATCGTGAGGCGCGCGTCCGGCGGATTGGAGAAGGGCCGTCCGAGGTCCACCGTATGGTGATTGCACGCGCCTTATTGCGCTAGCAGATCGCCCTCAGCAGGGAGACCCCCCGGAGAACATCCAGAGACATGCGTGCTACTCGGACGCGCCGCGTCGCGGTATCCGCAGGGCTACCCACTTGCCGACCCGTCTCTTCGTTCGGACGCCTCCTCAGCCGGGCGGGGCTGGCCCTCTGCCTCCTTGCATTCGGCCTGCTCTCAGCGGCCACCGCCCAACAATCTGTCCCGCCTCAGGTACAGCGCTTACTCCAACGCTATCAGCTTCAGGCAAAAGACCTGGGCTATCATCTGTTTCATCTCGCCGACGGGCGGCTGGTTGATACGTATGACGCCGACACGCCCCGTATCCCGGCTTCGACCACAAAGCTCATGGCCGCCCTGGCCGCGTTTGAAATTCTCGGGGCTGACTATCGGTTTGAGACCCGCCTGCTCGTGACAGGGGAAGTACAGGCGTCCACCCTGCACGGAGAGCTGTATCTGGTCGGGGGTGGAGATCCAACCTTGTCAACGAATGACCTCCGAGGCTTTGTTGACGCCCTGAAAGCCGCCGGCATCAGCCGAGTGAACGGTCGGTTTGTTTTTGATGAGGACTTCATCATGGCAACCAATGAAATTAACCCCAGGCAACCCGTCGCTGCCGCGTATAACCCCGGTGTGAGCGCCCTCTCGCTCAATTACAACCGTGTTCAGTTACGCTGGAAGGGAAAGCCCGGAGCCAAAAATTTTCGGACTTGGTTGTGGTCACCGGCGGACGGTATTTTTCTTCCAGTTGCCGGCGTCAGTACTGGCCTGATTCCTACGGGCTTTCAAGCGAACGGCTCCTTTATCCTCGACGGCGGAGGCATGGACCGCTGGCTGCTCTCGCCTCAGCTTCCGGCCAAGGGCTTTAAAGAACTACCGGTCAAGCGCGCCCCGGCCAGGCTCGCGGCCTCTTTGTTTCGCACCTACTGCCGGCAACGCGGCATCAGCCTGCCCCAGCCCCGAGCCGCAATAGCCCCAGCCAACGTGCGTCTCCTGCATACCCATTACAGCAAACCCCTCCCGGAAATTCTCAGGGGGATGCTACTCCACAGTAATAATCTGTCCGCAGAGCTCATCGGCCTCGTCACCTCACGCGCGTTGAGAGACCTGCCATTATCCATTGCAGACTCGGCAGCACTGTTGACGGATTGGTATCGGCGGCGTCTTCCGCAGACCGACTGGACTGGAGTCATTAGCATGAACCATTCAGGCCTGAGCAGGATGTCCCGGCACTCGCCCCGCCATCTCGCCGCAATAGTCCATCACGGAGCGACGCTCACAGTCAGACAGACCGGACACATCGGGCACATTGGGTCAGACGAGACTGCGACCTTTCTTGACCTCCTTCCCCATCCGGAGTGGAAGAAAGATCAGGCTGACCTCGGAAAAAAGGTGCAAGCCAAGTCCGGCACGATGAACTATGTTGATGGGCTAACCGGCATGCTGACAACACGCAAAGGACACCACTTAGGCTTTGCTATCCTGCTGACCGACTTTGTTAAACGAGCAGCATTTGACACTGCCCGTAACGCCGGGAAAACACGAACACCCCCAGAAGCCCAAGTATGGACTGAGCGTGCCAAAGCATTTGAATATGCCCTGCTCTCACATTGGAGACGCACCTACTGACGATTCAGCCGTTTGACGGGTTGACAATCTTGGGTTGAAGACCAATCTTCGTGTCTGGGCAAAAAGAGCCTGAGACCCTTCCCTCTGCTTGCCCAGACCCGACAAACATCTATTGTACTGAGTGGAGGGAGAATACAACGCTATGGCAACGGCACGCACAGCCAGGAAAAAAGTCTATAAAATTGTCTTTCTGAATGAAGGCAAGGTGTACGAAATTTACGCCAAAAGCATCAGTCACGGCGGATTATTTGGATTTGTCGAGGTGGAGGGACTGCTCTTTGGCGAAAAATCGACCATCGTCATTGATCCATCAGAAGAAAGCTTGCAGCACGAATTCGCGGGCGTGGAACGCACCTATATTCCGTTGCACTCGGTGGTCCGTATCGATGAGGTAGAAAAACGAGGTGTCAGTAAAATCCACCAAGCCTCTCATTCGCCCGAAAAAGTCACCCAACTCCCCACCCCGATTTATACGCCATCAAAAACAGAGACATAGCCGTGTCTTCCTATCAGGAACTGAATGATCAGAGCTGCAACGGGATCAAGAACAACGCCCCCAGATTAAACACGACCATGAATCCGGCTAAGAGCAAGCAGTAGCCCATGATGTCACCAAAGCGCAGCCCGGCAACGGTGAGAATGGGAATCGCCCAAAATGGTTGTACCAAGTTGGTTGTCATATCCCCATACGCATAGCTCAGGGTCACTGTTGGGATAGAGAGTCCCAACGTCTGTCCTGCCGGGATGAGGTAGGAGGCTTCAACGATCCATTTCGACCCGCCCGACGGCACGAAATAGTTCAGCACCCCAGAATACAAATACACAATCGATGGAAAGGTTCGGGGCGAACTGGCGTCAATGAAAAGGGCAGTCAGCACTTCACCCAGAGCAGTATAGGACATCAGTCCAAAAATTCCTGCGTACAAAGGATATTGAATGACGAGCCCCCAGGTATTGCGAATACCTTGTTCACAGGCGTGCAAAAAGGACTTGGGATACCAGTGCAGGAGAAGGCCCAAGGCCAGGAATAGTAGATTATAATTATCAATCGTCCAGGTCTGGCCGAAGCCTTTTTCGAGAATCTGGAGCCCGAAGTAGAGCAGCATGGCGCTACTGGCAATCAGAGACCAGCCGGGCCACCATTCCATTTTCTCTGCTGGTCGCATCGAGTCGGGTTTTTCTATTGGTTGGTTCAACGCTTCTAAACGGTCGACCTGTTCGGACGAGGCAGTCACTGCGTCCGCTGCTGGTGGGACAAGAATTGCAGCAATGAGAATACCCACCAGTCCAGCCACAAGCGCGTACCATAAATTAAACGCGGCAAACATGGTCTGCGTGGTAGGAATGGTTTCCGATAAGACTCCGGCCCTGATGAGAAAATTATCCGGCGTCGCAATGATGAGCGGAGCCGAGCCAGATAAGCCGGTATGCCACACCGTTCCGACGCCGAGATAGGCACACGTTACGAGCAAGCGAAAGTCCGCGCGTGGGTTGGAACGCACGATGAAAGGGAGAAACGCCGCCGAAATGACGAGACTCAAGGCCCAGTTGATCCAGGCTGTGACTGTCGAAAACAGGGCCATGAGGATAATCGCCTGGCGCGGTCTGTCTGGATTGGGGCGCGAGGCGAGCCACACAAACACCCGCTTGAGCGGAGGAGATACGGCGCAGGCATACGCCACCACCATCATGACGGTAAACTGCATGGTGAGACTGAGCAGGGCCCACAAGCCATCCCCCCACGCTGTCAATGCAGTCGCAGGAGAGGCGCCCCCAACCGTGAGGGCAAGAAGGGCCACAACGAGCGTCAACATGACGGCGATGACCCACGAGTCGGGTATCCAACGTTCCGTCCAGCGAGTCAGGACCATTCCCCAGCGGGCCAGCCATCCCATTGTCCTACTCCGTTATGGCGTCTCTCGTTCGTCGAGCGATCGGCGCTCGTCAGAGGTTCTGGTAGCCTTCCGTGGCGTCCTGTTCCCCCTAATGCGATAATCCCAATTCGCGCAACATCCCAAGGCTATTCGTCCATCCTTTTGAAATTTTCACAAAGAGTTCCAGATACACGTGGCAGCCAAAAAAGGCTTCCATACGCTGGCGCGCAGCCTGGCCGATTTTCTTGAGCCGCACTCCTTTTTGACCGATGACAATGGCCTTCTGGGACGGCCGCTCAACGTGGATTGTTGCGTAAATACGTAACAGCGGCTTCTCAACAACCTCTTCAAACCGCTCAACAATAACAGCCGTGCAATACGGAATTTCCTGTTGGGTGTGGAAAAACAGCTGTTCCCGGACCATCTCCTGGGCGAGTACCCGTTCGCTCTGATCCGTGACATCATCATCCGGGTAGAGTGCTGGGCCGGTCGGCAACACCCGGATCAGGGTAGACAATAACTCCTGCGTATTCTCCCCCTTGAGCGCGCTGACCGGAATCACGTCACACTCAGGCAGCACGCGCCCTAACTGTTCGAGCAGCGGAATGAGGGCTACCTTTTGGACAAGGTCAATTTTGTTCAACCCGACCAGGACATGGCTCTTGAGCTGGCCGAGGCGCTGAGCAATCTGTTCATCGGCTGAGGTCAGCCCATGCGCCGCATCGACCAGGAAGAGCGTGACATCGGTCTCTTGCAAGGCACGCAGGGCAGTATCAACCATACGTCGATTGAGCAGGGAATGCTGACGGCCATGAATACCCGGTGTATCAACAAAAATGAGTTGGGCGTTGGACTGGGTTTTGACACCGGTTATCCGTGTTCGGGTGGTTTGGGGTTTGGGCGAGACAATGGCAATCCGAGCCCCTATCAGGGTATTGAGCAGGGTGGATTTTCCGACGTTGGGCCGGCCGACGAGCGAAATAAAACCACACCGATGAGCGGAGTCGGGCAAGGATGACATAACGCGAATCACGAGGCCGGCGTTGGCTCCGCCCCAAAGACGATCTTGAGGATGCGCCGTTTACCGACCTGGAGGACGGCCTCCCCTTGCGCTTGGATCTGCCGCTCGGCATCGCTCACCCGCTCGCCGTCTACTCTCACCCCGCCTTGCCGGATGAGCCGCCGCGCCTCGCTCGTGGATGGCGCGAGACCGGAATGCTTGAGTAAATGGCATATCCAGACCTGGGGTTGCGTATCCGTCCACACATGTGCGGGTATCTCCTCTGGCCGCTGTCTATGCTGAAAACGCCGAGAAAATGCCGCCGCGGCTCGCTCGGCGGTGGAGGCGTCATGAAAACGAGTCACCAGCTCGGCCGCCAGTTGCTTTTTGGCCTCCATCGGATGGATACGTCCCGCTGCGACCGCTCGGACATGGGCGGCATCAACGGCACTGAGCAACTCGTAGTAGCTGAGCATCAGCGTATCGGAAATGGACATGATCTTGCCGTACATATCGTCCGGCGGGTCGGTTATGCCAACCGCATTGCCGAGCGATTTGCTCATCTTTTGCACCCCGTTCAGTCCTTCCAGAATAGGCGTCGTCAGAATGACCTGAGGTTCCTGGCCAAAGCCGCGCTGCATCTCGCGTCCGACCAGGAGATTAAAGCGTTGGTCTGTTCCACCGAGCTCAACGTCCGCCTGGAGGGCAACAGAATCATAGCCCTGGAGCAGGGGGTATAGAAACTCCTGCACGTGAATGGGCACACCGGTTTTGAAGCGTTTGGAAAAGTCATCCCGCTCAAGCAGCCGGGCCACGGTATAGTGGCCGCATAACTTGACCATATCAGTCGGCGAAAGCGGATCGATCCATTCCGAGTTAAAGCGCAGTTCGGTGCGGTCAGGGTCGAGCATCTTGAAGACCTGCTGCGTATAGGTCTCGGCATTCGCCTTGACTTGCTCGCGCGTCAGGGCTTTACGCGTTTCGGAACGACCGGTCGGGTCACCGATCATGGCAGTAAAGTCCCCAATCAGGAAAATGACAGTGTGACCGAGCTCCTGGAACTGGCGGAGTTTGTTCAGGACAACAGTATGACCGAGATGCAGATCCGGGGCGGAAGGGTCCGCGCCCCATTTCACGCGTAAGGGTTTTCCGCGGCCAAGCTTTTGCTTGAGCTCTTCCAGCGGAATAATATCAACGCTGCCTCGTTCAAGTTCCTTAAGTTGTGCTTCAACTGACAGGGCCATGGCCTCCTGACCTTTTAGCGCGCGTATTCGGTGGAGCGCAATTCGCGGATGACGGTGACTTTAATTTGACCAGGATACGTCATCTCACTCTCGATTTGCTTGGCAACCTCTCTGGCGATGCTCGATGCATCACCATCCGACACCGAGCCTGGATTCACCATAATGCGCACTTCGCGTCCGGCCTGCACGGCAAAGGACTTCTCCACACCATTGAACGCACCACTGATGCGCTCCAGATCTTCGAGTCGTTTGACATAGCTTTCCAGCACCTCTCGCCGCGCGCCCGGCCGGGCACCGGACAACGCATCGGCCGCATCAACAATTGGTGCCAGAACGGTTTCGGCCCGGACCTCCTCGTGGTGCGCCGCAATGGCGTTGACTATTTTTGCCGACTCACCGTATTTACGAGCCACTTCCCCACCGATGATCGCGTGCGACCCTTCAATCTCATGGGAAACGGCTTTCCCGATATCGTGGAGAAGACCGGAGCGTTTGGCTTGCTTCTCATTGAGCCCCAATTCGGCTGCAATAATGCCGCAGATATACGCCGTTTCTATTGAGTGCATGAGGACATTTTGGCCATAGCTATATCGATACTTCAACATCCCAATTAGCTTGACGATCTCGGGATGGATCCCATGGATGCCAAGTTCAAGCACCGCTCGCTGACCTGCCTCACGGACCGATTCTTCAACTTCGCCTTCAGCTTTTTTCACGACCTCTTCGATACGGCCAGGATTAATGCGACCGTCCGAAATCAAGCGCTCAAGCGCAACCCGCGTAATTTCGCGTCGAATGGGGCTATGACTCGAAATCAGCACCGCTTCCGGAGTATCATCGATAACAAGATCGACTCCCGTCGCGGCCTCAAACGCCCGGATATTTCGTCCCTCACGGCCAATAATGCGGCCTTTCATATCATCGCTTGGAAGATGAATAACCGACGCAGTACGTTCGGAAACAAACTCACCGGACAAGCGTTCAATCGCAATACTAATGATTTTTCGGGCCCGACGGGTCGCTTCTTCTCGTGCTTCTTCTTCTATGGTCATAATCCGTCGTGAGGCATCCTGGCGGGCTTCCTCAGTCATCTGGTCAACCAGGACTTGTTTTGCCTCATCCCGACTAAGCCCCGCTATTTGTTCAAGTTTCTGGCGTGTCTGGTCTATTAAGTGGTCGTACTCTTGCTCTTTTTTGTGATAATTGTCCGTTTTATTCTTGAGGCTTTGTTCGCCCCGATTCAAGCTGTCTTCCCGATCAGCCAGGGCCTCGGAGCGCTTCTCCAGCGCTTCATCGCGTCCTTGGAGACGCCGCTCGATCTGTTGAATTTCTTTCCGCCTTTCATTGATTTCCTTCTCTGCTTCGCTCTTCGCCTGCAGAATCGTATCTTTGGCTTGAACCTGGGCTTCTCGTTTAATGACCGAGCCTTCTTTTTTTGCCTCATCAAGAATCTGTTGCGCGGTCTCCTCCGCACTGTGTATGTTTTCCTGATTCCATTTTTGACGCAGGAAGACGAGTCCTCCGGCACCAGCTGCACCTATCAGCAGTCCTAAGAAAAGTTCCATTATTAACCTCCTTACCACACTCGGGTCGAATAACCTCGCTGTGGCAGCTACTTCCCCTACTACGCATCCGCTTCGTACATATCCTTTCTGCTCAATAACGTATCGGCTCGGAGGTCACTCTCAATAGACAGAGACCCCTGAGATAACAACGAGCACAGACTATCGTCAGTTGGGACGATCTCCTTCCTTCTTCACCCAAGGGCGGAAGGAGCGCAAGAGGGGGTAGTGCAACCGGAGCCACCCGCCTTCAGGGTGCGAGTGGTGTCACTTTTTTCTCTTCTCCATCGAGAGGTGCAGACAACTGGCTGGCAAATTGTGAGCTCAAAGTATTCTCAGCCGTCGCCTCGTTTTCGAGGCTTTCGGCTTTTTCCAAACTCTCAAGTAATCGGCTCGAAATCAGCTCAGCTTCCTGAATAAGCTCGGTTTCTGGCTGGCTCGATTCCTGCTGACTAGACTTGGCCAATTCGTCGGCAATACTCAACGCCGCCATAATCGCGACTCGAAGAGGAACCGTCCCTTTTGCACTTTCCGCAATCTGGCGCATACGCTGGTCAACAAAAGCAGCAACCTTTCGGACATAGTGCTCATCATCTTCACTATTGATAGTGAAGGTTTGTCCAAAAATCTGTACTTCCATTAAACGCTTCATAGCCTAGCCCTCGTCCTCCAAGGCAATGCCTAAATGACTGAATCGAGTCAGGATCTTCTCTAAGCGGCCACGAACCTCGTTCCGCTCAGATTCGTATTGCTGAATCCGCTTGAGCAAGAGAGTATGTTCGTGCTCTTGTTTATCAATCCGAACCATGAGTGCACTGTTTTCACTCCAGACCTGCTCGTGGCGTTCTAAGAATCCACTCAATTTCGCCTCAAGAAGTTTTAGGCTTTCCAGCGCCATACCACCCTAGAATAAAGTAAAAGTTTACCCTATTGCCTCTCGGACATGGCGTCAAGGGAAATATCGTCCGTAGGCTGGTCGAAAAGTGCGGTCATAAAGTCATCCGGAGAGAATACTTCGAGGTCTTCAAGCTGCTCGCCAAGTCCAATATACCGAATTGGCAGCCCAAGCTGGCTGCCGACGGCCAGGGCAACACCGCCTTTTGCCGATCCATCCATTTTAGACAGGATCACACCGGTAAGCGGAAAAGCCGCCTGAAAAGTCCGTGTTTGACTGAGGGCATTTTGTCCAGTTCCGGCATCCAGGACCAGCAATACCTCATGCGGTGCCCCGGGAATCTCCCGGCCAATGACCCGGTGCATTTTTTTGAGTTCCTCCATAAGCGGCGTTTTGGTATGGAGCCGCCCAGCCGTATCAATAAGGACCACGTCGATCGCACGCGCCAGCGCGGCACGAACGCCGTCAAAGACAACTGCGGAGGGTGAGGCGCCGTCCTGGTGCTTGATAATATCAAGGCCTAAGCGTTCGGCCCAGACTGAGAGTTGTTCAATTGCGGCTGCTCGAAACGTATCCCCGGCGACCAGCAGGACTGTTTTTCCTTCTTTTCTCAGGCGTGCTGCCAACTTCGCAATAGAGGTCGTCTTCCCGACCCCATTGACACCGACCACAAGAATAACTCTGGGACGAGAGTCATCAACCCGTTCAACGGTCTGCACCGTCCTCTCAAGAATGGCTTGGAGCTCTTCCTTGAGATGAGAGCGAAGGGCTTCAGCCTCGTCCTCAGACTGTTTGCCGGTCCGGGCATTATTCGTACGTGCTCGTAGGCGGTCTATAATGTGTAAGGAGGTCTCGACCCCGACATCGGCCTGGATAAGGACCTCCTCAAGATCAGAAAAGAATACTTCTCTCGACTGCTTGCCGTGCTCCGAGGCATCAAAGGGACGACGCAAGATGTCCCGTAATCGGCTGAGTCCACGTCGCCAGCGCGCGTCTTTCGTAAGCGGGACGGGAGTGGACTCTTGGGCTTGCAGAGCTGCAACTGAGGGAGCAGCAGAGGTCGCCGGCGCGTTCTTTTTTCGGCGCCAAAACCGGAGAGCCATTAGGACACACGCACCGACACCATGGTCGACACGCCCGGCTCCTGCATGGTGACACCGTAAAGCGTATCTGCCACCTCCATAGTGCGCTTGTTATGCGTAATCAAAACAATCTGCGTCGTCTCACTCATTTCCCGCAGCAACTGAGTGAACCGGCCGACATTGGCATCGTCCAGTGACGCATCGACCTCATCCAGGATGCAGAACGGACTCGGCCGTATCAGAAACAATGCGAATGTGAAACTCAGCGCGGCCAAGGCTTTCTCTCCTCCTGAGAGAAGCTGCATGGAACGGAGGCGTTTGCCCGGGGGTTGAACTTCCAGTTCTATGCCACTCTCAGACAAATCGGCTTCATTGGTAAGAGAAATATGCGCCTTACCACCGTCGACCAAACGCGCGTACACCTCACTGAACTTGGCGTCCACGCGGTGGAAGGTTTCTCGAAAACGATCCCGCGACTCACGGTTCAACTTATTAATTATGCTCTGCAAATCCTCAATCGAGCGGAGCAGGTCAGCCTTCTGAGATTCGACAAAAGTAAAACGTTCCCGGACCTCATCAAGCTCAGCTGCCGCGTTCGGATTGACCTCACCGAGCCGTACAAGCTTCTCACGTAATTCCTGACGGCGAGCTTCTCCCTCGGTCTGGTCGAGTTCTTGGTTATTATAGGCTGCAAGGACCTCCGTGAGCCTCATCTGATAGCGTTCCTGTACCGTCTCCTCAAGATGTTCACGACTCACACGCTTTTCAGCCAGACTCACTTCAACCCGAGTTTTTTCCTCTTGAAGCCGAGTCGCTGCCTGTCGATTCTCTTCGATACGAGTTTCACACTGCTGATAGGTCGTACGGAGCTGAGCGCCCTCCGCTTGACGACGAGCGCGTTCTTCTTTCGCTACCTCAAGGGAGGCTACCGTGTGTGCCACCTGAGCCTCCAACGCCGCCTTTTCCAACAGGAGACGCTCCGCCTCTTGCTTGCCGGCCTGGATATCAGCTTGGCTGGCCTGTATCCGCTCTTCCAACTCCTGAATCTGTTGCCCGAGTTGGTTCACCTGAGTGTGGAGGCCTTCGTGGCGTTCTCGATGTTCGGCAACGCGGACACGCACATCATCCATATGTGCCCGGTGCTGGTCACAAGCAGCCTTTGCTTCTGCCACCTTTGCTTGCTTGACGGCCAGCAGAGCCTCACGCTCTCGACGTTGAGTCGCAATAGCGAGCTCTTGAGTTTGGGCGTTCAGCATGTCGGTTTGTAACGACTGACTTTCTTGCTTCAAGGCGTTCTGTTCGTAGCTCACCCCTTCCCCCCGGTCGAGCAAACGCCGCAGCTCACCTTCGAGCTGTCCAGCCTCACGCTGGAGGGCTTCACTCTCTTGGCCCAGTTTCCGGGCCTGGGTTTCAAGCCGCAGCAACTCGCCTTCTAATGCCTGTTGGCGCTGCTTCATGGTCTGCCGACGCTCGACAAGGTTGGTCACGCTCTCCGCCTGTTGGGACAGCTCCTGCCGTAACCTGCGGATTTCGCGCCGCCGCTCAAGGAGTGCCGCTTCCGCAACGCCCCCACTCCCTCCGCTGACCCCGCCAAGAGCTGAAAGGACCTCCCCCTGTGGCGTGACATAGGTACGAGCGCCCTCGCTCTGGTTCCAGAGTTCCAGCCCAACTCGGAGGTTAGGGACAAGAACGACATCGCCGAGCAGGGCTTCGAGCATCTGTCGATAGTCGGACGGAATATCAACATGGCGGATGAGGGGTGAAATCCCCTCTCCAACAGTCGCCCACATCGGCCCATCAGCCTCAGTGAGACCTGGAGGCTGTTTGTCACACTGTAGTTGGAGCGGGATAAAATGCCCGTGCCCGGACTGCAACTGGTTCAAATAGTCTACCGCGACGACGCCGGCCTCGGTATCCGTCACAACCATATACTCCAGCTTCTCCCGTAACACAGCGGCAACCGCGCGCTCATAGGCTTGCGGCACTTCTATCATTTGAGCTACAACTCCAAGAATAGCCGCAGGAAAGTCGCTGTCAGCCATGACCGACTGGACTCCCTGGTCATAGCGATCGTATTCCTGTTCCAGCTCTTCCAAGGTCGTCAATCGCGCGCGCACTTCGGCTTGCTTCGCCCACGCCTCAGAGAGTGCGGTATCAAGTTGTTCTCCAGCACTCCTAGTCGCGCGCAGCCCAGCGCTCTTTTCTTCGCGCTGCTGTTGCCCGTGTTGGACACGCTGGCTGAGCTGCGCGGATTTTTCCTGGAGCGCGCCAAGCGCCTGTTCCGTCTCTGCTCGGAGTTGGCCAAACTGCTTGGCTTCATGGGCCAATACCGCCAACCGCTGAGTGACCTCCTCAGTCCGTTTACGGGAGTACGTCAGCGCATTTTGGACCTGCGCTTCGCGGGTGAGTAAATCAACGATTTCGGTTTTGAGTTCTTCAGCCTGCAATTCGTGCTGCAGGGCGGCGTCTTGCAGCCCGCCGAGGGCGTGCTCTTGCGTATGCAGAGAGTTTTCATCCTGTCGCATCTGCTGAGCCACCTCTACCGCACTCGCTGCTCGCTGAGATAACTCCTGCTGCACCCGCTCTTTTTTCTCTGACACGAGACGATAGTCATGCTCCGCATTGGCAATACGTGCTTGGGTCTGCTCCTCCTGCTGCACTCGGAAAGACTGTTTTTGCTCGGACTGCTGGAGCGTACTTTCCAGTTCGTGGACACGCTCTTCGAGTTCTCGGAGCGCGTCTTCCTCGCGCGCGACCCGCTCTGCTGTGGATGTCCGCTCTGCTTGGAGGGTATGGGCCGTTTGGTTGAGCTGCTCTCCTTCTTGTCCGAGCGCGGCCTGCCGGCCGCCCAGGCTGTGCATTTCTTCCGTCAACGTCTGGTACGCGCGACACAGGAGTATGAGATCAATGGTTTTTAACTCGTCTTGGAACGCTTGATATCGTTCAGTCTTTTTTGCCTGACGGTGGAGCGCGCCCACCTGACGGTCCATCTCGTGCAGAAGATCCGCTACCCGAGACAAATTTTCTCGGGTTCGTTCGAGTTTGCGCTCAGCAGCTATACGACGGCTGCGATACAAACTCACTCCGGCAGCTTCCTCTACCAGGGCCCGAATGTCCTGCGCTTTGGCGTTGAGCAGCGCCTCGACACGACCTTGCTCAATGATGGAGTAGGCTTTGGTGCCTGCTCCGGTCCCAAGAAAGAACTCAACAATATCGCGTAAACGGCAGGGGACTTTATTGAACAAGTACTCAGAATCTCCAGAACGAAAATAGCGCCGCGAGACCATGACTTCCGTCCAGTCCGGTACCTTGCCATTCTCAGGGGCACGGTTGTGCCCGTTGCTCCCATTGGCGAACGGACCAGGGGCAGCCGGATTCTCTAAGAGGAGGGATACATCGGCCATGCCGAGCCGCGCACTAGCGTCATTCCCGGCAAAGACAACATCGCTCATCTCCTGGCCGCGTAGATGTTTGGCGCTCTGCTCGCCTAAAACCCAGCGCAAGGCGTCTACGATGTTCGACTTGCCACAGCCGTTTGGACCAACGACGGCAGTGATTCCTTTTGGAAACGTGAGCGTCGTCTTATGTTTAAAGGACTTAAATCCGAGGAGTTCAAGCTGTTTGATCCGCATTTGCCCCACAACGCCTCCAAATCCTCCCCGCCTCTTTCCGCATGCCAGGGTAGCACCAACTGCGGGACCAGTCACGCAAGGGAAAGGGTTCTGGGATCACACCACTACTATATCTTGTGGACACAAGGAAATCCAGCAGTAATTATAGAGCGCAATCTATAAAACTAATGGAAAACTAACGTTCAAGCAGCTCGGTATTCCAGTAGGCAGCATCGACTTCATTGAGAAAAGGCACCCATTCCTGGTAATGTTTGAAGGTAAAGGTCTCAAGCATAAAGGGCGTCCACTCGGGTTGAAGCGGCTTCTTGATCAGCTTCATACCCGCTTCTTCAGGCCGGCGACCGCCTTTCACTCGGTTACACCGAAAACAGGAGCAGACAATATTTTTCCAGGTCGAGAGCCCCCTCTGTGAGCGAGGGATAACATGGTCGAGATTCAGCTCGCTGCGCGAAAAACGCTTGCCACAGTATTGACAAGTATTCTTATCCCGAGCAAAGACGTTGAAGCGGCTAAACCGTACCCGGCGTCGAGGAACCCGGTCATACGAAACGAGCAGAATGACGCGCGGAACCCGGATGACGCGACCAATAAGACCAACGGTCTCATCGTGGACTGATGCCGACAGTGCACTCCAACTCTCATAGTCAAATGTTCGATACTGTTGGTCAACCGCTTTCGCAATCCCCTGATAGAGAAGAGCAAATGCCCTCCGTACCGATGTAACATGCACCGGGAAATAGGATCGATTGAGAACGAGCACCTTGCTATTGAGAACGCTCATGTGCTCCTAACCCGTCAATAAAAACGGAGTTTTCCGTTGACTTAGGATACCGGATTCGTATACCCAGCACTATCCGCTGTGTCAAGGTTTTCACGAGAATTTAACATTATCATGTGACGCAACATCCAGAGCGAGAACCTTCTCCTTGCGAGACTGTCAGGGTTTCCGATATAAAAAGGTTTGAGTAGAGAGGTGTATATTGAGTACGGAGATGAGAGAGAGGACCGACCTGCGGCAGGCGTACGCCACAATTCTCCCGTTGGTTGAACAACCTTCTCGCTATACAGGAGGCGAACTCGGGACAATCATCAAAGACTCTGCGGATATACACTTACACTTTGCGCTCGCCTTCCCTGAGGTCTACGAAATCGCGCAGTCTCACTTCGGCTTACAAATTCTTTATAACTTACTCAATAACCGCCAGGGTATTCAGGCTGAACGCGCCTACTCACCCTGGCCGGACATGGAAGAGCAGCTTCGTCAGCACCATTTGCCGCTCGTCTCTCTTGAAACCTATCGGCCATTACACGCCTTTCAGATTATTGGCTTCAGTCTCCAGTACGAACTGACCTATACCAACGTCCTGGCCATGCTGGACCTTGGCGGCATTCCCCTGCTCTCGCGTGACCGTCACGCGTCTCATCCATTGATTATTGCCGGGGGACCATGCGCATTTCACCCAGAGCCCATCGCTGACTTTATCGACGCTTTTCTCCTCGGAGATGGTGAGGAGGCTATTTTTGATATCTGCGATGCCTATCTAGCCTGGGATGGAAAAGACCGGGAAGACCTCTTACGAGTTCTGTGCCGCATTCCTGGAGTATACGTCCCTGCCTTTTTTGAGCCGGAATATACTCCCGGCGGTACCCTGAGCGTCACCCGCCCCCGCTATGCGGACCACACGGTTGTGAAAAAGCGTATTGTTGAAGACTTGAATAGTATCCCCGACCTCACCACCCAGGTCGTGCCGAATGTGAACATCGTGCACGACCGCGTTGCGGTTGAGGTCATGCGCGGCTGTGTGCGCGGCTGTCGCTTTTGCCAAGCCGGCTATATCTATCGCCCGTTGCGAGAACGCGACCCACGCGCCCTTCAGGAGCAGGTGGACACATTGATCAAAAAAAGTGGCTATGAAGAAGTCTCCCTGCTCAGTTTAAGTACAGGTGACTATAGCTGCGTTAATCCGCTCCTGCGCGCGATTATGAATCGTTTTTCAGACCTCAAAGTATCAGTCTCCCTGCCCTCAACGCGGGTAGACGCGCTCTCGCCGCATATCCTGGAGGAAATCCGCCGCGTACGAAAAACGGGTTTTACCCTTGCGCCCGAGGCTGGCTCACAGCGTCTGCGTAATGTGATACAAAAAGAATATCAAGAAGAAGAATTGATTGAGGCCGCTCGTCTGTTGTTTGGTCTCGGTTGGAAAAGTGTCAAGTTATACTTCATGCTCGGACAGCCGACAGAGACACAAGAGGACCTGCTGGGCATCGTTGACCTGTGCCGCAAGGTCTCTGCGGCCGGCAAGCATCAGCGCCAAGTCACGGCCAGTGTTTCTACCTTTATCCCCAAACCGCACACTCCGTTTCAATGGGCCGCCCAGGTAGACCTGGATGAAACCGAAGCGCGACAGCGGCTCTTACGGCGCGAACTGCGACGCTACGGTATTCAATTCAAATGGCACGACGCGCGGCTGTCCTTCCTTGAGGGTGTTTTCGCCCGGGGCGACCGTCGTCTGGGAGCCCCACTCCTGACCGCCTATCACCTCGGCTGTCGGTTTGACGGTTGGACAGAGCAATTTCGACTCGACCTGTGGCAACATGCCTTTAGTACACACCGGATAGAGCCCAATTGGTATCTCCGCCGGCGCCTGCTTGCTGAGCCGCTTCCATGGGACCATTTGGACAGTGGTGTGACAAAGCAATGGCTCCAGCGTGATCTGGCAAAAGCACTCGAAGGTGGCCTCACCCCCGACTGTAGCGTTGAACGCTGCTCATATTGTGGAGCGTGTGACTTTCAGAGTGTCCGGAATGTCACGTATCATCTGACTGGAGCCAAAGGGGCTGACCATAGAGGAGCGGCTGTCGATCCCTGGGCGCAAGCGACACTGCCGGAGCATGACGCTTGGGGAACCCGGCAATGGCAGAAGATGCAGGAGAAAAAAGAAGAACAACAAAAGGTAAAAATCAAACGATATAGGGGCGTATTGAATGAAGATAAGCTGAACCCGGTCCCCCTTGGAGCATCGAACAGCACTCAATTCGAGCTGCCACGCCCTACCGCTCAACATCCTATTTCGGGTAATGCCGATGAGTGGCTGGCCGGTGATCCAAATACGATTGCAGCGAGCCAGGGCAATCAGCGACAGGCCGTCGTCCGTTTTCGACTGAGGTATAGCAAGCTTGGCATGGCCCGCTTTCTGGGTGCCAAAGAGGTCGCGACACTCTTTGCCCGTTCCTGTCGCCGGGCGCGTCTCCCCATTGCCTACAGCCAGGGCTTTCATCCCTTACCCCGTATTAGTTTTGGCCCGGCTCTCCCAGTAGGCATGGAGAGCGAAGAGGAGTTTCTTGATATACTCCTGAATGAAGATATGTTGGCAAAAGAGATACCACAACGCCTGAATGCCGAGCTGCCGAGCGGCTTTCATATCTACCAAGCACAGCCGCTCGGCCTGGACAGGCCGAGCGTCGATGTTAGTATTGCAGCCCAGCGTTACCAGGTCGCACTCGATACGCTTCCCCCGGAAAAACGCGACCCGATCTTCCTGGCAGAGCAGTTGAGCCACTTCCATCAGGCGGAAACATTCCCTATGCGTAAACGGACCCGTCATCGGGAACGCACCATTGATGCCAAGCGTGTTGTCTCAGCCGTGACTCTGGAAACACCGACAACGCTTTCAGTCGAAATCGCCATGACGGATGTGGGCAGCCTCAAGCCACATGAATTCCTAGGTGTCCTCCTCACCCTGTCCCCACAAGATGTGAAGCTCTTACGGGTGACAAAAACATTGACCCAATTTCACTCGGAAGCCCGTCCCCAGAAAGAACACCAACAACATGAGCAAGAACAGCTCTCGACGACAGGCTAATACTCGTGCGTCAAAAAATCGTTATTAATTCCACTCACCATGAGGCCCGGGTTGCCCTGCTCGAAAACGATATGCTCGTGGAGATTCATATTGAACGATCTCAGCAGCGTAATATTGCGGGCAATATCTACCTCGGGCGCGTGAATCGCATCCTGCCGGGGATGCAGGCCGCCTTCGTTGATATCGGACTTGAAAAAGCGGGCTTCATCCATGCCTCGGATGTGTTTGGCGGCCCGTTGCCCCTGGGTATGATCGATGACAACGAAGACCAGGACCAGGACGAAGAAGATCTGCTGAACGAATTTGACCTGGCCGAGCCTGATAGCCAAGGTGGCGAAGAGGTTGGCGAGGAAGAGGAGCAGCCTCCAAACGCCGAGCCAAGACCCACAAATGGGCGCCGCCGCTCCCGTTCAGAGCCGCGTATTCCACTCGAGCAAAAGCTGAAAAAGAATCAGGAAATTCTTGTCCAAGTGGCCAAAGAGCCGATTGGGACCAAAGGTCCCCGACTCACCGCGCATCTCTCTCTGCCCGGACGGCAGCTGGTGTATACACCGACCATGGGACATATTGGTGTGTCCCGGCGCATTGCAGACGGCAAAGAGCGCAAACGTCTCAGAGAAGCGGTCGCAAGCCTGCGGCCGGCCGAGGGCGGCTTTATCGTGCGCACAGCGTGTGAGGGGCTGACAAAAAAAGAAATTCAGGATGACATGCGATTCCTGCTCAAACTGTGGGGCAGGATCACCAAAGAACGCGAGCAGCACAGCGCCCCGACCCTCGTGCATGACGATATGGATGTGGCCCTGCGTATTATTCGTGATGTATTCACACCGGCTATTAATGAGATCATTATCGATAATGCGAACGATTACGAACGCATTAATGAATTCATTGCCACCTTCCTGCCACGTTTAACCGGTCGCGTGAAGCTCCACGACAAACAGACCCCCATCTTTGAGCACTACAAAATTGAGCAGCAGATTGCCAAAGCGCTCGAAAGACGCGTCCACCTCAAATCCGGTGGTCATATCGTTATTGATCATACCGAAGCGCTCACTGCGATTGACGTGAACACGGGTCGCTTTGTTGGGAAACGCAACCAAGAAGAGACCATGCTCCAGACCAACCTTGAAGCCGCACAGGTTGTGGTCGAACAACTGCGCCTGCGCAATATTGGCGGCCTCATTATCGTTGACTTTATCGATATGGAGCGGGCGGCCAACCGCACCAAGGTCACGGAAGCGCTCCGCGCAGCCCTGAAAAAGGATAAGACCCGTAGCAATATGCGGAAAATCAGCGAACTCGGGCTGGTGCAGATGACGCGCAAACGTACCCGGGAGAGTCTCCAGCAACAACTGTGCGCCCCCTGCTCGTATTGTGACGGTCGGGGCCATAGACAGTCGGTCCCCACTATTACGTATAATCTTATCCGCCAGTTACACAAAGAGGTGGCGCTTCAGCCCCACGCCCAAGCCGTCACAGTCTATACCCATCCAGACGTCCTTACCTTTTTATATGGGGAGGAAGAAGAGTGGTTGGATGCCCTCGAGACCCAACTCAATGCTCACTTCTTTTTTCGTGCAGCCCCCGACTTTCATATTGAACAGTATGAAATCGAGATCACCGAAAAACGGCCAAAGTCCAGGGCAAAACCCAAAAGATATGGTACGGAGAAGAGGACAATGCCAAGGAAACGTCGCGTAACAAAACGGGCGACCCAAACAGTCGAACCTGAGCCAGACGCGGCATTGTTCTGATCACGAGAGTTGTCATCAAAAAAAGGGGGCTCAAACAGAGTCCCCTTTTCGTTCGGCTTACTGAGAGAATGCTCGGCTTAGCCCAGCCCTAACTCTTGGAGTTTCGCCGCCGCCGGTTGCCCGGTCTCATCCCAACCTCTGAGTTGGTAATATTCATTCAGCATCGGCTCCAGATCAACGACATGACCCTTGCTTGCCCCCTCGGTCAAAGGCTCGGACGTAATACGCGGCGGGAGGCTATCATCGGCTCGACCAAGGCCGGCGGCGTTATTAAAGAGTCTTTCAAGATTCCACACTCGTTCCCCGATTTTTAGCATGTCCTCTGGTGTACCGAGCTGCTCACCCCACACCTCACTCACCATGGCCATGACATCCGTTCCGGGGTCCATATCAAAGGTAGAGAAGAGGCACAGGCCGGACGAGTCCACAAAGGATGTGGTGTTTTGCATCACACTCAGCCAATATGGCTTTTCTTCAGTTGTAAAGGGATCAAGCTTGACCGGGTTGCCGAAGTGTTCAACCGAGACTGTATAGCCACGCAAATGACACGCCCCCCGGTTCGAGGTGGCGTAGGCCAAGCCCATGCCGACCGAGCCGCGCGGGTCATACGCCGCAAAGCTTTGCTTTTTCGAGCCCATGAATAACTCAGGATGCCCATAGTGTTCGGCTAAACGGTACCCCCCTTCCGCCAGCAGGTTGCCAATGGTCCCGGTTCGATACGCCTGGGCTTCAAGCAATTGAATGACGGCCTCGGGGTCGCCGAACTTGAGCGGAAAGCCCACATCGCTTTCGGGCAGATAACCTTTTTCTGCCAACTCCATTGCGGTGGCAATAGCGCATCCAGCTTCCAAGGTATCAAGGCCGTATTCATTGCACAGATAGTTCGCCTTAATCACCGCGGCCAGATTCCCCACGCCACAGTCTGTGCCCAGGCCATAGATCGTCTCATATTCCGGCCCTTCACCCTGGCCATCAAACTGACCATGGCCGGATATTTTGGTGACCCGACCGCAATGAATCATGCAGCTATGGCAGCCACGGTTACGGGTCATGAACTGCTCTTTCACAACCGGACCATCCACTGCCTCAGCCTCGGCAAACACGCCCTGCTGAAAATTATTGGTCGGCAGCATGCCAACCATATTCATATACGAGACCGTCCCCGCGGTGCCGAGCATGGTCAGCCCGCTGGTCGTTGGCCCTGCCACGAGTTTATCCCGGCCCTGTAGAACCGCTTTCGTAAAGCCTTCAGGATTCGCAATCTTCAGCCCTTTTGAGCCGAGCACGGCAATAGCCTTGAGCTTTTTTGATCCCATGACCGCACCAACGCCGGAACGACCGGCGGCCCGGCCTTTGTCATTCATGACACAAGCGGTCCGGGCAAGGTTTTCTCCACCAGGGCCAATGCAGGCCACCCGCGCCTCAGGGTGGGTGGCTTCACGAACCATGTTTTCCGTGTCATCAACGATTTTGCCCCACAGATGCCGGGCGTCACGGACCTCGACCGTGTCGTCGTTGATGTACAGGTATACGGGCTCTTTGGCCGCGCCTTCGATCATTACGTATTCATAGCCGGCGTAGCGTAAAGCCGGCCCCCAATAACCACCCGAGTTTGACGAGGCCACTCCTCCGGTGAGAGGCGACTTGGTCACGACCATGTAACGCCCTCCGGTTGGCGCATAGGTGCCCGTGACCGGGCCGGTGGCAAAAATAAGTGGGTTGGCCGGGTCGAGCGCATCGACCCGTGGGTCCATATTATCCATGAGGAGCTTTGTGCCCACCCCACGTCCACCAATATAATCTCGAAGGATTTGCTCCGGGACAGCCTCTTTTTTGACCTCTCGCGTGCTGAGGTCCACACGTAAAAGCGTTGCGCTTGGCATACCAGCCTCCCTCGCCGACAGGGTGTCAGCTACATTCTCAATCTGTCTGCTGTCTACCATTTCTTCCCAGGCTGAACAAGGACTTTTGCTGGCTTGGTCGGGAAGTAAGAGCAGGCCAGCATCTTACGTCAACGTCACCCCACCATCAACAATAATGTTCTGACCAGTCACGAAGTCTGAAGCCGGAGACGCGAGGAACAGGGCAACGCCGACCAGATCACGCGGCTCACCCAAACGGCGCAACGGGGTCTGGCGGAGCATTTCCTTTTCCACCTCAGGTCGGGTAAGATGCGGCGCGGTCATCCCGGTGCGGATATAGCCCGGACTGAAACAATTCACATACACGCCATGCCGTGCCCAGCGCATGGCCAACACCCGGGTGAGCTGAATGACCCCCGCCTTGGCGGTTGAATAGGTCAGCCCTGAGTTCACAATCAAGCCGGAAATAGAGGCCGTATTCACAATTTTCCCGCCGCCGTGCGCCAGCATATGACGGCCGGCGGCTTGGCAACACAAAAAAACCCCGCTCAAATCGACCTTGATCTCCTCTTGCCAATCCGCTTCGCTCAAATCTTCCGGTTTGCCAAGTTTGAGGATGCCAGCGTTATTGAAGGCAAAGTCCAGTCCGCCCAGCTCGTCCACCGTTGAGCGGATCAGGGTCTCAACCTGATTTTTTTGTGAGACATCAATCTCCAGGGCACGGGCATTACCCTGCTGAACGCGAATCTCCTCAGCGACCTTCTCCGCGGTTGTCCGATTGATATCGCTCACCACAACCGCGGCGCCGGCCTCGGCTAGGCCAAGGGCGATGGCTCGCCCAAGTCCTGAGCCGCCGCCGGTCACATAGCCTTTCTTTCCTGATACATCAAACAAGCTGTGTCCACTCATGGGTGTTCCTTCTCTGCTGCTATCGGGGTCTGTTTGTATCGGGCTTCTTTAACCGGAACAAGACAAGTCGCCCGGCCCGGCCAGCCTTCAGCATTGAAGAAGTCCAGCCGGTGTGACATATCTAGCCCGGAACAGACAGCGGTGCACAGGAAGACGGTATTCCAGCTTCTGTATGGAAAGGAAAAGTGTGGCCCAACTCATGCTGACAGATAACCGAAAATTGAGGAGTATAAGTCATTGTGGGTGGCTGCTGCTCTTTGTCTTCCCGCTCATCCTCTCCCAATCCCTCCCGGCAGAGGCTCAGGACATAAATTGGCCGGCGGTTGAAAAAGAAGCCGGTGAACTGCTCAGCCAGGTCGTCCAGATTGATACCTCCAACCCGCCGGGGAATGAGACCGCCGCGGCACAGTTCTGGCAAAAAATCCTCAGTCAGGAAGGGATCGAAGCAGATGTCTACGAGTCGGAGCCGGGGCGTGGCATTGTCTATGGTCGGCTCAAGGGCAAGGGGAAGAAAAAGGCGCTCATCCTGCTGCACCATTTGGATGTTGTTCCCGCCGACCCAGCGGAATGGAAGTTTGACCCGTTTGGCGGGCTTGTCAAAGATGGCTACGTTCACGGGCGTGGAGCCATCGACTGCAAAGGTGTGGGGGTTGTCCAATTTCTCGCGATGGCCCTGCTCAAACGCAGTGGCCTGGCGTTTGAGCGCGACATTATTTTTCTCGGCACGGGAGATGAAGAAGTCGGTGGGAGAAAAGGCGCAGGCTGGTTTGTTGAAAATCATTTCGACCTCATTGCAGACGCTGAGTTTCTCCTGACCGAAGGGGGCGGTATTCGACAGCGCGAAGGCAAGCGCTCGTATCGCGTCGCTGTTGCGGAAAAAGCGCCGTGTTGGATAGAGCTCAAAGCGACGGGACCGGCAGGGCATGGGTCGAGTCCGGTTCCTGAGACGGCAGTAAATCGCCTCGTACGGGCTTTAGAGAAAATTCGCCGCTATGAGACAGCTTTCAAGGTCGTGCCGGCGGTACAGGCGTATTTTAATGCCTTAGCAAACCACGAGGATGAGGAAACGGCGCAGCACTACCGAGCTCTTGAACACGCGCTCAAGGACGAGGCTTTTCGCAAGAAATTCACGACAACGCCGGGCCATAATGCCCTGGTTCGGAATACTATTTCACTGACCGTTCTCAACGGCAGCCCAAAAACCAACGTCGTGCCAGCCTCCGCATCCGCCCAACTTGACTGCCGCCTCTTGCCAGGAGAAGACCCGCAAAAATTCATCGCCGAGCTTAAACAGTTGGTGGATGATCCAAATATCCGGTTCTCAACCCTGTTAAACTTTCCTTCCGTTGCCTCGGCCCCGGACACGCCACTCTTCGAGGCGATCCGTTCCGTCGCCGCACACCGAGACCCGCACGCGCCGGTTTTCCCCAGCGTCCTGGGAGGCTTCACCGACACGCACTATTTCAGAGAAAAGGGCATTGTCAGTTATGGCTTTTCAGGCTTAGCGCTCACATCGGAAGATGCTCGCGGCGTGCATGGTCTGAACGAGCGCATACCCCTTTCTGCCATACGCGAGGCCGTCCAAGTGCTGTTTGAGGTCATTCTATCTATCGACACTATTCCTGAAGGAGAGAACGCTCATGGCCCTTAATCAAGAATTGCTTGCAATCCTGGTGTGTCCGGAAACCAAGCAGCCCGTGGTATTGGCACCGTCCGAGCTGGTAGAAAACCTCAATGCCCACATCCAAAACGGCACCCTCAAAAATCGGACCGGCGAGGTCGTCTCCCAAGCACTAGACGCGGCCCTGGTCCGTGAAGACCAGCAGTATTGCTACCCCATTCGAGACGATATCCCAGTCATGTTGATTGACGAAGCAATCCCGCTTCCCCCGCTTGGAGAGCCAGATTAGTTTTGGGCTGACCTTCAGCCGGACGGCCCACAGCCCCGGACACCAGCGTCAGACCGCCCAGCGCCTCTTAGAACGTTGTCCGCAGGCCAACCGTCACCACCCGTCCCGGCTCGAAGACTTCTCGCCCGGTAAACGGGTTCTCTCGGGTGACATGCTCGTGATAGTTTTTGTCGAGCAGATTCGCGACAGAGATTGTGAGTTCATGGCTGCCCAGAAAACGCCAGCCGGCCCCGATATCCACGCTCACGAATCCCGGCGTCGTGTCTTCCAGAAAAGCGGTGTCAATCCGATGCTGGCTCTGCACCAGCCGGACCATCGGACTCAGCCACACACCCCAGTCAATATGCTCGTAGCGGAACCCCAGCCGGCCCTCGAATGGCGGAATCTCGGCTAAGGCTGTATCATTGTCTTCGTTTTCGCCCCGCACATAGGCAAAGGAACCGAGTAGACTGAGGTCTTCGCGCACAGCATAGCTCAGACCCAGGTCTACCCCTATCAATGCAGCAGAATCGATATTGCGGAAGCCACGCACAATATCCGTTCTGCCGTCGCCATTCACGTCTGTCCGCTCAAGCACGTATTGCAAAATATACTCGTCGATACGGTTATAGAAAAACGAGCCTTCAAAGGCCAGCTTCCCCCATATGCCGTTCATGCCAAGGTCAAACTCCAGGCTCTCTTCAGGCTCAAGACGCGGGTTGCCCACAAAAAAGCCGCCCGGTCCCGGACCCAGCGCAAAATACCGCTCGGTCGCGTCCGCGGTCCGCACGGCTCGACCAATTCCAACAAAGAAGTCCAGGGACGACAGGGGCGAATACACGAGGCGTCCGTTAGCACTCACATTTGTCTCAAACTCAGCCACATCATCTGCCCCAGGACCATAGAAACGCCGGTAGCCCATACGCACCCGCGCATTCGGCTGTGCGTCGGCATCAACAAAATCGACCCGACTTCCGACCACCAGCCGCCACTTAGGAGCAAGCTGATAGGCATACTCGCCAAAGATGCCGCCATCCATAATTCGCGTCTCCGGCCAGATATCAAAAAACGCGCTCTTGCCGGCCAAAGGCCCACGTAAAAAAGAGAGATGATTCGTGCCCTCACGCTCAAGCCGATAGACATCTCCACCAAGCGCCAAGCGACCGCCAAAGCCGGGCCGGATGTTGGCCTGCACCCGTCCGCCAAACGTACGTGCGTCGAGCGGGAACACAATACGCAGCATGCCGCGACTGGGCGTATCTTCATTTTTCATGCGGTGGTGGACGTAATTATAGTACGCGATGAATTCCAGACTCTCGACCGAGGGGAAAGGGTTGAGCAGGCTGTACCGCATAGAGCCGAGATAGGCATCATCTTCTTCCAGACTGAGGGGCAGAGTGGCAAAGCGGGCATCCCGGTCGGACTCCCGGCTGATGGAGAGTCGGAAGCGGTGGTTCGTGTGCGGCTGCCAGACTACAGTTCCTGAGAGGGACTGGCTCTGGAATCCCGAGGCGACGTTCTCGCCATCGCCCGAATCATAATCCTGATAATCCCGGTAGCCGCCGGACAGCCGAAAAGCCAGGGTCGGCCCGCCAGCCGTAATCGTGGCCTGGGTGGCCCAGCCATTATAATTGCTCGCGTACTGCGCGCCGAGCGAGCCGCGTGCGTACCATTCCGCTGCAAGCTCAGGCATCTTGGTCACCAGATTGATGGTTCCACCAATACTACTCGGTCCCCGCGTCACCGAGTATGGACCTTTGACGACTTCGATGGCTTCAAGCTCGTCAACTTCCAACAGAGAGGTCGGAGGGTCCATGCGAAACGGCCCCCCGCCCCAAATCTTCGTGCCGTTTGTCATGACACTCAAGCGGTCTTCGCGCAGACCGCGAATAATAGGCTCAAGATGCATCCCGCCGACCCGTTTACCTGTCACACCAGGGACAGCGGCCTTCAAGACTTCAGCCACATCTTTGGCATGGTATTCCCGTACCTCCTTAGCCGTCACCACCGCAGTGGCCGCTCCTGCTACCGGAGTAATACGCTCGGCTGATACGATTATTTCTTCAAGTTCAACTACTTCCTGTTGCGCGAGTTTCGCTCCTTGGTCCGGAGTCTCTTCTTGGACTTGAGCAAAGCCCGGCCGCCCTTCGGCAGTCAGGACATGGAGGCTCAGAAAAACCAGACTCCACACACTTCTCTTCCAGGCGCAATAACATAGCTCTGACATTGCCAGCATAGATTGTTCTCCACTTTCAGTCGGCTGGACGCGAGCCATCCAACACCTCACCCTGCATGGCATTACTCTAGCCACATAGGGCAGGCAGTCCTTTGAAGCTCACCGTCTGATGAGACAAGGCTCGTGATGATTAAACGAACTGTGGAGAACGTGGCGGGGGCGTGGGTGGAGTAATAGCCAACTCAGTATGGCACAGCGGCCGTAAAAAATGGAAACGTCGCTCGCGCTGAGGGACAGGCCGGCCGGCGCTCCGCGTCAGTACAAACCGAAGAGACTGAGCTGACACCTGTCCATGTGGCCCGGACGGATGGCACGTTTGCAAAGTACACTGGAAGCTGGCCCGTGACTTCTTATCCGCATGAGGACAATCTGGGGTATGGGAGGAATGCGCGTGCGTCTTCTTTCCGTATGAGATCGGACAGTGCTGTTTCGTCTTACAGCAGGCATGTTGGTCGGCAGACAGCAGGAATTGCATGCCGTGCCACACGTGCTCCTGTCCCATAAAGGCGAGGACAAAAAGTATAACGAGACATCTAGCACTATAGGGCCGTTTCAACACAAATCCCCCAGTCCCTCGCCTTTACTATAAGGAGATGCCCTCAGGATCAAGACACGCTCTCGCTCCTGGGGTACACGCAGGAGTCCCGGGGGCCTATATGGTACACTCGCGTAGGAGTGGATTGCACAACAGACCGTACAAGGAGTCATTCATGAGTGTACAAAGAAATACTACTGCCCCTCTCAAAGCCGAGCAGCCCCTCATAAAACGACGCAATGTCTTGCTGGGCGTATCGGGCGCTGCCCTTGCCGGGCTGGTGGCCTCTCCAACCCTCGCTGCCCATCACGAGCACGCAACCCACGATGCCGCCACAAAACACCGCGCGCTAGTCCTCGTGGCTCAAGCCTGCGTGGGGATCGGAGAGATGTGCTTAAAGCACTGTCTTAACCTGTTTGCGACTGGTGACACGTCGCTATCTGCTTGTGCTGCGCGCATCCAGGAGATGAATGCCGTGAGTGAAGCGCTGAGTGCCCTCGCCGCAGCCGATTCCGCTCAACTCAAAGCGTTGATCCCCGTCTGCATAGCTATTCATGACGCATGTGAAGAGGAATGTCGGAAGCATACACACCATCCGCTCTGCATGGAGACGGCCGAGGCATGTGCTAAAGTAACGGCGGAATGCAAAAAAGTGATTGCTTAAGAGGGGAGGCAAGGCTGCTCTGGCGGGCTCCCCTACTCTCTCTTCTTTCGCTTTGGGGACCGAGCAGGCTTCTTTACGGAGGCCTGCTGTGAACCGGCATTTTGTGAATGAGTGGAACGAGCGTTTTTTGAACTCGCTCTTTTTGAACTCACGCTCCTGGCCGCTCGTTTCTGTGGCCTTGGACTGTCAAACGCATAGTCGTAATCAATAATCAGCGGCGCGTGGTCTGAAAAACGCTTTTCCTTGTAGACCGCGGTCTGCGTTGCCAGTTTGGCTAAACCCGGTGTTGCCACTTGGTAATCGATCCGCCAGCCAACATTTTTCGCCCAGGCCTGACCACGGAATGACCACCAGGTATACTGGTCCTCTTCCTGATTGACACGTCGAAACGCATCCACAAGACCGGCCTCATCGAACACACGCGTCATCCACGCTCGTTCTTCGGGTAGAAAGCCGGAGTTCTTCTGATTGCCACGCCAATTCTTGAGATCCTTTTCCGTATGCGCAATATTCCAGTCCCCACACAGCACCACGTGTCTGCGACCGGCTCGCAGCGCTGTCAGTTCTGGCAAGAGCTTGTCCATGAACTGATATTTAACGCGCTGACGCTCTTCAGAACTCGAACCGGACGGCAGGTACATTGAAATCACCGACAGACGGCCAAAGTCCGCCCGCAGATAGCGCCCTTCGCTATCCGCGTCGGCCCAACCCCAGCCAATATGGACTGTATCCGGTTGCCGCCGGGCATAGATGCCAACGCCAGAATAGCCCGGCTTTTCCGCGTAGTGAAAAGTCCCTGTCAGGACTCCGGCTTCTTGGTAGATTGGGATGACATCTTTTTCCTGAGCCTTGAGTTCTTGGACACACACCACGTCGGCGTTTTGTTTCTCCAGCCACGAGAAAAACCCTTTGCTCGCAGCAGACCGAATGCCGTTTAGGTTGCACGTAATGATCCGCATCTCTCTGCCACTCCCAACGCAGCACCACCTTTGAGCGGCCACCTTGCCCCACAGTCGGAAGAGGGTCAACAGCCTGCTCTCACCTACAAGACGACCGCCTTTGAGCAAGGTATGATAGGGACCATATCTTTTGTGAGCTGGAGGATGAGAAATGACACAATTACACGTTGAAGGAGCAGTCCGGTCGCCAAAGGCATTTGGTTTTACCGAGCTGCGTTCTCTATCGGGTCAGATTGAGGACGTGAGTCAGCTTGTTCCGGGCCGAGAAGGCAGCGCCGTCCGACTCCAATCGTTATTGGAGCAGGTCGGACCAAAAGAAACCGCTCAATACATCACCCTGGAATCCACTGACGGAAAGTTTTCCGCCAGCGTGCCGTTGGAAGCCGTACAAGAAGGAATTATTGCCTACCGTTTGAATGACGCAGCGCTCCCGGAGAAAAAAGGCGGTCCGTATCGTTTTTTTATTCCAAACGTTGCGGAGTGCCATGTCGGCGAGGTTGACGCCTGTGCCAATGTCAAATTTCTGGGCCGCATCTGCCTGAGCCACGAGAAAGGCAGAGACGCGCGACCGACCAGTCCACAGTCTCATGAGGAGCATCATCAAAAGCCCGGCCACGGGCATCTGGGCTGAACGGCGGGGGCAGTCGGCTGCCCCCTTACTCCAGAGGCCAAGCGAAAGGCGACGCCTAGCGCGTGAAATTCAACTTCAGGCCCGGACGCGGCCAGTCCATAGCCACCAGCTTGCCCGTGCCCGACAGCGTAATATACGCCGTTTGCAGGTCCGGCCCACCAAAACAGATATTGGTCACCACCGGGTCGCCGGGCACGGGCACATGCTCGACCGACGAGCCGTCCGGCGCAAACACGGTAATGCCGCCATTCAGGATGGTCGCCACACAGACGTTGCCGTTGGCCTCGACCGCTAACGAATCAAGGAGTTGATAGCCCGGTAAGCCAGCCACCAGAACCCCTCCGCCCGGACCGGCCAGGAGCGGACCTCCCGCCCCTTCTACGCGCTCCAATTCGCCCGGACCGGTGATGTTCCAGCCCCACACCCGGGCTTCAAAGGTCTGGGCCGCATACAAAGTGGCATCGCCAGGGGCCAAGCCGATGCCGTTCGGTCCCTGGATCGGATAGACGACTTCCTTAATGAGCGAGCCGTCTGTCTTGGCGTAATAGAGGCCGCATACGTCGCGGTCGCGGTCGCGGATCTTACCGAAGTCGCTAAACCACATGCCGCCTTGGGCATCGAACACAATATCGTTCGGGCCGCACAGCTTATTGCCGTCACACTCGGTATAGATCGTTTCCACCGCCCCGGTGTCGATATCGGCCCGTTGGATATAACCATTGGTATAGCTTTCAGGGATACCGTGCGGCACAGTCAGCCCGCCGGCTTCGATCCATTCAAAACCGCCGTTATTACACACGTAGATTTTGCCGTCCGGCCCGATTGCCGCGCCGTTCGGCCCGTCGCCCGTTTCGGCCACGACTTCCTTGGTGCCATCAGGCTTGACCCGCGTCAGCGTGCCACGCTTGATCTCGGTCAGGATGACGCTGCCGTCATCCATGGCAATCGGGCCTTCGGGGAATTCCAGACCGGAGGTTATTTCACGTATTTCTGCCATATGCTCTCTCCTTTCATTTTCTCCTCCGGCTGTATGTAGCACGCTCCGGCAGGGAGTGTCAGGTAGCGTCAGCTTTATGCGATACGGGCAGCCCTGCTCCGGTCCATCCGAGCATGCCGCCGGACAGGACCAGGAGAGAAGAGAAGCCGTTTTGCCCCAACAAGTCCGCCGCTCTGCCTGAGCGACGTTCCGTCTTTCACACCAGGACGACCGTTTGGGAGCGACAGGGAGCTAGCTCGTTCATTCGTTTGTCTAAATCGGAGACCGGCAGCAAATGGGCCCCTTCGATATGACCAAGCTCGCCTGTAAATTCGCCCAGGTCTCGCACGTCGAGCACATAGGGTGGATTTTCTTCCGCCAGCATTTCGTACAGCTGAAGGGGGGAGATTTCTTTCCACGTTTTCTCCAGGGGAGTACGAGTCTGAAAGGGGAGGAGTAATAACTGCCCGAGGTGAAACGAATCTCGATAATATGACAGTCCAAGCTCAAGTCCCAGTTGTCCCAAAGCCGGATCGGCCCGGTAGGTTCCACACAGCCGATCCCACCAGGGGACAGAAAAGCCGAAGTTTGAATTGGTTTCCACCGTTCGCGTGGAGTGATGAATCCGATGCATGTCTGGCGTCACGAGGAACCAACGCAGACGCTGGTCAAGCCTTTCAGGAAGACTGACATTACTGTGGTTAAAAACAGAGGTGGCGTTCAGGACGATTTCAAAGGCGATGGCGGCCCAAACAGGTGCTCCCAGCGCAATAATGACAACCGCTTTATAGGCGAGAGAGAGAAAGATCTCGATAGGATGAAAACGGAGGCCGGTCGTGGCATCGACTCCAAGGTCAGCATGGTGGACCTGATGCAAACGCCACAGAGGGGGGCAGGTATGGAAGAGACGGTGCTGGAGGTAGAGGGCGAAATCGAGGACGAGGATGGTGACAGGGACGGCGAACCAGAAAGGCGCTGACACCCAATGCAGCAGTCCAATCTGTTGTTCTGCCGCAAAAGTGGCGGCCATATATGCCACGGCACCTACGAGAGCACATACCAAAACCACATTGAGCAGCGTAAGCCCCAAGTTCGTGGGCCAGCGTTCTGCCCTTCTTGGAGAAAGCATGCGGCGCGGGGAGATGAATTCCCACGTGACCATTATGGAAAAGACCGCGAGAAAGGGCCAGAAGCGAAGCCACATTTCCATAACGAATACTCCTCTATGGGATCTCTTTAGGGGCAGAAAGGGCCTCGAAAAGCAGATGGATTCGCCCTATCTTCTCAGCCATACGTTGACTTCGTACGCAGTTATTCAGTTGAGAGTTTTCTTGTGAAAGCCATAAATTCATGGCATAGCATATGTCATGTCAACATCGTTCCACAATATGCACGTTCCCCTTTCGACCGACATCCATACTCGTCTCAAATCGGAAGCAAAACGCTCCGGGCAGCCCGCAACCGTCCTGGTCCGGGAAGCTATTGAAACATGGCTTGTGGAACGGGAAAAAGCGACGCTGCATCACGCTATCGCCCACTACGCTCAGGCAATTGCCGGTACTTCCGACGACCTGGATGCGGATGTGGAAAAAGCCGCAGTCGAACATCTTCTTAGTAGTGGACGAGGCGAGGCGTGAGACGTGGCGAGGTCTACTGGGCGCATTTAGCGCCTCGCTCCGGCTCAGAGCAGAGGGGTCGGCGTCCCGTTGTCATCGTTTCCCATGATGGATTCAATCAGGTACGCGGCTGGCGTTCCGTCATTATCGTACCGCTATCAACATCTCCCTCGCAACGACAGCGCGGTCCGACAGCCGTTACCCTGCCCAAAGGCACAGCAGGGTTGAGTAAGGACGGCATCGCGTTATGCCATCAAGTCACGACGCTTGACCGGACGAAGTTGTCGCGCCGTATCGGTACGCTGCCAGTGGATATTATGGACACGATAGATGCCGGCCTCAAAGCTGCGTTGTCGCTATGGTGAGCCCACCGACGGGGGAAGAGGTATGATGACAGTTTCTTAGCCCTGCCCGTCTCTGTCCGCTCTTGGCCTGACCGCGCGATAGAATGCGAGGCTGCCATGTACTGTCGCCAGGGAGCCCTGAACGGCCACCTCGGCAAACCCGCCCTGTCGAAAGAGCCGCGGCAGCAGGCCGGCCACATTGTCTTGGGTGCGAGAAAAACCGTCAAAAAGCCGGACCGGCCAGAACAGCCAGCGCATCAGGGCGTTGGCGGGTTGTCCCCAGTCCGCGACACACAGCAGTCCGCCCGGTTTCAATACCCGCAGCATTTCGTCAATGGTTTTTTCCGTCTCGGCACGGGTGAGGTGATGAAAAAACAGGCTCGAAACGATCCGGTCAAACGCCCGGTTGTCGGTGACGGCATGCCACAACAAGTATTCTACGATTGGGGATTAGGTTCCTACCATGATGAGTGGAGTACCGGGACAATGGGTAGCAGCATACATAAGAATATCATGGACGGCTACCGTTATATCGTTCAGAACTACTCACCGGGGGACGAGTTGTTTCTGTTCGGCTTCAGTCGTGGAGCATACACGGTGCGGAGTCTGTGCGGCCTTATTAACAATTGCGGTATCCTGAAACGCCCAGACGCGCGTCTCATACAAACAGCTTTCGATCACTATAAGCGTCAAGAAGACGAGTATGCGCCAGAAGGCACAAAGTCTATCGCGTTTCGGAAGAGGTATGCCCACCCGTCCAAAGAGGTTCGGTTCCTGGGCGTGTTCGATACGGTAGGGGCGCTTGGGATTCCGTTTTCTTGGCTCGGTTGGTTAACGCCGAGGATGAGTTTTATGATTCAAAAATGGGCCCAAATGTGCGCATTGCCCGCCACGCACTTGCCATTGACGAGCGACGCTACGACTTTGAAGCAACCATTCTACAACCCCGAAGAAACCTGGATTTGAAGCAGGTATGGTTCGTTGGAGTCCATTCCGATGTGGGAGGGGGCTACAAACCGGATAAGGGCGGCGCACTGCTGTCGGACATCGCGTTGGGCTGGATGATGGGTGAGGCTGAGCAAGCCGGCCTGTCGTTCGAGAAGCACCTTGGTCGGAGACTGAAGCCGGACCCTGCCGCCACGCTGCATGATTCTTCGAGCCTCAAGTTTCGTTCCTGGAAGGACATAAGGCGTCCAATAAACCATAGGAAGGGAAAAGTGTTGATTCACAAGTCAGTGAAAGAACGCTGGGAGCAAGATTATAATTACCGGCCAGAGAGACTAAAGAAATATATCGCTAAAGACGGGTGGCTGGCGCTGGAAGGATGAACGCCTCCAAGGAATCTATTGCCCGTAGAGACTTAGAGCGCTACGTTGGCAAAAATACAGGGAATAATGATGACCAACGTAAATCCCTTAGACATTCCCGCTACAACCGCCGGTACGACGCAAGCAGCACCTGTCTATCGTTATCTGATGCAGCAGCCGGATCATTGGCTCCGACAGGCATTCTTTGTTGGGCGGCCTAAGTTGCCTGTGTCCCGCGTTATCGAGGCTATGCAAGCGAATGGCCAGAGTCTTGAGAGTGCTGCTCAAGATTGGTCCCTCCCCACGGCAGCTCTTGAGGAAGCCCTTGACTACTATGGGCGTTTTCACGACGTGATCGAGGCTGATGAAGCTGACGAATTGGCCCTCAGTGATGAACTTGCCCGGTCCCATCCACCGAAACAGTGAAGATTCTCGTTGATGAAGATAGTGCCAGCGCTGCCCTTCTCACGCGTCTGAAAGCGACAGAGTGTGATGTCGTACAGTTACCAAAAGGGACTTCCGATGAGGAAGTCTTTGCTACAGCTCAACGCTTGGCCCTCCCCATTCTGACCACAAATGTTGGACGAAAGGGACGCCGTGATCCGGTCGGACTCTATCGACTCGCCTTAGAGCGCGTTCCACACCACGGAGTTATCGGGATTTTTCGACCTGGGTCAGGTCGTTGGCTGTCGGATAAGCTTATTGTTGATGCTCTGAATCGGATTATGGAACAGGAGCGAGTTCAGCCGGGTATGATTCTACGAACCGACGGAATCACCCGTCTCAATGACTTTCTAAGCCCTCCATAGAGAACCGGGATGATCACACCTTCTTAGCCGCCCACCACGCCTGAGCCGCTGCCGCAATCAACCGCAGGGCGTCGCGACTACCCGCGCCCTCGCCTTTTTCAAAATCGCCTTCGACCTGTCCCATTTGATTGGTGACATGGGCAAAGCACACGACCGCCTTGTCTCGTGCCTGGGCGAAGGCGTACAGAGCGGCGGCCTCCATTTCGACGGCAAGAATCCCGCGCTGTTCCGCATGCCGAATCGCCTCTTGCGTTTCTCGAAACGGGGCGTCGGTTGTCCAGGTTGCTCCACGGTAGACCGGTGGATCTCCATCTGAGAGGGCACTGGCGAACAACTCCAACAGGTCCGGCCTCAGAAACGAGAACTCAGACGGCGGAAGGTAATGATAGCTCGTGCCTTCGTCGCGCAGGGCTTTTTCCACCAGGATGAAAAACGGCGGCTCTTCTTTTTGGACAATCTGGCCGGAGGAGGTGATATGAATGAGCAACTGACAGCCTGAGGCAAATAATTCTTCGGCGACCAAAACGGCAAACGGCGCACCCACCACATGCCGGATAATGCCGATCTCAATTCCGTTGAGCGTAAACCGATATAAGGTCGTATGGTAACAGGCCCAGGTTTTCTGTTCGTGCACTTCGCCCCGCTCCAGCAGGCTGGCAACAATATCCCCGTCCGGGTCAAGCACGCAGACGCGTGGCACCTGGCCTGCTGGCAGGCCCATTTGACGCCGCGCTTCGCGCAACAGATTTTCCGGCACAAACTGCGAGGGCCGGTCGTAGGCTTTGTGTTGGAGCACAGGGGGAGATGAGCGGGGGTCGGCCATGTTTGCTGGAAAACGTCACCCAGCGCCTTAAAAGCGCTGCAACGCGAAGACCGCGGTTGTAGCGCGTAGATTTTTGTAGCGCAGACTCTTCAACCGCCGGCTGCGGGATAAATAGATCTCTTCCAGGATACCGAAGCCCAAATGGTGACAAAAGTCGCAAAAGTCGGCCACGGTAAACGCTTGCCAGCGCGGTGCTTCGTGCCAGCGTTCGGCCAGATCAAGGACCTGTGGAATGCGGCCGGCAATGAGCATTTCGAGCCGACAGCGCCAAAAGCCCCAGTTCGGGAAACTCACAATCGCGTGGCTGCCAACGCGGAGCATCTCACTCAGGATCATGGCCGGATCGTTCAAAAAGGGCAGAGTCTGGCTCAAAATCACCGAGTCAAAACTCGCATCCGGGTAATCGGCCAGCCCTTCTTCCAAATTCCCCTGTCGGACACTCAGGCCACGCCGGACACAGGCGAGCATCCCATCTTCGCTGCGTTCCACGCCCCGGCCCATCACCTGCTTGCTGCGCACCAGATATTCGAGCAGCGCTCCGTCACCACAGCCCAGGTCCAACACCCGCGAGCCGGCCGGAACCATGTCGGCAATGGCGAGCAGGTCTGACCGCAGCAAGACCGGACTCTCGCTCGATAGGGCCGGACGCGGAGGCGCAGACGGTTCAGTCTCAGCACTCATGCCGCGGCCTCGGTCTTTATCGGCTCCTTTGGTGGGGCGGTTGGCGGGAAACCGGACGGGAGGGCTACCTGCTCCGATTGGACCAAACGCTCCAGAAAGCCGCTGAGCAGCTTGGTCATGGTTTCGACCTCAAGCAGAAATGCATCATGGCCCCATGAGCTTTGGACGTCCAAATAGGTCACGTCCGCACCGGCCGCGGTCAGTGCGCTGACCAGCTCTTTACTGTGATAGCTCTGGTAGAGCCAGTCGCTGGTAAAACTCAACACGAGGTAACGCAGGTCGGCGGAGTTGGCAAAGGCGGCCGCAACCGAGCCAGTCTCTGCACTCAGATCAAAATAGTCCATGGCTTTGGTCACATACAGATAGCTGTTGGCATCAAACCGACGCGTAAAATTATGACCTTTGTATTTGAGGTAGCTCTCGACCTGAAACTCGGAACGAAACTCATACCCATACCGAACCTGATCCTGAAGCCGCCGCCCGAACTTCTGCTGCATGGACTCTTCGCTCAGATAGGTAATATGGCCAACCATGCGGGCGACCGCCAGGCCGGCATCGGGTTTGAGGCCAGCGTCGTAATAGTCCCCATTATTCCAGGCCGGATCGGCATAAATCGCCTGCCGCCCCACCGCACTCAGGGCAATCAGCATGGGGCTGTGATGGGCGGTGGTCGCAATGGGAATGGCAGCTTTCAGCCGGTGCGGATGATGCGCTGCCCATTCGAGTGCCTGCATTCCACCCATTGAGCCGCCGGCCACACACAGCAGGGTGTCTATGTTCAAATGATCGATCAGCCGAACCTGGGCGCGTACCATGTCCCCGATGGTCACGACCGGGAAACGCATACCGTACGGTTTACCGGTCGCCGGGTCGGGGTCTGACGGTCCGGTCGAGCCGTAGCAGCCGCCCAGGACGTTGCTGCAAATAATAAAGAATTTATTGGTATCAAAGGCTTTGCCCGGTCCAATACAGTCATCCCACCAGCCGGCTTTGGCCTCGTCCGACTGATAGTAGCCGGCCGCGTGCGCGCTGCCGCTCAGGGCGTGCGTCATAAGAATCGCATTGGTCCGGTCGGCGTTGAGTTGGCCGTAGGTTTCATACACCATGGTCACCGGCCCCAGAGTGGCCCCACTGTCCAACTGAAAGGGCTCGTTCTCAGCAAAAGTCAACTGCTGAGGCTGAACGAGCCCGACTGAGCCATTCGTGCTCATGCTCTATCCTGTCACTCCTCAGAACCGACTTCGGCCTACTTGGCGGCGTGCAAGGCTTGATCCAGGTCCCAAATGATATCCTCAATATCTTCTAAGCCAACACTCAGACGGACAAAATCCACTGTTGCACCAGCACTGATCAACTCGTCTTCATTAAGCTGACTGTGGGTGGTACTGGCCGGGTGAATAGCCAGACTCTTGGCGTCACCGACATTGGCAACATGGCTGTGCAGTTTAAGACTATTGATGAACTTTTCGCCCGCTTGTCTGCCACCCTTGATCTGGAATCCCATGATCGAGCCAGATCCGAGCGGTAAATATTTCTTGGCCTTTTCATGGTCCGGGCTGTTGGCCAGGCCGGGAAAGGCCACGGCATGCACACCGGAATGACTCTCCAGAAACTCCGCGACTTTCTGGGCGTTTGCGACGTGCCGTTCCATGCGTAAGCTCAGCGTCTCAGTTCCGAGCAAAGTCGTAAAACTGTCAAACGGCGCTTGGCAGCCGCCCACATCACGTAGGATCTGCACGCGCGATTTGAGTATCATGGCCGGCGCTCCGAGGTCGGCGTACACCAGGCCGTGATACGACGGGTCCGGTTCGGTAAAATTCGGAAAGCGTCCGCTGGTCCAATCGAAATTGCCGCCATCCACAATCATGCCGCCGATGGCGGTGCCGTGGCCGCTCAAAAACTTGGTCGTACTATGCGTCACAATATGAACGCCCCACTCAAACGGCCGACACAGATACGGCGTGGCAAACGTATTGTCGATCATCACCGGGATATGATGCGCCTGGGAAATGGCCGATACCTCATCAAAGGGAAAGACCGTAATATCCGGATTCCCTAACGTCTCGCCATAAATAATTTTGGTGTTTGGCTGAATGGCCTTTTCAAATTCTTCCGGCTTGGTTGGGTCTACAAAGGTCGAAGTGATGCCCATGCGCGGGAAGGTATGCGCGAATTGATTAAACGTGCCGCCATACAGACGACTGCTGGTCACAATATGGTCGCCCTGGCCGCACAGCGCCATGATTGCCATCATCTGCGCAGCGTGTCCGCTGCTGGCCGCCAGCGCCCCCACACCCCCTTCAAGGGCGGCGACACGTTGCTCAAGCACATCATTAGTCGGGTTCATGATGCGCGTATAGATGTTGCCAGGTTCGGTAAGCGCGAACAGATTGGCCGCGTGCTCGGTATTCTTAAACTGGTAACTCGTGGTGTGGTAAATCGGAACAGCTCGGCTGCCCGTGGTTGGATCAGGGGTTTGGCCGGCGTGCAGTTGACGCGTATTAAAGCCGTATTTACGTTCGTTGGTATCGTCTGCGCCCATGCGATTCTCCTCTTCCTTTTGTGACTCCTGCAGTCTTAGCCGATTCCGGTCAATAGAGCCATTACCGTTTTCTTCAGTATCTTTCTTACAAATCGGCTGCTAGTGTAGCCGTCCCTCACCCCCTCCAGCAAGGCCGCCCCTGTACCGATCAGTAGAATGTTATTGTCTGAGTCAGTGTGACTGGCTATGATATTGAACTCGGCAACGACACTCGACAAAGGAGAACGGATTATGGCTGGTAAATTCTGTGTTTCATTGACCCACTCAAAGGACGATACCGACAAGGCAACGGTTGCCTTTGTGATTGCGAACGCCGCTCTTGGCTCAGACCAGGAAACGCTCGTCTTCTTAAGTACCGAGGGCGTGCGCTTGGCTGTCAACGGCTATGCCGACGATATTCATGAGGACGGCTTTGCCCCGCTCAAAGAACTGATGACGAGTTTTGCGGAAGCCGGCGGCAGCATGTATGTGTGTTCGCCGTGTTTTAAGAAACGCGGCCTGGATGAGAACAATCTTGTTCCAGGGGCCAGGATTGTTGGCGGCGCCAAATTGGTCGAGTTTCTGGCCGGCGGGACGCCGAGCGTGTCGTATTAGAGAATACTCTCACTTTATTAGGAAAAACCCTCCCCCCGGCCCTTGTATGTTGACGTAGCGGGAGACGGGTTGGGGTGAGGGTGAAAAGACCCAATACGACAAACTCAAACCACGCTAAGGCCTGACTTGGAGGGGTGAAGTTCTCATGAGTTCATCCATACACAACCGTAATTTTCAGATGATCGCAACCAACGGCATTCGCCTACGCACGGTTGTTGAGGGCAACGGACCGCTCGTCATTCTTCTCCACGGCTTTCCACAGTGCTGGTATTTGTGGCGGCATCAAATCGATCCATTAGTGGCAGCCGGCTTTCAAGTTGCGGTTCCTGACCAACGTGGCTATGGCGGGAGCGATCGACCGGAAGCCATAGAAGCCTATAATATTGTGGACCTCAGTCATGATGTCGCCGGCCTAGCGACTGCGCTGGGCCATGAGCAGTTCCTCGTTGTCGGCCACGATTGGGGGGCACCCGTCGCCTGGCATACGGCCCTGCTCCACGCGGAACGGGTCAAAGCCGTTGCCGGCCTGAGTGTTCCCTATGTGCGTGGTCAGGCCGGTACGATGACCAAGCAAGAAAATTTTGGGGATAATTTCTGGTATATCGTCTACTTCCAAACGCCGGGTGTGGCGGAAGCGGAGTTTGAAGCGGATATTCGGAAGACCTTACGCCAGACCTATTATATCGCCTCCGGCGATGCTCCGGAGAATGCCATGCTGATGCAGAAGCCCGCAACCGCAAAATTCCTGGATGGTCTGCCCGAGCCAGAAACCCTGCCGGCCTGGCTCACGGAAGCAGACCTTGACTACTATGTTGCCCAATACGAGCAGAGCGGCTTTCGCGGTCCGATTAATTGGTACCGAAATATTGATCGCAACCTCGATCTGACGCCGCAGTTGAAGGACGCCAAGATCGAACAGCCGGCCATCTTTATTGCGGGGAAAAAAGACCCGGTCCTGTCTTTTGGTGGTGGCGGCTGGGTCGATTTGATGGACCACTTTGTGACAGATTTACGGGAAAAAGTGTATATCGACGGCGCTGGCCATTGGGTTCAGATGGAACGCCCCCAAGAGGTGACCAAGACGCTTTTGGGGTTTTTGAAGCAGTTCGTGTAAAAGACTTACTCCCGCCCATTCAGATAGTCGGGCAGCCGTGCGGCCTGATACGTTTTGGCCGATTCGAGCTGTTCTCTGGTCAGTCCCTGCACCCCGCTTAAATCAGCCCCGGCCAGATTCGCCCCGGCCAGGTCGGCCTCATACAAATCCGCCCGTTGCAGCGAACTGCCGGTCATATCGGCTCCGGTGAGGATGGCATAGCGCAGGATAGCTCCGCTCAGGTCGGCCCCATTCAGGTCAGCGCCCTCCAAGGTCACACCAGCCAGGGCCGCATCACGCAGGTTGGCACCGGCCAGATGCGTTACTTTGCCCTTCTCGTTGACGATATCCCAGACCAGACGCCATTTTTCGTCCAATCGCGTGTGGGCGTCGATCTCCGCGCCGGACAGCTCGGCCCCGGCCAGATTCGCCCCCGTCAGCTGCGCCCCTTTTAGGTTTGCCCCGCTAAAATCTGTCTGTTTTAATTCCGCCCCGCTCAGGTCAGCTCCGACCAAGGTTGCGCCCACCAGATTGGTTTGAAACAAATCCGCGCTAACAAGCGTGGCCTGGCTCAGATTGGTTTGAAACAGGTGCGCCTTATGCAGGTTCGCCGCCTTCAGATTCGCTCCGGCCAGATTTGCACCACGCAGCTTGGCCTCAATCAGATCGGCCTCTTCAAGGTCGGCCCCTTGCAGGTCCGCTTCTATGAGGACGGCACCAATGAGATCGACCCCCACCAGAATGGCCCCAGGCAGTTGAACCCCTTCGAGCTTTGCGCTACGCAGGTCAGCGCCGTACAGATTGGCTCCAGCCAGATTCGCCCCGGTCAGATTGGTCCGGTTCAGCTTCGTCCATTGGAGATTGACGTGGCTGAGATTGACACCGTGGAGCTCGGCATCTGACAGGTTCGCGTGCTCCAGGTCGGCCTGGGTTAGCTGGGCATCCAGAAAATTGGCATAGCGCAGGCGCGTCCCGACCAGGCGCGTCCCGGTCAGATTCGCCCCGCGCAGGTCGGCTTCGCTCAAATCCGCTTCTGAGAGATCAGCCTCCTGTAAGTTACTTCCACTCAAATCGGCCCGGACTAAACGGGCACCGCTCAGGCGTATTCCCTGGAGATTGAGCCCGCTCAGAGACAGGTCCTGACAGACTGTGTCTTCACAGGAAGAAAAGAAACGCTCGGCCCAGTCCTCAAGAACGCGCGCGTTCGGCGTGTCAGTTTCGGGAGCATGCCACAGAAAGTCCACAAAACGAGGGGCCGACCGAACCTCCAGCCTGCGGACCCGGTCAAACATCTGCATGCCGGTTTCAAGCGCACCCCTATTCCCCGCGCCGACCAGAGAGAAAAATGTGGCCTGTTGCAGGGCCGCGTGCTGGACGGCTCGCTCGTGGCGGGCCAATAGAAAGGCGTACAGGCCCGTGTATGCGACACTCAGCACGATCAGGCACAGGAGGCTGCGGGCAAGAGTTTTCACGCTGACTGTCCCCGCGAGAAATTGCCGTTCAGTTCAGCGAACCCAGAAAATCGACAGTGCGCTCAAAGGCCGTGTCATCGGCATGAAAGACAAAGGCGCACAGGTCGGTGACGCCGATATCTTCCAGGCGTTTGACCTCATCCTTGAGGACACCGGCGTCGCCGGCCAGAATCATGTCAACCGGAGTCTGGGCTCCCCCTCGATCCAACATGTCCCGGTAGGCCGGTAGTTGGCCATAAATGGCGAAGACCTTTGCCGCCACTTCGAGAGTGTTTTGCCGATCATTGGTGACGGCCATAGGCACACCGGCAATGACGCGCGGCGCCGGCGCGCCGGCTGCTTGGGCCGCCGCGGTGATCCGCGGGACGACATGGTCTTTGAGCGCCTTATGGCCGGCCATCCAGGTGACGGTACCCTGAGCCTCACGTCCACACAGGTCGAGCATTTTGGGTCCGAGCGCAGCCAGCACCAGCGGGACCGGGTCGGCCCCCTGGACCGCAACCTCAAGATTGGCGCGATATTCTTCGCCTTGGTACTTCACCGCCTCGCCGCGCAATACCGGTTTCAAAACGCTCAGATAGTCGCGCATATGCGCCATATGGCGGGTATACGACATGCCGAACATGCCCTCGATCACCATTTGATGCGACAGCCCGATTCCCAGCGTAAAGCGCCCCTTACACGCCGCTTGGGTAGTCAGTGCCGCCTGGCCCATCACAACGGGGTGGCGCGGATACGTCGGCACGACAGCCGTTCCGAGTTCGATACGTGTGGTCTCTCGGCCCACCAAGGCGAGCAGATTAATGGCGTCGTGTGAGAAAATCTGCGCCAGCCAGCCAGTGTCGAGCCCGACATCCTCAGCGCGCTGCGCCCGCCGAATGACTTCATCCATGCTGGGCGACTCGCCCGCCCCTTCGCCAATCATCATACCAATACGCATCCGTGTGTCCTTTCTTCCGTGCGTTGACTTTTGCGATGCCCACACGAGATATATAGAGAAACACGAGAGCCGTCCATTCATGAACAGATGAGATGACAGCAGCGAGATAACCAAAGGGAGAACTGATATGGCAGCGTCCAATCCAGACCGTTCAAAGCTACTCAGCGGGATCAGCGTGCTCGACTTTACCCATGCGTTAGCCGGGCCAACCTGCACCCGGATTCTGAGTGACCTGGGAGCCGAAGTCATTAAGCTTGAGCCAGCGCCGAATGGAGAATTTGGCCGCAGTCTTTTTCTGGTCAATGGCGACCAGGGCTCGATGTTTCTCTACACCTGTGCCGGCAAGAAAAGCCTGTGCGTAGACCTGAAAAAGCCGGACGGAATGAAAATTGCCAAAGGACTCATTGCCAAGGTGGACGTCGTTGTTGAAAACTTTGCGCCAGGAGTCATGGCGCGTCTCGGCCTGGACTATGAGAGTCTGGCGCAGATCAACCCCAAGATCATCATGGCGTCATGCTCGGGCTTTGGTCAGACTGGTCCGTTATCGAAAAACACCAGTTACGACATCATTGGGCAGGCCATGAGCAGCGTTATGCACATGACCGGCGACCCGGACGGCCCGCCCCAGTACGTCGGCAATTATATTGGAGACACCAACACCGGCGTGCATGCGGCCCTGGCGGTGTGTGCGGCGCTGTTCTATCGAGACCGCAGCGGCAAAGGCCAGCTTATCGATATCGCCCAGGTTGATTCGCTCTTCTTCATGGACATGATTAACGTTCCCCTGTATGCGCTGACGAATGGCGAGCAGAACCCCAAGCGCTTCGGTGCTCATCATTTTGGGATTGCACCCCTCGGCGTCTTCAAAGGCAAAGAGGGCTATCTCGTGCTCCAGGCGGTTGAACATCAATTCCCCCAACTGGCAAAAGCCATGGGTCGAGAGGACCTGATCACTGATCCGAAGTTCGGGACCAATGAGCAACGGCTCGAAAATCGAGACGAACTCGTAGCCATGATCGAAGCCTGGCTACACTCTTTCCCGAGCGATGACGAGGCGCTGCAAGCCCTCGCGGAAGCCCGTATTCCCTGCGCGCCTATTCTCGATGTCGGCCAAGCCTTTAATCATCCTCATATCCGAGCCCGCGGAATGATTACGGAAGTCGAGCATCCTGTGTTCGGTAAGATGCAAATCACCAACACCCCGTTCGTCTTTTCCGAAACCCCACGCGAAGTGCAGGGTCCGGCGCCGCTCGTTGGGCAGCATAACGCGGCTATTCTCAGCACGCATCTGGGCTATTCGGCGGAAGAGGTTACTCGGCTTACTGAGGCCGGAGTTTTGGTGGAAGAAGAGAAGGTGAAGGAGTTGTCAGGTAAAGCCTAATCCGCGGTTGGGCCAATCCCGGCAACGGTCGTGCGATACATCATCCTGCGGTAGTGGACCTTGTCCCAGGGGCGGCCACGATGGAGGCAGCAACGGTTGTCCCATATCACTAGATCGTTATCTCGCCAGGTATGGGTATATTTGGGCTGAGTTGCTAGATCAGTCAGGGCTCTGAGAAGAGCCCGCCCTTCTTCGACCGGCATCCCGCGTATATGTGACGCATGCGCCCCAGCATAGAAATTCTTGCGACCGTTGGCCGGGTTGGTGCGTACTACCGCGTGCGGAACGGGCGGGGTCTCCCGCTTCTGTTCCTCGGTCATCAGGTTTGGGTCAATCAGGCTACGGTTATACGCAAAATCGTGAATGGCGACCAGCGGATCAATACGCTCGCGCATTTCTTCGGATAAGTCTGCGTAGGCTGCCCGCTCGGTCGCAAACTCGGTCTCCCCTTCAGTCGGTGGGACTTCACGTCCGGACAGCAGGGAGGCGGTTGCCGGAATACGTTTGAATGAGCTGTCGGTGTGCCACATTTCATTGCCTGAGTTGAATATCATGCGCTTGTCTGTCGGCGGGATAATACTCTTGGTGCCGGGCTCAACGTTTGAGATATCGGCAATCTCTGTCCCACCACCAGCATTTTGTACAACGGTTTTTTCCAGCCCGCCAAAGTTGCCTATCTCGGAAAAGAGCCGACTAAAACGAACCTGCTGCTCGTCGTTTATTTTCTGATCGTGGAAAACCAGGATGGAGTACTCGTTAAATAAATCGACGATGTCACGCATAGCCGTTTCGCTGACACCAGCCGCGATATCCACACCATCGACTGCTGCGCCAAAGACATCTGTAATTTTTGAGAACGATACGGCCATAGTCATTTCCTCCTGAAAAGCGCAACAGTTCTCAGCCTGCCTGGTCCTGCGCGAGCTCATAGTGCCAGCCACTTTGAAGCATCCACAACCGATGGTGCATTCCAGGCTCATGGACATGCGCCGATTTGTAGCCGGCATCACCGTGGTACAGCGAACAGTGGCCGCCATCGACTTTCTCAAGCTTTGGGAAAAAGATGTCCGGCTCACGTCCGCGTACATACTCAAGCGCGTCCTTGACTGTTTCAAAAGCTGAGAGCTTGGTGAGCGAGACAAATGTCGGCGGCGGCAGCTCAAGCTCGCCTGCCTGCCGCGCCTCCAGCGCCTCGTGCGGGCACATCCATTTATGGGCGTTGATTTCCGCGCCATCGACCTGAACGGTATCTTTGCCGGCTTGGGTGACAAAGAACCAGGTTGAAAAACGTTTCGGTCGAACCAGCGGTGTCGTCCAGTGTGAAAAATAGAACAGGGTCTGTTTCGAGATGCTGAGGCCGGCTTCTTCATGAGCCTCTCGGACAGCCGCCTGCCGGGCGGCAGCCAGCATATCGTCCGGAGCATCTGGATTATAATCTTCCGGATCAATATGACCGCCAGGGAATACCCAGGCTCCACCGTGAAAGGCTGTTTTTGAGTTCCGGCGTAATAACAGGACTTCGATTCTTTTTTGGCTATTCTCCGAATCTCGGAGCACAATGACGGTAGCGGCAGGGACCGCAGGTAGTGGCGGAGTTTCGTTTTCTGGCATGGGCCGAATGTAACCGAGATGGGGACTTATGGATAGATATAGAGAGGGGTTACCGCTCTGCCGCACCAAAGAAAACGCCCGGGGTCCGTACCTCAGAACTCCGGGCACACTTGACCGCGAGATGTTCAGCGCCCTCGTCTAGGCCGCTTTCTTCTTCGCGGTCCGCTTTCTGGCGGTCACGCCCCTTTTCGAGGATGTCCTTTTCCGCGCCGCGGCTTTCTTTTTGGAAGCCTCGTGGGCCTGTTGCATCCGTCGGATCTCTTCCCAACCGAGATAGCCGGTGAACTCGTCCTTGCCAAAGAAGATGACCGGGCCGTCACACATGAACAGGTATTCCGTGTCTTCCAACGCGGTGGTGGCTCCGTGGACCATGCCGTTGGCCTCATGGACATAATCGCCGGCATTAAACGTACCGCCCCGTACTTTGAGTTTGCCCGAAAGAATATAGGTATGCGCCGCACTCAGATGTTTATGCGGGGGGGCCACATAACCTTTCAGCCAACGGAAATGCACCATCCAGCGGCCACTCTCTTCTCCGGTCCACAGCACCTTCATAAAGGCGCGTTCGGGATCATCCGGGTTGGGAATCCAATCCACGTCTGACGACTGGGTGATTGCATCCATCAGTTCTCTGTTCACCGGGCGAATATCCTGCGGTAGTGCCATAGGGTCGTCCCTCCTTGTATAAAATCGGCGGTGTGTCGCGCCTCCCTACATGCCTGTCTGTGCGCAGAGATGCAAGCCGCCCTTGTCTTCCCCTGCCCTTTCTCAGCCGAATGACACTCGGTACAGTATGGTGATTTTTCTCAAGGTGGGCAACTTTCAGGAGAGGGGCAAGCAACCATGAATGCAATTGATTTCAACAAGAAAACGGTTCTGGTCATTGGCGGGTCGAGCGGGATAGGCAACGGGATAGCCCGACAGTTTCGCGACCACGGCGCGCGCGTCTTCGTCTCCGGCACCCGTACCTCGGCACAAGACTACGCCGGTGAAGAGGGGTCAGAGTTGGAGGGCCTGAACTATTTCCAATGGGACGTCTCAAGCGACGGCAACGTGGAATCTCTGCAACCGCCCTTTGACGCACTCGATGTTCTGGTCGCCTCACAAGGCATAGTTGAGTATAAGCGGGCTGAATTTCAGATGCCAACGTTCAGAAAAGTTCTGGACGTCAATCTCATGAGCGTCATGAGTAGTTGCATCAAGTTCCACGCCCTGTTGGCCAAAACACAAGGCTCCATTATCGTGCTCGGCTCGGGAGCGAGCTTTTTCTCGGTGCTGGGGAATCCCGCGTATAGCGCCAGTAAGGGCGCGCTCGTCACCTTGACCAAAACACTGGCTGAGGCCTGGGCGGGAGATGGCATCCGGGTCAATGGTGTTGCACCGGGTTTGATTGCCACGAAGATCACTAAAGTCACCTGGGGTCATCCGCGCCGCTATCAGGATTCACTCGAATCCATTCCCATGAAACGCTGGGGAACACCCGAAGACATAGGTGGGATTGCGTTGTTTCTTGCCTCGCCGCTGGCGGCCTATCTCACCGGCCAGATGTTGATTGTTGATGGAGGCATGAGCCTGGGCTTGTAAACACTCTGGTGTTCACACCACACGGCATGCCACATGGAATGGTATGGTTCTCCCCTCACGCTCCTCCCTCCGCTGGTCACTATTGGCCTGGCGATTGTCACGCAACGGGTTCGCCTCTCACTGAGCATCGGCCTGGGGTTGGGTGCACTCCTCGCCACCCAGCTCGACCCCCTGGCCGCGGCGACGCTGACGGCAGGTTTTCTCTTCCACGTGGCGCTTGCCGCCGATAATATCCTCATTACGACTTTTTCCCTCCTCGTTGCCGGCATGGTCGGGGTCATTGAACACAATGGCGGCACCATCGCGCTTGTCCGCAAGGCAGAACGGGTCGTTCGCGGCCCACGGAGCGCCATGGCGGCCAGTTGGTTGGCTGGTCTTTTCGTCTTCTTTGACGATTATGCCAATTGCCTTATGGTCGGAACCACCTTTCGGCCACTCTACGACCGACACAAGATCTCGCACGCCAAGCTCGCGTACATTGTTGATTCGACCGCGGCGCCGGTTGCTTCGTTTGCCGTTATCTCAACCTGGATCGGCTACGAGCTGGGACTGCTCGCTGATGCGCTCGAAGGCGTTCCGCTTGCCGGTGGTCTCCTGGCCTTCTTTGTGAGCACCCTGCCGTTTCGTTTTTACAGCATCTATTCCTTGGCTTTTGTCGGCGCCGTTGCCCTGTCGGGCCGGGACTTTGGGCCCATGGCTCGTCTGGAACAGAAGACGCGAGCTGCGCCGCTCGCGTTCGAGAAGCGTGATACACCCGAGCCCGCTCAGTCCGCCTGGTTGGCGGCGGGCCCTATTCTGAGCCTCCTGCTGGCGACCCTGGTCTGTTTATACTGGGACGGCCGAGCCAGTGCGGAGGCCGGCAGCTCGGCCAATCTCACGCTCCTCTCGATTATGGGGGCGGCCAATGCCTATCGGTCTATGGCATTGGGTGCTGGCACTGCTCTCCTTGTTTCCGTCGTCCTGTCCTTATCCAGCCAGACCCTGACGCTCCCCGGTACGCTATGGGCGAGCTGGCACGGCATGCGGCGTATTCTTGGAGCGCTGGTGATTCTGTATCTGGCATGGGGGTTAGGAGCGGCTCTCGAAACCATAGGCACGGCCCACGCCCTGACAAATTTACTCACCAATAGCGTGTCAGCGTGGAGCCTGCCCACGCTGACATTTCTGGTGGCAGCGGCAATCTCTTTTGCAACGGGAAGCTCATTCAGTACGATGGCCATTCTCATCCCGCTGGTCGTGCCCCTGGCCGTCAGCCTTGCAGACGGGACGGCCGGCCCTCCCGTCCCAGCCACGGTGGGGGCCGTCCTCGCCGGCGCCTGCTTTGGAGACCATACCTCGCCGATTTCAGACACGACCATATTGTCATCTACAGCCAGCGGAGTAGATGTCATCAGCCATGTGCGCACGCAGTTACCGTACGCACTGACAGTGGGGGCTGTCTCGCTGTGTGTGGGCTATCTGCCAGCCGGCTGTGGCATTCCACCCATTGTTTTACTCCCACTCGGAATTGGCCTGTGTGCCGCGCTTATATGGGGCTTGGGGCGAAAGGTTGAGGTCCAAGATTCATAGCAGGGCTGGCGACTATTGCAGCCGGACAGTCCTGTAAACGGTGAGGCTTCGGATTGAACCTTTGGATGCAGACACCTACTCAATCATCTCTGCCCCGCCCCAGACAAAATTCAGGGCCGTAGCACCGTTCTTGGTTGTCACCGTGTGGGTGCACCCGTTGGGTCGATAGCTCATATTGCCGGTTGGCACGGGGCCGGCCTCATCCTCGTTTTCCCCTTCGATCACAAAGATGAGTTCATCCCCGGTATGGCGATGCAAAGGCAGCACCGACCCCGGCTCAAAGCGCGCGAGCACCACCCGCCGTTCGGCAGCCTTGTCTTCCCAGATGGATTTCAGACGGATACCCGGCCGCGCCTCAACCCACTCCAACTCACTCAGCGCAAAGACTTGGGACGGGGGAGCATCACCCCGTTCGGTCACCGGCTCCACACCACCGGTGAGTACCGCAATGGCAGTTGCCCCGGTTTGACTCGACACGCTGTGCACGCAACCGTCGGGTCGATAGCCCATATTGCCCGCGGTTATTGTGCCAAACTCGTCCGACAGGGTCCCTTCAATGATGTAGACCAATTCATCGCCAACATGCTTGTGGGTGGGCATGTGCAGGCCGGGCGTTAGCCGCGTCATAAGAGCCCGCCGGTTGGTTTCTTCGTCAACCCACAGGCTGCGGGCCTGCACGCCCGGCATCAATTCCTGCCATTCAAAGTCATTGACGGCAATAAGCCGTGATTGCGGGCCCTCATGCGGTGCTGCCATATCCCCTCCTGTGATAGGAACGGGTCGTTATTGATTTGGTTGTACAGGCGGTGTCGTCTCACTCAATTTTGCAGTCACGTCCTCGTCTGACATGCTGTAGACCACCTCTTGGCCCGGAGGGAACTGCATGGGCGGGTTATCCAAATCCACTTCAGGGTTTTGGATCTTGCCGCCTTGGGACTCGAAGGCTGGGGGATTTTTGTATTTTTCCAGTTCTTCCAGACTCATGCCGTTGAGTTTCACGACTTCGGGATCGATCCAGGATTCAGCATCAATCGCCTCGCCCTCAGAAGTCGAGAATTCGAGCATCATACCCTCCGGCCCAGCAAAATAAATGGACTTACAAAAACCATGGTCCAGCGGTCCCATGACCCAGTGGCCATGCGAGCGAACGCGATCACGCATAGTCAGTAAATCTTCTTCCGTGTCTACATTCAGTGCCAAATGCTGCATTGTGCCGGGAGCCACCAGACCCGCCGTCCAGCTCGCATGCGACACCCCGGTTTGCGGCTGAATCTCGCCACTCTCCGGTCCTTGGACAAAGGCAATGGACGAGCTGTCTCCCAGCTTTACAAAGCCGTGATAGGTATTCTTCACGCCATGCATCCAGTACAGCGCAACCAGTTCCATACCTACGACTTGGGTGAAAAACTCAACCTGATCCTTCATATTTTTGGTGCAAATCGCCAGATGGTGTACGCCATTCGGTAAGCCCATAGTCTTCCCTCCCTTTGGTATTGTTGATGCTTAAGCATTCCATTTGAGAGCATAAGAGTCAAGGTTCAATTCCATCTTTTCAGCCTTGGAATTGGGCCGGGCAATCCGGCTCCTACACGCTGGGCATCTGCGTTCAGCTCAGTAGGGCATTCTCATCCACCCCCGCCATGAACGCCGCAAACAGCTATGCTAGACTGCTTGCTATAGTCAACGCATTCGGACTCAGAGACAGCAACAGCTAGGAGACGGCTCATGCTTGGTTTTCAACCCGACGCCGAACAACAACTCATTCGAGACACAGTTGCGGAATTTGCCCGCGAACAGATTCGCCCTATTGCGCACGACGCAGATGAGAGTGGTCTGTGCCCCAGCTCTGTTGTCCAGCGGGCTTGGGAACTCGGCTTAGTGCAAAGCACGATTCCTGAAGCCTACGGTGGTGTCGGGGCGGGTTCTTCAGTGGTTACCGGCGCATTGATTTGTGAAGAGTTGGCTTGGGGTGATCTCTCCATTGCCCTGCATATTCTCGCGCCCCAGCTTGTGACCTCTCCGGTCAGTACGCTGGGAACACCCGAACAAAAAGAGCAGATTCTCAGCCGCTATATCGGCACCCATTTCACCGCCGGCACGGCCGCAGTCATGGAGCCGCGCTTCGGCTTTGACCTCAATGCACTCGCCACAACAGCCGAGCAGCAAAACGGAGAGTTTGTCTTGAACGGCACTAAGTGTTTCGTTCCTCTCGCCGCCGCGGCGGCGCACATATTGGTCTATGCCAGGACAGGTCATGATCTCACCGCCTTTCTTCTCCCTCAGGATACGCCAGGACTGAGCATAGTCGGGCGTGAGAAGAATATGGGACTCAAAGCCGTGGCCACGTATGAGCTGGGTTTGGACAATTGCCGCGTCCCTGCTTCCTCGCAGCTGCACGGTGATTTACATCCCGTGTTGAACCGCTCTCGTGTCGCTCTGTCTGCCCTGGCGGTTGGGGTAGCGAAAGCTGCCTATGAGTATGCGCGTGAGTATGCCAAGGAGCGGACAGCCTTTGGCATGGCCATTGCGCAGAAACAGGCCATTGCTTTTATGTTGGCCGAGATGGCTATGGAAATTGACGCTGCCCGCTTACTCGTCTGGGAAGCGGCCTGGAAAATCGACGCTGGCGGAGATGCTACCCGCGAGTCGTGTTTGGCCAAGAACTATGCAGCCGATGTGGTACTCAAAGTGACTGACAATGCCGTCCAAACCCTGGGCGGACATGGGTATATTCGAGATCATCCGGTTGAGATGTGGCTCCGGAACGGGCGAGGATTTGCTACCTTTGAGGGACTGGCCATAATTTAACACGATCTCACATGGTCTCAACGAATCTCTACAGAGCCATTGAGCATAGACAGCGAACACAAACGTAGAATCCAGAATATTGGAGGCAGACCATGATCGACTTCTCCCTTTCTTCGACGATTGAAAAAAGCCGGGCCATGATCCACGCCGTTGCAGACGGGACCATGCGACCGATCTCGCGTGAGTATGACGAGCGCGAACATGAAAAGCCGACGGAATGGCTGAACATGATGTGGGAAGCCTCCAAAAACATGATTAGCTTCGGGGATGGCGAACAAAAGCAGAAGCCCGACCAGAAGGCGGAGACAGCCGAACGCCAACCTTCGGAACGCAACATCCGTTCGGCTGTCCTAGTTGAAGAATTATCGTGGGGCGATGTAGGACTGTATCTCAGCATTCCGCATCCGGGACTCGGCGGCGCTGCCGTTGCTGCGGCCGGTACTCCCGAGCAGAAAGCGCGCTTTCTGTCTCGCTTCCGTGACGGGGAGCCAAAATGGGGAGCAATGGCGATTACTGAGCCAGGCTGTGGGTCGGACTCGGCCGCTCTCACCACAACCGCGGTACAGGACGGAGATCAGTGGGTCATCAATGGCACCAAGATCTTTTGCACCAGCGGGCTCATGGCCGCCGAAAAATCGGACGGCTTTGTAGTCGTTTGGGCGACGGTTGATAAATCAGCCGGGCGCGCGGGTATCAAAGCCTTTGTGGTCGATCATCACACCCCCGGTATGACTGTCGCCAAGGTGGAAGACAAAATGGGCATCCGCGCCTCAGACACAGCCATGCTCGTCTTTGAAGACTGCCGGATTCCGCTCGATAATATTCTCGGCAGGGCGGAGGTCAAACAATCGACCACCGGCTTTAAGGGCGTCATGGCCACATTTGACGCCACCCGCCCGCTGGTTGCGGCAAGCGCGATTGGTGTTGCTCGGGCCGCGGTTGATTATGTCCGCGAGACATTCGACGCGGCAGGCATCACCATTCGCTACACCACCCCGCCCACAAAGCTGACCACACGTGAGCGAGACTTTATGGATATGGAAGCCCATCTCCAGGCAGCCCGGCTCTTGACCTGGCGGGCGGCCTGGATGCTCGATCAGGGCATTCATAATAGTCTCGAAGCGTCTATGGCCAAGGCCAAAGCCGGTAGCATGGTTACGCAGGTCACCCAGAAGGCAGTCGAGCTGCTTGGCCCGTTGGGCTACTCGCGCAAAGCCTTGCTCGAAAAATGGATGCGTGATGCCAAGATCAGCGATATTTATGAAGGTACTCAGCAGATCAACCTGCTCATTATTGCTCGGCGTATCCTGGGCTATTCGAGTAAGGAGTTGAATTAAGTCGGAGAGGGGCTTTTGCTCAGAATCGGTTTTGAGCTTCATTATGCAAGTGATTGGACATCGTGGCGCGGCGGCACTCGCTCCAGAGAACACCTGGGCCAGCTTTGACCGGGCACTGGCGATTGGCGTTGACGCAATCGAGACCGATGTGCATTCCACCAGTGACGGTGAGCTTGTCCTCATTCATGATAAAAACCTGAGCCGGACGACCGATGGGACGGGGGTCGTGCACCATACCCCCTGGTCGGTCGTGAAAGAGCTCGATGCCGGCTCCTGGTTTAGTGCAGAACATGCTGGCGCGCGCGTCCCATTACTCCAAGAGACGCTTGAGCGTTACGGCAAACAGACGCACCTCGTGCTCGAAGTAAAGCAGGCTGGTATAGAACTCCGGGTGCTCGAAATGGTCCGAGCAATGGGGCTGCTTGCGGATGTCACCTTCTCGTCATTTTTCTTTACTATTGTCCAAAATCTTAAATCCCACGCACCCGCGGCGAAAGTCGGCTCGCTGACGATCGATGCCAAACCGGAAACCACCCAACGCGTGCTGGCCGCCGAGCTTGATCAAATCTGTCCACCAGCCCCGTTTCTTTCCCGCGAGCTGGTCACGGCCTGGCAAGCCGCCGGCCTCGAAGTCCGGGCGTGGGGCATCAAAGACCCGGCGATGATGCACTCAGCCATTGAGGCCGGTGTTGACGGCATGACCGTTGATTTCCCTCATCTGCTATTGGAGGCTGTTGGCAGACCGGCGAAGTTGTAGGGGCAATCTTGGCAGGGAGGTGAAAATTAGGCCGGACGGGAACCGTTTCCATTGGCCGGGCCAGGATTCATGTCCGCACCATTTTTCAAGCCGACACTCTTTTTCATATTCTCGGCCAACACAACGGTAAACAAGGACATGGGATGGGTTTTATAACTCTTCTCAATACGCACGGGAATACCGTCAAAGGCTTGTTTCAGACGGAGTGAGGCGCTCCAGCCCAGCCGTCTGGTGAGCGGGTCGAGGGCACCAACAAGGGGACCGATGATCGGCTTTGTGGACCGGAAGTGGTTGATGATTGCGATTGTTCCCCCTGGTTTACACACCCGGTGAATCTCACGCATCATGCGTACGGGATCAGGCACGACACTAATGACATGAAACGAGGTCACATAGTCAAAAGAGTTGTCCGGAAAGTCGAGGTTCATGGCGTCCATAGTCAGCAAACGAAAATGGAGCCAATCGTTCTCATCCGCCCGTTGCTGGGCACGCTCTAACATGTCGGGAGCAAGGTCTACCCCGGTCACCTCACAATGGGACGGATACGCCTCCATGGACAGACCTGTTCCGACCCCAACTTCGAGCACGCTTGCGGTGGGCTGAATATTGAGGCTCTGGATGACCGCGAAGATGCGGTCGGTAAAGAAACGAGCGAAGATCTTATCGTAGAGATGAGAAAATTCGGAGTAAATCTTACTTTCGTGAGCGTTCGGGATATCCCGCTCATTGTGTGTAGCCAACACCCGTTATCCCCCTCGTAGTTCAGGCTGCTTCTTGCTTTTGTTGCTGTTTCTTAAAAAGCGTGATGTCCTGCTGGCGAAACCGCCACTGCCGGCCCCGTTTGACACCCGGGAGTGCATTCTTCCGGGCAAGCTCGTTGACCGTATCCGGACTCAACTCAAGGAGCGCGGCTGCCTGTCGGCTATTGATCAGAACTTCTTCCTTCTCTTCCACGGCTCTCTGTTTCCCGTTCGGGTAAAATTGGTGGCTGGGGTATACCACACCCCCCCTTAATCGTCAATGTATGTGTAATTTCGCAGAGTTAGTGCCCCTTTATATCCCGCACGCGAAGCTGTAGACTCGCCTGCCCATTCCAGACATTAATCGTTGGAGTGTAGAGCAAGTCAACATGCTGGCGTGGGACAATAGGACGGTCGCCTATTCCAAACCCAATAGCATCAACCGGCCGCCCACCTTGGGAAGAGCGCAGCACCAGCTTGAGGTGTCCAGCTTTTCCGTGTGACCGATCTCCAACTACACGGGTACTGACCACTTCGGTATGAGAGGCTCGAAACACCGGCTCTGGATTGCCCTGTCCACACGGCTCAAGACGATGCAGCTCATCGAGCAATTCCGGTCCGACCAGCGCAACATCAACGTCAGCGTCAAACTCAACAATGGGGACAAGATCATCAGAAGTCAGGCGCTGACGAGCCACCGCCTCAAACTGGTCGGCAAAGGCTGGTATTGACGCAGCCTGGATCGACAGCCCGGCTGCTTGGCGGTGCCCACCATAACCAGACAGGTGTTCAGCACACGCCTGAATCCCTTCATGTAAGTGAAAAACCGTGGGACTCCGGCCTGACCCTTTACCCATATCGCCGTCAATCGCAATGAGGATAGTTGGGCGTCCAAAGCGCTCAACCAAGCGAGACGCGACAATACCAATCACCCCGGGATGCCATTCCGCAGATGCCAAGACAAAGCTGTACCGCTCGCTCTGCTTAAGCTGGGCCTGCACCAAGGCTACGGCCTGCTTCAGTATTCTCTCTTCGATGGCCCTGCGAGCGAGGTTTTCTTCGTCCAGCTCAGCAGCGAGAAACCGGGCCCGTTCGGTATCCGTTGTGGTCAGCAGTTCAACCGCCTTCTGGGCCTCAGCGAGCCGCCCACCGGCATTAATGCGCGGTCCGAGGCGAAAGCCAATATAGCTCGCAGTCACATCGGAATCGCCACTCACCGCCCGCAGGGCACGAATGCCTGGGCGCTGGCTGTTCTCTATTTGTCTCAGACCGTGTGTGACGAGAACGCGATTTTCTTCAACCAATGGAACAAGATCAGCAACAGTCCCCAGACAGACCAAGTCTAAATAGAGCCGGAGGTCAGGAACGGTTTGCTCCCCCTGCTCACGCAGCCGCATCCTCAGCCCCATGAGTAAATAAAACACAACGCCTGCCCCGGACAGGCCGGAAAAGGAGAAGGGGCAGTCTGCTTCCATAGGGTTCAGAACCGCGTAGGCTGGCAACTTTTCTTCGGGTACGTGATGGTGATCACACACGATCACATCGATACCGAGTTGCTGCGCCCGAGCAATCTCCTTATGGCCGGTTGCTCCGCAGTCAGCCGTGATCAAGACCTTCGTGCCCTCATCGGCCAGCTTCTCAATAGCCGGCGTGTTCAGTCCATAGCCCTCGCGTGTCCGGTGGGGAATATACAGCCTCGGGTCCATACCGATTTCACGCAAGAACAGGATGAGCTGAGAGCTGCCGGTCACACCATCAACGTCATAGTCCCCCCATATACACACCCGCTCGCCACGCTCGCGTGCGTGGAGCACACGCTCTGTCGCGCGCTGCATATCGGGGAAGAGCATCGGCGAACGCAGGCCCGTTCGCAGCACGGGAGATAAAAATATTGCCGCTTTTTCGGGTGTATCGATGCCCCGGCAGACAAGCAGCCGCGCCGTGACAGGAGAGAGTGGTTCGGGGTGAGCCTGGGTTGATTCGATCAGGTCCTGAACCTGCCGGGGATCAGCCGGCCGCAGGACCCAACGTTTTTCGAGCCGTGCGCTTGGCTCATTCACCGCCTGGCACTCCCCTTTTCCCATAGCAGTACAACCGGGCTGGCGACATAGATGGAGGAATACGTTCCGACTGTCATCCCGACAAGGAGAACGAGCGCAAAGGCATGGATGACGGAGCCGCCCAAAAAGAAGAGCGCCAGGATAACCATGAGGACAGTCCCGGTGGTAATCACCGTTCGGCTCAGCGTTTCGTTAATGCTCCGGTTGATAATCGTATGCATCGTCTCACGGCGCAGCTTGCGCATATTTTCTCGCACCCGATCACACACAACCACTGTGTCGTTGACTGAATACCCAATGACCGTCAACAGTGCGGCAACAACGGTCAGATCAAACTCGACATCAGCCACCAGTAAGACGGTTGTGGTCACTAAGACATCATGGATCAGGGCAACGCCGGCGCCAATACCAAAGCGCGGCTCAAACCGGAACGCAATATAGCCGGCCATCATGAAGGTGGCGAATACAACGGCGAGGATGCCTTTACGCCGCAAGTCTCTTCCGACTTTAGGCCCGACGCTTTCGACCCGTTGCACATCAAACGTCTCAGCGCCATATCCATCGCCTAAGCTCTCACGAATCCGATTCGAGAAATTTTCAGCGCCCGTTTCTGACTTGGGAATACGAATCAAAAATTCATCCCCGTTTTGCCCAAAATCCTGAACGGTGATGTCTGAAATATTCGTTTGGGAAACGACAGAACGAATGCTCGCCGCATCGGTCTGCTGGCTGAATTTGACATGGACGATGGTCCCACCCGCAAAATCAACCCCGTAGTTCAAACCGCCCCGATACCAAAAGGCCGTGACCCCGAGCAGGATGAGAAAAGCGGAAAATAGAGACGCGCCTTTGGCGTAGCGTAGAAAATCAATCGTTGTTCCAGCTTTAATGAGTTCCATAGTCTTTCACTCTTCGCTGCACGCCGTGCTTACACACTCAAGGTGTTCAAACGCCGCCGTGCAAGAAAATAGTCATACACTACCCGCGTACAGAACACCGTTGTGAACACGGTGCTAATAATCCCAATACACAAGGTGACGGCGAATCCTTTGATTGGACCAGACCCAAACTGAAACATGATCAGGCCCGATAAAAACGTCGTGATATTAGAATCAAAAATAGCCGGCAAGGCACGTTCGTAGCCGGAGTCCACCGCTGCCCGCGCGCCTTTGCCCAATCGTACCTCCTCTCGAATTCGTTCGTTGATCAGCACATTTGCGTCTACCGCCATCCCCACGGTGAGGACAATACCCGCAATACCAGGGAGGGTCAGGGTTGCGTCGAGCATGGCTAAGGCGGCCAGGAGCAGGAGGATATTCAACGCCAGCGCGAGGTCCGCCAGGACGCCAGCCAGGTTGTAATACACGACCATGAATACAACGACTAAGGCCCCACCAATAATAAAGGACATGGTTCCTTGTTCGATAGAATCCCGCCCAAGAGACGGTCCGACCGTCCGTTCTTCGGCTATGGTGACGGGCGCGGGAAGCGCGCCGGCTCGTAACACAATGGCAAGGTCACGGGCTTCCTTAATGTCGAATCCCCCAGTGATAGACGCATGTCCGCCACCGATCCGGTCGCGAATCACCGGGGCTGAGTAGACGGTATTATCAAGAATAATGGCTAAACGCCGTCCAACATTGGCCCCGGTTATTTCTTCAAAGGTCTCAGCCCCACGATTATTCAGAATCAGCTCTACGTATGGCCCCTCAATGTCTACGCTAGGACGCACCCGTGCATCTGCCACTCCATCACCAGTGAGTAAGGTCTGTTTTTCCAAGGTATAGGTGGTTCGGAGAGGCTCCCCGCTGAGCGGATCACGGTCTTGACCGTTCAGGGTCTCAGTTTCCCGCGTGCTACCCTCTTCCGCCACCAGCTTGAATTCCAATACTGCGGTTCTGCCGATCAACTCTTTGGCTCGTTCCGGGTCCTGGATTCCGGGCAGTTGGACCAGAATATCCCGATCGCCTTGACGTTGAATCACGGGTTCTGCCACGCCGAACTGGTCAATTCGGTTGCGAATGGTTTCCAAGGATTGATCGACCGCGTACTGTTGGAGCGCTTCGACCTGGCTGCTATCGAGATCAACGACAATATCCGAACCTGAACCGACGCCAATCCGGGGTACGAGAATTGGGAACCGCTCAGCAAGAATATCTTGCACTTTCGTTCGGTCTGATTCAGAGTTGGTAGAAAAGCGTAAGGTGTTACCTGCGCGCCGAATATTGACTATCCCTGCTTCGGCCTCACTCAGGGCTCGACGGAATTCTTCGGCGTACTGGTCCAGGCTATTTTCAACTGCCTTCTCCAGATCAACAGTCAACAACAGATACGTACCGCCACGCAGATCAAGACCCAAGCGAATCTGGTGTGAGGGCAGAAAGGACGGCCACCAACTTGGCAGCGCGCTACTCCATGAAGGGATAAGATAGAGACTCCCCCAGAGCGCGAGACCCACAATCAAAAGGAGGCGATACCGCAGACCTTGAGGCATTACTTATCCTTCCTCGATTTCTTGTCCCCACTCGCTTTCTTGTTGCTCCCCTCTTCGGCCAAGGCCTCGATCTTGGAGCGTTCGATACGGATGCGAACGTTTTGCACAAGTTCGAGTGTAACAACTTTTTCCCCAAGTTCCAGAATACGGCCGTACAGCCCGCCGGCGGTCACGACTTCGTCGTTGCGCTTCAGCTCATTAAGCATGGTCCGGTGCGCCTTTGTTTTTTGTTGCTGCGGGCGAATCAGCAAGAAGTAGAACACCACAAAGATCAGGATCAACGGAAAAAATTGGACCAGCGTCCCTGGGCCTTCCGGCGTGACTCCGGTTTGTGCAAAGGCAAGACTCAGCATACTCTCTCCTGTGTTGACTGCGTGCCATCAGCCGTATCTGGGGATGCAAGAAACGGCCGTGCAAACTCGGCAAAGCGGCCCGCAGCCAGGGCTTCGCGCATGGTGCGCATCAAGCGTTGATAGAAATACAGATTATGCAAGGTATTGAGCCGCGCGGACAATATCTCACCGGCGACGGCCAAGTGGCGTAAATACGCCCGAGAAAAATGACGACAGGTATAACATTCACAGCCATCTTCGATGGGTCGAAAGTCGGCCGCATACTCGGCCCGGCGGATATTGAGTTTTCCATTCCAGGTAAAGAGCGTGCCATTGCGGGCATTGCGCGTGGGCATGACGCAGTCAAACATATCAAACCCGAGCGATACGTAGCGGACGAGCTGTTCCGGCGTCCCAACCCCCATAAAATAGCGCGGGCAGCCCTCTGGTAAGAACTGGATGGTATGAGCGGCCAACTCGCGCGTCAGGGCCGGAGCCTCGCCCACACTCAGGCCACCAACGGCATAGCCAGGGAAACCCAGCGCTACGAGATCGTGGGCATTTTCTTCGCGCAGTTCAGGAAACATGCCGCCTTGGACAATGGCAAATACAGCCTGGTCGTCTCGTTGCTTTGCGGCCAAAGAGCGCTCGGCCCAGCGGACCGTCAAACGGGCCGCACGTTCCGCCTCAGCAGCCTCCACCGGCGCTGGCACACACTCGTCCAGGACCATGGCAATATCAACCCCAAGACGCTCTTGGGCTCGCACCACACTTTCAGGCGTCAGTTGATGCCGTGAGCCATTCAAATGAGAACGAAACTCCACACCTTCTTCTGTGACTGTGCACAGCGATTTCAGGCTGAACACCTGATAGCCGCCACTATCAGTTAAAATCGGCCCAGCCCAGCCCATGAACTCATGCAAACCACCGGCTTGTTCGACCAACTCGACACCTGGTCGCAAATACAGATGATAGGCGTTGGCCAGGATAATCTCTGCGCCAATATCACGCAGCTCCTGAGGGGTCATGGACTTCACCGTCCCTTGTGTTGCAACCGGCATAAACGCCGGCGTCGCCACCGTGCCATGCGTGGTCTGCAACGCGCCGAGGCGTGCACGGGTAGCCGAGTCTGTCTGTAGCGTCGTGAACTGAAACATGAAAGGGGATAGCGTGAGGTTGCGAATTGTTCTTTTGGCCTATTGAGCCGTTTTATTCGTTTTTTCGGAGGCTGGCAACTACGTGTAGACTGGCTAGCGACAGGGAAAAGCAACGAAGTTGTCCGAGAGAAGAGCACGTTGCCAAACGGGCGAGTGTTCCAAGGCAAGTGAGCTAAGCGGAAAGAAACAGCAGCCTAACGCACCTGATACAAACCTTGAAGATTGGTGAATGAGAATGCTACAGTCCTCTGCGTTTGACCCTGATCCGATTCGTGGAGGAAAGATTGTAATTCAGGCGAAACGGTACACGAATACAGTTGACGTTTCAGCCGTACGCGATCTTTATGGGACTGTCGTAAATGAGGGGGCCACAAAAGGAATACTCGTAACAACTGCCGACTACGGTCCAGACGCTTATAGGTTCGCTTCCGACAAGCCTCTTACACTACTGAGCGGTTCAAATTTACTCCATCTCCTAGAAAAACACGGTTATTCTGCGAGGATAAATCTCTCCGAGGCTAAGAAAATTTTAGCAGAGAAGTAGTTGACGATTTCTCTACTATCCTCCTGAATAATGAATCAACTATCCTTAAAATCGTTACATCCTGAAAGTTTATTAAGTCAGCCTAAGCTGGCTCAATTTGACAAACTGACAACCGAAGAACTCACAGAATCGCTCAGTCCCGGACAAGAAGGGGCGCTAAAGGTCAAGCGCGACGGAACTATGGTCGATGGTCATCATCGGATTAAAGTTTTACGAGATCGAGGAGTTGACGTTGACGCGCTACCCCGTGAGATTTTTGACGAGGAGCCACTGCCGTAACGGAAGAGACTTATATGAGAACAGCGGTGTATTGGATAGAAGGCCCCTGGCCCGGTCGCCTGGCCATCGTCCCGCGTCCGCGCGGAGGCGATTGGCTCGAAGAGGAAGTCCACTCCTGGCAGGAAACAGGTCTCAATGTAGTGGTCTCACTACTCACCCGAGACGAAAGCACCGAGCTTGAGCTCAATCAGGAAGAGCTTCTGTGCCGGGCGTGGGGTATCCAATTCTACGCCTATCCGATACCGGACCGAGGAGTCCCTGCATCACGAAAAGCAACGACTGATTTAGTAGAGAAACTAGAGAAAACGCTTGAAGCCGGCAAATCCATAGCCGTCCATTGTCGGCAGGGGATTGGACGATCAAGCCTTATAGCAGCCCTCTTACTCGTCTCAGCCGGAGTAAATCTAGAGGCAGCCTTAGCCCGCATTCGTCAGGCACGGGGATGTCCAGTCCCAGACACTCAGGAACAGAGTAAATGGATAAGGAGCTTTGCTGTGACGTCTATATTTCAATGACCAGACTAGAGGTTCAGTAATGCGACATCTCATAATGCTGGAACAAACGGCCGCCGGGTTTGCCGTACAAGTGCCCGATTTAGCAATCGTGACATACGGAGAAACGATCGAAGCGGCAAAGCAAGCGGCCAGTGAAGCCATCCGGATCAATGTGGAAGCGTATCGAGAAGCTGGCCAAGCGGTCCCCGAACGTCAACCAGTTGAGCACCATCTGGAGAATCCCGAATTTCAAGAACTGGTCTTTGCCTACGTCGATGTTCCGCTACCTACGGAACGGATAGCGGCATAGTTCGACTTCGTTACGGGTGAACAAATCCAAGTCAGGGGCATCCCCTTCTCACACAATCAACATCGCATCCCCATAGCTGTAAAACCGGTAGCGCTGCTTCACCGCTTCCGCATAGGCATGCAGTATGCGTGCTCGTCCGGCGAAGGCGGAAACAAGTAGCAGCAGGGTTGAACGGGGTAGATGGAAATTGGTGATTAAGCCGTCTATCACCCGAAATTCATAGCCGGGATACATAAACAAATCGGACTGATTCGGTCCGGGCCGGACGTGGCCGGTCTGTTGGGCTGAGGACTCGAGCGCCCGTGTTGTTGTTGTCCCAACCGCGATAATTTTTCTACCGGCCGCTTTTGCCGTGTTGATGAGTGCTGCGGTCGTCGAATCGATTTCATACGATTCGACCCCCATCTGGTGCGTTTCAACTTGCTCAACGCGAATGGGTTGGAACGTACCCAGGCCAACATGCAGAGTTACAAAGCCAAGCTGGATGCCATTCAGTTTCAGTTTTTCGAGTAATTCCGGCGTAAAATGCAGCCCGGCAGTCGGAGCGGCCACCGAGCCGGGCTGCTGGGCGTATACGGTTTGATAGCGCTCCCGGTCCGTGGCATGCTGGCCCGGCGAACGCTTGATATACGGCGGAAGCGGGACCTCTCCGTGTTGTTCTATAAGCTGCTGAAAATCCTTCTCCGGGAAAAAGCGCATAACGCCCTGCCCTGCACGCGGTGCCTCCACCCACTTACCCCAAAAGTGATCCGCAAAATTAATGCGCCCGCCGACTTTCTGGTTTTGGCCGCCCTTACATAAGACCTGCCAGGTTTCTCCCTCGTTCTCGGTCCGTCGAACGAGGAGGAGTTCGACTTTTCCGCCAGTCTTCTTCTTCCCACGTAACCGGGCCGGGATAACACGGCTATTATTACAGACCAGCACACAGTCTTGGGGCAATAACCCGAGCAGGTCCGAAAACTGATGATGTGAGAGAGAATCGGCGTCTCGTGCAACACGCAAGAGGCGGGACTGATCCCGCCGGGCAGGCGGTTCCTGGGCGATCAACTCGGGGGGCAGGTCGTAAGCGAAGTCAGCAAGGTTCATTGAGGGGAGATGACCTCATCCTCTCCCGTGCGGGAGAGGATGAGGAGGAAATAGCTCCTTAAATCAACCAACTCACGAAAAAGAACGACTTCTTATGTCGTCGAGCTGTCTGGCGGATTATCTGACGCACTCTCTGTTGGTGCTGGTCCGCCGCCTATCCCACGCAAAAACGGCTGCAAGAGATCAATCGGTATCGGGAAGAGGGTGGTTGAGTTGTTCTCCGTTGCTACTTCAGAAAGCGTTTGGAGATAGCGCAGTTGGAGGGCGACCGGGTGTTGTTCGATAATGACAGAGGCATCAGCCAGCCGCTGGGCCGCCTGGAATTCACCCTCGGCATTAATCACTTTGGCCCGTCGTTCACGCTCGGCTTCAGCTTGTTTTGCCAGGGCACGCTGCATCTCCTGAGGCAGGTCAATATGTTTGATCTCAACCAATGAGACCTTAATCCCCCACGGGTCCGTCTGGGTGTCAACGATCCCTTGCAGACGGGAATTGATCTTATCCCGCTCAGAGAGCAGCTCGTCCAGTTCTGCTTGGCCGCATACACTACGCAACGTAGTTTGGGCGATTTGCGAGGTGGCAAACAGATAATTCTCAATCTCAATCGTTGCGCTACTGGGCTCTAAGACACGGAAATAGAGGACAGCATTGACTTTGATCGAAACGTTATCCTTAGTGATAACGTCTTGTGGAGGAACGTCCAAGGTAATCGTTCGCATGTCCATACGGACCATGCGTTCAATCACGGGGATCACATAGATCAGTCCTGGACCACGCTGCTTCACTAGTCGTCCAAGTCGAAAAATAACCCCCCGCACATATTCGGGCAGAACCTTGATACCACTCGCCAAGAGTACCAGACCTATGATCAGAAACGTGATGGCCGGACCAAAGCTAAACATGCATCCTCCTTTTTGTAATCAACCCGCTGCTCGACGCACCTGCAAGACCAGATGATCGACGGCAACAACCTGCACCTTTTGACCGACTTCAATCTCCTCATCACTCTCGGCTGTCCAATACTCACCGTGTACCCAGACTTTTCCCTGCGGGGCGAGACGGGTGCGTACTTCGCCAATTTCCCCCTGTAGGCCCTCGACTCCTGAGGCTACCGGTCGACGCCACGCCCGAACAGCAAGCGAGCCGACCACGAACATGAATGTCCCCACAGCCAGCGACGCGGCAAAAATAATTCCGCGATCAACCGCCAGCTCGGCGTCCGGCGTATCGAATAAAAACAACGAGCCGAGCACAAAGGCGGCAATACCGCTGACGCCCAGGATACCAAAACTCGGCAGAAACATCTCGGCTATGAGCAGCGCCATGCCGAGTCCGATTAAGACCAGGCCGGTGTAATTAATGGGTAATACTTGAAAGGCCGTCAGCGCGAGAATCAAACAAATTCCGCCCGCCAGACCGGGGAACAGCAGACCGGGGTTAGAGAATTCAAGATACAAGCCCAACATGCCGGCCATCATGAGGAGGTAGGCAATATTGGGGTCTGACAGAATATTCAGGACCTTATGCTTCAGCCGCATCTCAATCGTGACAACATTGAAGCGGCCCGCACTCAGTTGGGCGGCGGTAAAGTCCAGGGTAATCTTTTCCGAGCCGATCTCAACTTCACGCCCGTTTGCCTGGCTCAGCAAATCGTGAATATCCGTCGCAATAAGATCAACGACGTTCTTCTCCAGCGCTTCGATCTCGGTGATTGATACACTTTCGCGTACCGCTTTCTCTGCCCACTCCACATTGCGGCCTCGGCGCTGAGCAATGGATTCGATAAACGAAACCGTGAAATTCTCGATCTTCTCCCGCATGTCGCCTTCGATGTTCTGCCCGCCACTGGCAACCGGATGGGCCGCGCCTATGGTTGTGCCCGGAGCCATAGCCGCAATATGACCGGCCAGAGTAATAAACACGCCGGCCGAGCCGGCTCCTGCCCCGCTGGGGGAGACGTACAAAATAACCGGCAGCGGAGCGCCAAGCATGTTTTTGACGATGCTCTTGGTTGAGTTGAGCAAGCCGCCGGGAGTATCGAGCTGAATAATGAGCGCTAAGGCCCCCTCTTGGGCTGACTGGCCAATATTTTCTCGGATAAAGTCACCTACAGCCGGATTAATCGAGGCATCAATGGCAATCCGGTTGACGTGGGCTTGCTGACTCTGTGCGTGCACGCCGAGGAGCATGCCCAAGCCCGTCAGGAGACAGACGCAAGAAAAGAATCGGACAGGTCGAACTTTACGGCATCGCTTTCGCACGCTAGAGACGTCCTATTTCTCGGAGCACAGCTTTAATATCTTCCCACACCAAACGCTTATCCTTAGGATTGCGCAGTAAGTAGGCAGGATGCAAGGTCGGCATGAGTTTTATTCCGTGATAGGACTGCCACTTGCCGCGCAAGCGGGTGATTGGTGTCGTGTCCTTAAGCAGCGTCTGAGCGGCGAATTTCCCCAGGGCAATAATAACCTTGGGCTGTATGAGTTCCAGCTGTTTGACGAGAAATGGCTCACATGCCGCAATTTCGGCAGGTTCAGGATTCCGATTTTCAGGGGGACGACATTTCACGACATTGGCAATATATACGTCTGCTCGCTGCATGTGCATGCCTTTGGTAATGATCTGCGTCAGCAACTGCCCGGCCCGTCCAACAAAGGGTTCGCCCTGTTTATCCTCCTCGTAGCCCGGTCCCTCACCAACGAACACGATCTCTGCGTCGGGATTACCAACGCCAAAGACTATACTATTGCGTTTTTCACACAAATGACAGCGGCGGCAATCGCCGATTTCAGCTCGGAGCTCTTCCAGGGTGTGAACCCCGGCCATGGATGATTCCCCGGCCGGGGTTGCTGTTACAGCAACGGCTAGGGACGAATCCGGAAGAGCCTGGGCTTGTAAAAGGGCGTCATCGGCCTGCTGAGGCAAGTGTTCAACCGTTTCCACACTCATATCTGCAAGGGGTGCCGGAGATTCTTCGTCAACCTTTTCAGTCGAAGAGATCGGAGGCCTTGCGGGCGGAGAGGGTGGGAAGCCTTCGACTCCGCCCGCCTGTAACTCTTTTGCATACGTATGCAGGGAGTGAGTAATCCGCGCCAGCAGTGCGTGTGGGGCGTGGGGCGAATCAGCAGCCATGACCGCTTGAGAATATGCCTAGGCAGTTCGATTGACAAGCTGAGACACAAAAAAAATAAGACCCTCGTAATACGGAGACGGCGGCAGAATGTCCAAAGCCTCCAGGGTCTGTTTCCCATAGGCGTGCGCCATACGCGTAGCTTCGTCGAGCACCCCAGAGCGACGAATCTGTTCCAACGCGCCTTCAATTTCTTGCTGACTCGGCGTCTGTTTCTCAAATACGCGTTTGACTTCGGGATTACGGGCAAGAGCCAGAACAAGCGGCAAAGAAGGATTGCCGTCTCTGAGATCAGCCCCAGTTGGCTTGCCTGTCCGGCTGCCATCGCCAGCGACATCAAGGACATCATCAACAATTTGGAACGCCATACCAATGCAATAGCCGGACTCAGCCAGGCTCTCAATCACATCCGACGAAGCCCCTGCAAGATGGGCCCCCATACGCGCCCCTTGGGCAAACAGCGAGGCAGTTTTGCGTTCGATGATTTCCAAATAGTCGTCCCGCGTAACGCTGGGATTATGGCGCAAGCGGTCTTGCAATACTTCTCCTTCAGTCAGGCTGATACAGGCATCTGTCGCCCAGGTAATGACTTTTTCCTCAAAACGACCACACAGCGCGAAGGCCCGTCCGAACAAAAAATCACCGGCGACCAATGTCTCGGTCAGTCCAAAACGATGCAGGGCCGACTCTTTCCCACGACGCGTCTCAGCCTCATCAATAATGTCGTCATGGAGGAGAGAGGCAGAATGAATGAGTTCCAGAGCTGTGGCGACATCAACAATGTCATTCACATTTTTTCCGCCACAGGCGCGATACACCAGTAATGCTACAGTCGGCCGGACTCGTTTCCCACCAGCCCCAACAAGATAATTCCCGATGTCACTCAGCAGTTGTTCGCGAGATTGAAGTGAACCAGTGAGCCGCTCTTCAACTTGCTCAAGTTCGGCAGCGACACAGTCTTGTGGAGAAAAAGAATCCGATTGCGAGAGGATTGCTTTGGCAGACACATTACACTCAAATCAGTCAACATTCCCTCAGACCCGCCCTGAGGCTACCCACATAATGCCAAAGGGGGGGGAAACGTCAAGGAGTGCAATATCTTGTCAATAAAACGTTTTCTTACACCACGCAACAAACGTGCGTCACAATGCCGTACTCTCCTCAAGACCTTGCCCCCCTCCTCTTTTCCCCCGTATGATAGGAGAAGGAAAGAGGCTGAGAAAGAAGTGTATGGAGCGCATGGCTCGACTATCACCATGGTACTACACAACAAAGACATCGTTCTTGGGGTAAGCGGCGGCATCGCCGCCTATAAGTCAGCAGAACTCGTCCGACTCCTGGTCAAGGCAGGAGCCAGTGTTCGCGTGGTGATGACCAAGAATGCCCAGGAGTTCATTACTCCTCTCACCCTCCAATCCCTGTCCGGTAATCCGGTTTCAACGGACACCTTTGATCTGACTCAAGAATCTGAAATCGGGCATATCCGACTGGCAGATACCGCCGACCTTATGCTCATTGCGCCGGCAACGGCGAATATGCTGGCCAAGCTCGCTCACGGGATCGCCGATGATCTGCTTTCAACCGTGCTCTTAGTGACTCGGGCTCCGGTCGTCATTGCCCCGGCCATGAATGTCCATATGTACGCTCATCCCACAACGCAAGAGAATCTCAAGAAATTACAGCGTTTTGGCCATAGGATTATCGAACCTACCGAAGGTGAACTGGCCTGTGGCTACGAAGGCAAAGGCCGTTTGGCTGAGCCTGAGCAGATTGTCGAGTTCGTGGAAGCGACACTGACCAAGAAGGATATGCAGGCAGAGCATGTCATCGTGACGGCTGGTCCCAACTGCGAGCCTATTGATCCGGTCCGCTTTATCACCAATCGCTCAACCGGGAAAATGGGCTTTGCCATGGCCCGTGTTGCCCACCGGCGTGGTGCGGAAGTCACCTTAGTCAGCGGGCCAACCGCGCTGCCTGCCCCCTTGGGCGTGCGGACACTTTCAGTCCGGACGGCACTCGAAATGCAGCAGGCCGTACTCGCCCACTACCCGCGTGCCACCATGGTCGTCTCAGCCGCCGCCATTGCCGACTATCGTCCGGCCCAGGCTGCTGCGCAGAAGATCAAAAAAAAGGAAGGCGGTTTTTTCATCTCGCTCGACCGCAACCCGGATATTCTGGCCGGACTCGGCCAGGACAAGGGCAATCGGTTCCTGGTCGGCTTTGCCACGGAAACACAAGACGTCCTTCAAAACGCAGAACGCAAGCTGCACTCGAAAAACCTCGATATGATAGTGGCGAACGATGTGACTCAAGAAGGTGTCGGATTTGCCGGCGATACCAATATCGTGACCGTGTTAGACCGGACCGGTAAGCGAGAGCCTTTACCTCTGATGTCCAAAGACGATGTTGCCCATGCGGTGTATGATCGTCTGCTCGCTTTGAAAAAATCCTCAACCCCGTAGCTCCCACTCCCGAGCCCCGCATACAGTTATGGGCATACCGATCCGACCCCAGCCAGTGAAGTTATTGATTGGCCTGCTTGCTGCCGATGCAGCCCTCTTCGCCCAAGCGACTACGCAGATAGAAGCGGCATATGGTCGGATTGACTTGGAAAGTGCGGTTTTTCCATGGGAGACCACAGACTATTACCAAGCAGAGATGGGCGGCCATCTGCTGCGGTGCTTTGTGACGTGTGAGCAGCTCATTATGCCTGAAGATCTGATTCGGCTGAAACTCGAAGCGAACGAGATGGAATACGCCTTTGCCTGTCCGCCAGGCCCCTCTTCGCCGCGCCGCTTGAATCTCGACCCCGGCTATATTGACCCGACCAAACTCGTCCTGGCCTCAACCAAAGCCCAGGCCCATCGGATATACCTCTCCCAGGGCATCTATGCCGAGCTGACGCTGCTCTATCACCACGGCAGGTATCATCCTTTTCTTTACACCTACGAGGATTATCGCTGGTCGGAGACGCATGAATTTCTGAAAAAGGTCAGACAGGTGTATCTCAGACAGCTCCGGGAACACCGGCAAGGCTGAAAGACTGGTCCGGGCCGTCCCCTACCGCCCTAATACCTCTCTCAAGGCACGGGGCAAGCGTTGCACTGTCCCCCGGTCATCAACACAGGCGTGTTGCGTCGTCCCCTCTGCGATCAACAGCGCGTCAGCCGCACGAACAATCCGGTATCCAAAGCGCACACTGGCTCCACCGACCGTCTCAATTGTTGTAGTCACACCGAGCACATCGTCAAAAAGCGCAACCGCCCGGTAGCGACAGCGGACTTCTCGAACGGGAAAGTGAATGCCTTCCGCTTCAAGCTCACGGTAGGGCTTCCCCAGGGCACGCAACAGGGCCACCCGCCCTTCTTCAAACCAGGGCAGATAGGCAGCATGATGCGCCATACCGGCCTGGTCGGTCTCGGCGTAGCGTACCCGCAGAGTGTGGGTGTGGGAGAGGCGGGATTGGGAACTGGGGATTGGGGAAGGAGATTTTTCTCTCTTTGACATGAACCCCTCGCCTCCAACCCCTAACTCCTAATCCCCAACCCCTACTTCCTATCTGCCCTTCCAATTGGGTTTGCGCTTTTCGGCAAATGCCCGTGGTCCTTCGACAACGTCTTCGGAGTTCATCATCTGCTTCAAAGCCGGGTAGGACTGGGCAAAGGCTTCGTCCAGGGTCAGCCCCGCGCCCAGCATGGCACACTGTTTGGTCGCCCGGACCGAGAGGGGCGCACATTCCTGGATTTCATCCGCCCAACGCTTGACGGTCGCCTTGAGGTCGGCCAGTGGGACGACTTCGTTCACAACGCCCCAGCGATGGGCTTCCTGGGCGGTCATATGCTTGCCGGTCAACATATAGCCGAGCGCAATTTTGAGGGGCATTTGCCGTGGCAGGCGGTGGACGCCACCCGCGGCCGCGGCCAGGCCGACTCGTGGTTCAGGCAGACCTAATCTGGCATGGTCAGCGGCCACAATAATGTCGCAGGCCAGCGCCATCTCAAAGCCCCCGCCCAGGGCAAAGCCGTTTACCGCGGCAATAGTCGGCTTCCAGATATCGGTGCGGTCGGTCAGGCCACCAAAGCCACCCTTAGCTCTTTTTTTCGGGAAGCCGTGCTCTGCGGTATATTTGAGATCATTCCCGGCCGAAAACGCCTTCTCCCCGGCGCCGGTCAAAACAATCACCCAGGTGTTGTCATCCGCGAGGGCGTCATCCCAAATTTCGGATAATTCCTCCGCGGCCGGCGGATGAACCGCGTTCATCCGCTCGGGGCGATTCATGGTGATGGTGGCAACATGGCCGTCCTTTTCATACACTGCATATTCGTACGCCATAGGTCCTCCCTCGTTGCGTGCTTTTCTTCAGCTTCCTGTTTTTATCCAGCGGTGCGTGGGCAAAAACGGATTGGATAGTACCGGTCCGTCGTGGTAAAAGCAATAAAATGACGGCTCAGCTCTCCCCGCTCTCAGATCAAGTTGCCCTGATTACAGGTGCCGGCCGAGGCATTGGTAGAGCTATCGCCCTCAGACTCGCTCAGGCAGGAGCGAAGACGGTTCTGGCTGCCCGGACCGAACAGGAACTCCGGGAAACAGCACAAAGCATTCAGGCAAGTGGCGGCCAAGCCCTCTCGATTCCGACCGACGTACAACAAGCTGAACAACTCACCACCCTCGTAGAGAAAACGCTGGCGCAATACGAACGCATTGACATCCTTGTCAATAATGCCGGCGGCGGGCCGCCGCGTACGCCGATTGTGAAATCACGCCTCACCGACTGGGAACACGTGCTGCAGGTTAATTTGTTCGCGGCCATGTCTCTCACCAGGCATATCCTGCCGTCCATGATCGCCCGCCGGCACGGAACAATTATTATGCTGGGCTCAATTGCGAGTTTGACCGGGCGGGCGGGCGAGGCTGCCTATGCGGCCAGTAAGTTTGGCTTGCGGGGGTTTACGCAATCATTATTTGAGGAGGTTCGGCGCTACGGCATCAAGGTCTCATTTCTCTGTCCGGGCGGTGTTGACACCACTCTCATTCCGTACAACAAGCGCCTTGAGCGCGGGAAGCTCCTCAGTCCGAACGACGTGGCGGAAGCGGCCTATAATATTGTGGCCGCCTCGCCGCGCGCCTGTCCGGCTGAAGTTATCCTACAACCGCAATTTGAGCCGTTTCAGTAAACCAGCCCTTAGCCCTCACCCTGGAGTAGGCCTCAAAGAATCCTTATTATTCTCGTATGGACCTCAGCGGCAAAATTGCCCTTGTCACCGGCGGAGCAAAACGTGTGGGGAAAGCCATCGTCTTTGCCCTTGCCGAACGGGGCTGCAAACTCGTTGTCCACTACCACACCTCTCAGACTGAAGCGGAAGAAACACTGCGAGCACTCCAGAGTGCTGGTCATGAGGCTATCGCGCTTCGGGCTGACATCAGCCGGGAAGCAGATGTTGAAAGCATGATTGAGCAGGCTGTTGATCATTTCGGTCGCCTCGACGTGTTAGTCAACAACGCTGCCCTCTTTTACCGTACGCCTATTGATACGGTCACGTTTGATGACTGGGAACAGATTATGAACGTCAACCTGGACGGGACCTTCTATTGTGCGCATAAAATCGGCCGGCGCATGAAGGAATGGGGCTGGGGTCATATTATCAACATGGCCGATGTCGCAGGACAAAGCCCGTGGGCTGACTACGTGCCCTACTCGGTCTCAAAAGCCTGCGTGCTAGCCTTCAGTCAGGGACTGGCAATGGAACTCGCTCCCGAAGTCATGGTCAACGCCATTGTTCCAGGACCAGTACTCTTCCAAGACGATATCCCCCAAGAAGTCCAGCAGCGCGAAATCGAAAAGACCCTGGTCAAACGCGCCGGAACACCGGAAGAAGTCGCCAAGCTCGTGGTCTTTGTCGCGGAGTCTGATTTCAGTACGGGGGCGGTATTTGCGGTGGATGGGGGACGGGGCCTGCTATAGGGCAATCGACATTTTCGTCACAATCAGGCCTCGGTCGCCCTGCATGGAGTGGCGCAATCCCAGACAGACGGCTATGCTTGTTCCTCAGTATGAGCGCTGAATTCTCCGCCTCCTCCCGATTCATTCCGCCAGCCTGGGAGGACATATTCGGCAATGCCAACCCTGTCGAAGTCGAAATCGGCCCAGGGAAAGGCGCTTTTCTACTGGCGTCTGCCCACAGCACACCGGAGCATAATTTCTTTGGTGTCGAGTTCTCCAGACGGCGGGCGTATCGGATCAAACAGTTGATTGAGCGCGAACAGCCCGGCAACGTGCTGGCCCTTGCCGCTGATATCAATTGCGTGCTCAAAACCCTGATTCAGCCCGAATCAGTGACAACCTTTCATCTCTACTTCCCGGACCCGTGGTGGAAGCGGCGGCATCACCGCCGGCGTCTGTTTCGGGATGATTTCTGTGTTGCACTCACACGAGCGCTTGTTCCTGGCGGAAAAATATTGATTGCCACCGATGTCCATACCTACTTCGTCGAAATGGTCAGGCAGTTGGAAGCGGTCTCCGGACTGACGCAATTCTCCTGGCAAAGAGATCAGCGGAATCAGAACGGCAAGTTGATCCTGACCGATTTTGAACGGCAGTTTATGGACGAAGACAAGCCTATCCACTACGCCGGCTTCTACAAAAAAATATAGGCTATCCGATTCGAGGCGTCAGGGTGGTTGGTGTGGTTTACTCGGCTGCCAGCTTTTTTACGTGGGCAACAATATGTTGAGCGCTGATGCCAAAGGCATCCAGCAACTCTGCTGATGTACCGGAGCGAGGCACGCCATTCACCGCGAGTTTGTGTACCCTGACCTCATGAACAGCAACCGCATTCAGCACAGCGTCACCCAAGCCACCGTCATAATAGTGATCTTCAACGACGAGCACGGTGTTATTCGTTTGTCTTGCCGCAGCCAGTATGCCTTGGGCATCAATCGGTTTCACTGAATAGGCATCAATCAAGCGAATGGACATGCCCTCGCTTTTGAGTATCTCGCTGGCCGCAAGCGCCTCGTGCAGTGTCACGCCAGCGGCAACGACAGTAAGAACGTCGTTATCACTGGACTGGAGCAGCTTGCTGCCACCAATGGGAAACTCCTCGGTATTGGGATAGAGCACCGGCGTTGCCGGACGGGTCGTGCGCAGATAGGTCGTACCGGGCAGGTCGGGCATTGCAGTGACCAGGCGTTCGGCGGCAACCGCATCGCTGGGGTAGAGGACGACCGAGTTCGGAATTGCCCGCATCATGGCCAAATCTTCCAAGCCCATCTGAGACGGGCCGTCTTCCCCAATCGAGACACCACAGTGCGAGCCGACGTATTTGATGCTGACGCCAGAGATTGCAGCCATACGGATATGGTCAAACGCGCGAGTAAGGAAGGCAGCAAACGTCGAAGCAAACGGAATCTTGTCACATGCCGCCAGCCCAACCGCGGCACCGACCATATTTTGCTCAGCGATATAACTCTCAAAATACCGCTCCGGGTGGGCCTTGAGAAAAGTTTCCGCAAAAGTCGAATTCTTGGTGTCACCGTCGAGGGCGACAATCCGGGGATTCACGGCTCCGAGCTTGGCCAGCGCGGTTCCATACGCCACGCGGGTCGCAATCTTTTCCCCTAATTCATAGGCCGGAGCTGAGACATTTCCGCTGGTATAAGCCGGGGAAAACCCATTGGTTTGTGGCCGGGTCACTTGAGGCGTATTTGCGCTCCTATTGACCACCAGCTCACTGAGCGCCTTGTCCAAATCCTCCCCCTTGACCGGCTTTCCATGCCAGCCGGGTTTATCCTCAAGAAAAGAGACGCCCTTTCCTTTGAACGTCTTGGCCACCAACATCGTTGGCTGATCTTTTGTTACGTGGGCCTGCTTGAGTGCGGCCACGACCTCTCCGATGTTGTGGCCATCAACGACAATGGTATTCCAACCAAACGCGGCAAAACGACGCTGATAGGTTGCGACGTCAAAGTTGTACATGGTCCGTTCGCTCTGCCCCTGGCCATTCACATCGACGATGCCAATGAGGTTGTCGAGTTGATAGTACGACGCCATGGCCGCAGCTTCCCAGACTCCGCCTTCAGCAACTTCTCCGTCGCCCAGCATGACATACACGCGGTAGTCAAGCTTATCCAGGCGTTTGCCATTCAGCGCCATGCCAACACCAACGGAGAGTCCTTGCCCGAGTGAGCCGGTTGCGGCTCCCACCCAGGGGATACGGGGCGTTGGGTGGCCTTCCAGGTTGCTGGAGAATTTTCGGAGTGAGGAGAGCTGCTCAACAGGCAGCGCGCCGGCTTCTGCCAATGCCGCGTATAGGACGGGGGCGGCATGTCCTTTTGACATTACAAAGCGATCATTACCCGGATGGGCTGGATTCGTCGGGTCAAAACGCATGTCTGCAAAGAACACCGCAGCCATAAGGTCAGCCGCGGACATGCAAGACGTGGGATGGCCCGACCCTGCTTCAGCTGTGGTACGGAGCGAATGGATACGTAGGGTATCCGCGGTTGCCTGTAAAGCGTCGAGATCAACCATCACAATTCTTCCCTCCCCGTAAAGTTGAAAAAAGGGACACGGTGTACCGCGCCCCTTTTCGCCCTCCCATACTCCGGCATGCACACTTCTTGTCTTTGGCTAGGCACCCACCCCGCCGGCAAGCGGCGGGAAAATGCTCAGTTCCAGCCCGTCTTCAAGGACCGTTCCAACTTCGACATAGGTGTCACCCGCAACCAACATGCCGGCCTGCTCGCGCGGAATGTCCAGCATATCAACCGCATCCTGGACAGTTGCCCCGGCAGGAAGGGAGAGTGCTATCCCATCCGTACTTCCCGCTGGTGTGTATTTCTTTAGCGTCGCAAACAGCTTGACGGTTATGGTGACAGAGTCGGCCATATGCATCAGGTTAGTACTGCGGAACGCGGTGACTGACGTCCGCATACACAAACTTAGGCTGACGACCGTTCTGAAAGCCTTGCCACTTTTCACGCCGGCGGATGGCGCTATGGATGACTCCCATTTCGGCGACGCCGTTTTCATCCCCCAGATACACCGCGCCCACCAAACTGCCCTCTTTGTCCACTACCACCTTACGATACAGGCCGTTCGTGCCCGGACTGAGTATTTTGACTTCGTCATCCGGCCCTTCGCGAAAGCGTCCTAATTGAGCCAGAGTCACCTTAAACAGCTCAACCACATTCATTCCCAGACTCCCGGGATAGGCTTGTTGAGCGCCAGCCATATTAGCCCCAGCAACCCGCCCCTGTTCAACAGCAGTCGGCCAGATAGCATAGATGGAGCGCTCATCAGACAAAAAGTCAGGCGTTTCCGCCACATCTCCAGCTGCATAAATATCAGGCTGGCTGGACTGGAGATATTCATCGACGAGCACCCCTGCATTGACCTCGACCGCGCCGTTTTGCAGGCACCCAATATTCGGTTTCACTCCGGTCGCGACCACGGCCATATCCACACGAAAAGCCTCTCCACCCTTCAAAGAGACCTCGATACCAGCGTCCGTTTGTTCAAGCCCGGCAACCAGAGAGTCCGTTTTGACCGTCACTCCATCATCACGGACTGCTTGTAAAAAAAGCTTGCCGGCGCCTTCATCGAGTAGCTGCGGCAACAAGATGGGCGCGACCTCAACAATGGTGAGTTTGATCCTCAGCTTTCGGAGCGCTTCGGCAGCGAGCATGCCAATAAAGCCACCACCAATCACGACAGCTGTCGAAGCCTTTTCTGCCGCCTGTTTCATGCCAATCGCATCGTCCAAGGTCCACAAATAATGGTGCGGCACGTGGTCCAGGCCCTGGATTGGCGGCACCATCGTTTCTGAGCCCGTCCCAATAAGCAGCTTGTCATACGCGACCCTTTTTCCGCTTTCCAACTCGATCTGTTTATTTGCCGGGTCGATAGCCGCGACGTTCGACGTCTCAGTCAAAGAGACGCCCAGCCTGGTATAATCAGTTTTCTGTCGGATCAGCAGGGCCTCCAGCGTCATTTCACCAGCAACATAGTAGGGCAGTGCAACACGTGAGTACGCCGGCCCTTCTTCCCGGTTGATGAGGGTAATCTCGCCGGCCGAGTCATGTTTGCGAATGCCATCAACCGCGGCGAGTGCTGCCGCGCTGTTTCCGATCAGGACATATTTTGTTGCCGCTTTCGTTTCCATAAGAGAAGCGCCCCCGTGGCTCAGCGTTTCACAGCAGCCTATGCGCTTTGCCCGCTGGCAGGTGGCAGTCCGAGGGCGGCCGCGGCTTTCTGCTTGGCGAGCGCTTCGACAGAAACTACGTCGGCATATTCAAGCGCCCCCGGAGTACAGAACTCGACACATTGGGGGTTGTCGTCACACAGGTCACAGTTGTGGGCGACGCCGGTATCAGGAGAGAAGCCCATCACACCGAACGGGCAGGCCAGGAGGCACATTTTACAGCCGATGCAGCGATCTTCCAAGACTTTGACCTGACCGTCAGGCTGACGCTGGATGGCTACGGTCGGACACACGGTTGCACACGGAGCGTCAGCGCAATGGACACACACCATGGGCTGGTAGAATTGTTCTTCGTAGAAATCAGCGACCCGGATACGGGAGAGCGCCGGCAGGAATTTCCCCTCATGCGAAAAGGAACAGGCCAGCTCGCATTCCCGACAGGCCGTACATTTTTCCTGGTGCACAACGATCTGCTTCATATGCCCTCCTACACCTCGCTCGGCGCTTCGGACCCGCCGGAGCTAGGCCGCGCCCGCCGGCCGCAAGCCGCAGAACTCTTCATAATCGATCAGTTGCGTGATTTTCGGATTTTTACTACAGACCAGACAGTTCGGATCTTTGCGCAGTTTTAACACCCGAATTTCCGAGCTGAGGGTGTCAAAATGCATCATCCGTCCTATAAGCGGCCGGCCAGCGCCGAGTATGACCTTCATCGCTTCAAGCGCCTGCATACAGCCGACGAGGCCAGGCAAAACACCGAGCACCCCGGCTTCCGCACAGCTCGGAGCCATCCCTGGTGGTGGTGGCTCAGGGAATAAGCAGCGATAGCAGGGGCCTTCGTGCGGATCGACAACCGTGACCTGGCCTTCAAACTGGAAGATCGACCCATCGACGAGCGTCTTTTTGGCCATGATACAGGCATCGTTGATGAGATAGCGGGTCGGGAAATTATCACACCCGTTCACCACAATATCGAAGCCGTCGATGATGCGCATGACATTCTCGGAAGATAAGCGCTCTTTGAATTGAACAACATTCACATCCGGGTTGAGCGCGTTCAGGGTCATCTGAGCCGACTCTACCTTGGACATACCGACCCGATCGTTGGTGTGCAGGATCTGGCGTTGGAGATTACTCATATCGACCGTGTCATGGTCGACAATGCCAATCGTGCCTACCCCTGCCGCGGCCAGATATAAGGCCACCGGCGACCCGAGGCCGCCCGCCCCAACGCATAACACTTTGGCATCAAGCAGCTTGGCTTGGCCCTGCTCCCCGACTTCCGGCAGGGTAAAATGGCGCGCATAACGCGTAATCTGGTCTTGGGTGAACTGTCGGTCCGCCACCCATTTATAGCCGGCATTTTTCCAGGCCGTATAACCGCCGGACATGGAAGTCACATTTTCATAGCCCATTTCTTTGAGCGTGCGCGCCGCTATGAGCGAGCGGACGCCGCCGGCACAATACGCCACTATGGGAGTACTCTTATCCGGCACGGTCTCTTCGACTCGCATTTCGAGAAATCCGCGAGGGAGTGGGACAGACCCTTCGAGATGGCCTTCGCGATACTCTTCGCGTTCCCGGACATCGAGCAAGGCTGGCCGCACGCCGTTTTCCATGCGCGCTTTCACATCGTCAATTGTGACTTCCGGCACAGTGTCTCGGGCTTCGTCCATAAGTTCCTGATAGGTCTTTGCCATATTCTGCCTCCGCGCGTACGAGAGAGTATCAGGCTCCAGGAGCGCCGATCTCCCTTGACAATCTCTGCTCTGCTTCCTGGTAGCTTTCCAGCATCTCAGTCATGATGGAATCCCGTCCACCCGTCGCCAGTGTTCGGGAACGATGCATAAGAATTTCTTTGGACTCGATAAAATCTTGGCGGGCATAGCCCCAAATACGCGGATGAACATAGGTGTCCATCCGTATGGCGTCACACGGACAGGCTTCCACGCACATCCCGCAGTAAATGCAGCGCAAGGTATCGATTTCATACCGTAACGGAAATTTTTCCACTTCGGGATCAGGATGTTCCCCGGCTTCGATATGAATACAATTGGCCGGGCAGGCCGTTGCACACAGAAAGCACGAGGTGCAGCGGACCGAGCCGTCTTCTTTGAGCGTCAAACGATGACTCCCACGGTAGACGTCCGGGTAACGCTTGCGCTCTTCCGGGTATTGAACCGTATAAGCGGCGCGCGTCTCTTTTGCAAAGCCGAGAGCGTGCAGGATATGCAGGGTCAGATTCCGCCAGAAGTGGGACATCGTGACAAGCAGACCACGAACGATTTCCGGAATATACAACCGCTCCCACCAAGTCATCTCTTCTTTACGTTTCATGGTGTCCTATCTACCTCCGCATAATAGGAGACTCGCCGCTATTATACGCACCTCACTATTATGAGGGGGCCTGTGTTTGTCAAGGCAGTTTTTTAGTGGAGACGATCTTTTCCCCCACCCCCACCTTTCGACCAACGACGCTCTGACAACTTGAATTCAAGAATATCCCGTAAGCAGGTAGCACGCTTGTCCAGTGTTGCGGCATCAAGCACGCTTTGCTTCTCAATGGGGAGGAGATCGAGCTGGAAGGCAAAGAAGTTAATGAAGAGTTCGTCATTCATATTGGGGTCCGCCAGGAATTTCTGCACAATCTCGTCCTTTTTCAAATAGGACGTCAACAGACTCCCGACGGCCTCACGTTGCGTCGACTCAAGAGTCTGGTTTCTGTGCGGGAGCCATTCCACCCGTGCCTGACGATAGCTCTTGTCATGAAATTCTTCCTGAATGCGATATTCACGCAGCCCCTGAAGGAGAATATTGAACCGCCCGTCCGGGAGCGGCACCGTCTTCACGACCTTCCCCACACAGCCGGTAGGGAAAACTTGAGGATTGCCTTCATATTGATCCTGCCATTCACCACGGAGCAAGGCCATTCCGATGAGCGGAGGCTCTGCCTTAACGACATCCCGAACCATTGCGCGGTAGCGCGGCTCAAAGATGTGCAGCGGAAGCTGCACACGCGGGAAAAGGACAACATTCGGCAAGGGGAAAACCGGAATAATGTCGGGCAGTTCAGACACAGCAACCTCGCTTTTCTCACAGGCACACGAAACATCCGAGCGGCCGTTATGTTCCTTATCCGAGACGATGCCGGACGGACTCTACGACATATTGAGTTCTTTCAACAGCTGTACCACAGACGGACGTTGCGATAAGCGTTCAATCCAGGCGGAGACACTTTTGAGCCGAGAAGGGAGTTGGACACCAAGCTGCGACAGAATCAACAACCGTGGGGTAAAAGCGAGATCGGCCAACGAAAATTCGTCAACCAAATAGTCTTTGCCATTGAGCTGCCTGTCAAGAAATTCGAGGACGCGAATAAGGTCTCCCTGGTAGCGCAGGACTCGCTCTTGGTCAATTTGATCTTCGGGTTTCCGCAGTTCGGCATACAGCAACCCACACTGCGCCGTAAAAGACGTGTCCGCAAAGTCTTCAAACATCCGGGCCCGGGCCCGGTCCCCGGAAGGCTCAAGCCGCAGAGGAGGATGCGGATATTCATCATCAAGATATTCGTTAATAAATGTCGAGTCGTAAATGACTTCTTCGTCATCAACCAGGACCGGGACCTTGCCGTACGGATTTAACCGGAGAAATTCAGGACTGCGCTGTTCGTTCTTCGTCAGATCAACAAAGACTTTATCGTAAGATAACCCTTTTTCAGTCAGTACCAGGCGTACTTTTTGGCAGTAGGGACTGAGGGGAAAGTCGTACAATTTCATGGTTCTACTCTCCTATCTAATGCCATGGTAGTGTAGTTAAAAATAGAAGAGCTGGCAAATAAAAAATGCCACTCCTTCCGTAGCTACCAAAGGCCGGACTCTATTTCTGCTCAGGTAAGAGCGCAGCGTACCACTCATGAGCCAAATCCCCCCCTCCATCTCTGCGCAATTGGCGGGCATCCAGGTCGGCGACACTCTGCCGGTCCGGATTATGGCTATTCTTAACGTCAGCCCTGAGTCTTTTTACCCAGGCTCAGTCCACACCAATCTTGAGCAGATAGCGGAAACGGCGCATGCACTGGCAAGTGAGGGAGCTGATATCATTGATATTGGGGCTATGTCCACCGCCCCATACTTGAAAACAGATATTTCAATTACAGAAGAAACCGAGCGTTTAGCCCAGGCAGTTGAAGCCGTGGCCTCTACTGTTTCGACCCCAATCTCAGCCGATACCAAGCGGGCCCAGCCGGCCCAAGCAGCCCTCAGTGCCGGCGCCCGGATTATCAACGATGTGAGTGGCCTGAAGAATGATCCTGCCATGGCTCCGCTTATTGCCCGTTTCGGAGCGGGAGCGATTCTTATGGCGAGTGAACAGCATCCCCGAAGTGGGTCGCCTGTGGAGCGAATCCGAAACGCCTTGACGGAAAGTCTGACACGGGCGGAGCAGGCCGGAATTTCAGAGCAGCGGATCGTGCTTGACCCTGGGATTGGATTTTTTCGTGCGCCCGGGATTGCCTGGGATGAATGGGATTGCCTGGTTTTGCGCGCACTCACCGACCTGCGGGCATTCGGATTTCCCCTCCTCGTCGGAGTTTCTCGCAAGTCCTTTATTGGCAAAATTCTGGATCAGCCCAACGCCCGAGATCGTCTCATTGGATCGCTGGCCTGTGCCGCCATTGCCGTGGCCAACGGGGTCCACATCATCCGCACCCATGATGTCAAAGAGACAATTGAAGCGGTCCGCATGGCAGAGCGGCTGCGCGGGCCGTTAGGATGCTAGTCTCTCACAAAAAGCGATCTGGTGAAGGGCCTGTACCGTTTCAACCAGAAACGTGGGTGGACACGTCTCGAAACCCGCTCGTCCGAATCCCCACGTCACCCCACAAGTGGCAATACCCGCGGCCCGCCCCGTGCGAATATCAATATCAGAGTCGCCGATCAGCAGCGTATCCGCTAAAGGACAGTTAACCGCCTTCCGCAAAACAAAAACACCTTCCGGGTCAGGTTTTCTCTTCGGCAAGGTATCCCCGCCAATAACAGCGGTAAAATGACCCGCAAGACCAAGGCCCGACAGGATCGCTTGAGTTGGCTGTTCCGGCTTATTCGTCAATACAGACAAGCTCATCCCCCGGGCGCGGACAGCCAGGAGAAACGCTTCCACCCCTGGATAGGGTTTAGTCTGGTCAAGCAGATGGGCATTGTAATAATCCATGAAGATCGCGAATCCGTCCGCAACAAGATCAGTCCTCTCCTGTCCCAACGCCCGTTCGATCAGCACACGTGCGCCGAGCCCGATAAAACTTTCGATTTGATCGACAGATAAGGACGGAAGGCTCAATTCCCGCAACATATAATTGGCTGCCGTCGCCAAGTCGGCTTTGGTATCAACCAGCGTGCCGTCCAGGTCGAAAATAAGGTGTACGAAGCGGGGCATAAAAAGCAAAAGGACATGGAGAATTCCATGCCCTTACATATTTCTTCAGTTGGGAAGGCGAGACTTAGACTGAGAACGAAGACCCACAGCCGCAGGTACGGGTCGCATTCGGGTTCACAAATCTAAAGCCAGCTCCATGCAGACCACTGACGTAATCAAGCATGGTCCCATGCACGTATTGGTGGCTAGTGGGGTCAACGAACAGTTTGACACCACCCTGTTCGACAATGATGTCATCTTCCCGCGCAGTGGCATCAATACCGAGGCTATATTGGAAGCCGGAACAGCCTCCCCCCACAACCGAGATCCGCAACCCACCGTCTTCCATGCCTTCTTTGAGCATGGTTTCCTTCACTTTTTCTACTGCCAAGTCAGACAGCGACAGGGCAGGCCCATCAGATGCTGGGGCTGCCTCTTGCGGCGTATCACTGGATTGTTGGGACTGTTGGGGTTGTTGCGTCTCTTGATCCGGATTGTCCATACTGGCCTCCTCGGTAGAGTTTTCAAATTGTTTGATGTTTTTAAGAAGTCGGGTTCCCGATAAGAAAGTTAATAGATACATAAGGTCTCTCTTTATCGGCGTCAATCCCTTTTGGCGCATGCCGCCCGTTTTGACTCTTGTTCTTGTATGCTACCACAAAGCCGTGTCACTCGAAAACGCGATTCAGGCCCAGGCGCGGGCGCTGGGCTTTAGCCTGTGCGGCTTTACACGCCTGTCGGCGCTGCCGCGCGCGTCGTTTTTCACCAATTGGCTCGCCCAGGGGCATGCCGGAGAGATGCATTATTTAGCCAGAGAACCCCACAGACGCATTGATCCACAGTTGCCGTTTCCAGAAGCTCGCAGCGCTATTTGCCTTGGCTTCCCCTACTCTCCTCCCGTGCTGCCTCAGATTGATTGGCAACACGAGCTACGTGGCCGCATTGCCGCCTATGCTGCTGGAGCGGATTATCATGTTGTCATTAAAAAAAAGCTGGAGCAGTTGATTGCATTTCTGAAAGATCAGCAGCCTGGGCTCTGGGCTCGGCCCTATGTGGACACCGGCCCGCTGCTGGAACGCGACTGGGCGTATCGCAGCGGCCTGGGCTGGTTCGGCAAAAACACCATGCTGCTACATAAAGCCATGGGCTCGTGGTTCTTTCTGGCCGAGGTTCTTGTCAACCTGGACTTTGAGGGTGAAGGCATTCCAAGCGCGCATTGCGGCACATGTACGCGCTGCATGGACGACTGTCCGACCGACGCGCTGGCAGCGGGCTATGTCCTCAAGTCGCCCTTATGTATTTCCTACTTAACCATCGAACATCACGGTCCAATTCCGCACGAGCTTCGCCCGAAGCTCGGCAACTGGATATTTGGTTGCGACATCTGCCAGGAAGTCTGTCCGTGGAACGAAAAGTTTGGCCAGCCACGCGATGACCTGAGGGACGAACTTTTTCCCTCTCTACCGGAGCTGTTGCGGCTGGACGAGGACGGCTTTCGGGCCCGCTTCCGGCGGAGTGCCATCTGGCGGACCAAGCGGCGCGGTTTGCTGCGCAATGTCGCCATTGCTCTGGGCAATAGTAAAAATCAGAGAGCGGTTGGTCCGTTGCAAGCAGCTTTACATGATCCCGAACCCCTTATCCGTGGTCATACGGCCTGGGCGCTTGGGCAATTGGGCCAATTAGCCCTGCTCAAAAACCACCTGGACTACGAACGAGACACCCACGTCCGCCAGGAATTTCTGGCGGCGCTCGGTGAGCGGCCAGCGCCTGAGCGGTGACGTGTGTGGACGGCCGGAGTTCCCCGTTGAGCGCGAAGACCAGAATGTGTGTGTCAAGATTGAGCATCTACATTCCAGCGGACGCCGGTCGTCAAAATATCGCCTCGAACCGTGATCTTATGTTGCAGGCTGCCGATCAGGCCGGCGCACTGCTGGTCATAAGGGACAACGCGCGCGACCGGCTTGCCGTGCTTGGTGACGATCAAGCCCTCGGCGTCAAGCCGGTCCAATAACGCCAAGCACTATTCCTTGAACTTTGCGGCTCCAATCGTTTTCACATCGCTCCTCCGTTTGAAATGGACCTATTATTATATGGCCAGACATTAAATTTGTCCGTCAAATTTGCGGCTCGATACCGGGGTTCATATTTCATCGGCATTTCTTTCTGCTGAGATGAATACGGGCGAGGGTGGTCAGCCCACCTTAAGTTTGTCCCCGCCGGCCTCACCGCCACCTGAAGCAACCTGGTCGCGCATTTTGGAGCCTTGTTCGTAGAAGCGCGTCGCCCAGATGCCGCTGAACGGTTCGTCTTCGCCCGGCATGCGCCAGGTCATGACCTTGGCCGATTCCAGGGCGATACCGATCAGGGCGCGGGGCTGGTCGTGCGTTTCGGTCAGATAATACTCACCCGACCCTTCGTCAACGTAGCGCAGGGTGATGCGTCGGTAGATATCCCGCCATTCGTCGTCATGGCCGAGCGGATACAGAATATCGGCTTTCCCCTCAACCAGCACCTTGCGGTACAGTCCTGACTCTTCATCAATCGTAATGGCAATGCGAGCGTCTTTCTGGATGTTGGCCCAGAAGGCCGAGTATTTGCGCGGGGTGATGATGATTTTTCCATCCTCGTACACAAACCAGACCGGCACCACGCTGGGGCTGCCGTCCGCCTGAAGGGTCGCAATCCGGGCCAGATGGCCGCGCTCCTGGAGAAATGCGTCGCGTTCTTCAGCCGATAATTTTGGCATAGGGTCTCCTTTTTCCTGAGATTATCAACACCGTAAAAGAATGCTTTTCCCCTTCTGGCGTCAACTGCTCTGGGTGCTCGTTCGTCCGTGCGGTCTCGTCATGCCGGGCTTGACCCGGCATCCAGTCTCGGCGGCGTGCCTCTGGTGAGCGTGAAACCTATGGATTCTCGCCCCTGTTTTCACAGGCGTGACGTTCTTACACCGGAATGACGGCAAGATAAGCCGGGAATTAACGCCTAGTCACTAACCACTACCTACTAACCACTAACCATTCTCCCCCCCTGCCCTTACCTATTGTCCTCCCTGCGTGTAGAAGAGCCTGTGTATGGAAGCTGTGACCGAAATCCCTGTCCAAGCCGTCTCACCCGAACGCCTGCCGGTCGTTGCCCTGGTCGGACGCCCGAACGTTGGCAAATCAACGTTTTTTAATCGTCTGAGCCGCAGGCGCAAGGCCGTAGTAAACAACACTCCCGGAGTCACCCGGGACCGCAATTTCGCCCAAGTCAAATGGGATGGCACACCGTTTTTGCTCGTGGATACCGGCGGTATCGATTTGAGCGAAAAGGAGGGCATCGTCGGGCGGGTCCAGGAACAGACTCGCTTGGCCATTGAGGAAGCCGACCTGGTTATTTTTTTGTTTGACGGCAAAGAAGGCATCAATCCCGCGGATGCGCAAGCGGTTGATCTGCTCCGGCGGAGTGACACGCCTGTTTTTTTTGCTGTCAATAAGATCGATGGCGACAAGCAGGAACTCACCTCGAGCGAGTTCTACACACTTGGCCTCGAATCTTTCTTTCCTATCTCGGCCGCCCATGGTCGGGGCGTTGCCGATCTTCTGGATAGTGTTGTCGAGACCTTTGCAGAACGTGACAAGATGCTTTCCCCCGACACCCTCGACGCAGCAACTCCATCCGCCAAGCCGGACCTCAGGCTCGCCATCATTGGTCGGCCCAACGTCGGTAAATCTTCGCTCCTCAACCGCCTCGTGGGAGTCGAGCGCTCCATTGTTGACGCCACTCCAGGAACGACGCGTGATGCGGTCGATAGCTGGCTGTTATGGCAGGGCAAGAACATTCTGCTGGTCGATACCGCCGGAGTACGGCGGCGCACCCGCATTCATGAGTACATTGAGCAGGCCAGCTCCCTCATTGCCCTGAAAGCCCTCGAACGGGCAGAGATTGGCCTGCTGGTCTTCGACGCCCAGGAAGGCATGACCGACCAGGACGCGCGTCTCATTCGGTATGCCTGGGGGCGCGGGCGCGGCATTGTCATTGTCGTCAATAAATGGGACCTGATCCCGTCAGACAAAAAAAACCAGCCTCAATTTATAGCTGCGCTGCATGAGGAGTTCCCGGTCACTCAGCCCCTGCCGATTGTTTTTTTGTCCGCGCTGACAGGCTCGCGGGTCAAGAACCTACTGCCCACTATTGACCGCGTGGCCCAGGCGCACCGAACCGAGATTCCAACTCCCGTCTTGAACCAGGCGTTTGAACAGTGGACCACCCGCCACCCGGCTCCCATCTATCATCGCAAGCCGGTCCGCTTTTATTACACGACCCAAGTCGAAACCAGGCCACCTAAGATTGCCGTGTACACCAGCTCGCCAGATGGCGTCCCGGCCCACTACGAACGCTATTTGGAGAACCAGCTCCGAGGCACGTTTGACCTCGAAGGCACGCCTGTCCGGCTCGACTTCCGCGCCCGCCGCCCGCAGCGGTATGGGAAGAAAAAGCGTTGAGATAGCGCTACGGCTGGCGAAGAAGACTAGCTACTGCCTCATATATTTGACGACGATGACCAATTGCAACAATGCGAAGAGTCCGCTTTCTTCGGTCTATCTCATACACAATACGAAAGCGGCGCACTCGATACTTCCAAAGACCCTTCAATTCTCTTCTGAGAGGTTCCCCTGCGTTCGGGTTGATACTCAGAGCACGAATTGCCTGTTTGATGCTGCGCTTCAGGTCTGGCGGGAAGCGCCTGATGCTCGTGGCGACATGTGGAGGGATCTCAGGGCGGAATGCCGTCATTTGCCAGGACGTTTTTTATCGGGGAAGAGGGGTTCCCCAAATACGCCGTCAAAAGACTCCCCTTTTCCACCTTCGGCATAAAATTTTCGGCTCTTTTGAATCTGACGCATCAAATCCGGGTCGCTCAAAACGTCGAGCGTTTCTTTCAGACGTTCGTATTCCGCAAAATTGATCAGCACGGCCACGGGTTTTCCCTTCCGTGTCACCACAATTTCTTCTTCTCGCTCCTCAACACCAGTGACAAGCTCAGGAAGACGTGCTTTTACTTCGGCAATAGGGAGGGTTTGAGACATGGCGACTTATCGCTGACTATTTTTTGGCCTATCTGGACCCTACTGTAGGGGACAAAATGATGTCAACTGGCTGCCCCACACGTTTAATACACACCCGCCGGCAATTTGGTATGATCCCAGCTTGAGGTTTTGACCGGCGTAATCTTGAGTACGGCGCGTTTTTTGGCGCGCTCCTTCAGCACCGCGTCTTCCGTGGGGGATACCGTTGTTCCCTGGAAGTCACGCACTTCTTTCATGATCTGCCAGACTTTTTCCGGCTGGTCGATCACCTCACACTTGCCCCGGATCAGAACTCCTTTGAGTTCGCTATAGGCATCGCCGGATTCGACCATGACCGCAACTTTGGAATTTCTTTTGGCATTCACGACCTTTTGGGCCTTCTTGAAAGACGACATATAAATAAGGCCGTCCTTGGCCATATACGACATGGCCACCACATGCGGATAGCCGCCCTTACCAATGGTACACAGCGCCATATTCCGCGCTTCATTCAGGTAGGCCGAGAGCTCTTCTGCCGTCATGGCAATCTTATTCCGTCGGTTCATTATCGTTCTCCCTTCTGCGTTACTGGGCAAACCAGCCGCCGTCGCCCATCAGCGATATGCGTTAATCATACTTTTCCGAAGCCGCACAGGAACCCGTCATCCCTGTTCCTTCGCAGAGCATATATTTGAGCCGTGAGATCCTCTCTTTCGTCATACTCGCCACGCAGCTAAAGTATATTAGCGGCGCAACTGACCCCCCTGCAAAGTGCCCGTGCCTCCACCTGCAGTGTCTTTCCTTATACTCCAGCCACAGTTGTTGAATCTGAGCAAGTTCAGGACATCCAAGAGTAGGGCAGATCTCGTTTACAAGAGCACAGAGTCTTTCTTGCTCGTGACTTGCCTCTCGGGCGGCACAAGTGTTCATCTCTCGTTGCGTGTGCCCTCCCTCGCTGCAATCGATTTGCTCGGGTGACAATATAATGAATCGGCTCGAAGTCCAGAGCGGTGAGCGCGTGTACCCTCCCCCGCTGCAATCGATTTGCTCGGAGTTGTCTTGTCGGTCTTCTCCACGAGCAACCGTACTGCTCATCAACAAGAAGAGCGCCAGGCAAATCGCTCCACCTGAAATAAGCGCGACCTTTCCGTCTAATCGTCCGGCCATGTCTTCCTCCTGACTCGCCCCGTCTGCAGCCGTGCTGAGAGTCGGCCAACTCGGCCCGCACCTTAGCTGAAGCTGAGGCCATTTTTTCACGCAAGGAATCCGACGACGACCCAGAGCGACTCTCGAAGCATGGGGAGGAATTGGCAGGGCCGCAGTCAAATGGTAGAGATGAGGCGCACGCAGGAGGACATCTATGGATTTTCAGTTGACGGACGAGCAGGAAGAGATTCGCAAACAGGTCCGTGCATTATGTTCGCGTTTTCCCGACGAATATTGGCGTGAGCGGGATGAGAGCGGGGAGTTCCCCTGGGAGTTTTACCAGGCTATTGCAGATGGCGGTTGGCTGGGGATCACGATTCCGAGAGAATACGGCGGGGCCGGTCTGGGCATTACCGAAGCCGCGCTCGTCATGCAAACCGTGGCTGAATCTGGCGGCGGCACCCAGGCCTGCTCAGCCGTTCATTTGGGTATCTTCGGTCTGGAGCCGCTCATCAAATACGGCACCCAGGCAGCCAAAGACAAATACCTCGCACCCATTCTCAGAGGTGACATTCATGTGTCGTTTGCCGTGACCGAGCCGGACGCCGGCACGAATACGACCCAGATCAGCACCTTTGCCACCAGGAGCGGCGATGGGTATATCATCAATGGTCAGAAGGTCTTTATTACCAAGGCCCAAGAGTCCAAGAAAATGCTGCTGCTGACGCGGACCACACCGTTTGATCAAGTGGAAAAGAAAACGCTGGGTATGAGTCTCTTCTTTGCCGACATCAACCCAGAGGCCGTGGAAATCCAGGAACTCCACAAACTCGGACGCAAGGCCGTTGATACCAATATGCTGTTTATCGACAACCTGTATGTGGAGAAAGACGATTTAATCGGCGAAGAAGGCCGCGGCTTTTATTACATTCTTGACGGCATTAATCCGGAACGCATCCTGATTGCGGCCGAGTGTATCGGCATGGGCAAACGGGCGGTTGAGAAAGCGGTTCAGTACGCCAAGGAACGCGAGGTCTTTGGCCGCCCGATTGGCAAGAATCAGGGCATTCAATTTCCGCTGGCCGAATCCTTTGCCAAGCTTGAAACCGCTGAACTCATGGTCCAAAAGGCCGCTTCTTTATACGACCAAGGTCAGCCGTGCGGCAAAGAGGCGAATATCTCAAAGTATATGGCGGCAGAGGCAGCCTGCGAAGCGGCCGACCGTGCTATTCAAGTCCACGGCGGCTACGGCTATATTAAAGAATACGACGTTGAACGCTATTGGCGCGAAGCGCGGCTGTTTCGCATCGCTCCTATCTCGCAGGAAATGGTCCTCAACTACGTTGGCGAACACGTCCTCGGGCTGCCGAGGTCGTACTAGCGCAGTGCTCATAATCGAATTCTGACCAGTTGTCATTCCGAGGAGAGAGACGACCCATGAAAATCGGCTATATGCCTGACACCCACGGTGGTCCGTATAATCAGCCCGAGCCCTCGCCCGAGGCAGCCGCGCAGTTCTGCGACCAATTGCTGAATGAAGGCATTGAGGCGGAACAAGCCGGCTTTGACGGACTCTTCCTGCCCGAGCGGCATCATCGCACCGAGACTATGTTCCCACCGCCGTTGGTCATGCTGGCTGGCTATGCCACCCGCACCGAGCGGGTCGATCTTGGCACCTTTGTCCTGCAAACGCCGTATTACAACCCCATGCACCTGGCTGAAGATGTGGCCATGATTGACCTGATGTCCAAAGGCCGGGTCGTGTTGGGCGTTGGGCTGGGCTATCACCCCGATTATTTTCGGCTCTTCAACGAGCCCTACAAGCAACGCTTCTCGCGCTTTGAAGAAAGCCTCGATATTCTGCGTCTGGCCTGGAGCAGTCACGCCCCCTTCTCCTACCACGGCAAGCGCTTCCAGTTTGACGATGTCATGTTGACCCCTAAACCCTATCAGGCGGGGGGTCCACCGCTGTGGATTGGAGCCGCTTACCCCGAGGCTATCAAACGAGCGGGCCGTCTGGGTGATGCCTGGGGCATTCTGCCCTTCTGGGACCCCATACCGAATTTGCAGGTCCAGGCAGCCCAGTATCGCGAGAGTGCAGCGGAGCACGGTCGCTCCCCCAAAGTTGTCCTCATGCGGGATGGCTGGGTGGCGCCCACCCGCAAAGAGGCCGAAGACACTTTTGGTCCGCTGTGGGTTGAAGAGATGCTCTTCTACTGGCGCTGGAAACTCCTCTCACCAAACGAAGCATTTACCTCGGAAGCGGATTTTACGGTTGAGAAGCTGAGCAAATACCTAGTCATGGGTTCACCCAGCGAATGCATACAGCAGCTTGAGATGTGGAGAGACGTGGTCGGAGCGGACTATATTATTATGCGCTTCCGTCTCCCGCTCGGTCCGTCACCGGAGCGAGTTGTCGAGTGTATCCGTCAATTTGGAGCCGAGGTCATTCCGCACTTCAAGTGATCTCATGCCGTCTGAAGAAATCCCTCCCCGTCTCATCCTGGCCTCGGCCTCGCCTCGGCGTCGAGAGTTGTTGCAAAAAACTCAACTCCGGTTTCGAATCATCCCCAGCCAAACGGATGAAACCCATCGCAGTGGGGAAACGCCGGAGACCTATGTCACGCGTGTTGCAGCAGAAAAGGCAGGCGCGGTTGCCCAGCATCATCCAGGCTTCTGGGTCTTGGCTGCAGATACCATAGTCACGTTTGAGAGCCAAATTTTTGGCAAGCCGGCAAATCCGGACAGCGCTCGACAGATGCTCATCACCCTCTCGGGGCAAACACATCAAGTCCTGACGGCCTTTGTCTTATTGGATAAAGCAGGCAATACGACCATCGCTGAAGTGGTGACCAGTCAGGTCACCTTTAAGGCGCTGTCGGAGGCGGAGGTTGTAGCCTATCTCGCAACCGGAGAGCCCTTTGACAAGGCCGGTGCCTATGCCATTCAAGGCAGGGGACGAGACCTCATCGCTCGGGTCTCTGGTTCACGCACCAATGTCATCGGCTTGCCAATGGACGAGGTCACAACTGCCCTGCGTGCGGTCGGCCTGCTGTCAGCGTAACGCGCTCATCGAAAAAAAGGTCATGGACGACATAGCCAGTAATTATGCCCGCGTGTCCGAGCAAGTCGCTCGTGCTGCCGAGCGCGCGGGGCGGCGCGCTGACGAGGTCACGCTCGTTTGTGCGGCCAAGACAAAAGGACCCGAATTCGTACGGGCCGCCTTACAAGCTGGGGCAACGGATATTGGAGAGAACTACGTCCAGGAAGCGCAACACAAGGTTCGAGCCGTTCCGGAGTCGGCAACCTGGCATCTCATCGGCCATCTTCAGCGCAACAAGGCCAAGGTGGCCGTCTCGCTTTTTCATCTCATTCATTCCCTTGATAACCTCTCACTCGCCAAAGAACTGGACCGGCAGGGCGCGAAACAAGATACGACCGTCCACGCCTTAATTGAGGTGAATCTTGCGGCAGAGGAAACCAAGGCTGGGGTGCGTCCCGATGCCATTGACGCCCTGCTCGAAGGGGTCAGTCCCTTGTCTCATGTCCGGATTGACGGCTTTATGGCTATTCCTCCGGCGGTCTCAGCTCCTAACGAGGCACGCCCCTATTTTCGGACCCTGGCGCGGCTTCGGGAGCGCTATGCTACAGTAGGGGCAACGTTGCGCGAGCTTTCAATGGGTATGACGCAGGATTTTGTTGTCGCCATTGAAGAGGGCGCGACCATCGTCCGGGTTGGACGAGCTATTTTTGGCGAGCGGTGACAACGCACACCACAAAAAGCGAGTAGAGGTGATACGAGAAAGGACCAGGATGAAAAAGGTTGGGTTTATTGGCGCGGGAAATATGGCCGGGGCGCTGATTAAGGGCCTCATCAACGCACAGCTCTACACACCCCAAGAGATTATCGTCAGTGATGCCCTCCCCGCGCAGCTGCGCAAAGTCAGGCGTCGCTATCAGGTCGAGGGAACGAAGGATAATCAAGCGGTTGTGCGGCAGGCACAGACCATAGTTCTTGCGGTCAAGCCACAAATCATTGATCGGGTCCTGGCTGAAATTCAGCCCGTGGTGACACAGACAAAACGCTTTATTTCCATTGCCGCCGGCGTCACGCTCAAACGCTTGGAAAAAGGCCTGGGGGAAGATGCCAGAGTGATCCGCGTCATGCCGAATACGCCGGCCCTCCTGGGGAAAAGTATGACGGTTGTCGTCCGCGGCACGAAAGCCAAGGTCGCCGACGAAAAACTTGCCCTCAGATTCTTTCGGGGCGTTGGCGATGCGCTAGCCGTACAAGACGAGAAGTTGCTCGACCCAGTGACCGGACTGAGTGGCAGTGGGCCAGCCTACGTGTATTTATTCGCGGAGGCGCTGATTGCAGGAGGTATCAAAAAGGGTCTCAGCCCGGCGGTTGCCGAACGCCTCACCTTCCAAACCCTGGAAGGCGCGGTGGCCATGCTCAAGGAAACAAAACAGAGTCCTAAAGAACTCCGCGAAATGGTCACCTCACCCGGCGGCACAACTTTGGCTGGTCTCACACGCCTCGAAGCCGGCACATTCTCCAAGACCGTCAGTGCAGCCGTCGATGCAGCCACACGTCGGTCACGCGAACTCGGACGAGGCTAAGGGGAGGAGGGGGAAGAATATGTTTATTCTCGGGAATCTTTTACAAGCAGTGGCCAGCATTTTGGGCTCTTTACTGTGGCTCTATTTCTGGATCTTAGTCATCCGTATTGTCCTGTCCTGGGTCAATGCCGACCCCTACAACCCCATTGTCCGCTTTCTCTCTTCTGTGACCGACCCCGTCCTGTATTACCTGCGTCGTCTCCTGCCGTTTCCAACCACAATCGGCTATATTGATCTGACGCCGCTGCTGCTCATGCTCTTTATCCAGTTTCTCCAAATATTTCTTGTTCAAAGCCTCGTAGATTTGTCCCTTGCTCTGCGCTAGGCATAGTGACAAACTGCCGCTCAAGGCCGCCAGTCTTGACAATCAATACGGTGATGATTAGCGTTCCGTGGTAGGGTAATCCATCGGGGATTTGGAGGCCTGCGGTCATGCCGATTTACGAATACGCCTGTAAAAAATGTAATGGAGAATTTGAAGCCTCTCAGCGCATTACCGACGAACCGTTGAAACGCCATCTGTGCCCGCACTGCGGAAAGAGGACGGCTGTCACCAAACTGATCTCTCGGTCCTCCTTTCATCTCAAAGGCAGCGGCTGGTATATGACCGATTATGGCAAGAACGGATCAAAATCGCCCGGCTCAGACGATGCCAAGAGCAGCGAGTCTAAAAATAGCGAGTCCAAAAGCAGCGAGTCCAAAAGCAGCGAGTCCAAAGGAAGTGACACGAAGAGTGAGACCAAAAGTTCCAGCTCATCTTCGAAAAGTGAGAGTTCGTCTCAATCGGCGAGTTCTTCCGCCTCATAAGACAAGGCCGCCTACCATGTGCCCCTCTTACACAAGTCGCATTGCCATGCTAGGAAGTCTACTTATGGTCGCATAGCTCAGCTGGCTAGAGCGCTTGCCTCACATGCAAGAGGTCCGGTGTTCGAGTCACCGTGCGACCATACAAAAGCCCGCCTCAGCGTGGGCTTTTTTACTAGCTGAGAGTGATATCTCTCACAGTGCGCGTCCTTGCCTCTCTTTTGCGCCACTCAAATAAGTATGCTACATCTGGCAGTTCATTTTGCATCGAGAAGGGTGAGGGGGACCGTATACCATGGCTGATAAAAATTTTGGACGGGTGATTGAAGATCGACGCCGTGAGTTGGGCCTGACACAGGAGACGGTCGCGAAAAAGGTGGGCGTCCGAGCGAATTATGTCGGATATTTGGAGCGCGGTATGCGCCACCCAAGTCAGAAAGTCGTCGAAAAATTATCAAATACGCTCAAACTCGATGCGCAAGATCTCTACCTTCTGGCGAACCCGCGCGTACGCTCTCTTCTTGGGAAAGCAAAGCCGGTTGCACCGAGCGTGTCACCGTGGCAGAAGTTCATTCGGAATGCCTCTCTCCAGCAGAAAAACGGATTAAGTAAAACGGAACGCGACGCCCTGGCCCACATTGCCAAAGCAGAAAAAGCAACCAGCATGTCCGGCGTCATCAGGGCCGTCCGCGCCTTGCGCAAGGGGTTCAAAGGCTGACCGCCCAGCCCGGCTCAGGTCAGATCAGGTCAGCGCGCCTGACGGTATATTTCCGAGCCACCCTGGCGAAACTCTTCAGCTTTCTCTTCCAGACCCGCCTCCAGCGCAGCCTGTTCGTCCATTTCCTTTTGTTCCGCGTAGTCCCGCACGTCTTGCGTAATCTTCATGGAACAGAAATGCGGACCGCACATGGAACAGAAATGGGCGACTTTGGCCCCTTCGGCGGGTAGCGTCTCATCGTGAAACTGTTGGGCCGTTTCAGGGTCGAGCGAAAGATTGAACTGATCTTCCCAGCGGAATTCGAAGCGTGCCTGCGAGAGCGCGTTATCGCGTGCCTGTGCCCCCGGATGGCCTTTGGCCAAATCAGCCGCGTGGGCAGCAATCTTGTAGGCAATCACCCCCTCTTTGACATCTTCTCGGTCCGGCAGCCCAAGATGTTCTTTGGGCGTGACATAACACAGCATGGCACACCCAAACCAGCCGATCATGGCTGCCCCGATACCGGACGTAATATGGTCATAGCCGGGAGCAATATCCGTGGTCAGCGGCCCGAGCGTATAAAAGGGGGCCTCATGACATTCTTGAATCTGCTTTTCCATGTTCACCTGTATGAGATGCATCGGCACATGGCCTGGGCCTTCGATCATGGTTTGGACATCGTGCTGCCAGGCAAGCGTAGTCAACTCGCCCAGTGTTTCCAGTTCGCCGAATTGCGCCTCATCGTTGGCATCGGCAATGGAACCAGGCCGCAGGCCGTCGCCCAGGCTGAATGACACGTCATACGCCTTCATAATATCGCAGATCTCTTCAAAGTGGGTGTACAGGAAGTTCTCCTGGTGATGGGCGAGACACCACTTGGCCAGAATCGACCCGCCGCGCGAAACAATGCCGGTCATGCGCTTGGCCGTCAGCGGGACATAGCGTAGCAACACTCCGGCATGAATAGTGAAGTAATCGACGCCTTGCTCAGCCTGCTCAATCAAGGTGTCCCGATATATTTCCCAGGTCAGTTCTTCTGCTTTGCCATCCACTTTTTCCAGGGCCTGATAAATGGGTACGGTCCCGATCGGAACCGGGGAATTGCGCAGAATCCACTCGCGGGTTTCGTGGATGTTTTTGCCCGTGGACAAGTCCATGACCGTGTCCGAGCCCCAGCGGATGGCCCAGATCATTTTCTCGACTTCTTCATCAATGGAAGACGCAACCGCGGAGTTACCGATATTGGCATTGATCTTGACTAGGAAATTTCGGCCAATAATCATCGGCTCCAACTCGGGGTGATTGATATTGGCAGGGATAATAGCGCGGCCTCTGGCTACTTCGTCACGCACAAATTCAGGGGTGATCGTCTGCGGGATACTCGCCCCCCAGGCATTGCCCGGATGCTGGTGCGCGGCCCGGCTGGGACCGTTTCCATTCCCGTTCGTCTCAGCCTGCATTTGTTCGCGGGCCTGATTTTCACGGATGGCAATATATTCCATCTCAGGCGTCACTATGCCTTTGCGCGCATAATGCATCTGAGACACGTTGCGGCCGGCCAGGGCACGCCGCGGCCGCTTTATGTTCGGAAACCGAATTTCCGCGAGTGAACGATCAGCAGCCCGGAAGCGCCCGTAATCGGAGGAACTTTCCCCAAGTGCTTCCGAGTCCCTACGGGCGGCTATCCATTCTTCCCGGACGGGCATAAGCCCCTGACGGATATCAATCGAGACTGCCGGGTCGGTATACGCTCCGGACGTGTCATACACCGTGATGCTTTTCGGTGTGGTGTCTGGAGCTGCTTCGGGGCTATGGCCCTGGGGAGCGTGCGGCAAATGCGGCGGGGTGAGGGCGATTTCCCGCAGAGGGACGCGCACGCCGGCCTGCGTCCCCTCAACATAGACCTTGCGTGAAGCCGGGAATGGCGTCGTTGAGAGACGACCGTGCGGGGCAGACCCGTTTTGATGTGTTCCATTTCCGTTCGGAGACTCCTGTTTCATATCCCTCTCCTTATATTGCCGGTCCAAGCCGGACATAGTCCATCACGCAGGAATGCAGTGCGTTCCTCCCTGACAAGCAGCGCTGGTATACGATGGAAATGTTGAGACATTGTGCTCCCTTCGCTGGCATTACCCAGAGCAGGTTCCAGGGGTCGATGCACTGCCCAACGCCGTGCATCCTCTCAGCCGAAACATCAGCTCCCCCAACACCTTAGGCTTGACGTCGGATCATGCTACGCCGCCCGTCTCGGACTGTCAACGCACGGTTGGGTTTCCTCGGGAGATAGGATGTCAGCGACATCCGAGATGCACTACTCACCAAAACGACCTGCTTTGCCGTTCTGGCAGTTGTCACAGCACCCTTGGCCGCTCTCATCGCACTGGATTGATACTACCTTGCCGACTGGGCCAAGCACGGCTATGCCCTACCCCGGCAAATACTCCCCGCCATTCACATGGATAGTCTGGCCAGTGATAAAGGCCGCCTCGTCAGAGAAGAGGAAGGCAACAGTAGCCGCGATTTCTTCGGGCTTACCAGTTCGGCCAACCGGAATATTCTTTCGCATCTTCTCCCACGTTTCATCGGGAAAAACACCCCTCAAGCCCTCATGCCAAATGAGTCCTGGTGCCAGCACGTTGACAGTCACCCCGTGGGGCGCAAGATCACGCGCAGTCGAGCGCGTGTAGCCAGTAATGCCAGCTTTCGCCGCGGCATACGGGGCCTCAGCTTCGCCCGGATGATAAGCGTACAAAGAGGCAAGATTCACAATGCGTCCAAAGCCGTGCTCCCGCATGGCTTGGCTGAACGCGCGCGTTATATGGAACGTGCCGTATAAGTTGACCCGGAGCACAATGTCCCAAACCCGCGACTCCAATTCCCACACCGTGCCAGCCCCGTTCACGCCGGCATTATTGGCCAGATACGCAATATGAACGCCCCGGTCCTTGAGCAGCCGCGCCAGCTCGTTCACCTGGTCTTCTTTGGTGACATCAAGCGGATAGAACTGTACTCGCTCACGCTGTTCGGCAGGGATTTGGTCGAGCCAACCGTCGGCCAGTCCGGCGCGGCGGTCGCAGCCAACCACGGCATAGCCGTCGGCCAAGAGTCGCTGCACCATAGCCGTCCCCAGTCCCCCCAGCGCTCCGGTCACTAACGCATGTCCCTGTGGTGTATATGCCATGCCGGCTCCTCCCTCACCGCCCCTTAATCTTGTTCTGCTTTATCCGGTCCAGCCGGTCCAGCCGGTCCAGCCAGGTCCAGGCTGCCGTACACAAAGGTTTTTTCTGCCGGAGTATGCTTGAGTTGGCTCTCTGCCCACATCCAGTCTATGGATTGGTCGGTGTGGTCCCGCTCGCGGACCAGATAGTTGCTGACCGCTTCGTGCAAACGCGGATCAGCCAAATAGTGCATACTCACCGTCGGCTGGGGGTCAAATCCGCGCAAACGCTTGAAGTCACCTCCCGCGCCGGGTTCAAACCGAATCAGGCCATTGTCAATGCAATGCCGAATGGCGGCATAATAACTCACATTGAAGTGCATATGCCGCTGCTCGCGCAGCACCCCCCAATAGCGGCCATACAACACCCCGCTCTTTTGGACATTAAAGGTCCCGGCGATGATCTCACCATGTTGACGGGCAAACACAAAACACAGGTTGCGCTTAAAGCGTTTGGCCAGCAGGTCAAAAAACTCGGGTAAGAGGTATTGGCGGCCCCAGTACAAATTATTCACCGTTGCCTGATACAGGTTAAACATGACCGAAAACATCTCATCCGGGATAGCCTCTCCACTCAGCACTTCGATCTCTATGCCGAGCTTGTCCATCTCACGTATTTCGCGCTTAATCTGGTTACGCCGTTTGCTACGAAAATGTCCCAGATAGTCATCAAAGGTCTGATAGTGATGATTCAGCCATTGATACTGAATGCCCAGGCGTTTGAGATAGCCAATCTGAGACAGGGCTTCGGCTTCGTCCGGTAAGCAAAAGTTGACATGCACGGAGGACAACTTGTTACGTTCACACACCTCACGCAGGGTTCTGCCTAGTATTTGAATTAAACCTATACGGTCGGAGCCCGCTGCGGTCAGAAACCGGACACCGGTCGCGGGCGAGAATGGGGACGCGACTAAAATCTTGGGATAATAATCGATACCTGCCCGGTGGGCGGCATCAGCCCAGGAGTGGTCAAAGACAAACTCTCCCATGCTATGCCCCTTGAGATACATCGGACACGCAGCAATCAGGCGCTCTCCGTCATAGACAGCCAAATGTTGGGGCTGCCAGCCGGTTTTGGCTCGGACGCAGTTCGACTCTTCCAAACACGCCAGCCAGTCCCATTCGAGAAAGGGTGAGCCCCTCCCGACCAGAACATCCCACCCCTCCTGCTCCACCTCCTGCATACTATTGAGGATTTTAACTTTCAGCTCGGCCATAATGAATTGATGAATGATGAATCAATGCTTCGAAAGTCCGGCCACTATAGCGTAGAATACTGAGCCCAACACCCCTGCCTGAGAGACACGTGTCAGTCCTGTGTTGTTTGTTCGTTCCCCAGGCTTACGGAGTCTCGATGAGTAAAGGTGGCCGCGCGGTTTGAAAGCCGGCGGCATTCCGATGGCCACCGCCGCCATAGAGCTTGGCGATAGCACTGACATCAAAATCCCCCACCGAGCGGAGACTCCACACGCGTCGGTCTTCAGCCGTATCTCGATAGCTGGCACTGAACGACGCAGCAGGAAACAGCTCGCACAGCCGATGGCCAAGGTCGGAGATATTCCCGGTAGCATTGACTACGGGGACACGGTAGCCACCGAGTTCCATCCACATCACCGCGGACAACAGCTCATCGACATCCTGGGCCTGTTTACGGAGAATCGCTTCCCCGTCTGGAAGGAGGTGATTCAGGGCGTGCTCATCGGCTAATTTTTCCGACCAGACAGTAAAATCGTACGGATAGCTCCGAATGGCGGCATTGACCGCTTGACTCCCCGGTAAGACATGCCGCCAGAGATCCCGATCTTTAATATAGCGCAGGAGTTCCGGGCAATCCGTATCCGGATGAAAATATTGCCACGCGAGGGTTGCGCCCGACTCAGCCATGTCAAAAAGAGCAAACAGACCGGGGTGCGCCCGGTCAGGCTCAAACCGAGGAGGCTGCTCCCGGATATCCGCAAGCGCGGCTTGAGCCGATTTATGATGATCCAGGATGCTAATATGGGCGACGGTCTCCCTCAGTTGTGCGAGTTGTTCTGCCGGATAGGCGAAATCAACCAAGAAGAGACGCGCACAATCCGGGAGAGCCGGCGGGGGCACACCGTGACGGACCGGCACATAGATAGCTGTCTCGCCCAGTCGATTCCAGGCTGCCCAGGCTGCCCCAAAGCCATCCGGACAATGGGCGTGGTAGAGAACATAGTCGTGCATCAGCTACTCCCGCTTTATAAGGATATTGAACACTTTGAACGATCTTGGACGATCTTCCACAAATCTACAATTAGTATAGCAGTTCGGGCGACAGGCATGCGTCCATTATGAGAATGCCCGAATACTTCTTTTTTTGATACCGGCCTAGACTCAGCCCCGCAGCCCCCGAGGGTATTTCTCTGGTTGCCCCGAACAGGTATGTAGACTGTGGTAGGGGCGAAAAATCTTTCGCCCCTACAGCAAGAAGATTGAAATCTTTATGCAGCCTGGATCCGTAGTTATTTACCGTGAACGTGGACACCTTGCGCTGGGCGTTGTCCAAAAAGTAAGCACAATAGGAAAAGGCAGCCTAGAGCTGCTTGGAGAAAGTGACAAAAAACTCTCCTTATCGAAAGACCGTATTTTTTTTGACTGTCGTTCGACGTTTCCACTCGACCAGTCTCCCATAGACCGCAAAAGACGCCTCACAGAGCTACGGAATCAAATACAGCAACACGCTCAAACGACTGACCTCGAAGAGCTGTGGGAACTGTTGGAAGCGGACCATACTGCTGTCTTCACCTGGCAAGAATTAGCCGAATTCGTTGTTTCTGTTGATGAGCCGTTCGCCATGGCCGGTGTACTCGATGCACTCTGGAACCAGTCTTTGTATTTTAAGGAAAAACAAGCCGGCTCTTTTTCTCCACGAGACGTGCAGGGTGTGGAAGAGCGTCTGCTTCAACAGCAACGAGAATACGAAAAAGACCGGGAACAGCAAGTCTTCCTCACCTGGGTCGAAGCCCAGCTGCAAGGACAGCCCGCCGGTGAGCCACCCCCAGGCCATACACAATTTCTCTCACTGATTCAGGGCCTTGCTTTATATGGCGAGGGATATGACAAACGACTCCAAGCCCTTCAATTATTGAATGTTATCGGCTTTCAAGGCAAAGGACAGCCCTGGTATGTTGCGTTTCAGTTGCTCGTCCAGCTCGGCATCTGGCAGCCGGATAAAGAGCTCTGCCTGCTGCGCTATCATATTCCGACACATTTTTCTGAGGAAGCACTCCAAGCGGCTCACGACCTGCCAGTCTTTTCGTTGGAGCCGACAGACAGCAGCGAGCAAGACAATCTGGAAGACCTGACTGCTTTAGAGACGCTTACGATCGATGACGCTGATACGAACGAGATCGACGATGCGCTCAGCCTTACCGAGCAGGACGGGAAGGTCCTCATCGGCATCCATATTGCCGATGCTGGCTATTACGTTCGCCCCCACAGCGTTCTCGACAAATCTGCACTGGCACGCGGGACGACCATTTATCTGCCGAGCGGCAAGTTCCCTATGCTGCCGCCGGTCATTAGCGAAGATAAAGCCAGTCTCGTTGCGCGGGCGGAGAGACCAGCGCTCAGCTTTTTTGTCCATATTGATGATACGGGGCAACTCCATCCCGAACGCATTACACGCAGTATCGTTCGGGTGTCACATCGCCTGTCCTATGCTGAAGCAGACGCGGCCTTAGCCGAAGGCAGCACAGCATCCTATCGCTCGACCCTACAGCACCTCGCCCACCTCGCCCGGAAACGGAAAGAGCAACGGATCGCCCAGGGGGCCATTTTGATTGACGGAGACGAGGTCAAGGTCAAGGTCAGAGATGGAACGATTACAACGACTTTGCTCAGCAATGACTCACCGTCTCGTGGTCTGGTGAGTGAGTGTATGATCATGGCCAATGAAACAGTGGCCCGCTATTGCCACACCAACAACCTCCCCGCGCTCTATATCGGTCAGCCGCCGCCGGATGAAACTATTCCAGCCCGATCCGATTTACCCACACGGCAAACCCATGTACATGCTGCCAGACGCTTGATGGCCCCGTCTCAGCTCGGCACCCTGCCAGAGCCGCATACCGCCTTAGGGCTCCCATTGTATACCCAGGCAACCTCCCCGCTCCGACGCTATATTGACCTCCAGATGCACCATCAGATCAAGCATCATCTTGCGCATGGCACCCCCTTGTTTCAGGAAAGCCAACTCCAAGTCGTTGCGGCAAGTGCCCAGGCCGCTATTGGAGATGCCCGCCGCTGTGAGCGCGAGAGTACGCGGTTTTGGTTATTGCGTTTACTTGAGGGACAGCAAGGGGAGGTAGTCAGCGGCCAAGTCGTGCGCGCCCAACACCGCCGGCTCTTTGTCGAGTTGGACGAGACGCTCCTGTTCGTCCCAATTAATAATGCGCCACCATTACCCCTCGGAACCCCAGTCCGGGTCAGCATCAACCACGTCGATGCCCGGCGCGACACGCTGAGCGTAAAGCTCGTTGAGAGCAAGGAGTAGTCCCCTCGTCCAGTTTGACGTCCTACCGGACGACCAGTCCCAGGCAGCTGCGGGAAGTATCACCACATCACCACGCCGCCATCGATATTGAGAGACTGGCCGGTAATATACGACGCTTCAGGCGTACACAGATAGGCCAGGAATTTTCCAATCTCTTCATCGGAACCAGGCCGATTCAGAGGAATCAACTGCGTAATCGTTTTGCTCCACGTTTCATCTCGTCCGAGATCGTCCATACGCGAGGTATCAATTATGCCCGGACACACGGCATTCACCCGAATATTATGCGCGGCCAATTCCATGGCCAGGGCTTGGGTAAAGCCCTGAATCCCGAAGTTCGACGTACAATAGGCAATCATATTCGGATTGCCCTTTTTGCCCGCAATGGACGAGACATTCAGGATACTCCCCCCCTGGCCTTGCTGAATCATGGTCGGTACCACCGCCCGACTCATCAAAAAACTACCGGTGAGCTTAATGTCGAGGACTGTACGCCATACGTCTTCGGGGAGTTCGGTCAGCGGCACACGGTCCGGCCCACGCGCAAAAGCGGAATTGTTAATCAGTATATCAATCCGTCCGAATTCCTTGAGCGTTGCCTCCACAGTATCTTGCACTGCCGCACTGTCGGTGACGTTGGCAACCACAGGCAAACAACGCCTCCCAACGGCCCGTACCTGCTCTGCCGTACTCTCAATATCCCGCCAGCCGGCGGCCTTTTCATCTTCCGGATAGTACTGAGGATCGCGCCCGGTTCCGGTGACGACAACGTCAGCTCCAAGTTCAGCCAGCGCCAGGGCCGCGGCACGGCCGATACCGCGCAAGCGCCCTGCCCCGGTTATAATCGCTACTTTTCCATCAAGGCTGCCCATTACTCCCTCCCTTGCTCTCCCTATTTTTCAAATGACAAGGGCGCACGATTGTGCGCCCTTATTGCCAACAAACAGTCCGGTCAGCGCTACGCACCAAGCTCTTTGGCAAATAGTTTTTTCACCCTATCCCAGGCGTCAGTCGCAGCGGCCTCATTATACGACCCACGCTGGTCACAGAAAAACCCGTGGTCCGCCTCAGGATAGACAACCACTTCATGCCGAATGGTGTTGGATTCAAGCGCGCCCCGAATCGTATCCACATCGGTCATAGGGATGTGGGCATCCTGGCCGCCGAACAGACACAGCATTCGGCCTTCCATTTGCCCAGTCCTACCCACAGTTGACGGCTGACCACCAAAGCCTTGCTCACCGGCAATCCCGCCGCCGTAGAAGCTGGCCGCGGCGACCACATCGGTTTCACACGCCGCTAAATAGGTCATATGCCCGCCGACACAAAATCCCATGGCACCAATTTTATTGCCGATCACAAAATTCTTGCGTTTGAGAAAAGAAACGGCTGCCAGCGCATCAGCAGCCATTTCATTCGCCTTGAGCTGGCCCAGGAGGGCGATGCCGGCTTCCATACCTGCTTCGTCATAGCCGTATTCCACGCCAGGCCCGGTCCGATGAAAAAAGTCCGGCGCCAGGGCGACATAGCCTTCTTTTGCCACGCGTTCGGTAACATCCTGAATATGGGAATTCACGCCAAAAATTTCCATAAAGACGAGCACTGCCGGACGGGGCGTCGTGTCAGCCGGGCGGACCATATAGCCGCCCATAGTCTGCGCGTCAACATTGATATGAATGCGCTCAGTCGTAATCTCCATCAGGGCCTCCTTATTCGCTGTACTATTTTAATGCGTGACCGTACTACGAGCATGAACCAGCAGCAATGGTCGGGTCGCCGCCGTTTTTCTTTTTCTCACATACCCGTACACCCTCGTCAAGGCGTTGGAGGTGTGATACAGCGGGGCCGTGAGAATCATAGTATAAGGGGGGCGCTATGCCGCATGTGCATCGAGATGGAGTGAATGTTTATTACGAAAGCTATGGATCAGGAACGCCGATTGTTTTTCTCCATCCGTTTTCGACCAATGGCTATATTTGGTATTTTCAGACGTTCTCGTTTGCACGGGATTATCAGTGCATTACGGTCGATCATCGCGGACATGGGCGTTCGGATAAGCCCGAGTCCGGCTATGCCATTGCAGACATGGCGGCTGATGTCGCAGCCATTCTGGATGCAACCGACAACGAGAAGGCCGTACTGGTCGGCAATTCGATTGGCGGCATGATTGCCATGCAGTTCAACCTCGACTTTCCGGACCGAGTCCTGGGCACGGCTATCGTCAGCAGCGGGACCAACCTCGCAGCCGGCATGCCACCTGAAGCCATGCAAGCCTTTCAGCAAGACCTCAACGGCGCGTTCGGTGGCCTGATGGAAGGGGCAGTCTCGGCGAAGACCAAACAGGACAAGCCGGAAATTCTGGACCTGGTGAAGGCCAATTTTGCGGTTGCTGACAATTTCACCGAGCAGGTCTTCTTTGCCAACGCGGCCGACCCAAACGGTGTCTTTAATTGGAATATTTCGGATCAACTCAAGAATATTACACAGCCGACCATCATTTTTGCCGGCGAAGAAGACCAAGCCACACCAGTCGAAGCCAATCAGTTCCTGGCTGATAATATTCCCAATGCCCACATCAAAATCCTCAAAGACGTTGGCCACTTTTACCAATTGGAAAAGCCCGCAGATTTCAATGCTGACTTAGCCCAGTTCCTGAAACAGGTCGTTGCTTAGCCCGCAGCCAGTTGCCTCTCCCTGCTAGGGAGAGGGCCAGGGTGAGGGTCGCTGAGATGAAGAGTTTCTTTAGATTCCCCATACCTTAATCCTCTCCCCAAGGGGGCGAGCAAAAAAGAACTGACCCGATTGGAGTCCCCACGTATGAGCGATACGTCACTGGCCGGCATGGTTCTTGACCGGGCTGCGCGGTACGGCTCAAAGCGCGTTTTTATGCGTAAACGCGGCAGTTCTTGGGAAGACACTTCCTGGCAACAGTTTGGCGAGCAGATTGTCCGCGCCGCCCAGGGGCTGGCGGCCTTAGGCTTTCAGCCGGGAGACCGGCTGGCCATCCTGGCCGACAATCGACCCGAATGGCCGCTGATTGATCTGGCCTGCCTGTATCTGGGCGGGGTAGACGTACCGCTGTATTTGACCAGCCCTCCAAATGATCTGGCCTATATCCTGAAAGATGCCGGCGTCACTTTCCTCGCACTCGCTGGCGACGATCAACGCAAGAAAATCGAGCAGATAGCCTCAGACGTTCCCAGCCTGACTCAGGTCATTCATCTCGATTCCGAGTCTGCCCCAGACTCCGGACAGCTCGCCCACCTTCCGGCGCTCAGCCTGCAAGAACTCCTCGTGCAAGGCGAAAAAACGGGTGGAGCGACCCAGCCAGTCTCACAGCCCGACCTCGCCACCATCATCTATACCTCAGGCACCACTGGCCAGCCCAAAGGGGTCATGCTGACCCACGCGAATATGCTGGCGAACGCCGAGGATGCGACCACCATCTTACCCATTACGGAAGAGGATCAAACCATCTCATTCCTGCCATTATCGCACGGACTCGAACGAACGGCCGGGCTGTATACGATTTTACGGGCCGGTGCCTGCATCGCCTATGGTGGGGGAACCGTCACCTTGACCAAAGACCTGGGCGAGGTCCGACCTACGCTCTTTTGTTGCGTACCGCGCGTACTGGAGGTGGTCTATAGGCGGGTGTTAAGCGAAAAGGAAGGCGCCCCTTTTGTCAAACAAAAAATTCTGGGCTGGGCCCTGGATGTCGGGAAAGCGGCGGGGCGGGTGCGGACATCCGACTCAACAGGCGAAGCAGGCTTACCTCTGGCTCTCAGCATCAAGCATCGCCTGGCGGATAGGCTCGTGTTCCAAAAGCTTCGTCAGGTTCTCGGAGGACGGACCCGTTTCTTGGTATCAGGCGGCGCTCCGCTCAACGCAGAGATCGCCCGCTTCTTTTATGGCGCGGGCATGACCGTCTATGAAGGCTACGGCTTAACTGAAGCCGGGCCAGTAGTGGCATGTAATATTCCCGGTAAGAACAGAGTGGGCACGGTCGGGCCTGCCCTGCCCCAGGTGTCCGTTCGGATCGCTGGGGATGGGGAGATCTGTGTCCGCGGCCCAAACATTATGCAGGGCTATTATCATAAGCCTGAGGATACGGATCGGGTCATCGACGCTGAAGGCTGGCTCCATACCGGCGATATTGGAGAGATTGATGCGCAAGGATTTATCACAATCACAGATCGCAAAAAGGATCTGATTATCACGTCAGAAGGTGAAAATATTGCTCCTCAGCCGATAGAAGGGCTCTTCCGCCAAGACCCGCTTATTGAAGAAGCCTGCCTGATTGGCGATAAGCGTCCCTATTTAACCGTACTCCTCGTCCCTCACCGAGCCTTTGTAGAAATGACGGCTCACAAGAAGGGGCTGAACGGAGATTGGCCAGCGATCCTGAATCACACGACCATACATGCGCTTTTTCGCCAGTGCTTTGACGCTGTGAATAAAACATTGCCCCTCTATGCCCGCATCCGAAAGTTCGCCCTGCTCCCCGAGCCGTTCTCGCAAGAGCGCAATGAGCTGACCCCAACACTCAAGGTCAAACGACGTACAGTGTTGGAAACTCGGCGGGCAGATATCGATACCATGTACCCTGCTCGTACCGTGCCGGAAAATGGTCGGGCCTCATAGCTGTGTCGCCCACCGGTATCGCCGTCCACAGGAAGAACCGGTATGATGACGCTGGTTTAGAAATACACACACCCTCTGCTTCGAGAGGACACACAACACACGCTTATGACAACGCCCTCGTCCCTCTTCCCAGAAACGCCACAAACGTCAGTTGCTCCTTCCGTCGCCCCGTCTTCTCTCTCTTCAGGCCCGGGTACAGAGGCTGCGATTCCGGCAATGGCTGGCATCGAAACGGTTGACGATATAGACCTTCTCCTAGAAGTGTTTCCAGATACGCTTCGCCGCGCTATTCTTCAAGCAGGGAATCTTCACGACCTCATAGAGGTCATTCTCGACCTGGGTCGCCTGCCAGAAGCGCGCTACGTCACAAACACGGCCTACCTGGCGCCAGAAGCCGTCGATGCTGAGACCATTGCCTTCGTGGTCGAACGCAGCGGCACGTTTAGCCATGATAATCGAGCGGGGATTCCGCGCACCCTGCACCGGATTTCTGCGATACGGAACCGAACTGGTGGGATCATCGGACTCACCTGTCGTGTCGGTCGTGCGGTGTTTGGAACGGTCGATATTGTCAAAGATCTCGTCCAAGACCCAGACAAGAGCATCCTGCTCTTAGGCCCGCCGGGTGTTGGCAAAACCACGTTGCTGCGCGAGGCAGCCCGCGTGTTGGCCGACGAGGACGGCAAACGGGTCGTTATCGTAGATACCTCAAACGAAATTGCCGGCGACGGAGATATTCCCCACTCTGCGATTGGGCGTGCCCGTCGGATGCAGGTGCCCTCACCAGACCGTCAGCACCGGGTGATGATCGAAGCGGTCGAAAATCACATGCCCGAAGTCATTGTGGTGGATGAGATCGGGACAGAAGCTGAGGCCGAGGCGGCCCGAACGATTGCCGAGCGCGGAGTCCGGCTTATTGCCACGGCCCATGGTGGGACGCTGGAGAATCTAGTCCTCAATCCAACCCTGTCGGATCTCATTGGTGGCGTGCAGTCGGTGACCCTCGGCGATGACGAAGCCCGTCGCCGCCGGACACAAAAGACCGTTCAAGAACGGAAAGCGCCTCCAACATTCGACGTGCTGATTGAAATCCATGATCGTCACCGCTTTGCCGTACACCCTGACGTAGCAGCAGCGGTTGATGGCTTGTTACGGGGCTGGAGCTCCAGCCTGGAGATGCGTACCCGCCAGGAAGACGGGAGCATTACAACCGAGCAACTGACGGATACAGCTTCCACTGCCCAGGAAAATACCGCCGCCCACCCGCAGAGTCCGCAGAACACACATGCGCGTCGAGTGCTGCGGATTTATCCCTATGGCATTAATCGACAACGTCTTGAACACGCCATCCACGACCTCGATGTTCCCGCTCGGGTTGTCGCCCAACCCACATACGCAGATGTCATTCTCACGGTCAGGGGCCAGACCAAACGGCAGCCAAAAGCGCTCCGTTTGCTGGTAGAACGCGGAATGCCGCTGTACGCCTTACGGAGTGATACGGCTTCTCAAATGGGGAGATTCCTCCGCGATCACCTCAGCGAGGAGTTTCCCGAAGACCGGGCCGCACTAGCCGAAGCGGAAGCAAGTGTGCAACGGGTCATTGCCCAAAACGAGCAGTGTGAGCTTGCTCCGCAACGCGCCCGGCTGCGACGACTGCAACATCAAGTAGTGAAGAGCTATGGCTTGATTTCACACAGCGAGGGAGAAGAGCCGGTTCGGCGGCTTATTGTCTATCCGGTCGGACGCTGAAAAGGGCGCTCCATCGGTCGCCCCTACAAACGTTGGTCTATCCACAGGGAAGGTCACTGGCTAGGAGCCATTTACGATTTTCTGTAGCCACGTGAAGGAAGGAGCATCGGGGCAGCATCGGAGAGCTCGTCGTTCCGGCGAAAGCCGAAAGCTAGGCCCCCAACCCCTCCGGCCGCTGGATACGAGATCACGTCCGGCATGACGAGAGTGCAACTGCACAGCTAGAGCCTATCGTAAAACGCTCTAGCCTATTGCTTCTCGGTCTTGGCGTTGTCTGGAAAGCCAACTTTGCGTTTTTGCCCGCCAGACAAGAACAAATTGATCGGTCGCCAGAGGGCATAGGGCGACCGTTTCGCCTTCTTCATCGCTGAACTCCACTTCATATCTCCCATCGGGATGACAATGCACAATGACCCCCCGATTTCCTGAGTGCAGCCCATGCTCCGGCACGTCCCCTGACAACTCAATGATATCGAGCAATTCCGGCTCCATTATTTTCTCCTTCGGACGTAACATGTTACCAACTGAGTAGCATCGTCACCAGGGGCCACCAGCCACCCTGTCCGAACAACTTCCCGCTGTTGCAAAACTCCGATTATTTCTAAATCGACGCGATAATGTCGGCCGTATTGATCGGTCCGTTGTATAGACGCTTCAGCGTCTAACACCTGAGACTCAATCTGCCGTACCAGAAGAGCATAGTTGTCCTTGGCGAAGCCCAGCCGCCGTTTAAAGACCAGAGCTTTATGGCGACCAATCGGGTTGTCCGGGTCCAGCACATAGGCTGTCAACTTTCGCAGATCTATGCTTAATTTGCTGACAATATCCCTCAGCTTCATGTGTCGATTATCTCACCGCTCGTAAAAGGATATCCAAGGAGGCTCCCTACGGTCACGCCTGGTGTCGGGGCGCGCGCGCTGGCTCTCACCCGACCTGCGATGCTAGATAGTTAGTGCCAGATTTTCTAATGTAGCTTTTGTAGCTGACACATCGACGTAGATCATCATCAAAACTTCGGATGGGTCTGAGGCATCGCTGCGCAGCAACCGATCAACTGTAACGTTCAGCCCGGTCCCAGGCGACCTGGCCGCTGGCTACCGGATCACATCCGGCATGATGAGCGCGCAGCGGCACGACTAGAGCCTGTCGTGCGACGCTCTACGAGCCAATGACCAGCGCCACGCTGGTCGTACCCGAGCCACCAATATTCAGGGTCGCAATTTTTTTCGCGCCTTCAATCTGGTATTCCCCAGCCGTTTCCGTCACTTGGCGGAAGGCATCCAAGGCTTGCCGCGTCCCGGTCGCGCCGACCGGATGTCCACAGCCGATCAAACCACCGCTGGCGTTGATCGGCAGCTTGCCGCCGAATTCAATCACACCGTCTTCAATGGCTCGCCACGATTCGCCCGGGTCGGTTACACCGAAATGATCGATTGCCATATACTCTGACGTGGTAAAACAATCGTGGGTCTCAATGCCCTGCACGTTCCAGACATCGGACAGACCAGCCCGCTGGAAGGCATCGACAATGGCCTGCCGCGTATGTGGCAGCACGTAGGGATTGCCCTTGCTTTGCGCGATTTTGGTATCAAACTTGATCGGCGCGGTGTGATGGCCCCAGCCCAGAATCTTGGGTAGACTCGCTAAGGCCCGCCCAGTGCGGTCGGCGTATTTTTTTGCAAAGGATTCAGAGGCCAAGAAAATCGAAGTCGCGCCGTCTGTGACTTGCGAACAGTCGCGCACCCGCAGCCGACCGGCCACTGGATTGCAATATTTCCCAGAGTCCAGGTTTTGCGACTCGTCCGAAAACCAGCCGCGTGTTTGCGCTCTGGGGTTGCGGCGGGCGTTTGAGTAATTGACCTCGGCAATCCGAGTGAGGTGTTCTTCCCGCAGCCCATAGCGTTCTTCATACACATCGCCGAGCTGGCCGAACAGCTTTGGAAACGCAAACTCGACCCCTTTGGCTTCCTGGTCGTACCAGGCCGCGGTTCCGAGAAAATCTCCGCCCGTTGCCGGATCGACGGTCTTCATCTGTTCGACTCCAACGACCAGCGCCAGCTCATACCGTCCGGCTTCGATTTCAGCCGAAGCCATGAGCATGGAAATACTGCCCGACGCGCAGGCGGCTTCGTGTCGAGAGGTTGGAATACCTGAGAGGGCCGGATCGATTTCGGCCAGAAAGGCGCCGAGATGGCCTTGCTTGCAGTAGAGTTCAGCAGCGAAATTGCCGACATGAGCGACATCGACTTCATTCGGGTCAACACCAGTCGATGTGAAGCCATCCGATACGGCTTCTTTGATCATATCGACAATGTCGTTCCCTTCCTTCATCCAGTTACGGGCGAAATCGGTCTGATGCCCACCAAGCACATACACAGGTGCCGCCATAATATTCCTCCTCATACGTGAGACGTTTGATTTCCCTTTAGATAACGCGGGCGGGCGCGCTACGCCCTGACGAGTCGTCCTATCCTGCTCAGAGGACAGGGTCAATCAGCACCGGACCGTATGGTCGGGCATCACACATCGCTCAGCGGTTGCGGCGTGTCCACCTTTTTGACTGGCGGTGAGGTCCCGCCGGCGGCTTCGAGCATTTCAATGACTTTGATTTTGCTATTTTTCTTCGCAAAATAGAGCGCGGTCTGGCCGTAGTGATCCTCGGCGTTGACCTCAGCGCCGCGCGCAAGCAGCGTCTTCACGATTTCAATGTGACCATAACGCGCGGCAACGATGAGGGCTGTAGGACCACCGAAGAGGCTGCGGGCATTGATGTCAACGCCGTGCTCCAACATATCTACCATGGTCTTCATATCACCCGAACCGGCCGACCCAATAAAAATATCCTGCTGCATCACTTCTGGCGGTACGTCCGGTGAGGACCCGGAACGGAGCCATTCCAGGGAAAAGACTATCACCACGATAAGCAATCCAACTGCAATAAGCATTTTCTTGTCCATATGAGAAAGTCCTCCTTTCCTACAGGGAGATATCCTGTACGGGAGTGTAGCGTCGAAAAGGAGGGGCTGTAAACCGTCCTGGCCGGTTCTGCCGAGATGTTGGCGAGGCCGAATATCGTACTATTTGAGAGTAAGGGGAGCTTCTGGAGTCTGCTCTAGTCGAGTCCAGTCGCGCCGCACAACAGCACCTTGCGCGTCCCACGCTGTGCGGCATGGTTGAGGGCCTGAATACCATCGGAGAGCGGGTACACCGTTTCAATCAGTGCGGCAATCGGAATCCGGTTCTGGGCCAAAGATCGGAGGGCTGGAGGGAACGGGCCGCAGCGCGAGCCTACGATCGTGACCTCGTTTATCACTAACGGTGCAAGCGAGAGGGTATGATGCTCCGCGAGCGTACTCTTCAGCACCAGCGTGCCACGTGGCCGGACGGCATCCATGCCAAGCTGTAAGCCGGCGGGAGAGCCGGTTGCTTCAACCACCAGATCAACTGCTTGAGAGTGCCAGTCAGACAGGTCAACCCCTCTCATGCCGGCATTCCTCACCAGGGCGAGTTTCTTGGCATGCCGACCAACAACGGTCACAGCCGCGCCGGCTTGATGCAGCACAAACGCGCACAGCAAACCCAGCTTGCCATCGCCAAGCACCACCGTCTGTATCCCAGGCTGAATATGTATTTGTTCTAAGATCTCAAACGCGGCAGCAAGTGGCTCGGTGAAAACCGCCGCTTCATCAGAAACAGCGTCCGGGACGGGATGAAGATTGGCAATCGGCACCGTCATATATTCGGCAAAGCTGCCGTCTGCCCCCAGGATACCCATGACTTGGCGAGTTGGGCAGTGGCGTTTCATGCCGCTCAGACATGCTGCACATCTACCACAGCCAAAATTGATCTCACCAACAACACGCTTGCCCAGAAAATCGCCAGGTCCCTCTGTGACTTCGCCCACAAATTCATGGCCAGGAACACCATGGAAGGCCATATAGCCTTTGAGAATCTGGAGGTCCGTCGAACACACCCCCGCCAGCCGCACCCGGACCAGCGCCCTCTCATCGCTCGCCTGCGGCGTGTGATACTGCTCCTGCACACGCAGGTTCTGTCCGTCCCAGTGAAGCGCACGCATGATTGTGACCGCTCAACGTAGGGTGACTACGTCAACCGATCCAGGTCCGGTAGCCAAAGGACCAAGATTGGGAACCAGTAATCCTACTTTCATGTCATTACTCCTTTGTTGAGAAAAACTTGCGTTCCTTTCCTATAGAGTCGGCGCATTTTCGACAAGCACGCGTTTCGGCTCTATTGGCCACCTCTTCGCTAATGCTCCACTTTCCGCTATACAGTCGCTCAGCAAAAGGGAGGATTGCTATGGCAGACACGCAACCATCGATGCTGGCCGGCACTACGGTACTCGACTTTACCCAATATCTGGCCGGACCAACCGCAACCCGCCTGATGGCCGAACTCGGGGCAAACATCATAAAAGTCGAACAAGCCAAGGCTGGCGACCCGGCGCGCTCCCTCCCGTTTGTGAAAGACAACCGCAGCATCTATTTCATCCAGCAAAATCGCGGCAAGAAGAGTCTGTGCGTTGATTTCAAGCGGTCCGAAGGCGTCGAACTGATTCAGGCGCTGATCCCGCATGTTGATGTAGTCATTGAAAACTACGGCCCTGGGGTGATGGGGCGGCGCGGCTTGGATTACGAGTCTCTCAAGGCGATCAATCCCAGCATTATCATGTGTTCCATCTCAGCCTTTGGACGCAAGAGTCCGCTCTCCCATTTGACCGGATACGATTATATCGCCCAGGGCTTTTCCGGCATCATGCATATGACCGGCGACCCGGACGGACCGCCACGTTTTGTTGGGGTTGCCATTGCCGACGGGATTGCCGGAGTAAGTGCCTTTGGCGCATTGGGGTATGCCTTGCTGCACCGCGACCGGACGGGCCAAGGTCAGCATATTGATATCTCTATGGTCGATGCGCTCTATCATCTACAGTCCGTTGAGGTCCAAGCCTTTGCCGCCAGCAACGGCAAATACAAACCCATGCGTTTTGGTTTGCATCATTATGCCTCGTGCCCGTTGGGGGTATTCAAAAGTCCGCAGGGCTATTGTGTGCTATTGGCGCTCAACCGCCAGTGGCCGAATGTAGCCAAAGCGCTGGGCAAGCCGGAACTCGTAGACGATCCGCGCTTTGCCACAGCCAAAGCGCGCGGCCAAAATCAAAAAGAACTCATTGCCATGATCGAAGCCTGGCTGCAATCGTTTCCAACCGATGCGGCGGCCCTCAAAGCCTTGGCAGCGCATCGGGTACCGGCCGGCCCCGTGCTCTCCATTGAAGAGACGGTTACACATCCGTATTTTGCTGCCCGCAAAATGGTTCGCCAGGTGCCGGACCAGATTCTGGGTGATGTGACCATTCCGGGCTTTCCGTTCAAGTATTCGGCTTTCCCCGACGAACTCGACCTGCGCGCGCCGCTGCTGGGCGAGAACAACGACGAAATTCTCAGCCACTATTTAGGCCGGTCTCAGGATACGATTACGGCTCTATACGACCAGGGGGTTTTGTATAAGGGGGAGCGGTAGATGACGAAACCCCCTTGTAGGGAACGCCCCGCCTGACGCTTGGTCAAGTAGAAAAGTGGGAGGGCCAGCACGTGGCAGGGCGGCCTTACGCCGGCCGCAAGCCGTCCCCGCGCCGACACCACTGCCTTCGTTCCTCGTCCGAGAGCGCGAACAGACGTCCGGATTCAGACCGTGGCATAAGGGTGCAACGATTCCGGGAAAATTGTACGATCAGCCTGTCCAGCAAAGCCTCGCCCGATGGCGACTTATCTTGAGCGGCCTGTGCCAGAATAATCCGTTCGGGCTGCCGCGACAGCTTTGCTATCAGCGTGTCCAGCAGGGCTTCGCCCTGACCTGACTGATCTGGGTCCGCCAGGAGCCTGTGCTCGGGAACTGATTTTCTCCAGAGTTGGGCAGATTGGGAAGATCGGGCAGACCGGGAAACCGCGTAACCGGCAAAGCCGCCATAATCCCGGGCTGAGGCTACACTGACCGAGTACGCGTCGCCGGACGCTCCGCTATCCGTTTCCGACGGGCCGAGCAGGCGCGTGACCTGAAACCCGAAGACGTTCATGGCCAAATCGTAACGACCGGGGAAAGAAGGGTTTTCCCCAACATCCGAACGCCGCGTCTCGACGCGAGGAGCCATGCCGCCGACCACGTCGAAAATCCACGGGCCGCGCGTGTACTGACCTCCGAAGGCGATCATAAAATCGGTATGGTCGGCCAGCGTGGGCTTGAGCGCGTCGTCCTTGATGGCCCACGGCTCATACGAGAATCCGACACCGAGCATGAGGTTTTTGGATATCTGATAGGTGAGCCCGGCGCCTGTCCGCCAGCGGTCCTTGGCCCGGCCCACCGCAGGTTGATTCAGCAGCGTGTACTTCTCGAACCGGACGCGCGTCTCATCGAACACCGACAGATGGCTCCAGCGCGCTTGGCCGACGACCGTCAGGCGATCGGTGACACGGTACGCGAACCCAAACTTCACGTTCTGGGGAATATTGAAATAGACCGTGGCGTCGTCGCCCATCCCGTCAACGCGCGCGTTACCGAACATCCAGATTTTGCCTGGCGTCTTATAGGTCAACCCCAGGTTGAGCCGGTCCGTGGGTTGATACATCACCCCGACAGACCCGAACACGCCCGGCCCGCGCACATCGAGATCAAGCCGACCGAACGGAGTGGGCGATTTAGTCTTCAGCCGCCCATAGGTCGGGTTGATGCTGGCGCCGATGTGCAGATTCGGCGCCAGCGAATAGGAGAGGGACGGCGCCAGCGACACCGATACCAACTCGGTAAAGAAGTTATTGGAAACCCCGTGCTCGGGCGCGGCATCGTGGTTGAAGGAAAAACCCAGCGAGCCGTACATGCCGATGCCGAAGGTGAACGGTGCGAACCGGTCGGTCAGATAACCGAAGTTTGGCGCTATTGGGAATTCGCGGCTGGTACTGTCATAATACCCGTAACGGTCGGCAGACGGACGAAATCCGAGTGCTTCTCGCGCCGGCCCGGGCAGTTGGTTAAAGAGTCCCTGCCTATTCTCATAGGACGGATGGAACATGAAGCTGAACGTACCGGTGGAGAAGGAGTTCGGCAGCAGGCTGAGTTGGGCCGGATTGTGGAACAGCGCAGTCGCCACGTTGAGTGGATAGGCCACAGCATTGCCGACCACCAGGCCGTCACTGGCGGCCAGCCCCGGTATGGTGAGCTGGCTGGCCTGCACGAGGGGGCCGGTAGAAAGAACAGCGATCAGTGCCAGCGTCCATATGCCCGACTGCGAGCAGCCTCTCAGAAGCTGGAAATTCCTCATCCACACTCCTCCTCTTGCTGTTATGGTGGCCTAGCTTATGTGAACGCCAGAGTTTACAAAAGGGGGGTAGGCCGGTTGACGCTCAAATCGGGACGCAGATAAGGGGCAAGCCATGAACCCACAACTGGAACGTATCCGAACGAACTGTCCGCGCGACTGCTATGACGGCTGCGGCATCGTGGTCGAGCGAAGAGACGGAGCCATTACTCGCGTGCTGGGTGACCCCGACCATCCGGTTTCGCGGGGCGCGCTGTGCGGCAAATGCGCCACGGCCTATAACGGCGTCTGGCAGGACGAACAGGCCCGCTTGTTATACCCGCTCAAGCGGACCGGTCCCAAAGGACACGGCCAGTTCGAGCGCATCAGTTGGGACGACGCCCTCAAAACCATTGCCTCGAAACTCCAGGACGTTGTGCAGACGACCGGCCCGGAGGCTATCATTCATACCCATTATACCGGCACCCTGTCGCTACTGGCCTATATGTTTCCCCTGCGTTTCTTTCACCGCCTGGGCGCGACCGAGGTCGAGCCCGACACTATCTGCAATATGGCCGGACATGTTGCCTGGGGGCTGTTGTTCGGGAGTTCGTCGGTGGGCTTTGACCCTCGCACGGCCGCAGACTCTCGCTGTATTCTGGTCTGGGGTGCGAACCCGGCCCATTCCGCTCCGCACGCCCACAAACACTGGTTACCCGAATCCCCCGCCCACAAGATCGTGGTTGATCCAATACGGACGGAAACTGCGGCCCAGGCCGACCTCCACCTCCAGCCTTTCCCTGGGACGGATGCCGCCCTGGCCTTTAGCCTGCTGCACGTTCTGCACCGAGACGGATTTTTTCAGACTGACTTCATAGCCAAACACACCCTGGGCTACGACGAAATGCTGCCCTTGTTAGCCTCCTGCACGCCGGCATGGGGAGAGCGGACAACCGGCGTTCCAGCAGACCTGATTGAACAAGCCGCCCAGCTGTATGGACCCGGCCCTTCCCTGCTGTGGGTCGGCCAGGGTTTGCAAAGACAAACCACCGGCGGCAATATCATGCGTGCCTGCGGGCTGCTGCCGGCGCTGACCGGGAATATCGGCAAACCCGGCGCCGGGTTTTACTATCTGAACATCACCCCCGCTATTGCGGGCCTGGACTTTGACTCCCTGGCTGGCGGCTCGTTGGCACAGGGGGGGCGGCCGCATATCAGCCATATGGACTTTGCCGCGCGACTCGAAGACGCGAGCACCTCACAGGCCCTTCTGTGTTGGAATACCAACCCCGCGGCGTCCGCCCCGCAGCAGCAACGCCTGCACGCGGCCCTCAAAAGAGACGACCTGTTCACGGTAGCCATCGATTGTTTTCCCACCGACACCACGGATTTTGCCGACATCGTGTTGCCGGCGGCGAGCTTTCTCGAATTCGACGACCTGACCTTCAGCTATTTTCATCTCAACATTGGCGCGCAGTCCAAAGCGCGCGAGCCCATGGGTGAGTCTCTGCCCAATCAGGAAATTTTCCGTCGTCTGGCCGCGGCCATGGGATTTGAAGAACCGGTCTTATTTGAACAGGACGAAGCCATTATCAGCCGGTTACTGGCTGAAATGCAGACCGGCTGTGACTTCAACACTCTCCAACAGACAGGCTGGCGTTCGATCAGCCGGGCTCCGCTCATTTTCTATGAAGACCTGAGGTTTGATACCCCCAGCGGCAAAATCGAAATCGCCTCGGACAAGGCCGAGCAAAAAGGCCTGCCGCGGCTGCCCCAGCCCTGGGCGGACACCAAGCCAACGAACAACCGTTTCCGACTGCTGAGCCCGGCCTCGCGCTGGCGGCTCAACGACTCGTACGCCAACGACGCGAACATCCAGCACCGCGCCGGTCAGGCCGGCGTCACCTTGCACCCGGACGATGCAGCGCAGCTGGGAGTCACGGACGGGACGCGCGTTCGGCTTGAAAATGAAACCGGCCAGCTTGAGCTGAGCGCGACGCTTGACGCCATCGTTCCCCGCGGCGTGGCCCTGGCGCATAAAGGCCGCTGGCCCAAGCTCGAAGCCGGTCGTCACAATGTGAACGCGCTGAATCCGGGGATTCGGTCTGATATGGGCGAGAGTTCCAGCGTGCACAGTACCGAAGTGACCATTCGTCCGTGCTAGACGATTGGCGGTAGGAGACCCGCACTCCCATCTACAGCACCCACTTCAGATCGGCAATTCTTGATGGCCCATAGGCGAGGTATCCCTGGCTGCTGTCCTTCTATGTCAGGTCAAGGGACATCGACAGACGCGGAGCAACAGACTACTCTGGCCGCGCTCACACAAGCGAAACGATCACGATAAAGGAGGAGCGTATGTCCTGGGGTTTTGAAACCGAGCCCGAGTTTCAAAAAGAACTGGATTGGATTACAAAATTTGTCCGTGAAGAGGTCGAACCCTTGGACCACATTTTGGGCAATCCGTACGATATTCAGAATCCGCGCAACAAAAAAATCGTGCCCAAGCTCCAAGCACAGGTCAGGCAGCGCGGCCTGTGGGCCTGTCACCTGGGACCGGAACTGGGCGGCCCCGGCTACGGCCAACTCAAGCTCGCCCTCATGAATGAGATACTGGGCCGCTCCCGCTTTGCGTCCATCGTCTTCGGCTGCCAGGCACCGGATACGGGCAACAGCGAGATACTGGCGCACTACGGTACGCCGGAGCTGAAAGAGCGCTTTCTCACACCGCTGCTCAACAACGAAATCGTGTCGTGCTTTTCCATGACCGAGCCACACGCCGGCGCCGACCCCAAGATGTTCAAATGCAAGGCTGAACGGGATGGGGACCAGTGGATCATCAACGGCCAGAAGTGGTTTTCCTCAAACGCACGCTGGGCCAGCTTTCTGATCGTCATGGTCGTGACCGACCCGGACGCCGCCCCGTATCAGAGCATGTCCATGTTCGTTGTCCCGGCAGACACACCCGGTATTAACATCATTCGGAATGTCGGTATTGGCGACGAACGCGAAGACGAAGGCGACCACGCCTATATCAACTATGAAGACGTGCGGATTCCCGCGGACCACATCTTAGGCGGCCCCGGCCAGGGCTTTGAGGTCGCCCAGACGCGCTTGGGTGGCGGGCGGATTCACCACGCCATGCGCACCATCGGCCAAGTCAAGAAGTCGTTCGATCTGATGTGCGAGCGGGTGTTGTCGCGCGAAACCCAGGGTGAAATCCTGGCTAACAAACAAATGGTCCAGGAAAAAATAGCGGACTCCTGGATTGAGATCGAGCAGTTCCGGCTACTCGTTCTGCAAACCGCCTGGCGCATCGACAAGTACAAGGACTACCGCAAGGTGCGTAAAGACATTGCCGCGGTCAAAGCCCAGATGCCCACAGTCTTTCACGACGTGGCGTGTCGGGCGCTGTATCTTCACGGCTCGCTGGGCGTATCCAACGAGATGCCGTTCTCCAAACAGATCACCGAGTCCTTCGTCATGGGCCTGGCCGACGGCCCGACCGAGGTGCACAAGATCACCGTGGCCCGCCAGGTCCTACGCGAATACGAAGGCACCAAGGGCCTGTTCCCCACCGGCCATCTGCCTGCGCTACGCGAGCAGGCAATTCAGAAGTACGGAGAGCTGTTGGAGTCGGAAGTGGAGAATTTGTGAGTGTTGAAAAAGGGCGGGGACGCTACGCTTACCTGCCCTATAGGGCTGCGGACGTTTTTCTTGAGCCTGTCGGACCAAGTAAATAATCCGGCTCACAGTGCTCTAGAGAATCCAGTTGCGGAGGACTGTCGCACACCTTTTGGGCCTTTATTCCCTCCCGCAACTCCGGCCATTCAAAGACCCAAGCCTTAAACCTCTCAATTTTCTTTGTCTTGTTCAGACCTGCTGCCGTTGTCTTTTGAAGAAGCGCGGGGCTTATGAACAAACGATTGCGGTATAAAGATTTGATTCAGGGGTAAGTGCGGTTTCCCCGCACGTGCAAGTATACGCTTATCTTAAAATAGCAAGGTGTTGCTTGGCACATTCTGAATCTATTTCTAAATGATTGATCATTCGTTTAATGTGGCCTTTTTCAATTTCAGGGTCTTTTTTCCCGTGCTCTCCTTTTGGCAAGTGAAACGTCTTTCCTTCGTACCGAATCTGCTGGGTATGCGTCTTTTGCTCGATTGAATAATTAGGGGCGCACGCATCAAGCATCTCCCGTATCTTGCGCATTCGAGTGCGCCCCGAGGTTGGCATAGGTTACGCAGCGAGATCAAGTTCAGGCGGCTGGCGGTCCTCAGCATCAACGGTGTTATACTCTGGTGTGCTTTTCACTTTCTTGACAGTTATTTTTATTTCTGTCTCTTCTGCGGACTTCTTATGTAACCCTTTTTCCGTGTACCCTTTTTTTCTTACTTGTTCGACAGCATCCCACCATTCTTTTTCTGCTGGGCCGCAGACCTCATTGAAGAAATTTTGGACCTCTCGCTTGAATGTATTGAAAGTCTTCGCTTCTAAAGCAATATCAAAAAGAACTGATTTATAGGTATCCTTGAATTTGGTACACGCCTCGGGCTGACTTTCTGCGCCTTCTGCAATGCCTCCAGGCTGGACCCCGGTTATCCAGACCTTTCCTTCTTCTTCGGGGCCGCGCTCGGCTAATGCCCGACCTTGTGCCTTGATATATGCCAGAAAACCATCACCGTAGACCCGATCTTTGAACGTGAACAGGAGTGGCAATCTGTCCATCTTCATTACTTTCCTCCTTCAAAAATATAACTGACTGTGTGGAGCCGACTAATTCCCACTCTCAGAAGCATACCGCCAACCCTTCGGCTTTTTTGGCGGCCCGGCCATACAGGCGCGGGCAATGGCTTCTGGTGTGTCCGGGATCAACTCAGGCATGGGCCGGGCAGGACGCCCGCCCACATTAGACGCAGGGGTACGCTTGCGTGTCTCCTTTTTTGGGGGTTTCATCGGATTCTCCTTTTACGGCATAGATGCACTAGATGGTGCATATGTCAACAAAATCTGACACGTGTCGGGAGTGCCGTCAACCCCACGAGGCCACTTTTGTATGGCCTCGTAAAATGGGCAGTAAAACCAGGGCGAAATGGTGGTGGAAGGCAAAAAGAGGGCGAACGTAGACGTAGGTGTCCCTGCATTTGTTGGGTAACATCGTATATAATTCCCTCCGAGGAGGGGAGTCGATTCGGCAGGAGGTATCTCGTCTACGCCGACCTCGGCTTTCCTCCCGTCGGAAGCTGGTCGTCGGGGGAGAAGAACTCCACGAAGTTGCCTTCGTGGTCGTAGACGACGGGCACGAGGTGGGGCAGGCCGCGTTCTTCTTCGAGGATGTCCACCTTGTGCTTGGCGGCGATGGCGGCCAGTTGGTCGAACGATTTGTCGGTCGTAAACGCGACATGTCCGAAATGGTGATCCTGGCCTGCCGTGCGGTCGGTAAACTCGCCCTTGGCCCAGTGTTTGTCCAGCGGCCAGAACTCCAGGATGTCGTTCAGCCGGCCGGGCTGCCAGTCGCCGAACACGACGGTGCGCACGCCGATGCTGTTCAACTGTGGTCCCGAGCCGACCACCTTGCCGCCCAGCAAATCGGCGTACAGCTCAGCGGAACGCTGCGGATCATTCACCCGAAACGACATATGCAGCAGTGTAGACATTGCAAACCTCCTCTATTGCAGATGAGGCAGAACCTCAGCGGCAAACTTTTCCATAGAACGGCGTGAGATGTTGCGGTCCATACCGGGAAAATGGAAGAAAAGAACGAGTTCGTCCAGTTTGGTCTTTTCTTCCAGTTGCTTGATTTCATCGAGAACTTTTTGAGCCGAGCCGGCAAAGAAATTGTCCACACTCCGGAAGCCATCCGATTGCAGCTGACGGTCTTCAGGTTTGTCGTTCGCCTCGAACATCCACTGCGCATAGCAGTCCATCTGATATTTGACGTGGGGCCAGACTTTTCCCCATTCCTGGTCGTAATCATCAGTCACCAGACAGGAACGCAGCATACGTACCTGGCCAGGTTCGCGGCCCTCTGCCCGACACGCCTCGCGATAAATCTCAATGTCCGTATTGTCACCAATAGGCAGGAAGTGACAATCCATACGCGCGACGCGCTTGATACCCTTCTCACTCCGCGCCCCTATCATCAGCGGCGGACCACCTGCTTGCGCCGGGGCCGGGGTAACGGTGATATTCGTATACCGCCAAAACTTCCCCTCGTGAGAAAAAGGCTTCCCCTCCCATGACTGACGGAGGACTTGGATGCCTTCGGTCAGGGCTTGGCCACGCCGGGTGTGATCCTTTTCAAAACCGATAAACTCCCCGACCCGGTAGCCCTGCCCCAGCCCAAGGACCAAGCGCCCACCGGAGATGAGGTCGACGACTGCGGCGTCCTCCGCAACGCGCACGGGGTCGTGTAAGGGCAGCAGGAGTACAAACGTGCCGAGTCCCACCTTACTGGTACGAGCAGCAACAGCGGACAGCACCGCCAGTTGGGAGGGCAGATAGCCATCATCAAGAAAATGATGCTCTGTGGTCCACACCGTGTGAAACCCTAGCTCTTCGGCAAGGACCATGTCGTCCAGCGTATCCTTATACAGGTCCGGATAAGGCTGGACCCATTGGGGCGGATTACGAAAATCATACAAACAACCAATTTGCACAATACACCTCCTGCTTACGATAAATAATTTTGTTCCCTGGGAATTTGAATAGGCGCTACTTTATGCCTGCACCCCAAAACTATCCAATACGCGCGCTCTGTCCACCATCAACGGGTAGCAATACACCAGTAATAAACTTTGCTTCGTCAGATGCCAGGAAGAGCGAGGCGTTGGCAATATCCCAGCCCGTGCCCATTTTCGCGCCCAAAGGTACTGAGGCGTCTCGTTCCTGTCGCAATTGCTCTTTGGAGATGCTTCGGACTTTTGAAATACCTTCAATGGCCATAGGCGTATCCATCAAACCGGGCATAATACAATTCACCCGAATGCCGTGTTTGGCGTTGCCCAGCGCCATCTGATGTGTAATCGCGTTCACCCCAGCCTTTGAGGTCTTATACGCCAGAATGCCCACCGCGCAGACCGCGGCAATGGACGAGATATTGATAATCGCCCCGCTGCGCTGGCCGCGCATAATGGGAATGACACATTTACTCGGCATAATAACGCTCTTCATATTGACGCTGAGAATACGGTCCCAGTTTTCTTCCTGCATTCCGGTCACACCCGAGTCGCCGTCACCAATGCCAACGTTGTTATGCAGGATGTCGATGCGACCATAGCGTTCGACGCAGGCTTCGGCCATTTTCTTGCAGTCTGCCTCACTGGTGGCATCCGCGGCAAAAGAAGACGCGAGCCCGCCTTCTTGCTCAATCATGGCCTGGGTGTCCTGGGCAGATTCAAGCCGCCGGTCCACCAGCAGCACCCTGGCTCCCTCACGGGCATAGACAATCGCCGTGGCCCGGCCGTTGCCGATCGTCTCGCCTGGCGTCTGCCCGGCCCCGACCACAATGGCCACCTTATCCTTCAGTCGATCTCCCATGATCCCTCCTTTTTAATCCCCTCCGTCGGAGGGGTGGCCAAAGGCCGGGGTGGGTTCCCCTCAAAACCCTTCCAAGCCGTCATCCAACTGCACGCCCAAAGTATTCAGCGCCATGGACACCAGGTTGTACTGCCCCACGGCAAACACCACATCCATAAGTTGCTTTTTATCAAAATGCTGACATAACCCGTTCCAGGTCGCATCGGTGATAAACGCATCCTTGCGCAGTTCATCCGTGGCTTGCAGCAATAGCTTATCGGCTTCGCTCCAACCTCGCGCATTCGGACCGGCTTTAATCCAATCAATCTCCTCGGCAGTCAGTCCGGCTTCCTTGCCAATCAGTACATGCTGGGCCCACTCATACTCGGCCTCACACAGCCAGCCAATGCGCAGAATGATCAATTCTCGCTCGCGCGGCGGCAGGGTGGATTTGAACAACACGTGATTGCCGAATACCAGCCAGCGGCGAAATAGATCAGGATGGTGGGCCAGGGTTTTGAAAATATTAAAAACCGTGCCCTTTTCGACATTGGGCTGCAAAGTTTTCTTGATATCGTCAGTCCACTCTTCGGGTTGAATGGGCTCCAAACGGGGTGTATCGAGCTTCATGCAGGTCTCCTTTCCTCATCCTTCTTTAAGTGCAGGGAGCATAGCTTGTTCGATATTCCTTTGGAAGATCGCCAGAATAATGCTAGGGCGAAACTTATGGGAGGTAATGTATGAAACTGTATGAACACCCGGAATCCGGCAATAGCCATAAGGTCCGACTCCTGCTGTCCTTCCTCGGCCTTGAATATGAGTCCGTTGTTGTCGATCTCATGACTGACGAGCAGCACCAAGCGCCGTTTCTGGCCGTCAATCCGCGCGGCGAAGTTCCGGTTCTGGCCGACAACGATGTGATTTTGCGTGACTCCATGGCCATCCTGGTCTATCTGGCAACCCAATACGATGAGCGCCGGCAATGGCTCTCCACAGATAGCGCTGGCACGGCCTCCGTCATGGAATGGCTAGCCTTTGCGGCCAGTTGGATTCAGTTTGGGGTGTTTACGGCCCGCGCCCTGGTGTCGTTCGGGATTAGCGGTAATGGTCTGCCGCATACGTTCAAAGGCGACCTTGAGGAAGCCCGCATACGGGGCACGACGTCGCTGACGATCATGGAGAAGCAGCTATCCGGGCAAGACTGGCTGTGCGGAGACACACCTACGATTGCCGATGTGGCCTGCTTTCCCTATGTCGCGCTCGCGCCGATGGGCGATATTTCCCTGGAGCCCTACCCCGCGGTCCAAGCCTGGATTGCCCGGTTCAAGCAATTGCCCGGTTATCTCACCATGCCGGGGCTGGAGGACCCGGACTATCGCAAGGGCTAAGGCGCCGGCATGGTGACCGGCCGTGCGTCCCCCCTAGTCCTTGAACGCCGGGACAAAGAACCATAGGCTGGACATAGAGGAAAAAGGAGTAACGGCGTATGAGAACAAGGAGTCTGACACTCCCCGCTATCTGGCCCCTCATCCTCCTGCTGGCAGGACTGGTTGCCCCACATACTGCCAGCGCCCACAGCGTCGCCCACGAGCAAGACTCGAACAACGACAGGGTCATGGCCGCGCAAAAGTACGGCGGGGTCCGCCAGAGCACCGGGGAGGTGACCGTCACCTATTACGGTCATATGGCGTTCAAGATCACCTCGCCGCGCGGTATCGAGCTGCTCATTGACCCGTGGCGTAACGATCCGACGCATATGTACGGCATGTGGTATCAGATGCATCTGCCCAAGCAGCGGACCGACATCGCCCTCGTCACCCATGCCCACTTCGATCACGACGCAACCGAACGGGTTGACGCGAGCATGATTCTGGATCGCATGGCCGGGACGTTTGAGTTGGGCGATGTCAAGATTCTCGGGATTGCCGAAAAACATATGTGCGAAGCCCAGGGGAAATATCCCTTGCGGAGCGCGGTCATCGCCGCCACCGGCAAGGACCCCTGCCCGCCCGACGAAGGCACCCAGTGGAACAATAACCTGTACGTGATCGAAACCGGCGGACTGCGGTTTCTGCACTGGGGCGACAATCGACAGAACCCGCCCGAGCATATTTGGGAGATGGTGGGCGACATCGACGTGGCGTTTTTGTCGGTCAGCGACGACGGGCATATCCTGACGCCCAAGTGGGCCGACGTGGTCATGAAAAAGCTCGGAGCCAACATCGTCATCCCGTCTCATTACTACGTCCACGGGATCGGGGTGCCGCACGCCGGTGGTCTGGAACCCGCGTTGGCGTGGACCAAGGCGCACGAACACACCCTGCTCGACAGCCCGACTCTTGTGCTCACACCCGAGAAAGTAAAACCGTATAACCAACATGTGATGTATTTTGGCGACCACGTCCCCTTTGCCGTCACCGGCACACCACCGGAACCGCAGCCGGACATACCGCCGGTACCGGAACCGGCCAAAGCCTGGGAGCGCTTTGCCCATTAACCCGAAAGAGCACCCCACAAGGAGAATCGTATGAAATTAGTGACCTTTACCCAGTCCGGATCGACCCGTATCGGCGTGGTGGATGGAGAGGGAGTTGTTGACCTGTCCGCCGCCGCCCCGGATCTTCCCACCGAGATGTGCGCCTTCTTAGCTGCCGGCGCGGATGCCCTGTCAAGCGCGCAGCAGGCTGTTGGACAGAGCACCGCCCGGATTGCGTTGGCCGAGGTAACCCTGGAAGCGCCCATTCTCCGACCGCCAAAAATTCTGGCGGTCGGCCTCAACTACAAAGATCATATTGAAGAAACCGGGATGAAGACGCCGGAAATCCCCATGATCTTTAATAAGCAATCCACCTCAGTGACTGGGCCGGGCAAAGGCATACATGTCCCACGCGCCTCGGACAAAGTGGACTACGAAGGCGAACTTGGGATAGTCATTGGTCGTTATTGCCGCCACGTGCCAAAGAACCGCGCCGCCGAAGTGATTGCCGGCTACACCATTGCCCACGATGTCAGCGTGCGAGATTGGCAAATTCGCGTTCCCACCTTCACCATGGGCAAATCGTTCGACACCCACTGCCCTCTGGGTCCCTACCTAGTGACGCCGGATGAAGTCGGCGACCCACACAGCTTGGACCTCAAAACCTGGGTGAACGGCGAGCTGCGGCAAAGCTCGAATACCTGTCAGTTGTTGTTCGACTGCTTTGAGCTGATCGAACACCTGTCAACGAGTTTCACCTTAGAGCCGGGTGATGTCATCTCCACAGGCACCCCCAGCGGAGTGGGTTTCGCCATGAAACCGCCCAACTATCTCAAGCCGGGTGATACGGTCAAAATTGCCATCGACAAGCTGGGCGAGTTGGAAAACCCGGTGGTAGCCGAGCCGGAGAATACGGTCAGGATGTAGGCAACCTCCTCCATACGGTGACGCACAGAAGCGGAGGACGCATTATAAGACTCGAAGGAAAAGTCGCGGTTATCACCGGCGGGGCCAGCGGTATGGGACGCTCGACCGTCTTCCGTTTTCTGGATGAAGGCGCGCGGGTGGTGATTGCTGATTTTAACCAAGCAAACGGCGCTGCGGTTGTGGCTGAAGCAGCAAATGCCGGTCATGGCGACGCGGTTCGTTTTCTTAAAACAGACGTTGCCAAAGAAGCTGATGTTGAGGCCATGATTGGCCTGGCAACGTCTGCATTTGGCCAGGTCGATATTGTGTTCAACAATGCCGGCGTAGGCGGAGCGGTGGGGCCGATCTGGGATATTGAGGTTGAAGAGTGGGACTATACGTTCGATGTCCTCACCAAAGGGGTTTTCCTTGGTATCAAACACGCCGCACGAGCCATGAAGCAGCAAGGCCACGGTGGGGCGATTATTAACACCGCCTCAACAGCAGGATTAAGTGGCGGCAGTGGGCCGCTCGTCTACTCAGCCGCGAAGGCGGCTGTTATCAATCTGACAAAGGCCGCAGCCGTACAGCTCGCGCCCGACCGGATTCGCGTCAACGCGATTTGTCCCGGCGGGATTTTGACCGGTCTGACGGACCAAGGTGATCCGGCTACAAGCGCAAAATTCCTCGATACGTTTCAGCCCTGGCCCGAACATGGCACAGGCGAAAACATTGCCGGCGCAGCGCTATTCCTGGCGAGTGAGGACTCTACGTTCGTCACAGGTGAGGCGCTCGTCGTTGATGGCGGACTGACCGCTATTGGACCGGACATGTGGCGGCGCTTTGGAATGAAACAAGAAGCTCGGGCTCGCAACAGTCACATCAACCGTGGCACCACCGGCGAGGCCATGACTTCGAGGCTGGTCAAACCGCTGGCTTAGTCCAGCTCGTCGAGCGAACTCGGGCTGACTCGGTTCAAGGAGAGTGGAGGTGGAGTATGGGGTGGAGGAAAGACACGTGCGCGTACGGACTGCTGGTCCTGCTGGCATTGACCCTCGGGATTACCGGCTTTACCGGCTGTGCATCGTACGAAAAGCGTACCATGGTGGTGACCGCCTACTCGTCCGACAAAATCAGCACCAATTGGCGCCGTGGACGCATCCTTTTCTGGCGGGCGTATGTGGCCAGCGGACCGAATAAGGGCAAGCGAAAAATTGTTGGACTGACCGCCAGCGGAACCAAAGCCAAGCATGGCACCGTTGCCGCGGACACTCGCTATTATCCGTATGGAACAGTCATGAAAATCCCCGGTTATGGCAAAGGCGTAGTCGAGGATGTAGGCAGCGCGATTAAGGGCTCTCATCGATTGGATGTCTATTTTTCCACCCGCAAGAAAGCCCTCAAATGGGGCCGACAAAAGCTGGTTGTGAAAATTCGGCAAGATTAGAAAGCAGCAATGCCTAACGAAACACCTTTTCTCCAGCAGCAACTCAGGGCGCGGCCCTGGTGGATGAATATCCTCTTTGTCTGGTGTGCCTTCCTGGCTCTTGGCGTTCCGGTTGAACTGTTCGCCAGGCCGGTGGCAGAGGACATTGAAGTCTGGTTCGGCTTTGAACTCATGGGCTGGGCGGCAAAGGCCGGCGGCCTGCTGCATGCCCTGATCTTTGCCGTGGGGACCTGGGGCTTCTGGAAAATGCGGCCCTGGATGTGGCCCTGGGCCGCGATATATGTCGCCCAAGTCGCCCTGAGCCATCTGGTCTGGAGCGAGCTCAGCCCACACGGCAGAGGCTGGCCCATCGGGCTGCTACAAACAGCCGGGATTTCGACTATTGTCGTGCTGCTGTGGCGGGCGAGGCCGCTGTTTCAGAACAACGAGGTCCCAGCCTCCTAGCCACAAGGAACCCCCCTGTCCCTCCCTTGTCAGGGGGAAAGAACTTATCCGCCTTTTGAGGCCGACCTCGTTGTCTCTCTCCTTCAGCTTCCCTCCCTACTCGCCCCTAACCCCTAACCCCTACACCTTCGGCTGCCTGGTATGCCATTCGGTTGCCTGTTCGTAGGCGTGGGCGGCCTGCATGATCGTGCCCTCTTCTCCATGCCGCCCAACAAGCTGGACGCTGAGCGGCAAGTCGTCGTCCGTAAATCCGCACGGCAGGTTGACCGTCGGACTGCCGCTGAAATCCATAGGCGCGGTAAAGGCCAACAAGGACGGAATATTTTCAGGCAGCAACACTGCTTGTGGCGAGAAATCTTTGATCGCCATTGGCGGGGTCGCCATAGCCGGGCACAGCAGCATATCCACCTGCTGCAATACATCCTCAATCAGCCGGCGGGTGTGCTGGCGGGCAATATGGGCTTTGACGTAGTGTGCGCCAGTGACTTTGACACCGTCTTCTAAGAGAGCCCGGAACGTTGGTCCATATTCATCCGCCCGAGACGGAAAGGTCTCTGCGTGCGCAGCCGCAGCTTCTGCCGCGCACATGGCGTACCAGAGCGGCGTGGCATCATTGATGCCTGACACATCAACCTCGTGAATCTCGGCCCCCAGGTCTTTAAAAACCTGGACCGTGGCCAGCACGGCGTTGCGCACGACCGGGTCAACGCCTTTGGTACAGTAGGCTTCATCCACCCCAATCTGCAGACCCTGTGCGCCGTTGTATACGGTGTCCATGTAATCGCGCACCGTTTCCCGACGGGTGGTTGGATCATTGGGGTCAAAGCCGGCAATCGTTCGCAAAATCGCTGCGGCATCAGCCACACTACGTGTCATCGGACCAACATGGTCCAGGCTTTCTCCCAGGGGAAAGACTCCATAGCGGCTGACTTTGCCATAGGTTGGTTTGACCCCAACAATGCCACATGCGGCGGAGGGGAAACGGATCGAACCGCCCGTGTCTGAGCCCAATGAGCCAAAACACAAGGAGGCTGCGGTCGCAGCGCCCGACCCACTCGACGACGCCCCTGGCCAGTGATCTGCGCTCCACGGATTTATGGGCGGTTGCATGGATGGGTGATAGCCGGACAGGGCAAACTCGGTCATGGCCAGTTTGCCCAGCATGACTGCTCCGGCTTCATAAAACCTATCAACGACGGTTGCATTGAAATCAGGTTTGAAATCCGCATACATGGGCGAGGCCGCGGTGGTGGGAATCCCTTTGGTGTAACACAGGTCTTTGACCGCAATCGGAATCCCATGCAGCAGCCCGCGATACGTTCCGTTTTGGATTTCTTGTTCTGCGGCTTTGGCGTGCTCCAAAGCCAAGTCTGCCGTTACCGTAATATAGCTGTGGAGCGTGCCGTCGAGATCGTTGATGCGTTCGAGCATAGCCTGGGTCAACTCGACCGGCGAGACCTCTTTTTTCCGGATCAGCCCGGCAACCTCAGTCAGCGTTTTCGTACACAGTTCAGAAACGTCCGCCATAGTGTGTCCCTCCTTCTACGTCTCCCTTAGCACTTTCTCTTATGAGAGGAAAAGCTACAATGAATAATCATGGCATACCACCCTGCCCTGCTCAGGGCTGTCAAAGATTTTAACTCCGGTCGCTATTTTGAAGCCCATGAACATTTGGAAGAAGCGCTGGATGACGTGGAAGACGATGACAATACCTGGCAGATGTTCGTCGGCCTGATTCAAATCGCTGTGGGCTATCATAAATATGTCTCTGGCCATCCGGGTGGAGCAAAAATGCTGGGGAAGGGGTTGGAGAAAGTCTCACCACTCCCAGGGGAGTGTGCGGGCGTCCGGTTGGAGTCGCTCCGCCAGCGCGTTCGGCAAGACCTGAAGGACGTGGAGGATCTGGAGAATCAGATACATATCCAGGCATCTTCACCAAGAATTCAATTAGTGCGCACGTAGGCACGGCTGAAAGGAGAATTCATGGAGTGCAGAACGAATATATGCATACGCACAAACGCCAAGGTCTGGCTGGTGACAACGTTCATCGTCACCAGCTTCGGTTTCCATCCTGCCCCTTCGTATGGAGACCAGCATGCGTCCACTGACAAAGGGGGTGTGCAGTCCGCCCCACTGGATCTTGCCGTCGTTGATAAATTACTGACGACCACGCGCACGGTGCGGAGGCGGCTCGACCTGACCCGGCCGGTTGAACCGAAGATTATTGAAGAAGTCATAGAGATCGCCATCCAAGCACCAAGCGGTAGTAACCGGCAGAATTGGCGCTTTATGGTCGTGACTGATCCGGACAAGAAAAAGATCGTCGCGGATCTCTACCGACAAAGTTTTGAGAATTATGCCGGCCCACGTCCCACTGGTACACCAACAACTTCAGGTCAACGCATTGCCGCCTCAGCGTGGCATCTCTCCGACCATATGCATGAGGTGCCCGTGCTGATTATCGGCTGCATTGAGGGCCGGTCAGACAACCCGAGCCCGGCGGCACAAGCTGGTCTGTACGGCTCGATTCTGCCGTCAGCCTGGTCGCTAATGTTAGCCCTGCGTGCCCGCGGACTCGGTTCAGCCTGGACAACATTACACCTGGTTGAAGAAAACAAAGTTGCCACAGCCCTCGGCATCCCCGACTCCGTCACCCAAGCCGTCCTTCTGCCGGTTGCCTACTACACGGGGGAAGACTTCAAACCCGCGAGACGACGACCGGGGAAAGAGGTGACGTATTGGAATATGTGGGGGGAGGGACGCAAATAAAGAAATAAGGTTGTGGATTCAGATTACACCCGCAAAATTGCCCCCCGGCCTTCGAGTTGCTGTTGGAGCTTTTTCACATCCAGCGCTTTTGGGTCGAGCCCGTTTTGCACGGCCAGAGCCGCCGCCGTCCCCGCGGCTTCGCCGGTTGCCATACAGGGCGGAATTTCTTTGGTGGCATGATGAACGCGGTGATCGACGGAGATGCAGCGACCGGCCACAAGCAGGTTTGAGAATTCTTTGGGCAGGAGTGAGCGGTACGGAATGTAGTAGAGACTTTCGTATTGGGTCCAATGACCAGTGATGGCAATCACGTCCTCACAGGGTGTATCCATCTCTGCTCGGCTGAGCGTATATTCGCCGACTAAGCGACGGCTTTCAGTAATGCCGAGTTGATCGGCAATGTGACACAGGTAGGCATTCCGAAAGCCGGGAGCCTCTTTCCGTAAACGATCAACCTCTGCCATGACTTGCTTACGGCATTCCACCTCAGCATAGGTCAGATCGTCGGGATCAGTCGCATCAATCTTTCTGGAGATCTTGTCAGTCGCGCCCCACGGCAACAAGACTTTGTCCTTACCTATGGTATGGAAAAACCAGCCACCAGCGCGAATAGCGTCATCAGTGTTTTCTACCCCGCCCATAGAGAACCACAACCAGGGCAGCACTTTTTCTTTTTCATACTCAGACCCGGCTGAAACAAAAATATCGCCGTCCCCGCTGGCGTCGATGACGACGTCTGCGAGGATGGCAAAGCGGCCAGATTTGCCCTGAAAGGTCACACCAGTAATACGCTCGCCCTCTACGAGGGCATCACACGCCTGAGCGTGCATAAGCAATTGCACCTGAGCATCTTCAACCATGCCGTTCAGGGCAAACTTCAGCTCTTCAGGGTCGTAGGCGACTGAATAGCGCACGCGATGCGGTCCGTGACCCCAGACCAGCCCCCAGGATTGGGCACGTTGGACAAGCCCTTCATCCTCGCGGCCCCATTCGCCTTTTGGTGGGAATTTGGCCGCGCCACGCTGGTCCAATCGATCAGTCACTTCCTGACATAAACCACCGACCACCTGCCGCCCGCGCCCATCATCAAGCGTCAGCAGCAGAATAATCATGCCGCCGGTGGCCAAGCCGCCAAGATAGCCGAGTCGTTCAACGAGGATCACGTCAGCCCCCTGGCGTGCCGCAGCAACCGCGGCCGATACGCCGGCCGAGCCGCCGCCAATCACGAGGACTTGGGTTTCGGCCTTGACTGGTGTTGAGCGTACAGGCTCTTCGATGAAACGCACGGATTGTGGCATTGGACCCTCACCCCAACCCTCTCCCTCTGGGAGAGGGAGTCAGGAGCCTATCAATACGGATCATTCCAACCCCTAACCCCTAATTCCCAATCCCCAACTACCACATCTGACGCAGCAGTCCGAGCAGCGCCTCCTCCCCACCCTGTTGGTTATGCCACAGAGAACTCTCTTTAATCACTTCCTCGGCAACGATGGGCAGTTCGTCTTCTATGGCACCCACATCGCGCAGGCGGGTCGGTACGTCGAGCGACCGAATAAAGGCTTCAACCGTGTCAGCCGCTTCAGCCGCAACGGCCTCAGGACTGCGCCCGTTCGTCTGAATACCCAGGGCCTCGGCAATCATCCCCTGCTGCTTCAACGTTTGTGGGGCCAGAAAGCGCATGCAGTGCGGGATAGTGATGCACGAGGTCACCCCGTGCGGAACGTCCCAACGCGCGCCGATCTGATGCCCGAAAATATGACTCAAACGGACGCCTACATTGGTCAATCCAAATATGGACAACCAGGCCGCGACCTGACATTCACCGCGCGCTTCGAGGTTATCAGCTTCCTTGATCGATACGGGAAGATAGCGATGCAGTTTGCGGATTGCCTCCATAGCCAGGGCGTCAGTCACCGGCTGTGGATTGACCGACCAGATGGCTTCAATGGCATGGTCCATGGCTTTCATGCCAGTTGCGGTCCAGAGCTGCTTGGGTGTAGGAAGGGTGACTTCAGGGTCGAGAATAACCGTCTTGGGACAAATACGCGGGTCAGTCCGCAGCCCTTTGACCCGGGTGTCTTCGTCGGTGATGCCGGCAAAAGGTGTAAACTCACCAGCGGACAGGGTGGTAGAAATCGCAATCTGGGGCATAGCCTCTTGAGGCTGGCCGTCTTCGAGTAATTCCATGGCCACAATCTTGGCCGCATCAATCGGGCTGCCACCGCCGAAGGCAATAATTGAGTCGGCCTGGAGTTCCCGCGCTTGGGCGATCGCGGCGGTTACAGTCTGACTCGGCACATGTTGGCGAATGCCGTTATTCGTTCCAGCCCAGCGATCACCCAGCAGGTTTTCCAGTTTTTTCACCAGATCGGTCTTGGTCGAAAGACTGTGGCCCGTCAGGATAAGCGCTCGTTTTTTACCCAAGCGGTCCAGCTCTTCAGTGACTTTTTCCAGCGCTCCAATCCCAAAGATCACTTTCTCAAGCATGGGGAATTTATATTCGCGAATCATGTTGCCTCCTTACGACTCCATCCCTGCCTTGACTCTAATGCGCCGCCATTATCCGGGTGAGGCTTTGGGTTTGTCAATCGGCTGCGGCTGACGCCAGCTTGCATGGCGAGGTCTTCTTCGACACAGTATATGCACCCTAATGCATTTGAGGAGGACACCATATGAAACGACCCCTGATAGTGTCTGGTCTGTTTGCACTGTGTGGCCTGTGGCTGATGAGTACGCCGGGCTGGGCCTTTGACGAGAGCAAAATTATTGATCTGACGTATGCGTATGATGAGCACACGATTTCGTGGCCAACGGCCAAGCCGTATGAACTCGAAGTCGTGGCCGCGCAAAAAACGGACGCCGGCTATTGGTATGCGGCCAATAATATCTGCCTGGCCGAGCATAGCGGTACCCATATGGACGCACCGATTCATTTTGCGGAAGGTAAACGGACCGCCAACGAGGTTCCGGTTGAGCAGCTCATCGGACCGGCGGTTGTGATTGATGTCAGCGCCAAGGCCGCCCAGGATGCCGATTATCGAGTCACCGTTGCAGACCTCAAAGCCTGGGAGGCTGAGCATGGTGAGATTCCCACGGGAGCACAGGTGCTCATGTTGAGTGGCTGGGGAAAGTACTGGCCGGATAAAAAACGTTACTTAGGGACAGATATGGCGGGTGATGTTGCCAATCTCCATTTTCCGGGCTTTTCACGAGAGGCGGCTGAGTTCCTTGTCTCACAACGTGAGATTGATGCGGTTGGTGTGGATACGCCCAGCATCGACTACGGCCAGTCGAAAGATTTTATTGTTCACCAAATTGTCAATGGTGCCAATAAGCCGGGTTTGGAGAATATCGCTAATCTGGATAAGCTGCCGCCACGTGGGGCAACGCTTATTGCTCTGCCAATGAAAATCGCCAAAGGCTCAGGCGCGCCGGTGCGCATTATTGCGGTTCTGCCGTGAGAAAAATTAGGATATCCGATCCAACCGAGAACGCATTGCATCAAGCTGTAAACGAATGCGGTCGAGTGTGGCTTCTATTGAGTAAGGTCTTGAGACACTACCATGTCCAACCAGAAACCTCTTACCGTGTATCTGATCCGTCACGGAGAAACAGCCTGGAATGAAGAAGGACGCTGCCAAGGCGTTACGGATATCCCGCTGACCGAGAAAGGCCGCCGCCAGGCCCGGGCGGTGGCGAAAGCGCTTGAGCGCACGCCTATCTGTCGCATCCTGACCAGCCCCTTGCTGCGTGCTCGCGACACCGCAGCTTTGATCGCACAACCGCATGCGGTCTCGCTTGAGTGTTGTGACGAACTCAAAGAGTGGGATCAGGGCAGATTAGAGGGACTGACAGGCCCGGAGTTAATGAAAGACTATCCGGGCTTCTTTGAGCGCTGGCTTGCCGACCCGGCCGGGACGGCTCCACCGGGGGGCGAACCGTTAAGCGCCGTCCAACAGCGCGCCTGGCCCATTCTTGACCGGCTGCGGCAACACGACCCAAACGAGTTGACCGGACCGTTTGTCGTGGTCAGCCACACGCTGACGACCGCGGTCATGCTCTGCGCCGCGCTCGGTCTTGATCTCGCTCAGGTTCATCGTCTCAAAATTGATCTGGCCTCTATCAGCAGCCTGATTTTTACCGAGTTCGGTCCCTTTGCGATGTGGCGGCTCGCCGCACTGAACGACCGGCATCATTTAGCCGACGATTTGCGTTAGACGGCGCCCGCCATTTCTCACCGTAGGGCTTTCTGGTATACTACCCGGCAATCTTGACCAAAACAGGGAGCGCTCATATGGGTGGAACGAAAATAGGTATTGGCTTTGGATTATGGGGGCTGGGCTTACCGAGTCCAGACACAATCTGTGACTACGCGGAGCGGGCCGAGGATCAAGGGATCGACTCCATCTGGCTGTCCGATCACATTGTGGCGCGGAATCCTTCGTTTGATACGGCCTGTATTATGGCGATGTGGGCCGGTCGCACGAAGAAAATCAAAATGGGCCCGAGCGTGTTGACCATGCCGGCCCGCGATCCTGTTCAGGTTGCCAAAACCTATGCCACCCTGGATTATCTGTCGGGGAGCTGCAACCGAGTCATTATGGCGGTCGGCCTGGGGAGCGACCCCAAGGACTGTCAAGCCTGCGGCGTCCCACTGGAAAACCGCGGCAAACGGATGGCGGAAGCCGTTGCCGTCATGCGCAAGCTCTGGGCAGGCCCCAACGTAACCCACCAGGGTGAGTTTTATCAGTTTGAGGATGTGACCATTGAACCCCGCCCGGCAAAAGGCGCACTCGATGTCTGGATTGGGGGCGGGAGCGATTTGGCCATCAAGCGCACGGCGCGCTATGGCGACGGCTGGTTTCCGTCGCTCGTCACTCCCCAGGAATATGCGGTTGGGTTGGAGAAGCTAATCGCCTACGGCAAACAGTACGACCGCGAGGTTGACCCGGACGAAACCGGTGTGCTGATTTTCACCCACATCAATGAGAACCAAAAAAAGGCCGACGAGATCGCGCGCGCGTTTTTGTCTGATTTTCCTACGATGTCAGCCGAACCGCTGATCGCCCGCTCGGCGATTGGTCCGGCAGAGATGTGCCTGGAGAAAGTCCAGGCCTATATTGATGAAGGCTGCTCCAAATTCGTGCTCTGGCCTATTGCCCCACCGGACCAGTTGGTGGGTCAGGTCGAAACCTTTGGACAAAAAATCGTTCCCCACTTCGTCTCGTGAGTCCTCTGGGGAGGAATGAGTCCTGAAGAGGTCGCTCATTCCTCCGCTTATCCCTCTCAGGACCCGTAACCCGTTACGCCATTATTCCTCGCTATGTGTTAGTGCTCGTTATGGATCGTATTGAAAGTAAAATCAAAACGAACTCGCCGGCATTCCAAGACAACGCCGCCCATATGGCCACGTTGGTGGACAGCCTCAAAAAAGAGACGGCCGCGGCCCGGCTGGGTGGGCCGGAAGCGTCGCGCGAGCGGCATAAAGCCCGGGGGAAACTGCTGGCCCGCGAACGGATTGAGGCTCTGATTGACCCGAATACGCCGTTTCTGGAACTCTCTCCCCTGGCCGCCCACGGCATGTATGACAATCCTCCCTCGGCCGGCATTGTCACCGGCATTGGACTGATTCAGGGCCGTGAAACCGTCATCGTTTCCAACGATGCCACGGTTAAAGGTGGCACCTATTATCCCATGACCGTTAAAAAACACCTGCGCGCCCAGGAAATCGGTCAGGAGAACCGCTTACCGTGTGTGTATCTGGTGGATTCCGGCGGCGCGAATCTGCCCTTCCAGGCCGATATTTTCCCGGACCGCGAACATTTTGGTCGTATTTTCTACAATGAAGCCCGCATGTCAGCCCTGGGCATCCCCCAGATCGCGGTTGTGATGGGTTCCTGCACGGCCGGGGGAGCGTATGTGCCGGCCATGGCGGACGAGAACGTGATCGTCAAAGACCAGGGCACCATTTTTCTGGGTGGCCCACCGTTGGTCAAAGCAGCCACAGGTGAAGAAGTAACGGCGGAAGAACTCGGCGGCGGAGACGTGCATACGCGTGTGTCCGGCGTGTCAGACCACTTAGCTGAGGACGATGAACACGCGCTGGAAATCACCCGCTCTATTTTTGAAAATTTACCCCGACCCCGGAAATTCCCGCTGGACCGAGAAACGCCGGAAGACCCTGCCTATGACCCGGCTGAGCTGTACGGTGTGATCCCACACGACACCCGCGTCCCCTACGATGTGCACGAAGTCATTGCTCGCCTCGTCGATGGTAGCCGTTTGCACGAGTTCAAGCCACGCTATAGCCCTACGGTGGTCACGGGATTTGCACGGCTGCACGGCTATATGGTCGGCATTGTGGCAAACAATGGCGTCCTGTTCTCCGAGTCGGCCCTCAAAGCCACCCACTTCATTGAGCTGTGCAGTCAGCGGAGAATCCCGCTCCTATTCCTCCAGAACATCACTGGCTTTATGGTCGGTAAGCAGTATGAACAAGGTGGCATTGCCAAGGATGGGGCCAAAATGGTCCACGCCGTGGCCAACGCTCAGGTGCCCAAGTTCAGCGTGCTCATTGGCGCGTCCAATGGCGCCGGCAATTACGGGATGTGTGGGCGGGCCTATTCTCCACGTTTACTTTTTATGTGGCCGAATTCACGGATTTCAGTCATGGGCGGAGAGCAGGCCGCGTCTGTCCTGCTGACAGTCAAATTGCAGCAACTGGCAGCCAGGGGAGAGTCCATGAGTGCGGAGGAGCAGCAGGCCTTTACCGCGCCAACGCTGGCAAAATATGAGGAGGAGGGTAGCCCGTACTACTCTACTGCGCGGCTGTGGGATGACGGCATCCTTGACCCCAAAGAGACTCGGAACGTCCTTGGGCTTAGCATTGCCATGTCACTCAACGCGTCCATTCCCGATCATCAGGTCGGGGTCTTCCGCATGTAGCGCTGGGAGCACCCCCGCTTATCCGGACTGTCCAGACTCGCTATAGTGTTTCCTTGCTCCCCCTGGCAGTAACGGTATATGCAGTAAGGAACGGTATATTGGTATGAGCTCGCAACCAGCACAAGGTATCGAGGACTACGTTCGCAAGATTCTCAAACACATGGGAGAAGACCCGGACCGGGAGGGTCTGCTCAGGACTCCGTATCGGGTGGCCCGCGCGTTTGAATATCTCACCAGGGGATATGAACAAGACCCAAAAGCAGTCATTAACGGAGCCATCTTTACTGAAGAAGACTACTCCGAGATGATTGTCGTGAAAGACATCGATTTCTTCTCGATGTGCGAGCACCATATCCTGCCCTTCTTTGGCCGCGCCAACGTGGCCTATATCCCGGACAAACATATTGTGGGGATCAGTAAGATTGCCCGCTTGGTTGATGTGTACGCCCGGCGCTTGCAGGTCCAGGAACGGCTCACAACCCAAGTGGCCAATACCATCATGGAAGAGTTGGACCCGGTAGGCGTTGGCGTGATCATCACCGCCGAACACTTGTGTATGCGTATGCGAGGAGTGGAAAAGCAGAACTCTATCGTCACGACCAGTGCCACCCTGGGTGCCTTTCGGACCCACCAGGAGACGCGCGAGGAATTCATCACCCTGGTCAACGGGCGTCAGCGTTGAGGCAGGTAGTCTTGGGCAAAGACACCAATGGCATTGTCGAGATTCAGTAAGGCGGTCTGGTAGGTATAGGTTTGATCAATCAGCTGAGTGCGGACCTGGTTGAGGGCGTTCAGCGACGTATTGATGTCGAGACTGGTCGAGAGCCCAACCCGGTATTGCTTCGACGTCATATCATAATTCTCGCGCGCCAGCGCCACCTCTTTGCGCAAGGTCTCCAGTGTGGTGTGTAAGGTCTCAACAGTGAGAAGCGCCTCCCGTACCTCAACCCGAATCTGTTTCTCCAGTTCAGTAACGCGCAATTCAGCCTGAGAGAGGCTCTCGTTTGCCTCAAGCAGGTCAATTTCTCGATTCCCACCATCAAAGATCGTCCAGCGAAGATTCACAAACAAGGTCCAAAACTCATCCCGGTTGGCAAACGTCTCGGGATCAAGCCTGGGATACGAGAATTGGGCATTGACCTGCGGAAAGTAGCGGGTCAGGACAAGATTTTTACGCTCGCGGGCAACGCTAATGGCGAAATTCTGAGCGCGTAAGTCTTGGCGTTGTGCATAGGCTTGGTCAAGCAGGCTGGCATAGTCACTCCCGGTTGACTGGGGTGGTGAGGGTTCCAGCACGCCAACCACTTCGGACAGACCCACCGTGCGGGCCAGAACCGTGCGGGCCAGTTTCAGACGGTTACGGTCAACCACGAGGGCACGGCCGGCACGCTCGACTGCAACCTCCGCTCGCAACACGTCAGTCTTCGTGACCTCGCCGACGCGAAAGCGGACTTGTGCCCGTTTCATTTCCTCTTGGGCGAGATTCAGGGTATCTTGGGCAACCTTCACTTGGGCCTCAAATCGCAATACTTCGTAGTAGGCTTGCGCAACGCCGAACAACACGCCCCGAATAGTGAACTCGTAGCGCTCCTCCTCCTCCCGAACAGCTTCTTTGCCGAGTCGCCAGGACGGGAAAAACGAGGGTTCAATAAGTGGCTGCGTGACTTGAAATGTGGCCAGCCAATTATCCCGGGGGCGAATGACTGAGGAGCCACCAAAAAGACTTTGCGCTTCAGGCGGGGCATTAAAGGCAATCGCATCTTTGTTGCGGGTATAGGAGCTGCCGATTTCACCCCGCGGTGTCATAAGCGCAATTGCCCGCCACGGCAGGAGTTCCGCTTTTGCCAGTTCATGCGCCGCTATTACGACCTGTTCTTCATTGACGACCGCAAGCTGGTAGGCGTCTTCCAGAGCGAGTACCCGGCTCGGGCGCTCTTCACTCATCCCTTGGGCCGCCTGGGCTGAAGTACCCACGGGTGTAGGCGTAGGATAAATCGTTACGCTCATTCGTGTTGAGGGCTGCTCCGCGTCCGCCACCTCCGGCCTGGGAGTCTTGGGAACGGCCGACGCAGCCGCATCTATTGGCGTCGTTTTCGACTCCGTTCCCGGCTTGGCCTCTGAAGAAGAACGCCCTTCTTCGACGTTCACGGCAGCCTCTTCGGGCATAGTTGTAGACACAGCCCGAGGTTTTTCTTCTGCATGAGTGACCATTGAAACCTGCAAACGTGGCGGGTCGGATAAGGGCGTCACCTGACATCGCCGTGAGGAACCAAGGTCCAGCACAACCCGCACCGTATCGGCTCGAAACTGGGCAGCCCGGACCTGATGAATCACTGCCGAGTCCACCGCCACATAGCGCCGAGCCATTCTGTCGAGTATGGCGGGAGTCAGATCAACATAGCAACGGTCTTTGAGGTTGCGCCGTGCATCTCCGGGAAGAGCCGCTTGGGTGAATGACACCACCTCTGACAGCGCGATGATAACCCGGTCTGCCTCGGCTGAGATCGACTGAACGGTATATGGAGACGCGATAGCCGCCGGGGTAGCCAGCAGAACAAAAACGCCGGCCCAGCCCCCTCTCCACCACAGGGAGGCATGTCTGAAGAAGCTGTGCGACAGGGGAGCGTATTTTATCATTTCGCAAGAAGATTATATGGGCCTCAAGGACACTAAGCGACTATCCGAAATGCCACTACGGCGCAACGGGATACGCTGAACATCCCATCCACTTCCAGACGGCCGACAAGAGCCCTACTCTTGCCCTGTCTCCTGAAGCAGATACAGGCCGCTTGGCGCCAATCCAGGAGCCTGATCCTCAATCGCCTGCTGACCGAACAGACTTAATTGAGGAGCCTGATCCTCAATCGCCTGCTGACCGAATAGACTTAATTGAGGAGTTTTATCCTCGATCACCTGCTGACCGAACAGACTTACCGGGTTCGCTTGTTGTGTCCTCGGCGAAAATGGGGTGCGCAGGTCCAGATACTCAGGCGCGCTAGAGGAATTTTGCTCAGCGGCAACTTCCTGTTGAGCCGGTTCTTGTCGAGCCGGTTCCTGTCGGGTCGTCTGGGCTGAAGGCTGTTCAGCAGCCGGCTCCTGTCGAGTGGCCAGAGTTGGCGGGCCGACCGTATTTTCCTCACGCTTCGAACGGCCAACAATAATCTGCAACCGATCCGGATTGAAAGCTTGCTTCACCTGGCAGGGCTGAGCGGTGCTGAGATCAAGAACTACGCGAACCGTCTGCGGCTGAAACTGAGCCACACGTACTTGTTGTACATGCTGCGCGTTCCCAGCATACAAGCGTTTTAGCTGCTGTCCTAACACACCGGACACATCAACATAGCAACGGTCGGTACGCTGATGCGCGGAGTCCTTCGGCAGCGCCGCCTGAGTATATGCTGAAGCGGATGACAGATGAATCGTGACCTGTTCAGGCGTGACTTCTATGGACTGAACGACCGATATATCCCTGATGTTCGCGGCAGAACCCCATGTTCCCCACATGCTGAAGGTCACGCAGAACAGCAAAGCCAATCGGGAGGGCTGCATTATGGAATATCCTAGGACAAAGAGCAGTCTGAACAGTCCCTATCAATACGCGCCCCTCTACAAAAAAGGGGAGGAGATCGGTAAGCCGGATTCTGTGCCCTTCCCTAACAAGGAAGGCCAACGGCCATTCCTCTAGGCGTATCGTTGCCGATACGCTCAAGCGATCGAACCCAGAGGGAGAGTGGGGCGACTCTTACCCATGGTACGGGCTCCTCTTATTTGATCTTGCTCCAGGTGGGGTTTACCCAGCGTCCTTGATCTCTCAAGGAATTGGTGAGCTCTTACCTCACCTTTTCACCCTTACCGGCAAGAGAGGCGCGGAGATAGAGACAGAGAATGGAATCTATTTCCTCTCTATCTCTTTTCTCTATCTTTTCCGTCTCTCTTGCTGGCGGTCTCTTTTCTGTGGCACTTTCCCTGCCTTACGACACGCTGCCATTAGCAGCCACCCTGCCCCAAGGAGTCCGGACTTTCCTCGCTCCTGCATGTACAGGACCGCGACCGTTTGATCTCCTCCCACACTGTGTTAGGTGTCGGACGCCCCATCTGCCTCTAACCGTACGTACACAATCCGTCCACAGTAGGGATGCGGACAGTGAAAAATCTTGCTGCTGCCCTGCATTTGGCTACTCTGGATCTGATTACACATATGAGGCGGAATACGCATATGGCAGCCTTGGCAGGTTTCATCTCGTACTTCCACAACAGCCAAGGCCCCACGGTTACCGAAGATACGCTCATAGCGCACGCATAAACTTGCATCTAAGCTCGCAACGAGCTGTTGCCGTTGTCTGCGGTCGGCCTGCGTCTCCTCTTCCAACGTCGCTATTTGTGTTGCTGCGTTTGCCGTCTCCTCAGCAAGTTGGGTTTGGAGTTCTTCTATGCGCGTTTGGACCTCGATGAACTGTTGTCGTTCCTCTTCGAGTTGCTCCAGCACACTCAGGAGACTTTCTTCTATCTGGCCATTGGCCTCTTTCATCAACTCAATTTCATGCTGGAGTACGAGCAGTTCCCGTTCATTCCGAACACGGTTCAAGCGAACCCGTTTCTCTTTGATTTTTTCTTCTTCCAGCTTGAGTTGCCCATCCACCTCGCGCTGTTGACTTTCCAGTTCGCTGATTCGTTGTTGTCGCTCCCCGGCCTCTCGCTCTCGCATTTCCTTCTCGGATATAATGGTGGCAGCCTGCTGATGGAGATCTTCCAGCTGCTGCTCTTTCCGCTGGAGGCGCTGATCAAGCTCTTGTAGGCTGACCAGCTGGGCGATCTGCGTGGTCAATGATGACCTCCTTTCACATCCACTTTCCGTGTAGAGGCACTTCCCCTGTATACTTACCTGGGCCCACCAGGACTCGAACCTGGGACCAACCGGTTATGAGCCGGTCGCTCTAACCAACTGAGCTATGGGCCCATCTCTCCGCCTCGGCGATCCTTTCTATACCATGCTCCTGGTATTTTTCCTACGACCTCAAGGCGTGTAATGCTTCGAGCCGCTGGCGTACTCCCGCATCGTCCCCTCGTTGCTCCGCCTCACGAATTTCTCGCTGAAGCCGGACTCGCTTGGATTTTTGTTGCACATTCTGGATTTTCTCGATGCAGTCCCACATCAATTGCTCGCGCGTAGCCGCAACCTCTTCAGACTCTTCTTCACCCAGCATTTTTGACACATGGTCAGCCACCCCTTTGGGCAAACGATCCAGAAACGCCCCCACATCGATGCTGGCCCCATCGGCCGGCGGGTCTTGCTGTGCGTGTTGCTGCCAGGCTTGAGCGATATCTGCGGCAACCTCTCCCCACTCTTGGAAGATGGCAATCAGATTCCGCTCACATACATGCGTAACGACCTGACGGTCCAGGAGCATGAGTTGGATTAATTCCAGTTCGGCAGAGGAACGATAGCTGTTAGGCATGGACGGCTGCCGGTCGGCAGGACGAGCAGCCTGCCGAGCAGTCCGGTCCGGTCGCATTCGGCGGAGTTCTTCTTCGTTCACCCCAAAACGCTGCGCCACCTGAGTCAGCAGCGCTCCTCGGGCTAGGGTGTCGGTCATGGGTGCCAAGACGGCGACGGCTTCTTTCGCCGCTTGGGCCCGCTGAAAAGCCGACGCCTCAGGTGCCGGGGCGTGTTGCGCAAAATAAAACTCCTCTAATGGCGGGGCCGTGTGGATCAGTTCTTCGAGCCCCTCCCGCCCATATGCTTGTCCGAACGAATCAGGATCCTCACCTTGGGGCAAGAAAATCCCTTTTCCTGTCACTCCGGTTTCAACACACAGCGGAAATGCTCGGGTAGCAGCCCGGCGACCCGCGTCATCGCCGTCAAAAAACATATAAATGTCTGTCGAGAATCGTTTGAGCAAGCGTAATTGCTCCAGTGTCAGGGCGGTCCCGAGTATCGCCACGGTCTCGTCAAAGTTATGTTGCACGAGCGACAGGAGGTCCGTATATCCCTCAACAACGAGCACCCGGCCGGTATCTCGAATCGGCTCTTTGGCTTGGAAGAGGCCGTACACAAGCGACCCTTTCTTATACAGGGCCGACTCTGGCGAATTGAGATATTTGGGCTGTGGCCGCTCTCTGCCGGCGTCTCTCTGCGGGTCAGGAACCAGTCGGCCCCCAAAGCCGACCGGCCGGCCTGTCACATCGGTAATGGGAAACATGAGTCGGTGTCGGAATTTGTCGTACCAGCGCTGCTCGCCGGCCCTGTTTCTTCCGTCTCGGCCGTCGCGTTCGCCGACAAGTCCCAACGCAGCCGCTTTGTCCAGAGGCGCTTTCCGGGCGGCAAGAAAACGAACCAGGCCGTTCCAACCGACGGGAGCGTAGCCCAACTGGAAGCGCTCGGCCACGTCCGTATGGATACCGCGCTCAGCCATATAGCGTTGGGCCACAACTCCGGCCTTATCGAGCAGACAATGCCGGAAGTAGGTTTTCGCCAGACCATTCAGACGGTAGAGGCGAGCTTGTTCTCGCGCCTGCGGGTCGTCGGGAGCCTGCGGCAAAGAGACCCCGACTTTTGCCGCGAGGCGGCGCACTGCTTCGGGAAAGGAAATACCTTCGAGCTTGCACAAAAAAGTAAACGCGTTGCCTCCAACCCCACAGCCAAAACAGTGAAAGAAGCCCCGCTCGTCGTTCACACTGAACGACGGAGTCTTTTCCTCATGGAACGGACACAAACCGGTATAATTCTTCCCCGCCTTGCGGAGGGACACATAGATAGAAATAATCTCGACGATGCTGATTCGGGTGCGAATCTCAGTCAGGGTCTCTTCGGGGATTTTGTGTGCCATGGCGTTACCGAGTATCGCTGAGAACAGCGTAGCAAGGCTCTGGAAAAGAAAACACCCACCTTCATGAAGTGGGCGTTTCTCAGTCAATCCTCACTCAAGCAGTACTACACATCGGCTTAATACATGGATCGACTTGCTCGGCGTAAAGCACGTTTCCGTGCGGCAATGGCTTTTCGCTTACGACGGACACTCGGCTTTTCGTAGTGTTCGCGTTTCTTCAACTCTTGCAGAATACCCGCCTTTTCACACTGCTTCTTAAAACGGCGAATTGCACTCTCAATGGGCTCGTTATCTTTCACCCGTACACCTGCCATGCGGCTTGCTCACCCCCTCCCAACTAGGGACCTTTCGTTTGAGGAATCTTCTGCCCAGCTTAGAGATTTCCCTTGGAAAGTCAAGAGATTGGAGGACTTACGGCCTTGACAGGCAAACCACCCCTACGCTAAGGAGGCCCCAGAGATGTACTGAAGGAGGTCCATCCCATGGAGTTCAAAGAAGTGATTGGCCGGCGTCGCTCTATTCGTTATTTCCTCCCCTATCGCCCGGTTGAGCGGGAAAAAATTCAAACCATCATGGAGGCAACGCGCCTCTCATCCTGTGCGGTCAATGCTTCATTTCTCCGGGCGATCGTGGTGGAACGCGACAAACTCTCCCCCGAAGATCTGGAAGCGCTCAAGGTTCCCACAACGACACTCCAGCTCGACATGGCTCCAGTGCATATCTACTTCTACGGCAATCTCAATGCGATTCAGGAAAGCCACGGGCAGACCTTAAAAGAACTCTTTGATGTGGGGGCTCTCAATCCAACCCATGGGTGGAGCCATAAATTCATTGAAGAGACGGTGTGGGCGCAAATTTTAGATCCGATTTCAAGGGACCCCAATATTAATCCCATTGCCGTGTCCATGGACAGTGGAGTCGCCATGAATCAAGCCCTCCTGACCGCGTTCGACGAAGGCTTGGGCGCACTCCTCACCGCTTTTAATACGGAAAAGGCCAAAGAAGTGTTCAAGGTTCCAGACCATTTTATGCCACTCTACGCCATGCTTATTGGCTATCCTGCCGAATCCTGGGAGGCTGGTGGACAACGGCCTCGCCCCGCGTTTGAAAGCCTGTATTTTGAGGGAGAATATGGCGTGCCGATGAAACGTGACCCGGCCGTCGTCGAGCAGCTCAAACACGATAATATGATCCAGGAACCAGCGCCGCTCCCATGGCGTAAGGACGAGGTCCGGGCGCTCTCCCGTATGTTTGGCCTGCCCGAGTGATGTGTGGCATCCGGGACGGCAACCGTCCTGGAGCTCCCAAGAAAGAGGTATTGTACGCAAACCCCACGTCCTTCCTTCCTCTCCCCTATTCGCGCGCAGATCAACCGTATCCAACCGTTTTCCATCATGGCGCAGGCCTGCGCCGGGGGGGGCTTTCACGGCCCGGACGAACTCCCCGACCCGGATATCCCCTTACGCCAGGAAGACTATCTTGTCTTGGTTGGTCGTGCAGAGCATTGCCGTCGATTAACAGATATGACAGAGAAGGCGACGTACGCAGTCGGTTCATAGGCTGGCTCTAAGGTCAAATCATGTCCAGAGAGAAACGACACACCCCACGCCCACTCCTGCGGGTATAGGTATTATGCTCAGAGTGTGGCGCACGCACCTCGCAGCCCTCCTCCAAAGCAGTCAAGAGGGACTAACGATTGCCTTAGCCTGCGGGGTCGGTCTGCTGGTCGGTGTCGCAGCCATTGCCTTTCACGAATTGCTCCATTTGATCCAATGGCTCGCCCTGGGCAGCGCTTCGCCCCTCTCGGCTCTCCCTACCCTGCCCTGGTATTGGAAAGTCGGACTTCCTGCCCTGGGTGGGGCGCTGGTTGCGCCGATCGTCTATAAGTGGGCGGTCGAGGCCAAAGGGCATGGCGTGCCTGAGGTGATGGAAGCCGTTGCGCTGCGTGGAGGGATTATGCGAGCGCGGGTGGCTTTTGCCAAAGCGCTAGCCTCCGCGGTCACCATTGGAATGGGAGGATCAACCGGACGAGAAGGTCCGGTTATTCAAATCGGGTCGGCCTTGGGTTCGACGTGTGGACAAATCCTCCAGCTCTCCCCCGAACGCATCCGCACCCTCGTCGCCTGTGGGGCAGCCGGCGGCATCGCCGCCACCTTTAATGCTCCTATTGCCGGGGCATTTTTCGCACTCGAAGTGATTCTGGGGAATTTCGCCATTCCGGCGTTCGCACCGATCGTGCTCTCCTCAGTGTTAGCCACCGCCGTATCCCGGGCCTATCTGGGGGACGCGCCGGCATTCGTGGTGCCGGAGTACACCTTGGTTCACTATGCAGAGGTCCCGCTGTATGCCGTCCTCGGCATGCTGATGGGCCTGGTTGCGGTGGTATTTATCTGGGCACTGTATAAAAGCGAAGACCTGTTTGAGCGGAGCCCGATTCCTCCTTTAGCCAGAACAACCGTTGGGGGCTTCTGTGTGGGCGGCCTCTTGCTTATCGCGCCAGAGGTATACGGAACCGGCTTTGAAGCCATGTATCGTCTCCTGCACGAGACCATCGCATGGCAGATTCTGATCTTCCTCTTTTTGCTCAAGCTCCTCGCGACCTGCACCACCTTGGGGTCTGGGGCCTCGGGTGGGATTTTCTCCCCATCCCTCTTTCTTGGCGTTGTTGCCGGGGGCCTCTTCGGGCACCTCGTCCACTTCGTCTTTCCAAGCGTTACCGCCACGCCAGAAGCCTATGCCATGATTGGCATGGGCGCAGTCGTTGCCGGGACAACACATGCGCCGGTGACCGCCATTCTCATGCTGTTTGAGTTAACCGGAGGGTACCAAATTATTCTGCCGGTTATGATTGCGTGTACCCTGAGTACCGTGACTGCCCGGTATCTCCATCCCCATTCGATCTATACCCTCAAACTCGCTCGCCGTGGCGTTTCCCTCTCCCTGGGTCGGGAAGAGACCGTCATGCGTTCGTTTCATGTCGCAGATGTCATGCATACCCCAGCGCCGACGCTGCCGGACGACGCTACATTTCAACAGGTCGTTCGGCGTGTACTCGGCTCACACGACCCGTACTATTATACCGTCAGCCCCGGCGACCAGCTCACGGGTGTGATTTCCTTGCATGATATTAAAGCCCTGCTCAACGAAGGCGGGCTTGATGGTCTCGTCGTTGCTCACGACGTGGCACGTCCAGTCCACACCGTCGCCTATACGCAAGAACCACTGACAGATTGCTTACGCAAATTCCGAGAGACACAGCTTGATTGTTTACCCGTCACCGCGGATAAGACCAGCACCCAGGTGATTGGCGTTGTCACCCAAACCGACCTGCTTGAGTTATACGACCGGGAAGTCCTGCGCAAAGAATTTCTCGGAACGCTGCCGACCCCGACTTCACAGGATGAAGGGACGCTGGCCATGCCGTCCCAATATACGGTCCTCGCCCTGCCGGTCCCGGCGGCTTTTATAGACAAAACCATACGGGAACTGGACCTGCGCGTCCGCTATGGCATAACGGTGCTGGCCCTCCGCAACAAGACGGCGTCTGGCTATGAAGACCGCCTCCCCCAGCCGGACCAGCCGCTCCGGGAAGACGAGACGCTCATCTTGGCCGGTCCGCGGGAGGATATGACACGGCTCCAGCAGGAGACGCAGGCATCCCGCTCAGCCTTGGATTAGCCCGAGGTCTCCTCGTGTCCATTCTCCACAGGGCGAGGCCCTGCTCTTATCAGCTCAGGGGACGGCAGACAGCGGCAGCGTCGTGGCAATCTGCTTGGCGAATATGCCTGGATCAGCCGTGGGCAAGGAGCAGACGTGCTGTTCGCACACATAGGCCGTCACCTTGCCTTTGATTGCACGCTTCGCCTCAAGCCACGGAACGACCTGCTGGTGTGTGGCTAACTCGTCTCCCTGGGTCACAATAGAGACGACCCGGTTAGGCAGGAAGTGCACGCGCAGTTGCGCCAATAAAGGCTCAACAGTATCGTCTGGTGACGCTTTGACTATCGCAATTTCTTTGGGACGGTCCAAAGAAAAATCAAGCGCGCTGAGCATGCGCGGCATGCTTGTTGGGCGCTGCTTCAATCCTGAAGCAAAGGCTTTGAAGCAGCGCTGCGCGTGCTGGCGATAGCTAGCGTTGGTTGTCCATTCCGCGAGCCGCAGGAGGTTATGCGCAGCCACGGCATTGCCCGAGGGCTCAGCTCCGTCGTACACAGGCTTTTCACGGGCGAGGAGTTGCTCGGCATCATCTGCGGTCAGAAAATAGCCCCCGCTCTTGCTATCCCAGAAGTGGGTGTCCAGTACCGCTTGTAAAGCAATCGCTTCTTGCAGCCAGCGCAGTTCAAATGTGGCTTCGTAGAGGTCAAGCAAGCCCGCAATGAGAAAGGCATAATCATCAAGGTAGGCAGCCCCGCCGATTATTGTCCCCAGCGCGCTGCGTCGCAGCCGCCCATCTCGTTTCATCTGGGTCAGAAGAAACTCGGCGGCTTGCTGTGCGCGCTTTGCATAGTGCGAGACATTCAAGCTGTGGGCCCCCTTTGCAAAAGCCGAAATGACGAGTCCGTTCCATGCAACAAGCACCTTGGTATCCGTATGGGGTGCAATCCGCTGCTGTCTTGCTCGGTAGAGAATATCCCGAGCGGCTTGGAGTTCACGCCGCGCCTGGTCCAGGCTGAGATCGAGTTCTTTTGCAGCAGCATCAAGCGGACGCGCAACATGAAGAATATTCGCGCCTTCAAAATTCCCCTGCAGCGTCACGCCATAATGAGACTGGACCAGTTGGAGCTGTTTTTGACTCAGGAGTTGGGCGAGTTCGGGGAGCGTCCAGATAAAGAATTTTCCTTCTTCGCCCTCGCTATCGGCATCCGTCGCCGAGTAAAACCCACCGCCTGGAGCACTCATCTCACGGTCGAGATAATCCAGGATTTCGCGTACGACACGCGCAAAATCTTCACGCTGCGTCACTTGATAGCCTTCAAGATAGGCCACTGCGAGCAGGGCGTTGTCATACAGCATTTTCTCGAAATGCGGCACGAGCCAGTTTTGGTCCGTTGCATAGCGGTGGAATCCTCCCCCGACTTGGTCATATATCCCACCAGCCGCCATGGCCTCTAAGGTCTTCACCACCATGTCCCGAGCCTTGGGATCATTGGTCCGACGACTATAGCGCAAGAGGAATTCTAACGTGACGCTCCGCGGGAATTTCGGCGCCTTGCCAAAGCCGCCGTACTGCGTATCAAAACGTGCTTTGAAATTTTCAGCCGCCCGTGCCAAAGCGGTCTGGTCCGGATTCTCATCCAGCCCCTCCGGTGCAACCGCGGCTTGGATACTTTGCGTAAGATTCTTCGTCACCTCGGTCACTTGGTTCGGCGCTGTGTGATACACCTCCTGCAATCGGGCCAGCAGGGTTAAAAACCCAGCGCGCTGCCCCCGCATGCCATCACGCGGCGGGAAGTAGGTCCCTCCATAGAAGGGCCGGCGGTCAGGGGTGAGCCACACGGTCATGGGCCAGCCGCCCCGTCCGGTCATCATTTGTACGGCTGTCATATAGATACCGTCCAAGTCCGGCCGTTGTTCGCGGTCAACTTTGACCGCGATATAGTAACGGTTCATGTATTCGGCAATAGCACTATCCTCAAAAGACTCCCGCTCCATCACATGGCACCAGTGACAGGTCGAATAGCCGATAGACAGGAGGACTGGTTTGTTCTCTTTTTTTGCCCGGGCAAAGGCTGCATCTCCCCACGGGTACCAATTGACCGGATTGTGGGCGTGCTGGAGAAGATATGGACTTGGTTCAAGGATAAGCCGGTTCGTATAATGCGGACGACCATCTTCAAAGAGATGCCGGGTCCGTGGGGTATAGGCTTCCCCCTTCGCTTGGAGGGCCTGGTCAAGCTGTTGCAGAACTGCGGCTGGAAACGCTTCCATCCCAGGCAACACTTTGAACGATGTTCCTGCCAGGGCATGGCTCAAGAGTAGGAGGCTCGCCCCGATGACCCCGTAGTATGTGATCCACATGCAAATCCTCGCTCTCGCTTCGCTCTCAATTATTCGTTTCGAGGGGAGTTGACACGTTTTGCTGCTCCCCTCAGCAGTCTATAATAGAATTATTGCGTATTACTGCTGATATACCGATTGCTTTCAAGGGGAGTTCTTCAACCGGATGAGGAGATTATGCAATCCTCAATGAGTTTACCCGCTGCTGCATCCGACCAGCCGTATACGTCTCAGGACAGGCCGCCTCCTTGGAAACCTCTCCTCTCGGTCATTATCCCGGTCTATAACGAGGTTGGGACAATCCAGGAACTCTTACAGCGAGTTGTCCGCACCCCCTTTCCTAAAGAAATCTTTGTTGTTGATGACAGCTCGACTGATGGCAGCCGTGAATTACTCCAGGATTTGTCCGACATGACGCTGCTGCTAGGCGGCAGCCCTCTTCCTGCCCCGTGTCGGGTGAAATCTTTGTTTCACTCTAGCAATCAGGGCAAAGGCCAGGCCATCCAGACCGCCTTGCGTCACGTCACCGGCTCTTTTGTGCTGATCCAGGATGCCGACCTTGAATATCAGCCCTCCGATTACCCCCACCTGCTCGCCCCGCTCCTGACTGGACAGGCTGATGTGGTGTATGGGTCCCGTTTTGCGGACGCTGCGCAGCGCTCTTTCTCCTGGCATTTTGCAACGAATAGGGCTCTGACCACGCTTTCCAATACTTTTACCCGACTTCAACTGACGGACATGGAGACCGGCTATAAAGCCTTCCGTTCCGAGGTGTTACAGGGTCTTACGCTCCGTTCAAAACGCTTTGGGTTTGAGCCTGAAATTACCGCCAAAATCGCTCGTGGCGGTGCGCGCATCCGTGAGGTCCCGATCTCATATAGCCCACGCACCTATGCCGAAGGCAAGAAGATTGGTTGGCAGGACGGTTTTGTTGCCCTGTGGACGATTCTCCGCTGCACTATTCCTGAGGCCCACGCAGATGACCCATAACGATTGCCAGCCATAACCACGCCGCTTCAAATCCTTTTCGCTTTCTTCCGACTTCTCGCCTTTGCGGTTGTTCCCTTCCCTGCCGCCACGCACTGCCGGAAAATCCGATGCCAATTGGTCACCGTCCCAAATTGCTGCACATACGACTCAAGGCCAAGTAAGGCCCGGACCAAGAAGAGCCTATGCCCTGGCGTCTTGAGTATCCGATGCCGGAGACTGATATTCGTCACCTCCCGCGCCGTATCCACAGCCTGAAAATCTTGCGGATCATACATCCGGTCTTCCAGGACAGGCTCAAAAACAAGATACATGATCCGAAAAAGCGGCTCGGGGTCGTCACCGGGATCAAGATAGCCCAACTCCAGGAAACACCGCGCCATGGCTCTTTCGTCTCGCTCCAGAACGGCTTGGGCCAGCATGCGATATCCTTCTCGAACATCATCCGGGAAAAGGCGCACACTGCCAAAGTCCAGCATGGCAATCTTGGGATGGTAGGTAATCAGATAATTGCCGGGATGCGGATCAGTATGGAGCACTCCAAAAGAACAGATCTGTCGCCAGGTAATCTCAAAATACTTCACCGCCACCCAGTCTTTGAGCGCTCGATCAACTCCGGGAGCTAACACCTCTTGCAATTTGTAGCCGTCAATAAATTCCAGGGTTAAGACCCGCCGCGAGGAAAAATCCGGATAGACACGCGGAATGATGACGGCATCATCTCCGGCGAAGAGGCGCTGAAAAAGCACAATATTATTGGCTTCATTGACATAATCGAGCTCTTCTCGCAGGCGGTCTTCCATTTCCTGATAGATTTCGGCAGCGTCAAAATTCTGGCGCATAACATCGCGCAGGATGAGGGTCAAAACCTTGAGCAGCGCTTTCAGGTTCTTGAGGTCCTGTTCGACGGTCTCGTCAACCCTCGGATATTGGACCTTCACAACAACCTCTGCGCCACCCGGGAGTTGCGCCCGATGGACCTGCCCCAACGAGGCCGCGGCAAATGCCTGTTTGTCAAAGCGCCGAAAGAGCTGTTCCGGGTCTTTTCCAAGCTCGTTTTCGACTTGGGCTCGGATGAGGTCATAATCCATAGGCGGGACGGACGATTGGACGACCGAAAGAATATCGAGCACCTCGGTCGGAAAGAGATCGCTGCGCATACTCAGCATTTGAACCAGCTTCATGAATGCGCCGCGCAGTTCCTGGGAGCCTGCCACAATCTTCAGCGCGTTTTTGAGATGCAGCTCAAACAGCTCTTGTTCGCCGCTTGACTGGAACGGCTGTTTCAGAGCGTTCCAGGCGTAGCTGCTGCTGACCGTCGTTGCCAGCGAACCGACCTGAAGGGCGCGTTTTGCCCGACCTCGGGTCAGCGCGTTGGAGGATTTTTTGGATGGCATAGGGGAGATGAATGATAGTTGCCAATTCAGCCAATCTAGATACGACGAACAACCTGCTTTTCAACATAAACGAAGCGTTCCTCCTTTTGTAGTAGCGAAGACGTGCAGGACATGCATAGGCATTTCGTGCATACTGGTGGGGGCGCGTTGAGAAACGTCCCACGAAAGGAGACGAGATATGAAGCTGATGAAAATTGGTCAAGTCTATGTGTGCTGCCTCGCCCTGGTATGGAGCACCGGCACGTGGGCCCAGGAGGACACTCCCAAGGACCCTCCAGTTAGTGCGGCAAACACATGGAATGCAAAGGTCATCGAGGAGTTTCGGGCGAATGCCGGCAAGGTCGGCGGCATGTTCGCGAATACGCACTTACTCCTGCTACATACCACCGGTGCGAAAAGTGGACTCCCGCGCCTCACTCCGTTGGCATACCTGGCCGACGACACACGGCTTATTGTAATTGCCTCTAACGGGGGAGCCCTACGCAGTCCCGATTGGTATTACAACCTCGTCGCCAATCCGGACGTGCGTGTGGAAGTCGGCACCGAACAGTTTGAGGCCCAAGCGACGGTTGCCCGGGAACCCGAGCGCACCAAGCTGTATGAACAGATGGCAGCGGTGAGCCCCAGTTTTACCACGTATAAACAAAAGGCGGCGCCGCGTATCATTCCGGTCATCGTCTTAACGCGCAAGCCGTAAAATAGTATCGCCCTGCGCCTAAAGCCCTGGACGACCCCTCCTATCGATGTGCGACAGGGTTGCCCGCGAGGAAGACAAAACGATACGGCATATGAGGGAATGCTGCCGAGGTCCGTATGTAAGAAGGAGGAAGACGGATGCATGAGATTGTGCTTCGTAGCGGAAGCATTGTTGACGGCACCGGCAAACCGGCGTTTCCCGGAGACCTTGCGCTTGCGGCCGGTCGGGTCGCTGCGGTGGGGACAGAGCTGGGCAGCGCGAAGCAAACGGTGGAGGCGGAGGGCCGCCTGGTCACCCCGGCCTGGGTGGACGGCCATACACACTATGACGGCCAGGTTGCCTGGGATGCGCAGCTGACCCCGTCGCTGTGGCACGGCGTCTCAACCGTGGTCATGGGCAACTGCGGCGTTGGATTTGCGCCAGCTACCCCTGATCGTCACGACTGGCTGATCGGCTTGATGGAAGGGGTCGAAGATATTCCTGGCCCGTCATTGAGAGCAGGTTTGCCCTGGGGGTGGTAGAGTTTTTCCGAATATCTTGCTGTGTTAGACACCATGCCGCGCACCCTGGATGTCGGCGGTATGATCACCCACGGTGCGGTCCGCGCCTTTGTGATGGGCGAACGCGGGGCCAAGAATGAACCCGCAACGGAAAAAGACATTGCCCAGATGGCGACCATTGTCAAAGAGGCCGTACTCGCCGGCGCGCTGGGCTTCTCGACCTCGCGTACTTTAGCCCATACCGCAAACGACGGGGAACCTGTGCCCGGAACGTTTGCCACAGCAGAAGAGCTGATTGGTATGGCCAACGCGGTGCGCTCGACTGGGCGTGGCATCCTCGAAGTCGTCCCACGTGGTGCGGGCGGGGAAAACGCAGAACTGGTGCAAGAAGTCGAGATGTTTATCCGGATTGCCCGTTCAACCGGGTGTCCGTTCACCTTCCCCCTCGTTCAGACCAACACCTACCCGGATCAATGGCGGGAAGTGATGGCCAAGTGTACCGCTGCGGTGGAAAGCGGCGTGCCCATCGTGCCCATGGTCTTTGCCCGCCCGGTGTGCGTGTTGTTCAGTTTCCAGGGAGAAAATCCGTTTGAGTATCTGCCCAGCTTTCAGCCGCTTAAAAAACTTTCGCACGATGAGAAGATGGCCGCCCTGCGCAACCCCGAGCTGCGACAAAAACTCGTCACAGAAAAAGACCCCCATACAACCGGGATGTCGCTGCTCTACCAAAACGAAAAAGTCTGGGAACGGACGTATCCCATGGGCCGGCCACTCAGTTACGAGCCGGATAGCACGCAGAGCATCGCGGCTACGGCGGCACGGGAGAAACGTGACCCACGCGAGGTGGTCTACGACCTGATGTTGGAGCAAAACGGCCGGGCCTTTTTGATGTATGCCGCATTCGGCTATGCCGAGGGCAACGCCGACTGCCTGCGCGAGCTGATATGCGACCCGATTACGGTCCTGGGTGGCAGTGATGCCGGTACCCATGTGCGGCAAATCATAGACGCGGGCATGCCAACGTATGCCCTGACGCATTGGGCGCGCGATAAAGCGGCCGACGATCCAAGCCGACTGCCGCTGGAGTTTGTGGTCAAGAAGTTGACGCACGACAGTGCACGTCTCTTTGGGATGACCGATCGCGGGACGCTAGAGCCTGGTGCGAAGGCCGATGTGAATGTGATTGATTATGACAATCTGAGTGTCAGCCACCCGGAAATGATCTACGATCTTCCCGCCGGTATGCCACGTTTGATGCAAACCGCGAACGGGTATGAAAAGACCTTTGTGAGTGGCGAAGTCGTGCAAGAGAACGGCACAGACACAGGCGCTCGGCCGGGGCGTATCGTGCGCAGCGCCTAGCAACCGATATTCCTGTATTCCTGCAATCACGCGCACTCGGTCAGGGCTGCTCGTAGCCCGTCCGATACGGACCTGGTTCAGGACGAGGAGACCCGTTTGGGTGACCGGACGTATTCCAGTTCGCTGTGAGGAGGCCGGCCGGGTATTGGGTGACGGATGAGCAAAGAATAAGCAGCCGAAAGGAGCAAGACATGAACATCGACCAACACAACGATTTGGAAGCAATTCGCCAACTCAAAGCGCGCTATTTTCGATTGATGGACACGCGGCAGTGGGAGCTCTGGAGGGAATGTTTCACCGCCGATATTTCGGCGGTATACGAGGGCGCGCCGCGGGCAAGCGAGGAGCTGCCGCGTGACATCGAGATCAAGGGTCGCGACGCGCTGCTTGACGGCGTCCGTACTCTGATGACCGGCGCAAAATCGATACATCAGGGGTATATGCCGGAAATCGAGCTAACCAGCGCAACGACCGCGCGGGCTGTCTGGTCGATGTTCGACGATGTGCGCCTGCCGACCTGCCATTTTAAGGGCTGGGGGCACTACCACGAAGACTATGTGAAGGAAGATGGCCAGTGGAAGCTCAAGAAGATCCACCTGACCCGCCTCCATACCGAGGAAGAATGGGTATAGCGCGATCTCTGCAGAGGCCACATCCTAGAGTGTTTCACGCTGGTCTCTCGTAGGTCGGGTTAGCCGTAGGCGTAACCCGGCAGCCCCGGGCGCTGCGTCTCTGGACGGACCGCTGTCGGATTACGCTGCGCTCAGCCGGCCTCCGAAATCTGATCATCCCCATCCTCGCGCTCATCCACATTCACCGCAATCTGGCGACCAGTCGGCTCGCCGGAGATTTCTGCGGCTCACACAGGCGGTGCATGGGCCAAAACGATGGTTCCAGTTAATACAAAAACAGGCAATATACGTGTTGCTCCTTTCGGTGAGTGATGCTCCGTCCACGGAGCAAGTGACAAGTTATTCGTTTCGTTTTCTATGAGGAAATTTTCTTTTCAGGCTCGGCTCACGCGGCTTTCTTTTCCACAGATGCTACGGAAGACCACTTCCATTATGAGCAGGCTCTCCTGCTCCGTGTTAAACCAGGCTTACGGGTAAACCGGACTTACGCGGCCGGCGCCTCTATACTCGGCTGTAGCGTTCCGACCAAAGCCGTTTTTTCCCCGTATACGAAGCGAGGTTTGAACGTATTCAGGATCGCCGGCAGGACGGTCATCGAAACCAAGAGACAGGCGCCCATATTCAGCGACAGCATGGCGCCCAGATAAAAATTGGGCCGAAAATTCGAGGTGAGGAAGACCAAGAAGCTCGCCGTCACAACGAGTGCATTAAAAAAGATAGCTTTGCCCGACGTCGCCATGGTGGCGGCGGTAATCTCTTCTGGGTCCGTCAATCCAGAGCGGATTTTAATCCGATATTTATTCAGGAAGTGGATCGTATAATCGATGCCAATCCCAATCACCATGGACGCAGTCAGCGATTTGCCAACCTCCAGTGGGATGCCGAGAAGTCCAAGCAGTCCAAAACTAAAAACCATGACAAGACTAATCGGGATAATATTGATCAGCCCAGCGACCCAGGAGCGAAACATAAACGCCGTCAATGAAAAGACGGCCACGAGTGAGACAACCAGACTGGCCAGCTGCCCGGACACCACCAGTTCGCTGAAACGGGTGGTCAGATAGCCATTGCCGGCAATCCCAAGCCGAAAACCGCTGTTGGTTTCCCACCCAGTAACCGTCGGCTCAATGCCTGCCAGCCAGCGTCCAAAGCGGATAGACCACGGATCCTGTGAGCCAGCATCGGCTGTGCCGTTATCCCCTACCTGCCCAAACTCACGCACAGCAAAGTCTTGCACAAGCCCAACCACGCGTTCGATGTCCTGGGTGCTATCCGAGCGCAAAAATATGGTCATATTGGCGTGTTGATAGTCATAATCCACGATTTCATCAAAATCGTCCGGGTCGCCAGAGAAGGAATACAACAACAGGTACTGGGCGACGAGGTCTTGCGAGTCCGGAATCACTTCCATTTCGGGACGATCCTCGTTCATCACCCGGTTCATGCGTTTGATATACTCGGCTAACGACAAAGACCCGCCCACGATCGGGTCTTGTTCGACGACGGTTTGGAGGCGGTCGAGTTTGGCGAGCAGCACCGGATCTTTGAGCAGATCAGGCTGATGTCCTTCAATCGCGATATACAGCGGTAGATTGCCTTGGAAGGTCTCGCCTAAGACGGTATCCGCAATCCGTACGGGACTGTTTGGATCGGACATCTTGATAAATGAGGTATCGACAAAAATGCGCTGCGCACCAAGCAGACACACCAGCAGGACACTGGTTGTCACGCCCCACACCACGATTGGTTTTCGCGCAACGCCGACGCCTAAGCGGGACAGCGTCCGGGCGGCCCAGCCCGTCGCCGCCAGGTCACCACTGCGGCCCATTTGGGCCCGCAAGCCCCGGCTGACTTTGACTGGCAGGAGACTCAACAGGGCCGGAAAAAAGGTGATGGAGAAGACCATCGCGGCCAAGACGCCAATGGAGGTAAAGATGCCAAAATAGCGGATCGGGAGAATGCTGGCGGTCAGGAAGGATAAAAACCCGGCCGCCGTCGTCAAGGAGGTGAAGACCACCGGCTGCCACATCTCTTGCATCGCGGCGAGGACCGCGTCGACTGAGGAAACGTCCGGATGTTGCAAGACCTCATCGTAATAGCGGCTCAGAATATGAATGCCATTTGCCACCCCAACCGCCATCAGGATAACCGGCATCATGGTGGAGATGGAATACATCGGAACACCCACGGCCGCCATAATGCCGAGCGTCCAAATCACGGAGACGCCGACCACCGCCAAGGGGAGCAAGACGCCGCGCACACTCCGATAGGTAAAATACAGCGTGCCGAGGACAATCACGAGAATGAGCGGGATGAAGGTCTCCATGTCCTGCCGCATCCCCTCCTCAAAGGTGACCTCCAGAGCGCCTTGGCCCGCAATATGGAATTCCTCGGGAGCGCCGGCCGCTTCTTTTGCCTCAACCATATCCCGGATGGTCGTATAAATAGCCATCCGTCTGGCCGTGCCCTCGAGCGTCCCTCCGCCGGGTTCCATTTTGGCCGTGATGAGCATCCCGGTGCCGTCCTGGGAGACGATCCAATTGACGAACATCGCATTGTGAAAGAGGGCCTGCTGTAATGCGTCGAGTGACTCGGGTGAGTGAGGCACCGTTTCCATGAACGGATCAACTGCCATGCCGTCCGCCGTACCGGTGATATTATCGAGCGTGGCCACACTCGCCACGTCTTCGTCGCGGATGGCTTTGATGCCAGGCAACAGGGCGATCTTTTCCGAGAGTTCTTTGATCGTGGCTAAGGTACGTGGATTGAAGACGCCGTTTTCGTCCGGATTTTTATTCAAAACCCCGATAACAATCAGATCGCGTATACCAAAGCGCTCCTCGACCAGATCGTTATAGCTCATGACCGGATCGTTTTGGGGAATAAAGGCGTCGGCATCGCCCTCAAAGCGCAACGACTGCAGCTGGACCCAGGCCAGGCCGGTACAGCCCAGAATGAGGCCAATGACCAAGAAACGAAAGCGGATGATCCAGCGGAAAAATGATTCCATGCTGACGATAGCTCCTTATACTCTTGACACTGACACTTCCAAGTAGATGCGAGAGAGTGTGAGTTCACCGGCACCAGGGCGAATCGACACTTACCAGGAGCAAAGGAGATACGCTATAAGCCGGGTGCGGCCGACCAAGGAGGCGAGCAGGGCAAAGCGGTCCGAAGTGGCTCCCCGCCAAGGGGAACGGCTCAAGGACTTCCTGCCCGGCAAAGTGACTGATCGCGGACGGCCGGCGGCGTCTTCTCCTGAAAGATTGTCCATCTCCAGTTGTTAGAATGCCGCGACGTACGCTATGACTTGTCAACTCTTCCATATGTCCCTCAAACGTAAATGTGTTGGACAATAACTCATCATACTTGGACATGCGAGCGGGTAGCCGGCGACTGACGGTTTCGCTAAAGAGAGATGTGAAAAATCTCGTAATCGCAGAGAGGAGGAGACAATCAATGCCCTATGTTGACATCAATCAAGCCATCAACGCGACTGGTCTACGTCTTATTTTAGTGCAAGGTATGCCCAGTGCCTGGGGCGTCGCTGTGAAGGCGATGATGGAATACAAGTCCTTGGACTTTACGCTCGGGCCGCAAAAACCGATGGCGGAAAACCCGGAGCTGCTTGCGTGGTCGGGTACGAACAGCGGCCCAGTGGTTGCCTGGAACGACGAAAAACCCATCAACCGTTGGGATGATATTTTGCTTTTGCTCGAACGACTCGCGCCGGAAAAGCCGCTCGTGCCGCAAAGCTCGGCTGAGCGCACTCAATTGTTTGGAATCGGTCATGAGATTTGTGGCGAGCTTGGTTTGGGCTGGAACCGACGGCTCGACATGATGCGGCCGGCTGATGACGCAACCGGGCCATCCGCATTCGGGCTGAAATATGGCTACCGTGATGCGGACGCGAAACTTGCCAATCCGCGGGTAATAGCATTCATGACAGAACTCGCCGTGACACTAAAAGCCCAAAAAGCCCGCGGGAGCGATTTCATTATCGGCCAATCCGTGACGGCGGCCGATTTTTACTGGGCCGCGTTTAGTAACTTCGTTGTCCTCCAATCGCCCGAAGACATTTTGCTCGACCTGTCCATTCGGCCCATGTTCGAGAATACGCCTGCCGAGATCACCGCCGCGGTCGATCCCATATTGTTGGAACACCGCGACCGGATCATGCACACCTACTTTACAATGCCCTTGGAGCTGTAACCAAAAACGAGCCCTCCCTAAGGGGGCCGGTGATAAATGGTCCTCGTTCACCGTTAGCGAATCACCGGCCCCCATTTTCAAGCGTTGCGTCGACGATAGGGTGGCCCCTTTTTGGTCTGCCTCATGCGGCGCCCTAACCGCTCCCGCCTAGGAGTGGTTCACTGAAGGCTTTGACACGGTGGACTTGAAGAACACCAAAGCTCTTCTAGGAGAGTTGTCATGAGAGCTTTACTTGGTCTTTCAGATTCCCCAATTTTCCCAATTCCTGTAGAATTTTTCCCGATTTGTTACATTTGGCTCAACGATACAGAGACCTCACACACAAGGAGGCGCACGATGGCGAGCGAATCGATCTCAGCGGACTTTCCCTATACGTCCCAGTACGTGGACGTGCACGGCTCGCAGATTCACTATGTGGAGGAAGGCAGTGGCGATCCGATTTTGTTCCTGCACGGCAATCCCACCTCTTCGTACTTGTGGCGGAATATTATGCCGCACGTGCAAGGGCACGGGCGTTGCATTGCCATGGATCTGATCGGCATGGGTAAGTCCGACAAGCCAGACTTGGAATACAACTTCTTTGACCACGCTAAATATGTGGAGGGCTTTATTGAAAAGCGCGGGCTAAAAAATCTCACTCTCGTCATTCACGACTGGGGCTCCGCCCTGGGCTTCCATTACGCCATGCGCAACGAAAACAACTAACGCGAAGCTCCAACAATCGGACCTGCCAAAACTGCTCTTCTCCTGCACTCCCGGCGCACTGATTCCCGCTCCAGTAGTGGCATGGTGCCAGCAAAACCTGCCGAATCTGAAAGTCGTTGACATTGGGCCGGGCATTCACTTTGTCCAAGAGGACAACCCACATCTCATCGGGACCGAGCTGGCCAACTGGTACAGTAATTTGCAACACCAGGGTGAATCAGCAAGAGGAAATCCGTACAAAACGGGAGAACTCCAACCCCCAGCTGTAGCCTGCGCGTTCACCGATTGCGTGTGACCTAACCGACATATATGCTTTGGGCTGCGCCTGAGCGTAAGATCAAGAACACGGAGGAGATATGGCAGAAAACAGCACGTACACACCGCCTAAAGTCTGGCAGTGGGACAAAAACAATGGTGGTCGCTTTGCAAACATCAACAGGCCCACTGCAGGAGCGACGCATGATAAAGAACTGCCTGTCGGCGAACACGCCCTGCAGCTCTATTCTCTCGCTACGCCCAATGGCGTCAAGGTCACCGTCATGTTGGAGGAACTCCTCGAACTCGGTATCAAAGAGGCCGAGTACGATGCCTACCTGATCGACATTGGCGAGGGGGATCAATTCGGGAGTGGTTTTGTGGCGATCAACCCCAATTCCAAAATCCCAGCGCTCCTGGACCGGAGCACCAACCCTCCGACTCGCGTCTTTGAGTCCGGCGCCATGCTCGTCTATCTAGCGGAAAAATTTGGCGCCTTCCTGCCGACCGAGCCGTCCGCCCGTGCGGAGTGCCTGTCGTGGCTGTTCTGGCAGATGGGCAGCGCGCCCTACATCGGCGGCGGGTTCGGGCATTTTTATGCCTACGCACCGGAAAAGTTCGAGTACCCCATCAATCGCTACGCCATGGAAGCGAAACGTCTGTTAGATGTGTTGGATCGCAATCTCAGCGAACGTCAGTATTTGTGTGGTGCCGAGTACACCATCGCGGACATGGCCAACTACGCCTGGTATGGCGCGCTAGTGACCCAGAATATTTATGAAGCCGCCGAGTTTCTTGACGTCGCGACGTACACGAATGTGATCCGTTGGGTGAAGGACATTGAAGCCCGGCCCGCAGTGCAACGCGGCCGACGCGTGAACAAGTCCTGGGGACCAGAGGAAGAGCAGGTCGTCGAGCGACATAGTGCCAGTGATTTCGATTCGCCGGCCAGCTAAGCAGATGTACGCCTCAGATTTTGTCAAGTGATTGGAGTATAGTACAATATCACGCAGTGTGAGTGGGACTGGAGGGACTCCTTCCGCCGCTTCCAGACCCGTTGTCACGTTTCGCTCGGTCGTCAAGGCTGTGTCTCGAAACCGCCGATAAGGATTTCCTCTCTGGGGACTTGGGCGGCGAGCAGCTCAAGCACGTCCTTCACGCGGATACGCACGCCCCGGATACAGGGACGGCCTCCACATTGATCGGGAGTAAAGGTGATTCGCGCATGCATAAGAACAGGGGAGTGCATTAGGGTATTACAGTAAAGTTCGGGGGGGAAACGCCCCCCGAATCACCAGCGTGTGAGCGACGGCGCGACGGCTGCGAACGCCCTCCTATTTGATCCGGCGAAGCCGCACTCGGGCACCCACTAGCAGGCAGCGAGCCGGAGTGGTCGATTGCAGGACGGCCTGTTAGCCGCCATGAGCAAGGCCATCAGCTCGGTTGAGGTCAATATCAAGAGTGCCAATGTCCGCGCCCTGTCCGACAACCGCGCGCTCAACGTCTTTGAGGTCATGGCCAGCAGCGTCCAAGCCCGCAAGCGGGTCGTCTACAATCTGGGCAAGGTTCGCGGCGGCGGCAAAGTCCGGCGTGGCCGCGAAAAGTAGGCCGAGTCGGCCCGACGACTCCAACAAACGCGCTCTGGAGGATCCGAACCGCCACCCTCCAGCTTCGGAGTCTGCCGCTCTATCTGGACGGAGCTAAGGGCGCGTGCGAGATGAGAGAAGAACACCACAAATCAGAGCAGAAACAGCTTGTACAGGACATGTTCTGGGCTCTCTCTCGTGTCATACACGTATGATAACGATAAGCGCAGAGGGGTAGTGTCTCACCCTGAAAATTTCGTTTGTAAACAAACGAGTTGACAACAGGAAGGATAAAAGTTTTCATCATGATGAAAAAAAGCCTGACAGAATCACAAGAGGTCCTGCTCGGGATCAAGCCCTTCCAAATTTAGCTCACTAAACTCTATTCCAAATGCCTCAGCTTGCTGCCTCATCAGTGACACAACTTCGTGATATGCCATGAGTCGACCAAGATCATATTCACTTCCACTCTCTTTTTTAGACTCTTTCGCCTCAAGTGCCTTTTCCCGTAAGAGCATGCCTAAGTCCAAAAGGTAGTTTTTGGCTTTTTCGTTGGGATTCATGAATCGCTCCTTAACCCCTTTAGAATGTCCAGTTGCTCTTGTTGGCGCTGTATGTCGGACGGCCATTTTTTCTCAACAAATGCTTTCTGTTGCCGGGGATCAAGCTTGTTGAAATCCTTAATATGCTTCGACGGGTCTCTGATTTTCGATTGATGCTCTGCAATCTGTTTCTCTAAAGATTTGATACCTCTTTGAATTTCCTTTGGACTCTTGCGCAAGTAATTTTTCAGGAAGCCAGAGTGCTTGCCTCCCTGTTTGGCTATTTCGAATGCACTCTTTGCGGCGTTGACTGCCCCCGTTGCGGCCCCCTGCGTTGCGGCAGCCCTGCCCTTCTTGTAGACCCCCTCTATAATGTTGCCCGCTTTCTTCGAGGCTTTATAGATAGCTCCCAGCCCCGTCACCCCCGGAATAACCGCCCCCAGCACATCCAACCCCAAGACCGTCACATTCGTCGTAGTCGGCCCCTCCCGCACGATGTCCCATACATCCCACCCAATAAAACCCACATCCAAAGCCAGATCAGGCGTGAGCACATGTCCGCTGGGATCACTAAAGTTGAGCGGGTTGTTGTCCACATAGGCGTAGAAGTTCACCCCCGCCCCGAACCCCAGTGGGTCCTCCGTCAGGAACCGCCCCACTTCCGGGTCGTAGTACCGCGCCCGGTAGTAATACAAGCCCGTCTCTCCGTCGAACTCCCGCCCCGTATACCGTAACGTACTCGTCTCGCGCCCCTCGTGGGCCAACAGCTCTCCAAACGGGGTATAGCTCAGGCGCTCCACCACCGCCCCGTCGTGGCTCGATACCCCGATCACCGAGCGCAGGTGATCGTGATGGAAAGTGCGGTTCTCTTCCCCATCTGGCCCATCATACGCAGTGCCGTTCACGATCTCATCCACCACCACCCCACGCAGATACGTGCGCTGCACCGCGCCCGCCCCGTCATATACCGCCTCCAGGTGTTCGGCCTCCAGGTAAGAGCGCTCTAGCTCCGTCGGAGTCTGTTTCTTGATGCGATAGTCCCACGGGTCGTACGTGAAGTGTACCGCGCCTGTCCCGGCCACCGTCAGCGACGCCATCCGGTCCTGCGTGTCGTAGGTAGCGGTGTGTAGCGCTGTCCCTGTCCCGATTGCGCCCGGCCACGTCGCCGTCCGGTTGCCGTTGGCGTCGTACTCGTAGCTCGATACCACCGGCCCCGTCGTACTGCCCTGCCGTACCGCGAGTAGTCGGTTGCCCGGACCGGTGACATAGTGCAACGTCGCCCCGTTGCGGGTGAAGGTCGTGCGGTTGCCGACTCCGTCGTAGGTGTAGCTCTCGTCGTGCAGCGTCCCTGGGTAGTCGGCACTCGCCAGGCGATACACCGGGTCGTAGGCGTAGTGGACGGTGTCCGCCGTCCCGTCGCCGTATACGTCCTGCACCATTTCGGTGATATAGCCCGCCGCGTCGTGTGCGTACTCCTGCTGGGCGACCACCGCCCCCGTCGCCGTCCGGCTCGTCAGTTGGGTCAGCCGGTTGGCCCCATCGTATTGGTAATCGGTCTGGACCCCATTGCTTAGAATCCGGTTCAGCAAGCGGCCAGCCCCGTCGTAGTGATACGACACGTGTGGATAGGCCGCGTTGTGCAGACTCACCAGGCGGTGCGTGTGGTCGTACTGATAGTGCGTCGCCTCCCCCTGGTAGTCGGTCTTGGTCCGAATGCGACCGGCGCGGCCTGTTGCGTGGCGTCCGGAATATCCAAATCCTTGCGGATCTTCGGTGCGACCAACCCGACGGAGGCGTCGTGGACATTGCGATGGCGGTAGTGCAAATACCAGTCCACCGTGGCGCGCAGCCGCTGATCTCACCAGCACGGCAAGTCCATCCTCTACGCTGTGGCACTCCCACCGGTCGGGGGGAAAAGCTCGTTCAATAGCTCGGTGCGATGCTCATCGAGCTCAGGCGGTCCGCGGCGAATCGACGGAGCCGCTCCATTTATCCGCAAGGGTGATGCGAAAGTCCGGGTGGTTGCACCGTTGGGGAGCGTTAAAGGTTGGACCCACCCCATCTCGACAACCTGCGAGTCTGACAATGCTTCAGAGTACGTATTGGTGGGGCCACACGGCACCCCCCGATCTTCAAAGGTTTCAAGCCAGTCGGCCACAGTGCGCGTGCTGAACACCTTTTCGAGGATTTCTTTCAGTACCGTCTGGTTGGCAGCGCGATCGGTAGTCGTGAGAAACCGAGGATCGACAGCCAGGTCCGGCTGACCGACCTCCTCGCAGACGATCTGCCACAGCTTGTTATTGCCGGCGGCAAGCACAAAATTGCCATCCTTGGCCCGAAACAGATCATAGGGCGCATTCCGGGGATGCGCCGTGCCAAGTTTCCGAGGATTTTTTCCAGTCCCAAAAAATTCACTGGTTTGGAGGGCGGCAATGGCCATACTCACTCCCATCATCGGGACGTCAATATGGCCTCCAGGCCCACCCGCCCGGACTTGGGCCAGCAGGGACGAGACGGCAAAGGCGGCATACAGGCCAGCGGCAAAGTCCACTAACGGGACCCCGCATTTGACGGGCGCTCCATCCGGCTCTCCGGTCACGCTCATGATCCCCGCTATCGCCTGTATCGTGACATCGAAGCCACCCTGCTGGGCCCGCGGGCCACTTTGGCCAAAGGCGGACAGTGAGCAGTAGATCAGCTGAGGGTGCGTCTCGGCGAAGTCCTCATAGCCGAGCCCGAGACGCCCCATCACCCCAGGCCGGTTGTTCTCGATCACCACATCCGCGCTCCGGATCAATCGACACGCCACGTCGTGATCGGCCTCGTCTTTCAAATTCAACGCGATTGAGCGCTTATTGCGATTGAGTGAGGCAAAGTTCTCACTAAACCCGCCCGTTATCGGCGGCCATTGACGCAGGGCGTCACCCTGGCGTGGCTCAACCTTCACCACGTCCGCACCAAAATCTGCGAACAGCATGCCACAAAAAGGACCTGCCGCCACATTGCAAAACTCAATCACTCTGACATCCGCGAGGGGCCGCATTGATCCTGCCGTGCGATTCACTGCCTCTCTCCTCCTTACCCAACCGCACCTCAGCCGCGGTTGGTGATATTCAGACTTCACGTTCCCCGTGCCACCGGCGAGCAGCGGCGATGTTCACCCCCACTCTTTGGCATTGCATGGCGCAAGTCGGCTTGCTGCATAAGGGGCAAAACCGTTGTGATAAAGTAGTCGAGGTCTGGCCCGAAGTCGAAGAAATTGACCTGCACTCCGTCCACACCAGCCTGACGCAGGCGGACGAACCACTCCACGATCATTTCCGGTGTCCCAACAAGATGGAGATTGCCTCCAACTGCCCACTCGAGCGCGCTATGCTGACGCCACGAAGACTGGTCCCCGCCCATGAAGGCGTTGAAGAAGTTTGCGACTGCCACCTCATCCCGTTCATCCCGAATCCGCGTGTACCACGCCTGAGCCTCTTTTTCAGTTGGGCGACAAATCACATGCGGATTGACGAGAATCTTGACCTCTCGGCCCTTTTTCCGGGCTTGCGCCTTGATAGGCACAATGCGCTGGGGTAAGGACGCACAGGCCTTGTCCGGATCAGCTCCCGTGGGCGAAGTCGCAAAGATGATATCCGCGTGACTGGTGGCATAGTCCATACCCGCCGGCGACGAGCCGGCGCTGACCAGGACGGGCAAACCATTAACGGGTTTGGGCGCAACAAAAGCGCCGGCTGTCTTGTACCACTCGCCAGCATAATCGAGGTTTTTATCCTCAGTCCACAGTCGCTTCATCACGGTCGTGAATTCATCCGCCATGGCGTAGCGTCGATTGTGGGGGAATGCTTCACGGCCAAACATACCGGCTTCGTCCGGCCGATAGCCGGTCACGACATTCAGGCCCCAGCGGCCTTGACTGATATGGTCGATGACGGCTCCATATTTCGCAATATGTAAGGGATGCCAGCCGTAGAGGACATGGATCGTTGATATGAGTAGGACATTGTGGGTCAGCGGTGCGAGTGCGGCACTGGTGATAAAGGGATCAATTGAGTGCTCACGAAAATGAATGTCACCACCATAGCCGCCTTTGCCGAGCCAGGTGGCAAGGGCAAAGATGAGGTCAAAGCCGGCCTCATCAACACGGACGGCGAGTTCGGCATTGTACTCAAAGGTCCACGAGGTCTTCCGGGGAGCTTTGGATGGTGTCCAGGCGCCTTGTTGGTGGGGCATGAACAGCCCGAGCATAAGCGGTTGGCGGACCGCTCGCTCAAACGAGGTGAGGCCATCGAGCTGTTGCAGATAGGGTGCGGAGCTGATGCGTGTCATGGCTCTCTCAGCCTGCAAGCAGGGCGCGGGCTTCAGTGGTTTTACCCGGCAACTGCCGTCACCCGGCCCAGCCACGAAGACCGGTCGCTAGTCGTCGTCCAAAGCCGCGGCGTCCAGCTCGGGCAGCACCTCGGTCATGAACACACCCAGTTCCTCCAGCATGAGTTCTTTGGGACAATGCGCGTAGTGCCAGATGAGCGTGATATACTCGCACGGCAGCGAGGCGTAGATATGGCGCCATTCCGCTTTTAGCTGCTCCACCGTGCCGCCCAGAAAAATACCACTGTCCTTCATGCTCTGGAGCGTGGCCGCTTGGGTGTCGAACTTGGGGATACCGTCGTAGAACGTCGCGTAGTGTTGGACCCACATTTCGTAATCGTAGCGCAGCAACTTGTCGGTAAATTCTTGTTCGTCGCGTCCGAGATGAATCCAACGCGCAATATTCTGTCGGGCCCCCAGCGGATAATCCGTGCCGGACGCCCGCCCCTCTTCAACATACAGCTTGGCGAAGTTCAGCAGGGTATCGAGTGCCGTAAAATAGGTCGGCCGAAAACCATGCTGGGCCAGAAAGGGAACCGAGGCGGCACTGCCGCTCATCGGGACGAACACCCGAGGATAGGGGTCGCTATACGGGCTCGGTACCACGCTCACACGGCGGATGGCTCCGTCGGGTCCGAGTTCTCCCGGTGCGCCGGCAGATTCGATACTCTTGCGCGCCGGGTAGCTCTGCACACCGGTTTCATACGGATACGGAATCTCGTAATGCGGCTGCTTGGTCGCCACGGACTCCTCCTGCCAGCACTGGAGCAATATGCGCGTACTCTCCTCGAACATCTCACGGTTGCGCTGGTCCGCTGCGCTGCCGTCCGACACGGTCGCCACGGCCTGGACATGCTGTCCCAGGGTGTCCATCCAGCGAGACTGGTAGCCGCGCGTCAAACCCACAAAGAAACGACCCTGGGTCATATGATCCAGGATGGCGGTTTCCTCTGCCACCCGAATCGGATCGCGGGTCGCCATTACGTAGCCGAGGGCGCCGACATAGGCATGCTTCACCTGACTCGCCCACCACGCATTCAGGACTCCGGGGTTCGGACCCACCTCGTACCCCTCGGAATGCAGGTGGTGCTCAATGGTACTGATGCCCCATACGCCCATTTCGTCGAGCTGTTTCACCAGGTCGAAGGTCTCATGCAGCACCTGATGGTACACGTCACGATTGCGTCCTAGCGGGCGCTTACGCTCGCGGTCGGCGCGGTCCTCAGCCGGAAGCACGGGGTAGATTTGCACGATCACTTTTGGTGTTGCCACGCTGTTCTCCTTTGTGCGGTCAGCATCTCGCCTACGACATGCGTGTCCACCCAGTTCCGAGGCGGTGACCGAGGGTCCGCGCGCCACCTCCCAACGAGGCGGTCAACCACGCAACATTCCTCTATAGCCAAGGCTCTGATATCATACTCCAGTCGTGTTCCATAGCCGTTTTCCATAGCCATTTTCCATAACCGTTTTCTATAGCAAGAAGGTGAGGTGTGCCAGTGAGATTAGAGATTCACCGTGTTGAAAACGTGTTTGAAGACAGGTCCTTCGGAAGCGCCGGTACGTACGAGAAAATAGTCGGACGTGCCTATGGCGAGGTCGACCCTACGAATCCACTCAACCAAGATATCGTCAACCTAGACAAGGCGCCGACGAATACCAAGGGCAGGGTCGAATACGCGGTGGATTTCTGCGTGCTCAAACCCACCGACCTCGGCAAGAGTAATCGGCGCATTTTGTACGACACCCCCAATCGTGGTGACAAGCTGGCCCTGGTTGACATCAACGACGCCCAGAAGGGTCCGACTTCCAACGACCCGGTCAGCGCAGCGGACGCCGGTAACGGCTTTCTCATGCGACAGGGGTATGTGCTGGTTTTCAGCGCCTGGCAGGGTGACGCGCAGTCGGGCGAGGGACATATGCTCGCGGAATTTCCGGTCGCGACCAATCAGGGCGATTCCATTGTCGGCGACTCGCGCGAGGAAATGATTTTCGGCCATACCGCTAGCCCGGCCGTACTGCCGCTCACGTATCCGGCTCATTCCCTGGATCGGAGCGACACGACGCTGACCGTCAGGCTGCATGAAGAAGACGCGCGCGTACCCGTTCCCGCCGAGCGCTGGCGGTATGTCTCAGCCGGGCAGATCGAAATCGACTTGGTTGAGGGCTTTGATGCCGGGGCCATATACGAGTTCATTTACCCGGCGAGCGATCCCATTGTCATGGGTCTCGGTTTTGTGGCGGTGCGTGACTTTGTGGCCTATATGCGCTCCACCGAGCCGGACGCCGCCGGCCAGCCTCACCCGCTAAGCCCCGACCACGGCGCGCCAGCTATCGATCATGTGATTGCCTATGGACGCTCACAGCCCGGCCGCTTTTTACGCGAGTTTGTCCGCCTGGGTTTCAACCAGGACCTGAATGGCGGCAGGGTCTTCGATGGTATCTATGCCAGTATCACCGGGTCACGGCGCATTTTCTTGAACGCACCGTTTGCCCAGCCGGGCCGCTTTCACCGCCAACAGGAAGACCACCTGTATCCCGGCGATCAGTTTCCGTTCACCTATGCCACCCGGACGGATTCGGTCAGTGGCAAGACCGATGGCATCCTGGCTCGCAGTCTGGCGTCCAATACCTGCCCCAAGATCATACACGTCGATTCGAGCACCGAATTCTGGCTGGGGCGCAGCTCGCTAGTGGTGACCGACGAACATGGCGAGGACATCGAAGTCCCGGATGAGGTGCGGGTCTTTCTGTTCTCAGGCACGGGGCATGCCGGGCCGATTATGCTGAACCACGCTGCCGTATTCTCTCAGAATCCGGCCTATGCCATGAACTTTTTGAACTATAATCCGCTGAACCGTTCGCTCCTGGTCGCCCTGGACCAATGGGCCACTCAGAGGATAGCGCCGCCGGACAGTCGGGTGCCTCGTTCGGGCGACGGCACCCTTGCTCCCCCATCGCCCCAGGCTGAGACCGGGTTTCCGGCCATCCCAGGCGTCCGTCACCCGGAGCGGGTGAACGAGTTGTCGGTAATGGATTACCGCCGGCAGCCACCCGTGCCCGTACCTGGCAAAGCCTATCGTGTGTTGGTGCCCAAGGTCGATGCGGACGGCAATGAGCTGGCCGGTATCCGCTTGCCCGCTATCAGCGTCCCGCTCGGTACGCATACCGGCTGGAATCTCCGTGGGGCCGGATTCTCTCCGGGCGTGCTCATGCTGGTGGGCTCGTATTTTCCGTTTGCGGCAACCAAAGAGGAACGGCAGGCCAACGGCGACCCCCGGCCCTCGTTGGAAGAGCGCTATCCCAGCCATGCCGCCTACGTCGCCGCGGTCACCCACGCTGCCGCCGAGCTACAGGAGGCGCGCTTGCTGCTCGCCGAAGATGCGGCGAGCTACATTGCCGCGGCCAAAGCCTCTTCAATCGGCGGCTAAGCGGCGCGGATACACTCACGGACGCGAGCGCCGGAACACAAAAGCGTCCAGTCGCCGACCCGGACGTCGTCGAGTGGGAATAATGGGGTCAGACTCGACCTAAATTGCACCCCGGAGCAGTCTCCAGTAGGCTAGAGCGCCGGACGGACGAGCAACGACAGGGAGGTGCGCATGCCAACCGAGCCCGAGAAGCTGTGGGACTATGACGCGGTGGCCATCGGTCAGACCGGCACCGAGACTACGGTCAGCATCACCCTGGACACGCTGCGCGAGTACGCCCAGGCCACCCAACATGCCCAGGGGTTGGAACTGGCTCAGACACACGATTCGACACACCCAGCCGCAGTCCTGGCTCTGCCCAGCATGGTGTTGGCCTACGCGCCGCTGCTGCGCTACGACCTGGCCGAGACCAATGGTTGTGTGGCACTCGAAGACGCCACGACCGCGCGTCGCCAGACGCCGTTTGCCAAGTGCGACATGCGGTGGCATGCGCCGGTCGTGGTCGGCGATTGCATCACCGCCACCCGCCGAGTCCTGGATAAGTATGAACGCCGTGGCAGCAAGTTTGTGACCTTTCGCGTGGCAGCGGTCAACCAGCGCGGGGTCAGGGTCGCCGACTACGATTACACCTGCATCTTCGCCTATGCCCAGGGGCAGAAGACTGTACCTGCCTCGGGGGAGGCCGAGACGGGGGGAACTCCAGTCAAGCCCGGACACCCCGTGGCCGAAGCGCAGCGGGTGCTGACGGCCGAGCAGGCCACGGTGGGTACCACGCTGCCGGCGCTCCAGGTTACGGAGAGCCAGGGCACGATTCTGGGCTATAACAATGTCCAGTTGGCGGGTCGGCTCATGACGAGCAATATCCATACGGATGAGGAGTTTGCGCGCCAGAACATTTTTGGCGGGGCCGTCAACGCCGGGCCAGCCACCCTGTCCTACGTGGAGCAGATGCTCAGCCTGTCGTTTCCGCTGGCCGCGTTTTACTCCGGCGGTCGCCTGCTCATGCGCGCCATCGAGCCGTTTCGGGCCGGACAGGTGGTGACCCTGCAGGGCGAGGTGACGGCGGCACAGGCGATAGGAGGTCACCAGCAGGTCGGCTGTAGCGTGCGCGGCACCAATCAACTGGGCGCGCTCGTGTGCCTGGCCGAGGCCACCTTGAACCTCCCCCCTACGGGGGAGTAGAGGCAGCCCACAGATCGGGACGGGATCATGATTGCAGAAGTGATCGGGTCGCATGACCTGTCATTTCGGGTACGGACGGGTAGTGTCACGTTATTGCAGCGAGGCGAGAAAGAACTTGAGGGATGACATCGTCACTATGCAAAAAGAATTTGGAGAAGCATTTGCGTCGATTGGGGATGAGACGTTTACGGCAAAATACCGCGCCAGTTGCCACTGTCAGGCCGTCCAATACGAAGTAGGCGCAGATCCGGTTGACGCGAAAATATGTCACTGCGTGGTATGCCAGAAGCTGCACGGTGCGCCAATGCAGTGGGCCGCCATATTTCACAAACGCCACGTGCGCATCACGAAAGGTATCGATCATCTCCGCTTCTACAATAGCGAGCTTCATCAGCATGAGAGAATTCTGCCATGTAAAGTCAGCTGCGCCGGGTGTGGAACGCTGATTGCGGATGAAGGCCGCAAGATGTGGCTGGCGTTTCCATCCCTGTTTGATTTTGGGCGCCCGCCCCAGGTGCCAACGAGTTTCAAACCCACGTGTCATATTTTCTATGGGCTGCGGGTTATGGATATGCACGATGATCTGCCGAAGTGGTTAGGCCATAAGAATAAGTCCGTTCAATTGTAATCGGGAGATCCGCTATTGTGCCAGCGGATGCATACAAGAAGTCGGGCGTTTAACTCTTGTCGACTCGTCCACCGTTCTGGTGGGTGATCAACGTCGCCGCGGCAGCCGCACCAAATCCATTATCGATATTCACAACCGTCACACCCGCTGCACAGGAATTGAGCATAGCCAAGAGGGCCGCGACGCCACCAAAACTGGCACCATAGCCAATACTCGTTGGGACCGCGATAACGGGCCGATCGACCAGCCCCCCAATAACACTTGGCAGCGCGCCTTCCATGCCGGCTACCACAATTAAGACCGACGCAGCCCCGAGCTGCTCCAGACTATCGAGTAAACGGTGGATGCCGGCGACGCCAACATCGTACAAACGCTCAACTCTATTCCCAAGCCACTCAGCCGAAATCACCGCCTCTTCGGCAACAGGCATATCCGCAGTGCCAGCCGCGATCACCAGGATAGACGACTGCGCGTCGGGAGTCGGTCGTTCTCCGAGTGCTCCAATGCGTGCCTCCGGGTAGTACACAAGGGCTGGCAGTGAGGCTTGGATCTCGTGGGCCTTTTCTTCATCCAGACGCGTAATCAGCGCAGCCTGCCCGTTCTCAACCAGACGAGTGGCAATCGCGGCAATCTGCTGGCTCGTTTTTCCTTGCCCCCAAATGACCTCGGGAAAGCCTTTGCGGAGCGCCCGGTGGTGATCGATGCGGGCAAAACCTAAGTCTTCAAAAGGCCACTGCTTGAGCAGCGCAAGCGCCCGATCAACAGGCAACGTCCCCTGTCGGACTTGGCTGAGTATTTCGACAAGGCGCGCGCGCGTCATGTTGTCCTCTGAGCAAAATGATCAAACCCGGTGAACTCGCTCGCAGCCCGCGAGCCGGCCGGCAACATGACGGTAATCCCGTCTGCACAGGACACGAGAGAACCGATGCGGGTGATAGCACAGGCGCTCTTGTCTGCGACAGCCTGAATCCTGAAGCGGGTCGCAACCGGCGCACTGAAGAGTAACTCGTAGTCCTCCCCACCAGCCAGGGCCAGGGCCCAATCCTGTGCGCCCAGGAGCGTCCGATAGCCGTCGGACAGCGGCAGCGTGGGAGCCTCAACAACAGCGCCGACCTGACTGGCTTCACACAGGTGGCCCAAATCCTGGAGCAGTCCGTCACTGACATCAATCATAGCGGTCGCAAGCTGTTGGGCAGCGAGTTCTTGTCCGACCGTGACACGGGCGGTCGGGCATAAGAAGCGCTGTTTCAGTTGTTGGACAGCAGCACTCTCGGAATCTCCAGCTGCTTCCTCAGTGAGCAGGCGCAACCCTAAGGCCGCATCACCCAGCGTTCCAGTCACGTACACATCATCCTCGACGCGTGCGCCGGAACGGGAGATCGGCCCGTGCGGGGTCTGTCCCAGGAGGGAGACGGAAATCGTAAAAATGGGGGCGGCACTCATATTTCCGCCGATGAGGGTGGTTCGCATCTCCTGAGCAGCATCAAGGAAACCATCAAAAAAGGCGTCTAGGTCTTCGACGGCATAGTCTTGGGGTACACCCAAACTTAATAAGACAAAGGTCGGCCCGCCGCCCATGGCTGCAATGTCACTCGCGTTGACGGCAAAGGCTTTCTGTCCCAAGACAAAAAAAGAGGTCCACTCACACCGGAAGTGCACACCGGCAATCATGGCATCAGTTGTCAGTAGCGTTGTTCCTGGTAGTGAGAGCGCGGCGCAGTCATCACCAATGCCGAGCTGGAGCCGAGGATCGTGGCTAAGGTGTGGTAAGCGCTCACGGAGTCGGCGCAAAAAGGGGAACTCACCGAGGTCCCGAATTTTCATATCCGCTTATCCAAACAGCTCTTTGACCTTATCAAAAAATCCTTTGGAGATGGGATGCACCTCACCCCCATTGAGCCGGGCGAACTCTTCCAACAGCTCTTTCTGCTTACTCCCAAGTTTTGTGGGGGTTTCAACCACGACCCGAACGAGTTGGTCGCCTCGCCCACCACCGCGCAAATCTACGATGCCCTTTCCTCGGAGCCGAAAGACACTGCCCGACTGCGTGCCGGCCGGCACTTTCATTTTGATCTTCCCTTCAAGCGTGGGTGCCTCGATATCGGCGCCAAGAGCTGCCTGTGGAAAGCTGATGGGCAACTCACAGATCACCTCATTGTGTTGCCGCTCAAAAAGCGGGTGCTCTCCCACCTGAACCGTGACATACAGGTCTCCGGAAATACCGCCAGCCGGTCCGGCTTCCCCTTCCCCACGCAGCTTGAGCCGAGAGCCGGAGTCAACTCCACCCGGAATTTTAATCTGCAGGTTCGACGTTTTACGCACAGCACCGGCGCCATGACACTCCGGACACGGATCGGTCACCACTGCTCCCTGCCCACCACACTGGTTGCACGTTCGAGCCACCGTAAAAAAACCTTGTTGAAAACGCACCTGGCCACTCCCCCGACATGTACTGCACGTCTGGGGTCTCGTCCCTGGTTTCGCACCAGTCCCCTGACAGTTCGTACACGTCACCCGGCGTGGAATCGCAACGGTTTTTTCCGTACCGAATGCGGCCTCCTCAAAAGAGACGGCAAGGCTATAGCTGAGGTCCTCTCCACGTGCCTGCCGTCCACGTCCCCCCCGACTTCCACCGAAGAAGTCACCAAAGATGTCACCGAAGATATCTTCAAAGTTCGTTGAAAAGTCGAATCCTCCACTAAATCCTCCCGCCCCTTGCTCAAATGCAGCGTGCCCAAAGCGGTCATACTGGGCTCGTTTCTCCGGGTCACTGAGCATTTGATAGGCTTCCGACAGGTCCTTAAATTTCTCTTCGGCCGCTTTGTCCCCAGGATTACGGTCCGGGTGGTAGCGTAATGCCGCTTTGCGATAGGCCTTTTTCAGCTCTTCGGCGCCTATGTCTCGGCTCACGCCCAAGAGCCCGTAATAATCGGCTTTACTTGCCATACCCACCTCTATTCCCTGATAATAAAAACCCCCACTTTTCTCACTGTAGGAGAAGTGGGGGTCTTCTGACAAGACGGTCTCGATAGACTGGCGTGAATATTACTTGACTTCTTCAAAGTCAGCGTCAACAACGTTGTCGCTCTCTTTTGTCTGTTGACTGCCCGTACCAGGAGCTGCCGACCCATCGTCGGGAGGGGCCTGGGCGGCTTGCGCCTCGGCCGCTTTTGCGTACATGGCTTCGGCCAGTTTATGAGAGGCTTGGGTCAGCTCTTCCGTTGCCGCCTGCATTGCCTCGGTCTCATCCCCCTCCAACGCTTTTTTGGCTTTCTCTAACGCGGCTTCGATATTCCCTGCCGTTTCCGTATCCGTTTCATCCTTATGATCGGCCAGGGACTTCTCGGTTGAATAGACCAATGAATCAAGCTGGTTATGCGCCTCAATGCGCGCCTTTTTCTTCTGGTCCTCTTCGGCGTGAGACTCGGCATCCTGAACCATACTCTGGATTTCTTCCTCAGACAGTCCGCTGGAAGCGGTAATTTGAATCGATTGCTCTTTTCCGGTGCCGAGGTCCTTGGCATTGACGTGGACGATGCCGTTGGCGTCAATATCAAAAGAGACCTCGACTTGGGGGATGCCACGCGGCGCCGGCGGAATCCCAATCAGATCAAACTGCCCCAATAGCTTATTGTCTGAGGCCATTTCGCGCTCCCCTTGGTGAACACGAACCGTCACTGCCGTCTGATTGTCGGCGGCGGTGGAAAAGACCTGGCTTTTTTTGGTTGGGATGGTCGTATTTTTTTCAATCAGCCGGGTAAAGACGCCACCGAGCGTCTCAATGCCCAAGGATAACGGCGTGACATCCAACAGGAGTACATCGGTCACATCTCCGGTGAGTACCGCTCCCTGTATGGCTGCCCCAACGGCCACGACTTCATCAGGATTCACGCCTTTATGCGGTTCTTTCCCGAAAATCTTGGTTACCCGCTCTTGCACTGCCGGCATCCGCGTCATGCCACCAACTAAGACGATTTCGTCGATCTGCTGAGCGGACAGGCCGGCATCCTTGAGGGCGGTCAGGCAGGGCGCATCAAGACGGTTGAGCAGGTCGGCGCACAGCGCTTCCAGTTTGGCCCGCGTGAGCTTCATGGTCATATGTTTCGGCCCGCTCTGGTCCGCGGTAATAAAAGGCAGGTTGATTTCGGTCTCCACCGAAGACGACAGTTCACACTTGGCCTTCTCGCCAGCCTCTTTCAGACGTTGCAGGGCCATCCGGTCCGTCCGCAGGTCAACACCCTGGTCTTTTTTGAATTCATCGGCAAGATAATCGATAATACTTTGATCGAAATCATCGCCCCCCAGAAACGTATCCCCGTTGGTTGCCTTGACCTCAAACACGCCGTCTCCGACTTCGAGGATAGAGACGTCGAACGTCCCCCCACCCAGGTCAAAAACCGCGATCTTTTCATCCTTTTTTTTGTCAAGCCCGTAAGCCAGCGAGGCCGCGGTCGGCTCGTTGATAATCCGCTGCACGTTCAATCCGGCGATACGACCAGCGTCCTTGGTGGCCTGCCGTTGGGAGTCGTTGAAATACGCAGGAACCGTAATCACAGCGTCAGAAACCGTCTCGCCGAGATAGTCCTCAGCCGTTTGTTTCATTTTCTGTAGGGTAAAGGCTGAAATCTCGGGGGGGCTGTATTGTTTCTGGCGGCTTTCAACCCAGGCATCGCCGTTATCGGATTTGACCACCTGATAGGGCAGCAGTTTTTTGGCCTTGTCCACTTCTCGGTCTTCATACCGATGCCCAATGAGTCGTTTAATCGAAAAAATCGTATTTTCCGGATTAGTCACCGCCTGACGGCGGGCAATCTGCCCAACCAGCCGCTCCCCACTATCGGAAAAAGCGACCACAGAAGGAGTCGTACGATTTCCCTCGGCATTCGTGATAACCGTGGGCTCACCACCTTCCATCACCGCCACAACAGAGTTTGTTGTTCCCAGATCAATCCCAATAACCTTTCCCATACCTGTTCTCCTTCATAGCGAGAGCCCGCAGGCGCGACCCCTAGTCTCAAGCATTAGTTAATCATCAGCCGGGTTGTTGGCAACCGTTACGACTCTGATTTTTCTTCCCCTTCTTGTTGGGCCGCTGGCGGTGCTTTGGAGACGCTCACCATAGCCGGACGCAATAAACGGTCATGCAGCTGATAGCCGGACTGATGTTCGTCAAGCACGGTATTGGGAGCGACCTCGGTGTGTTCGACTTGCAACACTGCTTCATGCTGACTCGGGTCGAAGGACTCCCCCTTTGCCGGCACCCGGCGAACGCCATGCCTGCCTATGGTGTCAAGCAGCGACCGCAACACCAATTCCACCCCCTCAACCAGCGCTTGACCCCCTTCGTTGCCCTTGGCATGTTCGACCGCGCGCTCAAGATTATCGATGACGGGCAGGAGATCGCGCAAAAGCGGTTCACTGGCAAAACGCAGGGATTCACTTTTCTCGCGCTGTATCCGACGTTTGAAATTTTCCAGTTCGGCCCGTTCCCTGAGCAACAGGTCGTAGTGCTGCTTGACGTCCGCCTCTGCGGCTGCGAGCTGGGTCTGGAGAAGAGCGAGTTCATCAGGCTTGTCCTGAGCGACCGACTCATCTGGTTCAGTGTGCTCAGCCGACCCGTTTTGTCCTTCCGGCCGGCTCTGGGTTTCGTCCTGTTCTGGTTGTGCTGCGGACTCCTGTGCGGTCTGCGCTGTCTCTTCAGACATGGTTTGGCCTGATGCCTGGCGGTCCGTCTGCGCCTGCTCCGCCGGCTGGCCATGTTCTTGTTTTTCCATACATTCTTTCATGTTCCTGGCTCTCCCGCCGGGCTCTTCTCAGCGTTCTCTTTGTTCGCTTTTTCACCTATTTATGGTAGGGAAGAAGAGAGGGTACAGGGAATGTAAGAACCACCCCCCGGACTGTCAAGCGAAAAATGCAAGAAGAACGTACCCGAGCTATTGTTCTGCGTACACGAGTACACGGAGAATCGGACAAGATCGTCACCTTCCTCACCCAGGACTGGGGGAAGATCACTGGCATTGCAAAAGGAGCAAAGCGCTCACGCCGGCGTTTTGTCAACGTTCTTGAACTTTTCACCCATATTCAACTCAGATTCCGGCCAAGTCGCTCTGACGAACTGGCTTTTATCTTGGGCTGCGAGCTTGTCCAAACGTTTCGACGCCCGAGTCAAGATCTGCAACGATTTGCTCTCGCCAGTTACATGGTTGAGCTGACAGACGTCATGGTGGCCGGGCGGGAAGCCGGTCAAGAAATCTACGCCCTCCTCTTGCACAGTTTAGTCGCGCTTGAAGAGTCGTCCACTCTCCCCTCTCTGTTTCTCTCGGCTTTCGAGTTGCGACTCCTGGTTGAGGTTGGCTATGCCCCAAACATGAGTGCCTGTTACGTGTGCGGGACCTCCATACCAACGCGCCCAACGGGTGAGCCAGCGCTGCTGTTCTCTCCTCGTCTTAGCGGCCTACTGTGTCCTCAATGTGATACTCAGGGAGGCGCAACGTTTCGCATTTCTCCCGAGACGCTCATGCTACTCCAGACCTGGCTCGTAAGTGAGCATATACCCTACGTGTTCTCTGATATTTCTCCACGGGTCTACCAGGAAACGCGCTCCCTCGTGTCACGTCTTTTGGCTCAGCATCTGCCCCGGCCACTCAAATCACTCACCTTTCTTGAGCAGATAAACGTTTCACCCGCATCCCCCTAGACTCCCTCCTGCGTCTCTGGCCATGCCTCTTGCATTGACGACACTCAGAGTGGGTGATAGGGCTTCACGCTTGTGTGCAAGGTAATAACACATCTCCTCATGAGAGATACAATCTTGGTCAGACAAATGAAATAATGGGCTTAATGCATGGATACCCAGGCACAAAACGGGCTGCAAAAAAGACAGAAACGATCACGGCGTAAACGGTATGTCTACTCTTTTGGCGGGGGACAAGCCGATGGGAAGGCCAGTCTCAATTGGCTCCTCGGTGGGAAAGGCGCAAATCTGGCGGAAATGGCAGGCCTGGGTCTGCCCGTTCCGCCTGGTATGACCATCACGACCGAAGTCTGTACCCATTATTATACCTATGGCCATACGTATCCGCCGGAACTCTCACAGCAGGTTCGGACAGGTTTGAGGCGCGTCGAAAAAATCATTGGGCGGCGTTTTGGAAATGCAACAAATCCACTGCTCTTGTCGGTCCGGTCGGGCGCCCGCGTTTCCATGCCCGGCATGATGGATACGGTTCTGAACCTCGGCCTCAACGATAAGACGGTACAAGGATTAATTCAGCAATCCGGTAACCCACGTTTTGCCTATGACTGCTACCGTCGATTCGTTCAGATGTACGGTGATGTCGTACTCGGCCTCAAGCCTCAATCAAAAGCTGAACGGGACCCCTTTGAGCGTATTATTGAGGAGAAAAAAACAGCAAAAGGCATAGAGAACGACACCCAATTCACGGCAGAGGACCTCCAAGAACTCGTTTCAGTATTCAAGGGTCTGATTCAAGAACGGTCGGGTCTTCCGTTTCCCGATGACCCGCACGATCAACTCTGGGGTGCGGTCGGCGCAGTATTCAGTTCGTGGAATAATAACCGCGCGATCGCGTATCGCAGGATAGAAAACATCCCGGACGAATGGGGCACCGCGGTCACGGTTCAGGCCATGGTGTTTGGTAACTCAGGGGATGATTGCGCCACTGGCGTGGCCTTTACCCGAGATCTCTCGACTGGTGCACACGATCTGAACGGAGATTTTCTCATTAACGCCCAAGGGGAAGATGTTGTTGCCGGTATCCGGACGCCTCAACAGATCACCCTCTCAGCCTCACGCCAGCGTGCCCAACGGGAAGGGTATTCGGAAGAAGAGCGGAAAAAACGCTACCCTGCCCTGGAAGAGCAAATGCCGGACTGCTTCGATCGGTTGAACGAGATCGCGCAAGCGCTTGAATCTCACTACCGTGATGCTCAAGATATCGAATTCACCGCAGAGCACGGCCAGTTATGGATGCTCCAAACACGAACCGCCAAGCGAACGGCGGCAGCAGCCGTGCAAATCGCCGTGGACATGGTCTACGAGGGTCGTATTGATGAAGAGCAAGCGATCCTTCGTGTTGCCCCAGCTCAGCTTGACCAGCTGCTCCATCCTATTCTTGACCCTGATGCACCAAAGGAAGCCGTCGCCCGCGGCTTACCCGCATCTCCGGGAGCCGTCAGTGGAGAAGTGGTGTTCTCCGCTGAGGATGCCGAAAGTGCGGCGCAAGCCGGGCGACAAGTTATCCTGGTTCGGATTGAAACCTCACCGGAAGACATTAATGGAATGAATGCCGCGGAAGGTATCCTCACCGCACGAGGTGGCGCGAGCTCACACGCAGCCCTGGTGAGTCGTGGTATGGGGAAGTGTGCCGTCGTCGGCTGTGAGGCGCTCGACATCGATTACGGCCAGGAAGAGGTGCGGGTTCGTGGCACGGATATCGTCCTCCGAGCCGGCGATTTGGTTACCTTAGATGGCTCAACCGGAGAAGTCTTTCGGGGATACGTTCCAACCAGTGAGCCGAGCATGGAAAGCCCAGCCTTCAAAGCCCTCATGACCTGGGCAGACCGCACCCGTCGCCTGCGTGTCCGAGCGAATGCCGATACCCCGCATGATGTGCAAGTCGCACGGTCTTTTGGCGCAGAGGGGATTGGCCTGTGTCGAACGGAACATATGTTCTTTGAAGGCGATCGCATAGACGCGGTACGTGAGATGATTTTGGCCGATGATATGAACGGTCGCATCCGTGCCTTAGAGAAAATTGTTCCTATGCAAAAGGCGGACTTTACCGGTATTTTACGTGCGATGGAGGGTCTACCGGTGACTATCCGTCTCTTTGACCCACCCCTCCATGAATTTTTGCCTCAGACGGATAAGGATATTGACGAGCTGGCTGCTAAGCTGAACGTTCCAGCCGGACGCCTCCGAACAAAACGGAACGTTTTGCACGAACTGAATCCGATGTTAGGGCATCGGGGCTGTCGCCTGGGCATCACATTTCCAGAAATTTATGAAGCCCAAGTAACCGCGATTATGGAAGCCGCTTGTGAACTGACACGAGCAGGAGTGAACGTTCTCCCCGAAATCATGGTTCCCCTTGTTGGATATAAGCGAGAACTTGAGATCTTACGAAAACGGATTGCGCATGTGTGCGCTGAAGTCATCGCATCCCAAGGCGCGACACCTCATTATTCAATTGGAACGATGATAGAAGTTCCACGCGCAGCCTTGCGAGCAGATCACATTGCGGAAGTCGCCGACTTCTTTTCCTTTGGGACAAACGACTTGACGCAAATGACACTTGGGCTGAGCCGAGACGACTCCGGGAGATTTCTCCCTGACTACGTCTCACAGGGGATCTTCCCTCAGGACCCATTTGCCTCCCTCGATCTCGCTGGCGTCGGCCAGCTTGTTCACCTTGCTGTCCAAAAGGGGCGAGCTGTTCGAGAGGGATTAAAAATAGGGATCTGCGGGGAACATGGAGGAGACCCGGCCTCTGTTGAGTTCTTTCACACCATAGGGTTAGATTATGTTTCTTGTTCGCCCTATCGCGTTCCTATTGCTCGTTTAGCGGCAGCCCACGCTGTCCTGAAGGAACAGCGGGCGAACGAGCGGCCGACTACTCGGAAAAAATCAGTCGCGGAATCCAGCACTGTCCCTGCGTAGGGGTGAAACCACCTCGCAGCAGTGGGCCTTATCTAACACAACGCGGCCTCTTTTCGGCATGACCACAGTGAATGGAGAAACTCGTGTCATTGGGATTTTCGGCAATCCGGTTGCCCACAGCCGCTCGCCGGTCCTACATAATGCAGCATTCCGGGCGCTGGGATTGCCGTATATTTATGTTCCCTTCTTAGTCCCTTCTTCTGAGCTCGGGAACGCGACCGCCAGTATTCGTGCGCTGAATCTTGCCGGTATTAATGTGACCGTTCCCCACAAGGAAAAGATTCTTCGCTATCTTGATGCACTCAGTCCAGCCGCCACACTGTGTCAGGCAGTCAATACGGTCATCAATCGGCAAGGCAAACTCTATGGAGAGAATACGGACGGGCAAGGATTTGTACGCTCGCTTTCGGAACGCAAACGCTCAGTGCGAGACCGCGAGGTTGTGCTGATTGGCGCCGGTGGGGCAGCCCGGGCCGTTTTGGTTGCGCTCATTCAGGCCGGCAGCGCGCAGATTACCGTTGCCAATAGAACCCAGGCCAACGCAAAAAGGCTGATGCGAGCCTACCAATCGCTCGGAACAACACAGGTCGTTCCTGCGCCTCTGGAGGCGCTCCAAGATTCCGCGCTGCTGAAAAACGCCGCGCTCATTGTGAATAGCATTCCGCTTGGCCTTCACAATGACACCTTCCCTGCTCTCGACTACGGAGCAACGCCGCGCAGGTGTTTATTTTATGATTTGGTGTACCGCCCGCGGCCGACCATCTTTTTGCAACGCGCTCACCACGCCCAGCGCACGACACTGGACGGACGCCGCATGCTGTTGCATCAAGGCGCACTCGCCTTTGAACTCTGGACCGGATATCCTGCCCCACTCAGGGTCATGTCGAGCGCCCTAGCCCGGTCACTCACAATCCCTTCATAAGTCACCTTTCTGCAAGCTGGCTCTCAAGCTGGCCTCTCGGACCCCTGCTCGTCGGTCCAGACGGCTTGACCCGATGTTGGACTACACCTCGCACTTGCGCTATGATCCTGCCCTCGTCAAGCTCCGGACATCATTCCTTTTTCTGGGGAGAAAGCAGCATGGCCATCTTTCGCTGGCAAGGAGTCGGACCAAACGGAGAAACGGTAAAAGGCGAAATGGACGCCCCGGACGTAGCCGCAGTTACGGCTCGTCTTCGCGTTCAGCGTATCCGCCCACTCCCGGACCGCATCCGCACAAAAGGAAGTGGCCTCAAGAGAGAGATTAAAATTCCAGGCTTCGGGGAGAAGGTCAAACAAAAAGACGTTGTCATTTTTACACGTCAGCTTGCGACCATGATTGATGCCGGACTGCCCATCATGCAGGCCCTAGACCTCTTGGCCCAGCAAACGGAAAATAAAACCTTCTCCGGGGTGATTGCCACAGTCAAACACGAAGTCGAAAGTGGCTCAGCGTTTGCGGAGTCCCTGACCAAGCATCCCAAGGTCTTTGACGAACTCTATACCAATATGGTCTCAGCGGGTGAGGCTGGAGGCATGCTCGATACCATTCTTGCCCGCCTTGCCGCCTATATGGAAAAGGCCGTAAAACTCAAGTCGAAAATCAAAAGTGCCATGATTTACCCCATCAGCATTATCAGTGTCGCAGTGCTGGTAACCGCCCTGCTCCTTATTTATGTCATACCCGTATTTGGTACTATGTTTGCAAGTTTTGGCGAGGAACTCCCGCTCCCGACACAAATCGCGATCAATCTGAGTTACGCCGCGATAGCCTATTGCTGGTATATAGGCGTGGGGATTGTTGGGACGATTTGCGGTATCCGCACCTATTACAAAACGGAGCGTGGCAGACGAGTGATTGATGCGATTTTGCTCAAGCTGCCTGTCTTTGGCGACATTTTTCGCAAAGCAGCGGTGGCTCGGTTTACCCGAACGCTCAGTACTTTAGTCTCGTCCGGTGTCCCCATTCTTGACTCGTTAGCCATCACTGGAAAGACGGCGGGTAATAAAGTCGTTGAAAATGCCGTTCTTGCCGCCCGTCAGAGCATTAGCGAAGGGAAGACACTGACTGCCCCCCTTATCGAAAGTCGAGTCTTCCCTCCAATGGTCTGTCAAATGATTAATGTCGGGGAAACGACCGGCGCGTTGGACACCATGCTGTCTAAAATTGCCGACTTTTACGATGATGAGGTCGATACCGCGGTCTCGAACCTCACGGCTCTCATGGAACCCATGGTCATTGTGTTTCTCGGCGTCGTCATTGGAGGCATTGTTGTCTCTATGTATCTGCCCATATTCCAGCTTGGCTCGGTTCTCAATTAAGAGCACTGGCACCCCTGTGTCCTTTCACACCGGTCTGCAAATCACTTCCAAGGAGTTTTTATGCATCCAGGCAAGAAAAGAGCGCGCTACCACGGAGAGGTATTCTCCCGGCCCCAGGCGCACCCCACCGCATCGAGGCGGAACAGCATGCTCAAAAGGATCGAAAGGATCAAAAAGAACGCAAAAGGGTTTACGCTCATCGAACTGCTCGTTGTTGTCACCATCATTGGTATTTTAGCCGCTATTGCTATTCCCCAATTTGCCTCCTATCGCGCCCAGGCTTTTTGCTCACGGGTTGAATCGGACGTGAAGAACACCGTCACTGCCCAAGAGGCCGCGTATGCGGATACGCAGGCATATGACCCTACCGTGAAAATCGAAAGCGCCGGAGTCAGCATCACCGTTACGGACAACACCACCAGCGTCGATGTCACGGGTACGCACGCGACCTGCACGAAAGGAACCTTCTCTTTCAGCGGCAGCACCGGCAGATATGCCTGGAGTAGCCTCTGAAGCGCTCTCCGGTTTTCTCATAAAGGCGAGGATTGGCACCGGCGGGCAACGCAGCGCAGACGGCGTGGGACATATGGGCTTAACGCCGTGCTTCAGCCAGGAGCGACCGCGCCTCGTCCGGCTCAAAGGTGTACTGCTCGGCACAGAATTCACACGTGGCCGAGATACGGCCTTCTTTCTCAAGCAGCTCTTCTACTTCTTCAGTGCCCAGGGCAACAATAATACCTTGCACGCGCTCGCGTGAACAGCGACAGGCAAAGCGAACCGGCATTTCGTCCAGAAGCGTTGGAGAAAAACGCGCGAGTATCTGCCTCAAGATGTCCCACGCAGCCAACCCGCCACGCACCATCTGACTGACTGGCCGCGCCTGGGCCACCGCCTCTTCCATGCGAGCCAGTGTCGCGTCATCCGCGTCCGGCATGGCTTGGATGATGAAGCCACCGGCAGCAGAGACGACTTCATCGGGCCGGACAAAGACCCCTAAGCTCACCGCGGAGGGAACTTGTTCGGATGTCAGCAGATAGTTGGCAATATCCTGACCAATTTCTCCTGAGACAATTGGAAGTACGGAACGATAGGGTTCTTTATCCCAGTGCTGCCGTCGCACAACGGCCATAGTTCCCCTGCCAACACCGCCACCAACATCCAATTTGCCCCTCTTTATGGGGAGATGCACCCGGGGCTGATAGACAAAACCACGTACTTCTCCTTTGGCATTGGCATCAGTGACCAACCCTTGGAGGGGCCCGTTGCCCATAAACTGGATAGAGAGTTGTTCCTCCTCTTTCATCATGCTGCCAATCAGCAATCCCGCCGTCATGACCCGTCCAAGGGCGGCAGTCGCCGTGGGAGCAGTCTTATGGCGGCTGCGTGCTTCTTCCGTAACTCCAGTTGTCACAACGGCCAGTGCCCGAATGGTGTTACTGGCAGCCGTTGCCTTTACTAACACATCGGAAGGAGTCGAAAGATTCATGCTCTAGGCAGACGCTCGCGTCTGAGGAGTACTGTTTTTTTTCTTGGAAGAAGACTCCCGACGGGAGCGCAGGTCTAACGGAACTGTTTCTACGACCTCAAGTCCGTACCCCGGTAGGCTCACCAAACGTCGCGGGGAGTTCGTCAAGAGTCGCATCTTGCGGACGCCCAGGTCACGTAAAATCTGCGCGCCAATACCATAGTCCCGAAAATCTCGCAGCTGAGAGCCCGGATTCGTACTCGCCTGCTCCGAGTTATCGCCGGCTCGCTTATCCGCTCGGCTCGTATCACGGAAGAGTTGCTCGCCCTGGCCTCCTTGGCGCAGGTAGAGAATGACCCCCTTCCCTTCTGCGGCCATCATCGCCATAGACTGCTGGAGGAGAGCGCTGGTATTGCCGAAGGTATACCCGAAAACGTCCCCCGGTACATACTCCGCGTGCGGCCGAACGAGCACAGGTTCATCCGGATTGATCTCGCCCTTTACCAGCACAAAATGTTCGGCCTCATCCACATCGCTTGTATAGACGTGGGCCGTGAATTCTCCACCGTACTGGGTTGGAAGACGGGCCTCGGCAACACGATGGACTAAGGAGTCATGCTCAAGGCGGTAGTGGATGAGGTCGGCAATCGTCGCGATTTTAAACCCGTACTCAACGGCAAATTCTTCCAGGTCCGGCAGACGGGCCATCGTCCCGTCCTCCCGCATAATCTCACAAATGATCCCGGACGGGTCGAGGCCGGCCAAGCGGGAGAGGTCAACAGAGCCTTCGGTCTGTCCGGTGCGGACCAATACGCCCCCCTTACGGGCGCGCAACGGGAACACATGGCCGGGGACGACAAAATCTTCAGGCTGAGCGTCCTTGCGTGTGGCCGTCAGAATAGTGGTAGCTCGGTCCTCCGCCGAAACCCCCCGCGTCACTCCCTTTCGGGCGTCAAACGACATGGTAAATGCTGTCCCAAGAGGAGCCGTATTCTTCGCAACCATCATCGGCAGTCCAAGGGCGTCAATGCGCTCCTCCGCCATGGGCATACAAATCAACCCACGCCCATATTTTGCCATAAAATTAATGGCTTCTGGCGTGACTTTTTCCGCTGCCATGCAGAGATCACCTTCGTTCTCCCGATCTTCATCATCCATGAGAATGATCATTCGTCCGGCCCGAATTTCTTCGATCGCTTCCTGGATCGATGCGATATAGGGACTCTTATGGTCGGGAGCACGCGAGGGGACCGAAAACATAACCTGCCTCTCTTCTAGTAGATTGCGACTCTTTTATAAGAGTTTATAACTGGTGTCCTGACAATCTGTAAAGTAGCAAGATTACACTCAGAATATCTTCGAGACTTGACCGTCCTACAAGGGACAGATACATAGCGTGTACATACTGTCTGCGGAGGGGCGGGCAAAGATGCGAAGAGAGGGCTCTGGAACACGCCGAGAAAGGGGAAGCGTGATTCCAGACAGGGCTTCATAACATGAAGGAGAGGGCTCATGCCAAACGTAACAATCCAGGGGCCGATCGACCTGCGCCAGATCATTATCCGTCGGCCAGAGATGTTCCTCCGCGATCCAGATGGCATTAAACGCGTCAGCGAGTACTATATTAATACCGAGTGCACCAAACTACTGCTCGAAACGCTCGTTATAGAGCCAGGAAAAAAACAACAGTTTTTTATCCAGGTGTGCAAAAAAAGTAACGGAGCGATGGTTCGCCTTGAACCTATTTCCCAAGTAGAAAAAACGGTTGGAGTCAAGCGTCTCATGGGACAAGTCGCGTTTGCCATCCGTTCACTTTTCCCAGGTTCGCGTTATGCGAAGACCAATATCGCCGAGCATCTGCCGGACAATGAAGGAATGAAAAATTCCTCACGAGGGGGCAAGAAGCTCCGCGCCGTAGCCTGAAACGTCGCCCGAAGGCCACGCCCGAACGGGAGACGTTTCAGCCCGACTCACGAGTGTGACCTTCCGTCTCCCGCCGTATCTCTGTACCAGCCCGTATCACCCGTGGGGACCCTATGCGCCCCGCGAGAACGCCCGGCTTTCCAGCGGAGCCAATCCACAAAAGAATCAGGAGAAGACAAACAGGCTGCGTCCCCAGGCGGTTAGCGCGAAGCCTATCTTAAACGGGGTTGGCAGCGTCACTCGACGCTGAAAAACGTCAAACTTTTGCAGCACAATTTTTTTGAGCAGGCCATGATAAATGAGCCGCATCGCTTCTGCGGCAACAAGAGAGCGGCGGTCCTGAGGGTCCAATACGCTGACCGCCCGACTATAATACTCCTGGGCGCGTCGGCCCTCGAACGTCATCAGTTTCAGGAATGCCGCGTTATACTCATGACTCAGGAGTTCCTGCTCCGAGTATGCAAACCGAGCCAGGTCTTCGAGCGGTAAGTAAATCCGGCCTCGTTGGGCGTCTTCGCCCACATCCCGCATGATATTCGTCAGTTGAAAAGCGATGCCCAGATTAATGGCGTATTCACGTGCGTGGGGCGACTGGTAGCCAAAAATTTCTATGCAGACCAGGCCGACCAAAGAGGCCACCCGGTAACAGTACTCATATAATTCCGGGAACGTCTGGTAGCGCGTCCGGCTGAGATCCATTTCAACGCCGTCAATAATGCCGACCAGGTGTTCCTGCTGAATGGGAAAACGCCGGACCGCATCAGCCAAGGCCCGCGAAATGGGATGACGCGGGGCCCCCCCGTAGCAGCAAGAGAGTTCCTCTCGCCAGGTGTTCAGAAGCTGGGCGAGTCGCTCTTTTCGACTCTGTGGTTGTCCCTTATCAACGGACTGATCCTGATCCGCGATATCATCCACGAATCGGCAAAAGGCGTACAACGCGCACAGCGCATTATGCCGCTCCCAGGTCAGGAGCCGGAACGCATGATAAAAATTCGACGAGCTACGCTGTGTAATCTGACGACAATAGGCGTACGCCTCAGCGAGCGAGCCTGCCTGCGGCGAGGGCGAGAGCCCTACCGCTGGCTGCTCCCCGAGTATTTCAGTGTCCTCACTCATCCCCTTCTTCCACCGCCCCATATTTAGGCGGCTACAGTCTGTTCGGATATCCCGGCTATCTTTTTCGCCTGGGTGCGTGCCCAACCATCGACCTCAAGCACGCTCTCCAGGTCCGTCACTGCTTGAGCATCATGAGAGGCGAGGACCTGCTCATTAATGTCTGCAATGTCGGTGAAGGCTATCTGGCCAGAAAGAAACAGCGCAACCGATACTTCGTTCGCGGCGTTGAGGACTGCGGGACACGTCCCCCCGCGCTCCAACGCGGTATAGGCCAAACCCAGACAGGGAAACTTATCAAAATCCGGTTCGGCAAATTCGAGCCGGGCAACCTCAGCCAGATTCAAGGCCGGCAGATGATCGAGGGGGAGGCGGTCCGGATAGGCCAGGATGTAGGAAATCGGCACGCGCATATCAGGAATGCCCAACTGAGCCAACACGGAACCATCCACATACTCAACCAGGGAATGCACAATACTTTGCGGATGCACGATCACCGACACTTGCGTGGGGGGCAGGTTAAAAAGCCACCGCGCTTCAATGACTTCAAGCCCTTTGTTCATCAGCGTTGCCGAGTCAATCGTAATTTTATTGCCCATCTTCCAGGTAGGATGCTGCAACGCTTCTTCTCTCCGTATGGTCTGAAAGTCTTCAGCCGGGCGGTGTAAAAACGGCCCGCCGGAGGCAGTCAAAATAATCCGCTTGACGCGTTCTTGTTTGTGTCCATGCAGAGCCTGAAAGATAGCATTGTGTTCACTATCAACAGGCAGGAGCCGCACGCCGTGTTGCGCAGCCTCACGCGTCATGAGCTCGCCGGCAACGACCAAGGCTTCTTTGTTGGCTAACGCGACATCTTTGCCAGCCCGTATCGCCGCCAAGGTCGGGGGTAATCCGATTGCCCCGACAAGGGCGGCCATGACCATATCCGCGTCTTCATGCGTAGCAATCGCGTGCAGTCCGTCTACTCCCCATACGATATCCCCCTCAAAATCGGGCAGTTCCTGACGCAGCTTTTTTGCATCCTCTTCTTGGGAGAGGGAGACCAGCCTGGGTTGGAAATATCTGATTTGTTCGATGAGTTTGGTCAGGTTTTTGCCTGCCGCAAGGGCAACGACACGAAATTTTTCAGGAAAACGGCCAACAACGTCGAGCGTCGATACTCCGATGGAACCGGTCGAGCCAAGAACGGCAATACGCTTCATCTTCTCCACCCCTCCTCTCGCTGCATTTCAGAGTTCTCTCTCAATAACGGGGTTCTTTTCTCCATGACCAGCATTCGTACCGAACAGTATGAGGGGCCGTCAAGCTCAGCATGCTCATACCGCTCTTCCCGCCCTTTTCTCACTGAGCCAGCTTGGATCGTTGCCCTTCTCAAAAACTTTGGTATCGTGACCCTGGGCTGGGGGAAATATGACTGGACGACCATACTTTTATCTTTCCTTTCTTCTTGCGGCTACCCTTCTCCTGACGTACTCGCTGAGTCTTAGCGCGGTACCAACTATCAATCGGATCGCCTATATTGATCGCGCCGGCGGTCTGTATACCATTCGACCGGACGGTACAGATCGCCGGGAAATGGCTTCTGGAGAAATGCTCCAGCAGGTCAGCTTCGCCCCCCGCCCAGTCCAGCAAGGGCGGGACTTTTATAGCTGGCCAGTCTGGTCGCCGAACGGACAGCGCCTTGCCAGCTTTCGGGTTGAGCTCACGGGTGGTCAACCAACAGATGGCCTCTATATCTTTGACGCTGCCAGTGGGCGCGTTCTCCATGCGTATAAGGAGGCTGGCCTACAACCCATTTATGCGTATTGGTCACCCACGAGTCAGCAATTGGCTATCCTTTTGGGCGGTCGGGGGCCCTTTTCATTGAACCTTTGGCCGACATCGAACGGCCAACGTCCCCAAAGAGTTGCCCAAGGTGCGCCCTTTTACTTTGATTGGCGCACGGATGGACAAGCGGTCCTCACTCACACGGGAAGAAGGCGCGAAGGAAAAGCCGGCCATTCCGTCAGCGTCGTCACCATTCCCACCGGCGAACGGCATCTGGTCTCTCGCTCACCCGCGGCATTCGGACCACCTTCATGGTCTTTTGATGGGAAATGGCTCGCGTATGGCAATACCGTAGAAGGTCAGGAAAAAGCTGCGCTTATGATCGCTGCCGGCGATGGCAGTCGGCCTGAATCTGTAGCGCTTGTTCCAGAACGGGTTGCCCTCGAATGGTCCCCTACGCAACCCCTTTTAGCTCTTGCCACCACGTCCTTTATCGGAAATCCCCTCTTTGAGGAGATTCGTTTATTTGACGTGGCATCAGGAACGCTGCAACCCCTTATCAAAGAGAATTTTGCTGCCTTTTTCTGGTCCCCGGATGGGACCCGTATCCTGTATGCCAAACGCAACCTGGATCGCGCGTACTGGACCTGGGTGGTGGTGGATGTACACAGCCGAAAATCCATTCCGGTGGTCAATTTCATTCCCTCTCGTCCCCAGATCATGGTTTTTCAGTACTTTGACCAGTATGCGCTTTCGCATCGCCTCTGGTCTCCGGACAGCCGGTTTTTTACTTTTAGCGGCCATACAAACACCAACTCGGACCCAGCCCAAGGCTTTCGCGGCCCGTCCGTTTATGTCGTCTCGGTGACGGAGGAGGCGATACCACAGCGCCTTTCAGACGGCCACATCGCCTTCTGGTCCCCCCAATAATCCCCACTGATATGCCGGCTCCAAGCAAAAAGCTGACGAAAAAATAGGCGTTGCTTAAAATCCAGTCAGCAGAATCGTTGCCTCTGTATCCCCAAACGCAGGGAGATCAAGCAAATAGGGCATTTCTCGGTCGGCATTCTTTTTGCCTATTACAGGACTACCCTCGCCTTCTGTTGCCAATCTGGGGCAATCGGTAACGGATATGTTCGTTCTTTGTGCGTGAGGGAAGGAGGAGTCAACAGTGAAAATTTTTTGGAAGACGCAACGATCTACATTTTTTGGATTGGGAGCAATGTCGCTCGGTCTACTCAGTATGCTCGGTACAGCCGCGCCCGCTTGGGCCGAGGAAGCAGCAACGCTCGATAGCGGAGACACCGCCTGGATGATCGCCGCCACGGCGCTGGTGCTCTTCATGACCCTGCCAGGTCTGGCTCTGTTCTATGGTGGCTTGGTGAGGACAAAGAACGTCCTCTCGGTCCTCGGTCAATGCCTTGCCATGGCCGGCGTCATGACCCTGCTGTGGATCATCTACGGCTACAGCTTTGCCGCCACCGAGGGGAACGCAATCATGGGAGACGCCTCCAAACTCTTCCTCAAGGATCTGACGGTCGATTCCCTCAGTGGCACCATACCCGAGTCGGTCTTCCTGACCTTCCAGATGACCTTTGCGATCATCACCCCGGCGCTCATCGTCGGAGCCTTTGCCGAGCGGATGAAGTTCAGCGCCATGTTGATCTTCATGATCATCTGGTTCACCTTCAGCTATGTACCGATCTGGCACATGGCCTGGGGCGGCGGCCTGTTCGCCGGCTGGGGAGTGCTCGATTTTGCCGGCGGGACCGTCGTGCATATCAATGCCGGTATCGCCGCGCTGGTTGTCTGCATAATGATCGGTTCGCGTACCGGCTACCCCACAGAGCCCATGCGGCCCCACAGCCTCGTCCTGGCCGTCGTCGGAGCCGGCATGCTCTGGGTTGGCTGGTTCGGCTTCAACGCTGGTAGCCAACTCGCCGCAGACGGCACCGCCGGTATGGCCCTGCTCGTCACCCAGGTCTCCGCCGCCACGGCTGTGGTTGTCTGGATGCTCATTGAGTGGGTCAGGCATGGCAAGCCGAGCATTCTCGGCATGGCCACCGCCGCAGTTGCAGGCCTGGTTGCCATCACACCGGCCAGCGGGACAGCCGGCCCCATGGGCGCGATCCTGATCGGTGCCGCCTCGGCCGTCTTCTGCTACTTGGCTGCTACTCAGATGAAGCGGGCGTTCGGCTATGACGACAGCCTCGACGTCTTTGGCGTGCACGGTATCGGTGGAATTGTTGGAGCGGTCCTCACCGGCCTGTGTGCAGCAGAATTCATGGGCGGCTCGGGTCTCGAAGCCGAGACCGCGACGGCCCAGATAATCCAGCAGGTCAAGAGCGTTATCGTCACCATTATCTGGAGTGGGGGCGTCTCTTTTGTCGCCTATTTTGTCGCCAACGCCCTCACAGAAGGGGCGCGCATCAGCGAAGAGGGTGAGCAGCAGGGTCTCGACCTGACTGACCACGATGAGAGCGGCTACATCGCCTGAGATAACTGATCGCGGTCAACCGCTGACGAGTCGCACAGTGCAGAAAAGGGCGAGCTTGAGGCTCGCCCTTCTTTCTCTAGCCGACCACTATCAGCCGATAACCTGTGCGACTCTGAGCCGCTGTAAGTCCGCGCTGTTCATTCCAATTTTGGCGAGAACTTCGTCCGTATGCTGGCCAAGAGCCGGAGGGGAAGTCTTTATTGCCGCTGGTGTATCCGCCAAACGCCAGACTGGACCGATCGCCTGAAAGCTGCCTCCAGCCGGGTGCTCAACTTCTTTCACGATATCGAGTTCAGCCACTTGCGGGTGGGCAAAGAGCGAGGGGTAATTATTGAATGGAACGGCATCACCGTGGAATTCGTGGACGAGTTTGACAACTTCATCGTTCGTCAATTGCTGAAACGCCTTTTCCCAAATCGGCTTGACCTCAGGAGCATAGCGACCAATGCTGGTCGCTTCTCGTCCAAAGCCCTCGAAGCGTGGGTCAGCAATATGTTCTTCTAGCCCCAGGGTCAGCATCAGCCGATCCCAGTCTTCACTGCTGCCCCGGCGTAAGCCGAAATATACATGGCCATCCTTGGTCTTATAGCCTTCGTCCGGCGGTCTGGTGTAATGGTCAAGATGGAAGCCATACCACTCATCCGGGTCCGTCATGGACGTCCACATAATCCCGCGCATATGTAAAAGCGTACCGAGCATACTAACCGCAACACGCTGCCCTTCGCCTGTGCGAACGCGGTGAAACAACCCAGCCGTGACCGCTTGTGAGGCCATAATCCCGGTGTTGAGACTGGCCACGTCTGTACCTAAGCGTACCGGTGCGTCTCCAATCTTCCCCAGCGAGTGGGTGTAATCGGCCATCGCCTGAACCACTAACTCCGCCCCCGGCTGGTCTCGTAATGGCCCTTCCTCCCCAAAGGCACTGATCGCGCAATACACCAGCGTCGAATGGGTCTGGCTGAGGGCTTCGTAGCCAAGCCCTGACTTTTCCGCCCGGCCCGGCCCGAAGTCTTCCAGGACAACGTCGGCCCGGGCAATCAGTTTTTGCGCAATCTCTCGGCCTTCGGGTTTAGTGACATCAAGGGCAATACTCTTTTTATTGCGATTGAGACTCAAGAAGACCGCACTTTCGTCTTGGATAAACGGCGGTCCCATGGTCCGTGCGGCATCGCCCGTCAGCGGCTCAATCTTGACAACCTCTGCCCCAGCATCAGCCAGGCGCATGGATGCAAACGGTCCGCATAGCCCTTGGGTGAAGTCAACGATCGTAAAGCCATCAAGTGCGCCGGGCATCACTGCTCCTGTCTCTTTCCTGTTCCGTACCGCTCCAACTCGCCTGTGTCTATTCCGTTATACCAAACTCGCGCAGGACTTCTTCGGTCTGCTCACCCTGTAATCCACCTGGACGAATCGGACCAGCCGGAGTTTTCCCAAATTTCCACGGCACACCATCCACACTCGGCGTTCCCCAATGCGGCGTCTCTAAGTCAATAATATGTTGATTTTGTGTGACTTGGGGATCGGTGCGGAGCGATTGAAAATTGACCGTGCGGTCCACCCGCGTATTCGGCACGCATTCTTGTGTGAGACGCAGACTCCACCACCGGGTTGGCTTGGTTTTGAAATGTTCTTCAAGTACGGCTACGAGTTCGGCCCGGTTTTCGACTCGTTTCGGATTCGTCACAAAGCGTGGATCAGCGCACAAGTCTTCCTGCCCGATAGCGCGACAGAAGCGTGGCCATTGGTCTTCACTCACCACCCCAACCGCCAGATATTCTTGATCTTCACACACAAAGGCTTGGTGCGGCACAGTCGTCGCCGCTGCACTACCCCTGGGCTGAGGTTGCTCCCCGGTCGCAAAATACTCTGCCAAGCGACTCGTTTGCAGCGATAATGCGGTTGAGACCATATCAATCTCAATCTGCTGTCCCCTGCCCGAGCGCTCCCGCGCGAGCAGCGCCTGCAGAACAGCCTCAACAATCATTGTACTCGTGGTAATATCGAGATGGGCCAGGTGGCGAAACATCTCTCCCTGAGAACCGGGCGAGCCAGTAATGCTGCACCATCCTCCAAAGGCCTGGACAGTCGGATCAATCCCGGCTTCCTTTGCCATCGGCCCAGTGCGACCATACGCAGATGCAGACACATACACCATGCGGGGATTGAGCTGTGAGACCACATCATAACCTAAGCCCAAACGCTCGACTGCGCCTGGACGCATGTTCTGAATAAACACATCACTCTTTTCAACCAGCTTGAGCGCAATGGCCCGATCCCCTTCCTTTTTGAGATCAAGGACAATATTGCGCTTGTTGAAATTGGCCGAGATATACAGGACGGCCGTTCCCTTAATAGGCGGCGGGATAGCATGCGAGAGTTCACCACCAGGCGACTCCACCTTAATCACATCCGCTCCCAGCTCGCCCAGCAGTTTGGCCGCCCAGGGTCCAACCGCGGCGATACTTAAGTCAAACACACGAATACCGTCAAGGACGCCAGGCATAGATACTCCTTCTCTCTTCAGTGTCGCCACGCAGGTCTGCCGCTAGGCTTTGCGTGGTCGAAACTTTGCCAGTGTGACCTCGTCGGTCACATCATCAAAGACGACTTCCACTGGCATTCCAATGGCAATCTTTTCATTCTCGACCTCGACCAGATTTGTCAGCAGGCGTGGCCCTTCTTCCAGCTCAACCTCGGCAACATTGTACGGAATGTCCTCCTTGAGTGATGAGAAATAGGCTTGATGAAAAACGACCCACGAGTTCACCCTGCCCCGACCACTCAACTGCTGCCAGCTAAAATCACGTGACCAACAGTCCGGACAAAACGGAGCAGGAGGATACCAGACAACGCCACACGCTGCGCATTTTGGCAGCACCACCTGTCTTTGTTTCAGACCATCCCAGTACGGTTGGTTGAGTGTCGAAATTGCCGGTAACGGTTTTGTATACTCGGCCATGCCCTCTCCCCTTTTTTTCAGGAATCACATTCTTAACCTACCATTAGAATTATTGACAGCACACCTTTAAGGAAGGTCAAGTGCAACCTATAGTGGCTGAACTGGTCGGACATCGGTTAGTGTTTAGTCAAAGTGCTTTTGAAATCGAAGAGCTTAGAACAGCTATGGGACTCAAAAAGTCTGAAGAATTCTTCCAGGGTGGTAGATGAGATTAAGAAGCTAGAGAAGATACTGATGACCCGGTTCCCAGAGTCTGGTATGACTATTGCCAAGTCAGGTGCCATCTTTGGAACTTAGCGAAAGCATAGACATTTTTGCGGTTGAGAAGTTTGCTCTCGGTCGCGCTTGGCGCGGGCAGTCTTGTAATGGTGGCTCGTGGGCTATCTACCAAGGCTCGGCAATGGATATCCTAAAACAACTCCCTTCAGAGAGCGTTGATTGTATTGTCACATCACCACCCTACTTTTGGCTTCGTGATTATGGGGTCGAAGGCCAACTCGGACTTGAGGGCACCGTTGAAGAGTATGTTCTGGCCCTTTCCGATATCATGTCCGAATCAAAACGAATTTTAAAACCCACAGGAGTCGCTTTCTTGAATATCGGAGATACCTTCTATTCCGGTAAGGGCAAATCTCATGGTCAAGATGTCAAAAGCAAGAAAAGGCGTTTTGGATTACGCGCTGTTGACAAGAGTGGTGGTCTAGGGATTGGCCTGCAACGAAAATCGCTTATCGGTATTCCGTGGCGTGTGGCACTCCACTTGACATCGGTCGGATGGGTACTCCGCAGTTCCGTCATCTGGCATCGCAAAAATCGTCTACCCGAATTTGTTCGAGATCGCCCTAGTCGCAGTTATGAGTATGTGTTCATTCTGGCAAAAAACAGACGATACTACTTCAATAAACAAGCCCTTATAGATAAAAAAATCGAAGAAGATTTATGGACGGTTGCGGCAAAACCAAGATCAACCAATGGGTTGGATACGGCGCCATTTCCCGATGAACTAGTTGAACGATGCTTGGAAGTCGGATGCCCAGAGGGCGGTATCGTCCTTGACCCTTTCACGGGAAGTGGAACTACGATCAGAGTTGCCCTGGCGACCGGACGTTCAGGCATAGGGATAGACCTGAATCAAGATTTCTGTCGCTTCGCTGTTGACTCTCTGAGGTCTATTCCTTGAGATATTTATCTCGCAAAGCCGTAGCATGGGCAATTCGTGAACTGAAAGGACACTCCCATCCTTTCATCGGTATCACCTATTTGGCTTGTAAAAAGGCCGAGTTCCCCGAGGGTGAAACTAAGGGAATAAGCCTGGACGCTGTCACAAAGAAACATCTTGAAGACCATCATCACTTAGATCTACGGAGTCAATATTATTTCCAACCATTCAAGAGCAGTAAAATCTGGGTAACACGGAAATATCCATCTTCTGGTTTGCAGGCTATTAATACTCAAACGTTTAGGGAAGTGTTTATTCATCAGAGAGGTAGTAGAAGATGGGGATTCAAAAAGAATCACGTTGAGAAGATACATCAAATTGTCGGGGAATTGTCTGGTTTCAACCTCATCCCACTTCTCGCAATTGCTATATGGATGGGGAAGGATAGAGAGTGGGATGACAATGCTACGCAGGAATCGATCATTCAAAAATTTTTGACAAGTTACAATATAACCCCTAACGAGCGTGAAATACTTTTCACTCACCAATATTCTACATTGGTATCTAGTCAGGGAAGCCTTTTTTCTGAAGAACCATTAGATTTGAAAGCGGTTGCTTACGAGTTCGCTCCCCCTCCTGATGCTCCACGTGAGACGGAAGGAACATTGGCAGCAATACGTTTAGTTGATATTGGTCCTGCCAAGAAGTTTGATCTGGAATTTGGCAAGAGATTAACCCTTATTGCCGGGGATAACGGCTTGGGTAAATCGTTCCTGTTGGATGTCGCTTGGTGGGCCATCACTGGGAAATGGGCAACTAGACAAGTCATTCCGTTTGGAGTGTCTCGGGAGAAAAGACGTCCAACAATAAGATTTGAGATTCGGAATGATGCGGAACAGTCATTAACAGGTCGGAGCTATTTTGATTGGGAAAGTTATTCGTGGATTACTCAAAAAGGCAGACCATCAGTAGCCGCATTATGCATTTATGCTAGGGTTGACGGCTCATTTGTGATTTCCGATGAGGTGCGAGCAAAACTACAAACTCATACTCAGTCCTATGCTAGTTATTTCACGAGTGATCAAGTTTGGGATGGCAAACCTGGAGATATTGAAGGTCTCGTTCGGGATTGGGTTAATTGGCAGTTGTTACGTGACCAAGATATTTTTTCCAAGCTAACCAAAGTTCTGGAATGTTTATCGCCTGAAGACCTTGGCCCTCTCGAACCGGGAGAGCTCACGCGCATACCTGGCGACCCGAGACAGATACCCACGATCAAGCATCCTTACGGTGACGTTCCTATCGTGCTTTCATCTGCTGGTGTCCAGCGTATCTTACTTCTTGCCTATGTAATTATTTGGGCTTGGCAGGAGCACACTCTTGCCGCTCAGCAAATAGGGGAAGAACCTCTACGTAGAATGGTAATTATTGTGGATGAAATAGAAGCTCATCTACATCCCCGTTGGCAGAGGACTATGCTGCCGGCTTTGATGAGTGTCGAAAAGCTACTCAGTGAGTATCTTGAAATACAAATCATTGTATCAACCCACTCGCCTATGATTCTAGCGTCCACGGAGTCAAATTTTTCTGATGAGTCAGATGCGTTATACCATCTTGAACTTGAAAAATTCGACGTGATCCTGGAACCTTTTGAATTTCAGAAGTATGGAGACGTTTCTTCCTGGTTAACATCTCCGGTATTTGGACTGCGGCAAGCTCGTTCTCGTGAAGCAGAACGGGCGATTGAGAAAGCCAAATCCGTTCAGCTTGGCCAAGACCCAAACGTTTCGGAGATAGAAACGGTTTCTGATGACCTTCGTCGTTTATTAGCCCCCGATGATCCCTTTTGGCCTCGATGGCTATTTTTTGCTGAGCAGTTTGGTATTGATCTATGATTCCCGTAGCACCTAAGCCGGAATATCAAGAATTTGATTCTGAGATACGAAAACCTGGGATTCAATTTCTTCGACGTAAACCACATCCATCAAATAAAGATTTTCGCGGCCATAATTATTGGACCAAAGCAATTAAAAATCTTAAGGTATCATACTCAGGTCTTTGCGCTTATACTTCGCTATATCTAGTCGATACTGGCTCTGTAGACCATTTCCGTCCCAAAACGAAGTATCCCCATTTAGCTTATGAATGGGACAATTATCGACTCGCAAGACAGAAGATCAACACCCGAAAGGGAGACACTGAAGAGGTGGTCGATCCGTTCAGAGTCAAATCCGGCTGGTTCGCCCTTGATCTCCCTAGCTGTCTTATTCGTCCGGGAGATGGACTCGACAAAGAAACAAAAAAATGTGTTAACGCGACCATTAACATTTTACAGTTGAATGACGATGATGGTTTGGTTCAGGAAAGATGCGATTTGCTAGTGTATTTAGCGCAAGGTGACATAACCATGAACTTTCTGGGCCGGCATTACCCATTTCTAGCAGTCGAGGTTAGGAGACAGGATATAGAAGAGCGTCTGAGTCAGATATTTAAAAAATAAGATGAATTTTTGTATGAGGTCAGTCGGGTACATAAGTCCTTTTTTTAGCCTGCGCGATAGACTAACGAGTCCCCATACGCGTTGGCCCATTGGATGAGCTGCGCATCCGGAATTTGTCGCTCGCCACACTCCCCCCGTAATTGGCGTACAATCTCGACCTGGTGATTCCAGCCCATGATATGGCCCTCGGACATGAGCCCGCCATTGGTATTCATGGGCAACTCCCCACCCAGCTCAATCCGTCCGTCCTGGGTAAAGGCCGCGGCTTCCCCCTGTTGACAGAACCCAAAGCGCTCCAGGGCCGTCCAGGCCAGAATCGCAAACGCATCGTAGGTAAACAGCGCGTCCAGATCCCTGGGCGATACGCCCGCCATCTCATACACTGGCTGTGGACCAGGTTCATAATCAAATGCGGCTTGTTGAGAAGTCCCAAAGCCTGGATAGGTCCAAATAAATTCCTCGCGTCCCGCCGGTAAGCCCTGCATGCCGCTAATGCAAACGGGCCGTTTGGCCATGTCCCGGGCGCGTTCTTGTGTCGTGACCAGGACACAAGCCGCGCCATCGTTAATCAGACAATAATCCAGCAGATGCAGCGGCTCACACACAAAACGTGAGTTTTGGTGATCTTCTACGCTGATGGGTGTCTGCATAATGGCATTCGGATTCAGGGAGGCGTGTTTCCGAAACGCAACCGCCACCGCGGCCAACTGCTCACTCGTTGCGCCAAAGCGGTCAAAATACTTCCGGGCCACAAGCGCCGCCCCTGCGCCGGGTGAGGTCATGCCGAACACCGGATCTTCACCGTGTCCCCCGCCGGCCTCACGCCCGCCTTCAGCGTCTCCGGTCCCGCCCATCATGGGTTTGCGAAAGCCCGAGAAGCTAATCGATGCCATGCAGGCGACAACATTAGCCATACCAGTACTGACCATCATAGCCGCCCACTGGATGCTGCTGGCCGTAAAGCGGCCGTGGGCCCAGGTTTGATTATACGCGCGCAGTTTTAATCCCAGCGCATAGGCCAAGGTGTCGGCATCCGCTCCGATGGGTGTACCAAAACTGACTATGAGCCCGTCCAAGTCATCTCGCCCCAACCCGGCATCATCGAGTGCGTTGCGGATAGCTTCACCCGCAAGATCAATCTGACTCCGATTCATCTTCCGACCGTATGGCGTATGGCCGACACCACACACAGCCGCTGCATCTTTGAGATTCCACGCCGGCATACCCACCCTCCTTTGGCCAGGATTTAAGGATCATAGGCAGAGACAGCCTGAGGGTCAAGGAAATCTGGGCCGGTTCCGGGCTCCCCCTGATTTCCGACGGCCTTTCTCGTCCAGCGACTTCGTCTTGACGCTCTCGCTGAGACAGGCAACAATCGCCCCATAATTCAGGTACCGAACGGTAGGGGCAGCCCCCTGTGGCTGCCCTTTTTATTGTGATGTCAGTCACCGATATTCTCCTCATTACCCTCAGCGGTCTGGCCGCCGGCTTTCTCAACGCGGTTTCCGGCGGAGGGGCCATGCTGACTGTGCCGGCCCTGATCCTGATCGGACTGCCGCCCGGAGTAGCTAACGGAACGAATCGTTTGGCCGTTGTCCTGCAAAGCCTGACTGCGCTGGCCGCGTATAAAAAACTGAAGCAGACTGACTCGGGTTTAGCCATTGCGCTGGTCATCCCCGCCATGCTGGGCTCGGTGTGTGGCGCGCTGGTGTCGGTCCGCCTGGATGACGCGGTCTTCCAGACTTTATTGGCCATCATGATGATAGTCATGCTCGTCCCGATAGTGTTTGAGCCGTTCCTCAATTCCAAACTGCTGGCCGTAAGCGGGACAGCCCAGGGGCGACGATTGCTCCAAGTCGTCTTTTTTGGCATCGGACTCTACGGTGGCTTACTCCAGATTGGGGCCGGTATTTTTATACTGGTGACGCTGAGCACTATGGGCGGCTTGAATCTTACGCTAGCCAATGGCGTAAAAGTCGTTGTTGTCATGGGTTTGACCGGCATTGCCTGCTGCGTCTTTGCGCTGAACGGAAAAGTCGATTGGAGTGCGGGTCTGCTCCTGTCGGTAACGTCCAGTATCGGCGCCTGGTTCGGAGCGCATTGGGGTGTCAACAAGGGCGAAGGCTGGATTCGGATCATGTTGGCTGGGACAATAGTGGTCATGGCGTTCCAGTTACTCGGGGTATGGGAGGGGCTCCGCCCGCTGTTGGCCTTATCCCAACCTTGACGCGAGTTGACCTCTACACAGGCTAGCTACTGCATGAGCACGCTCATCTACAAGGACCAATCCGCCGCCGAGCTACGGCTTCACGTTGTCGCCGACAGGGTGGATTTTCAGCACTTCAGGCCGCTGGCCACGGTGCGCTTGGAACAGCCCCAGTTCCAGGTGCAGGCAAGTATTATCGGCGCCAGCCACCTCATCCACATAGCGTATGACACTACGCAGCATGTTTCCGAAATCTTGGCCTGCACGGATATTCCCCCTGCGTTACAACCGGCGTTCTCAGACTGGATTGTGAACCTGGCTCGCCCTATTGACCTCCAGCTTACGTCGGCGCTGCACTACCATTTTGAAGCCCAGCGGACGGACAGCCAGCGTGGCCAGCCCGTCTTTCAGGCACTAGCACAACGCATTGTCCAGGCCAGCGCAGACACGGTGCCCTCATCGAGCGTGGGTCTGGATTATTCTTTTCCGGCCACACCCCGAGGCCCGGCTCCCCAAACGCTGGTCTGGGTTATGCTCGACAAACCGCACCAGCGTGTAACGCTCAAAACCGCCCACAGTTATCCCAATGAAGATACGATTATCTTTTCGGATTCCTGTGTCACTATCAGTCTTCCAATGACAGGACGATTGGCTCCACACCCACTCTCATAAATAGTCACCAAACACCATATGCGGCGACCTCTTGGAGCAGAAGCCGGTCCCTGGAAAGACTCATTGTTTTGCTACGATAGCCAAGTCTTGACACAAGAGGAGAAACAGGAACGGATCAAGTATTATTCGGATTGGATAAAATCCGTCTGGATTGGCGTCTTGGCGCTGAGCGGAGGATTGGCCGGTCTGTTGTTAAATCTGGATAGTCGTCCAAAGATACTCCTTTTTGCCTTTGGCCTTATGCTAGATTTTGTACTTGGCATTTCCGTCGCGCTTCTTCATCAACGGATCGAACTGCTTATGAAAGAACTCGGGAGGCCTGAAGAATGAGCGTGTATGAAATTATTGGATTTGCCGGACTCCTCATGGTTGTAGGAATGATTATTTACATCGTATGGCAGGTCGTCAGAGATGCCGGAGGAGGATAAAAAGTGACAATGTTTGACTGGATATTATTGTGGATTGCAATTATCGCTTGGGGCGGAACCTCGGTGACATACGTTCGTACCCACAAATAGGGCCTCAATTCACCACCCCTTCCGTCTTCACCTGCGCAAACTCATCCCCACAGTGGAGGAACTGCTCTAGCCATAACCCCGTGATTTGCTACGCTGTCTCTGAGTTCATGACCATCACGGAGGGAGTGTGGCGCATTTACGACAATTGCGGCTGGGCGCGTTCATGCGACCGGTCAGCATTCATACCGCGGCCTGGCGCTATCCGGGGGCCTTTCCGGATGCCAACTTCAATTTTGCGCACTACCGGCGTTTCGTTCAGACGCTGGAACGTGGGCGCTTCGACGCCTTTTTCATGGCCGATCACCTGGCCGTGCTCAATATGCCAATGGCAGCGCTCAAACGAAGCGCGACGGTCACCTCCTTCGATCCGCTCACCCTCCTCCCCGCGCTGGCCACGGTCACCACGCATCTGGGTCTGATTGCCACGGCCTCCACCACCTATAACGATCCGTATCATGTGGCGCGGAAGTTTGCCTCGCTCGACCATATCAGCGCAGGTCGAGCAGGCTGGAACGTGGTGACCTCGTCCAACCCGGACGAGGCATTAAATTTCGGACGCAAGGAACATATGGAACACGATGCGCGCTATCGTCTCGCGCGTGAGTTCTACGATGTTGTCACTGGCCTGTGGGACAGTTGGGCGGATGATGCCTTTATCCGCGATGTCGATGCCGGCATTTATTTCGATCCCGAGAAGCTGCACGTGCTGGATCATACAGGCCCTCATCTGTCCGTGCGTGGCCCGCTGAATATCGCCCGGCCTGTCCAGGGCTGGCCGGTCATCGTCCAGGCCGGTGCGTCGGAAGCTGGCCGTCAGCTTGCAGCCGAGACCGCCGAGGTCGTGTTTTCCGGGGTCAATAATCTGAGAGACGCCCAGTCCTATTACGCGGATGTCAAAGGCCGGATGGAGTCCTGCGGGCGCTGTCGCGACCATCTTAAAATCCTGCCGGGTGCCTTTGTTGTCGTGGGCGATTCCTTGGCCGAAGCACGGGCAAAGAAGGCGAAGCTCGACAGCCTGGTCCACCCGGATAGCGGCATGGCCACACTCTGCGTCCTGCTGGGCCATGACGTGTCGGGCTATGACCTGGACGGTCCGCTGCCCGACATCCCGGAGAGCAATGCCAGCCAATCCGGGCGGCAGAAACTGGTTGAAATGGCGCAGCGAGACAATATGACCATCGGACAGCTTGCCCAGTATGTGGGCGGGAGTTTCAGCACCCTGGAACTCACTGGCACGCCGAGCATGATCGCCGATCACATGGAGGAATGGCTCATGACCGAAGGGTCGGACGGCTTTAACGTCATGTTCCCCTATCTGCCGGGCGGGCTGGACGATTTTGTAGATCAGGTCGTACCTGAGCTACAGCGACGCGGTTTGTTTCGGCACGAATATGAGGGCGTTACCCTGCGTGAAAACCTTGGCCTGCCTCGGCCGGAGAATCGCTTTTTTCAGGCTCAATAGCGTCGGATGCAGGTGAGGAGACCGCACAATGGCCGACACACAGTCGTATCAAAAGGCCGCCAGATTTTTATGGAATGAACGCCAGGCCCGCCGGCCCTTTGCCCCCATCCCGGAGCCGCATACACCGCACCGCATTGAAGACGCCTATGCCGTCCAGGCGGCGCTTCAGCAAATGCTGATGCAGACCTACGGCTCTATAGCTGGGTATAAAATTGCTCTGACCACGCCGGTGATGCAAAAAATGGTCGGCTTTGACGAACCTATTGCTGGCGCCATCATGGAAAAAACCATCCATCACACCCCGGCTCAGGTACGCCTGAGCGACTACGGTCGCTTGGGAGTCGAATGTGAGATTGCCGTACGGCTTGCTCAGGACCTGCCAGCCGAGCGGGCACCCTATACGCGCGATAGTGTTGCCGATGCAATCGGGGCTGTCATGGCGGCCTTTGAACTCGTTGATGATCGCCACGCGGACTACACCAAAATCGCCGACCATATACTGACGTTGCTCGCGGACAACACCTGGAACGGCGGCATTGTCCTTGGTTCGCCGCTAACAGACTGGCAACCCCTCGACCTGGCGGCCATACACGGCACCATGCGCATCAACGGCGAGGTCGTTGGAGAGGGTGATGGCCGGGATGTGATGGGGCATCCACTCGATGCCTTAGCCTGGCTCGCGAGCACGCTGGCCACCCAGGGTAAGACCCTGCCTCAAGGCATGGTCGTCATGACCGGCAGCGTGGTGGCGACCAAGTTTGTGAGTCAGGGCGATAGGGTGCAGTTGATGATGGATGGGCTGGGCGAAGTGGAACTGAGTATTGCGTAAACGGGGCAACCCACCCCGCTGCTACGCGGCACCCCTCCAGGGAGGGGATAGGAATAGCCCGACTTACTTCCCCATCTTTTCGTCTAAGAACGCACTGACCTTATCAATCCCAATACGTTCTTGCTCAAGCGTGTCACGGTAGCGCACGGTCACGGTCTGGTCCTCAAGCGTGTCACCGTCAATCGTAAAGCAGTACGGCGTACCGGCTTCATCCATGCGCGCGTAGCGCTTGCCGATGTTCTGTTTCACATCGAACTGGACGGCATATTTTGGGCGCAGCTCCTGGTAGAGTTTCTCGGCAACCTCGGGCATACCGCTTTTGTTGACTAAGGGAAAAATAGCCGCCTTGATCGGAGCGAGACGAGGGTGGAACTTCATATAGACCTTGCTCGGCCGGCTCTCGTCGGGTGTATAGGCTTCGCATAATGCTGCTAAAGTGCCACGGTCAGCGCCGGCGCTCGGCTCAATCACGTGCGGGAAATAGCGCTCATTGCGCTGGTCATCAAAGTAGCGCAGTTTATCCCCTTGGCCGCAATGGACAGCGTGTTGTCGCAGATCATAGTCGGTCCGATGCGCCACGCCCTCCAACTCACCGTAGCCGGGTGCGGTAAAGGGAAAACGGTACTCGACATCGCTCGTACCTGCCCCCTCTTTGGCATAATGAGCCAGTTCGTCCTGATCATGCTCACGCAGCGTCAGGTTCTCACCCGCCAGACCAATAGACTGCCACCAGCGAAAACGGGTGTCGCGCCAGTACTGATACCATTCGGCCGCTTCACTGGGATGAATGAAGAACTCGATTTCCATCTGCTCGAACTCACGCGACCGGAACGTAAAGTTGCGAGGCGTCACCTCATTACGAAACGCTTTCCCGATCTGAGCAATCCCAAACGGCACCCGTACCCGATTGGAATCAAGCACATTCCAAAACTGGGTAAAAATTCCCTGCGCAGTCTCCGGACGCAGATAGGTGACCGCCGAAGGGTCTTCGACCGCGCCGGTTGTGGTCTTGAACATCAGATTAAAAGGTCGTGGCTCAGTAACCTCGCCGCCACAAAACGGACACGGCGTCTGCAATTCACTCTCCACTCGCTGCTCGGTGGCAAGCTGCTTGACCAATTGGTCGAGTTCAATCTCAATCGGCGACTCTTCCTGCTCCAGTCCCTCAGTCAGTAGAGCAAGCGTTTCCGCCGGCTTGCGGACAAGAGCCAGATTCGGGGCGTTTTTTTTCGCTGTCTTTTCTCCCCAGCGCTTCACACTTTTGGCGGTCACATTGCCCGCGCTATGCAGATCCGACAGCGAGGCATACCAGTCACTTTCGTGGATCATCTCCCAGATGTGATCGTACCGCACGAGCTTCTTGCAGTGACGGCAGGTACTCATCAGGTCAGAGAATCCACCCACATGACCTGAGGCTTCCCATACTTTTGGATTCATGATGATAGTCGCGTCAACCGGAACGATATCGATGGGACGACCGTCCGGACCGGGGGCCGGACAGCGGACCACGTCTTGCCACCAGGCTTCCTTGAGGTTGCGTTTCAACTCAGCGCCCAGCGGGCCGTAGTCCCAAAAGCCATTAATGCCGCCGTACAGCTCGGACGACTGAAAGATAAACCCGCGCCGTCGGCATAACGAGACGATGGGGTCCATTGATTTTACGGCTGCTGTTGGAGTCTGTTTGCTCATACGGCTGATCTCATTTTGTCTGTATTGTCCTATCGGGTATTTTTGTGGTCGGCATGATATTGGATGGCCCGTGCCACGGCAAGAGAGCAGCGCCCCTCTTTGCCTCAGGAATCAGACGCTGTACAAGTAACCGCAAAACGGACACTTAGTCTGGCAAGGAGAAAACCATGGGAAAAGCTTTGAACGGCATCCGTATTCTCGACATGACCCACGTCCAGATGGGGCCTTCTTGTACCCAGATTCTCGCCTGGCTCGGCGCGGACGTCATCAAAGTTGAATTGCCGGGGCGGGGCGATATAACTCGCCAACAGCTTCGGGACCTGCCCGATGTCGATAGCCTGTATTTCACCATGCTCAACTGTAACAAGCGCAGCATCACCATCAACACCAAGACCCCGAAAGGGCAGGATATTTTCCGCAAGCTGATCGAGGTGTGTGACGTGCTGGTAGAAAACTTTGCGCCGGGTGCTCTGGACCGCCAGGGATTCAGTTGGGAGGTCATCCGGAAGATCAATCCCCGCATGATTTATGCCTCTGGTAAGGGGTTCGGCCCTGGTCCGTTCGCAGACTGCAAGGCCTACGAGACCGTCGCCCAGGCCATGGGCGGGGCCATGAGCACGACGGGCTGGGACGACGGCCCGCCGACCAGTACGGGAGCCCAGATTGGGGATTCCGGAACTGGTATTCATCTGGTGGCTGCTATTCTGGCGGCCCTCTTTCAGCGGGAGCAAACCGGGGTTGGTCAGCGGGTCGAGGTCGCCATGCAAGATGCGGTGCTGAACCTGTGTCGGGTCAAGCTGCGCGACCAGCAGCGACTTGCCCACGGGCCCTTGAGGGAATACCCGCAATACCCCGACAAGACCTTTGGCGAGGCAGTACCGCGTTCCGGCAATGCGTCCGGTGGTGGACATCCGGGAGTCGCGCTCAAATGTAAACCCGGCGGCCCCAACGACTACATCTATGTGGTCGTCCAGGCTCAGGTCTGGCAGCCGCTAATGAAACTCATTGGCCGTGAGGAGCTTATCGACCATCCGGAGTACGCCACACCGGAGGCGCGTCTGTCACACCTGGAGGACTGTTTCGCGGTCATCGAGGAATGGACCCAACAACACACCAAGTACGAAGCAATGCAACTCCTCAACACGGCCAACGTGCCCTGCGGCCCGGTCCTGGACATGCAAGAGCTAATGGAAGACGAGTCGCTAGCCGCGCGGGATATTGTGGCCGAAGTCGAGCATCCGGAGCGCGGACGATTCAAGACGGTCGGCTGTCCGCTCAAGCTGTCCGATTCTCCGGTCGAGGTCACGACCTCGCCCCGACTCGGCGAGCATACCCAGGAAATCCTGCGGGAGCTGGTCGGGTACGGCGACAAGGAGGTCGAGCAAGCGCGGGCCGAAGGCGCGATCTGACGCTCTATGTCACTCATTACCTGGTCGTGGCTCTTTCTCCTCATCTATATCGGCGGAATGCTGGCCATCGGCGTTTTCGCCCAACGACGGGTCAAGCACGCCGATGACTTTGCAACCGCGCGCGGCTCGTACGGGCCGCTCTTTCTGGCCCTGGCGTTTGCGGCGACAACGGCCAGCGGCGCAACCTTTCTCGGGGCGCCGGGTCTGGGCTACGAGTGGGGGTTGCCCACGGTCTGGGGCAGCTTTCTGTACCCGACCGGCGTGTATGTCGGCGTGTTGGTCGCCATGCGCCTGATTACTACCTCGGGCCATCGCTTTGGGAACCGCTCCATCCCGGAATACCTCGGCGACCGCTACCAATCCGAAGGCATTCGGATACTCATCTCGGTCTTTTCCTTAGTATTATTTTTCTATCTGGCCGGGCAGTTGGTATCCGGGCTGGTAATGTTCGAGATTATGCTGGGCATGTCCCCCCTGTGGGCGCTGCTCATCACCACCACCGTGTTGTTGATTTACGTCGTGCTCGGCGGCGCGCATGCCGACATCCTGACCGATGGGGTTCAGGGATTCATGATGCTGCTGGTTGCGGTGGTGGTGATCGTACTTTTTCTGACTGGATTTGGGGTGGACGGCGAAAGAGCGGGCATACTGGGCATCATCGACAGTCTTACCGAGCAGGATGCGCACCTGGTCGGTGTGCTTAATGCCGAGACCGCGCTGTATCATTCCTGGTGGTCGATTGTTGCTATTTTTATTTCACACATACCGCTCGGCCTGCTGCCCCATCTCGGGAACAAGCTCTGGGCATTAAAGAGCGAGAGCCAACAGAAATCGTTTATCAAGCTGGCCTTCACGTTTGGGCTGACGCTGGGCATGCTCGGGCTGGGCGGTCTCCTCGCCCGCGCGATCTTGGGCGACGCCCTCTACGCCGAGGGAGCGAACCCGAATCAGGCCCTACCCCTCCTCTTCATCGAATTGTTCCCAACCTGGCTCGCCGCCCTCATTGGGGTGGGCGTGCTGGCGGCTATCATGTCCACCGCCGATGGGCTGGTCATCTCCTCATCCCAAGTGATTGCCAACGACCTCTACCGTCGGTCCATCGTGCCTCGACTTAAGAATCCTCCGAATGCTGAGCAACTGGACCAGCGGGTTTTAGCTATCAGTCGGGTGGCGACTGTTGTTGTTCTGGTACTGTGTACCGCCCTCGCCTGGGCTTTGGTCGAGACTAATATCGCCCTCATTGTCTGGATCGGGAACGGGGGCATGATGGCGGCCTTTGCCGGCCCCTTAGTGGTCGGCGCACTCTGGCGCGGTGTCACCCGCACAGGAGCCTATGCCGGCCTGGTCAGCGGCTTCGTCACCTTCCTCGTGCTGCACACCCAAATGATTGACCCCGCCTGGTTTGCGCCCGGCATGCTGCACACTGCCGCCACCTGGCTTTACGCCGAGGGACCGAGTCCGTTCTCCTGCGCGACGCTAGGGGAACTCATGTCGGTCGCTTGTACCTATGTTGTATCCAAAGCAACGCAACCGCTGCCCGAGTCACACGTAAAGGTGTTGTTTGAAGGGACGTAGACTGCGGCTAGAAGGGACGTGGCAACTTTATTAACCTTACTGGATAACGACTCCCACATGCCCTCTAAGATAATTCTGTTTGCCGTTGTGAAGGTGGCTATTTTTCCTTACGCTTGGGGGACTTGTAACAAGGATAAAGGAATCCGATATGAACTCGACCCGTAAACCGGTCGCCGTCGTGGTGGGAGCAACATCCAAGTGGCAGTCAGATGGCCGCAATACCAAACTCGCGCACGGTAAGGTGATCGACGACAGCGATATGCCCGTCGGTGCGCGCTGGGGCATCGGCGGTGCCGTAGCTCAGAAGTTTGCCAAAGAGGGCTTCTTCGTCGTGTTGACGACCCGGAATGCCGCCAATGCGTCTGGGTTGGAGCAGGCAATCCGAGAGCAAGGTAGCGAAGGCATGATTGTCGAGCTGGACCTAGTGTCGCACGACTCCATATCACAGGCGTTCGCCCAGATTCGAGAGCAAGCCGGTGACCCGAATGTCTTGGTCTACAACGCGGGCTACCTGGAGGGGCGTGACCTGCCGCCAGAGAAAGAATTGCTTGAACACATCCCGGTCGAACTATTTGACACCGCGCAGCACATCTCCAGCCGAGGACCGTTCTTAGTCGCCAAGGAGGTGTTGCCCGCCATGCGAGAGCGAGGCGCAGGCTCTTTCCTCATTTCTAATAATGCGGCGGCCTTGCGCGGACGAAAGCGACTGACAGGACAGTCGTTGTACTATCCGAGAGTGATGATGCGCACGCTGGCGCAGGTGCTGACGGAGGAATATTCCGAGCATGGCGTACACGTGGCCAACGTCGTGATAGACGGCCTCATCGACTCTCCAGGCACCCGCGCCCTGCCGATAGCCCAGCAGCGGCCTGAAGTGGTGATGAATCCCGTTAAGATCGCTGAGGCGTACTATTATCTACACACCCAAGACAAATCCTGTTGGACGCACGAACTCCAATTGACTCCATTTCCGACCAAGCCGAGCTTTTAAGGGCGTCAACTTAGGACAGACGCCTACCGAAAATCCCGTTCCTTTCGCAATCATCGCTTGGTGCGCGAGGGTGCGGTAAGCATTTTGATCTAAAGACCAGCGACATAGGGGACGCTGCGGTTTTAGTGGCTTCCCCTAACCTTCGCGTTGGTACCGAATCCGTGGGCTGGTCACCCGCTTTAACAGAGAGGCATTGCTGCATGGTCAGCGAACCGTGTAGTAAGAATGAAACCAAAAGTCCGATCAAAAGGAGGGTTTAGTATGGCCACGTCGGAACTGGAAGCACGCATCACCCGGCTCGAAGACATCGAAGCGATAAAACAGCTCAAGGCTCGCTACTGCGAAATCTGCGACGATATGCACAACCCCGACAGAGTCAATTCCGTCTTTGTCGAAGATGCCATCTGGGAAAGTGCCGATTTCGGCAAGGCTGAGGGCCATGCCGCTATTCGCGATTTATTTAGCAAATTCCAAAGAATGTTCAGCTTCTCTCAGCACAACATCACGAACCCGATAATCGAGGTCAACGACGATCGCGCCACCGGCATCTGGTATATCATGGGACCGTGGACGTATGCCGAAAATGACGATGAGAAATGGCTGGCCCTGCGCTATGACGACGACTACGTGAAAGTCAACGGGGAGTGGAAGTACCAACACTTACGGGTCGCCCTGCGAATGACTGCCGACCGATAAGGACACCACGTCACTAGAACGCATCTCATAAATAGAAAAGTAGCCTGGATGGAACGAAGTAGAATCCGGGAAGCCGGATATCGTCGGCAACGTTTTCCGTGACCCTGAGATAGCATTACTCCAGGCGTTCAGTGTAATTTCACCAGGCAGAGTCAGAACCCGACCCAAGTCCTGAGCTAAGGATGTTTTCCTCCAGAGTATAAAGGAGACCTGTCCATGACACTCGTTACCTGGTCGTGGTTCTTCCTCGTCATCTATATCGGCGGCATGCTGGCCATCGGGGTTTTGGCCCAGCGGCGCGTCAAACACGCCGACGACTTTGCTACGGCGCGTAGCTCCTACGGCCCCCTGTTTCTGGCTCTGGCGTTTTCCGCCACCACCGTCAGCGGGGCAACCTTCCTGGGTATGCCGGGACTGAGCTATACCTGGGGGATAACCACGATGTGGGGCGTCTTTCTGGGTCCCGCCGGTCTGTGTGTGGGCATGTTGCTCACCATGCGCCTGATTACAAGCTCCGGACATCGGTTCGGCAACCGCTCCATCCCCGAGTACCTCGGTGACCGCTACCAGTCCGAAGGCATTCGGGTGCTGGTGTCGCTGTTTTCCCTGTTGTTGTGTTTTTATCTGGCCGGACAACTCGTGTCGGGCCTGGTCATGTTCGAGATTATGCTGGGTTTACCGCCGTTCTGGGCACTGCTCATCACCACCACCGTGTTGCTGATTTACGTTGTCCTGGGTGGGGCGCATGCAGACATTATCGCCGACGGAATCCAGGCCTGTCTGATGCTGCTGGTCGCCGTTGTGGTCGTTGTGCTGTTTCTCCTCGGCTTCGGGCTGGAGGCGGGCGAATCGGGCAGAAGCGGATTCTTGGGACTGATCGATAATCTGGCTACCCAGGACGAGCACCTGGTGAGTACACTCAACACTAAAACCCCGCTCTACCACTCATGGTGGTCCATTGTCTCGCTGGTGATTTCATTCATTCCGCTGGGCGTACTGCCCCACCTGGGCAATAAGCTCTGGGCCTTAAAAGGGACCACGCACCAGAGTCGCTTTCTTACACTCACCATCACATTTATCATCACGCTGGCCATGCTGACCTTGGGCGGTCTGCTGGCCCGGGCGCTGCTGGGTGACGCCCTGTTTGCCGAGGGCGCGACCTCGAATCACGCCCTGCCGACACTCTTCATCGAGCTGTTTCCGACCTGGTTGGCGGCCTTGGTCGGTGTCGGCATCCTGGCCGCCATTATGTCCACCGCGGACGGACTCGTCGTGTCCTCCTCCCAGATTATCGCCAACGACCTCTACCGTCGGAGCGTGGTACCGCGGTTGAAGCATCCGCCAACCGGGGCACAACTCGACCGCCAGGTTTTATACATCAGCCGGGTGGCGACCGTTGTCGTGCTTGTCGTCTGCGCGGCGATAGCCTGGTCGTGGGTTGAAACCAACGTCATGTTGATTGTCTGGATTGGCACCGGCTGTGTCATGTCGGCCCTTGCCGGTTCCCTGGTATTCGGCGCCCTGTGGCGCGGGGTCACCCCGGCTGGGGCCTACGCCGGTCTGGTCAGCGGCTTTGTCAGCTTTCTGGTCCTGCACGCCCAACTGATCGACCCGGCCTGGTTTGCGCCCGGCCTGCTGCACAGCGTTGTCTCCTGGCTCTATATCGAGGGCGTCAACCCGTTCTCCTGCTCCTCCCTCGCCAGCCTTACCTCGGTGGCGTTCACCATCATTGTCTCCAAAGTGACCCGGCCCCTGCCCGAGTCGCACCTCCAGGCGGTGTTCGAGAACGTTTAAGCCTATACAGAGAGCATTTCGGCAATTTCATCGAGATACTCTTTAAGGGACAATCCGTGGCTTCTTGCCAAAATCGCCAGCGTGTCGATCTTTGTCCGCTCCCCCCTTTCGATTCTTCGCACGTGGCGTTCAGAAAGGCCGTGAATCCCGGCCTGCCTGATCCCACGCTGCTTTCGCAATGCGGCAACCGTCGCTCCGAATCGAATGTCATACAGCAGTCTTTCCCGTTCCTTTTTCTCACGCCACGCATCATCTTTCAGGCAGCGAACAGCGTCAAGATCGATGTGTATATCGCTCTCAGGCCAGTGCATATAACTGCCTTCGCTGGAGATGGTAAATGAAGAACGATGTTGTGGTGGAATGCGCTTCAGTGCGGGCATTTCTCCAAAACCAACTCTGAACAAGCTGTGGTCACAGGCCATAACAAAGAGCTCATCATGAGTGACCTGTGCCGTGGCAATGAGTTGATCCGGACAGCCAAGACTCCAGGCCATGAGCACACGCTTTGGGACCTCTTTACCCGAGTGTACAAGAATATGCCGGCTGATTCTGAGTTTTGCCTCATAAAGCATCTGGGGTAAAAACTGAGCGTTGTCATCTTCTCGGACGAAAAGGGTGCGGAGATGGTTGCGATGATTTGCAGTACGGACAAACTCGCTCACAGCAGGCAGGTCCGCAATTGAAGTGAGCACGAAAATGTCCCGAGCGTTTACCTTTCTCAAATTCGGCTTCCGAAAAATGGTGAAAAAAGGCGGAATGATGTCATAGCTAAATGGGTCTTGAGCCCAGACGGTCATTTCAGCAGGCTTTGACATTCTCAGCTCCTTCTATCTACTTTGGCTTCCCACTCAATATAAAGCGTGTCTCTATGCCGGAGCACTAGGCTCAAAAGTTCTCGCTGCCCTTTGCCCGAAGGGCCTAGCCCCGAAGGGGGAAACTTCACGTTGAAAGCCAATTTTCTGCGCTTACACGCACCAAAAAAGACGCGTATCTCCCACTTGTCCGGTTTGCGAGCGTGAGAATGAGGTGGTTCGTGATCTGAGGAATTGAACCATAAGTCCACGCCTGCCAGTTGAAAGCAGTCCAACTTTCCCAAAAAGCAGCTCCTTTGCCTTCCATCAGAGAAGGTATCCAAAACCGGACAATAAATCAATTTTATATGTCTGAAAAAATGTCTGGTAACGGATATGTACCAGAATGCTGCATCCGTGTTGAAGCAGGTGAGCAAGTCACGCGAACCGTTTGTCATCCAAGCGTTGGTCTTATCTACCCGACGCAGGGTGCAAAAATATACACTTCAGGTAGAATAGATAGACAAAGAGGCCGGCCATGTATACGATACAATTTATCTATTGGGAAGAAGATGGAGCGGGGCGGGGCTACCTCAACGAGTATCCTGATTACTGGACGCAGGGCGAGACGCTGGACGACCTGAAAGACCATCTGCGAGCCCTGGATACCGACCTGACCAGCGGAGACCTGCCCACCCTGAGTATCTGAGCGCACACTACACGGAGGACACAGACCATGATCAAAGTCTACGGTACGACACTGAGCAATTATTACAGCACGGCTAAGGCCGCACTGGTCGAAAAAGGACTCGCGTTCGAGGAAGTCTCGATCATGCCGAGCCAGAAGCCCGAAGTCCTGGCTAAAAGCCCCATGGGCAAGGTGCCCTACATTGAGGTCGAGGGCACGACCTTGAGCGAGACAAACGTCATCTTCGACTATCTCGAAGATATTCAGCCACAACCCGCACTCTATCCGAGCGACCCCTGGGCCAGGGCCAAAACCAAAGAACTCATTCGTGTTGTCGAGCTGTATCTCGACGCACCGGCGCGGCGACATCTGCCCACCGTGTACTTCGGCGCACCGGTTGACCAGACCGCATATGACGAAGTCCGACCGACGCTGGAAAATGGGCTGCGGGCATTCAAGCAACTCGCTCGCTTCGAGCCCTATATCGCCGGCGATACGTTTACCTTTGCTGATATCGCCGCCTATTTTCAGGTGCGATTTACCAACTTGCATACCACCACAGTCTATGAGCAGGACATTACGGATGAAGTGCCCGGCCTGGGCGAGTACTTGAAAATGGTCGGCGAACGTCCGTCTATCAACGCTGTTGATTCCATCTTGCAAAGAGATTTCGCAGCCTTCAAAAACAAGAGCTAATCCGGTGGGGTGGCATAAATCGCGCAGACCGTGTAGCCTTACTTGTGTGATTGAGCATCAGCTCGACAGCGGCGAACAGCAGGCCCTCTTCGTCCCTCCGAGGGCGCGCCGCTAAAAAAGAACCCTTCTTCCCTTTCCCTGTTGTTTGGGTCGGAAAATACGGCCGTGCCGTACAGGAGCAACCTGTGCGCCTACGGCGGAGATTAATCTATTTATGTCTGATTCAGTATCAATTGTACCGGCCACATTCGACCGGTTCGGGCTCCACCAAGCCCTCATCCGCGGCATCCACGTCGCCGGCTTTGAAACTCCCTGGCCAATCCAGGTCGAAACTATTCCCCCCGGCCTCGACGGCCGCGACGTACTCGGCTTAGCTCAGACCGGCACCGGCAAGACGGCCGCCTTCGCACTCCCCTTGCTCGACCGGCTCCTCGGAGAACGCCGTAAGAGCCCGCGCGCTTTGGTGCTCGCACCCACCCGAGAGCTCGCCAGCCAGATTACAGAAGAAATCCGAACGCTGGCCAAGTTCACCCGCCTCAAGGTGGCCACCATCTACGGCGGTGTCTCAATGCAGAGTCAGATCAGTGCGCTGCGTCAGCGCCCGGAGATCGTAGTGGGCTGCCCAGGCCGCGTACTCGACCTGCTCCAGCAGGGAATACTCCGCCTCGGCCAGGTCGAAACCCTCGTGCTCGACGAAGCTGACCATATGTTCGATATGGGCTTCCTACCCGACGTTCGCAAGATTCTCGGTGCGCTGCCCGCTCGCCGGCAGAACTTGCTGTTCTCAGCCACTATGCCGAAAGAAGTCCGAGGGCTGGCTGACGATCTGTTGAAGACTCCGTACGTGGTCGAGTTAGCCGATATGGCACCGGCCGCTACGATCAAACATGCGTTGGTCCTCGTCGCGGAGCAGCGCAAGCACGCCCTGCTCGAACACGTACTCACCCAAGACAACTGCGACTCGGCCATCGTCTTCACCCGCACGAAGCACCGCGCCCGGCGCCTGGCCGAACACCTCGGCCAGGCGGGACACCGGGCCGTGGGTCTCCAGGGAAACCTGTCCCAATCCCAACGCGATCGAGCCATGCGTAGCTTCCGCTCACGCCACCACAACATCCTCGTGGCAACGGACATCGCGGCGCGTGGCATCGACGTGAGCGGCGTCTCCCACGTGATTAACTTCGATGTACCGGACACACCCGAAGCCTATACCCATCGTCTCGGGCGTACCGGCCGCGCCGAGCGCCACGGAGAGGCCTGTACTTTCGTGACGGCCAGCGATTCCGGCTGGGTACGTGCGACCGAACGCATGATCGGCTCACGCATCCCCCGCCTGCAGGTCGAGGGCTTCGAGCCCGATGTCAACGGAAGGCCCAGACGGCCCGACGGACAGGCGCGCAACAGACCGCCTTATTTGGCGCGCCGTGGGCGCAGCCAAAGGCGCGCCGGCTAGACACACTTTTCTCCGCGCGGGCGAGGAACTTCGCCCGCGCAGTCCTCCATCACAATCTCTATGCTGCCTGCGTTTTCGCAGGGCTGTGTGCAGAGGGTCTTTTCTCAAGCGCAGCCCCGTACCGTTCAGGCCCTATATACAGGCTCTCTCTGAAGGTACATTAAGCTGCCAGACGAGCCAGACGAGCCAGACGAGCCAGACGAGAGAGTGTTAGATCCTGCACGAATGAGGAAGAAAGTCATGCCCAAAGACACAGATACTATTACCTTCCGACCGATGACATCAGAAGACGTCGGGACGGTGCCGATTGGCCATCAGGGCGACGAGCAGGGAGTCCGCGCCCGAATCCAGGACCTTGGTTCAAGTGCTATTTTGGCGTTTGACGCCACCCAGCATGTCGGCCAGCTCCAGTTTCGTCGCTACGCGGCGGACACACGTTCGCCAAAAGGGCTGTGGGACCCGCTGTACTGGGGTGAATTCGGCAACGAAGCTCCAGCGCTGCCTGACCGCAGCCTCTCCATTTACTGCTACCACGTCGGCCAACTCGACGACACGGACGACCGTGACGCGCGCTATCAGGGCCGGGGCATCGGGCTGCGCCTTTTGGATTATTTTCTGGAATGGGCCAAGCAGGCCGGGTTCGAGGCGGTGACGGCCAAGGCCACCCCTACCCCACGGGCCGTCATGGCTTTTATGGGCGGGCAGCCACCCAAAGCCTATCTTGCACGTGGGTTTGAGGTGTTTTCGAGCGGGGTTGATACCGAGCTGCGCGACCTCGTGAAAGACAGACAACTCGTGCCGGCTGATGCAGATTACGACAGTGCCGCGCGGATCAGCTATTGCGTGAAGTTTTTCTAACGCTCAGCGTTTTCGCCACTCTGTTCGACGATTCTTGTTCGGCGTGCTGAGCAATCACAAATCGTCCGACACAGCCATTTTCCGGTACAACTCCAGAAAATTCCTTGGGGAAACGACCCGCACTCCTCGGCGAAGCGGAGCGGGGTAATGCCTGAGATTGCCAGTCACCAGACAGTGAGCTTGACTTGCGAGAGCCACAGCGAGAAAAACCTCGTCATCTGGATCTGGAAGGCTCTCAGGAAGAGGGCGCGCTGTCACGAGCTCTCCATCGGCTTCGAGTTGAGCCAGCAGGGATTCGACCTGGGCTTGGCTAAACGAGAAGGCCGGCCGTAGGAGGACCTGACGATACTCGCCCAGGATGCGGGCATCGTAACAGACCCGTACTGTTCCAGTTGTTATCAGCCGCACAATATCTCCTGGGGGGCCGAAGGGAGAGAGTAGACCGGAGACCAGGACATTCGTATCCAGCACGACCCTCATCGAGCGCGTTCCCGGCGCGCCGCGTTGATCTCCGCGTTGATATCTTCCTGCGAGAGGCGATCAGTCCCGGCTTTCAGCGATGCTTGTTGTAGGGCTGTGGCAGCGGCTTGGGCGCGCGCACGACGCACAGCCCCCAGCGATTCTTCCAGGTCTTCTTCCACCATCGCCGACAGGAGGGCGATGGGCTTGCCGTTGGAGGTAATGACTAAGTCCTTCTCTTCGGACAGCACTTTCCAGACCAAGGCCGACTGGTTGCGCAATTCACGAACGCTCACAAAGCGCATAACAATCTCCTGTTTTCTATGTGTACTAGATCGTATATACGATAGTAACACAAACATCGAATAATAATATTATCCTGTTCGCGTAAGGCCGTCGCGTAAATCAGTGCTGGGGTCACCTAGTCAAACCACGCCACAATTGGTATTTTGGCCGGACACAGTACACACAAAGGAGGCCAGGTATGAAAGTATCTATGTTTCACCTGATGCCCTACCGGGACCTGCCGGACGATTTTGAGAAAAAGTATCACTCGGTCTGGGTCGATCCGCCCTGGACGGAACTGGGAGACCCGGAGAAAGTCGGCCAGTATTACAACTGGTCGCTGGACGAACTGATCCATGCCGCCAAATCTGGCATGGACGGTATCTGCGTAAATGAGCATCACCAGAATGCCTACGGCTTCATGCCCAACCCGAACCTGATGGGCTCGGTCCTGGCCCGCGCCACCAATGATATGGACGTGGCGATAGTGCAAATGGGCTCCACGCTACCAACCACCAACCCGCCGACGCGCGTGGCCGAAGAATACGGCATGCTGGATACCATAAGTGGTGGCCGTTTAGTTGCCGGTATGCCTTTGGGAACGGCAATGGATGCTACGTTGTGCGCCGGCATTACGCCGATTGAGCAGCGCGAGCGCTATTACGAAGCCCATGATTTGATCCTCAAAGCCTGGACCGCTCAAGATATCTTTGCCTGGAACGGCAAATACTATCAGTTGCCCAAGGTCAACGTCTGGCCGCGACCGATCCAACAGCCGCATCCGCCGATCTGGATTCCAGGATTCGGCAGTCTCAGCACCTGGGAGTTTGCGGCCCAACACAACCATTGCTACTGCTTTTTAAGCTATTACGGCCCCAAGGCCGGCAAAAGCGTGATGGATGGCTTTTGGCAATTCATCGGCGAACGCGACATTGAGCCCAACCCCTACCGGGCCGGTTTTCTGCAACTCGTGGCCGTCGCCGAAACCGACGCCAAAGCCGAAGCCCTGTATGAAAAGCATATCCAGTACTTCTATAACAAATCCTTGCATATTCCGCCCGAATACTTCTTCCCGCCGGGCCACCAGGACTATCGCAGTCTGGAGAACAATATCCGCAAGGGCATCTTCAAGAGTTATTTTGATAAACTCGATAAGATCCCCAACTGGAAGTTCAAAGACTTTGTGGACGAAGGTTTTGTGATTGCCGGCAGTCCGTCAACCGTACGCGACATGCTCACCGATGCGGTCAAAGACCTGCGAATCGGCAACCTGATGGTATTGCTGCACATTGGCTCTATGCCGCACGACTTAACCCTGAAGAATATTGATATGTTCTCCAGCGAAGTCATGCCCCATATCCACGATATATGGGACCATCAGTGGGAGAACCACTGGTGGCCGGAAAAGCTACGGACCAAGCGCCACACCTCGATTGCTGCGCTGTAAGGGCAAAGGTAAGGGGAGAAACAGATGGTCGCAGTCCAAGAACAAACCGTTAGTGTGTGGGAAAACCGGATCAACCCCAAAGTCCAAGTCGCCGGGAGCGGGCCACCGGTGGTGTTTCTGCACGGCGCGTATGGACTGACCTGGGATCCGTTTTTAGATGGCCTGGCAGAGCACTTCACCGTGTATGCGCCCGAGCATCCCGGTACGACCTTAGGCGATCCGGATGGTATTAAGCCCTTGGATAATTTATGGGATCTGGTGTTGTATTACGACGAGCTGTTTGCCCAGCTCGGCCTGCACAATCCGACGGTCATCGGTCATTCGTTTGGCGGTATGGTCGCCGCGGAGATCGCCGCCTGCTATCCGCAACGGGTTGGCAAACTCGTGTTGGTAAGTCCAATCGGCCTCTGGCGGGACGACGTCCCGGTTAAAAACTGGATGATCATGCCTCTGGAAGAGGTGGTCAAAGCTGTCTTCTACGACCCCAGTGGCCCACTTGCCCAGCAGATGCTGAGCGTGCCGGAGGATGAGAAGGAAGCCCAGGACCTGCAAATTCGGGTGACCTGGTCACTGGCATGCACGGGCAAATTTATCTGGCCCATTCCGGATAAAGGGCTCAAGAAACGTATCCACCGGATTGCGTCGCCTACTTTGATTATCTGGGGCACCGGGGACAAGCTCGTCCCACCAGTGTATGCCGAGGAGTTTGGCAGTCGGATTGCCGGCTCACGGATTGAAATGGTTGAGCAGGCGGCCCACGTTCCTCAGCTCGAACAGCTTGAGCACGTCTCCGGCCTAGTCCGGGATTTTATTCAGTCTTAACCCTGTCACAGAAGAAGGAAAAAGGAGGTAGAGAATGATTAGTTATGTCACGCTCGGAACGAACGATTTGGATCGTGCGGCCAAGTATTATGACGAACTCTTGGCCGAATTTGGTGCCAAGCGCATGATGGAGAATGAACGTATTATCTTATGGGGCTCCCCAGGGGCCCCGCTGCTGGCGGTATGCAAGCCATTTGATGGCAATACGGCCTCAGTCGGTAATGGTGTGATGGTCGCGCTGGCCGCGAGCAGCGCAGAACAAGTTGCCGCAATACATAAAAAGGCGCTGGAGCTGGGCGGGACGGACGAAGGCGCGCCCGGACCGCGTGGAGATGGTGGCATGACCATCGGCTATTTTCGTGATCTGGACGGCAACAAGCTCAACGCCATCCATATGGGATAAATCCGTAGACTGTGCGTTCGTAACATGGGGTGGGGTCGAGCGACCCCACCTTTTTCGTCCCCAGCAGTTACCCCGCCCCCCTTCTCTCTATCCATCCCTATAATAACTATGAGTGCAAAGGTCTGGATTTTTGGCTACGGGTCATTGGTCTGGAACCCTGGGTTCTCCTTTGAACACAGTCAGGTCGGCTACATCCGAGGCTGGGCACGGCGTTTTTACCAGGGTTCAACCGACCACAGAGGTATTCCGGGCTCACCAGGCCGAGTCGCGACCTTAGTCGCCGATGCCGCAGCCGTGTGCTGGGGCGTCGCTTACCAGGTTGCCGGAGGTTCTCTGGAATCAATTTTTTCTTATCTTGATTATCGAGAGAAAGGCGGGTTTAGCCGCCATCACGTGGACTTTTATCCCCAAACTGATGGAGCGGATAGAACGGACGCTCACCGACCGCCAGTCAGCAACGCGTATGTCTATGTCGCTCAAGACGATAATCCGAACTATCTCGGGCCTGCTCCCGTACAGGAGATGGCGCTACAGATTTTCTTGTCCACCGGGCCAAGCGGGCCGAATAGAGACTATCTGTTTCGACTGGCCAAGAGCTTACGCGGCATGGGTGTGACGGATGAGCATGTGACCGAACTCGAACACTATGTCCGTCAGCTTGGTCCGTCAGCTTGAGACCGGAGGCCAAGGGTGAGCCCATGTCAAGAGTACGTCTCAGTGTCGGCTTCGGGTCAATCAGGCAGGCCAAAGGCAATCACCACATCGCCCAGAGGGAAATTGAACAATTTGTGCCCACCGGCGGCAACGGCGACAAATTGCTTCCCGTCCACCGCATACGTCACGGGCGGAGCATTCACCCCGGCCCCTGCGTTAAAGTGCCATAACTCGGCTCCGTCCTGGGCATTGCGGGCCACAAACTTGCCATTGGATTCACCGTGGAAGACTAATCCACCCGCAGTAGCCAGGGAGCCGCTCAGCAGCGGTAAGTCTGTTTTGACCTGCCATTTGATCTTGCCGTCATTGGGCGCAATGGCGCTCAGGGTTCCCCAGCGTTCGACAGTTTTATCAAATGAAATGACGATGCGCTCAGGCTGGCCCGCCTCCCCTGGCTTGAGTTGGTAGCGCGTCGGGTTGTGGGTCCCTGAGACATACAACCAGCCGGTCTTGGGGCTGTACGAGGTGGGCGGCCAATTGGCTCCACCCGCGGCTCCGGGCGCAATCAACACGCCTTCGGCAGTCGGTCTGCGGAAGAGCAAATCATTCTGGGGCACGAAGGCTTCCGAGCGGCGTAATGGCTTGCCGGTCTCCCGATCAAATATATATAGCCAGCCGGACTTCGAGGCCTCAGCCACCGCCCGTACCGTTTTACCATTGGCGGGAAAATCAAACAAAACCGGGGGTGAGGCAACATCATAGCCCCAAATGTCATGCGGTACGATCTGGTGATACCAACGCAGCGTGCCAGTCTGAATATCGAGAGTGACGAGGGAGGCGGTGTACAGATTGTCGCCGGGGCGTTTGTAATCATCATAACCAGGCGAAGCATTCCCGGTCCCGAAATAGATCAGGCCCAACTCCGGATCGATCGACGGGGAAGAATAGATCGAACCGCCGCCAGTCTTCCAGGCGTCACGGTATTTGGCCGCAGTGGATCGCTCGGCAGCAAGGTCGCGCTCCAGCACATCGCCGAACGCGGTCCGCTCAACAAAATCGCCTTCCCAGCCTTCCGAGGCGGTCGCATACCAACGCCAGACCAATTGCCCGTTTGTTGCATCATAGGCCGTCAAGAAAGCTCGCAGGCCACGCCGGGGACCGGGGCGACCGAGGATGGACGGGTCGTCCGCTTCAGCCTCGCTTAATACCCCACTATAGCCAGTCCCGCTCACTCCAACGAACACCTTGCCGTCGTATACGGCCGGAGCCATGTTCCCGGCAAAGCGCGTCAGCGCTTTGAGTGTAGCCGCGTTCTCGGACTTTGCTGCGTCTGTCGCTTTGAGTTCTTTGAGCGCCGTGAGGTCAGCCGGGTTTCCGGTAGTCGGATCGACAACCGGCATATCCCATACGCTTGCTCCCGTATCAGCATCAAGCGCCACCAGACGCGCATCCGCGGTGACCATATACAGTCGCCCATAACCGAGGGCGACTCCCCGATTGTGCGTCCCGCAACACAGCGTATCAACGGACATCTCATGCGTGTATCGCCAGCGCTCCGCCCCGGTTGCCGCATCAAGGGCAACCACGTGGTTGTACGGCGTGGTGAGATACATCACCCCATCGGCAACAATGGGATTGGTCGGAAACGTGCCGAGCACACCGGTCTGATAGATCCACTTCGGCACCAGCCGGTGCGCATTGTCGGTCGTAATCTGATCAAGCCCGCTGTAGCGCTGATTGGCATAGCCATGCCCATAGGTCAGCCAGTTGTCAGGGTCGTCGTGCGCTTGGAGTAAACGTGTCTCCTCGACCGCCCTGGCCGCTTCGCTTCCAAGGCATAGGACAGCGACGACAAGGAAAGCCATCCGAGTGACGTGTAAGAGTGCAGAAGAAATTCCAGGAGAAATGCTGAGAGCCCCTCGTTCAGGCATAGAGAACCTCAATTCGTAGGTGAAAAAGAATTTCTTCTACGTACAGTAAAATCTGTACAGAAACCATGTGGCCGGAGTGGATAGTCCTGCTCCCGGTGAGTGGCCTTTTCACGGTTAGTATGATTTGTTTGCCCGGAAAAATGAGCGACAAAGCAGAGAGGAGTAGCATGTGTTGCAGCAAGCTATAGATTTCCGAGAAGAGAGTGACGCGGTGTTCGCCCTGCTCGGCGGGTTGGACGATCAGGACTGGGGAAAGAAAACGCAGTTCAAAGCGTGGACCATCAACGACATCATCGCCCATCTTCACATGGGAAATTACGCGGCAGACCTCTCGTTGCAGGATGCCACGCAGGATACCACGGCCTTCCTGGACTTGGTGCAAGAATTCGCCGCCGGCAGCAAGCAGCACGGACGGCTCGCCTTCACCCAGGTCTGGCTCGATGGTTTGCGAGATCGGGCACTGTTGAACCACTGGCGCGATTATTACCTTGAGATGACAGACCGTTTTGCAGCCGCAGACCCGAAACAACGCGTGCAATGGTTCGGTCCAGATATGAGCGTGCGTTCCAGTATCACGGCGCGTCTGATGGAAACCTGGGCGCATAGTCAGGCCATATACGACCTGCTGGGCCAGACGCGGACCAATACGGACCGGATTAAGAATATTGTCGTCATTGGCCTGAATACCTTCGGCTGGACCTTCAAGAACCGCAAACTCGCCGTGCCGACGGACACCCCCTCTCTGCGGCTCAGCGCCCCGTCGGGAGAGCTATGGGAGTGGAATCAACCGGATCAGGAGAATCGGATCGAGGGCAGTGCTGTTGAGTTCTGTCAGGTGGTCACACAGGTGCGCAATATCGCGGACACCTCACTTCGAGTGAGTGGCGCTACGGCCACCAGATGGATGGCCATGGCGCAGTGCTTTGCCGGTCCGCCCGAAGAGCCGCCGGCACCGGGCAGCCGCTTCCGGCAAGCCCATTGACGAGTAGCCTAGTCTTCCCTGTCGCCGTAGGTCTCTCGGTAAATTTCCTGGAGAACCCGTCCTTCCAACTTCCAGTGAGGGGTAGGAGCAACACTATGGTCAATTCCCAGTGCTTTTCGGGTTGCTCTGGTCAACGACATCTCCTCTTCTCGAAACGTCACTCCTTTATCCCCGCTCACAGTTGCTTCCTCACCAGTCTCGATGGATACCAGTGTCGATTGGCATTTCAGAATTTTTCCTTGAACGGCCGCACGTCGATTTCGGTCGTCCAGGAACTCCGGTCCTGGTGGGCCATATGCCAGTAGGTTTCCGCAATGGCCTCGGGCTTGAGCATGTCGTCCGCGGTCATATTGGGATAGTTACGGCCCGGGATGTCGATCACGCCATCGACATTGACCCAGCCCACATGAATGCCCTTGGGACCCAGGTCGCGCGCCATCGATTGCACTAGTCCGCGCAGGGCGAACTTGGCCGGGCCGAAGGCCACTGAGCGCGGACCGGCTTTGACGCCGGCGGTCGCACCGGTAAACAGCATGGCACCACGCCCGCGCTCAAGCATGTCCGGGACCACTTCCTTCGCGCTCAGAAACGCGCCATAGGCGTTGACTCTCCAGGTGTCCTCATATTGTTCCGGGGTCATATCGGCGATTGTGCCAAAGGCGCCACTGCCGGCGTTATACAGCAATATCTCGGGCGGGCCGAGCTGTTCACGGATCGTCTTGAACAGGGTCTCGATCTGGGCTCGGTCGCTCAGATCAGCCGGGGTCTCGCAGACCTGGCCCCCTTCAGCGCGAATTTCTTCCGCCAGCGATTTGAGATATTCCGCGCGGCGGGCGTTGATGGCCACGGCATACTCTTTGGCGAACCGATGGGCCAGCGCGGCCCCCAAGCCCGGACCAACTCCAAGCACTGCGACAACTGGTTTTTCTGCCATACTCGTATCCTTTCTTCCTGAGGGCCAAAAAGTAAGACGAAAATGGATTCTACGCAAGCGGTAGAGGGCAAGCGTTTGCAGCGGAAACCCATCTGATATACCTATCGGCCTCTATCATGGACACAAGAGGAAGGCGGAGGAGAGCGGAATGCACGACGTCAAGTTTGGCTTATTCTTACCCACTGGCAACTTTGCCGCGGCGAAGCAGGTCGCGCTTCGGGCCGAGAGCGACGGCTTTTATTCGGTATCAATTAACGATCACTTTTTTTCTCCATTGGGCACACCGCAAGTCCCGCAGTTAGAGTGCTTCACGACCCTGACCGCGGTTGCCGCCATAACCAACCGCATCCGCCTGACACCCACGGTCACGGCGGCCTCGTTTCGTCCGCCCCCGCTGCTGGCCAAAATTACGTCCACTCTGGACCAGGTCAGTAATGGGCGGCTGACCCTGGGCTTGGGAGCCGGTTGGCAGCAGTCGGAATACGATGCCCACGGCTATGCCTATCCTTCCAACGCGGAACGTCTGGCACAAATGGCTGAGGCTATCCAGGTGCTCAAAGCCATGTGGACCCAAGAAGAGCCGACGTTTCACGGCCAGTACTACTCGATCGATAGGGCCTATAATAATCCGCGACCAGTGCAACAGCCCCGCCCGCCGCTCATGCTGGGCGGCTCTGGGAGTGGACTGCTCAAAATCGCCGCCGCCGAAGCCGACATCCTCAATATCATCCCACCCATTTTTAACGGCAAAGACTTTGTGAACGACCCGCTGGCAACCATCGCTTTCGACATGGCCCAACTCAAACGACGTATTGGCATGTTCCGCAAGTATGTCGGCGAGATCGGTCGCGACCCACAGCACATCGAGCTTGGGGGGATGGCTATGCTGTGTCTGTCCCACACCGTGGAAAACCCCGCGTTTGGCAAAATTGCGTCTCGCTTGGGCTTTCCTGATGTCGAAACGGCCCGCCGCTCACCGCTACTCCTTATGGGCACGCCGGACGAGGTCAGGCGTGATCTCACAACGCGCATTGAAGACCTGGGCATTACGTATTTCATTCTCATAGCGGCATCCGCTGACTCGCAGGCGCTATTCGTTAAGCACGTCATGCCCGAGTTTGTATCCCGCTAGAGTGAAGGCAATTCGCACATGGCACACATCGGCACGGTAAATGCACTTCGGGTTGTCAAAGAAACATACAGCGGCGTCTATCTCGATGCGGGAGCACTCGGCGAGATATTACTCCCGCAGCAATATGTTCCCGATCCTTGTCGGACGGGCGAACTCCTGAGCGTCTTTCTCTACACGGATTCCGAGGATCGCCCGATTGCCACAACGCAATCGCCCTTGGCCATGGTCGGCGACTTTGCGCTGCTCAAGGTCGTTGCCGAGACACCGGTCGGGGCTTTTCTCGATTGGGGTTTACCCAAGGATTTGCTTGTTCCTTTTCGCGAACAAAACACGCCTATGAAAAAGGGGCGCTCCTATATTGTCAGAGTCTATCTGGATGAGCGCAGTCAGCGTGTCGCCGCCTCGGCAAAACTCGATCGCTTTCTGTCCGATACCTCGACCGAGCTTCAAGCCGGCCAGGAAGTCGAGCTCTTCGTCTGCACCTGGACGACGCTGGGCCGCAAGGTCATTATCAATCGCTCGCACTGGGGCCTGTTGCACTCCGGCGACATCTATCAGCCGCTGCACAGAGGACAACGGCTGACCGGCTTCGTCAAAACCGTGCGAGAGGACCGGAAGATTGACGTCTGTCTGCACAAGCCGGGGTATGCAAAGGTCCAGGATATCAGCGCGACCATTCTGGACGCGCTGGAACAACACGGCGGCTGTATTCCCGTGACCGACCGGAGTACGCCCGAGTCTATCCGTCAGTGGTTCGGGGTGAGTAAGAAGACCTATAAAAAAGCCTTGGGCGCGCTGTATAAGAAAAGATTAGTGACCCTGACGGATGCCCAGGTCAGTCTGAATCAGGACAAAGTCACACGGCCTTGAGAGCCAAGGGCTATCGCCTAGGCGCTCTGCCGCTCAATCCGCTTTTGCAGCTTCTCCAGATAGGGTTTGACATCCGGCGCAAACGCCTCGTGCTCGGACAGCTTGACAAAATGGGCCATGGCTTTCGGATACTCCGCTTCAACGCCGGCGTGAAATACAAGGTCCAGCCCGTTGTCGGCCAACAGCTTCTCCTGGGCCTTTTCGTTGGAGAACAGCGCAACCTCAGCCACGAAACAGATATCGGCTAGGGTGACGTTAGCGCCAACGAGATATTCCCGGTTCGGCCTCAGCCCCCGGTCAATGCCGGAAAGATAGATGCCAAAAGCATCTTTCGCCCTGGCATGAATATCTGTCGTGAGTGCACCGGCCATTAAGGCGAGTAAATAGATCTGCGAATCTCGCGCAAAGACCAAGCTGGCGTCAAGAAAGCTGTCAATGCGCGTAGCGGAATAGGCATCCGTTCCATACACCGGATACGTCTCCTGCCCCAGCCGTCCAACCGCACGCATGATGCTGTTCGATTCAAAAATCCCGGTCTTGCCGTCAGGACTGAACGCCGCGGGAACCGTCCCAAACGGGTGCGCTTCGAGAAAGGCGTCTGTCTTGAATAAGCGCCCGGTAAAACCGGCTCGGGCCTGTCGCTCCGTATCCTGGGGGGAAGTCTTTTCTTCTTCGGTCAGCGGGCGGGCCTCAAAATCCCACAGCCAGTGCTGCAAGTCGGAGCCGGCACTGCCCCGCACATCAATACGGATATCGCACAGGCGGGCCGCAATGGTTGCCTTCCAAATACGCGGATTGGGCAGATAGGAAAAAATGCGGAGATCAAAGTCTGACATGGTGACTGTCCTTTCCGAACACAAGAGATTTACTCACCTGGGAGCGCGGGCATCAGCGCGGGCACCTTGTCCGCCAAGTCTAGCCTGTCCAAACGCAGAATGGCTACTCCCAGGGTTGGCCGAGCCGCTCGACGGCTGCTCGTGGGGAGTATGGAGATGAGTAGAAACCGATTTGATAACTTGATTCGATCGATATGTCGTCGCGCTGAAGTTCGACCAGCACCATGTCGACAGACGATACGTCTTGCGGTGGAGGATCGGGATCAAGCGCGGGAGCTTGATCCGTGTGAAACCGATTGACTCCTATATCCAAGGGCCATTGGACACTCTCGAAAGGCCGATCATAGGCGGGTTTCCCGCCTAGTGCGATCAAACGATTGTCCTGCCGTACAAACCACACTTTTGCCATGGGTTCATCTTCCCTTATTTTAAGATTGGAATCACTTCCGTTTGGACTGGAGCGCCGGTCACAATCGCTTCGTCCTCTGTGACATACACGTCGACCTCGCTGCGGATCCCAAAGTCTCCGGCCAGATAAATCCCCGGCTCGACCGAGAAGCAGGTGTGGGGAAGTACCCGGCGCGTATCACGGGTCTCGACGCCATCCATGTTTGCGCCATTGCCGTGGACTTCCTGACCAATAGAGTGCCCGGTTCGATGAAAAAACTGGTCGCCATAGCCGGCATTAGCAATGACGGTTCGTGACGCAGCATCAACCTCATGGCCAAAAAACGTCTGGCCACTTGCCACGCGCTCCTTCACAAAGGAGACCGCAGCATCACGAGCGTCACGAACCAGATTAAAGATCGTCTGATACCGCTCGGGGACGACCTTTCCCATAAAGCCAGTCCAGGTGATATCGGCATACACTCCGTCCGGTTCTTTGGCCCAAAGGTCAATCAGCACAAAGTCGCCGGGCCGAATCAGCGCAGTCTGTTCGGCCGTGGGTGTGTAGTGCGGGTCCGCGCTATGGGCGTTGGCCGCAACAACGGGTGGATGGTAGGTCGTCAGCCCATGGTGGGCAAAGCGGTCCAGAATGAATTGTTGTACCTGATATTCGGACAGCGCAGCATTGGTGCTCAAATAGCCAAAGGCCGCATCAACAGTCTCACGGACCACTGTGGCCGCCCGGAGGTGGCTTTGCCATTGGTCTTGGGTCCAGACTGCTTCAAAACGCTGGACCAAGTCGGCAGACGAGACAACCTCAACCCCAAGCTGACGGATTGTTTCAATCGTGCCGGCGTCAACCCGAGAGATGTATGGGATGGCATTCCCAGGCGAATACTGCATGGCAATGCGCTGCCTGTTGCGCAGCATCTCAGCTAAGCGGTCATCGTGCTGCTGCCAGGTGAAAAACGGCAGCTTTTGTCCGGGCAGGCTATCGAGACGATGCGGCTCAATGCTGGAGACGAGGCCCAGTGGCGCTCCATCAGCCGGAATGAAGTAATACCAGCGCCGGGTCGATATCTCAGTTGAATCGAGCCCCAGAATTCGGTAGGCGAGCGGATCACTCCCCCGGAAGTCATAAAACAGCCACCCGTCAAGCGACTCACCCGACTCATCCGTCTCAGCTTGCAGTGCGCCCTGGATCTCGCGCAAACGGTCTTCGTCCATACAGTCCTCGCATACGACTCTCGCTTGAGTTGCGGCCCATTTGACGAGATGGTAATACTAGCCTCTGGAGGCTGAGAATGAAAGAAGGAATTCATCCAGAAAAATACCGGGACGTAATATTTCAAGATACATCGGCTGACTTCGCCTTCCTCACTCGGGCGTGTGTCGAGACGACCGAAACGATTGAGTGGGAAGATGGTAAGACCTATCCACTGTATAAACTCGATATTTCGAGTGCGTCCCATCCGTTCTATACAGGCAAACAGCGCATTGTTGATACGGCAGGGCGAGTCGAGCGCTTCCGCAGGAGATATGGGTTGCAAGACTCACAGCAGAAAAAAGAAGACGCATAGCCAACACACGCTCTGCGTCTTACAGACGAAGAGAAGAACAGCATGTCCAGGGGCGGTTTTATACCGCCCCTCATTGTATTCATTTCTCCCTAGTGCTCCCCAGTTGCTATTATGAACGAAACCGTTGCGTTGCGCGAAAAACTCGCTGAGGTTGAAAAGCATTACCAAGAAGTTGAAAGCACGTTGGGCCGCCCCGAGGTCGCCAGCGATGCCAAAGAATATGCAAAACTGGCCAAGGAGCATGCGTCACTCGAAGAGGTCGTTGCTTGTTTTCGGGAATGGCGTCAGGTCCATGAGGATCTCGAAGGCAGTAAAGCCCTGCTTGATGACCTCGACCCGGATATGCGCGAACTTGCACAGGAAGAGATCGAGGGCCTGAGCCCACGTGCGGCAGCGCTTGAAGACAAGCTGCATCTCTTACTTCTCCCCAAAGACCCCCTTGACCAGAAAAACGTGATTCTTGAAATCCGAGCCGGCACGGGAGGCGATGAAGCAAGCTTGTTTGCCGCAGACTTGTTTCGGATGTATGCCCATTATGCCGAACAGCACAACTGGCGTATGGAGGTGCTGAGTTCGAGTCCAACCGGTCTGGGCGGATTTAAGGAAATTATCAGCATGGTCAATGGCACGAATGCGTACAGCCGTCTCAAATTCGAGGGGGGTGTGCATCGCGTCCAACGCGTCCCCGAGACGGAAGCGTCGGGCCGGATTCACACCTCGGCAGTCACGGTTGCGGTCTTACCTGAAGCCGATGAGGTCGATATCGCCCTTGACGAAAAGGAGCTCCGTATCGATGTTTTTCGGTCTTCCGGCCCAGGCGGGCAAAGTGTGAATACCACGGATTCAGCCGTCCGCGTTACGCATCTGCCAACACACCTGGTCGTCTCCTGCCAAGATGAAAAGTCACAGCATAAAAATAAAGCCAAGGCACTGAAAATTCTGCGCTCCCGACTCCTCGAACGGGCGCGAGAAGAGCAACATGCTGAAATCACGGCTTCCCGGCGGAGCATGGTCGGCTCAGGAGATCGCTCTGAGCGGATACGAACCTATAATTACCCACAATCGCGTATGACGGACCATCGGATTAATATGACGCTCCACACGCTTGAGCGTATTCTTGATGGCGAGCTCGACCCCGTTGTGGATGCCCTCGTCACCTCGCATCAAGCCGCACTGCTCCAGGCCGCAGCCGGCTAAATCCAGCCCTACGGGTTGCTATACGGTGAAGAACTCTCGTGCCTTCCATACATCGATCGCACTGTCCCCGCGTCTCCAGTCAGATTCTTTGGCCCGCGTCGATACGGTTGCCCAGCTTTTGGCCTGGGCCGAAAGCGAACTCGGGGCATACGACATTGACACTCCTCGCTTGGACGCGGAAGTCCTTCTGGCTCATACGCTACAAGTAGGCAGGTCTCACCTGTACAGTCGGCTCCAAGATACTGTTTCCGCTTCTCAGAAAAACGACTTCCAGCAACTCCTGGCCCGCCGAACACGCCGCGAGCCGGTTGCCTACATCACCGGCCAACAAGAATTCTGGTCACTCGAGTTCCAGGTCAACCCCTGCGTTCTCATTCCACGTCCTGATACGGAGATCGTCGTTGAGACGGCTCTCCGTCTGCTTGCCTCGTCTCAGACAGCCGCACCTCACATACTCGATATTGGGACGGGAAGCGGCTGCATTGCCGTTGCCCTCGCTACCGAATTGCCGCAGGCAAACGTATGGGCGGTCGATAGGATATACGAGGGCCTGTCTGTTGCCCAAAGGAATGCCCGCGCTCATCAGGTCGGCCAACGCATACTATTTTACTGTGGAGACCTGCTCGCTCCTGTGACGCAGGGAGCAGCGTTGTTTGACCTGATCGTGACCAACCCTCCGTATATCGACCCACAGGTGCTCGACACGCTCCAGCCCGAGGTCCGAGAATGGGAGCCTCGGGTTGCCCTGGACGGTGGAGCGGACGGTCTCGATTTTTATCACCGCCTGCTGTACGACAGTCCGGACTACATGCGACCTGGTGGCTGGCTCGTTGCGGAAATTGGAGAGGATCAAAAAGATGCCGTGTTGCAGCTCGGACACACGCAGCGCCACCTGCGTGTACGAACCTGTGGGCAAGACTATGCCGGACGGGATCGCGTTGTCGTCTTCCAGAAGACAGCTTGCGCTTAACGGACTGTCATAAGCTTCTCACAGACCTTTTACGGACCTCTATAAATGGACACAATTCTCATCCAAGGCGGTATTCCTCTTCAGGGCGAGGTCACGGTCAGCGGAGCAAAAAATGCCGCCTTACCGCTGCTGTTCGCCTCGCTTTTGACACAAGATGAATGCCGGCTGCACAACGTTCCGCGCTTGGTTGATATTCGGACCGCCCTGCGCTTGCTGAACGAACTCGGGGTGCAGACCGATTGGCTCGGTACGAACGAAGTGGTACTCAGCGCCAAACGGGCAGGTCAATGTGAAGCGCCGTACGACTTAGTCAAGACAATGCGCGCGTCGTTTCTGGTGCTTGGGCCACTGTTAGCTCGCTTTGGCAGCGCCCGCGTCTCAACACCAGGTGGCTGCGCCATTGGCGCCCGTCCGGTCAATATTCATCTGGCGGGCTTGCAGCAACTCGGCGCATCCATACATATTCGGCAAGGCTATGTCGAAGCCCAAGCCAACAAGCTGAGAGGGGCGCGCATTGCACTCGATTTTCCCTCTGTCGGGGCGACCGAGAACCTCATGATGGCGGCCACCTTAGCCACCGGGACAACCGTCCTGAACAATGCGGCTCGTGAGCCCGAAATTGAAGACCTGGCAACTATGCTCATTGCGATGGGCGCGCGTATTCGTGGGGCGGGGAGTCAGACGATCGTGATTGAGGGCGTTGAGGCGCTGCACGGCGTCAGCCACAGCGTTATTCCCGATCGCGTAGAGGCCGGGACCTTTCTTATCGCCGGAGCCATCACGTCGGGTAACGTCTTGGTTCACGGTGCCTGCGCCGCTCATCTGGGGAACTTTTTGGATGCCCTGCAACGCGCAGGAGTAACCATTACACACGAACCGGAAGGGATTCGTGTCCAGAGTAGTGGTCGTCCGACCGGCGTGCAGCTCGACACCCAGCCCTACCCCGGCTTTCCAACCGACCTGCAAGCGCAAATGATGGCCCTGCTGACCCTGGGTGCACAGCAAAGTAGCATCACCGAAACAATTTTTGAGAATCGCTTCATGCACGCCCAGGAACTCGTCCGTTTAGGCGCGGATGTACATGTCCAAGGCCATACCGCAACCATTCAGGGCGTTGCGTCTTTAAGCGGCGCGCCGGTCATGGCTACGGACTTGCGAGCCAGCGTGTCGCTGATCCTGGCCGGCCTGGCGGCGCGTGGTGAGACCCAGGTTTCCCGCATTTACCATCTTGATCGCGGCTATGAACACATAGAAACAAAGCTGTCTCAGCTTGGGGCGAAAATCCAACGTCAGACAGGCCAGCCCGTCCAATGACACGCGCGCGCACCTCAACGAAAGCTCTTGTTCCACTGCTCTCCACAACAGACGCAGCGTGCAAGCGTCATCTCGCCAAGCTGCTGTCGCGTGGCGAGGACGCAAGTATACAGGTTGAAGCGGCGGTCCGCTCCATTTTGCAAGATGTTCACAAGCGAGGTGACCGAGCACTCATCGCTCTCACCAAAAAATTCGATCAGGTCACACTCTCGTCTCACAAGCTGGGCGCGACCGAGGTTGAGATGGCGCATGCGCTCAAGAGCCTTACAGTCCCAACCAGAAAAGCGCTCCGAACGGCTGCCCAACGTATCCGTCGCTTTCACCACAAGCAGCGTCAGTCATCGTGGACGTACCGTGACGAGCTTGGGGTCACCCTGGGCCAAAAAATAGCGCCGCTTGAACGGGTCGGCGTGTATGTTCCCGGTGGCACCGCGGCCTATCCATCTTCTGTTCTCATGAATGTGATCCCGGCGAAAGTTGCTGGGGTCAAAGAGGTCATCGTTGTCTCTCCACCATCTCCTAAAGGGGACAATCCAGCCCTGCTCGCCGCGGCTCATATTGCGGGAGCAGACGCCTTTTTCCGGGTCGGAGGAGCGCAGGCGGTGGCCGCTCTGGCGTATGGTACACAGACAATTCCCCGCGTCGATAAAATCGTTGGACCAGGGAATATTTATGTCGCAACAGCCAAACGGCTCGTCTTCGGGCGGGTTGATATCGATATGATCGCCGGGCCGAGCGAGATTCTCGTTATCGCTGACCACACGGCCAAGCCCGACTATATTGCGGCCGACATGCTCTCCCAAGCCGAACATGACATACTGGCAGCACCGTTGTGTCTCACGACATCCCGACGAATGGGGCAGGCAGTGATCCGAGAACTCACCGAACAACTCGCTCAGCTTCCCCGGCGCGCAATCGCGTCGGCAGCCTTACGTCGCTTCGGCGCGGTCATCATTGCTCGTAATCGCTCAGAGGTGGTGACGCTTGCCAATGCGATTGCCCCCGAACATTTGGAACTCGCGGTCAAAAACCCATGGACCTGGATCAAAGATATTCACAACACCGGCGCGATATTTCTTGGGCATCTCTCGACCGAACCGTTTGGCGATTATATGGCCGGTCCCAATCACGTTTTGCCCACGGGCGGGACCGCCCGGTTTTCCTCGCCCCTCGGTGTCTACGACTTCTTGAAACGCACCAGTGTCATACAAGCCTCAGCCCGGGCCCTGTCTACCTTGGGTCCTGAAGTGGTGCGGCTTGCCGAGCTTGAGGGACTTGAGGCTCACGCTCGGGCCGTGCAATATCGTTTAGACGGAGGTAGGCATGGCCGCACGCACAGCTGACTTACAGCGGAAGACCACTGAGACCGATATCCACCTGAGCATTCAAATTGAAGGCGAAGGGAAGTACGAGGTATCGACCGGGGTCCCCTTTCTTGACCACATGCTGGAACTCTTTACCCGACACGGCTTCTTTAATCTCACCGTGCAGGCGAACGGTGATATAGCAGTGGACGATCACCATACGGTGGAAGACGTCGGTCTGGCACTCGGCCAGGCGCTCCGAGAAGCCCTGGGCGACAAACAGGGCATCCGCCGCTTCGGCGCTGCCAGCGTGCCGCTGGATGAGGCCTTGGTCGAGTGCGTGATTGACCTGAGTGGGCGACCGTTTCTGGCCTATAATCTGGATATTCGACAGGAAAAGGTGGGAAATTTTTCGACGGAACTTGTCCACGACTTCTTTCTGGCCCTGACGAATCAGGTCGGTATGAACCTGCACCTGAATATGGCCCAGGGCCGGAACCCCCACCACATTATCGAAGCGGGCTTCAAAGCGTTTGCCCGGGCGCTCAGCAGCGCAGTGGAATATGATCCACGGGTTCAGGGCGTCTTATCCACAAAAGGCTCCTTGTAAAAAGGCCAGCTTTTCAAAGAGGACCGGCCCATGAAAGCCGCTGTCTTTTACGAGTACAATGCGCCCCTGATCGTCAAAGAGATCCAGATTGATACTCCCAAGCGGGCTGAAGTGCTGGTCAAACTTGCAGCCAGTGGCGTCTGCCATAGCGACCTGTCACACATAAATGGGACGCTCCCCTTGCCTGAGCCGCCAGCCGTGCTGGGCCATGAGGGGGCCGGTATCGTCGAAGAGGTGGGGGCTGACGTGACCGGGGTACAACCGGGAGACCGTGTCATTTTGTCCTGGCGTCCCTCCTGCGGCAGATGCAGCTATTGTGTCACCGGTCGGCCGCAATTATGTCAGACGGGCAGCGCGGAATTGCGGCAGGGCTATCTGCTGGACGGCACCAGTCGGCTGCATAAAGGCGATACCGAAATCAAACACCTAACGGGGGTGTCTTCCTTTGCCGAGTACGCGGTTGTGCCGGAGAGTAGCACCGTCAAAATCCGTCCCGACGTTCCGCTCGAAGTTGCGGCGCTGGTTGGCTGTGGGGTCATGACTGGGGTCGGAGCGGTTATCAATACGGCCAAAGTCGAGCCGGGCAGCAGTGTCGCGGTCATAGGCTGCGGTGGGGTCGGCCTGAATACAGTGCAAGGCGCCGTGTTAGCCGGCGCGGAAAAGGTTATTGCGATCGACCTGAATCCGCACAAACTTGCGCTCGCCATCCAATTTGGCGCAACGCATTGCCTCAACCCACAAGACGGCGACCCGGTGAGCCAGGTGCTGGGGCTCACCGAGGGACTGGGAGCCGATTACGCATTTGAAGTCATTGGCCGCTCAGACACTGCGGTGCAAGCCTATCAGTCCATCCGGCCAGGCGGCACAGCCGTCGTGGTCGGTGCCGCCAAACCTGACGATATGCTGACGATTCCCACGTTCTCTCTCTTGCAAGAAAAAACCTTAATGGGCTCCTTTTACGGCTCGGCTCGGCCAAGCGTTGACATGCCCCGACTGCTTGACTTGTATATGAACAAGCGGCTCAAACTGGACGAGCTGGTGTCACGCCGGATCACCCTGGAAGAGATCAACGCCGCGTTTGACTGGCTGGAGAAAGGCGAAGTGGCTCGCAGTGTGATTCTGTATTGAGGACGCAGCCTGCCGCGCCCTCCAATCGGTGATACTCTCCTTGAAAGAAACCCAGCCGAGTGAGGTTTTTGATTCCCTCTCTCGGCTGGGTCCTCAACGGCGCATTGGCCTGAAGCCGATTGTCACACTTCAGCAAGCAGCATCGCTGCATCATGGTCCTCCTGAGGACCTGAGTTGCGTGAGTCACTCCGACTTGTTGAGGTGCATGCCGAGCAACTCATGTGCAATATGGAACCCCAAATCCTGCACCAGCCGCTGCTTCCACTGTCGCCGCAGCACCGCACTCGTCATACGCCGGATAGCACGCGGCTTCTGCATAACCTTTTCGGCAATCTCCCAGGCCCGTGGCAGCAGCCGGTCGAGCGGCAGCACCTCGTTGACGAGGCCCAGCTCCTTGGCCATCTGCGCGTCGATCGTGTCACTGGTGTACAGAAAGTACGCGGCGCGCTTCAGCCCCATCAACTCTTGGAACGTCAACCCCTGGCCGTCCCCCGGCACCAGGTTAAACTTGAAGTGCGGATCGAACAGCTCGGCGTGCTCCGCGCACAGCGTAATGTCGCAGAGCAGGGCGAATTCCGTGTGCAAACCTGAGCCGTTGATGCAGGCAATCGTGGGAATATCGATATTGAAGATGAAGGCCTCCAGCAGCTTGGTCGCGTCCATGTAGAGCTGATCGTAGAACGCATCCGCAGGCAACTCATGGAAGGGCTGTTTGGACATTTCCGGGTCAAACCCAGCGATCCACTTATCCCCTGTGCCGCTGAAGATCAGCACCTCGTTGTCGGGGTCGTTCCCGATGTCGAGCCACAGCTGGGACCAGGCGTTGTGAATCGGCAGGCCGTAAATGACGGGCCCGCCCTCGGTGTGCATATGCACCTGGAGGATGCCGTTGCGGCGCTCCATGTTAAAGTATGTGGCGTATTTCTCGCGATAGTCCTCGAACCGCGGCCGGCTCACAAACCCCAGGCGTTGTTCCCGCGCACGCGCGTTCGGCCGTTCGTCAGTATTCGTACTCATGCGTCAATCCTCCTTTAAACGTCAGCCCTATCAAGCAACAATGACCTCGACAAGCGTTAGGGAAACAGCATTCCCTGCGAATCCTTCTCCTCCGTCCGGCAACCTGATAAGGCGGTGACCAAAAGGAGGAACCCAACAATGCGTACCGGCATAATGATTGGTGGCGCGGCTGGTGAAAGCCCACATATGGATGACGTGATCCGACGCGCCCAACGGGCAGAAGCAGCCGGCCTCGACTCGGCCTGACTCGTCCATGCCTTTTCGCATGATGCGATTGGCCTGCTGGATCTGGTTAGCCGCGAGACCAGCCGGATCGAATTAGGCACGGCCGTGGTGCCAACCTATACGCGCCACCCGATTGCCATGGCCCAGCAAGCGCTGACCATCCAGGCAGAAAGTAATGGCCGTTTTACGTTGGGTATTGGTGTTTCGCATAAATGGGTCATTGAAGACATGTACGGCCTGGCCTATACCCACCACCTGCGCCACATGCGCGAGTACATGGCGGTCATGAAGCCTCTGTTAGCAGGCCGACCTGGCAAACACGCAGGCGAAGAATATCGCGTCGAGATGAATCTGTCAGTCGAGGAGGCAACACCAGTGCCAGTCGTGTTAGCGGCGCTGGGTCCCAAGATGCTCGACTTCGCTGGTCGTGAGTCAGCGGGAACGTTGACGTGGATGGCCGGCCAGGCAGCGATTCGTGACCACATCGTCCCCCGTATCACCACGGCGGCCAAAGCGGCGGGCCGCCCAGCACCACGGATGATTGCCGGCCTGCCGCTGGCCATCACCAATGATACAGCCAAGGCGCTCGAAGTAGCAGCCAAAGTGTTTGCCATCTATCCGACGCTGCCTGCGTATCGGGCAATGCTGGATCGCGGCGGGCTGAGCCAGCCGACGGAAGTTGCGCTGATCGGCGATGCCGCGACGGTTTCAGGGGAAATCAAACGGCTCGAAGACCTCGGTGTGACAGATTTGTGTGGCTATGCCTTTCAGGCCGAAGGTGATGCATTCGAGCGTACGGTCGATTTTTTGGGTTCGCTGACCTGAGGACTGGTGTGGGTGCCCTCCCCCTCAGGGATCCATGACATTAAGTGAGCAAAAGTTTCGGGAAGTCGTGCGCGCCGACCGGGAGTTCTTTGTCGTGCGTCGCTCCCGCAGTGGGCCGGTTGATGTTGGCAAAGCGACCCCCATTCTTTTTGTTCCACTGCCAGACTTGCGGCGGTGTGTACGTGCTGTTTTCTGCCATATCTTCTCCTTTTTTTGGAATGGTTTTCCAGAGCATGCGTAATGGGGCTGATCAGCGCGCAAGCGTGGGCGACCAGTTATAGATGCGGGCGAGGCTGCCGCCCATGAGCGCGGCTCGTTCGGAGTCGGACAACTGGTCGGTGACCCGGAACGCCTCGACACCCTGTTCGTAGGTCAGCAACTCGACCGCCCGGGTCCAATCCGTGCCCCACAGGCAGCGCTCAAAGCCGTACGCCTCGAAGATCTGTCCCAGGGGCTCCCAAATGTCGGCGTAGGGGAATGGCTCGCGCGACAGGGTGCACGCCCCGGAAATCTTGATGGCGACATTGTCATGCTCGGCAAGGGCGATGACCTTGCCGAGATCAGCAAAGGGCTCTGGCGGAGCAGGCGGCTGGAAGGGTTGCCGCAGACCCACGTGATCCACGACCACCTGAGTGTTTGGGTTCCTGCGCGCCAGTTCACCCAAGAGCGGGATTTTTCCCCAACACAGCACGTTCACCGCTAGGCCGTGCCGCGCACCGGCCGCCAATATCCGATTCAGCCCCGGATCGTCGGCCGTCGCGTTGCCCATCATCATGATGCGCGCCCCAACCACGCCCGGCGTTGCCGCCCATTCGGCAATCTCGTCGCTGACGGTTTCTACTCGGGGATCGAACGGCTTGATCAGACCGAACCGGCCGGGATGCCTGGCATACACTTCGAGCGCGTAACTCGCATCAAAGCGGTACATGGTCCACGGCGAGACTAACAGGGCTCCGTCGACGCCAACGGCATCCATCGCTGCAACCATGTCATCACCCGTGACCTCGGAGCGGCCGGGTAAGGTCCCCCTCCACGGCCGCTCCGGGTGGTCACGTTCATAGGCATGGACCTGCGAGTCGATCGTCGGGGTTGGGTCAGTTTGCGAAGCGACCACCATTCTTTTTGTTCCACTGCCAGTCTGCTACCCGCTGGGATTCTCTTTCCGCGAATAGCAGTTACGCGTCTGCAAAGTGGGGCAGCACGTCTTCAATCAGCATGCGCTGTGAGTTTTCCCAGGCTTCGTTGTTTTCGGACTGATCGAACGTCAGGGCCAGCAAGCAACCGAAACCGCCCGTTTGTTCGTACATATCGCCCAGCTTTTGGGTCACGGTTTTCGGTGAGCCTACCAGCCACACATAGTCGGCCAGATACTCCAAGGTCACGTCGGAATCCGGGACTTCGGGATGATGCTTGAACAGACTCATCATATCGAACGACTTGAAGAGCGGCAGCAGATACTCGCCCCACACCCGTCCCAGCATCCCGTTCAGGGCCTGCTCGCGCGCCTCTTGGTCGGTCTCTGCAATATAGACCTCGCGCGAGATACGCCAGTCACTTCGAGACGGCGTGACACCGGACCGCTCGGCTCCTTCAACTACGGCCTGCCAATGGGTCGTCAGATAGCTATTACTCAGCGCAATACTTAAGGGCAGGAACCCATTCTCACCGGCGAACTTCAGCGTGTCCGAGCCGGGGGTGAGGCCGGCGATACCGATCGGCGGGTGCGGTTTTTGGAAGGGTTTGAGGTGAAACTTGAGGCTGTCGAGCATGGTGTCAATACGGTTGAACGACCAGAACTCACCCTGATATTCGAACGGCTCTTCGCTCTGCCACAGCCGGAGCATGATATTGAGGGCTTCCAGCGTCATGCGCCGATTTTCCCCGGCTGCGCCGTCCACATTGAACAGTTTCCAGTCGCTCGGCAGGCCGCTCGTGCCGACCCCCAGCATGAAACGGCCCTGCGCCATATGATCGAGAAAAGCCACTCGGTGGGCCAGCTCAACCGGGTGATGATACGGCAGGAGATGGGCGCCGGGACAGAGTTTCATACGCTGTGTTCGCAGCAATGCCTGGGCAATGAGCAGGTCCGGAGCGGGGTTGGGCTCCCAGGGGGCGGTGAAATGTTCGCCTATCCAGGCTTCGTGAAAGCCTACGCGGTCAACAAATTCCAGGTGTTGCAGGTCCCACTCATGCCCCTCGTACAAACCTCTTTCGGGTGGGTGTGAGGGCATCATAAAGACTCCGGCTTTCATAGGCTTCCTCCTTCAGTTCCCGCTATTGCGGGCTGTGAGAACACGTATCGGTTTTAGACCGGAGTCTCAAGGCCGCAACCCTCCTTCCCCATGAGCGGCCTCACCCTGACCGAGCCGTCCCTTGATTCCCGTCAGCCCGGCGGCAATAATGTTCGACCAGCATGATTGCAATTATTGATTACGGCATGGGCAATCTGCGCAGTGTCCAAAAGGGCTTTGAAAAAATGGGCCACGCCGCAAGCGTGACCCGGGATGTCGCGCAGATTGAGACCGCAGCCGGTGTTGTCTTGCCTGGCGTTGGCGCATTTGGGGCATGCATGGACGGGCTGGCCGAATGTGGCCTGGTCGATATTGTCCACAGGGTGGTTGAGCGTGGCATTCCTTTTCTCGGCATCTGTGTGGGTATGCAGATTTTATTTTCGGAAAGTATCGAGTTTGGCCACGTCCAGGGGCTTGATATTCTGAAAGGGAAGATCGTTCGTTTTGATCCGACAACCCTGGCCGGACAGAAAATTCCACACATGGGCTGGAATCAGCTCCAGGTGAAACACCGCACCCCACATCTCGAAGGCGTGGCTGAGGGCGCGAGCGTGTATTTCGTGCATTCATATTATCCTGTACCGGATGATCCAGCGATTATTGCAACCACAACAGAGTATGGACTGCCGTTTGCCTCAAGCGTCTGGTCGGGGAATGTCTTTGCTACGCAGTTTCATCCCGAAAAAAGCCAAACGGTTGGCCTGAGAATTCTCGCCAACTTCGGACACCTCGTCCAGGAGCGCCTTTCAGGTAACGTGTCCCTCTCCCCTTCTTCCTGACTCCAACCATGCTGATTATTCCGGCAATTGACTTGAAAGATGGGCAGTGTGTCCGCCTCTACCAGGGCGATATGGACCGAGCCACTGTCTATTCGGACGATCCCCTTGAAACCGCGCTCCGCTGGCAACGGGAAGGCGCGCCGCGGCTGCATGTGGTTGACCTCGACGCCGCGGTCAGTGGGACTGAGGTCAATACCAGCGCTATTGAGCGCATCTGTCAGACCCTGACCATTCCGGTTCAGGTCGGGGGAGGTATCCGCAGTCTCTCAACGCTCGAACGCCTCCTCTCTCTCGGTGTGAGTCGCGCTATCCTTGGAACGGTGGCCTATCGTCAGCCGGCTCTTGTGGCGGAAGCCTGTCAACACTTCCCCGGCCATATTACGGTGGGTATTGACGCCCGCGCCGGCAAAGTTGCCGTGCAAGGCTGGACGGAAACAACCGACCTGGAGGCGACTAACCTGGCTCTGCGCTGTCAGGACCAAGGCGTGGATGAAATCGTCTACACCGATATTAGCCGCGACGGGACGGAGCAGGGCGTGAATCATACCGCCACCGGTACCTTAGCCCAGGCTGTCTCGGTGCCAGTCATTGCCTCGGGCGGGGTAGCGAGCAACGCAGACATTCAGCAGCTCCTTCCCCTTGAACCATATGGAGTAATAGGGGTGATTATCGGTCGGGCGCTCTATACGGGGGGGGTGAATCTGGGCGAAGCGATTCAGCTTGGCGCACCCCACGTATAAGGTTCTTCCGCGTCGCTGACATTGTTGCTGACAGTGCTCTTTCACTCCGGTGGCGGTTCAAGCACAGCTCCCTGTTCAATGTGTTTTTGGATGCTTTGGAAAGCCTGGAGCAGGTCGGTCGAAGTGAGAATACCGCATACTCTGTTGTTCTCGACAACAGGCAGACAGTTAATACGGCGGCTCAGCATCTGGGTAGCGGCTTCGGACAGTAAGGTTTCCGGTTGAACCGTGACCACGGCCTGCCGCATTACGTCTGCGACTGTGACCCGCTCAAGGTCTGTCCCCCGGCTCATACAGCGGAGCAGGTCTCGGTCAGAAATCACACCGGCCAAGTGCGCATTGGCGTCAGTCACCAGCAAATGCCGGAACCGATGCCGGGCCAAGAGCGCTAACGCCTGCGCAAACGGTTGCTGCGGCCTGAGCGCAACCACGTCTTGGGTCATCACATCTTTGACCTGTTGCGGATGGGTTTTCTGAGCCGCCATGAGACCATACTCCGTCTTCAGCGTTTTCACACAGCGCAATCCTAGCATAAGACCGCAGAACCGAGCACTACGACCCACTACGACCATGGATCATATACTCTTCACCTTGTCGCCTCCTGCCCGCTTCCCTTACAATGGGGAGAGGGGAAGCATGGCATTTATGGAACAAGCGACACTCGGGTTTCACCCGCTGCGGCGCATCCGCCAGACGATCGTCAGGCAGTTCGCCAACCTTCTTACCAAACCACTGAAGAATTATGCCTTTCGTTTCCCGAACGACTTGGAGGCATTCAAGAGTCAGATTCGAAAAGGTGATATCCTACTCGTTGAGGGCTCTCAGCGTATTAGCGAGGCCATTAAGTATCTCACCCAGAGTTCCTGGTCGCACTCTGCCATATACATTGGCGATGAACTGATCCGGCGCAAACATTCGCTGGCGGGTCAGACCCAGACGGTGCTTGGAGACGAGGCACAGTTTCTCTTAGTTGAAGCACTTGTTGCCGAAGGTGTCGTCCTGTCTCCCCTGTCGAAATATACCGAGTATAATATTCGTCTGTGCCGTCCGCACAACCTGCAGCCGGATGATCTCCAGGTTATTCTGGACGATGTGATCAGTCAGCTCGGCTATACCTATGATCTCCAGAATGTGCTCGACCTGGCACGCTATTTCCTGCCGGTCAGTCTTGTCCCGCGCCGATTTCGCCAAGAGGCACTCCATTTCGGTAGCGGGCTGCCAACGCAGGTCATCTGCTCCAGCATGCTGGCCTCGGCCTTTGGTAAAGTTGGCTTTCCTATTCTGCCACACATAGAGTCAGCCCTCGGCCCGCAGGAGACGACTCCGCGGTCCTTCTACCGTCGCTTCTTTTCCAAGGGGAATGACACACACGGACAGCCCGTCTTTCGGCGGCGGCATCCAACGCTGATTACCCCGCGTGACTTTGACCTGTCGCCCTATTTTGACACGATTAAATTTAATATTATCGCCTCGCAGCGGCTCGACTATCGTAATATCATCTGGGCCGAAGATGACGGCTCGGCGTCAGGACAAGCGGGAGCAGCGGCAGGTCCGTTACCGGCTCCATCTGACGGCGAAGCCCCTGCCCTGCCTTCCCCGGAAGACCCACAACCGGCTTCCTAGCTGAACCTCTCTTGACAGTGTTCCGTAAAGCCCCGACACTTCGCGCATGCTGAGCAAACGTATTATTCCGTGTCTGGATGTGAAAGACGGGCGCGTGGTGAAAGGCGTGAATTTTGTCGATTTACGCGATGCCGGAGACCCGGTTGAAGTCGCTCAACGGTATGATGCAGAGGGGGCGGATGAGTTGACCTTTCTCGATATTACGGCTTCACACGAACGCCGCCAGATTATTCTCGATGTGGTCCGAAAAACAGCCGAAACGGTTTTCATGCCGCTGACCGTTGGGGGCGGTGTGCGTGAGAATCAGGATATTCGCAATCTGCTCAACGCCGGTGCGGATAAAGTCTCCATCAACACCGCCGCAGTGAACCGGCCCGCGTTTGTCAAAGAAGCTGCCGAACGCTTTGGGAGTCAGTGCATCGTGGTGGCGATAGATGCCAAACGTAAGCTGGCGCCTGAGCCGGCCGGTTGGGAGGTCTTTATTCATGGCGGGCGTACTCCGACTGGCATTGATGCCACTGCATGGGCGCAACGCATGGAAGAGTATGGCTCCGGTGAAATCCTCCTGACCAGTATGGACCGGGACGGAACCAAGCAAGGCTATGACATCGAGCTCACCTGCGCGATATCAGAAGCGGTCACTATTCCGGTCATTGCTTCGGGCGGGGTTGGAAATTTGCAGCATATTTACGAGGGTCTCACAGCCGGCAAAGCCGACGCCGCGCTGGCCGCCTCAATCTTCCATTACCAGGAACACTCCATTCGAGAGTGCAAACGCTTTTTAGACGAGCGGGGAGTACGAGTGCGGCTCTGAGGTTTGAATTGCTCCTCTCCTCGAAATGCGCTAAGACGCGCTTTGAGCTGAGGCAGACGGTTCCGAGGAGGGGAATATGGCCAAGATCATGATTGAGGCAGCAATCAACGGCAATTCCGATAAAGCACGTAACCCCAATATTGCCTATAGCCCGGAAGATATCGCCAGCGATGCCATCGCGACCTGTCAGGCCGGCGCCGCCGCGGTTCATTTTCATGTCCGGAATCCGGAGACTGGCGAGTGGGTTCAGGACGTCGCGTATTACAGCGAGGTGTTTAAGCGAACGCGCGCGCACTGCAACCCGATTCTGTGGCCCACGTTTCCGTTTGGCGACGACCCGGTTGAACGATTTGCCCATTTTCTGGAACTCGCCAAAGACCCAACAACAAAACCGGACCTGGGCTGGGCTGACCCTGGCTCTGTCAACCTTGTTTCGTATGACGTGCGAACAAAAGTACTCTCGGGTGGAAATTTTATCTACCAGAATTCGTATGATGCCAATCGGTATTTTCTGGAACAGTCGCGTGAGTGCGGAGTGAGGCCTACGCTCCAAATCTTTGACCCCAGTTTTCTTCGGGCGGTTTTCGTATTTCTTGACCAGGGCCTCCTGACCGAACCTCTGTTGCTCAAGTTCTATTTTGGTGGACCAGAGCTGCCATTTGGACTGCCCCCTTCACTCAAGAGCCTGGAAGCCTATTTAGACATGCTCAAAGGCGTGCGCTGCAATTGGTTCGTAGCCACGCTCGGAGGAGATAATCTCCCCTTTATCCCTCAGATCATAAGCCTGGGTGGCCATGTCCGGCTTGGCCTTGAAGACCACAATTATGCACATGAGGGGCAGCTCACGAACCCGCAACTCGTCGAGCGCGCAGTGGCGACCATTACCGGCATGGGCCACGAGGTAGCGACTCCGGACGAAGCGCGCGCACTGATAGAAGCCCAGACATGACACCCCCCGCACTCATCGCCCAGATCCATGCGAGCTCGAGTAGGGCGATGCTTGTGGTGACAGGGGGTGGGACGCAGGCGCTCGCAGACTTGCTGGCTATCCCGGGCGCTTCACGTACCGTGCTTGAGGCGGTAGTCCCGTATAGTGCAGCAGCGCTCAACGAGTTTCTGGGGGCCAGCCCACACCAGGCCGTCTGTGTTGAAACCGCGGCCGCACTGGCCGGCGCGGCCTATAAGCGCGCGGTACTATTGCACGCTGCGGAGGGACCACTCGTTGGCGTCTCCTGTAGCGCTGCTCTGGTGACAGATCGGTTCAAAAAAGGTGCGCACCGCGCTCACATCGGCATCAGTATAGCAAAGGAAACCCGTGTCTATTCATTGACTCTCACGAAAGGCGCACGAGACCGGCAGGGTGAGGAACAGGTCGTAAGCGCTCTCCTCCTTAAAGTCCTGGCACGGGCGTGCGGTCTGCCCGTTGCACTCGACGTCCCGCTTCTGGCCGATGAGCATATCAATGAGCGTATAGTCGAGCACGCCGCAGAATAGCGGACAGAGCTTTTCGTCCCGCTTGCACGCACGCCAAGCAAACAATACACATTGACCCAACGACCCAAACAACCCAACGAGACTGTGACAAACGCTATGAAAATTGGAATCGTTTCTGACATTCACGCCGATGCCCCAGCCCTTCGGCGCGTGCTCAACGACATGCCTAGCACCGATTTGTTATTGTGTCCTGGAGACGCGGTGAGTGAATACCGTTTCTGCCCGGACACGGTCGCTCTGCTGCAAGAGGCGCAGGTGTACTGCATTCAAGGCAATCACGAAGTCGTTCTTTTTGGTGGCCGTAACCCCGCCTACCTTAAGAAATGTCAGGATACCTTCCCGGCAGCATCGCTCGCCTTTCTGGCAAACGCGCCACTGACCCAGGAGTTTGATTGCGATGGCCTGAGCATTCTCATGATCCATGCCAGTCCGTGGGAACCCTATGAGGAGTATATTTATCCGGGAAGCAAGCGCTTAGACGAATTCGCCTCCCTGCCGTATGATATGGTCTGCTTCGGGCACACCCATGTTCCTCTGGTGCATCAAGCCGGCGATGTGGTTGTCATTAATCCGGGGTCGTGTTCTCAGCCGCGAGACCAGGACCGGCGTGGTGCCTATGCTCTATTTGATACCCGGACGAAAGAAGGAACGATTCATCGGGTCACGCTGACATGAATCCGGGTCCGCGCTTGCCCGTGGTCCGGGTTGTGGGCGGATGCCGCTTGGAATGACATTTCGACTCCTGCGATAACCAAGAGAAAAGAGGAGGCCCTCTGCCATGCGTAAACAACAGACCCAACAGACCCAAGTGTCTCTCCAGCAGGCTGAGCGAGGCACGCCGAGTCGGCGCAAGTTTCTGAGAAATGCCGCCCTGGGTGTGATAGGCGGCGGCGCAGCGCTGGCAGCCGGCTGTGAGTATAAAACCCAACTCTTTCTTTTGAGCCGACCTGAAACTGAAGCAGAGGAAAAAAGTCCTGACTGGCAGGCAGCCCGCGTTCGCAGCTATAGACAATTGGGCCGTACGGGAATGGCAATCTCGGATATCTCATTCGGCTGCTCCGGACTCGACAATGCGGATGTCGTGCGGCGGGCCATTGATCGGGGCATCAATTATTTCGATACGTCTCCGGATTATTCGCGGGCGGGGTCGGAAAAAACATTAGGCCAAGGCATCCAAGGCTATCAACGCGATAAACTTTTTATCGTCTCTAAGTTTTGCACGACCCGCGGCCATCTGAGCGATACGACCCCGGTCACAGAGGTCATGGCTGCGGTTGAAGCAAGTCTGCGTAGAATCGGCACGGACTATCTGGACCTGGCTCACATCCATGCCTGCAATTCCATCGATCGTCTCATGAATCCGAACATCCACGAAGCCTTTGATCGACTGAAAGAGCAGGGCAAGCTGCGCTTTTTAGGAGTCTCTTCACATACCCCTCGGCTGGAAGAGGTCATGCGCCACGCGGTTGGGAGCGACCGCTTTGATGTCATTATGGTTGCCTATAATTTCCGCAATTGGCCCGAGCTGACGAATATTTTCCACGCTGCCAAGCAGAAGGGCGTCGGGGTGGTAGCAATGAAAACCCTTAAAGGTGCTCGTCATAGCGCGTTGTCAGACTTTACCCCAACAGAGCGTGAATCGTTCTCCCAAGCCGCCTTTAAGTGGGTGCTCTCCAATCCTGACGTGAGTGGTCTCGTGGTCACAATCGGCTCATTCCAGCACATCGATGAATACTTACACGCCTCCGGACAGCCGTTTCAGCAGGCCGACCTCAAGTTGCTCGAAAAATATGACCGTCTTGTTGCCAACGACTATTGTCCGCCAGGCTGTGGCGAGTGCTTAGCATCCTGTCCGTCCGACGTTCCGGTCGATGATATCCTGCGCTACGCCATGTATTATGAAAACTACGGTCAGCAGCGGGTTGGCATGGAAGAATACGCCAAGCTCGCCCTCGCCCACAACGCCTCCCAGTGTGTAGGCTGCCGTGCCCCGTGCGAAAGCGCATGTCCACACGAGATTCCGATCAAATCAAAATTGCTCCGGGCAGATCAGATGCTCCGGCTTGTGTAGGCGAAAATATGAAAAAATTGAGTCATACCGACGCGCAGGGTCGGGCCCAGATGGTTGATGTGGGAGCGAAATCCGTGACTGAGCGGGAGGCAATCGCGACCGGTCGTATCCATATGCACCCGGATACGCTTCGGCTTATTACCACCGGCCAGATACCGAAAGGCGATGTGCTCGCTGTCGCTCGCGTCGCTGGTATCATGGCGGCCAAGAAAACGCCGGCACTCATCCCGCTGTGCCACCCGCTTCTCCTTTCCTCGATTACTGTTGAATTTACTCCAGACGAAGAAATGGGCCGAATTGAAATTGAAGCCAACGTCAAAGTAAGCGGAAAAACCGGGGTAGAAATGGAAGCCCTGACCGCGGTTTCCGTCGCTGCGCTGACCATCTATGACATGTGTAAAGCCGTAGAAAAGGACATGGCAATCTCAGACATCAGCCTCAAACACAAAAGTGGTGGAAAAAGCGGTACGTACGTAAGATCAGCAATCCCGCATAGATCAGCATGACCACTGTTGTCGTCCACTCTGGTCGGGAAAAACCGCTCCAAGCCGGCCACCCCTGGCTCTTTTCAGGCGCTATTCAACACATTGAAGGACAGCCCGCACCAGGCTCCTTGGTTCGGGTCGTTACGGCAGACGATAGGCCCCTTGGAATTGGCTATATTAACCCGCGCTGTTCCATAACAGTCCGTATGCTCACTCGTACAAATGAGTGCGATGAACACCAAGTCCCTTTTCTGAATCCTGACCTCGCCCTTGGCCCTGACTGGATTTTTCGTTTTCTCAAAAAAAGACTTAAAGATGCCTTCAGCCTCAGGCAAGCCATTCTGCACCCCAGCACAACGGGCTATCGTCTGATCAACGGCGAAGGCGACTTTCTTCCTGGCTGTATCGTTGACGTCTATGGTCCCTACCTTGTGTGTCAGTACCTTACAGCTGGCGCAGACGTACTAAAACCTGTTCTTATTCAAGTCCTTACAGAGATTCTGAAACCTAGGGGCATTTACGAAAAAAGCGCCGGAGGCGTTCGCACAGAAGAAGGCCTCCCAAACACAACAGGGCTATTGTGGGGAGAAGAACCTCCGCCTTTGGTTGAAATTCATGAGAATAGCTGTCGATTTCTCGTTGACCTCAGAGAGGGCCAAAAGACCGGATTTTTCCTTGATCAACGCGACAATCGAGCCCTTGTTGCTCATCTTGCTCAAGGCAAAAAAGTGTTAAATGGCTTTTCGTATACGGGAGCTTTTGGTGTCGTTGCAGCCAAGTATGGAGCACGTCAAGTCACCTCAGTCGATAGCTCGAAGCCAAGTCTTTCCATTGCTCAAAAGAACTTTGATATCAACCGTTTATCATCGGAGTCGAATATATTCTTGAATACAGATATGTTCACCTTTCTGCGTGAGCGGAGCGAATCCTTTGATCTTATTATTTTAGACCCCCCTTCTTTTATTCGCCGCCGACGAGACAAAAAGGCTGGAGTCAAAGGCTACCGGGATATTAATGTTCAGGCTCTCCAACGACTCAAACCAGGTGGGCAGATTCTGACCTTCAGCTGCTCTCAGCATCTATCACGGGAGGACTTTTCTCGGCTCATCCTCTTCGCAGCGGCCGAAAGTGGCCACAAAGTAAGAGTTATTAAACACTTAGGTCAGTCAAATGATCATCCGGTGAATGCCGTCCACCCGGAAGGAGCGTATTTAAAGGGACTCTGGATGCAGGTAGGGGATTGAATTATCTCGGAAAAAGTGGAAACTTTAGCTGAGAATTGAGAGGAAAGCACTATGAAGAGTCGGACGTCTGAAAAGCCTGCCCGGAAGACAAAAAGTACGACGTCGGCAAAATCCACAAAAAAACCGATGAAAAAGTCGGTCAGAGCCACTGCCAAGAAAACAGTACCCAAAAAAGGGAAAACAGCGACAAAAAGGGAAACGACAACCAAAACGGTCGCAAAGAAACTCCCTACAAAGTCTGCTGGAGTAGAAATCGCGCCCTCCCCCATTCCCCCTCCCCCTCCAGAGCCTGTCACCCCTCCAGTTACCCCTCTCCAAGCCCCTGACCAGGTACTCGAAGAGGAATCGTCGCCTGCCCCAACGCCTCCTGTTTTTGTGAAGCGAGACCTTACCGGACCAGATGGAAGCAAACGTCCCGGCTGGGAAATGTGGATCGGTGACCATTGTTTTGGGCGTGCGGATAGTAAAGACCTGCTGCTTGCAAGCTTTGAGCGTCTCCAGAGTCCGCCGAGTAGCTTTCACTGGCGTGAAGTCCGCAATCGTATGCCGATGCGTGGTCGCACCAAACGTCCCCCTGCCCCCCAGGCTAGTGGACCAGTGGCAGAGAACAGTGGGGAGCCGATAGACGATCTGGACGCCACTGAGGAAACGGAAATTTCTTAATACTGGCGCTTCCGGACCCTCGACAAGAAGGCAAAAGGACACTCACTTCAGAGTGTCCTTTTTTTGTCACCACCCAGCCATTAAAGAGGAGGCAGCCAAGGAAGCACAACCTTTCGAGGAACGTGAGCGGTGGCGCTTTCAACACCGCCAGCGGTCGCGAAGCCAGTGCCAGCGGGGGGAACAATCGCGAGGCATTAAGCATTGACGACTGGAAGGCCGGCGGTCTTTTCCAGACCCAATAGGAAACCCTTCCTCGCATCCCCCCCGCTACCTGAGTGCACGTGCCGGGGTTGGCTTGACGGTGCACGGACGTTCTTCGTCTATTGGCGGGGTGGGGGCAGTGCTGTGAAACACGCGGGGGAATGAGGAAGAGCGGCAAGCAAACCGAGCAGAGCGAGGTGCGAGACGCCCCTGCTCTGCTCCTCCCCTGTCTACCCTTGGGATAAGGTCTTCAAATCTTCGGCCCAGTTTTCGTACGGGCGCAGGAGAATGACTTCAACGTCTGAGACAATATGCGCATAGCCAAGCTGCCAGATCGGCAGACTATTGATCGCCCCGTCCAGCATATCGGCTGACTCCACATCCATGACAACCAGCACCTCCGGTTTTCCCGCCACCTTCCAAATACCTTTAATAACGCCGGCCTCCTTCGCCCCCAAGGCTGCTTCGGACTCTTTCCGCCAGACCGTATAAAAGTCTTTGTTCGACATGTCGGCAGGTTTGTTAATCCTCGCTTTGAGCATGATAAGCATGACTTTCTCCTTTCTGTGCTTTGAGTGACTGACACGACCTATAACCGACTTCCTCCGTATTCGTCAAATATATCTCATACAGACGTCCCAGATCAGCCCATATCTACTGCTAGCGCTGGACGAAATGGCGTGCTAAGGGTAGACCATATTACCGAATGACCTATGACAACGATATCTAGTGCCCTCTGGGCAGTACCTCTACCAGGGACAGTAGCTCAACAAACTCCAAGCGAGAAAATGTTGGCACGGCTGCGCTGGCTCGCACTAGGGGTTTGGGCCGGATTTTTATGGTTCAACCCGCCCCCCCTCTTCCAACCCTTCACGCAATACTGCCTTGTTGCCGGCATCCTGTATTGTCTCTTCGGTCAATATTTTGCCTACCGTCACTATAAAGGGACTCCCCTGACCTTTCCCATTGGTTTGAGCGACGTGGTCTTCGTGGCTGCGCTGTGTGGAGTCAGCGGCGGCCTTTTGAGCCCGCTGTATGTCTATTTTTATGGCCTCACCCTGATCGCTACGCTCCGTTTCAACTGGCAGGCAGGCTTTGGTATTGCCCTCACTGCCGGTATTGCATCAGGTCTGTTGCTCCTCTTTGTACCCCCGTCATCCGCCTCAATCCCCGAACTCTATCCAAGCCTCGCCCTGCGCGTTACCCTGCTTGTTGGCATTGGCGGCTTAGCCGGTCTTTTTTCCACACAGCGCCCACCGCAGGTCAACCTTCCCAAAACGGCTCCAGACCTCCCTCACACCAGTCAACTCGATGCTCTCCGAGAGAAACTCGCCATATTGGAGATTGACCCACTGCTACAACAGCTTGTTGATGAAGTATTGCAGCGTATTCCATGCCGTGGTGTGTGCGTTGTCCTGCTCGACCCAGACACTCAAGCGTGTGTCAACGTCAGAACTGCGGGGTCCTTTCCTACGCTTGCACCTGCCACGTGGGAGCAGTCCCTTACGGAAGGTGGCGCTCTACGGGCGGCACTCGACCTTGGCCTGGTTGCCCTCAATACCTCACAGGATATCTATACCCGTTTACGAGCCCTCTCTGAAAAAGAATTGGCACAGAAACATCTCCTCATCCATCAGCTTGGCGATGACTCATTACTCGGCTGTCTTATCTTGTCTGATAGTACTAATCGTGATGGATTTCGCCCCCAAGATGGCCACATCCTCGCGGACATTGTTCAGTATGCTGTCCCTGCCTTGCAGAACGCGCACGCTTTCACTGAGGCAAATCGGTCGGTTGCCGAGCTGCGCGGCCTCCTCTACACCGTGCTCAACGCCCAAGAGGAAGAACGCCAGCGCATTGTCAGTGAATGGCATGACCAGTTAGGAGAAAAGCTCTTTCGCGTACTCCAAGACTTCCGTGGCTTTCAGGAATTCGTCTTGCAGCACGCTCCGGAGGGGCGTGAACGCTTTACCAAGCTGGCATCTGAACTTGATGCCATTGCCGCGCTCGTCCGTCAGTTTGCCGATGATCTGTTGCCACCGATTCTCGAAGACTTTGGCTTTGTTCAGGCTCTGCGTGCCTATGTGACCGGTCTTCAGGAGCACGAGCCCTTTGAGATTATCATGCAAACGGATGACGGGGGCCGGTCCCTTCCTACACAAACCAGTCGCAAGCTCTTTCGCATTACCCAAGAGGCTCTCCACAATATACAGCGACATGCCAAGGCAAACCATGTTCAGATTGCCCTGACCTTTGAGCAGAAGGGTGTGTCACTCATGATTAAAGATGATGGTCAGGGTTTCCAGCCGGCGCAGCGTACTCCCGGCCATTACGGCCTTCTCTACATGCGAGAACAGGCCGTCTCGTGTGGCGGACGTTTCTCAGTGCAAAGCAAGCAAGGTCATGGAACAGAGGTTCGTGTGGAACTCCCTATCGATGAAACCACTCTCCCTGCACCTGCCACAAACGAAGGCGGCTCTCCGCCCTCCGCCTCAGCACCCCGGTCCGAGTCGTAGTTGCACGCTATTTCTCCGACATGATGCTGCGTTGTCGTCTGGAATATATAAGGAGTTCCTCACATGAAGTTTCACCTTTTCATCTATGCCACCCTAGGCCGTCGTCACGAACTCGAAGCGGGGATGGCGGGCAAGCGGCCTGAACTCTACCAACGCATGCTTGATGAAGTGGCAGAGTACGTCCAGTTTGCAGACAAAGCTGGCTACGCCGGCTTTGGGCATCCCGAACATCATCTGCAAATCGAAGGCTTTGAGGCCAGCAACGAGCCCGGCCTGTTGTCCATGTGGATTGGCCAGCATAGTAAAAAACTCAGAGTGAATATGGTTGGCTGGGTTGCTCCTACCCACAATCCGGTACGCACGGCAGAGTATATTGCGACCCTCGACCACATGCTCAAAGGCCGCCTGGCAGTCGGCATGGTTCGGGGCTACCAGGCGCGTTGGGTGCATAATTTTCGTATTCGTCCCGACCTGAACGCGGTGGGCGAATGGAATCGCAATTCAGAAGACGACAATAGGAACCGGGAATATTTTCGCGAATTCGTCGAAGTCGTTCTCAAAGCTCTGAAAGAAGAGACCTTTAGCTATAAGGGCAAATACTGGACTGTCCCGCCTGAAGACTTTGTCAATCCGCACCCGCAAGAGGTGTATACAAAATATGGCACGGGCGTCGATGAGGATATGCATATTCGCGAGATTGGTATTGCGCCCAGACCGTATCAAGATCCCCATCCACCCATCTACGGCGGTTTCACCCATAGTATGCGCACCGCCCTCTTCTGGGCGCGCTACGGAGGCAAGCCGATTGTCCTGGCCTCAGACCTCGATTTTTGTCAACGGCTGTGGTCCGGCTATCACGCTGAAGCGTTGAAACATGGGCATGATATTCAGCCCGGAGACGAGGCGGCGTGGGGTGGTGCAATGATCTGCCATACCAATAAATCAACTGCGCAAGAATGGCTGACTGATCCCATGTGGATGTGGGACACCTGGTTTACACCGTTTGGCCAAGGACATCCCGAGCTATTGGTTGGCGATCCTGATACTATTTCTCGCCGTATTGAAGAAGCGAGCAGGAAGTTTCCAATCAAGGAATGTTTTCTCCTCATCCCGCAAGGGATTCATGAGCGCGAACAGGTGCTCAGTTCGCTTGACCTGTTCGCGAACAAGGTCATGCCACGCTTTGCCGATTAGACCGAAAAGTCCAGCTTCATTATTCCCTCCTGTCTGCTCTCTCTTGGAGAGGGCCGGGATGAGGGGCACAAGAGACCGTGATGGACGCAGCCCCTAGCAAGACCCTCTGTACACGCATGGATACGACCGTAGGCATCGATATTGGTGGGACGTTCGCCGACATCCTGGTCCATAACGAAAACGGCCAGGTCTGCCACAAGAAACTTCCGTCCTGTCCGGCTCCAGCCGATAGTTTTCGAGCAGCTTTTTCCGTACTGCTCACTCAGCATCTGCTCCCGAGCACGCTCCGGTACAGCACCACGGTTGCCACCAACGCGCTGCTACAAAACACGCTTCCGCGTATCGGTCTGCTCATCACCGCTGGCTTCCGCCATATTTTGGAGTTGAATCAGCCCCAACAAGAGGGGGGTGAAGGATCATCTCAGGCCGTACCATCCCGGCCAGTGGTGCCGCTCGAATATATCCGCGAGGTGACCGAACGTCTCGACGCACAGGGTAACGTGCAAACACCCCTTGCTGCAGAAGAGACCCACGCAATAGTTGCTTGGTGTCGCGCGCAAAACCTGAAGACCATTGCCGTCTCGCTCTTACACAGCTATCGCAACGCCGACCACGAAAGACGGCTTCAAAAGCTTCTCCTTGCAGAAGACCCATCCTTGCACGTGATACTCTCATCCGATGTCTTACCCGAACTGCGTGAATATGAACGTACAGTGGCCACCTGTCTGAACGCGGCCCTCCAGTCATTGATGGGAACGCATCTCAAGCGGGTGAGGCACTGTATGCAGGAGAGTGGCATTTCCCGTCCGCTCCTGTTCATGCAATCGTCCGGCGGTCTGCAAAGCGCAGAGAGTGTCGGCCAGCGTCCTTTGGCAACCGTCCTCTCGGGGCCAAGTGCGGCAGCAGTCGGTATGGCCCGGGTCGGAGCCACAAGTGGATTTTCCAACTTTTCCAACTTGGTCACGTTTGACATGGGCGGCACCTCAACCGATATCAGCCTCATCCAAGATGGACGGCCTCTTCTGACCACGCACGGCCAAGTCGGCGGGTATCCGCTCCGAACGCCCACGGTCGATATCACCTCTATTGGTGCCGGCGGCGGTTCCATTGCCCAGGTTGGCCCGGACGGCCGTTGGCACGTCGGTCCACTCAGCGCTGGCGCAGATCCAGGGCCGGCCTGTTATGGCAAAGGTGGGACTGCGGCGACGGTCACCGACGCTAATCTTGTCCTGCAGCGTCTCCCCACGTCTCTGCTTGAGGGAGAGCTTCCGCTTTCGAGGGAGGCGGCGGAGAAAGCACTCTTTGCATTCGGACAGCCACGCCGCAAAAGCGCAGCACAAACAGCCCAAGACATTATTCAATTGATTAACCACACGATGTGTGGAGCTATCCGTCGGGTGTGTACTCAGCGCAGCCTTGACCCTCGGGAGTCGGTCTTAATGGCCGCAGGCGGAGCTGGTCCGTTACACGCTGCCGAGCTTGCAGAGCTGCTCGGAATACCGACCGTCGTGATTCCGGCGTATCCGGGTTTTGCCGCCCCCTTGGGTCTCTTAGGTGCCGATATCCGGGAAGACTTTGCCGCTACTTATCCTCACAACGCCTCCTCGCTTGATCCAAACCAGCTTACGCAAATTTTTACAGACCTCGAGCAACAGGCCCAGGCTGCCTTTACCCAGCAACAGCTCCCTGAGGCAATCAGACAATGCAGCCGGTCAGTGGACTTTCACTATGTCGATATGTCAACCCATCTCACTATCGACCTGCCTCAGGGCAGGCTTACGAGCGGCATACTCCACCACGCCGTGACCCAGTTTCATCACAAGCACGAGCACGTCTGCGGCTTTTCATTTCAAGACCGTAAAGAAGTCAGCCTGTCCACCCTGCGCCTGACTGCCATTGCAGCGCTGCCAAAACCGTCGCTGCCCACGATTGCCGAACAGACCGGCCCTCTTCAGCCGATAGACACGCGGCCGGTCTTCTTTTTTGAATCGCACGGATTTATTCCCTGTCCGGTCTATACTCGGACACTCTTGGGTGCAGGCGCTTCCCTCACCGGTCCTGCCGTTGTTGAACAGTATGATTCCACGACCCTCATTCCGCCGCACTGCCAGGCCAGTGTAGACAGGTGGGGCAATCTTATTTTGAAGCACGCCATTTTTCGGTAGACTGAACTAGTTCATCCCCATGTCCTTCCAAGCCCGACTCAATGCACTGGCCAGCCGCCGAGTACAACTCGTCTGGCATATATGTCTCAACCTCTTCCTGCTCTTGTCAGCAGGTGCCATGTGGCTGTGGGTCACCTGGCGGGCGGTGTATTTGATCGCCATGGTTCCGATTGCCATCATGCCCTTCTCGTATGCCAGGCAACGCCTGCATGCCCACTGCTGCAATCTGCTTGGACCTTCTTCCCTGCCTCTCGCGCTCTTCAGCATAGTCGGAATGATCTTCGATGCCATTATGGCGGCCCAGATCCTGACTGCCCGTTCCGGCAGTCCGCTGCCGGTACTGCACGCTCCTGGCATCGCATGGATCGGCGCTATTTGGTATAGCACCTATGCTATCCTCGTGTTTGGCTATGCTGGTCTTGGCATTGTCCGCGGGCTGACCCGATTGGCGAAGTGCGGGAGAGAGTGGTGCATACGGCAACAGTTCCAGCACGCCCAACACGATAGCCTGCCCTCCCCCGAACGGCGTCAATTCATTCAACAGCTCGGCCTCGTTGGTGCTGGAGCGCCGTTTTTCTTTTCTCTTTCGAGCGTCAGACTCACCTATGATTTTCAGGTCGAGGAACGAGACCTCAGCCTGCCCTCCTGGCCCACAGCGCTCGACGGACTCCGGGTCGCCCATTTGTCAGACATACACGTTGGTGGGGCAATGGACCGCTCCAAGCTGCTGCACGTTGCATCGTTAACGAATGAAGCAAGACCTGACATCGTTCTGCATACCGGAGACTTCCTGACGCATCGGACCGGCGATTTTGACCTACCCTTGTACGAAGCGCTTGCCCGGATCAAAGCGCCGTATGGCCAGTGGGCCTGTTTAGGCAACCATGACTTCGACGCCCCCCAACGCCTCGTGCGTTACTTGCGCCAGTCCGGCGTTACGACTCTACGCAATCGCGTTGTTACGCTCTCGATCGATGGACAGCCCCTAGAGCTGGCCGGCATAGACTTCCTCTTCCAGCGCTCTGCTCGCGCCGGGCTCTACAACCGCATCATCAGCTCCTGGGGTCCACGTCAGCCTGTTCCGCGTATTCTGCTCAACCACGACCCGCGCGCCTTTGTCGCACTGCCAGCACACTGTGCCGACCTGGTTTTGTCCGGTCATACCCATGGTGGGCACGCAGGCATTCAGCTTGGCAAAGATCGTGCGCTGAGTATTGTCGGCCTGCTGGGTATTCCCGATCAGGGCCTCTATCGTCGCAAAGACATGCAGATGTTTGTCACTCGGTGTGTGGGCTTCTATGGTTATCCCATGCGGTTGGGGATTCCGCCGGAGATCTCGATTCTGACCCTGCGCTCTCCCGGTTCAGTCTCGGTGTAGCCGCATTGTTACCGAGTCCGGTTTCATTCTGTAGACAGGTCCAGTCAGGCACCATACACTACTCTGGAGGAGGGACAGCATGACTTGGCGGTTAGCGGTAGACATTGGTGGGACGTTTACTGATGTTGTTGCGCTCGAAGAGACCAGCGGGGTGCTGCATTTAGCAAAAGTGCGCAGCACGCCGGACGATCCCGCGCAGGGCTTTCTGAACGGTCTTGAGCATATCACCCAGCAAGGGGCGATCCCGGCTCAAGACGTGAGCGCGGTCTTTCACGGCACGACGGTTGCCACCAATGCCATTCTGGAGCGCAAGTATGCACAGCTGGGTCTGATTATCACCACCGGCTACCGGGAGGCATTAGAGTGCGCGCGCCAGACAGTCCCCGGAGAATTTGGTGATATCACCTGGTGGATTAAGCCGCCGCGGGTGGTGCCACTCGAACGCATCCGTGAAATCAACGCCCGGATGGACGTTCGGGGCACGATCACCCAGGCGCTGGACCGGGACGAAGTGGCGGCCATTGCGCAGGACTTCAAGGCGCAAGGCATTCAGGCCGTGGCCGTTTCGTTATTGCACTCGTACCGCAACACGGCGCACGAAGAAGAAGTCCGGCGCATTATCCAGGACGTATATCCGGAATGCTTCATTTCCATTTCGTCAGACATCTTACGCGAATACCGTGAGTACGAACGGACCAATACCACCTGCTTGAACACCGCCCTTATGCCCCTCCTGTCCGCGTATCACACCCGCATTGAACAACACTTACGCAAACAGAACATCAACGCACCGTTTTACATCATGCGCTCCAGCGGCGGACTGGCCCAGGCCCAAGAGGTCTCCCGCTTGCCGATTGCCGCGGCGCTCTCCGGCCCGGCGGCTGGTGTGATTGCGGCCACCCATTTTGGAGAGCTGAGCGGCAACCGGGACATTATTACCTTTGATATGGGTGGCACCTCGGCGGACATCTGCCTTGTCGAAGACGGCAAGCCACGTATGCTGACTGAGGGGAAAGTCGATATCTATGACCTGAAAACACCGATGATCGAGCTGCATACCGTTGGGGCCGGCGGAGGGTCGATTGCCTGGTTGGCGGGCGGGCGGAGCCTGAAGGTGGGGCCGGATAGTGCCGGCGCGAATCCGGGGCCGGCCTGCTACGGTCGGGGCGGCACTCAGCCTACGGTCACTGATGCCAATCTGGTCCTGGGACGCATCACCCCGACTATCGCCGGGGGGACGGTCAGCCTGAACCCCAGTCAGGCTTCCCAGGCTATTGAAGAACTCGCCGCGGGCTTAAAACTCGATAGTATAGCGGCAGCAGAAGGCATTCTGCGCATTGCCATTGAAAATATCGCTGCCGGTATTCGGACGGTATCCGTGAAACGCGGGCGTGATCCACGCAGCTACGCCTTGGTTGCGTTCGGCGGAGCAGGACCGCTCCACGCCTGCTACCTGGCGGACTGGCTCGGTATGCAGCGGGTCATTATCCCGCCCAACCCAGGGGTGACTTCAGCCTATGGCTTACTGCTTACCGATGTGCGCGTTGACCTAGTGCATACGGATGTCCAGCGCGAGGATCGCCTGGACTTGGACCGTATCACGGCTGAAATTCAGGACCTTGAACGCCGGGTGACCACCCGTCTGGAGGACGAAGGCTTGCTCGCCCAGGAGACACGGCTCGACCACTTTGTGGACATGCGTTACGCCGGCCAAGCCTACGAGATTCGGATTCCACTCCCGCTTGATCCAGTTGCTTCAGTTGATCCTGCAACACAGTCCATTCAAACCCTCATTCAGCGTGCAATCGTCGCTTTTCACGACAGCCATAAGGATCTCTACGGCTATTCCTATGCGGGTAAGGAACTGGTCGAGCTGGTCAACGTTGGCATAACAGGGCTGGGGCTCCTCAAACGCCCCCACGTACCGGAAGCGCAAACGGCAGGGAAGAGTCCGCAGCGCGCTCAGACGGGTCAGACCGCGGTGTATTTCTCCAAAAGCAAGCTGGATACTCCGGTGTACGATCGGTCTGCGTTGCAGACGGGCAACGAGCTGAGTGGCCCGGCAATCATCCAGCAGTACGACGCCACCACTGTTGTGGAACCAGGTTGGAGCGGCGTGGTGGACCAATGGGGAACGCTACGGCTTCAGCGGACTCAATAAAGAAGCGCGTTCAAAGAAGCGTTTCTGGATACGGAGTGTTAGCATGGCCGACCACAAGCAGTTTTCGCAAACCTATTACGAGAAAGCCAATGAGGAAGTAGCCTTTCAGGACTACGCCCCCTTTCGGTACGGCACGGTTGAACAAGACCCAGCCGCTGTCAGCCGCATTGAAGCGCTCAGAAAAAACCTGGACCCTATCCTGGTAGATATTGTGGATGGTGGGATTGAAGCCGCCATTATGGAGGCCGAAGCCGCGGTCGAACGGACCGCCCGTTCAACCATTATCCGAGAACAGCACGACTACCGCGCCTCGCTCAATACGCTCGACTGTCTGTCGGTCTCGCGCGTGTCCTGGGCCGCAACCGCCGATCCGATTCGGATGAAGTTTCCGGCTGAGAACATTTATGCCGGCGACGTGTTCATCTACAACGATGTCTACGAATCAGCCGGCACGATTGGACATTTACCCGACTATTGTGTTGTCACTCCCATTTTTTGGGACGAGCGGCTGATTGGATTTGCGCAGATTTTCGGCCATGTCAATGACGTGGGCGGCCGTATGGCAGGCTCCTGGCCGAATACCTCGACCAGCATTTTTGAGGAAGGCACCATCTGTCCCCCCGTCAAGTTGTACGAAAAGGGTCAGCTCAACGAGGGGCTATACGATATCCTGCTGCGCAACAGTCGTTTCCCTGAAGACCTGCGTGGCGACATTGATGCCTTTGTGGGCGCGAATGAGGTCATCCGACGCCGGGTGACGGAATTATGCGATCGTTTTGGCGGCAACGAGGTGGAAGCCGCGTTTTACGAAATTCTCGACCGCTGCGCCGAGGTCGTGCGCGAGAAAGGCCTGCCCCTTTTCCCTGAGGGAGAATTCACGGGTGAGGATTTTATTGAGAACGACGGCCTGACACTGGACAAGCCGGTCAAGCTCCAGCTCATCATGCGCAAGTATGCGGGCAAGATGATTCTGGATTTCGAGGGCACCAGTCCCCAAGCCAAGGGGCCAATCAATTGGCCGGTCGATGGCCGCCATTACTCCAAATGGCTCGGCGCATTTTTCAAGGCGCAGATTCCCGGCATCATCATTAACGAAGGCGTGACCCAAGTTTTTCGGTGTCGTGTTCCACAAGGGACAATTCTGAGCCCGGAGTTTCCGGCTCCGGTTGTGAGTCGCATGACCTGTATGTTGCGCATGATTAGTGCCTACACAGTCGCCCTGGCCAAAGCCTTTGACGGGGAAGTGGTGGCCGACATGCAGAACATCCAAATCTATGGCCTGTACGGACAGGACTTTGAAGGCAAGCTCTTTCTGATGCGTGAAATTTTTGGTGCGGGTTCGGGCGCACGGCCGTATGCAGACGGAACAGACGCCGTGGACTTGGTCCCCTACTCCAAAAACCTGCCGGCGGAATTCATTGAACAGCGCTTCCCGGTTGAAGTCCGCCGCGTTGGTCTGGCGACCGATTCGGGCGGGGCCGGGAAATATCGCGGCGGGCTGGGGTATGAGAAAGAGATTCGGACGCTGGTCAATGGCCATTATCTGACGGTCACTGAACGGACCGCCTTTGCCTGCACGGGGATCAAGGGCGGCAAGTGGGGCGCGCCGAGTTCGTCCATCAAGAATCCCGGCACCCCAGAGGAAGAGTCCGTCTACTTCAGCCGAGATGCCATTCCGGTCAAAGCGGGAGACATCATTCGCCTCACCACCCCAGGCGGCGGCGGTTGGGGCGACCCCTTGGAACGCGAAGTCGAAGCCGTCCGCATGGATGTGGTCCGCAAGCTCGTCTCGCGTGAGCGTGCCGAGCGGGATTATGGAGTCGTCCTGGACCCGGTCACACACGAGGTCGATCAATCGGCCACAGCACAACTCCGCAGACGGATTGCCGAAGAACGCGGTCCGGTTAAACTCATCGATCGTGGACCGTATGCCGAGACCTTGATTAAGAAGGGATTACTGGACGTATCCGACCCGGAGCTTGAGTGTCTCAACTGCGCCGACGACGCCGTGTTGGACCAGTATTGGAAGGATTTATACAAGTACACGCCCCGGCCGGCGGGGGGAGAGTAATGCCTGCTCCCTCGCCCCTGGCGGGAGAGGGCTGGGGTGAGGGGGAAGTGCAAACTGAGACACAGCCCGTAAGGTATCCCAGTTCACCTCAGACACCCCCCTTTGTTATTAAGGTGCGCCAAGAGAGTGTGCGCGTAAACGCAGAGTTCGGAGCTATTGAGCACGATCCAAAGGTTTTAGACCTCATAGACTCAGAGATACGAGAGGAACTCAACGCCGGCGTCTCATAAGCGTGGCAATATGTCTTTGTAGTCTTCGTTGAGCATCAGCCTGTCCCATGAAAGACCATGTCTCGTGGGTCAGCGGCCAAACGAGGGCGATGCGGGTCACCGGGTCGCCTTCGCCATACCCGTCATCCTCCGCTTCCATCCTCTCCTCCCCACCCGCAGCACAAATGAATGCCGCGACTACCTACGCTGCTGGCTTGAGCTTGTCTCCATGCGCTTCCATGTATGCGACCAGACGCTGGACTTCTTCGTCAGAGACTGTATCTTCCAAGAGACTGATCCGGTCCCCCTCAAAGACGGCCCGCTCCTCGCCTTCCATGCGACAGTCAGGTCCGCCGTCCGGAGTGAAGATCGCCACCCATTTCATCCAGACCTCACCGTTCTTTTCCATTGGTCCTTCAAGGAACTCAAGCCGGCGCGAGATAAAGCGACGGTCGAATCCATTGACAGCCGCCTGAAAATCGCCCAGGATCGTGGCGCGGCTTTCATGCCGGCCGCCCAGCGGCGGTCCGGCAATAAAGTCATACACCGCATCTTCGGTGAAATATGGTTCAAGCACCGACCAGTCATCACTGTCATACGCCTCTTCAAAGGCTTGTGCATATTCCAGGAACCGTTCAACACTACCCATACGACGATCTCCCTTGTTCTCCCAGGTCAGTCTGGCCCATTCGTTTGAGCTGCCTCAACTGGGGTCTTTTTTGTATACATATCACACAGCTTAGCGAGGGACACTTTGATTTTCCCCTCCTTGGAGGGGTGGCCGCAGGCGAGCCAGCAGGGAAAGAAGCGGAGGCCGAGTTGGGAGACGCTGAACTGCTGACGGCGCCCCCGGGTCAATTCCCACCGGGGACGGGGAGAGCGCAGGACGCGCGTGCCAGCCCGCCTTAACGTCCAGCGCCGACTCTCCGCCACCTCCCAACCGAACGCGGCTAACACCTTCGTCTGCGATGCGCACAACTGCAGAAACTGACGTGCAATCAGCTGCATCCATTGATATAATGTCGCCTGATGAATCATACCCGCTTTGGATGGCTGCTCACCTAAGCATGACCGGGCGGGAGGGCATGGGTCAACCGCCTTCCCACCAAACTGTCGGGTCCTCAGCCCCCTGGGAGAGGAAAGCGGCGCATGGGAATAGGAAAGCATGGACTCTGGTACTCGGACGCATCCCTACACACCGGCAGATAGTTTTGACGGCGGGGACCTCGACTGTGGCAATGGCCTGTTGTTGCTGATCCGCAAGCATATAGACCCCCTTGCCCCAGGCCAACTGCTCGAAATCCTGTCCACCGAAACGTCGGTCGTCGAAGACCTGCCGGCCTGGTGCCGGCTGACCGGAAACGACTTGATCTCTCATATCAGCCGGGGCAAGCAGAACAGCTTCTTGGTCTCGAAAGGCCCGGCGCCGGACCTGCGCGCCGTGGAACCAGAGCCGATAGTCCAGCCAAGGTTGAAAAAAAAGAAGGCGCACCCTCGTTCGGATCGCGAAAAAGAATACGCGCCGATTACGCAACCCATCACCGAAGTCGTCATTCCCGACCGCCTTCCGCAGCCGACCCCGGCCCCGGCCATTGCCCCCCTGTCTGTCATGGGCGTCGGGAGTTGGCCGCGCCCACCCTGGCTCTTGCACGCCCTTAACGACCATCTCGAAGGCCGCATGTCAGATGAAGAATTTGGCCAAACCGCTGACGATGCCGTGCGGCTCTCGGTCGCCGCCCAACAACGGGCCGGGGTAGACGTACTCACAGACGGTGAGCAGCGTCGGGACAACTACGCCAGCTTTGTGGGCGGGCTGCTCGACAACTGTCAGTTGATTCCGATTACCGACCTCTTACCCTATGTTGATGACCCCGAAGAGTTCGAGCGTGAATTACGCGCCCTGGATGTCCCGGCCGGCAAAGTCCGTCATCCTGCGGTGTTTGGCCCGCTCGGCCGCAGTCAGTCGCTGACCGTGCATGAGGGCGTCTTTCTCAACAGCCTGACCGACAGCCCGGTCAAAGTCGCCCTGCCCGGCCCCTATCTCTTGACCCGGACCATGTGGATGGAGTGCATATCCGACCGGGCCTATGACACCCGGGAAGAACTCGCCACAGATGTGGTTCGGGTCTTACGCGAGGAACTCCACTGCTTGCTCGCTGCTGGCGTCTCGCTGGTTCAATTGGACGAACCAGTTCTGACTGAAGTTGTCTTTAGCGGCACATCAAATAATCGCACTTTCATGTGTGGCGCGCTGGGAGAGAAGCGCGAGGCTGCGGAGGAATTGGCCTTTGCCGAATCGCTCATTAACCAGGTTGTCAGCGGTTTACCCCAGGAACGGTTGGCGCTGCACATCTGTCGCGGCAACTGGACACCGGATGAAAGCGTGGCCCTGGCCGGCGACTACCAACCCCTGCTGCCTCTCTTGAAAAACGTCAAGGTTGGTGCGCTCCTGCTAGAACTCTGCACGCCTCGGGCTGGAGATGAGGCCGTGCTGCGCGGCCTGCCGGACGACCGGCGCGTCGGCATTGGAGTGGTGAATCAAAAGACGCAAAGCCTTGAGACGGTCGAGCAGATTGTCGCTAAAGCCGAAAAAGCAGTCAGCCTGTTCGGAGCCGAGCGTCTACTCCTGACGCCGGACTGCGGTTTTGCCACGTTTGCAGATAATCCGATCGCCTCAGCCACGCTTGCCGAACAAAAACTGGCGGCAATCACACAGGCCGCGACCATTCTCCGAGAGCGGCATGGCCTCGTTTAATAGCGTAAAAAAGGCAGCAGATGGTCAGGTCACAACACACACTCGTCGCTTCCAAAGTCGCTGAACGTTTTCCCGGCAACAGGGACGAACTCCCAATCATAGCTCGTTTCATGGAGTGTCAATTTCAGGACACCAAAGGCTGAATTGTCTCGGACTTGGCTATTCGCCCGAACTCGACTAAACCCACGCAGATTTTTCCCTCCGGTTCCGACGATGAACTCACGAATACCTTTCATCTCGTCGAGGCCGCCGTCGGGTGTCCGAGGTGCGAACCGCTCATAGATATGGTCATGCCCATTCACAACCACATCCGCGCAGGCGTCTACGCTGGTCCGGTAGGAAAGAGGCGATTGAGCGCCGCGAGAAACACGACTCCAGCGACAATCAAACTGCCCAGCAGGTAGGCAATTCAAACGGGCAGGCGGATTTGGTTAGGCGGCACAGCGGTCGCACAGACCGGTGAATTGGACCTCGAAACGCTTGCGCCGAATCGCACGGGGCGCACGCCGCGGCGCGGAAACTTCGATGTTCGCGTCAGGCAGACACTCAACGCCGCCGCAGTCGATACATGTAAAATGGGGATGTTTGTCGGCTAGACCGTGTTCACGCTCACGCAATTCAAAACGCCAGACATGATCGCCGTAGTCGGTCCGTGACAGCAGACCGGCCTCAGTCAGGTCAATGAGGTTGCGGTACAGGGTAGCGCGGTCCAAGCCAGTCGGTTCCAATGTCGTGGCAATGTCCGCATGGCTCAGCGGCGACGTGACCTGCTGCAATTGCTGCAATACGGCAAGGCGAGGTCCCGTGCTGCGCAGCCCTGTGGAGCGAATAAGGCTGCGCAGTTCTGCAATTGATCGCCTGAGAGGCTTCTTTGCCATAGTGCTGGGCATATTAGCGCCTCACGCCTTTGACGGCAAGCGAAAACGTTCTACTCAGCCGGCCAAGGGCCTCGCCTTATGAGGGCAGGCTTGACAGTATTCAACATTCTCGTAGAATTGTAATTGTAATCATATTGCAAAAAATACAGTTCAGCGCTTTCTCCCACCGGGTTGCCGTATGCAGCTTGCTGGCCGTGCTCGGCCTCGGTTCCGTAACAGCCGGCCATGTGCATGGGGGGGAAACCGCTGAAGCCGACATTCAGCATGAATGCGTCTTATGCGTGAGCGGATTTGCTCAAACAGCAACGCTGGATGCTGCTCCGTTGCTCTGGCGGGCGCTCATCACTGTCTCCGGCGTTCCCTTTTTGCTTCGCCCTCCTGTGCTCATTCCATACCGGTCAACCCGGAGTTCTCGCGCGCCACCTGCTCCCGTGTAGCTCCGTAGCAAGCGTTCTGGCGGGTCTCCCGTCAACTCTACGTTCATAACACCTTGTCTCCGGCTCGTATCAGCCGGTGGCAGTTCTTTTTCGGATGAGGCGTAACCTGATGCAAAAAATCATTAGTATTGTTTTCATCTTAGCCGGCTCCAGCCTTGCATTTCAGCCCTCTATTAGCGCTGAGGCCGGCGACGCGGCAGATATCGCAGCGCTGAAAGAGCAGGTTCAATTCCTGCAAAAAACCGTCGAGCAATTGCAAAAGACCATAGAGGACATGCAGTCAGCGCCCATGTCTCAAAACGGAAAGATTCGGAAACAGCAACAACAGGCCGAGGCTGTTCAACAACGCCAGGCTGAAAGCCTAGCCGTCCAGGTCGCCTCGCCCCTGGACCAAGCACTTGACGAACTTGGCGTTCAGCCTGGCGGATTGGATTTTGAGCCAGAGCCGGACCAGCGGGCGCTGTGGTCACAGCCACTGGGCAGGAATACGCAATTCCGCCTCATCGACATTTCGACTGATGTCCTGTTTTTCGCCGGCGGCTCCAGCGAGCGGGACGCCGCGATTTCGACACTGCAGGGCGGTGGCCACGACCCGCAGCAACGCGGCTTCACCCTGGGTCAGGCCGAATTTTCCCTGTCCGGCGCGATTGACCCCTACTTTACCGGCGAGGCGCACGTCCTCACCGCGGTCAATCCGAGCACCGGCGAGACCGCAGTCGAACTCGAAGAAGCCTTTCTCACCTCGTCAGCCCTGCCCTACGGTCTTCAGCTTGAGGTCGGCCATTTTCTGACCGAGTTCGGCCTGCTCAATCCGCAACACCCTCACGCCTGGGACTGGATCGATCAGCCGGTGGTCAACTCTCGCATGTTCGGTGGAGATGGGATGCGGCAGGCCGGTTTTCGGGCCTCGTGGCTCCCGCCCACGCCGTGGTTTTCCGAGTTTCACTTCGGTGTACAGAACGCTGGCGGCGTGACCATGGCCAGCTTTCTGGGTGGAGAACTAGCCCATGGCCACGGTGACGAGCATATAGACGAGGAAGAAGATGACCACGCGGAAGGCATTCAGGGCGACGGTATAGCCAGACGCCCGATTGTCAATCAGGATGTGCGTGGCTTTGGAGATTTCGTCTATCTCGCCCGCTGGGAGAACTCGTTCGACCCTACCGACGAGCTGACCGCCGTGTTCGGCCTGTCGGGCCTGTACGGGCCGAACGCAACCGGCCGAGACGCCAACACCTGGCTGTACGGGCTGGACATGAAGTGGCGCTGGCAGCCGGCTGGCAATTTCGGCTATCCGTTTCTGACTTGGCAGACCGAGATCATGAAGCGCGACTATCACGCCGCCCGCTACACCCAGGCAGCCGACGCCGGCGACCTCGACAGCCTGCCGGGCCGCACGCTCAAGGACTGGGGTCTGTACACCCAGCTTTTGTACGGATTTCGCACCAACTGGGCCGCCGGCCTGCGCTATGAATATGCTGGCGGCAACGGACACAGCATCGGCGGACGCAAGAACGACCCGTTCCGTGATGACCGGCGCCGCCTCTCTCCGCTGCTGGTCTGGCGGCCGTCCGAGTTTTCACGCCTCCGGCTCCAGTACAACTACGATGCTGCCAGCCATCTCAAGCATGACGCGCAGACTATCTGGCTCGGCTTCGAGTGGATGTACGGTGCACATGCTGCGCATAATTTCTAATCGGACAGTACACACAGGAGACTATTTCCATGTTGACGAGCCGTTTTCTTGCTTATACGACAACGCTAGCGAGTCTGATTGCGGGGTTGTGGCTGGTTCCGTCCGCCCAGGCGCAACCGCTCAAAGTCTGTGCGACGGTTCCAGAACTCGGTAGCCTGGTACAAGAGATCGGTGGTGAGCAGATCACGCTTACCGTCTTTGCCAAAGGCACGGAAAACCCCCACTTCGTGGTACCCAAGCCGAGTTTCATCAAGGCCCTGAGCGTCTGTCAGGTATATGTCCAGATCGGTTTTGACCTGGAAGTCGGCTGGATGCCGCCCCTACTGCAAAATGCCCGGAACAGTGACATTCTTCCTGGCGGCCGGGGCTATATCGATGCGGCTACGGCCATCGCTCCGCTCGAAGTCCCGGGTACGCCGGTTGACCGGTCCATGGGCGATGTGCATCCATTCGGCAATCCGCATTATCTGCTAAGCCCCATGAACGGCTTGCGCGTGGCGCGGCTGCTACGAGATCGGCTGAGCGACCTGCGGCCTGCCAGTGCCCAGTATTTCGCCGGGCGCTATGCCGACTTCCGGCGGCGATTGGGCGTTGCCATGGTCGGAGAAACTCTGGCCGATGCCTACGACTTCAAGAAGCTGGTGGTGCTGGCCCAGCACGGTCGGCTGGGAGACTTTCTCACCAGTCAGGCACAAGAGTCTCTGTTGAGCGGCTGGCTCGGCAGCCTGCGGCCCTATGCCGGTGCGAAGCTCGTAGCCGATCACAATATATGGCCCTACTTCGCCGATCTCTTCAGACTCGACATGATTGCCTATCTTGAGCCCCTGCCGGGCGTCTCGCCAACAACCAAACATCTTAACGCGGTTGTTAAGCTGATAAAGGCGAATGGAGTGGCAGTCGTTATAGCGTCTGCCGATTACGATCCCCGCTACGCGCAGTTCATTTCCGAGAACTCCGGAGCCACGGTTGCGCCCATGGCCCATCAGGGCAATGCGCGTCCTGGGACTGAGCACTATCTCGATATGGTTGATTACAATGTGAGGCAGCTCACGGCTGCCCTGGGTTCGAGCTAGCTATTGCCTGAGCGTGTCGGGTCGCTTGTCCGTGACAAACCTGCTTACAATGCCCCTGTTCCGCAGATATGGTACGACCTCATGGATACCGATATTGTTCTGCAAACGACCAATCTGTCGGTCGGGTACGGAAACTTTGTTGTTCTCGGACGCATAAACCTGACGATCCGTACTGGCGAATTGTGGTTCGTACTGGGTCGAAACGGAGGCGGCAAGACTACACTGCTCCGGACATTGCTCGGACTGCTCAAGCCGCAGACGGGCCGTCTGTACCGGCATGTGCCAAACGGGGTCGGATTCGTTCCGCAGCACTGTGACATCAATCCCACGCTGCCGATTACTGTTCGTGAATTTGTTTCCTTAGGGATTGTTGGCACGCGTATGCCGCCAAAGACACAACACGATCAACTTGATTGGGCCTTAAAAAAACTCGAGTTAGACGCACTTGCGCAGAAGAATTACTGGACGCTGTCGGGCGGGCAGCACCAGCGGGCGCTGGTCGCACGCGCGCTGGTGAGACGCCCTACTGTGTTGATTCTGGATGAGCCCACGAACAATCTTGACCTGACAGCCGAAGATACCTTTCTGCACACGCTGATCGGTCTCCAAAAAGAGACGGCCTGCACCTGTCTTTTTGTGACGCATAATCTGAGTCTTGCCGAACGCTACGCTACGCATATCGGATTAGTGCTGGGGGGCACTGTCATTGCCGGGCCGAAAATGGAAGTCCTGACAGAACCGAACCTTGATCGTGTGTACGGTCGAGGCCAGCGGATTCACGTCCACGTTGCGTCGGAGCATACCGCCGCCGCTCTTTCTGAGCCTTCCGTCCCCTCTTCTCAGCGCCGCCCTGAGAGGAATGGATGATTGCCGGTTTCCTTGATTCGTGGCCACTGTTTCAGAATGCCTATCTGTCGGGCTGGCTCATCGGCATTCTACTGTCCCTCATCGGCGTGCTCGTTGTTGCCCGGGATCAAATTTTTATTGGTGCGGCAGTATCGCAAGCTTCTCTGCTCGGGATAGCGGTAGGCATTTGGTTTGGTAGCCTGATGACAACAGATGCTCAGAGTTGGTGGCACTCAGACCTGTTCCATTCCATGATGGGCGGAGGATTCGCCATCCTGGCCGCATTTATTACTGTCCAGGGTGGACGCAGAGCTGACCAAGAAACACCCGAGGCTATCACCGGCTGGGTCTTCCTTGTGTCGGTGAGTACTGCCATCCTCCTGCTTGCCCACAGCCCACACGGTCTGGAAGAAATCAATCGGCTGCTCTCTAGCACAATCATTGGTGCGCGGACGCAGGATGTCTGGATTTTCTCGTGCATGGCGTTGCTGACCGGCTTGGTTCTCAGCGTGCATTACCGTTCCATTCTTTTACTCATTCTTGATCCTGAAATGGCGCAGGCAGTAGGCGTGAGAACAGGATTCTGGAATGGCCTGTTATCAGTCTGGCTCGGACTGGCCATTGGGTTTTCCATTCATGTTTCTGGTGTAGTGTTTGCGTTTGCGAGTCTCGTCCTGCCGGCTTTAGTGGCGAAGAATATAGGCTGGACCGCTCAGAGCTTGTTTGTGCTCGCCCCGTGCGTCTCCTTAGGTAGTAGCGTTTTTGCTTTTATCATCGCCAATCATTACGATTTCCCGCCGGGCCAAATGGCCGCGGCCTGTCTCTCTTTCCTATTAGCCTGTGCCTGGGTATGGCGCGCCGTTCGACCACGCTAGAGGCTTTGCAGGCGAGATGCTTTGATAGAGGCGGGTCCTTCGCACCATGTTCTCTCTTCTTCCCTGTCAGAGAGGCTAGTATGAAAGGGCTGCTCGTATTTTTCTGAGCGAGGCAGGGAGAGGACGACGATGGATACGGTAAATGGCTCCTGCCGGGGGGCCTCATACTGGCTGCGGGTGGGGATCATTCTCGTTATCACCACAATGCTCTATAACGTGGTGGAGGCAGTTATTGCGCTGTGGGCTGGCGTTGAGGCGGCGAGCATTGCCCTGATTGAATTTGGCTCTAATAGCCTCATTGAACTCACGGCAGCCGGTGTCCTCATCTGGCGGCTTCGCCTTGAGGCGCGGGGGGCTGATTCTGACCGGGTCAACCGTGCAGACCTTTTGGTCCATCGCTTTGTTGGCCTGTCTTTTATGGCCCTCGCCCTGTATGTCCTTACCCAGTCCGTTTGGATGCTGTGGCAGCAAGAGATGCCGAACACGAGTTATATCGGCATGCTGCTGGCGACGGCCTCACTCATCATTATGCCGCTGGTCTCTTTCGGAAAGTTGCGGGCGGCAACCGCGGTCGGCAGCCGCGCCCTGCGGGCTGAAGCAAAAGAGACGCTGGCCTGCTCCTATCTTTCGTTCACCTTATTATTGGGACTTGGGGCGAACGCAGCTCTTGGCTGGTGGTGGGCTGACCCCGTCTCTGCTCTCTTAATGATTCCCTGGCTGGTGAAAGAGGGGCTGGAGGGCTTGTCAGGCGAGGAGCATACAGCCGATTCACAAATCGCACCGGGGGCTGGCAGTTCTTTATGATTTGTCCCCGTGCGAAGAACTCTTTCTACAGGCGAGCCTCTTTTACGATAATATGGCTAATACATTTGGTTTGTATTAATGAATCTCAGCAGATAGCGCCGCGTACCACAAATTGGTATGGTGTCAGACCTGAGCAGGACTGAGGTCTGAGTATTCTCCGGGCCAGGCTTTCGACGGGACTTTACAATGACGGCATTCTGGATAGCTAGCGCGACTTTTGTACTGACCCTTGGTGGCGGGCTGCTCATCTTGCGCCTCCGGGCCTACCAAGGCGTGGTTTTTGCCTTTTGCGCAGGCGCGCTGATTGCTACTGCGTTGATGGAGGTGATTCCAGAATCGCTTGAATTGCTCTCAACCACTGGTTCAACCTTCCACCATCATCATATCTTATTATCCTGTACTTTAGGGTTTCTGGGCTTCTATCTTGTCGAGCATTTGACCCACCAGCGAGAGACACCGGCTGAGCAAGCTGCGCACCACGCCCATGCCCCGCACGCTGGCATCTGGGGTGCACTCGGCATTCTGGTGCATAGTTTTTTTGATGGATTTGCCATAGGCAAGGGCTTTCACGCTGGCGAACATGTCGGCTGGGCGATTGCCTTGGGCATCATACTTCACAAAATCGCTGACGGTGCGAGTGTTGCCGGCGTCATGCTGGGTACGCAGCAGACCATCCACGCCACCAGAATCATGCTCGTTCTCACCGCACTCGCCCCACTTGCCGGAGTCTATGCCCAGTCGTTTATTACCTTTCAAACAGAGATGCTGGCCCTGATGCTCGCTTGGTTTGGCGGCGTCTTTCTTTATCTGGGAGCCGGGAGTCTCCTCCCCGCAGCGCATGATGCCAGTCACTCGCGCCAGCTTCCAGTTGCAACCCTTGTTGGTGTGCTGTTTGTCTATGGAGCGCAGTTACTGACACCTCATTAGAAGCTGACATCCTCATGAAGCATTCATAAGCGATTGTTCCACTAACTCGACCACGCCAGCATTTTCTAATTCCTGAATCTCACTCTCCACATAACCGATCTCAGCTAACACCTCGGCCGTATGCTCAGCATACAACGGAGAGCGACGAGTCAGCCGGGCTGGTGTCTCGGACAGTTTGGCTGCCGGACCAAGCACCCGCACAGTCCCCCCAACCGGATGTTCCATCTCCTGCACCATGTCACGCGCTTGAATATGCGGGTCGGCAAAGACCTCAGCGTAATTTGAGATCGGTCCGCACGGGACGCCCATCTCTTCGAACACGGCCAACCAGTGTGAGCGCGGCTGCTGTGTAGTGACGGCTTCCATTTCTCGCGTGAGTTGATGACGGTTTTGGACGCGGAGAATATCTTCCGCGTATTCAGGCCGGTCTAGGAGTTCAGGCCGTCCAATGGCGTGGGTAAACTTCTCCCAGGTACGGGTATTGGCCGCGCCCAAAGTGATGTAGCCATCCGCGCAGCGAATCGCTTGATACGGGGCGGACATACGATGCGCCGAGCCCATGGGCTCGGGGATGTCTCCGGTTGAGAAATATTGGGTCGATTCCCATACGGACAAGGCGACACCGGCTTCCAGCAGCGACGTATCGATATATTGGCCTTCGCCTGTTTTGAGACGATGAATATACGCGGCGAGAATGGCTTGTTCAGCAAAGAGACCGGCCCCAAGGTCAGTCACTGGAATACCACATTTTACCGGTGGCATTCCTTCCTCGCCCGTGACTGACATAATGCCTGACATACCCTGGGCAACGAGATCAAAGCCACCTTTATGCGCATACGGTCCAGTCGAGCCAAAGCCGGATACAGAGGCGTAGATGAGGCCGGCCTGCTCCTGCTTCAGCCTTTCATAGTCCAGTCCGAATCCGGCCATCACACCCGGACGATAATTCTCGACAACAACGTCAGCCTGTCGCACGAGGCTACGCGCAATGTCCTGGGCACGGCGGTCTTTGAGATTGAGAACAATGCCGCGCTTATTCCGGTTGACCGCCCAATAGCCGGTGCTCTCCATACCATGCCGTTGTCCCATGCGCCGGGTGGTATCTCCGCCTGGCGGCTCGACCTTAATAATATCCGCGCCCAAGTCCCCAAGGAGCATGGTGCAGAACGGCCCGGCCATCACCTGGGTAAATTCGAGGACGCGGACTCCATCGAGGGCTTGTTTCATGCCTTCACCTCATTTCTCATACGCTCGCCGTTCTCATACCAAGGATGGACGGCGCAAAACAAGCGAGGGCCTGAGCGGATGACAGCTTACCTGAGAGCGAACTGTAGAGAATGTGGAGAAAGAAAAAAAAGGAGGAGAAAAAGAATGCGCAGACCGAGAGTCGTACTTACGAGCGGTGCTGCTCGGGGTGGCGTTTTGATTCGCCCACGCGGAGACCGTTTTGAATAACTCCTTTGTCAATCCGAATGGTAAAGCCACACGTCGGATTCGTACACGCCCACAATTTGAAATCAAGATCTGCTCCTCCCGGACCGTAATCGGATAACGGGACGAGCACTCCTTTTGTACACTTTCGACATTGGGAAAGATCCACGCCAACCACCTCCGGGTGCAACCGATTCATCCTGATTCTTGTAGTATGCCAGAGGAAGGGCTCGAAAAACAAGAAGGTTTTTAAAAATATGGCGCAGTCATAGCATCGGCGGAGAACCTCCTGAGCGTGCTAACTGCAACAATCTCCACGCGTCGTTCAGCTTCTTTCGTGCCTGCACGACACGCCGCCGGGCCTCCAGCAAATGCGCTTGTGCCGTTAATACCTGAAGAAAGGGAAGCTGCATTTTGTGATGCCATTCCTGCGTATACCGAAGGCTGTTTTGTGTCGCAGGAATCACTGCCCTTTCTAAGGTCTCACGGGAAGCTTGCGCCCGCCTCAAGCCGTCATACAAGTCGGTTATCTCTTTAATAGTCTTCCGTTGGGCGGCTTCGAGCCGGCGGGTCGCTTGCCGGAGCTTGTATGTGGCGGCGGCACGTCCGGCTTGATTCTGGTCAAAAATTGGCAGTTCGATTGAAATCGCGGGTCCAATCGAGTTCTCTCCCCTTGTGGCATCCTGAAAGTCGCCCTCCCAGTCTGGCCCAAGCGTAACGGATCTCCAGACCAGCGCCCGTTCGAGGTCTTGTTGCTCTCCCATCTCTTGAACTTCAGCCTGAGCAATTGCAAGGTCGAGTCGATTATCGAGCGCGTGTTGCAGTGTTGCCTCAAACGTATTCTCGTCTGAAAAAAATGCCTGAGGAAGGACTTCCAGGTCTTGAGCTGAAACAAAATCAGCAGGACTATCGAGGGCTACGACTCGCGCGAGCAGCGTTGCTGCTCGCGTAACGGCTTGTTCTGCCACATGGACGGCAACGATTTGCTCAGACTCGCTGGCTATTGCTTCTTCAACCTCGCTCGTATCAGCCAGGCCATGGTCGTAACGGATCTGTAGCCTTTTGGTGGTCTGGCTTCGGACTTCAAGGAGTTGTGTATCAATCTCCAGAAGTTGGCGTACAGCCACCACCTCATCCCAGGCATGCGCTCCTTTATACGCTGTGAGCATAACCTGCCAGGCCACGTGATATTCGGCCCGGCGAGCGGCAATCTCTGCTACACGCTTGCGTCGAGGTAATTGCCACAGCTCGGACATCCATCCCACAAAACCGAGACTGCTACTGCCCAGGCTCAAGGGAAAAGCGACAAGAGCATCCACCTTCGGATTACGGGGAAGTTTTGCCTGGGTCAGCTCCGCGGCGGCCAGCCCAAGTTCCTCAAGCTCTGCTTGCAGTGAACGGTTGTTCAGAACAGCAATGCGAGCGGCCTCATCTCGGGTCAGTCCGTCTTGGGCGATTGCAAGCGATTGTTGTGCATACCCTTGTATCTCATTTTGTGTTTGGAGCCAGACAACCTCGGCCGGGCCTCTTTCCAGACTCAACTTCTGAACCGCCTCAAAATGAGAGTGGGGTTGAACAGTGACGCAGCCACTCAGAGCAAGAATAAGGGGATACACGATAGGCAAAAAAGTTTTGCTGTTCATCAAAATATCTCCTCTTTGGCTGGATAGGACCAGGGTGCCTGCGGGGAGCGTGGATCGTAATCCTGGTCACGGGGAATCACCTTCAGATGGGTAAACATGCCTTCGTGCGGCGCAATGCCCATCGGCTGATTTGGCATTTGATTCATAATGTGATGCAGCACGTGACAATGCATACGCCAGGTGCCTGGATTCCAGGCAACAAGCTCAATATCACGTGTCTCCCCAGGCCCAATGGTCACGGTCACATCTTTCCAGCGCGCGGCCCGAGGAATAGAGCCGCCCGTTGTCCCGACGATTTCAAAAACATGCCCGTGCAGATGAATCGGGTGAAACATCAGGCTCAGGTTGGCGAACCGAATACGCACCCGGTCGCCTTGGCTCACCTCAAGCATAGGAAATGTTGGCGCGGTCTTCCCGTTGAAGGTTGCGAACGACGGCTCCATTACATTGATATCAGGATTGGGGTTTCCAGGCTGAAACGTCCACTGTTGGATCAAAAGAGCAAATTCCTTGTCAATTTTCCGCTCGGGCCGCCGCGGATGGACGACAAACATTCCGCCGAGCCCGAGGGCTTCCTGCTTCATGACATTAAAGCCGGTGTGGTACATCAGCGTCCCCGACTGAATGAGGTCAAACTCGTACACCTCAGTCTGTCCCGGGAGGACAGGGCGACGGGCTTCAAACGAGTGGTAGCCCGATGCTCCGTCCTGCGCGAACGGCAACTCGAAACCGTGCCAATGAATTGAAGTCGGCTCCGGAAGCTCATTGTGAAGGACAATGCGGACCCGGTCGCCTTCAGTCGCTTCTAAGGTTGGACCAGGGCAGCAGCCGTTATAGCCCCAGGCCAGCATAGTCTTGGGCTGACTCGGCCTCGGTCGGAAGCGTGCAGCGCTCTGGGGGACAACCATATGCTGCGCGTGTTCAACGCTGGCTGTCTCAACTATCGCGGTTTCAACCGGCTGGGCGATAAGCTCAAACACTTTGACATCGCCGTCCAAGCTATAGCCTAAGGGCGAAGTGCCAGGGGTATGCACTCGGCCCATTTGGCGCCCCATTAAGCCAGGCGGGGTAGAAGGAGAGATAGCCGGGTTCCGTCGAGGAAAGCGATCAACAAGGGGGTCCATGGGCATTGTCTGCTGGTGGTGTTCAGGACCGCCATGGCTCGTCATCTCATCCCCTAACGCAGTGTCATGCTGAGCGGAAAATACACCGGCTGTCGTCGCACCCAGTGCAGTCAAAAACTTCCGTCGGGTCAGTATTTTGGACTGACTCATAATCCAAACTCCTCCGTTCGTACGCGCAGGAAAACCACGACCGATCTCCCGCTCTGGTGGGGCTTTCCTACCCTTTGCGGTGTTACACCTAGTGGAAAGATAGGGGTGCGTAAGCTCCGTACAGCCCACGGACCTGATCAAAGGAGAAAGGTCGAATGGAGGACGTTCAATGGAAGCTTGGGACAAGCGATGGGTAAAAATGTGAGAGCCCTCGGACCCCTCCGCTCTTGTGGGATCAGCCCTTGACGGAAAAGAGGCGCGTGCTCAAGCAGCAGCGAATAGGTCAGTGGCTCACTGGATACTTTGATCTGTGAGAGGAAAGTACAGGTAGGACAGTCGGCGGTATGCGGTAAGGCCGCTCGTGATTGTTCCGCTGCACTCCCTGTATGACACGGGGCCGGGTGAGAAGACTCACCCGGCCCCTGGGGGTGCGATTCGACAAGAACAACAGAGCCCGGCGTAAAGGCGTCGCACTCCGCTAAGGCGCACAGGGGCATCTGAAAGAGCAGTACACAGGAGAGAAAGAGACTGATGGATACATGCATAAGCAACGATGATTCTCGTCCAGTATGGAATAGCCTTTGAGAACAGTCAATCTTCCCCCTCTGACCTTCTGATTCTGACAGAGGTATCCGGCTCAGGGCTTTTGGCCATACAATAAAGCTGGTATGAAACTCTCTACTGACAATGGATGTTTTTTCCTAATCCCCAACCCCTGTATCTGTCAGCATAAGGTGGATGACAATGGATGTTTTTAAGCAGCTAGCCGGCCAGATTGCCTTTTCGTCCGAGAAGATGAAAAAGGTCAATCTGTTTACAACCGACCGCATGTTCTGCGATGTGTACTGCTTTGAACCTAGGCAAGAACAAACGCCCCACACCCATACCGGCTCCGACAAAATCTATTATGTTTTGGACGGACGGGCCACTGTCCGTATTGGACAGGAAACCAGAGAGCTTGAACCTGGTGAAATTGCTCTGGCTCCATCCGGTGCCGAACACGGCGTCAGCAATAGGGGCTCCGACCAACTGACGGTCCTTGTTTTCATGGCTCCAAAACCAGCGTAAGGAATGCATATGGAAGAACGCGACGCTGTCACCGCAGCAAACCAGGCATTTTACCGCGCCTTTGAAACGCTGAACATTACCGAGATGGAAAAGGTCTGGCTGCAAGCAAGTCACATAAAATGTATCCATCCGGGTTGGCCGCTGCTGTCAGGTTGGGGGCCGGTTATGGCGAGTTGGGAGCGGATTTTTACCCATACCCAATCCATGCGTTTTGAGGTGACAGATGTCCGCGTAGAGGTATCCGGGAGCCTGGGTTGGGCGGTCCTCATCGAAAATCTCGAATCGCACGGGCCGGATGGAGCCTCCCGGTCACAGATATTGACGACGAATCTGTTTGAAAAGCGGGCTGGCCAGTGGTTCATTGTGCATCATCATGGCTCTCCGATTTTCGCGCCGCCAACCCCGGCTGAAGATCAACTCCAGTAGCGTGCTCGCCTTGCTTGCTCGTTTTGCCAAGCCACTGTTAGATTACCAGCGCTCAGAATAGACACGAGTAGGAGGATAGGACGGATGCTCATACCAGCGACTCAGCTGCGGGTAGGGACGCTTGTCATATACCAAAACGATCTCCATCGCATCATGGATTTGACACATGTCACCCCTGGCAATAAACGCGGCTTTGTGCAAACCAAACTACGCAATCTTCGGAGCGGATTACAAACGGAGCATAAATTCAGCTCAAACGACAAAGTAGACCGAGTCTCCCTCGAACAGCGGGAAATGGAATATTTGTATGAATCCGGAGATGAGTATTGCTTCATGAACTCCGAGGATTACGAGCAGATTACTTTATCAAAAGACCTCCTCGGGGATTCGGTCCAGTACCTTGTACCAAATATAAAGATCACTATTGATCTGTACGAAGGAGGTCCCGTTGGTATCAGTCTGCCGAAGACGGTCGATCTCACCGTGACAGACACCCCACCCGCCCTGAAGGGGGCAACGGTCACGAATGAGTTAAAGCCAGCTACCATGGAAACCGGCCTCGTTGTCCGCGTTCCTGGCTTTATCAACATTGGCGAGTCCATTCGTATAGACACCGAAACCGGTGGGTATGTATCCCGGGCCAAATAGTTCAAGTAGGCCAAACGAGCAGCACAAGAGAGAGCTGGGTATGAAACGTTTTTTCCTTGGCCTGGGTGTCGGCCTGAGTGTTGGTCTGAGCCTGGCTCTGTGCGGCCTCGGAGTAGGCATTGCGATTCTGGTCCACACGCCAGTGAAGGCCGCCGGTACCACAGTCAAACCGCTCCTACTTCTCGCCCACGAGCGCGTCACAGTCTGGAAACTCGTGCTGGAGCCAGGCCAATCCACCAAGCAGCATACCCATCAGTTTGACGAAGTGGTGATTTGCCTTGAGGGTGCAAAGCTCAGGGCAACAAAAGCCGGACCTGAGCCTGAACGCCAGACACATTATCCCGAGGCCGGCCAGGTCATTATGCCCCCGGTCAAAGGCGTGACTCATACGCTGACCAATGTCGGCGACACGCGCTACAGTCAGATCTCGATTGAGTTGAAAGAGTAGCCTTCGCTCCTCGCGTGAATAATCAGTGTAAGACCCGGATTCCGTTTCACTTCATCCAGGCTACATCTTATCCACCAAAGTAATTTTTGGGATTTTCAACTGTCATGGTCTCGTGGGGCGGCTTACGCGCCACTCAGCTATCCTACGGGACTCAGTGCTCCCGTGACAGTCGGTCCAGGCCCAGCACATCGGCAACAGCCAGGGTTTCAACACCAGGAATCCTTTGGTCGTGCAGGCTGACCAGACGAGGTTCGAAATCCGGGTGAATTTTACAAAATTCAAACACGCCGGTGAGTTCCTTGAGATCGGTTGGCGCGGTTTTCACTTCCACCGCATAGCGTTGATTGAGGGGGCCGATCACCACAAAATCAACCTCGTGGTGTCGGTGCCGCCAATAGAAGGTATCCCAACCGGCTTCGAGAAACCGCGCGCCAATGGCGTTCTCAAAATACCGTCCAAGACGTTCGGCGTTGAGTGGAGCGGTAATCGGGCGTTCAAAAGCCCGCAGCAGGGCATTATCGTGCATGATGAGTTTGGGGCTGCTTTTCCGACTCCGAAACAGTGAGGCGCTATATTTTTCCACGCCGGTCACCAGAAAAGCTTGGGCTAAGAGACGTAGATAATTTTGGAGGGTTGGCAGGCTGCCCCGCTCTTGCAGACTGCCCTGGAGTTTGGGCAAGCTCAGCACTTGGGCCGGTAAGGCAACAGCCACACCAAAGACTTGGCGCAGTAAGGCTGGCGACGCAACAGGGTGTAACTGCAACAGATCTCTGCCTAAGGCCGGCTCGACAATCGCGTCTCTCACATAGGCTCCCCAGCGTGGAATATCGGCCAAGAGAGGGACGGCACCCGGGTAACAGCCAAATTCGACAAACTCTTCGACAGACTGCCCAAAGACACTCTTGGCTTCCTCGTAATTCCAGTGCTCTGCGCGTATCAACTCAAAACGTCCGGCCAATGTCTCGGTCAATCCTTTTTCAACAAGCAAAGCCGAAGAGCCAGCCACAACAACTTTTATGCCCGTTCCCCGATCCCACGCCGCTTTGAGAGCTGGGGCCCAATTGGTAATTTTTTGCACCTCATCAATGGCTAAAATTCGCTCTGAGGCGTGTTCGGCCTCGGTCCACCACTCCGCTATGACTTCTGCCGGCAGAGGGGTAGGAGAATCCGCAGAGTGATAGACGCCGCGGGTACCGAGCGCGGCCTGGAGAGCAGTCGTCTTTCCAACCTGACGGGGTCCAACAACGACTTGGAGATACGGCTGTTTTTCGGCTAGGCGATCTTGAATAATTTCTACAAGGAGGCGGTTTTTTCCCACAGCATGGGGATCTTAGCCTCAGTTATACAATTTGTAAAATATATTTTACAAATTGTTATTACGTGTGTAGCTGAGGAAAAACGCCCCTGGAATCGGACGCCGCGGACTGCCCACGGCAAGACCACGCCCGAACACAGTCTTCCAGCGTAGGGCGGGTCCCTATAGGAAGCCTACAGAACCTTCAACAACGTGACGGTCAGCCCGATGATTCCGGCGGCTTGATCCACAAGGCACAGTCCAAATCGGCCCGTCCCCTGGCGCTGGTTGTAGCCCAGACTCTTATCCACCAAAGTAATTTTTGGGATTTTCAACTGTCATGGTATGGATAGCGCCCTCACTCACACCCGCTTTACTCAGCTGCGGAATGATATTTTTCAGGATGTGAGCATAGTTCCAGTTCGGGCAGGCCGCAATGAACTGTTCCCAGGCCTTGCTCGGGCGGCCCATCATGCAGTGTACGGCATCGTGCGACAGCATAATCCGGTCATACCCAACGGCCAGGAGGCCGATGAGGGAGGCCAGGCGCATTTTATCGGAAGCAATGGTTTCGACTCCAAAGCGGTCAAAACCGATCCAGGCGCCCCGCTCAAGCACGTCAAAGTAGTAGCGCATATCACCCACGCCACATGCGTGGCCAATCATCACCCGGTTAAAATCGACCCCTTCGTCTTCAAAAACATCCAGGGTCTCACGTCCGAACGGACCCAGCTCATCGTTGTGGCACAGAATGGACATACCCGTGGCCTTATGTGTACGCGCCGCGGCCCGTAAACATGTCTCTTCGTGCTGACCGATACTCGTCGCCGTCTCGGTCATGCCTGGAATGCCACCGGTTGCGGTTTTAATCAGACCGGCCTTAATACCGGTATTCCCGATCCCTTCGGTAATCTCACGCACATACACCTCGGCAATATCGTCCGCCCCCAGACTCCTGAAGTGCGGCGGAATGCCCAAGGCTTCGTTATACAGCCCGGTGGCAATGATGACGTTCAGACCAGACCGCTCAGCGCATTCCGCGGCGAATTCCGGGTCGCGACCTAATTCCATGGGGCAGGGATCAACAAACGAGGTGACACCCAGGTCTTTGATTTCTTTGAGCTTTTCGACCGCACCATCAAGCTCTTTCTTACGGTCAAAACTGGTATTGTCCCATTCATAGCCGGGGAAGCCGGCCGTCAGATGCTCATGGACGAGCGTAAATCCCAGTTCGTCCGAAGTCTTATCGCCAAGAACGGTCTGCACCTTCGCCATAGAGTTCCCTCCTCATTATTTCGCTCGTTTTTCTCTATCCCAGCCAGAAAAAGATGTATAGACGCATACGCACTTCGGTGCGATTATGCCGCTGCCGGCTGCCACGTCTGACGTATGATCTGCAACGCCTCATCTATATCCGCGGGCGATATGCCGTAGTGCGTCACGGCGCGGAACCGTTCGCCACCGATAGCGCCGATCTTGACTCCGGCCTGTCCCAGCACTTCAGCAAAAGAACCGCCGTTAGCGTGGGGTGTCGGCACGGAAAAAATCACGAGATTGGTCTGCACGGTCTCAAGATCAATGCTCACGCCTGGCAGTTCAGCCAGGCCTTCAGCCAGCTGACGGGCAGTCTGGTGGTCTTCAGCCAGGCGTTCGACCATCTCATTCAAGGCTACGATTCCTGCCGCGGCAATAATACCAGCCTGACGCATCCCGCCGCCAACCATTTTCCGATAACGCCGAGCCCGTCGGATAAACTCCTTGCTCCCACACACGAGAGAGCCGACTGGGGCAGACAGTCCCTTGGACAGGCAAAATTGGACCGTATCGACGGCTTGGGTGAGTGTCCTCACGTCACAGCCCAGGGCCACCGCAGCATTAAAGATACGCGAGCCGTCAAGATGCACCGGCACGCCGGCCGTATCGGCCAGGTTCCGAACAGAGCGAAGATACTCGACCGGTAGGACCGTCCCTCCGCAACGATTATGCGTGTTCTCCAAACAGATCAGACCCGGAGGGGCGTAGTGCACATCGGCGGGATATATAGCCCGTTCTATATCCGGCAGGGCGAGTTCTCCAAAACGGCCTGTGGGTACGGTGTGAAAGGCCAGCCCACCCAGAGCCGACGCTCCCCCGGCTTCGTATTTGAAAATATGGCACTGGTCGCCAAGAATGACGTCCTGCCCCCGGGTGCAGTGGGTGAGCAAGGCGACCAGATTTCCCATGGTCCCACTGGTCACCAGCAGAGCGGCCTCTTTGCCCATCTTTTCCGCGACAAGCTCTTCCAGCCGATTGACCGTAGGGTCTTCACCCATGACATCATCACCCAGCTCCGCATGAGCAACTGCGTCGCGCATGGCCTGACTCGGCAAGGTGACCGTATCGCTCCGAAGATCAATCATCATATTTTCCTTTTATTCATTTATCGTCCGTGCAACCATTCGGTCTCGCGGCGCTCACGCTTGGTGGGACGTCCGCTTCCCCGGGACCGGGAAGACGGGTGCTCAAAGAAATCAAAGAGATCATCTTTTGGAGGCGGCGGCGAATGGTCTTCATACAGTAAGCGGGCTTCAGTTGCCGGACCTCGCGTATCAGATATCGCCCGCACCTTCAGCTTCTTTGGTCCATGCGGATGCGTAAATTCAAGGGTATCATCCACCCGAACCAGCTTATGCGGTTTTGCCCTATGCCCATTCACCTCGACCTTCCCGCCCTCACAGGCTTCGGCCGCTAACGAGCGGCTCTTATAAAACCGCGCGGCCCACAGCCAGCGATCAGCCCGCACCGCACCAGCGCTGGGGGCGTTTCCTGAGTCCGCGGCTCTGTTTCCCTTTTTCCTCATGTTGAAAAGTCGAAAGTCAGCAGGCGCATTCCCTCGCCCCCTTGGGGGAGAGGGCTAGGGTGAGGGAGTCTGGTAGGGGGTGGGTCCTACCCTCCAAACGCATCCAGGACCGCGTTTACGCCCTTGTCATAATCTCCATCAATCGCGGTTGGATACAATATCACGTACGACGCTCCAGCCCGCTCAAACTCGGTAACTTTTTTCTGACACTCCTGCGGAGTGCCCAGGGCAGCAACCTGCTCGGCCATTTCTTCGGACACCGCTTCGGCTGCCGCAGCCATATCGTTCTTTTCGGCAGCCGCCATAATACCGGCAGCTTCTTTCTCAAAGCCCTGTCGGACAAAGAGCCGGTTGTAATACGGCATGCGTCCGTAAAAAGACAAGGTTTGTCGTACAGAGCGCAGTGCAACAGCTTTATCTTCACACACACAACAATGCATGATGAGCCCAATTTGGACATCCGCTGGTGAACGGCCGGCCGCTTGAGCACCAGTCGCAATGCCATCCACTACTTCATGCAGTCCATGCGGGGCGTAATTCAGCGGCAGGCTGCCATCGGCCAGTTCGCCGGTCAGGCGAATACTCTTGGGTGAAATACCGGCCAGATAAATGGGAATCTTGTTATCGGCTTTCATCGGCGGCAGCCCAAGCGCCGCCGCGGCCTCATCTTTGCCATCAAAAATATTCCGAACCGCCCCTACATATTCCCGCAACGCCGTCAGGGGTTTGGCCATGTCTATACCAAACATGCTGTTTAATGGGACATGACTGGTGCCCAAGCCGAGCAAGAGCCGCCCCGGAGCAAGACGATCTATGGTCATGGCGTGCAGGGCCGCAATGAGCGGGTTGCGCAGATAAAGGTTGGTAATACCCGTGCCGACCTGGATCTTCGAGGTAACAACAGCCAGGTGCTGCGCGAGTGCCAGGGAGTCTGTAAACGATTCCGTCACCAAGAAATTACGCAGACCACGCTCCTCTGCCTTTTTGACATAGGTGGTGTACTGGTCCAAAGAACCTGGAGACATATTACTCATTATCAACATGCCGGGAGCTGCCATACAGAGTCCTCCTGAGGTGAGATCAATTCTTCAAATCACAAGCTGACGGAAGCCGCAACGGAATACTTCCCGTGGGGTGAGCAGTGCCCATCCCACAGAGTGGATGCGTACAGCGTTACCCGCCCCCACATGACGCGTCGGAAAGAGTCGGCGTAGCGCTTTGCGATAGCGCCCCAAGCTCTTCTTTGACCGCAACCCCGCTCAGTTGCGCCCGCCGCATGAGTTCGGCCAAACGCAGGATACGGTCGGCTGCTGCTTCAATAGCTACGCCGTGAACATGAATATTTGAAACCAAATTTCTCTCGGCATCCGTATGACCGCGACGTGGGCGATAGGCCATATACGCCGATAGGCTCTCTGCTGTCATAAGACCGGGCCGCTCTCCAATGAGGAGCACGATAACGGTCGGATCAAGTAACTCACCAATATCGTTCAGCACCCCGACGCGGCAATAGCGGATCAAAAAGGGGTGGCCAAAGCGCCAACCACGTTTTTCCGCACCGGCATGGAGTAGCGGCAATACGTGTGGCACCTGCCTGATAATGGCAGCAACCGAGAGCCCATCTCCGATCACAACCTGGAGATCGGCGCCAGCAGCACAACGGCTCATGATCTCCGCCCGGGCGTGGTCATTGAGTCTCCGACCCAGGTCGGGTCGCATCAGATATTCGGCTTTACTCTGCGCTTGGCTAGAGACTTCAAACAAGTCCCACTCTTTCAGAAAGTCCGGACCAAGGTCCCGTTCCCAATCGCCGTCGGTCTGCACCGCGTCCCTGGCTAACGCATGATCCGAACGCAAGGCGAGCTGCGTCCGGGTACGGTACGCCGGACCGGACCGGCCAGTAAATATCCGTGCTGGAGTACGGGTCCGGATTTCATCCAATGGATTGTAATTGGCCGATTTCTCTAGAGTTTTCATCGTACCTAAAAACGACTCCCCTCCCAGGAGGGGATGGAATTCAAGCAATCCGCTTGACACCTTCTTCCAGGCGTTGTCGAGCGGGACTATCGGATGCCACGAGGTTTCCATTACGAAAGATTTCCATCTGCTCCAACCAGGCCAAAAACTCCGGGGCTGGCTGGAGACCAAAAAGCTGGCGGGCTCCGAGGGCGTCGTGGAAGCTGGTTGATTGATAACTCAACATCACATCATCGGCGCACGGTACCCCCATAAAATAATTGCAGCCGGCCGCGGTCAGCAGGAGCAGCAGATTGTCGGCAGAGTTCTGGTCAGCCTGGGCGTGGTTGGTGTAGCACACGTCACAGCCCATGGGCAGCCCGAGCAGCTTGCCCATAAAGTGATCTTCCAAGCCGGCGCGAACGATCTGGCGTTCGTCATATAAATATTCAGGACCAATAAAACCCACGACCGTATTGACCAGGAACGGCGCAAACGCACGGGCCACGCCGTACGTTCGGGCTTCGAGCGTCAGTTGATCCACGCCATGATGGGCATTGGCCGACAGCGCACTCCCCTGCCCGGTTTCAAAATACATGACAGTGTCGCCCACCCACGCCACATCACGACTCCGATGGTGTTCACGGACGCGCTCGCGGCCCTCGCGAAGAATGTTCAGATTAATCCCAAAACTCGCATTGGCCGCTTCCGTCCCGGCAATGGACTGAAACAGCAAGTCTACTGGTGCGCCACGTTCCAGGCTGTCGAGTTGCGTACTGATATGAGCCAGGCAGCACGATTGGGTTGGAATGCCATACACTTCAATCAAACGCTGCAATCCGGTGAGAATCCGGCTGACGGTTTCCACTGACTCGGTAACCGGGTTCACACCGATGACTGCATCACCACAGCCAAACAGTAAGCCATCAATTGTGGACAGGAGAATCCCGCCAAGATCGTCGGCTGGATGATTCGGCTGCACACGAATACCAAGGACACCGGGCTGGCCCATGGTATTCCGACAGCGCGTGATGTTGCGGATTTTGCTTGCGGCCAATACCAGATCTTTATTGCTCATCAGCTTGGCCAGCGCGGCAGCGATCTCCGGAGTGATGGCCCACCGCAAGGCATTCAGGCGATCACCATCCTGTGCATCGTCGAGTAAATATTCTCGGAACTCGCCAACCGTCAGATATGAAAACGGACGGAACGCCGCTTGGTCATGGGTATCAAGAATGAGGCGACTCACTTCATCTTGGGCGGGATCTATGAGTGGATTCTCTACGATTTCCGACAACGGGATGTCAGCCAGCACCAGCTTTGCCGCAACCCGTTCTTGCTCTGAGGCTGCGGCAATCCCTGCCAACCGATCGCCCGACTTGTCTTCATTGGCTTTGGCAAATACTTCGCGCAGATCAGCAAAAGAAAAACGCTGGCCTCGGACTGTTGTGGAGTAGCTCATAGCATACGGCCCCGTCACGCAGAGTGTCCCTGCGCACCGCCCTATTCCAACCGCATCGTTCGCAATCGCAAGGAATTCATCAACACCGAGACCGAACTCAACGCCATGGCCAACGCGGCAACCATGGGGTCAAGCAAAATCCCGAAGAACGGATAGAGCAGTCCGGCGGCAAGGGGAATACCCGCAGTGTTATAGGCAAACGCCCAGAATAAATTCTGACGAATGACCTGCACCGTTCGACGCGATAGTGCAATGGCCGTAGACACACCGCTCAATTCGCCGCGCATAAGCGTAATATCAGCGGCCTCAATGGCAATATCCGTCCCAGTGCCCAAGGCAATACCAATCGTCGCTTGGGCCAAGGCCGGGGCATCGTTTATCCCATCGCCGACCATGGCTACGGCTGCTCCGGCGTCTTGGAGGCGCGTAATCTCGGCAGCCTTATCCTCGGGTAAGACCTCTGCCAGCACACGCGAGATGCCAGCCTGCCGCGCAATCGCTTGGGCGGTGTGTCGGTTATCGCCAGTCAACATGACCGCTTCGAGCCCCATCTGCTGGAGCTGCCGGACATCTTCGGCAGCCTGAGGCTTGAGCGTATCGGCGACGGCGATCAGTCCGACGACACGCCGGTTGACCACAACATAGAGCGGAGTCTTCCCCTCGCGGGAGAGGGTCTCACCCTGTTCCAGCATGTCGCCAGACTGGATGCCACGCTGCGCGAGGAGGCGTTGACTGCCAATCAAGACAGCCTTTCCTTCCATCCGGGCTTCTACTCCGTGGCCGGCCAGCGCAACAAACGACTCGGCCGGCGCGAGCGTCATGCCCTGCGCCTGTTGCACAATGGCTTGTCCCAGCGGATGCTCGCTGTGCCATTCCGCACGTGCAGCCAAACGCAGGAGCTCTTCGCTGCTCAGGGCGGCACGCTCGGGAACCGTCTCGGACGGAATGACATCAGTCACCGCTGGCTTTCCAGTGGTCAAGGTGCCGGTTTTGTCAAAGACCACGGTCGTGAGGGTATGCGCCCGCTCTAATATCTCTCCACCTTTGATGAGCACGCCATGGTCGGCCCCACGCCCGGTGCCGACCATGATGGCAGTCGGTGTGGCCAAGCCAAGTGAACACGGACACGCAATAATCAGCACGGCCACAAAGGTCATGAGTGCAAAGGTCAGAGACGGGTCCGGTCCGAGCACAAGCCAGAGACAAAACGTGACGACAGCAGTCGCAATAACAACCGGCACAAAGTACGCCGCAATCGTGTCGGCCAAGCGTTGAATCGGCGCTTTTGAGCCCTGCGCCTGGCGGACGAGATCAATGATGCGAGCCAGAGCAGTCTCTTTGCCAACCTTGGTCGCCCGCACAGTCAAAGTACCCGTTGTGTTAATAGTCGCACCAGTCACCGTGTCTCCAGGCTGCTTTTCAACCGGCAGGCTCTCACCCGTCAGCATGGATTCGTCAACCGCCGACGAGCCAGCCCGCACAATACCGTCTACCGGAATTTGCCCACCGGGTCGGATAAGGACCTGATCGCCAACCTGAACATGATCGAGCGGAACAACAATTTCTTCAATTTCTTCTTGCTCGCCTGCTCCACGCAGGAGCGTAGCCGTCTTGGGTTGCAGCTGAATAAGCCGTCGGATTGCTTCGGTCGTTCGTCCTTTTGCGCGGGCTTCCAGCAAGCGCCCAAGCAAGATCAGGGTAATAATCACCGCGGCAGTATCGAAATACATCTGGGGCCGCTGGCCCGCTGTCGCGAAAAAACCAGGCGCAAACACTGCCACCGTACTGTAGAGATAGGCCGCCGAGGTCCCCACGACGATCAAAGTATTCATATCGCTGGAGCCATGCCGCGCCCTGGCCCAGGCGCTTCGATAAAATTGTCCACCAACCCAAAACTGGACCGGAGTGGTCAGGACAAACAGCCAAAAAGGAACATCCAGAGGCAGAAAGGAGAGGAGTGGTGTCATTGATCCGAGCAGGATCACGGCTGTCAAAGTCGCGCTGACGAGCAGCTTCTTTTTCAGCAGGAGGTATGCGTCACGGTGTTGCTGGTCAATCTTTTTTTGTTCCTCTTCTTCTGTGTCTCCACGTTCGACCATCTCAAAGCCGGTTGCAGCAACAGCCGATCCAATGCCGATCAGGCTTGCCTGAGCAGGGACATATTCGACCAAGGCTTCTTCACTCGCCAAATTGACGCTCGCCCGCATGACGCCCGGTATTTGGGATAATGCCTGTTCGACCTTGGCAACACACGCGGCACAGTGCATGCCTCGAATGCCAATACGGGTCGAAGTGAGGTTTTGCGGTGTGTCGGTAACAGTCCCCACTCATGCACCTTTCATACTATTGCGGTACCCCTCACCCTGGCCCGCTCCCTCAAGGGGAGAGGGAACTGACCAGTCTGTACACTACTATACACCCCGGACCTGGGTACGGAGTCAAGAGGGATTTTCATCTCCGGCTGGACGCACGACCTCCCTCCGTGGTAGGCAGCAAAAATAGACAACCGAACACAAGGAGAACACTATGAATGCGAAGTCGGGCGCTCAGGAACGCTTCACCCAATCTCAAGACGACCTTATTGCTCTGAGTCATCGTATTCATGCCCATCCCGAGCTTGGTTTTGAAGAAGAAAAAGCTTCCGCCTGGATTGCAGAAACGCTGAGCGACGCGGGCTTTCGCGTTGAAACCGGGATTTGTGACATGCCAACTGCTTTTGTGGCGCGGGCCGGTAGCGGGCCGTTGCATATTGCCATCTGTGCTGAGTATGACTGCCTGCCCGGTATCGGCCATGCCTGCGGTCATAATATTATTGCAGCAGCGGCGGTTGGCGCTGGCATTGCTGCGGCGCAGGTAGCGGATGAAGTTGGCCTCACCGTCAGCGTGTTGGGCACACCAGCGGAAGAAGCTGGGGATGCAGGCGGTAAAATCCTCCTTCTGGAACGAGGCGCATTTCAAAACGTCCATGCCGCCATGATGGTCCACCCGGCTCCCATGGATGTGGTTGATCCCTCCATTATCGCCTGTTCCATGTTTCATGTGCACTATACGGGCAAGGAAGCCCACGCTTCGGCTTTTCCCGAACGTGGCATCAATGCGGCTGACGCATTGACGGTTGCGCAGACAGCCATTGGTCTCCTGCGTCAGCACATTCACCCAACGGACCGTATCCACGGCATTATCACGAAGGGCGGAGACGCCCCGAACATCATCCCCGCTCATACCGAGGCCAAATACATTGTCCGTGCCAAGACCTTGGAAGAGTTGGATGCAATCAAAGAAAAAGTCCGGCGTTGTTTTGAAGCAGGTGCCCTGGCAACAGGAGCAAAGCTCGAAATGGTGGGCGGCAATAAGCCCTACGCGGAACACCGCTCCGATATGGAAATAGCGAATCTTTACCAACGTAACTCAGAAGCGCTCGGGCGCGGCTTCCCAGAGCGTGGTCCGGCAATTGAACGCGCGGCGGGTTCAACGGACATGGGCAATGTGTCCTTGGCCTTACCCTCGATCCACCCGTTTATTGGGATTGACTCGTTGCCGGCGGTGAATCACCAGCCCGAATTCACCGCCCACTGTGTGACTGAAGCCGCGGACAAAGCCCTGATTGACGGAGCCGTATCCATGGCCTGGACGGCAATTGATATGGCGACAGATGAGCAGATACGTGACCGACTGATACAGCGGAAAGCCTCCGGGGCGACCGCCTAGCGCATCACCCGCCGACGGTGGAAAGGACGGCAAAGCCCAGTAGCGCCACGGCAAAGTAGGCGGCGACCACCGCAGCACCGGCATAATCTTTGGCTAAGCGTTGGCCGAGGAACAGACACAGCAGCGAGACGGTTGAGAATATCAGTCCCCACACGGCCATGCCCGTTCCCATACCGAGCAGGATCATGAGCGCGCCAATGCCGCTCAACACGCCGGCAAGAGATTCGAGTACAGTAATGGTCCAGAACATCACCGGGACCATGCCGGCTAGCGGGCTGTTGGAAAAATGATCGCTAAAAAACTCGATATTTCCCGCGCTATCGAACCACTTGTCTGCTGCTGATTGTAAAAAAGCGATGGCGAAAAAGGCCGCAACAGCGAGTTGTCCGTACCAGACTGCATCCATGAGAAATCCTCCTTCTCGTTTCCCTCTCTCGAAGAGACCTAACACGTTCTTTCCAACACGTCGATTTGGGGGAGTCTTTTCTCCCAGACGCAGAAGCTGGACGCCGAAGAAGGACGTGTGGTAAGGCAGAAAAAGAAAAAGGAGAAAATATGGATGCCAAGGCTGGAGCCCACGAACGATTTGATCAGGCACGAGACGATCTCATTGCCCTGAGTCACCGGATTCACGCCAATCCGGAAATTGGCTTTGAAGAAGAGCAGGCCGCTCATTGGCTTTCGGAAACACTGCTGGACGCGGGCTTCTCCGTTGAAACAGGCATCTGTGATCTTCCGACTGCGTTCATCGCCCGGGCTGGGAGTGGGCCGCTGCATATTGGCATCTGTGCGGAATATGACAGCCTGCCAGGAATCGGCCATGCCTGTGGGCATAACATTATTGCCGCCGCATCGGTTGGCGCAGGGATTGCCGCGGCGAAGATTGCGGATGAGGTGGGTTTGAGCGTGAGCGTCATCGGCACCCCGGCAGAAGAAGTGTGTGATGCCGGGGGGAAAATCCTCTTGCTCGAACGTGGCGCGTTTGAGGGCATGCACGCGGCGATGATGGTCCATCCCGCGCCGCTGGACGTAGTAGAATTCCCCATTATCGCCGCCTCCATGTTTGAGGTGTACTACCACGGTAAAGAGGCGCACGCCTCAGCCTTCCCCGAACGCGGTATTAATGCCGCGGATGCCCTGACCGTCGCCCAAACAGCTATTGGCCTGCTCCGCCAACACATCCGTTCCACGGATCGGATTCACGGTATTATTACCAAAGGGGGTGAAGCGCCAAACATCATCCCCGCCCACACGGTGGCGAAGTATATTGTCCGGGCAAACACGCTGGCGGATCTCGATGCGATCAAAGAGAAGGTCGTCAAGTGTTTTGAAGCAGGAGCGCTGGCAACCGGCTCTGAACTCGAACTGAACGGCGGTGAAAAACCGTATGCAGAGATGCTGCATGATCCGGACATGGCCGCCGCCTATCGTCGGAATGCCGAAGCCCGAGGACGGATTTTTCCACCTATCGATCCGGCCCTCAAACGCGCGGCTGGCTCAACAGACATGGGCAATGTCTCTCTTGCGATGCCCGCCATTCACCCCGCTATTGGTATTGATTCGCTGCCTGCCGTCAACCATCAGCCCGAGTTTACCGCCCACTGCGTGACCGAAGCGGCGGATAAGGCCATTATTGACGGAGCACTAGCAATGGCCTGGACAGCGGTTGACCTGGCGACAAACACAGCGGTCCGCGACCGATTGTTAGAGCGCGTGATGAAGGTCGAGTGATGTATGGTGGCGGGTGACGCCTCACCCGCCCGACAGAAATGTAGCCTGGATGGAACGAAGTGAAATCCGGGACGCCGGACAGCCCGGATTCCGTTACTACTTCGTCCAGGCTACGGAAGAAAAAGGAAACCTCATCTCCTCAATAGGCGAGGCGCCACTGTTGGCTAGGAGCGACGGCCTATAGAGCACCCGTCAAACATTTATGAGATAGCTTCTAAATACTCGCCGGTGTCACCGCCAGACCGGGGACATCCACCCGCGTATGGAAAATCGTTCCCTTGCGTGTCGGCTCTTCGGTATTGTCTGCCGTCACAAGATACAGGTCACGCCGGTCCGCGCCCCCAAAACACAAACTCGTGACCGCCTTGGCCGGGACCTCAACCTTCCGGTCTTCCTTGCCCTCAGGTGTGTAGCGCAGGGCACAGCTACCGCCATAGACCGCTACCCACACGCAGCCGTCTGCATCAACCGCCAATCCATCCGGTACCCAATCATCGGGCAGACTGGCGAGAATGCGGCGATTCGTCATGGAGCCGTCAGCGGCAACATCGTGCAGAATAATATGGCGCGGCACACTGTCGGAGTGATACAGCTTGCTGCCGTCCGGTGAGAATCCAATGCCGTTGGTGATGCCAACATCACCGTACAGTTCAACCGCCGAGTCTGCGCCCGCCAGCCGCCACAGTTCACCCGGAACCTGGGCCTTCAGCTTGAAGGGATCGGAACGCAGTGAGCCGACCAGGATACGGCCTTGGGAATCCGTAAAGAGATCGTTAAAGCCGGGAATATCCTCGCGCTGGAACAGGATACGCGTTGTACCGTCTTTGACGTGACACACATTCTTGCCGGAGATGACCAAGCCACCATCGGCATGTAAGGCGATGCCACCGACTCCGCGTCGGCGTGGAACAATAGTAGAGATCTCTCCGCTTGGGGCGCGACAGTACACCCCGCCATTGGTCACATCACTGAAATACAAATTGTCCGCGTCATCCACACGCGGCCCTTCAAGCAGTCCATACCCGGAAGCAATTGTTTCAAGCATACACCCCCCTTTTCGTTCACCTTGATTCAGGACTCAGTTCAGTCCATAGCCTCTCGACTGTCAAGGGTAAGGCTTGGGTAAAGGCTTGCACCCAGTCGTCTAACAAGACTATAGAGCAGGAAGAGAATATTGTTTCTTTGCCACCAAGGAGGAAGGTATGGCTTTTAATCCCAAACACTCCAGTCACATCATTACTGAGGGCCGCGACCGCGCCGGAGCGCGCTCCATGTTCAAGGCCATCGGCTTTACGGATGACGATCTGGCCAAACCGCTGGTCGGCGTGGCGCATACCTGGATTGAAACCATGCCGTGCAACTTTAACCAGCGCCATCTGGCAGACAAGGTCAAGCAGGGCGTGCGGGAGGCTGGGGGCACACCCATGGAAATCAATACCATCTCCATCAGCGATGCCGTCACCATGGGGACGGTTGGCATGAAAGCCTCTCTCGTCAGCCGAGAAGTCATTGCCGACTCGCTTGAACTGGTCGGTCGGGGCTATCTGTTTGATGCCATGGTCATTATCGTGGGCTGCGACAAGACCATTCCTGCCGGGGCACTCGCCCTGACCCGCCTCAATATCCCAGGCCTGCTGTTGTATGGCGGGTCGATCGCGCCTGGTCGGTTTCAAGACAAAGACGTGACCATTCAGGACGTGTTCGAGGCCATTGGGGCCAATGCCGCCGGGCGTATGAGTGACGCCGACCTCAAACATATCGAAGACTTTGCCTGTCCGGGGGCTGGGGCCTGTGGCGGCCAGTATACCGCCAACACCATGGCTACCGTCATGGAATTCATCGGCCTGTCCCCCATGGGCACGGCCAGTGTGCCGGCAACCGATTCGCGGAAAGACACGGTTGCGAGCCAGTGCGGACAACTCGTGATGGACCTGCTCCACAAGAATATCCGGCCGCTGGACATCCTCACCCGTCGGGCGTTTGAGAACGCCATTGCCTGTGTGGCTGCAACCGGTGGGTCCACCAACGCGGTATTGCATTTACTGGCAATGGCGCGGGAAGCCGATATTCCTCTCACTATTGACGATTTTGATGCGGTCAGTCGCCGCACCCCGCTGATTGCCGATCTCAAACCCGGCGGGAAATATGTGGCTACCGATGTGGATAAAGCCGGCGGCATCCAATTGATTGCCCAACGTTTGGTTGACGGCGGGCTGATTGACGGCGGGCAGATGACCTCCAGTGGAGAAACCCTTGCTGTTGAGGCGGCAAAGGCCGTCGAAACACCCGGCCAGGATGTTATTCTGCCGCTGGTTAATCCCCTCAAAGCCACAGGCGGTCTGGTCATTCTGCGGGGAAATCTTGCGCCTGACGGTTGTGTCATCAAAGTCGCCGGGCATGAGCGCCCGTATCACCGCGGGCCGGCGCGTCTCTTCGAGTGTGAAGAAGATGCAATGGCCGCGGTCACGCAACGTCACATCAAAGCAGGCGATGTCGTGGTTATTCGCTATGAAGGTCCGAAAGGCGGGCCGGGCATGCGAGAGATGTTAGGCGTGACCGCGGCCATCGTGGGTGAAGGACTCGGTGACTCTGTGGCCCTAATCACGGATGGACGCTTTAGCGGGGCGACGCGGGGGCTCATGGCCGGTCATATTGCGCCGGAAGCCGCGGTTGGCGGTCCTATCGCTATTCTCCGGGAAGGTGACATAGTTGTGATCGATATTGAGCAGCGCGGCCTCACGGTCGAACTGGACGATGCCGAGATACAGGCTCGTTTGGCCGACTGGCAGCCACCGGCCCCGCGTTACACAGCCGGCGTGTTCGCCAAATACGCAGCCCAGGTCACCTCCGCCTCTGAGGGCGCGGTGACGCAACCGAACTGACCTCTCTGCCTTAGTCGGTACCGCTGTCTTCTCTGCAACAGGCCCCCCTCCTTGGGGAGGAGGACCGAAGTCAGGGAGGCGTAGCTTGACAAGACGGCAGGGTAAAAGCGATGATTCAGGTCCGATCATCCCTCTGGGGACAGGAGGAAATAACATGGCAAAGTTTCAAGGAACGGGAAGGCGGACAGGCGAAGCAAAATTCGACACCTCGCTTCCCTCAGATTTCAGCAGGCATCTCGATACCCTTGGAGACAGTACATCACCACAACGCACCATCAAACCGTCACACAAGACAGGGACGGTCTCACGCAAGGCCGTGCGCAAAGCAGTGCGCAAGGTCATGGCAGAAGGTAGCTGACACAGGCGTCAATGGCTGCTGCCGGATACGAATACAACGTCTTTATTAACTGTCCTTTTGACAGGCCGTATAAACGTATATTTGACGCTGTCGTCTTCGCGGTTTTTGATTGCGGCTTCATCCCTCGAACCACGCTTGAAATCACCAACACAGTAGAAGTTCGGGTGGACAAGATCGCTCGAATCATGGACGAGTGTCGATTCGGCTATCATGACATTTCAAGGACGAGTCTCGATAGGGTCAATCGACTCCCCCGCTTCAATATGCCCTTCGAGTTGGGATTGTTCCTGGGTATCGCACGGCAAGCCAGCGATAGAAGCTGCCTCGTTGTGGATCGAGAATCGTACCGCTACCAAAAATTCATTTCAGACATCTCAGGCCAAGACATTGGCATACACAACAACGACCCGAAGGTTGCGGTCCGAGTTGTAAGGGACTGGCTTCGATCTTCTCAGACGGAGGGTGATGTTCCCGGCGGAGCGCATATCTGGAAACGGTATCAGCGTTTCCAGACAATGCTACCAAAGCTCTGTAGCGAAACACATCTGACACCGAGTGAGCTAATTTTCAATGACTACGCCACTATGGTCGGAGAATGGCTCAAGGCGAACCAGAGGTTCTAGTTCGTTGAAAATTACAGCGCTGTCTTTACTGAGACAGGGGGATAGGACGAAAGGGCTGGGGTTGACCCCTGCCACCTCCGGCGTGTTCGCCAAATATGCGGCCCAAGTCACGTCGGCCTCTGAGGGCGCGGTAACCCAGCCAGACAACAACTGATACAAGAAATTCAGATGGGAACCACCGAAAGGGCTTGGTCATGACTTCTCAAGCAGTCTTGGAATCCATTGCGAACAGTCTTGTCACGGCCGGTATCTACAAAAACGAAGAGGCCGCCCTCAGGGCCTTGGCGATTGAGCTTATCGAGCGGAAAATCTCGACCTATCGGGACCAAGTCCAGACATTCGAGGAAGGATATCAGCACACGCTGGATCAGCATACCGAGGTGCTGAAAGAGACGGCGTCCACGCAGGAAGAGGACGGGTGGATGGAGTGGAAAGGAGCTGAGGTCATGCCGGAGGCGTGGCAACAAGCCCTCCAGCATGTACTCGACAGTGTCCATTGATTTCAGCCTCCAGCAGGTCACCGGCCTCTTGAACGCTTCGCCTCTCGTTTCCTCATTACGTGTTTTGATTACCGATGAGGCGACACGTCGTTCGATCCATAAAATCCGTTACCAGCTTCTCAGACCAACGGACTTTTTAGAGGTTCGATTGATCAGATATTCCCTGCGCGAATTCGCTTGCGCAGCCTCGGGCAGGTGGGCTATAAGGGGGAATCTTACCCCGACCTGCATCGTTATGACGATGCAGCGCAAAGGAGGTCGCGTATGAGCGATGCGAATAAAGGCGTTGTCTTAGGTTTCTTTGAGAATTTTTCAACCGGGAAATTTGATGCTGCGCTGGGCATGATGGCTGACGATGCCACGTGGTGGGTGGCCGGCAAGTTCGAGCTGTCCGGCACCAAAACCAAAGCCGAGTTCGGCGAACTGGTGAAAGGCATTGGCGCGGCGATGCCGAACGGCCTCAAAATCACGCCCAAAGGCGTCATTGCTGAAGGGGACCGGGTTGCGGTCGAAGCCGAGTCGTATGGCGAGTTGGCCAACGGCAAGGTCTATAACAACCAGTATCACTTTCTGATTGAATTATCGGACGGCAAGATTCAGGCCGTGCGGGAATACCTGGATACGATTCACGCCAAAGAAATTCTGGTTGGCTAAGCTCTCGTAAGGGCGGCGCACCCGCCGCCCTTATTCCGGGAACATGAATCCCTTTGGCGTCCTGCCGTTGGAGCCCGTTCTGTTCGACCGATCCTGAAACACCACACTTGTCCATTCCCGGTACGGCGCATCCTCCACCTTCTCGACTGCATCGGCCTTAATCCCACTGATCTCAGACTCTCCAGATTGTGTTCTTTTAATTAAGAACACACCGGTGACTTTACAAATCTGACCTTGCTCACACGAGGAAGTCCCTGGAATGAAAACCGGGATCGTACCGCTCTGATCTGTGAGCTTGAACTTCTGGTACGTTCTGTCCCCATAACGGGTGGTCAGGGTTGTCACTTGGCCGGTCACACTCACGAAGCGTCGATCAAAATTCGACTGGTCGGCCAGGAGATCACGAACCGCATAGGCCGGGGCCTTGTAGACGGGGGGCGCAGCCTTCTTATCCGTAGGAGCCTCAGCCAGGGCTGAAGCCGTTTCCGATCCGACAGGTTCAAAAGGTTCAACAGGTTCAACAGGTTCAACCGTCATCGCCACAATCCCGCTTACCTCGCCTGCCCCGTCGTTTGTCGGCTTCACCAGAAACACGCCATCGACCTCGTATGACTCGCCTTCAGTCAGCAACCGGACGCCACGCATAAAAACCGGGATCTCGCCACTTGCGTCCTGTAGCTTAAACTTGGTGGAGGGATGGTCCCCGTCTTCGATTATGAGCGTCGTTATTTCACCCGCAACGCTGACCGCCTGCCGGTCAAACACAACCGGATCATCTAACAGCTCACCCACCAAGAGATCGCTTGCAGCATCCAGCGCGGTCACTTCAGGTTCAGTCTGATCGTCTGACAAGGCTTTGGACGCTGGCTCCTCGGCCGTTTCCTCCATTTCTTCTTGCGCTACCTCCAGAGGCCCCTCCTCCAGGGGCTCTTCTTCTAAGGGCTCTACCTCCAGAGGCCCTTCCTCTAAGGGAAGAACGGTCTGACCCACAATCCCACTGATCTGCTCTGATCCGTCACTGGACGGTTTTACCAGAAACACCCCATCAACTTCATACGACTCGCCTTCAGTCAGCGCCTGGACGCCGCGCATAAAGACCGGGATCGTCTTGTCCGTGTCTCCCAGCTTAAACTTGGTGTACGGTTTTTCGCCCTCCTCGATGATGAGGGTTGTTACTTGACCGCTAACTGTGACCCCTTGCCTGTCAAAAGTTGCTGGGTCGGAGAGCAGTTCGTCAACCGTTTGGGGCCATGTCGGCAGAGGTAGGAGCAGGACAAGCAACACAGCCAGGCCTATGGGAGCGCCGGAGGCGACGCTCCGACGAAAAGGGCAGCCCCACGGGGCTGCCCCTATGTCCAGAAGAGTTTTGAGCCAACACACGCGAAATTTTTCTCCCATCGGTGGCGGATCGCTGTTCGGCCCTAGGGCCAGAACATTTTCTTCGCCGCGTGTTGCAACTCGGGCTGAAAGTCAGGATGCGCAATACTAATCAGGGCCTCGGCGCGTTGCCGTTGCGTTTTGCCTTGAAGATTCACCATGCCAAACTCTGTCACCACATAGTCCGTGTACTGGCGTGGCGTGGTCAGCGTACTCCCCGGCTCCAGCATAGGAACAATGCGGGACAGTGAGCCTTTGCGAGCCGTGGACGGCAGAACCATGATTGACCGGCCCCCGTCCGAGTACATCGAGCCCATCATAAACGTCATCTGCCCGCCAATACCCGAGTACATTTGTGGTCCGATCGACTCGGCCGCGGCCTGGCCGGTCAAGTCGATCGACAAGGTGCTGTTCACAGCGACTTGACTCTTCTGGGCGGCAATCGTCAGCAGAGAATTCGTATACAGCACGCTGTACAACTCAAAGGCCGGGTTGTTATTCACGAATTCCAGGTCTGCGCCACCGACGACCATAGCAGCAACGGCCTTGCCCTTATGCATCGATTTATACTTGCCGGTCGCCACGCCGCGTTTGACCAGTTCGACATGGCTGGCGGTCATGATTTCGCTATGAATCCCCAGATCGTTTCGATCCATAAGAAACAGGCCAATGGCTTCAGAGATCGCGCCGATGCCCATTTGGACGGTATCGCCATCCTTAATCAGGGTTGAGGCAAATTCGCCAATGACCTCTAATGTGCCTTGTTCCTCGTCCGGTGGCGGCGGGGTCCCAACCGGAAACGGCTGGGTCTCTTCGACCAAATAATTAATCTCAGACACATGAATCCAGTTGTCGCCGTGGGTGCGAATACAGGCCGGATCAACTTCCGCGACAAAACACTGGGCAGCCCTGGCCACGTCTTTGTTATACCAGAGGGCATTGCCGAAGCTGCAATAGCCTTTTTCATCCGGCGGCGAGACCACGCCAAAGAAGAGGTCGGCGTTCCAGGTATTGGTCCGACCCTGTTCGGCTTGCTTGGCATACTGGGGATAATCGAGCGGCATGAAATCTACATAGTGCTTTTTCATGCCCTCACGGCAGCCGGCCCCAACGTAATCAACGATCCGACTGAACGAGGCGTCGTAGTCGGCGTCGTTCCAGATGGGGTGCTCGTACAGCGGATAACACTGGATGAGAGTTACCTGTTCCAGCTCTCCATTCCGGGCTGCCAAGGCATCCAGAATGGGGATGGGAGGTTTTCCAATATGCAGCCGGACCAGACTGTCCGACTTGACGAGTTGCGCGGCCTGTTCGGCTGAGATGAGTTTGTCCTTGTACGTTTGTTGCCAAGGTTCCATGCTGTCCTCCCGGTTTCTGTATCACCTTACCCAACCAGACTATGCCCGCCATCAACGAAGAGCGTTGTTCCGGTCATGAAGGTATTCGCGTCCGATGCCAGAAAGATAATCGCGGGTTTGAGTTCTTGGGGATCACCAACCCGCTGCATCGGGATTTTGCTGATAATCCCCTTGCCGCCCTTGGTCTCCCAAAATGCGTGGTTCATGGGCGTATCAAAATAGCCCGGACACAAGGCGTTCACCCGAATATTATCTCGGGCCCATTCGAGTGCCAGGGTCCGAGTAAAAGACACCAGCGCCGCTTTGGTCGCCCCATAGGCGGCCATATAACGCGCCACGATTTTCGAGAATAGAGAAGACACGTTAATGATATTGCCCTGTTTGCGTCGCGCCATCTCGACCCCGACATGCTTGGCGCACAGAACGGGGCCTTTGAGGTTGAGGTCCATAAAGCGGTCCCACTCGGCCTCATCCAGCGTGTGCATCGGGGTCGTCCCCCCGATACCGGCGTTGTTGATCAAAATATCAATCTGCCCGAATTCAGCCATGACCGCCTGCACCATAGCCTGAATATCGGCGTCTTTGGTGACATCCGCGGCAACCCCGATCACGCGACGTCCGGTTGCTCCATGGATGGCAGAAGACACCGCATCAAGGTCAGCCTGCGTCCGGCTGACCAGCGCCACATCAGCCCCGGCCTCAGCCAGGGCGTAGGCCATTTGTTCCCCCAGGCCCTTGCTGCCACCAGTGATAATGGCCGTTTTGCCGGAAAGATCAAAATATGGAAGAGTCATACCCAATCCCCAACCCCCGTTCTCAACATCCCAACTGCCTGGCAATCACCATACGCTGTACTTCGCTCGTTCCTTCACCGATGGTGAGAATCTTTGAATCCAGATAGAAACGGGATACTGGTGATTCGCGCATATAGCCATACCCGCCGTGAATCTGCACGGCTTCTTCGGCCGTCTTCACTGCGATTTCAGACGAAGCCAGCTTCGCCATGGCCGCCTCTTTGGCGTAGGGTTTCCCTTCGTCGCGCAGCGTGGCCGCGCGGTAGATCATCAACCGCGCCATCTCCGCCTGGGTCGCCATGTCGGCCAATTTGAACTGGATAGCCTGATGTGAGGCCAAGGGCTGACCAAAGGTTTTGCGCTCCAAGGCATACCTGAGCGACAAATCCAGGCAGCCTTCGGCCAGCGACAGACCGAGCGTAGCGACTGAAATGCGTCCACACTCGAGCGTCTTCAAAAATGCCCGAAAGCCCGAGCCTTGCTCGCCTAAGAGATGATCGCGCGGCACCCGCACGTTATCAAAAACCTGCTCACGCGTATCGACCGTATGCCAGCCTATTTTTTTATATGGATTGCCAACCGTATAGCCAGGCGTGCCCTTGGGAATAATAAGAGCGCTGTATTGTTTTTTGCCGTTGTCACTGCTGCCATTCGTCGTGAGCGCAACGAGGCCGTAACTCAGCGGCGTACCGGCGTTTGAGATAAAACTCTTGGTGCCATTCACAACCCACTCGTCACCGTCCAGGCGCGAAGTGGTCATAATATTAGCGGCATCAGAGCCGGCCTGAGGTTCGGTCAGGCCGAATGCCCCTAAGTGTTTGCCCGTGGCCAGGGGAGTCAGCCATTTTTTCTTTTGCTCGTCCGTGCCAAAGTGCAGATACGGTAGCGAGCCTATGGTCAGATGGGCCTGGAGGGTTGTGGCAATCGACTGGTCAACCTTGCCCAGTTCTTCAATAGCCATGACCATGCCCATGGTACCGGCGTTGGAGCCACCGTATTCCTCGGGAATGAGCAGCCCCATCAACTGCAACTCGGCGAGTTTTTGAAAGACTTCGGTCGGAAAGTATTCGGCGTCAAACCATTCGTCCGCGTACGGAGCAATTTCTTTTTTGGCGAAATCACGACACAAGTCGCGGATCATTGTTTGTTCTTGCGTGAGTTCAAAATCCATAGCAGTCTCACTCCAGCACCGTTGGACAGTAGTGGCCTCGTCTTATGCCTTGAGCATCTTGGCTGTGGTCCTCAGGATTGTCAAGGTAAAACACCTGCTACCATGGCAATAGACGGCGCGCAGTCGAGACGATAATAAGCCTCTTGTAGAGGTAAGGCTCGTCTTACTTGTCCTCTCTTGAGAGGGGGACCGCGTAGCGGCGGGGGGTGTTTCGGACGCTCAGGGAACCCACCCCGGCCTACGGCCACCCCTCCAAGGAGGGGATTACATACCGAGTAAACCAAACGCCCTGATGAACGAGAGGAGAGTATTATGGCCCGCCCGATTCAATTTGGTCTTTTTCAACCCCAAATCGGTCTTCCATTTCCTTTGCTCAAAGAACGGGCGCTTGCCTGCGAGGAGTACGGGTTTCACTCTATCTGGTTTACCGATCACATGTGGCCGCGCGGGATGACCCAGGCCGATTTCCTGGAGGGCTGGACGGTCATGTCATCTATGGCCATGGTTACCTCCACGCTCCGCATCGGCGGTCTGGTGCTGTGCAACTCCTATCGCAACCCCGCCTTTCTGGCCAAGATGGCGGCCACCCTAGACAACATCAGCGAAGGCCGGGTTGAAATCGGCCTGGGAGCCGGCTGGATGAACGAGGAATATGAGGCCTACGGCTACCCCTTTCCGTCCGGTGGCACCCGAGCGGACCAGATGAAAGAGGGCGTCGTCATCATGAAGAAGATGTTTACTGAAGACGCTGCCTCGTATGCGGGCGAACACTACACAATCGCAGAGGCTCACTGTAATCCCAAACCGGTTCAGAAGCCCTATCCGCCCATTACGATCGGGGCGATGGCCGAGCGCAAGGGGCTCAAGATTGTTGCCGAACACGCCGACCGCTGGAACTGTCCGGCCGCCGCGGCCCATAAAATCGAGCAGAAGTGGGCGGTCATTACCGACCATTGTAAAACCGTCGGCCGCAACCCGGACGAGATTGAGATCTCAGAACAGACGCTGGTTGTACTGGGTAAAGACAAACAGGATTTTGACAGCAAATATCCTACGGCCAAAAAGATCATGGGCCGTCTGGCCAACCTCGACAAATGTGGTGTGTGCGGCGACCCGGATGGCGTCATTGAAGCCTTGAAAGAGAAAAATAAAAAAGGCGTGACGCTGTTCACCATGATGTTCAGCGACATGGCGCAAGATGATTTTCTCGCCACGCTCAAAACTTTCGCCAACGAAGTCATGCCAGCGTTTCGATAGAAAGCCCGGTAGGAAGCCATGCAGCAGCCAAAATCCTTTGACGATATAGAGATCGGTGACGAGATTGGGCCAGTCTGGAAAACACTAACAACAGAGATGGTCCTCCGCTATGCGGATGCCGTCCAGATCACCGGCCTGAAATTCTTCTTTCATAAGAAGGATGCTGAGCAGGCCGGGCTGACCAAGCCAATTATTCCCGGCCCTTTGAACACCACGTATTTGTGTCAAATGCTCCAAGACTTTTTTGTAGGCTGGCGGCTGCGCAGCCTGAACACGACCTTTCGCACGCCTGTCCGGCACGGCGAGACGATCTCTTTCTGGGGTATGATCACCGAGAAAAACGAGGAATCGGGCGTGCCAACCGTGTACTGCGACCTGGTCGTTGAAAACGAGCACGGCGAGCGCGCCATTACCGGCACGGCTATTATGGTTCCGCAGTCGCCTCAACCCGCTTCGGACTGATCGTTCGGGCTCACTCGCCGCGTAAGATATGGGTCGGTTTCAAATCCGGGTAGTCACACCCCCGGAGCGTTTATCCTTGCATATCTGGACTTACATGCCACAATTGCAAGGATAACAAGGATAACTTGGAGAATAGACCTGTCTTGCGAGAGCGCGAGCTGCTCTCATTGGAGCAGCCCTGAGGGTGATGTACCGCGTCTATTTCATCTTACGAATCACGGCCCGAGCAAAGGCATCGATGGTTTCGCGGGCGTCGGTCACCGGCTGAACCGCCACCTGCTTAATACCGGCTTTTTTCATAGCCCTGACCGATTCCAGCACTTCTTTTTTTGTGCCGGTCAGGGTCGTGGCCCGGATCATTTTTTCCGTCACCAGCGGTTCGTGCTCTTTCTGAAAGCCTTGCAGGTAGTCTGCGTAAAGTTTGAGGTGGCGGGTTTCGATAGACCCTTCCGGCGCACGATAGGCATTTTTGAAGGCCATTAAATCATCCCGCAGGTCAGCCGGAAGATCGTTCGGGTCGGGGCAGGAAAAGGCAAAAATATTGCTCGATGACGAGACAAACGGTCCAACGGCCTTACGGACTTCCGAGGTTTCCAGTTGCTCACCCTTATTGGTGAGATGGAAGGCGGTCATGCACAGGGTATAAATCCGCTTGGGGTTACGCCCGGCGCGCTCGGCTCCGGTCCGGATGTGATTCATCACGAACTCAATCAGACTGGGGCTGACGGCCCCAAACAAAATAATGCCGTCAGCAATTTCACCTGCAAGCTCTAACGTCTTCGGACCACTGGCCGCAACATAAATAGGCACTTTTTTCCTGATATTGATCCAGCCCCCCGTGGGATTGAGAAACTTCACCATCCGCCGGCGGTCGCCCTCCTGGTAGGGCGTGGTCTTGCCCGACAACAAGGCTCGGCAGGTCTCGACGTGTTCGCGCATGTCCGCGAGGCGGGCCGCCGGCATACCCAGGGTCCGCCGGGCGGTGTTGCCGGTTCCAATGCCGAGGATAGTCCGGCCAGGGGCAAGTTCGTTAATCGAGGCAATGGAACAGGCCGTGACCGGCGCAATGCGTGAGGCCGGATTGGTCACCCCAGGCCCCAGCTTAATTTTTTTCGTATTCACCGCGCATAGGGCAAGTGACGCATAGACATCACTAAACAACATTTGGGAATCATACAGCCAGGCGTGCGTATAGCCACGCTTTTCAGCCAACATGACATCTTTGTAGACACCCACCCCACCAGGAAACACATAACCATAGTCCATTGTTTATTCCCCCTACTGAGCGTCCAGCACGACACTCGCTTTCGATTACAGCCCTTGGGTCAAATTGCGGAGATCGGATTCGGTTTCAAGCGCTCGGACAGCATCGCAGACCTGGGCAGCGCGTGCGTCGGTCCACACCGCACTGACGAGATCGGCGTATTTCACCCTCAGTTCATCCCACGACAAAGGGTTCTCCGGATCGCCTTTTGGAAAACGGACCTGAGCAGAGACTTCCTGCCCATTGCTCAGGGAGACACGTGCCCACGCTGGCCATTCCTTGGGATAGTTCTTTTCCAGCTCCGGATCGTGTTCGTACCCGACCTTGGACATGAGCGCTACGATTGCGTCATCCTCCAACAGGGCTTCGGAAAACTCATCCAGTCCGGCCCGTCGTTTTACCAACGCTACCGCGACCCCAAAGGGTAAACTAAACTGGGCCTCAACCACATTCGTCGGACGAGACTTGCGCTCGGCTGGCTCACAGATCACCGGAATGCCCGTTTCGAGCATGCCGATGGTGACCTGCTCGACTTGCTCCGGTTTCACATCGTGTTCCTGGACGATGTTGAGCACGGCGTCAATCGGGGCCTGAGTGTAGCGGCAGCAGGCGTGCGGTTTGACTGCGGTCCGCAGAATCTGGAAATCCTCGCCCAGACCCTCGCTGATTTTCCTCGGGTCAGGCTGCACCCCATACGCTTTGAGAAAACCGTCCCGCCCTTCGAGGATCGTCCGGGGACCAATAAAACCTTCCTTAGCCAACAGGGCGGCATGAATACCGCTGAACGCGGCCCAGCCCGGATGGAGGCGTTTCGTCCAGGCGCCCTCGGCCAGGAACTCCATCGACCCGGCAGACTGGCTGCCGGCAATGCCGAGGGCGGACAGCAGTTGCGCCTCACTCAACCCCAGCAGCTTGGCCGCACTGGCCGCAGCGCCAAAGGTGCCGCAGGTCGCCGTAGGATGAAATCCGCGCCCATAGTGCTCTGCCGGTTTCAGCGCCATGGCCAGCCGGGCGGCAACCTCAAAACCGACAACACTCGCGGTGAGAAAATCCTTGCCACTCGCCCCAACCTGCTCCGCAACGGCTAACGCAGCAGAAAAGACCGATACGCCCAGATGAATCGAGCCGGCCTGATGGGTGTCGTCCAATTCCAGACTATGCGCGGACGTGCCGTTGGCCAGGGCGGCATACGGGAAGTCCACTTTCTCCAGACGGCCTAAGACCGTTCCCTGCCCAGCCGAAGCAAGGCTGTTCGCCATACGGTAGAGCGGCTGGCTGGACTCGGACAGCGAGCCACGCACCGCAACACCGAGATAGTCGAGAAAGAAATACTTGGCCCGATCAACCACCTCAGCCGGCAGGCGGTCGTACTTGAGCCGGGTGCAAAATTCGGCCAGATGTTGGGTGAGCGGAATCTCCATCATCTTGTCCTCTCCCTCTCCCCCTGGAAGAGGTCCACTTCCTCCCCCTCTCCCCCTGGGAGAGGGTCGGGGTGAGGGTTGCTGAAAACTCCTTACAAATTCGGAATCACCTTTTCACCAAAGGTTCGTATCGCCTGCAACGTATGCTCATGCGACGGGCCGCCCGGCTGTCGAAAGCGCATAATCAAGTAGTCCGGCTGAATCGCCTCTTTCCACATCTGGAGTTGCTCCAGGCAGTCCTCGGGCGAACCGACGATCAGCCGTTCTTTGGAGGCCGTGGCAAAGGTCAGCTCTTCGGGCGTCTTGACATCTTTGATGTGTTCATCCGGGACGTAGGCGTCGTACTGGAAGTAGAAACGGTGGGTGTACATGGTCGGCTCGCTGGCGGCTTCCGCTTCGGCCATGCTGTCGGCCAGCACGGCATCCCGCATCAGGCAGATATACGGCTTGCGGCCAGCCTTTTCTGCGGCGGCGCGATAGCGGGCGGCATAGTCTTTAATGACGCTGAGACTCTGCACCGGATCGGCGATCCAGCCATCCGCCAGCCGGCCCGCCCGGCGCAGCCCGACCGGCGTCCAGGATGCCATCCAGATCGGCGGGCCCGGCTGCTGACTCGGACCGGGCGTAATCAGAGTGTCCTGATAGTGAAAATGCTTGCCCTCAAAAGAGAAGCGCTCACCCGTCCAGCTTTTACGGATAATATCGACGGCTTCTTCAGTCCGGGTGGCGCGCTCGGTGATCGGAATCTCGAACGCATCGAAATCGTGCGGCTGATAGCCCACACCGATGCTCAGGACGAGACGCCCCTTGGTCGCCTGGTCAATCACGGCACAGTCTTCCGCGACATGAACGGGGTGGTGGAGCGGCATCAACAGCACGCACGTCCCAACCTTTATGCGCTCAGTCTTCATCCCAACCAATCCGGCCAGCAGCAACGGGTTGGGCAGATAGCCGTCTTCCTGTTGGTGGTGTTCGGTCAGAAAGCAGCCGTCCCAACCACTGGCCTCCGCGGCCTGGGCTTCGGCAATGACTTCATCAATCACCCGCCCCATATTCGTCCCGGACGGGGGGTCTTGAGTGCAGGGGAGATAACCAACTGGCAGCATACGCGTTCTCCTTTTGAGTTCGTAGTAGAGGCTGCCTAGAAAAACAAAAACTCCCGCGCTTGTCTATCGCCGGGGCGCGTAGCCGGAGGATTAAGAATCCGGTGAACGCCGTCCGCGCTGGCGAGTGACTACGACGAAGCCACCCGTCATCGAAGCGTAACCTTAATGGTGGTAAAGACATACTCAGACATTGGTTGACCCTGAACCTCAGGTATATGGTACGTATGCTTATGGTCTAACCTTTGCTGAGACCTCGTTTTCGAGACCGATAAAATGGATGATCTGTTCGAGCTTGGTAGTCAGATTGACTCGGCGTGCGACGCTGGAGACGAAACAACCTTGAAGAGTTTGGGACAGAGGTGTCGGGAAATGCTGGAGGACGCTATAGGCGAACAGCGGGTCCTTCTTCGTTATTACGAGGCCAACTCCCATGCTGGTATTTATGCCATCAAGTCAATCGACACCACTTATGCCTGGGGATGGAATCAGCCTGAGGCCATTGCCGAAGTTCTCGCGCTGAGGCAGGCAATTAGGGACCCAGCTTTCGACGAGGTTCATGATATTTTCCGGTGCCGCATACGTACGAATCTTGGGGCTCGTCTGAACAGTCTTGGTCGACCGATTGCGGCTATTGAACAATGGGATATCGTGTTACAGCAAAACCAAAAATTTGCGATGGCGCTTGGCAATCGAGCTCTCGGTATCACCTACTACAGCGGAAGCCTTTATGACTCAGGCCATAAACCAATTATACTTGATGCTGCGCTCTCCAGTTATAACGCCGCGCTCTCTGAAACAGCTGAGTGGGACGAAGTTGAGCGTTCTCATTTCAGACCACGCTTTCAGGATGGCAGGGATGAGATCGATGCTTACCTAAAAGCGATCGAATTCGACCATAATTATGATTTGAATCAATGGTCACTCGGCGATGACGACGAGGAACGTTGCTACCGACAATGGTGCTTACAGAAGGGGCTGTTTCTCAATCCGTTGAACGACGTGTTACATCTGTCTGTCACCGCCACTGATGTGCTACATCTACCCGACCACAGATACCAGATCGATGAAGCTCCACGCTTTGTAGGATATTATAATCTTCTCAAGGAGGAATATATCAATTCACGATATCACCTTTACAGTGCAATGAATGCAACAGCCAACCGTTTCTTGAATCGCGACGTTCTTTTGTTCGATATAGAGGATGGAAGCGTGTATGGCCATCACACAGAAGAATTAAAGTTAGCCTTCCGCTCCGCATACGCAATTTTCGACAAAATCGGCCTGTTTTTGAATGACTACTATTCTGTTGGTCTCGATCCTAGCGGGGTTAATTTTAGGAGGGTGTGGTCCGAAAAGCCGAAAGACGCCAAGAACTATCGACTGAGACAGACTTTTCACGGAAAAGAGAACTGGCCTCTTCGTGGTCTTTATTTTCTCTCCAAGGATTTGTTTGACGATGAATTCAACGACGCCGCAGAGCCCGACGCTGTACAATTATCCGATTTACGAAATCGGATTGAACACCGCTTTCTGAGCCTTCAACAATCTATGCATGATAGGCCATTAGGAACGGATATACACGGTTCAATTGCTCTTCATTCATTCGAGGAGAAGGCGCTACGAATGCTTCGGATGGCACGGGAAGCACTTATTTATCTATCCCTAGCGATACACCGGGAAGAACAAATTCGGTACGAGAAGGATGGCGACGAAAGCAGAATAATTCCTTCGGTCAAATCCAGACGGGCTGATTTGGGTGAAGAATTTTAATTTTCCGATACCCAGACAGAGCAGCTTGATCCTTGCCGTAGGATTTTAGCTACCCTTCCCTATTCTCAATAAGGCCCCTGGCCCTTTAATTCTTGGATCCGCTCGGCCATGCCGCACTCCCTATAAGAAATTGTTTCCTACCTGCGCGCCTCGGCAATATGGTGCCGCGCGGAGGCCAGCGCCTTTTCATCCACGATGCCCGCGACCGCCTCAAGCAGAGCATCGACTAGGCTGTCATCGCCCCCAACGCGGAGCAGGGCTTTGTAGTGAAAAGCGATCTGGGGCGCCCCCTGGGAAATCAGCGCGCCGAGCACAATGGCCTCGCGTTCGATCAGGAGCAGTCCGGCTCGACCAAAGACCCGACCAAAGTCGTCATAGCGCACCCATTCGGCTAATTCGGGACTGATCTGACTGAGCCGCTGGATAAGCTTTTTGTTCTCCTCGCTGCCGCCGGTCAGCCGCTCTTGAACCCGCATCCCGCGTTCTCCCCAGATGGTTGGGGCATACTCCGGCCAGGGTTCGGTCGGCTGCGGACTCTTCCCCTGGGAACGTTGGCTAATGTAGTCGGGATACACCTGCTGAAAGCGTCCCAGCGTGCTCAGGGTCCGCGGATAGCCGATGTAGGGCAGCAGGTTCAAGACGGCCTCGTACATCTGGAGTTCGCTGAGCCCGGCGTCCTTGCCCTCGCTGAAGAGCTGCTCGGCGGTGTCGAATCGACCCGAGGTGCCGGCGGCGGATATTTTGCACAGCGCGACCAGAGTAGTCTGGTTGTAGGCCGCGTTTTGGGCGTGAGCGGCCAGCGGCAGCAGGCCCACAGCACAGACGAGCCCGATTGTCAGCCTGCCGTTCGCCCTCCAACTGTCCGTCATTTTTTTCCGCTTCTGCATACGCTCTCCTTGTCATGAGCCGAGAATCGGCTACCCGTCCGCATTCTCAACAAGTATGCCCTGTTCCTTTAACTCCTGTATCCGCTCGGCCGTATATCCGCACAAGCTGCCCAGCAACTCGGCCGTATGTTGGCCCAGGCGTGACGCCGGGCCAGGGATGCGCGGCGGGGTTTTGGAAAATTTGTGGGGGGATTTGAGCAGCTTCAGCTCGCCGTAGTCCGGGTTGGGCATGGTTTCGACCATGCGTTTGCTTAAATGCGGGTCTTCTGCGAATTGGCCGATGGACAGAATCGGAGCAACCGGCAGTCGGAGTTCATCGGCCATAATCCGAATCGCCTCTTCGTCACTGGGCAGCGATTGCAGCCACTCTTCAATAATGACCCGCAGGGCGTCCGCGTTCTGAATGCGCCAGCGGTTGGTCTTGAACTCGGGCGAGGTCAGTAGCTCTTCGTGCCCCATGCGTTTCACCAAGGTCACCCAATGATCCTCGGTAATCAGTCCGATGGCGATATAGCCGTCTTTTGATTTGAACGCGCCGTACGGAAACGCACCGGCACGCTGCGAGCCACCGCGCTGCGGATCAACTTTTCCATCCGTCACGCTATAGGCCGCCAGCGCCCAGTCGTGGGAATTATAGGTGCAGTCCACCAGCGCCAGGTCGATATGCTGGCCCTCGCCCGTGCGCTGACGATGAAACAGGGCCGCCATGATCGCACCAAAGGCGTTGAGCGCGGTCATGTGATCACCAATGGCCGAAGCCGGATAGGCCGGATAGCCGTCCGGCTCGCCGACCATATGCAGCAATCCGCCAGCCGCGAGAGCGACCAGGTCGTTGCCGATGCGACGGGAGTATGGCCCCGTCTGTCCGTAGGTCGAGACCGAGCACATGACGAGGCTCGGGTTGATGGCGGACAGGCTCTCATAGGTCAGGCCGTAGCGCTCCATGATGCCGGGCGTGAAGTTCTCGAACAGCACGTCGCAGTGTTGGACCAAATCCTTGATGACGGCCTGGCCGGCTGGGGTTTTGATATCCACGCACAGGCTCTTCTTGCCCCGGTTATGCATGATGAAATAGCTCGGCGTGGCGCCATCCTTGCCGTCCTTGGGCACGATGCGGATATGCCGGCTGTGTTCGCCTTTGGGTGGGAGTTCAACCTTGATGACTTCCGCCCCAAGATCCACCATCAGCCGCGTGGCCTGCGGCCCGGCCAGCCATTGGGTCAGGTCAAGAATACGGACCCCTTCAAGAATCTGTGTGTGTTCGGTCATTTCACTCTCCCTTAGATAGCCTTGCCGGCCACAAACCCACCGTCAATGGGAATCGTCGCGCCAGTCATGAAGTCGGCGTCATCAGACGCCAGGAACAACATCAACCTGGCAATTTCTTCGGGCTGTGCCCAGCGCCCGGCCGGATGCGCCTTTTTGAGTGACGCCACGATATCCGGATTATCAAAATAGCCAGCGGTCATAGCGGTCTCGACAACGCCTGGGGCAATGGCATTGACCTGAATATGCTTATCAGCCAGTTCCATGCCCATTTCCTTAGTCAGGCCGACCACCCCATGCTTGGACGCCACATAAGCCGCCCGGTTCGGCACGCCCATGAGACCGGCGACTGAGGACAGGTTAATGATTTTTCCGCCTTTACTCTGGGCAATCAGATACTGGGCAACGGCTTGACTGCACAAAAACGTCCCGGTCAGGTTCGTGCCGATGACCTTCAGCCATTCTTCGGCGGGCAATTCCAGGAACGGCACGATCTCCCGCACCCCCGCGCTGTTTATCAGCACATCGAGTGAGCCGAGTCCGGCCACGGCCCGCTCGACCATAGCCCGCACCGAATCCGGTTGCGTGACATCAACCTGGAGGGCCACGGCCTTCCGCCCGCATTCCTCAACCGCGCTGGCGGTTGCCTGGGCCGCTTCAAGCCGGAGGTCCGCTGCGGCAATGGCCGCACCTTCTTCGGCAAAGGCCAGGCTGGCCGCCCGCCCGATCCCGCTCCCCGCACCCGTGATCAGGACACCTGTTTTTTCAAATCGCATGACTGCCTCCTGTTGGCCTTCCTATATCCTAAATGCGCTTGCTTTTTTAGCCTGTCGGGTCCATCTTTTGATGAGAGGAACTCTGACCATGAGCGAAATGCTTGACAGGGCAGTGGAGCAGGCCAAACGACTTCCCGTAGATCAACAAGATGCTATTGCCGCGATTATCATGGAAGAAATAGAAGATGAGCGGCGTTGGCACGCGGCATTTGCGCGCTCGTCTGACACACTCGAACAACTCGCGGCAGAGGCCGAGCAAGAAGATCGCAAAGGGCTGACCGAAGCACTTGACCCGGATGCCCTGTGAGGTCCCGGACCACCCGACAGTTTCGCCGGCAGTTGCAGACCCTGCCGGACGCAATCCAACGACAGGCGAAGGTCGCGTACCAGCGATTCGAGGCCAACGCCTGGGATCAGAGCCTCCGTTTCAAGCAAGTCCACCCATCCCAACCAATTTACTCGGTGCGCATCTCCAAAGGCTACCGCGCCATCGGCAAGCGAGACGCCAGGGGCATGTTATGGTTCTGGGTCGGCTCGCATGCAGACTACGATCAGGTTCTTGGCAGGCAGTAGGACAACTATCGGTCAGTGGCGGTCCGTGGAAACTGGGTCAGGTCGAGAACGCGGACGCCCTTAAGACCTGCTCCAGGCCCATAATTCTGGTTCTCCCCTACCCCCGAAAGCTCGGCATGATCTCCTTGGCAAACAGTTCCAGCGAGCGGGTCGATTTCTTGGGATCCATGCCGGCCAGTTGCGTGCTCATGATGAAATGCGTGCATTGGAACTCGTTTTTGAAGCGTTCCATTTTTCGGGCGACCTGGTCCGGCGTGCCGATCATCACCGCCTCACCAAAGGCCGAGTGGCGGAGTTCGCTCGGCTTGGTGAACGTCCACACATCCTTATCCCCAGGCGCATCGTTCGCCTCGGCCAGAATGTGGCCGTAGAACTCCATCATGCTGAACAAATGATCCTGACAATCCTCCCAGGCCTGGTCTTCGGTGTCAGCCAGATACACCAGGCGTAATTGTGCGATGTTGAAATCGTCCGGGTTGCGCCCGCATTTTTTCAGCTCGTCAATATACCACGGCGCCGGGTCGGGTCCGATGGTTGCCATGAGATGACAGCCCAGCCGGGCCGCGTTACGAGTCGCCTTCTCGGCCCGCGCACCGATCCACAGCGGCATGGGCTGCTGCACCGGCTTGGGGCTCAGGGTCAGGTCTTTCACCTGGGTAAAACGCCCGTCAAACGTGACCGCGTCTTCAGTCCAGACTTTTTGAATCAGCTCGACGCCCTCGCGCAGACGCGCCGAACGTTCTTTGCGCGGCATACACAAGGCGTCAAACTCCATATACGAATAGCCCTGCCCGACACCCAGGTCGAATCGGCCGTTTGACCAGATATCAACACAGGTTGCGTCTTCTGCCACCCGAATGGGATGCTGAAACGGCAGCAGCAGAATAAACGTCCCAATCCGAATAGTGCTCGTTCGGGTGGCAATCGCCGCCGCGGTCGGCAGCAGCGACGGATTATAGCCGTCCTCGGTAAAGTGGTGCTCGGTCAGCCAGACGTGATCATAGCCGAGTTCCTCGGCCCGAATAGTTTGATCTAACAGCGCGTTATATAGCTCGGGAAATGGCCGCGCCCAGGGCTCAGGGTTCCGAAAATCCTCCATAAAACCAAATTGCATGGGATAGTCCTCCTCTATAATTTACGAATTGACATACTCAGAACGCTGTCGGGCTCCACTCCGCTCATCCCTAAACTCCCCCCTCACCCTAGCCCCCTTCGACTTCATTCCACTCTGCTCAGGACAGGCTCTCCCCCAAGGAGGGAAGGAGCAAAATACCAGCCCCTAACCCCTAATCCCCAATCCCCGGCCTTCTTTCCCCTACCCGCGTTGCCTGCTCAAACGCATATGCCAACTGAAGCACACCAAATTCGTTTTGATGCCGGCCAACGATCTGTACGCCAACAGGCAGGCCCTCGGGAGTGAAGCCACACGGCACTGAGATAGCCGGCAAGCCGGTTACGCTGATGTAGTAACACGAGCGCATCCAGTCCAAATACGTCTCCATTGGTACGCCGTTAATCTCACCCACGTAGCGCTGTTTGACATCAAATGGTGGCACTTGCGAGACGGGAAGAATCAGGAATTCGTACTGTTCCATGAACTCTCGTACCCGATGATACAGCAGTGTGCGTTTTTTCTCGGCCTGACCAATCTGCGGGCCAGTGAGCTTTGTTCCTTCTTCAATATTCCAGATGACCGTGTCCTTCATTTTGTCCCGGTGTTCGGGCAGCAGCTCGCCCAAAGACAGATCGAAATACCACGCCCGCCAGACGCGAAAGACTTCGTCGGCATCTTGGAAATCAGGTGTCGCTTCCTCAATGACGCAGCCCAAGTCCGCAAACACTGAACGCTGACTTTCGAGTACCGCGCTCACTCGCGCATCAACTGGCAGGCCGCCTAGCGTCGGACTCCAGGCAATACGGGTATCCGCAAAAGAGCGCTCAAGCGGCTGCACAAATTGCTCGCCCGATTCAGTATTGGCAATCGGCACGCGCGGATCAGGTCCGGCCATGACGCTGAGTAATAAAGCAACATCCTGCACGGTGCGGGCCATAGGCCCTTCGACTGTAAGCGGAAACCAGCCGACACGGTGTGGCCAGGTGGGCACCCGGCCGGGCGACGGTCGAAACCCGACCACATTGCAAAAACTGGCCGGGTTGCGTAGCGAGCCGCCCAGGTCGCTGCCATCGGCAATCGGCAGCATACCGGTCGCCAGCGACACCGCAGCCCCCCCGCTGCTACCGCCACAGGTTGTGGACAGATCGTACGGGTTGAGCGTTTCGCCAAACACTTCGTTATACGTTTGCGACCCGGCACCAAACTCGGGCGTATTCGTCTTACCGATAGCAATCGCGCCGGCGGCGCGGAGGCGTTCGACAATAATCTCGTCCTGGTCGGGAATAAAGTCCGCAAAGATCGGCGAGCCGAGCGTGGTCCGTATGCCTTTAGTCAATACCAAATCTTTGTGGGCAATGGGCAACCCGTGCAGCGGTCCGACAGCCTTGCCGCGCGTAAGCGCCTCATCGGCTTGGGTCGCCTGCTCCCGTCCACGCTCAGCTAAAAGGGTCACAATCGCATTCACCCGCGGATTGATGTGATCGATCCGCTCCAGGTGCGCCTCCATGACTTCCCGACATGATACCTCACGCGTACGCATACGTTTGGCCAATTCGGTTGCGCTGAGAAAGCAGAGTTCGGCAGAAGACATAATTCCCCCTTGTATAAGCCTGTCCCTCCTGTTCGTCCGAGCAGCGTAGCCTTAGCGAAGTCAAAGGACAACGGCGCTTGAGCGTACTCTGAAAATACCTTGACGCTGTTACTTAACTATGTTACTTAACAGCGTTACATAATAAACCACGAGGAGAGAGAAAAGATGCGGACCACCTCAAAATATATTGCTGGGATTGGAATCCTTGCTTGTACCTTGTTGCCTCGTCTTGGACTGGCCGCTGATATTGAGGTCATGTTGAACGGGTTTACGGCAACAGGCGGACTCCAAGTGGCACTGTACGATAGCGAGGTGGGGTATCAGTCCGAGAAGATGTTTGGCGGGGTGCAAATACGGGCGCATGCCAATCCGCTCCGCGTTATCTTTGCCGATATTCCTCCCGGTCAATACGCTATCGCGGCCTTTCACGACAAGAATGAGAATGAAAAGCTCGACGCCAACATGCTCGGTATTCCGACTGAGGCGTATGGGTTCAGCACTAATACGCGCGGGACATTCGGTCCTCCAGGGTTTGGGGCGATTTCGTTTATGGTCGAGAGCACTCCGCTCACACTACAGGTTGAGTTGAAGTAGGAGGAGGGATGTTGGCCTCCAGTCGTTACACTCACCTCCATGTCCGGGTAGAGCTGCGCCATTTCACAGGAGACTCCCATGCGACGTCGTGATTTTTTACAAGCCGCATTCGCCCTCACCGCAGCCGGTCTCATCAACCCGGGCCGTCTTCCAGCAGGCGCAAATCAGACTGAGCAGATGAGTCAGACGGACCCCTTTCACACAGCCCTGGCTAAACAGCCCTGGCTCCTCGGCTTTGATACCGCAGCATCTCAGAGCTTTGACACCCCGCGGCTCACTATCGAGGGCACCATCCCGCCTCAGCTTCGGGGCACGTTTTACCGGAACGGTCCGGCCAAACACGTCGTTGGTACCATGCGTTATCGGCATTGGTTTGATGGCGATGGCATGGTTCAGGCGTTTCGTTTCTCTGACGCTGGGGTGTCGCATATCGGGCGTTTTGTTGAGACGGATAAATATCGGCGAGAAGCCCAGGCTGGAAAACCATTGGTATGGGGCTTTGGGACGATCCCGCCAGGCACACAACCGCCCCGCAGTCCGGCGGAAGTCAACGTGGCAAACATCAACGCCCTCCCCCATGCCGGCCGGTTACTCGCCCTCTGGGAGGCTGGCGACGCCTACGCTCTTGACCCGGATACCTTGGAGACGCGGGGACCGCATTATTGGTCTGAAGAAACCGCCGGCCTACCCTTCTCGGCCCATCCCGGCATTGAACCGGACGGCACCTTGTGGAATTTTGGGCTGGCTCCGTTTCGGAACATGCTCTTGCTGTACTACATCTCTCCGCACGGTCACTTAAAACAGCTCAAAGCCGTACAACTGGAAAAGGCCGGCATGATCCACGACTTTCTGGCCACGGAACGCCACCTGATTATCGTTATTCCTCCCTTGCTATTCGACCCGGAGAGGACAGCCACTGGTCATTCCTTCCTGGATAGTCATGTCTGGCACCCGGAGCAGGGAACCCGGGTCTTAGTTTTTGATAAATCCGATCTCAGCACGTATCGGACGCTGGAGCTGCCACCGAGCTTTACGTTCCACTACGGCAATGCCTGGGAAGATGGAAATGGCGTTATTCGCTTTGATGCCTGCCGCCGGCAAGATGCCTCGGCTCTCTTTGGCGGCTTGCGGAACGTCATGCACGACGGTGATTTTCATCAGGGCGCTCCTCCGGTCTGTACGCTGATAAGCCTAGATATACACCAGGGGACGACTCGGGAGGAGACACTCGGTGGAGAAAGCGAGTTCCCTCGGGTTGACCCGCGCCGGAGTGGCCGCCGCAATCGATTCGTGTATGCCGTTCTCCGCCAGCCCGACAACGCAGCAGCCCACCCCTTATTCAATGCGGTGGGCCGCTACGACCTGGAAAGTGGCCGGCGTGAGATATTTCGGTATCCAGCCGAGGTGTGCGTGGAAGAACATATTTTCATCCCGCGTCCCGGCGGTACGGCTGAAACAGACGGCTGGCTGGTGGGGACGGGCTTGGACAGCAAACGCAAGCGCACCCAAGTGGCGGTGTTTGATGCCGACCATATAGCCGACGGTCCGCTGGCTATTGCCCGTCTCCCCTATTGGCTGCCGCTCGGATTCCATGGGAATTTTGCTGCATTATAAGGAGGAGGACTTATCCTCATTCCATTGTTAGCGAACAGTCTCACACCACGAAAGTCACCATGCCACGCGCTGCGAATCCAACCCTCAGAGAAGATATCCTTCGAGCGGCTTTACAGCTTGTTGAAGAAAAAGGCGCTGCTGGCCTCACCATGCGCGCGGTGGCCGGTCTGTTGGGCTATAGCGCCACGGCTATCTATCAGCACTTTAGCGGCAAGGAAGACCTGCTCCTGGCGCTCAAATTACAGGCGGGCGACTTACTCACCGCCGAGATGGAGCTTGCCCGCGCAGAATCCACGTTAGAGGAACAGCTCTTCCAGATGGGCCGACGCTATATTCGTTTTGGACTGGAAAATCCTACCTTTTATCAACTCATATTTCAGGACATGAGTCTGGAAACGATGCGCACGCCACAACAGCTTGAGCGTATGCGGCAGAGCTGGACTGTGATGCGGGCGACGTTGAAGACCTGGGTTGAGGAGCGCGAGTTTCAAGGCATTGATATTGATAAGGAAGCCAATGTCTTGTGGATGCTGGTCCACGGTCTCACCTCCCTGGCCCTGGCTGGGCGCTTACCCTCCGCTCAGACCGACGAGGTGTTTGCGTTGTTTGATCTTTCCGCAAGCCGCTGGATAATGGGGCTACTCAGTACCCAAACACAGCCCCTTCAGGAGCGATCCCGGCCCAAGCGTAGCCCGACCAGAACAGCCGTGCGTACCACCACGAAAACCTCTCGACCAAGAACCAGCAGGAGGACAAAATGAGCCGACCTTTTCCGCAGGATCCATTTCTACAGGGGAATTATGCACCCTGGCCCATGGAGGGCGAGATTCACGACCTGGTCGTCAAGGGCGCAATCCCACCCGAGCTGAACGGCACCTTGTATCGCAACGGCCCAAACCCGCAGTTTGCACCACGTGGGCGGTATCACTGGTTTGATGGGGATGGGATGATCCATGCGTTGACCCTGAGTGAAGGCAGAGCGCATTACCGTAATCGCTGGGTCCGAACGGAACGTTTCACACTCGAACGTCAGCATGGGGAAGCGCTCTTTGCCGGGCTCAGTGACCTGAGCAATACGGACGAACGCGCCCAGGGTGTTTTTCCGAATGCCGCCAACACGAATATCATCTTCCATGCCGGTCGGTTGTTCGCCCTGTGGGAAGGCGGCCCGCCGTATGAGCTTGATCCGTCCACGCTCGACACCATTGGCCTGTATGATTTTAACGGCAAGCTCCAGAGTGCCATGACCGCCCATCCCAAGGTTGACCCGGAAACCGGGGAACTGCTCTTTTTCGGCTACGGGCCGTTTCCACCGTATGTGCGCTACGCGGTCGCCTCTGCGGACGGCGCTATGACGCGGAGCGAAGAGATTCACGTTCCAGTGCCGACTATGATGCACGATTTCATTGTCACCCAAGAGCACGTCATCTTTTTGTGCTTTCCGGCAACCCTACGCCCGGAAAATCTGACCTCAGGCTCTCCCATACGCTGGGAGCCGGAACTCGGCACCCGCATCGGGGTCATGCCGCGTGACGGAGGGAGCACTGATATCGTCTGGTTTGAAACCGGCCCCTGCTTTGTTTTTCATGCCATGAATGCCTACACACAAGGCAACACGGTCATCGCCGATGTGTGTCAGTTTCGCTCGCCGCCGCTGTTTCACATTGACGAAGAAAACCAGCAGACCAATATCCCTGTCTTAACCCGTTGGTCGCTCGACCTGGCGTCGCACTCGATCACAATGGAACAACGGGACGACCAGTTCAGCGAGTTTCCCCGACTGGACGAACGCTACGCCGGCTTGCCCTATCGGAGGGGCTATGCCGCCGGCCAAGGGGGAGCATCTCCGCTCTCGGACGGTCCGTTCAACACGGTCGTTCAGTATGACCATGCCAGTGGCCAGTCCCATATCCATGCGTTCAGCCCGAACAACTATTCCTCGGAGCCGATTTTTGTCCCGCGCTCGGCGCAGTCAGCAGAAGGCGAAGGCTTTCTGCTCGTGGATGTGTATCGCAAAGAGGAAAATCGGAGCGACGTGGTTATTCTCGACGCCGAGAATCTTGCGAACGAACCACTCGCCACCGTCCAACTCCCCCACCGGGTGCCGTATGGCTTTCACGGTAATTGGGTTGAGGGATTGTCGGTAGAGTAAGGAAATTTGAGCAGCAATCCGCGCTGGCATGACCCCACGGAGAGAGAGGATATAAGACTTGACCCGCCCTCACGAAAGCCGTCATGTATAAAGCGTGGCGACTCAAAACCCAATGATCTGGCGTGTCAGCCTTCTCTTATTCTTCGTCTTTGCTCCAGCTGCACATGCTTACCAAGACATCCAAGAAGTCACAGTCCAGCAGGACGGCAGCATAACCGGACAGGTCATATTCGAAGGTAAAGCTCCACCACCGGCCACCCTCCCCGTCCACAAAAACAAGAAAGTCTGCGGAGAAAGCACACCTGACGAGAGCCTGCTGATCGATGCTCAGCGCGGACTCAAGAATGTCGTTGTCGTCCTTGAAGGCGTACATGCCGGCAAAGAAAGCCCCGCCCTTCCCACGCTACTGGACAACAAAAACTGCGCCTTTGTTCCCCGCGTACAAACCATGACCGTCGGGCAAACGCTCGAACTTCGGAACAGCGACTTCATCCTGCATAATGTCCATGCCCGCCAAAATGGTTACCAGACCGTGTTCAATCTGGGCCTGCCGTACTGGTCAGAGAAAACCTATCGTTTTACGCAACCGGGTCATGTGCTGATCGATTGTGATGTGCTGCATACCTGGATGCGGGCGCATATCATTGTCACCGACCATCCCTATACTGCGGTAACGGACGCTGCCGGCCGGTTCGCCATAAGCCACATCCCTGCGGGAGAGTACGGCCTGCGCCTGTGGCACGAGCGGCTAGGAGAACAAACTCAACCGGTGTCCGTCCGAATGGCCCAAGAGACCCATGTCCGGCTGACCTATACAGCCAAGGCGCAAAAGGGACGCTGAATCAGTCGGTTGCCAGGAAACGAGAAAGCGCGTTTCTCACTGCTTTGCCGTCTCGTTGCGACAGCGTGCCGACCTTGCGGACAATCAGGGCGTCATCAAGGGTGAAGAGCTTGAAGCGAACCTTACACGGGGCGTTGAGGCCGGCTTCCCGCCAGCCCTGGATTGCCACGTCGCTCGGCCAACGACTTCTGGCTGAGGTGATCATAGCTAGGATCGTCTGTGCGTGAGCCTCATTGAAGTTTGCCGATGAGACGACCAGAGCTGGCCGGCGCTTGGTGGCTCGTCGATCAGTGAAGGGAAAGGGAACGACGACGACATCGAGCGGCTCACAGGTCACGCCACACTTCCTCGTCCTCGGGCGAGGCCCACTCGCTGAGAACCTCAGAGAGGCCTTGTAGGTAATCGTCCCGCCCCGGCATCACCTTGTGCACTACCAGATGGTTACCTTCAATTTCGAAGGCAAGCACGTCGCCCTCGTGCAGGTTCGCCGCCTCTCGGATGCTCTTGGGAATCGTCGTCTGCCCACGTGCTGTAATCTTGGCGAGTTCCATTTCCTTACTTTACTGATATTCTTATAAAACAGAAAGTAAGAGAAAAGAGGAATGAAGACAACTCCTCCCCGTGAACGCGGCCGGTCCGTTTCCATATTTCGCCAGCGACGCCTTGACGCTCCGAGCCTGTACGGCCACAAATCTAAATAGAGGATCAGGAACACTGAACTTGCAGAGGAGAAAACCCATGTCAGACAACCCTGTGCACTATGAACTGAACGATGCTATTGCTATTCTTCGTCTTGACGACGGCAAGGCCAACGCGGTCAACCATGCACTGATCCAAGGAGTGAATGACGCTTTGGATAAAGCTGTGCAGGAGGCCAAGGCGGTGGTCCTGACCGGACGGCCCGGTCGTTTTTCCGCGGGGTTTGACCTGTCGGTTCTTCAGTCCGGTCCGCAAGCCGGGCACACACTCGTGACTGCCGGTGCCAGAATGCTGCTCAAGATTTTCACCCATCCTCAGCCGGTTGTGGCCGCCAGCACCGGCCACGCAATTGCCGCTGGCGGCTTTATGCTGCTGGCCAGCGATACCAGGCTAGGTACGGAGGGCGACTTCAAAATCGGACTCAATGAAGTCGCTATTGGTATGACGCTGCCTGAGTTTGGTCTGATGTTCGCGCGTGAACGGTTGTCCAAACGTCATTTTACCAATGCGGTTATCCAAGCCCGCTTGTACAGTCCAACCGAGGCGGTGGATGTCGGTTTCTTGGATCGGGTGTGCACCGCTGAAACCCTTTTAGACGAAGCACTCAGCGAAGCCCGTCACCTCGCGGCACTCGACCTGCCCTCCTACGGCCGCACCAAGGGACGCGCACGGGGCGCGCTTGCAGAGCAGATACGCAGCGGTCTGGATGAAGACATCGCCCGTTTAATGGCCTAGGCTGCTTATAGGGTGCGCCCTGCGCACCATTCGGTGGCTATTTCGATAACTGACTCGTCGCGTGACCGTTCAGACCTGTTTCAACTGTCCCCTCAGACAGAATCGCTGCGGCTGTCTCTTCGACCAGCGTGCCTTTGAAAAAGTCAGGGTTGGCCTCGCCCCAAAAGCGGATTGGATTGGTGCACATAAAGTCACGAAAACCAGCGTCACTGACCAGGCCCTTTTCAACCAGCTCATACGCTTCAGGCACAACCTGATTCATATTCGCCACGTCAAAATGCCCGATGTCCGAACCAAAGAGCGCATTGAGCTGCGCCTCAAACGGATTGCACTGTCGATTGAAGGCCCAGGCGTTCATCTTGTCATCCGACTCACAGCCAAAATAGAAATTCTTGACAAACAAGTCGTGGATGTCCGACGCCTGCGTGATCTCGCAAGCCGAAAAGTCATCCAGGTTATCAATACCACCGACGGCCGTCGAACCTTTTGAACTCAACACCGTATCCAGGGCCGCTTCGCGCTGCTTGAACGCCTCAGCCATGTCTGCGCTGCCGTATTTCAGCGCCAATTCGCTCAGCAGTTTCTGGTCGAGATTAACCGGATCAACCTCCGCCAACGCTTCGATATTCCGCTTCTCCCAATGTTCAATCAGGTCAGCGTACAACTGACACGCCCAGCCTACCCCGCCCTCCAAAAAGGCGAACTTGAGCGTGGGGAAACGCCGAGTGACGCCGCCGAGAAAGAGCGCTTTACACACGGCTTCGTTCGCCGCGGCAAAGTGGCCAACGTGGTTATATACAAAATTGGAGGGCGAAATACGCAACGCATAGCCGCGCGAGCCAGTATGAAACGTGGGCGACAGGCCCAGTTCGACGCATTTTTGCCAGACCGGGTCGTAGTCGTATTCGCTGTCCAGGCCAAGCACGTCGCGCCAGGTCAGCAGCTCTTCCGTACCCGGATACTGTTCAAGCGCGGCAGAGATGGGTCGTTTAATCATACTGCCCAGCATGACAACCTTCATACCGAGTTGCGAGGTTACATAGTCGATTTCTTCCAGAGCCTCTTCGGGCGTGTGCATCGGAATAACCGCCGTCGGGGTCATCCGGTCGGCATAGGCCTGAAAATAGTCTGCACTAAAGATATTAAACGCCCGGCAGGCAGCCTTGCGGAGTGCGGTATCGCCGCCTCGGGACAATCCCAGCCCTGCCGTCGGATACAGGACGGTAAAGTCTATGCCGAACTCATCCAGGCGTTCGTACAGCAGCCGGGGCATCATGGCGGTTGCCCGGTCGCACGTATTCTTGGTTGGAATCCCCCAAAAAGCCTGCTGCGCCACGCGCTGATGGCGTCGGTCAGCCACCGACATACTGAGATGCTCTTGGACAAGTGTGGTGAATACCGAGAAACCTTCGACCGCCTTGGTGCCGCCGATTTTTCTCAGTTGTTCACGCACCAGCGGCCCAAACTCCAGCCAATGCCCGTCGGCGTCTATAATCGGATGCTGTAACTGAGCGCGTACGCTCGCCCCGTTGGTCTGGCCATTACTGCTCATAAGAACCTCCCCGAGATATGATGAGACAGAGTATAGGAATTCAGACGGATATCTACAATGCTTCCAACTCCCCCTCCCTTTGCGAGAGGGGTGGGGGGTCTTCGGCCCGACCCACGTTCGTCCCTCCCCCGTCGGATGACGCTCCGCTCATCCGACCTACGCCCTCAAGGGGAGAGGAAAATGCTTGTAGGGTGCGCCCTGCGCACCATCCGGCCTCTGGAGTCCAGGGGGGAGCCAGGGGTATGGATTTCTGCCTTCACCGGAATGACGGAGGGGTCCAGAGTGACATTTTTTCATAGGAATGAGGGGACGACGTTGCGTAGGGGCGGTTCACGAACCGCCCCTACCGGTGGCTGCATCGGATACCCTCACCCGAGCCCTTGTATGTTGACGGAGCGGCATGACGGATGCGGGCAAGATGCCCGCACTCCCAGGGCTAACCCCCAACCCCCAACCCCCAACTCCCTATACATGAACCGGCGTAAGCTCATCCAGCAGTGCCTTTGCCGCCCGCAGGTCCGGCGTGTCGAATCCTTCGGCAAACCATCCGTAGATATTCGACAGGAGATGGTAGGCGTCGTCCGGCTGGCCGATCTCTTGCCATACTGCGGCCAGGCGAATCGAGGTGCGGAGTTCCAGGGATTTGGCCTGCTGATGTTGGGCGATCTGGAGAGCACGCTGAAAACAGGCCACAGCTTCCAGATTGTTTTGACCGGCGCCGCCTTTGGCAGCCAGTAATAATTCCCCCTGGGTGCGTAGCAGTTCGGCCTGCCACCATTTTTCGTTACTCTTGTCCATCTCGGCTTCTGCTTCGGCCAACACGGCGAGGCCATCCTGGACTCGATCGACTTTGCTATAGGCTTCCGCCAAAAGCAGAGACAGTTGGCCAAGCTGCCGAATACCGGACTCCTGCCATATGCGCTGGCCCTCCAGCATGTGGGCAATGCCCTCTTCCACCTGCCCTTGTTCCGCTAAGGCCCAACCGCGCAGATAGGTCCCGGCGGCATGGAAGTACGGGAATCCTTGCTCACTCGCCAAGGCGACCACGCCCTCTGCCTGGGTCTGGGCAATCGCCCCCTCACGTCGAAAGCGATGAACGGCCGTTCCGAAATGCAGGGCAAAGACCAAACTATACGGATGAGAAATCTCCCGGGCGAGCGCAATGGCTTCCTGGCTGCGCTGGAGGGCTTGGTCGGGATAGCCAAGATGCCACAACATCCAGGCCAGGAAGGCCAGGCTGGCAACACCCGGGTCTTGGCCTATCACCCCCTGCGCATTCTCAGGGCCATGGATGCTCGGATCATATATGTCCACGGAACGTTCCAGATGCGCTCTGGCGTCAGCAAACTCGCCTAACCGAAAGGCAGTCAAGCCAAGCGCCTGCTGGGCTGGCAAGAATTGCTGGGAGCCAGGCATACACTCGGACAGGCATTGAAGCTTTTCAATCACTTCGCCTGCGGCGGCATACTCCCCACGCACGAGATAAAAACGCCAGAGACCAAAAAGCACAGGGAACTTCTGCGGTAGGTCGTCAATCGCGTGCGACAATTCACGCGCCCGGCTGTATACCCGCTCCACCTCGGGCGCGGCATAGCCCTGGGTTGCCATCAGGCAGGAGCCGAGTGAGATGAGCAGGGTCAGCTCTTGCTGCGGCCGGTCCGGGGTATGGGGCAGCGCCGGCAGCAGCTCCAGGGCGTGGTTGAGATCACCAATCGCCTCAGTATACGCCGAGTGCTTGAGCGCCAGCTCTCCGGCGCGTTGGTAGTACTCGACGGCTTTTTCCGTATTGCCGCTGTGGGCTGAATGGTAGGCGAGTTCTCTGAGGCGACGGTCATTCAGTTGCTCGTGAAACAGGGCTTCAATGGCCTGGGCCGTCCGGGCGTGCACTTCCCGGCGGCGTTCGGATACGAGCGAGCCATAGGCAACGTCCTGGGTGAGCGCGTGCTTAAAGGTATACTCGACTTTGGGAAAGGCTGGTTGCTCATAGATAAACTCCGCCGTTTGCAAACGGGATAGCAGGGGCAGGAGTGTTTCCTCGGTCGCTTGGGCGACCTGTGTCAGCAGGCTGAGCGAGAACTCCCGGCCAATCACCGCCGCGGTCTGGAGCAGCTCTTTTTCTGCCGCGCCTAATTGGTCGATACGACCGGCCAGCACTCCCTGGACCGTCGCCGGAATATGGATCTCATCCAGCGACTTGGTGAGGGCAATGCCGCCCATCCCTTGGACCAGGACACCTTGGTCAAACAGTGCCCGGACCATTTCTTCCATAAAAAATGGTGTCCCCTCTGTTTTCTCCAATATGAGCTGTTTGAGTGGCTCCAGCGAAGAGGCAGTGACCGTCCAGTTTGCCTCGTCCAGGAGCGCGGCCAAGAGTTCTTCGGCCTCTTCCATACCCAGCGCATCGAGTCGGAGCTGGCTGTAATAGGTCTTGCTTCCCCACGCATGTCGGTACTCCGGGCGATAGTTCGTCAACAGAACTATTTGTGCGGTGGCCAGACTCTCACTCAGGGCATCCAGAAAGGCCTGTGTCCCCTCGTCCAGCCATTGTAAGTCCTCAAAAATCAGCACGACCGGCTGGGTGAGACTTTCACGCACCAGGAGCCGTTTGATGGTGTCAAAGGAGCGTTGTTGGCGGATGTGGGGGTCCATCTGCTGAAGTGCCGCGGTGAATTCCGAATGGCCTAAGAGGGTGAGCAGATAGGGCAATCCGTCTTCGAGTTCACGCTCAAGCGCAACCACGCGCCCGGCGACTTTTTCATGCAGCGTCCGCTCATCATCCTGGGGGCGAATCTGGAAATAATTCCTCAGCAACTCAATCAAGGGCAGATACGCATAGTCTCTCCCATGGGCGACACAAAATGTTTCGAGGACGAGACAGTGCTGCTCAGACAGCACTTTGAATTCGTGAAACAGCCGGGACTTGCCCACTCCCGGCTCGCCCATCACCCCGACAATCTGGCCCTGTCCGTGTGTGGCTTGTTCGCGGACCTGTTTGAGATGTTCCAGTTCTTTCTTGCGCCCGACAAAACGAGACAGGCCGCGCGCGGCTGACACTTGGAGACGGGTCCGTAACGCGCCAACCCCGAGGACTTCGTAAATCCGTAAGGGTTCAGTCACGCCTTTAATCTTGGCCTCGCCCAAATCTTTGAACTCGAAATATCCCTCCGCAAGCTGGTGGGTATACGCACTGGCGATGGTAGAGCCCGGCGTTGCCAGCCCTTCCATGCGGGCCGCTAAGCTGGTCGAATGACCAACTGGAACATAGTCAGTATGCAGGTCGTCCTTGCGAATTGAGCGCACGACGACCTCGCCGGTGTTGACGCCCACCCGCATCTGAAGATTGACACCTTTGTCACGCCGGAGCCGTTCGGCATAGGCTTTCCCTTCCTCCTGCATGCGTAACGCGGCAAATAAGGCCCGCTGCGCATGGTCTTCATGGGCGATAGGCGCGCCAAAGAGGGCAAAAATACCATCGCCCATGGACTGGGCCACATAGCCTTCGTAGCGATGCACGGCAGCCATCATGAGTTGCAGGGCCGGGTCAATGATGGAGCGGGCTTCTTCCGGGTCGAGGTCCTCAATGAGTTCCATCGAGCCTTTGATATCGGCAAACAGCGCGGTAATGGTTTTGCGCTCACCATCAGCCGCCCCACGGGCTTCGAGCGCGGCCTGCTCGGCGCGGATACGCTCGGCCAGGTGGGGTGGGGGCTGGGGGCTGGGGATTGGGGGTTGGGGTGGTGGGGTGGTCAGCGAGGTGCCGCACTCCATGCAGAATTTGGCTCTGGCGAGATTATCGGAGCCGCAATTCGGACAGCGGTTTTGCAGCGCGGTGCCGCATTCAATGCAAAACTTCGCACCGTCCGGATTGTCAGTGTCACAGTGGAGACATCGCATAGACGGCCCTACGGTGTGCGCAGCTTATAGCGCTGAATTTTCCCGGTCGCAGTCTTAGGCAGCTCGGAGACGAATTCGACCCAGCGCGGATATTTGTGCGGCAGCGTGCGGTCTTTGACAAAAGTGCTCAGTTCTTGGGCCAGGTCTTCTGAGGCGGTCCGGCCTGCTTTGAGCACCACAAAGGCTTTGGGTTTGATCAGGCTGTTGCCGTCTTCCCAGCCGACAATCGCGGCCTCCAGCACGGCCGGATGTTGAAACAGGATGCCCTCGACCTCGGCCGGCGAGACCCACTGGCCCGAGACCTTGAGCATGTCATCCGCCCGTCCGCAGTAGGCAAAATACCCCTCTTCGTCTTGGACATAGGTATCTCCGGTGTTGATCCAGTCTCCCAGCATGGTTTGTGCGGTCTTCTCGGGGTTGTTCCAGTAATAGGCAGCCCCGGATTGGCCCTGAATCAGGAGGCGACCCATATCGCCGACTGCTACAGGATTCCCGCTTTCATCTACAATCTTGGCCTCGTAGCCAGGAACCGGACGACCACTGGTTCCCGGCTTGTAATCATCCGGACGGTTGGAAATGAAAATATGCAGCAGTTCGGTCGATCCGATTCCATCCAAAATCGTCAGACCGGTGTGCTCTTTCCAGCGACGGAACACCTCCGCCGGGAGCGCTTCGCCGGCCGAGACACAGGCGCGTAACGATGGGAACTCGCGCGGTCCTTGTTCTTGCTCTAAAGCGAGCAGTTGGGCCGCGTATAAAGTCGGTACCCCGAAATAGAGTGTAGGCTGAAAACGTTCAATCAGCCCAAACGTCATATCCGGTGAGGGACGCTGATCGCTTAATACCGCGCTTGCTCCGCACCAGAGCGGAAACGTCATGGCGTTGCCCAGGCCATAGGCAAAGAACAGTTTTGCGGCGGAAAAACATACGTCATCTTCGGTCATGCCCAGGACACCCTGAGCATACTGCACACATGTGACCACCATGTCGCGGTGGCGATGGACCGCCCCTTTAGGCCGACCGGTCGAACCCGACGAATACAGCCAAAAACAGTCGTCTTCCGCCGTAGCCGGGCTGGGTTTCAACTCGGCAGGCGCGGACCGCATAAGAGCTGCCAGGCTGGTGTCTCCACCTGCTATGCCTCCTTCCCCTGCTACGCATAAGGACTGAGGTTTGCGTGCAGCCTCGGCAAGGGCAGGTTCTACGCTCCGTGCATACTCCGGGGAATAGACCACCAGCGCACAATCGGAGTCGTCTATCATGTATTGATAATCGGCCGCCCGAAGCAGAGTATTGACCGGGACGGGCACAATCCCGGCCCTGATAGCGCCCCAAAAGAGAAAGAAAAACTCGGGGCAGTCTTTAACGATCATGAGCATCCGGTTGCCGCTCTCGACGCCCAGCGCTTGCAACGCATTGCCACACCGATTGACGTTCTCGGCAAGCTGAGCATAGGTCACATCGCCGTGTAGCGTGCGGATGGCGGTCTTATGCGCCCGTCCTTCTTGCAGATGCCGGTCGATAAACGGCACGGCAACATTGAAACGTGGCGCAAACTGAATAGATGTAGATGAACCCGCGGGATCAATAGTGACGGTATTGGCCTGCATGTCTCCTCCCCTTTTGAGTCAGAAGACCCCTCACCCCAGGTAGGGGTACCCCCCTGTGGTTGCCCGGCGGCGGAGGCTGGATGCCGGGTCAAGCCCGGCATGACGCCGGCGCGGGCCGAGGCACAAAGTCCCGAGATACACAACGCAATTCAAAGTGAGTCACCCTCCCCTTGAGCGCTGTCTTGACCTAGGCGTCTTCTGCCCATTGCACATAAGGAAAGTCGAGGGGCTGACTGTTTATCCCACGGGCCGGCGGGGCGATCCAGCTTGCCATTGCACCAGGTTCGGTGACGGGCTGCATGAGCGAAGCCACAAAGGCATGATCTGCCTCAGTCGGCAACCATGAGGAAAGCTGACGTTGCCACTCTTCGGCCGTAACCATATCGCCCCGTGGAGAGACATGGACATCAGAAAAGGCGCCAATCTGCCGGTGGAAGCCACGATGGGGCAGGCGGAGCGGGTGCCCAATGCCCTGCTGTTCAATAACCCTGTTCCAGCGGTCCAGACCACGCTGCGCGTCTGCAATATAATCGTCTCGTAAGCGTTCGTTAAGGGCGAGTAAAGCCGGTGCTTCTTCACACACAATGCTGCCCTCTTTAGGGCGATAGACCGGCCAGGTCAGATCCGTGAGACGATGGTCATCATTGATGCGGGTTTCGCGATAGCGCCCTTTGAGGCCAGTCGTAAAGTAGTCCGCGGCGTTGGTCGAACGTTCCTGGCCAAACAGGTCGAGCGAGACACTGTAATGAAAATTGATGAAGCGCTGCAACGTTGGCAGGTCTATGGCACCTGCCGCACGTATACGTTCAGGGTCATCGGTCTTGAGTTCGTTCATGACTTCGCAGCTGCGTTGGATGATACGCATCACACCGGTTTCACCCACAAACATGTGGTGGGCTTCTTCGGTCAGCATGAACTGGCAGGTTCGGGCTAAGGGATCGAAACTGGATTCGGCCAGCGAGGCGAGCTGATATTTCCCATCGCGGTCGGTAAAAAAGGTAAACATGAAATAGGACAGCCAGTGCGGCGTCTCTTCGTTAAACGCACCCAGGATACGCGGTTTATCTACATCACCGGAATGGCGCTCCAGCATCAGCTCGGCTTCTTCACGGCCATCACGACCAAAATAGGCGTGCAGTACGTATACCATGGCCCACAGATGCCGGCCCTCTTCAACATTGATCTGAAACAGGTTGCGCAGGTCATACAGCGACGGACAGGTATGGCCTAGATGGCGCTGTTGTTCGACGGAGGCCGGTTCGGTATCACCTTGGGTGACGACCAGGCGGCGTAATAAGCTGCGATATTCGCCCGGTACTTCCTGCCAGGCCGGTTCTCCACTATGGTCACCAAAGGCGATGCGCCGCTCTTCGTGCGGCTTGGCCAAGAAAATCCCCCAGCGATAGTCAGGCATTTTCACATAGTCGAAATGTGCCCAGCCGTCGGACTCGACACTGATGGCCGTCCGCAGGTAGACGTCAAGCGCCTGCGTTCCTTCGGGACCACACTCATCCCACCAGCGTAAATAATTCGGTTGCCAGGACTCTAAGGCGCGTTGGAGGCGGCGGTTATCGGCTAAGGCAACATTGTTCGGAATACGCTCAGTATAATCAATCGCCATGTCTTACACCCTTTGCTTATGAAAACGGCTCTGTTTGCCCGTACCATACACGGTCAACGCCCCATCTTCGCCGACGGCATTCGGTCGCTGAAAGATCCAGTTTTGCCAGGCACTCAGGCGACCAAAAATTTTAGTCTCCAGGGTTTCCTGACCGGCAAAGCGGAGACTGGCCTCCATGCCGGTCAGGGCGTCAGGCGAGAAACTGGCGCGTTCTTCCAGGGCCAATCTGACTTCATCCTCCCAGTCGATATCATCCGGGGTAAAGGTGACGAGCCCAAGTTCGTCAGCCGTCTCCGCGTCGATATCTCGCCCACTATACGACGCCAACTTCTCAATATGCTCCGGCTGGGCCGGGAAGCGACTGCTCAGGCGGGTTATGGCGTTATTCATGGGCAACGGGCCGAAGTTCATGGGCGTCAAACGGAGCGCAGCCGGCGGCAGCGCCCTCCCCTCAAACCTGCCGTCCAGCATATACGACCGGTCTGCGGCGAACGCCAGTTCGAGTAGAGTTCCAGTGAAACAACTGCCCGGCTCGATCAGGGCAATCAGACTCCGGGCGCTGACATCCAGGCGTTGGAAGGTCCGTTTGAGATAGAGGGTAATCTCGCGTACCAGCCAGTCATCAGCATGCTCGGACAGCAGGCGGTCAGCGACTTCGACCAAAGCGGCCTCGCCGCTGGTGCGAAAAACCCAGGTCCCAATATCTTCTTCATTCAGCCGCAGGTGCAGAATGGCGTCATCCAATTCACGCGCCAGCGCCAAGGGCCAAAAGCGCGCGCCGGCAGCATGAATTGTTTCCACTGTTTTCGGCACTTCTCCGCGTGGCGCGTGGATGGTGAATGAGGCGGTACGCAGCGCTCGGTCCAGCCCGATCGTCACGTGATCGTAGACAATGGCCGCATCTTCAATAGAGCGGGCCAGGGGAGTCAAGGAGATGCCGACCGCGTCGGCAGGCCGGTCGGATTGGGCGGCAAACGTCAAAGCACGAGCGTGCACCGTTTCATCAAAACGCGAGCGCGGCGCAAGCTCATCAACCAGATTCCAGTCACGGGCACGTTTTCCGCGCAGGCCCTCGGACGTGGTGCAAAAGAAATCAGCATGGTCGCGGCGCACGCGCCGTTTGTCCACCAGGCGGGTCAGGCCGCCGGTTCCGGGCAACACCGCTAAAAGTGGCAACTCGGGCAGGGAGACTGCGCTTGAGCCATCGTCAATGAGAATAATATGTTCACACGCCAGGGCCAGCTCATAGCCACCCCCTGAGGCAGTCCCGTTAATGGCGCACACATAGGTTTGGCCGGAGTATGCGCTGGCGTCTTCCATGCTGTTGCGGGTTTCATTGGTGAATTTGCAGAAGTTGACCTTATGCGCGTGGGAAGACTGGGCCAGCATACGAATATTGGCCCCGGCACAAAAGACCTGGGGCTTGGCCGAACAGAGCACCACCGCGGCGACTTCGGGGTGCTCGAAGCGTAAGCGCTGAACTGCATCGTAGAGTTCAATGTCCACGCCCAGGTCATACGAATTGAGTTTGAGTTCATAGCCCGAAACCAACGGCGCATCTTCCTGCACATCCATTGCGAGCCGGGCGACCCGGCCGTCAATCGACAGTTTCCAGTGCCGGTAGTGCTCGGGCTGGGTGACAAATTCGATTCTGCGTAAAGTTGATGGGGCTGAATCGGTTTGCCCGTCAGGTCGCTGCGTCTGTTCATCAACGCGTATGGCCGTACTCATGGGATGTCTCGTCTTTGCTCTCTGTCCGTCACTCTAACGCCATTGAAAAATCTATGCCACCGGCCGGGTTTTGCGTATTGGGTTTGGGCCGGAGGATCGTTTTTTCGGCGTTTTGTACTGCGCTGGAGCCTTGGACAGATAGGCCGTGCTTGCCACGGTGTGATCGGAAGAGGCGAGACAGGCTTGCTGTCCTTTAAGATAGGCGGGCAGAAACTGTTCATACGGAAGATCATAACTCTGGACCAGCAGTTTTTTTGATTCTCGAAAGGCGGTCGGAGCTGTTTGGAGAAACATGTCCGCAGCGCTATTCAGTGTTTTTTCCAAGTCTCCGGCTTTGACAACTTGGTCTACGAGTCCCCATTCCAGCGCTTGTTTGGCTTTGATCTGCGAGGTAGCCAGGGCAAGCAGCCGACCACGGCCCATACCAACGACACGGGGCAAACGGAACGTACCAAGACCGGGAATGATGCTATGCCGGACCGCGGTGAGGCTGAAAAAGGCATTATCCGCGGCAATCCGCATATCGCAGGTTAATGAGAACTGAAGTCCCCCACCGATGCAGGCACCGTGAATGCCGCAGATCACGACCTTATCGTACATGGTCTCAAACAGACGTAGGGTCTCTTCCCACTCTCGAAACCAGGGCATCTGAATCTCATCCTGGGATACGGCCTTGAGATCAATGCCCGAACAAAATCCTCGCCCGGCCCCGGTGACTATAACCGCACGAAGATCTTTGGCCTCGGCCAGAGCCTGGCCTATGGTATGCAGCTCTTTCACAAAGCGCCCATCTGTAGCATTCACAACCTCGGGTCGGTTAAAAATAATGCGAGCAATGGGCGAGGCCTTTTCCAAAAGGATGTGGACCATTGTTCTCTCCAGTTTCTTAATATATCATTTATAAAGTGCATAGTATATAATTCGTTATATTAAGTCAAGCAAAATATTGCTACTTCACCTATGATTTGTGAGACATGCGTCCACGTTCTCTCCTATTCACTCTGTTCGGTGACTTTGTTCGTAATTACGGAGGTGAGATCTGGGTCGGCAGCCTGATCCGTCTCATGCAGGAGTTTGATATTACTCCGCAAGCGGTACGAGTCGCGCTTTCACGCATCACCGCTGACGGTTGGCTACGCAATCGTAGGCTTGGCAAGAAAAGTTTCTACGGACTGACTGCTCAAGGCGAGCGGCGCATGGCTGAGGGGGCAAGTCGGATCTATAAACTCGATAATCCGACCTGGAATGGTGAATGGCTGATTGTGACCTATACCATTCCAGAGAAACGTAAAGTCGTTCGGGATAAAATCCGACGTGAATTAAGTTGGACCGGCTTTGGTCAACTTGCCAGCAGCGTGTGGATTAGTCCGCGCGACCTGCGACCGCAGCTCATCGAAATTGCCGAGCGCTATGACATTGCTCCCCATCTCGACTTTTTCACCGCCCACTACCGCGGTCCAGCGGAGAATCAGCGCCTCACTGACAAGTGCTGGAATCTTGATGCGATCCAGCAAGGCTATGCGGCCTTCATCAAGGGATACCGTGGCAAACTCGACCAGCAGCACCTCTCTGATGAAATCTGTTTTTGTGAAGAGATCCAACTCATTCATGAATATCGCAAGTTTTTATTCAGTGACCCTGGTCTGCCGGATGATCTCTTACCCGACACTTGGCGCGGACGCGAGGCCGCCCGCATCATGCGCGAATATTATCAACACGTTGCCCCAGGAGCTCATCGTTTTTTCGAGAGCGTTTTTGTTGGGCACCCGGATAATGCCGCCTTCATTAAAAAGCTCGGGAGGCATCCCCGTCTTGATCCGTTTGCGGAAGAACTCCGTCGTCAACAGCAGCAGTACTCCGCTGTCGATCTCTAGCCCGCTCAGCAGATTGCTATCCAGCGGAAAACCGCGATAAGGTCGGTTGAAATCCCGTATGAGGACGATACACCATGACTCGACAGATAGGCCCAAGCCCGCAAGAGTTCCAACGTGCGCTCTCTGAGGCGGCAGCGTGGGTCGCGTCCTATTTGCAACATGTTGGCGACCAGCCCGTCCTGGCTGCGGTCTTACCGGGCGATATCGCGGCAACACTGCCGGAAAGTCCACCCGAACACGGCGAGTCACTGGAGGTTATTCTCAAAGATGTAGACCGTCTCATCCTGCCCGGCATTACCCATTGGAATCATCCGGCCTTTTTTGCCTATTTTGGGATTAGCGGCTCGGGGCCGGGCATTGTGGGCGAACTGATTTCCGCGGCGCTCAACGTCAATGCCATGCTGTGGCGCACCTCGCCCGCGGCCACCGAACTGGAACAGCGCACCCTGCGCTGGGTCGCCGAGATGCTCGGCCTGCCGACCGACTGGTTCGGAGAAATCACGGATACGGCCTCGGCTTCCTCTTTATATGCGCTGGCCGCAGCGCGTGAAGCGGCCGGCTTGGACATTCGCGAGCACGGCATGGCCGGCCGGGACGACCTGCCACCCCTGGCTATGTACACCTCAACCCAGGCGCATAGCTCGATTGATAAAGCCGCCATTGCCCTGGGAATCGGACGACGCTGGACCCGGCATGTTGAGACGGACGACGAGTTTCGGCTGCGACCGGACCTCTTGGAGCAGGCCATCAAGAGCGACCTGGCGGCTGGGGTCAAACCCCTCGCCGTTGTGGCAACGGTCGGAACGACCTCGTCAACAAGCATTGATCCGATTCCTGCCATTGCGGATATTTGCGAACAGTACGATATCTGGCTGCACGTTGACGCCGCCTATGGGGGAGCCGCGGCCCTGGTCCCCTCGCATCGAAGCGTACTGGCCGGCTGTGGGCGCGTTGACTCGTTTGTCACCAATCCGCATAAATGGCTGCTGACCCCCATAGATTGCAGCCTGCTGTATACCCGCCGGCCCGACGCTCTCAAACGCGCCTTCTCGCTGGTGGCCGAATACCTCAAGACCGACGAACAGGATGTGGTCAATTTTATGGACTACGGTCTGTCTCTGGGCCGACGCTTCCGAGCCCTCAAACTGTGGATGGTTATCCGCGCTTACGGACGTGAGGGGTTAGCCTCGATCATCGACAGCCATATGCGGGAAGCACACTGGCTGGCCGAGCAAATCGACGCAACCCCAAACTGGGAGCGGCTGGCGCCGGTCCCGTTCTCCACCGTCTGTTTCCGTCACCTGCCGACCGGCGACCGAAACCCGGATGAGCATAATGCAGCCCTCATCGACGCGGTGAACGCTAGTGGGCAGGCATTCCTGTCGCACACCAAGTTGAACGACCAGTACGCCATCCGGGTTGCCATCGGCAACCAGGCCACCAGGCATGAACACGTGGCGCGGGTGTGGGAGTTGTTACAAGCGGCGGCGGAGCAATCGGCATAAGAGAGGGCGTATTGGAGCATTCGCCCCTGCGTCGTGTGCCATGCACGCGACACCATCTCTCATGTAGCGGTCCTACGACGTCTGCCGGGCATTACTTGTTTGGTTTGGTTGTTTTGGTAGAGACGGACGTTCCTTGAGGCGGACGCTCACGCTCGGCGGGTCCATACCGGCGACTTGGAGGCCGAGCGGGACGTTCACATCGTGCTCAGTCAGGGGGAGGCGACTCCGCCCGGCCCGTGCACTTGAAAGATCGACTTGCGCCCGAAGACCACGCGGGTCAAGCAGAGTCAGCAGTTCTCGCGATCCTCGCACCCGCAGGTAGACTTCCTGGGTATTCTTGCCGGTCATGTCCAAATTCCCTGGGATATTGTAATAGACCACGGGAATCGCAAACCCGACTTCAGTGTTTTGCGGGCCGACCAAGATCAGCCACAGGATGCAGACTGTCGCGAGCGCACCAATCTTGGCGCGCATATTAGCCACCAACATGTCGCGCCACCCCCCGCGCCTTTTCCCTGCGGCACCGGAAAGACGCGAATTCAGCCATTCCAGCAGCTCGGACGATCCTGGCAGCGTCACCATACCGCCATGATCGACAACGGAGACGGCGCCGCGCTCTTCCGAAACGACTATGGACAGCGCGTCGGAACGCTCAGTAATCCCTAAGGCGGCCCGATGACGAGTTCCATACGTATAGGGCAGCGAGCGTGATTCCGAAAGTGGCAAAACGCAGCCAGCACGACAGACCCGCCCGGCCCGAAGATAGACGGCACCGTCGTGCAGCGGGCTGGAGGGCGTAAACAGATTGTCAAGGAGTAAGTCGCTGACTCTGGCATCAATCAGGACTCCCTGGCTACGCAATAAGGGTTCTACCGGGTCGTTCCGCTCAAGAACGAGAATTGCGCCACAGCGCTTTTTCGCCAGGGTAAAACACGTGTCCGCTATGGTGACCAAGAAATCAGCAACCCGGGTCTCAGTAGAGATCCGACGAAAAATCTTTGAGGTTAAGAGGACAGGAGTGACCCGCTCAAGAATTTGACGAATTTCAGCCTGGAACACGACGACGACCAGGACAAAGACCGCGGCCCAAATACCGCCCAGCACCCAGGTGGTTAAAAAGAGTCCGGCTTGGCTGGCCAGGAAGTAGAACATGCCAAGCACGGCCAAGCCTGCCCCTATCCGTGCGGCCTGCGTCCCACGAAAGCGGCTATAGGCTTGGTACACGAAGAACGTCATACAGGCGATGTCAATCACATCTCGCCAGCGAAATTCCCAACCCAGGCGCCACTCGGACGGTATGAAATCAAAAAGTTCTGCCACTACTACGTACTATGTGGATATGTTGTTCAGCTCTTTTCTACTCGGTGTAGTTCTCGTAAAAAACATAGCTGGTTGAGTAATCGCTAAACTCGAAATAGACTTTCTTCTCGCCTTCATCGACACGGAAATTCAGGTTCCTGTCAGCGTAGCCATATCCAAAGCGGTAGGGTCTCGCTGCACTTCCATCCCCAGTTGCCGCCGCGGTGCTGAGCTTATCGATCTCAATAAAGCGCAGCACGAGCTTTTCTCCGGCATAAATGTCCAAGACACCATTGGTTCCCGTCCAGTTTTGAATGGAACGACTCAGCCGGTTCTGCGATTCCTGCGTACACCCGGAGAGTCCTCCTCCCAGCCCACACAGCAGCAGTCCGGCAACAGCAACAGATATGATTCGAGAGCACTTCCAAGGGCATGTCATAAGATAATTCCTTACACCCGAACGTCTTTGGTAGCTCAGAATATCATTCCTCCTCGCCTCACGCAAAATATGTTTCAGGCCTACCACCCTCCCGCATACGCACGCCTTCCTCTCTTGACCATTCCACACGGAACCAATACTGAGCGGAGAGAAGACTGTCGTATGGCTGTTCCCCTGCTCGATCTCAAAGCCCAATACGCCACAATCCGGAAGGAAATCCGGGTGGCTCTTGAGCGCGTGCTGGATTCTCAGCAATTCATTTCGGGGCCGGAAGTGGAAGCCTTGGAGCACGAGGTCGCGGCCTACTCTCAGTGTCGGTATGGGATCGGGGTATCGTCCGGTACGGATGCCCTACTGGCCGCCCTGATGGCTATCGATATTCGACCGGAGGATGAGGTCATCACCTCGCCGTATACCTTTTTTTCCTCAGTCGGGAGTATTGTCCGCCTCGGAGCCCGGCCGGTCTTTGTTGACATCGACCCGCTGACCTATACGCTGGACCCGGCCCGGATCGAAGCCGTCATCACCCCGCGGACCCGCGCCATTATCCCGGTTCATCTGTTTGGCCAGATGGCGGATATGGACCCGATTCTTGAGATTGCCGCTCGCCGGAATCTTTTTCTCATCGAAGATGCCGCTCAGGCAGTGGGCGCAGAATACAAAGGCCGGCGAGCCGGCTCGCTTGGACATTGTGGCTGCCTCAGTTTTTTTCCTTCTAAAAATCTAGGCGGATATGGTGATGGCGGGATGGTGCTCACCAACGACGCAGACCTCGCGCAGCGTGTCAGACAGCTGCGGAGTCATGGGGCTCAGTCTACATATGAGCATACCATTGTGGGCGGGAATTTTCGCTTGGACGCCCTCCAAGCCGTGGTGCTGCGCGTAAAACTACCGCATTTGGATGCCTGGACCTCGGCCCGGCAGCACAACGCCGGCACATATCGCCGGCTTTTTGCCTCCCATGGGCTCGGAGAGATCAGCCTGCCGGTCGAGGCTGCGCAGCGGCGACATATCTATCATCAGTTTGTTCTCCAGAGCACACGCCGGGATACCCTGTTGGCAACGCTCCAAGGCCACGGCATCGGTGCGGCAATTTACTATCCGACTCCCATGCACCTCCAGCCCTGTTTTGCGTCTTTGGGCTATCGGCGTGGAGCATTCCCGCGCAGCGAATACGCGGCCGCTCACAGCCTGGCCCTGCCCATCTATCCGGAGCTCACCCCGGCTATGCAGGAAGAGGTGGTACGGACGATTGCCGCATTTCATCAAAACTAGGCAAGCCCTACCCGGCTCGAAACTCCGGCTTTGCTTTCAAGAGAACGCCAGCATTCAGAGAATGTTAAAGGGCGAAGAAAGAACGTCTACGTTATGAGTGTGCATGCCGTTATTCTTGCCGGCGGAGGCGGGACCCGATTGTGGCCGCTGAGCCGAACCCAGTATCCTAAGCAATTCCTTCCACTGCTGGAAGAATACTCCCTACTGCAACGAACGGTCGTGCGCATGCGGGACATGGTTCCACCAGAGCGCTTATGGATCGTCACAGGACAAGAGCACTCTTTTGCCGTCCAGTCCCAGCTCGACGAGATTGGCCAAACAGGTCATATTCTTACCGAACCGCAAGGCAGGAATACTGCGGCGGCTATTGGCTTGGCGGCGTATCATATTCAACATCGCGACCCTGATGCCGTCATGGTCGTGCTCCCGGCAGACCACTGGGTCGAGCGACCGCAAGCCTTGGTCTCAATTATTCAGGAGGCCGTCTCTCTTGCTCGCGCACGATTTTTAGTGACCCTGGGAATCCTTCCTCACCAGCCTGACACGAGCTATGGCTATATATGTCGAGGGAGGCCGCTGTCTGATCCCTCCCCACGCACGACGGCCTATACCGTCACCCGCTTTGTCGAAAAGCCGGATCAGCCGACCGCACAAAAATATGTAGACAGCGGAGACTACTATTGGAACGCGGGTATTTTTGTGTGGCAGACGGAGATCATCCTGCAAGAAATTGCGACCCACCTGCCGGCCCTTTTCCACGAGTTGAAGAACATCTCGGCAGCCTTGCAAAGCGAGACAGAGAAAAACGTTGTTCAGGAAGTCTACGCGCGGCTTGAGGCGATTTCGATCGATCACGGTGTACTCGAAAAATCCAGTCGCTTGGCTGTTGTCCCGGCAGATATTGGCTGGTCCGACCTGGGGAAATGGTCGGCCATCTACCAAATTTTACAAGGCTCGCACAAGGACGAACGGGGGAATGTTTTGAGTCCAAACGTCCTGGACAAAGACAGCGAAAATTCTCTTCTGTACAGTACCGGGCGGACCATTGCGACGCTTGGACTCAAAGACATCGTTGTTGTGGATACCGAAGATGCGCTACTCATCTGCTCCCAAGCGCGGACGCATGAGGTTGGCGCTCTTGTTCAGCAACTCAAAGATCGTGGCGATGCTACGACCCACACGCCTCATACGGTTCGCCGCCCGTGGGGGACGTATACCGTCTTAGCCGAGGGTCCACACTCCAAAGTGAAGCGCGTGGTCATGCGTCCAGGAGGCAGGTTAAGCCTCCAGCTTCACACACAACGCAGCGAGCACTGGGTGGTCGTCTCTGGAATCGCGACGGTTATCCGGGGGGACGAGGAGTTCACGCTTACCCCAAATCAGTCCACCCATATCCCGCAAGGGACCAGGCATCGCCTCTCCAACCGGGAAGAAGTTCCGTTAGAAATCATAGAGGTCCAAACCGGCGCCTATGTTGGTGAGGATGATATTGTGCGGTTTGAGGATGTGTATGCGCGCAAGTAGCACTATTTCTTAAGTGGCTGCATTGTCCCTCGGGACGTTCTACCCAGCAGACCAGAACTCGGGATATGGCCTCAGACAAACATTGACAGGCCGTCTAAACGTTGACAGGCTACCTTGGGAGAGCGATAATTCCTTACGTTTTCAGCAGGAGCAGACACCATGCGCTTTGGTCTTGGCCCATTCTCGATGCAGTCGCCGCCAGGCTCCGGCAAGACCCACGCCGAACTCTACCGTGAAATGCTTGAGCAAATTGTCATTGCCGAGGAAATCGGTTTTGACTCGGTCTGGCTGGTTGAGCACCATTTTATGGAAGACGGCATGTGCCCTGCCCTGCTCGTCACAGCAGCGGCAATGGCAGCCCGGACCTCCACGCTCACCATTGGGACGAGCATGTACCTCCTACCCCTGCATAGACCTGTTCAGACCGCAGAAGATGTTGCCGTGCTCGATACTATTGCGGCAGGTCGTTTTATCTTTGGCGTTGCCACCGGCTACCGTCCTGAAGAATATGCCGGCTACGAAGAGCAACGGCGCGGACGCGAAAAACGCATGGAAGAGGAACTCGAAATTCTCATCAAGAGCTGGACAACCGACGGCTTCTCTTTCTCGGGTCAATATTACCAAGTTCACGATCTGTGTGTGACGCCCAAGCCACACCAAAAACCCCATCCCCCGATATGGATCGGGGCCTCAACTCCCGGCGGTGTACGCCGCGCAGCCCAGTGGGGCTCCGCTCTTGTCGCGTCCCCGCGTCATCATATCAATGAATTAAAAGAGCACTATCGGCTCTACCAGCAGCAACTTGACCGGTTTCACAAAACGGCCAGCGCGACACCGGTCATTCGTGAAGTCTATGTAGCGGAAACCACCGCTCAGGCAGAAGAAGAAGCGCGGGCCGGCATTATGTACATCCATGGCGGCATGTACGGGAAGTGGGCCAATGTGCGGCCGCTCAGAGACGACGCCGGTCGGGTTGTTGAGCATCCCGACACGGTCACGTTTGAGACCCATCGCGAGCGGTTTATTATTGGTGATCCGGATCATTGCATTCGGGAAATTGAAAAATACCAGCGGGAGCTGGGCATGGATTATCTGATCTGCTGGATGCACTATCCGGGCGCGGAGCACGCCAAGACCGTGCGGGCCATGCGCTTATTTGCCAAAGAAGTGATGCCCCATTTTCAAGACTGAAGAACGGAGGACACAATGGGCAGAAATTGGATTGATCTCAATAGTGATATGGGCGAGTCGTTTGGCAACTTCGTGCTGGGCCGACCGGAAGAAGTCATGAAACGCATCTCCCACGCGAATATTGCCTGTGGCTTCCATGCCGGAGATCCGAGCTGGATGAGTCGCACAGTGGAATGGGCCCAAAAGTACGGCGTGACCGTTGGGGCTCACCCTGGATTTCCTGATTTGATGGGTTTTGGCCGGCGGCTCATGAATATCACACATCAAGAGGCAACAGATTATGTGGTGTATCAAGCCGGAGCACTGAAGGCATTTTGCGAAATGCACGGCCTCAAACTTCAGGCCGCCAAACCACATGGTGCCTTCTTTTCGTGGGGGATACAGTCAGAAGACAATGCCCGCGCCATCCTGGACGGCTTCCAGGCCGTCAATCCGGACCTCACAGTCTACCTGCCGGCCCTGCCCCATTTCCCCCTTGTCTCTAGCGCAGAAAAGATGGGTTTTCGGGTTGTGAAGGAGTTCTACCCCGGTCTGAGCTACGATGAGACTGGGGCTATTACCGTCAAGCGTTCCTATGGTACCGAAGATGTGGACGAGATCGTTGAGTTGGTTTTGCGCTTTGCCCTTGACGGCAAAACCACCGCCACCGACGGGAGTCTCATAGACGTTGAGGGCGAAAGCGTGTGCGTCCACGGGGATGTTGTCAATGCGCCTGAAGTCCTTGACGGGCTGCATGTCGCCTTACAGCGGGAAGGGATAGAAATTCGGAGCGCGATTCATACTGAGAATGCTGACATTCTTCCTCTGCGGCAGCGGGTAGGAGCGTAATACTCGCAGGGCTCCTCAGCGATTCTGATATGGAGTAGCGGTTGCGTGGAACGAGATGGAGCTATGTCAGAGACGCGGTATAATTATGGTGGCGATGAATACCTGCTCGTGGTCTTCAGCGAGGCAATGGACCTCGCCATCAATTTCAAGCTCCTTTCAATTTGCCGTGAGATTGAGCGCCGGCACATCCCCGGAGTCATTGAGGTCTGTCCGGCCAATGCGTCGTATCTGGTCCATTTTCGTCCCGAAGAGACGCATCCCGACACCTTGATTCGAACCCTCAAGGACCTCGAAGGCGAGATTCGGTCCGCGGAGACCCTGACCTCCCGACTGGTCGATATCCCGGTGCTGTTCGACGATCCCTGGACACAGGAGTGCGCCAAACGCTTTGCCGACCGGCATCAGGACCCGTCGGTGTCCAACCTCGAATACCTGATGCGGGTGAACGGCTATTCCTCGAAGGAGGAATTCATTACCGCCTACTGTGACCGGCCGTACTGGATCTCCATGGTCGGTTTTGTCCCCGGTACGGCCTGGTGCTATCGCATGTGCCCGCCCGAACAAGCCATTCAGGCTCCCAAATACATCCGCCCGCGTACAGACACACCCGAGCGAGCCGTTGCCCATGCCGGTGTGTTTCTGTGCATTTATCCGGTACAGGGACCGGGCGGATATCAGATGATCGGCATGTCCGCGGTGCCCGTATATGACCCGGAGGAGCGGCTGCCAGACCTCCAAGGGCGGTATATTCTGGCCAATGCGGGGGACCGCTGGCAATTCCGGCCGATTGATATGGATGAGTACAACGACATCCGCTCGCAGGTAGAAGCCGGCAGCTATCGCTACCGCATTATTGAACAGGACTTTCGTCCAGACGAATATATTCGCGACCCGGAGCACTACCTCAAACGCCTGCGGGAAGAAGCTGCGCATGCTGAGCGTCATTGATCCTGGCCTTTTAACCACGGTCCAGGACCTCGGCCGCTTGCACTGGTACCACATCGGCATGCCGCCTTCAGGTGCGCTGGACAATTTCGCCTTCCGGGTCGGCAACCTGCTGGTCGGCAACAACGAGGCCGCGGCCGGCCTGGAAGTCACCTATGCCGGACCTCGGCTGGAGGCGAGCGCGGACACCCTGATTGCCGTCACCGGTGCGGACATTGACTTTCGAATAAACGACCGGCCGGCCGGCCAATGGCAGGCGCAGGCAGTCAAGCCTGGGGATAGCATCAGCCTGGGCGGAGTCCGGCACGGCGCGCGGGCCTATGTGTGCGTGGCCGGCGGGGTCGCTGTGCCCGAGCGGCTTGGCAGCCGGTCCACCTATATGCTGGGCCGCTTCGGCGGCCTGGACGGCAGGAAACTGACTGGCGGCGATCAACTTCCGCTGGGGCAACCGTGTGTTTCACCCGAAACAATGCTGGGCCGGACGTTCGACCCGGCCCTGATTCCGTTGCCGGCCAAAGAGATTGCCGTCCGGGTCGTAATGGGCATGTGCAGCCATCGCGTGACCCCAGCCAGCCTGGCCGAGTTCCTGGCCGCGGAATGGGAGGTATCAACCGAAGCCGACCGGATCGGCTATCGTCTCAAAGGCCCGACGTTCGAGTTCAACCCTGGCGAGCGACCCTTTGGTGCCGGCGCCGACCCGTCCAATGTCGTCGATCTGGGCTACCCGGTCGGTTCGATCCAGATTCCGGGCGGACTGGAGGCCATCGTCCTGTTGAACGACGCGGTGACGGGCGGGGGATATACCACCATTGGCACGGTCATCACAGCCGACCTCGATCTGATTGCGCAGGCTTCTCCCGGCTGTCACATCCGTTTTCACAAGGTCGGCATAAACGAAGCCCTCCAGGCCCGCCGCAAGCGTAAAGCCCGCATTGAACAGGTTCGCCTGGAGTTAGGGATTTTCGATCAGGCCGGGGCGTTGGGACAATGAAGAACGTCACCTCTGCATGGGGAACAGGCCCTTCGACTCCGCTATGCTACGCTCAGGACAGGCTCAAGCGTTGAGGCGACGGCTATTCCCCCACCGTCATGACGTACACGCCCGGATCATCTAATCGAACCTGCCAGCCGGGAAAGACCGCGATTGAGGTCGTGATTTCCTCAATAATTGCCGGACCAACGACCACGTTACCCACCAGCAACTTGACCCCATCATAGACCGGCGTCGCCACAAAGGCATTGTCTTCTTCAAAAAAGGCCGGGCGTTCACCGCTCTGGGCGTGGGCAGGATCAGGGGTCCCGCTGGCGAGAGGCGGTAATTGAGGCCGGGCAACTTTGCCTACGACCGTGGACTCCAGGTTCATGATCTCGACCGCATTGTCCCGCTCGCAATAGGTGAACAGTTCTTCGTGGCGGGTGTGAAACGCCTCGGCAATCGCGTCGATATTGCGGGCCGAGATGTCCTCCAACGGGATATCAACCTGGCATTCATGGACCTGATCGACGTAGCGCATGTCCAGCGAGCGGGTGATTGCTATGGCGTCCGGGGCCACCCCGGCGGTGGCCAGGTCGTGCCGGCCCTGCGTTTCCATGGTTGCGAACGTGGCGTTGATGTGCGCGTAGTCCACGGCGTCCAGGCGGACTGCGCTGGACGATAGATAGCTGTGTTTCATGTCTGCCAGGATTTCACCGAACGCACATAAGGCAGAGGACACCTTGGGAATGAGAATGGTCGGAATGCCGAGTTCGCCGGCTAGCCGGCCGGCATGGGCCGGGCCGGCCCCGCCGCCAACGACCAGCATGAAGTCGCGCGGGTCATAGCCGCGTTCGATGGACACACGCCGAATGCCACTGACCATATTGGAGTTCACCAGGGTGAAAATCCCCTGGGCGGCGCGTTCGACATCCAGCTTGAGCGGGCCGGCAACCTCGGCCGCAATAACGCGCCGGGCCGCCTCGGCGTCGATCCGCAGCCGGCCGCCCAGCAGCGCCTCCTGGTTCAGATAGCCCAGTACGACCAGGGCGTCGGTCACGGTCGGGCGTTGTCCGCCCTGGCCGTAGGCGGCCGGTCCCGGCTGCGCGCCGGCGCTCTCCGGCCCGACCTGCAACAGCCCCATACCATTCACAAAGGCGATGCTGCCGCCACCCGCCCCGAGGGTCTCGACCTGAAGCATGGGGATGCCGATCCGGTAGCGCAGAAAATCAACATCCTTGACGATATTCGTCTTGCCGTCCTTGCTCAGGCTGATGTCAAAGCTGGTGCCGCCCATGTCCACCGTAATGATGTCACGCGGCCGGTCGCCGGCGTGAAAAAAAAGGCCGGCGTTCGGCCCCGCGGCCGGGCCTGAGTTCAAGGCGTAGATACCCTTGTCGGCCAGGAAGCGACCCGAGGTGAGGCCGCCGTTGCTCTGCATATAGCGCACCGGATTGGCGTAGCCCAGGTCGTGCAACAGGGCCTCTATGCGCTCGACGTAGCGCCGTATGATGGGGCCAATATAGGCGTTCATGACGGTCGTGCTGGTCCGGGTGTACTCACGGATCTGGGGCAGCAGATCGACCGACAGCGTGACGTAGGTCTCGGGCATTTCCGCCCGGACCAGCTCGGCGATACGCCGCTCGTGTTCGGGGTGCAGGAACGACCAGACCAGAGACACGGCCACCGCCTCGACCCCCTCCTCCCGAAAGCGGCGTATGCCGCGCCGGACATCGGCTTCGTTGAGCGGGACACGGACTTCGCCGCTGCTCAGCACACGTTCTTCGACCGGGAACCGCAACGCGCGCGAGACCAGCATGGTCGCCTGGGGGAAGTCCGCGTCATAGCGATGCCCGTCTTCCTTGTGGCCGAGACGGATTTCGAGCGAGTCTTCGTGGCCGGCAGTGCAGAACAGGCCGGTCCGAGCGCCCTTATGCTCGATCAGGGCGTTGACTCCGACGGTCGTACCGAGAATGACGAGATCGCAGTCCCGCAGAAAATCCGCCACGCTACAGCCGAGGTCGGCCCCGATCTGCTGAAGTCCTTCACGCACGGCAATGGGCGGGTCGTGCGGGGTGGACGGCGTCTTGTACAGACGAATGCCTTCGCCGGCCGAGGCCAGAATAAAGTCGGTAAACGTTCCGCCGGTATCAATGCCGAGACGGTAGGCGTGCTGTGACATGGCTGCCGCTTACTTTCCGGCTACGCGCTTCTCTACGCGATCCTTTTGGACGCTGAGCGCGTAAGGCCCGCGCGCCTGCTCCTGGGCGTCGTTCTCGACTTGGACGCCGTACTCTTCCCAGGCGGCTTGGACGGACACGAAGCCGTTCCGCACATCTTCGAGCACCTTGTCGCGGTCGCGGTCGCGCGGGTCACCCACACCGCCGCCGCCGGGGTTCTGGTTGGCGAAGCGCTCGCCCGGCTCAATCTCGACGATTCGGTTGGTCTTGATCTCCTCAACGTTGCCATCTTTCTTGTAATACAAGGCCCGGCCAACCTTGGGCTCGCACAGCTTCGAGGCCGCGCCGAGCGCGCCCTGGGCCGGGTAGCGGCGTCCTTCGCCAAACATGACAACCGTCATGGGATCGTGGAGCGGTTCGACTTCCCAGTGCGTGCCCGAGCCACCGCGCAGCTTGCCGGCCCCGCCCGAGTCCGTCATCAGGCCGTAACGGTGAATGATAATCGGATATTGGTATTCAAGAATTTCAATATCACCACTTGTTAAGGCACCAAAACAGCACTGCGGACCCACCGCTGGCCAGCCGTCCGTCTTGTGCGAGGCCCCCCCACCGCTAATGATGGTGGCCAGGATCATAGAAACGTATTCTTCACCGGAGCGGTAATCCTGCCCGGCAATATTCAGTCCATTCGAGTGCCCCCAGGAGGCCACCGCCTTTTCAGGCAGGGCTTGTTCAAGCGCCATGCGCACCGCATCCGTAATCGACTCTGACGGGGTGGTCGTGCAGTTCACGTGCGGCGCCGGTTCCTTGGCGTTGGTGAGGCTGCCTTCGAGACCGACATCAACGGCAATGGGTCGATACAGACCCTCGTTATACGGCGGGGGCAGTTGGGCGAACATCATGACCCCGAGGTACACCCCGGACAGCGAGTTGGCCGCATAGGAATTGATGAAATACGGAATCTGGGGCGGACTCGACAGCGCGACCGCCATAGCGTCTCCGGCGATCTCCACCTTTGCGCCAATCTCGATATCGCCATAGCCATGTCCGGCGTCTTCAAGAACAGATTTGCCGTGGTAGGTTCCGTCAGGAATAGCGCTGAGAAACGCCCGCATCTGGTGTTCAGCCAGGTCGAGCAATTCCGCCATACAGTCCATGGCCACGTCTTTGCCATATTTCTCAAGCAGATCGATCAGGTTGCGCTCACCAATAGTGACGGCGGCAAGCTGGGCGCGCATGTCGCCGGCTTGGAGTCGGCGGGAGCGGACATTGGTCAGAATAAAATTCACCACATCACGCCGCTCTATCCCGCGGTCCCAGATTTTCAGCGGCGGGATACGCAGGCCCTCGGCATAAATTTCCTTGGCTTCAGGGTTGTAGCCGGCAGGCACAGGGCCGCCAATGTCGGTGACATGGCCTTTACTGACCGTCCAAAACACCAATTCGTCCTGGTAGAAGACCGGCTTATACATGCAGCAGTCAACAATATGAGAGCCGCCCCAGGCTGGATCGTTATGATAGAACACATCCCCAGGATGAATATCCTCCCCAAAGTAGGCGGCAACAGTCCGCAGGGCAGGCATCAGTGAGCCTAAATGAATGGGAATGTCCTGACCTTGCAGGATCATCTCGCCGGTGCCGAGAAACAGAGCATTGGAGTAATCGCGCGCAATATTAAACACGGACGAGCGCGACGTTTTCTCAATGGTGAGCGTCATCTCACGCTGGGTTGATTCAAGCATGCCTTGGATAACAGCCAAGGTAATGGGATCAGTCTTTTCCAGGGTGGCCATAGTGTCCTCTCTTGCGTCGAAAGTCGAAGGTCAGGGTCGGAGCGCGGCTCCTGTGTATCGAGGGCAGCATAGCCAGCCGACTCCTCCTCAGCAAGTCAGGTCTGGAAAGTTCAGCCGTTCGGCCAGAAGGAGGCTACGGCGTGAGGGTGGCGAACCCCTCACGTGAGGCCGCCTGATTCAGCCGTGCATCAAAGCAGACGAAACCAATGCTCGAAGGATCGTCCTCAGCAGCGACGAGCGCAGCCGCGAGTTGGAGACTGTCTGCGGCTCTCAGCGGATGTACGCGAAGCAGCCGTTGCGCCAACGCCTTGAGCCGCTGGCCGGGTTGGACTTCGTACCAGACCTGCGACAGCGCCCGGAGGTGAGCGAGCTGCTCCGCAACCTCGTCGGTCGTCAGGCTGCCGTCACGCTCCCGCCGCGAGACTGCGGTCACATACTCAACCGCGGCACCCCACCACACCACGATCTGCTCATCCGCTTCAAGAACACGGAGGGCCGACTCGCGGGACGCCTCGGCCACACTCAGGACCACAAGCGCGGATGTATCCCAAAAATTCACCGACTCTCCTTACTGCGGTCTTCCGTACGCTCGTCAAGCAAGGCTTCCAGAATCCCGGCGCCTTGGCGCAAGGGCTGTCCCAATACGTCTCGGGGGCTGCCGGAGCCGCGGCGCACCACGATACCGGCCTGCTCCAATCGCGCCAGCTTGGCGTCGTTATCCGCGTCGTCCATCTCTCGTATGTCCCCCACGTCGTGCCCGACCGGAACAATGCGCGCAACCGGCGTTTTACGCTCGGTCACTATTATCGATTCCCCCGATTTGACCCGACGAAGATAGGCGCTCAAGCCGTCTTTTACCTCGGAAATCGTTGCTCGAATCATGTCGCATTCCTCCTGCTTTTGATAAGGCTATCTTAGCCATTTGAATTTGGTCAAGCACGCCTGACTCTTTCCCAACGATGAAACGAATTCGAGCACGCGACGAGAGGCACGACCCGTATTTGGCACGCTGGGCGAGTTTCTGCTATCTCCTCAGAAGGAAAACAACAAGGAGGACAACACATGGGCCGTTTAGATGGAAAAGTCGCCATCATTACCGGAGCCGCGCGCGGTCAAGGCGCGGTGGCTGCACAGACCTTTGCTCAAGAAGGCGCTTCACTGGTCATCAGCGATATCCTGCCAGAGATCGAACAAACCGCCACTCACATTCCTTCGGCAGGAGCCCAGGTTGCATGGGTCCAGGCTGACACCGCGGATACGGACGGGATCAACTCGGTTGTCGAGAAAGCCATCTCAACCTTTGGGCGCATCGATATTTTGTATAACAACGCCGGTGTCATTTTAGGCAAACCGTTTCTGGAGACGACCCTGGAAGAATGGGAACGTATTATTCGGATTGATCTGACCGGTCCATTCTTGATGAGTCAGGCGGTTGTCGCTCATATGGAGAAACAACAGCGTGGCTCAATTATTAATATTTCATCCGCAGGCGGCATTCTTGGCTATCCGCAAATGTCAGCCTATGGCGCGGCCAAAGGCGGGCTGGTGAATCTGACCCGTTGTATGGCCGTGGACCTGGCTCCGCATAATATTCGGGTCAATGCCATCTGCCCCGGCGCGATCGATACACCCATGCCACGCGAGTATATCAAGGACATGGAGAATAAAGAGGCCGTGTGGCAACAGATTGCGGACACACATCTGCTCAAGCGCTTTGGGAACTCGCACGAAGTAGTCTCCCTCGCCCTGTATCTTGCCTCAGATGAGGCCAGCTTCATGACTGGCGCAGTCATTCCGGTTGATGGCGGTCATAGTGCGCACTAGGGATGCCCTTCTCCGTGTGCGGGCGGACCGAGGCCGTAGGGTGCGCCCTGCACACCATCCCCAAGAATCCCCCCGTGCGTGGGCCGGTAGGCTGAGGGAGTTGATTCGACACAGCCGGATACGATACTGTCTGTGTCTGCTTGAAATGAGAGCACCATCATGATCGAAGCCTCTGGTCTGACAAAACTATACGGAACGTTTCGCGCCATTTCGGATGTGAGTTTTTCTGTCGGCCACGGAGAAATCGTCGGTCTCCTCGGTCCGAACGGAGCCGGCAAGTCTACGACCATACGCATTCTGGCCTGCATTCTGTCTCCGACCGCGGGCACCGCACGCATTGCTGGGCATAGTGTGCTGAGCGAATCTCTCGCAGTCAGGCGCCAGCTCGGTTATATGCCGGAGAATATCTCCCTCTACCCGGAGATGGAGGTGGCCTCCTATCTCGATTTTGTGGGCAAGCTGAAAGGCTTAGGCGGCGCAACGCGGCGCATCCGCGTGTCTCAGGTCATTGAAGAGTTGGATCTCGGCTCTGTCACCCGCGTGTACATCGGCACACTTTCAAAAGGCTTTCGACAGCGGGTCGGCCTGGCCCAGGCCATGCTGCACAATCCCAGTGTGCTCATTCTCGATGAGCCGACCATCGGCCTTGATCCTGAACAGGCGGCTGAGTTTCGACACCTCATACGCGGAATGCAGGGGCATCGGACGGTCATGCTCTCCACGCATATTTTGCCCGAAGTACGCATGACGTGTGACCGGGTGATGATCCTCGCCAGAGGCCAGTTGCTGGCCCTGGATACCCCAGGCAACCTGACCCTGCGTCTGCGCGATGCGAGTGAGGTTGTGGCGCACATTGACGGGCCTCAGGCTGAGGTGGAAACGCTCCTCCACAGCCTGCCCGGCGTACACGATGTCCAGGTTGACTCCCAAGAGAACGACGGTCCAGCCGCCTATACGATTCGTGCAGATCAGCACGGAGACGTACGACCGGCCATTGTGGAAGCGGTGTCCGGGCGTGGTTGGCGTTTATTTGAACTACGCGCGCGGGAGATGGACCTCGAAGAAATTTTTCACCGGGTGGTTGATCAGCCGCAGCCACAACCATAAACACCAGCAGCCAACAGCAGAGTAGATCAGCCTATGGTTCTCCGAGCAGTTTTCGTTAAAGAACTTCAATCCTACTTTGGCTTATTTCTGGCCTATGCCATTGTGGCGGTTGCCCTCGCCTTGTGCGGCTTCTTTTTTTACACCGACATCAGCTTCTTTATGATGTGGGGTGGCCAAAACCTCGAACGGGGGCTGTGGGAGTTCTTTTTTCACGATCTCCGCTATGTCCTCCTCTTGCTCGTACCAGCCATTACGGCCCGCTCCTTTGCGGAAGAAAAAAAACTCGGCACCCTCGATCTGTTATGGACCTATCCGATCCCGGAAAGCAGCGTTCTGCTGGGCAAATTCCTTGCCGCGGCCACGTTGCTGCTTGTCGTCCTGGGGCTGACCCTGCTGTATCCTCTCCTCCTCTCGTGGTGGCATCCTGACGTGTCCTGGCTGGCTTTGCTGCCTGGCTATACCGGTCTCTTTCTTATCGGCCTGGTGTTTATCAGTGTGGGCCTGCTCTTATCAGCGCTCACCGACAGCCAGGCGATTGCAGCCATGGCGACCCTCGGCGTACTCGTCCTGTTCTGGTCACTGACGTGGAACGAGCAGGCGGTGAGCGAAACCTGGCTCCAGGCCCTACTGCAAATTTCGCTCTTTGATCGCTTTTACAATTTCGCCCGAGGGGCGATTGATACCCAGGAAATCACCTTTTTTCTCTTCTTTTTCTCATTCTTTTTATTATTGACCTGGCAGGCGTTGCGCTCTCGGCGTTGGCGTGGCCGGGGTGAGTTCTCCTCGTTTACGACGTTTCTCTCAACACCAAGTCGAAAGCAGTGGATTACGGTTGCCGTTCTGGACGTTCTCATTTTGCTCGGCCTGGTCGGTGTACAAACCCTCTCTATTCGCAACAATGTCCGTTGGGACTTCACCCCTACGCAGACCTTATCACTCTCAAAGCAGACAAAAGACCTGCTCGCCGATCTCAACACAGAGGCCCTGCTGACCTTATTTTTTGGTGGCTCCCCGGATGCGTATCAACGCTATGAAGATGTACTGAAGCGCTTTACTGCGGAAAATGCACACTTCCAGTATCGTATTCTGCACCGTGACCGGAACGTGGGGCTGGCCCGCCAATATGGGGCGACCCATTATGGAACCGCGGTACTCGAATACGACGGACAGCGAAAATTATTGCCGGGTGCGGGCGAGAAGGTCATCACCGAGGCGCTGTTTCAGTTTCTCCGAGAAGAGGAAAAGACGATTTACTTTGTTGGCGGCCACGGTGAAAAAGATCCGCGCAGTGGTGAACCGCAGCTCGGATATAGTGAAGCCGCTTCAGCCTTGCGCAACGAAAACTTTGTGGTCCAACCCTTCTTCCTGGCTCGAACTGAGCGCGTTCCTGAAGACGCCGCCTTAGTCGTTGTCAGCGGTCCTCAGACAGACTTCTTACCGGACGAACTTCAGCGCCTTTCCAACTATCTCTCGGCGGGCGGGAGTCTCCTCTTCATGCTTGATCCCATGCTGGCCCCGAACCTGACCACCTTCCTCTCCCAGTACGGTGTACGGCTCGATCAGGATATTGTGTATGATCCACAAAACAGACTCTTTGGCGGCGACGCGCTCAGCCCGCTGGTGTCGCTGTATAATACCGGCGTCAAAATCGTACAGGATTTCAAGGTCGGCACAATCTTTCCGCTCTCGCGGTCAGTTGAGCCAGCCGACCCGCTGCCCGGCGGGGTGCTCTCGGCCCAACCATTCTGCCGGACCGGACCGGGTTCATGGGCGCGCTTTCGCGCCGGAGCCGATTCCCCTGAAGGTGCGGTAGACTTTGAAGGAACCAAAGCCCGGCCAGGTCCAATCTCCCTTGCCGTGGCAGCAACGATTCGGCCAGGCCAGCCAAACAGTGGAGACACGCCGACCGGCGGGGATACCACACCGGAACAGCTGGCCCGCCTGGTTGTTTATGGGGACAGCGATTTTGCCAGCAATTCCAGGCTGTCCTTGCTGGGCAATAGAGACCTCTTCCTCAATACGGTGCAATGGCTGGTTCAAGACGAGAAGTTTATTACCGAACGCCCCCGGGATGCCTCTATTCAGGGCAAAATTTCAGCCCTGGTGCTCACCGCGGAACAGACCCGGCAATTGTTCCTCATCACCATTATTGCTGAGCCTGGTGTGATTCTTCTGCTTGGCATTCTGGTTTCCATTTATCGACGCAGACACCGGCGCTAGGCAGGAAAGCCCCAACCATACGGGCTTCGCGCACCCGCTCTACGGGATTTCCTCACAGAGGGGAAACGGGAATTATTCGCCCGTTGGGGCTGGCCTCACGTGCCATTCGGTCAGCCATAAACTGACCGTGCCCTGGCGTGGGCCAGCCTCGCCACCTAACCCGCCAAGAATGGCAAATGACTCGTCCCGCTGGACCATGCCGACGCCAGGGGCGTACACGCTCACCGCCTTGGCCTGGCCATTCCGGCTCCAAAAGGTGACTTCAATACAGTCTTCAAATACGCCCGCCTGAACCGCGGCAAGCGTATTCAGCCCGGTGATTTCGTAGCGCCCAGCAGGCGTTTTCCAGGTCGTTCCAACTATTACCGGAGGTTTGAGGATGAACTGCGGAGGTCCGTCTTCATACGCTGTTTCGCTCGGCTGCATAACGACTCCGTCAGACGACGCGGAGACAAATTCCGCAGGAGCATCCTTGGCTAAGAGACTCTGCTGAATGCGCATCACATAGCCCGGCCCTTTTCGACTCACCACTTCCCAGGTCTCGGTCACGGGGGTCGTTGGGCTGCCTTCACTCGACTCATACAGCCAACGGTTTGCGAGAGAGAGGGGGAAATAGTCGCCTGGAAGTAAGGTCGCCTGGATTGCTCCTACAGTCAGCAGGAGGGTCCCTATCCAGAAGGAGAATATATGCAGCATAAAATGAACACCCCGTGTATTGAAGGACCTGACTCCGTCTGAGCGTCCAAACTATAGGATTTCTTCAAATTCCAAAAGCTGTCGATACTCCTTCTTATAAAATCGTGTCACAAATTTGAATCGCTGGAATTTCTTTAAGTAAAACAACGCTTTAGAGACCCCTTTTACACGAGCACAATCACCTCATCTTTACGCTAAAATAGCCTAGCCTCCATGTACTATAAGTATGTGTAAACAAAGGAGTTTCAAACATATTTGGATAGATTTTTTCTCGCTTGACTTTGCCTGTCTTTCGCTATATATTCGTCGCTATCATATCTGGGTTGATCTTCTCTCAAATCAGAGTTTTTCACCTACTCCAGACTGCTAATCCAAGCGTTATAAAAACAATGTTATTCCAAACAGAGCCCCCACTTTGGTGCCCTATGGAATCTCAGAATATTACACGTAAGCTCACTGCGTTACTCAGTGCCGATGTCCAAGAATATAGTCGTCTTATGGGGGACGATGAGGTTGCCACCATCCGCACCCTTACCGCGTACCGCAGCCTTATGACAAGGCTTATTCAGCAACATCACGGCAAAGTCGTAGATTCGCCAGGTGACAATCTGCTCGCGGAATTTGCGAGCGCGCTGGACGCTGTCCAGTGTGCGGTTGCCATCCAGAGCGAGTTGCAGACCCGGAATGCGGAGCTTCCCCCTAGTCGGCGGATGGCATTCCGCATGGGCATCAACGTTGGCGACGTGGTCGTCGAGGGCCAGCGTTTGTATGGAGAGGGCGTGAATATCGCCGCACGGCTTGAAGGCCTCGCTGAGGGAGGCGGGATTTGTGTCTCAGGTACCGTTTACGACCAGGTCGGGAATAAGCTTCCCCTGGACTATGTGTCCCTGGGTGAGAGGTCTGTCAAAAATATCTCCAAACCTGTGCGCGTGTATCGCGTCTTGCCTGAGGAGGCCCGAGTTGAAGATGTTGTCCTGGAGCTACCGGCTGAGGTACAAACGCAAGGAGCCGATACGCCTTCGATTGCCGTCCTCCCCTTCCGCAATATGAGTGGCGATGCTGAGCAAGACTATTTCAGCCACGGCATCACCGAAGACTTGCTCACCGCGCTCTCGAAACTGTCGGGGTTGTTAGTGATTTCACATAACTCGGTCTTTCAGTACAAGAGACAAGCCGTAAAACCAGAAGCCGCCAGTCGCGATTTAGGCGTCCGCTATCTGCTCGAAGGCAGTGTCCGCAAAGCTGGCAAGCGGGTACGCGTTACAGCCCAGCTCATTGACGCGACGACTGGCTATCATGTCTGGGCCGAACGCTATGACCGGGATCTCGATGATATCTTTGCTCTTCAGGATGAAGTGACAGAACGGATCGTCTCCGCCTTGGCCATACAACTCACAACCGGGGAGCAGGCCCGGCTGGAGCGTCAGTATACGGATAGTCTGGAAGCCTACGATTACTCCCCTAGCCCATCATTTTTTCCGCAAACTCTTCGATAGCCGTGAGCGTCTTTTGTGTATCAGCAGTCGTCATAAATAAGATCAGCTCCTGCACGCCAAGCTCACTGAGCCGCGGAATGACTTCTGGCTTGCGGAGCAGAGGTTGTGCGGCGCTCAGAGCCGAGACGTATATCTCGGCATAGTCCCGTCCGCGTTCAGCCATGAGGGCTTTCAGTTGAGGGACGCTTTTTGACAGAACTCTGAGTGAGGCCGTGCCAGGCTGCCAGCCGTCTCCCAGGTCTGCCACCCGCTTGAGTGCTGGTGTGCTTTCGCCACCAAAGATAATCGGCGGGTGCGGCTTCTGTATGGGTAGGGGCACGTTATGAATGTCTGAAAAATTGAGAAACGTGCCTGAGAAACTCGCGGGCTCGTCCTGCCATACCGCCTTCATGATTTGCAGATATTCGCGTGTCTGGCCGGCCCGTTGAGCAAAGTCTTCACCTAAAGCGTCGAATTCTTCCTTGAGCCAACCAACCCCAACGCCAAATTGAAAACGGCCGTTCGACAGCATATCGACCGTCGCAACTGCCTTGGCAACCACAAGCGGATTTCGATACGGGATAACGATAACGCTCGTACCCAGCAGAATCCGTGAGGTTGCCATAGCAATACCTCCGAGCAGGACAAACGGGTCGGGGAACGGGGCCCGTCGCGGAAAGCCGGCAGACCCGTCTGCTGAATATGGATACGCCGCCTCAATTTTTTCCGGAATCATAATGTGGTCGCCCAGCCAGAGGGAATGATAGCCAAGCTCCTCCGCTTTTTGGGCGACACGCATATAATCATCGGCACTGGGATTGGCATTGACTCCAATTGAGTAGTGAATTCCGAATTTCATATCTGCCCTCCTCCGTCTGTTGTGCCGTCTGCGCAGAACACATCATATCCCTACCATTGACGCAAAGAACAAGTCACGTCATCGTGTGGACAGAGACACACCCCCCAAAGAGACAAAGCGAGGCAAGAGCATGGATGGTGCTATCGATGTCGTCTGTAACCTCTTCACCCCACAAGAAGTCCAACAGGGCCAGACCGGGGTGGATGAATATTTTCTTGACCAAGTCCGGTTTCCAACTCAGTTACGGCCCGGTGTCCCGCTTGAGACGTATCTGGAGAAAATGGACCGCGCCGGGATTCAGCGCTCCCTCCTGATAGCGGTTCGGGCAGGAGACCTGCGCATCAAAGGCTCATTCGAGATTCCGTATGAGCGTGTAGCGAAAATCTGTCAACGCTATCCTGCCCGCTTTTCAGGTCTGGCCGGTGTTGATCCCAGCCGGGGGATGCAAAGCCTGCGTGATCTTGAATACGCAGTCAAAGAGTATGGATTTGTTGGTGCCCATCTCTATCCGCACTGGTTTGGCTTGCCGCCTGATCATGCCCGCTATTATCCTATTTACGCCAAGTGCTGCGAGCTGGAGATTCCGATTATGATGCAGGTCGGCCACTGCCTGCGCTATCAACGCGACCGTATTTTGCCGAGTGTCGGACGACCGATTACGCTGGATCAGATCGCCATTGATTTTCCCGAGCTGGTGCTCATCGGTATTCACCTGGGCTATCCCTGGACTGAGGAGATGATCTCTGTGGCGTGGAAGCACGAAAATGTCTATATCGGCTCGGATGCGTATGCGCCGCGCCACTGGCCGGAGCCCTTTGTCCATTTCATCAATACCTGGGGCAAGGACAAAGTCCTGTTCGGGACGGACTGGCCGGTGATTGACCCCGAACGTGCAATTGCGGAGATTGACGCGATTGAACTCAGGCCGGAATCAAAGCAGAAGCTGATGCGCGACACCGCCCTGCGTATTTTCCGTCTGCCTGAGTCACCCACGGCGTAGAGAGAGGACGCTGACCTATGGCAACGACCGACACACCCCACTCAACCGACTTTATTCGGACGATTATCGCCGCCGACCTGAAGTCCAATAAACATAAGGGCAGAGTCGCCACCCGCTTTCCGCCCGAACCGAACGGCCATCTCCATATCGGCCATGCCAAATCCATCTGCCTGAACTTTGGGGTCGCTCTGGAAAACGGCGGGACGTGCAATCTCCGCTTCGACGACACCAACCCGACCAAAGAAAACACCGATTACGTCGAATCCATTAAACGGGATGTCAAGTGGCTCGGGTTCGACTGGGACGACCGGGAATACTACGCCTCCGACTATTTTGAGCAATTGTATGATTATGCGGTCCGGCTCATTAAAGACGGCAAGGCATATGTGTGCAGCCTGAGTCCTGACGAAATACGGGCCTATCGCGGCACACTCACCGAGCCGGGCAGAGACAGCCCCTATCGGCAGCGCTCAGTTGAGGAAAATCTCGATCTGTTTGCACGTATGCGCGCCGGCGAGTTTCCAGAAGGCGCGCATGTCCTGCGGGCCAAGATAGATATGGCCTCACCTAACATCAATATGCGTGATCCGACGCTGTACCGAATCCTGAAGGCCGCCCACCACCGCACCGGAGACCGGTGGTGCATCTATCCTATGTATGACTTCACCCACTGCCTGAGTGATGCTATTGAGGGCATTACCCATTCGCTGTGTACGCTGGAGTTCGAGGATCACCGTCCCTTGTACGATTGGGCGTTAGACGAATTACCCGTCCCGAGCCGACCCCGGCAGATCGAATTCGCACGTTTGAACCTGACCTATACGGTCATGAGCAAGCGCAAGCTCCTGACCCTGGTGACAGACAACTACGTGAGTGGCTGGGACGACCCGCGTATGCCAACCCTGGCCGGACTGCGCCGCCGGGGCTATACGCCGCAGTCAATCCGAACCTTCTGCGAGCGCATCGGTTTGGCTAAACGGAACAGTACGGTTGATTATGCCATGCTCGAACACTGTGTCCGTGAAGAGCTGAATCAGACCGCCCCGCGGGTCATGGCCGTCCTCCGCCCGCTGCGGGTGGTCATAGACAATTATCCCCAAAACCAGAAAGACCAACAAGACCAAATCGAACACCTCGATGCAGTCAATAATCCCGAAGATGCGAGCGCCGGCACTCGGCAAGTCCCCTTTTCGCGAGTTCTCTATATTGAGCGCGAAGATTTTCGGGAAGATCCGCCGCGCAAGTTTTTTCGCCTCGCCCCCGGTCGGGAAGTGCGCTTACGCTACGCCTATATCGTCAAATGCGTCGGCGTCGTCAAAAATGACACCGGTGAGGTAACGGAAATTCACTGCACCTATGATCCTGAGACGCGCAGCGGCGGGCCGGCTGCCGGTCGCAAGGTCAAAGCCACAATTCACTGGGTATCAGCCGTACATGCCGTCAACGCACAGGTCCGGCTGTACGATCATTTTTTCACCAAGCCCGACCCTGACAACGTTGAGGACGGGCAGGAGTTCACCGACTATCTGAATCCGCAGGCGCTCGAAGTTCTGACTGACTGCAAAGTCGAACCCAGCCTGGCGCATGTCGAAGCCGGCAGCCGTTTTCAGTTTGAACGCCAGGGCTATTTCTGTGTGGATACGGGCGACTCGTCGCCGGGCCGCCCGGTCTTTAACCGAACCGTGACCCTGCGTGACACCTGGGCCAAAATCCAAGCCAAGACTCAAAGAACTGACCCCTAACCCCTAATCCCTAACCATATGGCAACCCAACTTCGAGAACTTCAATTTACGCCAACGGAGAAGGCCGGTTCCGTGTCTGCGCTACTCCTGCGGCCCAGGGCCGCACGAGCCCTGCTCGTGCTGGGCCACGGTGCTGGAGCCGGAATGCGGCACCCTTTTATGCAATCGGTTGCGGAACAGCTTGCCGCCCAAAAGATTGCGACGTTTCGCTATCAGTTTCCGTATATGGAAAAAGGGAAAAAGAGTCCTGACTCCCGAACGACGTTAACAACAACCATCGTCTCAGCAGTTGACGCCGCCAAAAAAACAGCCAAAGGATTGCCCCTCTTGGCTGGTGGGAAATCTATGGGCGGACGGTTGACCTCGCTTGTTGCCGCCGAAGGCCGCCTCCCGGACGTCCAAGGGCTTATCTTTTACGGTTTTCCCTTACACGCAGCCGGGAAACCGTCGAGTGATCGTGGCGCGCATTTAGCCGAGGTGAAAATACCGATGCTCTTCTTCCAAGGGACACGGGATAGGCTGGCTGAACTCGATCTCATCAAGCCGTTATGTCGCAGCCTTGGCAAGCGAGCGACGCTCCATATTGTTGAGGGCGGCGACCACTCCTTTCACATCCCCAAACGCTCAGGCCGGACAGATGAGGACGTATTGGACGAATTAGGCCAGGCCGTGGGGGCATGGGTCTCGCGTTTGTAGCAGTACGCTCTTATCCCCTCCCAAGAGGAGAACCCTCACCCTAGCCCTCTCCCAGAGGGAGAGGGGACGGACTTCGGGGTCAAGGTTGGCCTTGGCCCTGTGACCACCCCTGCGTAATCGGGATATGGCCGGGTTGCGCCCGGATGCGGTCAAGCCAGATATTAATGGCCTCAAAACGTTCCAACTCAAAACCGCCCTCAGGGGCGACATGGGTGTACGCGTATAGTGCAATATCCGCAATCGTATAGCGCTCACTCACAAAGAAGGTCCGTTTTGCCAGGTGCTGCTCCATGACCTCAAGCGCGGCATAGCCGAGGGGGCGTTTGTGTTCCAACTCTGTACGGCGCGCCTCTGTCAGCTCAGCGTGCATCAGCCAAAAGCGCGACGTGGCGATGTTGGGCTCATGGCTGTACTGCTCAAAGAACATCCACTGGAGAATCTGCGTCCGGGCCAGACGGTGGTCGGGTAAGAAAGCGGTTCCCTCAGCCAAATAGAAGAGAATCGCATTTGACTCAGACAGACAGGTACCATCTTCCAACTCCAAGACAGGGACACGACCATTTGGGTTGAGCTTCAGAAAGTCCGGCGTGCGCGTCTCACCCTGTATGATATCGTGCTCAATGCGTTCAAAGGGAATCCCAAGCTGAGTGAGTATAAGTCGGATCTTGTATCCATTGCCGGAAGACAAGTAATCGTGCAGTTTAAGCATCTCTCGACCTGTGTCTCTCAGACGACCACTTTCGATTCCCGCACGGCATCGAGAATGGCCAAGCGAGTGGCTTCTGCGGCTATCGTCCCAATCATCGTGACATCACTCCGCACTTGCCCGGCAGACACGCTGAATACAAGGTCGCCGTCCCATGGACTAAAGGCCGGTGATATTGCGCGGGCAAACCCCGCGGTTGCCATTTTTGCCACAATAAAGAGTGCTTCTTGGTTCAGCGCTGCATTGGTTATGACTGCGACCAGGGTCGTGTTGCTTTGGGGGAGTGACGTTCTGGCTTCGGCGCTCCCGCGCAGAAGATGCTGTTCAGTGTTCAGAAACTGCCCTTTGGTATCAACTGCGCCGGCGATAATCTTACCATTTTCTCTGACATCGCCCAAGGCATTCACCGCCGCACACGCCAACACCTTGAGTTCACCAGTCTGCACATGTCCAATGCCGAACCCGCCGGTCATGGGTCGGCCATTCTCCAGCCCCTTGCCTACCGTCGCGCCAGTGCCAACACCGACTCTGCCACGTGCATACTCACTATTTGTTGCGGCCTTGCAGGCCTCATAGGCATCCTGCGCAGCGGGATAGGCCGGCTTGCCATAGGCCAGGTCAAAAATACACGCGGTTGGGACAATCGGCACAATCCGACCGGGCGTCTCTAGTCCCCGGCCCTGTTCCTGCTGATATTCCATGACGCCGGTGGACGCTCCGAGTCCGTACGCGCTCCCTCCGGTAAACACCAGCGCATCGATTTCCTCAACCGAGTTTCCCAGATTGAGCGGGACAACATCGCGCGTGCCGGGGGCCGAGCCACACAGATGATACGCACATACCACCCGCTGGGTAAAAAGGAGAACGGAAATACCTGTATTTCCGGCCAGGCTCTTATGTCCGATCAGCAGATTTTCAAAGTGCATCTGCCCGCCCTTTCTTCAACCAGAATCTTCCTCACTTCGCGGTAAAGCCGCCATCCACCATTAACAAACTGCCCGTCACATAATCCGCCTCTGACGAGGCAAGGAAAATCACCGGACCGACCATGTCTTGAATATGACCCCAGCGTCCGAGTGGGGTGAGTGCTTCGACTGTAGACTTGATGTCGTGGTCTTCGTGAAATGGGCGCGTCATGGCGGTCGTCAGAAAGTTGGGACAAATAGCGTTGACATTAATCCCATGCGGGCCGTAGTCCACCGCGAGTTGGCGGGTGAGGTTAGCGGCAGCAGCTTTTGACGCGCAGTAGGCCGGTTCCTCGGGTAAGCCTATCACCCCGGCAATCGAGACGATATTCACGATTTTTCCCCCGTCGCCCTGCTTCAGAAACTGGCGAATAGCGTGCTGACAGCCGTTCCAGACGCCTTTGGCATTCACCCCCATGGTAAAATCGTATTCTTCCTCGGTCTTTTCGTGGATGGGCGCTAAACGCGTGAATACGCCGGCATTGTTGACCATGATGTCGAGCCGACCAAATCGCTCAACGGCCTGTTGAACAACCGCTTCGACCTCTTTGCCTTTGGTCACATCGGCTTGAACAAAACAGGCGTGGCCACCCTGGGCAGTAATCACCTCAGCAGTTGTCCTCCGGGTGTCAGCCTCATAGCCCTCGGGCCGAGCATCGGCCCGGATGTCCGAGCACACGATTTGGGCCCCCTCGTTAGCGAAGCCGATGGCAATGGCCCGACCGATGCCGGAGCTCGCGCCTGTAATCACCGCGACTTTTTCCTGCAACCGTCCCATTCTTTTCTCCTTTTTTCCTCAGGCTTTCGTCTTGCCCCAGGTTTCATTCTTCTTCCCGGCACTTGATACCTGCCCATGGAGAGGAGTACAACACGCTGGAAAGGTGTTGCCTAGCAGCAACGCCTGAACACCCGGCGGCATTACGCGACGATCACGGTAACCGGAGGACACCATTGTGCGAACAATCACCCTGTGTAGCGGAAAAGGTGGCGTCGGCAAGACTTTACTGGCAACAAGCTTGGGGAAAATTATCCAGCGCCAGGAACAGTGTAATGTACTCCTCGTCGATTTGGACTTGTCAGTCCGCGGCCTCACCCTCCTGGCCTTTCAAAACAAATATGAACTCGATCAACTTCCGTTTTCCTTAACTGATTATTTTTATTTGGAAGACGGAGAACAGCCAGCACTCTTTCGTGAACTCCAAAAAGGGCTCGTCCGAAACAACAGCGAGCACGAAGAGAGACAGGAGAGAAGAGAGCGCCCTTTTGAAACGGCTCAGGCCGCGGCCGGCACCTCGACCTATGAACGGCTGGACGGGCTCTTTATCATCCCTTCTTCTACCGAAAGCGAGCGACCCGACTGGATGCCGTTGCACCATTTAGCACTCGACGAAACAACCGATAAACTTGGCAGACTGCACCAGTTTATCACATCGTCGTTACCCATCGATTATGTCATTTTTGACACGCAAGCCGGACTCGGAAGTTTGAGTTTGGCGGCCACGACCCTGAGTGACATGAACCTCATTGTGTTGGAAGAGGACGATATCAGTTGGCGGACCGCGCTCAATGCCCTCATGGAAATCTCAGCGCTCAACAAACGCCTCCAGCGGAAGTCGCACAGTTATTTTCTGGCCAACAAGGTGAGCTCTGGCATGTTGGACGTGGCGGATAAACTCAAAGCCTTCTCGTTTCTCCCACCCGTCCCCTTTGATGCCTGGGTGCAAAAGCTCTTTGCTCACGCCACGACAGCCGTGCTGGAAAAAGATTTCGAGAATAGTGACTTCTTCAAACAAGTAGAATCGCGGGTGTGGCAGGAGTTAGCGGTCATTCTCGGTGTGCGGCAACGTACAACCGGGAACAGCCCACGGCCTTCATGGTGGCGAGGATAGTCCAAAAGATTGCAGTCGGCAGGCAGCTTTCCTCACCGCCCTCTGACAGGGTACTTTCCGTCATTCCTGCGGAAGAATGTCGCCCCAACTTTCCCCCTGGCCACAGCCTTCTTATGTAGATTGGAAGCCCTCCCTACTCCCGCTCCAACCATACATCCGGGCAGATCACCACACCATTCCGTTCAAAGATTGCGTCGATTTCAGCAAAATCCTCTTGCCCAATATCCCATCCCAGGGCACCGACATTATCTTCTACCTCGGCAGCTTTGCGACAGCCAACCAGGGCCGTACTCACGACAGGGTGCGATAGCGTCCAGCGCAGAGCGAACTGCGGCAGGCTTTTGTCATAGCGGGCGGCCATGCCTTTCAGCTCTTCCACCGCTTTAATGTTGTTGGGAAAGTGCTCCGGGCCGAACATGGTCTGGAACAGGTTGATGCCACCCATGCGGCCCTGACGCGCCCGCCAGTCTCCTTCATCAAACGTCATATCCGCGCGAAAGGTTCCGGTCAGCAGACCATACGCGAGCGAGCCATAGGCCATGACACCCATGTTGTTCTCACGACAGTAGGGCAGGATCTCCTGGTCCATGCGGCGGTCAAACATGTTCCAGCAGTATTGGGCGACGTCCACTCGGCGTGTTGTCATGCTGGTTTCAATCTGCTCACGACGAAAGTTTGAGATGCCGATAGCCCGTGCTTTGCCCTGCTGAACAATGTCGTCCAAGGCCCGCATGGTTTCTTCAAAAGGGGTGTTCACGTCCGGCCAGTGGACCATATACACGTCCACATAGTCCGTGTTCAGGTTCTTCAGGCTTTTCTCGATCGAGGCCATGACCCGCTCGCGGCTGCTGTCGCGATAATTCGGCGCTTCTTTGTAGCCAACACCAAACTTGGTCACGACAACGGCGTCTTTACGTCGCTCGCCGAGCGCCTTGGCCAGCGAACGCTCCGAGGCACCAAAACCATAGGCTTCGGCCGTATCAAAACACGTAATGCCCAGGTCCAACGCGGTGTGAACAGCGGCAATAAACTCTTGTTCTTCAATTGACCCATAGCCGCCGCCAATTTCCCAACAGCCAACCCCCATGGCGGAAACCTCGATCCCTGTTTGTCCAAAAGGCCGATATTCCATGTGATGCCCCCTCTCTAGTGTAGCTCGATGCCACCATCGACATTGATGGCCTGTCCGGTCACGTTCTCGGCTCCGGCCAGATACACGGCCAGTTGCCCGATATCGTCCGGGGTTTGTGGCCGGCCTTGGGGGATAACGTTCTTGACCCAGCGTTGCCAGGAATCCTCTTTGGATTCGTCCGGTTGTTTGAGCGACTCAGCCAAGTATTCCCACATCTGGGTACGCAAAATGCCCGGACAAATAGCGTTGACGCGGATATTGGCCTGGGCCAGCTCTTTGGACAGAGAATTGGTAAAGCCCACAACCGCAAATTTTGAGGCGCAGTAGTGCGACAGGCCACCAAAGCCGCTCTTACCCGCAATGGACGCGATGTTAATAATCAGCCCTCCCCCCCGGTTTTTGAGGGCGGGGATGGCTGCCTGACATGACAGAAACACCCCTTTGGTGTTGACCGCAAAGGTCAGGTCCCAGGCTTCTTCGGACATGTCTTCGACTTTCACCATATTTACCACGCCAGCGTTACAGACCATGATATCCAGGCCACCCAGCGCGCCAGCGGTCTCCTCGACCATACGCAGGGTATCGCCTTTCTGAGTCACGTCGGCTTGAATCGCCAGTGAACGTCGCCCGAGCGCGCTGATTTCTTCCGCAGTTTTCTGCGCCTGCGTAAACCCCCCAACCGCAGTCGCGCCGTACTGCTGAGCCGTACTCACCATGGTTTCGATGTCCGCCACGGCCACATCAGCTCCGGCGTTTGCCAGCGCTAGGGCGATGCCTCGACCGATCCCGCGTGCTCCGCCCGTAACCAGAGCCACTTTTCCATTCAGTTGTGACATGCGTTTTCCTTTCTCGCTATTCTTCAGAAACCGGTCGGGCGCGGACAGCCACCCATCATTTCAAAGAGATGTTTCGCCAGCTGCAGGGTTGTCCGGTCTTCAAGATAGGGGCCCACGATCTGGATACCAATCGGCAAGCCGTTGTCGAGTTGTCCCACCGGAACCACCGTGGCAGGCAGCAAACAGGCACCGGCCGGAGCCATCCACGTCACCAGGTCCCAATACGGACGTTGCTGCCCCCCAACGTGTGCTACCCGGCCGGCTTGGGGCTCGGAGTGGTCGTGCTTGATAGCGGGACACGGCATGACCGGCAGCAACATCACGTCCCAGTCTTGGAAAAACTCTTCCCAGCGTTTCCGCATTTGCATTCGGCGTTCGTTATAGCTCAACCATTCACGATGCCGCATGGCAAACAAACGCCGGGTTTGGTCCGTTGAGGTGTTTCCGCTGGACTGCGCGTACTCTTCAATTTTGTCCCGCGAGACCCCGCCGGCCAGTGCCGACTGTAGCAATGCCATAAAGGTCGCGGCGATTTTTTCCAAACTGAACTCAGGCCGTACGTCGGCATTCACTGTCGCTCCGGCGTGGGCTAATGCACTGGCGGCTTTTTCCAGCAGTGTCCGGACTTCTGGCTCGACCGGACAGCGCGGATCATCCAGCCAGGTCGCAATGCGGTAATCCTTGAGCGCCTGTTTACGCGGAGCCGGCAACTCCAAACGCCACGCCGGTTGCTCCCATCGATTGGGGCCGGCCATGATATCGAGCCCAAGCTCCAGGTCTTCGACGCTGCGTGCCATAGGCCCGGCAACTGCCAGGTCGGCCAACGTTAAGGTTCCCGGCGGGCCCGGAATCTGCCCGTGGGAGGGAACAATGCCATAGCTCGGCTTGTGGCCTACGACACCGGACATGTGGGACGGTAAACGAATCGAACCGCCGATATCGCTCCCGAGCTCAAGCGGCGTAAAGCCACAGGCCAAGGCTGCCCCTGAGCCGCCGGACGAGCCGCCAGGCGTACGCGTTGTGTCATGCGGATTATTGGTCGTGCCAAAAATCTCGTTATAGCTTTGCAAGTCACCCGCGTAGATAGGCAGATTGGTCTTGCCGTAAATAATGGCCCCGGCTTCACGGAGCCGGGCAACCGGCCAGGCATCCTCCTCTGGAATGAAATCCTTGAGTTCCGGTGCACCTGACGTCGTCCGCATACCTTTGGTTTGATACGAGTCTTTGATCGTCATCGGCACGCCGTGCAGTGGGCCTCGACGTTCTCCTCGGGCCAGGGCGGCATCCGCGGCATCGGCCTCTGCTCGTGCCCGTTCCGCATCGATCGTCACCACGCTATTAATCGTCTTATCAAGCGATTCAACCCGAGCGAGAAAATAGTCCACTGCTTCGCGACTTGAAATCTCCTTCTTTTGGATCGTCTCAGCGACTTCTCTGGTCGTCGCGTAGGCCAACTCAGCAGAACTCGAAAGATCAGACATGGCTCCCTCCTTATTCAGGCTACCGTTGGAGTTTGGCTTGCTCCAAGCAGCATCATGACAGTAGCATCATGGCAGCAGCATCTTGCCACGCGCCTCGCAGGGACACAAGCTTTCAGAGGTGATACACCTCGTCTATCGCAGGTTGGGTGAGCGCAGCCCGACAGCTCATGATTCGCACAGGAGGCAGATATGACAACTGCAAAAGAGGCACTCGTAGACGACCTCTACCACGCCCGCCGCAACGGAACCCGACCGGCTCGCATGGACCCCATCCCTTCGGCCCTGTCGAATCTGGACGAAGCGCTCGATATACAACTCTGCGTCCTGCGGCGCTTTGAGACAGCAGGAGAACATCTTGGCGGCTGGAAGGTCGGGCTGACCTCGGGGAAAGCCCGCGACCGTATGGGAAAAGACGTGCGGCCGTTTGGCTATGTCCTCCGCAGTCGGATCTTTCAGTCCGGCACGACCCTTCCGGTTTCTTCGATTATGCAGTGTCATATTGAGCCCGAACTCTGTCTCATAGTCGGCTCGACGTTGTATGGCGAGGGGATCAATCGCGAGCAGGCGAAAGCCGCAGTGCGGGCCGTTGCCCCGGCATTTGAGATCAACGAGGTCCGCGTCCGGCCAGACCAGGGGCCGACGCCATTGGTCGCCGACGGCTTAGCCCAATGGGGGATAGTCGTTGGACCGGAGGCTCCGGTCCAAGACGGGCTGGTTAATACCACGGTTACATTCTCGTGCAATGGCCAGGTGGTCGAGACCAAGACACCAGGCACAACAATGGATGATTCCTATCTCTCGCTGTCACGCTTGTGCCGACGCCTGCATACATTTGGTCTGGGCTTGGAGCCTGGCCAGCCCGTCATTACCGGCTCATTTTGTCATCACGCCGTCACGCAAGCAGGGAGCTACAGCGCGGATTTTTCCAGCGTCGGAACAGTGTCGGTAGAGTTTCACTGAGCAAGACGCTGCGAGGACACTCGCGGACGCCTAGTTTCTCCCCCATGAATTCTATAGGCTGGGCGGGACAGAACTCGCTGGGGCGAGAATCCATACAACCGAGGAGCAGAGGGTAAAGATGAGCGATCAAACTAATTCAGCTAACCCGAAGGTGTTTTTTGATATCACGATTGGAGATGATGCAGCCGGGCGGATCGTTTTTGAACTCAGAGCGGACGTGGTCCCCGAAACCGCGGAAAACTTTCGGGCATTGTGTACGGGCGAGAAAGGGACGGGCCAGTCCGGCAAACCGCTGCACTACAAGGGTTCGACGTTTCACCGCGTCATTCCTGACTTCATGTGTCAGGGTGGAGACTTTACCAATGGCAATGGCACAGGAGGAGAGTCCATCTACGGTTCCAAGTTTGCTGACGAGAATTTTCAACTCAAGCATACCGAGCCCGGTTTGCTGAGCATGGCCAATGCCGGTCCTGGCACGAATGGCTCCCAATTCTTTATTACCACCGCCCAGACGCCGTGGCTGGACGGCAAACACGTTGTGTTTGGCAGCGTCGTCGAAGGCATGGACGTGGTACGCGCAATGGAGGCCCAGGGCGGTCAGAGTGGGCAGGCGAGACAGCGTATTGTTATTTCCGATTGTGGTCAGTTTGACGCGGGTGCTGCGTAATAGAGGTCGTCCAAAGGAGGTGTGGACATCATGCCGACCGTCTCCGCCAACAATTGTGAGATGTATTATGAAGTCGATGACTTCACCGATCCTTGGATAACTGAGAAGGAGACGGTGTGGCTCCAACATGGAGTCGGTCGGAGTACCAGGTTCTGGTATCATTGGGTTCCTCCCTTGGCGCGCCACTATCAGGTTATCCGCCGCGATATGCGCGGGCATGGCCGGTCTGCTGACCCTGGCCCGGACCATCGCTGGTCATTGGACGAGTTGGTCACGGACATGCACGACTTCATGGATGCCCTCGGCCTGCAGCAAGTGCATTATGTGGGCGAGTCCATTGGCGGCATTCTCGGTGTGCTCTTTGCGACGCGCTGGCCGGAGCGACTCAAGAGTCTGACGATTTGTAATTCGCCCACCACGATTCGCCCGGCAGGGACACAAGCCCTGTCCGGTCAGCATGGCGGAGTCAAGAACGCACTCAGCTCCGGGGGGTCAAAGGGATGGGTACAGGTCTTGATCGAGCAAAAAGTTATCAGTGGGAAGAACCCGGCCCACATCGAGTGGGTGGTCAACGAATGGGCGAAGACACCGACGCATGTCCTGCAAGGCATTACCCGCACCCTGGACGGGGCAGATACCGCACCGTTGCTGCCTCAGATCACCGTCCCGACTCTGGTGCTGGCTCCTGCCAATAGCCCAATAACACCCTTAACCGACCAGCTCTCCATGCGCACGGAGATTCCCAACGCCCGGATTGCCATTGTCGAAGGTCCTGGGCACGAAATCTATGTGGATAGGCCCGAGGAATGTCTGAGCGCTGTGCAGAATTTTTTGGGGTCGTTGGGTTAGAGCGAAACGAGCCGTGATTGAGTGAGGACGGAAGGGGAGAGCGACCTTCCGCCCTCAGCGGTGCAGCTAACCGCCCATACCGCCCATAAATACCGCGACACACAGCACGACGCCACCGATATATGTGCCGAGAGCACCGACGACACGCAGTGGATGAGGTTTCACCAGCGTCGCACTCGCGATCATACCGATGGCGTGCAGATAGCGACAGGCGGTCACCAGCATCATCGTCCACATGGCCCAGGCCGGGACGCCGCCCTCGCCCATCGCCACGATGAGCATGAGTAAGGCCAACATGGGCGCGTACTCGGCCGCGTTGCCGTGGGCGCGTACCATTTTATATAAACGATCGGCGGGGTCCGAACTGACGCCACTGGTGGGGTCCGTCTTCCCGCGTGTCATAGAAACCATAAAGCCGAGCCCAAAGACCAACAAACCCAGTAAACCGGAACACAGAACTGCTGTTTCCATATGCGTCTCCTTTGCGTCGAGCACTTTGTCTGAGAAATCTGCTGCTCTCCTCGCTCCCTTAACCCGCCCCCATCCTGCGCCCACAAGAAGCACCGCGTCAAGGCTTGGTGAGAAATGGTTGCAGACGCAAAAAGCAGGAGGGCGGGTTAGCCGGAGGCGTAACCCGACATCACGACGCTACGCCCCACCGCTTTATCTGTCCCGCCGTCTCCTGTCGGATTACGCTACGCTAATCCGACCTACAGGGCTAACTCCAGTGACGGGACAGGAATATCGCTTGTTGAGATCGAATGTGTTCGAGAACACCTCACGCCCATATGTCAACACATCGAACACTATGATCCAGGTGTCGTAGGGGAGCCTATTACATATGGGCAGATTCCAGCTCCCTTGCCGTCTGACGCACAGGTTGAAGAAACGCAAAGCGATACCGGCGACCCCTGCCACAGACAGCTTTCTAGCCTTTCAAACAACCAAAGCACCAAATTCTTCAAGCGTTCATGCCGTCCTGAAGACATCCGAGTCTGTCAAGATGGAAACCCAAATCCCTGTAACCAAGAATTACTGGAAGTGATTTTTCTGAGGTGAGCGGCTAGTTTGTTACCTTCCGTTTCCTCCGCCTGTTTTGACGCCTAAGCCCGCGCAAACTCCGCCCGGATAATCTTGCGGTCCGTAGGTCGGGTCAGCGAAGCGTACCCCCCTCCCCGTCTCACGGTTTCCAGCAGTCATCAATTCGTCTCATCTGTTTTATGGTGAAGCGCAGGAAGTTGACGACGTGCTGGATATTCTCGATTTCGTCCAGCGAAAGCGTCCGGCCTTTACGGGACTTCAGGTGCTTATCCAAAACCTGGTAGCCGTCGATATAGAACGCCCACATGCCCGCCGGCACGAGAGAGAAATACAGAGTACAACCGCCAGCAGACATGCAGATTACGTATTTTCTTCCATTTGCCTTTGGCGTAGGGTATGGATTTATGATGATGAGCTGCCGTCTGAATAGGAGGAGAGTATGACCAGCGTAACACAACTCGGATATTTGGGACTCAGTGTCAGTGACATGGCCACATGGGAACAGTTCGCCACCGAGGTGCTCGGACTGGCCGTGAGCGAACACGCCGATGACGGCTCGCTCCATCTGCGTATGGATGAGTACCACCATCGCTTTCTTGTGCATCCGACGGGCAATGATGATCTGGCCTATATTGGCTGGGAAGTTGCGGATGAGCACGCCTTACACGCCCTGGCCGAACAGTTACAGGCAGCCGATGTCGAAGTGACACCAGGTACGCCTGAAGAGCGGGCCACCCGGCGCGTGGCCGGGCTGATTCACTTCCAAGACCCGAGCGGCATTCAGTCAGAGATTTTCTATGGTCCGCTGGTCCATTTTGATAAACCATTTCAGTCACCCCGGCCGATCTCGGGCTTCAAAACCGGTGAGCAGGGCTTAGGACATTTTGTGATCCTGGTGAATAACGCCGAACAGAGCATCAACTTTTATCGTGATGTCCTGGGGATGCGGATCAGCGACTATGTCCATATCACCCCCGCTCCAGGCGTGACTTTTCAGGCCACCTTTTTCCACTGTAATCCGCGCCATCATTCGCTCGCCTTTGTCGAAGCCCCCAACCCGCCCAAGCGCTTGAATCATTTTATGCTCCAGACACAGTCGCTGAATGATGTTGGTTCGACCTATTATCTGTGCCAGGACCAGGACGTGCCGATTACGATGAGTCTCGGCCGCCATACCAACGACCACATGACCTCGTTCTATATGCAAACGCCTTCCGGCTTTGCGGTTGAATATGGCTGGGGCGCGCGTGAAGTGGACGACGCTACCTGGCAGGTCCAAATGCACACCTCCGGCAGTATTTGGGGTCATGTCCGGCATACACCCGGTCTTGGCGGTGTAGTGCAGGAGCAGGCGTAGCGCGCTTTACTGTTGGGTTTGTAAAGAAGATTCCATAAGAAACCCTCTCCCCGAGGGAGAGGGAACTGGATGGGGGACGACAGCTTGCAGCCTCTTTAGTGCGGCAGCTTATCCAGGTAGGCTCGGACAATACGGTCAAAGGTTTCCGGTTGTTCCTCATACGTCCAGTGGCCGGCCTGGGGAATGACTTCCAGCTGACAGTGCGGCAGCCGGTCGCGGAAGTACTCGGCATATTTTACAGGCGTAAAATAGTCTTCGTCACCGCAGATTGCGATCGCAGGGGTCTGGATGTTGCCGACTCGACTCATGCAGTCGAACGTGTCGTCGCTGATCCAATCCTTGTAGGTTACCTTCGGGTCGGTCTCTGCTGTCAATACGTTGATCGCATCGACTACCGACTGAGGCGTGCTTTTGGCAAAGCCCAAACGCGGATCAATGGGAATGCCAGCTTCACCCGCGGCAAGCTGACGCGAATTCTCAAGGACGTTCGGGTCCACCCGCAAGCGCGCGCCCGTATCAATCAGCATCATGCCGGCAAGGCGTTCCGCGTAGTAGATGGCCGCAGTCAGTGCGATTCCACCTCCGAGGGAATGCCCGGCGATGACGAATCGATCCCATCCCAAATGATCGGCGAGCCGGATAACATAGTAGGTGTAATCCGCCACCCCACGAAAACCACTACCTGAAGATTGACCATGACCAGGCAGGTCCATCGCAACCGGCGTATGACTGTCGGCAATTGCCTGTATATGCCGTTGCCATACTCGGCCGTCACAGCCGGTTCCGTGGACGTATAAGACACGCTGACCTTTTGAGACACCCAGGTGTCCGGCGCTGTGATAATGAATCCGTAGTCCGTCAATATCAACAAATCCCATCACTCTTGCTCCTGGTCTCTTATGAAGAGACGCCCGTATCAGCCATCAGCCCAGCCGCGTCAATGCCAGCGACTGCGCACTCCTCATCGATATCTGATGTATCGCCCGATATCCCAACCGCACCAATGATGGACTGTGATGCGTCGCGGATCAACACTCCGCCTGGGACAGGCACAAGCTTGCCCTGCGCGACAGCAGTAAGGGCTTGAACAAAGTGCGGACGATCGGCAGCCACATTGCCCAGCACCCGAGACGAGCGGCCCATGCCTAATGCGCCCCAGGCCTTGCCGGTTGCAACGTCGGCGCGCATTAGGCTGGTTTCATCTTCGCGTTGAAAAGACTTCATCTGCCCGGTTTCATCTAATACTGCCACAGCGAGTGGAGCGGTGTTCATTGCACGTGCCTTTTGGAGCGCCGCGGTTACAATAGTATTTGCCGTTTCCAGATGTAAGCGGGCCATAGCGTCCTCCTATACCTCCGACGATCCCATTATTGATCCTATCATTGGTCCCATTATTACAGGTGGGCGACTGCTTCGCGGTGGATATGCATGAGCGCGGGTATGGTTGCTGGTGAACGACGCCCGAACCCACACTCGGTTGCAATGCCAAATCTACTCGCATGTTTCCGAGCTGTCTCTAATCGTTGTAGGGTCCCCCGACTACCATCCGTGTGGTGAACAAGGCCTAAGAAGAGCTTGGTATCGGCAATGGCAAGGTCAGCCAACGGGGCAAAGTAGGCATCATCGTTGCGATTTCTGGGTACGGGCATATGAACGAAATCAACCGGACGGCTGACCGCAGCAACTCCAGCATTCGCCATCTGTACAACCACCCCCAGATCTTGAGGCTCCTTGAAATGTTTGTGACCTAAGTCACCATAACACAGGTGGAGTCCAAGCAGGGTCTCGTCCGAAACGTGTTGAGACAGGTCCACGAGTGCCTGCACATAGCGCTCGAACGGGTCGCCTGGAGCATCCCAAGGAAGCCCCAGCATTGGATCATGATCGTTGCTTTCGATGCTGGCCACCTCAGCCGCGATATCCCATTGGATGGCGAGATCATTCGGAGGAATCTCCTGACTGAGACGCACAACCTCACGCGCCATAGCATCCCGATACGCGTCCCACATGGGCTGGAACGACTCGGGTGAATGCCCGATGAAGAGACGTGTACCGCTTTCGATCAGTGGCAAGGACACCTGAAAGCGCACACCCTGAGGAATGATCCCCTGGTCGCGTAGCGTACAAAACGTTTGGTAGGAGTTCTTGGCCTCATGCGCATAGCCGAGCTGTTCGAAGTGGAGTGGGCCGGTTCCATCTTTTACTTTGAACTGCCAATGATCCTGAAAACCACGTGGCATCCAGTCCATGTCTGAAGCACGCCACTCATCGGGAGCGTTGGGATCGACCGGCTGCGGACGGGTGATACTTTCCAACTGCTCAGATACTGCATACGTTTTCGCAGCCAGGAAGTTAATCCAGCCTTGTCGGTAGCCCGTTTCACCATCAGGCAAAGCAAACAGGCTATCGCCTAACCCCTTGGCACAGCTGTCCATAACAGCATGCGCATCATTCCCCGGCACACTTCCGACCAACAACACAGAACCTGTGACACGAGACATTATGGTTTACCTTTCTGATTCACTCAAACCAGCTTACCCCATGGGATCGACGTCGGGGAGACCGAGCAGGAACTGCCCATAATTTTCATAGGATGAATCATTGACCATCAAATGTGCCGCAGCGGTATGCACATCTCGCAAGCAGCGCTGTAATACATGTTCCAAACGCACGGCACTGCCGGCACCAGAGCGAAATGCGTTGCTCGTAATCTCAAGCGCAACGTCTGTGGCCAGGGTCGCGGCACTGCGCATTTCCGCCTGAAGCGCCGGACCTGGCACTTGGCCGGCACTGGCTGTCTGCCACGCTTTTTCGAGTATGTCGATAACGACCAGGCGCGTTCCACGTAGCTTGAGGTCTGCCTGTGCTATCATCCGCTGAAAGACGGCTCTGTCACTCAGACGCTTTTGTGGCCCATAGCCACGTTTTTTCGATTGGGCTAAATCGATAATCGCTTCAAGCGCACAGCGGGCAATGCCCAACGCGCAGGCCGCATGTTCATTCGCCACATACCCTGGCCAGCCCATGAGATACAAGGGGCCGCCGCGGCGTGGGGGCGTGCTGCCCAGCGCAAAAGTGAACTCCTCGGGAACAAACAGGTCCGAGACCGTGTAGTCACAACTCCCCGTGCCCTTCATACCAAGCACATGCCAGTTGTCGATGACCTGGGCGTGAGCAATCGGGAACACAACTGCCCGCACCTCGGGCATATGGGTGCCATGCTCAACCAGGGTTTGGACCAGCACCCATTCGGCATGACGGATGCCACTGCCCCACGACCAGCGGCCATTAACACGGTAGCCGCCATGCTCGGGAACGGCTCTGCCGGGCATCAAGCCACCCGCCATGGTCGGGGCGCGGCCATTTGGAAACAGCTTGGCTATAGTTTCGTCCGGGAGAAAGGCACCGGCCATGCCAACAGTGGCGGCGCCAATAAACATGCACCAGCCGGCAGACGGATTAATAGTCGTCACGGCCTCAATCACTTCCAATTGGGTGACAGGGTCAGCCTCGGCACCACCGAGTTCCGCCGGCAGCTTCAGCCTGAACAGACCTGCCTCGCGCAGGGCGGCCACGGAGGCGTCGGGCAGAGTCCGAGATTCCTCAGCTGCGTCTATCTGAGCGGCAAGCGTCTCTCGGACCTGCTCGACTGCTTGCAGTAGCACCTGACGCTTCTCTGCTCGTTCTGCGGGAAAGGACGAATTCATACATGCGTCTCCTTTGCGCTACGATGGAGCTTGCCTTCTGCCTGCCTTCCGGCCTACCCGCTCAATTGTCTTGAGTAATATATCCAGCGAATCGGGATCAATCAGGCGATGCTCGCTTCCGGTACGAATCAAAGCGGAGTCAGGCAGACCGCTATTCCGTACCAATTCGGCACTGTGAGCAAAAGGAACGGATTCATCAGCCTCGGCATGGAGGATAACGGTATTCGGCTTGACGGTTGTCGCCCTCCCCCAGCGCTTCCAGGCAGGACACAGCAGAACGAGCGGCGTCTCTCCGCTGTCAATATTGACCGCGACCGCACCACCTCGACTAGAGCCCACAACTACATCAGGCTGATACTGATCAAACTCGGCCTGGGCAATACGCACACAGGCGTCAAAGTCGTCATCGGGCAGGAGAGGATTACAGACTTCAAGGCCGTTGGCCTTGAGAAACGTCGGCTTGGTCCCTCCAGAGGTTGCGCCAAAGCCGTGCAGGAAGAGAACTTTCATTGCTTGGCAGCTGCTCCGCGGCAATTGGGTCAGGCAGAGCAAAAAAAACGGGACAAGAGAGCCCTCTCCCCTGCCCCGCAGCAGCGTGTCTAGAACATGGCAATCGGGTTCACCGGTGAGGCGGTCCCCTTCATCAAAACCAGCGGAGCCACAGTCAGCATGAAAGTCCAGCGTGAGCGTGAGGCGCAGGCTTCGCTCAAATCGTCCAACATGCAGTTGTCAAGCAGGTGAATACCCATGGCAACCAGGGTACACGAGTGGATGGGCATGATGAGCGTGTCATAGCCGCTCGGCACCACATCACTCACTCCGTCACAGCCGAGCACCGCAATTTTACGCTCGTGAATCCAGGGCAGGCAGGCCGCGCCCAGCCCGGCCAGGCCGTCCTGAAGCGCATTCCAATTGCCTTGGGCTTTTTGGCGCACATGGCGGCCGGTCCGAATAAAGAGCACGTCGCCTTCTTCAACGCTGAAGTTTCCAGCCTGCTCCGCAGCTTCCAGGTCCGCCGGCGTAATGGCCTCACCCGGTTCCAGATAGTCACGGTTCTTGAGTTTTGGGATATCGATCAATACCCCGCGCGACACAATGCCGTTTTTAATTGAATGGATCGCACCGTTCAGCGCGCCCTGTGTAGTCACGTCAGAGGAGGGATAGCCGTTATACATCTTATCGTTATGAAACACATGACACAGGGCATCGAGATGCGTATTCGCGACCCCGTGCGGCGCGATGGCAAAATAGTCGGCACTATACGGCAGCGGCACAAGGCTCTCTTCGCCCGGTGCGCCGGTCTTCATCATCAGGTGCATGACCGGGGTCGGATTATCCGGTCCATGATGCGTCGCCAAGGGGAGAGACAGCGACACGGAGTGGCCGTCTTGTACTTCGGCCGCGGCCTGAGCGCGTTTCTCAGGCGTAATATAGTTGAGCGCGCCAAGCTGATCGGTCGCCCCCCATTTGCCCCAGTTGCTTAAGGTCGAGAAGAATTCCTCCACTTGGGCTTCACTCAGATCATCGTTGACTGCCATAGCGTCCTCCTTATTTTCGTTGCGTCCCGTTCCACGCTTTTAGCGTAAAAGCGATAAAAAGCGAAAGAGGTCCTTGGACACACGACCTTACATTGACATTCTGCCCCTTTTGGTTCGATAATCACCTCGGGGTTAGGTGCTATCAAAAAAGGAGGCTGCTGTGTCACATGACATCACCCTGAAGAACGGGTTAGTCGTCACGCCGAGTGGAGTGATCCGAGGCGGGATTGCCATTGAAGGAGAACAGATCGTCGCGGTCGGGGCGAGTTCAAGCCTGGGCCAGGCCAAGCGCGAAATCGACGTTGAGGGCAAAATTCTGTTTCCCGGGACTTTTGACCCGCACGTCCACTTCGGCATCTCGGATCGCTTTGGCGATGAGGCCATGGTCGAAGATTTCTTGCGTGACACCAAGGATTGTATGCTAGGCGGGGTCACGACTATTGCCACCACGACCTTGATTGGCCAGGACCCCATGCTCGACCTGTTTGACCAGGCTGTCGAGTGTGGCACGAATCATTCCTGGTGCGATTTCAAGGTGACCTGCGTGGTCAACACGCTCGATCAAGTCGCCCAAATCCCGGCAGTGGCCGCCAAGGGTGGCGTGTCCTATAAATTCTTTACCGGCTATGCCGGCCCACAAGCGGAAGCCTTTGGCATGAATCCGGAAGGCATTACGCCCTCTCTTTTTCATGCCGCGTGTGAGCAGTTGGCCCGCTGTGGGCCCCCGACCTTTGCCAAGATCCACGCTGAAGATCCCCATGTGCGGGGCATCCTCATTGACCGCTTGCGAGAGATGGGCCGAGCCGACCAACTCACGGCCTGGGCCGAGTCCAGTCCGGAGTGGGCCGAAAGTGTGCAGATCTATACCTATGGGATGATTGCCAACCAACTCCGCGTACCGATTTACCCGGTCCACATCAGCGCTGCGCACACCGTGGAAACAGTCAAGCAGCTCCACTCCGAAGGATTGAACATTGTGGGAGAAACGGTGGCCTGTTTTCTCAACACGACTGCCCCCGAAATGGATGCGAAGGGCATGGGTGGAAAAGCGAAAATTCAGCCCCCGATTCGTTTTGATAAAGATAAAGAGCGGCTGTGGCGCGGTCTTCGGGAAGGCACGTTGTCGGTCGTCGGAACGGATAGCCTGACCTACTCCTCGTCGTTCAAGACCGACGGAGACTTTTGGGACTGTCGGGTTGGCATTAATCTTCAGGTGGCGGATACCCTGCCGCTCATGTTCCACGAAGGCGTCAACAAAGGCCGTATCGATCTGGTGACACTCTCAAAAGTCTTGTCCGAAAATGCGGCCAAGCTGTATGGCCTGTATCCCAAGAAGGGGGCCCTGGCCATTGGCTCTGACGCGGATATCGTTGTCTTGGATCCGGAAAAGGAAGCCGTGCTTGGGGTCGACCGGATGCGCTCACGCGCGGACTATTCGTTATGGGAAGGCCGTCAAGTCAAAGGCATCCCGGTGAAAACCTTCCTACGTGGCCGCTTGGTCATGGAGGACGGTGAGATTGTGGCCGAACAGCCGAGTGGCAGATTTGTTGAGCAGGTTATTCGTCCCCGAGGGCTATGAATAAGGAGACCGCTATGGCTCAGACCCAAAATGAACAAGACAAACACGCTATTTATGAACGTGCCCAGCTCGGCCATACGCTCGGCTTTGGGAAAAAGCCGGCGCTCATTGTGGTGGACTTTCAGTTGGGCTTTACTGTGCCGGAACAGTCTCCACTGGCCGGCAATCTCGACGCCGAAGTCGCGGCCACGAACGAACTCATCGCCGCGGCTCGCAAGAAAAACATCCCCGTGATTTTTACGGTCGTGGGGTATGACCCACACCGGCAGGACGATGCCGGTCTGTGGCCCGAAAAGGCGCCATCTTTGCGGCTGCTCAAAATCGGGAGCGATTTGGTCAAGCTTGACCCGCGCCTCAACCAAGAGCCCGGAGATCTGGTTATTACCAAAAAATACGCCTCCGGCTTCTTCGGAACCTATCTTGCCTCGACCCTCACCATGCAGTCGGTTGATACCGCCATAGTCACTGGCTGCACCACCAGCGGCTGTGTCCGCGCGACGGTTATGGATGCGCTGGCCAACGGCTTTCGGCCCATTGTTCCGGTTGAGTGTGTCGGCGACCGAGCCCAGGAGCCCCACGAAGCCAATCTGTTCGATATAGGCTCAAAGTATGGAGATGTGATGCCTTTGCGGGAGGTGTTGGCGTATCTGGAGCAGTTGTAAATCTGTGGTCAGTATCCCGGCCCCCACCCGGCCCCTGGGTGCCGGATCAAGTCCGGCATGACGAGAGCGCATCAGGCACTTCCCTTCGCCCTCAGGCTGGGTTAGGCTGTCGGGCTGTTGAAGCCTGCTGCTTGGAGGGAAAACAATGTGGGGTGCGAAACAGTTCGTTATTTTTTCAGTCGTATTACTGCTCAGCCTCCCTGGGTGTTCGGAGGCCGGTGGAGGAGCGGCCGGAGGACCTGTGGTTCTCATGTCAACGTCCAAGGGAGAAGTGAAGATCGAGCTGTTTGAGAAAGAAGCACCAGCAACGGTCAAGAACTTTCTCGCCTATGTCAACGAGGGCTTTTATGATGGGACGATTTTCCATCGGGTGATTCCCGGGTTCATGATCCAAGGGGGTGGCTTTACCGAGGCCATGCAGCAAAAACCGACCAAGCCGCAGATCAAAAATGAGGCCGCCAACGGCCTGACCAATGATACCGGAACGCTGGCCATGGCCCGCACGAATATGGTTGATTCTGCCACCTCTCAATTCTTTATCAATATCAAGGATAATGACTTTCTGAACCATAAAGACACCTCAATGCAAGGGTTTGGGTACTGCGTATTTGGCAGAGTCATTGAAGGCCTGGACGTCGTGCGTGCAATCGAGCGAGCGCAAACCGGACGGAGAGGCATGCATGAGAACGTTCCGCAGGAGCCCATCATTATTCAGTCGATGAAAGTCGTTTCTGAAGCGAAGTACGACGCGCAGAGTGAGTCGTAAATCCATTTCAATACGTACCGGAGGGTTGTATGCGTTTACATAAACGTCCCCATTGGTCTCCCTTTGCTCTGCTGTATCTGCTGAGTGGAATGTTCTTTTTCGCCACGCCACAGCAGTCCGCAGCCGCGCTCTCCCCGGAACTGCAACAAGCGCTGGACTCCAGCAAATATGTCTATATTCAATCCGAGCGCAAAAACGGCGAGTTGGGCGCAAAGGCTGAAATCTGGTTTATGCACCACGCTGGCGCCGTCTGGGTCGCTTCGCAGGACAGCACCTACCGGGCCAGACGCATTCAAGCAGGACGGACCAAGGCTCAGGTGTGGATCGGCGCCAAAGACGGGCCGTCTTTTGAGGCCAGTGGTGGTATTGTTGAGGACGCCGCGCTTGACGAGATGCTGTTTGCCAGATTCGCCGAGCACTATCCCGACGGCTGGCCCAAGTTTGAAGAAAGTTTTCGCAAAGGACTGGCCGAGGGAGGGGCCTACGTTCTTATCAAATACACCCCGGTCGCAGCAGCCGGTGCGCTGTCCGCAGACATGCGGCAGGCCCTCGATTCCAGTAAATACGTCTATATTCAATCCGAGCGTAAGAGTGGCGAATTGGGCGCAAAGGCCGAGATCTGGTTTTTCCATCACGACGGGGCCGTCTGGGTTGGGACACCAGTGTCAACGCATCGCGTCAAGCGCGTCCAGGCCGGACGCACAGCAGCCAAGATTTGGATCGGCTCGCAGGACGGCCCAGCGTTTGACGCGACCGGTTCCCTGGTCAAGGACGAAAGCGTCAACGAACTCATGTATAAGACCTTTGCCCAAAAATATGCAGACGGCTGGTCTAGCTATGAAGACCGCTTTCGGAGCAGTTTCGCCGACGGCTCACGCACCCTGGTGCGATACGACCCAACTGGGATATAAGGTCAGCAACACTGTCAAAGAAAAAGGGTGGAGCAGGTCTCCGCCCTTTTTCTTTTCTATTCTCTGTCCGGCAGACGTAAGCGAGGAATGGACGAATGGCGATGGAACAAGGTAGAGGGCATTGGTCAGGAACGCTGGGATTCGTGCTGGCCGCCATGGGATCTGCGGTTGGCTTGGGCAATGTCTGGCGCTTTTCGTATATTACCGGAGAATACGGCGGCGCAGCCTTTATCCTGGTCTATTTGGGTTGTGTCATCGCAGTCGGTATCCCGATTATGATTGCCGAACTCCTGGTCGGACGCAGCACGCAGCGTAATATCGTTGGTGCGTTTTCCACGCTACGGCCCGGCTCGGCGTGGTTTCTCACCGGCTGGCTCGGCGTGACGACCGGTTTTATTTTGTTGTCATACTATTCGGTCGTCGGTGGCTGGGTGCTGCATTATATTTCCTTATCTCTTGCCGACAGTTTTGGAGGGCAATCAACTGCGGCGATCGGCCAGCTCTTTACTTCGCTGTCGGCCAATCCGGCACTCCAGGTGTTTTGGCATGCCGTCTTCATGGGCATCACCATATGGTTTGTCTCGCGGGGCGTCTCGCGGGGCATTGAGTGGGGCAATAAAATCATGATGCCCGCCCTTTTCTTCATGCTGTGTTTCCTACTGGTCTATGCCCTCACGACCGACGGCGCATCAGAAGGCATTACTTTTTTATTGACCCCGCATTGGGACAAAATTAGTCCCAAGGCCGTGCTTGAAGCCCTGGGACAAGCGTTTTTCTCACTCAGTATTGGCATGGGGACGCTCGTCACATATGGCAGCTATCTGCAATACGACAGCAGGCTGCCACGCTCCGCGCTATTCGTGACAGCGAGTGATACCGGAATTGCGCTCCTGGCCGGGTTTGTCATCTTTCCCCTGGTGTTTACATTTCAGCTGGAACCAAACGCCGGTCCTGCGCTTATTTTCGAGACCCTCCCCGCCGCATTCGGTCAGCTCCCGTTTGGGCAATTCGTCGCGGTGCTCTTCTTTTTGCTTCTCACCTTTGCGGCGTTAAGTTCCGCCATGCCGTTACTGGAGGTTGTGGTTGCCTATTTTGTGGATGAGAAGGGCTGGGCACGGATGCAGGCCAGTTGGGTGATGGGAGGGGTGATCTTTATTGTTGGAATCCCTTCCGCTCTTAATGGAGGCTTCTTCGGCTTTATGGATATGCTGACCACGAACTATCTGCTGCCCGTTGGTGGGCTGCTCGTTGCGTTGTTTGCCGGCTGGTCACTGACACCTCAAGAGCGACGCGCAGAGGTTCCAGCAAGCGATCTTTCGTCCAGCCTGTATCACGGTTGGGTCTTCCTCATTCGCTATGTCGCACCGATTGCGGTTGCGATTATTTTATTGCAGTCGATTGGGGTGTTTTAAGGTGTCGTTCATATTCCATCTCTACGACTCCGCATACTGCGCTGCCAGGCTCCTTGTCACATGGCGACAATCCCTACGCATGACATCCAAAGCACGCACGAAACCGCCTGCTGCATAGTCGGTGGTGGGCCAGCCGGGGCCATGCTTGCCTTGCTCCTTACCCGGCAGGGTGTTCCTGTCACGCTGCTTGAAAGCCATCTCAATTTTGATCGTGATTTTCGCGGCGATACGATCCATCCGTCGGTCATGGAGATATTGGATTCTATTGGCTTGGCCGATCGTCTGCTGAGCCTGCGCCATTCCAAGATCGACCGACTCTCCATCCAGACGCCTGAAGAGTCGATCCAGTTGATTGACCTGCGCCGCCTCAAAACAAAATACCCGTATATCATCCTGATTCCACAAGTCGATTTCCTGGATTTCATTACAACCGAAGCACGACAATACTCCCATTTTCAGCTCCATATGGGAGCCAATGTCCAGGAGTTAGTCGAAGAGAACGGCGCGGCCCAAAGCCTGCGCTACCGGACCCCTGACGGGGGCTGGCACGAGGTACGCGCCCGGCTCATGATTGGTGCGGACGGCCGTTTCTCTCGCATGCGCCGCCTCGCCAAGCTGGAACCGCAGACGGCCCAACCGCCAATGGATATGCTGTGGTTTCGGTTGCCTCGGCGGCCCGACGATCCGGTCGATGCCGGCGCAAGCATTCGGATTGGACACGGACGCATGCTCGTCCTTCTCAATCGGTATGAATATTGGCAGGTCGGCTATGTCATCCTCAAAGATGGCTATAAACACGTGCGTGCGGCTGGTATAGAGGCACTCCAACGGTCCGTCAGCAGCCTGGTCCCCTGGGCCCGGAATCGCCTGGAGCAGCTCTCGGACTGGCACGATATTGCCGTCCTGTCCGTTGGTGCCGATCGACTTTTACAGTGGTATCAACCCGGCCTGCTTCTCATTGGCGACGCTGCGCACGTCATGTCACCTATTGGTGGTGTGGGCATTAACTATGCCATCCAGGATGCTGTGGTCGCAGCAAATGTATTGGCTCGGCCCCTGCGGAAGGACAATGTCCAAGAGAGTCATCTTGCGGACGTACAGCGGCAACGCGCCTGGCCAACGCGCGTTATCCAGGCGTTTCAAGCCCAGATTCAACAGTGCGTTGTTGCTCCGGCATTACGTGGCACCGAGTCTTTCCGGCTGCCCCTGCCGATGCGTCTGATCCCACATATTCCGGTACTACGCAGGTTTCCCGCCCATATGCTTGCCTTTGGACCAAAGCGGGTACGAGTAGAAGCGTAGACGCCGGCAGGAAGGGGTACCATTTCCCCGCATGAGCTGGCCGTGATACCACTCTCCTAAAGGAGACCTGCTTAATGGTTGAATCAATTGATCTCTTTGAGGCCCTCTCAACCATGCGTGCAATGCGGCGCTTAAAACCCGACCCAGTCCCGGACGAACTTATTCGGAAGATCATTCAGGCCGGCTTAGGTGCACCAAGCGGCGGGGATGTACAGCACTGGCGCTTCATTGTGGTGAAAGACCCTGACAGCAAGAAGCAGATTCAGCAGTACTACAAAAAAGCACTCGACCGACTGTTACCGCGCTATCGATCGAGTCCACCACCACCGGGAAAAACCAAAGAACAAAAAAATCGCATGTTGGACGCGGTGGTGTATTTGACCGAGTATTTTCACGAAGCCCCCGTGCTGATCGTGTGTTGTCTCCTCGGAGACTTTGCCTCGGCTATGGGACTGGCCAAAATGTCTGGCGCATCGATTTATCCCGCGGTACAGAACATGCTGCTCGCGGCGCGCGGCCTTGGTCTGGGATCGACTCTCACGACACGGCATCTCGTATTTGAAAAGGAAGTCAACGAAATTCTTGGCCTCCCGGAAAATGCCGAGACGTTTGCTATTTTGCCAATTGGATATCCCATGGGTACATTTGGGCCGGTTTCACGCGTGCCACTCGAAGAGGTCACCTTTCAGGATCGATGGGGCCAGCCGTACAAATAGACCGCTTTGTTTGAGCTGAGGTGGTGAGGGAAGAGTAATGGATTGGAATGCTCTGATAGCGGCGACGCTCAACATCTATCAACAAGCGGTAAAAGAGACAGTCGCAAAATCCGGAAAAGGCTGGTGGATCGCCCTCCTGCCGCTGGTGTACACGCCTCTCATCTTTCTTGCAGCAAACTTTTTTGGGCGGATGGGTTTTGCCGGGGGGCTACTCGTTGGGCTGGTCATGGCCCTGTGTACTGGCTCGTATTTATACTTTATTGACGGCATTGTGCACGGCCAGCGTGTTCAGCCACAAGAATTATTAGACAGTTGGCGACCCCATTTTGGCGCGGTTATCACCATTTTGTTCTTCTTGACGATTATCCGCCTGCTGTTCTCCATGCTGCCCGGCGGGGCCGGCTCTCAAGCCCTGTATGTAGTAGTCCATCTGCTTCTCCCGATTCTGCTCAGCCCAGTCACAGAGATAATCTATCAAGGCCGGACCGACGGGTTTGGCATGCTCCAGGAGAGCTTTGAGTTTCTGCGTGAAAGCGGCGTGGAGTGGTTTGTGCCCTTGGTTGGGCTGGTTGTGGTGGTATCGATTGTCAGTGTTTTACCGCCGATTGCCCTGGCCTCTTCGCTGTTCTTTCCGCTCGATATTCTGGCCATGCCCATGCAGCTTGGTCGGTCCATGTTGCTGCCCTTCGGCATCGGGTTTTGGAATTCGTCGGCGCAGATCGTCTGGGCCGTAGGCAGCTCTGTTCTCCTCTATGTGGTCATGGTTTTCCGTGGCCTGTTGTTTAAGGCGTTAGCCGCTGGGACCCGCCGGCAGCGTATCTTCCGCGCACGCATGAACTAGAGAGAGGGAAGGCAGGCAGGGTCCCGCCATCGACTTTCCGACTTTGCTTTCTTTCTGCTTACTCGACGGGGCCGAGTTCCATATCCTCTAATACTTCCTCTTCTTCAGGGCTGAGTTCTATCTCTTGTAATTCATCGTCCTCTTCAAAGTCGGGGCCCAATACCTCATCTAAGGAGCTGAATTCCGTTTCCTCAAATTCGTTCTCCTCTCCCAGCTCTGCTTCGTTCTCTTCTTCAAAGTCTTCGCCTAAGGCTGCTTCTAAGGAACTCCGCTCCGGTTCGGCTCCTGCGTCCTCTTCTGCCTCGAATGTCTCGTCCACCTCCCCTGTCCATTCGGCAACCGCGGCCAGCATGGGTTTCACCAGTGCGGTCGGAATCCCATATTCGACTTCGGTTCCGGGCTTGCCCATCGTCACATAGGATGCCTCGTCATCGTCTTTTTCTTTGAAAAAAACCCCGGCCATTGTCCTGCGCCCACCGACAAATTGAACGGTCTCAACGCGAAAGAACTTCCCCGTCACTTCGCCATTGATATTTCTTTGGTCACCCGCGCTCCTGACCTCCCAGCCATTCTCCGTCGCCACGTTTTGAAACAACATGAGTGCGACTTGCGGCGGGACGTTCAAATTCAGCTTCTCACCCGCCTTGATCTTCTCTGCTGCCTTCTTCTCTCCCCCTGGGATGATAGCTGACACCGTTGATTTCACAGAGCCACAGCTCACCAGGCTGAGTACGCTCAGACTGACCGTCCAGACCACAATACGCGTTATCCCTGTTTTCATATATCGTACGCCCCTCTTCCTCTCTCACCTGAGTGCTGAGGCTTATACGTGTTGTGCCCGCTCAACAATAGGTGCGAGCTGCTTGACGGCTTCAGCGCCATTGCCAAAAGCGGCTTGGGCCGCTGCCATGATCACCCGGGTGACACCGGCTTCCTGGTAGTGCTTGAGCGTTTCACTCTCCAGACCGCCTTCGGGCGAGGAGAGCAGCAGGACGGAGAATTCGAGCGCTTCAGGGTCACGACCGGCCTCTTGGGCCAATTGTTTGATTGCGGGAATGTCTTCCTTGGCCTGCTCGGGCGTGAGCCCACCAGGGCACCAGCCATCGGCATAGCGGGCCACCCGCTTGAGCGCGTAGCGTCGATCATGCGCGCCAAGAAATATCGGCGGCGTCGGCTTTTGGACCGGCTTGGGAAAGAGTCTGACCGAGGGGAAGTGGACAAACTCGCCGTCATAGCTGGCTTCCTCTTTGGTCCACAGCTCCCGGAGGGCTTCAACTGATTCACGCAGGTGTTGCCAGCGTTTGGCAAACTGCACGCCCATAATTTCGGCCTCTTCGGGAAACCAGCCGGCGCCCACCCCGAGTATGAGTCGTCCGTTTGAGTACACATCAATACTCGCCGCGGCCTTTGCGGTCGCGATCGTGTCACGTTCCGGCAGGAGGCAAATACCCGTACCCAGACGAATCGTCTGGGTCGCTTGCGCAGCCGCCGCCAAAGCTACAAACGGGTCAACCAAATGGGCATAGAACTCCGGTACTTTTCCATCTGGTGAGCGGGGATAATATGTCGTGTAGTGCGTCGGCATGACTAAGTGCTCGGCAACCCAAAATGACTCAAACCCGAGATTCTCGGCCTCTCGGGCAATAGTCCCCGGCTCTCCGGACTGTTCGGTTAAAAAAGCGAGTACTCCGATTTGCATGTCTAGCCTCCCTTACTTGGTGTCATTTTTTCTGTCAGAATTTAACCTTAATAGGAAATGGACGGAGACTCAATTACGGCATCCTCCCCAGTACCCAAAACGTATAACCTACCTTCCCTTTATGCAGCACCGTATTCGTCTTCTCTCCCTTTTTCTCTTGTGTTTCATCAGTGGCCCGTCCTTCGTCTGGTCTCAAGATCAAGCGGACGAAGAGCCTGTTGGCCTACAACGCTCGAATCAGAACACTGAGTCACCACTTTCACCGGCAGAACCGGCAGACGCCTCTCCGCCGGCGAAAACACCGCCCTCTCCCGTCTTTCTGCACGGCTACCACGCCTTTCAAAACAAAGACTGGGCGGCTGCCCGCATGGCCTTTGAACACGTTCGGCACCAAGCGCCCCTGCTGGCCGATTACAGCTTGTATTTTTTAGGCAAGCTCCACCTCAAAGCCGAGCGCCCGGCGGAAGCGCTCGCTATTTTAGAGCAGCTTTTAGACGAACACCCGACCACAGTCTGGCGGGGTGAAGCAGCGCTGGCATTAGCCCAACTCGCCTTTGCCGCAGAGCAGTGGAAACGAACGCTTGCCTATGCCAGGCAGGCGCAACACGCACCGCTGGTGACCGACGCGGTTCGGCATCAATGCTCATTACTCATTGCCCAAGCCTACGAACGACAAGGAGGGTTGGCCTCAGCCTACCAACGCTATCAGGCCCTTCGTGCACGCGCACCTCAAACGGCTGTCGGAAAAACGGCCAAAGCACGAGTCGCCGGGCTTCGAGAACAGTACCCAGAGGATTTTTCGCTCCAGACGGCGCAGGCGTATTACGACGAGGCTCGGCTGTTACTGAAAGAGGGAGATGTTGCAACGGCACAGGACCTCACTGAGCAGTTTCAGACGCGCTTCTCCACCAGTAGTCTGAGACCGGCCGGACTGTTATTACTCGCCGGAATCCATACAAACCAAGGGCGGCGAGCCGCAGCCATTGCGCAGTGGCAGGAGATTGTCGAACGCTACCCCCAAACCACGCTGGCTCCCAAAGCCCTGTACCGCTGGGCACGTTTCTTCTGGAATCAAGACGAGGATGACGCGGCCCTGCCGCTCTTCAAACGGCTGACCACGACGTATCCGGGCCACGGCTTGGCCGCGGAAGCGTGGTATGCAATGGGCCGCATCTTTCAGGCCAGGCATGACTATGCCAACGCCGCTTCAGCCTATCAACATCTCAGACAGCGCTTCTCCCGCACCCCGCTGGCCCGTGAGGCGCACTGGTACCAGGGCTGGATGGCCTATAGCCGGGGGAAGTATCTCACCGCCCAAACGGTCTTTCAAAACCTCGCTCAGGCCGCGCCCGGAACAGCCGAGGGCAGAAGCGCTTTATACTGGCAGGCACGTTCAACCGAACGTTTGGGCCACACCGAGGGTGCGGCCACCGTGTATCGGCGGCTCCTGCGCCGCTACCCGCATGACTATTATGCGTTGTGGGCGGAAAGGCGCCTGGGAACGACGCTGGCGGCCCTGCCCCGCCCAACCCTGCCGCCCGCCCAGCCCCCTCGCCTGTCTCCGGTCCAGGCCACGCATTATCAGCGCTCCACCGTGCTGGCCGAGCTTGGCTTACTCGAGCTGGCGCGGCGTGAATTCGACTTCGTTCGCCACCACGCCCCAAAGGGCGCCGGCTGGACACGGTTTTTTATTGCCGAGTATCGACGTCTCAACGACCATACCGCAGCGTTTCGGTTGATGCGGAAGGGGACACTCCCCAGCACGGTCAAACAAGCATATTTCTACCCCCAAGCCTATTGGGATGTCATCCGCGCCCACGCAGAGAAAAATAACGTTGATCCCTATCTCATTATTGCGCTGATTCGACAGGAAAGTCTGTTTGACGCGGCAGCCGTCTCACCGGCGAATGCCTATGGACTGATGCAGCTTTTACCGACAACCGCGGCCCAACTCACACACCTGCCGTTGAACGACGGGAGCGCGTTAACCGATCCGGCCTTCAACATACGCCTCGGGACGGCCTATCTCCGCGGCCTGCTCAACCGCTACCAGGGCAGTGTCATTCTGGCTCTGAGCGCGTATAACGCCGGCGAAAGGGCAGCGGATAAATGGCGTGTCCGATCTGGACACTTGGAGCCGGACGAGTTTATTGAGAACATCAGTTACGGCGAGACACGCCAGTATGTGAAGCTGGTCCTGCGCAACTATCGAACGTATGGACGGATGTACGGGAGTGGAGCAACTGCGTCTGGTATCCGCTTGCCTTAATCGTCCTGCAACGTAGTCAGGAGCTTGCGCGGCAGCCCCCCAAATGCGCCGTTCGACATTACCAGCACGACATCACCGGCCTGACACTCCTCGGTGAGGAGCGCGCAAATGTTCTCCACGCTTTGACCCGCATGGGCATATTTGCCACGGGCTTGGAGGTCGGCGGCGAGCTCAGCCGGCGCGAAGAGGTCCGTCGCGGCAAGCGGGTCTTGCGGCTTGGTGAACACCGGGCCAAGGACGACGCGGTCGGCCAGCGCAAGCGCCTCAGTCAGGGGTTTTTGGAAGATCCTTCTCCGACATGTATTGGAGCGCGGCTCAAAGACGGCCCAGACCCGACGCCCAGGGTAACGCAGTTGGACGGCTTCGAGCGCAACTGTCACGGCCGTTGGATGATGCGCAAAGTCGTCAATAATGGTGATCCCCCTGGCTTCTCCAACCAGCTCCTGACGACGCTCAACCCCGAGGAAGCTCGCCACCCCAGGCGCAATCTCTTGTGCGGACAAGCCGAGCAGCGCGGACAAGGCACTCACGCCCAAGGCGTTGCGCACATTCATGCGGCCCATCAGCGGACAGGTGAAATGCCCCCAGACGCGCTGGCCGTGCGTAATGGTAAAAGCCAGTTGGCGACCGTCGTCCTGTATGTCGTGCGCCTGCCAGTCGGCGTGCTCGTTTAAGCCAAACGTCACAAATGGCTTTCCTATCGGCCCTACGACGTTGAGCACTTCCGGGAAGTCAGTACAGGCGACAATTGGGGCTCCGGACGGGACGATTTCAAGCAGACGGCGAAAGGCTGCTTTGATCTGGTCGAGGTCCTGATAAATATCAGCATGGTCAAATTCAATGGCATTCAGGAGGACCGCCTGAGGGCGGTAGTGCAGGAATTTAGGGCCTTTATCAAAAAAGGCTGAGTCGTATTCGTCGCCCTCAATCACAAAATCCTGACCAGTCCCCAGGCGGTAGCCCAGGCCAAAATTTCGGCTGACCCCACCTACCAGCAGTCCCGGTGACCGGCCGGCCTGCTCTAAGACCCAGGCCAACAGGGCCGTGGACGTGGTCTTGCCGTGCGTTCCAGCCACAACCAGCGAGCGCTTACCCGTGAGAAAGAACTCGCCCACCGCCTGCGGGAAAGAGACATACGGGATGCTGGTGGCCAGTAACGCCTCGACCTCGGGATTCGTACGGGAGACAGCATTGCCGACGACGACGAGGTCTGGCTCTGGACTGAGGTTTTCCCCTTGATAGCCTTGGATGACGGGGATGTCCGCTTGCGCGAGAAAGTCGCTCATGGGGGGATATATCCCCCGGTCCGAGCCGGTCACCTGGTATCCACGCGCTTTCAACATGGCAGCCAGCGTTGCCATGCCAACACCGGCTATAGCGATGCAATGGATGTGACGAATTTCCCTCAGGTCCGGTTCAGTCACATGCGGCATACAGAGTGGGGCTCACGCGGCCATGTTCAGCACGAGATTCACGAGGCCAGAGAGGCGACAGCGGAGTCTTGGGGGGCTTCTTCGTCCTGCGTACCCGGACGGCCGGCTGGGTCGGATTCTGACCGCGTCGGGATGGCCGGTGTTGTGTCCGCTTCGCTTACTTCAGCAGCGGCTGAGGCAGCCGTCCCCTCTTTTATGTCAGGAGTGCCGGCTTTGGCGGCCCTCTCTTCATATGCAGCAGAGAGAGCCGTAGTCCCGGTAGATATTACCCCAGACTCAGCGTCAAGCAGGGTTTTCATGATCGCATTATGCAGGACAGGTCGAAAGGCGGTGATCTGTGCGTTCTTCCGGTGCGGATGGACCCGGTTGCTCAGCACAATAATGTGAATTCCCCGGTCCAGATCAATCCACACCGAGGTTCCGGTAAAGCCCAAATGGCCGATGGAGTGTGGCGAGAAAAACTCACCGGCAGTTGATCCCTGCGGTGAGGGCGTGTCCCACCCGCAGGCCCAGGTCGAGTTCGGTACTGCGGTATTTACGGCCCAAAATTCGCGGACAACAGCCGCCGGCAGAAAGGTATGGGTGCCTGAATAACATTCCACCAGACTACTGACTAACCGATCGACATCATCAATTGGAGCAAAGAGGCCGGCATGGCCGGCCACTCCACCCATAGCGTAGGCATTGTCGTCGTGGACCTCGCCACATAAGACACGTTTGCGCCACGGACAGTGTTCGGTCGGAGCGATCATCTCGGTTGCGGTCTCGTATTTTTTCTGGCGCAGAGTCTCAAGATTAATAAACCCTGTCGCCTGCAGGCCGAGTGGACGATAAATCTTCTTCCAGCAGTATTGGTCAAGACCCATCCCACTCATATCCTCAATTAATGCGCCGAGCAGCATAAAGCCAAGGTCGCTGTACAGCGCGCGCGAGCCTGGCTCATATTCAGCTTTTTCACGCTGGAGTTGGGCATAAACAAAATCCCGCGCGCTTTGTGACCCCATCGTCGCAAGCCGAGTGACCTTCCGGTTGGGTTTTCGTAGTTCTTCGAAGTAGGGCTGCCAGGCTGGCAGCCCAGATGAATGAGAGAGGAGTTGCCGTATCGTAATAGCCGTTTTGCCACACGTCCCAAAATTTGGAAAAAAGCGGCTGATCCGATCATCGAGTCGGACCTTCTTTTCCGCTACAAAGCGCATCAGGGCAACCGTGGTTGCCAACGGCTTGGTCAGTGAAGCCAGATCAAAAACAGTGTCTTCGCTGAGCGGAGTGCGCTCAGGCTCCAGGCTCCGATATCCGTGCGCCTTGCGATAGACGACCTCTCCGTCTTGCCTGACTAAGACGACAGCTCCAGGAAACGTCCCGTCTCGCACCGCCTCTTCTAACACCACATCCACCGCCGAGAAGTCCATCTTCCCTCCCTCCGCTTATGTTACTGCAGATTCAAGGAATACCAACTCTTGCTGCCCGGCATCCAGGCGAACACGGGTGCCCAGCGGCAGGGCAAAGTTCTCTCCGCCATGCCCGGCCGGCAGGCCAAACCCAACCGGATAGGCGTACTCGGCAAACGCGTCAGCAATAACGGACAGGAGCAAGCTCGGATCATCATCCGCTCCCCAACACCCTTGCATCTCCCCAAAAACAACCCCCGCGAGCTGCTCAAACAGACCAGCCTGTTTGAGTTGCGTCAACATCCGGTCGATACGATACGGCTTTTCGTCAATATCTTCAAGGAATAAGACAGCGTCGCGCGGATCAAAAGCGCCTGGCGTCCCCAGTGTGGCTACCAGGACGGATAAACAGCCGCCCAATAATTGCCCTTCGGCAACACCCGTCCGGAGGGGAGTAGAAAAGGGGAGAGAGTCCTCGCCCACGCCGCGAGTCAGGAGATTGAACAGGTGGTCACGAGAGCGGGCAGATACGCCTTCCGCGAACTCACCGGCCACCAGCGGGCCATGAAAACAGACCAGGTCAGCCTTTTGGACAAACGCATTCAGCAGCAGGCTGACATCACTATAGCCGACAAAAATTTTCGGCTGCCGGGCGAATGTCGTAAAATCGAGCAGGGGCAGGAGCCGACCGGAGCCATAGCCTGCCCGGCTACAAAAAACAGCCTGGACACTTGGGTCAGAGAACATAGCCGTCAATTCTTCAGCCCGGTCCTGGTCCGTGCCGGCGAAGAAGCGGTCGCGTTGGAGCGCTTGCGCTCCAACCTGGACTGAAAATCCGCACTGCTGGAGCGCGAGACACCCCTGCTTCAACTTCTCTGCTTGGACAGCAGCGGCCGGAGAGACGACGCCAATCCGATCACCCGACTTGAGCCGTGGCGGCTTGTGTATGGACATCCGTTACTGTGCACCAAAGAAGCGCTGTTTATCCTCGGCGGCTCGCGCTTCGTAGTCTCGTTCGAGTAGCGCGCTTGGCACATAGAGGGGTTCGAGGCGTTTGCGCGTCTCCCAGACTTGTTCGCAGGCGGTGACGAGACGTTTGAGTTGTTCCGGGAATAATCCTTGAAAGCCGTCCGATTTGGCAATTAACGGATTGGGATGGCATTCGACCAGGACAACAGATGCTCCGGCCATGACACCGGCCAGTGTCATGGGATGCACCAAGTCTCTCAACCCTGTTCCGTGCGAAGCGTCTATCGCAATCGGCAGACAGGACAATTGATAGTGGAAGGCTGCCACCCCACCGAGGTCCAAGGTATTGCGCGTATACTTATTGGCGCTCATGATCCCCCGCTCACACAGGATGACGTTTTCCTTGCCCAAGGCCATGACGCGCTCTACCCACAATAAATACGCCTCTATGTCCAGTGAATTGCCACGTTTATGGATAATTGGCAGGGACGTATCGCGTAAACGGTTCAGCAAAGCCTGATTTTTGGCATTGGGTTCCCCAATCTGGAAGCAGTCCACTCCCAAGTCTTCGTACAGAGGTACATCTCCCGGGTCGAGGACTTCAACAACCGTCGGCAGTTCAAACGTCCGGCCGGCTTTGACAATCAAATTGAGTCCGTTGCGCAGGGCCTCGTCGGAGCTCGACCCGATACCCTCCCAGCCGCTATACGGGCTGGAGCGATATTTGACCACGCCGCCACGTAGCGCTTTCCCCCCGGCTTCTTTGACAATCCGAGCGGCTTCCATGATCTGGGCCTCGCTCTCAACCGAGCAAGGGCCGGCAATGACAGAAATATCCTCGCCTCCGACCTGGATTTTCCCGATCTGGACAGTTTGGTGAATGAGATTGCCGGGCGAGCCTTTTTGCGCTGCCCGTTTATACGCCCGCGAGATAGGGATCAGGCTTTCCACCCCGCCCATTTCCTGGACTTCACCCGTCGGCAAACGAGTAATATCCCCATACACCCCAATCAGCGTAATCTCTTCTCCAACCATTTTGCCGGTTTTATAGCCCCAGCCGTGAAGCTTATTTTCGACAGCGGCAACTTCTTCTTGTGTTGCCCGCTTCGTCATTTTAATCAGCATAGTTGTACCTCAACGGTTTCTTTCTCCAGCAAGAGAATTAAGAAAGACAAAAATAGAGAAACGGAATGATGAAAGAAAAGTAAAAGTATATGCCCCCTAGGGGGCAAAAGAAAAGGCGAAAGACAGAAAGGAGGGAGAGCGGGGATTCCGTGCCGCCATGATATTTTTGCTACTAACGCTTCTTTTGAAGTGTTGTCAATATGGTAGGCGGCTCAACAGCCCGTCTCCAAGTTCAGACTGACTTTCAGCGAGCAGAAGCGAACAGAGAGGGAAATCCGTGGGGTCAGTCACGAATCGCGCCGCTTTAGCTCCTCACGTTCTCTCCCGAGGCCGCAGTGTCATCATCACTGGTCGATTCGGACGCAAGGTGAAAATAGGGTCAGGCTCAACCGTACAGCCGGGGCTGAGGCTCAGCCGGTATTTCTGCGCGACCGTAGCCAAGACAAGTTGGGCTTCCATGAGCGCAAACGTATTGCCAATACACTGACGCGGACCGCCGCCAAACGGAAAATACGCATAGCGTGGCCGTTCGGCCACCCGTTCTGGTGTAAAGCGCTCAGGTTCAAAGCCTTCCGGGTTGTCCCAGATATCGGGCCGCCGCTGGGTGACGTACGGACTGACGATCATCATCCCGCCCTTCTGAATCTTGAAGCGGCCAATCACGTCATCCTCCAGGATGCCACGACCAATAGCCCAGGCGGCCGGATACAGCCGCATGGTCTCTTCAATAATCATGCGACTGTATGGGAGCTGGGGAAGGTCTTCGACGCTGGGCGCGCGGCCAGCGAGCACCGCGTCCAATTCGGCGTGCAGCTTCCGTCCCACCTCTGGATGTTTGGAGAGCAGATACCAGGCCCAGGCCAGCGTGACGGCGGTTGTTTCGTTGCCCGCTCCAATAAAAGTCGTGACCTCATCCCGGAGTTCCTGATCGTTTAAACCCTCGCCGGTCTCTTCGTCTCGTGCGACCAGCAACATACCCAGCAAATCGTCAGGTCCGTCGGTGTTCAGCGCGAGGTTCTTACGGCGTTCCCGAATAATGCCGAAGACTCTCTCATCGGACAGTCGCACAGCTTTCTGAAGACGTCGATTGGCCGGAGTTGGGACCCAGAGCGGCAGAGAGAGCGGACGCCGCGTGCGCCGACTCAGATACTCTAGGGTGATCCGCGACCACTGCCGCATCTCATCGGTATCGGTCGCACTGAGATCGGTGCTGAACAGCGCCCGGCCGACAATCATTGTGGCCAGGTCCTGCATTTCGGCCATCACATCAAGGGGGTTGTCTGTTTGCTGGACGCTGGCCCAGCGCTCCAGCATGGCCGTGGTCTCCTCGACCATTGTCGTCGCAAAATTCTCAACCTGCCGGCGGTGAAATGCGGGCTGAGCCAGCTTTCGCCGCCGTCGCCAGACCTCACCCTCGCTGGTGAGAAGGCCATTGCCAAAGACCTGCTTCATTACTTCATTGAAAGCAGATTGCTTACTGTAGTTATGATTATTGCCCTGTAAGACGTGTTGGACATGGTCTGGATGACTGACAAAGTAAAACTGCCACGCCCCAGCCCCCATGTGAACAACGTCGCCATACTCTCGCGCCAGGTCTATATAAATACGTGTCAGGTCACGGGGGGAGCCAAACACAAGAAAAGAAAGGAAGCCGAGGAGATTTGCAGGGGGGCCTGGAGGATCGATTATCGCTTGTGACTGAGCGGGCCGAGAGTGAAGTTCGGGCTCGGCCGTCTGGGCATCGGTTTGCATCTCCTGCCTCCTTGGGGGATATCCGTTTAGGCTCACATCGGCTAAACAATCTTCATTCGCATTTCGGCCTTACCGATAGCGAACCTAACACAGAGAGTAGAGAAAATCGCGCGTCTGAGGTTGCTCCCTCCCCGCTGGTCAGCCACTCGCCGGCGGTCATTCTTTGGCCTGGGCGCAAACGTTTGCGTTTTAAGAAAGAATGATTATTAAAAAGAACGGAACGTTATAGGCGCCGGAGGGCGGACTCTGCCTGACTGGGCCTATTCTTATACTGGAAGAGGAGAAAACAATGAGTGAGCACTCGAATCAAGCTGCTGAGACATTTGCCTTTCAAGCGGAAACCAAACAACTGCTGAATCTCGTTATTCACTCGCTCTATACCAATAAGGATATTTTCCTGCGCGAGCTGATCTCAAATGCGTCGGACGCGTTGGACAAACTGCGCTTCGAGTCGCTCACGAAGCCGGAACTACTGTCAGATGCGGACGCGCTTGAGATCCGTCTCGAAGCTGACAAGCAGAACCGTACCCTGACAATTACCGACAATGGTATTGGCATGAGTCGGGATGAGGTCGTGGCCAATATTGGCACAATCGCCAAATCGGGCACGCGGACCCTCTTGGAACAGGTCCGCAAAGAAGGCCAGTCGCCGGAAGCCCTGTCCGAGCTGATCGGGCGTTTTGGGGTGGGGTTTTACTCGGCCTTTATGGTGGCGGATAAAGTCACCTTAGTCACCCGCCGCGCCGGCGAGGAAACCGCTACGGAGTGGGAATCCACCGGGGACGGTTCGTACACCCTGCAAGCGACCGGACGCCTCCACAACGGCACGTCCATCACCCTGCATCTCAAGCCGGTCGATCAGGAAAATGGCATCGAAGATTTTACCGAGTCCTGGGTGTTGACCAGTATTGTGAAGCGCCACTCCGATTTTGTCACCTATCCGATTAAACACAAGCAGGAACGCGAGGAAATCGAACGTGATGACGAAGGTAAGCCCAAGGAAGGTGCGAAACCGACCATTGTCATTGAGGATACGACCCTCAACTCTATGAAACCCATTTGGACGCGGACGCCGTCCGATGTCTCTGAAGAAGAATATACCGAGTTCTACAAACATATTTCACATGACTGGAATGAGCCGCTCAAGACGCTTAATTTTCGGGCCGAGGGACGTTTTGAGTTTCAGGCTCTGGTCTTTTTACCTTCACAAGCCCCGTTTGACCTCTCGTTTCACGCCTCGCCGTTTGGGCTGCAACTCTACGCCCAACGGGTCATGATCATGGAGCAGTGTGAAGATCTCATTCCGCGCTATCTCCGTTTTCTGAAAGGGGTGGTTGATTCCGCGGACCTGCCGCTGAATGTTTCGCGCCAACGGCTCCAGCAGGACCGGCATATTACGCAAATCCGTAATTGGCTGACCAAAAAAGTGCTAGAGGCGCTGAGCAATCTCGCTCAGCATGATGCAGAGACCTACCTCAAGTTTTGGGAACAATTTGGTCGGGTCCTCAAGGAGGGGCTGGGTACGGACTTTGAAAACAAGGACCGCATCGCGCCGCTGCTGCTCTTCCCCTCCTCCAAAGAACCGGACAAGCTCGTCAGCCTCAAGGAATACGTCGAACGTATGCCCCTCGTGCAGCCAGAGATTTTCTATCTGACCGGAGAGTCACGCAACGCAGTTGAAAACTCTCCTCATCTAGAAGCCTTTAAGGAAAAGGGCCATGAAGTCTTGTATTTGATTGATCCGGTGGATGAGTTCGTCGTTCAGTCCCTCACCGAGTTCGAGGGGAAAAAGCTCAAGTCCATAGGCAAAGGCACGGTCCGAATCGGCAGCGAGAGCGAACGAGAGGAGGCTGAGCAAGAGCTCAAGCAGAAGTCTGAGAGCTATACGGATCTACTACAAGCGCTCCAAAAAATGCTTGACGAACATATTAAAGAAGTCCGCTTGTCCAATCGCCTGACGGCATCTCCAGTATGTCTGGTGAGTGAGGATAGTGACCACAGTCCACAAATGGAGCGCCTGTTGCGCCAGGCTCAGCAAGACCTCCCCACGCAAAAGCGCATCATGGAGCTGAATCCGACCCATCCACTCCTAGAGAAACTCCAGGGATGTTTTCAACAAGATAAAGACGACCCGACCCTGAAGACCTACGCGGAGTTGCTGTTGGGCTATGGGCTCCTGGCTGAAGGCTCAGAGATTACCGACCCGGTGAGTTTTAATAAACACTTGGTGGAACTGATGGCGAACAACCTATAGGCTCAGGTCCAGCATGTCCTTTCGTATTGGTCAAGGAGTAGACATTCACCAGCTCGTATCTGGACGCAAGCTGATTCTTGGCGGCGTTGAGGTCCCGTGGGAGAAGGGACTCCTGGGCCACTCTGACGCAGACGTCGTCTGTCATGCCCTGAGCAACGCCCTCTTAGGCGCGCTGGGCGCAGGGGATATCGGCCAGCATTTCCCGGATTCGGACCCGCGCTATCACGGCGCGTCGAGCGTTGAGTTACTGCGGGTTGTCATGGCGAAGGTGAAAGCCGGCGGCTATCGCGTGGGCAATGCGGACCTGACAATTTTGGCGCAAAAGCCCAAGCTCGCCGCCTACACAGAAGCGATGCGTCACAACCTGGCGGAAGTCCTTGAGGTCGAGCCGGCGGCGATGAACATCAAGGCTACCACGAGCGAAACAATGGGCTTTGTGGGGCGAGAAGAAGGTATGAGGGCTGAGGCCGTGGTCCTCCTGGAGACTGCCCACACCGGGACGCCTGGCTAGAGCGTCCGGTGGCATCGTATTTCTCCGTAGTACGCAGAGAGGCCTACGGTTTTACTTGAGCGGTTTGGCGGAAAAGCCTTCGTCGCTATACGACAGCAACGCCCGTTTGCTATTCACCACTGTCTCCAACAGCACCTCGTGGCCCCACAGGCGATGCAGATACGAGAGAGATTTCTCCGCATATTCGAGCTGAAGATCCCGTCCCTCGTGGTAATGCTTGACATACAGGCTGCGGTTTTGATTGTAGTCAGCGTCTTCAATTTTAATGACCGGCACACCGCCCATACCAACGCTCTTGATCAGGGTTTCTTTGATTTCTCGCCAACCTTCTTTATCTGAAACCTCGGAGATCACAAGATCCTCACCGCGTGGCTCATATTCGAACATGTCCATTTCGCGCATAAGTTCTTCAGTCAGAAATCGGCGCAGGAAAGAGGCGTCCCGGTCCACTTCACGCGCCTCGAAAAGAGCTTCGGTTCCGGTTTTGGCTGGCCGGCCATATTTCTCGATCTCCTCCGGGGTGGGGTCGTCGTGGCGGCGCTTAATATCATCCCATACTCTAAGACCAAGATAGTAGGGGTTTAAGCCCTTGGGGAATGGGCGAACAACCTGGTTATGCCGGACGAGAAATTCAAGATACAGTTCTTGGGGAAGATCGAGACTATTCACGATTTCGCGGTGCCAGTAGCTGGCCCAGCCCTCGTTCATGATCTTCGTCTCCATCTGGGGGATAAAGTATTGGGCTGTCTCGTGCACGATGGTGAGCAGGTCACGCTCCCAATCACTCAGAGTGCGGTTATAGTCACGAATAAACAGCAAGAGATCTTCTTCCGGAGCAGCCGGAACTTTGTTGAGGTCCGGGACTTCAACATCTTCCTGCCGGTGCAGGTCTTCAAACGGATCAACCGCAGGATGAGTAGCCTCTGTCATCCTTTCCCGCTGCTCTCGCAGCGTGAGCTTTTTAATCGCCAGATTCCGCCGGCACTGCAACGAGAGGCCATGCGCGGCATCCAAAATCCATTCGACCTTTTCGACGCCAATAGAAGGGTCTTCAAGATAGGCGCGTACCCGGTCGGCCTGGACCTTAAAACGACTGATGGTGTACTCGGCCTCCGTACTTTTGAAGGTGAAATTATTCTTAAAAAAATCGTTATGACCGTAGACATGCGCAATCGTCAGGATCTGGAGACAAAACGAGTTGTCGGTCATCAAGTAGGCGATCGACGGGTTAGAGTTGATGACCATCTCATACGGCAATCCGGACACCCCGTAGTCGTACATGGTTTTGAGTTTTTCAAAACTCTTACCATAGGACCAATGCGGATAATGAGACGGCATACCCGAATAGGCCATATAGCCAAGCATCTGGGTATGGTCACAGACTTCAAACTCTTGATCGAAACAGGATAAGCCGAACTCTTGGACCTTGACCCGGATTTTTTCGTCCCAGCCTTCCAGGTCTTTCACATCCCACTCAGCCATAGCTGCTCCTCGGCTGCTGTGTTGCTCCGGCGTCCCTACTGTTCAGCCGCCGCGCGCGTTTCCGTGGCGATCGGGGTGCGCTCTTTGGACATAAACGTCTTAAAGCTCGGCCAAATGTCTTCTTTGCGCTCGATCAGCACGGTCTGAAAATTCTCGGCTTCCAAGCGGCGGAAAATATTGAGCATGGAACTTTCGTAATAGCGCGATCCGAGCGGCTTGATCTCACCATAGCCAAACAGGTTACAGAGCTCACACAGCTCTTTGGCGGCCTTAAGTGCCGCTGGATTGTCAGAGTCAAAATTATCTCCATCCGAACAGTGAAAGGCATATAGATTCCACAATGACGGATGATAGCGTTCCTGAATCACTTCGAGCGCTTTATTGTATCCAGAAGAGATAAACGTCCCGCCAGACTCGCCCTTATAGAAAAATTCTTCCTCGGTGACTTCTTTCCCCTCGGTATGATGAGCGATAAAGGCAATCTCCACATTGCGGTATTTGGTACACACAAATTGATACAACAAGAAGAAGAAGCTCCGCGCCAGATACTTTTTCAGGGTATCCATGGACCCTGAGGTGTCCATGATGCACAGGACCGCAGCGTTGGATTCCGGTCGGACATCTTCGACCATATGACGGTAGATGAGATCTTCTTTGCGAAAGGGAAAGCGTTGCTCATCATCCGTCTCAAAGCCGTCCCGTTTGGTAGCGGCTAAGCGGCGTTTAATGCGTGATTTGACAGTCCGTTTTTTGTCCAGCCGAATCCGAATACCCGCTTTTCGAAAGCCCTTGCGCTTGCTAATGCGATCAGACATGACCTCACGCAATATCTTGCGTTCCATATCCGGCAGTTCGAGATCCTCGAACATGATCTCGACCAACTCTTCCAGGGTCACATCCGTTTCATAGTAATCAACGCCTGGCTGGTCGCCGGCCTTATCCTCGCCCTGACCTTGGTCTGCTCCATCGGCCTTGCCGATGACCTGGCCTTTTTCCGAGTTGCCATCTCCCTGACCAACGCCGGACGAGTTTTCTCCGTAGATAAAGCGGTATTCCTTGACTCCTCGGATTGGGACTTTGATGACTTTATCCTTGTTCTTTCCAATGATGGACTCTTCGGCAATCAGATCGGCGATGCTATCACGCACCGCTTCTCTGACTTTCCGCCGGTGGCGTTGTCGGTCTGATGCGCTGCGGTCAGAGCGCAGCGCATCGGATGAGGAGTACGGACGAAAGATCGCGTTGATTGTCGGTTTCATACCATACACCGCCTCAACTCCTTCTCCCCTCCAGAGCCCAGAACGTGGAAGGACAGCATCGCTGAATATGACTCTTTAATCTTTCCACAAATGATTTGCCGCGTACTTTAAGATCACGTCAACACTATCTTCCGGGTAACCGAGCTCGATCAAGCGCTGCACCATGGTAGCATGCTTTTGCTGCTGTTCCTCATCTCGCGTACGTGCCTTGGTAATAATACGGCTAATATCACGCACGGAACTCATCAACTTCTTCTCAATCGCATCTTTGAGTGGCTCGTAGCTCTCATAGCTCACTTTGTCTTCCCGTCGTAAGGACGCCCACAGATAGGCAATGACCTCTTGGCGGAAGCCATCGGCTGCCGAGCCGATAATAGCAATCTGCTCCTCAATAGATTTGAGAAAGCCTTCGTCGGGCAATAGCTCTTCCTTCGTATTACGATCTTTGACTTTCGTCTGGTTCACATACGCTTCGGCGTGGTCCAGGTAGTTCTGAAAGAGGGATTCGGCTTGTTCCTGATAGGAATAGACAAATGCTTTAGTGATCTCTTTCTCCAGAATTTCGAGATATTCTTTGTGGATGGTGTCTTGGAGAAACTCCAGATACTGCTTGCGCGTATCATCGGCAACCTCCATTTCCTTGACCATCCGAATAATAGATTCCCGTACGCTAATCGGATTGATCGAGGACCCCCCGTCCGACAGCGCATTGTCGAGCGCTTTCATGACAAAGCGAGTGGAAATACCGAACATGCCTTCACGCCTGGCGTCCTCCCGCAGCTCTTTGACCGTGATCTTCTTGGTCCGGCCCTTTTCGATAACCTCTTCACCGTTGTACAGGTGTAGCTTGGTCATGAGATCGCATTTTGGCGAGGGCTCCAGGCGTGACAGGATGGCGAACATCGCAGCGATTTCGAGTGTATGTGGTGCCACGCTCGCTCGGAAGTCGGAATTGTGCAGCATCTTCTGGTAGATTTTGACCTCTTCCGACTGGCGCAAATTATAGGGCACCTTGACCACAACGATGCGGTCCAGAATCGCCTCGTTGGTGTGATCGGCCTTGAACCTCTGCCATTCCGCTTCGTTCGAGTGGGCAACAATGACCGTGTCAACAAATACCGTTCCATGCCGGCCCGGCGCTGGCACAAATTTCTCCTGCGTGGCCGTAATCATGGCATGCAGATATTCGGTCTCGTTCTTAAAGACCTCAATGAACTCGACCATGCCTCGGTTGCCGACGTTGAACGCCCCGTTCAGTTCGAGCACGCGCGGGTCGCCTTCTGAGTAGCGGTCCAGTTTTGAGATATCTTCAGAGCCGATCAAGACTGAGGTGTCCTGATTATTCGGATCAACCGGCGGTACAACGCCAATCCCACGCCGATTGCGTTTTGAGAAGCCCACCGTGGTGATCGGCATCTCTTCATAGCGGTTTTTGAATTCCTCACGCAAGCGCCAGCGGGTGACCGGACAGAGGTCTCCCTCGATACGCACGTCAAGCATTTTCTCGAATTCTTTGCGTAAATGGCGCGGGATGAGCAAGAGCGGCTCTTCGTGCATGGGCGAACCCTCAATCGCATAGATTGGATCAAGCCCTTCAAGTCCACGTTGCAGCTTCTCAACAAGCGAACTCTTGCCGGCGCCAACCGGCCCCATGAGATAGAGCACCTGGCGACTTTCTTCGCCGCGCATGGCTGCGGACTGGAAGTAGCGCACGATCTGGGCCAGGGTTTCTTCAATGCCGAAGAATTCGTCCTTGAAGAAATTATATACTTTGAGTGATTCGTCTTTGAACAGACGTCTGATGCGTGGATCATCGGTCTCGTTGACGCCGGACGCACCCTCGCGCATGATCATGTCATAGGTCCGTGCGTGCGCGTGCTTCACCAGGGCAGAGTCTTTCCTCAGCTTTTCCAGATACTCGATGAAGGTCCCGCTCCAGTGCTTGCTCTCCCGGTTTTCACGGTCCGCTTTGATCATCTTCTCAAAGACATTCTGGACATTTTGCTCTGCTGCCATAGCGAGCTCCTTATATATGCCAACGGGTTTCGTCGGACAGTTGCCGACCACCTTTCCCTCTTAGGATCATTATAGAAAATCCGAAGATGGCGAATCAAGCCCTGGATCTTCAGGACCATAAGAACAGGGGTATCAGGGATGGTCCCAACGGGAATCGAACCCGTGTTACCGACGTGAGAGGCCGGCGTCCTAACCGCTAGACGATGGGACCGGTAGGAAGAACTGAGGTGGTAGGACTCGAACCTACAATCGCCTGATCCAGAGTCAGGTGGCTTACCAATTAGCCCACACCTCAGTGTTTTTCAAAATAGATAAGCGACCATAGGAAGTCAAGATTCAGCTGCTACCGGCGGCTCCGCTAGGACACGGTCAATCCGGGCAAGACATCGTTCCTTTCCCAACACCTCCATCACTTCAAAAATCCCAGGACTCGCCGTCTTTCCGGTGAGTGCTACACGGACCGGTTGTGCGATTTTGCCTAATTTGACGTGCTCAGTCTCCATAAACGCGGTAAACGCTCCATGTAATGCAGGTTCATCCCATACTGTCAAGTCGCGTAGTTGTGTACGCAAACGCGAAAACAGCGGAAGAGTTGCGGCTTTCAAAAACTTCTTCGCCGCCTTCTCTTCCAGCGTAATGTTGTCAGTCAGGTAGAAATGGGACTGCTCGCCCAACTCCAGCAGCGTTTTCACCCGTGGTTGAAGCGTTGTCACCATGTGTGCCAGCCAGTCATCATCGGGCACGGGACGTTCCGTTTCAGGCAGAAAGGGCTTCACTTCTTGCGCAAGTTGTTTGGCATTGCGCGCATTGAGATAGTGCGCATTCAGCCACTCCAGCTTTTCCGAGTTAAAGACACCGGCTGAGGTGCCGACATCTTCGAGCTTGAACTTTTCTTCAAGCTCTTGCCACGAAAAGACTTCGTCGTCTCCATGCGCCCAGCCTAAACGAGCCAGAAAATTAATCAGCGCATCTGGTAAATAGCCCGCTTCTCGATACGCGCGTACGGCAGTCGCGCCATGTCGCTTACTCAGCGGTGCCCGATCGCTGCCTAAAATAAGCGGCAGGTGAGCGAAGTGGGGGAGCGGGGCGTCCATTGCCTGAAAGAGCAGGACCTGACGCGGCGTATTGGTTAAATGGTCATCGCCTCGAACAATATGGGAGATGCGGAAATCAGCGTCATCAAAGACCGAGCAGAAATTATACGTGGGGGAGCCGTCAGAGCGCACGAGAATCAGATCATCCAGCTCCTGATTCTGAAATATCACCCGCCCTTTCAGCACATCATCAACGACAGTCTCCCCCTCTTTCGGACTGCGGAAACGCACGGTGTAGGGCCGAGCCTCGCCCGGCTCGGACAGGTAGTCCCGACAGGTCCCGTCGTAGGCCGGGCTTCGCCCTTCGGCGAGTGCGGCTTTCCGTTTTGCATCCAGCTCCTCAGGCGTACAAAAGCAGCGGTATGCCTTCCCTTGGCTGAGGAACCGTTCTCCCATTTCCCGGTACCGCACAGAGCGCTGGCTTTGGTAATACGGCCCCTCATCCCAAGCCAAACCAAGCCACTGCATCGAATCCAGAATATCGTCGTGGAATTCTTGGGTGGACCGTTGCCGGTCGGTGTCGTCAATGCGCAACACAAAGGTGCCCGCCTGTTGGCGCGCAGCCAGCAGGGCAAAGAGGGCGGTCCGGGCACCGCCAATATGCAAGGAGCCGGTCGGACTCGGAGCAAAACGTGAACGGACAGACGTCATGCCCGAACGCTACCACGGGCAGCCTACAAGTCAACGCCGGCATCGTGTTTCAATACGCCACAATCTGCCACCCCCAGCGGGGACGCTAGCAACACCGGCGTAGGGGGAACGGGTCAGACAAACTCCGTCAGAGATGGTACGGCCCTCGGCAATATGCAACCCAGTGCCGTTGTCCTCTGCTGCCAATAGTTCACCGGGGTGAGCTCTGGCGTCGTTCGCTTAACTCAATCACGGCGATCCATGCCAGTTTCCGCATCGCCGGCACAAGCGTGAACACGGCCTGGTCAATGGTATCGAGAACTCTCAATATGCCACGGAATCCCCAGCTGCTGCGCCTTGGCGCAGCAGCTAACGAAAACAGATGAAAATAGGTAATCTTCACGGTAAAAAACTCAGCAAGCAGACGCAGGTCAGACGATAACAGCGGCTGTTCCTCTACCGTCCTCCGCCGTGGAGTCAGCTTTCGATAGAGATTGATCAAGGGATTGTGTCCCATGGGTTCAAGGAAAAAGGCGTATCCGCCCGATTTAAACACGCGGCGTATTTCTGCAATTGCCGTTGGGAGATTGAGGTGGTGAAGAATGCTACTGCCAAAGATCATATCGAAATACCGGTCCGGGAATCTCAACGTATGGGCGTCCATCACCCGGAAATTGATCCGCTCGGCTATCCCGCGTGCAGCGGCAATCTTCTTGGCCGCTGCAACCCGTGCGGATGAAATATCAATCGCCTCCATCGATACCTGCGGCACTTGGTCCTTGACGAGATCGAAACAATATCCGTCTTTGCCACAACCATACTCCAACACCCGCTGGCCCGGCCTGAGGTGTTGCGCAATCGTCTTGCGATAGTATTCTACGCTGAGGCTGGTAATGGCATAGAAGCCCGGTGCCGGGCGACCAACCCGCGTGTCGTGAAAAGCGGCTTCACGATCGACACGCACTTGACGCGGCCGATTTGTTATACGCATTTCTACTCCTACCTACTCTCGGGGAATTGGATTCTTCTCCGCAGCAGTCACCACCCGACATCGGACCGGGCTGAATCAACAGTGCAGCCGGGGCCAAATCGCTGTCCTGAAATGTTCGTGAGGTGCCATCACGATCAGTCCGCCCGCCGAGGGGGTTTGAGTTCTTTTCCGGCATCAGGTATGGTGCGTCGGGCTGAGCCGATAGCTCAGTTGGTAGAGCATCTGCCTTTTAAGCAGAGGGTCCCGGGTTCGAGCCCCGGTCGGCTCATTCCTCTTTCACAATTCACTGCGTCCCCGTCGTCTAGCCTGGCCCAGGACACCGGCCTTTCACGCCGGCGACACGGGTTCAAATCCCGTCGGGGACACTCCCCTCACACAAACATCCCCAAAGTCTGGAACTCCTCTCGTAGTAACGACTTCGTGTCGTTATACCCCAGCCATTCCTTAATCAGCGTGGCATATACGCGACGGAAGTCGGTCGTATAGCGCAGGTTGCCGTCGTCCAAATCGGTCAGACTGGGTGGCGTGCTGTAGAAGCCGCCTTTGACCTTCTCCCCAATGACGTACACCGGCGTGGCCGTGCCGTGGTCGGTGCCTTTACTGGCGTTCTCGGGGACACGCCGGCCAAATTCGGTAAAGACCAGGAGAGCCACGTCATCGGCACGGCCGATGCGGTTGAGGTCTGCCATGAATCCACGCAGCGCGTCGGTGGTGTAGGTCAGGAGACGGAAGTGGAGATCGTTTTGATGCACATGCGTATCGAAGACATTGCCCGCATAACTGACGTAGTACAGCCGGGTCGGTATCTCGGCTTTGATTAATGCCGCGACCTTGCGCAAATCAAGCCCGAGACCGGACGCCCGCACGCCATAGTCAACCGGAGTCTGATAGTCCGCCCACGCCTGACGAACAAAGGCCGCGCTTTCTGTTGCGTTTTCGGCCAAACCAGTCAGGAAATCCAAGGAAGCGTTGGGTGTTGCCCGCTTGTCGCTCAGTCGTGGGAAGAGCGGTTGTTGCTGGTGAACGCCATTCCGTTTAAACCCTTCGGGATCATAGAAGACCAAGGGCGAGTGATGACGACTCCGCACAGCTAGTGATTGCGCGGTGGCAATATTGACCAGATAGTTACGCTGTACCTCAGGGTCGAGGGCATCGGCTAAGCGGCCTAACCAGCCGAGTTTTTCCCCGGCATGAGGACTGCCCGTATGCCAAAAGCCCATGGACGCAAAATGCGACAGGATCGGATTTTCATATCCGCAGGCGTGTACAATAGCCAGCTTGCCGTCTTTGTATAAATGCTCGAAGCCGGCCATGGCCGGATGAAAACCAAAGTGTGCGTCGATCTTCCGAACGTCTTGGGCCGGAATACCAATGGTCGGACGCTGTTGGTAATAGGCATCGTCACCATACGGAATGATCGTATTCACCCCGTCGTTCCCACCTGAGAGTTCGACCACGACAAGAATGCGTTCTGGATGCGCATGGGGTGACGTCGCAGCATTCGCTTGCTTTGCCAGTACTGAGAACGGACCACGGGACACAAGGGGGGTACTGAGCAGTCCCGCCCCAACGCCGAGGCTGTACATTCCTACTCGGAGTGCGTCGCGCCGTGATAGTGGCCTATTCAGGAGCGATGTCTGTATGAATGATTTTTTGAATGTGTTGGCCATACGTCCTTCCTTCATTAGCCCAACTGATATTCCGGCGTACTCATAATGAGATGCACCAGATGCCGGACGGGCTCTTCCAGATATGTCGCTGTCAGTTCGATCTTATCAGTCCCTAACTCTTGGGTGAGAAAATCAATAAGCGCTTGACGGTCTTCTTCCGCAGGGGGAACTCGTAGCAGACGGCCAAGAAAATAATCAACGACTTCAGACGTTGTGGTGAGCCCAGCTTGGGTGACGACCCTGGTCAGGGTGAGTTGGGCAGCGTAGCGGGGGATGGGTTTCACCCGACGAAAGGCTTCTTGCCAGCCGTGGGTACTGCCGTACCGAGTGTTATAGTCTTCGTCCGCTCCCGCCATCATATTAAACATGGACATGGACTCGGAGCCTGACTGGTCCATGGCGTTGCCGGACATGGCAGTATCAGCGGTCTCAATAGTTGCCGCCGTAATTTCATAGCCTTGATCAATCCTGGCCGCCACCTTTTGATTCGTCACCGGCATCCACCGGTCCGGCGGCTGAAAATTGGCCATATCGGGAAAGAAGACCGCGCGGGCGAAGTTCCCGCGTTCAAGCAGCAAAGCAGGCGTAATCCAACTCCGTCCACCTTCCCAGCCGGCAACATTAGGCGGATGAAATAATTCCTGGCCAAGGTCGCGGGCAGTGGTGTTGAAATCAGGCACCCCTGGAATGTCGGTCAGCCCGAGCTTGCGATAGGTCGAAACCACCAGATGCACTGGGCTTTTGATCTGGGTTGCGTAGGCGGGCGGACTATAGAAGTCACGCGACAGAAAAATCGTCGTCAACAGTGGCGCGATTTCGTATTGATTCTCTCGAAAGACCGCTCCGAGTTGAGCCATAAGCTCAGGCGAGGGATTTTGCCGAACAAAATAGCGATATAACTTTGCCGCAATAAACTGGGCAGCTGCATCCTGTTCCAGAATAATATCAATAATATCGACACCGTCGTAATTCCCGGTGTGTCCGAGGAAGGTCTTCTGCCCGTCGTCGTGCAGCTCAGGTTTGACGACAAAGTCCAGTCCAACATGGGTCCAGCCGGTAAACGCCCGCGAGGCTTCGCGAATGTCGGTCTCGGTGTACTTGCCAACACCCAGGGTAAAGAGTTCGAGGATTTCTCTGCCGAAGTTCTCGTTGGGATGGTCTTTGATATTCTCACCGGCGTCTAAATATACGAGCATGGCCGGGTCTTGGGCTACCCCGATGAGCAGATTACGAAAGTTCCCATTCCCGTATTGCCAGAATAATTCGAGCTGTTTGAGCAGCTTGCGGTAGTCCCGCACCTTGGTATCTGAGGTCGCAAAATGACCGTGCCAGAACAGAGCGAGTTTTTCCTGGAGCGGGCGCTTCGTCACCAGCATGCGGTGGGCCCACCACTGTCCGGCCCGCCGCATTTCCAGCGCATCGGCCCGCAGCCAATAGAAAAAACGATCGACAACGGGCTGGAGGGGACGACTGCCACCGGGTTTAACCCTCACCCCCATGGACTCGCCGTTGGCGCGGGCAATACGCACCGCATCCGCACGGCTTTTAGGAAAAGGATCAAGCGTCGGGTCGAACACGCCCGATTCGTCAAACGCCGGTATCTGGCTATTGTCTATGTCTTGATAGTACACGAGATGGCGGACTGCGGCGTCTGGCGTCATCGCCGCCACGTGGTCAACTTCTTGGGGCGGACCGCCAAAACCTGCCCGCTCCAAAAGATGGGCTGCACGGTCCTGGCTCCATTCCTGAGCGGTTATGGGCGTGAGATCGCCCGTCCATGCATGTGGTCCGGCCCGAAGATTCTTCTGGGGACGAACCTCCTCGGCAAAAAGAGGGGTCGCCATAAGAACGAGGAGGATACAGGTTCCGGTCCCTACCCCGCTTACGAGCCTGCTCAGTCTTTTGTTCCAAATCCATTGCATTGGCTTTCCTCTCCCACACCAGATATATACTCGCTGATCCGGCTACAGCACAAGATGCCAAAAAACACTCCAGTCCATAAGGTGATCAGAGAGGGGCCAAATTTCCGGTGAGGTTGCCAACGGTAGGCGACTGCATCCGAACGGGCGCGAGCAGGTCCAAGTTTGCGTACGGGATGTGCGGCAGAGCCTGCACCCTGCGCTCAGGGTAGCGTTATCTCTCTATAGCTCCCGTTTTTCGCCGCTCCCTTGCCTTGATTTGCGATAGAATATATCCGCTTAGCCAAACATACAGTTGTCATTCTTGAAGAGTATCCGAAGACGTGGAGGGATTTTTATATGGCACACAACCTTTTTAATTCTTTGCAGACATTTACGATCACTCCCGGAAAAACCGGCCAGTTGTACGCCCTTCCCCAACTCGAAAAAGAGGGCGTAGGACCGATTGCTCGGCTTCCGGTCAGTATCCGCATCGTGCTTGAATCTGTCTTACGCAACTATGACGGCCAAAAGATTACCGAAGATGACGTCCGTACCCTCGCGAACTGGGGACCGACAGAGACACGCACGGCGGAAATTCCCTTTGTGGTGGCGCGGATTATCTTGCAAGACTTTACCGGCGTTCCCCTGCTCGTCGACTTGGCCGCCATGCGCTCAGCCGTGGCCAAGCTGGGCAAAGATCCCAAACTGATCGAGCCTCTGGTGCCCGTTGACTTGGTGGTCGATCACTCCATTCAGGTCGATTACTCGGGAGTTGGGAATGCGCTCCAACGGAATATGGAGATCGAATTTGAGCGCAATCAGCCTCGGTATCAATTCCTGAAATGGGGCATGCAGGCGTTCGACAGTTTTCAGGTCGTGCCGCCGGGTATCGGCATCGTCCACCAGGTCAATCTGGAATACCTAGCCAAAGGCGTACTCACTAGAGAGGGCGTCTATTATCCGGATACCCTCGTCGGAACCGACTCACATACCACCATGATTAACGGCCTTGGGGTGGTCGCCTGGGGTGTTGGAGGGATCGAGGCCGAGGCCGGCATGTTAGGTCAGCCGGTTTACTTTCTCATTCCAGACGTCGTTGGCGTGCATATGACCGGCGGTCTGCGTGAGGGTGTCACCGCGACGGACCTCGTGCTGCACTGTACCGAGATGCTCCGCGCGGCCAAGGTGGTAGGAAAATTTGTAGAATACTTTGGTGAGGGCGCGGCTTCCCTGCCACTGACGGATAGAGCAACGATTGCCAATATGGCGCCGGAGTATGGCGCGACTATGGGCTTTTTCCCGATTGATGAGGAAACGTGTAGATACCTGACCGCGACCGGTCGAACTGAGGAGCAGGTTGAGGCGTTCCGGAGCTATTTCCAAGCCCAGCAGATGTTCGGCATCCCGCGCCAGGGTGAGGTAGACTACAGCCAGGTGCTCGAACTCGATTTGGCCGACGTTCAGCCCGGTCTGGCCGGACCACGCCGTCCGCAGGACCGGATCAATCTCCCGGATATTAAGGAGACATTTCAGAAGCTCTTAACAACGCCGCTCAACGATGGTGGTTTTAATGCCGCCCAATCGACGCTCGACCAGCGCCATGCCGTGCCACATGGCGGTGCCTCACATTTCGGTGATATTGGACATGGCGATGTGCTCATTGCCGCCATTACTTCTTGTACAAACACCTCAAACCCAAGTGTGATGTTGGCAGCGGGCTTAGTGGCCAAGAAGGCGGTCGAGCGCGGTATGACAGTCAGACCAACGGTAAAAACTTCTCTTGGTCCTGGCTCGCGTGTCGTGACCGAATATCTGGAGAAAACCGGATTACAACGGTATCTCAACCAGGTCGGCTTTCAGCCTGTCGGCTATGGTTGTACAACCTGTATCGGGAACTCCGGGCCCCTCAACCCGGATATAGAACAGACAGTGATACAGCATAATATTGTGGTCGCCAGCGTATTGAGCGGCAATCGCAACTTCGAGGCGCGAGTCCATCAGAATATTCGGGCCAATTTTCTGATGAGCCCGCCGCTCGTCGTGGCGTTTGCCCTGGCGGGTCGAGTTGATATTGACCTGTCCAGCCAGCCTGTGGGCCAAGACCAAGACGGGACTGACGTCTATTTACACGACCTGTGGCCGAGCGTGAATGAAATTCAAGACCTCATGGCGTCTGCCATGGACCCGGATACGTACCGCACCTTATACACAGACTTTGAAGAGCAAAACCCGCTCTGGAATGACATTCCAAGTTCAACCGGTGCGGTATACGAGTGGAACGCTGAATCGACCTATATCCAGGCACCGCCCTTCTTTGATTCCTTTGGCCTCCAGGCAGGGACGATCCAAAACATTACCGGCGCACGTCCGCTTGCTGTGCTTGGCGATTCCGTCACCACCGATCACATCAGTCCCGCAGGAGCGATTAAGCCGGATGCGCCAGCCGGACGGTATCTCCAAGAGCATGGTGTTGAGGTGAAAGACTTCAATAGTTACGGCTCACGGCGTGGCAATGACCGCATCATGACTCGTGGCACGTTTGCCAACGTACGGATTAAGAACTTGATGGTACCTGGAGTGGAAGGCGGCGTGACGCAGTACTATACGGCCAACGGAAATGGTGGCAAACAAATGGCTATCTACGATGCCGCCATGAAGTATCAGGCCGAGGGCACCCCATTGATAGTGTTAGCCGGGCAGGAGTACGGCACTGGAAGTTCCCGTGACTGGGCCGCCAAAGGGACGCGACTGCTTGGGGTGAAAGCAGTCGTAGCCCAAAGCTTTGAGCGTATTCACCGTAGCAACTTGGTATTTATGGGTGTGGTGCCATGTCAGTTCAAAGAGGGTACGAGCGTTCAGTCGCTGAGTCTTGACGGTACTGAGACCTTTGATCTCCGCGGACTCAACGCTGACCTCAAACCCCGCCAAGACGTGACCTTAGTCGTCCAGCGTGCCAATGGACAGTCAGAAGACGTGCCGGTCACCGTTCGCATTGATACGCCCATTGAGGTCGAATACTACCGGCATGGTGGCATTTTGCCGTACGTGTTGCGGCAGTTGGTTGCATAAGGCTACGGGGCGATTCGAGAATCGCCCCAATGAGTAAACGTGTCCTTCAACAGACATGCAGATGTTGGCGCGTTTACTCATTTATCCCAACCGTCCTCCTTACACGTACACAGACGCTTATTGAACGCTGCCTGCTTACATTTTGCACACTTGCAAAGTGTACATTTGCTTCCTATGATCCAGCCACGTATGGTCTTAAGAACCCTCTCTTTTCTTCTGAGCTTCCTCCTCGTCGGTATCGCGTTCCCGCCACAGAGTCGGCCAACACCTGACCTGATGGATCGGTATCTCTCTTTATCAGGTGCCTTTTCTTTCGTACGGCGGGCTCCAGAGGGAACGGTATCAGAAAAGATCGTACTGACCGTCTTTGAGGACTTTCTGTGTTCACATTGCTACGCTGTCTTCTCCAAACTCATCCCTGCCCTCAAGCAAAAATATCCAAATAAGCTGGACATCCGCTTTCGCGCGGTCCCGGTGGTCCACGCGTCTTCTCAAATCCCAGCCCGTGCTTATGCGATCTCTCACGAATTGGGGTTGAGTGAAGAGATGCAGCAGGCGCTGTTTCAGGCGCGCTTTGAGGAAAATATTAATACTGGCAGTCGAGACGGCATCGCCCATGTCGCACACCGCATTGGCCTCGACCCCGAACTGCTCCTGAGCCAGCTTGATGCAGACGGGGGGAAGGCTGAGCTTGAAGCAACCATTGCCCTGGGGGATAGCTATCATATTGAGGGCGTACCGACCATGATCGTAGACGGTTGGATACGGGTGAACGACCTCTCTCCTGAGAACATCGAAGCTATTATTGGCGGGTTACTCGAGCGTAAACGGGGGAAACAGTAAACCCACAGGAGAGCTGGCGTTTCTACCGTCCGGGGGGACAACATATATTAGCCGGCATCCGGCAGGACCACCGTGCAACGCAAAAAGGGAGCGGCATGAGCACTGAAGAGCGTGGTTATTTGTATACACTGGGAGAGCAGATTATTGCCCGGCGTAAGCTTGTTTTACTGCTCGTTGTCGTCGCTACCCTGGTTTTTGCCTCATTTGCCGTTCGGCTTGACTTAGTCACGCGGTTCGACGAACAACTGCCCGAGAACCACCCTTTCATTCAGGTCCATAAAGCTTACGCGCCTACCTTTGGCGGGGCCAACACCATCATGCTGATGCTGGAGGTCCAAGAAGGCACCATCTTCAATCAAGACACATTGACCAAGATTTTCAACATGACCCAGGCATTGGAGCGGGTGTATGGCGTGAATAATGAATTGGTCAACTCCATTGCCCACCGGACTAACCGCCGCGTGATTATGAAAAGTGGTGGCATGCAGGAAGTCGAACCTGTCATGGAACGGGCACCCGAGACCGAGGAAGAAGTTGGGCGCGTGCGCCGCATCGTGCATTCCTCGCGTAATTTATATGGCGTGCTCGTTTCGCTGGATGAAAAGGCCGCCCTGTTGAACGCCACCTTTATCGAGCAGCGCCTCGATTATCGGCGGCTGTTTGAAGAAGTCCGGCGCTCTGTCGTTGAACCCTATGAAGATGACAACACGCGTATTCATATGGCTGGCCAACCAGCCCTGTACGGCTGGGTGTATTTCTACGCCAAGCAGGTCTACGTCATTTTTTTGGCTACGACTGTGTTGATGTGGCTGCTGCTGTATTGGTATTTTCACGATATCCGAGGTGCACTGCGGCCTACACTGACCGGTGTCATCTCAGCCATTTGGGGGCTGGGCTTTATCAAGATGATAGGCTTCAGCCTAGACCCACTCACCCTCGTCATTCCGTTCTTTATTACCGCCCGAGCGGTCAGTCACTCCGTCCAGATGCACGAACGGTACTATGAGGAATATCGCAAGGCAAATGGGCAAAAAGAGCCGGCTATTATTGCCTCATTCGCCGAACTCTTTGTTCCAACGCTCTCAGGTATCCTGACTGATGCCTTGGGCCTGCTCGTGGTCTTGTTCGTGCCCATTGTGCTCTTGCAGAAGCTCGCCATTAGTGCGGCCGTCTGGATTCTCGCTATTACCGTTAGCGAGCTCTTGCTGAACCCGATCGTGTACCACTACCTGCGTGCACCTGACATCCGAGTCGTTGAACGGCGCGAAACTGGCCCCTTCAAACGGATCGTTTCCTCAATCGCACATGTTCTTGTCTCTCCCGTAGGCAAAGGACTCACTTTGGCCAGTTGGGCTATTGTTTTGGTCGGAAGCGTCTACTTCTGGCAAAACCTGGTGATTGGTGATCCGACCGCGGCGACCCCGCTCCTGTACCGAGACTCCCCGCACAATACCGCCCATGCCCGCATTCAAGACACATTCGGTGGAGTCGAGCAGCTCATGGTTGTGGTCGAACGCAAAGAGCCTGAGAAAAAAGAAGAGGCCGCAGATGCAGGCAAAGGCATGAGTGCGCTCGACCGATTTCGCCAACAAAGCCAAGAGCCTTCACTGGCAAGCCCTGAGGTCCTGCCCTGGATCGAACAATTTCAGCGCTCTCTCGAACGCGACCCATCGGTAGGGTTGAGCTTCTCATTTGTGGATATTCTGTCTGTCGTAAACGGGGCCATTCATGAACAAGAGCCCAAATGGGAGGTCCTCCCCCGACGCAATAGTGAAGTTCAGCTCCTGCTCGCCTCTTACTTCTTCGGCACCTCATTCCAGGAAAGCGCGCAGGTCATTGATCACCGCTATCGCTCTGCGCCCATCCGCTTCTTTATGACCGACCATCAGGGGGAGACCATCCGGCGGGTTATTCAGCGGGCCCGGGAGTATATCGATGCCCATCCCAGTGACGTTGCGCAGTTCCGTCTCGCCGGTGGCCCTATTGGCGTGTTAGCCGCTGCCAACGAAGAGCTGTTTCGGAATGATATTCTGGTCAACGTTCTTGGTTTCGGCACCATCTTCTTGGTCCTGGTCATCACCTACCGCTCGGTCATGGCCGGGGTATATATGATTATCCCTCTGCTCGTAGCAAATGCCGTTATTAACGCGTATATGGGTGCCCGTGATATTGGTATTAATATCCATACGCTTCCGGTGGTCACCGTCGGAGTCGGATTTGGTATCGACTATGCCCTGTATATTGTGAGTCGTATTATCGAAGAGCACCGACTGGGCACAGGGCTGGATGACGCGGTCAGGACAGCCCTGGCAACGTCCGGGAAAGCGGTGACCTTTACCGCGCTGACCATGATCCTCGGGACGCTGTTCTGGACTATGTCCAGCCTCCGCTTTAGCGCAGAGATGGGACTGCTGCTCGCCCTCTGGATGGGGGTAAGTTTCTTGGCCACTGTGACGCTTTTACCCGTTCTGATTGCGCTCTTCAAACCACGCTTTGTTACCATGCAAGTAGCCGGAGCCGCATATTAACCGCTTTGTCCTTGGAGAACTTGAGTGGAAGAACCGAAGGAGACTATATCCCCTGGCCATGCAGCCCCTCCCAGAGGAGGTGGAAAAAGCCTCTTCTGAAACTATTGACGAAATATGCTCTCTTTTGTCATTTTTGGTGAGAAAATCTTTTTATGAGGAGATAAAGACGTACGATAGAAAGGATACGACTATGAGCCGTGCCCCTCCGTGCTGACCAAACCGCTGCTCGCGTGTAGTTCTCAGGAATATTGTAAAAAGGAGAGGATTGTATGAGAACCTATTGGTGGACTAGAATTGCCTGCGCACTGACGCTCGTAGGCGCTATGAGTTTGTCAGCCCCGAGCTGGGTGAGCGCAGATGTCAAGCCCGGCGACACCATTACCAAAGACAACATGGCTGAGGCCGGCGACCTCTTTATCCCTGGCATAAAGTGGTTTATGGAAAACGGCATGCGCGTTAATATCGTCGAGTATAAGAAAGTCAATCTGCCTAAACTCTACGCCGAAGCGACCGAGAAATACTCAGGCCAAGTCCAACTCTCGGCCGACGGCCGAGAAATGTTCAACTACGTGGCCGGTCTCCCGTTCCCGAATATCGATCCCAACGACCCCCTGGTTGGGGCGAAGATCATGTGGAACCAGGAGCAGAAACCCGCCTATGTGGACAACGTGGGTACCGAATGGATCATGGAACTCGTCAATAACCGGGGCGAGATGGAACGTATGTATGGCTCCCAGTTCTGGCGTCGGATGATGTGGACCGGTCGTCTGTACACCGATCCCAAACCGATCGTGCCGAACAACCCGCCCATGCGGTATACGGAGCAGTTTGGTCCGCTCTTTATTCCAAACGACCTGAAGGGCGCTGGCGTGCTCAATACACGCTATCTGCCGACGAATATTCCAGATGACTCGTATATGTATCTGCCTGAGCTGCGCCGTGTGCGTCGCATCAGCGTCGCGAACCGCTCAGATGCCTTCTGGGGCACGGACATGGATCTGGACTCCCTGTGGGGCATGAATTCCAAGCACGCCTACTGGAAGTGGCGCCTCTTGGCCGAAAAGCAAATCCTGGCCCCGGTCCATATGGGCAAATACGGCACCAGAGATGTCTGGTGTGCACAGCCAGACGGCCGAAGCGGCGTGATCGCGGGTATGCCGTGCGACCTCAACTGGGAAAAGCGCAACGTCTATGTTGTTGAAGGGCTCCCGGTTGCCTACAGCCAGTATGCCTATTCCAAGCGTATCATGTATGTCGACAAAGACTTCTGGGCCCAGAGCTTCTCGGAAATGTACGACAACGGTGGTGAGCTGTGGAAACTCTGGTTTAACATGTATGAGTATGGCCCTCTGCCGTACGAGGGATACCCGGTCAAACCTATCCGTGGTGCCAAATACAATTACACGGATGACTGGGCCTTTACTCCTCATGGGATGCAGATGGACCTCCAGCTTGCCCACTTCAGCAAGTGGGATGCGCCGTCCGGTTATGAGAAGCAGGAAGACTGGATCAACGAGTGGTATTTCAACGAGCCGATCGAATTCAATACCGCCAAAGCGTTCTCGGTGAACTTCCTGATTCAGAGCGCCCGTTAAAAACCAACCTAACCGGAGAGGTAACAGCGCTGTTACCTCTCCGAACCTCCAGCGCTCGTTTGCGACTTTCTCTTCGTTCCCTTTTTTGTTAGGGTGCCCGCACTTTAATTTTGTGGAGGGGGAGAATTATGGCTAGTGATACAGAGCAGACAGGCGGGGACAGTAATCTTTCAAAAGCGGTTTGGCATTACATCAGCGTGGGTGTGCTGTGGCTTGGGTTAGTGCTCACTGGCGTTGCCTTTGAGCGCCTCGGACTGACCACATCGTACCTGGCAGGCATACTCCCAGGCGAGGTCAACAGCCTCAGGACACAGGTCGCGGAGCTTGAGGGCACCAACAAGGATCTCACCCACGATAGGGACCGCGCTGTGAAAACACGCAACACGCATGAGGTCGAGGTGAACAAGCTGAAACGGCTCCAGCGGGAGCTTGAAGCGGAAATTGATGAATTAAAGGCGACGCCCGCAGCAATGACCACGCCCTCGCCGTCATAGCCTAGCCAGCAAGATTTTTGTAGGGGTTTTATGATCGGAGTTCAGAACGTTACCAAATATTATGGGCGAGTTCGCGCCCTTGACCGGATTTCCTTTGACGTCAAGAGCGGGGAAATTGTCGGCCTGCTCGGACCAAACGGTTCGGGCAAAACGACGCTCATGCGTATCCTGACCGGATTTTTTCCGGCGACTGAAGGGGCAGTCCAAGTGGCCGGGCTTGACGTGTCAACGTCTTCGCTGGAAGTCCGCAGCCGTCTGGGCTATCTGCCGGAAAACGTCGTCCTCTACCCGGACATGTCGGTCCGAGCATTTCTGAACTTCTGCGCCCGGGTCAAGATCAATGGAGTGTCACAACGGCGCACCAATGTCGAACGCGTCCTCAGCGAGTGCGCGCTTGAAGATATGGCTCAGCGTCAAATGGGGACGCTGTCCAAGGGTTACCGCCAGCGGGTAGGGTTAGCCCAGGCCTTACTGGGTCAGCCTGAAGTCCTCATCCTAGACGAGCCGACAATTGGACTTGATCCTAACCAAGTGATCGACATGCGAGAGTTGATCAAGGGCCTTGCGGGTAAAGCAACCATCCTGCTGTCAAGTCATATTCTGCACGAGGTGGAATTGACCTGCGAACGGGTGGTCATTATCGACAAGGGTCGTATCATTGCCGAAGACACCACAGAACGCCTGAGCGAGCGACTCCAGGGCGCAACAAGCGTGCTGGTCCGAGCGGGCGGACCCGGTCAAGACATTCTGGCTGCTCTGCGCGCACTCGATGAAGTCAGCCAGGTCACACAGCAAGCCGGCAACGGGCAAGAGCACCACGCGCACAATGTTTTTACGGTTCGTTCCCCAAATCGAGACATCGCCCGCGAGATTGCACATGTCGTCATCAACAACGGCTGGGATCTGCATGAACTCAGACCAATCACGCTGGATCTCGAATCCCTCTTTGTCCGGTTGACCGGAGAAGAGCAGCAGGAGGCGGCGTGAATAGTCACAGCGTGCGGTCCGTCTCAGCAGCAAGGTCAGTGGGCCGTAGCAATCAGGCGTAGAAAATCGAGAGAAAGGCATCCTTTAACACTAAGGTGGGAACATGTTCGTGAACTTCTCGGCCGTCCTGAGCAAGGAATTACGTTCGTACTTTCTGTCGCCGTTTATTTACCTGATCTCTGCGGTCTTCCTCTTGCTGAGCGGCTACTATTTCTACTCCGATCTGATTTTCTATGTCCAGTTTGGCTTCGGCCTCAATATCATGGAAAACTTTTGGCAGCTAATGTTTACCGACCTGCGCTTGGTTATAATGCTAACCGTGCCCTTCCTGACCATGCGGCTGTTCGCTGAAGAAAAGCGACTCGGTACGATCGAACTGCTGCTGACCTATCCGATGCGCGATACCGATCTCTTCTGGGGGAAATTTGTTGCGTGCGCTATTGCTACCTTGTTTATGCTGTCGTTTACCCTCATCTATCCCGTTTTGATGTTTGCCCTGCAGCCGTTCGACTGGACGCTGGTAGTGCCTGGCTATATCGGCCTGGTGATGCTCGCACTATCGTTTATTGCCTGTGGCCTGTTTATTTCGTCGCTCACGGATAACATTGTCGTCGCGGGCTTGGGCTCCCTCGGCGTGCTCCTCTTTTTTTGGATTCTCAGTTGGAATGACGGTGCAACCCAATTCGGGCTCATCAGCACGATTGCCTCCGTATCCATGGTCACACATTTTCAGAGCTTTGCGCTCGGATTAGTCGATTCAAAAGAAATCACTTTCTTTCTGATGTTTATTATCTTTTTCAGTTTTCTCACCCTCCGCTCTCTGGAAGCACGACAGTGGAAAGGACGCCGGTGAATCCGATGAATGCCACTGTCCACAATACGCTTAAACTTGCTCTTGGCACCCTGGGCTTCTTTGGACTGATCGTTGCCGTCCAGTCCATCTTGATTGAACACAATCAGCGGCTTGATTTGACCCAACAGAAAAAGTTTACCCTGTCGCCGCGCGCCAAGCAGGTTGTGTCGAGCCTCAAACGCGATATCCAAGTGACAGCCTTGATTCACAGTGACCGACCCGAAAATTTCTTTATCAGAGACATGCTGGGTCGGATGGCCGCCCTGTCGCCATACTTCCACCACAAGATTGTTGATATCAATCGGAATCCTGCCCTGGCACGGGAATATCAAGCTACCCAGTACGGGACCCTGGTCTTTGAATCGGGAGGTCTGCGCAAAGGCACCCTGCTCGGCAGAGGTGAATCCGCAGCCATTGCCGCCTTGCTCCAGGTCTCTCGCGCGCCGGGAGACAAGATTATCTATTTTCTCACCGGGCATGGGGAAGCGTCCCTCGGCGATGCGTCCCCAACTAGGGGCTATACTAAGCTGCGCGGAGCCTTCGTTGACGAGTTTTATGACGAGAAAACCCTCTCACTCGGAGAGAGCGGTGCGGTTCCGGACGATGCCACGGTTGTTGTCGTCTTTGGCCCAAAGGCAGAGTTTTTGCCCTTTGAGCTGGAAGCGCTCGATGCGTATATTCAGCGCGGCGGTGCACTCTTTGTCTTACTGGACCCGGACAGCTCACCTTCGTTTGTCACTTTTCTTGAGCGGTATGGAATTTCCCTTCCGCGCCTCATTGCAGTCGATCCCACCAAGCGCCTATTTGCAGGCGAGATGTTGACGTTCCGCGCCTCAGCAACAAACAAACCACACCCGATAATCCGCTCTGTCAATGCGCCGCCAATTTTTTCACTGGCCGGCATGGTCAATATGGAGCCGGATGAAAAAAGGGGGTTGAGCGCCCAAGCCATTCTTGCCACCTCGCCCCAGGGCTGGGCCAGTGAGCCGGAAAACATTCCGCGAACCGGGATTAGAAAGTTTGATGCGGAACAAGATTTTCGTGGCCCAATTCCCATCGCCGGCGAGATGCTCGTGCAGACTGGGGAGGCGTTTGGCCGTATTGTGGTGTTTGGCGATGCTGATTTCGCCAATAATGCCCTGGTGGAACAGGGCGGTAATAAAGACCTCTTTATCAATGCGGTGAATTGGTTGGCTGAGGACCCCAGCCAAATGGCAGCCAGACCTGAGACGCAGCAGTCAGGCGTTAATCAACTCTTTCTGACCTCGGACCAAATCCAAACCGTTCTTGTGACGAGCACCGTCGTCCTGCCAGGCTCCTTCTTGCTGCTCGGGGTAGGCATCTTTACGTGGCGGAGGTACCGCGGATGACGTGGAAACGCATTGGCATATATTACATTCTGGCCGTTGTATTCGGGGGGTACTATCTCCTCTTTGAGTGGCGTCCGGGTGGCCCCGATGCGCCCATTTTTGAACCGCGTCCAGTCCAAGAGAGCACTTTTCTGGTGATGAAACGGGATACAATTCATAAACTCTCCATCCAACGCCAGGGTCACACCTTCACCTCGCAGCGCAGCGCGGCGCAGCCGGGTGAGATGCAGGCGGAGTGGCGGACCCTTGAGCCGTCAGGTGCACCGGTCACCTCTGCGCTCGTGATCAGTTTTATTGAAAATCTCACCCCGAACAGAAAGGTCCCCATCGTTCACGAGGCCCCGGACAACCTTGCTGCGTATGGCCTTGCCCCACCGGCTTCAACAATTGTCATTGAAGGCAATGGACAGCAGGGCAAAGAAACGGTTTTTATCGGGGACTATAATCCGACAAAAACGGCCGTGTATGCACGCAAAGACGGCTCTCCCGAAGTTGTTCTCTTGGGATATAATGTCAAGTATTACGAAGACCTTATTTTTCAGGTGGCTCAACGTGACCGGGAAGAAAACTCATAGCCGCTGTTCAGCTTTGGACTGGCGGCGAGCCTGGTGGCGGCCAATCTGGACACGAGGGCAACCGTGGCCGACATTGCTCAGTTTTTTTGCCTGGATCGCCCTGCTGTCTGCCTGTCAGGTCGAAGCAGTGAACGTTCAGGGCGAACTCACCACCTATATGGACCAGGCCCGCTTATGGGCGGCTACCGAAGCAAAAATTAACAACGCGATTGCAAGCGCCAGAGAAGACCAGTTCGTTCATGATGACTTTGTGCTAGAAACTATGCGCCCGGCGATCGGGGTCGCCCGGGAGTATGTCGTCGAATTAGAGCACTATGAGCCACAGTTTCCAGCCCTAATGCAGGTACATCAAGGATATATCGAATCCTGGCGCGCCCATGAATTTGCTCTTGTGTCGATCGTTGATGCCGTTGAACGACAGGACTATATTCAGCTCTCACAGGCAAACGATGAGTTGCTAGAGGCTCAGCGCTCGGTCTCGGATGTTCTTGCCGCTCTTGCGCGGCTGCTCCGTGAAGCCGGCCTGGCCTCGGACACACCAACCGAACAACCCCTCGCACCCCCAAGCGAGGGATTTACCATTAACCCTTCTTCCTAAAAATACCTACTACAGGACTACAAAAACACCTCCGATAAGAGCACTGCAAAAGGCATTTCTTTCCTCCCCTTCCGCAGTAGTAGAAAAAAACCTGCCGCTGAGCTATTGATCGTTGCCCCCGTACTCCATATACAGTTGGAAGTTGGAAACTTCACTAAGGGCAGGGGCCCTCGAAAGGAGGCTTCTATATGAAGCTGAAAGTACATTTTTTTGCCGTGGTCGCATGCGCGGCGGTAGTAAGCTGGGTGGTCCCAGCATCCGCCGCTGACTTCCCTCAAGCAGGTGATGTCGTCGATAAGAGTAATATGGCCCAGGCTGCTGATGTCCTCAATCCAACCGCAAATTGGATGATCAACCAAGGCATGAGCATGAAGGTCATCGAGTACCGCAAGTATGAATGGCCCAGGCTGTACGCAGAGGCCACAGAAAAATTTGCCGGTCAGGTGCAGTTGTCAGAAGATGGTCGGCAGATGTTCAACTACGTGTCTGGCTGCCCGTTTCCCAACATTGACGTCAACGATCCGCTCGGTGGTGCCAAGGCGATGTGGAACCACGAGTACTTTCCGGATTTCACGGATAACGTGGGCTGCCCCTGGATTATGGAGCTTGTGAACTACAAGGGCGAGATGGAACGCTTCTACGCATCGCACTTCTGGCGGCGTATGAAGTGGGAAGGTCGGCTGCACATGGACCCGAAGCCGATCGCTCCGTTTAACCCACAGATTACCTATACGGAACAGTGGGGACCGCTGTACGCCCCAAACGATCTGAAGGGCGCTGGGGTGCTGAACTTCCGTTATACCCCGCTCGAAAATCCGGACGACTCGTACATGTATCTGCCTGAGCTGCGCCGCGTGCGTCGTATCAGCGTTGCAAACCGCTCAGACGCCTTCTGGGGTACTGACATCGATATCGACTCGATTTGGGGCTTCAACGCAAAGCCCGGATACTGGACATGGCGCATCTTGGCCGAGAAAGAGGTGCTCATGGCGGCCCACTCAGGCCATTATCAAGATCGTGAAGTATGGGCCGCTGCTCCGGACGGCCGCAGCGGTGTGAGCTCCATGCTGTGGTCAGACTCGGTGACCTGGGAACGCCGGCCGGTATGGGTCGTCGAAGGCATTCCGACTGGGTATAACCAGTATGCGTTCTCCAAGCGGGTTATCTACCTTGACAAAGAGTACTTCAACACCTCATGGTCAGAGACGTATGACCAGGGTGGTGAGATCTGGAAAACCTGGACCCAGCTCATGAACATCTCGACGAAGCCCTCACCCAAATACATTGCCGCGGACTACGACGAGGAACAGGTATTTACCCACAACGGTCAGGTGATCGATATGCAGATCACCCACTCCTCCAAGTGGGACTGCCCTCCGGGGTATGATGAGTACTATGTGCCGAAGTACGACTGGTACTTCAACACCACCAAGGAATGGAACACGCCTGAGGCGTTCACCGTGAACTTCCTGATCCAGAGCGCCCGCTAAACGTCACAGCCCCCTGCCTTGTTGTGACTCAGAGAATCCCCCGTACAGGGTTGTACGGGGGATTTTTATTTTGATAAGAGAAGTTTTCTCGGTAGAAAGACGGTTAAGTTTTTCGAGGAGAGAGGCGGCGGCAAGGTCAATACTACACCCCCTGCCGTCCCTTGACTTTTATCGCAAAAAAATGCAAATGACGAAGGGCATGAAATCCTGCTGGGGAGTTCCTTGGTGCAGGTTGTCCAACATAAAGGGAGGTCACTACGTTATGAATACTTATAGGGCCGGCCTGGCCCAGAGATGTGCTAGCTTTTTCGCTACGCTGTTGACCGCTGCGACCCTGCTCGGATTGGCAGGATGCCACGGAGAGCAGCCAACCGAATGGAGCACGTCGCTGCTTGTACGGACCGACAAATTTTTTGGCGCCTCGCACGTAACGGGTGACACCTTTGTTGCCGTGGGCTACGCCGGACGCATCTTGCGGACTGAGGACGCGGGAAACACTTGGGTAGACGTTGATAGCGGTGTGATTTGGTCGCTCAACAACGTCAGCTTCTCAGGCGAGTATGGCTGGGCAGTCGGCCAAAATGGTGCCGTCACCCACTCCCGGGACGGCGGTAAAACCTGGACTGTGCAAACCGCCGATACGGACAAGACTATTATGGCTGTCTCTTTTATTGACCAGCTGCATGGCTGGGCGTGTGGAGATGAATCAACCTGGTTGTGGACCGACAACGGCGGAGAGACCTGGAATGTCGAGCGTATGGATGTGTCTCAGATCGGCCTGTCCGAGTTCACCCGTTTGGCCGTGCCTGACATTATCTACTACAGCGTGCAGTTTCTGGACGAAAACACCGGCTGGATAGTCGGTGAATACGGCAACGTGCGTTACACCACAGATGGCGGTAAAACCTGGGGCGCGCAGCACGGGAGTTTGCTCGATGAGCTCGTCGAGCAAGGGGGTGTGCGGGACGTCATGGTGATGGGTGCGTTTTTCAAAGTCCACTTTAGCGACGCCAATAATGGTCTGATGGTCGGCGCTGGTGGGGCCATTGCGAAAACCAGTGACGCCGGTCAGACCTGGACCTGGATAGCGCGTGAGGGCAGTAATGAGGATATTCCGGCGCTGCATCTATACGACGTTGGTGCGCCGGGTGAGAATGGTCGCCTCGTCCTCGCTGGCATGAATGCCGTGGTGCTTGATACCACTGACAGTGGGGTCAACTGGAGCCCGAGCAGCACACCGGATGGGGTATACACCTGGATCAACGCGGTTGCATTTGGAGAAAACGGCAAGGGCGTTCTGGTGGGCGGGAAAGGCACCATCATGACCACCAGCGATGGGGGCAAGAGCTGGAAGCTGGTCGAGCAGGAAGTGGTCGAGGAGTCGGCTGACGCGCATTAGCGTGGCGCCTGAGCGCTTCGCACAGCGGCATCACGTCGAGTAAGAAATTGTAAAAAAGGAGAGAACCGTGGCTGACAAGAAAATGCCGACTATTGAAGAGCTCGAAGCCCACGCAGCAGACCGAGCTGCGCTCTATCGTTTGGGAGAGGGCCTGATCCGCAACCGCTTTTTTATCACGCTCGGCGTGCTGCTTGTAACCGGCTTCATGGCATGGCAGGCGTTATCGATTGAAATGTCCACCAGCTTTAACGACCTGCTTCCCTATCGGCATCCGTTCGTCCGCGTCCACTTCCGCTTTGCCGATCAGTTTGGAGGCGCGAACAACGTCAACGTCATGTTGAAGGTCGATAAGGGCGATGTCTTCACAGTCGGCATGCTCAAAAAAATCTTTACCATGACCCAGGCCATGGACCGCATCACCGGGGTCAACCACGACCAGATCGAGTCGGTCGGCCACCGTACCACGCGCTACCTGACCGTGGCTGGGGGAACTATCGCCACCCCACCGGTCATGCGCCGTCCACCCAAATCAGACCGAGAAGTCGCCGACATCAAGGAGATTTGCTACAACACTGAAACCATTTACGGCCAGTTAGTCTCCTTGAACGGCCAAGCCCTGCTTATGAAGGCCAATTTTATTGAGGGCAGGCTCGACTATAAGACCGTCTTTGATCAGATTCGCCGGACCGTCAAAGAACCGTTTGAGACCGCGGAGGAGACGATCTGGGTGGCTGGCGAACCCCAGCTCTACGGCTGGATATACTTCTACGCGAACGAGGTGTTCTACATCTTCCTCGCCGCTTCTATGGTGTGTTGGATCTTACTCTACCTCTACTTCCACGATTGGCGCGGTGCCCTGCGCCCGACCATCACCGGTATTGTGTCGGCCTTTTGGGGCCTTGGTATCCAGGCCATGATGGGCTTCTCCATGGACCCGCTGGCGCTGGTGATTCCCTTCTTTGTCACCGCCCGAGCGGTGAGTCACTCGGTGCAGATGCACGAGCGCTATTACGAGGAATACCACAAGTGGCAGTGGAATAAAGAAAAGGCTATTGTAGCCGCGTTTGCAGAACTGTTTGTACCCACCCTGAGCGGTATTATTACCGACTCGCTGGGTATGCTCGTCATCGTGGTCGTGCCGGTGGTCATCCTGCAAAAGATCGCCATCTCGGCTTCGATTTGGGTCGCCTCGGTTGCGGTGAGCGAACTGCTCATGAACCCAGTTGTGTACTACTACCTCAAAGCGCCGGTACCGGAAAAGGTCATGCAACGCGAGGAGGGCTGGCTGCAAACTCTTGTTGACCGCTGCGCAGCCTGGATCACCACTCCCAAAAATTCCAAGATGATTGTTATTTTCTGGGTTGCCGCCTTTCTGGTTTCTATTACCCAGATCCGGCATTTAACTATTGGCGATCCAACCGCGGCCACACCGCTATTGCATTTGGAGTCCCCGTATAATCAGGCCCATATTGAGATTCAAAAATACTTCGGTGGGATTGAACCGCTTATCATTGTGGTTGAGGGGCGTGACAAAGAAGTACTCAAGAACCCCGAGCTGTTACAGGGCCTCCAAAGATTCCAGCGCCACATGGAGCGCGATCGAGACATCGGCTACAGCTTCTCGCTGGCTGATATTATCCAGGCCATTAATATGACCTTCTACGATATGCAGCCGCGTTGGGGGAACATCCCGGCCAACCCGCGTCGGGTCAGCGCGCTCTTCTTCTATTACTTTGCAGGAACACCGCCAGGTGAATCGTCGAAATTTCTGGACCCAAGCTATACGGTCTCACGCGTGACGTTCTACTGCGCCAATCACCAGGGTGATAATATCGCCCGGATTATCCAGGAAGCGCGAAAATTCGTTGCTGCCAATCCCCTGCCAAATGCAGACTGGCGTCTGGCTGGTGGCTTGATTGGTGTGACGGCTGCGGCAAATGAAGAGATTTTGAAAAACGACCTGTATATGCACGGCCTGGGCTTTGGCACGATCTTCTTGATCGTGATGTTTACCTACCGTTCCCCCATAGCAGCGCTGGTGATGATGATCGGCTTATTCCTGGCTGACGGTATTGTGAATGCGTATATGGGTGTACGGGATATTGGCATTAACCTGCAGTCCCTGCCGGTGGTAACCGTCGGAGTCGGATTTGGCATTGATTACGCCTTATACATCGTCAGCCGGGCGGTTGAGGAGTATGACGGCGATATCAACGATGCCGTCCGCCGGGGACTCTCTACCGCGGGCAAGGCGGTCGCCTTTACCGCGGCCACCTTGATCGTGGCGACCGTCCTGTGGGCATTCTCGAACATCCGTTTCTGCTCGGAAATGGGCCTGCTGCTGGCGTTGTGGATGGGCATCAGCTTCCTTGGCGCCTGTACCTTCGTGCCGGCCGCATTAGTGCTCTGGCATCCGAAGTTCTTTGTCCGCGCCGCCAGAGAAGGTATTATTGCCTAAAACCCATACCCCTTCTTTCTGAAGGCAAAAGAGGCAGCCACGAGGCTGCCTCTTTTTTTGTCCGTTGGAAGGAAATGAAGGGATACAAGCCGGCATCGGGATCGGCCAGCTCGTGCTGATCGGCTGGGACTTCTGGCAGATGCAGCACGCAGCCTCCACTCGGAGTGATCAGATTGCACAGTTGCAGAAGGAAAGTAGTCTGCAAACGGAGGCGCTCCGCAAACTCCTGGAGGAGCGGGGCTGACACACCGCCGAACGGGCTCAAGATACACTCTACGAGGGTGACAGACCCCGCAGCGTCAAGGCCACTCAGAAGAGTCTGTATCTTCGTGTATTGGTGGGAACAGACCTGGGGGACAGGCACGCGGCGGGAATCACCGCGCGCAGGATACCGTTGAATTGCGAAGGAGAAATCAGGAGGATGAAATAGCGTGCTCTGTTATTGCTCCCCCAGATCCTCACCACCCTTTTTCATCGCCCCTTCAGGGTTTGTCAATAAGGACTCACCAAGAGCCTTTGGGTTCGCAGCCAATCCGGGGTCTCGGCTGTCCTTATTGGCTTGCTTATACTGATCAACCAAAGACGGCTTGGGCTTGGCATCCTTGACCTCATCAATGGGAGGTTCCCCTAACTCACATCCACCCAGCACCACAATTGACCCAATTCCACACGCGACGAGCCCGTGCCGCAGCCATTTTCCATAGTAAGAAAAAATATCTTGCATGGAGCGGTCTATTAAAGAAAACCGCCGCATTTGTCAAGAGCACAAACAGAGAAAAATACGGCCCAGGCAGTTGCAAAATGTATTGAATAGCGCTAGAAGCGGCAAGGGTTACTAAATCATCTCTGTACTTTGACCTGTACGTGGGACATTTGGGAAAGGGGGTGACCTGCCACAACTGGGGAAACAGCGAGTGAGATAGAGAGATGTGCACTGTCTAGGGAGGACAACTTTTTGTTACAGGAGGGATGGCTATGATCGAACACAACAAGAAACGAAGGGCGTGCCTGAGAGGATTTTTGGCCGGGCTGTTCGTAGTAGCAGGACTCGTTTGGCTAACGAGCCCCGCGCAAGCGACGATCCGGGTGGGGAACTCAGAGGTTCAAGTCGTGTACGAGATGCAGCACTCGTTTCAATTTGACGGCAGCCCTGGGGATAACTTTGAGTGGGTGCAGTGGCGCAACGAGTTGCGCGTGGAATATGAGTACCAAGACCTAGTGACGCCCGAAGGTGGACTGTTCGATAAGAACATCAAGATACCGGGCGTGCGCCGGGCAGACTTCTCATTCATGTATCGGGGTCGCTTTGATCCGGTGTACATGGTGCGCGACAAGTACGACGACATGTATCCCAGCAACATCAAGATGCAGCAGAAGGCCTTTGTGTTTCCCGAGAACGGGTTTCGGGAGATGAACCTGGACGTGGACTTTGGGGATGTGATGGGGCATCGGCTGTCCATGAGGCTGGGCAAGCAACAGATCGTGTGGGGAGAATCGGATCTGTTCCGCTCGATTGACATTGCCAACCCACTGCGGCTGGACCAGAACCAGGCCGTGGGTGAAGCGTTTGAAGACTTTCGGACGCCGATCTGGGCCATTAAATTCCTGTATGACATCGGCAACGTGGGCTCCTTTATGTCCAATGTGGGGATTGAGATGTTCTACACCCCACGCTGGCGGCCGTTCACGCAGCACCTGGTGTTGGAAGGCGGCTGGGGCGGCCTGCGCTATGATGACCCGGACTATATTGGCGATCCGAGTGATTACTTTGACTCGCCGACCACACCGGGCGTCTTGACCACTAAGGGCGTGCCCTGGGGGCCATATAATGACTACGCCCGGGTTCGCCATCCGTGGTCGTTGTTCCGGGTTGGGCGCAATACGAAGAATATGGCCGGCGATGCCGGGTGTGGGAATCAGTACGGGCCCTGCTCGGATGATAGCACGGGCCGGACCACGAACTTTCTGTACCGGATTGGCGGCGGGTCGAAAACTCACCACATTCGGGGCACGAAGTGGGACAACAGCATGGTCGGCATCCGTATGCTGGGTAAGATATTCAGCAGCTTTGACTTCACCCTGAACTATATGTTCAAGCGGGTCGATCCGGCCGCGGTGTTCCATTTTGACACCTTCGCTGGTGAGTCAGGGCTGGATGCGGATGGTAAACGGATGTTTGCCCTTGATGACAACATCCTGGGCACTGAGGGAGGATTTTTTAGCCATAGCCCGACCGACCCGAACAACATGCTCAACTTCCGCCGCTCGCTCGATCGGTGTTTCAAAGAGAACCAGGCCACGCTTTTCGCCGGGGTTGACCAATATGGCTACAGCCAGGATGGCAACCCGAACAACGACCGGGTTGCTACGGCGTGTTTTGACGTATCCCACTTTTATCCCTGGACGAACGTGTTTGGGTTCACGCTGACGTATAACGACTTTGATTACACCGGCGCGGTGTTCCGCCTGGAGCAGAGCTGGTCGACCAACGAGGCGCGTAACGAATCGATAGGTGGCTTTGCGGGTGCGGATCAAAATCACTACAATGCGCGGTTAGCGGCGGCCAGGGCGCGAGCCGTGTCAGAGGGCAAGACGGGCTCCCAGATTCCAGACAGTCCGTACACGGACGGCGAAGGCAATCCGTGTGCCGAGGGCGCCGGCACGTTCTGTCCGAGTCCGCGCACGCGCATTCGGCGGGTGAAGGGCGGCACCTCGGTCTGGCGGAGCATGATCGGGTTTGACCTGATTCAGTCCATTCAGTCCTTTCCGGGCATGGGCTGGGCGCGCGGCCTACCGGGTGGCATCGGCGACCAGACTACCTTCTACACCTTCCAGGCCCTGACCACCTACCAGAACAATAACCGGCCGTCTCACCTGCAGGCAGCCTATAATGCGGCCCAATCTCGGCACCATCGCTGGGATCAGTTGTATACGTTTGGCACGTCGGGCTTTTACTTCCGGGGCAAACTGGAGCCGCTGTTTGCGTTCGCCTACTCGGTAAACGCCAAGCAGCCGTTGTTGCTGGCTCAGACCTACTGGCACGGCCTGTTCTTCCGCAACCTCGACTTGTTTGCCGGCACGGTCATGTATATGGGTAGCCGCAACGCCACGGACGGCACCGGGCTGCACCTGTGGGCTGATCGCGACCTGTTCTGGATTCGCCTCCAGTACTACCTGCTGTAGTAACAACCGGAGAGGTGAAACATCTTTCGCCTCTTCTACAAACTCAGTCTAAAAACGGGAGGCTCCGAAAAAGGGCCTCCCGTTTTACGTTCGGACACAGGGCTGTCACCTATCGGTGAGAGGAAATACCCCCCGAGACAGTATCCCTATCTGCCCCTGCTTTTTTCTTTGTCCAAAATATGGGAAGATGCCGCCTGCTCTAGTATTGCCCAAGGATGAATCAAAGGAGGATCGCAGACATGGCAACAGTTGATGGTGGGACGCTTATTGGACGTATCTTACAGGAACAAAACGTTGAGTATATGTTTGCCGTGAATGGCGGACATACCTTCCCCATTCTGGCTACCCTCAGAGATAATGGCATCAAACTCATCCACATGCGCCACGAACAAGCCACCGCTTACGCGGCAGACGGCTATGCCCGTGTGACAGGAAAACCCGGCCTCTGCTGTGTAACGGCAGGCTGTGGCCTGACCAACGCAGTGACCGGCCTATGCGTCGCTGGCCTGACAAATAGCGCCGTCGTCTGTCTCGCTGGCCAGCACCCCACAACCGAGGACCTTATCGGCTCCTTCCAAGAAGCCTATGGCTCTGACGTTGTCAGCTCTTTCTCAAAGTTTACCAAGCGCGTGCTCGACTGGTCGACGATTGAAATCGACCTGCGTCAGGCATTTCGTGAAGCCACCTCAGCACCCCAGGGCGTCTCCCTGCTCGAAATTCCAACCAATATTCTCTACCACCAGGATGACGAATCCAAACAGCGCAAAGGCGCAAAAGTCTACAGTCCGGATGAACTCCGTTTCCAAGGCGACCCACGCCAGATTGAGCGCGCCGTTGAACTCATTTTTCAGTCGAAAAAGCCGCTCATCGCTGGTGGAGACGGTATTTTCTGGTCCGGTGCCGAGGCTGAACTGAAAGAACTGGCTGAACTCACCAGCACCCCGGTCTATTGCCGTCGGGCCGGTCAGGGTGCGGTTGACGAAGATAATCCGCTCGCCGTTCGCGGGGCGTGGAAAAAGCCGTTTACAGGCGAAGCTGACGTTGTCTTAGCGGTTGGATTTAAGTTCTGGAGCGGAGAAAAGTTCGGTCAGCCTCCTACCTGGAGCGACAAAGCCACCTATATCCAGGTTGATGCCACACCCCAGCGTGTAGGCTGGCATGTACCGGCAGAAGTCGGCATCGTCGGTGATCCCAAGCTCGTACTCCGTCAGATGATCGACAAGATCAAAGAGATGCAGCTGGACTTTAGTGCCAAGCGTGAGAGTCCGTGGCTCCAAAACATGGTTGAGGTACGCGAGAACTATAACAAGCTCATCAGCGACCGTGAACAGCAGAACCATAGCGCAAGTCCGATCCATCCTGACCGTCTGGCCAAAGACCTCACCTCGGTAATCGACAAAGACGCAACCCTGATTATCGATAGCTTCACTCTGAGTGGCTACACCAGTCAGTGGTTTACCGCCCATGAGCCGGGTCAGATTGTAGACGCCGGCCCGCTGGCCCCAGTCGGACACGGCGTAGGCATGGGTATTGGTGTCCAACTCGGTCGCCCGGGCAAGCAAGTTATCGTTGTCAGCGGCGACGGTGGTCTGGGCATAGGAGGTATGGATATGGAAACCGCAGCCAAATACAATATCCCGATTATTACCCTGCTGTGGAACAATAGTTCGTGGGGTCCGACGTTTGAGTCGATGCCCCTGCTCAAAGGCCGCACCGATCCGTTCGATATGATTAAGGACATTCGCTACGATAAGGTATTTGAACCCATGGGTGTATACACCGAGCATGTGGAACAACCGGATGAAATCGTTCCTGCTCTGGAGCGCGCCCTCAAATCCGGCAAGACCTCGCTGATTAACGTGTTCGGCGATAAGAGCGTTGGTCACCCATCGCTTGGTGGGAACTTACTCGGATCAACCCAAGTCTAGTTGTCCGATAGTGGAGAGCAATCTCTGAAATAACAAAAGGCAGGCATGATGCCTGCCTTTTGTTATTGCTCCAGACAGTAGGCGTGTAGGCGAAAGCGTCACACTATTGGGTCTTACCCCTCCTCTTTGCGCATCACGATTTCAATTTCATCAATCGGAGACACACCGCGATTGCGGATATGGCAGTTCCAGCCTTCAAACTGGCGCAAATACGTAAAAACTTCTCGGATCAGACCAGGTTTTACCTTTATTTCCCATTCGTTCAGCCACTCGTCTCCCTCGAAATCTTCATCATCCCACGATGCCAGGGGAATTTGAGTGCTCAGGGAGAAGCGCAAGTGAAATGTATGCTCGTCCTTGTCTGCCATATACGGCCTTTATGAGACTCCGAGCGTCGCCAGGTCTTCCAGGTAGGCTTCAGCCGGTACCATGCCGATTTGGCGCGTTTTACCGCCAATGAGGACAGTAGGAACCGCACTCACGAAATGAGTGTTCACTGCATCTTCACATTGCTGACGAACCTGGTCTTGGAAGGCTTTATCTTCAATATCACGCAGGAAGGCATTCATATCGAGGCCAACCTGTCGGGCAACAGCAACACAGGTCTCTTTTTCAATCAGACTCTTGTTCTCGATGAAAAAAGAACGAAACAATCCCGTGTGAAAACGGAGGAAGACGTCCTCTCCCTGACGCTGAGCGGCCATACCAGCTTCCAGGCCAGGCATGCTCCAGCGTGGGAATTCTTCATGCGGCCACATGGAATATTCCAGACCGTCTGGCTCAGCCAGGGCCGACGCCTTACGCCAGGCCTGCTCCACATAACTGTCCTTAAACCGAAACGGGCTGGACTCATAGCGCGGACGCAAGGCAAAGGGCTGCCATTTGACGCTTACTCGGTCACCATAGCGTTCTTTGATCTTTCGGAGCCGCTCCGCGGCCGGAAAGCACCAGGGTCACAGGTAGTCTGAGAACTCGATGATTTCAATTGGAGTATCCATAAATTCTGCCTCCTCCTGTGTTGCCTCAGTTGTAGCCTAAATATTCTGCGCCTACCACAGGTCCGCTCGGTTCAGTTCCCTTGCATTTCCTCACAGACAGCAGTACCACCATAAGGGACACACGATAAAATCATACGGAAAGGAGGGCTGTATATGAAAGTCGTTGATGGAGATGCCCATTTTATTGAGCCCTTAGACTTGTTTGAGCGCTATATTGATCCGGCCTATCGAGAGCGAGCCATGAAAAGCGCGACCGACCCCGTGAGTGGGGAGAAGAAGTTTCTGGTTGATGACAAGCCCATGAATGTTTTTGATGTCGAGGAATTTCTGGGCGGTGTTGTCGGCTATGGCCAAAAAGAGGCAGGCCAGGACCTGAGCACTTTCGATCGCTACCATTATTATAGTGCGGATTGGGAAGATATGGGCAAGCGGGTGCAGTTCTTAGATGACGAGAAGATGGAATCCCAAGTCATCTATCCGACCCTCGGCCTGTTTTGGGAGGGCGAAATAGCTGACCCTTACCTGGCCGATGCCCACTGCCGCGCCTATAACACCTGGACGTTCGAGCTGTGTTCTCCGCATAAAAATCGTCTCTACCCCGCCGCTCATATCTCGATGCGTGATCCACAGTTGGCCGTACGGGAGATGGAGCGCATCGCCAAGCTCGGCGGCCGGACAATCTTCGTCGCGGCTGCACCGATCGATGGCAAGAGCTTTGGCCTGCCGGAGTACGATCCAGTTTGGGCCGCAGCCCAAGATCTTAATCTCAGCGTTGGTCTCCACCTCGTCGGTCATCCGAACTACACTGGTAGTGAGTGGTTTCGCGACCGCAATCCCGGCTTCATGTATATCACCATGAGTATCATCCAAGACCCGCGTCAGGCTGTCACGGCGATGATGTATGATGGCGTGTTTGAGCGCTTTCCAAAGCTACGGGTCGCGACCATTGAAGCCATGGTCGGCTGGGTGGGCGAGTGGCTGGAGCGGGTCGATTATCGCTACCAATACATGGGCCACACTTCACAGATGAAACGACCGGCAAGCGAGTATTTTGCCCGTAATATCTGGGTTAACGGTGATCCGGAGGAAAAGATGTTTCCCCTTATGGTTCAGTTTGCCGGCGACGACCGTTTCTTTATCGGCTCCGACTACCCGCATGCCGAAGGATTTGTCGATCCGGTCCGGAAGGCACGTGAGGTACTTTCCTCTTTACCAACGGCATCGGTGGATAAGATCCTGGGAACAAATGCCGCAAAGTTTTACGGTATTTGATAGCAGTGGGGCGCAATGCTGAAGGGGGTCAGCCTGCCGGGACACAGAGAGGTCTCCACGCTGGCTCCTCAACCTTGCACAATATGTATAATTTCGTCGTGCAGCTGTCCGTTTGAGATCACCGCGTCACCGGTGTAAATAGACGGCGTTCCGGCAAAATCAGAAAACCGTCCGCCCGCCTCGGTGATAATAATCTTGGTTGCTGCGACATCCCAGGGTTTGATTTCCGGCTCCAGGGCGACCTCGGCCAGCCCTTGCACCACCAAACTATGCCCGAACGCATCCCCAAATCCTCGCTGTCGAGAGGTCGCATCAACTAAGCGTAAAAAAGGGGACCAACAGGGACGGGCTTTCAGATCATTCAGGCCGCCGTGAATCAGCATGGCATCTTGCAGCCGGTTCACATCTGAGACATGCACCTGTTTACCATTGGCAAACGCGCCCTGCCCCTTTTGGGCATACAGCAGGTCGTCAAGGGCTGGCGCGTACATCACGCCGGCAGTGACTTCGCCGTCTTCTTCAAGGGCAATGAGGATTGCAAAAAAGGGAATCCCACGAATAAAATTTTTGGTGCCGTCGATGGGGTCAATAATCCACCGGACTGACCTGTTTCCCGGCTGCTCGCCGAGTTCTTCACCCAGAAAACCATAGTCCGGGAACTGCCTGCGTAGCACGTCAACAATGCACGCCTCACACTCCCGGTCGGCTTTGGTGACTGGTGTACGATCAGCTTTGATCTCAACCGTCAGGTTGGTTTTGAAATAGTGCCGGGCAATGTCGCCAGCGGCGTGAGCAGCGTTGACAGCAGCCTGGAGAATAGGGTCCACGCTACAGTAAGCCCCGAATCGCGCCGCCATCAATCTGGAGGCTCGTTCCAGTGATATAACTGGCCGCATCCGAAGCGAGAAAGACAATGCCGTTGGCCATTTCTACAGGATCACCAATCCGACCGAGCGGGACATCTTTCCCACTCTCTTCCAGGGCTTGTTCCAAGGGGATGCCAGCTTTTTCAGCCCGGATGGCCAGCGCCCCTTTCAGACGGTCGGTGAGAATACGGCCGGGTAATACCGTGTTGACCGTAATATTATACTTCCCGACCTCGCGTGACAGCGTCTTTGCCATACCGATCACGGCTGGGCGTACTCCGTTCGATAAGATGAGACCGTCAATCGGTTCTTTGACCGACATGGACATGACGCTGACAATACGGCCCCAGCCCTGCTTTTGCATATAGGGCAGCACTTTACGGATCAGCCGAACAGTGCTGAGGAAATTGAGCGCAAAAGCGCTTTCCCAGGCGGCATCATCCATGTCTCCAAAGCCACCCAAGGGAGGGCCGCCAGTATTGGGAACGAGGACGTGAACGGTTCCGAATTTTGCAATAGTTTCATCGACCAGCTTTTCTGTTGCTTCGGCTTGCGACAGGTCTCCGGCCACGGCCAGCACCTCGGCTCCTGTTTCGCTTTGAATCTCGCTCGCAGATTTTTCCAATAGTTCCGGGTTACGGGCGCAGACAACGACTTTTGCGCCCTCTTTGGCAAACGCCAACGCAGTCGCCTGGCCAATGCCCTTACTTGCACCGCCGACAATGACAACTTTATCCTTGAGACCGAGGTCCATGTATGTATCTCCCCATTCGTTCTTGCTAGGTCTTTCGTGCGGCCTACAGATAGCCCTTTTTCTCATAAAACCCGCGGACCGCGGACTCAAAGCCTTGCGGATTGTCTCCCATGACAGAGTGGCCAGCCTTGGGTACTAGGGCAAACTCCGAACCAGGAATCAGTTCTTGCAAGTCTCGTGCGCCGTCCAGTGAAAAGACATCGCTCTCGCCGCCTTTGACCACTAAGGTCGGACATTGGATTTTCTTGACTGCCACAGACAGCTCTTCTTGCATCTGTTTGACATCAACCTTACGGTGGCCGTCGCTGAAATACGTATCGTATTTCCAGGTCCACTTGCCCTCTAGCGTCTCTTTGAGGTTATACACCACTGTGTATTTGCGTATGACTTCGAGTGGACGCCTTGGATTAAACCTATGAATCACTTCTGCGGCCTGATCCAAGGAGTCGAATTCACGGTAGTTTTTCATAAAATCACGGATATGCTTTACGCCTTTGGGCTCCACACGCGGGCCGACATCAACGACGACCAGGGCTTCGACTTTATCAGGATACTTTGCAGTGAATGCGAGCGAGTTTGCTCCCCCCATCGACATGCCGGTCAAGAAGAAATGATCCAGACCGAGCGCAGCAGTGAAGGCAGCGGCGTCCTCGACCATGGTTGCGCGTGAATAGTCTTTATCCGCAGCCCAGTCTGTATCCCCATGTCCGCGCTGATCAAAAGTCATGACGTGAAAATGTTCAGACATGGCCGCAGCAAACAAATCCCAGGTATGGCAGGTCTGCCCTACTCCATGGAGGAGTACTAATGGCGGCTTTTCCAGGCTGCCCCAGTCGAGATAGTGAAACCTCAGTCCGTTGGCCTGAACATATCTATCCGTGAACTGTTTCGCGTCCTGGTTTAATTCTTGGGCCGTCATGCATCCTCCTCCTTTGGAGTGCTTCCCCTGCACTATCGAGGGGCCACAATAAAGGAAAACCTGCGTATTGGAAAGAGATTCTTCTTTCTGTCGCGGTACGCTGTCTGGCAAACTCACCACCTTGGCTTATACGTCAGGCATTGCTTTTTGAAAAATATAGTTATTTTTCAAAAAGCGTGTATAATATCCAGGTGCCCTTTGAATGGAATACAAACAAGAGTGCAGCAAATAAAGAGAAGCATGGCATTGACTTCGAGGCAGCTCAGGGATTGTGGCGGGATGAAAATCTCCTCGATCTTCCCTCAAAATACCCGCATGAATCTCGTCGGATTGTTATTGGAAAAATCAGGCGTACGTATTGGACAGCAATATATACAGTACGCAAGCAGACCATTCGTATTATTAGCGTCAGGAGGTCCCGATATGAAGAACGAACGCTCTACGAAAAGGAAATCGGTAAAATTGACGAGCGCGGCAAACCTTGAAGAAAAATTTGACGCAGGAGAAAACGTTCTTGACTATTTTGATACATCTCAAGCCGCCCGTCCTAACCAACATGGTGGCACGCGCCCCGGCGCGGGGCGAAAGCCCCAAGGACATGTTCGTCTTCAGGTATATGTTTCTGCTCCTGTCAGGGAGAAAGCAAAGAAACGCGCAGAGTTAGAGCATACGAGCCTCAGTGCAGTTGTGGAAAAGGCCCTGTTACGGCTTGAAGACTGATCAATCTGTTAACGCCCGCACCACCTCGGGCGTTAATTCTCCAAGGTTGGACAAGACGAGGCTAGCCTGACTAAAGTCGTTGTTTTGGGTGTATTCGTTCGGTACGGCGATGCAGGCAATGCCAGCTTGGGTAGCTGCGGTGACACCCCGATAGGTGTCTTCCACAACCACGCACCGCTCTCGGGCCAGTCCGAGTTTGTTTGCCGCGGCTAAGAAGGCATCCGGCTCGGGTTTCGCTTTTTCGTAATCCTGGCGAGCGACAGTGCAAGCGAAAAAACGGTCGATGCCGAAACGCTTCAGCACAAAATCCAAATGTTCCCGGTTGCTGTTGGTTGCGACGGTGAGTCTAAAATGCTCGGACAAATGCGTCAGTGTTTCCTTCACATAGGGCATGAGGGTGACTTCCGTTTCCAATAATTGAAGAAAAATAGGCGAGCGCAGCTTGCGCAGAGTATCAGGCGCGACCGGCAAATTGTACTTTTCTACAATGTATTCCGGTCCGATTCCTTGGGCGATCCAGTACTCTTCATATTCTCGCTGCGTCACTGTGACGCCATACGGCTTGAGCACTTCGGTATACGCGCGGTAGTACAACCCCTCAGAGTCAATGAGGACTCCATCAAGATCAAAGATGACGCCAGCGTCTGCCATCCCGCACTCACTTTCTCAAACACACGATTCAGTCGTTTCCTGTTTTGTAGTACACTCTCTATCCATGAAGGATCAGAATCCAGACCGTTCCCAGTCCCTGCAAGCTGATCCGTCCGCAGCCTGGGTCGAGATATTTCAGAGGCTTGGCTTTCCAGCCTATCCTGTTCGGGTAGATGGAGACATGGTCTGCATTATGGCCCCAGCAGCGGATTGTCCGCGTTTACTCGAAGATACAATCCGTGAGGCGTTGATTAAACACGGCAAAGCCCTAGGCTATCGGTTTATTACGCTCGACATCGGACACTTTGTAGATTAACGGGCACCCAGTTTACGTGTCATCAAGATTCGCCCGGGCCTGCTCCCAGTCCTGACCGTTGAAGAGTTCGATTTCCAGCTCTTCCAGATTTACCCCATCCAGACAGCGCACATTCACATCGATCATATTGGGATGTGAACGTGGAATATAGTACGAGGAGATACCACACGCGGCGCAAAAATAATGCTTGGCCGTCTTGGTATTAAACTCATACAGGGCGAGTGCGTCTGAAGAGGACAGTAACCGAAATTGCTCAGGCTCGACGATCCAGTGGAGAAAGCCCTTCTTGCTACAGATTGAGCAATTACAGTCCAGCACCTGGTCAATCTGACCAGAGACCTCAAACCGGACTCGCCCGCAATGACAACTACCCGTGTAAATTGACATATTCGCCTCTCATCATTCTTGGAATTCTACTCGGAATTCTACTCGGAGGACTTAGTATCTCTCCTCCGCATAACAAGAAACAACGGATCAGAGAAGCCGCCAGGCCCTTGACCATTTCAGTCCCCAAGCGATATGAGGGAGCAGATCGGGGTGTGGCGCAGTCTGGTAGCGTACTCGCTTGGGGTGCGAGTGGTCGGCCGTTCAAATCGGCTCACCCCGACCACGTTGGTTACGTTAAGAGAGGCGATCACGCAGGTGGTCGCCTTTTCTTTTTTTCAGCTTTCTGGTGAAATATCGCTATGGTGATTCTGGTGTCGAACGACGACGGTATCCAGTCAGAAGGCATTCGTTGCCTCGAAGAAGCACTCGCTAGCGTTGGTGAGGTCTATACCGTTGCTCCCGACAAAGAACAAAGTGCGGTCAGCCATTCTCTGACATTACATCGGCCCCTGCGGATCGAAGAGGTTGCACCCCGACGCTTTGCAGTCAACGGCACCCCAACCGATTGTATCAATATCGCAGTCAAAGGGTTTTTACCCGTCCGGCCCGACCTGGTTGTTTCAGGCATCAACAAAGGACCGAATATGGGAGACGATATTACGTATTCGGGTACGGTTGCCGCCGCACTCGAAGGAGCCCTCTTAGGCATTCCGGCTATTGCCGTCTCGCTGGTGACATTTACGGCTCCCTACCATTTCCAAGCGGCTGCCGAGTTCTCAGCTATGTTGGCGGCAGAAATTCAGACCCCTCAGTTTCCAGCGGACAGCTTGTTGAACGTCAACGTGCCCAACCTGCCGCGTGACCAGATCAGAGGCTATTGTTTTACACAACAGGGCAAGCGACACTACGGTGAGAATATTGACGTACGCACGGATCCGAGAGGCAGAAAATACTACTGGATCGGGGGCGATAACCTGGGCTTCGACCCCATAGAAGGCTCGGACTGCGTCGCCGTCCAGGACGGCTATATCTCGGTCACTCCCTTACGCGCGGACCTCACCCACCACCGTGTACTCGAAGCCCTCCAAGACGTCCAGCTTCCTTGGCGCTAAGGGGCGGGGCAGCCTATGCAGCAGATATATCTTGACCATAATGCAACGACTCCCATACGGTCGGAAGTCGTAGAGGCCATGCTGCCCTGCTTAGTAGGGAATTTTGGCAATCCATCAAGTCTGCACTGGGCTGGGCGTCGAGCCAAACACGCGCTGGAAACGGCCCGCGATCAGGTTGCAGCTCTGATTGGAGCCACGTCCTCAGAAATACTTTTTACCAGTGGGGGTACAGAAAGTAATAATCTCGCCTTGCACGGGCTACTAAAGCCCAGGGGAGAAGCCTCTGCCCGCATCGTTACGACTGCCATCGAACACTCTTCTGTCCTGGAAACAGTCAAAGCCCTCGGCACTGCTGGCGCGCCTGTTGAAATAGTGACACTCGCGGTGAATGGCCAAGGACGAGTCAGTCCGAGAGATGTTGAAGCAGCCCTTACCCCAAACACCGCCTTAGTGAGTATCGGACTTGCCAACCACGAGATTGGCACCCTCCAGCCTATTCGAGAGTTGAGCCACACGATCCGTGAACGAGCTATTCCGTTCCATGTGGATGCGGTCCAGGCAGCGGGTAAAATCCCCGTTGATGTGAACCAGCTCGGGGTCGATGTATTATCACTGTCCGCGCATAAAATTTATGGCCCAAAAGGTATAGGCGCATTATATGTACGCAAAGGGACAGCGTTGTATCCTGTTTTTCGGGGTGGCCCACAAGAACGTGAAAAACGGCCGGGCACGGAGAATGTGGCTGCTGCCGTCGGCTTTGGATTGGCCGCTCAGCTCTGCGCCCAAGATATTGAAACAACCAGCCTGCGTCTGATACATCTCATAGCTCGCCTGTGGGACGGCATACAGGGGCATGTTTCGGACGTGGTCCGTTACACGCCGACGCGCGCCTGTTTGCCGAATACTCTAAATGTCGGTTTTGCCGGAGCCTCAGGTGAAGGCTTGATGATGGGTCTTGATCTCGCAGGGATTGCGGTCTCCACTGGCTCTGCATGTGCGGCAGGATCGGTTGAGCCGTCTCATGTTCTTTTGGCCTTGGGCTGCGACGAAGCCGACGCCAAGGGTGCAATTCGGTTTAGCGTAGGAAAAGATACGACCGAAGAAGCCATTGAAGCGGTGATACAGAGGCTGCCCCGTATCGTGGAACGAGTCCGGCAGGCGGGTCGGAGCGGATAATAAAAACAGCCACTGAGTTTTCTATGACGAACCCTATCCACACCAATCAAGCGCACCACGGCACACGCGTCCTCGCGGCGCTGAGTGGCGGGGTTGATAGCGCGGTCGCAACAGCCCTGCTGGTCGAAGCGGGCTACGAGGTGATTGCTATTTCCATGTTGCTCGCCGGCTCGGCCGAGGGTCATGCAGGTAGTTGTTGCTCTATTGATGATTTTCAGGATGCGCGCCGCGTGGCCGAACAGCTCGGCATTCCGTATTACGTCCTCAACCTGAAAGAGGCCTTTCAAACGCGCGTCATTGACGTTTTCACACAAGAATACCAGCGCGGTCGTACGCCCAATCCCTGCCTCTTGTGCAATCGTGATCTCAAGTTTGACCTGTTGTGGCAGCGCGCGCGCGAACTCGATGCCGCGTATGTTGCCACCGGCCATTATGCCCGGATTGGCTGGGATGAAGCGGCCCACACCGTCCAACTCTTACGCGGGGCAGATCCGTATAAAGATCAGTCCTACTTTCTGTTTACGCTCAATCAAGCCCAACTCAAGCGAACGCTCTTTCCGGTTGGTCATTTGACCAAAGAACAAGTCCGAGCCACGGCACGCGCACTAGACCTACGCGTGGCAGAGAAGCCGGAAAGCCAGGATATTTGTTTTGTCCCGGATGGGAATTATGCGCGTTTCATTGAACAGCGCGTAGATCCTGAACAAGTCATCCCAGGTGAGATTATTGATCAGGCTGGACAAGTCTTAGGTTCACATGACGGCATCCATCGCTTCACGGTCGGCCAGCGGCGCGGGTTAGGACTCGGCGGCTATACCCAGCCTCACTATGTCACGCATATTGACGCAGCAACGGGCCGTGTGTCGGTTGGAACCAAGGAGCAGCTCAAGATGCACGGCCTCCATGCCAAAGATATCAATTGGGTATCTGGCGATCAGCCTGATGAAATCCAAGTTGCGGCCAAAATCCGCTATCGTCATACCCCGATTGCCGCAACGGTCATCTCCAAAGCCGACCATACAGCCGAGGTGTGGTTTCAAGAAGCCTATCCAGCTATCACACCAGGGCAGGCGGTCGTGTTTTATGATGGCGATCTCGTACTAGGCGGTGGCTGGATTGAAGGGCCGCTACAGTAAGGACACGCATTCATGCCACTTGACTCTCCCCTCTCTCCTCAAACCTCGCGTCGCGTTGCTATCACCACGCTGGGCTGTAAAGTAAACCAATACGACGCAGCCACACTACAAGAACGCTTATCCGCCGCGGGCCATCAATGTGTTCCTTTTAGCGCTCCGGCTGATGTGTACATCGTCAATAGTTGCACAGTAACAAATCAAGCTGACGTCGAGAGTCGCCAGTTGGCGCGCCGGGCGAAGCGGCGCAATCCGGATGCGCAAGTCATTATGACCGGCTGTTATGCTCAGGTGAGTCCTGACGCCGTGTCTCAAGTTCCCGAAGTAGATTATGTTGTTGGTCTCAATCGGCCAGATGATCTGGTCAGCCTGGTATCTCAGGGGCATCCAACCGATCAGCCTACAGACCAGAAGGTTTTTGTCAGTAACCTGCGGACCTCCAAGCATGAAGCCACACCAGGTATAAATACATTTGGCGCTGTCACCTTTCAGGGGCAGACTCGGGCGTTTCTTAAAATCCAAGAAGGCTGTGATCTGTTCTGTACGTTTTGCATTGTTCCGATGTCACGCGGAAAAAGTCGCAGTGTTGCGCCACGGACGATCCTGGACCAGCTCGACCGTTTGGCAGACCAAGGCTTTCAGGAAGTTGTCCTGACCGGCATTCATCTGGGTGGCTATGGGGAAGACCTCGATCCTCAGATCGATCTCACTTGGCTGCTCACAGCCATAGAAGAGCGAAAACCGGTTCCGCGTGTTCGTCTGAGTTCACTTGATCCACATGAAATCAACCCGTCTTTGGTACAACTCCTCACCCAGTCTGAGATCCTGTGTCCACACCTGCACATCCCCTTACAGTGGGGGGAAGACTCCATCCTGGCTCGGATGCGGAGGCGCTACGACACTGCCCTTGCCAGAGATATTCTGGCCGAACTACGTGAACGTTTACCACACGCGGCACTGGGAACGGACCTCATTGTCGGCTTTCCCGGTGAGGGTAAAGCGGAATTTGCCCAGGGAATGGACTTTTTGGAAGAAAGTCCGTTCACGTATTTTCACGTATTCCCCTACTCAGTCCGGAGCGGGACCACCGCGGCAAAGTTCACAGACAGGGTCCTCCCATCGATTATCCAGGAGAGGGCGAGGCAGGTCCGTGAACTCGGCGAACACAAGAAAATAGCATTTACCCGCCAATTTGAGCATGAGACACTGCCCGTCCTCTTTGAGCACGCGCGTGACAAGGCCAGCGGCCGGCTCAAAGGCTATAGTCGCAACTATGTTAGAGTCTATGCGGACGGCAGCGATGAGTACATGAACCGAGAAGTTCCGGTGAAAATTACTCGGGCCTCCGACGGGCTCCTGTCCGGTACTATTCTTCAGGATACCTCAGTAGGAACCGTTCCCGCTTCTTAAAACGTATGCCTGATCCGAGCGACATCAATGCACTTCAGTCCATACTTGGCTATACGTTTACCAACCCAGACCTCCTCCAACTCGCTTTAACGCATCGTTCTGTCCAACTTGAGGAGGACGAAGATCAAAACGAAAAGCTGGAATTCTTAGGCGACGCCGTTTTAGGCCTTGTGATGAGTGACTTACTTTTCCGCAAGTTTCCTCGATACCGCGAAGGAGATTTATCGAAAATGCGCGCCTCACTGGTCAATGCGGAAGTGCTCGCAGCCAAAGCCCATACCCTTTCTCTAGGAGATTGGCTGCGTATGGGGCGGGGCGAAGAGCGCAGTGGCGGTCGAGAGAAATCGTCCATCCTGGCTGCTGCGTACGAGGCCATACTGGGTGCCATCTATCTGGATGGCGGCTTTCTGTCGGCAACCCAACTCATTGCCGAACATTTTGCCGAAGACTTACAAGAGACAGAACGGATTGCCACATTTGATGACAAGACGCGTTTGCAGGAGATTACCCAGAAAATATTTAAGGAAACGCCCTTTTATCAAGTTATTGAAGTGAACGGGCCAGACCACGAAAAACGTTTTGTGAGTCAAGTTTCCATCGCTGGAAGAATATACGGCAGTGGCGAAGGGCGCAGTAAAAAACGCGCTCATCAGGCAGCGGCGTCTCAGACCCTCGAATTGCTCAAGCATAAAAATCTTGCGTCTCTTAAAGACGCATAAGTCGGTGTATGTTCTACTCTTTCCTGCGCCCGTTCTTTTTTGCTCTCGACCCTGAACATGCCCACCATCTGTCAATCCATGCCCTTACACTGCTCCAAGCGTCTCAGCGGAGACCAACGCCAGCATTCAGCCATCCACTTCTTGCACAAGACCTCTGGGGCCTACGCTTCCCCAACCCTGTCGGCCTGGCGGCTGGTTACGACAAAAACGCGGCGGTTCCCTTGGTCTGGTCCACGTTGGGATTCGGGTTTGCTGAATTAGGAACAGTCACAGCCAAAGCCCAGCCGGGCAATCCAAAACCGCGTATTTTTCGTCTTGCTCAAGACAGCGCTCTCATTAACCGTTTGGGTTTTAACAACGAGGGCGCTTGCGCTATCGCTCGGCGCTTGCCAGCCTTGCTGTCTCCACCGCGTCCTCGACCGGTTCCTTTGGGGTTCAATATCGGCAAATCAAAAGTCACCCGGCTTGAGGACGCGGTGGAGGACTATCTCGAAAGTTGCGAAAAACTCCTCCCTTTTGCGGACTATCTCGTCGTGAATGTCAGCTCCCCCAACACGCCGGAGCTGCGCAAACTGCAAGAGACGGAACGATTGGGTAAAATACTCGAGACACTCCTTGCCCACATTCGACAGGTAGCCAAGACAGAGAACACCTCTCGAAAACCACTCTTAGTCAAAACCGCACCGGATCTCAGCGAGGCTGAAATTAGAGAAATCGCTCAGCTTGCTCTCTCTGTTGGCGTCTCTGGCTTGATTACAACAAATACAACCGTTGAGCGCCCCGGACTCCGGCCGGCATCACATGAAACAGGTGGACTGAGTGGCCGACCACTTGCTGCGCGAGCACGCGCAGTGCTGCGTAGCATGTATCGCGCGGTTGAAGGGAAACTGCCGATTATTGGTGTGGGCGGGATATTCTCAGCCGAGGATACGTACGAGCGAATCCGCGCCGGGGCGTCATTAGTACAGATTTATACTGGGATGATTTATGAAGGCCCTTTTCTTGCCCAGCGGATTGTTCGTGGGCTGGTACGGATTATAGAGAGAAAAGGATTTTCCCATCTGCGAGACGTAGTCGGGAGAGACGCCTAATATACAGAAACGGAAAAGACTGGATGCCTGCCCACGCAGGCGTGACCAAGAAGCGGTCATTCCCGCGAAAACGGGAATCTGGCAAGAGGGAAATCGGCCATGGCAGGAGCACTCGCAGGCATACGCGTCCTTGAATGTGCCCAAGGCATAGCAGCCTCTTACACGGGCATGCTCCTTGCCGAGCAAGGGGCTGAGGCCGTCAAGATCGAACACCCACAGGGTGACTCCATGCGCGGCACGCCCGGATTTCATATTTGGAATCGGAGTAAACGGAGCATTGTGGCCGATCTTTCTTCTCAATCTGGTAGGCAGTTGTTTCAGCAGCTTGTCGCAGAATCCGACATCCTCATTACCGATCACAAGCCTGGAACAGAAACAGCGCGTGGTCTTTCGTATGATGCATTCCGCGAGGAAAATCCAGGCCTCATCTACTGCCACATGCCGGCCTTTGGTACGACCGGGCCGCATGCCGAGCGGTATGCGGACGATGCCCTGGTTGCAGCATTCGGCGGACTCCACGGCAGTCAGTGGTCGCATCGTGATGGCGGCGTGTATCTCGTCGTACCCATTGCCAGTTATGGAGCGGCGTTTATCGCTTCGGGCGCTATCTGCGCCGCATTGCTTGAGCGCCACAAGAGCCAGCAAGGCCAACGACTCGAAGTCTCGTGGTTAGCCGGCGTGTTTGCTATGCAAACAGGTGCGACACTCTACCACCCTGATATGTTGCGCTTGTTTAGCAGTCGTCAAGACCCGCTCGGGCCTATTCCTGTCTACCGCTTGTATAAAGCCTCTGACGACTGGCTGTTTGTGGCCTGCGGCAATGCCACGTTTTGGAATAAATTCTGCCTGGCGCTGGAACATCCGGAATGGACCGCAGACCCGCGCTATGAAAAAGCGCCCTGGGGCATCCTGCCAGAAGAGCGCCAAGAACTTGCGGATACCATCTCCGCCATTATGGGGACTAAGTCACGCGAAGAGTGGTTAGGCATTCTGCGTGAAAATGATGTTCCTTCAGCACCGGTCACCAGTCGTCAAGAATTTATTGAGCACCCACAAGTCATTCACAACGGCATGCGGGTGGAAATGGAAGACCCGGAACTCGGACCGACTATCCAAATGGGCGTGCCCATACGCATGTCTGATACGCCAGGCTCCATCACTAGTCCCGCGCCAGTGTTAGGACAACATGCGGACGAACTGCAATCCGGCTTGTGGCAATCAGAGCCCCGTACTGCTCCCAGAGCTGTCTCAGCATCCAAGAACACACACTCCCCTTCCCCACCGCTGGCCGGTATTCGCGTCCTTGACTTCTCTAGCTATATCGCCGGCACCTTAGGACCCATGGTCCTGGCCCAGCTTGGCGCGGATGTTATCAAAGCTGAGACTTTCTCTGGGGATGCGTTCCGTACTTTTGGTTTTGGCTTTTTGGGTTGGAACCAAGGAAAACGCGGTATAGCAGTCAATCTGCATACGCCCGAAGGACAAGAGGTCGTCTACGACCTGGTACGCAACGCTGACGTTGTGGTCGAGAATTTGCGGCCAGGCGCAACAAAGCGCTATGGCATTGATTACGAGACCTTGAGCAGCATCAATCCGAGAATTGTTCATGCCTCTGTCACCGGCTTTGGAGCTGACGGTCCGGATTACAATCAGCCGGGATTTGACCCCCTCCTCCAGTCACGCTCCGGCGTGATGCGTGCGCAAGGCGGCCATGGCCAGCCACCATTCTATTTGACCTGTGGGATATGCGATTACGCCGCCGCGACCTTAACCGCCTATGGTGTGAGTGCGGCGCTGTACGCGCGGACTCGAACGGGCAGGGGACAACATGTTGAGACCTCGTTGGCCAATGCCGCCATGGCCGTCCAATCAGGTGATTTTATTTTCTATCCCGACCGACCGGACTGTGAAAACGGTGGAGCTGATCTGTGGGGGAAGAGCCCTCTGTATCGCATTTATCCGAGCGCTGATTCTTCGTTCTTCTTGGCCGTTATGGAAGATGCGCACTGGCAGAAACTTGGGCAGACATTGGGCTACCCGTCCCTATTCCAAGATTTTTCGTTCAACACAGCACGCGCAGGCGAGGTCGAAGGGCCATTGGCGCAATCTCTCGCCACTATCTTTACAAAACAACCAACCGCGGACTGGATCGCTCAACTCGATCGAGCTGGAGTCCCCTGCGCCCCGGTGTTAGCAATCGCAGAACTTTTTGAGGATGAACACATTGCAGCAAACGACTTGATCGCTACCCATACCCATCTGGAGTGGGGAGATGTACGGCAAACAGGCCTCTTTGCCAAATTTTCTCGGACCCCTACGAGTATTCCTCGCGTTGCACCGATGTTAGGCCAGCATACTAAAGAGGTTCTCCAAGAGGTTGTTGGGTACGATCAGGACCGGATCGACCAGTTGATACAAGCAGGGGCTATTAAGCAGGCAGACTAAGCGTATTGAGGGCTCGACTCTGCACAGCTCGCTCACGTACACTACACAGTAGTACTATTTTAGGGGAAAGGGGAACAAAATATGGCAGCAGAAATTCCGGTAGAATACCAAGACCTTTTACAAAAGAAGGCATTTGCGCATCTGGGCACTGTCATGGCAGATGGCAGTCCGCAAGTCACACCGATCTGGTTCGACTATGACGGTACGCATATTCGGATTAATTCTGCAAAAGGGCGTTGGAAAGATAAAAACATGCGTGCCCGGCCCAAGGTTGCACTTGAAATCCTCGATCCAGAGAATCCATATCGGTATTTACAAGTTCGCGGGACAATCGTACAGATTACCGAGGATGGCGCAGACGATCATATTGACGCCCTGACCAAGAAATATCTCGATCAGGACAAATACCCTAATCGCCAACCCGGCGAAGTCCGGGTTATCTACAAAATTGAGGCAGAGCGCGTCTCGACAATGGGATAGTCTGGATACTCTCTGACTTCGAGCGATAACGGCCGTGGCCAGAAGGAAGGCCTCTCTGTATGGCTGTCACTGTTCCATGACTCATGGCAGCCCAGGCCCAACGTTCTTAATCTGCAAACCCACGGGCAACGCCTCGTCCCAAATACGCGCCTGCTCCCTGGCCTCAAGCGGAACGACCTCTCGGACCTGTTGGGCCCACCGCTGGCCGGACGAAAGAGATTCGAGTCGCGCGGCAACACGTTCACGCACTGCTTCATCAAGGTCGCGAGTTCGGTCGCCCGTACAACGGGCGATTTGCGTTAAAGCGAACGCGGTAGCTTCAGGCTTACGCCAGTTTTTTTCAAGCAGACGATTGACCCAACGGGTGGCTTTTTCTTTGCGTACCACACAGTTTGCCGGGCCATACATGAGCGCCCGTGCTCCGAGACGGGCGAGTGCCCAGAGCTCTTGATCTGACGCTTTCCCTTTTTCAATGAGTCGGACCAGTTCCTCACCCATATTATTTTTGGCTTCGGCATCGAGCCTCTCACAGCTTGCTGCCACCTGCCACATCTCTCGGACTTCCTGCGAGCCGGCTTTCCGGCTCCCGGATTGCTTGTGGTTTTTTGCCTGAGACGAACTCGGTAGGATTCGAGGTGCAATCTCGCGCTGGAGGACCATCTGCTGCTGTCGGCTCAACCCCCCCGCCACCCGCTTCCACATAGTCCACCATTCAGCCCGACATTGCGTAGCCTTGGCATGGGTGATTCCCCAGCCGTAGAGTTTCCAGACTTGTTGCATGCGCCACTCATCCGTTGGATGGCCAAAACCCGGACGCAACAGAAAGCCGGCAAGATTCAGCCAACGGGCTTCATACTCCGGCCCCTGCCCGCGTCCTTTTTGAACGCCCCACAAGACATCCCACAGTGTACGAACGGCACTCAGCGGCCAACCGTCTCTAGTTGTTCCAAGAATTTCTTCAAGCTGCCGGGGAAGGGTCTGGGGGCCAATGCCCCCTCCCCCTGTTTTTCCTGTTGCAAACACACGCTGCAAAAGGGTCGTTGCGTTCGCCAAACGAGTTTCATCAATGACCTGTTCTTCGCTGACTATCGCTTGGGACGACTGCGCTCCACTGGATAGCTGCCCTTCCCCGCGTAACTGAAACTGTAAACGCCAACGGTGGCCAGTCTTACGCGCTTCGCACCACAGTTCGAGCGTCCCGACTTCAGTAAAACGAGCGGAGACTTGTACTGGAATTTTGGTGATCCCGGTTTTTTTGCCAAATCGCAGGACTGTTTTGATTGGAGGTAAGAGAGCAAACTCGTCCGAGTTGAGCGTGAGCAGTTCCCCTGGTTGGTCACCGCTTCGAGTACTGGAGGCATAGAGAGGGAAACTCACTGGCTGATTGGCCAGGACCTCGAACTCCTGTTCCGTCAGATAAATCTCCTCGCCCTCCTCCATGCCTCTGCGTACGAGGCAAACAGCAGATACTGAATCGTCAGCCTGTTTGGCTTGCTCATGCCAATTCTGGGGCGTTCCACCAACGCCAACATAGTACGAACGGGCACTGCCCCCACCAATTCGGACCCCTTGGCCGCGCCGCACTGTGCCGTAATAGGCCGCTCCATGGGCAACGGCTAGATCAAGATTGGGATGGGAAAGGACGGAGAGCTGCCAATCGTCTTGCCCGTGAGATTCTTCGCTTTGGAACCAGGCGGCAACCGTCTGTGCAATCCGCTCGCGGATGGCCAGCGGAGTCAGCGCTCCACCGTTAAACAAGATGGCATCAGGACGTGCTAACCCCAGGGATGCCTGTACCACCTCGTCGGCATGCTGTCTCAGAAAAAATGCGATGTGGCGTAATATCTCTGGTTCTGTTTCATATGGAAGTCCGAACTCCTGGAGTCCGGTCCGTCCGTCTCGCCGGGGTGTTGCATCGGCTTCGACGCTGGGAAAAAACCCATCAAGGATGGTCTGTTCAATGTCTCCTCGGGTCAGACGGTCACTCAGCGTACCGCCAATAACCGAGCTTCCTCGACCGGGCAAGGTCAGCGTCACGGTTTCTTTCAAGGGGTCCGCAAACAGGTCTTCTTTGGCCGTCCGACACAACTGACACAACAGATGCCAGCGTTGGGATTCGAGCCGCTTGCCTTTGTTGAGACGACCTTCGATCAGACGTGCCAGCGCCACGTCCATATTATCGCCCCCAAGCAACAGATGCTCGCCGACAGCGACCCGTTCCAAGCCGAGCCGGTTCTTGCCTTGCGTGACCGTCATCAGACTCAGATCAGTCGTCCCGCCCCCAACGTCACACACTAAAATAACATCTCCCGGTTTGAGTTGCGTCTGCCATGAGTCCGTATGCGCGCCTAACCAGGCGTATAAGGCGGCTTGTGGCTCTTCTAAGAGCGTCAGTTGAGAGAGCCCGGCACGCCCGGCCGCTGCTACGGTCAGTTCGCGGGCGACTTCATCAAAGGAGGCCGGAACGGTCAGGATGATCTGTTGCTCTTCAAGCGGATAGGCTCTGCCCATTTCGTGCCGCCACGCCTGGCGGAGATGCAGCAGATAGCGAGACGCCGCCTCGAGCGGTGATATTTTTTGTACCTCAGACAGTCCATCCCAGGGTAAAATAGCGGCCTGTCTGTCCACACCGGTATGGCACAGCCACGACTTGGCCGAAGAGACGAGACGACCAGGTATGCGCGCTCCCTGGACCCGGGCAAACTGACCCACGGCAAACGTCGGCTCACGCTCCCACGGGAGGCTCAGGCTTCCCTGCGGCAGATCATGCGGGCCGGGTAAATACAGAAACGACGGAAGCGTTGGTTGATCGGCCACCGTTGTTGCGTTGCTTAATTGTGGGATGGGAAAGTGCAGGATCTCGGCCGAGTGGGCGGTATCAATGTACGCGACCGCACAGTTTGTCGTGCCAAGGTCAATGCCAACAGTGTAGCGCGGCTGCGCCGCCTCAGGTGTCGTCATAATGCTCGCATATAACAATTACACAATTGTTCGTCGGAGCGGCTCGCGAACCGACCCGCCATTTCGCTCTCTGACCTTGCTGATATTACCCAGAAAGGCTGAACGTCTACTCTGGGATTTCCACTTCTGCCGGCGCAATGATCTGAGGATTCTGGCCTTTTGGCTGTTCAGGCAGTGTCACGGAGGCAGCCATCCATCCGGCGTGACGCAGCTCACCTCGAAATGGTGCTGCACCACTGACATTTCCAGTCAGGCGAACAGCAGAGGGATCAAAGTCTTCAGGAACGGTGACCGTATCGCCTTCGGTCCCATCTAAGACCGGTTCAATGCTCAGATTCTCGGTCAACACTTTTCGACACGACGCATGAATCGCCCGCACTGCAGCGCCAATCTGCGTATCGTCATACGTTCCGATATCTTCACGCAGGAAATCAACTAGCCGTCCTTCACGCTGCAGGAGCGCCAAAAGCTGGATAGCAGCATCCGAAGAGTGCGTTGTCGATACTGGTGGTTTCTGCGGCGGCTGTGGTGCCACCGGCCGATCTTCAGCCAGCTCTTGCGCGGCCTCTTCAAGCGCGACACAGCGCGGAACAATAAGTAGGAGTAGCAGTCCGACAATGATGGGCGCTCCAATAAAGTACACCAGTGAAGCAGAGCGGCCTGCTCCAACTATACTCTTGAGCCAGCCCACAATGGTCTGGCCAAGGGGTCCGTTGTGCAAGACGGCATAATTTCCAACCGCTAATACGCCGATGAGCAGGATAATTGTCAGCATAGCGGCTGATGTCAGCTTTGGTTTCATAGGACTCCGTACTCCGACTCCAATGCAGTCCACAACAGCGGTTCAACGGTTTGCCTGATCGCTCCTCCGTTTTGATGGATTACAGCGGGACTTCCCGCACGACCCGGCTATGCCTCGGCTGGCTTCAGCGTCATCCCCATAATATTATAGCCACCGTCGATGTGTACGATCTCACCGGTAATTTTTTCAGCCAGCGGACTGCATAAAAAAAGTGCGGCTTTGCCAGCGTCGGTGTTCCGAATTTCCTCCCGCAAGGGCGCATATTCGCGCATATGATTCTGCATGAGCTCGAAACCGGGAATACTGGTACCGGCCTTGGTTGCAGTCGGACCAGGGGAAAGACCGTTCACTCGGATGCGATGTGGAGCCAAGTCAAAGGCAAGATTCCTGATAATATTGTCGAGCGCCGCTTTGGTAATACTCATTAACTGGTAGCCAGGAATGACCTTTTCGCCCGCGTAATAGGTCATGGCCAAAATGCAGCCCCCGCGGTCCTTCATGAGCGGGAAAGCGCCATGGGCCAAAGTGATAAGCGAATACGCGCTGACGTCCATAGCCAAGGCAAAATCTGCACGAGAAATGTTCATGAAACGCTGCCCAAAAGACGTTGGCGGTGCATACGCAATGGAGTGAATAAGATAATCCAGGTGCCCAAACTCCTGCTCGACCTGTGAGAAAAGCCGTTCGACCTGCTCGTCTTTCCCCACATCGCACTCAGTAATCAGGGGATTATTGAGTTGGTCGGGGATGTCCCCCATCATACGCCGCACGGCCTTGCGCTGAATGGAGAGCGCAATCCGAGCACCTCCATCGTTGAGCATCTTCGCAATGGGCCAGCCTATGGAGTTTTCGTCCAGCACCCCGGCCACCAGTGCGGTTTTCCCGGAGAAATCAAGGAAGCTCCCCACATTTTCGTTACGATCAGCCATTATCCCTCCAGTTTAACCCCATGCGGCCCCCGCGCCCTGGGACACGTCACACAAACTTTCTTCGGTGCGGAAAGGTAAGAGCCAGCAGCACAAGGAGTATCACGGCATAGAACAGACCAAAGCCAACGATGTGCTCAGACTCGTTATAGACCTGTGCCCATATCATGTATGAGACCAGCATATAACCGACACTGAACACGACCAAATGCCAACCAAAGCGCTGCATCTTCCAGAGACGATACGCTAGGCTGCCCGCGACCATGAGTTGCAAGGCGTGCATGAGTTGGGCAGACAGGCCAAACACGCGAAAGCCCAAAATGACACTGACAGGGCCTTCAGCATAGGGCCGCTCAAACGGGGCAACTATATCCCAGGCAATAAACATGACCGCATAGACAGCCACCAGACACGCGGCAACGGTCACCATAATCGGACGTGCCGGGCGAGACGGATAGCGATACTGAGTTTGCGTGACAGCGGCCATGAAGCACGAAGGGTCCCAAGGGGTGTCGGTGTTTATTTCCCCGTAAATTGGGGCTCCCGTTTCTCCACAAAAGACTGAATCGCTTCTTTATGGTCTTGCGTATGAAAGCAATGTTTTTCTATCGACAGCGAAGTATCGAGCACCAGGTTTACCGTATTGCGCAGGATTTTATTCACCGAGACCTTGGTCCCACGAATCGCCATGCGCGGGCCATTGGCCATTCGGGTCGCAAAGGCCATGGCTGCTTCCATTAGCTGATCCGCAGGAACAACATGGTTGACAAGACCAATGCGCTCGGCCTCTTCTGCCTTCACTAAGTCGCCGGTCATGAGAAACTCTTTGGCTTTGGCCGTCCCAATCAGCCAGGGCCAGATAATGGCCCCCCCGTCTCCGGCGACAACCCCGACGCGGACATGCGGATCGCCTATTTTTGCGTTATCCGCCGCATAAATAACATCGGAGAAGAGCGCCAGTGTCGCCCCTAAACCGGTGGCTGGGCCGTTGACCGCAGCAATAATCGGCTGTTCCACTTCCAGCATGTCGATGATAATTTTGCGCGCCTCAGCGAACAGGTCGTCCAACTGCGCGGACGTCATATCCTGAAACCACTTGATATCACCGCCGGCGCAGAACGCGCGGCCTTTGCCGGTCAACACCACCGCCTCCGTCTCTTTATCCTGGGCGATGTCGGCGAAAATCCGAGACAGCTCGGTATGTAATTGGGCGTTAATGGCGTTCAGTGCTTGTGGACGGTTGAATGAGACAGTCAACACCTTCCCTTCACGCTGTGCGCTGAGACATTCATAACGGCTATAGTCCATCGGATATCCCTCCTTTTCTTCTTGCCTCTTTTCTTCTTGACTGGGGCAGCCTATCATCAGGGCGGCTTATTATCGGCCAGGCAGCAGCAACGATCAAGTGAGCATGGGAAGGCGTTATGCAGATTTACTTTTGCCGAGAGGGCTTGACCTATGTGTGCCGGATTCTTCAGCAGGAACTGCCTGAGGACGATATTCTTGATTGTCCACCCGATACTGTCCCGGAAGTGGCGCAGAATGCGGATATCTTGATCCCAACGGTCTCACCCATCGGGGCAGAGGCGATGCGCTCGCCTCGGTTGAAGCTCGTCCAGCAGTATGGCGCGGGTTTGGACTCGGTCGATATTCCAGCCGCCACTGCCGCGGGGATCTATGTTGCCAATGTACCGGCGGCCGGAACCGGCAATGCCGAATCGGTTGCTGAACTCGCCCTGCTTTTCATGCTCGGCTTAGCCAGAAAATATCGGCAGACGCAAGAGAGTATCCAAAACAAAGTCCTGGGTTCGCCCATAGGACAGGCACTTAAGGGCAAAACAGCCGCCATTATCGGCTATGGTGGAATTGGGCGGGCACTTGCCCGGCGCTTGGCTGGCTTTGAAATGAACATCCTCGCCGTTTCCCGCCGAGGGCCGACGTCAGACAAGCCGGACGACGGTCTGCCTCTCACTCGTCATGTTGCTCAGAACGGCTTGCACGCGGTACTGCGAGAAGCCGATTTTGTGATTACCGCTCCGCCCCTCAATGACGCAACGCGCAGTCTCATGGGTCGGGCTGAGTTTGCCTGCATGAAGCCGGAAGCCTTTGTGATCAACGTCGCCCGTGGCCCGGTGTTAGATTACGCCGCACTTCTTGCCGCCCTGAGGGAAGGCCGCATTGCGGGCGCCGGCCTCGACGTGTTCTGGTCCGAACCCTTTGATCCGAAAGACGAAATTTTCCAGCACAACGTCCTGGCGACCCCTCACATTGGTGGCGCAACCGACGTCAGCCTCCAAGGCATTGCCAAGCGCGTGGCTGAGAATGTGAACCGGCTGCGCAAAGGTAAAATGCCACTGAACTGCGTGAACGCAGAGGTGAAGCCGGAGGGGTAGATGAAATCTACAGAATATTTCCTTCTCGAAGATGGAGAGACGGTTCACAATGCCTTCTTCGATAGGAGCTATCAGCCATGCAGGTGAAATACTTTACAGATACAGATACTGCGCTCTTGGAATTTTTCGACCGCCCGGTTTAAGAGACGAAAGAAGTCAATGAGAACGTCTACCTTGATCCCGATGCTGATGGCAACCTAGGCAGCATGACGATTGAGCACACCACACATAACACGACTCTCCCTGAGGTTGTCGTTCAACAATTCGACCACAAAGTCGCTTCATAGGTTTGGCGGTTCTTAGCCCGGAAATAAAAAAGGCGAAGAGTTTTATACTCTCCGCCTCGTATCAGGTCACTGCATGAGCACTACGCCCGCTGCTCTGATGGAACATACGGAGATTCGTGACTTCCAGTGTACACTTGCGTCGGTCGAAAGATGCGATTGTTCTTGAGCTGCTCGTGCCAGTGGGCCAACCAGCCGGCAACCCGGGCAATGGCAAAAATCGGGGTAAACTGGTCGATGGGAATACCCAGCTTGTCATAGACTACGCCGGAGTAAAAATCGACGTTCGAGGCAATCCCCTTTGCTCCGACCCGCTCGCTAATCACCTTCTCAACCTCTTGGGCAACTTTGTACAGCGGATGCTCACCTTTGGCTTCAAACAGCTTGAGGGCAAGACCTTGCAGAGCGTTCGCCCGTGGGTCTTTGACCTTGTATACCCGGTGGCCCATACCCATGATTTTTTGCTTGGCCGCCAGACGCGCTTCGATAAAAGGCTTGGCGTTGTCCACCGTCTCTATCTCTTGAAACATCTTGAGCGCTTGCTCATTGGCTCCACCGTGGAGCGGACCGGTCAGGGCGCCAATAGCCGACGATACCATGGTGTACGGGTCGGCCTCGGTGGACCCGACTACCAAGCCACTGAACGTCGAAGCATTCATCGTATGCTCGGCGTGTAAAATTAGGCACACGTCCATAATGCGCGCGTCGAGCGGGTCGGGCTCTTCCTCGTTCAACATCCACAGAAAATTAGCCGCATGAGACAGGTCGTCTCGCGGTCGAACTGGTTCATCACCGTGACGCATACGCTCAAATGCCGCCACAATGGTTGGCATTTTGGCAATTAAGCGGATGGTTGACCAATAGCGCTGCACTTCATCTCGGATATCACGAGCCGGATAAAACATACCCATGGCGGCCACCGCGGCCTGAAGCATGTCCATGGGATGGCCGTTTTCCGGCATACATTTCATCATGTCGAGAATGCGATACTTGACCCGCCGGTGGGTACGCAGGTCTTGGTCAAATTTCTTGAGTTCACCACTAGTGGGCAGTTTCCCAAACAGGAGCAGATACGTCACCTCCTCATAGGTGCTCTTCTCAGCCAACTCCTCAATTGAGATGCCGCGGTATTCCAGGACGCCCTCCAGACCATTAATGAAGCCGATTTCTGACTCCATAATGGGCACCCCTTCCAGTCCGGGTACCAGTTTCTCCATAATCAGCCTTTCTACGCGTTCATGAATCTTCCACACTCACACCAGGACATGCTCTTAGCCCATCTGTTTGTTAAAGGATTCGAGGTCAAAGTAATCTCGCCAGGCAGAGATCTTGCCCTCAGTCACTTCAAATATGCCTGCCACCGGTAAGGAAATCGTCTTGGGGCCCATGACAAAGGTATCAACCCGCTCGTTCATCACCACGTTCCCTGACGAGGTGGTGTGCTTGATCTCAAACTGAGCGCTCTGCGCGTTCTTTAAGAACGGCTCGGCAAAGGCGCGGATTGCCGCATGGCCGACACACGGCTCCATGGGGATATTGTGATAGAAGCAATCTTCGCTCAGATAGCCTAACAGTTCATCCGCGTTGAGGTTGGACCAGGCGTTACAAAAATCCGTAACCAGTTTTTCGTTCGCTGCGCTCATCACTCGACCCTCCTTCAATCTTGCAATCTTGTTCAACCTTGGTTGGGCGCTGAGACCCCAGCCACCCCGCTATTCCTATCGGAAATAGGCTATGAATAGCAAGCCTCTACCTCATTCTGTTTTTCAAGTTGTATTCAAATTGTATTGACGCAGGTGTCACCCTTCTTTACCTTGCACGGATGGCCGATTTTTATCATCCGTTTGCTCCAACAGCAGGCGCTATTCGCGCCCGCCGTCCTGAAGTAAGTGAAATTCTCCCCAACCTCTTTGTTGGAGAATATCCTCGAGTTGAAGATGTCCCATGGCTCAGGCAAATCTTTGGAATTTCTGCTGTTTTAAACCTCCAGGATGCTGAGGATCTCAACCTTAAGGGGCTGGACACACAAGCGCTCCACACTGCCTATCGCGACAATCAGATGGCATTCTTACGAACGCCTGTGGCTGATTATGATTGTGATAGCTTGGCTGAGGCTCTGCCTCAGGCCCTTGAGCTGCTCCAGGCCAGCCTCCAGAGTGGCGGGCGGGTGTTCCTCCACTGTAATGCTGGCTGCAATCGTGCCCCTACGGTTGCGATTGCCTATCTGCACGTCTATCACGCCATGTCACTCGAAGAAGCCCGCGACTTTTTTAAGGCGCGTCGTCCCTGCGGCCCGTATATGAACCTGTTGTATCGGCATTTTGGCCAAGAGACAGAGCCCAAAAACTAAAAAAAGGTCGCAAAAACCCCATCCGCCACCAACAACCCCTGGGGGGTGAGTTTGACCTTTTCCGAGTTCCGGGTGATGAGCCCTTCGGTTATCAGGTCAGCCGCATGCGGAAACTGCTCAAAGAATGGCCGCCCAAACCGCCTGGCAAATCCACTCAGGGACATGCCCTCAAGCTGGCGTAGATTGAGAAATAGAAACTCGCCACGCGCCTGTTCTTGAGTCAATTGTTCTACAAATTGGTCTGTCCGTCCCTCAGACAGAGCCCTATCCATATATGCTTTTGGACTCCGTATATTGCTCCAGCGCGTCCCCCAGCCTGGAGTATGAGAAAAAGAGTGCGCTCCGGCTCCAAGCCCGAGATAGGGCCCGCCTTGCCAATAGCGCAGATTGTGCTGCGACGCGTAGCCGGTTCGGGCAAAGTTGGAGATTTCATACTGCTCATATCCTTGAGCAGCACATGCCTCCTGGATCTGAGTGTACATGGCGGCCTCAGTCTCTTCATCAACTGGTTGCAATACCCCTTTTTGCCTCATCACATAAAATGGGGTGTTCTCTTCGTAGGTCAAACCATACAGTGAAATGTGTTCCGGTTCACAGCGAAAGACCTGGGCGAGGTCGCGCTCAAGCAGGTCCGGCGTCTGACCTGGCACACCGAATATGAGGTCGATATTCAGGTTGGAAAACGTGGCCGCTCTCGCACGCTCAATTGCTCGTAGCGCCTCCTCTCCAGTGTGGAGTCTGCCCAAGGTCTGAAGAATAGACGGCTCAAATGATTGGACTCCGAAACTCAGCCGGCTAATCCCTAGGGCCCGATATCCGCAGAGTGTTTCTAATGAAATAGCAGTAGGGTCCGCTTCAAGAGAGATATCCAAGTCAGGACCAAGCGGACATTGATCGAAGACGCAGGTGAGAAAACGCTCAAGCGATTCTGGCTGAAAGAGGGACGGTGTTCCACCACCGAAATAGATCGTTTCCAGAGGTTCGCCCTGCCAGGGCGAAGCGTTCATATAGTATGTAAACTCCTTGCACAGGGCGTCTATATAACGCGCCTCAGGCCAGCTTTGGGCGGCGTAGGCGTTAAAGTCACAGTAGGGGCATTTGCTGAGACAATAGGGAATATGGACGTAGAGGGAAAAGGACATGGCTCAGCCTGTCCGGTATTTTCTGAGTACAGCGACCACAATACCGCGCACCTCGACAGCCTCTTCCTGCACAAGAATCGGCTCCATATTAGGGTTGGCGGGTTGGAGACGAATCATGCCAGCAGCTTCTCGATGGAACTTCTTGACAGTTGCATCGCCATCGACAAGAGCAACAACGGTTTCTCCGTCATCCGCAGTGGGGCGCGGCTCGACCACGATAAAATCACCATCAAGAATCCCCTCGCCGACCATCGATTCGCCCCGTACACGGAGCGTAAATGCGTCGTGTGGTCGGCGGACGAAATCAACAGGAACAGAGAGTCTATCCTCGGTTTCTATGGCCTCAATAGGCGAACCGGCCGCCACTTCTCCAAGCAGTGGCAGTTCAACGGCTTCGACTGGATGCTCAGGCGGCGTGAGCTCAATAGCACGGCTAAGGTTCCACTTTCTGGTAATCAGACCTTTGCGTTCGAGATTACTCAAATGCTTGTGGACTGTCGCCAGAGAGGAGAGGCCAAAGTGGGCACCAATTTCCTCAAGTGTCGGGGAATAGCCATATTCTTCGGCATAGGCTGCCAGATAGTCCCAGATTTCCTTTTGTCGTCGGGTCAGCGTCATAATGACCTCCTGTCAACTTTATGCCAGCGAACAAAAGGCGAATCAAGTCGGCCGCAAGCCAACCGACAGAGCACCGTCTCTACCAGCGGCTTGTTTACATTGTCAAAGAAGAGTTTTAGTGATAGGGGCTGCGGGGGATACTGAGCGAAATGCGTAAACGCGCCCTCCAACAGACATGCAGATGTTGGCACGCTTACTCGTTTGAGGAAGTTATGATGAAGCGTACAATTGTTATACTCGTCAACCTGATTCTCTTTATTCAGTTACTACCCTTCGTCTCTGCCAAGGAACCTTTAAAAAAAAACCTGGAGGAATTTATTGCCGATATCCAAAAGGTCATAGAGCAGACGGAACCTGTTTTTCGAGATGATATCTTGCTTCGGTGGGCAAAGCTCACTTTTGGCATACGGCATATGACTTATATTGTGGACACACGTGATCCAGAAAAGACCCTTGGTATCGTTACCTTTACGTGCAAAGTCACGCAGAGCGACTTCTTTGAGACTAAGGAGGAAGCGGAACAGGCTCTCATCAAAAATATGATCCCACGCCTCATCCCGTGTCGGACAACCTATGAGTGGAAAGCAGACAGGTGGGAGTACGCTGGCGGAGCGACCTATGTCCGCGGCGGCGACTGGAAGCCAATCCCGCCAGATAAACCCGATGCCTTTCCTCAGCTCTACTTCGATCTGATGAAAGGTCCCCCTACAAGCTCGCTGAGTCTACCCAGCACGCAGGAAGAAGAAACGTCACAGGAGCAATCGTCACAAGCCCTCCAATCCCTCATGGAAGAGGTTGCGCCTTAATTTCGAGAATTGATGCTCATCAGGCAAATCATTCTTGTCCCGTGTCTAGGCATTGTTCCCCACTTTGTGCTGCTATGGATATCGTTTGCGGATGACGTGTGCTCTGCCTCATGGTATGGCATGTCACACCACTGGGAGAACTAGCTGATGGCTGACCCGCGGGTTCCTTTACCGTCGTCACACGCAGCATCTCCACACGAGCAGGGCGTTCCGCTTCGGGCAGGCGTTGTTGGGGTTGGCTATCTTGGACGCTTTCATGCCCAAAAGTATGCCAATTTAGAGAGCATCGATTTAGTTGGCGTTGTCGATACCGATGCCGCACGGGCCGAAGAAGTCGCCCAGGAGTGTCTGACCTCAGCCCAGACCGATTATCGCGCGCTGTTTGGAAACGTAGACTGTGTGAGCATAGCCGTGCCCACCCAATTTCACTGTGCGGTGGCCCGGGATTTCCTCACGCAGGGCGTTGATGTCCTGGTTGAAAAGCCACTCGCAGCAACAGGTGAAGAAGGCCATCAACTCGTTGACCTCGCGGGTGAGTACGGCCGCATACTACAGGTCGGACATTTGGAACGCTTTAACCCAGCGCTCCGTTCGTTGACTGGCATATTGACGGCACCACGCTTTATTGAATGTCATCGAGTCGCGCCATTTATTGAGCGGGGGACGGACGTTGACGTTGTGCGGGATTTAATGATTCACGACTTGGACGTTATTCTCAGCCTTGTCCGCTCGCCGGTTGTGTCACGCGAGGCGTTCGGCGTACCAGTCCTGACGGACGAGCCAGATATCGCTAACGTCCGTCTGCGGTTTGCTTCAGGCTGTATCGCGAATATTACTGCCAGCCGGGTGGCACTCAAGCGAGAACGGAAGATGCGCGTTTTCCAGCCTGATACCTATCTTGTTGTGGATTATGGCGCGCATACCATTCGCATTTGTCGCCGGGAGCCAGCAGAAGGCGATGCAGCCATGCCCAACCTCGCTTTTGAAGAGCGCACAGTAGGTGGTGAAGATGCGCTGGAAGAAGAAATCAGGGCGTTTGTCCGTTCTGTGCACGACCGCAGCACACCGCTCGTCAGTGGCCTGGACGGCCTCCAAGCCTTGGAAGAGGCCGAACGCATTATCGAGAGCTTGGAGATTCCCTAGTGCGGATTCTGCTCGTGGCTGGGGAAGCTTCGGGTGATGTGCACGGAGCCGATCTTGTTTCAGCCCTGAAGACCCGGCAACCGCAGCTTGACATCTTTGGAGTGGGTGGACCGGCCCTGCGGGCGGTAGGTATGCGGATTCTGGTTGACTCTGCAGCTATCGCCGGCATGGGCTTATTCGAGGCAGCCGATAAGATCACTGCTATTGTGCGGACCTATCGTAAACTGACTCATATTCTGCGTACTCATCCCCCGGATTTGCTAGTGCTGATTGATTTTCCGGAGTTTAATTTGCGGCTGGCAAAAGTCGCAAAACAAGTCAACGTCCCTGTCTTTTACTATATTAGCCCTCAGGTGTGGGCCTGGCGGAGGAAGCGTGTCTATACTATTGCACGGCGGGTGGACCTGCTTGCCGCAGTGTTTCCGTTTGAGCCGGACTTTTATGCCGCGTATGGCTGCTCAGTCGAGTTTGTCGGGCATCCACTGGTTGGTCGCGTACGGCCAAGCCGTTCTCGGGACGACACGCTCCGACAGTATCACCTCAATCCCGCTCGAAAGACGATTGTCCTGCTGCCGGGCAGTCGGACCCAAGAGGTCCGCTATCTGCTCCCTCCTCTACTTCAGGCGGCGGCCGTTCTGGGCGACCGCTATCAGTGTATGCTGGCCGTCGCCCCCACGCTGGACCGCGGCCCCATCGAATCCATAGTCCGCGCTCACTCGGCCTCAATTCAGCTTGTTCAAGGTGATACCTATAATATTGCCCATGCCGCTGACCTGGCTGTCGTCGCCTCGGGCACGGCTACCCTGGAGATGGCCTTGCTCGAACGGCCCATGGTGATTGTGTATCGTCTGGCTCCGGTGACTTATGCCCTGGCCCGTGTGTTTGTCCGCGTTCCGTTCATTGGCATGCCCAATCTCATTGCCGGGCGACAGGTGGTGCCCGAGTTGATTCAAAGCGCGGTCACGCCCGAGCGGATTGCCGCTGAAGCGCAGCAGTTGCTAACAGATGCACAGGCATATAGCGTTGCGCAAGAAGGGTTACGGGAGGTCCGGACCAAGCTCGGAGAACCTGGGGCCGCCACACGTGCGGCCGGCTTGGTTTTCAATTTATTGGCAAAGCGCTAGTTCCGTCTTGCGGAGTTATGGATATTTATCGGCGGCTGCTATTGTATTTGCGACCGTATTTGTACCGCGCGTTTATTCCCGCAGTGGTCTGTATGATATTGTTCAGCGCCACGAACGGTGTGCTACCCTTTCTGGTTGAACATGTTTTTGATGATATCTTTGCCGAGAAGAATCTCGATGCCCTCAAGACCTTACCCATCATTATTATCATCACCTTTAGCTTTCGGAGCGTGTGTAATTTTGGCCATGTCTATCTGATGGAATACGTAGGCCAACGGATCGTTGAAGATTTACGTAATACCCTGAATGCCCATCTCCAATCTTTATCGCTGTCCTTTTTTCAGCGCCACCCAACGGGCACCCTCATATCGCGTGTAACGAATGATACGCTGCTCGTTCGCCAAGCGCTCACTCAAGCCACGGCGTCAATGATGCGTGACGCGACTACGCTTATTGTCTTGGTGACCGTTGCGTTTGTAAAGGATTGGGTTCTCGCCAGTATCGCGTTCATTGCCTTTCCCGCAACCATACTGCCGCTCATGCGAATCTATCAGAAGGTCCGTCGCCTGAGTCGAAAAGGCCAAGGCTCACTCGGCTATCTGTCGGCATTATTGCAAGAGACGATCCAGGGTACCCGCGTGGTCAAAGCCTTTGGTATGGAAGGGTATGAACGAGAGCGCTTTGCCGCCGAAAATCATAGGTTGTACAAACACGCCATCCGGGCTGGACGCCTCAAGGCATTTGTGCCCTCCATGGTCGAACTCCTCGCAGCCTGTGGCATTGCCGGCGTGGTGTGGTATGGCGGTATGAGCGTCATTGAGGGGGAGCGGACCCAAGGCGGATTTGTGGCCTTTCTGACCGCCATGCTGCTCATTTATCAACCCTTCAAACATCTCACGCGAACGAATGCCGCAGTTCAAAACGGATTGGCCGGGGCGGAAAGATTGTTCGAGGTGTTGGACGAGCGCAGTGAGGTCCAAGAACGGCCACAGGCGCACGGCCTGTCACGCTTGCGGCGACGTATCCAGTTCCACGCCGTCTCCTTTCGCTATCAAGAGGAGTGGGTCTTACGAAATGTCAACCTCACAATAGCCGCCGGCCAGGTCGTGGCCTTAGTCGGCCCCAGTGGTGGTGGAAAAAGTACGCTGGCCGATTTGATTCCACGCTTCTACGATGTCAGTGAAGGACGGATTACTGTTGACGGAACAGACATCCGCGACCTCACGCTCGCCTCACTGCGCTCTCAGATTGCCGTTGTCACCCAAACCACCTTTTTGTTTAATGACACCGCACGTAACAATATTGCCTACGGCCTGCCTGAACGGCCTGAGGAGGAGATCATTGCCGCGGCCAAGGCTGCCCATGCCCACGAATTCATCATGGCGCTACCGGAGGGGTATGCTACCCAGATTGGCGAGCTTGGGGTGAGGCTGTCCGGAGGCCAGCGCCAACGACTCGCCATTGCGCGGGCGCTCTTGAAAAACGCGCCGGTGTTAATCCTCGATGAGGCGACCTCTTCACTCGATAACGAATCAGAACGCCTAGTCCAAGACGCCATTGAGCACCTGATGGTTGGGCGGACCGTGCTTGTGATTGCGCACCGTTTATCAACTATCCAGAAGGCCGATCGGATTGTCGTCTTGGACAACGGGTACATCATGGAAGAAGGACCGCACGAAGAACTCCTGGCACAGAACACCCACTATCGACGCCTGTATGAACTCCAATTCCGCGCCGTGCCACGTTCGGCAGCCTGACGCCTTATGCCGGATTCAACCCAGCCCCCTTCTGTCCCTGCCGCGGCTTCCGCGTCGCAACGGACAAACCCGTTCGGCAAGCAGCCGCGGTTTTCATTCGGGGAAGAGATAAAAATTCGTGTGTGGGCAAGCCTCGCTTTCGTCTTCCTCTGGTTTCTCAAGGTGACGACAAGAAAACATTATCTTGGAGCGGATGATTTGGTTGCTCGTTGGAACCGTGGTGAACAGGTCATCATGGCGTTTTGGCATAGCCGCATTGTACTCATGCGTTTTGGCTATCGCGGCCCAAGGGCCTGTGTCATGAATAGCATCCATCGCGACGGAGAAATTAGCACTCGTGTGCTCAAGCGCTTCGGTATTGCGACGGTCCGCGGCTCGTCTTCTCGCGGTTGGGTCGGCGGTCTCAAAGGCATGGCCGCGGCCTATCGACTCGGCTACGATCTTATCGTTGTTCCGGACGGACCCCGTGGGCCGTGTCAGCGAGCCAAGTCGGGCGTGCTCCAGCTTGCCCGCGTCACGGGTGCTCCGGTATATCCGACCACGTATAGTGCGGCCTGGCATACCAGCATCGGGAGCTGGGATCGTCTCATGCTCCCCTTCCCTTTTAGTCGAGTCGTCTACGTGGTGGGGGAACCCATTTCCGTCCCAGCGGATACGACCCCCGAACAAATGGAACAGAAACGGCAAGAACTGGAAACGTGTTTATGTACCATCACCGAACAGGCTGACGCGTATCTCGAATAATCATGCGCCTTGTTGTCTACAACCTTCTTTTGACGGCTCTCCTTGTGCTCGCGCTTCCTTTTGCGTTCATCGCGCTCATACTGAGGTCACGCTATCGCCTCGGCTTGGGGCAACGACTCGGGCGACTGCCCTCAGACGTCATCCAACTGGCACGACAGGCCGCGCCCTTCTGGCTCCACGCCCCTTCTGTTGGCGAACTCCTGGCAACCCGGCCCTTCTTATCCGCTTTGAAGGAACGCTTTCCACACACCCCGCTGCTGGTTTCGGTTCACACGCCAACGGCCTACCAGGCCGCGACCGAACGCTGTCCCGAAGCAGATGGGGTGTTCTACTTCCCGCTGGACTATCCGCTGGTGAGTCGGCGCGTGCTCAAGCGTCTCGAACCGCAGGTATTTTTTTTCACTGAAACAGAGATATGGCCGAATATATTATCGAGCCTTGCCCGTCAGCGTACCCCAACCCTCCTGGTGAGCGGCCGCTTCTCTATCCGAGCACAGCAGCGCTATGGCCGGCTCTCCTCGTTCTTTCGTCCGGTCTTTCAGAGTATTAGCGCGTGTTGTATGCAGACGCCGGCCGATGCTCAGCGCCTCATTGCGGCCGGTGCGGACGAGCGCCGGGTGCAGGTGACGGGCAATTTCAAGGTGGACGGTGTCAGCGCCGGCGGAGAGGCCGGCAGGGCAATTTTAGCTCAGGCAGGTCTGGCCGACCGGCCATTGCTTATTGGCGCGAGCACCCATAACTCCGAAGAGGAAACCCTGCTCCAAGCCGTTCGGAGCCTTCGAAGCTATATTCCTCAACTGCTTTTACTTCTTGCTCCACGCCACCCTGGACGTTTTCCTCAGGTAGAGGCTTTATTGCAACAGAGGGCCTATCGCTATACCAAACGCAGCGCTTGCTCGGCGCCGGCGCCGCCTGACACTGAGGTGTTTCTTTTGGACACACTCGGGGAACTGGCCGGTTTTTATACAGCGGCCTCGCTCGTCTTTGTTGGCGGCAGTCTGATTCCAGGCCCTGGCGGACATAGCGTGATTGAACCGGCCTTAGCAGGGGTCCCGGTCTGTTTTGGTCCACATATGCGCAATTTTTCGTCGATGGTAGCCGACCTGAAAAAAGCCGGGGCCGGCATTGAAATCTACGACGCCCGCAGTTTGCATGACGCGGCGCTGCCGCTGCTGACCGATACCCAGGTACAACAGCAGACTGGAGCACGGGCACGCCGGACCATTGAGCGGACACAAGGCGCGGTTGAGCGCACCTTAGCTGTTGTCCTTCAACACTGTACAAACCCGGCTCCCTAGCACTCGTATGGCTTCTCCCCAGCGTATCGTTCGGAAAATATGGGATCGTCAGGGTCTTCTCGGCCGCTTAGGCTGGCTGGCGGTCATGCCCTGCTCGCTACTGTTCTCATGCGTCGTCCGGGTCCGCAATTTTTTATATGACCGCGGGGTTCTGCACAGCGAGCAGCCACCTCTCCATATCATCAGTGTGGGCAATCTCACCGTCGGTGGGACGGGTAAGACGCCCTTTGTCCTCTGGCTCGCTCGGGTATTACGCGCCCGGCATCACAGCGTCGGCATTCTCACCAGAGGGTATAAAGGACAGAATACCGGCATCACAACAGTCGGTACAGACGGTCGTGTCCGGTCAACACCGGAAGAGGTCGGAGACGAAGCCGTAATGCTGGCCAGAACCTTTTCCGGCCTTGTGCTGGCCGGCCGCGACCGCGTCCGGGCGGCCCGGCTCGCGCACGAGATCTATGGGATTGAGGTCCTGATTGTGGATGACGGCTTTCAGCATCGGCGCTTAGGTCGTAGTCTGGACCTGCTGTTGCTCGATGCCCGGCACGGCGGCCACACGGGTTGGCTGCTTCCGGCCGGCCCCTTCCGCGAACCGTCCAGCGCCATGCGCCGGGCGGATATTGTCATTATGACAAAAGGCGGAACGCCCCAGACCCAAGAGACCCAAAACGGCTTGGCAGCGGCGTTTCATACCCACGGGAAACCCCGCTTTTTTGCGAACCCACGTCCGACCGCTCTGGTTCACTCCAAGCGTGGCGAGTGGCGGGAATTACCCCTATTCTCATTGGCGCATAAGAGGGTGATGACTGTCAGCGGTGTGGCCCATCCCTCTCTGTTCCACCATTTTGTCGGAGAGGCCGCGGCAGAAGTCGTAGACGTGATGGCATTTCCAGACCATCACGTTTATACACGAAGGGACTGGCAAACGATTACGTCGGCCAGCCGGGCGTGTGATTTTGTGGTGACGACGGAAAAAGATTTGGTGAAGCTTGAGAAATTTCCGTTTGCTACGGATAAGCTCGTTGCTCTCCGTATCGATATGGAGGTCAACGATGCCGAACAGTTATTAACGTGTATTGAATCCAAGTTCAAAGGAATCGTAGAGCAATAAAACGGAGAGTAAGATCGCCATGGCAGCTCCGTTTCTTATCCAAGCCGTTTCCGACCTTCTGGCCGATATTCCTGACAAGGGGAAAACCCTCCTCGATATCAGCTGTAAAGAAGGTGATGTTTTAGCGTCGTTACACAATCGACGTTTCACCCTGAGGGGCACAAACTTTGAGGCCAGTGGGTCGGATAAGCATGGCGTTCCCATTGATTACGGCGTGGATCTCCGTCAACGTTTACCCTACGGCGATGCGAGTTTTGACGTAGTCTTGCTGGTTGAGGTCATCGAGCACCTGTCTGATCACCAAGCTGCGATTGGTGAGTTAGCGCGCATTCTCAAACCCGGTGGAGTGTTGATTTTGACTACACCCAATGTGATGCGCCTGAACTCGCGTGTGCATTTTATGCTCAGCGGATACCACAAAACCAAGCGGCGTTTTATTCCGTTTGAGACCCCACTCAACCACGCCCATCGATTTCACAACTACCCGATTGAGCTGCCAATTTTATACTATCTGTGTAAGCAAAACGGACTCAATTTGGAGCGCCTGGGGCACAGCAAGGTCAAGCTCTACTCGCGTTTCTTACTCGCGACACTCGGGTCACCCGTGATTGCTTATACCTGGTACACGCTGTGGGTGCGCGAGAAAGACCCGAACCAGCGACAGGAGAACAGGAAGCTGCTGCGCTGGCTGCGTCACCCTCGTCTCCTGATGGAAGACAATTTAGTGTTGCGACTCCGGAAAGTTGAGACGACCTAATGGAGCGTCTCCTCGTTGCCCAAACTGGTTTTCTTGGCGACGTGGTCTTGACTACCCCGCTCCTCAGTACACTCCGACGCGAACTCGATCTTGAATCGCTGACCGTCTTAACGACCCCACAGGCACGCCCGTTGGTCCAAGACCACCCGGCGGTGGACGATGTTCTGGTGGATGCCAAACGTGGGAACGACCGAGGATTGCTTGGCATGCTGCAGACCGCCCACCGGCTTCGACGCCAGCAATTTACGCTTACAGTCGCACCGCATAAATCCTTGCGGACCGCTCTCCTGCTGGCCCTGGCCGGTATTCCGCAACGAGTTGGCTTCCGCCAGAGCCCTGGCTGGTTTCTCTATCATCAGACCGTCCAGCGAGACGCGGACCGCCACGAGGTGGAGCGCATTTTGTGCCTCATGCGCGCTTTTGATCTTGAGCCTGAATCCTGCGACCGCATACCGCATGTAGCCTATCATCCAACTGCCCGGATCAAGGCTCAGCGGTTCCTTGACAACGCCCGGATTGCCGCCTCCGATCCTGTGTTTGTGGTGTGCCCAGGCTCGGTCTGGTATACCAAGCGTTGGACAATGTCAGGCTATAGTGCAGTAGTCCGCTCTCTTGCACGATGCTACGGACGCGTGGTGTTATGCGGCGGCCCTGATGACGTACCCATAGCTCAGGAGATCGAAGACCACGCTCAGGTAGCGGGTCTTCTCAACGTCACTGGTCAGGCGGACCTTCAAACGTTTATGGCCCTCATTGATCGAGCCCGGATGGTCATTAGTAATGACAGCGCGCCTATGCACCTTGCAGTTGCTCGTCAGGTTCCGGTTGTTGCGATTTTTTGCGCGACGACGCCGAGCTTGGGCTACGGCCCATATAGCGATAATGCCGATATCGTTGAAAAGAATGACTTGTTTTGCCGCCCCTGTCGCCAACATGGTGGCCCTTCCTGCCCACGCGGCACTGAAGAGTGTATGAAACTGGTGACGGCTCACGACGTGTTAGCCGGTGTCGATCGGCTGCTCAAACGAGCTACGCTCCAGCCTGCCACCCGGGGCAGATAAGCCACGGCCAGTAGAGTTGCCATGACACTCCAAGAACGCTTTGCCACACTCAACGCCGCAACATCTGCACGGGCCGAAGAATGGGCAAGGCAAAACAGACAGGCCAAATCCTGGCATTTTATCTTTCCTCCGCTTGGTACGTTCTTTTCTTCTTATCTTGGCAAGGGCGAATGGCGACGCGGAGTGACTGGCTTGACGACAGCGCTGTTCGATTCTTACACTGTGTTTGTCACGTATGCCAAGCTGTGGGAAATTCAAAATGGACTGACAGCTGGGCCGCCTGAACCTCGGGGGAGTTCATCCACCCCTTCAGGTCATTCACATTCGGATGCGGCGTAACAGTAAGCCTGATGTTTAAATCTCGCCCCTGTCACTCTGAACGAGGTGAAGAATCGCTCTTCTGGTGGCATGCAGAAGGGTAAACGCCTTGCCAGCAATTCCGGCCTCCCGCACTATGTTCGCCCTCTTCCGTCCTCTCACATCCCCAAACGGATTTACCGAACATACCACCGCCACTTACAGCTGGTGGCTCAAAGACGGACAAGAGTACGCACTGCTCAAGGCCCTAGAAGGAATCAAAGACGACAAGGCAGACCGTCTCCAAGGCGGGCGAGGTACAATCCATCGCGTTCCGTTCGACACGCACAGTCCTGCTATCGTCCGGCGCTATCAACGTGGCGGCTTTGTTCGTTACTTTATTCACGATCTTTATTGGGACCATCCACCTCGTCCCTTTGCAGAATTACGCAGCACAGTAACGGCCCACGAACGAGGCGTTCCGACAGTTGAGGTCCTTGGCGCTGGGGTTGAGTGGACGTCTTTTGGACTCTATCGAGGAACCCTCATCACTCGCGAAGCCCAAGGGTTTATCAACTGGCGAGAATGGCTCCAAACCAAACCGCCAGCAGAGGAACGGCAGATTGTTACTGAAAAAATCTTACACACGATCAACACCATGCACGATACTGGAATATATCATGCCGACCTCAACCTCACGAATATTCTCGTTCGTATTGACTCCGGTCAGCACGAGGTGCTCATTATCGACTTCGACCGCGCGCGCATCTCTTTGACTGCTCTCCCCTCTTCACATCGCAAACGAAACCTTGCCCGCCTTCAACGCTCAATGGCAAAACTTGACCCTGAGGGGCAGTTGCTTGAGAAGTGAGCGACTCTTGAGGTGTGATATACGGTCAGACTTGAAGGTCTGTCATGCCTAGATCAAAAGTGGCGCCCTCGCTTGATACATCCACCGTGAAAAAGAGATCGGCCTCTCACGAACCCGAATTGCAGGTTCTCGCCTGGAGTCAGGGGACATAGAAGCATATTTATTATACCATCCATATTGTGACGCGGCTCACTGTTGCTACCCAACCCGACCGTATTCTCATGCTTCTCTTCGGAGCAATTGGGGATGTCACTCGCGCGCTGCCCTTGCTCACTCGAGTGCGGCGGGGGTATCCACAGGCGCATATTGCCTGGGCGGTGGAACCCGCGGCAGCTCCCCTGCTTGAAGCGCACCCAGCCCTCAACGAGATAGTGCTCTACGACCGGTCCCAAGGGCCTCGACAGTTTTGGCCTTTTCTCCAGACGATTCGGTATAAATATTTTGATCTGGTCCTGGATCTACAACGCCATGCTAAAAGTGGCATTGTCAGTCTCTGGTCGCGAGCGCCGACTCGGCTGGGGTTTCATCGTCAGAATACAAAAGAAGGCAATTGGCTGTGTAATACACACACGCTTGATCCCGTTCCAGACTTTTCTCTCAAACTCTGGCAATATTTGCGCTTTGCGGATGCGCTGGGTCTCCCCGACGACGGGGTACAATTTGACCTACGGCTACGGGAAGAGGAAGAGCGGTATATAGACACTTTACTCGCCGATACACCGCGTCCCTATGCCACCTTTTTTCTTGGCTCGCGCTGGCCAAGTCGGTTTTGGTTTCCAACCGCAACAGCCCAGGTGGTACGAACCCTTCAGCAGGAGTATGGTATGGGCACCGTGTTGATTGGGGGGCCGGGAGAGGTGCCGTTTGCGAGTCAGGTCAGCGCTGCCCTGGGGGAAGCCAAGGCAACGGATTTGAGTGGGAAAACGAGTGTGCGTGATCTGATCGGTATCTTTTCGCGTACCCGGCTCGGCATTGGACCGGATTCAGGTCCAATGCATATTGCAGCAGCAGTTGGAACGCCAGTGATTTCCCTGTGGGGAGCAACAAGCCCTATCCGCTCGGCACCATGGGGTTCGGAAGATTTTGTTCTCTGTGGACCGGCGGCATGTAGTCCCTGTTATACGCGAGACTGTAAGATTCAGCGTGCCTGTATGCAGCGCATTACCCCAGAGCAGGTACTTGAGAAGGCGGGGCACATCCTCGATCATACCCAAATGACGTAAGCGCGGCCCAGGAATCAGCGTAAACCAACGTATATTTATGATTCGCCCCAATATCCTCTTTCTCTTAATTGACTGCTTACGGGCAGATGCCGTCGTAGGCGAGGACCGAGGTGCGCGTACGCCGACTTTGGATCGGCTAGTCCGTTCCGGTGTCGCCTGCACCCAGGCCATTGCCTCGGCCGCGTCGACAACGCCATGCGTGGCCAGCTTGCTGACTGGCACCTACTCTTTTGTGCATGGCATTCGTTCAATTTTTGGTCTGAAACTCAATCCGGCAGTCCCGTCTTTGGTCGACACATTCCACACGCATGGCTATTATACCCTGGCTGAAGTGAGTGGTCCACTCTTTCCTGAGACCAGTCTGGATCAAGGATTTGATGCCTATCACTTTCGAGAGGGGCCAGCCTACCTGTCCACGGATTGGGGCGCAGACTTTCGGCAACGTCTGCAAAGCCTGACGTTGCAGCAGCCGTGGTTCTGCTTCTTACACTTATGGGAACTGCATCATCAGCGTCATATCTTGCCGGCTTTCCGCAGGCGAGCCTATGGGCGGAATCGCTACGAGCGGGCCTTATCGTGTCTGGACGTTGAGTTGGGCCGGCTGCTCGGCGTGCTCCCTGAGAATACCCTGGTGGTGATCCATGGTGATCATGGCGAACATGTCGTCAAGACAGACTTACAGTATCGCTGGTATCGCCTCGTGCGTGATGTGTCGGGCCGTAAGACGAGGAAGCGCGAAGGGCACGAAATGGATGTGTCTGAGGACCTCATCCGTGTGCCGCTGGTCTTTTCCGTGCCGGGAGCCGGGACAGACTCATACCCTCTGCCAACGGGCAAACACATGCCTCAACTCGTCCGCCAGATCGACGTCTTGCCAACCCTGCTGGATCTCGTTGGCGCACCGGTTCCGAATCAGATTCATGGCAGGAGCATCAAACCAGCGCTGCTTGGCGATACCCCGCTCGGCCTGGAGGCCTACATAGAAGCATTTTTACGGGTCCGTTCAGACCCGCGCGAGCAGCAGGTCGGATGGCGTACGCCCGAGTGGAAGTATATCTACGCACCCAATAATCCGCATATTCCCGCAGCGCTCTATAACCTGCCGAACGATCCTTCGGAACGGCACAACCTGGTCAACCAGCGCCAGGATATTGCCGAGCTGCTTCGGCAACGGATTGCAGACATCCGGCACGGTCCGCTTGCCGCAACGCCGGAGTTTGTCATGTCAGAGACAGAAAAGGCCGACATTGAAAAGCGGCTGACCGACCTGGGATATATGTAGGGAAGCAGGTGTTGTGAGCGTTACGAGTTTCGTGAGTACGACATTGCCCGTCATTGTGCATTCACGCCTGGATGCTGCGCGTGTCACAGACCTCGTTTCGTCATACCCAAAACATTGGCAGTGTGCCCGCATCCTCAAGCAGGACGCAGGCACGACGGTGACGCTCATGTCCGACTCGACTCAGTTAGTGGTTGTCAAGCGCCACCAGCTTGATCGCTGGCGTCGCCGGGCGGATGTATTGCTCCATAGCTCCCCAGCTCGCCGGGCTTGGAGCGGAGCGCAGTTGTTACAGACGCATGGCTTTCCGGTCCCTCAGCCACTAGCCGTTATAGAAAAACGGAGAGCGGGCCTGGTGCAAGAAAGTGTGTATGTCAGCCAAGCGCTGCCGCATCCGCCACTTTCGGACTATTGGCGGGAGTCTGCGCCGCGTTGGTCTGTGGCGCAGCGTCGTATTTTTCTCCGCGAACTGGCGCTATTCGTGCGGTCTTTTCATGCCGCCGGTCTGTATAGCGGGGATATGAGAGACGCCAACCTGCTTGTGGAAGAACACCAAGAACAGCCTGAACCGAGCTGGCGGTTTTACCTCGTTGATCTTGATCGCCTCATACACGACCCGAGCCTGAAGCTGCGACGGCGCATTAAAAATCTAGTGCAGCTTGATCGGACCTTGGGCCGTCGAGCCCGTCAGACTGAGCGTCTGTTCTTTTTGTATGAATATCTTGGCCCTTCTTTGCCTTCGCCTACGCAGCGCCGCTTCTTGCTCGAAAAGCTGTTGTCTCTGCGTAGTCAGAAAGACCGCGAGTATGCCAAGCGGCGGGCAAAACGGCGTCACACTGTTTCTGAGGGAAGCGAACAGACACCCAGCGCGTATGGAACTCTCAACCACCCTGCCGGCGTTCCCCGGCGTCCCGTCTCGTGCTGTATTATCTGCTTTAATGAGGAACACGCTATTCGGCGCTGTCTTGAAAGCGTCAAGTGGTGTGATGAGGTCATCGTGGTTGACTCGTTTTCCACCGATAAAACCGTAGAAATCTGTCAAGACTATGCGGCTCGTATCATTCAGCGTCCATGGTCGGGCTATGTTGAGCAAAAACGTTTTGCGCTCTCTCAGGCAAGACATGAGTGGGTACTCAACGTTGATGCGGATGAAGAAGTCACTCTGCCGCTTCAGAACGAAGTGCAGGCCGTGTTGCAACGGGATGATCCCGCGGTTGACGGGTTCTATATACCCCGCCTCGTACACTATTTAGGTCGCTGGTGGTGGCGCGGCTGGTACCCTAGCTATCGCCTGCGGCTCTTTCGGAAACACAAGGTCAGGTGGGGCGGGGTGAATCCACATGAAAAAGTGCTCCTGCATGGCTACTCCGATCGCCTGAGCGGCAACCTCCATCACTACACCTATGACGATATAAGTGACCATCTCCGCACCATTAACAACCTGACAGATATCTCGTCCCACGAACTGGTGCTGCGGAAACACCAGAGGCGTCTGACCGACGTGTTGTTTCGCCCGCTGTGGCGTTTCCTGAATTTTTATTTTCTACGAGGCTGTATCAGAGATGGCCTTCCCGGCCTTTTTGTTTCTGCGACCTCGGCATTCTACGTTTTCCTCAAATATGCCAAGCTGCGGGAGCAGTCCCCGCATTCTCCACAGGGTTCTCCCCTGAATGCTGCCCATGACACGCCGGTTACGGATACTGCACGTTGACCCAGAACGGAACTGGGGAGGCGGGGAGGTCCAAGTGTTGGGACTGACCCGCTACCTGCACCGGGCTGGCCATATCTCCCACGTTGCCACTCCCCTATCCGGCATCTTGGCCAAGCGTCTCCAACAAGACCACCTCGTCGTTCAACCCCTCTCGATCCGCAATCATCTCGATGGTCTGGCAGGCTGGCATCTTCGCCGTATGGTCCGTAGGGAACACTACGACCTGGTACATTTTCATACGGCCAGAGCACATACCCTCAGTCCGTGGCTCCACGCTCTCCCAGTCCGCCGCCTTGTCACGCGGCGGATGGATTATCCCATCAAGACGGGCAAGACGGGATGGTTCAGCCAGTTTCTGTATGGCAGACAGGTGGACATGGTAATCGCGATCTCCTCAGGCGTGGCGGCTGCCCTGCGTAGCGCGCATATTCCTGACCGGGCTATCCGTATTATCCCCAGCGGGATTGATACCAAACGGTTTCTGCCAACGGCCGCACAACGCGCGACTATTCGACGCCAATACGGACTGAGTGAGGCTATCCCCATTATCCTCATGGCCGGCGCGCTGGTGAAACGCAAATCGCCTCACACACTGATCGAAGCGGCGGCTCAGCTCCACTCCTGCCGTCAGCAGGAGCAGCACGCTAAGCGGACCGGCCAGGCTCCGCCCCTCCACTACCTCATCTGTGGAGATGGGCCACTCCGGCCGGAATTGGAAGGCCATGTACGCGCGCTTGGCTTAGCTTCCGTGTTTCACTTCGCTGGATTTTGTAGGGACTTACCCGCGTATTTGGCTGCCGCAGATATCTTTGTCCACACTCCCGTCTGGGAAGGCTTGGGCGTTGCCGTTATTGAAGCGCTGGCAGCGGGTCTGCCAGTGGTGGCAAGCCGCGTCGGCGGTATTCCCGATCTCATCATAGACGGAGAAACCGGGCTGCTCATACCTGCCCAAAGCCCCTCGGCCTTGCGCAACGCCCTCCTCCGCTGTCTACGCCGTCCTGACTGGGCAAAAACTTTGGGCGTCCGTGGACAAGCCAAGATACACGCACATTTTGATATCGAGACAACGGCGCGCGCGAATGAAGCACTCTATTACGAACTCCTGGTCTCAGCCCATTGAGCGACTGAAAGGATCGCTATGAATGCCCCGTCTTCCCGCCAACGTCAGTCGTTCAGTAAACTCGCCTCTGTACTCACCCGCTTCTCGCACGTTCGGGTGTTGGTCATTGGCGACCTGATGCTGGATCGCTATATCTGGGGTCAGGTCAACCGCATCTCACCTGAGGCGCCTGTTCCGGTCGTGCGTGTCACACGCGAAAGCCTGCATGCCGGCGGGGCCGCCAATGTGGCGACAAATATTCGCGCCCTGGGTGGCGAGGTGACGGTCTGCGGCGTCGTGGGCACGGATCAGGCTGGCCAACTCCTCCAGAGAGAATTACGGAGCCACGGTGTGGGCGTTGAAGGGATCGTGACCAGTCGTCCGTATGAGACCATCAGCAAAACCCGCATTATTGCCCACAGCCAGCAGGTCGTCCGCCTTGACCGCGATCCTGCCGATGGCCTGACCGCCCGTATCCGGTCGCGCCTGCGCGCCTTTATCCGGCGACACATCCACGACTTTGATGTCTGTGTGGTGTCGGACTATGGCAAAGGGCTGATTGAGGCCGATCTCCTCGACCTGTTAGCCAGCCTACGGACGCAACTGGACTTTGTGTACGTGATAGATCCGAAACGCCAGAATTTCGTTCACTATCGAGGTGCGAGTCTCATCAAGCCCAATAAAGAGGAAGCAGGACAAGCCACCCAGGTCGACATTGTAAGCGACTTTGCCTTGCAACAGGCCGGCACCCGGCTCCTTGACCTGTGGGACACGGATGCCGTCCTTGTGTCTCGCGGCGAAGAAGGCATGAGCTTATTTCAACCCGGTCGCCGAGCGGCGCATTTCCCAACCACCGCACAGGAGGTCTTTGACGTCACCGGGGCAGGCGATACGGTTGTTGCCGTTTGTGCGCTCGCCCTGGGAGCTGGCGCCGGACTCGAAGTCGCCACCATTCTCGCCAATCATGCGGCTGGCATCGTGGTCGGCAAAGTCGGTACGGCAACCGTCAACCTGAAGGAATTGAAAGCCACACTAAGGACACATCACATATGAAAAGTATGACCGGGTTTGGGAATGGCAGCCGCGCCTTTTCGGGTGGCCGGGCAACGGTCGACATCCGTGCCGTCAATCACCGTTTTCTCGAAGTCAAACTACATCTGCCCCGTGGCTTTCTCGCAGTCGAGGACGAATTGCGGACGATGATTGCCACGCAGGTTAAGCGGGGGCGGCTTGAAGTCTTTCTCGCTCTCTCAGGGCAGACGGCGCGATCGTATGCAGTTGTTCCCAATATTACGCTTGCGCAGGCTTATACACAGGCCGCGAAGCAACTCAAGAGTACGCTCGACATCAATGGAGAACTCAATCTCCAATTTTTCATGTCTCGGCCAGAAGTGTTCTCCATCGCTGAAGCGCACCAGCTTTCCACTACCGCAATTGACGCGTCAAAGAAAGCGCTCCAGCGTGCACTTACCGCGCTGGAGCGACAACGCCGTCGCGAAGGAAAGTTCCTGCAACGCGATCTCCGTCAACGGATTATGACCCTTGAAAAAATCCGGCGGAGTGTTGGGCAGCGGAGCAAACACACCCAACAGGCCACGCGACATAAATTGGCAGACAAGGTCACCGCGCTCTTGCCTCATCTTGACTCTGAGCGCTCTCGTGTCCTGCAAGATGTGGCAAGTCTGGTTCAAAAGAGTGACATCACTGAGGAGTTCGTCCGACTCCAAAGCCATCTCGGTGCGTTTTCTGATCTCCTCCGACTGGAAGAGCCCGTTGGTAAGCGTATGGACTTTCTCCTCCAAGAGATGCAACGTGAGGTGAACACGATCGGCGCAAAGGCAAATGATGCGGCTATCCGCCATCTCGTCGTGCAGGCTAAGGAAGAGGTGGAAAAAATTCGCGAACAAGTGCAGAATATAGAATAACGTATGCTGGACGATGCCGATCAATATTTACGCTTTTCTCGGCGTGGGATTCTTTTGATCCTGTCAGCTCCCTCCGGTGCCGGCAAAACCACCCTGGCGCATGAACTACTTGCGAGAACGACGAACCTCGGTTGGTCCATTTCGCATACCACTCGACCCGGCCGAGCAGGAGAAGTAGACGGCAAAGATTATCACTTTGTGAGTGAGGAGACCTTTCTTTCGCTTCGGGAGCGAGGGGCCTTTGCAGAATGGGCTCAGATCCACAGGGCCTACTACGGTACGACGCGCACGACTATTGATACCCCGCTCAACGCTGGTCACGACCTCCTGCTGGACATTGATGTCCAGGGGGCTGAACAACTCAAGCGGTGCTATCCAGAGGCCGTACTCGTTTTTATCCTGCCGCCTTCGTGGCAGACACTGGAAGACCGCTTGCGGGCGCGTGGGACGGACGAGGAAGAGGCCATTGCGCAACGCATTCGACGCGCGCAGGAAGAGACTCGGGAATTAGCCCGATATGACTATTGCGTCATCAACGATCAGGTCGAGTCCGGCGTGGCAGCGTTACAGGCCATTCTCTGTGCGGAAAGAATTCGCGTATCACGTCTGGACATCTCTCGCCTGCGTACCGATTCCGCTCATTCAACGCACTCCACGCCGCCGCACATAGGGACCGAATGAACCACCACCAAGACTTGGATAAGATTGTGACGAAAGTCCGGTCCTATCACCCTGAGGCGAAGGTCAGCCTTATCACAGATGCGTACACCTTTTCAGAACGTATGCATCAAGGTCAGAAACGCCACTCTGGTGAGCCCTACTTTATCCATCCGGTTGGAGTAGCCGAAATTATTACGGATATGAAGCTCGATGTGCCGAGCGTGGTGACCAGCCTGCTGCACGATACGGTGGAGGATACCTTAACCACGCTCGAGCAGATCAAACAGCATTTCGGCAATGAGGTCGCGGCCCTGGTCGATGGGGTGACAAAGATCAGCAAGATTCACTTCACGACTCGTGAAGAGCGTCAGGCCGAAAATTTTCGGAAAATGATTTTTGCGATGGCCCAAGATATCCGAGTTATTCTGGTGAAACTCGCCGACCGCACGCATAATATGCGGACGCTCTCCTATCTCAGTGAGGACAAACAACGTGAGATTTCGTCGGAGACGCTGGAAATTTATGCTCCCCTCGCCCACCGTTTGGGCATCTATTGGATGAAGAGTGAACTCGAGGATAATGCCCTGCGCTATATATATCCAAAGGTTTACTCTGAACTGAAGCGGAATATTATCAAGAAGAAGAGTGAGCGGAAGCAATACACTGCCGAAGTCATTGGTATCCTGAAAGAGAAATTAGCTGAGGCCAGTATTAGGGCACAGGTCTCCGGCCGCCCTAAACATTTCTATTCAATTTATCAAAAAATGCAGTCTCAAAAGCTAGTCTTCAGTCAGATTTATGACTTGGTAGGCTTCCGTATTATCGTGCAATCCGTGCGTGAATGTTATCAAGCGTTAGGGATCGTCCACAGTCACTGGCGCCCGGTTCCCGGCCGGTTTAAGGATTATATCGCCCTGCCCAAAGCGAATATGTACCAGTCACTCCATACCACAGTCATTGGACCATATGGTGAACGGATCGAGGTTCAGATTCGGACACACGAGATGCATCGGGTAGCAGAGGAAGGGATAGCTGCCCACTGGACCTATAAAGATGGTCAAGGGCAAGAGGAAGCACAGCGTTTCGCCTGGCTGCGCCAACTTGTTGAGTTGCAACAGCACGTCCAAGACCCCCAAGAATTTCTCCATACCATCAAAGAAGACCTCTTTATTGAAGAAGTGTACGCCTTCACCCCGCAAGGCGACCTCAATAGTTTCCCGCGTGGAGCATCGGTCATCGATTTTGCCTACCGCGTTCACTCAGAAGTCGGCAATCATTGCACCGGCGCCAGAGTGAATGGCCGCCAAGTCCCCCTGCGGTATCAGGTCCAAAACGGTGACGTTATCGAAATCGTGACAACCAAACAGCAGTCGCCCAGCAAAGACTGGTTAAAAATCGTCAAAACCCCGAAGGCCAAAGCGCGGATTCGACATTGGCTCAAAGAAGAGCAACGAGAACGCAGTATTGCCCTTGGGCAAGAGCTGCTTGAGCGCGAGTTGGCCCGCAGTCACACCTCGCTGACCACAGTGCGCAAACAGCACAGGGTCGAGCCAGCGCTGGAGGCGCTCGGATTCAGCGATGAAGAAACACTTTTTGCGGCCATGGGGTATGGACAAGTGACAACAGGGCAGGTGCTCAGCCACCTCCTTCCCCAATCCACCGAGCTGCCCGGTCAGACGGCAGATGCAATCGAGCTTGAAAAAATTCGCCAAAAACCTCCCGTGGAGGATTCAAGTGGCGTGAAGGTCGGCGGGATCGGGAATGTCCTGATTCGGTTTGGGCGTTGTTGTAACCCACTCCCTGGGGAACGCATTGTGGGCGTTATCACCCGAGGCAGAGGAGTCACCGTTCATACTATTTCCTGTCAGCGCCTGCTGGAGAGTGACCCCCAACGGCATATTGCCGTCAGTTGGGATTCCACCACGGATTATGCGCGTCTCGTAAAAATCGAGGTTCTGTCCGAAGACCGGCCCGGCCTCCTGACCAATATGAGTAAAGCAATCAGCACCGTTGGCCTCAATATCGCCAGTGCCGATGTTCGGACCCTTTCGGATAAACGCGCCCTCAATGTCTTTGAAGTGCTCATCCCGAGCGCCGATGATCTTCAGCGCGTCATGCGCAACTTGGAGCGGGTGAGAGGTGTGGTCAACGTGTCACGCGTGAAGCCCTAAGGCGGCGTTTCACTGGGCCTCTTCCTCTTGAAGGCTGGTGTAAAGAGGTTGGCCGGCTCATGCGCTATAGAGATGAAGAGAGAAAAAGCGGACGAGCTTTTACGCCGCCTTCACAATTTTCCCGGAACGAATACAGCGCGTGCAGACGCGCAGACGCTTCACCGAGCCTTCGACTTTCGCCTTCACTCGTTGCAGGTTGGGTAACCAGCGACGTTTCGTCTTGTTATTGGCGTGACTCACATTATTGCCCACTGCGGGGCCTTTTCCACAAATTTCACATCTCTGGGCCACAGTAGTCCTCCTGGAAGCACCTGTGTGTACCACAGGCGTGACACTCGCGCAACACAGGAAAGCCGAGCCTTTATTCTTGGTAGGCTGCAAGAATACGTTCAATCAGCTTCGTGGTTGAAAAGCCGTCCTGATACCGCACGGTGACGACCCGCCCACCGGTGTGTTCAACGACCTCCTTTCCCACAACAGTCTCAGTCTTCCAGTCTCCCCCTTTGACTAGGATATGCGGTTGAAGAGTACGAATTAATGTGAGCGGCGTGTCTTCTTCAAACGTTGTCACGTAGTCAACGACTTCCAGAGCAGCAAGCAAGATCAAACGACTTGTCTGATCCAGAATCGGCCGTTTGTCGCCTTTAAGCCGTTTGACTGAGGCATCGGTGTTAATACCAACCACCAGGATGTCGCCAAACGTCTTTGCCTGAGCCAGCGTAGAGACATGACCGACATGTATCAGGTCAAAACAGCCGTTGGTAAAGACGATGCGTTTACCCTGACGGCGCAGTCGAGCCAGATGCTCTGCCAGTCGTTCTCCAGAAAAGATCTTTTGCATAGCGATCCGATGCAGCGGTCTCGATGAGATTAGCCCAGAACGAAGGGTCACGCACCGCTCTCAGAATGCGCCCTTGCTGGCTGAAGTAATACCCACCAAAGACAAGGAAAAACGAAACTCAACCTCATCCGGGTTGACCTTCTCAACAACTCCGAAATCGAACGTCCAACACTTCTGTGGAGAGAGGACGCGAAAGAAATAACGAGACCCGATAAACGATTTATCATTCAGATCATAGCGCGTAAAATAGGCGGCCGTCAGATAGTCATTCAAGCGAAGGATAATCCGAGAATTGACCTCCTTCAGTAAGCGGTCGGCAATGGTCCGATACGACACCCCAATACTCGTCCGGCGCCGTAGATGGCGCAGCAGCGGGCTCGTCTCGGGGAGCGGGCGTGGGTCGCGTAGATACCCACCAATGCGGGCGGCAATCATATCCCCTTGATCGACATCATATGTCGTCTCCGCCGTGATGGTAAAGAGTGAGAATGGACGGATACGTGCCCTGATGTCCATATCAGAAAAATGTTGGTCCGTCTCACTCAGGCCAAATCGCTCGCCCTCTTCTCGCAGACGCCGGCTCGGGTCATAGGCATGGGTCACCGATAAACGAATCAGCTCACGGACACGTGCTTGCCGATTGGAAGCGCCAGGGAGTGGGTCAAATTTTCCAAGCAGTCTGTTTGAAACACCATACACAAAGAGACTGCGTCGGTTAATCCGGTCGAGCGCATCATAGAGCGGCAGGTCATCCTGACCAACCTGGGGGACGTAGGAAAACGAGACATGCGGCTCGATAACGTGCTGGAGTTTGCTCACTCGCCCCCAGCCGACATCGAAAACCCGAGAGAGGCGGGTTCCGAGCTCAGCCTGCAGCTGGACCATCTCTCTGGTCTGAGTACTCTTCAGGCGTCCAGAACCAGGCACGGTCGGTCGCCCACGAGCGCGGGAGCTCATATGGTATACCGTCTCCCGCCCCGTCGTCTTGACTGAACCATAGACATATCCGCCTAAGGAGAAGGGGATGGAGACCCAGGGAGCAAGATCAACGCGTTGGCCATAGTAGCCACGATTCCGAAAGAAATGACTCCCCTGTACGGTCACACCGGCTTCAATGCGATCGTTCCAGAAGCGGTGCTGGCCCTGAAAATTAATCTGCGGAAGCACCTGAAAGGCATCGTCCTGATCGTTCCGCAAATCTTGATAATAACGAGCCTCGGAACGAACCTGCGCATTCTTCCAGGTTTTCACGCCACCAACTCGGGAGTCTGTAAATCGCCGCGAGCGCAGCTGACGGTCTTCGAGTCCTGGGTGGAAGGAGACGTTGAGTTCACGCAGGAAGAAATCGTCACTCACAAAAAAGAGGTCGCTATACAGCTCCACGTCGGCCGGCAAACGCTGTCTATGCGCTCCCGCGACACTCCAGCGATTCATCGGTGAGGTCGTCGAAGCCGGCCCCCGAATCTGTTCATTAAAATAGGAGGCAGAGAACTCGCCCTCTACCCGCTCACTCGGCGCATAGCGGTATTCTCCCAAGAACCCAACCCGGGAGGAGGTTTCAATATCCGCCGTGAGCGTGAGATCCTGACTCTTACTGATTGCCCAATAAAAGGGTTGTTCCCACTGGAAGCCACGCTTGCTCGAAAAGCTGTAGCGGGGAGCGAGCGCGCCACTTTGTCGTTCCTTGCGGACAGGAATCAAACCATAAGGGACATACAAGAGCGGGATGTCTCGGACCCGAAAGAGTCCGCCGCGCAGTTTTCCTGTTCCACCGAGCGTGACGTCAAATTCGTTGGCGTCCAGACTCCAATCCGCGTGTTCTTTGTTCTCACACTCGCATGTTGTTACTGTTCCGTCTTCAATATGGTAGGTCTGACCATACGATTTTTGGAGTTTCCTGCCGGTGATCGTATATTGATGACGGGGAATGTAAATCGTACCATTTTCAATTTCGCCTGTTTCATCCGTTAGTTCCAGGCGCAACGCCTCAGCCTGAATATTCCCTTGGGGGTCCTGCAGCACGACATTTCCTCGGGCCTTGAGTTCATTCTTGGTCCGGCTCACGCTCACTATATCTGCGGTAAGCGTCATTTGCCCCTTGGTGACAACGACGTCTCCTTGTGCCGACACGGTCTCTCCGTCCTCTTCATAGCTCAGGGCGTCGGCATTGACCTCTACGGGTTCTTGCGCGAAGACAGCGGATCCCTGGATAAGCCAAGAAAGAGCGAGAAAGAGAAGAAAGCAGGAAATTCTTTGCATCACCATCTACGTTCTTTCAGGCCAGCGGCAGCGTAGGCTGGGGGGTCGTGGGAGTGACGCTGGCTTCGGGAAAAAGCGGTAGCACTTCTCCAACCAAGAACAACGAGCCACACACCACAATCGTATCGTGAGGCCCGGCTCGATGCAGCAGTTGTCGACAGGCTCGCGCTGCTCCCTCAACAACTCGCACGGAACGGTTGGAAGAAAAGGCCCTTTGTACAGTATACGGATCTTCGGCCCGTGGCTGCATTACCGCTGTAACAACAATCTCTGCAGTTACCTGCTCTAAGGCGGCTACCATGGGACGCCACTCCTTATCCCGCATGACTCCAAAAAGAAAAACGGGGCACTGGTTCGGGACAATATCGGGGAGTTCGGCAAGTAACGTTTGGAGAGCCTGGATATTATGCGCCCCGTCAAGAATGACAAGGGGTTGCGTTGACACGATGTCCAACCTACCCGGCCAGTGTACTAACTGTAATCCAGCATCAATTTGAGCAGCCGTGACAGGGAAAGAGTCTTGGAGACATTCCAGACTCGCCAAAGCAACCGCGGCATTGCGGGCCTGAAATTTTCCGTTCAGGGAGAGGTGAAGGTCCTCATACTGATACTGCTTTCCGCTGTAGCAATAGAGTCCGGAGGCTTTTTTCTCGACGGTAAAATCCTGACCATACGTCAGAGCTGCGCTCCCTTGATCTTGGGCCATCCCATATAGAATATCGTGGCTCTCATGGTCGAGCTTCCCGAGAACGACCGGTACGGCGGGCTTAATAATCCCTCCCTTTTCACGCGCAATATCGGCCAGGGTCGGCCCGAGATACTGCTGGTGGTCAAGTCCGATACTGGTAATGATAGACACCAGTGGGGTGAGGACATTGGTGGCGTCTAGTCTGCCACCTAAACCGACTTCCACAATGGCAATATCCACACGGGCTTGAGCAAAGATATGAAAAGCCAACACCGTCATCATTTCGAACGGAGTCAGCCGAATCTCCGCCGGCTCGATACAGGACTTGATTGCCGCCAGCGTATCCACCACCTCTTGTGGAGTGACCCACCGAGGGCCAATCCGAATCCGCTCACAAAAGTCAATCAGATGGGGGGAAGTAAACAAGCCCACCCGATACCCGGCAGCACTGAGGATGGCATGCAACACGGCCGCAGTGGACCCTTTGCCATTCGTGCCGGCTATATGGACGCTGGGAAATCGGTGCTGAGGATCATCACCCAAACGGAGCGCGAGAGCGGTCCGTTCAAGTTTGAGATCCATACGCTCAACTTCAAGCTCATACAACCACGCCAGTGTATCTGAGTAGTGCGACATCCTGTCTTTCCGAGTGGTAGCTTACAGGATGTCGCGTTATGGGGGAGAGGGTAACGTTTTTGGGATTGCGTCAGCGGGAGATGCAGGCTCGCATAATAGGTCGAGTAACTGGCTTAGCACACCGCGTAAATCCTTACGCTCAATAACAAGGTCTACCATGCCATGTTCCAGCAAAAACTCCGCACGCTGAAAACCGGGGGGAAGCTTTTCCCGGATTGTCTGCTCAATAACGCGTCGCCCGGCAAAACCAACTAAGGCTCCTGGCTCGGCAATATTAATGTCACCCAACATGCCCAATGATGCAGCAACGCCACCCGTCGTGGGATCAGTCAACACCGAGAGATAGGGCAGGCCAGCTTCTCGCAAACGACCAAGCGCCATATTAACCTTTGCCATTTGCATCAGCGAGAGCACACCTTCTTGCATCCTAGCGCCGCCGGAGGCCGAGAAGAAAATAACAGGCAACTGCTCTGTACTGGCGTGCTCGATAATGCGTGTCAGTTTCTCTCCTACGGCGGTCCCCATACTGCCTCCGAGAAAAGAGAAATCGAAACAGCCGAGTGCAACACGACGCCCGTCAATAGTCGCTACTCCGCAAACAACGGCTTCGGCACGCCCCGACCGACGACGCGCACCAGCTAATCGCTGCACGTAGGGTTGCCGGTCGGTGAAGGCGAGGGGGTCAGTAGAGTGTACGTGCTGCGCATGCTCAATGAACGAGCCACGATCAACGATAGTGAGCAGTCGTTGCTCAGCGGTCAGCCGAAGATGCGCACCACATTTCGGACAAATAAAAAGTCGACGCTCGGCTTCCTTCCGAAATAGGATTTCTTGACACGTCGTACATTTGAGCCAAATCGCCTCGCCCTCCTCTTGGCCCACTTTGACTGCCTGTTCCGCCATATCTTCTATTTCTCCAGTGCTCTTGCCCAGCCGTTAGGACCGTGGTGAGAAGACGTCAGTCCCGGTCTCGTTCAGAGTGACAGTCGCGATACTGCGCAAGGCTGTTTTAAGCTCAGCAACAAACGCTCCCACGCGCGGCACCAGAGCAGGTTGTCCCAGCGATTGCTCAATGATCTGTGAAATCGCGCTTCCGACAATAGCGGCATCAGCCACGCCCGCGACCTGCACCGCGTGTTCCGCTGAGGCGATACCGAACCCAACACCAACAGGCACAGGGGAAATGGCGCGAATGCGTCGAACCATATCGCTCAAGTCCGCTGGGAGTGCAGTCCGGACGCCGGTCACGCCCGTCACCGCGACATAGTAGATAAATCCACGAGCACGGGTCAGCACCGTCTGGGCCCGGTCAAGCGAGCTGGTTGGTGCGAGGAGAAAGATCATGTCCAAATCGTGGCGATCGGTCTCTCGTTTCAACTCCTCCGCTTCTTCGGGCGGTAAATCTACGCACAGCACCCCGTCAACGCCAGCCTCGCGAGCATCGGCGGCAAAACGCTCCCCACCATAGCGCCAAATCGGATTATAATAGCCAAAGAGCAGGATCGGAACCGTGAGCGACTGTCGCAAACGGCGAACCAGCCCAAACACCTGAGGCAATGACGTACCGTGCTGCAAGGCACGTTCTGCAGCACGTTGCAGCGTCGGTCCATCAGCCATCGGGTCAGAAAAGGGAACGCCGAGCTCGACGATATCGGCCCCCTGCCGTACCATTTCATGGACCAATGCGAACGTCGTCTCGATATCAGGGTCCCCTGCAGTGATGAACGGGATAAGGCCGACCTCTCCGCGGGTACGCAACTGGGCAAAAGTGTCGGCAATTCGCGTCATAGAGCAGTTTCACCAAGAAAGCTGGCAACACTTTGGAGATCTTTATCTCCCCGGCCAGAGACGTTAATCACCACAATGGCCTCTGCTGGAAGTTGTGGGACGAGGGTCGCGGCATAGGTGACGGCATGAGCGCTCTCCAAGGCAGGAATAATTCCCTCTGTCTCAGCCAGGAGTCGCATCCCTTCGACTGCTTGTGCGTCCTGGACTGTCACACAACGAATGCGCTGCTGGTCATGCCAATAGCTCAATTCTGGTCCAACGCCCGGATAGTCCAACCCAGGCGCGAGCGAATGCGTGGCCGCAATCTGGCCGGTCTCGTCCTGTAGCACATACGTCTTGCTGCCGTGCAATACGCCAGCGTCTCCGTTTGCCATTGAGGCGGCATTCCGGCCCTCACCGAGCCCCCCGGCCTCTACCGCAACCATGCGGACTGCAGTTTCGGGTAAAAAGGGAGCAAACAGGCCCATCGCATTACTGCCACCACCAACACAGGCAATGAGGTAGTCAGGGAAACGACCTTCATGCTGCACGATCTGCTTTTTGGCTTCGCGTCCGATAACGGACTGAAAGTCGCGGACCAGCATAGGATACGGATGCGGGCCGGCCACTGTTCCGATGACATAGAAGGTATGAGCCACGTGCGTAATCCAGTCACGCAGGGCTTCATTCATCGCATCTTTGAGGGTCTGGCTACCAGCAACGACCTCCCGCAGAGTCGCTCCCAAGAGTCGCATCCGAAAAACATTGGGCGCTTGGCGCAAGGTATCTTCACGACCCATAAAAACTTCACACGAGAACCCGAGGAGGGCAGCAACTGTCGCCGTCGCAACCCCATGTTGGCCGGCTCCGGTTTCGGCAATAAGCCGCTCTTTGCCCATGCGTTTTGCCAACAGGGCTTGACCGACGGTGTTATTGATCTTATGGGCGCCGGTATGACACAGGTCTTCACGTTTGAGATAGACCTTTGCCCCACCAAGCCGCTCAGTCAAGCGAGCGGCAAAGGTTAACGGTGTCGGTCGTCCAATATATTCGCGCTGGAGTTCGCGGAGTTCGCGGTTAAATGTCGGGTCTCTGCGGCATTGGCGATAGACATCTTCAAGCTCAAGCAAAGCCGGCATAAGGGTCTCCGCCACATAGCGGCCGCCATACATCCCGAAATGTCCATGTTTATCAGGCAGTCTTGGCATTGGTGATGAACGCGTGTAGTTTTTGTGCGTCTTTCCGTCCGGGAGCCAACTCAACGCCACTGGCGACATCAACGGCCCACGGCCGTACGGCCTCGACCGCAGCAGCCACATTATCTGAATCCAGCCCCCCGGCCAAAATCGTCCGATCCAAGGACAACCGAGGGAGAGCCGCAGCATACTCCCAGGCAAAGGTCTCGCCCGTCCCTCCGTATCCGCGGGAACTATACGTGTCAAGGAGGAGGTAGTCCGCCGGAATCTCTTCAAGCTGCTCAGGCTGAGGTGCCTCTGAGCCGACCCGGACTGCCTTGACGGTCGGAACTGGCCAGCCCGTCAGAGCGGCGGCGTCCTCATCACCGTGAAACTGAATCAGGTCAAGAGAGAGGGCCCGAACATAGGCAGCGATGTACTCACGCGCCGCATTAACGAAAACGCCTACACAGCCGACACGCTGGGGAAGAATGCTGCGGATCGCTTGGGCAGTCGCCTCAGAAACATAGCGTGGACTGGACGGATAAAAGTTCAGACCAATCAGATCAGCGCCGGCCTGCACAGCAAGCCGGGCATCAGCGACAGTCGTAATACCACAAATTTTTACCTGGACGGACATGGGCGGGCTACGTAGGCTGCCCTAATAACGAGCGGAGCGGCTCCCCGGGGTCTGGGGCCGTCATAAGGGTTTCACCGATTAAGAACGCCCGCACCCCCTGGGCCTCGAGTCGGTCTAATTGGTGTCCAGTTGACAGCCCACTTTCAGACACCACCAATACGTCGGGGGGCAAGCCTTGCACAATACGTTCACTAGTCTCAATCGTCGTATGAAAGGTACGCAGGTCCCGGTTGTTAATGCCAATCAGACGCCCGCCATGTGCCAGGGCACGCTCGCACTCTGCTTCGTCATGCACTTCAACCAGGCAGTCCATCCCCTGTGTCTGAGCCAGCTGACTCAGATCTTGCAACTGCGCATCTTCAAGAATCGCGACAATTAAGAGGATGGCACTCGCTCCGTAGGCACGGGCTTCGTACACTTGGTAGTCGTCAAAGACAAAATCTTTTCTGAGGAGTGGCAGTGTTACCTGCTGGCGGATCTGTTTGAGATAATCGAGACTGCCCTGAAAAAACTTCTTTTCCGTGAGAACAGAGATAGCGGCTGCTCCCGAGGCCTCATATGTACGGGCGAGAGCAAGGGGGTCAAAGTCTTGTCGAATAACGCCCTTTGAGGGGGACGCTTTTTTCACCTCTGCAATAATCGTCCGCCCATTCCAGGTAGACAACGTCTGGAAAAAGCCAGGCGGACGGGCGTGGAACAGCGGCATGTCTTGGAACTGGGCAAGCGGTACCCGCTGTTTTTCGAGCGCAAGCTCCTCTCGTTTATAGGCCACTATGTCATCAAGAATCATACCGTTTCCCTGTGCGTCAGCGGGATAAAACGTTCCAGCGTCCGTGTCGCGGCTCCACTGTCAATTGTTACGCTGGCAAGCGCGATCCCGTCTCCCAATGAAGCAGCTGCATTACCGGCATAGAGGGCGGCCCCAGCATTGAGCAACACAACGTCTCGGTGTGGTCCTGGTGCGCCAGCTAGGACGGACCGGATGATGTCTGCCGACTCCTGCGCACTTGAGACCTGTAGCGCTGTTAACGGACGATACGAAAAGCCGTAATCAGTCGGATTGATGCTATACGTCTGGACACCCTGTGGCCCCCACTCAGCAACTTGCGTCCTGCCGCTCAGAGACACTTCATCAAGTCCATCCTGTCCATGCACGACCATGGCATGCTGACAGCCCAATCGTCCGAGTGCTTCGGCCAGCGGCTGAACCCAACGCTGGTCAAAGACGCCAATGAGTTGATATTGTGCCCCCGCCGGATTGGTGAGGGGCCCCAGGATATTGAAGATGGTCCGTATCCCAACTTCCCGACGTGGGCCAACGGCATGGCGCATAGCTCGATGGAAAGCTGGGGCGAGGAGGAAACCGAAGCCGACTTCCCGCATGCAATATGTTACATGCTGCGGAGACAGCTCAATACGGGCGCCGAGGGTTTCTAAGACATCGGCGCCGCCGACCGTTCCAGACATTGCCCGATTTCCATGTTTAGCCACGCATAAACCCGCGGCGGCGACCACAAAAGCGGCACAGGTAGAAATGTTAAACGTATGACAGCCGTCCCCACCAGTTCCGCACGTATCAATGACCGCTCGCTCCGGACGAACTGGTGTTGCCATGGCTCGCATAGCCCTAGCTGCCCCAGATATCTCAGCGACGGTCTCGCCCTTGATGTGGAGCGCGGTCAATAAGGCTCCAATCTGAGCCGGAGTTGCTTGCCCGTCCATCAGATCCGTGATGACTGTATGCATCTCTTCTTCCGTCAGATCTGCGCCGGCAACCACGTGGGCAATGGCATCTTTGACAGTCATCGGTGGAGCACTAAGGAGCTAATTTGAGACCAGGTAGGCTTGGGCGAATTTCCCTTCGCGGCGAAGGCGCGCAGCCACACGTTGAGCCTCTTCTTGTGTAAATGTCCCGACGCGCAAACGGTACAATACCTCTCCGTTCTTTGTAAGCCTATTGATGGAGGCGGTATGGCCCTGTTTGCGGAGCTCCGCGGCAAGTTGGCGCGCCGTGCTGCGACTCTTTGTGACGTGGACCTGAATGCTCCACCTGTCGGGGATTCGAGCCTGCTCTTTTCTGTCTTGCACTTTGACTCTGAGTGGAGCAGGTTCTGTCAGTGCGGTCTCTCGTTTTTTGTTTTGCAACACTCTTGCTGAAGTCGCAGCCGCCTTCACCCCAAGGGGGGAGGCTGAAGGCGGCTGCGATTGGCCTCTCTGAGCCCGCCTCTCTGCAGTTCTCTTGAGAGTCGGCGGAAAGGCGTGAGACGGGGGCCTCGCGGACACGTTGTCTTCAGGATTCCCAACAGGAAAGCGAACGGTCCGTGTTTCTTGGGCAGTTTTGTACGCCTGTATTTCTTTTCCGATATAGACCCCGCAAGCAAAGACAAGAAAAAAACTCACCACTGTGCTCAAGAATACGATACACCCCTCGGACAGATTGAAGTGAAAGGCATACTGCTGAACAGCCATGGCGGGTCCTTACCTCCTATTCCCCACTATACACCCGTCTCGTCCAGGAAGACGACAAAGAGGGAGCCGTGCTCCCCCTTACCCATTCGTCCTCCGAGGCGTGTTCTTCGGAGAGCTTCTCATATTCTCGGTCAGCCCCACTGGTCCACCGACCATCAACATGGACTCTATGCGCTGCCAGCGTCTCCTACTGCTGTTGAAGGCGTGCTTGCCCGTTCGGTAAACTCGACAAGCGAGACAGGGGCAGCATCCCCACGGCGCGGACCTATTTTCAGCACTCGTGTATATCCACCTGCCCGATCATGAAAGCGCGGGGCAACTTCATCAAACAGGCGCTGGACCAGTTTTCGACTACCAAGATACGAGAAGGCGAGACGGCGCGCATGGACCGAATTCTTTTTTCCAAGGGTCACCATACGGTCCGCCCAGCAACGGAGTTCTTTAGCTTTCGCATCGGTCGTTCGGATTTGTTCACGCAGCAACAATGCTTTCAGCAAGTTCCGCATCAGCGCTTTTCTATGCGCTGCTGTACGATTCAGTTTTCGCCCTGCTTTCAGATGTCGCATCTTTCTCGCTTCCCTTGTTACTCTGATACTCCGGCTAGGCCAGATTGCCCTCACCGGGTGCTCGCATCCGATCCAACTCTTCCCGAGTGGGAAATGCTTCCAGATGCATCCCAAGTTCTAATCCCATCTCATGGAGCAATTCCTTAATCTCGTTCAGTGACTTCCGCCCGAAATTTTTCGTTTTGAGGAGTTCAGGCTCGGTCTTGACGACGAGTTCTCCTACATATCGGAGATCCGCACTTTGGAGGCAATTGGCAGAACGGACCGAGAGTGCCAATTCTTCAATGGGCCGAAAAAGATTCTCATTCGTTGGTGGCTGGTCTTCTTGCCCCAGGCGCTCTTCTTGACTATCGCTCCCTTCTGCAGAGCCAGAAAAGATCGACAGCTGTTCCTGAGCGATCCGTGCGGCCGCAGCCACAGCTTCTCTCGGCTCAATACTTCCATCAGTCCAGATTTCAAGTGCCAATCTTTCGTAGTCCGTCCGCTGACCAACACGCGCATTGGTCACGGTTACGTTGACCTTTCGGACAGGGGAAAACACCGCATCAAGAGGAATTGTTCCAACCGGGTCTTCTTCGGACTTATTCCGTTCGGCCGTCACATACCCGCGTCCTTTGCAGATCTCGACTTCAACCTCGAGCTTTCCGTCCTTGCCCAGCTTTGCAACATGGGCCTCTGGATTGAGAATGTCAACCTGAGGGCCCACTACCATATCCCCGGCGCTGATACTCTTCGTGCCATTCACTTTCAGTGTGGCTGTTTCCGTATCGCTGTCGCGGAGATGAAATCTCACTTCTTTCAGGTTAAGAAGGATATCTGTGACATCTTCCGTTACACCAGGAATAGTCGAGAATTCATGCACAACATCTTGAATCCTCACCTTGGTGATGGCAGCCCCAGGGAGGGAGGAAAGAAGAATTCGCCTCAGGGCATTGCCCAATGTGGTACCGAATCCACGTTCAAATGGCTCGCCGATAAAGCGGCCATATGTGGGGGTCAGAGTTTTGTCCTCAACGTCGAGCGTCTTGGGCTTGATGAGATCACTCTCCTGCATGCTGCTCCCTCTTTCGTCCTGCGTCCATGCCTAATACGATCCGCCACGCCAATCCATTCCGCTAGACTTTCGAGTACAACTCCACAATTAATTGTTCGTTGATAGGCAATGTGATCTCCGACCGAGCCGGTAGGGCACGGACTTTTCCGGCAAAAGAATCCGTTTGGACCTCAAGCCATTCTGGCACTCCGCGTCGCTGGGCAAGCTCGACGGATTCTTGGATACGAGTAATTTTTCGGCTCGGCTCCCGCACTTGCACCTCATCCCCAGCTTTCACACAATACGATGGAATAGTTACTCTTCGCCCGTTGACGCGAAAATGGCCATGTCGTATCAACTGGCGCGCCTCTGAGCGTGAGGTCGCGAATCCCATCCGGTACACCATATTATCGAGGCGACTCTCGAGAAGAATCAAAAGATTTTCACCAGTGATTCCACGTTGGCGCTCGGCCCGCGCGAACAGGCGACGGAACGGCCCCTCAAGCGTCCCATAGATACGTTTCAACTTTTGCTTCTCTCGCAGCTGAACACTGTACTCGGTCGGCTTTCTTCCTCTTCCCTGGCCATGCTGTCCCGGTGGATAGCTTCTTCTCTCAATAGCACATTTATCCGTGTAACACCGTTCGCCTTTGAGAAAGAGTTTCAACCCTTCTCGACGGCACAGACGGCAAGATGGGCCTCTATATCGTGCCACAAAAACCTCCTGATCTCTATCAGCTCCCTACTCGTACATCCAGCCTCTTAGACTCTGCGACGCTTGGGCGGGCGGCAGCCATTGTGGGGGATAGGCGTGACGTCCCGGATAAGACTCACCGCAAACCCAGCTGACTGCAGTGCCCGCAGAGCGGATTCTCTCCCAGCACCGGGGCCCTTCACGTGCACCTGAACCGAGCGCATACCAGCGTCAGCCGCCTTACGCGCGGCGCTCTCGGCTGCCATTTGTGCGGCAAACGGCGTGCCCTTGCGCGACCCCTTCAGGCCCACACTCCCCGCGCTTGCCCATGCCACAGTGTTCCCCTGCGGATCTGCAATTGTCACGATGGTGTTGTTGAAAGTCGAATGGATATTGACCACACCTTCTGGAATGTTTTTCCGAATTTTCCTCTTCCGTGAAACGGACCGATCCCCAGCTTTTGCCATGCTGTGCTCCTCCCCTCGCGCCTCGCATTATCTAGGAGTAGGCGCGACCTTCCTTCCAGCGACGGTCCGTCTCGGCCCCTTGCGTGTCCGAGAATTATTTTTCGTCTTTTGACCGCGGACCGGCAGGTTGCGGCGATGTCGGAGGCCCCGGTAGGCCCCAATATCAATATAGTGTTTAATATGACTCGCAACATCCCGCCTGAGGTCTCCCTCGACACGATGCTCTTGATCGATAACACGCCGAATGCTTGCAATCTCATCATCGGCTAAGGCGTCAGAATCCGAGCCTGGGTCGACGCCTGCCTCAGCCAGAATTTTGAGGGCCGTGACCCGCCCAATCCCATAGATATAGGTGAGACCGACGCCGATTTTCTTGTTCCGGGGTAACTCGATACCCGCAATACGTGCCATACGATTTCTCCGCCTTTGCTTTAGCTCCCGTCAGGAAAACGCCTAGCCTTGTCGTTGCTTGTGTCGCGGGTTTTCACAGATGACCCGGATAATGCCTTTTCGTTTAATAATCTTGCACTTGCGACACATCGGTTTTACAGAAGCACGAACTTTCATACGAACCTCATTCCTATTCTTGTATGAAAAAGGTTGAGCATATTTGTACCTTTCTCTTACATTCTACTGAGCACAACTGGTCCATCTGCCATAATCGCAACCGAATGCTCAAAGTGCGCTGAGAGACTGCCGTCTTTTGTCACGGCAGTCCACCCATCCTCTAGCATAGCGACTTCCGGAGCGCCCATATTCACCATAGGCTCAATCGCGATGACCATCCCTTCGCGTAAGCGGACACCCCGGTTCCGCACGCCGTAATTGGGGACAGGCGGGTCTTCATGTAGCCTGCGGCCAACCCCATGTCCGACAAATTCTCGCACGATAGAAAAGCCATCCCGCTCGACATGCTCCTGGACTGCGGCGGATACGTCACCCAGACGATTACCAATGCACGCCTGGCATATTCCAGCTTCAAGGGCGGCGGCAGTCGTGTCTAAAAGCTGCCGTACAGAGTGGCCGGTCTCTCCAATCGCAAAGGACACGGCGGCATCGCCATAAAATCCGCTATACACTACACCAAAATCCAGACTGACGACATCCCCGCCTCTGATGATACGCTGGTGAGATGGGATACCGTGGACCACTTCATTATTCAAAGAAACACAGATATGGGCAGGAAATGGAATGGAGCCATTCCGAATCGTATACCCTTTGAATGCGGTCTTTGCCTTCTTTTTTTCAATCAATTCTTCCGCAATACTATCAAGCTCTCCGGTCGAAACGCCGGGCTGAACACGCTGTCGCAGTTCACTCAGAATCTCGGCAACAATGCGATTCGCTGTCCGCATCATCTCTATTTCTTCAAGGGATTTCAGAAAAATCATCGATGAGAAACCATACTGGAACCTCGACCTGCTGCATCAACTCTTTCCCTCTACCCTCGTCTTCCTCTGAGGCGACCGCGCTTCATAAAGCCTTCATAGTTCCGCATGATGAGCTGTGTTTCAATCTGAGCTGCCGTGTCCAGAGCAACGCCAACGACAATAAGCAGCGCTGTCCCACCAAAGAAAAATGGTATGTTAAAGGACCCAACCAGGAGGTTAGGCAAAACACAGATGATGGAGACATAAATTGCTCCAGTCAGCGTGATACGACTTAAGACACGGTCAATATAGTCCGCTGTTCGTTGCCCAGGACGGATGCCAGGAATAAACCCACCATTTTTTTTCATATTGTCGGCAACGTCAGTAGGGTTGAATACGACAGCAGTATAGAAATAGCAGAAGAAGATGATCATCGCGACATAACTGACGTTATATATCCAACTTCCCGGCGTCAGAACATTGGCAACGGTTTGTGCCCACGGATGGTCGGCAAAACCGGCAATCGTAGCCGGAAAAATCAGGACTGAGGAGGCGAAAATCGGGGGAATCACTCCAGCCGTGTTGACTTTCAGTGGAAGATGAGAACTTTGCCCGCCATATACTCTTCTGCCCACGACCCGTTTTGCATACTGAACCGGAATGCGGCGCTGCCCGCGTTCCATAAAAATGACGGCAGCAACGATGGCAACCATGCCCACGAGCAGGAGCAGCAGCAAAAGGATGCTCAGTTCGCCCTCCCGAACAAACTCGGTCGTTGCGGTCACCGCTGAAGGAATACTGGCGACAATACCAGCGAAGATGATGAGAGAGATACCATTGCCAACTCCACGCTCGGTAATCTGTTCGCCTAACCACATGATGAAAGCAGTACCGGCGGCAAGGGTTATCATCGTCATGAGACGGAACCCCCAGCCTGGATTAAAAACAACTAGGCTCCCTCCAGGTGCCTGAATCTGTTCGAGTCCGATACTGATAAAGAGACCCTGGAGGAGGGCTAAACCAACAGTGCTGTAACGTGTATACTGTGTAATCTTGCGTCGCCCCTGTTCGCCTTCTTTTGACAGGCGCTCAAGGGTTGGGATCACCACGGTCAAGAGCTGGAAGATAATTGATGCGCTAATATAGGGCATAATGCCCAGCGCAAAGATAGAGAAACGCTCAAGAGCGCCGCCCGAAAAGAGATTCACTAAGCCAAAAAGAGTACTCGCCGCTTGCTCGAAGAACGCGGCAAGAGCCTCTCCGTCAATGCCCGGCGTTGGTATCGCGACTCCGATTCGGTAAACGGCGAGCAGGGCGAATGTAAAGAGGAGTCGCCGGCGCAGGTCTGATATCTTTGCCGCGTTTTGTAAGCCTTCGAGCATGATTACCCGACCTCAGCCGTCCCCCCCAGCACAGTAATCTTTTCACGAGCTTGCGAGCTAAAGGCATGGGCTCTGACAGTCAGGGCCTTTGTCAGTTCCCCCTTTGCCAATATTTTTACCTTACACTTACGGCCACGCACGAGACCAGACTGGCGGAAAGTATCAATATCGACTACAGCACCTGCCTCAAAGCGTTCCAGACTCCCAATGTTAATGATGGTATACTCTTGCCGAAATGGATTGTGAAATCCTCGTTTGGGCAGCCTGCGGGAGAGCGGCATTTGTCCGCCCTCATAGCCAGGCGGGATATTTCCACCAGCGCGCGCGCCGCTTCCTTTATGACCTCGACCTGCTGTTTTGCCGAGTCCAGAGCCAGGCCCGCGGCCAACCCGTTTCCGTTTTTTCATCGCCCCAGGGGCGGGTTTTAAGTGACTAAGATCCATTCTCACGCACCTCGATAAGATGGGACACTCGATTCATCATCCCTTGGAGTGAGGGCGAATCGTTCCGCAGCACAGTCTTCCCAACACGTTTCAGTCCAAGGCCACGCAGTGTCTCTCGCTGACGCCGAGTGCCCCCAATTTCGCTACGCTTTAAGGTGATGGCTAAGACCTTCCCTTTTCCTGCGTCTGCCATGCCCTACCCTTTCATCAGCAGCGAGGGTTTTCCCCTCCGCTCGGCGACCTGCTCGGGATCGTCCAAGCTTTCTAGTGCGGCCAGCGTGGCCTTCACAGAATTATGCGGATTTGTCGATCCAAGACATTTTGTGAGAGCGTTGCGTACGCCAGCCAGTTCCATCACGATGCGCACACCGCCGCCCGCTATGAGACCAGTGCCAGCCGCGGCGGGTTTGAGCAACACCTTACCCGCACCATGCCGGCCAATAACCGTGTACGGTAACGTATCTTCGACGAGAGGAACACGAATCAAAGACTTCTTCGCGTGTTCAACGCCTTTTCGGATGGCTTCTGGAACTTCGTGGGCCTTTCCCAAGCCGTAACCAACATGCCCAGCCCCGTCCCCAGCCACAACAACGGCACTGAAACTGAAACGGCGCCCACCTTTGACCACCTTACTCACACGATTGATATGAACGACCTTCTCTTGAATATCGAGCGCGTCAGGATTAATCCGATCATTGTCAGTCGCCACAGGCATACTCCTTAGAATTGTAGGCCAGCTTCGCGCGCCGCCGCGGCAACAGCGCCAACCTGTCCATGAAAGAGGAATCCGTTCCGATCAAAAATGACCGTCTGTATTCCCTGCTCTTGACACTTTTTAGCAATGAGCTGTCCCACTTCTTTTGCGGCGGAGACCGTCGCCGTCTTTTGTTGAATGCGTCCTTTGAGGTCTGCTGAGAGGGTTGAGACAGAGGCTAAGGATCGGCCGCTCTCATCAGAAATAACTTGGGCATAGAGATGTTTATTGCTGCGGTAAATACATAAGCGCGGGCGCATATCCGTCCCACGCACTTTCCGTCTCATCCGCTTTCGACGGAGCAGGCGGTTCCGTTCGCGAAGATTCATCCCTGCCATTCTTATTCTCCAACAGCACCAGCGGTCTTTCCAGCTTTTCTCCGCACATGCTCGTCTACGTATTTAATCCCTTTTCCCTTGTAAGGCTCAGGTGGGCGTAACCGGCGGATTGATGCAGCGACTTCTCCCACAAGTTGCTTATCAATTCCTTCAATTGTAATCTGTGTCTGCCGATCAACCTTGGCGCTGACACCCATGGGGAGTTGGAAGAAAACAGGATGAGAAAACCCAAGGCTCAGTTGTAAGATGTCCTGCGCAGCCTCCGCCCGATATCCGACTCCGTTAATTTCCAACACTTTCGAGAACCCGGTCGAGACCCCTTGCACCGCATTGGCGACCAGCTTCCGGGTAAGCCCTTGCCTCGCTTTGGAGCGGCGAGAGTCGTCCGCCCGACTCAGCATCACACTGGCTGGCGTAATTTCGACCGAGAGCGCGGCGTCAACCGGCACGCGCAGGGTCCCCTTTGGCCCTTCCGCGGTGAGCGTTCCCTGGTTATGCGAGATTTTTACCGTATCCGGTAGCGTGATCGGCTTGTGCCCAACACCAGCCATACCTTATTTCTCTCTTTCTCATTTACCATGCATTGCACAGCACTTCCCCACCAACACGAAGCGTGCGGGCCTCCTGGTCAACGACTACTCCGCGAGAGGTGGACAGAATGCTCACTCCGAGACCGTTCCGCACGGCGGGAATCGCATCCGCCCGTACATAGGTTCGCAGACTCGGCTTGCTGACGCGCTGCACGCCGTGGAGGGCGGGGCGACCGGCTGCATCGTACTTGAGCTCGATGGTGAGATAGGGGAATCCGTTGTGCTCAACACTACGATAATTCTGGATGAATCCTTCCGCTACAAGGATTTTAACAATGGCTTCCTTGACCCGGGACCGCGACACAGAGACCGTCTTTTTCCGGGCGCGTAACGCATTACGGACACACGTCAACAGATCTGCAATAGGATCAGTTTGCATAGTCCTCTTCCCTACCAGCTTGCCTTTGTCATGCCAGGGATTTGGCCCTTCAGCGCGTAGGTCCGTAAGCAGATACGACACATACGGAACCGACGGTAGAAACCACGAGAACGTCCACACAGCGGACAGCGATTATATTCCCGAACGTGAAACTTAGGCTTCCGTTGTGCCTTTACGCGCAAACATGTTCGTGCCATAGCTCTTAACTCCTAAAAGGCATGCCAAGTGCCCGGAGTAACGCACGCCCCTCTATATCTGTTTTTGCCGTGGTTACCATGGAGACGGTAAACCCCTTTATCTGATCAACTTTATCTAAATTTATTTCAGGGAAAATTGTATGTTCCCGAATCCCTAGAGAGTAATTACCTCTGCCGTCAAAAGAGCTATCAGATATGCCTCGAAAATCTCTCACTCGGGGGAGCGCCACATTCACCAAACGGTCAAAAAATTCATACATGCGCTCCCCGCGTAACGTGGCGGCGCAGCCGATCGTCATTCCTTCACGGAGTTTAAAATTTGCAATAGACCGGTGAGCCCGAGTGATCACAGGCTTTTGTCCCACAATGAGTCCAATTTCCTCGACACCGCTTTCTAGCAATTTCGCGTTTGTGGCTCCTTCTCCCAGTCCCATGTTGATAACGATTTTTGACAGACGGGGGACCTGCATAATATTGGAACACCCTAACTCCTGCTTCAGAGCGGGAAGTATTTGTCCGTAGTAGAGGTCTTTAATACGAGCCATAGGTCTTAGTCCAACACATTCCCGGTTCGCCGACTCACACGCATCTTACGTCCATCAACGACCTTAAATCCGACCCGAGTAGGGCGCCCATCCTGAGGGTCGACCAACATCAAATTTGAGAGGTGAATGGGTGCTTCTTTTTCTAGGATACCTCCAGAATCCTGTGGCCCACGCGGCTTAACGTGGCGCTTCACCATATTAAGGCGCTCAACAACTGCACGCTCCTGTTCCGGCTGTACCCGGATCACCTTTCCAACTTTCCCTCGCTCTTTTCCAGCGATAATCATCACAGAATCATTTTTTTTAATGCGTGCAGCCATGGCCTGTCCTATAATACCTCTGGGGCGAGGGAAATGATTTTCATAAAACGCTTTGCTCGCAGCTCGCGTGCCACAGGCCCGAAAATACGTGTTCCGAGCGGCTCACGCTGGTTATCCAGCAACACAGCGGAGTTGGTATCAAAACGAATATACGAGCCATCTGGACGACCGAGCTCTTTCGCTGTCCGTACAACGACAGCTCGCATCACATCGCCTTTTTTCACCTTCGCATTGGGGATAGCTTCGCGGACCGAAACAACGACTTCATCACCAACCGACGCATACCTCCGACGTGTCCCGCCCAGAACGCGAACACAGCGAACGCGGCGCGCTCCCGAGTTATCAGCGACGTCAAGCACTGATTCTACCTGAATCATACTCCTGCCTCTTTACTTTCTTACCCTGACGGCTCCGACTTCAATACCGCTCGCACGCGCCAGCGTTTATCCCGACTGAGGGGTCTCGTTTCTGTGATGGTGACAAGGTCTCCGATTCGGTATTCATTGGCGGGGTCATGCGCTTTATACTTTTTCCGTTGGCGAATATACTTCTTATACATAGGGTGGCGTATCAGCCGCTCCACTTGGACCGTGACGGTTCTGTCCATCTTATCGCTGACAACGACCCCTTGTCTGACTTTCCGATTTCCAGGCACACCTAGCTCCGTTCTTTGCTCGCTGCGCGAATACGTTCGAGTTGTATGGTCTTCACCCTGGCGACATCTCGACGGATTTTTCGGATCCGCATGGCATCTTCAAGTTGTCCTGTCCCTCTTCTCAGACGGAGACGAAAGAGTTCTTCACTGAGCTCTCGTACCTTTCCCTGCATTTCTTCGTCCGTCAAATCTCGAACCTCACTCGCCCGCATATGCCACTCCTGGCCGCTCTCGTATCTGTGTACTGACTGGCAGCTTGTTTGCCGCAAGCCGGAGAGCCTCCCGGGCCGTCTCGCGAGGGACTCCTTCGATTTCGAACAGCATCCGGCCCGGCTTGACAACGGCAACCCAAAACTCAGGCGACGCCTTGCCCTTCCCCATTCGCGTTTCTGTTGGCTTTTTGGTCACCGGCTTATCAGGGAAGACGCGAATCCAAATGCGGCCACCCCGGCGCACATGACGGGTCAGGGCAATCCGGGCTGCCTCTATTTGGCGGGCTGTCACCCAGCCACGTTCAAGCGCTTGCAAGCCATAGTCACCAAACGAGAGAGCTACCCCACGTTGGGCGTTGCCGTATATGCGCCTACGCTGCTGTTTTCGGAATTTCGTTTTCTTCGGAGAGAGCATACCTGGCGTCCCTTACGCGCTCACGGTTGAGCGTTGTTGCTCTTCCTCTTTGGTGAGGATCTCGCCGCGGAAGATCCACACCTTCACACCAATAACACCATAGGTGGTTCGGGCTTCCGCCATACCATAGCTGATATCGGCACGCAGCGTATGAAGCGGAACGCGCCCTTCTCGGTACCACTCGGTACGGGCGATTTCAGCCCCACCGAGCCGACCCGAACAACGCACCTTCACTCCTTGTGCTCCCATCCGAATGGCCCGCGCAACACTCTCTTTCATAGCACGCCGGAAGGCGATCCGCCGTTCGAGTTGCAGGGCTACATTTTCAGAGACGAGTTGCGCGTCCAGGTCGGGACGTCGCACTTCATGAATATTCAAATAGACTTCCCGGTCGGTCCGCTGGGCAAGCTCGCCTTTCAACTTTTCTATCTCTACCCCTTTTTTTCCAATCACAATGCCGGGGCGGGCCGTATAAATATTAATCTTGGCTTTGTTGGCGGCCCGCTCCACTTCGATTTTTGCAATACCGGCATGATAGAGACGCTTCTTGATGAACTCCCGGATACGGATATCATCATGCAGCAGCGTGGCGTACTCTTTTTCTGCAAACCAGCGAGACTCCCACCCTTCGAGAATCCCGACCCGAAATCCTTTCGGATGTACTTTTTGACCCATCCTGTTCTTCTTTCGTTTATTGTTCGTCTACGACTACGGTAAAGTGGCTTGTCCGTTTTCGGATCGGAGTGGCTCGACCATGCGCGCGTGGAGTAAAGCGCCGCAGAGTTGCTCCCCCGTTGACGGTGGCCTGCTTCACATACAAGGTGTCGGGATCAATATTTTGTGTATCGGTTGCATTTGCAATGGCAGACTGCAGCGTTTTTGCAAAAACACGAGCCGCCTTCTTTTGAGAAAAGCGCAGGACCATCAGCGCTTCTTCGACCTGTTTCCCACGGATGAGGTCGGCCACTAAGCGGGCCTTCCGCGGCGCCATCCGCACGTGACGAGTCATTGAGCGAGTCTCCATTACCGCCCTCCTTACTTCCTTCTTACCTCGCCTCTTTTATCCCCTGCATGGCCATAGAATGTCCGTGTTGGAGAGAACTCACCGAGCTTATGGCCAACCATATTCTCAGTCACATAGACAGGGATGAACTTTCTTCCATTGTGCACTGCGAATGTCAATCCAATCATTTCAGGGGTAATCGTTGAACGCCGCGACCACGTTTTTATCACCTTTTTATCACCGCTCTGTACGGCAGTATCGACCTTCTTTAACAAATGGTCGTCAATGAATGGACCTTTTTTGACTGAGCGGGGCATACTATTTCTTTCTCTTTTGTACAATATACTTGTCTGACTTTGAGGGTCGCCTGGTCTTATACCCCTTGGCCAGTACACCCCACGGACTCATAGGATGATTGCCTTTACTTCTTCCTTCGCCTCCCCCAAGTGGATGGTCCACCGGATTCATGGCGATTCCTCGCACGCGCGGCCGGCGGCCGAACCACCGACTACGACCAGCCTTCCCATACGAGACGTTCTCGTGATCAAGGTTACCAACCTGACCGATGGTGGCTTTACAGTTTTGATGTACCATCCGCATTTCTCCCGAAGGGAGCTTTACTGTTGCGTACACCCCTTCTTTAGCCATGAGTTGCGCAGAAGTCCCGGCACTCCTGACAATCTGGGCCCCCTTGCCTATCTTCAGCTCTATATTATGGATAATCGTACCAACTGGAATACGTCGTAACGGTAGACAATTACCAGGACGAATGTCTGCTGATTCTCCTGACATCACAACATTACCAACCGCAAGACCGACAGGGGCAAGGATGTAGCGCTTCTCTCCGTCGCCATAATGGAGCAAGGCAATGCGTGCAGAGCGATTTGGATCATACTCTATAGCAGCAACCTTCGCCTCAATGCCGTCCTTGTCGCGGCGGAAGTCAATCAAACGGTAACGCCGTTTATGCCCGCCGCCCCGGTGAAGGGTAGTGAGCCGTCCTCTGTTATTTCGCCCGCCATGTTTATGGAGCGGTGCCAGCAAAGACCGCTCCGGTCCCTTTTTTGTCTTCGTAATATCACTAAAGCCAGAAACACTTTGGAAGCGTCTACCAGCAGATGTTGGTTTGTACTGTCGGACAGCCACGAGTTACGCCCCTTCAAAAAAGTCTATGCGGTCGCCATCACGTAAGGTGACATAGGCCTTCTTCCAGGCTGCTTTTCTACCCTGTGATCGACCAACGCGCCGATATTTTCCGACATATTGAATAGTCCGAACTTGTTTGACCTTCACATCAAAAAGCGCTTCAACCGCGTTTTTAATACTCACTTTATTGGCCTGCGGGTGTACACGAAAAACTATCTGATTACCGACTTCACTTGCCAGGGTTGATTTCTCAGTGATCAATGGTGCTACAAGGACAGAGTAGCTATTCATATTACTCTCCCCCTAGCCGTTCACTTATCCGCTGCATAGCAGCCTGTGTCACTAACACCTGCCGGTACCGAAGTATATCATAGACATTAAGCCCTTCGCTCAGAAGGACTTTTACCCCAGGTAAATTGCGCGCGGATTTCTGTACATTTGCATCTGCATCCGCCAAGACAAGCAAGACACTATCTCCCATCTCAAGTTGCGCCAACAGGGTGACCATCTGCTTTGTTTTTGGCTCATCAAATTGAATCGCATCAATGACAACCAACTCGTCTTGGCGCAGCTTCTGCGCGAGTGCTGCCCGCAGAGCGGTCTTCCGAGCTGAGCGCGGGATACGGTACGCATAAGAACGTGGCTGGGGACCAAATACCGTTGCTCCACCGACCCATATTGGAGACCGGTTACTTCCCGCACGCGCCCGCCCTGTTCCTTTTTGGCGCCAAGGTTTTCTTCCTCCGCCACGCACCTGTGCCCGCGTCTTTGTAGCCGCCGTCCCAGAGCGACGATTTGCCAACTGCATTCGAACCGTTTCAAATAATAAATGCTCCCGCGGCGGCTGCTCAGCGATCACGGCGGGAAGAGGAATCTCTCCGACCTTCTCTCGTTGAGCAGAGAGAACGCCAATAAACGTTTCTTGATCTGCCATTGATTATCCTTGCTTATGGCTTGTGAATGAGGACAACTTGTCCTCTCGCACCCGGTATAGCCCCACGCAGGAAGAGAAGGTTTTCATCCGGCTGGACATCAACGACTTGCAGGTTCAATGCCTTCATCCGCTCATTCCCGTAATGACCTGCCATTCTCTTGCCTTTAAAAATTTTTCCGGGGTACGAACGATTTCCGATAGCTCCACCATGACGAAAGTACTCATGCGTTCCATGGCTCTTAGGAAACCCACTCATTCCATGTCGTTTCATCACTCCGGTATAGCCTCGACCTTTCGTCCGACCGACAACATTGACCCGGTCCCCAGACTGGAATACTTGTCCAACCGTGATTTCCCCGCCAACCTCGTAGCCGTCAATGTTATCTACTCGGAACTCGCGGAGGACGGCGAACGGGCCTGCGCCAGATTTCTGACTATGGCCTAAGACAGGCTGAGAAACACGTTGTGGCTTTTGAGTCCCAAACCCCAGTTGGAGAGCAGTATAGCCATCTGTTTGCTGAGTCTTCTTTTGCACGACTGTACATGGACCGGTCTGTATTACGGTGACCGGGACAAGATCTCCAGCCGCGGAAAAAACCTGAGTCATCCCAAGCTTCTTTCCTATTAACCCTTGCATCTTGTGTTCCCTCACTACTCCAGCTTGATCTCAACATCGACTCCAGCAGCTAATTCCAGCTTTCCAAGCGCATCAATTGTTTGCTGAGTTGGGTCAAGAATATCGAGCAGACGCTTGTGGGTCCGGATCTCGAACTGTTCCCTGGACTTCTTGTCAACATGAGGTGAGCGGTTCACCGTAAACCGTTCAATCCGCGTCGGAAGTGGAATAGGACCAGCGACCCGCCCTCCGGTCCGCTTAACTGTTTCGACAATCTCTCTGACCGATTGATCAAGTACCCGGTGGTCATAGGCTTTGAGGCGGATACGAATCTTTTCATTCATCATGCTGGTCATAGGACCCTACTCCAAGATTTTGGTGACGACACCTGCACCTACCGTGCGCCCGCCCTCTCGAATCGCAAACCGTAACCCCTCATCCATCGCGATCGGCGTCAATAACGCCACCGTCATCTGCGTGTTGTCCCCCGGCATCACCATCTCCGTGCCCGCTTGTAACGCCACCGACCCCGTTACGTCCGTCGTCCGAAAATAAAACTGCGGCCGATACCCATTGAAAAACGGCGTGTGCCGCCCCCCCTCATCTTTCGTCAACACATACACTTCGGCTTCATACTTCGTATGCGGCGTGATACTCCCCGGCTTCGCCAATACCTGCCCCCGCTCAATCTCTTCCCGCTTGATCCCCCGCAGTAAACACCCCACGTTGTCCCCCGCTACCCCTTCGTCCAACAGCTTGCGGAACATCTCTACCCCCGTCACTGTCGTCTTCTGCGTCTCCCGTATCCCGACAATCTCTACCTCTTCCCCCACTTTGACCCGCCCCCGCTCCACACGCCCCGTCGCCACTGTCCCCCGCCCCGAAATCGTAAACACGTCTTCCACTGACATTAAAAACTCTTGGTCCACCTCCCGCGCCGGCTCGGGAATAAAACTGTCCACCGCCGCCAGCAACTCAAGCACTTGCGCCTGCCCGTCCGCTTCCCCCTCCAAGGCCCGTAACGCACTCCCCCGAATGATCGGCGTCTCATCGCCCGGAAAATCATACTTCGACAGCAACTCCCGCATCTCTAGCTCCACTAAGTCCAGGAGCTCCTCATCATCCACCATGTCCACCTTGTTCATGAATACCACTATCGCCGGTACCCCCACTTGCCGCGCTAACAAAATGTGCTCCCGCGTCTGCGGCATCGGCCCATCCGAAGCCGCCACCACTAGAATCGCCCCGTCCATCTGCGCCGCCCCCGTGATCATGTTCTTGATATAGTCCGCATGCCCCGGACAATCCACGTGCGCATAGTGCCGCTGCTCTGTCTCGTATTCCACGTGCGCCGTGTTGATCGTGATCCCCCGCTCCTTCTCCTCCGGCGCTTTGTCTATCTCGTCAAACGCCACCGCCTCCGCCATCGATTGCGCCGCCAACACGCTCGTGATCGCCGCCGTTAACGTCGTCTTCCCATGGTCAATATGCCCGATCGTCCCCACGTTCATGTGCGGCTTCGTCCGCTCAAACCGCTCCTTCGCCATCGCTCTCTCCCTTTCCTCGCCTCGCGATAAAAATGTCCACTACGAACAGAGGGGGGCTGTACGACCACCTCATCATTAAGGCTCGTTCTCGGAGCAGAAACCAGATATCCGGCCTTCCGCTTTATTCTGGAGTTCGCAATTCTAAATGCTATTTCAGAAGAGTCAACCGCCTACAGCAGTAGATAACCAAGACCGTTCCTCCTCTGCTCTTTCCTTACCTTTCCCCATGGTCACATGAGGCCCCAGTGGCGTTCATAATTCGATCAAAATATAAAAAAGAGCAGGTGAGTACATAGGTATCTTCATTACCAGCGGTAATGGGCAAATGCTTTATTCGCTTCTGCCATACGATGCGTATCTTCACGTTTCTTCACAGCACCACCTCGATTCTGAGACGCCTCAAAGAGTTCGCCAGCCAGCTTCTCTTCCATGCTCTTTTCCGACCGCTGCCTGGAAGATTGGACAAGCCAGCGCATAGCCAGAGAATTCCGCCGCACTTGGCGTACTTCAACCGGCACCTGGTATGTCGCACCACCAACTCGGCGTGACCGGACCTCAACAAGAGGTTTTATATTTTCTAATGCACGCTTAAAAACCTCAAGCGCCTCTTCCCCCGTTCTCTGCTGGATCAGGTCCATTGCTCCGTATATGATCTTCTCGACCTTTCCCTTTTCTCCACCGAGCATCATCATGTTGACGAATTTTGATACACTCACGTCGTGGTATTTCGGATCTGGTATGACCTCGCGTCGCGCGGCAGGTCCTTTACGTGGCATGTTGCTCCCTCTCGCTTACTTTGGCTTCTTTGCGCCGTATTTTGACCGTCCCTGCTTTCGCTCCTGAACGCCGATGGAGTCAAGAGTGCCACGGATAATATGATACCGGACGCCAGGTAGGTCCTTGACCCGCCCGCCACGGATAAGCACAACCGAATGTTCCTGCAGATTATGCCCTATTCCTGGGATATAAGCTGTCACCTCAATACCGTTGGTCAGTCGAACACGGGCGACTTTTCTCAAGGCTGAATTCGGCTTTTTCGGAGTCGTCGTATATACCCGAGTACACACTCCCCGCCGTTGGGGACAGGCTTGTAAGGCCGGAGCGGTCACTTTTCTGCGTTGTTGTGCTCTTCCTTTTCGTACCAGTTGCTGAACCGTAGGCATTCATCCTCCTTACGATACTCGGCCTTCCATTTCCTATGCTTCGAGCACTTGAGAGATTGGCAAAGGCTCTTCTTCCTCAGGCACAGTCTCTGGGCTCCCCGCAGTCAGCTGCGTGTAACTCGGAGTTCCTGTCCCAGCGGGAATGAGCCGGCCCATAATGACATTTTCTTTGAGTCCCAGCAGGTAATCTACCTTGCCATTAATGGCCGCTTCCGTCAGTACCTTTGTCGTTTCTTGGAACGAAGCGGCTGAAATAAAGCTATCCGTCGAGAGGCTCGCCTTGGTAATTCCCATCAAGAGCGATTTCGCTTCTGGTGGAGTCCCACCATCAGACAGAACACGTTCAGTCTCTTCTTGGAAACGCCACTTCTCTACTTGCTCACCAACTAAGAAATCAGAATCTCCGACTTCGGTCACGAGAACGCGCCGCATCATTTGTCTCACAATCACTTCGATATGCTTATCATGGATGCGCACCCCCTGGAGACGATAGATTTCTTGGATCGCGTCCACGAGAGACTTTGCGAGCTCACGCTCTCCGAGAACGCCAAGGATATCATGGGGATTCGAGGAGCCGGCCATCAGCGGCTCTCCTGGCCGAACATAATCGCCCTCTCGCACGCTGATGTGTTTTCCCCGAGGAATGAGATACTCTCGCGCTTCGCCAACCTCAGGGGTGATCAATACCTTCCTTTTCCCTTTTGTATCTTTACCAAAAGAGACAATCCCTTCAATCTCACTGATAACGGCGAACTCTTTCGGCTTGCGTGCCTCAAAGAGCTCGGCAACCCGAGGCAACCCACCCGTAATATCTTTTGTTTTAGTGGTTTCTCGTGGGATCTTTGCGAGCACATCCCCTGCTTCAACACGTTGGCCGACGCTTACATTGATATTGGAACCAACAGGGAGGAGATAGCGGGCATCCAACCCACTCGACAGCTTCGCCGTCTTGCCACTATCGTCTTTGATTGACACCCGTGGACGCATATTCGGGTCTCGGAATTCAATAATGACCCGCGTGGATAGACCCGTCCGCTCATCCAATTTTTCCTGCATGGTTCTGTCGTCGATATCACCGAATTTTACCTCACCGCTGACCTCGGTCAGAATCGGGACCGTATAAGGATCCCATTCTGCAATTAAGTCGTTGGTTTTCACCTTTGCGCCATCTTTCTTTTTCAGCTTTGCGCCATAGACGATGGGATAACGTTCTCTTTCACGCTCCCGTCCCGGCTCCAGAATCTCGGCAACAGCAACCTCCCCGTTCCGGTTCATTGCGACCAGGTCGCCGTCCCGGTCAACCACGGTCTTAAGGTTGATATAGCGGAATACGCCATCATTACGGACCGTCAGGGTCGTTTGCTCGGCTCGCCGACTCGCCGTCCCACCGATGTGAAACGTCCGCATCGTCAGTTGGGTGCCTGGCTCGCCAATTGACTGCGCTGCAATAATTCCAACGGCCTCCCCTAAGTGAACTATCCGTCCACGGGCAAGGTCCCGGCCATAGCACTGCGCACAGATGCCTCGCCTGGTAGTACAGGTCAGAGCAGACCGTATCCATACGCGCTCAATCCCGGCTTCTTCGATGTGCGCGACGCGGGCTCCATCAATCTCTTCGTTTGCGTGAACAAGCACTTCTTGGGTAAAAGGATCGCGAATATCGTCGAGGGCAACGCGTCCCAGGACACGCTCGCCAAGGCCTTCTATTATTTCTCCACCCTCAACCAAAGGGGTCATCTCAATGCCATCAATCGTGCCGCAGTCTTCTTCGCTTACGATCGAGTCCTGAGCCACATCAACCAGCCGGCGGGTCAGATAGCCAGAATTAGCCGTCTTTAGTGCGGTATCAGCCAAACCTTTTCGCGCCCCGTGTGTTGAGATGAAGTACTGGAGCACGGAGAGTCCTTCACGGAAGTTGGCAGTGATCGGCGTTTCGATGATTTCCCCCGATGGCTTTGCCATTAATCCGCGCATACCCGCCAGCTGGCGGATCTGCTGAGCACTCCCACGCGATCCAGAGTCCGCCATCATATAGATAGGGCTAAATCCGCCTCTGTCCTCTTGGAGGCCCCTGAACATCTCATCGGCTGCTTCATCGGTGACTGAGGCCCAAGTATCAACAACCTTATTATGACGCTCACCATCCGTAATCAGACCTTTTGTATATTGGTCTTGAATCTCTTGCAAAACCTTTTCAGCTTGGTCCAAGAGATGATCTTTTGCCTTCGGAATCACCATGTCCTTGATTCCAATTGAGATGCCCGCCCGAGTGGCATACTCGAATCCAAGATCTTTCAAACGGTCCGCAAAAATCACGGTGGCCTTGTTTCCTGCTTTCAAAAAGGCAGCATCAATCAAGGCACCGAGCTCTTTTTTCTTCATCACCCGGTTAATATCTGAGAAGGAAATCTCAGGCGGTACAATTTCAGCCAACAAGATACGGCCAACCGTTGTTTCGACCCGTTCACCATCCAGGCGTACAGTGATTTTTGCCTGCAAATCGACCACGCCTTGATCGTAGGCTATACGAACTTCTTCTGGATGACCGAACGTTTTCCCTTCCCCTAATGCTCCGGCGCGGAGCCGCGTCATGGAATACAACCCCAGGACGATATCCTGAGTTGGACCAATGATCGCCCGGCCATGCGCAGGAGAAAGAATATTATTGGTCGACATCATCAAGCTGCGCGCTTCAACCTGTGCCTCAACTGACAGCGGGATATGCACGGCCATTTGGTCGCCGTCAAAGTCGGCATTATAGGCCATACAGACGAGGGGATGCAGTTGAATAGCCTTTCCTTCAATAAGGATTGGTTCAAAGGCTTGGATGCCGAGCCGGTGCAGGGTTGGGGCACGGTTGAGCAGAACCGGATGTTCTTTGATCACTTCATCCAGGATGTCCCAGACTTCTGGCCGTTCCTTTTCCACCATTTTTTTGGCACTCTTGATCGTGGTGGTGTACCCTCGTTCCTCAAGCTTGTTGTAGATGAAGGGTTTGAACAATTCCAAGGCCATATACTTCGGCAGACCGCATTGATGGAGGCGTAATTCCGGTCCAACGACAATGACCGAACGACCTGAATAATCTACTCGCTTTCCGAGGAGATTTTGACGAAAACGGCCGCTTTTTCCTTTCAGCATGTCGGACAGGGACTTGAGAGGACGCTTGTTTGGGCCGGTCAGTGGTCGGCCACGGCGACCGTTATCAAAGAGGGCATCGACTGCCTCCTGAAGCATACGCTTCTCGTTTCGGATAATGATATCTGGTGCGCTTAGCTCCATGAGCCGCTTGAGACGATTGTTCCGGTTAATAACCCGACGATACAGGTCATTCAGATCAGAGGTCGCAAAGCGTCCCCCATCAAGCGGGACGAGGGGACGTAAGTCTGGCGGAATGACAGGAATGACTTCCAGAATCATCTCTTCCGGATGGTTGCTGGAATGGCGAAAGGCATTGACGACCTTCAAGCGTTTCGCGGTTTTCTTCCGCCGGGCTTCGCTCGATGTCTCGACCATTTCAACCCGGAGCTCTCGCGCCAGCTGTTCCAGATCAAAATCTTGCAAGAGTTCACGGACCGCTTCTGCACCCATCCCTGCTCGGAAGCTCCCCGGACCAAACTCCTCAACCGCTTTCCGATAGTGGATCTCACTCAATAGTTCTTTTTTCTTGAGTGGCGTTTCACCCGGATCGAGCACGATATAGGACTCGAAGTACAGGACACGCTCAAGCTCTTTGAGCGTCATGTCAATGAGTGTCCCAATCCGGCTGGGAAGGCTCTTCAAAAACCAGATATGTGCCACTGGACTGGCAAGGTCAATATGGCCCATTCGTTCACGACGGACTTTCGACTGAATGACCTCAACCCCACACTTCTCGCAGACGACGCCTCTATGGCGCATACGTTTGTATTTGCCACAATTGCATTCATAGTCTTTGGTTGGCCCGAATATTTTTGCACAAAAAAGTCCGTCGCGCTCAGGCTTAAAAGTTCGGTAATTGATGGTTTCAGGCTTCTTGACCTCGCCATGGGACCAAGAGCGGACCATATCAGCAGACGCCAACGAGACCTGGATCGCATTAAAACGGAGCGGATTTTGGGGTTTTTCAAAAAGACCCAGAAAATCTTCCATTTTGTCCTCACCTCACCTTATTGATTTTCTTCAATTAGTTCGACATTGAGCGCCAGGCTCTGGAGCTCGCGGATCATCACATTGAACGACTCAGGCAATCCAGGTTCCAGGATATTTTCCCCCTTTACAATCGCTTCATACATACGAGTTCGGCCAGCAACATCGTCCGATTTTACCGTGAGCATCTCTTGCAAGCTGTACGCGGCGCCATAGGCTTCAAGCGCCCACACTTCCATTTCTCCAAGCCGTTGTCCCCCAAATTGCGCTTTCCCACCAAGAGGCTGTTGCGTCACAAGGGAGTAGGGTCCGGTTGAGCGCGCGTGAATCTTATCTTCAACCAGGTGATGCAGTTTCAAGATATACATCACACCGACGGTGACCGGCTGATCGAACGGTTCCCCGCTTCGTCCGTCGTAGAGCGTTGTTTGCCCGGTATCGGGAAGGCCGGCCTGCTCAAGCAAAGAGAAAATTTCCGTCTCCGGGGCGCCATCAAAGACCGGAGTCGCAACGTGAGAGCCGTGCTTCGATCGACCGGCCAGCTCTTTGATATCGGCCCCCGAGAGTTCATCAATAAGCCGAGAAACGTCTGTTGAACGAGCGAGGTCCTTGAGCCGCGCGCGAAGACTGTCAGCGGCAGCTTTTCCATCTTCCGCTGCATCGTTCCCGATCTGTCTACCAAGGGACTGCACCGCCCAGCCCAGATGGGTTTCCAGGATTTGCCCAACATTCATACGAGAGGGGACCCCCAGAGGGTTGAGGACAACATCGACCGGCGTGCCATCCTCAAGATACGGCATGTCCTCTTCTGGTAGAATCCGAGACAGGACCCCTTTGTTCCCATGTCGCCCAGCCATCTTGTCACCAACTTGGAGGCGACGTTTTATGGCGACAAAGACCTTCACCATCTTAATAATCCCTGGGGGTAACTCGTCCCCACTCTTGAGTCTCTCAATTTTTCTTTCGCATTCTTCGCGGATAGAGCCGACACGATCGGCTAGAGAAGCCGTCGTCGTCAGTATCTCCTCCTCTACCGCCTCAGCCCCCACTCGGACTCTGCTCCACAACTGGACTGGTAGTGTGTCCAGAAGCTCTTCCGTAATCTCCTGCCCTTTCGCTATCACTACGCGTCGAGAATCATCGTCGCTGACCCGTATCGTTGCCGTCTTTCCGACCAGCAATTGTTTGATTTTTCCGCGCGTACTGTCTTGGATAATGCGGATCTCCTCATCACGGTCTTGTTGGAGCCGCTGAATCTCGGCCTCTTCGAGATACTGGCTGCGCTCGTCCTTGGTGACGCCTTTACGTGAGAACACACGGACATCAATCACCGCGCCTTCGACCCCAGGGGGAACCCGGAGCGAGGTATCACGCACCTCTCCAGCTTTTTCACCAAAAATTGCTCGGAGCAGTTTCTCTTCCGGGGAAAGTTGGGTCTCTCCCTTGGGCGTTATTTTTCCAACGAGAATATCGCCCGGCCGCACCTCGGCGCCGATTCTGACAATGCCACTCTCGTCAAGATCCTTGAGAGCTTCTTCCCCGACATTCGGAATATCTTGGGTGATTTCCTCTGGTCCGAGTTTTGTGTCTCGAGCGACACATTCAAACTCCTCAATATGGACCGATGTAAAAACGTCGTCGCGAATCAGTCGCTCACTCACCAGGATGGAGTCCTCGAAGTTATAGCCCCCCCAGACCATAAAGGCGACCAGGACATTTCTCCCCAACGCTAGTTCTCCCATTTCTGTGGCTGGGCCATCGGCAATGACGTCGCCCTCCTCTACCCGATCACCGATCTGAACAATAGGACGCTGGTTGATGCACGTATTTTGGTTAGAGCGTTGGTATTTCGTCAGACTATACATATCAACACCAACGTCTCCCGGTGTGGTATGCGATTCAGCTTTAATCACCACCCGAGTGGAATCCACACTCTCGACAATTCCGTCACGCAGAGCGACAAGGGCAGCCCCGGAATCTCGGGCCACAACCTGCTCCATTCCAGTTCCGACAAACGGGGCTTCCGTCCGCAGTAAGGGCACCGCTTGCCGCTGCATATTAGACCCCATCAATGCCCGGTTGGCATCATCATGCTCTAAGAAAGGGATCAGTGCGGCAGCAACGCTGACCAGTTGAGTAGGAGAGACATCCATGAGCTGAACCTGGTCAGGCTGCACCATCACAAACTCCCCACCAAGTCGGGCAGAGACCAATGTGTTGATAAAATTGCCTGTTGCATCAACCGGCGCGTTCGCTTGCGCGATTGTCTGGCTCTCTTCCTCTAGGGCAGATAAATAGCGGACCTCCTCAGAGACTCGTCCATTTTCCACTGTCCGGTAGGGTGTCTCAATGAATCCAAACTCATTGACACGGGCATATGTCGAAAGACTCGAAATCAGCCCGATATTGGGCCCTTCCGGTGTTTCAATAGGACAGACGCGGCCATAGTGAGTCGGGTGAACGTCACGCACCTCAAAGCCAGCACGTTCCCGCGTCAGCCCACCAGGCCCCAGCGCGGAAAGCCGCCGCTTGTGCGTGACCTCCGACAACGGATTCGTTTGGTCCATGAACTGGGAGAGCTGGCTCGACCCAAAAAACTCCTTGAGCGCCGCTGAAACCGGCTTATAATTGACCAATTCTTGTGGCATTAAAGTCTCAACATCCTGGAGACTCATCCGTTCTTTCACCGCCCGCTCCATCCGTACTAAGCCAATACGAAACTGGTTTTCGACGAGCTCGCCGACCGCACGGACGCGACGATTTCCTAAGTGGTCGATATCATCAACGATGCCATTGCCATTTTTGAGTTCGACGACATAGCGAACGGTCTCTAAGATGTCCTCACGGCGCAAGGTCCCCTGGTCCAGAGGAGCCGTGATCCCCAGCTTATGGTTGAGCTTCAGACGCCCCACTCGGGAGAGATTATAACGCTCGGGATTGAAGAACAGGTTGTGAAAAAACGACGTAGCAGCCTCGATGGTCGGCGGATCACCAGGGCGCAGACGGCGATAGATCTCAATCATTGCCTCTGCCGAAGAAGTGATCTTGTCTTGGAGGAGTGTATTACGGAGCGAGGGGCCTATATGCGCATCGTCAATAAACAAAACTTCAAACTTGGGCACGCCACGTTCAAGGAGAAGATCAAGTTGTTCCTGCGAAATCTCCTCATTACATTGTACGAGTACTTCTTGTGTCGAGGGATCGATAATATCGCGTGCAGCCACACGACCAAGCAGTTCCTCTACCGTGATGGGTATGTGCTCAAGGCCTGCCGCCTCTAGCTGTCTCAGCGCCCCGCGGGTGAACTTCCGCCCCTCCTTCACTACCAAGTCGCCTGTTTCAGGGTTGCGAACGTCCTGCGTTGCCCGCATACCGAGGAGATGGTCGGGCAGAAAAGCCTTTGTTGGTGTTTGTCCGCCCTTTCTCCTGAGAAAGACCGTATCCCTTCGATAGAAATAATTCAACAAGTCCTCGGTTGACATCTCCAACGCTCGTAAGAGTACGGTGGCGTGAAACTTGCGGCGGCGGTCAATCCGGACATACAGAATATCTTTTGGATCAAACTCAAAATCGATCCAAGACCCCCGGTATGGAATGACGCGCGCAGAGTAGAGTAATTTCCCACTCGTGTGCGTTTTTCCCTTATCATGATCAAAAAAGACCCCAGGGGACCGGTGGAGCTGACTCACAATAACACGCTCGGTCCCGTTGACCATGAAGGTGCCATGATTGGTCATTAAGGGGATCTCGCCAAAGTAGACCTCCTGCTCTTTCACGTTTTTGATCGTCCGAGCACCGCTACTGGAATCAACATCCCATAGAACAAGCTGAATTGTGACTTTGAGGGGAGCAGCATACGTCATCCCTCTTTGGTGACACTCTTCGACTGAGTATTTTGGCTCTCCAAGCGTATAATTCACAAACTCAAGTGACGCCGTCTCGTTGAAGTCCTTAATCGGAAAAACGGACCGAAAAACTCCATGAAGTCCGGCATCGGTCCTCTGATCCGCGGTGAGCAGCCGCTGGAGAAATTCGTCATAGGAATGACGTTGAATTTCCAACAGATGGGGGAATTCGATGATTTTTTCGATATGACCAAAGGACCGTCGAATACGGAAGTTGTGCGCTAGCTTGCCAGCCATATCAGCCATAAATACTCTCCCTCTCCTACCGCTCCGTTTCTATTTCAACTCAACCGACCCCCCAGCCCCTTCCAGCTTCCCTTTTATTTCTTCTGCTTCCTCCTTGGACGCGCCTTCTTTCACCGCTTTCGGCGCGCTATCGACAAACTCTTTGGCTTCTTTGAGCCCGAGCCCGGTCAATTCACGGACGACCTTAATGACCTGGATCTTTTTCTCACCAGGGCCTGTCAGCACAACGTCGAATTCATCCTTCTCCGCCGCCGCAGGTTCAGCATCACCCTCAGCAGCTCCTCCCCCAGCAACAACAACAGGGGCCGCAGCGCTGACTCCCCATTTCTCTTCGAGCTTCTTTACTAAACCGGAAGCTTCAAGAATCGTGAGATCAGAAAGCGTGGTAATGAGTTCGTCTATCTTCTCTTCTGTCAGAGCCATACATTCCTCCTTCAGGAAAGTAACTTCCACTTAGTCTGAATTAAGTTGGGACATGCGTTCATTCAGTAATCGGGCGAGCTGGGTCCCAAGGGCAGACAACGCCCCAACAAGACGGGTAGCAGGTTGAGAGAGCATCCCTAGCAATTGCGCTTGGAGCGCCTCATAACTTGGAAGTGTCGCTAACTCCTCTATGCCTGCAGTCTCAAGGAATTGCCCTTCTGTTACCCCTCCCTTAATAGTAAACTTCTCGTTTTCAGAGGCATAGCGAGAAACAACCTTTGTGAGCCCAACAACATCACCATATCCAAGAACCAATCCATTCTGACCAGAGAGGAGTTCTTTCAAGGACAGATACGGAGTCCCATCAATAGCGAGGGCCGTGAGCGTATTCTTTGCGACGCGATATTCTCCAGACACTTCGCTCAGCTCGCGTCGTAGGCGGTTGAGCTCTTCGACGGTTAAACCTTTACATTCAGTCACCACTGCTGCAGTCGCGCTTGCAAATATATTCTGCAAATCAGCAACCGTTGCTTCCTTTGTTTGTCGGTCCATCGTGTCTCTTTCGTCTCACCTAGAGGGATTGTGTGGCTTTTCCTCGCCTTAGCGGAAGGATCCAGCAGGGTCGACTCGGACGCCTGGTCCCATGCTGGTACTCACAGTAATACTCTTGAGATAGGTGCCTTTTGCTGAGGCAGGCTTCGCACGCACCAAGCTCTCAAGAAGAGACTGAGCATTGTCAACCAACTGCGCCTTTTCAAATGACGCTTTCCCGATAGGAACGTGAACATTTCCAGCTTTATCAACCCGATATTCAACCTTCCCCCCTTTCAGGTCTTGAACTGCCTGGGCAATATCTGCCGTCACAGTACCAACCTTCGGGTTCGGCATCAGACCACGCGGCCCAAGAATTCTTCCGAGTCGCCCAACAACCCCCATCATGTCTGGAGTGGCAACCGCCTTATCGAATTCAAGCCATCCCTCATCACTAATCCGCTTTGCGAGTTCTTCACCGCCGACCACGTCAGCACCCGCCGCCTGTGCCTCTTGGGCCTTCTCCCCTTTTGCGAAAACGGCAACACGTATGGATTTACCCGTTCCATGAGGAAGCAAAACCGTCCCACGGATGTTTTGATCGGCCTTTCGCGGGTCAACGCCGAGTCGTACCGCGAGTTCGACACTCTCATCAAACTTGGCCCGTTTCGTCTCGCTCGCGAGGGCAAGAGCTTCCTCTAAGGGATAGCGCTGGGTCCGATCAACCTTCTCCTCTACAGCACGATAGCCTTTACTTTTTCGAGCCATATTAATTCACCACCTCAAGTCCCATGCTGCGCGCCGTCCCTGCAATAATGCGTATTGCGCCCCCAAGGTCTTTCGCGTTCAGATCCGGCATCTTCGTATGTGCAATCTCTTCAAGCTGTTTTCGGGTAACGGAGCCCTTCATCTGCCGCGCCGGTTCACTGGAAGCTTTTTCCAGTCCAGCCGCCTTTTTCAGGAGCGTGGAAGCCGGCGGCGTCTTGGTAATGAAGGAGAATGACCGATCCGCGTAGACTGTGATAACAACCGGAGTCAGCAATCCTTGCTGGTCCTGAGTTTTCGCATTAAACGCTTTACAGAACTCCATGATATTGACTCCCCTTTGCCCAAGGGCAGGGCCAACTGGGGGGCTGGGATTTGCCTGGCCAGCCGGAATCTGAAGTTTAATCGTTGTGTCTATTTTCTTTGCCATTGTTTCTCACCGCCACTTATGCTTTTTCAACCTGGACAAGATCAAGCTCAACCGGAGTTGCACGCCCAAATATACTGATTAAAACGCGCAACTTCCCTTTATCCGGCTTCACTTCTTCAACAACACCGGTAAAATCCTGAAAGGGACCATCAACAACCTTAATGCCTTCCCCTGTTTCAAATGAGATTTTTGGCTTAGGCCGCAGGGTTCCTTCTTGTACTTGCTGATGAATTTCGGAAACCTCAGCTTCCGACACTGACGGAATGGTCTGAGGGTCATTTGCTCCACCAACAAAGCCGGTCACTTTTGGCGTTGACCTGACAACATGCCAGGTCTCATCATTCATCTCCATCTGCACAAGGATATAGCCTGGAAAAAATTTTCGAGCCGAGGTACGCTTTTTTCCTTTTACCAACTCAACAACTTGCTCTTCCGGCACTAGTACGTCCCCGAACGCTTCCTGCTTTCCCAAAGTCCGAATACGTTCCTCTAAAGCGGCTTTCGCTTTGCGTTCGTACCCGGAATAGGTATGGACGATATACCATTGCTTGCCCATAACCTCAGGCCCCTTTATATCGATAGTTAATTTCCGAGGAACGAGCGAAACAGCCACGACAGTACGGCATCTACTGAGAACAAGAAAAATGCAACAATTGCAACGAGAAGGAGAACAACTAGTGTCGCAGAGCGAGCCTCTTTGCGGCTCGGCCAATAGACTTTCTGGGTCTCCGCCCACGCTTCTTGGCAGTATGCCCGCGCTGTCTCAAACGCACCCATGTCCTACTATCCTCTCTCGCCAGAGGAAACGCACTTACCCAAAAGAGACGGGTCAGGCAGGACTCGAACCTGCAACCCCCGGATTTGGAGTCCGGTGCTCTATCCAATTCGAGCTACTGACCCTCCTATCTCACACTTTTACTTCTTTATGTGAGGTATGAGAGCGACAGACCGGGCAAAATTTCCGTCGAACAAGTTTATCGGGAGTGAGTTTCTTATTCTTGGTTGCTGTATAGTTCTTGTTTTTACACTGCTCACAGGAAAGCGCCACAAGGTCTCTCATAACGACTTCTCTCTTCTCCTACTCCAAGATTTTGGTGACGACACCTGCACCTACCGTGCGCCCGCCCTCTCGAATCGCAAACCGTAACCCCTCATCCATCGCGATCGGCGTCAATAACGCCACCGTCATCTGCGTGTTGTCCCCCGGCATCACCATCTCCGTGCCCGCTTGTAACGCCACCGACCCCGTTACGTCCGTCGTCCGAAAATAAAACTGCGGCCGATACCCATTGAAAAACGGCGTGTGCCGCCCCCCCTCATCTTTCGTCAACACATACACTTCGGCTTCATACTTCGTATGCGGCGTGATACTCCCCGGCTTCGCCAATACCTGCCCCCGCTCAATCTCTTCCCGCTTGATCCCCCGCAGTAAACACCCCACGTTGTCCCCCGCTACCCCTTCGTCCAACAGCTTGCGGAACATCTCTACCCCCGTCACTGTCGTCTTCTGCGTCTCCCGTATCCCGACAATCTCTACCTCTTCCCCCACTTTGACCCGCCCCCGCTCCACACGCCCCGTCGCCACTGTCCCCCGCCCCGAAATCGTAAACACGTCTTCCACTGACATTAAAAACTCTTGGTCCACCTCCCGCGCCGGCTCGGGAATAAAACTGTCCACCGCCGCCAGCAACTCAAGCACTTGCGCCTGCCCGTCCGCTTCCCCCTCCAAGGCCCGTAACGCACTCCCCCGAATGATCGGCGTCTCATCGCCCGGAAAATCATACTTCGACAGCAACTCCCGCATCTCTAGCTCCACTAAGTCCAGGAGCTCCTCATCATCCACCATGTCCACCTTGTTCATGAATACCACTATCGCCGGTACCCCCACTTGCCGCGCTAACAAAATGTGCTCCCGCGTCTGCGGCATCGGCCCATCCGAAGCCGCCACCACTAGAATCGCCCCGTCCATCTGCGCCGCCCCCGTGATCATGTTCTTGATATAGTCCGCATGCCCCGGACAATCCACGTGCGCATAGTGCCGCTGCTCTGTCTCGTATTCCACGTGCGCCGTGTTGATCGTGATCCCCCGCTCCTTCTCCTCCGGCGCTTTGTCTATCTCGTCAAACGCCACCGCCTCCGCCATCGATTGCGCCGCCAACACGCTCGTGATCGCCGCCGTTAACGTCGTCTTCCCATGGTCAATATGCCCGATCGTCCCCACGTTCATGTGCGGCTTCGTCCGCTCAAACCGCTCCTTCGCCATCGCTCTCTCCCTTTCCTCGTACTTAACAGTGAGAAGCTTGTCCCAACCTTCCCTACAGTCAAACTTTTAATAACCTGTTTCTCTCGTGAAAATGGGACAAGCCCAGGAGCGGGCTTGAACCGCCGACCTCGTCCTTACCAAGGACGTGCTCTACCTACTGAGCTACCTGGGCGTTGAGTTCAATTTCCTCACTTTATTATAACCTACAGAATAGCACAGATGTCCTAATTAAGATGTCCGGAGAACTGCCAGGCGACCGCTGATCCCTCCTTCGAGGTATTGGAGCGGGAAACGGGACTCGAACCCGCGACCCCGAGCTTGGAAGGCTCGCGCTCTAGCCAACTGAGCTATTCCCGCTTAAACTCTTCTCCGTTTTACAGTGGAGAGGGAAGGATTCGAACCTTCGAAGGCATATGCCGGCAGATTTACAGTCTGCTCCCTTTGGCCGCTCGGGCACCTCTCCATGCGTCCATGTACAGTTTTCATCTCGACGAAGGCTGGCGATAGGAATTGAACCTACAACCTACTGATTACAAATCAGTTGCTCTACCGTTGAGCTACGCCAGCGTTCCAGTAGCATGATTTCCCGTAGCTCAATAATTATGTAGATTTCAGGGCCTTTCTAAACGAAACCTTGTTATATCCGGGACGAGTGGCTTATCCTACCTTAGCTCATTCCTACAGTCAATAGCAATAAAAGTTCCCTATCTTCTTGCTACTCGGAAACGAAAATCGCCTTCAATTCCTGTATCTTGCGGATAATTAGCAGAAAAACTACCTAACGACAAGCGAGTACACTCTCATGAGACTTTATAGTACTACGGTTTGCGAATCTGACGGAGACGTTCATATAATACGATGGCGCCGGCAACAGAGACATTGAGAGAGGAGATCTGTCCTTCCATCGGTATTGATATTAAATAATCACAGGCATTCTGGACGAGCGGACGAATGCCCTTACCTTCGCCGCCCAGGACGAAAGCGACTTTTCTATGCATATCGAGATCATAGACCGTTTGGGTTGCCTGCGGGCTTAGCCCGACAAGCCAGAAGTGGGCTTGTTTTAAGGTCATGAGCGCCTGCTGTAGATTTCCTACTCGACATATTGGAAGATATGCTGTTGCTCCAGCTGCTGCTTTTTCAGCACTCGCGGAGAGTTGCGCAGAACGTCGTTTCGTAAGTATCACTCCTCCAACATTCGCTGATTCCGCTGTTCTCAGCAGCGCTCCAAGATTCCGAGGGTCCAAGATCTCGTCAAGTACTAGAATACAGTCTATTGAGCTTTGTATGAGATCAGTCAGTACAGCATACTTGAACGGACGCACCTGAGCGGTAATGCCTTGGTGATTCCCCCCTCGCGTCAGGGCATCAAGGAAGGCTGCTGATTGATATTGAATAGGAATGTGAAGCTGGCGCGCATATTGAATCAGTCTCTCCGTTTTCTGCAATCGGAGAGCGTAAATTGTCTCAACTGTTTCTGGCTGTGTCCGGAGGTACTCGTTGAGAGGGCGTAGTCCGTAGATCACGCGCGATTTACAGTGTAATGTGTTTCTTTTAGGATCTCGTCTCATGGGCAAAATCTTGATACGCTACATCTTCCTCGAAATTACTGTGCCTTTCTGTCTCAGCTTGCTCATCTTTACCTGTATTTTATTCACGGCTCGCATCCTTAAACTCGTTGATTTAATAATCAATCGAGGCGTATCGATCTTGCATATCAGTAAAATGCTGTTTTTTGTCCTTCCTTCTTTTCTCGAAGTGACGGTTCCTATGGCCTTCCTCCTTGCCATTCTATGGGGATTTGGCCGTCTCTCAACAGATAGAGAAGTCATTGCGCTGAAGAGTTGTGGTATCAGCCTCCCCCAAATGGCTGTGCCGCTTTACCTGCTGACAGTGATCCTTCTAGGGGGCTCTTTTTTCCTCACCCTCTCTGTCCGTCCGTGGAGTAACGCTGGACTTGATCGTGTGTTCTATGACGTTTCGAAAACACGAGCAACCGCAGGATTAAAAGAAAAAACATTCAATAGCGAATTTACAGGCCTGGTGATCTATGCAGAAGAAATTGAACCGCCCGGAACACTTCTCAAAGGGATTATGATCGCTGATAGTCGGACTCCTCAAAGAAAAGATACCATTTTTGCTCACAATGGCCTCATTGTTCCTAGTGCTGAAGGAGATCTGTTGACCCTACGCTTAAACGAAGGGACTGTGCATAGCGTGGAACAAACAGAGAAGGGTCATCAGACAACCCATTTTTCCGTCTATGATGTTACTTTGGATACTGCCGCACTGCTCGCTCACGTGAAAGAGCCAAGCCATAGCCCAAAAGATATGACAACAGTGGAGCTCTTACACCGCTTGTCTCAGAGCCAAGAAGCGTCTTCACAACACAACAACGCACTCGTCGAATTCCATCGCCGCCTTGCCCTTCCATTTGCGTGCGTTGTCTTTAGTCTGATCGCCCTTCCTCTAAGTGTACAAACGACCTGGGCCTTTCGTTCGGTTGGATTTGGCGTAAGCCTGGGTATTATCCTGCTATACTATCTTCTCCTTACTGCCGGGGAGACATTTGGAGAAAGAGGAGTGCTCTCCCCTGCGATTGCCTTGTGGATACCGAATGGCGTATTAGGCGGCCTGGGTGTCTATCTTTTTTCTCGGGTGACACAAGAAAAACCCCTTTTTCCTCTCCTGGCTTGGTTCTCGAAATGTCTTTCCAAGCGTCCATTTTCCTCTTTTACTGTCCGGTGAATCCGGCACGGACTCATGGGTCAAAGCGGCTTTCCTTTTCCCTCTCGACTAATCGCAGTCTATCTGTGTAAAGAATTTATTCGTCTCTTTTCGCTCTGTCTTCTCCTCTTTCTCGGGCTTTCGCTCCTGGTCGACTTTTTTGATCGCTTTAACAGTTTCGTAAAATACAAAGCGCCCCTCTCTGCTATAGGTAGCTATTTTCTTTTTAAATTACCCCTCTTTGTCACCCAGGCTGTTCCTGCTGCGGCACTCGCTGGATCACTGTTGAGCCTCGGAATTCTCTCCCGACATAAGGAACTCTTGGCACTCAAAGCCTGTGGTGTTAGTGTCTGGCAGATGGCCGCCCCACTCCTCTTATCTGCCTGTGTATTAAGTATTGGTGGGTGGATGTGGAATGAGAATATCGTTCCGTACGCTTTTCACAAGTCTCGCTATATCAATACTGTAGAGATCAAAAGAAAGACCTTTAAAGGCCTCTTCCAGACACGAGGGTTCTGGTACCATGGGGCAAATAGCTTCTATCATATCGACCACTTTGACTCACGTCGCAACATTCTTTCTGGTCTCACTATTTATACCCTCAGTGAAAATTTTCAGGTGCAGTCTCTGACAAGGATTGCCCAAGCCTCTTGGCGAGACGGAAGATGGCATTTTGAAGGGGTTCAGGAGAGCAAGCTGGAGCAAGGAGAGGCGCTTCGTTCTCTCTCTCCGGATATTCTGCTCAAGGAAACGCCAGAAGACTTCTCCCTTGTCGCCATGAAAGCCGAAGAATTTTCATCACAAGCACTCAGAGCTTATATTGAGGGTCTCCAACAGAAGGGCCTAGATACAACAGAGTATCAAGTAGATCTCAAGCTCAAGGGCGCAGTCCCTTTTGCGGCATTCGTTATGACACTATTAGGGATAGCACTTGCGCTACCGGGCGCGAAGCAGCTTCCTCTTCCAACGGCACTCGCTTCAGCGCTGCTTGTCGGGTTTGGCTACTGGGTCTTTCTCGCCCTCACCGTTTCCCTCGGAAACGGAGGGGTCCTTCCTCCGACCCTCTCCGCTTGGCTCGCTAACGGGACGGTAGGCTTAGTCGGTATTTATTTCCTTCTCGGCATCGACTAATTGGCCCATGAGGTGCTACCGTTTTGAGTACTGGGGACGCTTACGCGCCTTGTGCCTGCCATACTTCTTACGCTCAACTTCTCGTGAGTCACGGGTAATAAATCCTTCTTTTTTAAGGAGCGCCCGGAAGTCTGGGTTTGCTTTGAGAAGAGCGCGGGTAATACCATGACGAATGGCAGCGGCCTGAGCAGAATTCCCGCCCCCTTGGACATTGGCATTGACATCGTATTGGTCTTCCGTTTGCGTAACGATGAGTGGCTGTCGCGCAATCATACGAATCGCTTCACGGCCAAAATATGCGTCAAGGGATTTTTTGTTGACTGTACAATACCCTTCCCCAGGAAGAAGGCGGACTCTGGCAATCGCAGTTTTTCGTTTTCCAGTTCCCCAACATTCTGATTGATTCTCAGCCATACGAAGAGCCTTCCCTCTTTCTTTCTCGATCCCTACTAGCTGACGGCTGGCATCTGGGCAGTATGAGGATGTGCGGCGTCAGGATAGATTTTTAATTTCTTTACCAACTTGCGTCCTAGAGCATTCTTCGGCAGCATCCCTGCCACTGCTTTTTTTAGGACACGTTCAGGGGACGATTGTATCATCTGTTCTGCAGACCTATGCCGTATCCCACCCGGGTACCCCGTATGCCGGTAGTATTGCTTGTCCTGAAGCTTATTGCCCGTCAGTCTCACATGGCGCGCATTGATGACGACAATAAAGTCTCCATTATCAGTATGAGGGGAAAAGGCTGGATTTCCCTTGCCTCGTAAGGTGCTCGCTATGGTACTTGCCAGGCGCCCAACGACTTGGTCTTTCGCATCTACGAGATACCATCGACGTGTGGAGAGCGCTTGTTCTTGGGGTAATATTTGTGTTTCTTTCTTCATGGACCATCAGACCTTCTCTACAGATATAGGGGGGATGGCGGGGCCGACGAGACTCGAACTCGCGACCTCCGGCGTGACAGGCCGGCGTTCTAAACCAGCTGAACTACGACCCCACCATATGGGCGGTATCCGATTTGAACGGATGGCCCTCGGCTTGTAAGGCCGATGCTCTTCCTCTGAGCTAACCGCCCTACTATAAGGACGAAAGAGCTTAGCTGGGAGCGAGCCCTACCCGAAACGAGGCTCTGAGCTCTACCACTGCTCCCTTTCCTAGTCAATCCCCTCATGTTCATTAATGTGTCACAATCTCGGTCGATTCTGTCGGATCAGGTGCATCGGAAGAATAGAGAGTATCCTCATCAATCACAGCCTCATGCTTTGCTAGGAACTCAGCGGGCTCGGCAAGGACGAGAGCGTTCCGTAGTACCTCGTCGAGATGATAAACTGGTTCGATATGAACTGCTCGCAAGATGTTCGCTGGGACTTCCTGTAGGTCTTTTTCATTTTCAATCGGGATGAGTATTCTTACTATCCCTCCGCGATGGGCAGCCAGAATCTTCTCCTTGAGGCCACCAATGGGGAGCACACGACCACGAAGGGTAATTTCCCCGGTCATAGCGGTGTCATGCCGAACTGGAATCTTTGTCAGGGCTGATACCAGGCACGTTGTCATCGTCACGCCGGCCGATGGACCATCTTTTGGAATAGCCCCTTCTGGAATATGGATATGGACGTCGATGTTCTGGTAAAAATCCTTTTCGAGTCCTAACTCATCGGCACGTGAGCGTACATAGCTCATCGCCGCTTGGGCCGACTCTTGCATGACATCGCCAATTTTTCCAGTAATAGTTAACTTGCCTTTACCGGGTAAAATTGTCACCTCGGTGGCAAGCAGTTCACCTCCCATATCAGTCCAGGCTAAGCCAGTGACTACACCAATCTCGTCCTCCTGCTCTCCCTTACTGACCCGGTACCGGGCCGGCCCCAAATATTTTTCGAGTCGTTTCTGATTCAGTCGAACGTACGTATCTTTTCCCTTTTTGACAACTTCTACGGCAACCTTTCGACAGAACGTCGCCATTTCTCGCTCGAGATTTCTGACTCCAGATTCTCGAGTATAGGAGCGCACTACGGTGGACAGGATACGATCAGAACAACTGATATTATCCTCAGTGAGGCCGTTTGCCTCACGTTGCTTTTTGAACAAAAAATGCTTCGCGATGTTTAATTTCTCCCACTCGGTATAACCAGGAATTCTAATAATCTCCATGCGATCCTGTAGGGCGCGTGGAATCCGTTCAAGATTATTTGCCGTACAGATAAAAAGAATTTTTGACAGATCGTAATCCACATCAAGGTAATGGTCGTTGAAGGTTGTATTCTGTTCTGGATCAAGGACTTCCATCAACGCGGCAGATGGGTCTCCTCGGAAATCAGTTGACATTTTATCAACTTCATCAAGAAGAAAGACCGGATTCCCTGATCCCGCCTTTTTCATCCCTTGGACTATTTTTCCAGGCATTGCTCCGATATAGGTCCGCCGGTGCCCCCGTATTTCTGCCTCGTCGCGCACTCCACCAAGGGAGATCCGAACAAACTTTCGGTCCGTCGACCGTGCAATTGATTTCCCCAAGGAAGTTTTCCCAACACCCGGAGGACCAACAAAACAGAGGATGGGGCCTTTTAACTCGCCAACAAGACTTTGGACGGCAAGATATTCCAAGATGCGTTCTTTGACCTTTTCCAGGCCGTAGTGGTCCTCGTCTAAAATCTTTTCTGCATCTTGAATGTCCAATTTATCTTCTGTGTATTCATGCCAAGGGAGGACGAGCAGCCAATCAATATAGTTTCGGACAACAGTCGCCTCGGCGGACATCGGAGACATCATCTTGAGCTTCTTTAGCTCCTTTTCTACCTTGTCCCGAGCCTCTTGAGACAACTTCTTTTGTCGGGCTTTTTCTTCGAGCTCTTGCAGCTCATTCTTGAATTCGTCTTTTTCTCCGAGTTCTTTCTGAATGGCCCGCATTTGTTCGTTGAGATAGTACTCTTTCTGGGTTTTCTCCATTTGTTTTTTGACCCGATTTCGTATCCTCCGCTCCACTTCAAGTATCTCAATCTCAGAACGCGTAAAGCTCAGCACTTTCTCCAAACGATCAGCAGGATCAATCGTTTCGAGCAGGGTTTGTTTGTCCTCCAATTTAATACCAAGGTGCGCAATAATTGTGTCGGCGAGCCGGGACGGGTCATCAAGCGCCGAGACCGACATAATCATCTCTGGGGGAATTTTCTTATTCAGACGAACATAGTTCTCAAATGTCGTATTAACGCTTCTCACCAACGCGTCGATTTCGGCTTGTCGTTGTGACGCTTCTTCAACCTCTTCAACGTCAGCCCAGAAGAAGTCATCCTGCTTTACATATTGGACAACCTTCCCGCGCTGTTTCCCCTCAACAAGAACTTTCACTGTCCCGTCTGGCAGCCGGAGGAGTTGAACAACGTGCCCAATGGTTCCCATAGAATAAATGTCATTGGCAACTGGATCGTTGACTTTCGCATCACGCTGAGTTGCGAGAAAAATCAGTTTATCGCTGGCAACTGATTCTTCGAGCGCCTTAATCGACTTTTGCCTCCCCACAAAGAGGGGGACGACCATGTGAGGAAAAACAATAATATCTCGTAACGGTAAAAGCGGTAGACGCACGGCCCCTCCTTTTTCCGATTTCTCTTTATTTGTCATTCCGGAATAACACGCCACTGCTTTCCAAGTAGGATCGTCAGGCACTCTCAGCAGTCGCTTTTTGGTACATCACAATGGGCTGCACGTTGCGTGAAACAACTTCTTCGGAGATGAGGACTTCTTTGATATTCGGCTGTGAAGGGATATCGTACATGATATCCAGCATGATGTTTTCCATAATAGCACGCAGTCCACGAGCTCCGGTTTTTCTGGCTAACGCCTCACGGGCAATCTCAGTCAGGGCGCCTTCAGTAAAGCGCAAGTGTACGTTTTCCAGCTCAAAGAGCTTTTGGTATTGACGAACTAGTGCATTTTTCGGTTCTCGTAAAATTCGGACTAACGATTGATCATCAAGCTCCCTGAGAGTGGCTAAAACGGGAAGGCGGCCGACAAATTCCGGAATCATACCAAATTTCAGTAGGTCTTCTGGCTGCACTTCTGTGAGAAGACTGCTCCCACTCTGGTTGGGACTCCGAACGTCTGCCCCAAACCCAAGGCTTTTTCCCCCAATCCGTCGTTGAATGACATCTTCCAGACCGACAAACGCACCACCACAGATAAATAGGATATTCGTCGTATCAACCTGAACGAACTCTTGCTGCGGGTGTTTCCGGCCTCCTTTTGGAGGCACACTTGCAACCGTCCCTTCAATAATCTTTAGTAGCGCCTGTTGGACACCTTCACCGGAAACATCTCGCGTAATCGAAGGATTATCGCCTTTTCGGGCAATCTTATCGATCTCATCTATGTAGACGATTCCCTTCTGACATTTCTCGACGTCATAGTCGGCATTTTGTAGTAAGCTTAAAACAATATTCTCGACATCCTCTCCAACATACCCGGCCTCGGTGAGGCTGGTTGCATCACCGATCGTAAAGGGAACTTGGAGGAAACGAGCCAAAGTTTGGGCGAGGAGAGTTTTCCCTGACCCCGTCGGGCCGAGCAGCAGAATATTGGACTTTTGGAGTTCCACATCACTCGTCATCAACTGTGAATCAACGCGCTTATAGTGATTGTGGACAGCGACAGAGAGAATTTTCTTTGCTTGCTCCTGTCCGATGACATATTGGTCCAAAACCCGCTTTATCTCTGCCGGTTTTGGGACGGCTGAGGATGCCGCCAAAGTGTCTTCTTGGTCACACTCTTCCGCGATAATATCGTTACACAGGTCTATACATTCATCACAGATATAGACCGTAGGACCCGCGATCAGTTTACGAACTTCATCCTGACTCTTTCCACAAAAAGAGCAAACCAGGTTTCCGGGACGATCATCGCCATTTCTGGGCATACCTACTCCTTGGGTCGTTTTCATACCGCACGGCATAGAGATGCATGCTCCATGTTATCGCTGTGTCCCCTCGCTCGGCAGAAAAAACAGTGTCCATGCTCACTCACCTACCCTTACTGGACAGTCGCCAGATACATATTGATACTATAGAAGAGTATTCATCTGTCAGCCCAATCGCCCAGAGTGTGGAAAAGATTTTTCACCAAGGGTCTATACTAATCGTTTTCCTCGGCCCCAGCAACGTCTCTCAGGACCGTTCGAATATGTGCTTTCTCGACAACCGCCTGAAGCGCCTTTTCTCTGAGCAGTCGCCCTTTCAGCATCTGACGATTCGTCGGATCAGCGTACAATGCTTCAATCTGCTGGCGGTGTTCGACACTTGCCGCTCCAAAATCTTCAATTTTCAGATCAACCTCTTCCTCCGTGCTGGTTACACCTAATTGCTCCACCAGCGCATCGAGGAGTAATGTCGTCTCAATCTGCCGCTTTGCCCGCTGGGAAAAGTCCTCACGTATCACCTCAGGAATGGTCGGATCATCAAAAGCGACCTTGCCCTGTCCCTGCATGCCCGATTCAACGAACAACTGCTGCGCTTGTTCACGAATAAGGCCTGGGGGGACCTCAAAGGGATTTTTGTTGAGCATTTGGCCCAGCACGGCCTCATGCATCTGCCCTTCGGCTCTCCGCTCCACCATCTGTTCCATATTATCCCGAACCTTGGCACGTAACTCCTCGAGGGTGTCACACTCCCCGTGGTCTTTCGCAAACTCGTCGTCTAAAAGAGGCACTTCTTTTCTAGCGATATCATGTATTGTTACTCGAAAATCAGCAGTACCGGCCTTCTGTTGATCGGAGTCTTCCTCTTGAGTCCCCTGAGGTAATGGCAGCGAAAATTCAACAGTCTGCCCTTTCTGGATGCTAATGAGCCGCTCCTGAAACCCAGGCAGGAGGGACTCTTTCCCCATTTCAACCAATCGCCCCTTCCCTTCGAGCCCCGGAATGGCTTGCCCGTTCTGCGCCGCACGATAGTCCAGGGTGATGACATCTTCCAACTCAACCTGATCTCGATCCGTTACGGGGTGAAGCTGAGCAAGCGATTCAGCAAGTCGAGCTAAGGATTCGTCAACCTCCTTCTCCTCTACTGATGAGATAACTTTTTCAACCTCTATCCCCTCGCAATCGACATTCTTGACTTCTGGCCTAGTCTCGACAATTGCTGAATAACAAAAGGGATTTCCTGCGACCAGGCGCTCAGGCACAATTTGGGGCTTTGTGACAATGGTAAGTTCGTGCTCCTCTATCGCTTTGGCAAGAGACTCCTCAACCAAGGAGGAACTCACTTCTGCGGCAATCTGTTCCCCAAAGCGACGTTCGAGTACTTGCCTCGGCACCCGTCCAGCACGAAAGCCTTTAAGCTGAACGTGATTTTGATAGGTGCGATACGCCTTTTCCAACCCAGCTTGCACTTGGTCCGCAGGAATCTCAAAAGCAATTTTTTTCTGAACTGAGCTCAGCTTCTCAATCGAAATCTTCATACAGCGACTACCTAATTTTCAGAATATAAACGGAGCCCTCGATCCCACTCGGATGAAACGTGAATGCGAGAGGGGGGACTTGAACCCCCATCCGCTACAAGCGGACTAGATCCTAAGTCTAGCGCGTCTGCCAATTTCGCCACTCTCGCATATGCCCTAGCCGAGGGTAATGGGCCGCCGGAGATTCGAACTCCGGACCCGCTGATTAAGAGTCAGCTGCTCTGCCAACTGAGCTAGCGGCCCACGGGCACCATAACCACTATTCTTGGTGATGGCAACTAGAGCCACGGCAGCATTTGTCAGTAGAGAATCATGATATAGAGGAAAAGAAAAAGGTGGGTGAAGGGACTTGAACCCTCGACTCCTGGGACCACAACCCAGTGCTCTACCGACTGAGCTACACCCACCCTATGCGCCAGAAGGGATTCGAACCCCTGACCCACGGCTTAGAAGGCCGTTGCTCTATCCAGCTGAGCTACTGGCGCCCTCAAGGCCTCGCGTGTCAGGAGCATCGGGCTTTTCCTCCTGACCGTGACATCGTATCGGGGCGAGCCGATTTGAACGGCCGACCCCCTGCTCCCAAGGCAGGTGCGCTACCAGGCTGCGCTACGCCCCGACATGCTTCAGTTCCCGTTCAACGCGAGGGCTGCGACGCTGTCGCCCTCCTAGCCTAACATGCGGTCAAGTGCTGGACAAATCGGGATATGCGCCCGCTCTCACGCCTGCCCGTTCGCTAGCTGCCCAAGAAAAAACGCGTCGAACGGTCGGCAAAATCGAAAACAGGTGCCCAATACACTCCAAGGACAACCGTCGCAACGCTCAAGATTGCCAATAGAGATCCATTGTGTGGATCGAGAGTGACCTCACCGTCCGAGTCAGACGGCTCATCCAGGAACATCGTCTTTACAATGCGGGCATAATAATAGAGGGACACCACACTGTTCAATATCCCAACCACGGCAAGCCAATAGAATTGGCCCTTCACCACCGCCGCAAAGAGATAGAATTTGCCAATAAAGCCAGCGAGCGGAGGAAGACCCGTGAGCGAAAAGAGAAAAATTGCCATCGCCGCCGCAGGCAACGCACCCCCTCTCCAGGCGAGCCCACGAAAGCCTTCCAGGTCTTCGCGACCAGTATTATTCGCTACAACCATGACGACGATAAACGCGCCAAGGTTCATCAAATAATAGACGACGATGTAGAACAGCATCGCCCGCAGCCCTTCGTCGCTGAGTACAACGAACCCCATGAGGATGTAGCCAGCGTGAGCGATGCTGGAATAGGCTAAGAGACGCTTCACATTCTGCTGGTTGAGGGCGGCGAGGTTCCCCAGCGTCATCGTCGCCATCGCCACAATAAGCATGAGCTGTGGCCACTCGACGCCGGGAACGAATTGCCACATGCCGGCGTCTCCACTTTGAGAGAGGGCTGGATAGAAAAATCTCATGAGGAGAGCGAAGCCCGCGGCCTTTGAGCCGACCGAAAGAAAAGCGGTCACCGGAATGGGTGCCCCGTGGTAGACATCGGGAGCCCACATATGGAAGGGAACGGCAGCAATTTTATAGCCGAACCCGGCCAACATGAGGACCAAGGCGATAAATAAGGTGAGTTGATCGGGAGCATTTTGCAGCAGCGCCGCGTTAATTTCCGCATAATCCAGGCTGCCGGTCAAACCGAATATCCAGCTCATGCCATAGATCATGGTTCCCGATGCCACCCCACCGTAAATGAGATATTTAAGCGCGGCTTCTCCAGAGCGTCGATTGTGCGTCAAATATCCGGTGAGCACATACGAGGTCAGACTGACGAACTCTAAAGACAGATAGGCCAGGAGCAGATTCGTGGCCGAGGCCATGAAAAACATGCCCAGCCCGCTCGCCAGTAAAATTCCATAGTATTCACCCTGATTCGGTCCGTTGATCTCGCGTGAGCCAAGAGACATCCAGACGACCCCGACAACGGATAAGGAGAGAATCACTTTAAAGAAAATGGCAAAACTATCCAGCGCAATCATGCGATGAAACAGCCAGCCCTCCCCGGCGCCTTGTAATCCTTCGATAAAGCAGACGCCAAAGAAGGACAGGCCCGAGGTAAAGACCAGGGCCAGCGCGGCTCCAATCAGGGCAATATTGCCGAGCCACTCCTTATCCTCCACGCAGAGGTCAGCAAGAAAGATTGTCAGAATGGAGAGAACAAGAATCCCTTCAGGGTAGAGATATGCCAGGCTTTCTATACTGCCGAGGTTCATGGCATTCTTTCTGTATCGTTCAATACACTAGCGCAGCGCCACTGCCGCAGCATCAGGACTACTGGTGCTTGCCGACAGCACGACCTCGTTGAGCCCCTGGAGCGAGACGGCGAGCAGGTCCAGCACGGCATGCGGATAAAATCCCAGGACCACGACAATAACCCCAAGCGGGACTAACATACATAGCTCTCTGGTATTGATCTCCGAGAGGTGCATGTCGGCGTACTCCTCACGTGGTTTTCCGAGAAACATTTGTTGGATCGTCCAGAGCAGGTAACTCGCTGTAATGATTACGGTCAGCGCGCCGAGCAGGGTCGGAATTTTATGCGTGTGCCATGCGCCGAGGAGACACAGAACCTCAGAAATGAAGGCCGACAGACCAGGCAATCCCATGGCGGCAAAAAAAGCGAGACCCATCACTCCGGTATAGACCGGCATCACAGAAGCCAAGCCGCCAAACCCGTCAATACGCCGGTGGTGGGCCCGGTCGTAGATCACCCCGACAATGAGGAAGAGCATGGCGGTAATCGTGCCGTGATTGAACATCTGTAAGACCGCACCGTTGATCCCTTGTGGGGTAAACGAGGCCATGCCTAACATGACATAGCCCATGTGACTAATGCTGGAATAGGCCACCAGTTTTTTCAGATCCTTGGGTTCGGTAAAACACTGGGATAAGGCGCAGAAGGCCCCATAGACGATGTTCCAGGCGCCTAAGGCGGCCAAACAGTACGGCGCAAAAAAGAAGGTTTCTGCCGGGAGAAGAGGATAATTGACGCGGAGAATCCCATACGTTCCCATTTTCAGCAGCACCCCTGCCAGAATAACGGAAATCGCGGTTGGCGCTTCGACGTGGGCGTCAGGCAGCCAGGTGTGGAAGGGGAAGGCCGGAATTTTCACGGCAAAGTTAATAAAGAGCGCGACCCACATGATTTCTGGCAAAGAGAAGCCAAACAGGAGCGGCTCGGCCTGAAAGTGCTGCGCCACGGCGGGGAGCTGGGTCAAATCAAACGTGTATCCGACGCCTTCGACAGCCCCAGCTTGAAAGTAGAAGACCAGCATACAGACCAACATCAGGGCGCTGCCGAACATGGTATACAGGAAAAATTTAATCGCCGCATATTCACGCCGCGGCCCACCCCAGATGCCAATCAGGAAATACATCGGCAGCAGCATCAACTCCCAGAAGATAAAAAACAGGAAGAAGTCCATGGCGCAAAAAACACCCGTCATGGCGGTATCCAACAGCAGGAAAAGGGCGAAATAGCCCTTCTCGGCCCGCTCGATATTCCACGAAGCGAGAATGCAGATAGGGCACAGAACGGCGGTCAGCAAAATCATGGATATGCTGATACCATCGACGCCAACAAAATAGCGGATATTAAAGGACTCAATCCACGGGACATTCACAACAAACTGGAGCGCTGGTGTCGTGGTATCAAAGTTCTGGTAGAGCCAGATTCCCAGAAATAATGCCGGCAGAGTAAAAGCAAAGGCAGTCCATCGAATGAGATCTTTTGCCTGACTCGGCAGGCAGAAGACGGTGACCATGCCAGCCAGGGGAAAGAAAATCATTAAGGTGAGAATAGAGGACTCCATAACGGCTCCTTACCGCACATCCGCACAATGGGCTTGGTTCAATCAAAAGGTCTGGTTCAACCGAGCTCCTAGACTCCCTCTTTTGTAAACATCAGACGCCACGGGATTCGTCTGGTGGAGAGCCACAGCGCTATGCCAACCACCACCACCAGGGAGAGAAATACGATGATGACGGGAAATAGTACGTCTGCCCCGATACGCGGCAAAAATTGAGAGATGGCAATCCCGCCAACGATGACATACAGATAAGTGCTGAGGTTGCCAGTCTGGATTTGACGCAACCGATTGCCGATACCAAACGTGACATCGGCCAGTCCGTTCACCAGACCATCAATGACGTAGTGGTCGAACCGGCCAACCGCCCAGCCCACCAAACCGGTTACCTTGGCAACGCTGTCCACGGTAAAGTCTATGACGTTACGATCAAAGACAGCGCAGAGCCAGCTGAAAGCCAGCGTCCCACGTACGACCGTCGCATGGTAGAGTTCGTCAATATAGTATTTGTTGAACACGGCTCGATACGGCACACCTCCACCAACTGCAGTAAACGTGTCAGCTGATACGGACTGCCGATAGTAAATCAGATAGGCGAGGAATATACCGACTGCCGCAATCCCGACGGAGGCCGCCATGAGAACGTACTCAATCACTTCAACATGATGATGTGCGGTATGGCCGCCGCCATGGCCACCGGCAAAGACGGGCTCGAACCAGTGTTCCAAGATGTTGCTCCCGCCGAGAGCGGGCGGCACCCCAAGGAATCCCGCAAAGACCGCTCCTACGGCAAGGACAATCAAGGGGTAGGTCATCACTGGAGGAGACTCGTGCAAATGCTCTTTGGTGTGCTCATCAGCACGATTCTCTCCAAAAAACACCATAAAAACCTGGCGAAACATATAAAATGCTGTCATCCCGGCTGCAACAAATCCAATCAACCATAGGGCAGGATGTCCGCCGGAGAACGTCAGCCACAAAATTTCATCCTTTGAGAAAAATCCCGCGAGCGGCGGGATACCCGCAATAGCAATAGTTGAGATCAAAAACGTCCAAAAGGTGAGCGGCATTTTTTCTCTGAGCCCACCCATCTTGCGCATATCTTGTTCATCACCCATGGCATGAATAACGCTTCCCGACCCGAGAAACAGGCAGGCTTTAAAAAAAGCGTGCGTCATCAGATGAAAAACCGCAGCTCCATACGCTCCTACCCCAACACCAAGCACCATATAGCCAAGCTGACTGACCGTTGAATAGGCCAGGACTTTCTTAATATCAAACTGGGCGAGGCCAATAGTTGCCGCAAGCAGCGCCGTCAACGCCCCTACAGTGGCCACTACGCCAAGCGCGACGGGCGACATGGAGAAGAGGAAGTGCATGCGAGCCATCATATAGACACCTGCCGTGACCATAGTCGCGGCATGAATCAAAGCACTCACAGGGGTGGGCCCAGCCATGGCATCGGGCAACCATACATAGAGTGGGATTTGCGCAGATTTGCCGGCCGCCCCGATAAAGAGACACAGTGCCGCCAGCGTTGCAGCAGGGACGCCCCAGACCATCTGGCCTTCCAGATGATGGATAAGGTGACTCAGATCACGAAAGACCGCTGTCGTCCCGTGTCCCGACTCGAACAGGCTCCAAAAAATAACAAACACACCCACTGTAAAACCCGCATCACCAATCCGATTGACAATAAAGGCTTTGTTTCCAGCAGTGGTGTTTGCATGCTCTTTATACCAAAACCCAATCAGTCCATATGAGCACAGCCCAACGCCTTCCCAGCCGACAAACATCAGCAGCAGGTTGTCAGCCAGAACCAGCGTCAGCATGGCTGCGGTAAAAAGGTTCAAATAGGCAAAGAAGCGCCAGTACGCCTCATCATCATGCATATAGCCAGTCGAATATAGATGAATCAGGCCGCCAATGCCGGTGACAATAAGAATCATCACGCCGGACAGGGGGTCAACGGCGAAGGCAATGTCAACCTGGAGAGAACCAATATGCATCCAACGTAGGAGCGTATCAAGGAGATAGCGCTCTTCAGGCTCAACGCTAGCAAGCTGGAAAAAGGCACGCAGCGCAAAGATAAAGGCCAGACCAACAACAGAGCAGGCAACGATACTGATCCCGTTCTTGCCAAAGCGCTCCTGGATCTTTGCACCGAAAATACCATTGATAATCGCACCAATCAGCGGGAAGAGAACGATCCAGCGCAGATAGGACACGAGAAGCGGGTGATCCATAGACTATCCTTGCAAGCTATCGACTGCTTCAATGTCGATTGAAGAGAAATTCTGATAAATGCCGAGCACGATGGCCAGGCCAATAACCGCCTCGGCAGCAGCAAGCATAATGACGAAAATGGCAAATACCTGACCGTCGTAATTGCCCGAAGAAAAGTGTGAAAAAGCAATGTAGTTTATGTTTGCGGAGTTCAGGATCAACTCAACGCCCAAGAGAATACCAATGGCATTCTTCCTGGTCAGGACACAATAGAGGCCAAGCACAAAAACAAGAAGACTGACAAACAGAAAGTGCCGTAGCCCTATATCGAGCAGTAGTCCATCCATAATAATTCGCAGAGTGAGGAGGGTCGTCCCGTCTTAAATGGGAGCAGGAAAAAAATCAAGGGAGGCCGTCAAGAGAGACCGCTTGCGCTTGACTAGGCAATCATCCGTCAGCCGCGTGCCCACGCAACTCCTTTCGTGACACCACAACCGCCCCAATCAACGCAACGAGCAACACGACTGAAGCCAGCTCGAAGGGCAGAATATACGGTCCGAGAAATGCCTCTCCGATACCGAACGTCGTCGGCTCGGCTGCAGGACCTGCATGCTGCACCCACTCAGCCGCCCCAATACATGTCCCCATGACTGTCCCGACAACGCCAAGAATCAAAGCAGCTGGAATACGTCCGACCGTCCGATTCGATACATCTACATCGGCAATACGGTGGGTCAGCATCACCGCGAAAAGGATGAGGACAAGAATGCCGCCAATGTAGAGCATGACTTGAATGACCGCGACAAAGTCAGCGGCCAACATGGCGTACAAGCCAGCCACCCCCATAAATGTTCCCAACAGAGCGAACGCAGAATATACAAGGTTGTGAGAGAGCGCCACAATGAGCGCGGATCCGATGGTCAAGGCGGCCAGCAGATAGAAAATCAACGCTTCCAAGGGCATCCCGATATCCCTTCCCCTGCAACTATGAGGCAGCCTCTTCTTGTTCTTTTTTGTATCTCTTCATATCAACAGGCTCCGCCCATTCCGCAAGGAATTCCATTCCCCGGTCTAAGATTGGTGCGACCAGAGGATCAGTCTCCTCCCCCTTCTTGGCCTTATATGCTAATACGGGGTCCTTCACGAACCGGCGGATCATACTCTCCAGTGAGTAATCCGCGCCTTCAAACTCGGTCGTATGATGGATTGAGCCGGTGGGACAGACCTCACTACAGAGTCCGCAGTACATGCATTTGGCGAGGTCAATATCAAAGCGACTCAGGAGCATTGCCCGAGTCTCTCTGTCTTTTGGCGCATCAATAACAATACAGTCAATCGGACACGCCCGCTCGCAGGCCAGGCAGCCCGTACAAATCTCTAAATCGACCTCAAGGATTCCGCGATAACGTAGGGGGAGTGTATCCTGGACTCGGACCGGCAGGCGGTCTGGATATTGGATCGTATATGGCTTACGCACGAAGTGAGAGAATGTAATACTCATCCCCTCAAAGATCGTGGCAACCGCATCTTTAGCATGCTTCAGATATTGGCCAATAGCATTCACCATACAGAGTTTCCTTAGTAGCCGCTTTAGATCGCTGGATTAAAATAGAGTTCCGGTTTAGCCCGACGTAAATGATACAGGACTCGCCGGAAGAAAATGACACCAACAGCAAGCGTGCCGACAACCATGAGATACGGCACCAACTGGTTGCCCTCAGGCCAAATCACCATCCACACCGCTGTACCAACCAAATTCACAAATCCAAGCGGCACTAAATACTTCCAACACAACGACATCATCTGATCCACCCGGATACGAGGCAGTGTGGCGCGTATCCACATGGCCAGGAAGACCCAGAAGTAGGCCTTAAGGAAAAAGACTGCTAACTGCGCGATATTCAATACAACCGTATTATTTGTCCATCCAGTCGGGATCTGCCATCCACCTAAGAATAGGACGGTCATAATGGCACCCGTCACGTATAAACTTCCCCATTCTGCCAAAAAGAACAGAGCGAACCGGAAACCACTATACTCAGTCGCAAATCCAGCCACCAATTCGGACTCTGCCTCCGGAATGTCAAAAGGCGTACGGTTGGTTTCCGCAAGAGCTGAAATGTAGAAAGCAAAGGCGGCAATGAATGTAAACGGACTATGGAATAGGAACCAGTCCCAGGGTGCCCAGCCCTGGGCTTGAATAATGCCTTGCGTACTCAGTGTTCCAGTAAGAAGCACAACGGGTAATAACGCCAGCCCGGCAGGAATTTCATAACTCACGACTTGGGCGGCAGATCGAATGCCTCCAAGCAGGGACCATTTATTATTGGACGCCCAGCCCGCCATGAGTACACCGACCGCAGAGAGCGCGACGATTGCTGTGATGTAGAGAATGCCCACATTCAGGTCAGCAACAACGAGCGCACTGCTAAATGGAATAACAACAAAGGTAGCCAAAAATCCCCAGACCAGCAGATAGGGCGCAAATACAAACAGCGGACGATCCGCAGCATCAGGAATAATATCTTCTTTCAGGAGATTCTTAATTCCATCAGCCAGCCCTTGTAGAATGCCTTGTGGCCCAACGCGGTTCGGCCCAACCCGGGACTGGATGCGCGACCAGACCCGCCGCTCAAGCCAAATAGTGATAGTCACAAGGGGGAGAACAAAGCCAAAGACAACGAGGGAGGCAAAAAGAAACATCATGGCGGGGTAGACTGCCTCCGCAGGGAGCCCACCAAACGTTCCACTGGCAATTAAGCCGTCAATAAAGCTCTGCATAGCGCCGCACTCGTACTCTATTTCCCGTTAACGGTCAACTTCAGGAGCCACCACATCAAGACTGGCAATCAGCGCAATCAAGTCAGCAATCATAAGCCCACGACTGAGCTTGTCCACAATACTCATCGCTGAAAACGATCCGGTCCTGATTTTCGTTCGATAGGGAAACTCACTCCCGTCACTGACCACATACCAGCCCATATCCCCCCGAGAGGCTTCGACACGGACGTGCGCATCGCCAACCGGCGGTTTGAGCTTCTTGGCCACTTTCGCGAGAACCGGCCCGTCAGGAATCATATCCAGGCATTGACGGACGATTTTACACGATTCTTTTAATTCTTTAATCCGCACCATGTAGCGGTCAAAGCAATCGCCCAGGGTGCCAACTTCGCCAGTCCCAACTGGGACATCAAAGTCTAATTCCGAGTAAATCGAATAGGGCTCATCCCGGCGCACATCATACCGAAAACCACAGCCACGCAGATTTGGTCCAACCAGGTTGTAGTTAATCGCCTCTTCTTTGCTGACCGCAGCAACATTGGCTAAGCGTTCGACGTAGATCTTATTGTAGGAAATCAGGTCATTATATTCGTCGATGAGGGGTTTAAATTGATCCAGAAATGCGATCACTTTTTCTTCGTATCCGGGTGGCAAATCCCAGGCCACGCCACCAATGCGCATATAGTTAAAGGTCAGACGCGCCCCACACAGGTCTTCAAGCAGGTCGTTCACCTTCTCCCGCTCTCGAATCGCATGCGTAAATGGAGTCATCCCGCCGATATCCATGACCATAGTACCAACCGAGAGTAGGTGGCTGGCGATCCGGCCTAATTCGCAAGCGATCACACGACAAAACTCTCCCCGCCGAGGAACTTCAATCCCGGCAGCTCGCTCGCAGACCATAGCCCAGCCTTGGTTACACTGCATGGCCGATACATAATCGACTCGATCCGTATAGGGCATGAAGCCGTGATAGCCGACCTTCTCGGAGATTTTCTCTATGGAGCGATGCAGATAGCCAACATCAGGCAGCGCCGTCCGCATGATTTCGCCATCGGCCTTGACCACAAAGCGCAACACGCCATGCGTACTTGGATGTTGGGGGCCCATATTCAGGGTCATATCTTCCGTTGCTAAACCATCGTCGCGTTGGACTTCGAACTCATACCCTGCCAGGCTCATACACTCCTCCAGCTTTGGGCTTGAATAAAAAGGGCTCTAGAAAAGACGGGGGTGGGATGGAACACGAGCGTGTACTTACTTCAGCAAGCTCTCTCGACGCGTACTGATTCCGTGATACTCTTCAGGCTCGACAAAATCCTTGCGCAATGGATGACCGATCCAGTCTTCCGGCATTAACAAACGTCTCAAGTCCGAGTGTCCGGTAAAGACGACACCGAGCAGATCGTAGATCTCACGTTCCAGCCAATTCGCCGCTTTCCACACCGTTTCCACAGAAGGCATGCTAGGCTCTTCACGCGAAACATTGACCTTGACTACGATCATATGTCGATGCGTATAGGAGTAGAGGTGAGAGACGACTTGAAGCTGTTCCTGTTTGAGAAAGTCAACGCCGGACATGTTGGTGAGACAGTCAAAGGCCAAACCTGGATCGTCGTGCAGGAACCGACAGACCTCAACGATAGAATCCGGCTTGACAATAATAAAAGGGTCAAGGGCATCAGCATCGAAGGATTCGATTGCGTCGCTATACTGTTCTTGTAACTTTTGGTGTATTTCTGCAGGACTCATATCTCACACGCGATACTGTGTTCTTCCTAATTGGGTCGCTTGTCTGCAAACTCCTTTATGCTGCAGCTTGCGCAGATGAGCCTTTCACCAACCAGCGCTCCTGCATCATTTTCTCTTGAAGTTTGAGCAGTCCCTCCGTTAGGGCTTCGGGACGAGGCGGACAGCCAGGGACATACACGTCAACGGGAATCACCTTATCGACACCGTCACACACAGAGTACGCTAACTGGAACAGCCCGCCACAGTTTGAACAACTACCCATAGAAATCACATATTTAGGGTCAGGCATCTGGTCGTATAGCACCTTCGTACGCAGCGCCATTTTCAGCGTGAGCGTCCCAGCAATAATCATCATGTCAGACTGCCGCGGGGTTGCTCGGGGAGCTGCACCAAAACGCTCAAGGTCCGCCCGCGGGCCGCCAGTTTGCATAAGCTCAATGGCACAGCACGCGAGGCCGAACAGCATATACCACATAGATGATTTACGCGTCCAATTCAGGACTTCATCAAGTTTGGTCGTGATAACCATCTCCGGAATACTATTGATGAGCGACATGCTTCCCCCTCAGGCTGCCTTCGGTAATTCGGATTCTTCCACTGTTGCCTCAACTTCTGCTGCGGTTGGTTGCAGCCGCTTGAGCCATTCAAGATCACGCTTGGCCCAGACATAGACCAGGCCAACAACGAGAATGCCCAGAAAGATCAATATCTCAGTGAGAGCAAAAAGCCCTTGCCCATTGAGGAGCCATTCACGAAAAGCCACAGCCACTGGAAAGATAAAAGCAACCTCAATTTCAAAGATCACAAACACGAGGGCGATCAGGTAGAAACGAATATTAAAATTAATCCAGGCACTCCCGGTCGGCGGCTCTCCACACTCATATGTGGTCAGCTTCTTTGCTTCCGGATTGTGCGGACGCAGCAGCTTTCCCAGCGCGAGATGCACGGCACAAAACGCAATCGCAAGGATAGAAAAGACGAGAACGTTCCCGAGATTAAACAGCACCGTAAAAGCTCCTTGTGTTCAATGGGGCTCTCTGAGGTTTCCATTCTCCCATTGGTAAAGTAGTCCACCTTCAGAGCGACGGCTCAGCAATACGACGACGAGCAGATTCTGTATACTCTCCCTGCCCGTGATGGGCAAGCTCCTCTCGCAACCCCATCTTGTTTGCGATCTGGCCGATGGAGACATCGGCCAGATACGACCCCAGCAATCGTTGCGCCTCCCCCCATACGGAGATCTGATTACACACGGGATGGTAGCAGCAGGCATTCCCGTCTTCGTCGAGACATTCCATCAGCAACAGAGGCCCTTCTAGACACTCATACACCGCTCGCAAGCTGATATCAGACGCCGGCTTCTTGAGCCTAAACCCGCCCCGGGCCCCCATATAGGACTCAACCAATCCTCCACTCGCAAGCTGCTTCATAATCTTGGACAGGAAATGCGCGGGGATATCTTGTTTTGTCTGGATCTCTCGCCTTGGGACAACTCTGTCCTGGGGCTGGGCGGCAAGATAGGTCAATGCACGAACAGCGTAGTCTACCCGCCGTCCAATATTCATCAGAGAACTGCGCTCAGTTGATCTTGAGGATGCTCCGATACCCATAGCCTCACTTTTTAGTGCCTCTGTCGAGGTCCAATGACGTTCGTTACATAATCTCTACAGTTCAACCCCGCGGAATTTCTGCTTTTGGCTTTGAATTTTACGCTGCAAAGCCATAAGGGCGTCCAAAACATTCTCAGGACGGGGTGGACAGCCAGGCACATACACATCAACAGGGACAATATGGTCAATGCCCGCGACTGTGGTGTAGTTATCATAAAACCCACCGGTTGAGGCGCAGGCCCCAAAGGCCATCACCCAATTCGGCTCTGCCATTTGCTCGTATACGCGTTTCAGGATAGGAGCCTGGCGGCATGTCACCGTTCCAATCACCATCAGTAAATCGGCTTGTCTGGGACTAAAACGGGGCAGTAATGCACCAAAACGATCAATATCATACGGCGTCATCGACAGCGCCATATACTCCATGGCACAACACGCGGTTGCGAATGGGTAAGGAAAAATCGAATACTTCCGGGCCCAGCCAATGGCTTTATCTAATTGGGTAAGAACAACCGCATCACCCAGCAGGACTTCTTCACCGCCCTGCAGTCGTGTGGCCGTTACTTGCGTGGCGTTGTTTTCCATATTTTTCCCATATCGATACTGACTGCGTTGTGCTCGGTATCCTAGGCGGCGTTCTTAGGGATGGCGGCGGACTCCCCCTGCTCCCGCCAATCCGCCACCGCCGCCTTGATCGCATCCTCCGCTAACACCGAACAATGAATCTTCACCGGCGGCAGCGATAACTCCGCCACGATCGCCGTGTTCTTGATCTCAAACGCCTCCGCCACCGTCTTCCCCTTCACTAACTCCGTCACATAACTCGACGACGCGATCGCCGACCCACACCCAAACGTCTTGAACTTCGCATCTTCGATCACTTCCGTCTCCGGATTGATCTTCAACTGCAGCTTCATCACGTCCCCACACTCCGGCGCTCCCACTACGCCCGTCCCCACATTCCCTTCCCCCGCCCCAAAACTTCCCACGTTCCGCGGCTGCTCAAAATGCGCTATCACTTTCTCTGTGTATGCCATCGCTGCCTCCTCATAAACAGAAAGCTGTATTCATGCAGAAAATCCCCAATTCATTAGTTATTTTGATGATAGAGTTCTAAAGTCCAACTTGTCAACCGTGCTCCTATGAGAAGAACATAATACAGACTTTTCTCTGAAGAAATTGTTCAACTACACGGCTCTACCATTTTTCATATTTCACAGCCCGGCGCTCATAGCCAGCTCCACGGAGGAGGTCTTTCAGTAACAGAATCGGCCTCCCTAACCCGCAGATATAAAATTGCCGGTTACGATGGCTAGCCTCTTTAACAAAATTCTGTTCGATATAAGGCAAAAGTGTATTTTCTATTGAATATCTCTCTGGCTCGCACTCATTGATTAGCGGCCGGAAGGAAAAACTAGCGCACTGGCGTTCCCACCCTTGCCACTCAGTAGTATAAAGCAAGTCTCTTTCGTGTGGCGCACCATACAGCAACTGGGTGGTACTATTCCCGCTAGCAGTAAGTAGACGTGCAATCATAGAACGAAAGGGCACGACACCCACTCGGTCGGCAATAAAAATATATTCAGTGTCCATTGGTTGGCCAAGGACAAAGGTCCCCCACGGGCCGGTAAAGCAAAGGACATCAGCTTCTTTCAGGCTAAAGAGGTATGAGGAGCCAGGACCGTCAACAACCTGATTCAAACAGATCTCAAGATACTCCTCTTCTTCAGGCAATGAAGCAATAGTGTATGCGCGGGTTATCGTCTCTCCACCAATCGGGAGCAGAAACGAGAGGAATTGGCCTGGAAGAAATGACAGCTTCTGGCCGTTCGCAACACGGAGAAAGAAGGAGCGGGTATCTGGGGTTCGTTCAATAATCTGCTCTATGGTTGCTTCAAAGGTCGACGAGGAAGACATGCGCGCCGCTGCTCTCGGTTATACCTGTTGGTTAATGGTATAGCGAGGAATAAGAATCTTCACTTCACCTTCATCCATAACCGCCTGGCAGCCAAGCCGCGACGTCGATCGCAAACCAGGTGCCTTGTCGAGCATGTCGTCTTCTTCCTCTTCGTTCTCAGTCAAATGCGCCATACCCTGCGTTACAATCACATGGCAGGTTGTGCAGGCACAGTTGCCGCCACACGCGTGTTCGAGCTCAATGCCATGTCCGAGTAGGATATCGAGTATGGAACCCGGCTCTCCGTCATGGTGAAAAGGCGCTTGGGATGGCTCAAATTCAATGACCTGTTCAGAATTCCCATTTTCAAACGAGACGTATAACTTTGCCATATAATGAACGGACGTTGATCTATTGCAGAGTCCCGGAGAGGACAGACGGTGTTTCGATCTGCTTCAGGACTTGCTGTGCAATCTCAAGAAAAGTCTGACTCTGCGGGTGGTCTGGCTGGGCTATAACCAGCGGCGTTCCAGCATCCCCGCCAGCTACAATATCGCGTACCAAAGGGACCTCACCAAGGAGCGGCAGGTTAAACTGCTCGGCAATCTTCGCACCGCCGCCATGATCAAAAACATGCGCCTTATGCCCACAAGAACGGCATACCAGGTAACTCATATTTTCGACAACGCCTAAGACCGGAACTCCGACTTCCTCAAACATCTTGATGCCTCGACGCACATCAAGCAAAGCAACGTCCTGCGGCGTTGTTACAATCACACCACCAGCGAGTGGTACCTTTTGCATCATAGTGAGCTGAGCATCACCGGTTCCCGGAGGGAGGTCAACGACGAGCACATCTAATTCCCCCCATTCTACTTTTGTGATGAACTCGGTCAGCAGCTTATCAATCATCGGCCCACGCCAGATGACGGCATGGCCGTCTGGTACAAGAAAACCCATGGACATGACCCGCATATCATATTTTGTGACTGGGATCAGCCGCTTATCTTCGGTACTCTTGGGCTTATCGATAATCCCCAACATCAGCGGGATACTCGGCCCATAGACGTCGGCATCCATTACTCCAACTCGCTGACCTATTTGGGCAAGCGCAGTTGCAAGGTTTACAGAGACCGTTGATTTACCAACCCCGCCTTTTCCACTGGCCACCGCGATCACATGTCGCACGCCTGGAATTTCAGGCTTAGCATTGGGCACCGATTTTGGCGCCGCTGGCTGCTGGATAGCAATCTCCACGGGAAGTTGCACAAGCGGGCTCAGCGCTTCAATCACCCCGCGCCGAATATTTTCGATGACCTCAGCGTTGCCAGTAGAAGGCGCGAGTTCCACCGTAACGGCGGCCCCACCGACAGCGATGTCCTTGACCACACCAAAGGCGACAATATCTCGGCTAAAGCCAGGATATTTGACCTGCTTAAGGGCTTCTAATAATTCCTGGGGTGTTGGCGGTGTTGACATAAATAAACCTTTACTGTGTCCCCTCCGCATTATCCTGAGCGTCTAAGTTTTCGCCTAAACTCCGTAAATATTCGAACGTATAAATGCCAGTTTCGTGACCATCATCCCAGGTCGGATTCACGGCATAATTGCCGACCATATCGATACTCACAAGCTGCGGGGTTTCAACTTCAATAAAGCGGCGTTCGCCACCATGACCTTGACAGACCGCACACGGACACCAGCCCCGCAGATAGGCAAAGGGATAATCACTCATAGCGTCGTCGTCCCACAGAACGCGCAGAATTTCGTCTTCCGGAATCGGGGTCATGAGAAGGGGGGTAGGCATAGTCTGGATCCTTACGTAATCCTCAGGGGCACGTCTAGTGTATCGCCTGGCGCAACTGCATTTCTTCTGCTTCTACGACCTGCCGGGCAATCCCAAAAAACTCTAGGGCAACAGGGTGTTCAGGGTCTGTAACGAGCAGTGGTTTGCCACTATCTCCGCCCGCCCGTATCTCTTCAACAAGAGGCACCTCGCCCAGCACTTTTAGTCCCGTCTTCCGCGCTCCGCCATGGCCAAAAACCTCTTCTTTTTCGTGGCAGACCGGGCACTGGTAAAAACTCATATTCTCGATTACTCCGAGAATGGGAACATTGACTTGTTTGAACATGCCGATCCCACGCTGGACATCGAGCAACGCCACGTCTTGCGGCGTCGTGACAACAACCCCACCATGCAGCGGAACCTCCTGCGCCAGCGTTAAGGCAATATCCCCCGTGCCCGGCGGGAGATCTACAAGGAGATAATCCAATTCATTCCAGATCACGTCGCGCAGGAATTGGCGTACAATGCTCATAACAATTGGACCGCGCCAGATCACTGGTGATTGGTCATCGAGAAAAAAGCCCATCGAAATGAGACTCACCCCATACTTTTCAACTGGATAAATCTTTTTGTCCTGCCCGGCACGTGGTGTGGCTTCGGTCCCCATCATCAGTGGCACACTCGGCCCATAGATGTCGGCATCAAGTAGCCCAACTTTATGTCCTAACGACCCCAACGCCAGGGCCAGGTTGACGGCAACCGTGGATTTTCCGACCCCACCTTTGCCACTGGCCACAGCGAGAATGCGCCGAACACCGGGAATACCCGCCCGCTCCCGCACGGCCTGGTTGCCAGCTTGACCAGCAAGGTCAGATTGGTTTGACTGGCCTTGCCCGGCTTGGGCGGAGAAAGCGTGTATATGAACGTGCGCGATCCCAGGCAAGGTTGTCAATTCTTGCGTTATGCGTCCGCGCAGGTGTCGGAGTACCTCTTCTTTGATACTGCTCGCCCGAATGTGCACCACAACACTCTCTGCCTGGACTTGGGCCTTTCCAACAAGTCCCAACGTCACAATATCTCGCTGTGAGCCTGGATATTGAATCTGCTTGAGTCGCTCAGTAATACGGGTGTGGATATCAGGAGTGTTTTGTTCGCCCACGCAGGATCCTCCTCAGCGTCGGATGTGCTGTTGCTCTCTTCTCTCACTTACTCTCTGGTTGCCCTTGTGGTGTCAATATATTGGATACGATGAAACCTGTGTCAACGTAGACTCGTAAGGTCCCCATTATCAAGCCCAGGAGGCCGATTCAAGAATGGTTGTGTTGCACATTAAAAGGGCCACACGTACGGAATGCAAATCATAGACATAATAAAGAGGAGGATCTGGAGCGGAATGCCGATCTTCACAAAATCCAGAAAACGGTACCCACCCACTCCATAGACCATGCGGTTGGTTTGATACCCAAGTGGGGAAGCAAAACTCGACGAGGCAACGATCACGGCAATTGCGAACGGTCCGGCATCGGCCCCAAACTGGTGCAACGGCCTCACCTGCTATGGGAAAGACGAGAGCGACAGCCCAGGAGAACAACCGTACATGTAGCCAGCAGCGCAGCCGTGACCATAGGCAAGAGACCAAAGGCCACTGTTACTACCAGAATAATGAGGACAATCAGGGCTGGAACAGCTTTCTCGTAGCGTGCATGTCAGCACCGTATAGTGGAGCCGTGATGCCTATACGCGTACTGAGGAGGGGTGAAAGTTGCTCAAGTCTCCCGGACTCTAAGCCGGGCTATATCTTTGCCCGGCATACCGCCCACCATGACGACAGAACGAGTACGCGATGAAGGAGACTCTGAGAAGAGGGAAACGACAATTTCAAACCGGCAGAGCCTTTTCTATTTTTCTGTTGGGGGAGAGTTTTCTTTTTCTTTCTTTTGCGGTGGCGGAGGGAGATTATCCGGGGGGTTGGCCGAGACACTCCTGAGCAAAATATACGGATCTCCACCAATGCCCATTCCCCGAGTAATCCCCATAGTCCCATACTGGTAGCCGATCAACGTCCCAGTAAACCAATAGGACTCACCCTTGAGGGGGATATCTTTCACAATATCCTGGTCCGAATAGAACAGCAGCATCCTATCCATGATACTTGCCTTCATGGAAACGGCGCCATTGCCTACCACCAGTGTCGGGAGCATCGTCATCCCATAGTATTCCACGTACTCGACATCACCAGTCTGGGGATCTCGTATGAAATACCGTCGTTTGTCTCGATCAGGGAAACGTCGGAAACCGCCTGTGACAGTAATCTCTTGTCCGACTTTTTGGTTTGCAAGAAAGCGAACAAAGGCGCCAGCCCGCGCCTCTACGCTAGGATAGAGGAGCGCCGCTCCGGTGAGGAGATGGAGCCAGAGCGTAGCTGTGCGACGTACCCGCATCGTCTTCTCCTCTTTCCAAAGGCTTACCCCTCGCAGTCTAGGCAATTTTCAGACAGAAGAAAAGGATTTCTGCCCCTCCCCCTCTCTTGCCGTCCAGCTCCTTTCAGGTCACAATAAGTTGAGGTGTACGGGAGGGTGAAATGCGGCAAAACTGGCGTGCAAAACTGACTCCTTTTCAGCAGCGGATATTTGACCGCAGCACTGCGGTCACAACGATTGAATTTGACCCAACTCCGCAACTTCGATCCGCGGTAAAGGCATTACCTGCAGCTCTCATGGCAGAAGAACAAACACGCGTCGCAGCCCTCTCCCAAACAATTGTCAATCACATCTGCTGGCGGCTGAACGTCCGCCCGGTCCAGGTCCGCGTACACGGGACTCGTCCGTCAAACCGACGGGGAGAACTCCACGGGCTCTATACGCAATACGACGGTGGCAGTAGAAATGATTCGATCCAAGTCTGGATGCGAACCGCCAAGCGCAAACAAACGGTTGCGTTCCGCACCTTTCTCCGGACCTTGTTGCATGAAATCTGCCATCATTTGGACTATACCCACTTCCACTTTCGGGAATCCTATCATACTGAGGGATTCTTCCAGCGCGAGTCCAGCCTCTTCCGCCTCTTAGTCGCTCCACCAGCGAAACCGACGCAGGCGTCTGAAAAGCCGTCACAATCATTGTCCTCTATGGTGCAAGATATCCTCCCAGCTCGGACTCACGCTCAACCGGAACAATAGCACTCACCGGACGAGGTCGCCGGGTATTTTATTTTTTCCCCAGCGAGATACGGCGCTCAACTTCATACAGCAGACCTTGTGCTCGTGGATATCCAGCGTCATATCGCAAGGCTTCTCGCAGTTCTGCCGCAGCTCGATAGTCCTGGCCCATCTGGAGATATGTCTCCGCCAGTTCCAAATGCGCGCGCGGACTCTCAGGGTACTGGTGTAAGCCTCGACGATAGAGAGCTGCTTTCGCGGCTAAATCCATACTCTCCTGAGCACGGTAAAAATGTTGCTTTGCCCGACGACACGCCGCTTCATCACGGCCAAACCGGGGAGCGGTACTCATTCGCCGCGCTCCATCCGATTGTATGGTGAGCTGACCCGCCATCTTCTTAAGTGCGGTCGCCCGTTCTCCCGAAGACGGATGGGAAGAAAAAAAGCCCGCGGTCGCACTCCGGGGGACCTCTTCCGCCATACGGCGCATCACGGCCTCACCCGCCCGTGGATCATAGCCAGCATCAGCCGCATACTGGAGCCCCACTCGATCTGCTTCTAACTCCTGCTCTTGATTAAAATGGTTCAGAAAAAGCTGGCCAACCAGACCGGTTGCCACGCCTGCACCAGGAAAAACGGCGCTGGCCAGGGTACTTCCGATACTCAAAAGTGCACTATTAATCGCCCCCCGGGCAACATGCTCCCTGATAATATGCGCCAGTTCGTGTCCCAAAATCATAGCAAGTTCATCATCCGAGCGTAGGAACTCCATCATTCCGGCGGTGACCATGACTTTTCCAAATGTTGCTCCAGCGTTAATCGTCGGCTCGCCAGCAGCCGATATAAACTGGACAGGAGGCGGCTGAGGGACAGCTTCAAGCAGGCGACGAGCAATACGCTCTATTCGGGCAACTTGTTGCTGATAGCGCCTATAGTCCTGCTGTGAGACCCGTCCCGGTGACTGCACGCGCACTGGATCGGCGAGGGCCTCACCTGTCGTTGGCAGTAAAAGCAATAGAGAAGAATATACGGCTATTCGACTACGCAGCATGTCTTCCTTTTCCCTTGTGCTATAGTGTTCCTCTGAATAGACCGCTACAAGCCAGGAAGGGAATGCATATGCCTGAGTGGGTTTATGTAAGGGATATTGCACAATACGAGGGGCAAGAAGTCGAGCTACGAGGCTGGCTGTATAACAAGCGCTCCAGCGGAAAATTGCATTTTCTTCAAGTCCGCGATGGCACCGGCACGATCCAGTGTGTGGTGTTCAAGGGTGACGTCTCTGCTGAGACATTTTCCTTAGGGCATGACCTCACACAGGAATCGTCCGTTGTTGTACAGGGTACGGTCCGTGCCGATACCCGCTCACTCATTGGATTTGAACTCGGCGTGACCGCCTTAAAAGTCACCCAGCAGGCCCACGACTATCCCATTACCCCCAAAGAACACGGTGTTGCCTTTCTGCTTGACCACCGCCACCTGTGGCTGCGCTCCTCACGTCAGCATGCCTTGCTTCGTATTCGCAGTGAAGTCATAAAAGCTTGTCGGGACTACTTCGATGAGCAGGGCTTTACTCTCCTCGATGCCCCGATCTTCACGCCGGCTGCATGTGAAGGGACAACCACACTTTTTCCAGTCGCATATTTCGATGACACAGTCTATCTCACCCAGAGCGGACAGCTGTATATGGAAGCCGGTGCCATGGCATTTGGCAAAGTCTATTGCTGTGGTCCCACCTTTCGTGCCGAGAAATCCAAAACGCGTCGCCATCTGACTGAGTTCTGGATGATTGAGCCCGAAGTTGCCTACTGCGACTTGAACGGCGACATGGATCTTGCCGAAGATTTTCTGGAGACCGTTGTCCAGCGCGTCCTGACCAACCGACAGGCTGAACTCCAGGCGCTTGAGCGTGATACGGCCAAACTCGTTCAGGTGAAAAAGCCGTTTCCGCGTATCAGCTACGGCGAGGCTGTCGAACGCCTGCAAGCCAAAGGGGTTGACATTCAGTGGGGAGACGACTTTGGCGGCGATGACGAGACCATCTTATCCGAACAATTTGACCGTCCTGTCATGGTGCATCGCTACCCAACCGAGAACAAAGCCTTTTATATGAAAACCGACCCTGACGACCCGACCGTTGCGCTGTGCATGGATGTCCTGGCTCCCGAGGGCTATGGCGAAATTATCGGCGGCGGCCAACGTGAGGACAACCTGTCCGTCCTACAAGGGAAGATAGAGGCGCACGACCTGCCCGAAGAAGCCTTCTCTTGGTATCTTGACCTGCGACGCTACGGTTCCGTTCCCCACGCAGGTTTCGGTATGGGTATTGAGCGGATGGTCACTTGGCTGTGCGGTCTGCATCACGTCCGGGAATCCATTCCATTTCCCAGAATGTTAGAGCGGGTGACACCCTAGTCACGGCAGGGCCGGCTGGGCCACCGGCCGGGTGGCGGGCATGGACGGCGTCTGATTTTCTCGAATGGCTCGCAGCAGGGCCACATTATCGCCATGTCCGGTCCGGTAGGCAGTCACTTTGCCGCGGATGGGTCGGCCCAATAAATAGAGGTCTCCGAACAGATCAAGAATTTTATGCCGAACGAGTTCATCCTCAAAGCGCAAAGGTGGATTGATGATGCCCTGCTCGCCAATCAGAATGCAGTTATTGAGTCGGCCTCCATTGGCCAGACCCATTGCCTCAAGCGTCTCAATCTCCTTGAGAAAGCCAAACGTGCGCGCCGGCGCGACCGCCTCACGATAGCTGTCCGCATCACAGTGGACGTAGCGATATTCTTGTCTGCCAACCGGCGGCGGGTATTCCAGGCAATACGAGATTTCAAATTGTTCTGCCGGCTCAAGGCGGAGGAATTTCCCCGTCCGCTCATCTCCAACCTGATACGGCTGGTCCACCACAAAGGCTTCCACTTCTTCGTCTTGTTCAACAATGCCAGCACTATCGAGCAATTGACAAAACTCCAGCGCTGACCCATCGAGAATCGGGACCTCGCCCTGCGTTTTAATGAGCAGATTGGTGATGCCATAGCCGTGCAGGGCCGAGAGGAGGTGCTCAACCGTTTTCACCCCGGTTCCGTCCCGATACAAACTGGTTGCGTAGCCGGTCGATTGCACGTATTCGACCGTGGCCGGAATCATCATCTCGGACGATAACGTCCCGAACACAATCCCACTGCCCAGCGGTAAAGGATGCAAAATAATCCCGGTGCGGACTCCCGAGTGGAGCCCCCGACCGTGCGCCACCACACTCTTGCCAATGGTTCGCGCCGAGGTCTTGCGCACAGCCGGCAGCGCGGCAGCCTCACAGGCGTTGGCGCCCCTGGCTGGCCGGGTAGCGGCCGGGTTGCCGTGCTCTTTTCCCAACGCACGCTGTACCGAACGGAGCAGCGTGTCCAAGGAGAAGGGTTTTTCAATAAAATCCGCGGCCCCGAGCTGGGTCGCGCGGACCGCAGTTTCAATCGTGCCGTGGCCGGAAATCACAATAACCGGCACCTCGGGATAGCCGGCCTGAAGCTGTTCGAGTAGGGCGATGCCGTCAACATGCGGCATCCAAATATCGAGGATCACCAGACGCGGCTGCCATTCAGCGACCAAGGCCAGGACGCCGGCACCCGAGTCGGCTTCGCGCGTGCGAAAGCCTTCATCCTGGAGAATCCCGCGTAAGGTCGTCCGTATTTGCTCTTCGTCATCCACGATTAAGATCAGCTCTTCCATATTCCTTCCCGCCCTTCCTCAGGCTGCGCCGTCGACTGCCGCCGGAGACCGCGTGAGGGACCGGTTCGTCTGGCGAGCCCCCCGACGCACAGGTATTTCAATAATAAACCGACTCCCCCGCGGGAGGTTATCCCGGACTCGAATAAAAGCCTGATGTTCCGCCACCACCGTTGCCACAATAGCCAGCCCTAAGCCGGTCCCGTCTTTTTTGGTTGAAAAATACGGCTCAAACAGGCGTTCCTTGATATCCGCCGGAATCCCACAGCCGGTATCCGCAACTTCGAGCCGGGCAATGCCCACCGCCTGGAGATAGCGGGTCGTGACCTCAACCCGCCCCGCTGCGCCATTCGCCCCTGTCCGACAGGCCGCAACGGCATTATCGAGCAGATTGCGTATCACCCGCCGCATACCAGCCCGGTCCAGCTCAAGCAGCGGCAAAGACTGGTCGGGCCGAAAGACAAAGTCCAGGTCCCGGTGGGCTTCGGACAGGAGCACCAGGCATTCCTGGGCGAGCGCATTCAGGTCGTGGGGCGTCTGGTCTGCGGCCGGCAACCGGGCGAAGGTCGAAAACTCATTGACCAGTTTTTTAATCGCGTCCACCTCATGCGCAATGCTGCGCACACACTCCTCAAACACCCCGCTATCGTCGCGAATCTGGGGCGCAAAACGGCGGTGGAGGCGCTGGGCGGCAAGCTGGATAGGAGTCAGCGGATTTTTAATTTCATGCGCAATCCGCCGAGCGACCTCTCGCCAGGCTTCCATGCGTTCGATCTGCACGATCTGGGTAACATCTTCAAAGAAGCACAACACGCCCAGCCCATTATCCCGGTCGTCTGGCAACGGGGTCCCGGTTATCAACAGGGAGCGAGCCTGTCCGGCGCGCTCCAGGCGAAGCTGGCCCTGCTGTTCAGGGCTGGCCGCTTTCCCCTGTCCCTGTTGCACGGACAGGGTTTCTCGCACAATGCGCCGCACTTCTTGAAACTCGGTGGCGGAAAAAATTTTACGATAGTCCTGGCCGAGGACGCTATCCGCTTGCAGCCCAAGCAAATGCTGAGCCGCCCGGTTCAGGGTAGAGAGCTTGCCGTCCCGATCAAACGAGACCACGCCGGCATTGATATTCCCGAGCAAAATCTCCATATAGCGACGCCGGGCCTCAAGTTCCTGGTGACTCTGCTGAAGTTCGACAGTCATCCGATTGAACGCGGAGACGAGCGTGCCTATTTCGTCCTCCCCTTCTCCCTCAATCCGGTGCGCCCAGTGGCCCCGAGCAACCTCCCGCGTTGCGGCCGATAATTGTTGGAGCGGAACCGTAATTTTTTTCGCGACATACACGCCGACCCAGATCGCCGAGAAGATGACGACTAAGGTGACCAGGAACATCGTAATCACATAATTGTTTTTAATTGGCTGCTTCAAAATTCTGAGTTGGCGATATTCACTCAACGCCTCAACCACCTGCAATCCTTGCCTAACGACGTCCACCGGAACCCGCGTGCCGGCCACGACAACACCACCGAGGTGTTCTCCAACGATGACCGGCACCCCGCCGTACACCAACTCTGCCTGCTGCATGGTAACGATTTGCCGGACCTCTTCGGTCTCCGACCGGACACGTTCCAAGAGGGCCTCGTTGAGCTGGGGAGCCGTCAGCGCCCCGCTGGTCTCCGGCGCGTTGGCCAACAGGGTGAGAGCCGGAGAATACACCACGAGTTGGGCCAGGCCACGTTCGTGCTGCTCCCTACTCATACGGGCTTGCAAACGCTCGTAGCGGGTCGGCTCAAGCAGCTCGTGGGCGATAATCGTCCGTGACACTTCCCGCGCGTGTGAGAGCGCCTCATCGGCAAGACGCGCATACACCCCGTCAACAACTTCAAGAGAACTGTTGAGCGAATTCTCAACGCGCAGCGCAAACCAGTTCTCGATGGACTGCGTCATAAAGCCAATGCCGATAAAAAACAGCAGGACCGCCGGAAAGAGGGAAATCCCTAAAAACGCCAGGACCAGACGGGAGCGGAGGTGAGCGCCGGGCAGTTTGCGCCGGCGTTCGTAGAACAGCTTAATCATGTTGCGGCCAACGAGAAACACGAGCAGAACAAGCAGAATAATATTGAGGTTAATCAGCAGAACAAAGATAACATTGTTGACCAGACTGGAGCTGTCGCTCAACTGTGGCGACCGACTCTGGAGAAAGGCGAACACAAAGACGCCCAGGGCCGCGGCCAGAATGACAAAGCCCTCCCAGCGTTGACGCCGCTTAGGCTCCTCCGAGTGACTTTCATTGCTATTCACATGGACCGGCGCTTCCGAAAACTCCCTGCGTTTTCGGGGGTGGCGTCTCGGCCAGGGCCGGCCTGCGACAAACCGCTTCAACAGCCGCCCGCCGCTCCACCTGAAAAGTCTGTCACGCTCCGCCATTGTCGTGTTCGCCGGGTTCGATTTGAGGCCCGTCTTCAGAACAAATCGCCCTGCTCCTTTTTGCCGGGCCGCTCAATATGCAAATGCTGATACGCTTTGAGGGTGGCCAAACGTCCCCGCGGCGTGCGCTGCAAAAAACCTTCTTGCAAAAGATACGGCTCGTAGACGTCTTCAATGTTGTCCTTCTCTTCGCCAATGGCCGCAGCTATAGTCTCGACACCGACCGGTCCGCCATTAAATTTCTCGATAATCGTCCGAAGAATCGCCAGGTCCATTTTATCAAACCCGGCCTCGTCCACTTCCACCAGCGTGAGGGCAACATGGGCCACTTCTTGAGTCACAACAGGCTCGTGCTTCACTTGGGCATAGTCACGGACCCGGCGGAGCAAGCGATTGGCAATCCGCGGTGTTCCGCGCGCGCGCCGCGCGATTTCCGCGGTGCCGCCGGCATCGGTCTCGACCTCAAGAATTGAGGCCGATCGACGAATGATCTGTTCCAATTCGGACACCTGGTAAAAATCCAATCGAAAGGTTGCTCCAAAACGATCCCGGAGGGGTGAGGTCAGCAGGCCGGCCCGAGTGGTAGCGCCGACTAAGGTGAAATGCTTGAGGGGCAGCTTCACCGTTCGCGCTGATGGGCCTTGGCCGACTACAAGGTCAAGTTCAAAGTCCTCCATTGCCGGATACAGAAACTCCTCAACCACGTGGTTGAGGCGATGAATTTCGTCAATGAAGAGGACATCCCCTTCTTCCAGGTTGGTCAAAATAGCGGCCAGGTCGCCGGGCCGTTCAATAACCGGTCCGGTTGTGGCCCGAATCGCGACGTCCATTTCACGCGCAATAATATACGCCAGGGACGTTTTACCTAATCCCGGCGGGCCACAGAAGAGCAGGTGGTCAAGGACGTCCGCCCGCTGCTTGGCCGCTTCAATCGCTATCGCAAGATTCTGCTTTGTTCCCTCTTGTCCGATATACTCTTCAAGACTCCGGGGGCGGAGCGAGCCCCCAACGCGTTGTTCGTCAGGCCAGGCAGACTCTTTTTCCATCCCGGCGTCGAGCGGAGCTCGGTTCGGATCGAGCAGCTCTCGTCCCGGACTTTCCAGACTTTCGTCCGTCCCGTTTTTTAGGCTCTTGACTTCTTGGTTCATGCGCTGAGCTTCCGCAACGATTCTCGGATCACCTCTGCAATGGCATTTTCTCCATTCCGTACGACCGCTCGCACCGTCTTCTCCGCCTGAGCCTGACGATAGCCAAGATGCACCAGAGCAGAGACCGCTTCAGCCGCGAGTGGACTGGGCGTTTCCGCAGGAGTCCCATTCCCCTGTTCACTCGCGCCTACTTTCTCCTGGAGTTCGACAACCAAACGTTCAGCCGTCCTCTTTCCGACACCCGGAGTTGCGACCAAGCGTGTCACGTCACGGGTATGAAGCGCCGTCTCAAGCTCATCAACCGGAATGCCCGACAGGATATTTAAGGCCAAGCGTGGACCAATACCACTCACGCTACGAAGCAACAGGAAATATGACTTTTCCTTTTCTTCAAGGAAGCCGAACAGCTGGAGCGTATCTTCTCGCGTATGCGTATGGATGAGTAAGCTGACCGGTTCCCCTACTCCTGGCAAATGATAGAAAGTTTGTAATGACACCAAGACCTGATAGCCTACCCCGCCCACATCGACAATAAGCTGCTCAGGGGTCTTCTCGTGTAGCACTCCGTGTAGGCGCGCAATCATAAGTATTGCCGTGCGAGCCTATTACCCACGCTTTTTGTGTTCTGCTGCGAGCATCTGGGCTACCGTCTGTTCGGTAAAGACATCACGCAAGGAACGAACATGCCTCCCCCCAGTATGCCGCTGCTGAGTGCCAACCTGGCGGAGCACCTCGGGCATGCGAGCAGCACCACAATAACAAATGGCTGCAGCGAGTGCATCCGTCGCATCCTGGCTTGACGGAAAGACGCCCGCCTCGCCATCCGGATGGCGCAGTTGGGAAAAGACGGCCTTTTGGACTTGCATTTTTCCTGCCCGACCATAGCCGGCAACAGCCGCTTTAATTTCCGTCGGATTATACTCGGCAATTCGCAGACCGGCGCGGGCGGCGGCAAGGAGAACAATGCCACGCGCCTCACCCAGGCGAAAAGCGCTCTGGACGTTATGCGCAACAAAGGCTTTTTCAAGACTCAAGACGTGGGGAGTCCAGCGGTCAATAACAGTAACGATCTCTTCATAGATAAGACGCAGGCGTTCAGGAAGAGAGCGAAACCCTTTGACGGAGACGACATCCCCGGCACAAAAGGTCAGCCCCCGACGCGTCTTCTCAATCACACCCCATCCCGTCCGTAGTGTGCCGGGATCTATCCCCAACACGCGCAATGGCGCGCGCGCGTTACGAGCGTCGCGAGAGTCGATTGTCTGCCCCCTTACTTAGGCCGCGCTGAGTCGTTCCATCTCTTCTTCGGCAATTTCCACATTGGCTGAAACAGTTTGAACATCATCAAGCTCTTGGAGTGCGTCAAGCAGACGTAACGTCTGCTCGGCTTCTTTGCCGGCCAGACTGACCGTGTTTTGGGGGACCATGGTCGCTTCAGCAGACAGCAAAGTAATATTGGCGTGCTCCAGGGCCTGACGTACCTCTTCAAGATCGTCCGGGGCGGTCACCACCTCAAACATGTCCGCACCAGCTATGATATCCTCTGCCCCGGCATCAAGGGCGACCTCCATGAGTTGGTCTTCATCCACCTGATCTTTTTCTATGGTCAGGATACCCTTGTGGGTAAACATCCACGCGACCGAATTGGGCTGACCCAGATTCCCGCCGTTTTTGGTAAAGAGATGGCGTACTTCAGAAACGGTTCGATTTTTATTATCCGTCAGCGTCTGAAGCATAATTGCCGCTCCACCTGGCGCGTGCCCTTCGTAGGTCGCCTCTTCATAGCTCACGCCCTCAAGCTCTCCAGCACCCTTTTTCACGGCGCGGTCCATCGTATCTCCGGGCATGCTAGCAGCCTTGGCCGCGGCAATCGCCGTACGCAGGCGGGGATTGGCAGCCGGGTCACTCCCACCCATCCGGGCCGCAATAGAGAGATCCTTAATCAGTTTTGTGAACATCTTGCCGCGACGGGCATCCTTGACTGCCTTCTTGTGTTTAATCGTGCTCCATTTGGAATGGCCGGACATGGCGGTCTCCTCCCGGCATAGAATTTCTCGACATGGATAACATATTCCTCTTGTAGGGTAAACGCACAAAACCGCCCCTCGTACATCTGCCATATGCAGTAAGACCCCACTATATAGAGGGGAGTGGCCGGGGACGAAAAAACACGATACACCCGAGCCTCGCTGATACTGGCTTCTTTTGTATAGAAGGATATTCCGAGTGCGACTCATTACTATTCTTGCCCATACCGGGGTTGTGATCGGGCTCGCCGGCCTATTCTTTGGCTGCTTGGCATGGATGTATGCCTCTCCGCTTGGAGCAGGCATGGCCCTCGGCAGTCTCGGACTGCTCTCCGTGAGCGGCCTACTGAGCTGGTATTATGGCTTCAGTCCGGTGTGGCGACCGGCTGGCTGGGAAGACCCGGTCGGCCATAACGGCCAGCGCTATGTCGTGCTGACCCAGCAGTACCCGCCTTATCTTGTGCGCCAGGCAAAAAAACAGGGCGGAATGCAGTTCGGTACTGCCGTGTACGCCGTGCTTGAAACAGACCAGGAAGTTGCAGAGGACGCTCAGGCATCATATGGCCTGCAATGGCGGGAACGCCAAGAAGCACAAGAAGGGCATCAGTGGGTTGTCCAAATCCTGAGTGAGGGTCGCCTGTCCGAGCTTGAAGGTTTTCGTCCGGTCTCGGAGGACATGCTCTAAAATCATTCTCCGTTATTCCTAACGGAGAGAGGAACCCCGCTTCTATGCCCCGACCGGTCGAAACTTCAGCACCGAGATATCTTCGGACCAGTCTTCAAAAACAATCTTAACCGGCATCCCGATCGCCACCCGCTCAGGGTCACACTCGACAATATTACTCATCATCTGCGGGCCTTCCTCCAAGGTGACAAGAGCCACAACATAGGGCACCTCTTCAGCAAACGCTTTGGTCACAGGACGATAGACAACGGTATACGATAATACCGTCCCCCGACCGGACGCCTTGACCCACTCGACCTGCTCGCTCATGCAGGCGGTACAGTAGAGACGGGGGTAAAATTGGTAATGGCCGCAGGCGATGCACTGCTGGATACGCAACTCATGATTCCGACAGCCATCCCAGAAAGGTTGCGTTTCACCAGTCGGAACGGGCAGGACCTTTTCTATTGGCGGTGTCATTAGACGCCCTCCTTACCAAGAATCATGGAGCAGTGCGTGGACATAATCCCGCCCTGCGCATGGACAAGAGCGACGTTGGCGTCTTTGACCTGACGCGGTCCACATGTCCCCCGCAGTTGAAAGACCGCTTCAGTCACTGAAAACATCGAACCAGGATGACCGGGATGACAATGCGACATCATCCCGCCATGCGTATTCACCGGCAGCTCACCACCTAACTCAATCCGACCGCCCTCAACAAAACGCCCGCCTTCCCCCTTGGGACAGAAACCAAGGTCTTCCAACTCAATGACCACCACAGGGGTAAAGCAGTCGTATAGCTCAGCCACGTCAATGTCTTTGGGCCCCAGCCCGGCCATAGCATAGGCGCGTTCGCCGGCCTCTTTTGCCGCTGATGTGGTGAGGTTCTGAGCTTGACTGATGTGTTCGTGCGAATGCCCCTCACCTACTCCCAGAACATAAGCCGGAGGATGTGGAAAATCCTTGGCTCGTTCGGCTGAGGTGAGAATAATGGCTGCTCCACCGTCGGACACCAGCGAGCAGTCCAGAAGATGCAATGGCGACGCAATCATCTTTGAGTTCAGCACATCCTCAAGCGTAATCGGGGCGCGCATCTGCGCAGCCGGATTCATCGAAGCGTGTCTCCGACAGGCCACAGCCACAGCGGCCAATTGCTCACTGGTGGTCCCATAGGCGTGCATATGCGCCTGCGCAATCAGCGCGTAAAACGCGGGGATGGGAGGACCGTAGGGTCGTTCAAACTGGGCATGCCCAGCAGTCGACATAGCTTCAATCGCCCGATCCCGAGAGAGGCCAGACAGCATATTGTCCGCCATAGTAATGAGCACAGTGTGGCACATCCCATTGGCAATGGCCGCAGCGGCATGATGCATAATCGCCAGCGTCGTCCCACCACCGGTGGCAACATTGAGACAATATCGCGGAAAGATCTGCATATACTCGGCGATCATCTCCGCGTGGTACATATACGGCTCTACAAACGAATTGCAGGTAATCAAGCCATCGACATCATCCTTTGTGATGCCCGCGTCTTCCAGCGCGCGTTTGGCCGCGTTGACGTAGAGTTGGGTAGCACTCAAGTGGGGCACGACACCAACCTCGGTATCCGCCGCCCCCACAATGGCGACTTTTCCTCGGAGCGATTCCATAACTCTCCTCCCCTCAGTCTTCGCGCATTTCAACGCTCCTCTGTTCTTGTCATCAGCTCTACCCGCGTGCAAGACGCACCGGACGGCCTGCCGTATCCCCCGTGCGGAATAGACGCATGACGCCAGGTAAGCAGACTGCCGGCACGCGCCGTTTACGAACCGGGTATGGGTTCAACCAGATCAACCCCGGGCGGCAATTCAAACCTGAACAGCCCGTCATCCATTTCGACTTCACGCTCAACGTTTGTGAAGCGCACACGCGTTATATTCCCCAGCGGGTCAGTCATCATGACTTGAAGAATATCAAACGTGTCCTTACTCACTTCGATATCCAATCGGCCTACGACCTCAGCCGCCTGCTTGGGCGTGAGACGGAGCTGATACACGGTGTGTGTCTCGCCTTGGGGAAGGACGAAGAAATCTTCCTCCAAGCGTCCGACTCCGGTTAAAAACGATACCGGAGTCTGCGAGCTGAAGGCGTGTTGAAAAGGCGTTTTCACCACTTGCTGCTCTGAGGGCTGATACAGCCAGAGTGCGCTTCCATCGGCAACCAGGGTCTGCCGTGGTTCCACAAACTCCCAACGCATACGGCCCGGTTTCTTGAAGAACACCTGCCCACGAGACGTGAGTGTCTGGCCCAGTGTTGCTGAGGTGACCTTTTGGACAAAGTTGGCTCGGAAACCATCGGTTTCGTCGTAGCGCGCTTGGAGACGGGCCGCGACCGTCTCACTGGAAGTCGTATCACTAGGAGCACGATCTCCGGCAGATTGTCCATCAGACTCCTCGGCTGGAGGAGAGGCAAAGAGATGTTCCTCAGCCAAGGAGAGCAGGAGGAACATCAGGCTGGTCACAAGAAAGCGCATACACTACTTCGCAAATGATGAGAACACACACAAAACGCAGCACTGACCAGTGGAAAGAACGACACGGAGCCGCGGCCGCCCCCAGCCTACTCGGCCTCGGCCCGCGCTTGCACCAGAACCTCGCGCGGTTTCCCGGCCTCGCCGGCAGGCGCGATGAGACCTTCGCGCTCCATCCGCTCGATCATACGCGCGGCCCGGTTATAGCCGACGCGCAAACGACGTTGCAGCCAGGAAATAGAGGCTTGGCCACTCTCAATAACCAGTTCGCGTGCCTGCTCATACATTTCGTCGTAATCCTCTTCCTCTTGCGGACCAGCCTCCTTCTGCGTCCGCGCAGATTCCAGCGCAGCAACCAGGTCCGCATCGAACACCGGCTTGCCCTGCTTCTTAATCGCCAAGGCAAACTTCCTGATCTCAGGTTCTGAGACAAAGGCGCCATGGATACGTTGTGGTTTAGCGCTGCCCGGTGGGAGGAACAGCATATCGCCATCGCCTAGCAGACGCTCGGCACCGGATGCGTCCAAGATCGTCCGGGAATCAATGCGAGAGGAGACTTGAAAGGAAACGCGGGTTGGAAAGTTCGCTTTAATCAACCCGGTGATCACATCAACAGACGGTCGCTGGGTTGCCAGAATCAAATGAATGCCGGCCGCTCGCCCCATCTGGGCCAGTCGGGTAATCGGCTCTTCAATTTCCCGACCGACCGTCAGCATCAGATCAGCCAATTCATCGACCAGAACAATAAGATAGGGTAAGCGTTGATGGTTGAGGGGGAGCTGGGGCTTAGACTTCGGTTTGGGTCGAACAGAGGTCATGTCGTCTTCATCGTCGTGTACGACCTCTGTCAGCTTAATAATCCCGTCGGTGTCCGTCTCACCGGTTTCGAGCGCTCGGTTATAGGCCGCAATATTCCGTACGCCTTTATCTTTGAGCAGCTTATAGCGGTACTCCATACGCCGCACGACCTCCTGGAGTGCGACACCGGCTTCCTTGGGATTGGTAATGACATGCGACAGTTGGTGCGGCAGGCCCTCGTATAAGGAGAGTTCCAGCATCTTAGGATCGATCATAATAAAGCGCACGTCGCGCGGCGTCGCGCGGGCCAAAATACTCATAATCATCACATTGAGCGAGACTGACTTTCCGGTCCCGGTTGCCCCGGCCACAAGCAGGTGGGGCATACGCGCCAGGTCTGTCACAACAGGATTGCCAACCGTATCCTTACCTAACGCCAGGGCCAGGGGCGACTCGGTCTGCCGACATACGCCACTATCGAGGATCTCTCGCAAACACACCTTCTCGCGCTTGGGGTTAGAGACTTCGATACCCACGACGGCTTTACCCGGAATTGGGGCCAGGATACGGACGGACACGGAGCGCAGGGCCATTTGCAGATCATCCGCTAACGACACTACGCGATTGACCTTGACACCGGGCGCAGGTTCAAACTCATACGTCGTAATGACCGGGCCGGGCCGCACTGCAACCACGCTGCCGGAAACGCCAAAATCACTCAGCTTATTTTCCAATATCTGAGAGCTGGCGTGCAGCGCTTCTTCATCGACCTTCACAGCTAAACGGACAGGCGGATCAAGCAGGGCCAGGGCGGGTAAATCATACGGTCGATTATCTGCACCATCGGTTGGGCTTAGAGAATACGCCGGCGGGGCAGGTTCGCCCTTGTCCACTCCTGAGAGGGGCCGACTAATAATAATAGGCGGCTTACTCTCTTCTGGCTCATCGAGATCGTCGGACAGTCCGGATTCACACGCTTGTGTGGGCTGGCGCTTTTTTTTCTTTGGCGTCGCCCGAGATCGCGGCGGCTCTTTTTCGAGCGTATAGACCTCGAAGGCATCCTCTTCGGATATATCCCCTGCGGATAACAGAATGTCCGAGCGCGCACCGCGCCAGCCCGCCCACCAGGTCGTGCCGCGGGTAACGAGCTGAGCGACCCACGCTGAGACCTGACCTGCGCCGGCCTGGAGACGAGGCCAAGCCCGGCGCGCTGTTGCACGCCCACCGGCGTGCAACAGCGCGCCGGCCTTGACCAGCGAGAGCCGCGTCATGCCCATAAAAGAGACCAGTAAAACCGGGAACAAGAGCAAGTAGGCCCCGACACTATTTCCAGCTTGGCGCAAATTAAACGCCAAGAAGCCGCCGACCCAGCCTCCGGCCTGGAACACAGGCCGTCCATCGAACCAGAGGGCCAGAGAGGCCGAAGCCGCCAGGGTAAAGACAAAAAACGAGACGCCCTGGATGAATGGGGCCGGGCAGCGTAGCCAGTGAAACCGGAGCGCCATAGCGTACAGCAAGATGGCCGGGAACAGATAAGACGTCAGGCCGAATGCTCGGCAAAAAACATGGGCAAAAAAATGGCCGACCTGGCCGACCTGATTACTGCCCGCAGCCTCAGGCTGGTACGAAGAAAAAGCCAGCCCTAAAAAAATAGTCAGCGTCACACACAGAACGCCAACTCCCTCACCAAAAGCGGAGCGTTCCTGAGAAACGGAGCGTTCCTGAACAGTGGCGTGTTCCTGCTCGGCGCCTCCGTCTTGCCGTCGCGATTTTTTCCTGATCGCCATTCTACCCTCCCCACATCTACATCTCCATGACAAACGGCAAGACCACGGGCCGGCGCCCAAGTGTCTTGCGAAAATAGCGCCGCAAGGCCAGCCGAACCTGCTCCTTCACGACACCAACATCAGTCCGGGACTCGGCCGGTAGCTCATCCAGCGTGGTGCGCACGGCCTCTCTTGCGGCTGCATAGCCATCGCCGTTTGTTGCCGGCAGAAAGCCACGCGAGAGCAAATCAGGTCCACTCAAGAGTTCTCCGGTCTGTTGCTCCAGCCCGATGATAGCGACCACCAAGCCATCCTCGGCCACATGCCGGCGGTCACGCAGGACTTCTTCTTCGATGCCGGCCAGCCCATCAACAAACACGCGCCCCGCGGTGACCGAATCGGTCTGGCGGGCTTCCCGCGCATTGATTTCCAACACGTGTCCATCTTCAAGCAGAAAGACCCCGTTGGGGTCGATGCCAACTTCTCGGGCCAACTCACAATGCCGCGCCAAGAAGCGATATTCACCGTGTATGGGAACAAAATACTGCGGGCGGACCAGATTGAGCATTAAGCGCAATTCATCCTGGGCCGCATGACCGGAAACGTGGACACAGGCAATAGCCTCATAATATACCTCGGCTCCCCGGCGCGAGAGATGATCAATCAGCCGTGCAATTGTGCGCTCATTGCCGGGAATGACCCGTGACGACAAAATAACCGTGTCGCCGGCCTCAAGCTGCACCTGCTTATGGCCGCCGGCAGCAATCCGCGATAGGGCCGAAAGGGGCTCGCCTTGTGAGCCGGTTGTGAGCAAGGTCACGCTTTGCGGAGCGCGATCCTGTACGCTCGCAATATCGATCAGAGCCTCGTGGGGCAGCGGCAAGTGCCCGGTCTCCTCGGCAATGCCGATATTGCTCACCAGGCGTCTCCCCACGATGCCGACGTGACGGCCCTGTTTGACTGACAAATCAACAACTTGGCGAATACGATGGATATGCGAGGCAAAGGTTGCCACCAAGACTTTGCCCTGAGCGTGGGCAATAAGATCCTCAAGCGGTCGAGTGACCGTTCGTTCGGACCGGGTCGAGCCGGCGCGTTCGACATTGGTCGAGTCGGACAGCAACAGCAGCACGCCCCGCTCTCCCCATTCGGCAAAACGGTTCAAATCGGACGGGCGACCGTCTATCGGCGTCTGATCAAACCGAAAATCTCCGGTATGAATAATGGTCCCAAGGGGGGTGGTAATGGCTAAGGCGGAAGCATCGACAATACTATGCGTGACGTGAATTCCCTCAAGGCCAAAGGGGCCGATATCCCAGGATTCACGCGGCCGGAATTCATGCAGTTCAACCCGGTCCAAGAGGTGATGTTCGTGCAGTTTGTCGCGCACCAGACCCAGGGTGAAGGGTGTCCCATACACAGGGACGTTAAATTCTTTCAGGACATGCGGCAGCGCTCCGATATGGTCTTCATGCCCATGCGTCAGCACCACAGCTTGCAGATGGTGCTGTTCCCGCAGGTAGCTCAAGTCAGGAATGACAATGTCTATCCCCAGCATTTCCTGCTCCGGGAACATCAACCCGCAGTCTATAGCGATAGCCACGGTTTCGCCCGAGCCGGCCGGACAGTACTCAATCAACATCAGATTGAGTCCAATCTCGCCCAAGCCGCCCAATGGCACAATACGCAGGCAGCCCTCGCTCATAGTGCCATCCCCTTCTCGGTCTCACGTCCGTCTTGTTCAGAAAAACGTTCCAGTTGTACGGCTAGGGCTGCCGCCCTCTTGGCGGGCGCCGCCGGAGTGAACTCGTCGGTTTTCAACTGAGCCGCAATCGCCGCTTCGACCTGCGTCAGCAGAACGCTGCGGGCAGCCTTTCTTGTGCCGTCTCGACGAATCGGAATGGGCGTCCCAATGACAATTTCAATTTCTCCGGAGCGGACTTTCCAATCCCCAGGCGGCAGGACCGACCGGCTGCCGTTAATCGTGATGGGGACGACCAGCACGCCGGCTTCCACCGCGGCCAGAAAGCCGCCCGGCTTAAACGGCAAGAGACGACCGTTTTCCCCGCGCGTGCCCTCGGGGAAAAACAGGACTGAGATATGAGCACGGAGAAGTTCCTTGACTTTACGCACGGTAGCAACTGCCTGGGTGCGGCTGTCCCGGTCTACCAATATTTGATGAGTACGCCGTATACACGCGCCTAAGACGGGTACAGCGCGCAGTTCGTGCTTGGCAACCCAACGCAAGGGGAAATCTTCCAGGGCAGACGTGAGGGCGAGTATATCAAACTGGCTCTGGTGATTAGACATAAAAAGATAGGCCGAGTGGGGGTTCAACTGACGCAGGCCTTGTACGCGGACAGACACGCCGCACACCCACAGATTTCCTTTTGCCCAGAATCGGGTGAGACGGACCGCACGCTCAGCATAGGGATCAAGAAAAGAGAGGAGACAGACCAGACTTCCCCAGAATACGGTATGCAAGACAATGAATGCCATGCGTAGTGTGGCAAGAATGATCAAATACTGCTCCTCCTCTTTAGTCTCTCTCCACTAATTGTCTAAGTATTATAGTTTTTTCTCCAACTAGCCGTCAACGCAGTTGATTTTTCTTCACTTGTGAATACAATCGAGATGGACCTGAGGAGGTGGCGTGTGATTGTGGAATGCCCGTCCTGCCATACTCGTTATCGGACCGACGTGGCAGGGGCAGTTGATGAAACAACGTTTTTTGAATGTTCGCAAGCAGACTGTGGGCATGTTTTCCAGTCTGCCCCGCCTATTGTCCAAATAGACCACCTGCCAGAACAAGACATTAAGCCGGAAGCCACACTATCTGAAGTTCCTGCCGAGGCTCCTGCCGAGGTTCCTGCTGTTGATCCCGCCTTCACGTTTTCTGATTCTTTATCCCCTTCTGACGCCCTTACGACGCAGCCTTCTGTTTCTGGTCTGTCTGCTGAACAAAACCTGCTGGAGCAATCTGATCAAGACTGGTCGGATAGCCTATCCCCTGACCTTGCCACGGCTGCAAAATCAGAAGCCACAGATTCAACCGATTCCACAAAGTCTGCACAGTCGGATAGACGAGCAGAAACAGACCATTTCAACCCAGCCACGCAGCCAGGGCTAGATACCTTTCCGTCAACCGAGGCACCATTCTTTGACGAAGACCAAACTGGCGCAGGCAGGATGGAGTTTGCGCCCCTCCCAACTCCAACCCCGCGGGAGACAGTGCTCTCACTGAAGCTGCTCGTGTTGCTCCTCGGTCTGATCGTCGCCGGGTATGCAGGCTTTACCTTTGTCGCGTTCTCTTACTTAGAGAAGACCGCGGCCGTGTTTTCCCATGTTCCCGTACTCGGTCCCTTACTCGACGCCGAACGTCCTTCCGCACGGCATATTGCCCTCACAAAAATGCGGGGTGGCTTCTGGCGCACAAAAGATGGGCACCAGATCTTTGCTATTGCAGGCAGGGCGGTGAATCAAGCCAGCGTCCCGGTACAAAGTATTCAAATCGAAGGCACGCTGCTCAGCGTCAGCAGCAAGATGTTAGGACAGCGGCTCATTTTCTGCGGGACCGAGACCGCACCGGAAGTGCTCGAAAGTCTCACGCGCCGGCAGGTGCATATCTTACAGAGTCTCATGCCGCCCAAACAGTTCCAGCTCCCGGCAGGAGAAGGTGTTGATTTTCTGATTACTTTTACCGAGCCGCCCGCTCAGGTCGTGGAATTTAGCAGCCGTGTTGTCGCGGCTCAATTTGGTCGATCTTAGTGAGGCTTTTCGCCCGACTCTGCATTTGACCCTGCGCCTGATCCCTGCTCGGGAGTGACATCTATCTCGTCAGGAGTTTTGACGGCTTTTCGAAAGCTGCCTATACCCTTGCCAAGCCCTTCACCTATCTCCGGCAGTTTGCCTGCCCCAAATATGATAAGGACAATGACGAGAATAATAACGAGTTCGCCAACACCAAGACCAAACATAGTATACCCACTATAAGCTGGCCCGCGCCGCCGAGCAAGGCACCGACGAACCAGCGTTTCCTTGCGGCCCTTCTTCCAGACAGCTAGAATGCCTCAAATGTCGGTTGCGGCCTCAACACTTCCTCGTCCTGCACAGCGTGACCCGCTCGTGCTCTTCCTGCTATTCTCTCTCCTCTTCCATCTTATCTTGCTCCTGTTGTGGCCCCAATTCAAACGTGCCCAGGCACCGCTACAAGAACAATTGACGGCAGTTGAGCTGCTGCCGCCAGAGGCGCTCAGCCCGCCCCAAGTCGCGCAGATTCCTCCGCAAGTCACAGAGCCAGAGCCACCTCCAGAGGAACAACTCAAAGAGGAACAAAAGCCACCTCCAGCAGTACCGGAACAACAAATCGTCAGCGTTCCAGATGAGGTCAATGATCAGGTTCCAGACAAGACGCGTTTTCTCAGCGACCGGAATACTGCGGTCAAAGAACAGACGGTGGCAATCGGAACACCGCTGACCAAGCCGCCTGAAGAAAAAAAGCAGCAAACGCCGGAAAAGACTGATCCAAATAAAGTACCGCAGAAAAAACCGACCCAGCTCGCCCTCAACACACCAGCACGAGACCCAAGTCGTCAACCGCCCGTTGAAAATCCTTTGGAAAAGGCCCTGAAGAATGCCAAACAAAAGCGTTCGCCAATGAAGGGGAGCCCCCAGGCTCGTAAAGCCAAGCCCCAACTCTTTGCCCGACTGGATGACTTACTGGCAAAAGGCTGGCTATCGACAGACGGCGACGCAGAAGACGAAGAAACCCGGCGCGCTCCGCCATCGGGCAATGAACTACTTGCCATGGCCCCGCCACCAGCCCGCGAAAATTTCCTCACCATGCCAGGACCGCGCGGTACCCTCGACTACCTGCCCGACGTCCGCAAGGGCAACCTCACCTTTCTTAATACCAAAGCGAGTCGCTTTGCGCCGTTTGTCCGTCGGGTTGCCCAGCGCGTGTTTCAGCATCTTTTGATTCGTCAGCGACGCAATCTACAGGTTGACGATGTAGTGGCGGCCCGCAACTACGTTCAGATCCAAGCCAAGCTGGACGACAAAGGCGTTCTGCGCGGCGTTACCTTGCATACGCGCTCTGGCAGTTATGCGGTTGATGAGAGTCTTTTGGACGCCTGCCAGCAGGGCGCGTGGGACGAAAATCCACCGCCGGAAGCAAAATCCGAAGATGGTTTTTATCACTTTATTTTCCGCTCTCACATCAACGCCCGTTTCGATGCCTCCGGCCTGCGCGGGATACTCACCTACTTGGAAGTCGGCCTCGTTTAACCTTTCTTCAAACAAAAGCGCGCTCAAATTCCACTCTCAAGGGTGCTTTGTTCACCCTTGCAAAGCCTAAAAGCGACTGCTAGCCTATCCGAAATTCTTCTGGCAGTTTTCCTACCCATCCGACCTGCCAGATATCTTTCATGTGGGGCCGTAGCTCAGTTGGGAGAGCGCTAGAATCGCACTCTAGAGGTCGTGAGTTCAATTCTCATCGGCTCCACTTTTCTTTTCAAATAGTGAGCGCCTTAGTGAAGCTGCGAACGGTCCAGCAGTTGAAACGGGAGTACGAGCGTGTGCAGCACGAGCACCCGCTGCGGCTTGCTATCTCCGAGCGTGCCCACGGGAAATGCTTTACGTGGTTGAACTATCGGTCGAGTCGCCGGGTGATGACGACCCGCCCAGGCTACCAAGAAAAGGGCGAAGCATATCGATTGGTATAGGGAACAGGGTAGTCGAGTTATTCTCTGTCGCGATTTCGGAGAGAGTCTGAAGGGAGCGCAACTGGAGCGCAACCGGGTGCAGCTCGATGATCAGTGCTGCGTCGGCCAACCGTTGCGCCGCCTGGAATTCTCCCTCAGCGTTGACGACCTTGGCCCGGCGTTCGCGTTCCGCCTCTGCTTGTCTGGCAATCACCCGCTGCATGTCCTGCTGCAAGTCAATATTCTTGACCTCGACCAGAGACACCTTCACTCCCCAGGGGCCGGTCTGGGAATCAATAATATCCTGCAGTTGGGCGTTAATCTTATCGCGTTTCGTCAGGAGATCGTCGAGCTGCGCCTGACCGCACACACTGCGCAGGGTGGTTTGCGCCAACTGCGCAGTGGCAAAGAGATAGTTCTCGATTTCTACGATCGCTTTGCTCGGATCAAGCACGCGAAAGTAGAGCACGGCGTTCACCTTGACCGAGACATTGTCACGGGTGATCACGTCCTGCGGAGGAGTGTCCATGGTGATGGTGCGCAAGCCTACCCTGACCATGCGCTCCACGAGGGGGATCACGTAGATAACCCCAGGTCCGCGGTAGGGCACGAGCCGTCCAAGGCGAAAAATAACCGCGCGCTCATACTCCTGGAGAATCTTCACCCCGCCGATCAGTCATCCGACAGCGATGACCAAGAATATTGCGAGTGGCCCTATGCCGAACATATCGGTTACTCGTGTACCAAAAGTGATGGAGGAACGGTGGAGTCGGTGTATATACAGACGGAATCCTCCGCTAACCGGAGACCCTGAGTCATGCGTGTGACGACGCTGCGAACATTGCGACTGACATTATCGAGTCTACTAACGGGGAATCCGTCTCGCAGGAACCGGCCAATAAGCTTGTCCCTCCCCAGAGTCACAATCTGGAGCGACTCGGGCTGGCCCTCTTTGAGGTAACGCTCGGTCCCACGGTTACAGTTGTCCAACTCCCTCTGTAGCCGCGGTGAGATTTTTATCCCCACAAACAATCCTGTCTCTCCCTCGTTCATGCTGGTGTCTCCTCAAAGTGAAAAACCATTAATGATATCGTTTCAGAAGTCGCTTTCTCAGTGCAGATTTTCTCCCGTGGCATACAGCGGTGAAATAATGTCACTATAGGCCTTCCGACGCAGTACGTACGGCTACACTGCGGGTCTTCTCTCTCTTTCGCTCAGACAGATATCGTATCCACTCTCGGTCTCGGTACGGCAGCTCGTTCGTCCACCTAAACTCTTGCTCCCCCGACCATTCCGCCCAGGACATTTGCTTTCCCCCTCCCTCCCATGCGGCCCGCTCCTGTTCTAGCCACTCGTTCTTACGCTGCTCAAGCCAGACTTGTTTCTGCTGTACTTCGTGCTCTTGCGGGAGTCCCGGAGCGGAAACGGTGTACGGATCACTTTGCATAAACATCCGCCGGAACTCTTCACAGTGCCTCAGCTTTTCCTTACGCATGCGCTGTAGACCGCTGGCTATTTCTGGCTCTGTCCTCTCGGCTACATGGCTGCACTCTAACAAGTGGACGCAGGCACTCCGCGCCTCTTCCACGTCGAGGCGCAGGCACTCCCAACTGTTGTTGTTCTCCCTTACAGGTGTCGAAGAGAGTTGGGGAAGTTTCCCGCCCAAGGCGAGGAGCTGCTCTTGCAACCACGGAATATGCGCCTGTACCTCGGTGGCAATCTGCAGCATCTTTTCACGGAAGGGAGCGTAGTACATGCGGTGGGCATGCTGGGGATACTGTGCCACCGCGTTGGCTTCTGCACGGTAGGCCTCACACACGCCCTCGATCAGCGTTTGGTGGTCATCCGGGTTGAAATTTGCCCGGAAATATCGCCAGCTCGCGAACAGCATAGTCGGGATAGACATAGTGTACCTCTACAGTAGCTAGCCAGAGTCATGAGGGGAGAATCAGGTCAGGAAGAGCACGCGCCAGAGGGGGCACCTCATTATGCGCTTTGGACAGAGCGTTGACGGACATGACCGGACCTCCGTGTCGGAGAAAGCGACACCTCCACACGGTGAGGAGTCAAAAACCGGTCAACAATGGAAGATAGCTGCTTAGTGTGACGGGAAAAGAGGTAAGCCGGGATCGCCCAGGGTTGGCTTAGCCACTCTTCGCCTAAGCCGTCGCCGTGTCAAGGAGACTCTTAAAATATCGTAGATATAGTGATAGCTGTATCTGACATAAGGTGAACATCTTCCCCATAAGTATTCTCCTACCTGAGAAAATCTTTTGCGGCGCTTGACAAGCAGGCGTATTGAGACGAGGGTGCTCCCACCAGCCTTGGACGGTCTGTACCCCACACGTTTTCCATCCCATACGTACCTATCATCCATTGTTGCTTACCAGTGGCCGGCACCTCGCGGCCCGCAGGCGTCCTTCACTTAAGAAAAGTGGTAGGTATGACAGAAGACTTTCTGTCCCGAGTGGATTCTCTCCGTGAAGAACTCGACCGGTTCCGTCAGGCGTACGGGTCGAGGAATGACAGAACCGTTATACAAACAGCCGGTCTCCGGTTACGCCAGGCTCTCGCCACAGTTGAGCTGCTCGCTGACGGACCAGGACCATTGGACCGCGATGGCGCTTCAGGCCAGCGGTGGGGATAGTTACTCCTTGTGGCGCTCGTGAACGTGACACGGAGTGAGCTCAGCTTGTACTCCCCGCTCCCGACGGGAACCCTCTCATTCTGACCACACTAAGACAAACGACGTGCAGCGTAAAAATATGTCTTACGCTGCGCCCCAACCCGGGTGTTCCGCTCTTGTCCTAAACCGCTCACCCCGTCCCGAGGAAAACGCGGGCGGCTCACAGTCAGTAGCCCGGCGGACTGTGTCCACCACGCCGGAGACGGTCATAACAGACCGGGTGGCGAGAACACCAGAGTCGGCCACCTCACTGGAACCCTCTCCGCGGGGAGAGCAATGACATTCCCGGATGGGCGGACCCACAGGGATAGTGGCGCAAAGCGACCAGCCCCTTCTCGTCGGGCGTGCCAGAACTGAAGCGGAAACCCCTGACAACGACGCGCTCATATCGAGCGGTAGGAGTATGGAAAAAGTATGCACGTACCATCGAAACGGTTCACTATTCTGCACGTGGCGACCCTCAAGAAGCCGATTACGTCCCAGAGCGGTTATGGCCCTATAGAAACAGTCATTTACAATATTGATAAAGGTCTTCATGCCCTTGGACACCGGTCAATCGTGGCGTGTTCTGCAGATTCTACAGTGACCGGTGAAAAGTACGAGACCGTTGCGCACAGCCTTGGCAACTATTGCCACGCAGATACCCCGGAGGGGCAGGCTCTGGTTGATCGCCATCTCTCACAGGCGTTGGCGCGCGCGCAGATGGGTGACATCGACATCATACACATGCACGAATGGTTTAATCGCGTGTACACGGGCAGCTTTCATTCGCCCGTGCCCATCGTGATGACTCTGCACGTACCCGGTCAGTACAGCGGTGTCCCAGAGTTCCATGAGCAGCACCCCGGTCCATTGCCGCGCCCTTTGCTGCATTGCGTTGCGATAAGCGATTATCAGAGACGGCAGTATACTGGCCTGCTGCCGGTGACAAAAACCGTCCCGCACGGGATAGACGTGGAAGACTACTTATTCAAAAAAGAATCGAATAGCGGGAATTATCTTTTCAGCATTGGACGGATCACCGAGGTAAAGGGACAGGATCTCGCCATAGCAGTGGCGAAACAGTCCGGAGCAAGGCTGATCCTTGCCGGCTGCGTCCAGAACAAGAAAGAAGACAGGGCCTTTTTTACGCGTTTGCAGCAATCGATTGATCTTACTGTTGACGTTGGCCAACAGCCTGTAAATGGCGACTATTATGACAGGGTGATGAAGCCGCTCCTGTCCTCTGACAAACAGATTATCTACATTGGAGAACTCGACACCGCGGCGACGAAGCACTGGTATCGGCACGCACAGGCAACCCTATTCCCGATCCGCTGGGGTGAGCCTTTTGGTCTAGTCTTGATTGAATCAATGGCGTCTGGCACCCCCATCCTGGCGTTCGGCGAAGGCTCTGTTCCTGAGATCGTGAAACATGGAGAGACCGGGTTTATCGTGGATTCAGTCGAGGCTATGGTGCAGGCGGTCGGGTGCATCGAACAGATTAATCGTTGGAATTGCCGGAGGCACGTCAAAACATATTTTTCTATTCAAAGAATGGCCGAGGGGTACGCCGCCTTGTATGAGCAACTCGCCCCCAGACCCGTGTTTAGCTCGGTCGGAAGCCCTTGGCACTCAATGTGCCACTCCGTCAGTGGCACCTCACCCCGTAAGGAAGTCATGCCCAGAGACATTCCAGTCAGCAACGGAAATCTTCTGGTCAATTTTGACCTGGATTACCGCATTCGTGACATCTACTTTCCCTGGATAGGGCAAGAGAATCATACGCGGGGCCATGAGTTTCGATTCGGCATTTGGGTAGATGGTTGCTTCGCCTGGATGGGACCGGAGTGGGAAAAAGACCTCCGGTATCGAGATGATAGCCTCGTAACCGAGACCTTTCTGAAACACGAGATGTTAGGCTTAGCGCTACGCTGTCAGGATGCTGTTGATTTCCAGCTGAATGTGTATGTCAAGCATATCCAGGTCATAGATTTGGCGGAGCGCGCCCGAGACGTCCGGCTTTTTTTAGCCATGACTTTCACCTGTATGGTCACGAGATCGGTGATACGGCGTATTTTGATCCGCGGACCGAGTCCATTATCCACTACAAGCTCAACCTCTATTTCCTCGCCAATTGTTGTACGGCTGTAAGTAAAGTAGCCGATTATTTCTCCTGCGGCGTGAAGGACGTGGCAGGAAGGCCCTCTTCCTGGAAAGACGCGGAAGATGGCGAACTCGTCGGGAGTCCGATTGCTTGGGGATATGCCGAGTCTACTGTTGGGGCCCAGTTAGCACTCCCTCCGGGGGGAAACGGCAGCGCATTTTACTGGCTGGCCGCCGGCACGCACTACGACGAAGTGGCAGACCTCAATAGGCGTGTTGTCGAACACACACCGCCAGCACTGATTGAGCGAACGTCAAACTACTGGCGGGCCTGGGTCCAAAAAGAATCGCGCCCTTTTGGAGACTTGCCACCGACCGTTACCGATATCTTCAACCGCAGCCTGCTCGTCTTACGCTCTCAGATCGACAACCGGGGCGCCATTATCGCGGCCAATGATTCGGACATCGTGCGGTTTGGCGGAGACACGTATTCCTATATGTGGGGCCGCGATGGCGCCTTTGTTGCGGCCGTGCTGGAGAAGGCCGGCTATGCCGAGCTGTGTAGGCAATTCTTCAACTTTTGTAGTCGGGCGCTTGCAGAAGGCGGCTACCTCTTTCAACACTATAACCCGGACGGGTCGCTGGCCAGCAATTGGCATGCGTGGGTGTTAGATGGCAAAGAGGTTTTACCCATCCAGGAAGACTCGACGGCATTGCTGCTGTGGGCCCTCTGGATTCACTACGAGTGCTCAAAGGATATTGAGTTCATCCGTCCCCTGTACGAGACATTTATTCTCAAATGCGCAGATTTTCTGGTTGCGTATCGAGATGCGGAGACTCTTTTGCCTACGCCTTCCTACGACCTGTGGGAAGAGCGGTACGGCGTCCACGCGTATACCGTCGCGGCGGTCATCAGTGGCCTCCGCGGGGCAGCACATTTTGCAAGCGTGTTTCAGGATTCGTCCCGCGCGGAGGCGTATAACACTGTAGCCGATCACATGACGGAGGGCATTGTCGAGCATCTGTACCATGCCGAGCATCAAAGATACGCCCGCTCGGGGTACCGCACTGCGAACAGCTATGCCCTTGACGAAGTCATTGACGTCAGCCTGCTCGGACTGGTGACTTTCGGCGTGTTACCTCCGAGGGATGCCCGGATCGTTAAGACGGTCGAGGCCATCCGGCGCAACCTCTTGTCTCATACTCCAATCGGGGGGGGTCGCGCGCTATCAGAATGACCAGTATCAACGGGAGCATGACGTTCCGCAGGATGTTCCCGGTAATCCCTGGTTTATCTCGACGCTCTGGTTGGGGAATATGAAATCACGCGGGCAGAGAATCTTCAGCAACTGCACGAAGCACTCCCGTACCTTGAATGGTGCGCGAAGAATGCGCTTCCTTCAGGGGTACTGGCCGAGCAGGTACATCCCATAAAAGGAGATCCCCTTTCAGTGTCCCCGCTCACCTGGAGCCACTCGGCATTTGTTTGGACAGTCCTGCTATACGTAGAGAAATTTCATGCTCTAGGGGGTAACGAATGAATTGCACCACATAGTCGTATTTTGACGACAATGAGCAGCCTTGCACTCAGGGCCACCATGGCGAAGAAGATTAACCGAGCGAACCGTATTACGCTCAATTACATTTCCCTTGCTGAAATGCTTCAGCCCTCCTCCCCCATAGTTTTCCCCTCCTTGGGTGCCACTGAAAGTTGCGGTTTCACCTTTGCTGCTGGCATAGCCCCGGTCTTTTAACCTGTTCCTATCCGTCAGCTTTCGCTGGCCCCACCCTTGACACTACTCCGGCATAGGAGGAGAGTGAACGAGCCAATTGTGGGCGATCTACGCTTATTTTTTCCCTTCTCACTAAGCAGCCATCCTCCATTGTTGACCGGTTTATAACGTCTCACCGTGTGGAGGTGTCCCTTTCCTCGACAAGGAGATCCGGTTGTGTCAGAAGACTCTCTGCCCAAAGTGGATATATTACTGAAAGAACTCGGTCACACTGTTCCCCCATACTTGGGCGGCAACGAAGGAAAGCCGCCGCAGGGATACAACATCGGCGAGGAGCCGACTATGGCAGCGGCTACCAATACAATCAAACTCGTACCAAACAGTACGTCTGTCTCTATTCCCCCCTCTGGCCAAGGTTCCACGGGTTCTCTCAGTTCAAGGAGATTGGGGCGATCCCCATGGGAGCAGGATATCTTAACACCAGAACAGTTTGCTCTCCCGGCTCGGGAATCGCTGGCGGTGTGGACCGGAGAACGACGTCTGCTACTGGCAGTCCTCAAGGAAGCGATCCATACATACCACAGATATAGTCAGGCATGTACTCGGCGGGGGCAACGGTTGTTCGGCGAGGTCCAAGAGTGGATTTGGGCACGGGATACGGACCACTTATACGCCTTTGAGAGTATCTGCTCGTATCTCGATCTTGATCCAGATTTTATCCGTACCGGTCTGCCGCGTGGATACGCCCAGCCTACTTCGTCCACGTTTCCTGTAGGAACTCGACGAGAGGAGCAACCCCTGCCTGCTGAGGCAACCTCGTCCGCCTGGGTCGTATAAGCAAGAACACACACTGTCACGTCGAGGCTGCATGGAGAAAGGGAAACGCTGGCAAGAATTGTCCCCAACCTTATCGCAAGTCCCTCAAGGACGCATATGAGTCACCGTGACCGGCCCGAGGGTCCGGGACCAAGATGTAATCCCGGAAGAGTGATTGTCTGCGAGGAACATTAGAAGACAATGAAGCTGAAAATGGCCAGTTTCCTTCCCCTGCTGAAGGTATCGAATATCTATTACAGCTTAAAGTTCTATAAAGATGTGCTGGCGTTTGATCGGGTGAGTCCCCAATCCCAGTTGGAGGCATGGCACTGGGCGATAGTCGGGGATGACAACCTGGAACTGATGCTGATGGAAACCCAAGGCGCTGGCGGGTCGGCGCAAGGTATAAACCCACGAAAAGATAAAAACCAGCCTCCGATTCTCTACTTTCATCCGGAAAACATCGGGGACTTTTACCAACACGTGAAGCGCTTAGGATGTCGCGTGACACCTTTAGAGTTGACCTATTATGGCATGCGGGAATTTAGTATGCATGACCCGGACGGCCACATGCTGTCCTTTGGCGAAGGTACTTAGAGAGGCTGAGGCAACTCCAGTCTTGAGTTGCCTCCAGGTGGTCAGTAAGCCAGCATGGACCAGATTGTCATGCAGGACTGTGAGTTGGAGGGTATTCCACAAGCCCTGCCAGGAGCGGCTAAAGACACGATTGAAGAACGAACAACTATTCCCCTGAGTAACCTCCGCGCTCGAAACCGCAACTCTCTGTTGATCTGCGTCCGCTGAACCAGCCTCCTGCGTGGCTTGTGTCCGGACTAAGAGTCTGCTAACTGTAAGCATATAGTTAATCCTGTTCGTTTGCTGAGTTTAGTTCGAGATTGCCAAGGCCCCTGGAACTGCACTCGTGGTTCTTGGGGCCTTTTTGTATTCGTATGGAGGTTTGTATGGCAACGAATTTGTACATCGGTAATCTCTCTTTTGAGACGACGACTCCTGACCTCGAGACATTGTTCGGTCAGGCCGGGACCGTCACGTCCGCCAATATCATTATGGATAGAGACACTGGTCGCTCGCGTGGGTTTGGGTTTGTCGAGATGGGGAGCGCAAGCGAAGCCCAAGCGGCCATCGAGCAGTTCGATGGCTATGAGCTCCAAGGCCGAGCCTTGAAGGTCAACGAGGCAAAACCTCGCGAGCCACGCTCAGGAGGGAATCGCTCGTCCGGTGGCGGTCACGATCGGCGTTGGTAGTACAGGTGAGCTGAGCTGTCCAACCGCTTCCGTAAGAGTGTACTTGTCGCTTTTGAAGAGATCGATGGCGACGAGGACGATGATTAGATAAGAGTCCCCCTGTCTCACTTTGTGAGGCAGGGTCAAGCCCGTCTGCTGTCTCCTCCCTACCCCACCCGAAGAATTGGACCTTCTCGAATATGTCAACCGTCTCGGTGCAGCATGCGCGCGATATGAGAAAAATCTCTCGACCTTAGAGCCATACCTCAGAATATCATAAATCCATTCCTCCCATCGCTAGGAGAAAGAAAGACCGCCCGCCTCTGGTAGAAACCGTATCCGTCAACGTCCGTTGACTCTCCCCTTGACGGCACTCCAACACAGGAGGAGGGTGAATGAGCCAGCCCTGGGCGATCTCCGCTTAACGCTCTATCCACCGCACTAAGTCGCTGTCCTCCATTGTTGACCGGTTTATGACACCTCACCGCGTGGAGGGGTCGTTTCCCCCAACGCAGAGGGCCGTCAATTACCTGCCCGAAACGAATCTCTTGCTGGAAGAACTCGCCGGCCTCCTGAGCATTGGGGGTAACCCCTCAGGGGGTGGCCCATCAGATGGAGATAAATGATGACACGATTACTGGTTGGATTGGGATTAGTCTTTGTCGTTGTTGCTGCGCAGGCCGTCTTCACCATGGGCGAGTGGGAGCAAGGCATGGTTGTCTAGTTTGGCAATCCCAAACGTATCATCCGGGAGCCGGGACTCTATTTTAAACTGCCTGGTATCCAGAATCTGATGCGTTTTGAGAAGCCCGTGCTCACAACCGATGCGCGTGCGGCCGAATATATTACGCTTGATAAGAAACGTGTCCTAGTCGATCATGTCTCACGCTGGCGTATTCAAGACCCACTCGAATACTATTGCAGCGTACGAGATCGCATACGAGCAGTGGCGCGCTTGGACGATATTATTGCCGCCCGGTTTCGACAAGAAATAGCGACGCACAATTTCCTTGATCTGATTCGCGAGAAACGTGAAGAGATTATGGCAGAAGAGATTATGGCAACTGTGACCAAGGCTACGCGTGAGACGGCCAAGACCTTTGGGATTGAGGTAACCGATGTTCGCATCAAGCGACTCGACCTGCCCGACGAAGTGCAGGCCAGCGTGTTCGCCAGGATGCGGGCTGAGCGGGAACGCATTGCCAAGCGGTACCGGGCGGAAGGGGAAGAGCAAGCTCAACAGCTGCGAGCGGTAGCGGACCGGGAACGGGAAGTGATTCTTGCCACCGCGTATGAGACGAGTGAAAAACTCAAAGGGGGAGGCGATGCTGAGGCGACCGGGATTTATGCGAGCGCTTTTGGCAAAGATGCGGAATTCTATGCCTTCACCCGCCGGCTCCAGGCGTATGAGAAGATCCTGAGTAGCGATACAACCTTAGTCCTCAATTCCGACTCAGAGCTGCTGAAATACTTGCAAAGTCCGGGCACGGCACGAGGGAGCAGCGAATCGACAATCAACAAAGAAATGAGAGAGAGGCTATAAGCCGTACGACGGGCGGAGCAGACACCACGCGGCAACCCAAGACAATCCAGTAGATAATCCAGTAGATAATCCAGTCCGTCAGAAAGTGCTGAGACGCGCCAACTCGTAGCGCACGCTTTTACGCTTGCCCAGTCCTTGGGCATCAGGACGGTCCTTAGTCCAAGCCGACGGACTGGAGGATACCCGGCTCGTCGAAAAGGCCCGGGGGGGCAGCACATTGTGTGGCTAACCCGTAGTGACCTTCCTGCTGAAATTCTACCGCTCCCAGATGCCTTCCTCCACATCCCTGAAACACACCTCACGCGGATGAGCCAGATGAAGCGGAAGCGGGAGGCCAACGGCCCGGCTTGCCCATTGAGGCTGTACCTGTCATCGTGATCCTGATGGGGTGCGCTATCGAATGGAGGCAGTAATGGGTGACAAGTCACCGAAGTCAAAACAACGTGGCCAGAAGCAGAAGAATACCGCCAAGGCGAGGAGCGCCGCCGAGGTGAAGTCGAAGCAAGACCGCTACAGCCATTCCCTGCAGCCCATGGCGAAGGGTAAGAAGTAGCAGAAACACGGGACGAGCAGGCAAGGGAAGAATGGATATAACCCCAGTGCCTCCCCAACGACCTCACCCTATGACGTAAAAGGTGTAGGGAGACGCTCTTAAGGAGAGTCTCTTGTTTGCCCGCTAGTGAGATCAGCGGCTTCCTTGTGGGACTGCTCGCCTTCCAATCCTCCCTCCTGACCTCAGGGGTGTTCGCCTGAGGGAAAAAGAAAGGAAACTATGCACGCGTTACTGGCCGTTCTTGTTGGGGCGACACTCAGTCTCCTGCCCGTGTCTAGTTCTGCGGAGGAGCCGGCATTGTCCGGCGGAGTCTTGCTCAAATATTGTGAGTCTGTATTTCAAGATCGTGTTCCGCGGTCATTTGAGGCAGGCATCTGTATGGGCATGCTGCAGACGCTGACGTATATCCAGCCGCTATTAGACCCCAAGTATGGGAAAGCTGGCTACTGTCTACCCCAGGGTTTATCCTACGAGCAGGAGATTCGGGTCGTGCTGACGTATCTCCAGTCCCATCCGGAGCGACTCCAGGAAGAGGGGCAGACGTTGGCCCTGGATGCCCTGCATCAAGCCTTTCCCTGTAAGGAGTGAGCGATCTCTCTCCGTCCACGGTCCGATCAACGGTCTCTTTCGGATCGGACGATAGACGGGCGCACGCTAAGAGAAGCGTTCTTAAGAGGATGGAGAGGATTCTTGCAGGTAGGTACGCAGCCAGCCGTCCTGGAGCCCTTTGGAGACAAAGGTGAGAATTGATTGGCCCACAATGTCGTCAAATTCAACTACGTGACTATGCTGCGGATGCCGTAAGCAGGCCTGTTCTTGATCTTCCTCAAATCCTATAAACAAGTTCCTCTGCAGCACACCTCCCGCGAGAGTATGGCCCCACCCTCGCCGTGGCCACGGCCATATTCGACGAACTGGCCGGCAGCGGGGTGGCCCTGTTCTAGTTTGTTAGCTCGTCGTCCGGCGGCGTGGCCTGGCCATAGGTGTTGGCGCCCCAGCAGACCACCTGGCCATCGACCTGCACCGCGCAGTTGTGATACTCCCCCGCACTCACCGACGCAAAGTCGCCAGTCGGCGCACTGGCCTGACCCTTGGAGTTGTCACCCCAGCAGACCAGCGTGCGAGCGGACTCGATCCCACAGGTGTGATACTCCCCCGCACTCACCGCCACAAAGTCGCCAGTCGGCGGACTGGCCTGGCCCTTGGAGTTGTCGCCCCACCAGCAGATCACCCGGCCATTGCTCTTCAGCCCGCAGCTGTGCAGATACCCCGCGCTCACCGCCCGAAATTCGTTGTCCGGCGCATTGGTCAAGGTGTTGTGGCCCCAGCAGACCACCCGGTCATCGCTCTTCAGCCCACAGGTGTGAAACCACCCCGCGCTCACTGCCACAAAGGTGGTCTCGGCGGGCGGACTGGCCTGACCAGAGGGGGCGTTGCCCCAGCAGACCACCCGGCCATTACTCTTCAGCCCGCAGCTGTGCTGATACCCCGCGCTCACCGCCTGAAATTCGCTGTCCGGCGCATTGGTCAAGGTGATGAGGCCCCAGCAGACCACCCGGTCATCGCTCTTCAGCCCGCAGGCGTGAAACCCCCCCGCGCTCACTGCCACAAAGGTGGTCTCGGCGGGCGGACTGGTCTTGCCATAGGCGTTGCTGCCCCAGCAGACCACCGTGCCGTTGGCCTTGACCCCACAGGTGTGATGCTCCCCCGCACTCACCCTGACGGCGGTATACGCCGGAGAAGCCTGGCCCTTGGTGTTGGCGCCCCAACAGACCACCGTGCCGTTGGCCTTGACCCCACAGGTGTGATACTCCCCCGCACTCACCACGGCAAAGGCGGTCTCGGTGAGGGAGGTGGGCACCGTGGCCTGGCCCTCGGTGTCACGGCCCCAGCAGGCCAGCGTGCCGCCGGCCCTGAGCCCACAGCTATGATTCCCCCCCGCACTCACCGCGGCAAAGCTGGTATCGGGAGGCAGATCGCTGACCTGCCCCTCGGCGTCGTTGCCCCAGCAGTCCGCCCGGCCATCGGCCAGGAGCGCGCAGGCGTGATCCTCCCCCGTGCTCACCGCCACAAAGGTGCCGGCCGGCGGCGTGAACTGCTCCTCGCTGTTTAAGCCCCAGCAGGCCAGCCGGCCATCGGTCTTGAGCCCGCAGATGTCAAAAGCCCCCGCACTCACCGCCACAAAGGCGGTCTCGGTGGGCGTCTCGCTGACCTGGCCATAGGAGTCGTCGCCCCAGCAGTCCACGCTACCATCGGCCAGGAGCCCGCAGGCGTGATGCTTCCCCGCACTGACCGATACAAAGTCGGTCTCGATGGACGTCTCGCTGACCTGCCCAGAGGAGTCGTCGCCCCAGCAGTCCACGCTACCATCGGCCAGGAGCCCGCAGGCGTGATGCCCCCCTACACTGACCGATACAAAGTCGGTATCGGCGGGCGTCTCGCTCACCTGCCCCTCGTCGTCGTTGCCCCAGCAGACCACGCTGCCATCCACCCGCAGCCCGCAACTGTGATCATAAAACCCGGCACTCACCGCCTTCCATGCCGTATCGGCCGCCACGGTGACCTCGAAGGTCCGCGTGCTCGCGGTATTCAAATAATATGTTCCGTTATCCGCCGTCAGCGTGATCGTGGTCTCGCCCAGCGCCACCCCGGTGATGGTCAGCGTGTGCCCATCCACCCCCACCGTGGCGATGGCCGGGGCGGACGAGGTCGCCCTCAGCGTGGGCACCTCCCTATCGGCGTCGGTAACGATGACGTCCACCTCAGTCAGGCCGTCCACCCCGATGATCACCGGCGCCAGGGGCGCCAGCACCCCTGCATTCCCGAGTTGGCCCTTGTTGTTGCGGCCCCAACAGACGACGACGCCATCCACCCGCACCCCGCAGCTGTGCCACTGCCCCACACTCACCTGGCTAAAGCTGCCGCCAGGCGTATCGCTCACCTGCCCATAGTTGTCCCGCCCCCAGCAGACCAGCGTGCGGTCCGTCCGCACCCCGCAACTGTGATGCACCCCCGCACTCACCGACAGCAACTCCACGTCGGCCGGCGGACTCGTCCGCCCGTAGCCGTCATTTCCCCAGCACTCCACCTGGCCATCAAGCTGTACCGCGCAGCTGTGCTCATACCCCGCACTGATCGCGCGAAAGAGGGCGTCCTGAAGGTCGGCCGGGACACTGGCCTGGCCATAGTTGTCGCGCCCCCAACACGCCAGGGTGTAATCCGCCTGCACCCCGCAGGTGTGATTCCCCCCCGCACTCACCGCCACAAAGGCGGCGTCCTGGAGGTCGGCCGGGACCCGGGTCTGCCCATAGTGCCCCCAGCCCCAACAGGTGACCGTGCCCGTGCTCTGCACCCCGCAACTGTGCTTGCGCCCCGCACTCACCTGGCGAAAGGTGGCGTCGAATAGCGGCGTGGCGGGCGCACCGCTGGTCTGCTCATACTGGTTGCGGCCCCAGCACGCCACCGTGCCATCGGTCTTCTCCGCGCAGTTGTGGGTCGGCCCGGCACTCACCGACACAAAGGTGGCGTCGGCGAGGGCGGCCGGCACCCTGCCCTGCCCATAGAAGGTATTGCCCCAGCACCTCAGCGTGCCATCCACCCGCAGCCCGCAGTTGTGACTGTCCCCGACACTCACCGACAGATAGCGGCCGTTGGGGATATTGCCGAGGTTACTGCCGCTGAGCCAGCCCCAGCAGACCACGCTGTCGTCGGTCTTCACCGCACAGGTGTGATACCGCCCCGCACTCACCGCCCGAAAGTTGTTGCCACTGGGCGTATCGCTGACTTGGTTAACATTGTCCCAGCCCCAGCAGTGCAGGGAGTTGTCGGTCTTCACCGCACAGGTGTGCCCGTACCCCGCACTCACCGCACGAAAGGTTTCGTCGGTGGGCGTATCGCTGACCTGGTTAACGCCGTCGGAGCCCCAGCAGTGCAGGCTGCCACCGCGCTCCAGCCCGCAGGCGTGGCCCGACCCCGTACTCACCGACAGAAAGCGGCCGTCGGGCGTATTGTTGACAAAACTGGTAGGCAGGCTAGAATTAGTGGAGTTGGTGCCCCAGCAGACCAGGGTATCATCGCGCTTCCGCCCGCAGGCATAAAATGACCCCATACTCACCGACAGAAAGCGGCCGTCGGGCGTATTGCCGACCGCGGCACTCGTGCTATTGAAGTCGTCGCCCCAGCAGGTCAGGCTGCCATCGGCCAGCACCGCGCAGGTGACAGTCTCATTCCCAACAACGTTGTAAGTCCCCCCCGCATCCAAGACGTTCTCCGGCACCGGCGCAGTGGACTCCCCATCCCCGTCTCGCCCCCAGCACTCCACTGTGTCATCGGGCTTCAGCCCGCAGGCGTGATCCCCCCCCCCACTCACCGCCACAAAGTCCGCGCCGGACGGCGTCGCGCTCACCTGCCCATACTCGTCGTCCCCCCAGCACGCCAGTGTGCCATCCACCCGCACCCCGCAACTGTGCTCCCACCCCACCCCCACTCCGCTAAACGCCTCATCGGCCACCACTCGCACCTCGAAGGTCGTAGTCGTCGTGTTCGTCCCGTTATCCGCCGTCAGCGTGATCGTGGCCTCGCCCAGCGCCACCCCGGTGACGGTCAGCGTGTGCCCATCCACCCCCACCGTGGCGATGGCCGGGGCGGACGAGGTCGCCCTCAGCGTGGGCACCTCCCCACTGACGTCGAGAGCGATGACGTCCACCTCACTCTGGCCGTCCACCCCGACGAGCACGGGTGCGATGGGTGCGATGTCGGGCGGGGGGGTGCCATAGATGGCCTGAATCCCCGCGATATCGTCGGCCTGGAGTTGGTCGGTATCGCCCGCAGTAGAGTTCATCATGGCCTTCACGGACTGGCCCGCATCGTCCGGATGAGCGAGACCCAGGACATGGCCGAATTCGTGCAGCGCAATCCGGTAGAAATCCGCCGGGTTATTTCTCCATGGCCCCGAATAGGTTGTCCAGCGGATAAACTCGTCGCTATTAAAAACCACTTCGCTATCGGTTATTTCGCCGAAGCCGGAGTACCAATTATACGTAATAGCCAACACGAAGCTGGATAATGATGTGCCGCAGTCAGCCGACCATTTGGCAGTGACGAGGTCATCCGTCCTAATGTTACACGCAACCGGCTGACTGGGCGACTGGATGTGAAACGTGAAATCGGCTCCCGCTGCATTCCACTCCTGTACCGCATGTTCCGCAGCATCATCCCAGCACGGACCCCATTCGGGGAGCGGGTCGTCAGGGCACCCAAGGCGCAGGTTGAGCGTGGCCTCGGAGTCCGGCCGGTAAAGATCCGTCCCGGTCTGGGAGTCGGTGGATTGGACAAAGGCGTGGCTGTTCCGCAGCCCCCCAGCCAGGAGCAGCAGCACCGGCAGGACCCCGAGCAGCAACCGTCCCCACGAGCAGGACGGACCTGGCTTACTGACCATTGCCTAACTCCTGTTCAATCAGTTGGGTAAAAGTGGCCAGCGGCATGGCCGCAGACGGGGGCTCGTCCGACTCCTGGTGGCGGGCGGCGCCATGGTGGAGTATCCCGCCCGCCTCAGTCGGCAGCCGGGTAACGGGCTGCCCGGCGTGATTGTGGACCGTCTCCACCCCCCGCTCAGGATCAAACCCCACCCGATACACCCCCTGCCACATGCCGACGAGCGGCACCGCGTACTGCTGGTTGCCGGCACAAAATATGACACGGCGGTCGCCCAGGCGGAACTGCGGCACCCCGGCAATCCGCAGGATGGGCCCGTCCGGCGTCGGGCCGCCTAAAATATGCAGGGTCAATGCGGTTTGATTCGCATCGCCTTTCAATACCTCCAGGTCGGCGAACGTGACCAGGGTCCACGGCGCGGCGTGCTCGGCATCCCACTCGCTCTCAATGGCCGTCACGGTGCCCACGGCAATCACCTCGGCCTGCTGCACCAGGCTGGCAAACGAGTGTGCGATGACGGTGGTCGCCCCGGCCAGACGAGGCAGTAGCAGAACCCCGCTCACGACGAGCACGCCCAACTGAACGCTGAACGCAGACCGAGCCTTGAGCCAATTCGTCATCTCTCGTTCCTCCCCTGCTCCCGGCGTGGAGGCCGAACCGTAGGCATAGTCGCCTCGCCCACCCGTCCCGGAGACGACGGGCAACCTAGGCCTATCCCCGTCCGCGCTGTCCGAGTCGGCCGAGGGCGGCGTCAGCGGGCAATCGGTCCCAGCGTCCTGAAGAAGAGCTGCTGCCGGCACCACCCAGCCACGCAGGGCGACTCTGGCGACCAAAAGACGGAGAGCAGTCCGGGGGGCACAGCGCACGAACGCCTCCTCTTTGATAAAAAACGATTCAGACCCTATACGGGCCCTATAGAAGTGAGAATGACTTGTCAAACAAAAAACGCAGGAACGCCTCCTCTATTGATAAAAAATGAGCCACCCCCCATAGAGACGGACCGGCGCGGTCAAGCAAAGACCAGGACAGGTGGTGTCTCCCTTTGAAATTCCCCCTCCCTGGCCCTCCCCTGGAGACGTGTGCTGCCTAGAGCAAATAACAATACTGTGTGGCCGTCCGTCATTCCTGCGAAAGCAGGCATCCAGGCCCCCAGCCCCCTGGCCTCTGGATGCCGGATCACGTCCGATATGACGAGTGCGTACTGGCACAGCTACAACGTATCGTCAACCGCGCTCGGGGGGCGATTGCCCCCCGAGGCGGCCCCTCGCCCCCCTCTCCCGCTGGGCGAGGGGTTGGGGGGCGGACCAAACCGCACGCCGACCGCTGAGCACGGTAAGGTGCAGCACCCGTCTGGAGGGGGGCTGGGGTGAGGGGAAAAGTGCAAACTGAGACACTGCCTATAATTGGATTGACGTTTGATACCGAGGGGGATAGTCGCAGCCGCCGTCACACCCGGTGGGGCCGTAGCTCAGTTGGGAGAGCGCTAGAATCGCACTCTAGAGGTCGTGAGTTCAATTCTCATCGGCTCCACTTTTTTCCTTCAGATACGAACGCAACCAACCGTCCCGAATTCCCTGGGAGACAAAACTGGGAACCGATTGGCCCGCCACGCGGTCAAATTCAATCACATGGCCCTGCCGGGCATGCCGCAGACAGGCATGTTCCTGATCTTCCTCAAACCCCAACCGCGTGAGCAAGTCCTGAATTGAGGCGAAGCGCAGCATCTCGGCCTGGGACAGGCGCACCAACGCCCCTGTGGGCGGATCAACGCGGACCAGGCGCGACAGCGTTTCGACATCGTACCAGCCACGGAACCGGGCTCGCTCCCATTGAATGGCCACCACGTCCATACCGACCGAGATGTCAATCACCTCGCCCGCGTCCGGCCCCTCAACCCGAAACCCCCCACCCAAATCCAGAATGGATTGTTCGCGCAACGTCACTCGGTCGCCGATATCAATAAAAAAGGTCGCCATGCGCTTGGGTCCGGAGTCATTCGGAACGTGTGTGTCCTCCCCCGTATCCAGATGTATCTAGCATGCCTGGCCCTGATGAGAACACCGCTGCAACGAGTCGTAGACACAACGGCCGGCGCGCCTCCGCTCTTCTCCCGGCTGCCGCCCTTCTCCAAGCAACAGCGCCTGTGCTACGTAGGACGACAACCGATCCGGTGACAAGGAGGCTAGCACTATGGCAGTCAAACGCCCGACCATTGATGATCTCGCCGGTATTGCAACAGGCTACGGCTTGGAGCTGACTGATGAAGACTTGGAATCGTTTCAGGGGCTGATGCGTGGGGTACTGGCATCCTACGCCCGATTGGATGAACTCACAGAGCCGAGCCTACCGGTCTCCTATCCTCGGACGCCGGGCTATCGGCCGCAGCCTGAAGACAATCCGTTAGGGGCCTGGTACTGGCGAACGGACATCAAGGGCGCGCCATCAGGACCGCTGGTAGGGAAAACCCTCGCCATCAAAGACAACGTCTGTGTCGCCGGTGTTCCCATGATGAACGGCAGTGGCATTCTCGAAGGCTACACCCCGGAAATCGATGCCACCATTGTGACGCGTATCCTTGATGCCGGCGGACATATTATGGGCAAGGCGGTGTGTGAGAATTTGTGCTTCTCCGGCGGCAGTCACACCAATGCCACCGGTCCGGTGCTCAACCCACACAATCATAGCCGAACAACGGGTGGCTCTTCCTGCGGCAGCGGTGCGCTGGTAGCCGCCGGTGTGGTGGACATGGCGATCGGTGGCGACCAGGGCGGCTCGATTCGCATGCCGGCCTCGTGGTGCGGCATCTACGGACATAAACCAACCTACGGCCTGGTCCCCTATACCGGCCTCATGCCGATTGAAATCACCCTCGATCATACTGGTCCGATGACGCGCAGCGTGCATGATGCTGCCCTGCTGCTTGAGGTGTTGGCCGGCCCGGATGGACTTGACCCGCGTCAGCAGGCAGGGCTTCAGGGCCAAGCCTACACCCAGGCACTCAGCGGAGATATCAGCGGGCTGCGTATTGGCGTTGTAGAAGAAAGCTTTGGCTGGGACGTTTCAGAACCGGACGTGGATGACAGCGTCAGGGAAGCGGCACAGGCATTTGAGAAACTCGGCGCGTCAGTCAAAACCGTGTCGTTGCCCTGGCATCGCGATGGCCGGCATGTCTGGAACAGTATTGCCACTGAAGGCCCGACCCTACTGATGGTCGAAGGCGGTGGCATGGGGACGAATTGGAAGGGCCATTATACAACCAGCCTGCTTGATGCCGTGTCACGTGGTCGGCTCACACGCCCGAACGACCTGTCGGAAACCGTCAAACTGGTCATCCTGCTCGGGCGTTATATGCAGGAAAATTATCATGGCCACTATTATGCCAAGGCCCAAAATATAGCCCGTTCCCTCAAGGCCGCTTACGACACAGCCCTGCAAGACCACGACCTGCTAGTCATGCCAACCCTGCCAATGAAAGCAACTGAAATTCCTGGACCTGACGCCAGCCGCGAAGAGTATGTCGATCGGGCGCTCGAAATGCTGCACAATACCTGTCCGTTTGATGTGACCGGCCACCCCGCGCTTACCCTGCCGTGCGCGGTCTCGGAAGGCTTGCCGGTTGGTATGATGCTGATTGGCCGGCACGGGGATGACGCCACAGTATTACGGGCCGCAGACGCGTTCGAGAAAAACGTGTTTGCCGCGCCCATCCCGCCGCAAGCGTAAAAGAGGCGGTATGGTTGCGGTGGCCGCGCTCTATATCTATCCCGTGAAATCGTGCGCGGGCATCCGCTGTGCGCAGGCCACCCTCGAAGCGCGCGGGCTCCGGCATGACCGGGGCTGGATGATCGTGGATGGGCACGACGAGTTCGTGACCCAACGCGAGCATCCCCACCTGGCCCTGATTACCCCCCAGCTTGAGGCCGACACGCTACACCTCACAACACCCGAGGGACAGGCCGTCTCGATACCAACAACGGGCGTCGTCGGGCCAACGCGTCGCGTGCGGGTCTGGCGTGACTGGTGTGAGGCAGTCGATCAAGGCGACGAAGCCGCCCAGTTCTTTTCCGACTGGCTGGGGGAATCCGTACGGTTGGTCAAAATGTCCGATAGTTCCAGACGTCAGGTCGACCCGCGCTATGCAAAGACGCCGGCGCTGACCGGCTTCTCCGATGGCTATCCCCTGCTGCTTCTTTCTGAAGCATCCTTAGACGACCTCAACACTCGGCTCGACACACCGCTGCCTATGAACCGTTTCCGCCCCAATCTGGTGGTTACCGGCTGCGACCGGTATGCAGAGGACGGCTGGCAACAGGTGCAGATCAACACCCTCACCTTTGATGTCGCCAAACCGTGTGAGCGTTGTACCGTAACCACCACCGACCAGGCGACGGGCGAACGCGGCGTCGAGCCGCTGCGCACTCTGGCGACGTATCGGCGGGTCGGTACAAAAGTCTATTTTGGGCAGAACATTATCCACCGGACTGAAGGAAGCATTGCTGTTGGGGAGTCGGTCGAAGTTGTGCCAAGAGAGAGCGCTACACAGCTCTAGCCGTCTGGCGTCGGCTCACGCTCCGCTACATCCGACCGACGGAACGAACGCCATAAGGAGGGCTCCATGCTCGTAGACGGCAAATGGGAAGACGACTGGCAGATGAAAAAACGCACGGACGCCCAGGGCCGTTTTATCCGGCAGGAATCGACGTTTCGGCATTGGATCACCCCGGACGGCTCTCCTGGCCCGACTGGAGACGGCGGCTTTCGGGCTGAGCCAGGCCGCTATCACTTGTATATTGCCTACAATTGCCCGTGGGCCTGTCGGGCCCTGCTCTACCGTACGCTTAAAAAATTGGAGGATGCGATCTCGGTTTCGGTCGCCATCCCCGAATTCACCGACCAGGGTTATAGCTTTGGTGACTACCCAGGCTCTATTCCCGACCCACTGTTCAATATTCGCTACGTGCACGAACTCTATACCCGAGCTGACCCCCATTTTACTGGCCGTCCTACCGTTCCGGTTCTGTGGGATAAACAGCAGAACACGCTGGTCAACAATGAATCGGCTGACATCATCCGCATGCTGAATACGGCTTTTAACGCCTATGGGGATGCCTCAGTTGATTTTTATCCCGAAGGCTTACGGCCTGAGATTGACGCCCTGAATGAGCGGATTTACGAGGGTCTCAACAACGGCGTATACCGCACTGGCTTTGCCGTGACCCAAGAGGCGTATGAAGCTGCCGTGGCCGATGTGTTCGAATGTTTAGACGAATTGGAGCAACGACTAGAAGGACAGTCCTATCTCCTTGGCGAGCGTATCACCGAAACGGATTGGCGGGCGTTTGTGACCCTGATTCGTTTTGACGTCGCCTATTACGGCCTCTTCAAGTGCAATATACGTCGCATTCTCGACTACCCCAATCTGTCGGCCTATCTCAAACGACTGTATAACGTGCCCGGCGTGGCTGAGACGGTGAACTTCGAGCACATCAAACGGACGTATTATACCATTCGGAAAGTGAATCCGAGTGGCATTGTACCCGCGGGGCCGGAGCGGATATTTGCCGACTGAAACCCTCGGCTGAACATTACAATCGGTCCAATGACGGCTCTCCGATTTTTAATAATTGCTTGCCCTGATTCCGGCCTTCAAACAGCCGCAGAAACGTGCGTGGCGCGTTTTCAAATCCCTCTTGAATGTCTTCCTGGAAGGTCAACCGGCCACTGCTGATCCATGCCGTCAGCTCTTGGGCCGCCTGACCGAACCGGGCGGCATAGTCGATGACAACAAAGCCTTCCATCCGCGCCCGTTGGATCACCAGATTCATATAGTTTTTCGGTCCCGGCGGCGGTGCTGCTTCGTTGTAGCGCGAAATTCCGCCACACAGCACCACCCGCGCGTTCAGAGCAATGTGGGTCAGCGCAGCATCAAGGATGTCCCCACCAACATTATCAAAATACATATTGATGCCGTCCGGACACAGCGCGCCGAGCCGGGCTTCCACGTCTTCAGACTTGTAATCGATGCTCGCATCATAGTTGGCTTCTTCAGTCAGCCAGCGACATTTTTCCCGCCCACCGGCAATCCCGATGACCCGGCAGCCTTTGAGCTTGGCAATTTGACCGGCAACCGAGCCGGTTGCACCAGCCGCGCCCGATACGACACAGGTCTCACCAGCCTTGGGCTGCCCGACATCCAGAATGCCGAAATACGCCGTGAGACCAGTGACCCCAAGGACACCCAAGGGCCAGGTTAATGAGGCATCAGCCGGAATTTTTGTCGGTGGCATCAGGCCGCCCCGTTCACTTGCCGCGGCATAGTCCTGCCAGCCAAAGCCACCCTGCACGCACTCGCCCGGCTGAAAATTCGGATGGCGCGACTCAACGACCTGCCCCACACTCAGGGCCCGCATGACCTCACCAATCCGCACCGGAGGGATATAACTCTTGCGGTCTTCAATCCAGCCGCGCATGGCCGGTTCAAAGGCCAGATACAAATTGCGGACCAGAAACTGACCGTCTTCAAGCTGGGGAATCTCGGCTTCGTGATACGCAAAGTCCGATTCCTTGACCATGCCGTGCGGCCGGCCGGCCAAGCGCCATTGTCGATTGATATTCTGGCTCACGAATAGTCTCCTTCCAGGCTCATAGTGTTCGTGCCACACCTTATAGCATTGCGGTCATGAGATCGGCTATGGCGGGCCGGCCTGGGGAGCCCACCCCGGCCCCCTTCGACAAGCTCAGGGCCACCACTCTCCACTCATCACTCTCCACTCACAACTGACTGAGGCACTACCGAGTTGTCCCCATGCTCGACTTGGCTTACAATCGAGCCTATATTTTCACACCAGACTACAAGAAGGATGAAGGGGAATATGAGGCGAAGATCGATTGCAGGACAAAAACGAGAAGAGATGATTCGCAGGGCTGTGCTTTATGGGTGTCTCTCGCTGCTCTTACTGAGTCTGCCGGCATGCAGTAAGAGTCTTATTCCAAAACTCTCAAGCTCCGGCAAATCGGCCTCAACCACACCCATCAAAGAAGAAGGCAAAATCGACGCGAACTCTCAAACCGCGCATTTTTCAGTTCCGCCGCAACAACTGGCCGCGCTGTTAATTAAAACCGCCAAGGCTGAGGGCTGGGCGCCCAAGCAGCGGGCGGTTGAAAACGACGACCGTTGGGTGGTGACCGTCCGCGACCCGGACAAACCGCTCGGCAAGTCGGAACAGAACGTCTTTATTGAAAGCAATTCCGACAGTGGCAGCATCGTGCGGGTCGGCTCCGGCCTTGCTTCGCTGCCCGAGCCGCTGCTGGCTCCGCTCAAAGCCAATGTCACCACGCATTATGAGCCGCCCAAGCAAGTGGTGCAGACACAAACGTCGACGCAGGAACGCGACTATTCAGGCAAAAAGGCTCCAGCCGATGTCGTGGTCACGGCCGGGACACCAACGCGCCCGTACCGGAAACTGGGCAAAATCCGCTCCAGTGTGCAGCGCAATGAAAAAACGCTCTCCCAAAAAATATGGGACGCTCCGCTCTCCCTCATTAGAAACGAGGACGCGGAAAGCACCAGCAAGACCCGCCTGTTCAATAAACTCAGCGTCAATGCCTTACGCAAATACGGCAGTCAGGTCGATGCGATTATCAAAGCCCGCTACAAAGCCCGCACGGACGGCAGCGCGTTTGCGTCAGGACTTGCGGTGCAGTATGTCGCGACTGAAGAACGTTTGGACGAGATTGAACGTTTGCATGAAAGAGGCTATCTGACTGATGCCGAGTACGAGGACAAACGCGCAAAAATTCTGCAAGGACTCTAAGCCCTCCTTGCCTTGGGAGCGCGGGCAAGATGCCCGCGTTGCAGAGTCCCATCAGAAGCACCCGCCGCACCCATACCTGCCCCCGCTGGAACGCCCGTCCCGTTCCTGGCAAAAAGGAGAGAGACATACCAAGGCGGTTTCAGACACGTGGACCGAAGACCAGGCATAGTTCTCTTGCGGACCCTGTTTTGTACTCTTTGTATTGGAGCGGCGCTGTGTAACCGTACCAGTTTTGCCGCTGAGTCAGAGGTGCCCCCAACGCCGAGCCAGGAAAACTTTAGCCTGGTAGACGAAAGCGGTAATTCTCCGACCGATCTTGGCATAGACCCGCATATCGACCCACTCCAAGTTGGCCTCGACTCGACTACTCTCATTACGGCCCACAACGTCCTCGGACTGGTGTTTCAGCAGTCGGCAGCCGCCCGGCAGCTCTGGTTCGTCTTTGCTGGCGTTGGTTTGGGGCTACTCATTTTTTCTACCCTCCTCGTCCGGCTCAGGTATCGTCCCCGCACAGTCACCGCCCTCTTTTCACTCTGGGCACTGGCCTTCATCGTATTTGCCTATGCGCACTGGACCGCACTGGACACAGTTCGGCAGCAGCAACGGCTCCTGACAACGCTGGTACAGCATGCAGTGGACCAATCTTCTGCGCCAGCTCTCCTTGTCCCCCTGGCGGTCACAACCCAGCCCCTCCCCCGGGAGCTGCTGGCTGCCGTGCATCTGTGTCTGGACCTGCTGGTCTTGGGAACGATGCTGCTCCTCTGGCTCCAAGGGAAACGGGACAGACCATAATCTGTTTGTTTCGTTCCTTACAACGCTGGGTTATCCAGTGGCAGCCCGACCCTGACCCGTCCATGCGTCGCGCCGTTCACATCCCAACTATGGGTAAAATGACGGGTTGCCGTACACATATCGCGATAGGCGCGCGCAATTGGATTATTCATATACACGCCGCGTCCACCGCCGGCATCCCACACCAGGTTCGCGGCTTGAAACGCCAGCTTGCCGGCGTAGGCGCCGGCGGCACGATATTTTGTCCGCTGCTCAGGCGACGGCAGGTCACCCGCTTTGAGCAGCCGCATAATCTCGTCGCAGTTTGTGTGCAGCAAGGCTTTGGCGGCTTCGACCGCCAGCGTTGCCTCTGCAATCTTCGTGTGCTGGAGCGCGTTGTCATGCAAACCCTGGCCGGACATGAGCGCGACCCGACTTTTGACTTGCTCAATATAGTCACGCACAATACCGTCCGCGATACCGACCGACGCGCTGGAGATGAGAATGCCGAACGTCATATAGCTGGGTGAGCGGTATAGCGAGGCCTGATTGACCTTGCGCCCCGGACTGGTATTGCCGCCTTTCAGGTGCCGCAGCGGCAGCGTCCTATACGTTGGGATAAAAACACGCTCGGCTTTGACATCGTGGCTGGCCGAGCCACGCAGGCCGATAGCATCCCAGGTATCGAGAATCTCGAACGCGCCCTGGGGCAGAATGAAATAACGCTCTTCGGGCTTCCCGTTCGATCCGTTTTCCACCATGCCGGCAAACAAACACCAGTCACAGGTGGTGACACCGCTCACAAACGGAAACTGCCCGGACAGCTCATACCCACCCCGGACTTTTCTGGCCTTGCCCAAAAGAGGAATGAGAACGCCGCTCAACAGATTTTGCGGACTCGCCCCCCAGACTTCTTCCTGGGCGCGTTCCGGCCACTGTGCGACCATGAAGTTATGACCGATGTATTGAGCCAGGCACCAGGCAGTTGAACCGCAGCCGCTGCCGATCGTCGTCAGAATATCGACCATGCCGGACAGATGGGCCTCACACCCGCCATAGCGCGCCGGCTGGAGAATCCGGGCGAGACCGGACGACCGCAGCTCCTGGCGGGTTTCATCAGGTAAGCGTCGGATGTCATCGGTGTACGGCGCGCGTTGACGAAGAATCGGCACCAACGCTTGGGCCCGGCGGACGAGTTCCTCACGTGAGCCAACACGTGGATAGCGCCTGCGTAGTAGTTTCGTTCTCGCCTGTAATGCACGCTTGCTCATGCTGTCCTCCTCTTATTTGGTATGCATTGTCGAGACAGCCAAGGCAAGGGCGAGAGTGGACCGGCCTGCTCCGGTCCAGCCCGCAGGCCGGGTGCTCCCTTGCAGGGGTGCCAGCGGATAGGCTAGGTTCGAGCCGCGACTAGCAAGATAGGAGCAGCAGAATGGCAATCAAAACCATCACCCATTATTTTGATTACAAGAGTCCGTATGCCTACCTTGCCCAGGAGGAAACTTTCCAGCTGGAACAGGAATTTGATGTCGCGATAGATTTTCTTCCGCTGACGCTGGACATTCCCAAATTTCTGGGTTCTGCTGAGGTCGATGGCACCGGTCAGGTCACCAATGAGGAGCGGAATGCCCATCAGTGGCGGCGGGTGAAGTATAGCTATATGGACTGCCGGCGGGAGGCCACGCGGCGCGGTCTTACGATTCGTGGCCCCCGACATATTTTCGACTCTTCACTGAGTCATATCGGCATGTTGTACGCTAAGCGACAGGGTGATTTTCGACCCTACCACCAGGTCGTGTATGAACGGTTTTGGAAACGTGAACTCGATATTGAAAACCCCAAGGTGCTACAGAACGTGCTGGAAGAGGTAGGTGTCGATGCTCAAGAATTTCTCGATTACGTGGGCGGCGACGGTCGCCGCGAGCTGGAACGCATACAAACCGAGGCCGAAAAAGGAGGCGTGTTTGGCGTCCCGAGCTATGTGGTCAACGGAGAGCTGTTCTGGGGCGCTGAGCGCCTGGTCCGCGTGCGCGAGCGGCTTGCAGCCTAGCCAGCCGGATTAAGGGCCCCGGTAGTGCTTCAGTTTCAAATCACCCCCCCTTGTCAACGTGTGATGCAAATTAAATCGTCCAGCATCCGTTCCGTTCCGCTGTCTTCCCTTCTCCCCTGGGGGGAGAGGGTGGCCCTGAGCTTGTCGAAGGGCTGGGTGAGGGACCTTGGTGCTATAGTCCGGGTGGAAAAGACGCGTTAAGGACTGCGCTTATGGTTGCCATGCTCGTCACACTACTGACCATCCTAGCCCTCTTCTACCTCTGGTCCCGAGGGCGTGGACAGACCCATAGCGTCCATTCCTATTTCTTCAATGCGGTCAAAGTCTACGCCTTGCTTGGTGAAGAGGATGCCAAAATCGCCGCACGAGCCGCCGGTAAGCTTGCAACAACCCGTCAGCGGACAATGATGCTGGATTATTTGAACAAACGCACCTCAGAGCTGCTGCTGGAGACAGAAGAAGACAACGCCGGGCAGAATCCGCTCGTGATCGTTGACCGGCTCTTACAGCTCAAACACGAGATGAGCCTACAGAGCGAGCCCACGGACGAGCGGGCTCCTGACCTCATCCCTGAGAAACAGTGGCTGAATGACCATAATCAAGCCTATCTCCAGGCACTGAGTCGGGGTGATCCGAGCGTCTTTGTTGCCCAACATCCAGACCTTTTCTCCTCCCCTACCAACACGCCTGTCACTGCAAAAAACGATGAAGCAGTCTGATCCCTCCCCCCCACCTGCGCGCGCTCCCCTTTCTGCTTCTTCTCAACCCGCGGTATCGTTTTCAGCTTCACCTCCATCCGTAGCACCCATTACCACGCCTACCACTCCCGCCGCTCGGGCTACACGTCCGCGCTGGCTTTTGCTCAGCCTTGCGGTTGCCATTATTTTTACTGATGCCGTGGGGTATACCGTTATCATCCCGGCGCTGCCGAGCTTTGCGGCGGAATTGGGGTTGGGAGAAACCCGCACGGGGACACTGTACGCCTCATACGGGTTGATTTCTTTTCTGCTGTATCTCCCCTTTGGTCTGCTGGTCGACCGCTGGGGCGAACGGAGCTGGCTGACAGTTGGCATGCTGACCTTGGGACTCGCCTCGCTCGGATTTTGGCAAGCAAGCGGATTTTGGTCGCTCCTCGGCTGCCGCGTCACGCAAGGTATCGCCGCGTCCGCAACCTGGGCGGCGGCCCTGCCCCTCGCCGCCCGGCTGGCCACTACACAGCGGCGGGGGGTGGAAATGAGCGTCCTGATGATGGCCTTCAGCATTGGCGTCATCGCCGGGCCAGCCCTCGGCAGTCTGGGTCAGGTGCGCGATCCATTCTTGTATTTTGCTGGGGTTCCGCTGGGCTTGGCCCTGTGCGCCTTTGCCCTACTCCCGAGATCTTCTACGCCCTCCACCCAAATGGTTCAGCCGGCTCAGGTGATTCCTGATGCCGCTGCTCCATCCCTTTTCAGAGACGGATTCCGGCCTGAACTCGTGTGCGCCTGCGGTGTGATTCTCGTGACCTGCGCCGCACTTGGGGCCATTGAGATACTGCTCCCGCTCCAATTCTCACGGCTGGGCTGGTCGCGCCAACATATCGGCCTGTTCTTTTCAGGCTGGGGCCTCGCCATGCTTATTATCCAGCCTCTCATCGGGTGGTGGTCGGACCGACGCGGGCGACGAGAACCCATCCAATTCGGCCTGCTCGCCGCAGCTGTCCTCACTCCAAGCCTTTTTTACGCCCTTGATTCGGTCTGGCTTTTCCCTCTCGCACTGGCGACGATCATTGCCCTGTCAGCAGCCCTTGTCCCCACCCTGCCATTGATGGTGGACCATCTCACCGCAGGGCAGTCCGGGAAAGCCTTTGGGTTTTATAATATGGCGTTTAGTCTTGGCATCGTGTTAGGGCCATGGTCAGGAGGCTATATCACGGAGCACATGGGTGTGCTCTGGGCTGCGGTCCTAGTGAGTATTCCCCTGCTTGTTATGGTGCCGCTGCTGCCCTATTTATTGCGCGAGACACCGAAACGAAAGGAATAACCAGTGGTGCGCTTGCGGTCTTCAACATATGACCTCGAAGATGTCGTAGCCGTGAATGACGTGTATGACCAACGCGGCTGGACAGATGGACTGCCCATTCTTCCACCAACGGAGAAACTCGTGCACGCCTGTCTCAATGCGGCTGGCTTGGCTCCCGACGCTGTTATTGGCGTAGAGTCAGTCCGTCAACGTCCGATTAGCGCGGAGAAGGTCGCCATCAATGCGGTCATGGCTGGCTGTCTGCCAGCCTATATGCCCGTCGTCGTCGCAATTATCAAAGCCATGTGTCAGCCAGAGTTCAACCTGCACGGCAGCACGGCGAGTACCGGTGGCAGTGCCCAGTTTATCGTGGTTAATGGGCCTGTTCGGCAGCGTATAGAGCTCAACGCGACCCATAATGTCCTGGGCAATAGCAATCGGGCCAACGCCAGCATTGGCCGTGCCATCCGCCTCATGCTCATTAATGTGCTTGGCTGTGTTCCTGGACAACTCGATCGATCCACCCTCGGTCATCCAGGCAAATTCACCTTCTGTATTGCTGAAGACGAAGAAGACACGCCGTGGACGCCCTTGGCTCAACAGCGTGGCATTCCAGCCGGTGCGTCGGCCGTAACCGTTATGGCGGGCGAATCTCCCCACCAAACCATGAACGAATGGACCCGCGACCCGGAAGAAATCGTCGAGACCTTTGCCGCAGAGATGCGTCACAATATGTTGACCTATTCGATCTGGGCAGGGAATTACGCCCTCATCATCCCCAAACAATTGCGCGACCTCATCGCAGCCGCCGGGTGGCAAAAGCATGATATTCAGGAGTATGTCTACCGTTCGGCCCGCGTTGTGCGCCGCGACTGGGCCGCGGTTGGGAAACAGCAGATTGTGCCTCTGGGCAAGGGAGCGGCTCAACAATTCACGGCTTTGCGCTCACCGGCTGATTTGCTGGTGATTGCCGCCGGTGGCCCGGCAGGTGGGTTTGGGGCCCTTGTGCCACCGTGGCTGGGCTCTCGGTCGCAGGCGGTGACGCAACTGGTTGAAACCTCATAAAGGAGCAACTCTATGACACTGCGTGTTCTTGATCCAACTTTTGACAGTATCGATACAACGGCAGAGGTCGTCTCCCGTTTACCCTCTCTGTCCGGACGGACAGTCGGCCTGCTCGACAACAGCAAGCTCAATGTAGATACGCTGCTCGATCACATCGAAGCATTACTGCATTCACAACACGGTGTCAGCAGCGTCATACGCTTGCATAAACCTGATGCCAGCCGTCCGGCTCCAGATGCCGTCATTGAAGGTCTCAAAGAGTGCGATGCGGTCATTTCCGCGGTCGGTGACTGAGGCAGCTGTTCATCGTGCAGTTTGCACGATGCCATTACTGCAGAAAAGGCTGGCGTCGTTGCCACCGCCATTATTACTGATCGTTTCGTCCCGACGGCCCAAGCCATGGCCAGTGTCCAAGGTATGCCCGACTACCCTTTTGCGATTATTCCCCATCCCATTGCCAGTAATACCGAGGCTACCCTGCGCGAAAAGGCGGAGGATGCCGTTCGGCAATGCGTAGCTATTCTGTTACAAGGTGAGCCACATGCCGATGCCTAGCGACAGAGAGGACGTCATGCGGCTCATAGGCATCAGCTTTGTTCTTTGGATTTTGTTTGCTTTGGCTGGGCCTGCTCATGCCCAACGTGACTGGAGCCAGATTGAGATCACAACGACCCCGGTCAGCCAGACAGTGCATATGCTGCGCGCCGACTGGGGGACGGGCAATATTGCGGCGTCGATTGGGGACGACGGCATTCTGATTGTTGATGATCAATTTGCACCGCTGGCCGACAAAATTGAGGCCGCGCTGCAAGCCCTCCACAGTGGTCCGCTCAAGTTCATTCTGAATACGCACTGGCACGGCGACCATACGGGCGGCAATCAAGCATTTGGTCCCAAAGCCCCTATTATTGCCCATACCAATGTCCGCAAGCGACTCAGGGCGGAACAGCAGATTTTTAACAATACGATCCCACCTGCGCCCAAAGCTGTCTGGCCAGTGGTGACGTTTGATACGTCCGTTTCGATTCACTTTAACGGCGAAGAAATCAAAGTGGTGCACTTTCCGCACGGGCACACCGATGGCGACAGCATCGTCTTCTTCACGACCTCGAACGTCATCCATATGGGCGATCATCTTTTTGTCGGACGCTTCCCATTTATTGACTTAGGCAGCGGAGGCACAGTCCAGGGCTTTACCCAGAATGTGAAAGCCGTCATCGCCCACGCGGCGAGCGACGTAAAGATTATCCCCGGCCATGGTCCCCTCGCGACCTTAGATGACCTCAAGACATCGTATCGCATGCTGGCCGAGACTACCGCCCTGGTCCAAGGCGCGATCAATGCAGGCAAGAGTCTCGAAGAGATTGCGGCGGCGGGAGTGCCGCAGGAATGGCAGTCGTGGGGAGGGGGGTCTATCTCCGCCGACCTGTGGCTCACCTTGATACATCAGAGTTTGACCCAAGAAGAATAGCGCAGTATGGGGAACGTTGTGGCTACGTCCTTCCCTCTTGAGCCCTCGGCTGACGATATGCGTCACCTGGTTGACCAGGCGATGCAGCATATTATTGCCCACATTGACTCGTTACCGGACCAGCCGGCAGCCAATACCGAAGGCGGAGCCGAACTCGCCCGCAGCTTGCGAGAATCCCTGCCTGAGCATGGCCAAGCCTATCCCGAGTTGCTGCACTCTCTCTTCCATACTGCCATCCCACGCAGTTTCAACTGTGCCGGACCAGGCTATCTGGCCTATGTGCCCGGTGGCGGTATTTTTCATGCCGCAGTGGCTGACTTGATTAGTGACGCAGTGAATCGTTATGTCGGCGTCTGGGCTGCGGCCCCAGGGCTGGCCCAGCTTGAAGCCAATGTTGTGCGCTGGTTCTGCGCTATTGTTGGTTATCCGCCTTCTGCCGGTGGGTTTCTGACTACAGGCGGGTCATTGGCGAATTTCTCAGCCATTTTTACCGCCCGCCGCGAGCGTCTCCCCGAGAATTTTCTTGCCGGCAGCATGTATACGTCCAGCCAGACCCACCATTCAGTTCAAAAGGCGGCCCTCCTGGCCGGGTTTCCCGCTCACAACGTTCGGGAGATTCCAACCGACGAACGATTCCGGATACGCCTTGATGCCCTACAACAACACATTGAAGCAGACCGGCAGGCAGGTCTCACCCCATTTCTCATTCTCGGAAACGCCGGGACAACCAATACGGGCGCAGTGGACGACCTCACTGCCCTGGCTGATATTGCCCGCCAACAAGCGCTCTGGCTGCATATTGATGCGGCCTACGGCGGCTTCTTTATGCTGACCCAGCGTGGTCGGGCGCGGTTACGCGGGATTGAGCGGGCGGATTCGATTACCCTTGACCCGCATAAGGGCCTCTTCCTCCCCTTTGGCACCGGCTCTCTTCTGGTGCGGGAGCGCGAGGCACTCAAGCGGGCGCATAGTGGTGCGGCCGCGGCCTATCTGCCGACCATGCAGGATGATCCTGACTGTGTGGATTTTTGCCAGATCTCACCTGAGCTCTCACGCGACTTTCGGGGGCTGCGCGTCTGGCTGCCACTCAAGATGCACGGCATTCGGCCGTTTCGTCAGGCCCTGGATGAAAAACTCGATTTAGCCGCCTGGGCCACAGCGGAACTCAAAAAAATTTCGGATATTGAAATCATTGCCGAGCCACAATTGTCCATTGTCGCTTTTCGGCTGAACCGACCGGGATTAGATGCTCCGGCTCTCAACGAGCTGAATCACACTTGGCTTAAAGCCATTAACGCCCGCAAACGGGTCCTGCTGACCGGCACGCTGCTGGGCGACCGGTTTGCCATCCGTATCTGTGCGTTATGTTTTCGGACCCATCAGGATCGCATAGAGATGTGTCTGGAGGATATTCGGGCGGCGTGTCGAGCGGTGTCAAACGAGTGAGCGCGGATTATGAAAACACGGCTTCGCGCTCGACCACAACCACGCTTCCGCATGCCGCTCCCTCCGAGCCGAGGCTTGACGTCGGCTCATCTCGTATGAGATGAGGACACTCATATCTCCGGCGGGAAGGAGTTGAGCCATGAAAGGGACAGCCATCGGACTCGTGGTCGGCAGTTTTCTGTGCTTTATGCAGAGCCTTGATTATCTGCGTCAGAGCGACCCCAAGGGCCTGGTCTTGTTAGGCATTGGCGGTGTGTTTCTGTATTTAGCGAAAATGGCGTGGGAGAAGCCGCTGGGCGATCCCGATGATTAAGCGGCAAATGAAGCCGCAGACGAGTCGTCTCCGTTTTGCGGGTGTCGTTTTCCCTCCTCCATCACCCGACAAAACAGATTAACCTGTTCCATTTGGGCTAGTGACTGACAACGGGTCCGGGCCAGGGCCGGACTGGCAACAACGACGGCCAAACTCTGCGCGCGTGAGAGTGCGACGTTGAGCCGATTTTTGTGAAACAGAAAATCAATCCCACGCGGAGACGTGTCGCCCTGACTGGCACACATGGAGAGAATGACGACCGGCGCTTCCTGGCCCTGAAATTTATCGACTGAACCGACCCTGGCCTTTGGCCCCAAAGCGGCCTGGAGTTTTCGGACCTGCATATTGTACGGCGCCACACACAAAATATCGGACAGCGCCAATTGCCGTACACGTTGCCCACTCGTATCAGTCAGGTCCCGGCCAAGGAGTTCAGCAACGATCGTGCAGATAGTCTGCACTTCCTCGTCACTGCCTTGCGTATTGCCTGCATGTATCACAGGGACGAAAATCAGACCGGCTTCTTGAGTAATAATACGGGTCGCTGATTTCGGGACACACACCCGGCGCTTGGCGGTGTGCGGTGCCGCGTGGAGGCGGCCGTCGTACACCGCGTCAGATAAAAAACCGCAGATCTCAGGATGCAGCCGCCACGTTGTCCCTAAGAACACCCCCATGTCGGGTGGAATCGTTGCCTTCCCCTGGAGAAGATATTCGAGAATGGACAGCCCACTCTCTCCGGGATGAGCGCCCTGGACAGGTTGGCCCAACTGCATCTGATCGCCACACAGGACGATATTATCCGTGGCCGCGGCCATGCCGATGAGGTTGGCAACAGACACCTGCCCGGCCTCGTCCACAAAGAGATAGTCCAGGCTGCCCCGCAAACCGGGGTCGCTCAACGCCCAAGCCGTTCCTCCGAGAAGTCGGAACTGCTCCAGGTGCGGAATGGCGTCTCGCACGCGCGGGACATAGGTCGCTTCGGGACACAGATCAAAAAACCGATCTTCGGACGGACCGCCTATTTTGAGGCATTCCAGCCGCCCATGCCGCAGTTCCTTACATTTGCGCATAAGGTTGAGAATGGCGGCATGGCTGTTGGCGGTAATACCCACGCGCTTGCCTTGATCCAGGAGGGCAAGGATCATCCGTGCGCCAAGCGTGGTCTTGCCGCTGCCCGGCGGTCCTTGCAGGCATAATGTTGAACGATCAAGGGACTCGACGAGCCGTAGGGCGGCAAGGCAGGGGTCTTCGTCCGGGGCAATCAGGGCGCCGTCAGCAGTCGGGCTCTGCCGCGGCTGCAAACGCGGGGGCCGACGCAGGATAAAGCCATGCAGCGCAGACGGGAGTTTGTTTTTTTCCTGCCAGGCTTGGGCGACATCCAGGACGGCGTTTTCAATCACCTGCGCGGAGACATGCTCATCCGGAATCAGAGCAAGCGAGTCCGGTGGCAACCTGTTCGAGAACTGCTTCAGCCGACTTGGACTCAATTTGAGACAAATACGCCCCCGTTCCCGGTCCAGGGCATGGATATCTGCTCTCACATCAAGATCGTGAGCAAAATAGCACCGTGCGCCGGCAGCCAGCTTGGTATCTTGATGCGGATCAAAGCGATACCAGAAGCCTTGAGAGCGTTTGATTGGTTCCGGTGGCTGTGAGAGGCGCGTTAAGCCACCTAAGCAGTTGATATCGTCCACCAGTTCTTCGTCTGTCATGGCGTGACGGTCAAACATTGCCCACCAGCCGGGTTTCTCCTCGCGGCGGTGGAACTCGACCATATGCCCGAGGAGTTCCTGCGTATGCCAACGGGCAGCCTCCCGGTGTCGTTCCGGGGCCGGCGGTATGGCCGCGATCAGCGTCTGGGCGAGGGCGGGGGGAGAGGCGGGGTCGGCGAGGAGGTCTTGCACTTCCGGAGCTTCCGGGGGCTCGGCCTGTTTCGGTATCCAGGCGATCCCGGCTTCCTGCTGACGCTCTCGCAGCCAGCAGGTCAGTTGCCAGGTTGATTCACAGTCGTCCCGGTTATAGTCGCGGATCGCTTGGAGTAGCGGAGAGGCTGACCAGTCTTGCGCTTCACCACTGGCCAGCCAGCATTCGTAAGCAGCGATTGAGTCCAGCGCACTCGTCACCTCTCCCGCCCGCGTGGGACGGTATAAATGCTCAAGGTTTTTAATCGAATAGTGTGGCTCCCCGACGCGCACGGCGTGCCGGACAATGGCATAGAGGTCAACAAAGATTTCGTGCCGCAGGAGCATATCAACTTCGGCTTCCCGGCTACCATAGCGTCCCATCAACCGTCGCAGCGCAGCCACTTCGTAATTGGCGTAATGGTAAATATGCATATTGGGGTCGGCCTGCCAGCGAGCGTAGGCCCAATCGATAAAACCACAAAAGGCCTGTCGTTCTTGATCGCTAGTATGCGCCCACCAGTCGTGGAACACGCTGTGACCGTCATTGAGTGAAAATGCGCCAAAGAGATATTCCAGGCCGCCTTCCACCAGCGGATAGCCCTCCATGTCAAAAAGGATGTCGCCCGGAGAGGCCGGCGGCAGCAGTGCTAATCCACGCCGCTGTGACTGCGGATCAGGGATAAGAATCCGATAGGCCGGCGGTTCGGCACCGACTGAGGCAGACTGCAACTGAGCCTGCTCCTTGAGCCGGGCAAAAACGGCGTCATCAATTCTTGGGACATGCGTCAGCGTAGACTCTGCCAGGGCCGTGAGCGTAGTGAGGCCAGCGGCGTTGAGTTTCTGAATCTGGCTCACGGTAATATTGGCCACACGGCTCAGATGGTCTGCTCTCTCAAGCGCCTGAGTCGCCTGCGAAGCCCAGCGGCCGTAGTCTCCTCCAAGTTCCGGGCTGGGTTGAACAGCCGGATCAAAGTGCTGCATATAGGCGAGAAAGCTCTGTTTCAGAACCAGGTAGTAGTAGATAAAGTCAGCAGTCCGAAAACGGCGCCGTTCACCGGAACCGAGCCACAGCAGCATTGCATCCGGCCGGCAGCCCTGAGCCGTGTGGAGCAGGTCGGCATAGCAGCAGAGTTGAATAATATGCGCCGGGCTGGGCTGGGCGGCCAGTTTGGCGTCCCACACTTCGTAGCGATAGTTGCCCAGAGCAGACGCACCATCCGTCCGCACCAGAAAGTCGGACTGGCCGAGAAAATAATCGTGTGGAGCGTTTCGGACCGGGCGGTTTTGCAGGCACCCCTGATAAATGACTTCGCGGCCGGCCTGCATTGCCGATAGTGTCGCCTGAATCCGGTCAGCTTGATCGTAGCCCGCAGGTGGCGTGTAGACCTCACGGCCCTCTTGTTGGAGCTGGGTCAGACACGCCTGTTCATGCTGGCGTCCCCGTTCGGCTAGGGCAGTCAGTAGCAACGGTTCGGGATCAGGCCGGGCCAGATCGGGCAGGTCAGGCGAGTCAGAAGAGTCCAGGGCGTAACGCGACATCCACGTCGCAAACGGCGAGGCAATATATTCGTTCAGGTCTGTTGGGCTGTAGCAATAGCGTCCGTTGTGCTTATGCATACAGTGGCCCTTTCCAACAACTACTCCAACACTACGCCGTGGACGGCTCCGCGAAAGAGGGGCAGAGCCGCCCCCCCTGTTGGTGTCTGCGTGGCGAGCAAATACGCTAATGGAAAGCGCGCATGAAACTCGGCTTTGACCCGTTCAAATTCCATCATATTATCTGTGTCTGCGGTATGACGTGAGACCGCGCGCTCAGTCTGGCTCAGCAGCATACGTACGCGATAGCGCTCTTCCATTGACCACACTCGCTCTTGGGTCACTGCGCCACTCAGCGCTGTATTCAGAAAAGCAAAAATGAAACGCTCTTGGATGGCAAGATGGTGCAGTAAAAGAGAGTCCTCGTTCTGCAGGGGATTGAGGTATACTCGGCCGGCAACGCACAGATCAGATGCCGTACCGAGCTGAAAGGCTAAGGTCACGACCCACAGCCCTCCCTGGGCCTGATAGCCAATGCAGTTCAATAGAAACGGCTGGAGGGACCGGCGATATGAGAAGACTTCCTCCACACGCATAGCCAGGGCAGTCTCGCGCCCACCACTCAGCTCGACCACGGCGGGCGAGTCTCGGGCTGTCGTCTTGAGTCTGTGGTGAGACCCTGGAGCAAGTTCAACTGTCATTGCCTTTGCGTCTTATCGCGTGTGAGGGTGTTCAGCTACCCAGGCGACGACAGGCGGGGCGAGGAAACCTCACTCGGGATATGGCAAGCCGCCTCTACAGCTCTGTAGCGTCCGCTCTGCGTCCACCCACTGCGGCCTCCATACGCGGACAGCACTCACGAGCGGAGCGTATCGAGCCGTCCGGCTAACACCTGGGCAACCGGAGCCATGGGTTCGAGCTTCTCAAACAGAATCTTCAGAATAGCCGTCATTGGTGTTGCCAGCAGCATGCCGACAACGCCCCACAGCATGCCCCACACGATCAAGGTCATGAGAATGACGATCGGATGCAGGTCGAGTGCTTCCCCCATAACCTTGGGTTCGACGATATTGCCGATAACGATTTGAATCAGACCGGGCAGGAGAATAGCCAGGGTCGCGCTTGTCGCCGAGATATCCGGGCTGACGACGACAACCGGCAAGGGGAGTAGGGTCGCGATAATCGACCCCACGCTGGGAATGAAATTGAGTAGAAATGCGAGCAAACCAAAGACAAGCGCCAGATCAATGCCGAGGACGGCCAGCGTAAGGCCAACCAGGACTCCGGTGGCCAGCGAAATAAGGGCCTTGGTCACGATATAGCGTTCGATCCGCACCTCAATCTCCGCCCAGGTACCACCAGTTTTCCCGTTTTGCCGCGCACCGCCGAGCAGCAGATACAAGACAAAAATCAGGACGAGCAACCCCTGCGATATAAGGCCAACTATGGCATTCGTTGTATGCAGGAGCACACTACTGACGTTACCAAGAGGCAATTGTGTAAACGGGTTTCCCTCCGTGCGGAGAGTACTGGCTGGAAGGAGAGACGAAATTTTTGCACCGAGCAGCTCGATGTGTTGCTGGTAGGCAGCAGCATTCGCTTGTAATTGACTCACGGAGGTTGAGATGAGTAGGCCAAGGCTCCCGAGGATCACCACTCCGATAATCAGGGTTGAACCCACCGCGACGAGATGTGGCAGGCGCAGTTGACGGACTTGGAATTCAACCAGAGGCAGCAGACCGTAGGCGATAAAAACGGCAAGGACAAAAGGCACCAGGACGGGTCGCAGCCAATACAGGGCAGCCGCCACAGCCACCGTGCTGACAATGAGTAGACAAATGGTTTGAATCCGTTGTTCGTGCTGGGCGGGGTCCATAGGGGAAACACTACTCTCCGCAAGGGAAGAAGAAAAAACGTGGGAGGGTCAGTACTGCGACACTCGTGCGGGTATCCCGCCCCTCTTAGTGTTCAGGTATTACCCTTGCGGCTGAGCGGCTTTGAGGAGCCGAACGATCTCAGGATAGCCCCGGCCCGTAGCGACTGCCTCGGGCGTCCAGCCATCTCCACTTCCACCATTCACGTCGGCCCCTTTCGTTAAGAGGGCCTCAACGACATCCCTATGGCCGTTGTATGCCGCATGGCGCAGCGGTGTGAATCCGTCCTTATCTTCAATGTTGACATCCGCCCCCGCTTCGAGCAGCGCCCGGACAATTGCAATTTTGCCGCTCGACGCGGCATACCGGAGAGCCGTTTCTCCATACGCTCCTGCAACATTCGGGTCCATGCCAGCTTCGAGCATCAGCTGTACGGATTTCAGATCGCCCATCTGCGCCCGGCTCCGAAACGTCTTTTCACTATATTTCACGTTCCGTGCCTTCAATTGGGATAGTGGGTCGTCCGCTGGTGCGGGCGCGCAACCAGCGGCACCCACAAGCAGCACGAGCACACTATAAACGACATACTTGAAACGACGCTGTAACATTCCTTCCCCTTTCCGACACACGTTCCAACTCATTTGCCCCTATCAATTACCAGTCCCAGCAGGGCGGGCAAGACCCCTGACGCACTACAGCCGAGCTTCATTTTCGCCGCATCAGAACGAGCGCATACGGCTCAAATTCACCTGTTCCAAAATCGACCTCAAGCCGCTCTTCAAAGCCGGTTTCGTGCGGGCTCAGAATCTTACGCGCACGTCTCGCCGGTTTTGCCTCAGACTGATGCCCGGGTGGACGGTCCGGGAAAGAGAGACTGTGTCCATCATAGCTCAGCTCGTAGTCAAGCAGCCCGCCCCCATCGGTGTAGGCGCGGGCTTCGAGCTGCTGGCTGGTGGCATTACAGCCGACCATCACACAGGCTTCGTGCAGGTCTAAAAGGCCGTCTTTGAGCGGATAGACCACCCGCATCCGCAGGGAAAGAAATTGTCCACCAGCCTCCCACGCGCCGACCATATCTTTGTGAAATTGCCGACTGCCTTTCGAGTAACTCCCATCGCCTTGAAAGCGCCCGACGAGAAATTCGAGCTGCTGTAACAATGGGGGCTGTTCTTTGGGCGGGTGGACGAGTTTGTCAGACGGCAGTGGGTCCAGCAGAGTCTCCATGAATCCTCCTCACTGACACCGGCGTATTTAGTGATACTCCCGGTGGTGCTCCCAGCGGGGGTCGAAACGGTCCAAACCCGAGGCGCGTCCCTCTTCAGCCGGAAGACCGGGTAGCGCGCAGCGGGATAACTTGGAGTGCCCCCGTCTCTGGGTTTTCCCCTAACGCGATATCCACCTCATAGACAGCGCGAATGGCGTCAACAGTCAAGACAGCACGGGGCGTGCCGGCAGCGTAGACCTGTCCGGCCTGAAGGAGCACAACAGAGGCACAGGCAGACGCGGCCAAGTTCAGGTCGTGCAGGACACTGACCACGGTCACGCCGCGGCGGACTAAGGCCGTCAGAATATCAACCACGGCAAACTGATGCCGCATATCCAGGCTTGTGGTTGGTTCGTCGAGTAAAAGAAAGGCGGGTTGCTGGGCAAGCGCACGCGCCAGCATCACCCGCTGGAATTCGCCGCCGGACAGGGTGAGCACATTCCGGGCGGCGAGTTGGGAGACTTCGGTCAGCCGCATGGCCTGCTCAATGATCTCTTCGTCTGCCGCGCCCTCGCGCTGCCAGCGCTCCAGATAGGGCGATCGGCCCAGAGCCACGACTTCTCGGACGGGAAAGGGAAAAGACAAATCCGTGCGCTGCGGGAGAAAAGCGAGCTGCCTCGCTCGGTCCCGGCCAGACCAGTGCGCGAGCGCTCTTCCGTCAAACACCACGACCCCGGCCGAAGCCGGCAACACCCCGGCCATAATGCGCAGGAGTGTTGATTTTCCAGCTCCATTCGGGCCGAGGATACCAATCCACTGTCCGGGTGCTACGTTGATCGAGACATCGTTGAGGATCAATATATCGTCGGGAGCGTAGCGAATATGTTGGAGCGAGAAAGCCGAGGCTGGCATATCACACCGGGTTCCGCTGAGCGGCATCCTGCCTGAGCAGCAGGTGCAAAAAGAGCGGCGCTCCCACAACCGCGGTAATCACACCCAGTTGGAGTTCTGCAGAGGGAATAACCGTTCGGGCAAACAAATCGCACCAGACGAGAAACACCGCGCCTCCCAGTGCCGCCCCAGGGAGTAACAGACGATGGTTCGGCCCCAGAATAAGACGCATCATATGGGGAATAACCAAGCCTACAAAACTGATAGTACCCGCAATGGCAACAGCAGCACCAGCCAGCAGCGAAGCAAAAACCAGGAGAATACGCTTGGCATATTCGACGTTGAGCCCCAGACTCAGCGCCGTTTCTTCGCCCAGCAGCAAAATGTTCAGGTCGCGGCTCAGAAAGAAAGCCGGCAGAAAACCAATAACGGCAAAGGGGAACACCATCTGGACATGTGCCCAGCCACGACCGTCCAAACCACCCATGAGCCAAAAAAAGATTTGTCTGGAAATCTCATAGTCCTTGGCTAAGCTGAGAATCAGCGTTGTGAGTGAGCCCCAGATAGCATTGACCGCGATACCGACCAGAAGCAGATTCGTGAGCGAGGTCCGGCCCTGACGCGCGGCAAACAGATAGACCCCAAACGCAGACAGCAGCGCGCCGGCAAAGGTTGCGCACGGCAGCAGAAAAGACGAGCCCACGGCGAGGCCGGAACTGATCGCCAGCGCCCCGCCCAGGGCCCCCCCGCTCGATACGCCTATCAAGCCGGCATCGGCCAGCGGATTGCGAAACAGGCCTTGCATCATCGTCCCGGCCAGGGCCAGGCTCGCGCCAACCAGGGCCGCGGCCAGGACTCTAGGGAGTCGGAGTAAATAGACAATCGTGGCCAGCGCTCGTTCATCGCCTTCAATAGGAAGTTGCAGGAGTCCTTGCACCAGCAAACGAGTGGTTGCGGAAAGAGGAATGGCAACCGCACCCAAGGCGGTAGCCATGGCTATCGAAGCGAACAACACGAGGCCAAAGAGGGGGATCAGCCAGCTCTTTTTCCGGACAACGGCTGACTCATGAGAAAGGGACAACGATTGTGTTGATAGACTCACGAGGCTCCATTCGCAGTGACGCTAGCGGGTGAAAAGGCGTCAGGGTGCAACAGACGGGCCATCGCTTCCACCCCTTTCACCACGTGATGCGACAAACCATCCAGATAAGGCCGGGGAATAGTATATACTCGCTCCTGCTGAATCGCAGCCACATCCTGGAGAGCCGGATTGGCGTAGAGCCACTGATAGACTTCTTTTGGCGCAGTCGCCTGAGGGTCGTGGCTCAACAGAATAACCTCAGGATTCATCATGACCAGCGTTTCGTGGGAGATTTTTCGGAAATACTCTATGCCGGCCAAAGCGGCGACGTTACGCCCACCGGCGATCATAATCATTTCGTCTATATTGGTCTTCTTCCCCGCGGTAAAGCTGTCAGGCGCAAAATAGAGGACGCGGGGGCGGTATACATCGGCCACACGGCTCCGGACGGCACCGATGCGCCGTTCCATATTGGCAACCAACGTGCGTGCTTTCTGCTCTTCTCCAACGGCTCGTCCGACCTCTACGATGCTCTGCTGTATGCCTGAGAGTGATTCATTCCAGTGGAGCGGGAAGAGCGGGATGCCAGTTTGCCGGAGGAGGGATTTGGCCGTCCCGCCGGTATGCGCGGAAGCAGAAACAACCACTAAGTCCGGCTGCAGGGCAATCACTTGTTCGGCATTGGCCTGGACTCTATGCGACACGGCTTGGGCCTCGGCAACAACATTGGAATAGGTCGCGTTGTCTGCCAAATGGGTCAGGGCGACAATACGTTCTGGTGGGAGCAAGGCGAGCAAGATCTCATCTGCCGTCAGAGATAGAGAGACGATCCGTTGGGGAGGGAAGATAGGCGGAGCAAGCTCTCCATACAGCGTGTGGGGACGGTAGACCAGCAGGCCGAGCAGGGCGGTAATCATTCCTCCGATTGCCAAACGTGTGAACATCTTGTGCATCTCGAATCATAGGGGCAATGCATGCATTGCCCCTATGGCAGCCACTTCTTCCCAAGTCCCCTTCAGAATTCCGCCCGGAACCCGGTCAGGAACGTCGTCTCCGCGGACGAGAAGTTCACGACCTCCTGATAGTCAGCGTCAAACAGATTCTTCACCTTCCCCTCCAGGGTCAGGGCACGGATGCCCCAGCGGTCCTCGAACAGCAGCCAGGACACGGCTATGTCTGCCCGCTCATAGCCGTCGTGCAGGACGTTACCGCCCGAGGCGAAACTATACTCGGAGACGTTACCTTTGAGATACAGATGAAAGTTGGCGTTCAGGCGCGCACCGGCGTAGTTCAGCGTCAACGACCCGACATGCCTGGGCCGCCGAATCAGCGGCCCGCCTTTTACGTACGCTCCGCTGGCCGGGCCGTCGAGGACTTTGGTCTCCAGATACGTGTACGAGCCGCGCACCGAGAAGCCGTAGGACAGCGAGGCGCGGGCGCCGGCTTCGAGCCCGCGGCTGCGGGTACGCTGGACGTTGAGAAAGGTTGGCGCGGGCGCCTCCGTAAAGGTATACGCAATCAGGTTTTTATGCGTGGTGGAAAACCAAGTCAGATTCAACGTAGCGCCCAGTCCGGCCAGATCGAGCGGCTGGTCCAGGCCGATTTCCCAGCTCTTGGATTCTTCCGGTTTCAGGTTGGGGTCGCCGCGAGAGAATGCGGAGTTGCTGAAGTTTTCATAAAAACTGGCGGCTTTGAGACCCTGGCTATAGCCACCGCGCAGTTTGGTGTTGAGGCCGGGAACCACAAAGGCTGCCGAGGTACGCGGGTTGACGTGCGTCCCGTACGTAAACGCGTCGTCCACGCGGAACCCGGACGTGACGAACAGCATGTCACGCCACGCCAGGCGGAGTTGGGAATAGAACGACTGTGCGTTGCGGCTGGCGACGAGCCCGCCGTCCGTTGTCTTTTGGTCGAAGTGCTCACTTTCGACCGAGCCCCCGAGAGTGAAGACGGGCGATACGCTGAGCAGAACCGGTAGGAAAAAGTCGGAGGAATAATCGGCAGACAAGCGATATTGGCTATCCCTGCTGACGTAGGCCCCGAAATCTATGCCTTCGTCCTTTGGATCACGATAGGTCTGCCAGTCGTACAACAGCCCGAGTTGCAGGCTGTGTCGCCACCAGGCGACAGGCTGATAGACGGCGCGCGGTCCGAGGATCAGGCGGCGGTTGTCGGTGTACGCCCGTGGGTCCAGCTCGTTGTTGCGCCGGTCGATACGGTCGCCGGAGCTGGTCGGAAAATTAAACCGGCTGTCGATGTAGCGGACGGTCGTCGTGAGTTGCAGGGCGTCGTGGGGGTCGAGATCCAACCGCGCCGCAACGGTCGTGTTGCTGAAGTCGTTGTTGATTGACAGGAGGCCCTCGCTATCGACCCGTTCGATTGCAAGGTTGTAGCCGTACCGGCTCGTCCCGCCCGAGACGCCGGCGCGTTCCTCAAAGGTGTCGGGGTTGCCGGCACGGAAGCCCAGCGTTGCGCGCGCCGGACCCTGTCCGCGCGGCGTCAGGAGTTGGATGACCGAACTCATGGCGTCAGAGCCATACAGGGCGCTCTGCGGGCCGCGCACCACCTCGATGCGGCCCACGCCGAGGGTCGTCAGGTCGTTGAAGTTGAAAGCTCCGCCGGCCTGATTAACCTTCACACCGTCTATCAAAATCAAGTTGTGGTCGGACTCGCCGCCACGCGTAAAGAGTGACGTAGCGCCACCGCGTCCGCCTAACGGGACGAAGGTCATCCCCGGCACCTCACGCAACTGTTCAAACACGTCGGTAGTCTGGCGTTGCGCGATCTCTTCCTGCGTCAGCACCGTCACCGCATTCGCGGTCTGTGATACCGATTCTTCCAGCTTGGACGCGGTGACGATGATGGTGTCCAGCCTGAGGGGCGCTAACCGGTCTTCGGGTTGCCCGGCACGGGGCGATGTGTCGTCCGGCTCGGCTTGCACTGCCGGCGGTGTGGCGGGTGGCGTCTGTGCGGGCGTAATACCTGCCGTCCAGACGAGCAACGTGACCGTCAGGCCGCAGATATGAAACGAAAATCTGTCCATCTTCCCTCCTCGGGGAAGCCTTCCGATTGGAGAAAAGAGAAACAGGCGGGTCGTGTAGTGGAGACTACTGAAAGCCGCCCAGAGCGGGTCGGCAATAGCCTGGGTAGCCAAAAAGATAACACGCTGTAACCCTTCTCCCTCCGCGGAGAGGTCGGTTAGTGGCTTCAGGCAGGTTTCCTGGCTTAGGGGTTCAGAGGTTCATGCCTCAATGCCTGTCAGCGGCCTTCCCACCAGCATGCGCCAGCAGTGGCATCTTCGAAACAGGCTCCCCCATCACAGTGGCGGGACCGCGCCGGCTTTGCACCGGCTTCCCTTTTCGCCCGGTATGGGCACCTCAAGCAGAATTCGGGTCTGTTGGTATCGGAGGGCCCATATATTGTCAAGCGCAACAACGGCAGCGAAGGTAGTGACGCTAGGGCTCAGTCGACTCATCTGCAGAAGCCAGCGAGACGAGCTGCTGAGCGAACGCTGGATTACTGCCAAAGTGCAGATGCACATAACTCGCCAGGCAGCGCTTGTACACATAGCCCTCGGATCGAGGCATATCGGGCGTACGCTTGCGGACCTGATAGAGCGTTTTTAGTGGGGTATTCAGAATGTCTTGCTCTAATTCCGAGTAGTGAAACTCGTGCCCGCGTACTCGCATGGATGGGAATATTCCATTGGTTGACTCCACCTCAACCTCTGCATACCCCAGGGCACTCAGGCGTGACAGCATGCGGACCACAGTCGGATACACACCAACCATAGGAAAGTGCTGTCCTTCGACAGCTCGAATGCCTTGGGTCAAATACATGAACCCGCCACACTCGGCATACACAGTTTTACCGTCTTCTATAAAGTCTTTGATCTCCTGACGCATAGTGGTGTTGGCAGATAATTTCTCGGCGTGGACTTCAGGATAGCCACCCCCCAGGTAGAGGCCGTGCACCTTTGGGGGGAGATGCGTATCGTGCAGCGGGCTGAAGAAGACCAGTTCTGCTCCTGATTGTTCCAAGAGTTCCAGATTCTCGGGATAGTAAAAACAGAACGCTTCGTCACGGGCGATGCCAAAACGAATGGGATCGCTTGGCAGTGACGCCCTAATGGGCTGGGGTTGGGGGTTGGGGACTGGGGATTGGGGAAAGGCGCTCAGCTTGAGGAGTAAGGACACGTCGATGCGATCTTCTATAACGCTGACCAAGCGATTGATCTGTTCGGAGGATAATTGCAACTCTTCTTTGGTGACAAGCCCTAAGTGGCGTTCGGGTAGAGTGATGGCTTCGTCCAGGGGTAATCCTCCAAGCACAGCAATATCGGGGACATCGGCTACCGCTTCTTTGAGATATTGCAGATGCCCCGGCCCGCCTATTTTGTTGAAGATCACCCCGGCAACGTTCAGCTCCGGGTCGAAAGTTTGGAAACCGTGTATCACCGCGGCAACACTGCGCGCCATGGCCGAGGCATCAACCACAAGGATGACCGGCAATCCCAGCCACTTGGCCATTTCTGCTGTACTGCCGGCTTCACTCTTGCCGTCATAGCCATCAAAGAGGCCCATCATCCCTTCTACGACGCCAACATCATGGCCTCGAAGGTTCTGTGTAAACGTGTCGGTGTTATATTCTCGCGACAACATCCAGCCATCAAGATTTCTGGAAGCAACCCCGGTGACAGCAGTATGATGACCCGGATCGATAAAGTCCGGGCCGATTTTGAACGGCTGAACTGACAAGCCGCGTGTGCGTAAAGCCGCCAGCAGCCCGAGTGTGAGCGTGGTTTTCCCAACACCGCTATGCGTACCAGCGATAACGAATCCGTGCACAGCTTCCCTCCTCTCATCAACATAGGACATCGCCTTGCAACCCGCGAGCGTCCTCGGCATCATGGCTCTCCATGACTCACGAAGACCATTCTCAATTGAGCGGAGTTGAAGGGCAAAAGGCTGGTGTTGTTGCGTATCGTCGAGAGTCGGACGGGGAGTATCAAATACTGCTCATTACCGCCAGGCGGCATCACGATTCTTGGATATTCCCGGTTGGAACGGTTGATCCGGGCGAGACGCTGGAGCAAGCTGCGGCTCGGGAGTGTATGGAAGAAAGCGGCTATACGGTGCGGACCGGACCGCTGCTGAAGACGATTGAGCTGGAGCGGAAAAACACGCGCAAACGCTTTTCATTTTTTGCAGCGCAGATAACCGGAGAAGTACGCACGTATGAAACCGACCGCCAACGCCAGTGGGTTCCTCTCTCGCAACTCATGGACACCATAGCCGACGTGTTTGCCCCGGTTGCACGCGCCGCGGTAGAGCACCTGTCGCCCTGACCAGGCGCAATTATCAGGCGACACCGCAGCGGGACAGGCCGACGTATTCAGAGGGGAGCAGTATGAGCGCCCAGGTTATCATGATCCAGGGAACCGGCTCCAACGTCGGGAAGTCGGTTATCGTCGCCGGCTTGTGTCGGATAGCCAAGCAGCGCGGCCTGCGCGTTGCACCGTTCAAACCGCAAAACATGTCCAACAACGCGGCCGCCTGCGCGGACGGTGGAGAAATTGGTCGGGCGCAAGCCGTGCAGGCTCGCGCTGCCGGACTCGACCCGCACCCCGATTTCAATCCAGTACTCTTAAAACCACAAACCGACCGGGGCGCCCAGGTCGTTGTCCACGGGCGGCCGGTCGGGATGCTGGACGCGGCGGACTATCTGACCGGACGTGACCATTTGATGGCGGCCGTTCTGGAGAGCTTCGGGCGTCTCGTCGCCGCGCACGATCTCGTCATCGTCGAAGGCGCCGGCAGCCCGGCGGAGGTCAACCTGCGGGCTGGTGATATTGCGAATATGGGCTTTGCACGCCGCGCCGACACTCCGGTCTGTCTCGTCGGCGATATTGATCGTGGGGGTGTCATTGCGGCCCTGGTCGGTACGCATACGGTTCTGGACCCCGAGGATCGCGCGCTGATTGTCAGGTTTCTGGTCAATAAGTTTCGGGGCGACCCAGCCCTGTTTGAAGCCGGCGTCTCGGTCATTGAGCAGCGTACCGGCTGGCCGTGCTTTGGCGTGATTCCCTGGGCGTCTGCCGCGGCCCGCCTGCCGGCGGAAGACGCCGTGTCGCTCCCGCCGGTGCACAATGCACCAACCGGACGGGTACGGATTGCCGCCCCGCTGTTGTCTCGCATTGCGAACTTTGACGACGCCGACCCGCTGCGTCTGGAGCCGAATGTCGAGTTCGCTTTTGTCCCGCCCGGTCAGCCTATTCCGCGGGATATGGACGTGGTGATCCTCTTCGGTACGAAATCGACTCTGGGCGATCTGGCCTTCCTGCGGGCGCAAGGCTGGGATCATGATGTCATTGCGCACGCGAGAAACGGCGGGCGCGTTTTGGGGGTCTGCGGCGGGTTCCAGATGTTGGGTCGTCGCATCCACGACCCGTCAGGGGTGGACGGCCCGACCGGCTCGGTAGACGGCCTCGGGCTGCTTGACCTTGAGACCACGATGATCGGTCAGAAAACCGTTCGCAGAGTCCAAGGCCGGTGCGCCCTCACCCATGCAGCAGTCACCGGATACGAGATTCACATGGGTCAAACACACGGTCGGGACCTGACGCAGCCCATGTTTCGTCTCACCACGGGCGATGACGGGGCCCGCAGTCAAAGCGGACGCATCGAGGGCACGTATCTCCACGGCCTCTTTGCAAACGATGCCTATCGTCGGGCCTGGCTCGAACGCCTCCGCGCCAATACCGCCTCGTTGTTACAGTACGAGTTGACGGTCGATGCGGCCCTGGACGACCTGGCCGCTACCTTGTCCGCTGCCGTGGATATGGAGGCCCTGTTCGCGGCGGCGCGCCATCCGGACTGGCCCCGTGCGGGAGACCATGAACGCGGGGCGGCCTGAAGGTCCTTCCCTCGATTGGCGCGGGAGTGTCGGGAAGAAAGCGACTCTACGGTGCGGACCGGGCCGCGGCTCAAGACGCTTGCGACTTGCACGGGCCGACCCGCCGGAGCGGCTTCACCCGTGACACCGCTTGACACCATGCCGGGAGATCAGGCATAGCCCGACGCAGGAGGGCGTATCATGGATGGAGCACTGACAGGCATCAAAGTTGTTGAAGTCGCGATGTGGGCGGCCGGCCCCGGAGGAGGAGCGATATTGGCGGACTGGGGCGCTGACGTTGTGAAGATTGAAGACCCGGATGGCGGCGATCCGTTTCGGGGGTTTTTAACGACCGGGGTTGGCGCGACCGCCGGACTCACGATTAACGCAGCCTTTGAGATCGACAACCGCAATAAAAAGAGTGTCGCCGTCAATATCCGTACCGAACAAGGGCAACAGATTGTCTATCGACTGATTCAACAGGCAGATGTCTTTTTGACCAATCTGCGGCCCGGTGCGCTTGAACGCTATCAGCTCGACTATGAAACACTCCGCTCTCACAATAGCAAGCTGATCTATGTTGGTGTGACTGGCTATGGCAAGACCGGACCGGAACGCGACCGAGCGGCATTTGACTATGCCGGCTTTTGGGCCCGGTCGGGCATCATGGCGACGATGGGAGAGCCCGATGCTCCGCCACCGAGCCAACGACCGGGCATGGGCGACCATACCACGACCATCAGCGTGGCAGCGGCAACCTCGGCCGCACTCTTTGCCCGAGAACGCACCGGGGTCGGCCAGGAAGTTCGTCTGTCTCTGTATCGGACTGCCTTGTGGGTTGATTCTATTGATATTCAGACGGCACTCCTTACGCGGCAGGATATTGCACGCACGAGTCGTAAGGCGGCGGGTAATCCGTTGTTCAATTGCTATCAAGCCAAAGATGGGAAGTGGCTCTATCTGGTCATGCTCCAAAGCGATCGACATTGGTCTACGTTTTGTGAAACCATCGGTCACCCAGACTTCACTCATGACCCGCGCTTTGCTGATACTGCTGCTCGTGGCCAGAACGCCCAAGCGTTGATTGCCCTGCTCGACCCAATCTTCGCGGAGAAAACGCAGGCGGAATGGGCCGCGCGCCTGGATGACGCCGGACTCTTTTGGGGTCCCGTGCAGAGCGTAGAGGATGTCATCAACGATCCTCAGACGCGAGCGAACGGTGCGTTTGTCCCAGTCGATCATCCGTCCGGCCAACACATCGAAATGGTCGCCAGTCCGATTGATTTTAGCGAGACAGCGGCGACCATTCGGCACACCGCGCCTGAGCTGGGACAAAATACGGAGGAAGTACTCTTGGCAGCGGGATATTCGTGGGAAGAGATGGCAAAATTACGCGAAGATGGAACTATTCCCTGAGCACAGAACGGCTGGCTGATTCGCTCTCAACAGGAGGGCCCAGGGCCAGTCCTGCAGGGCGGGATCAGCCGCCGGAACGCTGGCTCACGTTCGCCCTCCCCACCAAGAGCTTCCTGCAACTGCATCCAATGCACCCGAGGGCTCGGCAGCATTGGCAGGATAACACCTCCACCTATTGTGGTAACTCGAATTGAAACCCATCGGGCCGAATAGTCAGAATTGGAATTGAAGCTGTCTGTACGACCTCTTCGGTCACACTGCCTAACAGCATATGGGCCAACCCACTCCGGCCATGGGTACTGGTGACAATCAGGTCGGCCCGAGACTGTTCCGCCTGATGGAGAATGGACAGGGCGGCAGGGCCATTCCGAGTCTGTCGTTCCCAAACAACCTCCTGGAGCGGCAAATCGGCAAGGAATGCGCGCCATTCCTCCTCAAGGTCCTCCTCTTGCAAAAACGGTATCGCAGTAGATAGCGCCGGCATATCTGCCCCAGCTATCACCCCATACATGGAGGACAGGTCTATGGCGTGGAAGAATACTACCCGTCCATCGAAACCTTCTGCGAGTGTAATGGCTTCTAATGCGGCTTTCTTGGCAGCGGGTGAAAAATCGGTTGGCACAAAGAAGGTTTTCGTGTCCACCGAGATCGGCTGCTTTGCTATAAGGACCGGGACAAGAGCCTTGCGTACAATGCGCTCACTCGTTCCGCCTAATAGATGACTTGCCTGGCTGGCCGGTCCTCCAACGATGATGAGGTCAGCCTGCCAGGCCCGTCGGGCAAGTATGAGTTCAACAAAAGGCTTCCCAACCCGGACTTCATATTCCACTGGAAGCGATGCAAATGGAGGCCGCTGCAGGAGCGCCTCGAGTTGCGCGCCTGCTCGCTGCGTGCGTTCTTCAAGCGAATATGGTGGCGTAAGAGGGTGAGCCAAACGCTGATAGACATGCAATGGCTCGACCACGTGGACAAAACGCAGCGCAGCCCCATATCGAGAGGCAAGCGTGAGGGCAGACTGTTCTGCATATTCAGCTCCTTCCCTCAGGTCATGGCCCACAATAATACGCCGTAAATGACTCACCGGGCACCTCCTCTCTCGCGAAGAACAGGACCGCTCACCATCCCGTCCGTAGAATTAGTTCCCGTCCTTACATTATGCATTGCCGATTGGGCGATCGGAGAAAGTCCGGAAATCGTAACCGCTAAAAGACGACGCGGTTGAGGATAGGGATACTTTTCAATCGTAAGGGACTGGCCAGTGACGTGAGGTTGCTGGAGTAAATCGATGAGAGTGACACAGCTGTACCTGCGCACGGCGGAGCGGAGTAGATTACGTAACCCAATCTCTTCTTGGTCATGATCGCGAACCTCTTCGAAGCCATCAACCACAAAGCGTCGCAACCGCTCTTTCTTCTCCCCCTAGCACTCTTTTCTGATGAGTCAATATACACTGATCTCTTTTATTCACCGCTCCCTTTTGATGGCCGACTAAATCCCATACACCTGGGCAACGCTATCACCGAGCAGATTATTGCGCGCGGTCTCTGACAGCGGCGCAACCAGCTCTTCCAGCTCTTCCATGTAGTTTCCGGGATGATCAAAGTGTGGGTAATCGGTAGCCCAGAAGAAACGATCATTGCCCACATACTCGATAATATGCGCGAGCGCCCGCTCGTCCGGGTCGCCGGAAATCCAGCATTGGCGCTTAAAATAAACGCTTGGTTTTTCCTTGAGCGGAACACTATCGCCCAGGCTGGTCTCATACGTCGTATCCATCCGGTCCAGGGCCGCGCCTATCCAACCCGCACCGGATTCAAGCAGGATGACTTTGATCTGGGGAAAACGATCAAATAGCCCCCATTGAAACATGCCGTAGAGCGCCTGCTGTGGCCCCTGCATTCCCAGAGTATTCTGCATCCAGCGCGCGCTCTTCATGCCCTCAAAGCGCTGATAGGTCCGAATTTTGGGGTGTTCGGCCATAGGATGAATGGCAACCGGGACGCCGAGTTCCTGGGCCTTCGCCCAAAAGGCATCGTGATCAGGATGGGCATGCGGGATACGCGTAAGTGTATAGGGTGCAATAAAAGCGCCTTTGGCTCCTTCACGCACGGATCGTTCAAGCTCGGCCGCGGCGGCTACCGGATCGGCCAGCGAAATATGCGCAATGGCAATCAAGCGACCGTCTGAGTCGGAACAGAAATCACAGATCCAGCGGTTGTACGCCTTGGCATACGCCAGGGACAGGTCTGCTTCATCAAGCTCACATTCCCAGGTTAAACCTAAGCTGGGATACAGAATGGCTTTGGCAATGCCTTCTTGATCCAGGAGCGCCACCCGCTCTTTGGGGTCCATGGAGCCAAAGGGCGCACTGCCTGGGTAGGCTTGCTCCATCATCTTTTCGATTTCTTTCGTTCCCTTACCCATACCCCCAAGACCGGTCAGGACGCGTACGTCAAAAAAACGTGACGGCTTGCCGTTCATTTCCAGAACTTCCCGGCCGTCGAGGCTGCGAATGCGGAGCGCCCGGTCCCGATACTGGGGATCAATATAACGCTCCCAGGCGTCTGCCGGTTCAAGGATATGGCCGTCCGCGTCAATAATATTGTCGTAGTTGAGCGCCATTCTATTTTCTCCTCTACCGTGGTGTTCCGTTTCTCCTCTACCCCGTCTTCCGGGTTGGAGTCCCCCGCCTACGGTATAAAAGACAGCATGCTGTCTTGGGCCTTTTTCATACCAATTTCCGACGGGTCAATCTACTCAGTCTACCGCTTGACGAGCTGCCTCATATTTTCACCTGTGCCGCTATCGATCCTTTAGCTCGCCTTTATCTTTACACCCAGTGCATACACGTCTCGTTTGGGGATCTGGCACGCCTCGCTCACCGCGCGCGCGGCCTCTTTCAACCCTACCCCTGCCGTCAATAGCTGCTGCATCAATTCTGCTGCGGATTGTTCTGTAGCGCCCTCATCTTTACCGTCCCAGCCCTCGACCACGAGCGCGACTTCACCTTTGACCGGTCGATTGTGGAACGCTCTGAAAACCGCACTGATGTGCCCGCGCAGGATTTCCTCGAACTTCTTGGTCAGCTCTCGACCAACGACGACGCGGCGGTCTCCGAAAATATGCTCAAGGTCGGCCAGGGTACTCAAGAGACGGTGCGGAGACTCGTAAAAAATGAGGGGCCGCTCCTCATGCGAGAGCCCCTGTAACACCCTTTGGCGTTGCCCCTTCTTTGCCGGCAAAAACCCTTCAAAAGCGAAACGATCTGTTGGTAAACCACCCACGCTCAGCAACGCGGTGAGCATGGATGGTCCGGGGATCGGAATAATCGGGATGTCTGCCTCGGCTGCACTTTTGACCAAACGATAGCCAGGGTCGGAGATGCAGGGGGTGCCGGCATCACTGACAAGGGCAATGTTCTGCCCGGCCAATAATGTCTCAACCAGCACCGGCGCTTTGGTTGATTCGCTGTGATCGTGATAGCTCGTCAGCGGAGTCGCAATGTCGTAGTGCGTCAGGAGCTTTCGAGTATGGCGCGTATCTTCTGCGGCAATCAGGTCAACTGCTTTGAGGATACGCAATGCCCGCAGGGTAATGTCCTCCAGGTTGCCTATCGGCGTGGCGACGATGTAGAGCGTGCCGGCCACGTCACCGGCCCCAATCACGGGCGTACCGAAAATCACGATCAATCGTGCGCTGAGAGACCTTGGCAATGACCGGCAGGCGACGTTTATACTGCGAGTTCATGATCCGGCGAGAAATCTGGTCAATGAAGTCTGCCTGGAAGCCTTCGGCGAGCAATTCCGCGCGAGAGTAGCGCTGGTCAACCAGGAGATACAACAGCTCATCAACCTCCTGATAGGAAAATCCCAGCTCTTGCTCATCGGTCTGCCCGGCCCACAGATCCGCGGAGGGCTGTTTTGTCACAACGGGCTTGGGGACACCCACACAATCGGACAAGGCCCAGACCTGAGTCTTGTACAAATCGCCAAGGGGATTAATGGCTGAGGCCATATCGCCAAAGAGCGTACCATAGCCCAGGAGCAGCTCTGTTTTATTACTTGTGCCAAGCACGAGCGCATTCCAGCGGGCTGACTGGTCATACAGAATCGTCATACGCTCACGGGCCATTTTATTGCCGCGGCGCATATTATCGGCAGCGGGGAAACCGGCGAAATACGCGTCTACTTGGGCTGAAATATCAACCGTGATTGACTCCATCCCAGTCGCGGCAATCACCAAGTCTGCGTGCTCGATACTCTCTTTGCTCGACGTTTTGTACGGCATTTTCACTGCCAGCACATTTTCGGGCCCTAAGGCCGTAGCCGCCAAACACGCGCTTAAGGCAGAGTCCACCCCACCTGAGAGACCCACAACCACCCGCTTCAGGCCGACTTTATGGACTTCGTTGGTAATGAAGGCAGATAAGATGTGCTGGAGGAGAGCTGGATTGGTTGGAATGCGGCTCATAGTACCTCGTATTTTTTGTCACTCGCGTAATGGCCGGATACAAAAAGGGCAGCCACATTGGGCCGCCCCTCCCAACCCAGATATCGCTCAACTAGCCGATCAGCCCAGGGTTGGCTCCACCGTCTATGGTGATATTTGCGCCGTGGATAAAGGCCGCGCGCGCGGAGGAGAGAAACAAGATCAGGTCCGCGACTTCTTCCGATTCTCCCACTCGGCCAAGCGGAGTCATTTTGCGTAAGGCTTCTTCAGGGCTCCCACTTTCCGGACTGAACGTGGAGACAAACTTTTGGAGCCGTTCGGTTAAAATCGGGCCAGGGTTGATGCCGACTACTCGTACGCCATGCTTCGCACCCTCGGCGGCCAGGGCTTTTGTAAAATGATTCAGCGCAGCATTGGCCGCGCCACCGACCATGTAATTGGCCATGGGCCGCAGGCCACCCGTTCCAATAACATTCACAATAACGCCGCTGCTTTGCTGCTGCATGTGTGGAAAAGCCGCGCGCCATACGCACATAGCCAAAGAACTTGAGCGTCCAGTCCTCCGTCCAGTCCTCATCCGAGATTTCAAGAAACGGACCGGGCCGGGCACTGCCGGCATTATTCACCAGAATGTCGATCCGTCCGAATTCTTTCAGGCAACGCGCCACCACGTTTTTAATCGCATCGGCTTGGGTGAGGTCAGCCTGCATGCCGACGATTCGTCCACTCCCCTGGGCAAGAGAGTGAGAAAGAGCGATTGTCTCGTCCAGGGCCTCTGGACCCCGAGCGCAAATGAGGACAGAAGCCCCTTCGGCCAGAAAGCCAAGCGCAGTCGCCCGGCCAATACCTTTGCTTCCACCAGTAACGATAGCGACTTTGTTTTCGAGTTCGAGTTGCATGCGATTCTCTACACCGGACGAAATTTTGGGATCTTGACCCCAGGCTCGTGTTCGACAAAGACGACCTCGACTGGCATATCCATCCTGATAGCGTCATTGTCGATATCGACCAAATTGGTCACCATAATGATGTCTGCATCTTCATCTAATTGCACTTGCGCTACGTTATACGGCACCTTTTCATCCGCCGCGGGGTGGACTGGGTGGACAATAATGGTCCACGAAAACACTGTACCTCTGCCGCTCATTTTTACCCATTCGTGCTCCAGGGCGTTGCAATGCGGACACATGGGCTTGGGCAGCCAACGAAACTGCTGACATGAGGTGCAGCGCTGCATCAGCAGCTCGTCGCGATTACAGCCATTCCAAAACTCTTCGTCGTCGATATGAGGGATGGGACGGGGGAAATTTATTGCGTCAGGCACACTCAGGTCTCCTCTATTCTTATACTGGTGACTTTCCTTATCCCAGAACGGCCCTATTGAATAGAGGTAATCAGCTTGGCGTAGCGTTCCAGGACGGGCCACTGCGCGTCAGGCTCGTCCGGAGTAACAAGAAAGAGAATGCGATTCGCCCCAACGCTCATCAATTCCCGGATGCGACTTTCTACCGAGTTCTGCCCGACAAACGCTTCTCCGGTAATCACACTCAGGTCAAACTGGTCCATAGAGCGCCCATACTGCTCCATCTGTTCGCGGATAGCGGCAAGTCCGCCGGCGAGGTCCGGTCGATCGATTGGCATCCAACCGTCGCAGTACTCGGCAATACGCTTGGGCACCCACTTGGAATCCGCGCCCATAAGAACAGGCGGACCTCCCTCTTGAATCGGCTTGGGCCAGCACCAGATGGGATCAAATTCGACAAACTGGCCGTGAAATTCCGCCTCAGCCTTGGTCCATATTTCTCGAATGGCCAGCACGCGCTCGCGTGTCTGTTTCCAGCGATCTTTGAAAGCTATCCCATGATCGCCCATCTCCTCAGCATTCCAGCCCGCGCCAATACCAAACAGGAACCGGCCGTTGGACACCCGGTCCAGGCAGGCTGCACTCTTGGCCAGGTTAATGGGATGGTGTTCAGGCACCAGACAGACCGACGTACCAACCTTGAGCTTATGTGTCACAGCCGCGGCAGCAGTGAGCCCCACAAAAGGGTCAAAGAACTCGCTGTAATACATGGGCAGCTCACCGCCTAAGGGGAACGGCGACTTGCGACTGGTGGGAATATGCGAGTGCTCCCCAAAGAACAGTGACTCAAAGTCGTGCTCTTCCGCCCAGCGCGCGAAGTCTGCGGGTTGGATCGTATAATGCGTTGGAATCGTTACAATGCCAAAGTCTGCCATACGTCTCTCCCTCCTTGTGGCTCCCCTGAGCGCACGAGGCGCCACGAGGCATATTGATACAATCGATAAACCGAATTCACGTTTCCGTCCGTCTCACACAAAGAAAATAAAAAGGGCGACCGCACGGCCGCCCTTTCAGTAAGGTTGCTACACGCCACAGACGACTTAGTGCGCATGAGCCGGCTGCTTCCCACGCTTCTTGCCCTTCCCCTGCCCGTGAGGGTGGGCATGCGCAGGAGAGTGGTCGTGCGCCTGCTCTTGTACCTGCGCCTGGTTTACCTGACCATGGAGTCGGAAGTTGGTAGCATGACTATGCGCGTGTCCATGGTCGTGATCATGCCCATGCGTCGCCGGTGCATACTTGGGCTGTTTGAGCCCGCGCTGTTTTCGTACTTCTTTGGCCTGAGCGACTGTATCGTCAAACTCGTTACCGTTCCCCGCTGCGTGTGCGGCAAAACGTTTGACCGAATACTCATCCATGTGGCAGGACAGCGGAATTTGTGCATGCTGCATACACAAGGGCCGTGGATCACGCGCGTTCTTGGGCGAGGCAACCACCGGGTCATAGGGTTCTCCGCGCGTGCCATGGGAGATGGCAAAAGAGGAGACGATCCGGGGCGCTTTTTTCCCACAGCCCGGACACGGTTTTTTCGTATGGGCCTCACCCAAGGAGCAGAGTTCTTCAAAGACAGCGTCACACGGCAGGCAGTGGTATTCGTAGAGTGGCATAGTGGCACGTCCTCCCTACTCAATCGCGGTTGGGGCGTGCGGCAGCTCATCCCAGTCTTCCGGGTCGTGCGAGATCCAGACCGTACACTCGTGCAAGTCCCGAATGGCCCGCAGACGTTGGATGGACAACGACGAGGCCGCGGGGTCGGTGTCAAGCGGCATCCCGGACAGGGTATTGAATTGTTCACGCAGATGGAGGGTATCACCGACTAAGAGGATGGAACGATTGGGCAAGCGCACATGCAGCGAACTTTCCCCAGGCGTATGACCCGGAGTTTTCAGCATATGCAGGCTGCCGTCACCAAAAACATCAAAGTCACCAGTAAGCTCAAGCCACTGAAAGCCCCGCGTGGGAACAATATCTTTGAACACGAACACGTCGCGCAGGTGTGGCTCCGGCCAGTAGGCGTAGCGCAACTCGTCCTGCATGATGATGAAGGTCGCGTTGGGAAAGGCGTGCATATAGCCCGTATGGTCGAGATGCAGATGGGAGATCAGGACATATTTGATGTCTGACATCTTATAGCCGAGCGCCTGAATCTGCCGATCGAGCAGCATCTCCTTGGGGTACGAAACCTGAAGATGTTCGGCAAACGGCCCCCAGTGGGCGACGGGATCATCCGCCACCGCGGGGTGACAGCCGGTATCAAATAGGACCAGACCCTTGTCGTGTTCAATAAGATAGGCCGGACACGGTATGGTGACCAAATCCGGTGCCCCGCCGTGCATCAGTAGGGCTTGCGGAACGGTCAGTTCCGCGTTTGGCAATGCCCACATTCGCCGTGCTTTCCCTTCTTCCATACACTCCTCCTTTTTGTGTAAGGACAAACGATTGAGCGCCGACCGAGAACTGTTCGGGTATCCTAGTCCAAGCCTGTTCGATCTGTCAAACGAATCGCAGGGGAGGTGAGATACCCGGCCTCAGCGACTTTTCGGCAGCTTCAAGACGCGCTCGCCTATGACACCCCGCAATATCTCATTTGTCCCGGCGGCAATCGTCCCGGCCCGAGCGCTGAGGGCGCGGTACGACCAACGCGCCTGATCGATGGCGAGCGGTGAGTCTTTGGCAAGGGTCGAATAGGGCCCCAGGAGTTCCATTGCAAAGGTGGCGACGCGCAGATTCAGTTCCGTGGAGGTAATCTTCGCAAAAGACCCCTCCGGGCCCGGCGGTTGGCCCTTGATTTGACGTGTAAGCCGCCGCAGCTCGTTATACTTAATCGCCGCGGCGTCTATGGCAAACCGGGCGAGTTGCTGGCGCACCGCGGTGTTTTCGCTGGCCGGCCTTCCATCCAGCTCCAGCCGGTGCGCCAGGTCATACAGTTGGGGCAGGAGCGTCTCCACCCGGAAATAACTGCTGGTGGCCACACGTTCAAACATCAGGGTGGTAATCGCCACCATCCAGCCACGGTTTTTCTCGCCAACCAGGTGCTCCTTGGGCACCCGGACGTCTTCGAAAAAGACTTCATTAAACTCGGCATCGCCGTTCATCTGGACGAGCGGCCGGACGGTAATGCCGGGGCTGTGCATATCAACCAGCAGATAGCTGATGCCGTTATGCTTGGGCGCGTCCGGGTCAGTCCGGACCAGGAGAAAACACCAGTCCGAGTGCTGCGCCCAGCTTGTCCATACCTTCTGACCGTTCACCACAAAATGATCGCCGTCTTCAACCGCGCGCGTCTGCAAGGAGGCCAGGTCCGAACCCGAGCCGGGCTCGGAGTAGCCCTGACACCACAGCTCTTCAGCCGGCAGGATTGTGGGCAGAAAACGCTGCTTTTGCTCCTCCGTCCCCCAGTGCATAAGCGTTGGCCCCAACATGGTGACACCGCTCATATTGATCCCACCGGGCACTTGGGCGCGCGCCAGCTCTGCATTGAAAATCGCCTGTTCACCGACCGACGCCCCCCGTCCGCCGTATTCCTGCGGCCACCACAGGCCAATCCAGCCCCCGGCGTGCAGCTTTTTATGCCAGTCCTTGCGCCGCTCCCAGCGTTCATCAACGCTGAGGTCCACGTCTCTTCCAGCCCGTAAATCGGCCGGCACATTGGCTTCAAGCCAGGAACGGACCTCGTGGCGAAACTGTTCTTCTTCAGGTGTATAGCTGAAGTCCATACCCTCTCCTTTTCTCTTCTGTAGGGGTATTACACCAAACGTATTTCTGAGGCACAAGAGGACTTCGGGGTACGGGCGAGAAGCCCGCAAATAATCGCGGCCTGGAAGGCCACGCTCCTAAAGGGTAAATAGGAGTGGGTAGAGACCGACCGCACACGGAATCGGAACGGATGATCACCGCAGCTTGCATCTTTATTCCTTCGACGGGTCCTGATCCGTTAGCCCTGCTGGGGGGGGTGTCTCTTCTCAAACGCGCCATCCTCAGCGCACAACGTGTAGGCGCAAAAATATGCTATCTGGTCATGGACGCTCGACCGGAAGAACATCCTCACTGGCAAGAGGCACTGCAACGCGACCTGTCCGGAGACAAACGACTCACGACTCAAGTCGTCTGGACACGGCTGACTGACGGCTCTTCCCCCCAGCCCGCAGGAGTCCAGGCCCTGACCAGTGGGCACTGTCTCTACTATTCGCTTGCCACGCTCTTTTCCCCAGCCCTGGCCTTTGACCTCGGCCGGTCTGCTGAGCCTGGCGAGACGGTAAGTGTACAAACAGGGACCGGCGCGGATGCGCTGGTACTCGGCCCACAACCGGACGCAACCTTCGGTCCCCCTGCCTGGGAAACCCTTCAAGCTCGAGCCCAGCTCAGAACCTTGCCGGCGTCCTCCCACCTGCTCTACCAGCTCACTGATTCGACTTGCCTGCATCACGCAGAATCAGAGCTCCTCGCCTCTCTCGACAACCCCAAAGATGGTTTTGTCGATACCTATCTCAATCGCAAACTCTCTCGTCCTTTAACCCAACTCTTCTTACGGACTGCCCTGACGCCCAACCAGATCACACTGCTGTCGTGCCTGATCGGCCTATTCGGCGCAGCCTGTTTCTTTCAGGCTGGCTATTGGGGGCCCGTTTTTGGAGCCCTCCTCTTACAGCTTTCCGCTATTATTGACTGCTGCGACGGGGAAGTCGCTCGGATGAAGTTTCTCGAATCTCGGTTGGGAGCCTGGCTCGATATTACGCTCGACACCGTCGTGCATCTTGCCACGTTCGCCGGGCTTGGTTTCGCAGTGTGGACGCAAGGCGGGACGCAGTCGCCATTTTTTCTCGGAGGCCTCCTGGTCGGGGGAACCGTCTTGTCCTTCGCCTGTGTCGTCGCGGCGGAAAGAGTCACCATGCCGGACCCGCACCGGCAGACCTGGCAAGATACGCTTTTACGCAGAATGGTGTCCGGCTTGGCGAGTCGTGACTATTCGCTGCTCATCTTCATGTGCGCAGTGTTTCAAAAATTGTCGTGGTTTCTCTGGAGCGCAGCCATCGGGGTGCAGGTATTCTGGATGACGCTGGCGGTCCTGCTGTATCACCTCCGGCGGGTCAAACGAGCGACCCATTTCCCTACGCGCTCGCCCCTGCACCGGTCAGCCTCTCGACTGCCGTAGGCTCGTCTCACCACCGCCACTCCTTGCGCGGTTTTGCAACGGTCCGTACCATGGGCTTGCATTCCTGACAGCCCAAGGACACGACATTATGGATTTTACCTTTTCAGAAGACCAACTTTTGCTGCAACAAACACTCCGACAATACGCGAAAGACAAACTTGCGCCCAATTACTCTCGCTGGGACCGAGGCGAAATCATTTCACGCGCACTCATAAAAGAAGCGGCTGAGCTTGGCGTCTTCGGCCTGCGTGTCCCGGAAAAGTTCGGTGGTATGATGGCCGACTATGTGACGTGCGGCCTGATGGCTGAAGAGCTGTCCCGAGGCGACTTCAACTATAGTCTCTATATCCAGCTTGGCCTTATTGCCTCCGAACTTTTGGCGGACTTTGCTCATCCGGAAATCCAGACAGAATGGCTCACCCGGCACGCCACCGGCGAGGCGGTGATCGCCTTTGGACTCACCGAGCCCAGCGCCGGCTCGGACGCGGCCAATATCACCACCCGGGCGGAGAAAATGGGTGACGACTATGTGATTACCGGAGAAAAGGCCTCCATCACTTTTGCCGGATATGCGGACGCGTGTATTGTCTTTGCGCGGACCGGAGAGGCTGGCGCCCGCGGTATCTCTGCCTTTCTGATTCCGCTCGACGCGCCCGGAGTCAGCCGCCAGCCCTATTTTGCCGCGGGGGAACGCTTGACCCAGCGCGGGTCGCTCTTTTTCGATGGGGTCCGGGTTCCTGCGCGGAATATGGTGGGCGAGGAAGGCAAAGGCTTTTACCAGGCAATGATCGCCTTTGATTTCAACCGGGCGATCATTGCCCTGGCGTGTATTGGGGCGGCGCAGCAGTCTCTTGACGAGACGATTGAATATACAAAGGGTCGCGAGGTGTTTGGCAAACCTCTGGCAACATTTGAAGGGGTCGCCTTTCAAGTAGCGGAACACCTGACCCTGTTGGAGGCCGTCCGCGTGCTCTCGTATAAATGCCTGTGGCTGAAAGATCAGGGCCGCAAACACACCGCGGAAGCAGCCATGGTCAAGTGGCTTGGCCCCAAAGCAGCGGCGGAGGCCATCCACGCCTGTATGATCTTACATGGGCACTATGGCTATACTATGGAATCTCCGCTCGAACAGCGCTGGCGTGATGTCGTGGGACTCGAAATCGGCGACGGCACGCCGGAAATCATGAAAGGTATCGTTGCCCGGGAAGCGTTTGGCCGGGAATATACGTCGTATCGGTAGGAGTAGGGGCACGACCTGCCGTGCCCCTACTGACTTACGCCAGAAAACTCCGTACCTTCCCAACAAAGGTACTCGCCTGTTCGACCTCGGGGCGATGTCCACACCCATCCAACACGACCAGTTCAGAACCGGCAATAGATTTCTGATAGACAGCCGCGGCGCTCACCGGAGCGATTTGGTCGTCCTGGCCCCAGATAATCAGTGTCTTGACTTGATCCCCACACTCAAGCAGAGGCCCAAGGCTGGGGTTGAACATATACGGCACCCAGGCCACGCGGGCGCTTTCAGCCCGCGCGTCGTCCCATGCTTCGAACTGCTCCGGAGTTGGTTCTCCGCCATACAGTTTTGCAAATTCCGGGGTACCGGCAATATCCTTCACACTCGCGTCCAGATATGCCTTGGCCGTCACCTGGAACATGTCCGCAATATCTCCCTCCGGCGGGCGGATCCCAAAGGGCGCAACCAACACCATACGGCGAAACTGCGCCGGGTTGCAGGCAGCCATCTCAGCCGCAATCCAGCCGCCCAGGGAAAAGCCAATGACATTTGCCGGCGCGAGATTGTTTTCTCGGAGCGCCCGACCATACAGACCAGCCAAGTCACGGACACTACTCACCCACTCGACGCGCTCAGTCTGACCGAACCCCGGATGTAAAGGAATCATAACCGTATGGTCCCGAGCCAGTTCGTTATGCCAGTTCGTGATACCGGGGTGGCCGAGTTCTTCATGCAGAACGATCAGGGGACTTCCGGAGCCGCCCTCAATAACGCTCAACTCAGCATCGCCGACTTTTACTTTCTGTTCCTTCCATTGTGTCTCTGCCAAGGCAGTGCCTCCTTTCCTCTTGTCCGGACTCAAGACGCCATACAGTGCGGGTCTCAGCGCTTCGGTTCAAGGGATGTTGATATTGATCTGCATTCTTGGGTGTGGGACAACCGACGCTATTGAACAGTCACCATCCGGTGGAGTTTATGCTGCGAATCTACAAGTGAAGCTCCCCCCCCACGCAGTGAATGCTCAAGGTTGGCACCGTGCCAAAGTGTGCAGACCGGTCACCCCTACCACAGCCCGTTCGGGATGGGAAGAGCGCACCGCCGATAAGGGTGATAAGCAGCTAAATTTACACGACTATTGGGCCTGGAGGGATAGGAGAAAAAGAAGAGCGGACGGCTCTAGCGTTCGGGTGGCCGTACCGTACCCCTTCAACTCCTTGGCCTATCGGGAGCGTATCTGTCTTGACCGATCATTGACGTTCCTCACGAGATGCCAACTAAGGATGCCTCCGACTGGGCTCAAGAACCACGGTCAATATGTAACGCTTCAGCTCAACATACACGGGAAGCCAAAGCTGCGGTTTAGTTCCCCACTGGGAGGGGTGCAAAGTGCATACTGATGATGCGCCACTGTCCTTCGGGTCGGGCATAGGTGAACATATATTGTCCGTTAACTCTCTGAAACACACCCCCCTTTGGGCGCGTCTCCAGCTGATACAGCCCCCAGGCCACGCCAGTCTCGCCAGTCACCTGATATTCCTGGTGGGCAGGCTTGAGGCTGGTGGTTTCATTGCTATCAAAATAGTCCTGAATCAACGCCCGAAAGGCGGTTTTGCCAACAATCGGAAACGGCGAATACAAGCCGAACACGACAACGTCTTCTTGCGCATGAGCAACGATTGCCTCAAGGTTTTTCCCATTCAAGGCCTGTATCTCTTCCCCAAAACTCGCAATCAAGGCATCTCGCGTCTGCTGGGCAGCACTCTCCGAGGCCATGCTCCCAAACGCCACTACCACGGCCACAACAAGCATTCTTCTCCAGCTCATGGTCCTTTCTCTTTGGTTTCTCATTAGCATCCCTCCTTTACCCTTCGACCCCGAGTGGGGAGAAATGCAGCCCAACGAGGAGCCATTTCCCGTCTCTTTTTGCATAGGTGAAGGTGTACCGGCCATGGATAACCTCTCGCGGCCCAACGGCTGGCACCTCGGTATTCGTGAAATGTCCCCAGGCCAAGGCACTCGCGCCGATGATGCGAAATTCGGGATTGATCGGCGTAAAAACAATACGCTCGCTATCGGCGAAAAATCCTTCCAGCATGTCCATTATGGCTACTTTGCCTCTGACGGCAAAAGGAGACAACATCCCAAACAGCACAACATCAGCATGTGCGTTCGTAGAAAAAGCCGCTGCATTCTGGGCATTAAAGAGCTTCATGTCTTCGTTAAAGACGACTCTCACGTCATCCAAGTCGTCTCCATAGGCGGCTCCTGTCACGCACAGGAACAGTAAGGCAACACCAGCGAGAATCCTTCGTTTATCGTAAACCATACATCCTCCCTTCTCGAGTCGGATGATTTCTCTTCTCGTCAGGTTTGTCAACATTGGGGCAAAACGTAAGAGGAAAGGAAAGCGCGCCCTGGAGGATTCGAACCTCCGACCTACAGATTCGTAGTCTGCCGCTCTATCCGGGCTGAGCTAAGGGCGCGTAGGTAGGAAAACTGAACGTGAGAGCGGTTGGTCAGGATTTTCTTTCTACCATATACGGCAAGGAAATCGCAACTAAGGCCGTTTATGTAAGGAGCGGAGAGGGAGGGATTCGAACCCTCGGTACGCGGTTAAACGTACACTCGCTTAGCAGGCGAGCGCCTTCGACCACTCGGCCACCTCTCCGTATCAGTGTGGATGCTCGATATTATCTATTCCCTTTCCGTCACGCAACGATGCAGATGGGTATCGGGTTAGAACCATTTTTTCGCCTGACTCAGAGCAGGCCGGCCAGCCTTTCATTTCTCTTTTGGGTATTGACAATTGAAATTGAAAATGATTCTCAATTTCAATTATGAAAGAAGATAGACTTTCCAAGACAGCCACGGACACCCATGTTGTTCACGAATGCCGGTGTCCGTGCGGCAGTCTGTTGGCCAGACAGCACGCTGACGGAATAGAACTCAAGTGTCGCCGCTGCAAGCGTGTTGTCATCATTCCCTGGAGAACATCTTCGACGTGGCAGGCTGTCACTATGCAGATAGCCGAAGGACAGTAAGCAAATGCGAGTGTGGGCGGACAAAAAAATGGGCGGCCTCAACCAAAAAGCCGCCCATACACATACTGACGATGCAGAGCTTATTGCACGCGACGGAGCGTTACATCACGCTCAACATTTTTCGTTTCCACCATGCCCAGATACATTTCCAACTCTTCAATGTCGTCCTGTTCGCCTTCGATGTGGTTTTCGAGCATGGAACGGAGCGCGACATTATCCTCAGCCAGGGCATGGGCTTCCAGATATGCCTGCATGGCTTCTTTTTCGAGGGCTAAGTCTTGCTGTAGCATTTCCTCAAGATCAGTGGACTGATGGACCGTCGTCCCAATCTCAACCGTGGGCACACCACCCATGGCAACGACCTTTTGGCCAAACGTATGAGCATGGGAAAGCGAAGTCTTACTCTGGCCCTCAAAGAAATCGGCAAAGACTTTGCGCCACAGACCATGCACCAAGAGGGCGTGCTGCTGGTACTGGAGCGTAGCGGCATGTTCAAGAGCGACGGCTTTATTGAGTGCGGTAATAATTTTTTGTGCATCCATAACGACCTCCCTATTACGAACAATTATCGGCCAGCAATGTGAACAGCATACACATCGAAGTGATCTTTGTCAACATAAGTTATTGATTTTATTGGAGAATTGATTTTGAGAATCATTTTCAGTTAGCCTATACAGATGATTTTGAAATTCACTTTCAACTAGAAAGGAAGGGAGAGACAGATGAGGCAAAATGGGCAAACTCCACAAGACCAGCAGGACCAATTTGCGAAGGTCTTTACAAACGATGCCGGCATTACGGCACGTGTCTGCCCGCAAGGGCATGTCTATCTTCATGTTGGACACACCTGCATTTCGTTCCGGAAAGAGCACTTTGTTGACTTGGCCCAGGTCGTTCACGCGGCAGAACAACATCTTTTAGAGACCGGTCCTCACTGGACCTCGCAAATACGACATTAGGGAGAGCCGCGACAATCGAGGATGCTGTAACAAAGCACCCAACAACCTTCCCTGAGTATACAGCGGCCCGCGGTCCCTACCCAGAGCCCGGAGAAGAATGCACTCGGGCGTCCGTTTGACCGGAGGGTAGAATGTTCCGCGACCCGTTTATTGCTGAAGCCTGGCAACTCCGTCACCAGGCTAACTTGGTTCCTTTCCAAGTCTTCCTATCGGCAGCAGTGTGGCTGGAAGAGCGTTATCGGCGCTCCCCATCGGCTCAGACAGCCCGCAGCATCGCTTTCTACTATTTGCTGCTGGCCATGCGTCCGAACCTGGCGTCTGTACGTATGGCTGAGGAGTATGCCGCACGCGCAGTACGCTGGCGAGAACAGGCTGAAGAATCATCCACAACTGAGCACGGTATCTTCTTACACTAGCAGCGGGGGGGGCCCCTCTCCTCCCCCCAGGGCCCCTAGGGAATCCCTCCTTGCCTAGGGGCCTCCTCCTCTTTATCGAGCGGGGGCATGAGCAGGGACAGATAGACAAAGGAACGTACTACACAGAAAGGAACGAAAAGCATGACCGTCCTACGCTCTCTCACATCTCATGACTTTGTTCGGACTAGAGCGGTTTGGAAGTGGCTGCTCAGTCTGACCGTTTTTTTTATCGTCTTTCTTGCCGGCGTACCGAGCTTTGCCACCATTCTCGTGACTCAGAAAAATCCAGGCAATGAGGCAGTCGGCGCAGAGATCACCGTCGTCTCAGACTGGACCTATTCGACTCTCGGGGTAGACGTGACGGGTCGAGAATGGCGTACGCCAGCGTTGTGGAGTATTGGCCTGACTAGGCGTATCCAAGGTCACACATTGTTCCTCGAGCGCGCAACCTTACAGAGGCAATTCTCTGGTATGGCGGAGAAGCCGAGGCCGCACGTAAAACATTTCGTCTGATGCCCATAGATGATCGTGCGGCATTACTCGCATTTTTGGAGTCGCTTTAGGTGTGATCATGCAGCGAGCGAGAACACCGAATACATAACCCCGAGAATAAAGGAGAACGACTATGTATGACACGCATCTGTGGCAAACGCCGGATAAACGTATCAGTGTTTCTTTGTGCTCAGAAGGCTGTCTCCACGTGCTGGTGGGCCGAGCCGTCATTAAAATGACCCCGGAAGAATTCTTTGCTCTGCAAGCCGTGGCGGCCAAGGCGGCCCAGGATTTGCGGCATCCGCCCGTCACGCAGCAAGGCTCAATAGGTCATTAAGGGCAAGGTGAGTATCGGACTGAACACGAAAGAGGGTCCTGAGTTATGGCACCCAAGACAAAAGCCTCCGCACATTTAATAATTTCACTTGTCAAGCTCTGTTGCTCTTCGCTCGCGCCTGGAAAGACCGTCACTTCGGAACCGACTCTTCCGCACTCTCCTCAGCCTGAAACCCCGTCTCTGCGTGGCTTCCATCACAATACGGTTTATTCTTGGACTGACCACACCGACATAAATAGAGGGGATCTTTTTGCCCGAGATACTTCCCCCCTCTCCTATCGATTACACTCGTTCCTCCTCGGACTTCATAAGGACCATTCATTAAGACCCGGATAGTCGCTTTTGCCATATCATTCTCTTTCTCTACAGCGGTCTCAGGCCCACGCTATCATTCACAGGAATACTCGCTAGGGCGGCTATGCCCGCTGCCCCAACTGGCACACCGATATCGGATTGCGTATTGGAGCCGAACTATTATTCATCAGGGCTTGTTTATATAATTGAAATTGATTATCAATTTCATTCAGGAACAAAACGGAAACCAATAAGAAGTCCGGAGAGAGTCCAGGACGCAAAACATGAAAACACTTGCACACCTCGTCCCTGAAGAGCAGGGATGTATTCACTCCATCACGGGAACAGACGGCATTTCCCAGCGTCTGGCTGAACTCGGCTTTACAAGCGGTCAAACCGTTCAGGTCATACGTTTTGCGCCGCTTGGTGACCCTATGCAAATACGTATTCGGGGCTTTCACCTCGCGCTCCGGCGACAAGAAGCCGCGCGGGTTCGTCTTGTCGAACAATAAAAGATAGTCGTGGGCTGGCAAGCGCCCAGTACGTGCAGGTTATATCGCTATGGATGCCGAAACACCCCCAGCAGCATCTTCGTCTCATCGTACCACCTCCACGCCAATCGCGCCCGGTGCCGGTTTCTATCGGGTTGCCGTGATTGGGAATCCCAATACAGGCAAGACAACACTCTTCAACGCTCTCACTGGACTCAGCCAGCACACGGGGAATTACCCTGGGGTGACAGTCGAAAGTGCGCTGGGCGAATTTCATCAGGATGGAGTACGCTTTCTCGCCGTTGATCTGCCAGGTATCTATTCGCTTGCGCCCCGCGCTCCGGATGAGATGGTGGCCGTCTCCGTCCTGCTCGGCTATGGCAACCAGACAGTGACGCCGGATGTCGTCCTGTGCGTGGTCGATGCGACTAACCTCGACCGCAATCTCTATATTGCGACCCAGCTCATGGATATCGGCCTTCCCCTCGTCGTTGCGCTGACTATGCTCGATCTTGCGGAAAAGCGCGGGGTGCATATTGATATTGCCGCACTTGAAAAACGGTTAGGGGTTTGCGTCGTCCCGGTTCAGGCGACAAAACGTCGGGGGATAGACCAATTACGTCAAACATTATGTGATACGCTCGACGCAGCAGCCTCCCCACCACGGCCCATTGTTTTTCCTGAAGCATTCACGAAAGAAGTTCAAACCCTTGCACAGCAGCTCACACAGTCCCACCCCGCTGCTCGATTCCCCCACTTTCTTGTTGAGCGTCTGCTGATCGATGCCGGCGGCATGGTTGAGCAGACGCTCACCCGACAACGTGGAGAGCAGGTGCAGAGCTACGTCCAAGCGGCCCGCCAACGCTTAGCCGATGACGCAGTCCAGTTACCTCAAATGGAAGTAGATAGTCGCTATGCGTGGATCGCTCAGGTCGTGGAGGCCACGCGGCGATCTTCCCCCTCCACGAACCGTGGTCGGACCGACTGGTCCGAGCTGATTGACTCCCTCGTCACCCACAAAGTCTGGGGGCTGGTGATTTTTCTGACCGTTATGGGTGTGACCTTCCAGTCCATTTTTTCCTGGGCGCTGCCGCTCATGGACAGCATTGACATCGTCTTTTCGGCGCTGGGCCCCTGGGTCGGCAGCGCGCTGCCGGCAGGTCCGCTACGAAGCCTGATCGTCGATGGCGTGATCGGCGGGGTGGGCGCGGTTGTGGTGTTTGTCCCGCAAATTGCGATGCTGTTCGGTCTGATCGCCATCCTTGAAGATTCCGGCTATATGGCGCGGGCGGCCTTTCTCATGGATCGGGTGATGGCCAGCTTTGGATTATCGGGACGGAGCTTTATTCCGCTGCTCTCCTCTTTTGCCTGCGCGGTTCCGGGCATTATGGCGGCCCGAACGATCGACAATCAGCGTGACCGGATTGCGACTATTCTTATTGCGCCCCTGATGAGCTGTAGCGCGCGGCTGCCCGTGTATGTGCTGTTAATCTCAGCTTTTATCCCGGCCCAGACTGTGTGGGGCATTTTCGGCTTGCAGGGACTGACGCTCTTTTTCATGTACTGTCTCGGCCTGCTCGTTGCCCCCCCAATTGCCTGGGTACTCAAGCGAACGCTCCTGAGTGGTGAGGCCGTTCCTTTTCTCATGGAACTGCCGCCCTTTAAGCTGCCGGCCTGGCGGGTGGTCGTGTTTCGCATGTACGACCGCAGTCTGGCCTTTCTCAGGCGTGCCGGCAGCATCATCCTGGCCACCACAATCCTGGTCTGGGCACTCTGCTATTATCCGAATCAGGACCTCGTCTCAGAAGAGTTTGAGACCCGCCGGGCGACCGCCACGGCAGCCGAACTGGCGCTGCTTGAGAGCGAAGCGGCCGGCGTTCGCTTACGCGAAAGTTATCTGGGACAGGCCGGGCGGGCGATTGAGCCGTTTGTTCAGCCCTTGGGCTGGGACTGGAAAATCGGCATGGCCACGCTGGCGAGTTTTCCGGCTCGTGAAGTGATTATTGCCGCACTCGGGACGATCTATAATCTGGGTGCCGGCCAAGATGAAGAGAGCCTCGAATTGCGTGAGGCCATGCGGGCGGAGCGCTGGCCGGACGGCCGACCGGTGTATACGCCGCTTGTGGCGATTTCGATCATGGTCTTTTTTGCCTTGTGCTGTCAGTGCGGGGCCACCCTGGCGACCATCAAGCGGGAAACCGATTCTTGGGGCTATCCGCTCTTGACCTTTGTCTATATGACGAGTCTGGCGTATCTTGGAGCACTGGCCGTGTATCAAATAGGCAGTCGGGTGATTGGGTAAACCATGGACCTCCAAACTCTACTAATATTCCCGGTTATCGTCGTCGCAGCATTCTACCTCGGCCGTTCGCTCTGGCCCAGACGGGCGAAAACAGGCTGCGCCGCGTGCCCGCAGAATCGGCAGCGCGCAGACGACTACGTGTGAGGTGAGGCACGGCGGGACCCACCCCTGCCCTTCAGTCATTGCGTTCCGGTTGCCCGTTCCTTCCAGCGGCTGCTGACTGCCATGAATACGCACCTGCGCCAAGCCATGCCCCTGGCTCTCTTCTGGTTTCTGATCATGGCTGCCCTCGGAGTCTTTTTCCCCTATTACGGCTTGTATTTACGTGAGAACGTCGGCCTTGACGGGTTTCAGGTTGGCGTTGTCTTTGCCACCCTCCCCCTGGTCGGCTTCTTCGTGCAGCCCTTGTGGGGCATCGTTGCGGACCGGAGTGGGCTGCGGATTCGCGTCCTGGCGGTGTTAGCCTCGGGTTCGGCAGCCGGGTATTTCTTACTTGGCTGTGTGGACAGCTTTCCGGCTCTGGTGTGTATCACGGTTCTGTTCGCCTTTTTTTCTCGCGCCCTTATTCCCATGACCGTTTCGGTGAGCCTGGCGGTGCTCCAGGGCAATCAACATGCCTTTGGTATTATCAGGGCATTTGGGACGCTCGGGTTTTTCTGTGCAGTGCTTGGCTTTCCGTGGCTGCTGGCCACCCTTCCTCCACCGGCCGTATTCCAGACCGCCCCTCTCAGTCTGGCGTCGGAGCCCCAGCTGGGTATCCTCTTCCCGCTGGCCGCCGGCCTGACCCTGTGTGCAGCCGTCTCAGCGCTCAGCCTGCCCCAGCGGGGGCCGGTTGCGCTACGCGCTCTGCAAGGCGAGTGGCGCAGCCTCCTCTCTCAGGGCCCGTTCCTGCGCCTGACCCTGGTCGGATTTCTCGCCTTTCTCTTTCTCCATGGTCCGATGGATATCTTTCCCATTTATATCCGCGACCGAGGGGGCGATATCGAGACCATCCGCAATATGTGGTGTGTGATGCTCATCCCGGAGATTATCTTCATGACCTTACTGGGACCGAGTGTCCGCCGCCTCGGGGCGCGTGGGCTCCTGGCCGTGGGGATCGGTGCCGGCGCCATCCGCTGGCTTTTCCTCAGTCAAGTGACCGCCTTGCCGCTGCTCTATCCGGTCCAGGTCCTCCATGCCCTGACGGTCACCGGGCTCTTTCTGGGGGGACCGCTCTATCTCGAAGCAACCATACCACCCCAACTGCGCTCAACCGGCCAGGCCCTCTTCAGCATGATCAGTATGGGCTTGGGTGGAGGGTGCTCCAGCTTGATGACTGGAGCCCTCCTTGAACAGGCCGGGATGAACGCGCCGTATCTCGTCGGCGGGGCTGGCGCACTCCTGTTGGCGCTGCTGCTCCCGTCTTTCCTCCCGGCCCGGCATCCCCCTCCCCGGTCGCAGGACCACGGCTGAACATGCAGGCACAGCCCACGTCTTTGCGCTACCGTTCCCCAAGGGCGGCTCTCCCGCACAACACCCGTCAGTCTGGCCGACGGATGACTTCCACCTCAATGGTGGACGAGGCGGCGGGCGTATGGGCTTCAAGACGCCGCCGAATGGCGCGCTTCAGCGCGGCTCGGGTTGGTGGCAAGAGCAGACTGAAACCGACAATATCGGTCACAATCCCAGGGGTAATCAAGAGCAGTCCGGCCCCGAGAATAAGCGCGGCGTCGATAAGCTCTCCGGTTGGCGCAATGCCGTTGTGAAGATTCTCCTGCATCTGCCGTAGCGTCCGCCAGCCTTCGAGCCGTGCCAGATACGCCCCAACGACACCCGTGCCGACAACCAGGAGGATCGTCAGGCCGACTCCGAGGGCACTGCCGACCTGGAGGAGCAAATACAATTCCGCAAGCGGAATAATGGTGAATAATAAGAGGAGGCGAAGAAACATGGCTTACAAAGAATATGGGTCAAGCATGTCTGAAACGGGGGAAGACTCAGGCAGGAGCCGGGACGCTACAGCAAGTCGCGTCTCAATCGATCGGGCAGCAGGTTACGCATAAAGGGCAGTCCGACCACGAGAACGGCAGCGCCAAGACCGAGCCAGATGACATTGCGCCACACCACCCCCATGACAATCATGGACAAGCCCCACAGGGCGATAAGAAGACAGAGTGCAGTTTGTATGACGACAGGATTCATCAGCCGGTTTCTCCTTGGAAGGGGTTTACGCGCGTCGCCCTCATGATGCTTTTTGATCGGTAGCGAGGGCGTCAACCCGATGGTCTACCAGTGCATCTGCTCGCGCCAGCAAGGCTTCATCGTGGGTAAACTTCTCGACCATATAGCTCAGGTCACTGAGGTCGTGAATCAGGAGCTTGACCGCTTGGTCACGGACCATCTGTTCGCGGACCACATGCAGCAGATCAACCACAACGTCTTCCAACTCCGAGCCTTCTACGTCTAAGGCCATTTCAAAAGCACGCTCGACTGAAATCTCTTCCTCAGCCTCACGACTATAAGCGTTGAGGAGAGCCCGGAGGCGCACGACGGTCGAAGGGTCGAACCAGACTTTGCTCGTCTCCGCAACATCAGGATCGTTTTCAATCACCCCTTCTACGAGGGCCAGCGCCCCAAGATGACTGGCTTCGTGACGAGCCATGCCAAACCAGAACTTCCGTAGCTCTTCCTGGCCTTCAAATATGCGGGTGAACTGCATGTAGAGAGCCATGGCCTTTTTTTCGAGATTGACCGCAGTGCGCAGAATATCTCTCACCGTTGTCCGTTGCGGCCGTCGCCGCAGGTCCGCTCGCTCAGCCATGCCTGCCTCTTAGCAAAATAGGCCCGAAGAAAAAACCGGGGCGTGACACGAAGGGGGCCGCTTACAGCATAACCTTCTGCTGCGTCAGCCTCACGCCTTGTTCCGGATCAAGGGTCACGACCGCAACACTCCCTCCATCATCCACCCCCATGTATAACGGTGCCGGCGTACCGGGGTAACACGACGTTGTTACCCCCTGGCTGAGATCGTTGAAGACATGCACATGCCCCATAGCCAGATAATCCAGGCCGGATTGTTCGATCTCTTCCGGTTTCACTGGCGAAGAACGTTGCATTTCCTCCTCTTCGACATAATAGCCGTGCGCCATGCCAATATGCCACCAATCTTCTTGTCGGTCCGGGACTCCGGCAAGGGGGCGGAAGGAGGGGTCATGCTCGACCAAGCCTTTGCCCCACACCGTTGCCTGCAATTCCGGGAAGCGGATCGTTCGCCCCTCTTCTTCCGTCAGCGTATGGACGTGCGCTCCCACTTCAGTGAAGTCAACCTTTTTGTATATCGAACGATGATCGTAACAGTCATGATTGCCGGGAATGAGGACAACCGGGCAAGGGACGCGCCGGAGTTCAGCATTGACAAATTCGACTCCAGATTCCGGTACACGGTTTGAGTCAAACAGGTCTCCGGCAATGAGAAACAAGTCAGCCTGCTTGCGGCATACCAGGTCAACAACACTTCGAAATGCCCCCTGAATGCGACGCTGATAGGCTTGGCCGGCTTCTCCCCGGCCAAAGGTGTCGCTTTCAAGATGGACATCAGAGGTATGAATAATAGTCAGGCGTGATTTCGCCATGCAGACTCCTTTAGGCTGTACGTGTAGGATCAAGAGCGGTTTTCAAAGGCAGGAGGACCGTGGCACTCCCAAGCGTGAGACGAGCCTCTTCCGCGTTCTCAACCCATACATCGCAGGCGACATGTCCCGTCCCTGCTTCGGTCCATTTCTTGGTTACCAAGCCTTTACACACCAGGCGCTCGTTGACATAGGCAATATCGCGGTTGGCATACGACAGCTTTTTCAGCGTTCCCTGTTCACCGATCCAACCCGTCAACAATTGCGATAAAAACGCCCCGCGCAGCGGACCGTGCACGACAATGTCGCGGTAGCCTTCACCCTGGGTAAAATCCTTATCAAAGTGAATGCGCTGCGGATTCCAGGTGATACTGCTATACAGGAACAGCAGGGTGTTTGACGGCGTCTTCTCCAGACTCGGCAGCGTCATCCCTTCGGTTACGTCTTCAAAAAAAATCTGTGTATCCATGACTCTGTAGCCTCGCGTACCTTAGCGCAAAATAGACGAACCTTTTTCAATGACGACGATCTCATCGTTTTGATTCGTATACGTGGTCTCCCGCACCACAAAGATCAGGGGGCCGGAGCGCCCGTCTTTCTGGTAGATATCCACTATTGTACTGCGTGCCGTGAGGGTATCGCCAACACGAATCGGAACAAAAAACTCAATGTCTGTCCCGCCATCCATCAAGCGAGGGAGTGGGGTCGGCGGAATGGGAAAGCGCCCTTCAGCGGGGAGCCCATCCGGGCGGAGTGCGCTTTCGGGCACCGGGTCCGTCAGCGGAGCCATATAGAACAGGGGCGGGGCGATCAGCCCGCCATAGCGGCTCTGCTGCGCTTGCTCTGCATCCGTGTAGAGGGGGTTTGCGTCATCGGTTGCTACCGCAAAGCGTTTGACATCCAGGGCCGTGACCTCAATTGTCCAGGGCGGAGCCTGACGACCGATCCAAGCCCGAATTTCGTCCGTAATCAACGATTCTGCCACAGTTCGTTCTCCTACCAGTTGCGCTGAGGAACAGCAAGGCAGGAAGCCGACGGACCGCTCACGCACATTTTGATATCCAGCGCCGTGACCTCAATCGTCTACGGTGGGCCTCAACGCCCCCACCCCAGCTTGAGAACCTACCCTGGGGTGGGTACAGTCCGGGCATGACGGACTTTGCACATACTTTTCTCCTCATCTTCGGCCAGCTTGCCTTTGGCGGCGTCTTTGCCCTGAGTGTTCCGGGGTTTCATGAGATTGAACGCGGGTTCTTCAAGTCCACGGCCTGTGTCTATCTTGGGTGTGGGCTGACGATCTTCATCGGCAAGCTGTCCCTGGCCTCCTCCACACTGCCGGAAGCGCTGTGGAATATGCGGACCTTTGAAGTGAGTTTGTGGCTGCTGTTTTGCGTGCTGTGCGGGCTGTATACCTACACCCTCTGGGGAGACCGCTTTGCCTTGCGTGCCCGGGCCTATCTTTTTACGCTCCTCTCGGGCCTGTTTGCGCTGAGTTTCAGCGCAAACATGTATCGCATAGCACCATTTTTTTCATTCGAGACGCTCTTCTACCCGCTCAGTTTTCTGACCTCGGCTTTGATGCTGGGTGCGGTCGCAACGGGCATGTCCCTGGGCCATTGGTACCTCATTGAGCTTGACCTCTCTCTTGACCCCTTCAGGCGTATCTTCAAATTTTATGCCGGCACTATCGTCGTCCATTTAGCAACCCTTGCTCTCGGCCTTTTGGTCCTCTTCGTGAGTGGTAACGAGACGACAAGGGCGAGCCTGAGCGCGCTCTGGACAGACCGCCAGACCTTACTTTGGATGCGCCTTGGCCTGGGGCCGCTGGCCTCACTCGGCGTTGCCTATATGATTTGGCGGACGCTCCAGATTCCACAAACAATGGCTGCAACCGGGCTCTTTTATGTCGCCATTCTCGCGGCTATTGTGGGCGAATTTCTGGGGCGTTTTGTGCTTTTTCGGACAACCCTGCCGCTCTAATCGTCGCAACCTCCCATCAGAAGATGGGGACTAGTCATAAATCTTCAGAGCCGATATGCGCAGCCCCTTCGAGGTCCAGCCAACGTCAAAGCCCACGCGCATCCCTTCGGTCAAAAATCGAATGTCCAGACGAGGTGCCCCGATCAGCCGTAAGAACGGGAAGACAAAGGGAATTTCTTTTCCGGAGTCACTCAAAACGATACCAGTTTCATTGCCTGTAAATATCTTGTGGATCACGCCCTTATAGAAACGATCCTGGGAGTGGTCTGGGGCTTGTTCGCTCTCCGGCTTTTGCTGCGTATCTTTTTCCACGACTGTGCCATTTTCCCGGTTCGACTCGTTACGCAAAGAGCATTTCATGCATGGCGCCCCCAGCCGGCACCATGGGGAATACTCCCTCGCTTTTCGGAATGACCACTTCCACCAGAACGGGTCCCGCCTCCGCAAAGGCAGCCCGCAGCGTGGCGGACAGCTCGGACGATTTTTCCGCCCGAAACCCTTTGGCTCCATAGGCTTCGGCCAGTTTCACAAAGTCCGGCATGGCATCCATATAGGAGTGGGAGTACCGCTCTTCGTAGAATTTCTCCTGCCACTGCCGCACCATGCCCAGATAGTGGTTGTTCAGGATGACAACTTTGACCGGAACATGATACTGGACGGCGGTGGACAGTTCCTGAATATTCATCTGAATACTGCCGTCACCGCTAATCACCACGACCTGCCTGTCAGGGGCGGCGAAGTGAGCACCAATCCCAGCCGGCAAGCCGTAGCCCATGGTCCCCAGTCCACCCGACGTCAGCCACGAACGCGGCTGGGTAAACTTCATCATCTGGGCGGCCCACATCTGGTGTTGGCCCACATCAGTCACGACAATGGCCTCGCCGCCGGTTATCCGATTGATCTCTTCCAGCACCCCTCGTGGGAGAATTTCGCCATCCGCGCCTTGAGTCTCATACGGGAGTGGTTTTTCCTGCTTCCAGGCCATGATTTGCTGGTGCCATTTGGCCCATTTTTGCTGACTCGACGCCAGTTGCTCATGGGTTTTCACTTTCCCGAGCATGACCTGCAAGACTTCCTTGATATCCCCAACAATGGGGATATCGACCTTAATATTCTTACTGATCGAAGAGGGGTCAATATCGATATGAACAATCTTCTTTGCTTTGGGCGCAAAATCACTCGTTCGGCCAGTGACCCGATCATCAAAACGCGCCCCCACGGCAATGAGGGCGTCGCAGTTCTGCACCGCCATATTGGTCCAATAGCCACCGTGCATACCCAACATACCCAGGCTCAAGGGATCCTCGCTGGGATACACGCCCAGGGCCATGACCGTTGTGGTAATCGGAACCTTGAGCCCACGGACCAGCTCGATGAGCGGTTCGGACGCGCCAGACCATTGCACCCCGCCGCCCACATAGAAGAGCGGTCGTTCGGCCTGTTCAATGACTTCAAGCGCACGTTCGATCTGTCGAATATTTCCCTTGAGGGTCGGCTTATAGCCGCGGAGACTCACGGTTTCAGGATAGGAGAATGAGGCCTCAGCGGTCTGCACATCCTTGGGGAGATCAATCAAGACCGGCCCCGGTCGCCCACTGCCGGCAATATGAAATGCTTCTTTAATTGTCCGGGAGATGTCGTTTACATCACGAATTAAATAATTATGCTTGGTGCAGGGCCGGGTGATGCCGGTCACATCGGCTTCCTGAAAGGCATCGTTGCCGATCATATTGGTCGGCACCTGACCACAGATTACGACGAGTGGGGTTGAATCCATATAGGCATCCGCGATGCCGGTGACTGTATTCGTTGCCCCTGGCCCTGAAGTCACCAGAACGACGCCCGGACGACCGGACACACGCGCATACCCCTCGGCCATATGGGCTGCGCCCTGTTCGTGTCGGACCAGGATATGGCGTAAGGCCGGATTCTGGACCAAGGCGTCATAGGTCGGCAGGATTGCACCACCAGGGTAGCCGAAGATGGTATCCACGCCTTCAGCCAGCAGGCTTTCGATTGTGATCTGTGCACCAGTCATTTTTGCCATGTGTGCCTCTATTACATCCTCAAGAGCATATGATTATACGGGGGCTTAGGAAAAACTCAAGGAACCATAGCCTGCTGAATATTCACTTGACAGAATAGCTCGTTCTTCGCTATTTATTAGTCATTCAGTATTTTTGACCTCGATAAATTCGGCAGTTGTCCGAAGTGAACAGGGTGGGTATGGAACTCGACAGCATTGACCATTTGGATAAGCATATCCTTTCGGTCTTGCAGGAAAATTGCAAACTCCCGCTGGTTAAAATTGGCGAACGCGTCGGGCTGTCTGCTCCATCCGTTATTGAACGGATTAAGAAGTTGGAAGAGAGCGGCGTCATCCGAGGGTACACCGCCATTCTCGACGCACGCAAGCTGGGGAAGGATATTACCGCTTTTATCGGCGTCTCGATTAACCATCCCAAGCTTATTGCCCGGTTTGAAACCGCCATTGATGGTTTTGAAGATATTCAGGAATGTCACCATGTGACCGGCGAATATACCCTCCTGCTCAAAGTCAAGGCCAATAACACCTCAGACCTTGAGGAAGTGATTCGTCAAATTCGGTCGCTTGAGGGGGTGGAACGCACGGAAACATCCGTGGTGTTATCCACGCATACCGAAGGACTCTGGCTTAAACTCCAGTCCGGCAGCAAGTCGGATGGCCGGCAACATCAAATAAACGAAGTGACCGCAGCTCTGGCCTCACGGGTAAGACGCGGGGCCTGACATCTCAAGGAAAGCTTCATGCCGGTACTGCATAGAGACAGGAAAGGGGCGTGTATGACACACACCGGTATACCTCCGAAACAAGGACTCTATGATCCCAGCTTTGAACATGACGCCTGTGGGATCGGCTTTGTCGTCAATATCAAAGGTGAGCGCTCGCATCAGGTGGTCGAACAGGGCTTAACTGTCCTCGTCAATCTGGACCATCGCGGAGCACGGGGCTGCGAAGAGGGAACCGGAGACGGCGCAGGAATGCTCCTTCAGCTCCCACATGGATTCCTGAGTGCGAGGTGTCGCGCTGGGGGCTTCACACTGCCCGATCCGGGCCAATACGGGGTAGGAATTATCTACCTGCCACCCGATGTGACTCAGCGGCAAGCGTGCGAACAGCGCCTTGAGGCTATCGTCACAGAAGAAGGCCAGCAGGTCTTGGGCTGGAGAGATGTGCCGACAAACAATGACGGCTTGGGAGAGACGGCCAAGGCGTGTGAACCTGTTATTCGGCAAATTTTTATTGGGCGCGGCGCCGGTCTTAAGGATAGTCCCGCAGATGGTCCCGCGGATAATCTTACTTTTGAACGCAAGCTGTACATTATCCGTCGTCGAGTGACGAACGCTATCCGCTACGGAGGAGTAGCCGGTGGAGAGTATTTCTATATCCCTAGTCTGTCGTACAAGACGATTATCTATAAGGGAATGCTCACGCCGCAGCAGCTCGAAACATTCTACCCGGACCTCTCCGACCCAGGCATGGAAAGCGCCATTGCCCTTGTCCATTCACGCTTTAGTACTAACACCTTTCCGAGCTGGGAACGCTCGCACCCGTATCGCTACCTCATCCACAATGGCGAGATTAATACTCTGCGGGGGAACGTCAATTGGATGCATGCCCGACAGGCGCTGATGGCCTCGGAACTCTTTGGCGACGATCTGTCGAAAGTCTTTCCCGTTATCCTGGAAGACGGCAGTGATTCGGCCATTTTTGATAACTGCCTGGAATTCCTGGCCCTGAGTGGTCGTTCCCTGCCCCACGCGATGATGATGATGATCCCCGAACCCTGGGAGAATCACACCAGCATGGCCGACGATAAGCGGGCGTTTTACGAATACCACAGTTGCCTGATTGAGCCCTGGGACGGTCCGGCCTCGATCGCTTTTACGGACGGGACACGAGTCGGTGCGGTCCTGGACCGCAACGGGCTACGCCCGTCCCGGTATTATGTCACCAAGGACGATCTGGTCATTATGGGCTCCGAGGTCGGTGTGCTCGAAGTCGAGCCGGAGCGCGTGTTGGAAAAACGCCGCCTCCAGCCGGGACGGATGTTCCTGGTCGATACGGAGCAAGGCCGCATTATTAGTGATGAAGACTTGAAACAGGAGATCATTACTGCGCAGCCATACCGTCAGTGGCTGAACGAACACACTGTTTATTTTGATCAGCTTCCGGATGTGTCAGAAGAGCCGCCGGCGTACAATCATCCTGCGACGCTCCAACGTCTCCGCGCGTTTGGATATAGCTTCGAAGATTTGAAGGTCAATATTGGGCCAATGGCGATGAATAAGATCCAGCCTATCGGTTCCATGGGCACGGATACGCCACTCGCCGTGTTGTCCGACAAGCCACAGCTTTTATACAATTACTTTAAGCAGCTCTTTGCTCAGGTCACCAATCCTCCCATTGATCCGATTCGAGAAGAACTCGTCACGTCCACAACACTGACGCTCGGATCAGAAGGGAATTTGATCGATTCCCGGCCGGACAACTGCCGCCAAATCCGGCTGTCTATTCCGGTCCTGAAAAATGCGGATGTTGAAAAGCTCCGTCGCATTAATCAACCGGGGCTCAAGACGGTGACATTGCCCATTCTCTTTAACCCAAAGCAGGACAAAGACGGCCTTGAGCACGCTTTACGCGAGCTCTGTCAGGCAGCGGATGCCGCCATTGAGAATGGCGCGACGATTCTTATATTGTCGGATAAAGGCGTTGATGCCGAACGCGCCGCGATTCCGGCCTTGCTGGCTTCGTCGGGTTTGCACCACCATCTGATTCGTGCCGGCAGCCGGACCCAGGTCGGACTCGTGCTCGAATCGGGCGAACCGCGTGAGGTGCATCATTTCTGTGTGCTGCTCGGTTATGGCATCCAGGCGATTAACCCCTATATGGCCTACGAATGCCTGAACGATATGATCGGCGAGGGCATGCTGACTGGCATTACCTACCATGACGCGGTGAGCGGCTATATCAAAGCCGCGGTCAAAGGCATCGTCAAAGTCATGTCCAAGATGGGCATTTCAACGATTAAGTCGTACTGTGGCGCCCAGATTTTTGAAGCCATCGGCTTGGGCCAGGAAGTGGTCGATCGGTACTTTACCTGGACTCCCTCCCGCGTAGCAGGCATTGGCCTGGCGGAACTCGCTCAAGAAGCAAGCCAACAACATGCCAGGGCATTCCCAGCCAACCCCGTGCGCGGTCAGACGCTTGAAGTACACGGCCAGTATCAGTTCCGCAAAGACGGCGAGCTCCATCTCTTCAATCCGCGCACTATTCATATGCTGCAGAAGGCCTGTCGGACAAACGACTATGCCACGTTTAAGGAGTATACGCGGCTCATAGACGACCAGGCGGAACGGATCGCCACGCTCCGTGGGCTGTTGGAATTGAAGCCCGCGGCTGAGCCTGTGCCGATTGAAGAAGTCGAGCCGATTGAGGCAATTACCAAGCGCTTTAAGACCGGCGCAATGTCCTACGGCTCCATCAGTAAAGAGGCGCATGAATCGCTGGCTATTGCCATGAATCGTATCGGCGGCAAAAGCAATACGGGAGAAGGCGGGGAAGACATTGCGCGCTATACGCCTGACCCGAATGGAGACTCGCGCAACAGCGCAATTAAGCAAGTCGCCTCAGGTCGCTTTGGTGTCACCAGCGAATATCTGACCCAAGCCCGTGAGATCCAGATCAAAATGGCTCAGGGTGCCAAGCCCGGAGAAGGCGGAGAGCTGCCTGGCCGGAAAGTCTATCCGTGGATTGCCAAGGTTCGGCTATCCACACCTGGGGTTGGACTGATTTCACCACCGCCACACCACGATATCTATTCAATTGAAGACCTGGCCCAGCTCATTCACGACTTGAAGAACGCCAATGCGGACGCGCGTATCAGCGTGAAACTCGTCTCCGAGGTTGGTGTCGGCACGATTGCCGCCGGCGTTGCCAAAGGCCATGCCGACGTGGTGCTCATCAGTGGTCACGATGGTGGTACCGGGGCCTCGCCGCAGACGAGTATCAAACATGCCGGCCTGCCCTGGGAACTCGGCATCGCGGAAACGCATCAAACTCTGGTTCTCAACAACTTGCGCAGCCGGATTGCAGTCGAAACCGACGGCCAGCTCAAAACCGGACGGGATGTTGTCGTTGCAGCTCTGCTTGGCGCAGAAGAGTTCGGTTTTGCCACAGCCGCGCTGGTTTCATTAGGCTGTATTATGATGCGGGTTTGTCATCTCGACACCTGCCCGGTCGGCGTCGCGACCCAGAATCCGGTATTACGCAAAAAATTTACGGGCGACCCGTCACATGCGGTACACTTCATGCAGTTCATTGCTCAGGAAATCCGCGAGTATATGGCCCAACTCGGCTTTCGGAGCATGAATGACATGATTGGTCGAACTGACAAGATTGAGGCCCGCAAAGCCATAGCGCACTGGAAGGCCAAAGGGCTGGACTACACCGATATTCTGCATCAACCCCAAGTCGGTCCCGAAATCGGTCGGTATTGTCAGATTGGACAAAACCACGGGCTTGAGCGCTCTCTGGATAAGCAAACCCTGATTGACCTGGCACGCCCGGCGCTTGAACGTCAAGAAAAAGTGTCCGCTACTCTGCCTATTCAAAACATCAACCGAGTAGCCGGCACGATATTAGGCAGTGAGGTCACACGCCGCTACGGTCGGGACGGCTTACCGGAAGATACCATTCACTTTCATTTTCAGGGATCGGCCGGCCAGAGTTTTGGGGCTTTTGTCCCGCCCGGTATGACGCTCGAACTGGAAGGCGATGCCAACGACTACTTTGGCAAGGGCCTGTCTGGTGGGAAAGTCGTCCTGTATCCACCAGCAGGTTCGACCTTTATCGCAGAAGAAAACATTATTGTCGGAAATGTGGCCTTCTATGGGGCGACCAACGGACAAGCCTATATTCGCGGCATGGCCGGTGAACGCTTCTGCGTGCGCAATAGCGGGGTACGGGCCGTGGTCGAAGGAGTCGGAGACCACGGCTGTGAGTATATGACGGGCGGGCGCGTGGTGGTGCTGGGCGAGACCGGGCGCAACTTCGCCGCCGGCATGTCCGGTGGAATCGCCTACGTATTGGACGCCAAGACTCGCTTTCGCAATCATTGTAATCTCGAAACCGTCAGCCTAGAGAGGCTCAGCGAGGGGGATCTCCAGGACGTTCACGCCATGCTGCAAAAGCACGTCCAGTATACCCGCAGCAGCCTGGCGCAGCAGATTCTTGACGACTGGGAGGCCAGGGCGCTGCAATTTGTCAAAGTTATGCCCAAAGACTATCAACGTATGATTGATGCGATTACACGTGCTGAAGGTAGTGGTTTAGCCGGCGACAAAGCCATCATGGCGGCTTTTGAGGCAAATAAGAACGATGCCGCGCGGGTGAGCGGCAACTAACACTTTGAGACTGCACACAGACTGACGAAGGAAGACCGCATGGGGAAGCCAACCGGATTCATGGAATACGAGCGGGAGTTACCCGCAGACCGTTCGCCAGTCAAGCGGGTCAATGACTGGAAGGAGTTTCATCAGCATTTTTCCGAGAGCAAACTTCAGGAACAAGGGGGCCGCTGTATGGACTGCGGCATTCCGTTCTGCCATACCGGCACCTTAATCAGCGGCATGGCTTCAGGTTGTCCGATTAATAATCTCATCCCCGAATGGAATGACCTAGTCTACCGCGGGTTATGGCGGGAAGCGCTTGAGCGTCTGCACAAAACCAATAATTTCCCGGAGTTTACCGGCCGTGTGTGTCCGGCCCCGTGCGAAGGCTCGTGCGTTCTCGGTATTACGAATCCGCCAGTCACGATTAAAAATCTTGAATGCTCCATCGTTGATCGCGGCTTTGCGGAAGGCTGGGTCATCCCCCACCCTCCGGAGAAACGGACGGGGAAAAAGGTGGCCGTGGTTGGTTCAGGTCCGGCAGGGCTCTCGTGCGCTGCGCAGCTCAATAAGGCCGGCCTCGCGGTCACGGTCTACGAACGAGCCGACCGTATCGGCGGATTGCTCATGTATGGTATTCCCAATATGAAACTGGATAAGACCATTGTGCAGCGCCGCATCGACCTTATGGCCCAGGAGGGCATTACTTTTGTGACGAACACGGCCATTGGAATCGACATTCCTGCCACTCAATTACAAGAAGATTTTGACGCTATCGTCTTGTGTGGGGGCGCGACAAAACCGCGTGACCTCCCGGCAGAAGGCCGAGACCTCAAAGGCATCCATTTCGCCATGGAGTTCCTCCACGCCAATACCAAAAGCCTGCTTGACTCAGCACATGCGGATGGGGCGTATATTTCCGCGGCAGATAAAAATGTGATCGTTATTGGGGGTGGAGATACCGGAACCGACTGTGTTGGGACCTCACTCCGCCACAAATGCAAGACGCTGACCCAATTTGAAATTCTTCCCCAGCCGCCTTTAGAGCGACAGCCGGACAATCCCTGGCCGGAGTGGCCCAAAATTTTGCGGGTCGATTATGGACAAGAAGAGGCAAAAGCCCGGTTTGGCGCAGATCCACGTATTTATTTGATTCAGACGGAAAGATTCGTAGGCGACACAAACGGCAACGTCAAAGAACTGCACACCGTCGAGATAGAGTGGGGGAAAAACGAAAACGGCGCGTTTATTCCCAAACCCCTGTCAGGAACAGAAAAGGTGTGGCCGGCAGACCTGGTCCTGCTGGCTATGGGCTTTCTTGGCCCGGAAGACCCGGTTCTCGAACAACTCGGGGTTGAGCGCGACCCACGCTCAAACGCCAAAGCGGAATATGGCCAGTTCCACACAAACGTGGACGGCGTATTTGCCGCCGGCGACATGCGCCGCGGCCAGAGTCTGGTCGTCTGGGCCTTTAACGAAGGACGCGGGGCGGCCAGAGAGGTTGACAGCTACCTCATGGGCAGCACCGAGCTTCCATAGTTCTTTCTTACGAATCAACAGGCAGGAGGGTCATCGTTCATGAAAAAGATTACCGTCTACTCAACAGATTATTGAGGCTTTTGCACCGCAGCAAAGGCTTTGCTGACCAAAAAAGGCGTTCCGTTCGAAGACGTTGACGTGTCCGACGATCCCGCACTGCGGCAAGAGATTGCCCGGCGTTCAGGTCAACGCACCGTCCCCCAGATTTTTATCGGAGACGAGTCCATCGGGGGCTTCATGGAGTTGCAGACTCTGGAAGTCAGTGGCGAGCTGGACGACATGCTGGCCGACTGACGGACGACTCGACAAAAGACACAGTAGCACATAAACTGTGTCCATGAAAAACATCACTCTCAGCATCAACGAAGACGTTGTCCGCACGGTACGGCGCTATGCGGCTGAGCACGGCTCCACAGTCAACGCGCTCGTCCGAGAGTTCCTGACCGGGCTCGCAAACCGAGAAGACCGCGCCCGTAAGGCGAGGCAGCGAATCCGGCAGCTCAGCGAGCAGTCAACGGCCCAGGTCGGTTCGCGCTCGTGGACCCGCGAGGAACTGCATGAGCGTTGAGGCCTTTCTCGATACCAACGTCCTGGTCTATGCGGCGGCAGGTAGCGGTGAGGAGGCAGTCAAGCGTCGGCGGGCGCTCCGGCTGATTGACGAGCTCGATTTTGGACTCTCGGCCCAGGTACTCCAGGAGTTTTACGTCACAGTCGTGCACAAGATCTCCGTTCCGCTGAGCGCCGCCGAGGCGCTCGAATGGATTGAGCAACTCGAAGCGTTCCCCTGCCAGGCCATTGAGCCGAGCCTCGTCAAGATTGGCGCTGAACTCAGCCAGCGTTACCGTATCAGCTATTGGGACGGAGCGATCATCGCCGCGGCTGGCGCGCTGGGCGCCCGAACCCTGTTCAGCGAAGACCTGAACCACGACCAACTCTACGACCAGGTACGCGTCGTGAATCCATTCCTCGCCACCGCCAGTTGATTCCAACACGCGTTGGAGGTGGGTAGGGAGCTGGACGACATGCTGGCTGAGTAGCGCGGCATCGCTTCGACTCCGTATTCCTCACCGCAGGCGGCTTCCTTCTCTTTTTCTCCTGCGTGGACTTTGCTATACCCTCAGCATCTTTTTTGAGGAGGGAAGCATGGCACTCTATCTTGACGAAGTCTGGCTCAAGGACCCCAGCCCGGAGCGGATGAAGGAATTCGTCCGGCTCATCGGCTCGGCCGCAAAAAACCCGGCCTCGGTCGGCGCGCCGCAAGAGGTCCGCTTTGCCGGCGGCCCGTGGTTCTCGAATGAAGAACCCAAGGTCATCTTTCTGGTCGATATTCCTGACCATACCCCGACCTTCCAGGTCTTTGGCAAAATCGTCTCAAGCGGCCTGATTGAAAAGCGCCGCCTGACCCCGATTGTGGAATGGAGTGAGGTCGAGAAGCTGGTGGAGCAGTTGTAAAGGTCCGGCCTAGGGCTCTTCTCTCAGTCAGTCGCCGGGGGGAGGCTGGACCAGCTCAAGAACGATCTGGTCGGGGTCCCAAAAATAGCAGGTATACCCACCCTGGTTGACGCCTGAAGTGATGGCGTTCGGCGGCGAGAAGAAATGGACGCCGTCTGCCGTGAGCTGTTCGTAACGAGTGTGGATGTCTGTAACCGTGAGGGCGAGGTGAGCCTCACCCGGATTGCAGATGTCCGGCTTCTGTCGCCTGCCTTTGGGATGTATGTACTCAACCAACTCAAGGTCGTGGGTCGAACGACCGCGCGGCTGGCCTGGAATGACGAATTGGGCAACCTTGAGGTGGGCGTTCTCATACCCGACCAAACGACTCGTATAGGCGTTGGCCTGTTCCTGGACAAGCAACAACTTGAGTCCCAGCTTCTGGTAGAAGGCAATTGATCGCTCAAGGTCCGATACGGTCAGGCTGAAATGCCATACGCCCAACATGGCAACCTCCTTTGGCGCTCAAGGAATACAGAGCATTCCCGGTATACCGGCTCCCTCAATCAAATACCAATCCGCCGCAGACGTTGAGCGCCTGGCCGGTGATATAGCGCGCTGCATCTGACAGGAGAAACCAAATGGCCTCAGCAACCTCCTGGGGGCTTTCGATCCGCCCGAGTGGAATAGTGTCAGCTAAACCAGCCAGAGATTCTTCTACACTGATACCGCGCCGGGCAGCCCGCTCCGTATGGATGTCACGCGTCATTGGAGTATCAACGATTCCTGGGCAGACCGCATTGACCTGGATGTTGGCAGCAGCAAGACTGAGGGCAGCGGAGCGGACCAGACTAATGAGGCCGGCCTTACTCGCAGCATAGTCGCTACTATCGGCACGCGGGCCACGCCCGGCAACTGAGGCAACCATCACCATACGGCCGGGCCGATTGTTCTCGATAAGGTGACGAGCAGTGGCCTGGATGCTGCACAATGCGCCAGTCAGATTCACCTCGAACGTCCGACGCCACTGACGGGGAGACAGCTCCAGGAAGTTGCCGGTGTGGATAATGCCGACGGTATACACGAGCCGGGTGACGACACCAAACGTCGCACGCGCCTGGGCGATCAAAGAGGCAACAGACGCCTCATCGGTCACGTCAACGCTGTGGGCAAGGGCTTCGGTATAAAGATTGGCGACACTCGCCTCAGCGCGTGCATAATCGATATCAGCAGCAACAAGCGGGACCCCTTGGTCAGCGATCTTGGCAATGACAGCGCTTCCGATACCACCGCATCCGACCACCACAGTGGCTCCATCAAGTGACTCATGGTGACTCATGCTCTGCCATCGCCTCTCCTCGGAGGGAAACCCTCACCCTAACCCTCTCCCAAAGGGAGAGGGGACAGATTTCGAGGGGAATAATGTATCCCTCTGACCAACAGTCTGTGGCAGCTCTTAAGCCGACACGGCACACACCTCGCAGTCTTCCGGGTCGTTCTGTTCAGCTAGAATACGGTCTTCTTCGGTTTGATACTGTGGTGTATCCAGACGTTGGGTGCGGGAATCTCCATCATTCATCACCCCATCTTTCCAGCTATCATCTTCGGCCCAGCGGAATGGGAGATGTTTAATCTGGCCGGGCTCTTGTAAGGAAGAGAACGCGCCCAGAGCCTCAAGTAGGATCTCTCGCTGGAGTTCCGGTTCAAGCGGCTTCCCGGTTGTGTGGCCGAGCAGGTAGTCGAGAAAGGCCGCGCGGGGTGGATACACGGCCTGGAGAATATCCAGCGCGCTGCCCATGCATAATGTCGGGATGCCGGCGGCCTCGGCATGGCGTGCAATCAGTCCCACGGACTGATGACACACCGGTCAAACGGGCACCAGCAAAGCCACATCAACACGTTCGGCCTTCAACTGTTCGGTCAATTGCGGGGCCAATGCCTCGCGGACTTTCCGGGTCGAATAAATGCCGCCCATAAAGGTAAAGGCAGTGTCAGCCAACTCGCCGATAACACCCTCTTTTTCCAAGCGGCGGAGCGTGTCAATCGGGAAGACGACGTTGGGATCACGCCGGGCGTCGGTCTGGTCATAGGCAAAGTGTGCGGTCCGCAGGTCTGAGGTTGCGACATCCGTTGGGATCGCTCGGAAGGAAAAATCATCCTTGGTATGAAAAGCGACCTGGCCGGTCACATAAATGCCACCGGAAGCGATCAGGCCCAGGCGGCATTCCGACAAGGGCTTGGTTAGCGGGGTCCACGGTGGCGTGTCTTCGTTATGCACCCACTGATACGTCTTGTAGCCCAGCGCGGCATAATTATCCGTAATGCGTTTGATGTAATCGACTGGTGGCTTCTGCATATGCTCCTCCAACGCCTTCAAACTGTCAGGTTTTCTTTCCAAAGACAACGGTGTCTTCACTCTCATACATCGCCAAATTCAGCAATAACCGGGGCGTGATCCGAAGCTCCCTTCCCTTTGCGCGCTTCGCGGTCGATAGCAACGCCAGTACACCGCTCAGCGAGTGGCTGGGTGACGAGAATGTGGTCGATGCGGAGCCCCTTGTTTTTAGGAAATGCAAGTTGACGGTAGTCCCACCAGCTGTACAGTTTTCCTTCGGCGTGATGGAGACGAAAGGTATCGACCAGGCCCCACTCACACAAGAATTCAAAAGCCTCGCGCATGTCTGGGTGAAACAGGACCGTATCTTCCCATTCCTCCGGGTCGTATACATCACGCGCTGCCGGCGCGATATTCAAATCTCCACACAGGGCGAGCGGTTTTCCAGCATCACACTGAGTGTCAAGGAAGTGGCGGACTCGACTGAGCCAGGTTCGCTTATACGCAAACTTCTCACTCCCGACTGCCTGTCCGTTCGGGACGTAGAGACACAGGATGTGGACACCGGCAATCTGGGCGGACAAGAAACGCGCTTCAAGGTCTTCAGGGTCACCCTCAAGGCTGCGCATGACATTACTCGGCTCAGCGCGAGACAGGATAGCAACGCCGTTGTAGGTCTTTTGGCCACACACGGTCACGTAGTAGCCGCAATCCTCAAACTTACGGCGGGGAAAGGCATCGTCTATGACTTTTGTTTCCTGAAGACAAACGATTTCAGGGAGCTGCTGACGGATGAGCCATTCCAGCACACGCTCCTTGCGCGCGCGGATTGAATTCACATTCCAGGTGGCAATACGCACAGGCTCAGTTGTCCGCCTACGACCCAGCCTCGGCTAAAGGCGCTCCTTGGAGGCCAATCTTCCCATACGTCAGACCGGCAAAGGCTGGGACTGAGTGCGCCAATTCGCCGAAGACATCAGTGATCGAAACAGAGTCGGGACCATCCAACTTTGTGCTGAGCAAGGCCAGCGCTTCCCAACCAACTTTGGCTTCTCCTGGTGGGGGGAATGCCTGGGAGAGCCGTTGGACACGGCCCGCCTGATTCGTGCAGGTCCCGTCCGTCTCTATGGCGGCTGCGATTGGTAAAACAATGTTGGCATATTCTGTTGTGCCGTTGTAATCCGTATCGAGCAGAATGACGGTTGTTTCGCCCAAGGCTTTATCAATGCGCTCTTGGCCAAATGTCGTAACCAAGTCCGCGCCAAGGATAAGAAGGACTCTCACGTTTCCCTTCTCTGCTGCGGATAAAACAGCTTCAGCCTCGCCTCCGCCATTCAGCAGACCCAAGCTCTTCAGTCCTTGCGTGTTCGGATTTTTGTCTGCGTGGATCAGGAAGTCATCATGAAATGCGTCAGTGGGAGACCACGATAAGCCAACGGTTTGTTTCGAGCCAATTTGCTCTCTGAGCAGACGGGAGAGTAGAAATGCTTCTTCGTTGGTTGCCTTGGCGCCAACAATCGCCGCTACCGTATGAGCGCCATGCTCGTCTTTAGCCTGACGAAGGATTTCAGCAACCTTTTTTCCAGCTTCATCCCACGAGGCTACAGCGAAAGAGGATTCGCCTCGTACCAAAGGACTAGGAATACGGCTTTCTTGCTGGAACGACTTGTACCAATGCCGCCCCTCATCACACATCCAATACTCATTGACTTCGATATTTTGACGCGGACGAAAACGAAAGACCTCACCCCGCCGATGGTAGATATCGATATTGCAACCGGTGGCACAGCGTGTGCAGGTTGAGGGCGTTTTTTCGAGATACCAGACACGGGACTTAAATCGAAAATCCTTGCTCGTCAGCGCTCCCACAGGGCATACATCAACAACATTTCCAGAATATGGGTTGTCGAGTGTCTTCCCTGGAAAGAGACTGATGCGAGAATCATCTCCTCGCTCAAAAATTCCCAACTCGCCAGTCTTTGTTATTTCGTCACAGAAACGTGTACAGCGTGCACACAGAATGCAACGCTCTTCGTCGAGAACGACTTCAGGTCCAAGGTCGACGACTTTCCCTTTGTGTACCTTGGCCTCAAGCTTCATCTCGCTCTTATAGGCTCCGTACAGCATGTAGTAGTCCTGGAGCTTACACTCACCGGCTTGGTCGCAGATGGGACAATCGATCGGATGGTTGATTAAAAGAAATTCAAGCACGGCCGCTTGGGCATGTTTTGCTCTTTCACTTGCAGTTTTCACCACCATGCCGTCGGAAACACGCGTATTACATCCAATCTGGAGTTTGGGCATGTTCTCGATTTCGACCAAGCACATCCGGCAGTTCCCCGATATGCTGAGCCCCGGATGGTAACAGTAATGCGGAACTTCAACGCCGATCTGTTCAGCAGCTTGGATAACGTTTAGGCCATCCTCGACCGTCACTTCTTGGCCATCGATTTCAAGTGTTGGCATGAAAACCTCTGGGGAGACTTACACAGCTTCAGGCTGGGCTGATGATTTTTTCAGCGGGCAGCCACCTTCAGTCACATGGGCAATAAACTCGTCGCGGAACTTTGTCAGATAACTCTGCGTTGGCATGGCAGCCGCGTCAGCTAAGACACAGACCGTATTACCCATCATGTTGGTACAAATACGGTCTATCAAATCGATATCTTCGGCTTTTCCATTGCCCTCTTCGAGTCGAACCAGAAGCTTGTGTAACCAGCCAGTTCCCTCTCGACACGGAGAACACTGGCCGCAGGATTCATGGTGATAGAAGCGGTCGATGATCTCCAAGGCGCGGACCATACAGGTGTCTTCGTCCATAACGATAATGCCGGCGGTGCCAAGGAAGGCGCCAATTGCACGCATGGAGTCAAAATCCATATGGACGTCAATCTCATCCGGCGTCAAAACGGGGAAGGACGACCCGGCCGGCATGACGGCCTTGAGTTGCTTGCCATCCTTGATGCCCCCCGCATAGTCGTAAATCACCTCGCGCAGCGGCATACCCATGGGCAGCTCAAACATACCGGGCTTCTCAACATGACCGCTTACTCCGTATATTTTTGGACCCGGCCCGCTTTCCGGCCCAATGGACCGAAACCAGTCCGGACCGTTCTTGATGATAGACGGCACGCAGGCCAGCGTTTCCACGTTATTCACAATAGTGGGGCAGCCGAATAAGCCGTACACGGCGGGGAACGGCGGTTTGATGCGGGGATAGGCGCGCTTGCCCTCAATCGACTCGATCAGGCCGGTCTCTTCTCCACAGATATAGGCCCCGGCTCCCCGGTGGATGTAGACCTCAAGGTCAAAGCCGGTGCCGAGAATATCTTTGCCAAACAGGCCCTGGTCATAGGCCTCGGCCAGGGCCTGTTCCAGACATTTTGCACCGTAGGCGAATTCCCCTCTGATATAGATATAGGCCGTATGGGCGTTGATGGCGTAGCAGGTAATGAGAATGCCTTCTAAGAGGATATGGGTGTTCTTCTCAATGATCGCCCGATCCTTGAACGTCCCGGGCTCACTCTCGTCGGCGTTGCAACACAGATAGACGGACTTATCCGAGTCCTTGGGCAGGAACCCCCATTTGACGCCGGCCGGAAAACCCGCCCCGCCCCGCCCCCGCAGGTTCGACTCTTTTACCTGGGCCGTGACTTCCTCAGGCTTGAGCGTGGTCAGCGCCGTGCGGGCGGCCACATACCCATCATGGGCCAAGTATACCTCAAGCGTGTGAATGTCAGGGACATCTTCGTGGCGCAGTAGTACGTTTTCGGCCATTCACCCTTCCTTCCCTCGCCTCATTAAAAAAAGAACATAAAATAAAGAGAAAGCCCCGCTTACGGTCAGAATATCGACCCTGGTTTTGAGTGTCAAACATTCCTAGCGGGCGGCCATTTACATTTCTAGGGCCCTCTGGTTTAACGTCCGACTAATGAGTGATTTCATTCTCTTGTGGGCCCATGTACTCAGCTTAGCAGTCTTCTTTGGCAGCGGCGTCACCCTACTCGTCATGTTGCTTCCCCCAGCCGCTCAGATTGACGACCCAACGGCAAAACAAACATATTTGGCCAAGGGCCTGAAATACTACAATCCCCTCAGTATCGGTTCACTCGGAGTCGTGCTGATGACCGGCGCGTGGAATCTCACTTCGTTCAAAGCCAAGCCAGGCTTATCATTCTTTACTCCAGAGGGATATTTGTCAGACTTTGGCAGCTTGCTGAGCCTCAAACTCCTCGTTGTCTTTATTTTGATTAACGTCAGCGCCGCGGTTTCCCTTGGCATGGGACACCGCCTTGTCCGGACCGAAGTACGAGGAGAGACCTTTCCGCCGGATAAGCTCCCTGGTCTGGTCAAGCGTATCCAAATTTTTACTGGAGTAGCGCTTGTCCTGACCGCCTGGATTGTCTGGATTTCGCTCGATATGTCACGGATTGGGTTGGTGGTGTCAGGGATGGGGTCGTAAGCTCTCACTTCCCCGCCCAACGCGGCCGGCGCTTTTCAGTGAAGGCGGCGACGCCTTCATGAAAGTCCGCCTCGGTCGTCATACGGTCAATCAGGCTGCGCGAGCGCTGGACTGCCGAAGCCGCATCGCCATGCAGGTCGGAATAGATCTGGTTTTTGGTTTCCCGCAACGACCCAGGAGAAACCCGGTCTATCATCTTGCGCACATAGTCGTAGGTGTAAGGGAGGAGTTCGTCGAAAGGCAAGACTTTGTTGACCAGCCCCAGTTCATACGCTTCCTCTGCCAGGAAGATACGGCTCGTGAGCAAGATATCATTCGCCCGCGTGACGCCCATAAGACGCGGGAGCAGCCAAGACAGACCAAACTCAGCCGGCAGGTTTAGCGCACCGTGAGCAGTCGTGAACTTCGCACCTTCCGCGGCAAAACGGATATCGGCATAGCAGGCCACCGCCAGGCCAGCGCCAGCGATTGCGCCGTTAATGGCCGCAATCACCGGCTTGGTGAGGCCGAATTGATACGCGAAATCCGCGTCAAACTCAGGCCGTACACCATAGCCAGGAGTCGGCATTGTGTCCGGAGTTCCTGGGTCGTAGCCACCTTTTTCCACATGCCCCTCAAGCGCGCGTGAATCAGCACCGACACAAAAATCCCGACCCGCTCCGGTCACGAGAATGGCCCGCACCGCCGGGTCATTCTCGGCCTGCTCAATGGACCAGCGATACTCAACGTGCATTCTACCCGTCCACGAGTTTCGGCGTTGAGGACGGTTGAGGGTGATCGTGGCAATCCGGTCTTTGACTGTGTATGCGATGACTTTCCGTTCCATAGCATCCCCTTTATACGCCCGGATCAACCCAGCCACCTATTTGTCAGGCGAGCAAATTCCTCAAGGCTCAGCGTCTCTCCGCGGCGCTGGAAGTCAATAGCAGCTCGTTGGCCAATAGCTTCAAGGTCTGCTGCACCAACACCTCGCAACGCATTGCGTAACGTTTTTCTGCGTTGATTAAAGGCCGCCTTAACGATACGGCGAAACAGGTCCGTATCTGCAACTTCAACCCGAGGCTCTTTTTGGAAAATCAGTTTAATAACTTGGGAGTGCACTTTTGGTGCAGGGAAAAAACTGCGTGGTTCAACCGAGCACACAGTTTCCGTAGTCGCGTAGAGTTGAATCAGGACGGAAAGCACACCATACGCCTTTGTCCCCGGGGAGGCTGTAATACGCTCTGCCACCTCTCGTTGGAGCATGACCGTGGCCTGCGGGAACTGCATCCGATGGTCGAGCAACCGAAAGAGGATGGGAGTCGCAGCGTTATATGGAAGGCTTGCCACGATCTTTATAGACTGCTCTTGAAACATTTCCTTCAGATCCAAGCGAAGAAAGTCAGCCGCAATAATCTGGACGTGCTCGTCACGAGCAAAGCGTTCATCCAGTCGTTCGGCCAACGTCGCGTCCATTTCGACTACAATGAGCTGACCTGCGTCTTTGACCAAGATGTCAGAGAGTGCCCCAAGCCCTGGTCCGATCTCCAGCACGGTATCTTCAGGGCGTATGGCCGCGGCCGTCACCATACGCTGTATAGCGTCTGCATCAATCAGAAAATGCTGTCCGAGACGTTTATGGGGACGAATGCCAAGTTCGCCAAGGATGAAACGGGCTTGTTGGAGCAGGGTCGGCACAGCGGGCTCCCACAGGGGTTCTCTCTTAGGAATCTTCTAATGGCAGCACGGCAGACGCATTCAGGTCCAACCCAGAGCGCTGCCCCGCGGCAAGACGCCATGCACCGGCAAAAGCGATCATCGCGGCGTTATCCGTACACAGCTTCAGCGAAGGGAAAAATACCCGAAAATCGTTTTGCTCTCCGACTTCGGTCATGCGTTGGCGAAGTCGAGAGTTGGCTGAGACGCCACCAGAGACGACAATGCGCTCGATGTTAAGATCATGGGCTGCTCGTATAGTGGTGTCCACCACGGTGTCCACCACGGCTTCTTGATAACTGGCGGCTATATCGGCCTGGGTATACTGCTCTTGCTCCGGAGAGGCGAGAAATTGACGCAGTGCAGTCTTGAGCCCACTATAGCTAAAGTCGTACCTCGCCTTTTTGATACGCGCACGGGGAAACCGAAAGGCATTACGTCGGCCGGCTTTGGCGAGTTCATCAATAATCCGACCGCCCGGGTACCCCAGGCCGAGCATTTTCGCTCCTTTGTCGAACGCCTCGCCAGCCGCATCATCCCGAGTCGCGCCAAGACGCTGATAGTTTCCCCAATCCCGCGCAAGGTATAAACTCGTATGGCCGCCGGACACTAATACACACAGGAATGGAAAATCGACCTCTTGTTCGAGCTGCACCGCCAGCAGGTGCCCTTCAAGGTGATTGATACCAATAAACGGGAGATTCTTGGCAAACGCGAGCGACTTCGCGAGCGACACGCCAACCAGCAACGAGCCAACTAAACCCGGTCCGGCAGTGACGGCAATGCCATCGACAGCATCGAGAGTGATGTGGGCCTGCTCCAACGCGGTATCAAGAACAGGAAGTGCATTTTGGATATGCTGCCGGGAGGCCAGCTCGGGAACGATTCCACCATAGGGGCCATGGACCGCATCCTGAGACGAGACAATGTTAGACAGGATCCGTCGCCCACGCAGGACGGCCACGGCTGTGTCATCACACGAAGACTCAATGCCTAAGACAGTGAGGTCCTTTTGATCGAGCATGTTCACCGCTCACCCGCATCAGGCAGCCGGGCAAGAGCACTAATGGCGCGTAGGCTTTGGGGCGAAAAATCCAGGCAGCGTTGGTAATTCAACCGAGCATCCTCGTAGTCCCCTGCCGCCTCGTGAATCGCCCCCTGCAAGCAGGTTATTTCACCCAGCCAGTCATCATTCTCTTCTGAGAACAAGAGTTCCGATTTCAATAAAAAGACCAACGCTTGGTCCGCTTCGCCCAGAGTAAAGGCCAAGCGCCCAAGGAAGTAGTAACCATAAGGTTGCAAAGGAGCGACCTCAATTGCTCGCTCGAAAAAAACACGAGCCAGTTCAAAATCTTCCTGACCCAACGCGGCCTGTCCTTGTTCCACAAAGTGGATGGCCACCCGTTCCTGGGGGGAGAATTCCACCTGAGCAGACAGCGGAGCAGGCTCTTGCTCTTCTGTCGTTCCTCCGCCCTGCTCCGTTGTCCTACTCAGATTCTCAATAGAGCCATCCTGAGAGCCATGCTGGGAACCATCCTGTGCATACGCAACAGGACATCCATATGCCAACAGCAAGAGCGCACAGGAAGAAACAGTCTCGAGGACAGGAGGTGGCAGTACGCTCAAAATATTTTCCACCACGGCTTGGATCGTTTTGGTTGTGGCGCGGGTGTCTCTGGTGCCGGCGGTTGCGCGGCCACGGGCGGAAACACCGCAGGACCTCTTGCGGGAGGCTGCGCTGCCGGGCGTTGTAGGTCTGATGCTGTCGTGCGAACGGGAGGACGTGGCGGTCTTGTATCCGAGGTATGATACGGACATGCCAGGATAGGTTCTTGTCCCTTTGGAAAAGCCTCCTGAATGGTCTGCGGACAGGAGGGTGTTGCACGCAGGCCAGTTTCTTGATCAACGGCAACAAGGGTTATCCCAGGCGGGGCCGCAAAGGTGGCGGCCGTCCCGGCGGTCGCGCGTTTCATAAATTCAGTCCAAATCGGCAACGCGGCCTGGGCACCCGACAGTTCGAGGGAAGTCCGACGATCGAACCCGACCCACACCACCGTTAAGAGGTCGGGGGTATAGCCAACAAACCAGGCGTCGCCGTAATCGTTGGTGGTTCCGGTCTTTCCTGCGGCAGGGCGGACAAACCCTCGCGCGCGGGCTCCTACACCAGTACCCTGCTCCATGACTCCTTTCAACAGATGCGTCAAAATATAGGCATCATCTGGATGAATTCGACGCTCCGCAGTCATCCTTCGCTGCTCAAGAATCTCACCAGTGCGACTCGTTATCCACTTAATGGTCTCTGGCGGTGTCAAATTACCTTGATTGGCCAGCGTACTATATGCAAGGGCGACCTCAAACGGTGTCACCTCAGCCGCTCCAAGAGCAAGAGAAGGGTATGCCGGCAGAGGACTGGTAAATCCTAGCCGCACAGCCGTTTGGCGAGCCGGCTCAATGCCGACCTCTTGAGCAATACGCGCCGTGGCTGCATTCAGTGATTTTGCGAGGGCTTTTCTGAGGCTCACCATGCCAAGATAGCGATTTTTATAGTTCCGCGGACTCCATTCTTTATCTTCATAGAACCAGCTAAAGGGAGCATCACTGACCAGACTAGTCGAAAGGAACCAGCCGTCTTTCTGTTGCCTTTCTCTTTCAAGGGCAGTCAGGAACACCACTGGTTTGAAAATCGAGCCAGGTTGCCGGCGGGCCTGTACCGCGCGATTAAACTGCGACCCCTGGTAGTCACGTCCACCCACCAAAGCGAGAATATGTCCAGTTTGGGGTTGGATAGCAATAAGGCAGGCCTGAAGGCGCTCGCCAGGAATCTCTCGTTTCAGCTGCGGATACTTTTCCTCAAGTTCCGCCAGTTCGGTTTGAATGACTTCACGCGCGATCTGTTGGAGTCGCATATCTAAAACAGTAAAGATATTGAGCCCTGCCTTGGTCAATGTTCCAGCAGGGTAGCTCGCTTCAAGCTTTTTTCTAATAAAGTCAATGAAATACGGAGCTTTATTTCTTTCGGGTCGGATATTGCGCGGTCCAACTTCTTCGTGCTGGGCAGCGTAGGCCTCCTCTTTCGGAATAGTCCCTAATTCGACCATTCTTTGGAGAATATGATTGCGCCGCCGGATTGCACGCTCAGGATGACGATTGGGGGCGTATCGATTAGGCCCTTTGATCATACCGGCAAGGATAGCCATTTCTCCGACCGTTAAATCACGTGGCTCTTTTCCAAAGTAGAATCGGGCGGCTTCCCAGATGCCCAAAATGCTCTTTGCGCCCCGCTGACCCAAGTAAATTTCGTTCAAATAATTCTCGAGTATTTGCAGTTTGGAATAATGGTTCTCAATAATGACCGCCATACAGATTTCGGTCATCTTTCGCTTGAGGGTTCTTTCTTGGGAGAGAAAAAAATTCTTAATAAGCTGCTGCGTCAGCGTGCTTCCACCTTGGACTGTGCGTCCAGCAGCAATGTTTGCCCATCCAGCTCCCAAAATTCGCCATAAATCGACTCCTTTATGTTCAAAAAAGCGTTGATCTTCAGCGGCCAGCACTGCCTTTACAAGCAGGGCTGGAATTTCGTAGAGTTTCACAACTCTGCGCTCTTCCCACGCTTGAGCATAGAAGCGAGTAATGATTTCCGGCTCCGTCTCAATGGCATGGATTTCAGTCTGATCATCAAGATCAGTCAGGCGTTCGATCCGTCCCTGCTCTATGGACAGCAGAATCCGCCGAGCAGTGCGCTGTCGTCCAGGATACGTAGACCCCCGTAAAAAAATCTGGACTTCTCCGGTTTGGACATTGCGCCAATAGTCTCCCCGAGCCCGAATAGGAGTTTCAACCGGTTGATAATCCAAGCGTGCCAGCTGATCAAAGAGAGCGATCTCTTCGATATTGAGTCCAGGGTAGAGGAGTAACGGACGAGCATATATCTTCGACGGCACGGCCCAGCGATGGTCGGAGAAACGCCTGACCACTTCGTGTTCTAACTTGTGGTAAAACTGCCAGCCAAGAACGCCCGCAGTTCCAAGCAGCCCCAAGAAAATACAACCGATCAGACTCCAGAATATCCGCTGCATATCCATTACAGAACAAAGGCATGCGTCGCACAGAAAAGGACACATATCTTCCTAGCTAGAAACAGCAAAAGACCAACAACGGCGAAGAGTTTCCAATATCGACTGCTGTGTCGCGCCATTTATGATGGCCGCCCTTCCCGTTTGAGCTTCACATATCGCATCCGCAAATCGTACAGCACACTTTCCAGCATCTGTTCTTCACCTGTATCAAGGTTGCCAGAAGTTTTCTTTTGTAACATGGCAAGCACGTCAATCATCTGCTGCGCTGCGGCAAGATCGGTGTGGGTTGCCTGACCAGGAACGGTTGGCACTTCTCCAAGAGACATGAGCGCTTGCGTACTCAGCCCAAGAATAAAGCTCGAAAAAGTAATTTCAATCTGGTCAGACGCTGCCTCATGAGAGTGACCTCGCGAGGTTGTCTCCTGCGTTTCGGCTTGAGGCGGTACCTGTCCTGGCTCAATATCTGCAGCTCTCTCCTCTGTCGGCGTTGATCGGGGCGCTCCTGATTCTGGAGAGAAGTGGCGCCGGTCAGTCACCCGGAATCCCGGACTCTGCTCTCGTTCTTCTTCGCTCATCGCACTAACCCTCCATTATTATACAAGCCCATTATGTCATACTATAGTGTGTTCTCACATTCTTTGACACTCACCGAGCATTTCCAGATCATATGGTGAGTCTCTCCAGGACTTGCTCTGGAGTCACTTCTTCGAGCGAAATCCCCTCTCGACCCGACCATTTCTTGCGGTATGGAGCATTTTTGATGACCTTCAGACCTCCCCCGAGAGGACGCCATTGTTCGGGTCGAGTCGGTCCAAATATGACGACGCCTTGTGTGCCAACCGCTCCGGCAAGATGGCTCACTCCAGAGTCGTTTCCTATATAACAGGTTGCTCGGATGAGAATACTCGCAACCTGGGCAAGCTCAAGAGATGTCTCGACCGGACCGCAGCGACGCCAGTAATCCTCTTCCTTCGCTTCGGCAGGTCCGAGCAATATCAGCACGTCCCGCTCTCCGCTATCTCTCCACCACTGGACTACTTGTCTGAATCCCTCCGCTCTCCATCGTTTTCTCTGTCCACCGCTGCCTGGATGGACAACTAATATCTGCTTCGACTCCCATTCTCGTTGCCGCCAATAGTCCACTCCCCATCGTAGCCATTGCCCTTTGAGTTGTGCGGAAAGAGATCCATGCAGCTTCTCCTTGACCTTCTCCCCAAGACAGTTCAAGTAATAGGCGCTCGCATGAGACTCAGCCTGACCTGAAAAAAAGGGAAAGACTGTGACTCGACCGGGCGCATATTTCTCTAGATTCTTCTTAACCTGCGGGAGAGAGGCACCGAACCACGATAAAACTGAGGTATCGGGAGAAAAAAAGCTCTCGAGATCAGCATCTCTGATTGAAGAGCGAGAGGCGAAAAGGTGGGCAAAACGCGCATCATCAAGTGAAACAGTCTGCACCGAGACGGTTCGAGGGAAACACGTGAAGGCTCCAAGAAGAGCACGGGTCGTTTCTCTGCCAGCAACAACGAGATTGCGCTGATGTTTTCCAATTTCCTGTAGCGCGGGTAAAAAACAGATGAAGTCTCCAAGACTGCCGGGAAAAAGGACAATTGTACGGGCCATCTCTGAATTGACTTTCGAGATTTACCTGGATAGCGTAGGAGCGATTATCCAGTGCTCAAACACTGTTCACTCTTATTTGTTGCATTATGCCTGCACCCTGCCAAGTCACGGATTCTCTTCTCCAACTCATTGGGAATACCCCGATTGTTCAGCTTCGCAATATCCCCAGCCCAGGAAGTGCGGAGGTGTGGGCAAAGCTTGAATCACTCAACCCTGGAGGGAGCGTCAAAGACCGGATTTGTCTCAGTATGGTCGAGGCGGCTGAACACTCAGGAGAGTTAGCACCAGGGATGACCATTGTTGAGCCTACGAGTGGTAACACGGGTATTGGTCTCGCCCTTGTTGCTGCAGTGAAAGGCTATCAATTGACCCTCACAATGCCGGACACGATGAGTGAAGAACGTCAGAGTCTGCTTGCCGCGTATGGCGCTGACCTTATTTTGACGCCAGATACAAAAGGTATGCACGCGGCGATTCAAAAAGCGCAACAGACTGCTGCCAGCCAACCTCATTATTTTATGCCACAACAATTTGATAATCCAGCAAACCCAGAAATGCATCGGCGAACAACCGCCCAAGAAATTCTGCAACAACTTCCTCACCTGGATGCTCTCGTCCTAGGAGTTGGTACTGGTGGAACAATCACCGGAGTTGGAGAGGTGTTGAAGCAAGAATATCCGTATCTCCAAATCTTTGCCGTTGAGCCGGCCTCTTCTCCCGTTCTTGAAGGAAAGGATCCTGGTTACCACAACATCCAAGGTATTGGTGCAGGGTTTGTTCCCCCAATTTTGGATACGGAAGTCTATGATGAGGTCCTCTCCGTGTCAGATGAAGAAGCCACAACCTATACGCGGACCCTCGCACGCCAGGAAGGTATTCTTGTGGGAATTTCATCTGGTGCAGCATGTGCTGCCTCCGTCCGTGTCGCAAAAAATTTAGGAGCGGGGAAGACTGTTTTAACTATTTTCTGTGATACTGGAGAGCGTTATCTCACAACAGATCTCTTCCATGCAGAGGGCATTTAACGTGAACATTGAGCCGCATACAGACATGGATTTCAACCTTGCCCAAAAAATCAACAACCTTGAAGTGCGCCTTGAAAGGATGGGGCCGACCCTACTCGCTTTTTCGGGAGGAGTTGACTCCAGCTTTCTCCTTGCAGTTGCTTCTCGAGTCTTACTCAACGATGTTATCGCGCTTATGACGGTTTCACCATCGACCCCACCTCACGATGAGCGACAAGCAATCGAACTGGCCAAAAGGCTGAATGTGAAACTCATGCTCATCCGACATAATGAGTTGGATATATTGGAATACGCGGAGAACCCTATTAATCGGTGTTATTTCTGTAAGAGCTCCTTATATGAAATCTGTCAAAGAGAAGCAAAGCGGCTCGCATTGGTTAGCATTGCGGATGGGATCAACCTTGATGACCTTACCGATTATCGACCAGGTCTCCAATCGGCAAAGGAGTACAATGTTGATCACCCCTTAGTTGAAGCTGGCTTGACGAAAGCAGACATTCGTCAAGCCAGTCGGTTATTGGGCCTCCCAACCTGGGATAAACCGGCTTCCCCTTGTCTTTCGTCCAGAATTCCTTATGGAACACACATTACAGCGACAATGCTCTCTCACATCGCTCAAGCAGAGGCTTTTCTTTATACCCTGGGCATCACCCAGGTCCGCGTTCGCTATAATGGAAAAACCGCACGAATCGAAATTAGTCGTGAGGCTTTAAACAAGGTCGCTGCTCAAGATACACT